>NZ_CP049907.1:1547500-4717777 GCF_011305775.1 Hymenobacter sp. HDW8
CCGGGCAATGTAGTATATACCGGAGTTAAGGTCTGCATTGCTTCGTAGTCTGGCAGGAGATCTGTATCCTGCCCATCTGGCGTCCGATAATGGGTGCATACCTGAATTTCAGCAAACTCATCAAGCACATCTGCCTTCATTAAGTGAAGTTCAGTTACACCATTCAGCATAATGCTATAGCGTAAAGAAGGCAAATCTATCCAACCGCAACGCCGCGGTCGACCAGTGGTAGAACCAAATTCACGACCTGCCTGACGTATCTGCTCCCCTACTTCATCATGTAGCTCAGTAGGGAATGGGCCGCTACCAACACGGGTACAATAGGCTTTGCTAATACCATATACTCGGTCAATATGACGGGGTGCAACGCCCAAACCTGTACAAGCGCCGGCAACGATAGTGCTAGACGAAGTGACAAATGGGTAGGTTCCAAAATCAACGTCTAGCAAAGAACCTTGAGCACCTTCAGCGAGAATGCGTTTTCCCTGTCTTAGCAAATCGTTCAGCAAGTACTCAGTATCACTGAGTTGAAGAGTACGCAGAAATTCGACTGCAGAGAAAAAATCCTCTTCTAAGGATTCAATCTCAAGATCTCGGCCGTGGAAAGACGCAAATTGTGCATGCCGGGCTACGGCTTCTGTGTACCGCTGCCGAAAGGTGGGCAACAATACATCCCCTACTCGTAAGCCTGTACGGCCAATCTTATCCTGATAAGTAGGACCAATACCTTTGAGAGTAGACCCAATTTTGCCCCCCCACGCATTTCTTCTGAAATACGATCAAGAGCACGATGAGAGGGGAGTATAAGCTGTGCTTTCTTAGAGATATATAAGTTGGGAGCCCAGTTTACTCCCCGATCAGTGAGCTTTTGCAGTTCACCCCGGAAAACCACGGGGTCAAGAACAACACCATTACCAACTACATTTATTATGTGTGAGTGGAAAATACCCGAAGGGACTTGGTGCAGCACATGCTTTAGGCCATCAAACGTAAGGGTATGACCAGCATTTGGCCCGCCCTGAAAACGGGCTACCACATCATATGTGGGGGCTAATACATCTACTATTTTGCCTTTCCCTTCATCTCCCCACTGTAATCCAACAAGTACGTCAACTGGCATTAGATTGTAGCTTTCAATTGTTCGGCAGCTGATGCGTCATCAGCCGCAATAATGAAAATGGCGTCGAGCTTGGTAATAACCAAAAGCTTACGAACGAGGTCGGAAGGATTGATCAGTACTAATTCGCCTCCTTGGTTGCGGAATTTTGTCAGAATGGATACCATTACCCCAATACCTGTGCTATTGATAAAACGCACATTAGACAGATCGATGGCACAGTGAATTATACCTTCACCAAGGTGATCATTGATGGTTTGCAGTAGAGGCTGGGAATCGGGGCTGCCGATGAGGTCGCCAGTGAGGCGAACGAAGAGGATACCGTCTTGAACGGCGGATTCAGTTTTCATTCAGGAAGTAAGCGGGCGGCTTTAGCGCGGCAATCGCCACAGACGCCATACAGATTCAAAGAGTGGTGCAAGATATGGAAATTCAAAAGCTCACCGACCATGGTTTGAATGCCATGAATGCGGGGGTCGCAGAATTCGACTACTTTGTGGCACTCCGTACAGATAACGTGATCGTGCTGCCGGTAGCCATATGACTTCTCATATTGAGCAAGGTTACGTCCGAATTGATGCTTGCTTACCAACCCATGTTCTACCAACAAGTCAAGCGTATTATATACTGTAGCTCGGCTCACTTGTAGGCCTTGGGCTTTCATGCCAGTATACAGCTCCTCAACATCAAAGTGACCGGTACGAGAATATATTTCCTCCAATATGGCATAGCGTTCGGAGGTCTTGCGCAATCCTTTATTCTCTAAGTAAGCGGTGAAAATTTTCTTCACCTCCTCAAATTTATCTCTATCAAGCATTCTGTAACCTTATATATAAGGAGTAACAAAGGTAAGGGGGTAAGGTGAGTTAGTAGTCTCAACTTTCGGGCGTTTGTCTAAATCACCAAATTCTTTCCAGCACTGGGGGGCTTTTCTGCCCATTGAATAATGATGAAGCCAATTACTGACCGCTAAAAAGCCCCCCAGCTTATTCTTTATACCAACTAGGGCTCACTAGGACTATTAAGAACTTATGTAGCGAAGCGCTCCACTAGCAGCACGCCATTCACTCTACTTAGGCGCTGAATCATTTTGTGCAAGTGGTCGGTATCATTGACAAAAACCATAATCTGCCCCTCAAACATTCCATCGTTCGAATCGATGGTGATGGAGCGCATATTGACTTTGAGGCTATTGGAAATAATACGCGTCACGTCATTGACCAAGCCTACCCGATCAGAACCCTTGATGCGGATACCAGCCAGAAAAGCCAGTTCCAACTGATCAGTCCACTTGGCACGCACAATGCGACTGCCGTAGTTCGACATGAGCTTTACAGCCTGCGGACAAGACGTTCGGTGAATGATAATGCCTTCGGTTTCTGTCTCGAAACCAAACACATCATCACCAGGAATCGGATTGCAGCAGGGGGCAATATGATAGTCGAACTTATCTGTGTGCTCACCAATAACGAGCATATTGGCATTCACGCCCCGAATCTTTTGTACTTCCTGATCGAAGGATCTTGGCGCCAAGGAAGAAGGCAACTGAGGCGATTCAATCGTTGGATCGAACAGTTCCACCTTGATTTCACGCCCGTCAAGTTGGCCGATTGCCAAGCGATAGAAGAAATCTTGTGCGTTGTAAATATTAAAGTGAGCCAGCAGGCGGTTTAAGTTTTCCTGGTTGTTCTCGATTCCCAACAGTTCCAGCCGCTTCTCTACCAGATAGCGTCCGTCCTCTGCTTTCGAGCGCTTATCATCACGCAGGTATTCTTTAATTTTTGAGCGGGCTTTCGACGTAATTACATACTGCAACCACTCCTCCGTAGGTCGTTGCTTGTGAGAAGTCAGGATTTCTACCTGATCACCGTTGCGGAGCTGATAGCTTAAAGGCTGCAGCTTCTGATTGACTTTGGCCCCCAAGCACTGTAAGCCAATTTGCGAGTGAATATCAAAGGCAAAATCAAGCGCTGTTGCCTTATCTGGCAAAATCACCAGCTTGCCTTTGGGTGTGAAAGCATACACCTCTTTAACAAAGAGATTCTGCCTAAACTCATCCATGAACTCCAGCGCGCTTGAATTATTGGTTTCAAGCATCTCACGCACCTTCGCAATCCAAGCCTCCAGCGTCGATTCCGCTTGCACGGTGCCGGTATCCTTGTATTTCCAATGCGCGGCGTAGCCCTTCTCGGCGATGTCGTCCATACGCTTAGAGCGTATCTGCACCTCCACCCACTGCCCCGTGCGCGACATGACCGTAGTGTGTAGGCTTTCGTAACCATTGGCCTTGGGCGTACTTACCCAATCGCGCAGGCGGTCGGGGTTAGGCTGATAAAAGTCGGTAACGATCGAATACACCTGCCAACAAGCGGCTTTTTCTTGCTCCTGCGGTACATCCAGAATGACGCGAATGGCAAACAAATCATACACCTCATCGAAGGTTACGTTCTGCTTGCGCATTTTGCGCAGAATGGAATAAATCGATTTGGGGCGGCCTTTAATCTCAAAATCGAAGCCCTGATCTTTCAATTCCTCGTCGATAGGCGCGACAAACTCCTTAATAAAGCGATTACGCGCGCTACGACTCTGGCGCACCTTCGTCACCAAGTCATTATAGACTTCGGTATCGGTGTACTTTAAGTACAGATCCTCTAGCTCAGTTTTGATGGCATATAGCCCCAGACGATGCGCTAGCGGAGCGTATAGGTAAATAGTTTCGGAGGCTATTTTGAGTTGCTTATGCCGGGGCATCGACTCCAGCGTGCGCATATTATGCAACCGGTCGGCAAGCTTTATCAAAATGACGCGTACATCCTCGGAAAGGGTAAGCAGCATTTTGCGAAAGTTCTCGGCTTGCTCGCTGGTACCGTAGTCGAACACGCCTGAAATTTTGGTTAGCCCGTCAATAATGCGCGCCACCTTAGGTCCAAACTCACGCTCAACATCCGATATTTCCATCGGCGTATCCTCTACTACGTCATGCAGCAGCGCCGAAACAATACTCGTGGTGCCCAGCCCGATTTCCTCCACGGCAATCTGCGCTACCGCCAACGGATGCAGAATATATGGCTCGCCGGACTTGCGACGCATATTCTTATGCGCCTCCAACGATGTATTAAAAGCTTTTTTAATAAGCTTAGCATCGTTGCCGTGCAAGTACGGCTTAGCGGTACGAAGTAAGCGGCGGTAATGCCGCAGAATCTCGTTGCGCTCTACTTCAGGATCAATAAGGGTAGCCATGTAAGCGGGCGGAGCAAATACTCCGTAGTTATCTGCGAAAGTACGAACTCAGCGTATGATTAGTGGGCGAGTTGCATTTATAACAACCCAGCAGCATAAAAAGGTGCGGCTCAACTCCTGGGGGGCAAAATCAGGCTTAAGAAGACTAGATTGCTATCCGAATGAAAGCGAGCAGCACTGAATTTTATTAAATAAAGTGCGCGGGGGGCAAATTTGCGCGGGTTTACTATAATCCTTCTCTACTCATTGCGGAGTTGGTTTGAATTTCCCAACTCGTTGCGTAGCTTTGCGGCCCCGAGGCAGTTGGCCTTGCGGCGGATGTGGCGAAATTGGTAGACGTGCCAGACTTAGGATCTGGTGCCGCAAGGCGTGTGGGTTCGAGTCCCTCCATCCGCACATATTAGTTTAAAGAATGCCCAAACCCTCAACCCAAACGTTGGGGGTTTCTTTTTCGCCGGCTGCCGGCCCGTTTCATTTCCGTTACCCTTTAACCGACCACCTGTTTTGGATATTACCCTCGATAAAAACGACGACCAGCTTAGTGCCATCCTGACAGTACACCTGACTGAGGCCGATTATGCTGCCACAGTTGATAACAAGCTCAAGGACTACAGCAAGAGAGCGCAAATCAAAGGGTTCCGGCCGGGTAAAGTACCCGTAGGCTTAGTTCGTAAGATGTACGGAAAGAGCATTCTGGTGGAAGAAATCAACGGTTTGCTAGGCAAAGCAGTTGATAATTATATCAAAGAAAACAACGTGCGCATTCTGGGCGAGCCCCTGCCCGTGGCCAGCGATATTGACTTTGACACGCAGAAGGATTTCGATTTCAAGTTCGAATTGGGCTTACTTCCTGATTTTGAGCTGCCTGCTGATCAAACACTGAATGTGGAGCGTCATCAAATAGGTGTTGACGAGGCTACATTACAGGAAACCTACGACCAGATTTCTCGCCAGTATGGTGAGAGCACCAACCCCGAGGCGTCGGAAGCTACTGATTACCTCTATGGTAAGCTCAAAAAAGCTGATGAGGAAGGCGAAGGCCGCACGGTGTTGCTGCCTATTAATAAGGTAAAGAACAACGTCGATAAATTTATCGGTGTAAAGCCTAATGATTCCGTGACCTTCGATTTGAAGGACGCTTTCAATGGCGATGCTTCTGCTATTGCCAACTTCTCCGGCCTTTCGAAAGATGAGGCTGCCAACGCAAGCGGCGAATACGTGCTGAACGTTGAGAAAATCAACCGCACGACCAAGCCCGAGTTGGATCAGGAGTTGTTCGACAAAGTTTTCGGCAAGGACATCATTACTTCTCGCGAGGAATTCGATGAGAAAGTGCGCACTACGGTACAGGAGAACTACGATCGTGAGGCTGATGGCCTGCTTAACCGCCAGATAGTGGACCAGATGGTAAATAATACGACCATCGAAGTTCCCAAGGAATTCTTCAAGAAGTGGCTAGTACGTGCCAACAAAGGCAAACTCACTGAAGAGCAGGTAGAAGAGCACTACGACGACTACGAGCGCGAGTTGAAGTGGTCGATGATTCGCAATAAAGTAGTAGAGGAACAGGGCCTGAAGGTGTCGAACGACGAAATCGTAGAGCGCACTATGCAGAAGATTTTGGGTCAGTTCAACATGGAAATGACGCCAGAACTGCAGGATTCTATCCGCAGCTTCGCCGACAATTACTTGAAGCAGGAAAATGGCAAAAACTACGTAGACGAGTATGAGGCCATTCTGGCAGAGAAAGTACTTGAAAACCTGCGCGGCAAAGTTGTTGTTACTGATAAGCCGATTTCGGCTGAGGACTTCCGGAATCAGGCAGCTAGTCAACGCTAGTCTGTCGGTTTTCTAACCCACAAAAAAGCCCTTACTTGCCGTTAGGGCTTTTTTGTTGCCCAACGGCTTCGCTTTTACACTTCTTCTCCCATTATTATTTGCCATGCTGAATAAACAAGAATTCCGCAAGTTTGCTGTTAAAGGCCAAGGCTTGAGCGGCTTGGGTGTCGATCAATACCTGCATCACATGGAAGGCCAGATGCGCCATTCCGTGACGGGCATGACCCGGTCGGTAATTGAGGAGCGTCCTACCCGCTTTGCTGAGATTGACGTATTCTCTCGCCTGATCATGGACCGCATCGTATTCCTGGGTACGGCCGTTGACGATTATATTGCCAATATCATCACCGCTCAGTTGCTTTTCCTAGAGTCAGCGGACGCCAAAAAGGATATTCTGCTCTACATCAACTCACCCGGTGGCTCGGTGTATGCCGGCCTGGGTATTTATGATACCATGCAATATGTGGGTCCTGATGTGGCTACTATCTGCACTGGTCTAGCTGCGTCGATGGGCGCAGTACTGCTGGCTGGTGGTGCCAAAGACAAGCGTTCAGCCCTCCCCCACGCTCGCGTTATGATTCACCAACCTTCTGGTGGTGCCCAAGGTCAGTCTTCTGATATCGAAATCACCGCTCGCGAGATCCTGAAGCTCAAAAAAGAGCTGTACGACATTCTGGCGCAGCACACTGGTAAGACATATCAGGAAATTCATGACAACTCCGACCGTGACTACTGGATGCGTGCTGATGAAGCCAAGGAATATGGCCTGATTGATGAAGTGCTTGAGCGCAAAGTAGCTTAAGCTGTCTTTGTTGATCGATCTATACGACGGTCTAATCTAAATTGAAATCCCATTTCTGGCCTAAAAACCAGGGATGGGATTTTTACTTTTAAATAGAAGCCCTACGGAAGGGCAACTTTTTTTTGTACGCAGGGCGTTAGCCTTTTGTACCTTTGATGCCGCTCCAGCGTGAGCGGAGATTACCTATCCTATTCTGATAATCCAGGCAATGGCAGATATTACGTGCTCCTTCTGCGGTAAGAGCAAAAAAGACGTCTCGGTAATGATTTCCGGCATCAACGCGCACATCTGTGAGCGTTGTGTGGGTCAGGCCCAGCAGATATTGAACGAAGAGAACAAAATTCGCTCAAATAGCAAGACGCCAAAATTTAACCTCGTGAAGCCGCGCGAGATGAAGGAGTATCTGGATCAGTACGTGGTTGGTCAGGATGAAGCGAAAAAGGTGATGTCAGTGGCGGTGTACAACCACTACAAGCGCCTGATGCAGAAACCCGCCACCAAGGATGATGTAGTAATCGAGAAGTCAAACATCATCATGGTCGGCGAAACCGGAACGGGTAAAACCTTTCTGGCGCGTATGCTGGCCAACATTCTGCAAGTGCCCTTTTGTATTGCCGATGCTACTGTGCTTACGGAGGCCGGTTATGTAGGAGAAGATGTAGAAAGCATTCTGACTCGCCTGCTCCAATCAGCTGATTACAATGTAGAGGCTGCCGAGCGCGGCATCGTTTATATCGACGAAATTGACAAAATCGCTCGTAAAAGCGACAACCCTAGCATCACGCGCGACGTGAGTGGCGAGGGTGTACAGCAGGCAATGCTGAAGCTCCTAGAAGGCACTACAGTGAATGTACCGCCCCACGGTGGCCGCAAACACCCTGAGCAAAAGATGATTACGGTGAACACCGAAAACATCCTGTTTATCTGCGGGGGGGCTTTTGTTGGTATCGAGCGCATCATTAAGAGCCGCTTGAACACTAAGCCCATGGGCTTCTCCAAAACGATGTTGGACGAGAAGGTCGATACCCAGAATTTCCTGCGCTACGTGACGGCTGTGGATTTGAAGCAGTTTGGGCTTATTCCTGAGCTGATTGGCCGCTTGCCCGTACTTACTCACCTTAATCCGCTCGACCACGCTACGTTGCGTAAGATTCTGACGGAGCCTAAGAACTCAATCGTAAAGCAGTATCAGCGCTTATTTGAGATGGAAAACATCAAGCTTTCCTTCTCTGAGGCGGCTATGGAATACATTGTTGTGAAAGCCGACGAATATCGTCTTGGTGCTCGCGGCTTGCGCTCTATCTGCGAAAGCATCATGACAGATGCCATGTTTGATATGCCTTCTGAAACGGATGTTCAGGAACTCGTTATCGACTTGGATTACGCGCAAAGCAAATTCGAGAAGTCACCTCTGAAGCAATTGCGAGCAGCTTAGTGGATTACAGCATTGCTTAAAAAGGAAAGACCCAAGGATATATCCTTGGGTCTTTCCTTTTTAAGCAATGCTGTAAAAATTGAACTGTTACAGACGTGCTGAATCTACTACTGTAAATATCCTACTATCAGCTTGGCAGCTTTCTGCGCGGCATTGCTACGCCCAAGCTTCTCTCGCAGCTCGGCATAATCGGCTTTTTGGCGAGCGATGTATTCTGGATTCTCCAAAATATTTTTCAATTCTTGCACCAGATTACGGGAGTTGAACTCACCCTGAATCAATTCTTTCACGACTTCTTTGCCAGCCACTAAGTTCACCAGGGAAATATAGGGCACCTTAATTAAGGCTTTGGCAATGGTGTAGGAAACAATGCTGGTGCTGTAACACACCACCTGCGGCACATCGAAGAGCGCGGTTTCGAGGGTAGCCGTACCGGACGTAACCATAGCTCCATCGGCGTGCCGAAGCAGATCGTAGGTTTGGTCGGAGACGATGGTGATGTTATCGCTGCGTTGGAAGTTCTGATAGTAGTTGCGGTCCAGATTGGAGACGGCAGCAATAACGAACTGGTAATTTAGAAACGGCGGCAGCACCGAAAGCATCACATAGAGCATGCTCTCAATTTCCTGCTTGCGCGAGCCAGGCAGAACGGCAATAATGGGCTTATTAGCCGGAATGCGGTTTCGTTCGCGGAAGTCAGTCGAGGCTTCGTGCTCGGCAATGGCATCAACGGTGGGGTTACCAATGTAATCGACATCATAGCCAAAACGCTGGTAGAATTCCTGCTCGAAAGGTAAGATGACAAACATCTTATCGACCACAGCTTTCACCGTATGGACGCGGCCTTGGTTCCAGGCCCAGATTTTAGGCGAGATGTAATAAAACACCTTGATGCCGTGCTGCTTAGCAAACTTGGCAACCCGCAGGTTGAAACCCGCATAATCAACCAGAATCAAAACGTCAGGCTTATACGCTAGCAAATCGCGCTGACATTCTTTCAGGAATCCGCGAAACTTGAGGATGCTGGTGGCCGCTTCCAGGAAGCCCATAATGGCCATTTCCTGGTAATGATGGACTAATTTGCACCCCGCAGCCTCCATCATATCGCCGCCCCAGCACCGGAATTCGGCCGCGGCATCTTCTGTGCGTAGAGCACGCATCAGGTTGGCGGCGTGAAAATCTCCGGAACGCTCGCCGGCAATGAGGTAATATTTCAATGGGTACAGAATTGAATAGGTGACAGATTATTCAGATGACGCTCACCGTAATAACCCTTTACTCGCCGTAATATTCTACGAAGTTCCGAGGCGTTTCGTACAGTTTGATGCAGTGGAGTTGAGCAGAGGAGATAGAGCCTAATTCGCGCGTCAGGATTTCCCAAAACGCCACTACCAAGTTTTCGGTGCTGGCCATTTTGCCCTGCATAAAGGGCACATCCAGGTTAAGATTTTTGTGATCTACCTGATCGGTAATATGCTCGCGGATGAGGTTACTGAGTTGCTTGAGGTCGATTACGAAGCCGGTCTCCGGGTCGGGCTGGCCTTTTACGGTTACGATGAGGTCGTAATTGTGGCCGTGCCAGTTGGTATTGGCGCAGGGACCAAATACTTCGCGGTTGCGCTCGTCGGACCAGTTGGGGTTGTGCAGCTTGTGCGCGGCATTGAAATGCTCCTGGCGGCTGACGTAAATCATTTGTGGCGGTTCTAGTAAAATAATAGGCGGATGCGAAAGAAGCTGAAACGGGAATGAAATGACTAACAGCGCAGCAGATCAGCTTCTCAAAGCGCGACGCGCTTTTTCCGCAGCAAATATACGAAGAACGGTACGCCGAAAAGGGCGGTGATCAAGCCTACCGGAAGTCCAGCGGGCGGGTAGAGCAAGCGGGCCAGTAAGTCGCAGGCCAGCATAAAATTGCCCCCCAGCAAGGCGCAGAACAATAAATTGGCCCTACCCGTGACGCCCAACAGCCAGCGTGTAAGGTGAGGAATCATCAGCCCGACAAAACCGATAGGGCCACAAAGCGCCACAATACAGCCCGTTAGACCGGAAGCGGTGAGGATGAGTATCCAACGCAGGCGCGTCACATTCAGGCCCAACGCCTGGGCGCGCTCCTCCCCTAGCAGCAACACATTCAGGTCTTTCTGCAGAAAAGTAAAAAGCAATAATGCCCCGCCAACGGCCACGGCCGGGTAGGGCAACAGGTTCCAGCCGGCTCGTTCGAAGCTTCCCATCGCCCAAAAAATAACGGTGCTCAGCTTGGCGTCGGTGGCGGCCAGAAATGTAACCAGACTGCCAATAGCCGCGGTGAGCGCGCCTACGGCCACTCCGGCCAGTAGTAGTTGGGCTGGCCGAAGTTGGCCCTGCTGAGTGCCCAGCGTGACTACAACTATCGTGGTGAGTAACGCGCCGGCCAGGGCGGCTAAGGGCGGCAGATAAAAGCCTCCCAGCACTAGGGTATCCAGAAAAGCAAAGCACAGAATGGCCCCTAGTGATGCACCGGAAGCCGTTCCGAGCAAATACGGATCGGCGAGGGCATTATTGACCATGGCTTGCATTAGATAGCCACTAAAAGCCAGCCCCGCGCCGGCCAGCAGGGCCAGAAGCAGGCGCGGCAGGCGCAATTGAACCAATACTAACTGCACCGGATCGGTGGGGTCGTAATGACTTAGGGCGCGCCAGATGATGGCATAATCAGTTTCGAAGCTGCCCACCCGAAGCCCGACAATCAAGAGCAAAATGGTAAGTAGCAGGCTGGCCAACAGCCAGGGACCCACGCGGCGGCTCATAGCTGAGCCGGACTTTGGCGCAACAACTGCTGGAGTTCCCGCACCGATTCTACTACGCGCGGACCGGGGCGCTCCATTAGGTTGCCGTTGATGCCGTACACTTTCCGCGTCTGGTAGGCTCGGATGCGGCGTAGCTCCGGATAGCTATTGAAGAATGTGCTATCGAGCTTACCGAAACTACCGCCTAGCAGCACATCGGGGTTAAGCTGCAGAATGTACTCGCGGGTGAGCGCTGGATAGGGCTGTGTAAACTTCTCAACTACCGCATTTTGCCCCCCAGCCCGCCAAACTTTGTCCGTAAACAATGTATTCTGGCCGTACACGTAAATGGGGTCCTGCCAAGTAATGGCCAGCACTTTGGGTCGTGAGCTATTTGTTGTTTGCTGTTCCAGCTGCTTGAGTTCTGCGGCCAACGAGTCGGTGAGGCGGCGCGCTTGGGGCTCGCGGTGCAGAATGCGGCCAATATCACGCAGGCCGCGCAGCACATCAGGCACAGTGGTATAGCGTTGGTAATACACTTGCACGCCGAGTTGCTGAAGGCGCGTGGCATCATCGAGCGAGGTGATACCTTCTACTGTAAACACGATATCGGGCTGGAGAGCTACCAAGCGCTCCATATCCAGAGGGTAGCTATTCACAACAGGCTTACTCAGCACCGCATTCGGAAAGTCACACACCTGAGTACGACCAATAATAGTAGCGGTATCGGCCACGGCATACAGCATCTCGGTCATGGATGGGGCCAGAGCCATAATGCGCCGCGGATGCGTGGGCACCACCACGGGCCGCCCAAGGTCGTCGCGCAGGTGCTGGGGGCATTTTTGGTGGCCGCAGTGGCTTGAGGGGCTTTTTGATCTGAATTACACGCCGTGAGCACTAGCCCAAACGGGAAGAAAGCCAGGAATTGAAGCAAAAAACGATGCATAGCACAAAGATGGTGATTTCACTTGCCTCACAGCTATTTGATAGAACGTCACTCTAGCCCGTCATGCCGAGTAGAGCGAAGCATCTCGCGTGCTGATGGTGGGTTACTAATCCAACTAAACACGCGAGATGCTTCGCTCTGCTCTGCATGACGTTCTATTTGTGCATGATCTGCCAGTATGTTCATGAGGATTGAAAGTCTACTCCATGGCTTTTGCCTACTTTTAAGGCAAAATTAGCCCTATGATCGTCGTCACTGGGGCCGCCGGCTTTATCGCCAGCTGCCTTGTCACCCGCCTGAATGCCGCCAATTTCAATGATATTGTGGTGGTCGATAATTTCACCGTGGAGCGCAAGCTTGCCAACCTCAAAGGCAAGCGCCTGCGCGAGTACGTGGACCGCACCGATTTTTTTGCGTGGCTCGACAAAAACCACGAGCAGGTAGAGTTCATCTTCCACCTCGGCGCCCGCACCGATACCACCGAGAAGAGTCGTGAAATCCTGGATTTGCTGAATCTGGAGTACTCTAAAAAGGTGTGGCAGGCCTGCTGCCAATACCAGCTGCCGCTGGTGTACGCTTCGTCGGCGGCTACGTATGGCTCGGGCACGCTGGGCTACGCCGATGAAGACGCGCTGCTGCCGTTGCTACGGCCACTCAACCCCTATGGAGAGTCAAAAAATGACTTCGACAACTGGGCCGTCGCGCAGACTGAAAAGCCATTTTTTTGGGCCGGCTTAAAGTTTTTCAACGTGTATGGGCCCAATGAATACCACAAAGGCCGCATGGCCTCGGTGATATTTCACGCCTATGAGCAAATTCGGCGTACGGGATCCATGGAGCTATTCCGCTCTCACAACCCTGAGTACGCCGATGGCGAGCAGAAGCGCGACTTTGTGTATGTGAAGGACGTGTGCGAGGTGTGCTATTTTCTGATGCACCACCGCAAAAATTCGGGCATTTATAACTTGGGCAGCGGCGAGGCGCGCACCTTCTTAGATCTGGCGCTGAACACGTTCGCGGCCCTTAATCAAACAGCGGACATTCGTTTTAAAGACACGCCCGAAGACATTCGCGACACTTATCAATACTTCACGCAGGCCGAAATGCAGAAGCTGCGCAGCATTGGCTATGATCGGCCATTCACGCGGCTCGAGGATGGCATTCAAGACTATGTGCAGAATTATTTAGTGAGCGGCGCTTATTTATAAATCAGTCGGTCTCCTTTTTCTGGCTAACTAAAAACAGCCTGACCTTGGTAAACTCTTGGTCAGGCTGTCCGTTTTAAAGCCTGAGCTTCCTCCTGCTTTTACTCTTTCACCCGTTTCTACTGCACTTGCATGCCCCAGCGATGTACCATTACGATAATAGGCGCGGGGTTTTCGGGTTCCATGTTGGCTGTACAGTTTGCCCACGCGAACGGCCACTATCCTTACGACATACACCTGGTTGACCCGCGTCCCGCGCCGGGACTGGGTTTAGCTTATTCGGCGCCGCGGCCGGAGTATTTGCTGAATGTGCGGGCGGGCCGTATCAGCGCCTTTCCTGATAAGCCACAGCATTTCGTGGAATGGCTACGGGCAAAAGGCCTGCCGGGCGACGAAGACGTTTTTTATCCGCGCCAGACGTATGGGCAGTACATCCAGGAATGCGTCAGTCAGGTTCTGGGCGAGGCGAGCAACGGGATTCGGATTCAATGGCATTCTCAGGCAGCAATAGCCGCCACCATCGATAAGACAGATAATACGGCGTTGGTAGAGCTTGCTGATGGCCACGTGTTGCGCAGTCACCGCGTGGTATTAGCACTGGGCAATTTCCCGCCAATTGGGCTTACTAGTGCGGGATTGGGGGGCAAATTTCCTCCCAACTATCATCCTAATCCGTGGACGCCCGGCGCACTGACCGGAATTGCCCCCAGGATTCGGTTTTGCTTATTGGCACCGGCCTTACGTCCGTAGATGTACTCATGGCTTTGCACGCCGATGAGCATCAAGGGCCAATTATCGCCGTTTCGCGTCATGGCTGGTGGCCAACGGTGCACGGCCCAGGACAGCATGCGCAGTACCCCAGTTTTTATGCTTCCGATTTAGCTCATCTCACAGATGTAGGCGCGGTAGTACGCGTAGTGCGTCAGCACATCCGCGCGGCCCAAGCTGCTGGTTACAACTGGCGGGATGTGCTGGACTCGCTTCGCCCTGATCTGGGGCGGATATGGACTAATTGGCCGCTACCGGAGCAGGAGCGTTTTCTGCGTCATGTATCATCTCTGTGGTCGGTGGTGCGGCACCGAAGCCCGGAGCAGAATGTAGCAGTAGTAGAGCAGCTGCGAAGCCGCGGACAGCTTCAAACCCACTTGGGCCGCGTGCGCCAAATTGCCCCCCAAGGCTCCGACTTAAGTGTTGAAATAACGCACGGCAGCCAACAAGCGCAGCTTTTAGCTCGTCATGTCATTGCCTGCACTGGTCCTTTACTCGACTACAGCCGCGTGCAAGATCCACTTATAAAAGGCCTCCGGGAAGCACAGCATCTTGTTTCCGACCCGTTGCGTTTGGGCATTCAGACCGACGAGCACGGAGCACTCCTGGATGCTGACGGGAAGGCCTCTTCGCTGTTTTTCACCTTGGGACCCAGCCGACGCCCTGCCTATTTCGAATCGACAGCCGTGCCGGAGCTACGGGAGCAGGCGGCTGCACTGGCTCAGCACGTTCTTAGCCAGCTGTAAACGTACGTTTTCCAAACCTGCCAGCAACAAAAAAGGGCGCCACATATGGCGCCCTTTTTTGTTGCTCGATTAGTAGTCTAAGCCGCTTCGGCATACATAGGAACTACCGGCGTTTCGGGAGTAATGGTAGTGCCTTCAGGAGCAACTGCGTCCGAGGCATTGCGACGGATAGCACGCAGCAACAAATACTTGTACTCTTCCGCGTCAGCTAACGCTTCTTCCAGCGCCCGCAATGCATCGTAGTAGGTAACGACCGGCACCGACTCATCAGTTTCGCCGGTAGGATAAGTCAGTTGAAAAACCGGACCAGTAAGGTATTCAGCGGGTGATTTCATAGCTAGAGCAGTAAGGTATACATCAGAAAAGCAGTCAAAAAGACAACAGCTTCAGCACCGTTTTCATTCCCTGATCCGCCTATTATCAGCTTGTATTTTTCCGCAGATTACTATCTGGAACACCGCCTCTACTTACTCTATTTTAGCCTTCTTTAAAAGCCCGAAATCCGCGCTCTAGTCCTTAATTCTAAGGACAACTTTACCGAACTGTGCGCCGTCGGCCAGACGGCGAATGGCAGCTTCTCCCTCGGCGAGCGGAAATACCTGATCTACGACCGGAACAATCTGCTTTTCCTCTACCAAACTCACCATAGCGGCAAAATCTTGCTCCGTGCCCATTGTGGAGCCGAGGATGGTGAGTTGCTTCCAGAATACCTTTGCCGGCGGTACCTGCGGAATAGTCCCCAGCGTGCCACCAAAGAACACGATACGACCGCCAGGTGCGGCAGCATCAAGCAAGGCATTGAAGCTGGGACCAGCAGCACTGTCTATAATCACGTCAAAAAGCCCCCCAGCCTCCTTCGTGAGGTCGGCCACCCAGTTTTCGTCGTTGTAATTGGCTCCACCTTTCGCACCTAGCTCTTGGGCCTGAGCCAGCTTTTCAACCGAACTGGACGTTACCCACACCTCGGCGCCGCGTGCTACGGCCATTTGCAGCGCCAGCACTGCTACTCCCCACCGATACCCGTGATGAGTACTCGCTCGCCCGCCTGCAATTCTGCTCGGGTGAAGGCTGCGCGGTAAGCTGTAAGCCCGCCAAGGGGCAGCGCAGCGGCTTGCTCAAAGCTCAAATGGGCCGGCATGGCTCGCACATAGTGGGCGGGAACGCTGATGTACTCAGCAAACGTACCCTGATCGGGCAAGCCCAGAATCTTGAAGTTTTTCGCTTGCGCCCTCGGGTTATCGCCCCAGTTATGGCCCGGGTTGATAACTACCGCTTGGCCTAACAGCGACTCATCGCCTCCCTCTCCCACGGCGCTTACTACGCCAGCTCCATCGGAACCCAGAATGCACGGGAATTTAAGGCCACCATATTGCCCCTTCTGAATCCAGACATCGCGGTGATTGAAGGCCGCGGCCCGAAGTTCTACCAGCACTTCGCCAGCGGCTGGTGTGGGGGTAGGTACTTCCTGAATAACTAGTGGCTGGTTGATGCCATCAAGCTGTAAAACTTGCATGAATGTAGCGTAAGTGAAGGAATAGAATTTAGTACGCAGAGAAAGCAAAAAGCGCACACATAGTTATAGTAAATATGATTACTATAATCTCGATTACTACTCACCTTACTAATGAAATACGCTCTAATTGACTCAGATCAAGCTTTCTCTCCTCTGGTGAGAGCGCGATATCTGGCTTGTTGGCTTTCCATGCATGCTGTGCTGGCAGGGCGCTATGATCTGATTAGTTAATCGCGGCGGCAGCTCGAATGTACTGATTCCTTTGAGAGATCAAACATGGCTTAAAAAATTACTGGGGGGCTTTTTAAGCACCATTATGCACCTGTCCGTATGATGGAACGGCAGGTTCTGTTCACTTACTTTTCATGACTACGCACGATGGTTGCCCAATCGCTTTTTTCCTTTGAAAGCCCGGATGACAGCCCTGGCTTTTTGCTTTGGCAGGTCAGCAATCATTGGCAGCGGGAAATAAAGAAGGCACTGGAGCAATTCGGGCTTACCCATGCTCAGTTTGTGGTGCTGGCGGCAGCCTATTGGCTGGGGCAGCAGGGTACAATTACGCAGACGGACTTAGCAGCCCACGCCCGCATCGATAAGATGATGACCAGTAAGCTGCTCCGTACACTGCAGGCCAAAGGCCTACTTCTGCGCGCTGAACATGCCACCGATACCCGCGCCAAAGCCATAAGTCTTACTCCGGCGGGTGTACGGGCGGCGGTGCAGGCCGCATGGGCCGTAGAAGAATTTGAGAGTCGGTTTTTCGCCTCTATGGGTGCCGATGCGGCGGTGCTCAAGCAGCTAAAAACATTGCTGCCCGCCGTCACCGAGGCGGCAACTACATAGGCTTGCTGGACGCTCCGAGTACAGATACTTTCTAGAAGCGCTCTAGTCTATAAAAAGCGTTGTGCCAGTTCAGGCGTAGGTAACATGCACGACTCTTGCTGGCCAAACCATTGGTAGCGGTGCCGCGCCACGAAACGGTACAGCGCGTCGCGCAGCGCGCGCGGCAGCAGAATACCCACGTACAGCAATTGCCAGGCTCCGCCTAAGCCACGCAGGATGCGCAGTACGGCCGTGGAGTGAGTAAATACTTGTCCTTGCTCAATCAATACTACTGTTTCGGGAGTGGGAGTTACGGCTGTGCCGTGTTGAGTCAGCAGCTTCTGACCCGCCTCCGATTGCAGCGAAGTAAACCGAAAATGCCCCCCGGAGTCGTGGTTAATAACGAATTGCACGAAGCCGTTGCAGAGGTTACAAACTCCATCGAATAAGATAACGGCGGGCTGATCTTTCATAGAGGATACGACTACTTCCAAACACAAACGGCTGTGCTGAAACGTAGCGTTTAGTAGCCATACGAACCACACATAATGCGGTTGATTAGTTTGAATACATTAAAGCTAAGTGTTTCGTTATCCCTCCACCTCAAACGTGTAGTACAGGTAAATCACTTTTCATTCTAACTGAGCTATTAGAAAGTATGGTTATCGGCCACTGCGACTGGCTTTATGGGCTTATCAGCAGGCCTTGTTCTTCGCGATGACGAAACTTTCCCCGACCCACCAGCCCCTAGTACTACTGCTGACTCAACAACAGGTATTGGTGGTACGACCACCAACACAACAGTAGGCACCACCACAGTTTACCGTAAGGGGTAGCTCAACGGCTGGCGCAGGTGATACTAGTGGAGGTGCGGGTGCTGGAGTAGATAATAGTTCTACAACCCGCTAATCGATAGCTAAAAAGCCCCCTACAACTATTTTACTCTCTAATTACAGATCTATGTCTGATTCTTATTTAACCCTTCAATAGTAGTAAAATCAGGGTCTACAGGCGAGTTTTTATAATTAAAACCTTGATTTATTGTCTATTATTTCGATCCGTCCATAAAAATAAATGCATCTATCAGTAACTATTTCTTTCGGTTTGCACGTAGAAGGGGCTCCTTGAATTCTATCCCGCTCTGGTTTAACCCATTCACCAACTAATCCTTCCAATGAAAAAATCACGGATTCTTCTCTCGACTCTCGCATTCGCCGGCATGTTTGTATCAGCTTCGCTGATGTCATCTTGCGCCTCTACTGGCACTGACAGCGCCACGACCAGCGGTAGCACCACGGGTACCACCAGCGACACTTCAACTGGCAGCACCAGCGGCTCTACTTCGGGCAGCACTAGCGGTAGCACGACTTATGATACCGGCAGCACCAGCGGTACCACCACCGGCACTACTACTACCGGCACCACGACTGGCTCAACCACAACGGGTACTACTGGTACCACTACTATGGGTAGCACATCGGGTAGCACCAGCGGTAGCACGACCATGGGTACTACCACCGGCACCACTACTGGTACCACCACCGGTACTACTTCAGGTAGCACTACTACGGGCTCCACTACTACGGGCACAACCACCCGCTAGGGTCATGTTCATTGATTTGAACATATAACCTAAGACCAGAGGGATAATTACTGTCTAGTAATTATCCCTCTTTTTATAGATAGAAGTTGGTTTCTGAGGTCATTTTTCGACCGTAGGCCTACTCTTAAGTTGCTTACCAGCTTACAAGTTACCGTTTATGGTTTCTGTTATGCTACTGTTCATGTTTTTATCACTCATTCTCAAAAAGCTATGAAAAAGTCATCTTTTGTTTCGTTCGCAGCCCTTTTGGCAGCAGTTTTCGTTTCGGCTAGCGCCACTGCACAAACTACCGCAGGCTCGACCACCGGTAGCACCGGCTCGACCACCGGCACCACTACAAGTGCCACTACGGGCACTACCTATGGCACCACGGCTGGTGCCACTACCGGAAGCGTAACCGCAGGCTCTACCACAACCGGTACGACCCGAGGAACCACCGCTGGCACAATGACGGCGGGCAGCACTGCCGGTACCATGACCACCGGTTCTACCACAGGCACCATGACAGCCGGTAGCACCACGGCGGGCACTATTACCGCTGGCTCAACAGCCGGCAGCACCACGGGCACTACGGTCGGCACCACTGCTGGAACTACTGCTGGCACAACTAGTGGCCGTACCACGGCTACACAGTCTACCCGCACTTCTACTACCGGCACTACGTCGGGCCGCACGAACACGCGTACCACATCGGGTAGCACTACCACGGGTACTGGCCGGACCACTACCGGCACCACGTCAGGTACTACTACTACCGGCACTACGTCAGGCCGTACGACCACAGGCACCACGTCAGGTCGTACCACTACTGGCACTACTAGTGGCAGTAGCACAACGGGTTCTACCAGCGGTAGCACCACCAGTGGCTCTACTACTGGCACCACGACAAACTAATTTCTGATTCCGACCTTAAAAGTCGGTTGCTCTTTTTGAAGGCGAAAAGGCAAACCATCCAACTCGGTGGCGTACCTTTTCGCTTTCTTTTTTTCTCCCATTTTGCCCCCAGCGCGGCTCCCATGACCCGTGTCCTCGATTTTTTGCGCCAGCCGTTCGTGCTCGACCTGCGTGCGCTGGCCTTGCTGCGCATAGCAACAGCCGCCGTTGTTCTGACCGACCTTGCCATCCGCAGCACCGATTTGGAGGCGCACTATGCCAACATGGGCATTCTGCCGCTGCATGTGCTGTACGAGCGCAACTGGAATGCTTACCAAGTTAGTCTGCACAACATCAGTGGGTTGTGGCAAATACAGGCGCTGCTGTTTTTGGTGGCGGCTGGGTTTGCCATACTACTGCTGCTGGGCTACAAAACCCGCTTAGCAACGGTGGTATCGTGGCTGCTGCTGGTGTCGCTGCAAAACAGGAACCCCATCATCGGGCAGGGCGGCGACGATTTGCTGCGGATGCTGTTGTTCTGGGGCATTTTTCTGCCTTGGGGTCGTATGTACTCCGCCGATGCGGGCCGAACGGAGCCGAAGTCAGTTTCGTATTCGTACTTCAGCGCAGCCACGGTGGCGTATGTGGTGCAGCTGGCGCTGGTGTACTGGTGCACGGCGTTGCTCAAAAATGCCCCCGAATGGACCACGGAAGGCACCGCCATCTACTACGCCCTTAGCCTCGACCAAGTGTTGATGCCGGGCGGCCGGATTCTGTATCAGTTTCCGGAGGTAATGCGCTTTCTCACCTTCGCGGTTTATTACACCGAGCTGCTGCTGCCGTTTGTACTGTTTATTCCGGTGGGCGTGCCGTTCTGGCGGGTGCTGTTTGTGGTGGTGATGTACGGGTTTCACCTAGGTATCAGCCTGACGCTATTTGTGGGCTTATTCTTCCTCATCAACATGGCCTCGGTGCTGGGCTTGCTGCCAACACCAGCCATGGATTGGATAGATCGGCACGTGCGGACGCGCACGCAGCGCCTGCGGCCCCGTTTGGCCCGTCTGAATAGCTGGCGCAGCCCGGTGCGGGTAAACGTGGAATCGAGCCTGAATTTGCCCCCCAAGACTATCCAAATACTGCACGGCTTACGCAACGGAGTGGTCACGTTACTGCTGGCGTATATTTGCTGGTGGAACCTCGATTCGATTGCCAAGCCTTCACTCACCATGTCGGAGCCTTTGCGGTGGTTTGGCTATTTGTTCCGCGTCGATCAGCACTGGGGCATGTTTGCGCCGGCTGTTTTCAAAGATGACGGCTGGTACATTCTGGATGCCACCACGCCTAAAGGCCAACATATTGACTTAAACCGCAAGGGAAAACCCGTTACGTTGGCCAAGCCAAAGTCGGTGGTGTCGTTGTTTAAAAACGACCGGTGGCGCAAGTATTCTGAGAATTACCTGTTCATTTCCAATGCTTACCTGCGCCCGTACTACTGCAACTATCTGTTGCGCGTATGGAATGAAGACTCCAGCAATGCCCCCGTACAGCGGCTGGATGTCATTTATATGAAGGAAGTTTCGCAGCCCAACTATCGGGTAGTTAAGCCCACTCGGGAAGTGCTCTGTAGCTGCGAAACCGCGCTGCCCACCAAATAAGCTGCCTCTGCCATTTTCTTGGCTAGTGCGTTACTACTGGTTTTACTGGGGGGCTTTTTCTGGTTGAAATAAACCAGAAAAAGCCCCCCGGCGTATCACTTGCTACCTACTTCACTATCTCTAACCAAAACACTTTTCTATATGGCTAACCGAGCTAGTACGCCCCAGCTTCAGGCCGTTGCGCCGGGTATCTGGGGTCTGCGTAATGTATTTACCAATCTGTACTATGTGCGCGAGCCGGAAGCGCCAACCCATGACTGGGTATTATTAGATGCGGGCCTGCCGGGCTCGGCTGGCACTATTCGTCGCCATGCGGCCGAGATATTTGGCCCGGAGGCGCGGCCCTCCGCCATCATTCTCACCCACGGCCACTTCGACCATGTGGGGGCGCTAATTACGCTGGCGACCGAATGGGATGTGCCCGTGTACGCGCACAAGCTGGAACTGCCTTACCTCACGGGCCGCTCGTCGTATCCCCCACCTGACCCAACCGTGGGCGGCGGCGCGATGGCTGCTTTGTCTTTTCTCTACCCCAAGCAGCCCATCGACCTCGGCAGCCGGGTGCAGGAGCTGCCAGCCGATGGCTCGGTGCCGCACTTGCCCGGCTGGCGCTGGTATCATACGCCCGGCCATACACCCGGCCACGTTGCGTTTTTCCGCGAGCACGACCGCGTACTGCTTGCCGGCGACGCCTTCGTGACCGTGAAGCAGGAATCGGGCTCGGCGGTGTGGGAGCAACGCCAAGAGGTACATGGCCCGCCCGCTTATTTCACGCCCAACTGGCCCCAGGCCCGCCAATCGGTGACGCTGCTAGCCGATTTGAAGCCCCAAATTGCTGCTACTGGCCACGGCATTCCGATGCACGGCACGCAGCTTCTGCAGCAGCTTCAGGCGCTCGTAGATAACTTCGATGAAGTAGCCATTCCGAAGCACGGCCGCTACGTGCCCCAGCCCGCTACCGCTGACGAAACCGGCGTGACCTCAGTACCGCCGGCGGTGAGCACCGCCTTCTCTAAGTGGGCGCTAGGGTTGGGCTTAGCTGCCACAGTGGCGCTGGTAGTAGTGAAGAACAAAAAGGGCAAGAAGCGCTACCGCCGCTAGGTTTTGCCGTAAACTACCCTGGATTCCCCAGTGAGACCTCACTCTGCTCTTTCCAAAAGGGCTGGGGTGAGGTCTCATTAGGTACTATAGCCACCAAGCTCGTCTATACTTATTCAGCTTTCCCACCCATGCGTTCCTCCCAACCCAACACCCACAAATCGGCTGCGAAGGAAATCAAAGAGAAAATAGCCGCTATTCATAAGCTCGACCTTCGCGAGCAATCCGTTGACGACCTGGTACCACTGATGCGTGAGCTACTCGCGGGTCACTCACTACGCTGCCTGGACTTTGATGCTGGCCTGCTGCTGTACCGGGGTACGCCCTGCGAAAAGCTTCCACACCGCTTCGCCGATGTGTCGTATGCGCCGGCTGAGCGGGTAAAAAACGATCAGCGCGCCAACCGGGCGGGCGTACCCATGTTTTATTGCAGCGCCACCTGGCACCCACCCTTTTTTGAGGCCGGCGTAAAAAAAGGCGACCAAATCATCATCAGCCGCTGGCAGGCCCGGGAGCCGTTGCGCATTGCGGGCTTCAGCCACGCCGACCTCTGCGCCGACGACCCGCACTCTGACCGCGAGAAGGTACTACGAAAGGCACTAAAGCAGCTACCGGAGCCGGAGCGACTCATGACTGAGTTTATGACAGGCTGCTTCACTCAGCCCATTAAGCCCGGCGAAGAGCACCGCTACCGCTTATCCATTGCCCTTACCGAAGCCTTGGGGTTAGGCGAAAAGTTCGATGGCCTCCTGTATCCGTCGGCGGCCATGGACAGCCCTTCGCACAATCTAGCGCTGCATCCGCGCTGCATTGATGAGCAAAAGCTCGTGCTTCAATATGTGGAGCACCTGTCGGTGAATCGTGTTGAGACTGAAACCATTGATGTATGCTCGCTCAACTTTGCCCGCGGCGTAGCTCCCGGTGAAAAGCTACACTGGCTCAATAAGCCCGGCAACTGGGTTTTGCGCGAAGGGGCCCAAGCAAACGACTATTGCTTATAACCAAAAAAGCCCCCCAGAAACATTTCTGGGGGGCTTTTTTGGTTCTTACGCTTACTTAGCCAATGCTAGCAATGCTGGAATATCCAACGGATCGGTCACCATATTGATTTCGCCGGCGGCGGAACGAGGCCACTCCTCCTGCGGGCGGTCGTAGTACAGCTCTACGCCATTGCCGTCGGGGTCATTGAGATAAATAGCTTCCGACACGCCATGATCGGCGGCCCCGGTGACGGGATAGTTGGCATCTAACAGCCGCTTCAGGGCCACAGCCAGCTCCGGCCGCGTGGCGTACAGAATGGCTAAGTGATACAGGCCAGCCGTGTTGCGCGGCGCGGGTGGTCCGCCCAGGCTATGCCACGTGTTCAGCCCGATATGATGATGGTAGCCGCCCGCCGAGATAAACACGGCCTGTGAGCCGTAGCGCTGGGTTATCTCGAAGCCCAGCAGGCCGCAGTAAAAGTCGATGGCGCGATCTAAATCAGCCACTTTCAGGTGTACGTGGCCAATGCGAGTAGTGGCGGGGATGGTATACGGCTGGCTCATGAGGCGTTCAGATTTGGAGAGGAATACGGATGCGTTATTCAAGTTATGCTGATAAAATCATTCTTCACGCCTACTTGCCCACACCATAAGGATGAGCTACGAGGCTGGCAGCAAATCGCAGTACCAAAAGCCGGCTTCAGGTGCGCCGGGCGTAGGGGCCGGATAGGTGCGGCGCACCAACTCGCCGCGCACAAACGGGATCGGGCCGCTGAAATACGGGGCGTCGAATACGAAGCTGTGGTACTCGCCATTCTCGCCGCAAGGGTCAACGCCGGGGGCAAATCGCGGAGAAAATCAGCGTCGAGGAGGCGGCCGCAGAAGCTGGCGTCGAGGTGCTGCTCATTCACGCACACCACCACAGCCTGAAAGCCTAGGTCGATGTATTCGCGCAGCAAATCGGCAGTAGGGCACTGCCAGAGCGGAAAAATGCCTCCCAGCCCCACGCGCGCCAGTTGCTGCTCCCGATAGGCGCGAAGATCTTCCAGATAAATATCCCCGAAAATAGCCTGACTCACGCCCTGAACCTGCAACGGAGCCAAGGCATCGTGCATAAGTCGCTCATACTCCTCCATGCTGGGCGATTCGGGAAGTGCCAGCGGCACCAGCGGCAATCCGATGCGCTGGGCCTGCGCTTCGAGCAGGGCCACCCGCACGCCGTGCATGGATACGCGCTGGTAATGGGCGTTGATGCTGGTAAGCAGGTGCGTCACCTGGTAGCTAGGGTCGCGCAGGGCGTGATAGAGAGCGAGGGCGGAGTCTTTGCCTCCACTCCAATTCATCAGGGCTGAAACGGGCATCCGGCAAAGGTATCGGGCCACGCGGAATTGGCTCATCTGACAAAAATGCGTTTCCCAAACTTTCTTGCCGCAGTAGCTTCGGCTATTGACGCCCGCTTGTCGTATACAGGGCTTCCAACCCTAGTCTTTCAACTCAAAACACTTTCTATGAAACTTCAACAGCGTTACGCGCTGGCTATTCTGCTGGTCGCTACGGCCCCGCTAGCCTCCTGCGACTACGAAAAGGGCCCCGGCGAAAACACCCAATTCGATAAGAACCTCAACACGGAAGCGGCCAAAGACGCGACCAGCAACGAGACTGACCGCGACAGCGTGAACCGTGTACAGAACGTGCAGCCCCCAGCGGGCAAAGGTTCGGCCGCCGATCAGCAGCAGTCTGTTGATAATGCGATGAACTCGGCTCCGAGCGGCAACACGGCTACGTCGCCGCAAACGGCCTCGGGTCAGCCAGCTCCGGTGGATAAAGCGCAGGACGGTAACAGCCAAAACGCGAAGCAGGCACCATCGCAAGCCTCAGGCACCGATCAGAGTGGCAACGGCGCTACAACAGGCGGCACAACGTCAGGTAGTGGCGGTGGACAAACCACGCAGCAATAACAGCCCACCAACTACAGTGGCGAATCGCTACTAGTAGATACAAAAAAGCCCCCCAGATATCCTCTGGGGGCTTTTTGCAACTATAAAGCTCTATTACAACTGATTATTGGTGCTCCGACGAGCATCGTGCACTACGGAAAGAGCGCTTTTGAGAACCAGGCTATCCTCCGCTACGGCTAGCACAGGGTCGGGCAGGCCAGTACTGGAACCCAACGCTTTGCGCAGGTACAAAGCCCCGTAGCTAGCGGCCACCGCTACGGCCCCGCCAATAAGCGCGCCTTTTACCACACTGTCTTTCTGGGCTTTATACGCCGCCGCACCCGCTAAGCCGCCCGCCAGAATACGACCCAGCAGAATAGGAGGCGAAGTGCGGTCGGGCATACCGGGCAGCTTGTCGGCGGCCATTTCGGATATAGCTACTCCTTTCAGCAGCTTAGCCGTGGTTGGCGACTGCAAAAACCGCAGCGCCGACCGGCCAATAGCCTTCGATTTATTGTTGCTTAGGACGTGGCTGATGGTGGCGGGCGCCGACATGCTACGCATACCGGCTATGGCGCCAAGGGCGAGCGTTTGTTGGAGTTGCTTAGACATTGGATTGACAGTTAATAAAATAGTGATTAGTACCTTAAACGGAAGTCAATCTGTAGTAGCCACCAACCAGGCATAAAAAAGGCAACCTTTCGGCTGCCTTTTTTCAATCAAAAACTGAAGTTCGGAAGTCTATTTCAGCGTAGCGGCCAAAGAAAGTAAGCACCTTGCCGCCCGACATTACAGTACCCGCTGCAGGTCCAAGTCCTGGAAGTCGTAGCTAAAGTCGGTGGTAGCCGAAACAGGCTTCATTTTGATGCTTGTGGCCTTGCCTTGCGCGTCGAGGGTAAAAGCGGCGAAGGCGTCGGCATTGAAGCTACGGTCGCGCCAGCGTACCACGTAAGTATTGTCGCCGTAGGGCAGTAGCTGTCCCGTCAGGCGTGGTGAGCGTTTAGCTTTCAGCCAGAGCTGGTTACCCTGGGCAACGATGTTCACGTCGCCGAGCCAGGCATCGTGGTAGCGGCCGACGTAGGCGCTATAGTTCGGCTTTTTGGGCGCGGCCTTTTGGGCGGCGGCCACTTGTTTCCACACGGCCTCGTCGGCTTGCGTGTTGCCAGCGGTCCTCGTCTTCATGATGTCGGTCATTTCCTGCACCCGGTCTTTACCCGTAATGCCTAGGTAGTGGTCCAGCAGAGTGTTGGAGACAGCCGTGAAGGCGGCGCTGCTTTCCTGATTGGTAAGCACGATGATGCCCAAGCGCAGCTCCGGTACCAGCTGCACTCGCGTAAACATGCCCGGCAGGGCACCGCCGTGCGACACTTCCTTGTAGCCCCGCGCATCGCTTAGACGCCAGCCCAGGCCGTAGGCTACAAAATGCGTATTGTAGGGCGTCGGACCTGGCCCCACCCGCTGTATGGTTTGCGGGCTCCAGATTTCCCACTGCGTGGCAGGCTTCAACAGGGGCGCGGGGGCGCTGGGCCCGCCCAGCAGCATCATGGTCCACTTGCTCAAATCAGTTACGCTGCTGTAAATACCGCCGGCCGGACCGCTTACGCTGTTTTGGTCGCGGCGAATGACCTGCACTCGGCCATCCACCGACGCGTGTGCGTCGATAACATTAGTCGGATCGGGCAGGCGGGCAAAGCTGGTGGCGCTGCGGCTCATGTCCAACGGCTTCAGTAGGCGGGCTTCCACAAACTCGGCCCAGGGTTGGCCCGAAATGCGCGCCACCACCTCGCCGGCCACGATGTAGAGATTGTTGTCGTAATCGTACTTGCTGCGAAACGAGGACACCGGCTTGAAGTAGCGTAGGTTGTGAATGATGTCCTGGACGGTGAAGTCGGTTGAGTCGGGAAACTGCATCAGGTCACCGGCGCCCAGGCCCAGGCCGCTACGATGGCAGAGCAGGTCGCGCACCGTGAACTCGGCCGTCACGTAAGGGTCGTACATTTTGAACTCCGGGATGTATTTCGTCACCTTATCGTCCCAGCCCAACTTGCCTTCGTCCACCAGTATACCTAGCGCCGCCGTAGTGAATGCCTTGGTATTCGAGGCAATGCCCACTAGCGTGTTGGCGTCCATCGGCGCCTTGGTTTTCATAGAACTGACGCCGTATCCCTTGGACATGATTATTTGCCCATCCTTAACCACGGCCACGGCAATGCCTGGTACGTCAAATGCCTTCAGAGTGCGGGCTACTACCGCGTCCACAGCTGCTACATCGAGTGGGGCGGTAACAGGCGGGGCGGTTTGGGCCAGGATTGAGGTGGTGAAGGCAGTACTTACTAGCGTGACGGCCAACCAAGTAGAAAGGAAAAGTTTTTTCATAAATCAGGAAAAAGTAGAACGTATCAAATATATAACCTTTCCCAGTGCAGCTAGCTATGACAAAAAAATACCCTCCCAGTGAAGTTGGAGGGCATTTCCTGATGGAGACGATTTAACTCTAAGTAATCAGAAGCGAAACTACTTCTGCGTAGCTGCCCACGCGTCCATTTTGCGCTCCAGCACGGCCAGCGGCATCACACCATCTTTTAACAGCTCGTCGTGGAAGTTGCTGAGATTGAATTTGCTCCCCAGTTGCTTTTCGTACTTGGCGCGCAGCTCCCGGATTTTGAGTTGGCCAATCTTGTAGCTCAATGCTTGGCCCGGAATAGCCATGTAGCGCTCTACAGCTGAGATGTCGTCTTCCTCGCTGGCGGGCATATTGTCTAGCATATAGGCAATAGCTTGCTCGCGGGTCATTTTGCCGGTGTGCATACCGGTGTCCACTACCAGGCGCACGGCGCGCAGCATTTCATCATTCAAGGCGCCGATGTATTGGTACGGGTCTTTGTAGAGGCCTAGCTCCTTGCCTAGACTTTCGGTGTACAGAGCCCAACCTTCGGTCATGGCGCCGTAGCCACCAAACTGCCGGAACTTAGGCAAGCTGGTATTTTCCTGCTGCAGCGAAATCTGGTAGTGGTGGCCCGGAATGGCTTCGTGCAAGAACAGCGACTCCATGCCCTGCGTCACGTTGTACTCGGCAGGCTTGGGTAGAGGCACGTAAAAAATGCCTGGACGGGTGCCATCCGGTGAGCCCTGATTGTACTCAGCGGAAGCTGAAGCTTCGCGGAAGGCTTCGGTGCGGCGGATTTCAAACGGCGTTTTAGGCGTGCGCCCAAACATCTTTTTCAGGTTGGGCTTAATAGTGGCGTGGATTTTATCGAAGCCGGCCAGCACCTCCTCGGCAGTTTTGAAGGGCTGGGCTTTAGGTTCGTGTTTTACCTGCTCGAAGAACTCGCGCAACGTGCCTTTAAAGCCCAACTGAGTTTTCATACGCTCCATCTCGGTACGGAGGCGGGCCACTTCGCGCAGCCCAATGGCGTTGATCTCGGCGGGTGTTTTCTCGGTAGTGGTCGAGTAGCTGGCTAGGAAGCGGTACATCTCAGGGCCGCCCGGCACGGCGTTGAGACCCGTGGTAGTCCGTGCCTTGGGCAAGTACTCGTTGGCTAGGAAGTCGCCCAGCTTCTTGTACGTAGGCACCACCTGCGTTGTAATAGCCTTCTTGTAGGCTTCAGTCAAGCGCTGCTTGTCGGCGTTGGAAAAGTCTTTGGGAAGGTTGTTGATGGGGCCGTAGAACAGCGACTTGGTTGGATCAGTCGGCACCATGTCAGGCGCTCGCATCTGTGGCAGCATTTTCACTACCAAGGCTTTAGGTAAAACCACGCCGGCCTTCATACCGCGGCGAAAGTTACCAATGGCCGAATCGGCCCACACCGTGAAGCCCTGCACCCGGCCCAGCCAGTTCTCGTAGTCCTTCACGGTCTTGAACGGCTGGTTGCCCACGCCCGCGCCGTACAGACCCATGTTGATAGGCAGACCCCAAAACTGCTGAAACGGTATCATCCATAAATTAAACTTCAGCCATTCTACCCGCTGCTTCAGGTCGTACTGAAAAATGTCGTAGCTGATCTTGTCATTATCCGACAGCTTTTCGCGGTCAAACTTTTGCAACTGGGTAAGGTAGTTTTGATACGTGGTCCGGAGCGTGTCGCGGAAGGCCTGAGTTTGGTCGTTGGGCAGGCGATTGTTGTAGCGGTTGTCGCCCTGGGCAGTGGCATTGAGTGGGTCAAGGCGAGCTTGGTCCTCCCAATAAGCCTCAAACAAGGCCGCCAGCGGTGCCGAAGCGGCTCGGGAGTTGGTTGTGGCTGGCTTGGCTTTTTGCGCCACGGCCGAGCTTACCAATGCCAAGGCCACAAAGGCAGTGAGTAAAGGTGATTTCATAAAAAGTAGAAAATGTAGAATTTATCAAATATATAGGTTTTTTAGTGCAGCTAGCTAGGCACAAAAAAGCCCCCCAATTGGAGTTGGGGAGCTTTTTCAGTAAAAGAGCAGCAAGTCTACTTTTGCTTCGCGGCCCAGGCGTCCATTGTTTTTTCCAGCACGGCTAGCGGCATGGAGCCCCCAGCCAAAATCTCGTCGTGAAAGGCGCGTAGGTCGAACTTTGGGCCCAACTGCTTTTCGTAGCGGGCACGCAGCTCGCTGATCTTAAGCTGGCCGGTTTTGTAGCTCAACGCCTGGCCGGGCGCGGCCATGTAGCGTTCTACTTCGGCCGTGGCGCGCTGCTCGTCTATCGGCTCGTTGGCCATTAGGTACTTGATGGCTTCTTCGCGGGTCAGCTTGCCAGTGTGCAAGCCCACATCCGTTACCAGACGCAGGGCGCGGTGAATTTCGGTGTTCAGGGCGCCCATCTGCTGGTAGGGGTCGGTGTACACGCCTAGTTCGCGGCCCAGCGACTCGGCATACAAGCCCCAGCCCTCCACGTAGGCACTGTAGATGGCAAAACGGCGAAACCGGGGCTGGCTGGTGTTTTCCTGTTGTAAGGCGATTTGGTAGTGGTGGCCCGGAATGGCCTCGTGCAAAAACAGTGCATCCATGCCCCGCGTCACGTTGTACTGCGTTGCATCGGGAATCGGATTGTAGAAAATACCGGGCCGCGAACCATCTGGCGCGGCAGGCATGTAGTGAGCCGACGCCGACGCCTCCCGAAACGCCTCCACGCGCCGCACCTCAAACCCTGCTTTGGGCGTGCGCCCGAACAGCTTGGGCAAGTTGGGCGTGATGCGGGCCAGAATGCCGTTGTACACGGCCAGCACTTCCTCCGGCGTTTTGAAAGGCTTGAACTGTGGACTGGTGCGCAGGTGCTCGAAAAAGGCGTTCAGGTCGCCGGCGAAGCCAACTTGCTTTTTAATCGTCTCCATGGCCGTGCGAATGCGCGCCACCTCGGCTAGGCCCGTCTGGTAAATCTGCTCCGGCGTGCGGGTGGTGGTGGTATTCACTTGCACGGCGTAGGCGTAGCGGGCAGCACCCTGCGGTAGCGCTCCAATACCGCTGCTGACGCGGGCCTGGGGCAGATATTCGGTTTCGAGGAAGTCGGCCAGCTTCTGGTAGGGGGCTGCCAAGTCGCGGCGGATAGCCTGTTCAAACAGGGGCGTGAGGCGGGCTTTGTCGGCCGCCGAGAAGCTGGCCGGGAAGTTCTTTACCGGGCCGAAAAACAAGCTTTTAGTCGGGTCGGCGCCCGCCTGGGCCAGGGGGCGCAGCTGGCTTACCATTTTGGGAACCAGCGCCTTGGGTAGCACTACGCCGGCCTTTATTCCCTGGCGGAAGTTACCGATGGCTGAATCAGCCCACACCGGAAATTTACCCACCCGGCTTAGCCAGTTGTCGTAGTCCTGCACCGTTTTGAAGGGCTGTGCGCCGGTGCCCGTCCCCATCACGGCCAGGTAAGTAGGCAGGCCACCGAACTGGTCGAACGGCATCATCCAGTTGTTGAATGCATAGCCTTCCAGGCGCTGAGTCAGCGAATACACCAGGATGTCGTAGCTAGTCTGGTCGGTGGCGCCGAGGCGTTTGCGGTCTATCTGGCCCAACCGCTTGAGGTAGCGCTGGTAAAAGTCGCGCACCTCCTCACGCCGCGCCTGGGTCATGTCATTGGGCAGCTGGTCGTTGTAGCGGTTGTCGCCCTGTTGCATGGCATTAAAAGGCTCCAACCGAGCTTCTTCTTCTGAGTAAGCCTCAAACAAAGCCGCCAGTGGCGCTAAAGAAGATGACGAAGCGGCTCGGGAATTGGTTGCGGGCTTAGTTGTGACTGGCTTCGCTTTTTGCGCCACGGCCGGGCTTACTAGCGCAAATGCTACTAAAGCAGTGAGAAAAGGTAATTTCATAAAAGCGGGAAAAAGTAGAATTCATCAAATATATAAGATTTCAAGCCCTCCTAACTAGGCATAAAGAAAGCCCCCCAAATAAAGTTGGGGGCTTTTTTGTGAAGACAATTTGACCTCAGCAAAAGAGAAGCAAGGCTACTTCTGCGTGGCGGCCCAAGCGTCCATTTTGCGCTCCAGCACGGCCAGCGGCATCACCCCGTCTTTCAGTAGCTCGTCATGGAAGTTGCTGAGGTTGAATTTGCCCCCCAACTGCTTCTCATACTTCTGGCGCAGCTCCCGAATCTTCAGGGCGCCGATTTTGTAGCTCAGCGCCTGCCCCGGAATAGCCATGTAGCGCTCAATCTCGGCTGTGGCGCCCTGCTCGCTGATGGCCTCGTTGTCCATCATGTATTTAATGGCCTCTTCGCGGGTCATGTTTTTGGTGTGCATACCCACGTCCACTACTAGGCGAATAGCGCGGTGAATCTCGTCGCCTAGCGCACCCATGTACTGATATGGGTCTTTGTAGAGGCCCAGCTCTTTGCCGAGGCTTTCGGTGTACAACGCCCAGCCTTCGCCCATGGCGCCGTACCAAGCAAAGCGGCGAAACTTGGGCAGGCTTTCATTTTCCTGCTGTAAGGAAGTTTGGTAGTGGTGACCCGGAATGGCTTCGTGCAAAAACAGCGACTCCATTCCCGAGGTCGTGTTGAACTCCTTAGCGTTCAGGATTGGTACGTAGAACACGCCCGGACGCGAGCCGTCGGGGCTACCCTGGTTGTACTCGGCTGAGGCTGAAGCAGCGCGGAAAGCCTCCGTCTGCCGAATCTCAAATGGTGTTTTGGGCGTGCGCCCAAACATCTTTTTCAGGTTCGGGTCAATCTTGGCCTGAATGGCACGGAACGCTCCCAACACATCCTCCGGCGTTTGGTAAGGGGTAAATTTCTTGTCCGTTTTCAGGTAAGTGAAGAAAGCCGGCAGGTCGCCTTTAAAACCTGTCTCGTTCTTTACCCGCTCCATTTCCGAGCGAATACGCTTTACTTCCGACAAACCCGTCTGATAGATTTCCTCGGGCGTTTTGTCGGTAGTGGTCCAATTCTTCACTAGGTAGGTGTACAAAGCCGGACCCTGAGGAATAGCCGAAATACCCGTGGTGGTGCGAGCTTTAGGCAGGTATTCATTCTTCAAAAAGGTCCCCAGCTTTCGGTAGGTCGGCACGAGGTCCTGCAGAATAACATCCTTGTAAGCGGCGGTGAGGCGCTGCTTATCTGCGTCCGAAAAACCATCCGGAAACTTCGTTACGGGGCCGTAAAACAAGCTTTTGGTTGGGTCCGTGACCACCAAATCCTGCATCTGCGGAATCATCTTCTCCACCAGCGGACGCGGCAACACCACGCCCGTGGCTATGCCCTTGCGGAAGTTGCCGATGGCCGAGTCGCCCCAGGCGGCAAAGCCCTTGGCGCGGCTTAGCCAGTCGTCGTAGTCCTTCACCGTTTTGAAGGGTTGAATGCCCGAACCTGAGCCAAACTGCCCCAGCGTAAGGGGCATGCCCCAGAACTGCTGAAACGGTATCATCCAGGTATTCTGCTTCAGGCCGGCCAGCTTATTTTCAAGGTCATACTTGAAGATATCGTAGCTGATTTTGTCATTGTCCGACAGCTTTTCGCGGTCAAACTTTTGCAGCTGGGTAAGGTAGTTTTGATACGTCGTCTGGAGCGTGTCGCGGAAGGCTTTGGTCTGGTCGTTGGGCAGCCGGTCGTTGTAGCGATTATCGCCCTGGGTGGTGGCGTCCAGCGGAAAGAGCTTGAGGTTTTCTTCCCAGAAATTCGCAAACAGCGTCGACAGATCATTCACTTCGGCGGTGCCGGTAGCCGCCGTGTCGCTGCCGCCATCGGCCGTAGTTTTCTGCTGATTACAAGCGGTTAGCAGTGAGCCAACCAGCAACCCGGTAAGGGCTAGTTTTTTCATGGGGAAATGGGTGAGAGATGAGGAGGAGTTGAGTGGGGAGCAATATAGCTAGTCAGTTACACAGTAAGGCTACCATTGCAGGCTGAAGCGGGGTTAGGGTAACCTTGCGGTTGATCAAACGCAGTATTTTACTTCGTTGCATAAGAGCGCTCTACTCTGAAAAGGCTGCATCAATCAGCCAGAAACAACGTAACGTCGGCATTTATTGCAAATCGAATATATTCCGACATGAAACGTCTAATTCCGCTGCTCTTCGCCAGCCTTAAGTTTGTGCTGGGCTTCGTGTTGACCAGCCGGGTGTACGAGCTGCACCGCGACGAATACCTGTACCTCAACTATGGCCAGCATCTCGCTTGGGGCTACCTAGAAGTGCCGCCCCTGATGGCCATGCAAAGCTGGGTTACGCTGGCCTTGGGCGGGGGGTATTTTTGGGTAAAATTCTGGCCCTTGCTGTGGGGCGCGGGCACCGTGTATGTGGTAGGGCGAGCGGCCCAGCGGCTGGGCGGCGGCAAGTGGGCGCAGGTGCTGGCGTGCCTCAGCTATATCGTGTGTGCTTATTCGCGCCTCAATTTTCTCTTTCAACCCAACTCGTTTGAGGTCTTTGCTTTTACGCTAAGCTGCTACTCGCTGATTGCCCACAGCCAGCAGCTAAAGCCGCGCTACCTGTATGGCATCGGCGTGGTGCTGGGCCTGAGTTTGCTGAATAAGTACACCACTTTCTTTTTCATCGGAGCACTTCTCACCGCTCTACTCCTGACTGAGCAGCGCCGTATTCTGGTTACTAAAGCCGGTTGGATAGCGGCTGGCATTGCCCTAGCGCTGTTTTTACCCAACCTGATCTGGCAATTGCGGCACGGCATACCGTTCCTGCATCATATGGCTTTGCTGCACGAGTCGCAGCTAGTGAATGTGTCGGCGGCTGACTTTTGGCAAGACCAATTGCTGATGTGTTTTCCGGCTGTGTGGGTGTGGGTACCGGGGCTGTTGGCCCTGTTGTTCTACCAACCCTTTCGGCCGTACCGCAGCGTGGGCTTAGTCTTCGTTGGGGGGCTTTTATTGCTGACTGTGCTGCACGGCAAGAGCTACTATGCCTTGGGCTATTACCCTATTCTGTTCGCGGCCGGCGCGGCGTGGCTGGAGCAGCAGTTGGAGCGCTCCCCGCGCCTGAGCAAGCTGGCGCGCCCCCTATTGCCGGCCGTGTTGCTGGTGCTGGCTATACCCCTGTTTCCGTATGCCTATGCGCTCTATCCGCCGGCCCAAATGCAGAAGATTGGTGAAGCCTACCGCAGCACTGGCGCCAACCGCTGGGAAGACGGCAAAATTCACCCACTACCCCAGGATTTTGCCGATATGCTGGGCTGGCAAGAACTGGCCGACAAAGCCTGGCAAGCCTACCAGAGTCTGCCCGACTCTTCGCGCAGCCGCACGCTGGTGCTGTGCGACAACTACGGCCAAGCCGGGGCTTTAAATTACTATAATCGGAAGCGGGATATGCCCGCCGCGCATAGCTTCAATGGCAGCTACTTGTACTGGTTTCCAGTGCGCCCTGCCCAGCCATATCGCCACATACTACTGGTCACGGATGACTCGGAGGAATTTGGGGGGCATTTTTCCAGCTACCAGCGCCTGGGCAAAATTGAGAATAGCTACGCCCGCGAACAAGGCACTACCATTGCGCTCGGCACCAATCCGGATACAGCTATTATCAATCGAATTTATTGGGAGCACCGAACCAAGCTGGCCGAATGGGAGCAACATAAGTAAATGCCACTTTCATCAAAAACACCACGCCCCAACTCCGTGCAGAAGTTGGGGCGTGGTGTTGAAAAGTATTGTTTTGGGGCTAGCAAAAAGCCCCCCAGCGTGCTATTCTATTCGGCCATTGCGAATGCGGACGTCGGCCTTAGGCTCGGGCTTTTTCACCATCGTTCCGAAGGCGCCTTTCTGCTCAAACGACTTGGCTACTTCATCTTCCAGCGGCGTACGTTTTACCACCGGATTATTGGCCCAAAACTCAGGGTCGTATTTCACCTTTCGGATGGTTTCCAGGTCGCGCTCGTTGCTGGTGACTTTGTTGTATGTCAGGTTAGTAGGCTTGCGGCTGGTGTCATAGAAGAAGGTAAACGCCGACACTTTCATTTTGGATGGTGGCAAACCAGGCCGCACCAAATCGTAGGTCATGTCTGCTTTGATGTGCTCCAATGGGTTTACGGCCGTGGTATCGTTCTGAAACACCATATCCAGCTCCAGCTCTGTGTTTTTGAAGGAGAACGTTGGGTTGTTGGCTTTGCGGGTAAGCTGGGGCGTGGTCATTTTGTAGCGAATTACCTGGTAGGTATCCACGTCAATCCAGACGGTGCCTTTCGAGCGGTATTTGGTTTGCTCGGGGCGCGTTTCAAAGGCAATTTCGGCCACGCCGCCGGTCTCTCCTTTCTCCAACACGCCTTTGATTTCTAGCAGGTAATTCGCTACCACGTTGGGGCTGAAAAGGCCCAGCGCTTTGGTTGTGTCGGCCTTATCGTCGTAGAGGCCGAAAGCTTTGGTGTAGAGCGAAAAGTTTTTGTCGCTGATCAGCGCCTGTTTAGCGGCGTAGCGACCCTGTGCTATGCTCGTGCCTTCAATGCGGGCGATGTTGGACTTGGCATTCCACACCATTTCCAGCAGCTCCGTGGGGTCGTTGTCGATGCGCGTAATCTGGCGGTAATAGGCTTTGCCGTAGAATTTGCGGCCGTAGTTTTTCTTCATCTGCTGGTACGCGCGGTCTACCAGCTGGTAGGCGTAGCTGGCCACTTTCACCTCCGACAGCACCACTGTAGCCGGCGCCAACTCTATTTCCAACGACTGACCTGCCTGCGTAACCCGCACGGTATCCTTTATATGGGCTAGCTCGGAAAAAATCAGCGTTTGCGGCACCGAGGGCAAGCTCAGGGTAAACTCCCCATTCTCATTACTGGCCGTGCCCATAGTGGTGCCTTTTACACCAATGCCCACGAATGGCAGCGGCTCCTTGGTTTCTTTATCCCGGATAATACCCCGCACTGGATACTGGGCATAGGCGCCGTGGCTTAAGCCACCAACCAACAGTATGACGACACCAAAGCGGGCAGCGAGTTTACCGCCCAGCAGGCGCACACGAAGAAAAGCAAGAAAAATCAGGAGCGTATTCAAGGGCAAGAGTCGGTTAGTTTTCAAGGCAAGTAGCACACTTAACGCGCAGCGGCGGCGTGGCGTGTGCCCGACTCACAAAAATTAGACCGGCGGCGGATGCTTTTGACGGCTGGGGGGCTTTTTATAACCGTAGCTTCACACCAAGCACGTCGCTCCTTCTGCTCTATTTTTCATATTTGCAGCATGAAAAACTATCTCCTGATCCTGAGTTTACTTTTAACTCTGGGCAGCCCGACGGCCGTGGCTCAGCGCAACAAAGCAATGACAATTGCTTTCGGCTCCTGCGACCGCCAAGACCTTCCGCAGACCATCTGGGGGACAATTTCCAAGGATAAACCGGACCTCTGGATCTGGCTGGGCGACAACATTTACGGCGACACGGAAGACATGACCGTGCTCAAAGCCAAGTACGACCAGCAGTTCAACCAACCCGAGTACAAAGCCTTCCGCACCCAAGTCCCCGTCATCGGTACCTGGGACGACCACGACTATGGCCGCAACGATGGCGACAAATCGTTTGGCCCCAAAAAAGAAAGTCAGCAACTAGCCCTCGACTTCTTGCAGGAGCCTGCTGCCAGCCCCCGCCGCCAGCAGGAGGGCATTTATGCCGCGTATACTTATACTGTCGGGAAGAAACGAGTGAAGGTAATTTTGCTCGATGACCGCTACCATCAAGATGCCTTGTTTCGGGACGCCAACAAAGTGTATCAACCCAACCCTACCGGCGATATTCTGGGCGAGGCGCAATGGCGTTGGCTGGAAGAACAACTGACCAACAGCGACGCCGATGCCCATATTATTGGCTCCGGCATTCAGTTTCTGGCCGAAGAGCATCGGTATGAGAAATGGGCCAATTTCCCGGTTGCCCGCCAGCGCTTTCTGGCATTGCTAGCCAGCACGAAAGCTAAAGGCGTGCTGCTCATGAGCGGCGACCGCCACATTGGCGAAATGGCCAAAATGTCCGTCCCTGGCGTGCCTTATCCCGTGTACGAAGTCACGTCCAGCGGCCTCACGCACCCAGCTACCAACAACACTGGCGAGCCAAATAAATACCGCGTAGGTCCGCTGGTCAATCAGAAACACTATGCCCTATTTCAGCTTCGGCAGAAAGGCAAAAAGCTTTTGGTAGCTATGCAATTAAAAGGAGAGCAAGGCAACGTGTTTCATACCGAGGAAATACAGATTAGGTAGCTAATTTGTGCTGAATTTCTGCAGACGCTTACTTATAGAATTTTACAGTGGTTAACTTTTTCTCAACTGCACCATAAATAATTTATAAAAAAAAGCCATCCAATATATAATTCCTAGAAACTTGAACCCATCTTCTATTATTATTTCCCCTTTCACTTCAAAAGGAATAATATCAATCAGAATAGACATACCGAAGAAAAAAACCGATAATAAGAAATATAGATAAGGCCCCCGAATTAATATCATTCTATATTTTACAATATATACGAGCATGGCAAGCACGTAAATACCGAACCAAACAACCTCACTTATGCCTAAGTATACGGGAAGTATTTGCTCATGAAGCAGGAATAAGTCATCAAACAGCAACAGGGAAGAAAACAAAAACGACCAGGTAAAAAAAGTTTTTATAGCCTCATCAAACAAGACCACGTTTGAGCCTAAAAAGCAGATAGCTGCAGCACACGCCCAAAATACAGCCCCTAAATTTGACAGCATGCCATAATAGAAAGGACTGCCGGCTATTGAATTTGTATCCTTCGTAAATAGTGCAGCATTTATATTGAAATTGAAATAACCATAAACAACAATACATATTGGAATTATCGCCAAAAGAAATATTGCAATAATATTGGCGAAAAAAGCTTTCATATTCTCTCGCACACTTTCAACAACAGTGTTAAACATGGTAAACATATTTTAAATGATGAGATATACAAAGCAAACCCAGTCTACTAAAAGACACCAAGAGTAAACACATCATATTACTAGCTATTTATATTATTTCATAATTTTATTCATTTATGTTATTTATGCACTAATTATAGGAGGTAAAATACTTAAATACAAAATCTATTTAATTACTAAACAAGTCATTTAGTACGATAAAGTGAACCAGCAACAAGTGGCACAACTACATAACTGAATGTGGTTCTGTAGACAAGTCGCACGTATCCGACAGATACGATTAAGCATTTGTGCTGCAAGTAGGAGCCTGCTGTAGCTTGGCTGCCATTATATCGGTAATGTACAGATAAGTATCAAATTTTTGCTACTTATAATGACAGTAATCAGCACTGTTTGATAGTATTCTTTTGGATGTCTTGATGCTATCATGCTTACCCTGCGTGCGTGCACTTCAGATTACTTCCATATTCGCGTAATTTCGCGGTTGTCATCCACCGAACCCTGCGCCCTTGCTCACGACCCGGAATATCTCGCTCTTCATCCTGCTTCTGTTGTTCCTGCCTTTCGCCACTTCGGCCCAGCAACGACGGAAGAAACCCACTAAACCTAAAGTTGCTGCTCCGATAAAGCCAGTTTCACTGAATGCGCCGGTGCCTTTTGCCCCCCAGTTGGCGAAGTCACGATGGGTAGACTCGGTGATGGCCACGCTCACCCCCGACCAGCGGGTGGCACAGCTCTTTATGGTGGCGGCGTATTCTAACCGTAAGCGCATCGATGAGGACTCTGTGTCGCAGTTGGTGCAGCAGTACGGCGTTGGGGGGCTTATTTTCTTCCAGGGCGGCCCAGTGCGCCAAAGCAAGCTGCTGAACCGCTACCAAGCCCAAGCGAAAGTGCCGCTGCTGGTGGCCATGGATGCGGAGTGGGGCATCGGAATGCGCCTGGATAGCACCACGCGGTTTCCGTACCAAATGAGCATGGGTGGCGTGCAGGACACTGCCTTGCTCTACGAGATGGGCGCTGAAATTGCCCGCCAGTTCAAGCGCACCGGTATGCACGTCAACTTTGCGCCGGTGGTCGATGTGAATAACAACGCGGCTAACCCCGTCATTGGCTACCGCTCCTGGGGCGACAACCGCGAGGAAGTAACGGCCAAGAGCTACCAATACATGCGCGGCATGCAGGACAACGGCATTCTGGCCGTAGCCAAGCACTTCCCCGGCCACGGCGACACCGACACCGACTCTCACCTCGCCCTGCCCCTCATTCGGGTAGACAAGCGCCGCATTGATACCCTAGAGCTGTTCCCCTTCCGTGATCTGATGCGACGTGGTCTGGGGGGAATTATGATCGCTCACCTCAACATTCCGGCCCTCGACAGCACCGGCATTCCCTCTACCCTTTCCAAGCCCATCGTGACGGGCATGGTAAAGGAGAAAATGGGCTTTGAAGGCGTTATCTTCACCGATGCCATGAACATGAAGGGCCTCACCAATATGTTCCCGCCCGGTGAAGGGGATGTACGTGCGCTGCTGGCCGGCAACGACGTATTGGAGTTCTCCAAAAACATTCCGCTCGCCCTGACGATGGTTCGGGAAGCCATTAATCGAGGTGAAATCACGCAGGAAGAAATTGACCGCCGTTGCCGCAAAGTACTGGCGCTGAAGGAGTGGGCAGGGCTGAACAAGTACCAGCCCATCGACCTCAAAAACCTGTACAAGGACCTCAACACCCCGCACGCCAACTACCTGAGTCAGCGCCTGAGCGAGTTGTCTCTGACCTTGCTGCGCAACGAGAAGAGCATGCTGCCGCTGCAAGGCCTCGACACGCTACGTATTGCCACGGTGGCCATCGGCACCAAAGACACCACTGACTTCCAGCGCATGGTGGCAGACTACGCCCCCGCCGACCATTTTTGGCTGTCGGCCACGCCCACGCTGGATGAGCTGGTGAAAATTCGGGAGGCGCTGAAAGGCTACAATACGCTGCTTGTCGGTCTGAATAACTTAGGCCGCCTGCCGGCGACCAACTTTGGCGTGACGCCGGAGACTAACGTGCTGCTGCGCGAGCTGGCCTCGGTTAAGCAGCGCATTGTGGTAAGCGTGTTTGGCAATGCCTATGCTGTGGCTAAAGTTCGCGACCTGGCCCGCGCCGACGCCGTGGTGCTGGCGTATCAGGAAAGCAAAAACGCTCAGGACCTGACTGCTCAAATGATTTTTGGCGGCATTGGCGCCCAAGGCAAACTGCCCGTTACTATCTCTGACGATTACCCGCGCGGCTTCGGCCTCAGCACCCAGGGTGGCATGCGCCTAAGCTACGGCTGGCCTGAAGCGGTGGGCATGAATAACAACCTCGAAGCCCGCGTGGACTCGATGATGCAGCAGGCGTTGGCGGCCAAGGCATTCCCTGGTGGCGAAGTACTGATTGCCCGAAAAGGCACGGTGGTGTTGCGCAAAAGCTACGGCACCCACGACTACGCCGACAATCCACGTCTGGGGGGCAAAAAGCCGCGCCCAGTGCAGAACACCGACATCTACGACTTGGCTTCGGTCACGAAAGTATCGGCGGCGCTGCCGGCACTCATGCGTCTTCAGGATCAGGGCAAGTTCAACCCCGACATGACCATGGGGCAATTGTACCCCGAGTTTGTGGGCACGAACAAGCAGGATTTGAAGCTACGCGACGTACTTACCCATCAAGCCCGCCTCAAGGCCTGGATTCCCTTCTGGAAAGATTACACCAAGCCCCGCGGTATTTTCAATAAGCTGTTTGGCAAAAGCCCCGATGCGGCCGACGTATCGGCCACCAAGCCGTCGGAGCTAAACCGGCGCTTCTTCCGCTCCGATTCGTCGGCGCGCTTTCCCTATCAGGCTGCCACCAATCTGTGGGCCCGCAAAGACTTCCCCGAGCGCATTCGCGAAGCCATTGCCGAGTCGCCGTTGAATGAGAAGCCCGGCTACGTGTACTCCGACTTGTCGTTTATCATGTACCCGCAGTTCGTGCGCTCAGCCTCGGGCAAGCCACTCAATCAGTTTGTGGTGGATGAGATTTATAAGCCGTTGGGTGCGACAACCATGGGTTACAACCCCACCCGCCGCTTCCCGCTTAGCCGCATTGCTCCCACCGAGTACGACTCGTTATTTCGCCACAGCCAGCTGCACGGCACCGTGCACGACGAAGGCGCGGCTCTGCTGGGGGGCATTTCTGGGCACGCGGGCCTGTTCGGCAATGCCAATGACCTGGCAAAAGTAGTGCAGATGTACGCCTGGAATGGTAAATACGGCGGGCAGCAGCTTATCAAGCCCGAAACCATCGCCGAATACACGCGCTGCCAGTTCTGCCCCGACAACCGCCGCGCCCTCGGCTTCGACCGGCCTGCTGCCAACCCCTCGGTGAACTCAGCCAAAAATGCCAGCCCAAGCAGCTACGGCCACACGGGTTACACTGGCACCTACTTCTGGGTCGATCCGCAGTACGATCTTACGGTCATTTTCCTTTCCAACCGGGTCAACCCCACCCGCAACAACAATAAAATCAGCGACCTGAGCGTGCGCAGTCACTTATTGCAAGTTGCCATTGAAGCGGTGCAGCAGGGCAAAAGCACGCCCACTGAATCGCCGGTGCTGAAGGAGAACTAAGAGGCTTCAACGAGTGGCCTCACCCCCCGGCCCCCTCTCCTAAGGGAGAGGGGAGCCTGACGCTAATCATTCTACTTCTACGCCGCACTTTCGGCTCGTGCCTCCAGTACGGCTACCGCTTTCGTTAGGAAGTGAAGCGTTATAAAAAAGCCTCCCAGAAAATATCTGGGGGGCTTTTTTGTGTTAAAGCTAATCGCGCTGTAGCGGTTGCAGAGGCAGTAGCCGACGTAACCGCGTAGGCTGAGCGTCTGGCACCCCCTCTCTTTTAGGAGAGGGGGCCGGGGGGTGAGGCCACTCGTTGTTTTTTATTAGCTTAGAAAACGGTATCGTCCGTTTCCCACCCAACCCATTTTTCTATGCTCGGCTTGATGATGAACCAGCCCCTGCGCATCGCGGGGCTTCTTGAACACGCGGCCAAATGGCACTCCGACACGGAAATTGTGTCGCGCCTAACGGAAGGCGGCATCCACCGCTACACCTACCACGATGCCCACCAGCGCAGCAAGCAGTTAGCCAACGCGCTCAAGAGTTTGGGTATCGGCATGGGCGACCGAATCGGGACGCTGGCCTGGAACAACCACCGCCACTTCGAGCTCTATTATGGCGTGTCGGGGCTGGGGGCCATTTGCCACACCATCAACCCGCGGCTGTTTGCTGAGCAGCTAGTATTTATCATCAACCACGCCGAGGACAGCTACATTTTTCTGGACCTCACCTTTCTGCCGCTGGCCGAGAAATTAGCCCCCCACTGCCAAAAAGTTGCCGGTTGGGTTCTGCTCACCGACCGCGCCCACATGCCCGCCGACTCCACTTTGCCCGGCGAGCTACTTTGCTACGAGGAGCTGCTGGCCGACCAAACATCTGACTTTGAGTGGCCCGTTTTCGACGAGAACACCGCTTCGTCGCTCTGCTACACGTCTGGTACCACCGACGAGCCCAAGGGCGTGCTCTACTCCCACCGCTCCACGCTGCTGCACAGCTACGCCGCTTCCCTGCCCGACTGCTTCAACTGCTCGGCCCGCGACGTGGTATTGCCCGTCGTGCCCATGTTTCACGTCAATGCCTGGGGCATTCCCTACGTGGCGCCCATGAACGGCTGCAAGCTGGTGATGCCCGGCCCCGGCCTCGACGCTGCTAGCTTGTTCGAACTGTATGAGCAGGAAAAAGTCACGTTTACGGCTGGTGTGCCCACTATTTGGTTTGGTCTGCTAACGTTTATGCGGGAGAAAAAGCTACAATTCAGCACTCTTAAGCGCATGATTGTGGGCGGATCGTCCTGCCCGCCGGCGTTGTTAAAAGCCTTTGACGAGGAATTGCACATCGAAATCCGGCACGCCTGGGGCATGACCGAAACCAGTCCGCTGGGCACGGCCTGCACGCTCAAAGCCAAACACTTACTCCTCTCCCCCGATGAGCAATTTGCCATTCAAACCAAGCAGGGCCGCGCCATCTTTGGGGTAGACATGAAAATAGTGGATGATGCCGGCCAAGAGTTGCCGCACGATGGCGTTGCCTTCGGCGACTTGCTCGTTCGCGGCCCCTTCATCGTGGGCGACTATTTCCGGGCCGGTGAGCCGGGCCAGCTAACTCAAAGTGGCTGGTTTAAAACTGGCGATGTAGCCACTATAGACCCTGATGGCTTTATGCAGATCACTGACCGCTCCAAGGATGTCATCAAGTCGGGCGGCGAGTGGATTTCGTCCATTGATCTGGAAAACCACGCCATTGCCCACCCAGCCGTAGCCGAGGCAGCCGTTATCGGTGTGCCCCATCCGAAGTGGAGCGAGCGGCCATTACTGGTGATAGTGCTCAAACCGGGCGCCGAAGTCAGCAAGGAAGAGCTGCTACAATTCTTCGAGGGCAAAATTGCGCGCTGGTGGACGCCCGACGCGGTAGAATTTGTGAGTGAACTACCCCACACGGCTACGGGTAAGCTCCTCAAAACCAAGCTGCGTCAGGATTTCGCGGGCTATACTTTCTAGGATTCAATCTATTATAAAAAAACCCCCCATAACTACTCTGGGGGGCTTTTTTATCTAAACCTTGATGATTATTCGTCGATTATACATCACCCACAGTATCCCCAACCAAATCAGCACGCACACGATAGCGCCCGCCAACGAAGCGTTGATAGGACTGAAATAGGGCACAAAAAACGTGTCGTAAAGCCAGGTGCGCAGGCCCACCAACTCGCCAGTGGCCGCAGGTACTTTAATCATCTGCAGCAAGCGCGGCACCAAACCCGATAGGAAGAATACAGTAATGGCATTCACACCGTACACCAAAAAAGGCTTGGTCCAGGCGCGGTAGCCGTGCACGTCGCAGAGCCAGTAAAGCGCCGCTAGCATAGCCACTGCAATACCGGCCGTATAGAGTACATACGAGCTCGTCCAGAGGCTTTTGTTGATCGGAAACCACCCATTCCAGATCATTCCCAGCACAATAGCAGCGCCGCCAGCTACAAAAAGCCACGCCACTTTAGTGGCCGACTCTGTATTGCGCCGACGCAGCCATTGCCCGGCGAGCATGCCAGCAATGCCTGTCCCGATGGCGGGCAAGGTGCTCAGCAACCCTTCCGGGTCCCAGGTTTTGCTGGATTTCCACAGATGATTTTCGCCTAGTATGAGCCGATCGAGCCAGGCGCCGAGGTTGGTGGCGGGCTCGAGATTGGCTGGGCCGAAGCCGGGCACCGGCACCACTTGCATAAGGATGTTATACAGCACCAAAATGCCCCCCAGCAGCCACGCCTGCGTCCGCCAGTTCGTTTTCAGGAATATCGTACCGCACACCAAGAATACAACGGCAATACGCGCCAGCACTCCCGGAATCCGCACCGTTTCGAACACGAAGCTGGGAAACAGCGCCGAAAACAGCCCTAGTCCAAACAAAATAGCTGAACGCTTCACAATGCGCAGCAACAGCTGCGGGTGGCGGCTTTTATCTTGTTTGGCCGAGTCGAGCGCGTACACAATGCTGACGCCCACAATGAACAGAAAGAAAGGGAATATCAGGTCTGTAGGCGTGCAGCCGTGCCATTTGGCGTGCTCCAGCGGCCCATAGATGTGGCCCCAGCTGCCGGGGTTATTCACCAGAATCATGGCCATGACGGTGATGCCCCGAAATACATCGAGCGACACTAGTCGGGCCGGGCCGCTGGCCTCCACCAACGGTACCGTGTGCGTTGTTTCGATGGCGGCCTGCGTAGTGGATTGCATAGGTTAAATGAGCTAGAGGTAAGGTTTGCCGGGAAAAAAAGCAGACGTCAGGCAGCCTGAATAATCGGAGAGGTACCGTTTCGCCAGCCCCGCCAAGGTAAAGAAACGCTTTAGGAAACGCTCCTCCGATTCGGCTGAACTCATTTTCGGTATAAGCTTCACTAAATAAAATTACATATATAGTTGTGCAGCTTAAATCATGCATTTAGCTTTAACTCATATTTTCTGCTCTGGAAGCGCAGAATCGCAGAGTTGCCGCCCACTAAAGCTGACTTTGTAATTCGATTATTCCCTCTTTCTATGGGTACTTGTACTTGCTTGTGTATTGTCCCCCAATAACTTCGGACGTTTCATCGACCGGAATCCAACTGCTTCGAGCGCTCGGATTCCGGTCTTTTCTTTTTTCCCACTCGCCTCATCTATTCACCTTTCTCTCCCTTCTATGAAAAAACTTTTATGGTTTTTCCTGGCGCTGGGGTGGCTGTTAGCCCCGCCAGTCCATGCCCAAACCACCCGAACCGTAACCGGCGTCGTAACAGCCGCCGAGGACCGCTCGCCCCTGCCGGGCGTGAACGTCATTGTGAAAGGAACTACCAACGGTGTTCAGACTGATGCCGAAGGTCGTTACACGCTTAGCAATGTAGCTGAAGGCAGCACTCTCGTTTTTAGCTTTATCGGCTACACCGCTCAGGAGCGACCCGCGACAGGTGCTACGGTAGATGTAGCGCTGGCTACGAGCACCACCAATCTGGGGGAAGTGTTAGTAACGACTTCGTTTGGCATTGAGAAAGAGCAGCGCAGCATCGTGACCAGCGTGCAGGAAGTACAAGGCACCGAGCTAGTCAACTCACGCCAGCCTAACATCGTGAATGCCTTGCAGGGCAAAATCGCGGGCGTAAACATCACCAGCTCAGGCGGTGGCCCCGGCGAGGGCGCAGCCATCGTTATTCGGGGAGGTACTTCCCTCGACGGCGACAACCAGCCCCTGTTCGTCATCGATGGGGTGATTATGGACAACTCCTCGTTTGCCGAATCGACGGCGCCGGGCGGTGGCTCGGCCTTCAATGGCATTTTGGGCCGCTCGGTGGGTACTACCAACCGCGCTTCGGACATTAACCCCGAGGACATCGAGAGCATGACGGTGCTGAAAGGCCCCGCAGCGGCTGTACTCTACGGCCTGCGTGCGGCCAACGGTGCCGTAATCATCAAGACCAAAAGCGGCACGGCGGGTCGGATTACGCTGAATTATCGTACTCAGTTTTCTGTGGATCAGGTGAACCGCCTGCCCAAGCTACAGGACCAATACAAGCAGGGTTCGTTGGGCATTTCTGACCCAGGCACCCGCCAGTCGTGGGGCCCGCGCTTTGCGCCCGGCGAAACAGTATTTAACAACCTGGAAGATTTTTACCAGCGAGGCACCTCTTTCCAGAACTACCTGAACATGACGGGCGGCACCGAAAAAGCCAGCTTCCTGCTCTCCGTTCAGCACCTCGACTCGAAAGGTATTACACCCGAAAGCAAGTACGACAAAGCCTCGGTACGCTTAGCGGGCACCGTGAAGATTTCGCCTAAGTTCAGCGCCAACGCCTCGGCCAACTACCTGAACTCGGGCGGTGAGCGCCCCGTGCAGGGCCCCGGCCTGTTTGGCGGCTCGGGGGCTATTTGATCAGCTTACTCAACTGGCCCCGCAACGATGATGCGCGCATTTACCTGAACCCCGACGGCAGCCGTCGCCGCCTCACGGGCGCATCTACCAGCGCCAACGACGCCGACAATCCTTACTTTACAGTAAACCGCAACCCCCAAACCGACCGCACCAACCGCTTTATCGGCAACGCAACGTTGAATTTTGCGGCCTATAAGTGGCTCAACTTCAGCTATACCCTGGGCACCGACTTTTACCAGGAGCGCGTGCGCTCGGTACGGGCCGTGGGTACCTCCTTGGTGAACAACCAGGATGGCGGTATTGCCGAGACCACCAACGCTAATCGCATTCTGAACTCCAACTTCCTGGCGACCCTGAACCATCAGTTCAGCGAGGATTTCAGCGGTACGCTGACGCTGGGTAATACGGTTGAGCAGCTTCGCAATGAGAAGACAGACGTTATCGGTCTGATTTTTCAGAACCCGAACTTTATCAGCATTAACAACACCGTAAACCGCAACGCCCTGACCAGCAACGTACAGCGGCGCCTCGTGGGCAACTTTGCTCAGTTGAGCATGGTGTTCTGGGATCAGCTCTTTGTGGAGCTGAGCGGGCGCTACGACATCTCGTCTACCCTGCCCCGCCCCGACAAGAACAAGATTTACGGCAAAGGCTTTGGCTACGGCTCTATCGGAGCGGGCTACGAGTTTACCCGCACGCTGGGCTTAGAGCAAAACCCCATTCTGAACTACGGCAAGATTCGCGGTTCTATTGCCGAAGTGGGCAAAGACACTGGCCCTTACCGCGTGGAATCGCCTTTGGCGGCCAACACCTACATCGGTGGCGGTTTCCGCAACGGTTTCTTCGGCTCAAACAGCCTGCTTATTCCCGAGCGCAGCCGCTCGTATGAGTTGGGCGTGGAGTTGCGCTTTCTGCAAAACCGCCTCGGACTGGACGCCAACGTATATCGCACCCGCACCACCGACCAGCTAATTGCCCCCCGCGTGAGTCAGGCGACGGGCTTTATTCTGCAGTACATCAATGGTGGCACTGTAGAAAACAAGGGCATTGAAATCTCCCTCAATGGCTCACCGGTGAAAACCAACAACTTTACCTGGGATGTGCTGGCCAACTTCTACCGCAACGAAAACCGCACGGTGGAATTACCTAGTGTACTAACGGTGGTAAACCAGTCGGACGCTTTTATTATTGACTTTGCGCAGGGTGGCGCTTACCCCGGCAAGCCCATCACCGGTATTGGTGCCAGCGACTGGCAGCGCGCCCCCGATGGCCGCGTGCTCATCAGCCCTACCACTGGCTATCCTTTGGTAGATGCCAACTTTACCTACCAAGGCGACCGCGCACCAGACTTCACTACCCAATTGACTAACACATTCACTTACAAGGCGCTGCAGTTTACGTTCCTGCTTGATTTCCGCAAGGGGGGCAAAGTAGTGAACGGCAACGACTGGTATGCAACCCGCACCAGCGGCCTGAGCGAGCGGACTTTGGACCGGTACAAGGAAGTGGTATTTGACGGCGTAATTGCCACGCCAAACGCCGACGGCTCGACTACTTACACCCAAAACACCCGCCCCGTGGAGCTGACTCAAGGCTACTACCAGAATACGCTAGGTACGGTGGGCTCGGCCTTTATCGAGGATGTGTCCTGGACGCGTCTGCGCTACGCTACGCTGAGCTACAACATTCCGGCGGCTACGTTTGGACAGTCCTTCATCAAGGGTGTGGAGCTGAGCGTAACGGGCCGCAACCTGCTGCTGCTCACCAACTACACCGGCGCTGACCCAGAAACCTCGGCGGCTGGTGCCGGCGTGCGCGGTGGCGGCTCCAATGGCTTCGACTTTGGTAGCGTGCCAGCCACGCGCGGCGTGGATATGGGTGTGCGCGTTACTTTCTAAACTTCATCGGCCCGGCCTCCGCTGGGGGGCTTTTTCGGGCTTTCCTGTCTTTATATTTTTATGAAAAAACTCATTCTCCTGCTGGGCCTGGTGCTGGGCGGCGGTATGTTCACTTCCTGCGACGATTTCCTCGACGTGAACACCGACCCGAACAACCCCACTACGGCCACGCCTAACTTCCTGCTCCCGAACATCATCTCCAACGGCGCGCAGACGCAGATGTTCACGGCCCTGCGCACTCCCTTTATCACGCAATATCTGGTGGCTCGCACCGGTGGTAACACAGTAGATAACTACTTCTACACCAACGCTCAGAGCACCAACTCCTTTAACTACACCTACTTCTACTCGGGGGGCAATATTCCGCCGATGATTGCGGCCGCGGAGGCGGAAGGCTCGGTGTATTACGTGGGCGCGGGCAAAATCATGATGGCGCTAATTCTCAGCCACGCCACTGATATATTCGGCGACATTCCGTACACGGAAGCTTTCCTGGGCGCGCAGAACTACACGCCCAAGTACGATTCGCAGGAAGAGATTTATGCCATCATTAATCGGCTGCTCGACGAAGGCATCGTGGAAATGAGCAAGCCTGCTTCGGCTAACTTCCGCCCGCTCTACGTGACCGCGCCTAGCGTCAGCGGCGATATTCTGTACCGCGGCGACGTAACCAAGTGGATTAAGCTGGCGAACTCGCTGAAGGCCCGGCAAAATCATCACCTGACGAAGAAGGCCTCCTACGACCCCAACGCTATTCTGGCGATGGTCGACCAAGGCTTTAAGGCGACGGCCGATGACGCACAGCTTCAGTTTCAAGTAGCTGTGGCTCCTTTGGTAAGCACTACCAACATCTTTGGTACTACCCGCAACAACTTCGCGACCTCCACTTTCTCGGCCAACTTTATCAAGTACCTGGACGGGCGCACGTTTGGCCTAGTCGATCCGCGTTTGCCGATTATGGCCACCGCCACCAGCACTGGCGCCGACCCCGGCCTGGGCGGCGGTCCGCAACCAACTACCGTGCAGACTGATTTCTACGCGAGCTGGTACGCCCGCGAGCTGGGCTACTTTGAGCTGATTACTTACCACGAACTGAAGTTTATTGAGGCAGAAGCCGCTTTCCGGGCCAACAACCGGGCGCGGGCTTTCACTGCTTTCCAAGAAGGTATTCGGGCGCACATGCGCAAAATCGGGGTAGGCGGCACGAGCACCAGCACGCCGCCCTTGACCTACCCAACGATCAGCGAAGCCCAGATCACGGCTTATTTGGCTAGCTCAGCCGTGCCGCAAAGCGCTGCCGACCTAACCCTGAAAAGCATTATGGAGCAGAAGTACATCGCCATGTTCCTGAACCCGGAATCGTGGTCTGACCTGCGCCGCTTTGATTTTAACCCGGCCATTTACGTGAATTTCCGGGTGCCAAGTGGGGTAAATCAGGCTTTAGTAACGGCTGCTACGCCAACAACTCCGGCGAGCATACGCTTCCCACGCCGCCTGCTGCCCGGTGCCACGGAAGTGCTGTACAACCCAAATGAGATTGCGCGCATCGGAGCAAATGCCCCCGATTATATTGCTCAGCCGGTATGGTGGGATCAGCCATAAGGCCAGATTTGCCCCCCAGCCCCTTTTTCACTGACTTACTTCCGCAACGCTGCATATGAAGCATTTTCTAAAACGCTACGCTCCCCTCCTGCTGCTGACGCTCACGGGCCTCACCACCAGCTGCGATGATGAGCTGGACGAAAACTATACCGAGGTAGGGCCCCAGCTCCCAACCCTGCTGGCCGCCACCAGTAACCCCGACACCAAGTATGCGGTGGGGGAAACAGTACCATTGGAAATAAACTTTGCCTCTCAGGGCGAGCCAATCAAGGAAGTACTGGTGCTGCAAAAAGTAGAGCCCAGTCGCGACTCTGTGGTGGTCCAAACCATTCCGTATCAGCCGGCTTATTCCCGCATCAAGCGGGCCGATACGCTGGTAGTGCGCTACGTGGTGCCGCAGGCGGCCAATAAAGCGCTAATTCGGGTAGATGTGCGCTTGGTGAGCCAAAATGGCCAATCAAAAACCCGCTCTGCTTCTTTTCGGGTAGCTGAACCCACGCCAACCATTCGCATCAATAGCGTCGCGAACGTGACAGCGCCTACCGCTGGCCCCGTAGTGGCCGGCGACGTGGTGCGCTACAACCTGACGCTGAATGTGAACGGCGTGACGACCGCCACGACTACGACTCCTGCCACGAGCATTCTTTACAAAGACCTCGACAGCCTGATTACCTACGTGCGCGTAGGCACGGCCGCCGAGCGGCGCTTGCTGCGCCAGCGCCTCCCAGCCGTTGGAGCCCAAACCGGCGCGGCTACCACAGTAAACGTTGATGCAACCGTTCCAGCCAACTCGGCGGGGCAGCCTGTCACCTTCCGCTTTGAGGCAAAAGTGCGCACGCCGGCCCGTACGGCTTCGGTTACTTCGGCTGCTATTACGCCCGGTACGCCCACGGCGCTGGCGGCGGTGCGTCCTATCACGCTCACCTACACCGGCACTACCGGTGGCGACTTGGCAGCTTTCAACTTCGCCACTTTCAGCGCGGCCACTGCCGCCGACGCGGCCACGGTGAAGGATATTGCCATCACCAGCATTGCCACCAACCAGGTGAAGCTGGATGCCCTGAACACTACCCGTTTGGTAAAAACAACGGCCGCCGTGTACACAGCAGCTACCTTGAACAGCGTTCGTCAGACTTATCTCACGGCCACCGCTGCTAATCAGGTTGCCAGCGTAGCCAGCGTGCTGGTGGGCGACGTGTATGTAGCCCGCGTGCGGGGCGGCGACCAGTATGTAATCTTCACGGTGACCGGCCTGAACCGGACGGCTACCGGTGTAAGCTTGGCGCTGGATGTGAAGGCGCTGTAGACTAGCATCTTTCCATTCAGCAAAAAAGCCCCCCGGAAGTTCCGGGGGGCTTTTTTTGTATTCGCTTGCTTGGCGCTACGCCGCTGGGTCATCAGGCGTAACCGTGTTGTTCTCACGCTCAGTGCGGGGGTATGGGTAGAAATTGCGGTTGCGCTCGGAGCCCGCTGCCCCCGGCCCAGGTCGATTGAAGCGGCGGCTATCGTCCAGCCTGAAACCCTGGAAGGCAAGCTCAACAGAGCGGTTCCGCAAGATATCCAACAGCACGGCCTCCTGCGTGAGCGGACCAGCATACGGCGCTAGGCCGGCACCGGGAGGTGCAGTGGGCAAGCCGCCGGTGCCAGTAGTGGCGGCCGCCGTGCTGGTGCGTACCCGGTTGAGCTCCAGCACGGCGTTGGCAAGGTCATTTTTGCGAGCATACGCCTCGGCCCGAATCAGCAGCATTTCGCCGGGCACATACACCGGAATGGGCGCTGCGCTGGCGCTATAGAAGCCCGTGCCCCGGTTTTGGGTAGCGGTGGGGTTGGCGCGCGTATAGAACGGAATGCGCCGGTCGCCGGCTTCGGGAGTCAACGCGCCGGTCAAACCCAGATTCACGTTGGTCGGCTCAAACACGTTGCGGTTGCCAAAAGCAACCTCGAACAACGGGTTGCGGGCCAGCTCGTCGAAACTGAACACTGAGCGGCTTGCCAGATCCACTCGCCCGGCGGCGGCAATGGCCTTGTCGTAGTCGCCGGCCATCAGGCTGTAGCGGGCAATAAGGGCCTGCACGGTGTTGGGCAGGTTAATGCCTCCAATAATTTTGCTGTTGAAGTCGGCCGATACGGGCGCAGTATTCAATTGGGTAGCAGCTGCCTCCAGCTGCTCTACAGCCGACTGTAGGGCCTGCACGCGGCTCACGAATGGCGCGTTGGCCTGCGTAACAATGGGCACCTGCTCAAAGTATTGCGCCAAAGTACCAATTGCCAGGGCCCGAAAGATGCTGGCGTAGGCAATGATGCCGCTACGCGTGCCAGGGTCGGTAGCGTTGTTGGCGTTGGCCAGCACAAGGTCAGCATTGGCGCGCACCAGCTGCGACTGGGTCCAAAGATTGCGCACCACGCCGTTGAGGTTCGTCACGTTGCCGGCCCCCAGGCTGACGTTAAATTCCTCGATGTTGCCGACGTTAATTACCGTCAGCTCGCGGGTACTCAGGCCCCCAGCCGCCACGGTATTGTAGAGCGGACTCAGCGCCCCACCCGTCGTGAAGCGGGCCTGCAAACCGTTGCATACCGTAATCAGGCCGTCGGCGTTGGTTAGCACCTGCACGTCGCTGGCGGTGCTGGGGTTCAGGTATTCTTTGTCGCAGCTGCTCGTGGCCATCGACAGCACAGCCAGCAGTATCAGTATCTTTTTCATGGATTGGCTAGTTTGGAGAAGAGGAAACCCCATTAGAAAGTGGCCGACAACCGGAGCTGGTAAGTGCGCGGAATCGGCACGTTACCAAAGTCCACCGCCCGAAACAAATCGGAAGCGCCACCCGCGCTGGTTTCCGGATCGAAGCCCTTGTAGTCGTCCCACGAATAGAGGTTGCGGCCAATAAGCGACACATTGAGGTCGCTGATGAATTTACTGATGGGGGGCAATGTGTACGTGAGGGCCGTTTCGCGAAGCTTCACATACGAGCCATCATCAATCCGGAATTCCTGGGTGTTATACACGGCGAAGATGTAGCCGCGTGGAATCTCCCCCCGCAGTTCCTGCTCGGCCAGTTCGCCAAGGCCCACGCCCTGGCGGGTACGATAGTCCGCATTAAATACATCCACGCCCTGCACGGCATCGAGCAACACCCGCAAAGAGAGCTTCTTGTACGTAAAGCTGGTGCTGAATGAGCCAGTCCAATCCGGGTTTGGGTTGCCAATGATGACGTTGGCAATAGTAGTACCCGGTGCGTAGCTGGGCTGGCCCTCGGCGGTGCGAGCCGGTGTGAAGTCAATTGAGCCAACACCTTGGCCCGTAGTGCGCTCGTCCTGCGGAAAGCCCTGAGGGGTCAGCAGCAGGGAGCCATCGGGGTTGCGGGCATACGCCGAGCCATAAAATACGCCCGCGGGCTGTCCATTAATCAGATACACCGGCGCGCCGGCCACGTTGTCGACCGCTATGGCCGCCGAACCCACCAAGTCCACAATCTTATTGCGGTTGCGGCTGTAAATGGCTGTGAAGTCCCAGCTGAAATCGGCCGTTCGCACTGGGGCAGCGCTCAGCTGCACTTCCACGCCCTTGTTGTTGAGCCGAGCCACGTTCTCCACGATGGATGAACCGCCCCGCGACGGCGCCAGCGGCCGGTCTACCACCAGATCGGTGGTTTTCTGATCATACACGGTTACGCCCAAGCCAAGCCGGTCATTAAAGAAGCCTAGGTCGGCCCCCACTTCCAGTTCGGCTACGCGCTCCGGCCGCACCCGGGGGTTTGCCAGCCGTGCGTTGGGTAGGAAGGTATTGCGGCCCTGAAAGCCAATGGGCGTAAACTGATAGAACCGGTCATAGGAACCAATGCCGTTCAGGTTACCGGCCTCGCCGTAGCTGGCGCGCAGCTTCAGTGAGTTGAAAGTTTTGGCGTACGCTGCATCCTTCCAGAAGCCTAGGTCGGAGAGCACCACAGAGGCACTCACTTTAGGATAGTACTGGTTGGTTTCGGAGGACGAGAACTTCGACGATCGGTCGCGGCGAATGGCCCCCGTCAGGAAAGCCAAGTTGCGGAAACCAAAGGTGGCTTGCCCGAAAATTCCACTCAAATCAAACCGATCTAATTCGGCGCCAGAAGCTACCGTATTGCTGGCCGCGCCGCTCACAGTGGTAATAAACGGCGCGAGATTTTGGCCCTGCGTGCGCACCAACTCCCCCCGCAGGAACTGATAGCTATAGCCGGCCAATAGCGTCATTTTAAAGTCTTCGGTCAGTTGCCGGTCGTACCCCACGTTCACGTCGGAGTTGAGCTGCAGCACGTTGTTATTCGCATTGGCTGCAAACCCGGACGGATAGCGCTGTAGCGGCAGGCCGGCCGCAGCTTGGTATGGATAAGGCCGGATGTAGTTCTCACCCACCTGGGAATACGTGTCTGCCCCGAAGATATAATCAACCGAAAAACCTTTGAACGGCGTCAGATTAACTTGAATATCACTAATGGTACGGTTGATACGCTGCGTAAACTTCATGTCCTCAATAGTAGACAGCGGATTAACGCGGGTAGGCTCTACGGCCAGCAAATTGCCATTAGGGTCGCGCTGGTTGATGTCGTAGATATTGTTGGTGATGTTGATGGAGTTGATGGGGCTGTAGAATACGTTTCCATTAGCCTTCTCATTGGAAAAGCTGTTATTGTAAGCCACTCCCACCGAAGCCCGGACCCAATTGGCCAAGCGCTGATCGACGCGGGCCCGCACGTTGTAGCGCGTGAAATCGGTGTCTTCAATAATACCCTGATTTTTCAGGTAGCCCACCGACACCAGGTACTGCGTCCGCTCGGCCCCGCCCGAAATAGACACACCATTATCCGTACCGTAGCCCGTCCGGAAAACGTCGTTGAAGTAGTTGTAGCGTGGAGTTTCTACTAAGTTGGTGGCCAATAGCGTAGTGGCTCCGGCCCTTGTAATGCTTGTGGTCGTGATACCGGGGTTGGCCGCTATCTGCTGGGCGGTGGGAGCTCCAATTGTGTATAGGCGTAGCCCCGCAAAGCCAAACTGTTGGCCGTAGGTATTGACGGGCACCGATTTGCGCAGCTCGTTTATATTGAAGCTAGCATAGGCAGATACCCGTGCTGCGCCTGTCTTCCCGCGTTTAGTGGTAATGAGCACCACCCCATTTGAGGCTCGCGACCCATACTGCGCCGCCGCTGCCGCTCCGTTGATGACGTTGATGCTGGCAATGTCGTTCGGATTAAGGTCGGCGAGGCGGTTTTGGCCGGCATTAGCCGTCCCAATGTCGGGGCCCGCGGCCTGCTGCGACACGTTCGTGCTGCTATTACTCACGATTACGCCGTCGATAACGTAAAGTGGGTCTGAGGAGCCCCGCAACGAGTGAATACCCCGCAACCGCACCGACATGGAGCCCGAGGGGTCGCCGGAGTTCTGCACGATTTGCGCGCCGGGCAGTTTGCCTTGCAAGGCATTGAGCGCGCCCCCAGTTCCGGTTTGCTCTAAGTCGCGGGCCGTTACCGTATTAATGGCGTTGCCTAGCTCCCGCTTATTTACGCTGATGGTGGAGCCAATTACAACCACATCGTCCAGGGTCTGAAGAGCCTCCGTGAGAGTGACATCAGTGGTTACGGTTGGGGTGCTTGCCAGGCTGATAGATCGAGACTGAGGCCGGTAGCCAATAATGGAAAACGTGAGGGTGTAGGTTCCGGGCGTTACTTGTGCTGACAAGCTGTAGGTGCCATCGGCGCCGGTAGCGGTACCGAGCGTGGTACCACCCAACAAGACCGTAGCTCCAGGCAGCGCTTGCCCCCGCTCATCCACAACGCGCCCTTGCAAGGTGTAGGACTCGCGCCCTCCGCCCCCAGGCTGCGCCGCCAGTTGCGTAGTGAATAGTACGCATACGAGAAGCCAGCCTACTGCCAAGACTAGCCTCATCGAGTAAGTTTTACGCATAAAAGGAGAGATTAAGGTGGAAAGAAAGGAAAGTGGCAAAGAACTGAGTGCTATCAATATATGGGATAAATACCAGTTTGAATAAAACTTTACCTGTCAAAGACATAGGAACTCCATTCAAAGCCGCTTCTGGTAGCTGCTTCTTTTTCTCAGCTTGTTGCATACCAAACTCTCTGCCTGCATTCCACTGGGGTTTGAAATTGGTTAAGGCCGTTTGAAGCCACATAAAAAAGCCCCCGGAAACTCCGGGGGCTTTTTTATGGTAGTATAAGGCCTATTGCTCGACTTTCTTGCGCCAGTTACCGGCCAAATACGCGTTCCAACAAGCCACCACGCTTACGCTTCTTTATCTTCACCTTGGTCTTGGTGGTGCTAGGCGTCGGGCGGCTAATAGGGGGCCGAGATGCGGCGGGTGGCACGGGCCGGGCCGGCGGTGGCGTGGCTGCTGGCGGAGCGGCTGGGGCTTGTGCTGGCGCTGCGGGAGGGGCTTGCGCCACCAGCACCGGCGCGCCGGCTACCGTGCTGGCTCGTACGGGCGGGCTCTCATTGTGGAGGCGGTCGACGGCGGTGATATAGTACGAATACTCCACGCCGGGGCGGGCGGTAGTATCTACCAGGGCCGGCAGATTGTTGGCGGGGCGAGGCACTAGGGCCACAATGCGACGCGGATCATCGGGGGCAGGCGTTTCGCCGGGCCCGAAGCGGTACACCACAAAGTAGCGGGCTACGTCGCCGTCGGTGGCGGCGGGACCTGGCTGCCAGAGCAGGCTTACAGCCCGACCAGTGCGGGTAAGTACCAAGTTTTGGGCAGGACGGGGTGGCACAGCATCCAGCCAAGGCATGGAAGGCACCAGCGCCGGATAGCGAAACAAATCCTGACGCAGCGTATCAGCTACATGCAGCGGATTAGCCATCAATGACTTTGAGCTAAAAAATACGCTACCATTCACCTGCGTCGGGTACGAGCGATTCAGCCGAATCTGGCGGGGCAGTTCGGTGGGGTCGCGCCAGGAAGGGTCGCGCTTGCTGGTTTCGAAGATGCGATAGGCTCCCTGCCCGATATATAAGTGCCGATCGAAGCGGTTGCGGGCCCACCAGTCCAGCAGCACTGAATAAGAAGCTGGCTTAAAAGTGGTGCTCCAGTACAGCTGGGGCATTATATAATCGACCCAGCCCTGCTGCATCCACAAACGAGCATCAGCGTACAGACCCGAGTACCCCTCAAACGCTGCTGTACCGGAGCCTTCCGGGTTGCTGGTTTGGTTCATCCAGACACCGAAGGGCGAAATACCAAACTTTACCCAGCGCTTTGTGCTCTGGATATTGGTGTGCAGATCGCGCACCAGCGTATTCACGTTCTGGCGGCGCCAGTCGGCCAGCTTCAGCTGATTTGGGTTGTGCTGCTGGAAAGCGGCTTCATCACGAATAACCTGATTTGCCTCTGGATAAGGATAGAAATAGTCGTCGAAATGAACCCCATCAATATCGTAGCGGCGCACCACGTCCAGGATAACTTTGTTGATATAATTCCGCACCTCGGGTAACCCGGGGTTGAAAAGCAGCTTGCCGGAGTAGCGCAGAAACCACTCAGGATGCTGCCGGTACGGATGATTTGCAGCCAGCTTACTGGTCACCGAATCGAGGGAGGCGCGGTAGGGATTAAACCAGGCGTGGAACTCCATACCGCGGGCGTGGGCTTCATCAATCAGGAAAGGAAGTGGATCGTAGGCGGGACTGGGGGCTTTACCCTGCTGCCCGGTCAGCCACTTACTCCAAGGTTCTAGGTCGCTTTGGTAAAAGGCATCGGCGGCGGGCCGAATCTGCACAAAAACCGCGTTGATGCCATTTTTCTTCTGTACATCAAGCATTTGAGTGTACTCGCGGCGCTGCTGCTCAGGCGTAAGCGAGCGGCGGCTGGGCCAATCAATATTCTCAACGCTGGCAATCCAGACCCCACGCAGTTCCCGCTTCGGGGGGCATTTTGCGCGTAAAGTGGCGAGCTACCCGCCACCAGGATTGTAAAAAGAAGAGGAAGAAACCAGAATTGATAATAACGGGGCATCAGCACAAACTATAGAGGAATGCGCAAAAGTACGCACACCAGCCACGCAAAGTGTACAGGCTTTTGGCTCAACAGCACTAGTTTAACTTTTTCAAACCAAGCTCAGCCAGCTGGCCGAGCTATAAGCGGTATGCGTGGCCGGCTTATTCAACCTCACACGAAGCACTGCCGCCAGTGGCGCGCCTCAGTGTACAGGCTCTTCAGATGTCCGATTGTGCTTTTTCAGTCTGGCAATTGGGCTTTCTTCGGCATGCTCCCCGGAGGCAGATTTAAACCATGCACGATAGGCAAATCGAAAGAAATACCGTTGTGAAGAACAGTCTGGCCGAACTCAACCCTAGCCCAGAGAGCAACCAGCGTAAATCTGTGGCTCTGGCTACACGACCTTCCTGGCTTCCCTCACGCTAATTGTTGTACCTTGGAAGGTTATCTGGCGGCTTTCTTTTCCTGTTTATGACTTCTCTGACAACTTCTGGACTGCCCGCCACCACGCTTCCCGCCCTGCTGGACCTGTTACCCAACGGCATTGTGTACTACACTTCGGTACTCGATGCGGGCGGCCGGGCAGTTGATTTTCGCTTTGCTTACCTCAACGCCACCGCCCAGCGCACGCTGGGTTTGCCCGCGCAGCCTACGGTTACATTCCTAGAGCAATGGCCGGATAGTGCGGCAAACGGCGCCTTTGCCTTTTGCCACGACACGTATCTGACCGGCACGCCAGCTCAGTTCGACCAATTTTACCAGGCTAGCGGCGACAACTTTATTCGGGTCTACGCCCAGCGTCTGGAAGAGGGACTATTGGTGAGCTTCTCCGACGGGGGTGAACATGCGCCCTCAGCAGCGGCTATGGCCTTGCGCGAAAGCCAAGCCCGCGAACAGCAGGCTCGTGCCGAAGCAGATGCGCAGAAGGCCACCTTACAAGCCACGCTGGAGCAGGCGCCCGTTGCCATTGCTATCCTGGACGGACCGGAGCACGTTGTCACGTTTGCCAACGAGGGCATGGGCTGGCTATGGGGCCGGCCCATAACCCAGATTATCGGTCGGCCGCATTTCGAGGCTTTACCTGACCTTACTGGCCAGGGCTTCGAGGCCATTTTTGCCGACGTGTACCACACGGGCAACCCGTATCACCTGCACGAGCAGTGGGTACAAATAGACCGCGTGGGCACTGGCGAGTTGATTCCGGGGTATTTCAACATTGTATATCAGCCCCTGCGCGATATCCAACAAACCATTACTGGTATCATTGCCTCGGCCACCGAAGTCACAGCCCAGGTAGAAGCCCGGCAGGGCGTGGAGCAGCTCAACCATGACCTAGAGGTTCGGGTGCAGGAGCGCACCCATCGGTTGGAGGAACAGCAAGGCCTGTTGAGCCAGATTCTGGGACAGGTGCCGGCCGCCGTGGCCACGCTCACCGGGCCCGACCACCGATTCGCGTTTTTCAACAACCAGTATTCTACTCTCACGGGCAATCGGCCCGTTCTGTATAAGACTGCAGCCGAAGTGCTGCCCGAAGTAGTGGAGCAGGGCTTCCTGTCGTTGCTTGACCGCGTGTATTCGAGCGGTGAGCCATTCATAGGAAAGGAAATTGCCATTTTGCTGGACCAGCCCACTGGCCCGCCTCTTCAGCACTACGTCGATTTCATTTATCAGCCCCTCAAAGACAGTCAGGGCCAAACTCAAGGCATTTTGGCCTTCATTCTGGATACCACTGAGGCCGTGCGTACGCGTCGGCAAGCCGAGGCGCTACAGGCTAAGGCACTGATAGCAGTGCAGCGCCGCGCCCAAGAGCGCCAGGAGCTGCTGAGTTTGTTTGAGCGGGCACCGGTGGCCGTGGCTCTGCTGCGCGAACCCAACCACCGCATCGAATACTTCAACGATTCTTTCGCGCAGCTATACCCGGCCGACAACCTGCGCGGGCGCACCGTACTCGAAGTCTATCCTAACATGGCAACGTCGGATGTTATCGGCCGCCTCGACCGAGTGTACCAGACGGGCGAAATGTATCAGGGGCTGGAGCAACCGTTGCGTACGGCCACGCCCGGCGGACCACCTCGTTACATTACTTTTACTTATCAGGCTTACCGCGAGAATGACCGCATTGCCGGTGTAGCCGTGTTTATCCATGAGGTAACCGAGCAGGTGCGGGCCCGCCAAGCACGCGAAGCTCAGCAGCAGTTGGTTGAATCGGTATTTGAGCAGTCGCCGACGGCCATATTTGTAGTGGAAGGGCCCAACTATGTGTTCAACATTGTGAATCCGCTCATGGAGCAGATTTTGGGTCGCAGGCGGGAGCAACTGGTAGGGCAGCCCTACTTTGAGGTGTTGCCGGAGCTCGTCAGTCAGGGGGTGCCTGAACTACTGAACCAGGTGTGGCAGATCGGTAAAACCCTTGTTGTAAAGGAAATGCCGGCTCAATTGCCGTACCACCAGCCAGATAGCCCGGGGTATTTTAGCTTCGTGTTTGAGCCCTTGCGAGATGCACAGGACTATGTTGTGCGCATTGCCTGCGTGGCTATCGACGTAACCGATCAGGTAGTCGCCCGCCAGCAGGTACATGCCCTCAACAAGGAGTTAGCGGCCACCAATAAGGAGTTGAACGATACCAACACCCGCCTCAGCCGTACCAACGCCGACCTCGACACCTTCGTTTATACCGCCTCACACGATCTGAAGGCTCCAATTTCCAATATTGAAGGCCTGCTACTGGCTTTGCGCCAGCAATTGCCCCCCGAGGCCCAGCAAGCCCCCCTGGTGCCGCGCCTCCTCGATATGATGGAGGGCTCGGTAACACGCTTTCAGCAAACCATTGGTCACCTCACGGATATATCCCAGTTGCAACGGGCCGAAGCGCCCGAAATGGTAGACCTAACCATTCTTATCGAAGGTGTGCGCCTCGACCTGGCCCCTATATTAGAAGCGGCGCCCGCTACCTTGCGCGTGACTGTAAACGGCTGCGAGGCCGTGCGCGTAGCCCCCAAAACCCTGCGCTCAGTGGTGTATAACTTGCTCAGCAATGCCGTGAAGTACTGCGCCCCCGACCGACCAGCTCAGGTGCTGCTGCAGGCACACTGCTTGCCTGGTCACTTGGTAATTACTGTACAAGACAATGGCTTGGGGCTTACCGCAGCTCAGCAGGGCGAGCTATTTGGTATGTTCCGCCGCTTGCACACTCATGTCGAGGGCTCGGGCGTGGGCTTGTTCATGGTTAAGCGCCTCGTGGACAATGCTGGCGGCACTATCACTGTGGAGAGCCAGCCCGGTGTCGGCTCTACTTTCACCGTTTTTCTGCCCGCCTAAGCTGGCTACTTTTATCCTATACTCTCTATGGAAAAGCTTTCGAGTGTACTGCTGGTTGACGACGATTCGACCAATAATTTCTTGAATGAGCTGCTTTTCAAGCAACTCGAAGTCACTGACCACCTGTTCACGGCGGAGGACGGAGCCCGGGCGTTGGACATCATCGTCAACACCGCTGGTCCTGATGAGCCGGCCCTCATTCTGCTCGACGTAAAGATGCCCGGTATGGGCGGTATTGCCTTCCTCGAAGCCTATCGGCAATTGCCCGCTACGAAGCACCGCGCCACGGTCATTATCATGCTCACTACCACCATGGACGCCCGCGACCTGAGCCGCTTGGAAGAACTAAATATCGCCGGCCTGGTGAGCAAGCCTCTCACCAAAGAGAAAATCGACCAGATTCTGCTGCTGCATTTTCAGCGAAGCTTACCGGTTTCTCCCCTTAGTTAGCCCAACGCTACCCCAGGTTCAGCCGAAAGCCTGAAACTCCAGATCCATGAGGTCATGGTTTTCCCAGCACTTATGATCGAAATGCCACCACTCACCGGTGTATTGCTCAAAGCAGTGCCGGCTCATAACGGCCCGCAAAACTGCCCGATTGAGGAGGGCCAGCGTTGGAACTCCTGAAAAATCGGCGTGGGCGGCAGGCGTCATATCGTCGAAATCGGTGGGCATGCTGAGTTCCTGGCCCGTGTTTAAGCTCACCAGCGTTACATCTACCGAGCAACCCCTATTGTGGCGGGAGCCGCGCCATGGCGGAGCAGCAAACGTTTCATCGCGCACATGGTCGTAGAAAGCTACCGAAACGCTATATGGGCGGTAGGCATCGAATATCTTCAAGCCCACTCCGACGGCATTTAGTTCGGCCTGCACAGCGCGCAAGGCCGCAGCAGCAGGACGGCGCAAATATGCTTTGGGCTGCTGATACAGCGGGCGGCCAAGTAGGTTGGCGGCGGTGGCATAGCGGATATCCAGCGTGATGCTGGGAATAAACTTCGCAAGGTCAACTAACTCGCTATCTGCATTTTCCCGCACCTGCCGATGGTAATCGTCGGGCATGGAAATGATGCGTAGGCCATGCATATTCGGGGATATGGACTCGCTGGGGGGCATTTTCTGTTCTCAACTGCATGCCCATAGGTGAAGGCAGGCTTTGTACTAATGCAATATAGCGGCCACTTTCCATACAGCCGACGAACGCCAAAAAGGCTTAACGAATGCAAGGCTGAGCTTCGAGTATTAGTGTGTACTCTTCATTTGACTATTAGTTGCTGCTCATTATTAAAAGACGGTGAGCAGCCGTGCTTCAACGCTTATTTATTTTGCTAACACAATCGTAAACAGCATCTTGCAATAAAAAAGCTTAATCCAAAAAGGTTACATAATTTAGAAAATCACTTTCGTTGCGTTTCCCGGAATTGACTTAAATTGGGCCGATAGCGGCGGAGACGTTTCAGTTCATGCTGATACACCGCCTGTCCCAAATCGCGCATGAAGGGGAAGCCAATTGCATCATACTCGTATTTGTCGTCGTTGAGAATACCGTCTGCATTCGTATAGATCACGGCCGACAGCAGAAATTCCACGCCTTGCGCCTCATTCGTGATGTAGGCGTTATCAATAAGAAACCCGTAGGCCTGCCCAATTTTGTTGAAAATGCGCACGCCCGACGGCAACGGCCCCGCCGGGCCGCCCGCTAGCAAAAACTTGGCGTAGTTATCAGGGTATTCCAGCGAGTCGTAACGCGGGGCCTCACTTTCCCGCGGCAACATTGCCATATACCGCCTCAGAAACTGATAATCAGCGGCATCGAGTTGAAATCGGCGTTCTGCCGGTAAGCTTTCCGGAAAAAGTATAGCCCGCAACACTCCCTGCAAACTTGCCAGAGAAATGTAATTTTTGGTGCTGAAATCGAGAGGCTGCTCTATCCGTTTCTCGCCCTGCATATAGCCCTTGCCTATCTTCTCCCCTTTCAGCTTAAGCTGAGGCCAGGCACCTGCAAAAAAGCCCCCCGGCTGCTGATACACTGGCATTTGCAGCGACGAATCGGCGAAAAAGGTCATCGGATTTGTGTGACGCGAACCCGGTTCTTGGTCGCCCACCGAAAGACGATGCATCAGCCGTACGTGCTGGTATCCGCGCCGGTGCAGCTCAGCGTTGAGCGGCCCCGGACCCAGAAACTCATACAGCCGATTGTAAGCGTCGTTATCACTCACCAACAACACTTTGCGAATGTAGTGCGCAATACTGGCCCGACCTGTAGAATTAGTAGAATCTCGCACGACGCGCGTTTGGCCAGCAAAAGCTGAATCGATGCGCACGGGCGATTCTGGCGTCAGGGCCGGATGCTGGGTGCGCAGGCCGCGCAGCTTTTCGAGCGCCAGCACGGCCGCTGGCAGCTTCACTGTACTGGCCGGGTAGAAGTAGCGCCGCAAATTTGCCCCCCCGTAGGTGTAAGAGCGAAAGTGAGGCTTGTTTTGGGCGTCGCGGTTGATTTGGGTATAGATAATCTGGACGCGATACTGCTTTGGGGCACGTAAAATACGCCCAAAGCGGGCGGTATCAGCGTGCAACAGGCGGCGCAATGGGTTGCCTGTCTGGGCCACCGCGATAGGGCTCATTAGCATATTCACCCCGACTATTACCGCACAAAAAGGCCCCCACCACTTGTCTTGGCACCATCTGGTATTTTTCATGGCTGGGAAGATACGCGGGTGCGTGCTTACAGCCTATCAAATGATGCGTAGGTAAGTACTGGGGGCCTCTGGGGGGCAAATTTGCCTTCCTGTTCTAAATAAGGGTGGCTTTAACGCTTTGGGTTAGCGACCTGAATTCTCGCTTTCGCCGCCAGCCTCAGCGGCACGACGCATGTCGGCGCCATCTCCGCCTTCCATGCCGTTGGTTTGGTCGCTGTCGCCGTAGTCGCCACGGATACCGGCTCCATCACCCATATTGCCTTGGGTGCTGGTAGTAGTAGCATGTTGGCCACCTTGTGGTTGTGCCTGCTTCTGATCGTGCTTTTGGGCGGTAGATAATGCCTCATTATTAGTGGTGCCATCCTGGCCACTGTTGGTAGTACTCACGCGGTTTGCGCCGCTGTCTTCGGAAGTTGAGTCGGTGTTCTGTGGGTGGTTTGTCATGATGGTATGCAGTGGATTAAGAATGAGATGAGATATCAAAACAGCTTATGCTACAGGTTTACTCGGCCAGTCTCGCCGCCCGATACACCCGTGCCGCTGCTGGTTGTGCTGCCCCCCACGTCGCCCTCGGCGGCATTGCCGGGCTCGTCATAGGTAGTGCTGGTGCTTACGTTTTTGCCTTTAATTTCCTGGCCGCCTTCGGTGCCGCCGCTCCCCGAGTTGTCGTCGGCGTTGAGGCCACGCAGCGAATCGTTGCCGTCGCCGGACGCCTGGCGGCCTTCCGGCTGGCGCTGATCGGATTGGGAAACAGTGCCTTGCTGAATAGCGCGGCTATCGGTGGATTGTTGTTCGGGTTGGTTTTGGTCGTTTGCCATAGCAGAAGAGGTTAGAGCGAAAAAGTACTTGCTGAACTATACGCGGGTTTGGCTTTAAAAGGGTGGCATTGCCGTGCTTTTTTGCCAACTTGGGGAGTTTATTATCCTCTCTATTTCTCACTTGCTACCCAGCTTACGCATGTCATCGACTCCAGACAATTCAAACGATTTATTTACCCAGAAAACCAATCCTGAACTCCTTTATTTCCTCCAGCATCCTGACCTCTACCACGAGGCTGTAGTAACCGCGGCCCGGCAAGAGCTGCACCGGCGTGGTGTAGCGACCAGCGCCCATCTTTCTGATACTGAAAATTATACAACCGACGACTATGAAAACGAGCCTGTTGAGCGGCGCTGGTTGGCTCCCAGTATTGGTGTGGCGCTGCTGGTAGTTGGGTGCTTGGTATATACTCAGTTTCATAAGCCCGCTCCTGCTTTTGCGGTTGTGCCCAAGGTCACTACCGAACTAAAGTCGGTGGAGCTGAATGTGTTACCGACTTTTGAAGTTGAAACCGCCGCGCAGCTAAAGACGGAGCCCAGCCTTTTGCCCCCCAACGAGCGCACCGACAAGAAGCCTCTGGGCAAGTACCTGATTCTGTCGGGCCGTTTCTGGAAAGCCGAAAAGCAAGCCGAATTTTTGGCCAACCAAGTAGCCATAGCCAAGATAGATTCCACGTTTCCGGGCAAAACCGCGCTGGTATACGACCAATGGCGCGAGCTGACGCGCGTATTGGTTTACAATCATAATCTGCGACCCGTAATGCAGCAGCGGGTAAACCTGATGCACGACATCGCCAACCGGCGGATGCAGTCGTTGCAGGAAATGCGCGAAAACTATTCCCTGGGCCGCCCACCTATGGATGGCGAAGTAATCAAAACCCTGGCTCCGGTGGAAGATATGCTCTACGAGTTGCGCGGCGGTAAGCAGCCCACCCGACACATCGACATGACGGCAGCGCGTTGATGACCAGTTCTATGGCCGTATGGACCCCGATAACTCCCACGATTTATACGCCCAGAAAACCGACGCTGAACTCTTCTTTTTAGCCCGGCAGGCGCAGCGCTTCCCGCCCGCAGTGGTACAGGCCGCTGTGCGTGAGTTGCAGCGGCGCGGCCTTGTGCCCACAGAAGGGCCCGCGTCACCCATCCCTCCATCTCCATCCCTTCCCGACGAAAGCACTGGTCGTCTCCTGCTGCGGAGCTTGCAGGCCATGCTGTGGCCGGCCGGTTCGTTTTTCGTCACGCCCCTGCTGCTCGACCTGAACATAGTGATTTATGCCCTGCTGGCCTTTACCGCGGCCAATCCGCTCGCGCCGAGTGGGGAGGAGCTAGTGCAGTGGGGGTCTAATTTTTCGCCGCTCACCTTGCATGGGCAGCCCTGGCGCCTGCTTACCAGTTGCTTTCTGCACGGCGGCGTGGCGCATTTGCTGCTTAATGGACTAGGGCTGCTGTTTCTGGGGTCGTTGCTGGAGCCGCTGCTGGGCCGGTGGCGCTTGCTGGGGGCTTTTTGGTGTGCGGCATTGGGGGTAGCCTAGCCAGTGTGTGGTGGAATAGCGCGGGGGTAAACTCCGTAGGCGCGTCGGGGGCCATTTTTGGGTTGTACGGGCTTTTGCTGGCTTTGCTTCTGACGCGCGCCGTGCCCTTCGGCCGCACCCAACGCCGCACCTTGCTGTGGTTTGTTTTCTACTTTATGCTCAACGGACTAGTAGGCAGCCTAGGGGCAATATCGACCACGCGGCGCATCTGGGGGGCTTATTTACCGGTTTATTGGTCGGAGCGCTGCTCGGCCGCACGCGGCTACCTGGCGCTACTGGCGGCGCCTGATTTTTTGGATTTCCCCCAAAAGCTCGGCAGTTACTATTTTGTTACTCGAATTAGCGTTAAACAAACAACCCAATAGCTAATTAGCAACGTAGTGTACCCGTAACTTACAACCGAGTGGACGGCCGTTCTGCTCTTCTTTACTCCTACCTCAATCTGACACCTGCATGAAGGCTCCTTTACTTTCTCTTTTGTTACTCGGTGGTTTATGGTGGTCGGGCACGGCTGCCGCGCAAAGCACCTTGGCTAATGGCACCTTTGAGGCTTGGGCTACGCAAAGCAACGTGGAAGCGCCCACGCAGTGGATTACCTCCGACGAGATTGGAGCGGCCATCTTACCGCTAGCAATAGGCGGGGTAACGAAATCGACGGAAGCGCACGCCGGCCAGTTTGCCGCCCGCCTGACTTTCAAGAACATAAGCATTCCGTTGGTAGGTAATTTTCCGATACCGGCAGTGTTATTACTCGGCACCGAAACCCCGTTAATCAATCCGAATAACTTGCCGCGCACACAGGAGGATATCCTTCGGCTGCGGCCCGGCGGCATCCCGTTCACGGCCCGACCCACCGCTATGCAGTTCTGGTTTAAGTATACCGGCACCTCCACGGAGACGGGCCAAGTGGGCCTAGTATTGTCGAAGGAGGGAACCATAGTGGGGCAGACTTCTATTCAGCTTATGGGCGGCGTACCGGATTATCGTCTGATAAACCTGCCCATCACGTACAGCGCCACCACCATGCCCGATACGCTGCGCATTTTCTTTGTAGCCGGCACGGGTGCAACGCCTTCACCTACTGCGTCTTTGTTTGTGGACGACGTGACATTGCCCCTTACCGTCACGGCCGACCGCAACCCGCAGCTTGAGGCTGCTTTAGTTGTTTATCCCAACCCCAGTTCCAACGGCGATTTCTCGCTAGCTTCTTTGCAAAAGCCCGGTGTAGCCACGGCGCCTTTTACCATTTCGGATGCTGCTGGCCGCATAGTACAGCGGCAGGGCGCGGCCCCCATCAGCGCCGCTAGTGGCCGGCTTATTAGTCTGCGGGGCCAGCCTGCGGGCGTTTACTTACTGCGCTTAAGCACGCCGGAGGGTACGCTGACGCGCAAATTATTGATTCAGTGACCGAAGAATTGCCCCCCGAGGGTTCTGCACCCAACCCTGACCTTACTAATCCAGAGCCCAAACCAGAGTCCTCATCAAGGTGGCAGCGGGCTAGGTCGGCTATGCGCCGGGCGGCTTCCTTGCCCGGCACGGGCCTTGATTTTCTGTACCGCACGGGCCAGGCGTACCGTCACTTTACCCTGCCAGTACTCAACGGTGCCATCGGCGACCAGCTAGCCGAGCGCCAGGATCGGCGGGCCATTCAGATGAGCTTTCGCCAGCACGGTGCTGATGTTGGCGTTGCTGATTTACGCCTAAGCACTGAGCCACAGAAGACCGTAGTGTTTCTGCACGGCCTGATGGGCGACGAGATGATCTGGCAGTCGGGCGCGGCCGATACTCCCCGCTACGGGCCGCTACTGCAAAAGGAAGCCGGTGTGCGGTCTCTGTATGTGCGCTACAATAGCGGCCTGCACATTTCGGAAAATGGCCAACTGCTCAATGTATTACTGACAGAGCTATTTGAGCATCACGCTGAAGTTATTGGCGAGTTGGTGCTGGTGGGCCATTCCATGGGAGGCTTAGTGATTCGCAGCGCGGGCCACTACGGCGTCCGTAAAGGCCAGGAGCAAGCGCCTTGGGTGAAGCATCTGAAGTCGGTGTTCCTGCTGGGTGTACCCAACGATGGGTCGTTTCTAGAGCAAAACAGCCACCTTACTTCCGTGCTGCTACGCAAGATAAACGTAGCGCCCACGCGCTTTCTCAGCAAAGCCATGGACCAGCGCAGCAACGGCATCAAGGACCTGCGCCATGCCTGGCTGGTGGATGAGGATTGGCAAAGCCCGCACGCCAACGACATTTTTGCCCCCCGCACCATGGTTCCGCCCCTGCCCGGCGTACACTACCATGTGCTGGTGGGCTCGCTGCTCAAAACCATGGGCTCGGCCCTCGACCATTACTTCGGCGACGGCCTCGTGGGTGGCGGCAGCGCCATCGGGCGCACCTTCGGCGACCCGGCGCTCCCAGCCGGGACGGTGGTAACTACCAGCGTATTTGCCCAGCAAAGCCATATTGGGCTTCTAAGTAATCCAGAGGTGTATCAGTATCTGCGGACTAATGTGTAGCTGGTCACCGCCAAGAGCCATTCTATCCTTACAGATGTCCTGACGCTTAGCGTGTGAGGTTAGAGCAACATCGGTGTGCTCTTTTACGCTTTGGGAGCTAGTTGCTTTATATAGCGAATCTGGCCATCGGGCGCGTAGCCATCAGGCTTCTAGCCCAACGCTTGGTAAAAGACGTTAGCGCGAATGGCAGGATCGGCACCCGTTGTAAGCCAAGCTTCCTGAATGCTGTGCCGCCGCAACTCCGCTTCCGCGGCTTCCATTAGCCGCCGCCCGATACCTCGGCCTTCGAAGCCAGGCCGGATAAAGCACGCAAATACCGTCCGCTCCGACAGAATTACCATCGCAAAACCCACGGGCTTATCATCTATTTCGGCCAGCCAGCCGGGACCGTCGCCCTGCAGCATTTCGACCACAGTGCTATCCGTGACACCCAGTGCTGCTAGCTCCTCGCGCGACTGGTGGTTTTCGCGCACGGAACATCGGATATCAAATAAAATCGGAACATCAGCCGGTGTAGCATGACGCAGGTTCATGGGCCTAGGCTTTGTGAGTAAGCGTTTAAAACTTGTGGAAAACGCACATACAAAATACACCGTGCTGCTTTAAAATGCAGACAGACAGGCATGTGCCTCTCGTTTGCTCGGCAGATGGCACTCCTAAGTTGAAAACCAACGTTTTATGTAGCCCAAAAAGCCCCCATAGTACTCTAGGAAGCTTTTTGGTGAAACGCATCGGTTAGGGCCCTCTTGCGGCCGAGATCAAAATTGTAGAGCAAACCTATGCCAAGGGCTGGTGTAATTTCCTTGGCGGGGTCCCAATTGCCGCCCGGGCGATTGGTTAAATTGCGCAGGGCAGCCGCTTCTAGCATAATGTCTACACGTGATCCTACTGTGTAACCCAAAGCGAATCCCGCAGTCAGATAAAAATTAGTGGCCCGAACGTTAACCTGTTCTTGTGGATATACCTGCCCTGCTATCACCTCTATATAGTCACGCTTATACCGATTGAACTCAGTTGTCACTCCTAGTAATGTTTGGAGATACAGGCGATGGCGTAACCGGGTAAGCCGATAGCGCAATAGCACGGGCAGGGCCGCGTCATATTCGTCTCTGTAGTCAGAAGAAGAAATAGGCTGTCCCATCGGGCCAAACCCTGAAGTACTCTCACCATAGGGGCGCGGATTACGCTGTAAAAATCCGACCTGCACTGCTAGTTGCGGTCGTAGATGATAGCCAACAAATAAATACAATGGATAGATATCAGCTTGTTGAACTGGGTAGCTAGTGGAGGCTACTTTATAAGCGTGCGCTGCTGCTTGAGCACCTGCATAAAACTGATATCGGCTGATCGGCTTAGTTATAGCTTTACTAGCCGCCGCTGGATCAACATAAATTTCTGATGGATTAGGAGGTATTGTTTGAAGGCTCTGAGCAAGACTATTAACGTTTATCATTAGCATGCCAACAAGGCAACCTGCTACGTGTAGCCAACCTTTCATATCGTATAATAAGTATATAGAAAGCCTGCTAACGCCTTTTATTATTGAAACGTCTGCGTTCGACCTGATTAAATAGAAAAACATCATAAAAAAGCCCCCCAGAATACCCTGGGGGGCTTTTTTATGGTGTCAGATGATGTCCGCTATCAGAAATAAGATTATGCTTACTTAATCACAATTTCTGCAAACCCTGCCTTCACAATAGTTTCAGGCAGCTTAGCATCCGTTTCAGTCGCAGCTTCCGTCAAAGGAGCGGCTTTCGTATCGACGGTGCCTTTCAGCGGAGCGAAGGGCAAGCCGTGAAACACCACCCGGTAGGTAGCAAAGCTGGGCGTGTAGTCGCCTTCTATTTCTTGGCGGAGCGTGAGCGTGGTGTCAGTGCCGATGACGGTGAAGCGGCGCGTCGTGGCGTGGCCTTCCTGGTAGCCGTAGCCTTCGCCTCCATCATCGTAAAGGACGCTGTGCTCGGTGCCATTTTTGTAGTATACATGCAGCGTCACCTCTTCCACCACTTTCTCGCCCACGTACTGCATCACAGGGTAAAGCGGAATAACAGCGCCTGCCTTTACAAAGAGTGGAATACGGTCGAGGTTGGCGCTGGCCCATACTTCGGCCCCGCCCGTACGAGCCTCATCGGTCCACCAGTAATACCACTGTCCTTTAGGCAAATACATCCAGCGGCCATCGGCGCCGGCGGTGGTAATAGGGCACACAAGCAGGTGGTCGCCCAGGCTGAATTCAGCCATGCGCAGATATGTATCCGTGTCAGTCTGGTCGAGGAAAGCTAGGGGGCGCAACATGGGCGTACCCTGCTTCACATACTGCCAGAACGTGGTGTACACGTAAGGCAGCAGCTGGTAGCGTAGACTGATAAACTTACGGGCCAGATCAGTTACTTCTTCGCCAAATGACCACGGCTCTTGGTCGCCATGGTCGCCGCTGGAGTGGGTACGGAAGAACGGATGAAAGGCCGCCAGCGCAATCCAACGGGCATATAGCTCGCCATCGGGTGTTTCTACAAAGCCGCCCACGTCGGAGCCGACAAACGAGAAACCACTGATACTTAGGCGCTGACACTGGATATTAGCCAGCCACAAGTGGTCCCAGGAAGCAATATTGTCGCCGGTCCAGGCGGAGGAATAGCGCTGCCCACCGGCGTAGGTGCTGCGCGTGATAGTAAAAGGACGGTTGGGATAGGTAAACTGCTTCACGCCCGCGGCCGTGGCCCGTGCCATCTGCATCCCATAGATATTGTGGGCCTTCTTGTGCGAGGCTGGGTTGCCGTCGTAGTTGAAGCGCACATCATCCGGGAAGGTACCTTTCTCGAACACGGCCGGCTCGTTCATGTCATTCCAGACACCGCGCACGCCATCTTCCTGAATCAAGCCTTTGAACAAGCCCGCCCACCACTCGCGCACATCGGGGCGAGTGAAATCGGGGAAGTTGCACAGACCTGGCCATACCGAGCCACGCATCAGTGGCCCATCGGCGCGCCGGCAGAAATAGTCGTTGGCCAAGCCTTCGGTGTACACCGAATAGTTGGGGTCAATCTTAATACCGGGGTCGATGATAACGATGGTTTTGAAGCCATCGGCGGCCAACTCCCGCACCATCGTTTTGGGGTCGGGAAAGTGGGTGGGGCTCCAGGTGAAGCACCGGTAGCCGTCCATGTAGTCGATGTCCAGATACAGCGCGTCGCACGGAATCTGCCGCTCCCGAAAACCGGTGCCAATAGCCCGGAAGTTGCTCTCGGGGTAATAGCTCCATTTGCACTGATGATAGCCTAAAGCCCACATGGGGGGCATTTCGGGCGGGCAAGTGAGACGGGTGTACTCCTGGGTTACTTCGGTAAGCGTGGGGCCGTAGAGAAAATAATAGTTCATCTCGCCGCCCTGCGCCCAGAAACTGGTGACGTCGGCGCGCTCGGCGGCGAAGTCGAAGCTGGCTTTAAAGGTGTTGTCAAAGAAAATGCCGTGAGCAATTTTCTGGTGCAGCTCCAGATAAAACGGAATGTTCTTGTACAGCGGGTCGGAGCCTTTTACGTAGCCGTAGGTGTCAGTGCCCCAGTTAGTAAAGCGCTTGCCGCGCAGGTTCATGTTGTCGGGCTTATCGCCGAGGCCGTAGTAATGCACGCCGCCCTGCACCTGCTTGCTCATCTTCACGATGTCGTTGCCGGTGTCATCGTCGTGCTCCCAGTGAAACCCTTTCTCGTCGGCCGACAGCACCGTACCGGAGCGGTCGAGCACGCGGGTAGTCAGGTTCTCCTTAAAAATAGTGCAGATGAGGCGGTCGGTGGTGATGCGATAGTGGTCCGGCTTTTCCCGAAACTCCAAAAAGTCCAGTGCGGCCCGAGGCAGATCGGCGGGCACGGCGTAACTGAAGTCGGGCGCGAAGCCAACCTCGGTGGCGTAGCGAAAGCGAAGTATTTTATCGGTAATTACCTCCAGACGCAGCTGCACGCCATTGTCGCAGGTAAAGAGAAACTCGTTATTTGTTTGCTTACATGAGACAATCTGGCCGGGCGAAAGCTCTTGCTTCCCTCTGGTAGCCAGATCGTTTACCATGTAATTGTTTTCCTGAATTATATCAGCCATGAGCGTAAGCAGCAGTAGAGATGAGCAAAAAAAAGTCCGGCCGCGCCGGAAAGTTTTTTCACATAAGTCTGCAAGGTAAAACTGATTACCGCGAAATTTAGCTAACCTTAGGAGCTGATTAAGTAAAACTCGACTGTACAGCCACTACAGGCGTTTTTTGCTGACCTTTTTTTTCCCGTCACCGTCCCTTCTCCATGGAAAATCCCAATCTTAAGGTGTTGTTGTTAGGCTGGGATGAGACAACGCAAGCCTCCAACTCAGGGCAACCAGAGTCGCTGCCGCTGTTGCAAGCCCTAGCTTCCAATACCACTCTGACGGCTATTCTGCCTCACCTGCCCACCGGCCAGCCTTCTAATGCGCGTATTACCAGCCTCGACACGCTAACCCTGGCGGATCTGGACGAGCTGCAGCCCGCGCGCGTGGTTGGTGCTTGGGAGTCGCCGGCAACACCTTACATAGGAGCTACGCAGAACCAGGCGGATGGGGCGGACTCAAGCCAAACGATCCTGAACGAAACGGGATACATACAGCAAAAAAGCCCCCCAGACCTTCTTCTGGCCGATGAGCAGGCAGTGGAAGCTTCGGAGCCCGGTGCCGATGAGGCCCACGACCTTGACCATCCCGGCGATAATCTGACGCTGGATAAGCCAGCCGAGCCCATTCAACCAGAATATTTGCCCCCCATCGAGTTTTCGGCTGATCGTGCAACCTTACGCAACCTGCTTACGGCACTACCCGAAGCCCCCGGCGACCTTAATTTTCAGATTATTCAGTACACGCGCTTTGCTACGCGGCTGGCATTGCGCGAAGATTTTGGCGTGATCTACGCCCCCGAGTGGCATGTGTGGTTGGCGGGCCTCGAAATCCGGCAGCTTACCGGTCGGCCGTTGGTGCTGCACGTACATTCGCTAGCGCTAGACCGCGATTCACTCAATGACCGCGGCTGGATTTTGGAGCTGGAGCGGTTGGCACTTCGCCGGGCTACGCTGGTTCTGGCCGCGTCCGAAGCCTTGGCTGAGCGCCTGCAAAGTGCGTATTCTGTTGCTGCCGACCGCATAAAAGTAGTTGCGGCCCACGATGAGGAAGCTCTGACTACGGCGCTACAATCCATCTCTCGGAACTAGTAGTAGCTGGCAGCGTTGTTTCTTTGTCAAAAAATTGACTGATGACGACTCCCTCCCCTACCGCCTCTGAGCAAACCTTCGACGCCCAGCTTGAGCTACACCGCTCCGACGGCGGCGTATTCCTGACCGTTCCTTTCAGTGTTGAGGAAGTGTATGGGCAGCGTGGCACCCTGCACGTGCGCGGCACCATCGATGGGTTCCCGTTTCGTTTGCCCCTGACGCCCACTCCTGACGGTGAACACATTCTGACCGTGCACAAGCAAATTCGCAACACGATTGATAAAACGTGGGGCGAAATGGTGCATGTTGTGTTAGCCCCCGACACGGAGGAGGACGTTCTGGATATTCCGGCCGAATTGACGAGTGCGCTGGCTCAAAACGACTTGCTGGCCAAGTTTGAGCAACTTTCCTACGCGCAGCGCAAAGAGTACGCCCAGTGGATAACCCGGGCCAAGAAATACGAAAAGCGGGCCGAGCGGGTCGCAGAAGCCATTGAGCGGATTAAAATTGGGCGCCGTTTTCGGTAAGAAACCAGCCTACAAGCGAAAGCGCCGTATCCAGCTGTCGTGGCTGGATACGGCGCTTTCGCTTGTAGTTATCTGCCTAGTGAGCACTAGCCTCGGCTACGGGCTGTTCAGGCATCACGCCAGATGGGTCCATGTACATGACTTCCCACAGGTGCCCATCTAAGTCCTGATAGCCATGGCCATACATAAAGCTGTGCACCTCGGGCTCACGGGTTATAGTGCCTCCAGCGCTAACTGCTTTACGGACCATCTCATCTACCTCTTCGCGGCTATCTGCTGAAAGACAGATAATAGTCTCTGTGCTTTTAGTAGCGTCCACAATCTCCTTCTTGATAAACGTTTTGAAGAAAGGCTCTACCAAAAGCATCACGTAGATATTCTCCCCTACGATCATGCAGGTGGCATTTTCATCCGTGAATTGCTGATTGAACTGGTAGCCGAGTTGAGTGAAGAAATTCACCGACTTGTTGAGGTCTTTTACGGGTAGGTTTACGAAGATCTGGGTTGCCATAACGTTGTGGTTTTAAGGAGTACCTAACAAAGATAAAAGCAACCCCAGCGAACGGAACTGTGCAAATGCGACAATGTAAGGGGGCATTTGCGACACTATTTTAGCTCCAATTTGCCCCCCACATTTCCACCTGCCTACTTCCAGCCAGTATTACACTCGCGCTAGTACCAAGGCCGTGCGGCTGGTCACATACAGGCTCAATTTGTCTACCTCATCTTCCTGGAAGGTTTCATAAATCAACGCATCATCTACGCGGTTGAAGCCGTCGAATTGGGGCGAATCGGAAGACAGAACAACCCGGTAGCGACCTGGCTTGGGCACGAAGAAGCGATAGTCTGGCACACTGCGCTCAACATGGAAGTTGAACACAAAAATTAGCCCCCCACGCTCGAAAATAAGGACTTGATTTTCGGGGTCATTGTTGAGCAGATGGGCATGGGCAGCCGCCAGCAAACGGCGCGATTTGGCCATGCCTATCATTGCCTTGTCGAAAGCCAGTAAGTATTGGTACTTAAGGTCGGGGTTATCGGCCAACGACCACTGCCGCCGCGCATAGTGGTAGCTCCAGTCGTTGCCTTGGCGGGGAAAATCGACCCACTCAGGATGTCCGAACTCGTTGCCAATAAAGGTGAGGTAAGCTTCGCCCCCCAATGCCAGCGTGATGAGGCGAATCATCTTGTGCAGCGCCATACCACGAGCCACCACGGGGTCGGGGTCATTTTTACTCATGTGCGAGTAAATGGCCGCATCCATAAGCCAGTGGGCCAAGGTTTTGTCTCCCACCAAGGCTTGGTCGTGCGACTCGGCGTAAGCCACGGTCTTCTCCCCTACGCGGCGATTGGTGAGCGTATACCATAGCTCACCCAGGTTCCAGTCTTCGTCGCGGCGGTGCTTAAGCAGCTTAATCCAGTAATCGGGAATGCCCATACCCAAGCGATAATTGAACCCGACACCACCCTCGCTGATGGGCCGGCATAAGCCGGGCAAGCCGCTCATATCTTCAGCAATAAGCAAAGCGCCGCGCTTTATTTCCTGCACCAGCGTGGAGGCCAGCTGTAGGTATAAGATAGCGTCTTCATCGGCCTCCGGACCAAAATACTGCGCATAAGAGCTAAACGCTACACCTTCGCCATGATGATGATAGAGCATGGAAGTCACGCCATCGAAGCGAAAGCCATCGAAGTGAAACTCCTCCAGCCAGTAGCGCAGGTTGGAGAGCAAAAACTGCTGCACCTCCGGCTGTCCGTAGTTGAATAGCTTAGAATCCCAGCCGGGGTGGTTGCCGCGGGGCCCAGCGTGAAAATATTGCCCCCCAGAGCCGTCGAAATCAGCTAATCCTTCCGCTTCATTCTTCACAGCGTGCGAATGCACCACGTCCAGCAGCACCGCGATGCCCCTGTTATGCGCTTCGTTTATCAGGTGCTTCAACTCCTCGGGCGTGCCGAACCGCGACGAGACCGCAAAGAAGTTAGCTACATGGTAGCCGAAGGAGCCGTAATACGGGTGCTCCATTACGGCCATCAGCTGCAAGCAATTGTAGCCTAAAGCCTGCACGCGTGGCAGCACTTTTTCGGCAAACTCCAAGTAGCTGCTCACCTTCCCTTCTTCGGTAGCCATACCAATATGGCATTCATAGATGAAGGGCTCGCGCACATAATTATTGATTCGAAACTTCTGATCAGTCCAAGTATAGGGCGCTTCGGGGCGCCACACTTGACCTGTGTAATCTTTGGTTTCGGGGTCCTGCACAGCGCGCCGCAGCGTAGCCGGCAGGCGATCTTTTGCCCCCCGGTGGGTAACGACGTGCACTTTGTAGCGGCTATAGTGCGTGAGTCGGTCTTTGTACTCTTTATCGGACAAAAACACTTCCCAAACGCCATTTTCACCTTTTTTCAGGGGCGTAGCGGCGCGGTCCCAGCCATTAAAGTCGCCAACCAAAAAAAGACCTTCAGCGGCCGGCGCCCACTCCCGGTACCAATAGCCACGGCGGCGAGCATCGTAGTTAAGACCCATTTGCTGGTGAGCGGTGGCAAATTTGCTCAGCGAACCATGCGACTGTTCAATTTCCTGCAAACGCTGACGCAGGCGCTCTTGCCGAGCCAGCAGCACGGGTTCGAAAGGTTCGAGCCAAGAATCCTGCTGCACGATGGGCAGGATAGCGGTTGAGGCAACAGTAAGGTCAGGAGTTTTCATAGCGCAACTAGAGTTTAGGCAAAACTATCATTACCGTCGGATTATCAGCGGCTCCTCTTGCGGGAGTGGTGTTAGCGAGGCAGTTCGGTTCTTAAGCTACTCAAAGCTGCCTTATTTTTATCTTCTCAACGTAGCATGCGGTGCTGGGGGGCAAATTTGGGGGCCTTTTAAAAAATATATTTTACCGTGGCTATATTACATAAAAGGGGCACAAAGCTTGGTAACGGCTGTATGCCCTATCTTACCTGCATGAAGTCCCGCTTTTACTCTTTCGCCTTATTGGCACTGCTGGCTTGCACTACCAGCACCCCAACCGCTTCAGTTACTCCCGCCAACACGCTGGCGGCTCCGTTGCCGTCTTCCGAGCCGAGTCTCATTACGGCGCAGGCTATGGTTGTGTCGGCGCACCCGGAAGCGTCGCGCATTGGCCTGGAAGTGTTGCAGAAAGGCGGCAATGCCTACGACGCAGCCGTGGCCGTACAGTTTGCTTTGGCGGTGGCCTTTCCTACGGCCGGCAACCTCGGCGGCGGCGGATTCTTTCTATATCGGGGGTATGAAGGCAGCGTAGGCGCGCTCGATTTCCGAGAAATGGCCCCCGCTGCCGCCAGCCGCGACATGTACTTGGATAAGCAAGGCAACGTCATCACTGATCTGAGCACGGCAGGTCACTTGGCATCAGGCGTGCCGGGCACCGTGGCTGGCATGGTAACGGTGCACCAAAAGCTGGGCAAACTCCCCTGGACTGACCTTGTACAGCCCGCCGTAGAGCTGGCTCGTCGGGGCGTGGTGCTCACAGCCAAAGAAGCCGCTGGACTCAACCGCACCCGGCCAGATTTCATAAAGTACAACCCCAAAAACTTACCCGCTTATGTGCGGCCCGATGGCGATACGCGCCCTTGGCAGGCCGGCGACACTATCCGCTACCCCGACCTGGCTCGCACTCTGGAGCGTATCCGCGACCAGGGCAGAGCAGGGTTCTACCAAGGTCCAACTGCCAAGCTAATCGTAGCTGAGATGCAGCGGGGCGGCGGCATCATTACCGAGCAGGATTTGCTGAAGTATCAGCCCAAGTGGCGTACACCATTGCGCGGCAGCTACCGAGGCTACGATTTGATTGCTATGCCCCCACCCAGCAGCGGTGGCGTGGCGTTGCTGCAAATGCTACAAATGCTGGAGCCCTACGATTTGCGCGCCGCTGGGTGGCATTCGCCGCTGGCAGTGCATTATATCACGGAGGCCGAGCGTCGGGTATATGCCGACCGCGCCACTTACCTCGGCGACCCTGACTTCGGCAAAGTACCGATAGCCCAGCTCACTGATCCAACTTATGTGAAAAATCGGATGAGCACGCTGGAAAATAATGGCCGGGCTACTCCGTCTTCGGAGGTGCAAGCCGGCGCGGGTCTGCCTGTATACGAAAGCGACCAAACTACTCATTACAACATCGTGGATGCTACCGGCAATGCTGTATCGTGCACTACTACCCTCAACGGCAGCTACGGCAGCAAAGTGGTAGTGGGCGGCGCGGGCTTTTTGCTGAACAATGAAATGGACGACTTCTCGGTGAAAGCTGGCGTGCCCAATTATTATGGCTTGGTAGGCGGCACTGCCAACGCGATTGAGCCCGGCAAGCGCATGCTTTCGTCTATGACGCCGACTATCGTTACGCAGGGCGACAAACTATTCATGGTAGTGGGTACGCCCGGTGGCAGCACCATCATCACCAGTGTCCTTCAAACCATTATCCATGTGCTCGATTACGGCATGACCATGCAGCAGGCAGTATCGGCGCCGCGCTTGCACCACCAGTGGCTCCCCGACCAGATCGATGCCGAAGAAAATGCCCTCCTTCCCGCCGCCCGCGACACGCTCCAGCGCCGTGGCTACAAGATCAATCCACGCAGTGCGTGGGGTCGGGTCGATGCTATCCGTGTGCTCCCCGACGGCCACCTACAAGGCGGCGCCGACCCACGGGGCGACGATAAAGCGATGGGTTACTAGAACCAATCTGCGTTAACAACAGAAGAGGCTGAGTAAAGGCTATAATTAGTCTTTACTCAGCCTCTTCTACTTTATGCTAATCAGCTTTTACTTCAACTGACCGGCGGCGCTACTAAGCATTTGGCCTAACTGCTGCAGCTTATCGGCCGTAGCACCGTCGGCGCCGGCAGCGGCTTTGGTGGTATGCTCGCCCAGCTTTGTCAGCGACTGGCTGAGTTGGGTGGTGTCGGGCATGGGCGAATCGAGCAGATCCTTTAGGTTCTCTAGCTCGCGGGCCACACCATTTAACTTAGTATCGGCGCTAACCTTGAGCGTATCAATCCAGCTGTTGATGCTGCGCGTGGCGCCGTGGCGCGCTTCGTGCAAGCCGCCATTCAGCGAATTCAGAGTTGAATCGAGGTGGGATAGGTTGTTTGGGGATGTTGACATAGCAGAGAAAGGCGTCGGAAAAGAGTAGAAAACAGAGTACCGGAAATCGGCCCGACACCTTTGCGGCGTCGGGCCAATCTCTGGGGGCAAATTTGTGCTTAATGAATCTGACTGGCGGCCGCGCTAAGCGCCTGACCGAGCTGGCGCACTTTGTCCTGAGAACCGGGATCAGCCGACTCGGCAGCACGCAGCGTGTGCTCGCCCAACGTTTTTAATGACTGCTGCACCTGCATTGTGTCGGGCGCGCTGCCCGACAGCGCGTCGTTTAGGCGCTCCAGCTCCGAGGCAATACCCGAGAGCTGACCATTATTGGAGTGTTGCAGAGTACTGATCCAGCTCTGAATGTTAGGGCCAGCCTGGGGGGCTAATCCAGCAAGGTTGCCGCCTTGGAGAGCCTGAATAGTAGCGTCGAGCTGAGCAGTACCGGTTGATTTGCTTTCTTCTTGCATAACGATTGGGTTTTGGTAAATGGATAGATGATTAGGCTTACGCACTCATCTCGCTACAGTTGAGTTTTTGGCAGTATATAATTATGTCCAAAATATTCATTATCAGATACTTAAAACAAACACAAAACTAGTCTGTTAAGCGGCCACCTAACCCTTACGCACTGCCCTGCTAGCCGCTTGGTCTTGCGGCCATTAGCAGACTCAATACCTTTTTATCTGTGCCTTAGGGTCCGAGCTAACAGGTACCCCAATCTCGCCGCGCAACCTTCCCTTCCTACCTTACGCTTGTATTATGGTCTAAGCAAAGGACTGTATTACCCCCCGAGCACACTTTACAGAGTTTCTTTGCTTATCCAAAAAGCCGCCTGTTCTCCGCTCCCACCCTATGTTGCCACGCTTACGCCATTGCCTACTCCTGTTCTCGCTCTCCACCACGCTGAGCCTGCCTAGCTACGGGCAGCGTACCGACGATGGGCCACCTACAAACGACCCATTTCCAAGGCCGAATGCGCTAGCTCGCTCCATTGCCGCGTATCGCTCCCATCAGTACGCGGCCGGGCAACTCAGCATCAGGGCTACCGATGGGGCGACGCTACAGGTACGCCCGTGGGCTACGGGCGTCGTGCGGGTTGACTACTTTCCCGCAGGCCGCCCCACTCAGCCCGATTCCTCCATTAGTGTTGTCACGACGGCTACAGCTGATTTGGCAGTGGGTATGCGAGAAACCGCGCAAAGTCTGGAACTGGAACTACCAGAAAATCTGCGCGTAGCGGTAAGCAAACGTCCGCTCAGAGTGCACCTGCTGCGAGGCACCGACACCGTAGCAACGGAGGCTTGGGGGGCTTTTCAGCGACCGTCAACTACCTCCAATCCAAATGAAACAGGCGTGAGCTTCCGCCTGCGGCCCGGCGAGCAGCTTTACGGTACCGGCGCGCGGGCCTTGCCACTCGACCGCCGCGGACGCCGCCTGGAGCTGTATAATCAAGCCCGCTATGCCTATCAGAACGGCGCCGAAAACCTCAACCTGACCTTGCCCGTGGTCATGTCGAGTCGGGGCTACGCGGTGTTTTTTGATAATCACACCGCCGGTTACCTCGACCTTGGCGCTACCCATAAAAGCGTCATGGAATACGGCGGCGAAGCGCTAGGTACCGTCGGGTACTTTCTGGTGGCCGGCGATTCGTACGCTACTATTCTGGACCGCTACACGGCAATTACTGGACGGCAGCCGTTGCCGCCGCGCTGGGCACTGGGCCTGATTCAGAGCCGCTTTGGCTACCGCTCCCAAGCCGAGACCGAAGCCGTGGCTCAACGCATGCGCCGCGAAGGATTTCCGCTGGATGCGCTGGTGCTGGATCTGTACTGGTTTGGTACTACCAAAGACCAGGGCAACCTCGATTGGGACTACCAGAAATTTCCCAAGCCCGCCACCATGATGCGCAATCTGGATTCGGTGGGCGTCAAGACCATCCTGATTTCGGAGCCGTATGTGATGCGCGCTTCCCGCAACGACTCCGTTGTGCGTACCCAAAACCTGATTGGCACCGACTCCGTGGGGCGCCCTTTCACGGTGGCCTCGTTTTGGGCCGGGCCGGCGTCGTTGCTCGATATGTTTAAGCCCAGCGCCCGCGAATGGCTATGGTCGTACTACAAAAAGCGCAAAACGGAAGGCGTGGGTGGCTGGTGGAGCGACTTAGGCGAGCCCGAAAATCACCCCGTTGAGATGCACCACGTCACGGGCCCGACGCGCCAGATACATAATGCCTATGGGCAGGCGTGGGCCAGCATTTTTGCCGAGAAATACGCCCAGGAATACCCTCAGGAGCGATTATTCAACCTGGCGCGATCCGGGTGGGCGGGTATGCAGCGCCATAGCGTATTTCCGTGGTCGGGCGATATCAACCGGTCGTGGTCGGGCTTTCAGGCCCAGATTCCCATTATGCTGGGCGTAGGCATGGGCGGCGTGGGCTACATGCACTCCGATGCCGGCGGCTTCTGTGTGGGCCCCATCGACCCGGAACTGTACACGCGCTGGCTGCAAATGGCTTCGCTCTGCCCCATTATGCGCCCCCACGGTGAAGGCGTGCCACCCGAGCCTTATTATTACCCAGAGCCCTACAAAAGCATCGTGCGCAATGCCGCCCACCAGCGCTACGAACTGCTTCCTTACCTATACACGCTGGCTTGGCAGAACACCCAGGCTGGTGCGCCCCTAGCCCGCCCAATGAACTATGAGGCAGCTGCGGGACCGGAAAATGAGCAATTAGGCAACGTAAACGACCAGTATTTCCTCGGTCCTAACCTATTGGTGGCGCCCGTAATTCAGCCAGGGCAGCGCCGCCGCAACGTGCTGCTGCCCGCCGGCACCTGGATAGACTTCTACTCTCATGAAACCCTGGCTGGGGGGCAAATTGTCGGGCGCAATGCCCCACTTGAGCGCGTGCCGCTACTCGTGCGCGCCGGTGCTTTTCTACCGTTAGCGCCCTACGTCAACACCACCGCCCGCTACCACACCGATACCTTGCGCGTGCGCTTCTACGCTGATTACGCCGTTCCCAAATCCAGCTTTACCGTGTATGAAGATGACGGAAAATCGGCGCAGGCGATGGCTGGGGGGCAATTTCAGCTCCTTGCTTTTGCAGGCGCTACCTCTGCTACCCAAACTGATATTCGCATCAGCACTAGTGGCCAGGGCTACGCCAAAATGCCCCCCAGCCGTATTATCGAGTTACTGGTTCCGCGCGTAGCTGCCGCGCCTGCCGCTGTGCTCGTAGCTGGCCAGCCGGCGCCCGCTGATACCTGGCGCTACGATACTGCCACCCAAACTTTGCAGGTGCGGGTACACTTTCAAAACCAGCCGCTTACCGTTGCTATACAGGGCCTGCGCCTGAATACTTTTTATACAGCCGCCGCTCCCGACCGCTTAACGCTAGCAGCACCCAGCGACCGGATTTTTGACGGCCGCACTACGCTCAACTACACGCTACACACCCCCGGCCAGTACACGCTTCGTATTCGCGACGCCCAAGGCCAGGTAGTGCGCACTTTCGCTTCAGCCACCGAAATGGGGGTTCATGCGGTATCCTGGAATGCGGAAGACCAGAATGGTCGTCGCCTGCCGGGCGGGGTATATACGGCCGAAATGCTGGGCCAGCATCAGCGGCTGGTACTGGTTCGCCCAGACTAACTCTTGGCCCTGGTTGTGACTCGGCTGGTAAAGCTACCGTGTGGCAAATGATGACTCGTCCATAAAAACATCATCACCCCTACTCACTTTTCGACGTAAACCAGAAGCATTTCTAACCTGGCTTATCCAAGCAAAACCCAAGCTATTATCATGAACAAACGTCAATTAGGTAACTCTTCCCTTTCCATAACTCCCCTCGTATTAGGCGGCAACGTGTTCGGTTGGACGGCCGACGAAGCCACTTCTTTCGCCGTGCTCGACGCCTTTGTAGCTGGTGGTGGCAATGCCATTGATACTGCCGATGGCTACTCCGTGTGGGTGCCCGGCCACGTAGGCGGCGAATCCGAAACTATCATCGGTAAGTGGCTGAAGCAGCGTGGCCGCCGCGACGACGTGGTTATCGCCACCAAAGTAGGCTGGGAAGTGAATGCGCAGAACAAGGGCTTAGCCAAAAACTACATTCTGCGGGCCGTGGAAGGCTCTCTCAAACGCCTCCAAACCGACTACATCGATCTGTACCAATCGCACAAAGACGACCTGACGGTGCCGGTAGAAGAAACGCTGGAGGCGTATGCTCAGCTGGTAAAGGAAGGCAAGGTGCGCGTAATTGGTGCCTCCAACTTTTCGGCGGAGCGCCTGCGCGAATCGTTGCAAGCCAGCGAGCAGCACGGCTTCCCGCGCTACGAATCGTTGCAGCCGCTCTACAATCTCTACGACCGCGCCGAGTTTGAGCAGGAGCTGTTGCCTTTGTGCCAGGAGTACAACGTAGGCGTCATTCCTTACTACGGCCTGGCTTCGGGCTTCCTGACGGGCAAATACCGCTCAGAAGCCGATCTTAAGAAAAGCGCCCGCGGCGGCGGTGTTGGCCAGAAGTATCTGAACGAGAAAGGCCTTTCCATTCTGGCGGCCCTCGATGCAGTTAGTGCTCGTCTCAAGGCCACGCCCGCTCAGGTGGCATTGGCCTGGATTATGGCTCAGCCCGGACTTACCGCGCCTATTGCCAGCGCCACGAGCGCCGAACAGGTAGAAGAATTGCTGAAAGCCACTGATCTACAGCTGGATGCCGAGGCGCTAGAGCAACTAGAAGGCGCCAGCGTAGCGGCCTAACTACAGCACGGGCACAATTCAGCTCACTCTTGTGCTATAGCGATAAAAAAGCCCCCCAGTCAACGTCTTTTCCAAAGCGTTGGCTGGGGGGCTTTTTATGTAGAATACTGGATACTGGCTCCCTATTGCGCTATTTGGGAGGTTAACTGAGCCGCTTATTTTCGGCTGCCAAGGCTACTATTTGCTCCACTCGTTTCTGGCGCGTCTCTGGGCGTTTGGCGCTATTCAGATACTGAATGATTTGCCGTTTGGCGGAAGGCGGGAAGGCGGCAAAGTTGTGTTGGGCCACTACATTGGCGGCCAGCGCGGCTGTGAGTTCGGGGGGCATTTCCAGCGCGTCGCTGGCGTTAAGTGTGTCCCAGCTGCCATCCTGGCGGGCGACTTCAATCTTGCTCCAGCCCGCAGGAGTCATGCGGCCGTCGGCCAGTAGCGTTTCTATGCGCTGTTTATTCACCTTCGACCATACGCTACGAGGCTTGCGAGGCGTGAATAGCAAGTGGAAGCAAGTCTCATCCCGCAAGCGCGGCAGGCTATCAATCCACCCGTAGCACAGCGCTTCTTCCACCGCTTCGGCGTAGGTCATTTGCCGCCGTCCACTAGCTTTTTTGTACAGCACCAACCACACACCCGGCGAACTAGCATAGTGTGCGGTCAGCCACGCGCGCCAACTGGCCGGGTCGGGAGCATCCACAATTTCATAGCTGTCAATAATGCGCGCCATATGTATAAGCGGAAGGGACTGGGGGCAATTTTGGAAAGGCCAGCGGTTATTTCGCCGAGTAATTATACGGAACATAGTTTTCCCATTGCCACGGCGTAAACGTGTCGCCAAGCAGCTTTTCCAGCAGCTCTTTAAACAGCTTATCCGCGTTGGAGCTATTACTCATTATAACCAAGCCCTTCTTCCGATCCCCGAACGCTACGCTATGGTTTTCCCACCCATCATCGTGGCCCTCCTTGAAGTACGCGGGACCATATGGCGATTCAAATACCCCCCAGCCTAGCCCGTAACCCAGCTTGATGGCTTTGTTCTCGTCGGTGACTACGGTGGCCAGCGGACCAAACTGCGCCTTGAACGGAATAGCTACCTGCGCCCGCACCATTTCCTGCTTCGCCTTAGGCGTCAGGCCTTTGCTCTGCATTACGGCAGCCATAAAGGTAGCATAGTCGGTGATAGTGGTTTCCATGGAGCCCGCCGCTTGGGCCTCGTCGCGCTTTTCCTTGGGCACCGCCTTGCCATCTTCCATATAGCCGATGGCAAAGTTGTTCTCAAACGCTGGCTGCCATACATAACTGGTGCGCGTCATACCCAAAGGCGTAAATACCCGCTCCTCACTTAGCTGCAACAGGCCCTTTCCAGTGATTTTCTCCACCACCACCTGCAACAGCTGTAGCCCTTCGCCGGAGTACCAGTATTGGGCACCGGGGGCAAACTTAAACCGCAGCTTCTCATCGGGTTCAAACCAGCGCCAATTGGGAAAGCCGGTAGTATGGGTGAGGGCCATACGGGCGGTAAGCTGCTTCCAGCGCGCATCAGCGGCGAGGTCTTGGTAGTCCTTTAGCTCGGGCAGAGGCTTGCCAAGGTATTGATATAGTGGCTTATCTAGGTCCAACACACCTTCCTGCACCAGCTGCATCACTAAGTAGGCAAATACAGCTTTGCTGAAAGATGCAGCGTACATAGCCGTCTGTGGTTCCAGGGGCAGACGCTTCTGCACGTTGCGGTAGCCAAACGCTTTCACGTAGCGTACCTGATTGTCTTCCAAAATAGCGAGCGCTAAGCCCGGCACCTTCGCCGAATCCATGAGCGCAGGCACTAGCCGCTCTATTTCCTGCACCGATATGCGGCTGCCATCAAGCCGCTGGATAGTAGCTTTCTGCGCCAGCGTGCCCGGAGCCACCATCAGCACCAGCGTAAAGGCAAGCAGTAGCTTCTGTAGTTGCAGGGCCGTGTGCATGGGCTTGCTGATTAGTCGTAATCACCTATACTTTACGATGGCAAAGCACGCACTATTTAGCTATTTTCCAACTACTTATCAGCTTTGGCGATTATGTCAAACGTCAGGCTGAAATCGTTGCGGATGGCGTAGTTACCCAGGTTTTGAAAGAAGCTGCTGGAGTTATAATTCACGCCAAACTGCGTGCGGTCGAGGCTGGCGGTGCCCTGTATCTGTAGGCCTTTGGGGTGAGGCGTAACAGTGACTGGAAAGCGCACTGGTTTGGCAATGCCTTTCAGCGTAAGCTCCCCCACCGCCTGCCCCTTCACGACTTCACGCAGTACGAAAACGGCAACCGGAAAGCGCTCGGTATCAAAGAAATCTGCCCCCCGCAAGTGTTCCTGCAACTTAGCATCGGTATGTGTGATGGTATTCATATCGAACTCAAAGCGCCCCTGGCGTATGGTAGCGCCATCGGAAGTGAAGGTGCCGCGCCGAAGCTGGAGCAGCCCACTGGGAGCCCAGGAGCCAGCTTCCGCGTAGCCCGTCCAGGTGAGACGGCTGGCAGCAGGAAGTGCCTGGTAGGTGGTAGTGGCCGGCCGGAAAGCTAGGCAGATAGTAACAACGAATGCTAGAAGCAGCGCTTTCATGGTCGTATTCATAAGTAAGAATTTGGATAGAAATAGGGAAAAAGCCCCCCAGATTCGGTAGCCCGCGCTGAGTCCTCGGCTTAGCGCACGGTGGCCTCGGTTTCTAGTAGGCCCATGCCTTTGTAGAGCTTGCCGTTTTTGTCTTTGGCCAAGATGTACCAGAGTGCGTCGCCGCCGTAGAGCTGCTGGGCGCTGGTGGCATAGCGGTAATTTTTGGCGAACGTGTAGGTAATTCCTTGGCGCAGCTGGCCGTTGGGGCAGTTGAAAAGCTCGGCAAACTCGGCGGGCGTTTCGCGCATATTGGCCTTCCAACCCTCGGCGCTGTACCAGATAAAGCTGCCGCACTCTACCACCTCCAGGTCGGCCACCTCAGCGCGCAGCATTGTGCTGTGCTTCCACACAAATTGGCCTGGCTTGGCGGGGTCGGCTTTGGGATAGTTGGGGTTGGGCGTGTGCCAGAGCGTGAGGCCCACCGGCACCTGACGAAGCTTATCGGGTAGGGCGCGGGTATGATCGGTCCAGGCGGTTTGGGCCGCTGCTGAGAAGCTAAGGGCCAGCAGTGCCAGCACCAAGAGAATGTTTTTCATGACCACGAGTGGAGTAGGTGAATACGATCCAAAGGTGGGCGACCTAGTTCCGTTAAGCGCCCCAGATACAGATGTGGGGCGTACCAGATCATGATGTGGCACTAAGTAGCTCCGAAAAGGGGCTTACGCGCTCTGTAATCAATGGCAGCAGTTCACTGAGGGGCAAATTCGCTGGGCGCCACGCCGGTGAATTGCTTAAAAATTCGGTTGAAGGTGGTCTTGGAATTGAAGCCACATTCAAAGGCAATTCCCAGCAGCGTGAGGCGGGCCACATCGGCAGGATTAGCGAGGCGGCGCTTCACGGCCTCCACCCGGTAGCCATTCACCAGGTCGTTGAAAGATTGCCCAAAGCCATTATTAACGGTGAATGAAATTAGTCGCGGCGCCAGACCCGTATGCGCCGATAATTCGGCCAGCGTGAGCGTGGGGTTCAGATACAGCTGCTCATCTTCCAGCGCCTGACGAATGCGCTCCAACACCGCCGCATCAACCGCAGCCGGCACCTGGCGCACCGTGGGCGCTACAGCAACCGCATCGGAGGAGGCACAAAAAAGCCCCCCGCTCGCCTCCCCAGGCAATAGCGTCTCGCCAACCGGCTGGGGGGCTTTTTCAACCGCTTGCAGGGGCGCAAAATGCACAGCTCGCATGTCAGCCTGGCGCAGCCCTACCACGCCAATCAGCAGCACCACCCCGCCTAACAGCCAAGTAGAATAATCGTAGGCGTAGTACAGATGAAAGAATTCGCGCAGCACTACCTCCACCAGCCACTGCACGCTCACCACGCCCAGCGCCAGCAAAAGCACCCGCAACCACTTCAGGCGCAGCTGCGACAGTTCCGAGAAATTGTCGGGTAGCCAGCGCCGGTAGTGCCGCAACAACTGCAAGCTCAAACCCAGATAAATAATCAGCGACACCCAGGTACCGATAAACTCTATCCGGTACGTGTAAGGCTGATGCACCTGCTCCCAAAACCACAGCCGCGTTTGGTAAGGCTCGAACCGGAGCCACCAGTAAAGCACTGCCTGCACCAGTACGGGCACAAAGTGCCACAGATGCCGCCTACGCAACTGAAAGGGCTGACTTACTAGACTTTGGACATAAAAGTAGAGCAGCGGCCCAAAGGCTAGGGAATAGTAAATTGGGGTAAAATACCAGTTGGCATTCTGGCCATACAGTCCTGCGGCGCGCCACAATCCGTCCAGCACCCAGAGGGCAATAGCCAGCAGCAGCAACGCCAGAAACCGGTTTGGGAGTTGGTTGTGGGGGGCAAACCACAGCAGTCCCGCCGCGAATACTGCCTGGGCCAGCACCGCAAACAGAAGAACAATTGCCGGGGTAATAGTGAGCTGCATAAAGTGAATTCTGTAGTTCAGAACATCATTGGTAACGTATTTCCAACCGGCCATTACCTCCGCCTTATGCCCTTAACAGCACTAGCTTCGAAGTGATTTATAAGCTGGTATTCACTGAAACCAGCGCAGATAGCTTAATCCCGAGAATAATGAAGTAATATATCATTTCGCTATTTTACTGTTCGAAGAATCACTATGCCACCCTTCTCTGCGCTTCCTTTTTTCGCCAACCGAGTGGCCTATATTGCTGGCACGGCGCTGCTGGCCGGCACTCTCGATATCAGCGCGGCCATGACCAACTTCGCTGTTTCGACGGGTGGAAGTCCGTTGCGGGTGCTGCCTTATGTGGCCAGTGGCGTGTTTGGCAAAGCAGCCTTTAGCGGCAGCCCTATCATGTTGGTTTGGGGCCTGGTATTCCACTTTAGTATTGCGCTGGTATTTGCCGTCTTTTTCTTTTGGCTCTACCCACGCTTGGCCTGGCTGGGGAGGCATCCGGTGCTGGGCGGCCTGCTTTATGGGATAGGCGTGTGGCTGGTAATGAACCGGGTAGTGGTGCCGCTCTCGCAGGTGTCTACGGGACCATTCAATGCTACGCAGGCAGTTATAAACGCCGGAATTCTGATGCTTTGCATTGGGCTACCGATTTCCCTACTGGCTCATCGATACTATCAGCGCCGCTCGTCTTAAGCCTAATAGAAAGCCTTCACCACTTTACTGAACGGGGAAAGATAAGCATCTTTGACAGTCTCGAACCTGCCATCTATGCGTCTAACACCTTACTACCTTTTCGTTCTTTTCGCCTTTTTAGGCTGCGCCAAAACTCCTTCCAAAACCGCGCAGCAAACCACTCAGACCTCTAATAGCTTTTATTTCCCCGCCGCCGACGATGCTTGGCAGCGCAAAGAGGCCGCACAAGTAGGCATGGATGCCGCCCTGCTGGAACAGGCCGTAGCCTTTGCCAAGCAGCAGGAAACCACCCAGATGAAGCCTGATTTCTCTACCCAAAAGGAGATTTTTGGCGAGCCACTTGGTCCGTTGCCCACCACTCGCGCCGCTACCAATGGCCTAATTTTACGTCACGGCTACATCGTGGCCGAGTGGGGCGACACCAAAGCAGCCGACCCCACTTACAGCGTGGCCAAAAGCGTGCTGTCGACTATTGTGGGGCTATCCGTAGAGAAAGGTATCATCAAAGATGTGCGCGACCCTGTAGCCAATTACATCAAAGATGGCAGCTATGCCTCGGCTCAAAACCAGCCAATTACCTGGGAGCACCACCTGCGCCAGACCAGCGAGTGGGCTGGGGAACTATGGGGCAAGAATGTTAATTTCCTTGGCAGGGAAGCCTTTGGCCAGGGTGAGCGCAAGCCCCGGGCTCTCCAGCCGCCCGGCACCTACTACGAGTACAACGATGTGCGCATCAACCGCATGGCGCTGTCGTTGCTGCAGCTCTGGCGCAAGCCGCTGCCCGAAGTATTTCGTGATGAAATAATGAACCCCATCGGAGCGTCAAAAACATGGCAGTGGGTACCGTACCGCAATTCTACCGTCGAAATTGATGGTAAGGCGATGCCTTCAGTGAGTGGCGGCACCCGCTGGGGCGGCGGCCTCTGGATCAGCGCCCGCGATGAGGCACGCTTTGGCTACCTCATGCTGCGCCAAGGCCGCTGGGGGGCAAAACAGCTCGTACCCGCCAGTTGGATAAAGCAGGCAACCACCCGCGGCCCCGTCGGTCCCGACTACGGCTATTTATGGTGGCTTAACACGGAGCAGAAAGCGTGGCCCAGCGCCCCGGCCACCAGCTATGCAGCTCTCGGCGCCGGCTCCAACACTATCTGGATCGACCCCGAGCACGATATAGTCATCGTGTGGCGTTGGCACGATGGCAAGCCTGATGAACTCATTAAGCGGGTGCTGGCGGCAGTACGGGAATAACGGCCGCTATATAGGATTTGTAAAACGCCTACGTACCATAGCTCAACAATTTCAAGAACCACATCCGCCTCAGACAAGTCGCTAGGCACTAGCGAACTTCTCAAGTATCATTTCCTTTTCTTTTATGCCTGCTACCCAAACCACTTCTCTTGATATTCCAGCCTTATCATTGAGCCGCCGCATTAAGAATACTAGTCTGGTAATAGCGGGTATTCTGTCGGCGGGCTTTGGCTTGAAAGGCTTCCTGTTATCTAGTCATTTCATCGATGGGGGCGTCACGGGAGTTTCTATGCTGCTGTCATCTACGCTAGGCATTCCCCTTCCCTTTCTGCTTATTATCATCAATATTCCGTTTTTGCTGCTGGGCTATCGCCAGATAGGGATGGCCTTTGCGATAAAAAGCGCCGTCGCTATTGCTGGCTTGGCGTTGTGTTTGGCCGTGATGCCTTTCCCCGATGTCACTCCCGATTTCTTCCTGACCTCCGTTTTCGGGGGGGTATTTATTGGTGCGGGTATTGGCCTGGCCATGCGTGGCGGGGCCGTGCTCGATGGCACGGAGGTAGCTGCGCTCCTCATTAGCAAGCGCAGTTCCTTGCTTAAGGTCAGCGACGTTATTCTGCTGCTCAACATTGTAATTTTTGGCGTGGCCGCTTTTATCCTGGGCGTACAGGTGGCGCTGTATTCAATTCTAACCTATGTTTCAGCCTCCAAAGCGCTTGACTTTGTGCTCAATGGTATAGAACAATACACGGGCGTCACCATCATTTCAGCCCAAAGCGAGGCCATCCGGCAGGCTGTTACCACCAATCTGGGGCGGGGCGTAACTATCTATCAGGGCAAGCGTGGCTTTGGCCATCGGGGGCACCAAGACCTGGCAATGGATATCCTGTTTACCGTCGTTACGCGTCTAGAGCTTCCTGCCCTTCGCGCCGAAATCCGCCGCCTCGATCCGCAGGCCTTCGTGGTTCAGCACCACATTGATGATGCGGAAGGTGGCATGGTTAAAAAGCGTCCATTCCATTAAGAATACGAAAGAAGCCAGACAGTCAGGAGGTTTAGCTCAACACTAAGCTACTTTGTCGCGTTAGGGTAGCAGAAATCATCTCTCCCTATGCTTTTCCTTGCTGCCCCTATTGAGCCCTTTGACTGGAACCGTATTTTCCTGTCCGAGGACATGCCGCCGCTATTTCTCTTGGAAATAGCTTTCCGCTGCCTGCTTACTTACCTGTTTATTATTGGCGCCCTGCGCGTCACGGGCCGGCGTGGCGTACGGCAGCTTTCCCTCTTTGAGCTGAGCATTATCCTGGCGTTGGGTTCGGCGGCCGGCGATGCCATGTTCTACGATGATGTGCCTATCCTGCACGTACTCGTGGTATTCTTGATGGTGTCGGGCCTATATCTGCTCTTCAACCGTCTAACCGAGCGTTTTCCTCGCTTCAGTGATTGGCTGGAGGGCGCGCCCGTGCTTTTGGTGGAAGATGGCCGAATCCATCTAGAGAATTTTACCAAGCAAAACTTAACTCAGAAGGAGCTTTTCGGCGAAATGCGCCAATTACAGGTTGAACACTTGGGGCAGGTGCGGCGCGCTTACATTGAAGCCACCGGCGATATAAGTCTCTACTTTTTTGAGGATAAAGATGTGAAGGCCGGCTTGCCCATCTGGCCGGAAAGGGTGGCCGACACGCACCGCCGGGTTCAGGAAGCTGGCTCTCATGCCTGCGCTCAGTGCGCACATGTGCAGGAGCTAGCGCGCGGCGAAGCAACCAAATGCCGCGTCTGCCAGCACGATTCCTGGGTAGTGGCCTGCTCTGCTTTGCGAATCGCGTAAGAAGTTTTTGCGCCTGCCTTTACTTCATGTGGTATTATTGCGGCTTCACAGTCAAGCGACTGTAGCCATTGGCCTTGCTTACTCTATTGCTTGAGCCAGCCTATCATCTTTGCTTTAAGTGCTGTTCAATCGTATCGACGGCGCTAATTTGTCCCCCAACATGTCCAGCGCAACTCAGCCTCTGCCTTATCTTATCATCGACTTCGACAGCACCTTTACCCAAGTTGAAGGCCTGGACGAACTGGCGGATATTGCCCTTCAGCATCACCCGGAGCGGGAAAAAATCGTGGGGCAGATTCGCAGCCTCACGGATCGGGGCATGAGCGGGGAGCTGAACTTCTCCGAGTCGCTGAAGCAACGTCTGGCACTGTTGGAAGCGCGGCGCGAGCACTTGCCGCTGCTGGTGGCACAGCTCAAAACCAAGGTATCAGACAGCATTGTGCGCAACCGCAGCTTTTTTGAGCGGTTTCGGGGCCGCATCTATATCGTGAGCAGTGGCTTCCGGGAGTTTATCGAGCCCGTGGTGGCTGACTTTGGCATTGATTCCGACCACGTGCTCGCTAATACTTTCACCTACGATACTGGGGGGCAAATTACGGGTTTCGACGCCGACAACGTGCTGACCCGCGACGGAGGCAAAATTGAGCAGCTCCGCCAGCTCGATCTGGCCGGCGACGTGTACGTGCTCGGCGACGGCTACACCGATTATCAGATGCGCGAGGCCGGCCTAGCCAACCGCTTCTATGCCTTCACCGAAAACGTGGCCCGCGCCGCCGTCGTGGCCCAGGCCGACGAAGTTATTCCGTCCTTCGACGAGTTTCTCTACCAAAATAAGCTTCCTATGACGCTCAGCTACCCCAAAAACCGCATCAGCGTACTCTTGCTTGAAAACCCCGACGCCCGCGCCGCCGAGCTTTTCCGGCAGGAAGGCTACCAGGTGGAAAGTGTGCCCGGCGGCCTCGATGAAGATGAACTGGTAGAGCGTATTGCAGGCGTGAGCATCCTCGGTATCCGATCCAAAACGCAGGTAACACCCCGCGTCCTCGAAGCGGCCAACCGCCTGATTGCCGTAGGAGCCTTTTGCATTGGCACCAACCAGATTGACTTGGTAAGCTGCATGAAAAAGGGCGTGGCCGTGTTTAACGCGCCTTTTTCCAACACTCGCTCCGTAGTGGAACTGGCCTTAGGTGAAATCATCGTACTGGCCCGCCGCATCCCCGACAAAAACCCCAAAATGCACCTGGGTGAATGGGACAAATCGGCGCGTGGCAGCTTCGAGATTCGGGGTAAAAAGCTGGGCATTGTGGGCTACGGCAACATCGGTAGCCAGCTTTCGGTGGTGGCCGAAGCTATAGGCATGCAAGTGCTTTACTATGATATAGCCGAGAAGCTTCAACTAGGCAATGCCGTGAAGTGCCGCACGTTGCAGGAGCTCTTACAGCAGGCCGACGTCGTGACGCTACACGTAGACGGCCGCGCCGAGAATAAGAATCTCATCGGGGCCGAAGAATTTGCGCAAATGAAGCCAGGGGCCATTTTTCTCAACCTCAGCCGCGGCCACATCGTGGATATTCCAGCCCTAGCCGACGCCGTGCGTAGCGGTCATCTTGGCGGTGCCAGCATCGACGTATTCCCCTACGAGCCGAAAACCAATCACGAAACCTTCGAAAGTGAACTGCGAGGCTTGCCCAATGTCCTGCTCACGCCTCACATAGGTGGCAGTACGGCCGAGGCTCAGCGCAACATCGCCGAGTTTGTGCCCGAGCGCATTATGGGCTACGTGAATACCGGCAACACTCAGCAAAGTGTGAACCTGCCCAACATCCAACTTCCGGTGCAGCAGGCGCATCGTCTCATTCACTTGCACGCCAACGTGCCCGGCGTACTGGCCAGCATCAACAATGTATTGGCAGACCATCAGGTCAACATCCTCGGTCAATACCTCAAAACCAACGAGCACATTGGCTATGTGATTACTGATATTGATAAGGAATACGCGCCGGAAGTAATTGGGGCACTGCGCAAAGTAGAGCACACAATTAAGTTTCGGGTGCTTTACTAGCCCTTACATCCGCTCGCGTACTTCTTTCAGCACCCGCTCCATTTCGTGGCGCACGACGGTAGTTTCAGCTACGTGGTTATTATTCATAAAACTGACCGCCAGCAGCTTACCCTTGCGCGTTTTTAGATAACCGCACACGTTGTGATTGTTGCTGAGCGTACCGGTTTTGCCCCAAAACCACGGCCCGGCTGCATCGCGGTACACGCGACGCAGAGTGCCGTGGCCGCCGCCAGCTGCCAGCAAACTCAGCAGCCGAGGTTCCGGCACTTCCTGGTGCAGCTTGAGCAGCAAGGCAGATAAGGTACGGGGCGTAATCAGGTTCTTACGCGAGAGGCCGGAGCCATCTACCCAATGCGGAGCATCAGGCAAATCCTGCAAATACTGCGTGCGCACGGCCCGAATAACGCTTTGCGTACTCAGCGAATCGGAGCGCAGGCGAGCAGAGCACATGAGCAGCAGCTGTTCGGCCAGCAGGTTGTCACTGACTTGCAGCATCCGCCGATACAACGAGTCAGCGGGCAAGCCAGCGAGGGTACGCACCGCCTCTTGCGGCCGAACAGGGCGCCAGGGGGCATTTAGCACAGGCCGACGCAGAGTATCCTGTAGCAGTTGAAGCACTAGCTGCGAGCTGGGGCGAAATGGCGTTTCGTCGATCCACTTTTTGGGCGACGTGAAGTACACGAAGCGATTGTCCGTTAGCTCGCGGCGCACGTGGTCATCGGCTGGGTGCGGGAACCCGGCCGGGGCTTCCTTCACAACGGGATTGAAGAAGCGTGGGCGCACGGCGGGCCGCCGGTTTGGGCCCGCATAGAAGCGAATAACGTTGCCATACACGGGAAAAGCCGAGCGCTCGGGCTGGTAGTAATAGTTGTAGTCGTCCCAGCTCCAGCCCGGCCCAAAGGCTGCCTGAGCCATCGGGATTTCGCGGTAAACCAGTTTTTCAGGGCGATTTTGCAGGAAATCAAAGGCATTGCGCGAAGGAACGTCACCGTGGAGCAACGTAGGGTCGCCGGTACCCCAGAACAGCAGGGAGTCGCCGCGCACGACGTAGCGCAGGCTGGGCAGGGAATCGCCGAGCAAGTGCAAACCGGCGTAAAAGCTGAATAGCTTCATATTGCTGGCCGGCGTAAAATAGCGGTCGGCGTTGAGCTCATATAGCTTTTCGCCCGACGCTACCTCGCTAATAGAAACTCCCACCTGATGCTGGCGTAGCACCGGAGAATCGGCAATCATCTTGTTTAGCCATCGGGGGCCTTTCCCCCGATTCGCGCTCATTTCCTCCTCTTCGTCATCGCTGGCCATACCAGAGTGCGGTGCGGCGGCGCTCAGCGGAAACAGCAACAAAAACAAAAACGGCAGTGAACGCAGGAAAGACGGCATGGTGCAAGCAGTTATCTATGCAATTTGCACAGCATTATATCGGAAAGGAAGCGCTGGGGGGCTTTTTTACTACTCAACGACCCTTACTGTGGGCAGCAATATTTGTGCTGGGCACAGTTGAGCCCGAAGCTGCACCCGCAACAACTGCGCCGTTGGCAGCCTAATCTCCGCGCTGCCGGGGTCAAAGCAAGCTAAAGTTGGGATTCGATGGCCGAAAGCTTCGCTGCCCCGGATATTCCGCCTAACTTTGTTTCCCGTTATGCCAGACCGAAATATCTCTTCTCCGACTGCGACGGCCAAGTACATCTTTGTCACCGGCGGAGTCACCTCCTCCCTGGGCAAAGGCATCATCTCCGCCTCCCTAGCCAAACTCCTGCAAGCCCGCGGCTTCCGGGTCACCATCCAAAAGTTCGATCCCTACATCAATATCGACCCCGGTACGCTCAATCCTTATGAGCATGGCGAGTGCTTCGTGACGGATGATGGAGCTGAAACCGACCTTGACCTGGGCCACTACGAGCGGTTTCTGAACACGCCTACATCCCAGGCCAACAACGTCACCACGGGCCGCATCTACAACCACGTGATTAGCAAGGAGCGCGAAGGCGCTTACCTGGGCAAAACCGTGCAGGTGGTGCCCCATATCACCGACGAAATCAAGCGGCGCATGCTGCTACTGGGTCAGGGCGATGAATTTGACATCATCATCACCGAAATTGGCGGCTGCATCGGCGACATTGAAAGCTTGCCGTTTGTGGAGGCTGTGCGCCAGTTGCGCTGGGAATTGCCCCCCAACGACTCGCTAGTGATTCACCTCACGCTGCTCCCCTACTTGAAGGCGGCCGGCGAGCTCAAAACCAAGCCCACGCAGCACTCCGTGCGCGACCTGCGCGAAGCCGGCCTGCAGCCCGACATTCTGGTGTGCCGCTCCGAGCACCCTATTCCACCGGAAATGCGCCGCAAAATCGCGCTTTTCTGTAATGTCAAGATCAACTCCGTAATCGAAAGCCTCGACGCGGAAAGCATCTACTCTGTGCCGCTGCTCATGCTCAAGGAGCAGCTCGACGAGCGGGTTATCAAACGCCTGCGGCTGACGGGCGGCGCCCAGCAGCCCGATCTGGAAGTTTGGAAGGACTTTTTGGGCAGACTCAAAAATCCTACGGAGGAAGTAACCATTGCACTGGTAGGCAAATACGTGGAGCTACCCGACGCCTACAAGTCAATCAATGAGTCTTTCGTGCACGCCGGGGCACATAATGAGTGTAAAGTCACGGTGCGCAGCATCCAATCGGAGCATATTACGCCCGAGAACGTTGCTCAATTGCTACAGGGTGTAAATGGGGTGTTGGTAGCACCTGGCTTTGGCGAAAGGGGCTTCGAGGGCAAAGTATGCGCGGTGCGCTACGTCCGCGAGAACAATATTCCCTTTTTCGGTATCTGTCTGGGAATGCAAGTGGCCATGGTAGAGTTTGCTCGGCACGTATTGCAACTGAACAGCGCCAACTCCACCGAAATGGACCCTTTAACACCTACGCCCGTCATTGCCATGATGGAGGAGCAAAAAAATATCACACAGAAAGGCGGCACTATGCGCCTGGGCGCTTACGACTGCGACCTGCGTCGGGGCTCCAAAGCGGCGAAAGCCTATGGCCGTAACCACATCAGCGAGCGCCACCGCCACCGCTACGAGTTCAACAACGAGTATCTGAAGGACTTCGAGGCGGCGGGTATGATAGCTTCGGGCGTGAACCCCGGTACAGGTCTGGTGGAAGTAATAGAGCTGAATGGCCACCCTTGGTTTGTAGCCGGACAGTTTCACCCCGAGTTAAAAAGCACCGTAGAGAACCCTCATCCTCTGTTTGTACGTTTCGTGCGGGCCGCTATTCAGCACCACAAGAATGAGGTGTAACTAATTGATTGCTAACATAGAGAGGAATTTGGTCGAGTTCATGTTCACTACTCAGCCAGATTCCTCTCTTGCTTGTACAACGGGTCCATTTTCCTGCCACCTCGTCCGATTTTTCTGCTTCTGCATAAAATAAGCTGCTACTACCGACCTTTGTAGCAGCGCTGCCGAATTTTTGCTGGCAACAACAGCGCGCTGGGCGCATTTTTCCAGCTCTTTTCTTAGCACCGAATACCTACGCATTTATTTACCCTTCAATGGACAAGAACTCAGCAACCGGCCTATTCTTGATTTCGGCCTTGCTCCTCATCTATTTGTTTTTCTTCGCGCCGAAGTCGGAGCCGGAAAAAGCCCCCGCAAAGCCGGCGGCTACTGCTAGTACTGCTCCCGCCAAAGCTGCCACCGCTACGCCTGCTCCCCTCGACTCTGCCGCGATGGCACAGGCCCTGGGTAATTTTGCTGCGGCGGCTCAGGGCACAGCCCAAGATGTGCAGCTTGCCAACGACGACCTGACCATTACCTTCTCCACTAAAGGTGGCCAGGTGCAAGCCGTGCGCATCAATAAGTACAAGACCTTTTTCGGGCAGCCTTTCGACTTGCTGGATAAGGAAAGCGCCAAAATCGATACTCGCTTTCGTACCACCGACGGCCGCACGGTGCGCTTCTCCGATCTGTACTTTCAGCCTAGCGCCGCGCAATCTGTCACAGAGGGCAACCGCCAGGGCCAGCGCCTAACTTTTACGGCTGCCGTGGCCGGGGGGCAAATTGAGCAAGTATATACGCTCTACAATGATTCTTACGAAGTTGGCTACGAGATGCGCTTTGCTGGTCTGGGCAATGTTATTGCCCAAGAGCCGATGACACTCACCTTCCTCGACCGTGTGCGCCAGACGGAGCAAGACCGCGCTCAGAACCGCAACCATACGACCATCAATCATTATTTAGCTAATGATGATCCAGGTTCCTTGTCCGAAACCAGCGAAGACCCCGAGGAAATCGTCATTAACGAGCCCGTGAAGTGGGCCGCGCACAAACACGACTTTTTCGTGGCCGGCCTGATTGCCCAGAATCAGTTTAGCACGGGCAAGTTCAACTCCAATGTACCCGCCGCAGCCGATTCGACCAACAAATTCATTAAAACTCTTAGCTCTACGCTTACCATTCCAGCCGCCGATGTGCTGGGGGGGAAAGGCCAGTTTCGGTATTATTTCGGCCCAAACTCCTTCCAAATTCTCAAGGAGGTAGCGCCCGGCTTCGACCGCAACGTGTACTTGGGCTGGGGCATTTTCCGCTGGATGAACCGCTTTATCGTGATTCCAGTGTTTCATTTCTTGGAGCAATTCATCAGCAGCTACGGTATCATTATCGCGCTACTGGTGCTGCTTATCAAGCTGGTTACTTGGCCTTTAACTTACAAAACATATGTGTCGCAGGCACGCATGAAGGTGCTGAAGCCGGAACTAGACGAGATCAAGGAAAAGTACGGTGACGACCAGGCAAAAGTGCAGAGCGAAACCATGAAGCTCTACACATCTATGGGGGTGAGTCCGCTGGCTGGCTGCATACCTACGTTGCTTACCCTACCGATCCTGTTTGCCATGTTTAACTTCTTTCCCAACTCAATTGAGCTGCGGCAGGAAGCGTTTCTCTGGGCTAAAGACTTGAGCAGCTACGATGTATTTGCTAAGCTGCCGTTCGCCATTCCTTATTATGGCAGCCACATCAGCATGTTCACCTTGCTCATGACGGCCTCTACCCTGCTTATGACCTGGCAGAGCAACCAGCTCAACACCGCCATGCAGGGCCCGATGAAGTTCTACAGCTACCTGATGCCGCTGATTTTCCTGTTCGTGCTGAACAGCTTTGCCGCCGGCCTCACTTGGTATTACTTCGTTTCCAACGTCATCACCTTTGGTCAGCAGGCGCTCACTCGTCGCTTCGTGGATGAGACCAAGCTGCGTGCCCAGCTCGAAGCCAACAAGGTAAAGAACAAGGATAAAAAGCCCGGCGGTTTCCAGGCCCGCCTCGCGGAAGCCATGAAAACGGCCCAAGAGCGCGAAGCCGAAGCCCGCAAGCAAGGCCCCGCCAAATCAAAAAATAAGTAAAGCATCTTAGCGCATAAAAAAGCCCCCCAACGAGTCGTTGGGGGGCTTTTTTATGCCTTGTATTGCCACGTGCCGTTATAGCTTCCGGACCCGCTCCAGCACTAGTTGGTTCATCGGATTGGGTTTCAGGCCTTGCACGTTATTCTGCGTAAGACGCACTACTTCATCATAGTACATGGGAATAACCGGGCATTCCTCTACAATAATACGGTCCATCTGGCGGTACAGATCGTAGCGCTTTTCAGTGTCCTGCTCTAGTTGAGCCTGCTCGTACAAACGGTCGTAGGCGGCACTTTTGAAGTGCGTTTTATTAGGGCCGGCCGGCGAGAAGTTCTTGCTGTAAAATAGCGCCAGATAGTTTTCTGCATCGGGGTAATCGCCCAGCCATGATTTGGTAAAAAATGCTGCCCGGCCGTTATCCACGTTCTCCTGATGCGCGGCTCCCTGACTCACATCGATGGTCACCTGCACACCTACTTCAGCCCATTTCTTCTGGAGGTACTCGGTTATTTCCTTGGTTTCGGCCACCGTACCGAGGCGCAGGCGCAACGGTTTGCCAGCACCATATCCAGCAGCTTTTAATAGTTCACGGGCCTTTTCGGGCTGATAAGTGTAGCCAGGCACCAGCTTTTCGCTAAAAGACGGCAAAGAAGCGGGCACAAATCCCGAGTTGCCCGGTCGGCCCACATTATTCAAGAAGTAAGCAATCAGTTCGGGTTTGTTAAGCGCATAGTTCAGGGCCTGCCGCACCCGCTTATCGCGCAACGCCGGATTGGCACCCTCCCCCCGCAAATTAGTAGGGTCCTGCTGTATGCCCAGGTATTCCGTATTTAAATACGGCACTTTCTCAAAGCGGAATTTTCCCTGAAAATCCTCACGAACAGTACCATCGGGGTGCAGAATCAAGTCGCGCGAGCCGGCTCGGATACCGCTTACAAAGTCCAGCTTACCCTGCTGAAACGTCAGGAACTCCGTTTTTCGGTCTTGGATGAAAGATATCTGAACGGCATCGAGATACGGTAGCGCCTGGCCCTGCGCATCTTTGCGCCAATAATGCGGGTTGCGATGATACACGATGGCATTGCCTTCGTCCCAATCCTTGAACAGAAAGGGGCCCGTTCCTACTGGGTGCTCCCGGAAATCTTTGCCGTAGCGCTGCACCGCTTCACGAGGCACTACATAGGCATACGGCATAGTCAGGATGCTCAAAAAGGGAATAAACGGCTCCTGCAAATGAATACGTAAGGTGCTGTCATTCACAGCCACAAAAGCGGTATCTGAGGGCTCGCCCGCCGCGTTTTCCAGCACTTTCCCTCGAAAAATCCAGCCACCAGTACTGGCCGTCATAGGGTCGAGCAAACGCTTAAAACTGTATACAAAATCCTGAGCGGTGACGCGCCGGCCTTTACCCCCTGGAAACACCTCGCTGTCGTGGAAAAACACGTTGGGACGCAGCGTGAACGTGTAGCGCCGACCATCGGGCGAGATATCGTAGTGCCGAGCCACGGCCGGTCCGGGCTTCAACTGGTCGTCGAGTTCAACCAAGCCATTATATAACTGCGTCACGGCCCAAGTATTCGCTTGGTTGCGGGCAAAAGCGGGGTCAAGAGAAGTAAGCGCTTCCGGCTGGTTATATCGAAAAACGCGGCGCTCGTCGGTGGAGCCGCTTGGGCCACCGCAGCTAGCTAATGCCGTGAGCAACGGGAAGGCAAAACCAGCAAAACGACGCAAAAACGGAAACATGAGAAAGGCGAAACAGTGTATATTTGTGCTAAGTTCGGTGCAAGTGTAACGCTAAATTGGCGTCCGACCGCTCCTTTCCGCTTCGCTTTATTTATGAAACTGACCTATTACGGCCACTCCTGCTTCTTGGCTGAGATTGGGGGCACTAAGGTGCTCTTCGACCCTTTTATCCGCCCCAATGAGTTGGCTAAGGATATTGACGTTGAGAAAATTGAGGCTGATTTTATCCTCCTCAGCCACGGCCACGGCGACCACGTAGCCGATGTCGAGGAAATTGGGAAGCGCACAGGCGCCGAATTGGTAGGCATGTTTGAGGTGCTAAGTTGGTTTGAAGCAAAGGGCCTGAAAGCCAACTACAAAATGAACCTAGGGGGTAAATTAAAGCTGCCCTTCGGCACAGTGAAGTTAGTTCCAGCCGCCCATTCCAGCTCTATGCCCGATGGCTCCTATGGAGGTTTGGCAGCTGGTTTTGTGATCGAAACCGCCGAGAAAAACTTTTACTTCGCCGGCGATACCGCCCTTACCTACGACATGAAGCTCATAAATGAGCGGCATGAGTTGGATTTTGCTATTCTGCCTATTGGTGATAACTTCACTATGGGCATTGACGATGCAATTGAGGCAGCCAACTGGGTAGGAGTTCGTCAGTTTATCGGCATGCATTACGACACTTTCCCGCCTATTAAAATCGACCATGACGCGGCCCGTGAACAGGCCACGCAAGCCGGAAAAGAATTAGTGTTGATGGCCATCGGGTCGACAATGGAGTTGTAATTTGACTAGTTAAATAGCTGAATCATTGATCTATAACATCAGCATTCAGCCTTTTACTACTTAAACCATCAACTATTAAACAAGTAAGAATTAACCCACATGGGAAAAATTATCGCGGTAGCCAATCAGAAGGGTGGAGTGGGCAAGACCACCTCATCCATCAACCTTGCGGCTAGCTTGGCAGCTTTGGAATACCGTACTCTGCTCGTAGATGCCGACCCGCAAGCCAATGCTACTTCCGGTGTTGGCTTCGACCCCAAGGATATTCAGAACAGCATCTATGAGTGCATGGTGGATGGCATCAATGCTCAGGATATCATTCTGCAAACCAACATCTTGCCTCACCTCGACCTCATGCCTTCTCACATCGATTTGGTGGGAGCGGAAGTAGAGATGATCAATCTCCCCAATCGGGAGGAGAAAATGAAAGAGGCGTTGCGGCCATTGGCCGATCAGTACGACTTCATAATCATCGACTGCTCACCTAGCTTAGGTTTGATTACAGTGAATGCCCTTACGGCCGCTCACTCCGTCATTATTCCGGTGCAGTGCGAATACTTCGCGTTGGAAGGCTTGGGCAAATTGCTGAATACCATCAAAATCATTCAGAGTCGACTCAATCCTGAGCTCGAAATTGAAGGTATTCTGCTGACTATGTACGATGTGCGCCTGCGCCTCTCCAACCAAGTAGTAGAAGAAGTAAAGCTGCATTTCCAGCAGCTGGTTTTTGATACAATTATTCCGCGCAACGTGAAGCTGAGCGAGTCGCCAAGCTTCGGTATCCCGGTTATTCTGCACGATGCCGACAGCAAAGGCTCTATCAGTTACCTGAACTTAGCCCGCGAGATTGTGGAGAAGAACTCGGTAGCGGCCGACCCGGAAGCGGCTGAGGATGAAGCAGCTTAACGTCTGACTTCTTGATAAAGAAACGAAAGCTGGCAGGTGGTATTCCATCTGCCAGCTTTCGTTTAAGGCCAATGACGATAGTAGTGAGTAAAATTTCCGGTCCTTCCCCGGCGTTTGTGTATTTTTGAATCCCGCTTTGGCCCGGTACTGGGCTTAGGCTGTTAGTAGGTATGTCAGAGAAGAACGAAGAAAAAACTCCCGCATCAGTTCCGAAGCGCAAAATTGGCGGCTTGGGTCGCGGGCTAAATGCCCTTATTGAAGGCAGCTACGAGAAAAAAGGCGAACGGCTGGTGCCGCATCCGGTCAATTCGGTAGGCTTCATTTCGGTGAATCATATCGAGGCGAACCCGTATCAGCCTCGCACTCACTTTGACCAACAGGCACTGCAGGAATTGGCCGAGTCTATTCGGATCCAGGGCATCATTCAGCCCGTAACCGTGCGTCAGTTAGGCACCAATTCTTATCAGCTCATCAGCGGCGAGCGGCGTTTGCAAGCTTCTAAGCTGGCGGGCTTGGATACGATTCCAGCATATATTCGCAAAGCCGACGACCAGCAGATGCTGGAAATGGCCCTGATTGAGAATATTCAGCGCGAGAATCTGAATGCAATTGAAATTGCGCTTAGCTACCAGCGCTTGGTGAGTGAGTGCAGCCTAAAGCAGGAAGAACTCGGCGACCGGGTAGGCAAGAACCGCTCGACGGTAACCAACTATCTGCGGCTGCTAAAATTGCCCCCGACATTCAGATTGGTCTGCGCGACGCTGAAATTTCGATGGGCCACGCCCGTGCCCTTATCAACATTGAGGATGCCGAGCAACAGCTGATGCTTTATCGTCGCATTGTGGCCGAAGATCTGTCGGTGCGTCGTGTAGAACAGATTGTGCGTGGTGGCGGCGCAGCTACTGCTCCAGCCTCGACGCCTGGTCAGAAAGCGCCCGAAAATGCCCCCCAGCCGGTTCCTGTAGCCGAACTGCGCCGCACCGAGCGTCACCTATCCGACCGCTTCGGCAGCCGGGTACAGGTGAAGCCAAACCCCAGGGCAATGGCGAGATCAGAATTGCGTTTGACTCGGTGGAGGATATGCAGCGTATTCTTCATATTCTTCAACCGTCTTAGTACGTAGCAACGGCAGATGACTGGGTATTATAAAGCAGCGCTTTTATTTTGCTTAGTGGGAGCTCCACTAGCCCAGTCGGCGCAAGCCCAAGTGGTAACAACTGGACCCGATTCGACCCGCGTTAGTACGCCAGCGGTAGCTGATACCACGCGGCGCACCGAAAGGCTGTTCGGACTTCACCTGACGCGGCCAGCCAAAGCAGCCATGCTATCGGCGCTCGTGCCTGGTGCTGGCCAGATTTACAACCGCAAGTATTGGAAGCTACCTATTGTGTACGGCGTGTTAGGCACGGCGCTTACGGTGGAATTTTTCTATCAAAGTCGCTTTAAAGAGTTTCGGGAAGCCAAAATAGCCCGCAATGACAACGACCCGTTAACCATTGATACTGGGCCTCTTTCCAGCACCATTGAAGACAATGCGACGATAGATCGAGGGTTAATTATCTACCGTCGCAACCGCGACAAATGGATTGCCTTTTCCGCCGTGGCGTATGCCATAGGCGTGGTTGATGCCCTTGTTGATGCCCACTTACGCGACTTTGACGTCAGCGACGATCTGAGCCTGCGCTGGGAGCCCACGATGCTCTATATGCCCACGGCGCAGCCCACGGCCGGCGTCAACCTTAGTTTAAACTTGAAGTCTACTTCCCGCTCAACGAAATGAAATTGCTGCTGATTGGCTACGGCAAGATGGGCCAGGCCATTGAGGCCCAGGCTATTGCCCGAGGCCACCAGATTGTTGGTATCGTGGATCCCTCGCGGCCCGGTGTACGCATCTCCGACTTCGACGCTACGACCGTTGACGCGGCCATTGAGTTCACCCATCCTGATGCTGCCTTCGCCAATGTAAGCGCTGCCCTGCGCCAAGGGTTGCCAGTGGTTTGTGGCTCTACAGGTTGGCTCCATCATTTTCAGGAAGCCCGCGACCTATGTAAGGAGATGGGTGGGGGGCTTTTTTACTCTTCCAACTACAGCGTGGGCGTAAACTTGTTCTTTCATTTCAATGAGTACATCGCCGCCAAAATGCACCACTTTGGGGGTTACGATGTGCAGGTTCGCGAAATTCACCACACGCAGAAAGTAGATCAGCCCAGCGGTACAGCTCTTACCGCCGCTGAATCTATCATTCGTCACTTTCCGACCAAGACCATCTGGCGCAACGAACCTACTACTGCTCCGCAAGAGCTGGCTGTACTTTCGGAGCGCACAGGTCAGGTAGTTGGTACACACATTGTTACGTATTCCTCACCCGCCGATACCATTGAGCTGAAGCACGAAGCACATACGCGGGATGGCTTTGTTCAGGGAGCGCTGCTAGCTGCCGAATGGCTGCCGGGGCGCAAGGGTGTATTTGGGATGAAGGAGCTACTCGGATTGTAGGAACGCACCCAGTTATGATGTGTGTTATCAGGCGATTATCCAGTGTCTGACCTCTACAAAGCACATTCCTACATTAATTCGGATATTTAATCATTCAATTGTATCCTTGCTTTGCTTGGGCAGCGTGCTGCCCGTTTTCGTCTTGATTTATGGCCGTAAAATTCTGGGAGAAAACCTCCACTACCGAAGCAGCACCGAAGAAGCCGAAGGGCTTTTTGCGGGAGTGGGGCGACGCCATTCTCTTTGCTGTGGTGGTGGCCTCGCTTATTCGCTGGGCCACTTTTGAGGCGTATACCATCCCGACGCCTTCCATGGAAAGCTCCTTGCTAGTCGGCGATTATCTATTTGTGAGCAAGCTGCACTATGGCCCACGTACGCCTCAAACGCCTCTGCAAGTGCCGCTTACTCACCAGACCATCTGGGGCACCAATATTAAGAGCTACTCCGACGCTATCCAGCTTCCCTCCTACCGCTTGCCTGGCTTTTCAGAAGTGACGCGAGGTGATGTTGTAGTTTTTAATATTCCATTTGAAAGCGAACACCCCGCCGACCTGCGCACCAACTATATCAAGCGTTGTGTAGCCGTAGCCGGCGATGTACTGGAAATAAAGAAGACGCAGGTGTATATCAACGGGCAGCCGCTGGCGAACCCGCCGCAGATGCAATCCAGCTACTACTTACAGGTAGCTGAGCCCGTGCGTGATAAGGTATTTCAGGATTTGGGTGTAACCGACTCCAACACGCCGAATGGAGTTCCACAAGCGCAGACGACAGCTATGGGACCTGCCTACGTGGTCAATACCACGTCTACTATTGCGGCTTATTTCAAGCAGCAGCCCTTTATCAAAGGGGTAGTGGAAGAAGTAGCGCAGCCCGGCCAAGCTGAATCGGAGGTTTTCCCGAACAATCCTGATTACCCACACAGTACTCCTACGGCCGCCTTCCCCTGGAATCGGGACAACTATGGTCCGCTGCAAATCCCGAAAGAAGGTCAGACAGTGGAGCTTACGTCCCAGAATACGGCTATCTATCAGAAAATCATTATGCGCTACGAGCGCAATGAAGGCGTGACGTATGCGAATGGTGTGTTGTCGCAGAATGGCAAGCCGCTCACGAGCTACACGTTTAAGCAGAACTACTACTTCATGATGGGCGACAACCGCCACAACTCGCTTGATTCACGCTACTGGGGCTTTGTACCCGAAGATCACATCGTAGGTAAAGCCGTTCTGATATGGCTCTCAGTTGACCCTTATGCTGATTTCTTCAGCAAAATCCGTTGGAACCGCCTCTTCGACGTGATTCACTAAATCACTTTTAAGTTGAAAGCAAAAAAGCCCCCCAGAATCATTCTGAGGGGCTTTTTTGATATATGGATTAAATATCAAACGTTGTTTTACCACTTAATTGGTTCTAGCCCATGCTGGCGCAGGTATTCGTTGGTTTTGCTGAAAGGTCGAGAGCCAAAAAAACCACGGTCAGCGGCGTAAGGCGACGGGTGCGCAGCTTTAAGCACCAAGTGTTTTTTCTCGTCAATTAGCTCTACCTTCTTTTGCGCATAGGCGCCCCACAGGATAAATACGACGTGTTCTTTCTGTTCCGAAACGCGCTGAATAACCGTATCGGTGAATTGCTCCCAGCCCTTTTTTTGGTGCGAACCGGGCTCTGCAGCTCGAACAGTAAGCGTAGCGTTAAGCAAAAGCACGCCTTGTTCGGCCCAGCGGTCGAGGTTGCCATTGGGGGCAGGCGGCGTTTCGGGTAAATCGGCCTGCAACTCCTTAAAAACGTTTTGCAAGGAAGGCGGGGTGCGCACTCCTTCTGCCACGGAAAACGCTAAACCATGCGCCTGACCTTTTCCATGGTATGGGTCCTGGCCCAGAATCACCACTTTGGTTTTATCGAAAGGGCACGCCTCAAAAGCATGAAAAATTTGCCCCCCGGGCGGATACACAGTAGTCGTGGCGTACTCGCCCCGGACGAAGGCAGTAAGATGTTGAAAATAGGGCTTTTCGAACTCGTCTTGTAGTACTTTGCGCCAGCTTTCTTCTATCTTTATGGACATAGGGAAAAGTTTTTTACAGGTTCGGCAAGCCTTTCTGTGGATAGCTTGCGTAGATAAACCAAATTCCGAGAACGGCTGTTAGTTATCCACCGAACCGCACAGGCGCCATGAATACTACCACTACGCAGGGAGTGACCGTAAGTGTTACGACCAACTATTTACCCGATTATTCCAGCCCCGGCCAGGAACATTACGTGTTTGCTTATAAAATCGATATTCGCAACAACAGCGAGTATACCGTAAAGTTGCTCCGTCGCCATTGGTATATATATGATGCCAACGGCGTCGTGCGCGAAGTAGAGGGCGAAGGTGTGGTAGGCCAGCAACCCGTATTGGAGCCCAGCGAGGCACATCAGTACGTATCGGGCTGTAATCTTAAGACCGGTCTGGGTAAGATGCGGGGCACCTATCAGATGGAGCGCCTCGCCGACGGCCGCGAATTCACAGTTGAGATTCCTGAATTCACGCTGGTTGTACCATATCGCCTAAATTAGCGGCAAGCTGTGGGTTTCACTTTCTAACTCACTTCTTTCAACCCGCAACCCCAAGTACTTGCTTTACCAAGCATTCAGTTACATCCGATTTTTGCTCCGCTCGGGGAATGCACACGGACTGCATTCCCCGTTCGTTTTTGCCCTCTACAACCATGTGGTACGCCACACGGGCTTTTTTACTCCTTATGAGGCTGTGGAGCACCGCCGCACTGAATTGCAAGCCAGTCAGCAAACGATAAACGTAACCGACTTCGGTGCTGGCTCTCATACGGGCGCCGGCCGACAGCGCCGCGTACGCGATATTGCGCGTACCGCCGCCAAGTCGCGGCAGCTTGGACAGCTTCTGTTTCGGTTAGTTAACCATTTTCAGCCGCGCACGGTGCTGGAGTTAGGCACGTCGCTGGGGCTCACTACGGCCTACTTAGCTACCCCAAACAGCCACAGCCGGGTCATTACGTTTGAGGGCTGCCCAGCTACCGCTGCTGTGGCCCGCGAAACATTTAGCAGTTTGGGGCTACGCAATGTGGAGCTCATCGAAGGCAACCTGGATGCTACCCTTGCTCCTACCTTAGCTGCCCTATCTACACCCATCGACTTCGTTTTTTTCGATGGCAACCACCGCTACGAGCCAACGGTACACTACTTCGAGCAGTGCCTAACTCGCCGCACCGATCAAAGCGTGTTCGTCTTTGACGACATTCATTGGTCAGCGGAAATGGAGAGGGCTTGGCAAACCATTAAAGCGCATCCGGAAGTGATGTTGACCGTAGACCTGTTTTTTATGGGGTTAGTGTTTTTCAGGAAAAATCAGCCGAAACAGCATTTCTCGCTTCGCTTCGATAATGTGTTGGACAATTTGTTAGATCGAGCCCGCCGCTTGTCTGCGTAAACTAGAGGTAGACTGTTGACTACCGAACGGCTTCCCGAACTCGCGTGAGCTTTACCATCAACGCCTCCAGCTGATCCAAAGGCAACATATTGGCCCCATCCGATTTGGCAGTGGCTGGCGTAGGATGCGTTTCGATAAACAAACCATCAGCGCCAACCGCAATAGCAGCCTTGGCGATAGTTTCAATGAGAGCCGGCTGACCGCCCGTGACGCCACTGGCTTGGTTAGGCTGCTGTAGTGAGTGCGTTACGTCCATCACCACGGGTACGTCAAAGCGCTGCATCACGGGCAGATTGCGAAAATCGACTACCAAATCGGCGTACCCAAAGGAGTTACCACGGTCGGTGAGCACCACGTGCTCGTTGCCCGACTGGCGTACTTTGTCTACCGCAAACTGCATAGCCTCGCCCGACAAGAACTGGCCTTTTTTGATATTGACCACCTTCCCAGTTTTGGCCGCTGCTATGAGCAAATCCGTCTGGCGGCATAGGAAGGCCGGAATCTGGAGGACATCAACGTACTCGGCCGCGAAAGCAGCTTCATCCGATTCGTGAATATCCGTGACGGTCGGCACCCCAATTTCGCGTCCTACTTTCTGCAGAATGCGCAGCGCCGTTTCATCTCCAATGCCCGTGTAAGAATCGAGACGGGAGCGGTTGGCCTTCCGGTAAGAGCCTTTGAAGATGTAGGGGATTTGTAGCTTATCCGTGATATGACGCACACGCTCCGCGATGCGTAAGGCCATGTCTTCTCCCTCAATTACGCAGGGACCAGCCATCAGAAAAAATTGACCGGAGTTGGTGTTACGGAAATGGGGTAGCGCGTTGGCGAGTGAGTCAAACATGAGTAGATTATAAGGTTTACTTTTTCTCCAAACAAATAAACAACTCTCTATCCTGACGGGGCCTGATGGAGTTGTAGGCAGTCTCAAAATGCACGAACTCAAAGTACGGTTCAAAGTACGCGCGGTACTCATCGCGGGTGCCACCGAAAGGTGGTTCGGATGAGGGACCAAAATCTGCTTCGAAAAGTAGTCCTACTAATTTGCCCCCCGGCCGCAATAAATGCGCACACTGTCGGGCATACTCCGAACGAAGCGCACGGGGCAGAGCGCAAAAAAACGTCTGCTCTATAATTAAATCGTAAGGTGGCTCAGCCGACAGCGTAAAAAAATCTTGCTGCACTAAATGCCCCCGAGGGAAACCAGGCACGCGTTGCTGTAATGCTTCCAGCGCCTCTGACGCTAGGTCAACTACAAACACTTCACCGAATCCTTGATTGTGTAGGTATTCGGCTTCATACGCCCTTCCCGCGCCTGGAATGAGGATACGCCGATCATCGGGCGGACCTAGTTGCTTAAAATAACCCTGTAGTGGAGGCGTTATGGCTCCCACATCCCAACCTGTTTGGCCGGTGGCATAACGGGTTCGCCAATAGGCCTCATCAAGCAGTAAATCCATATTTGCTCAAATGGAGTATTTAGTGCCGAAACTTGCCCACGTGGGTAAGTCCTTTATTTTTGTGCGTAAAGGTAGCGTACCGTCCTAACTAGCCGCGTACTTCCACATTAATTAACCAATCCCCTTCCTCAATGGAACAAAACGAAAACACGGAGCCTAAAAACAAGAGCCGTCTTTTGCTAATAGTGGCTCTATTTCTGGTTCTGGCCGGTATTAATGCCCTGCTTTTCTACATGAACAATCAGAAAGGCAAGCAGAATGAGCAGCTGACAGCCGAGGTAAAAGCAAAGGATGTTCGGCTGGAAGAACAGATTAAACAGTACGAGACCCTCAAAGCCGATTTTGAGCGTCAAAGCCAAGAAGTACAAGCCATGGGCTTGGCGAATGACTCCTTGGAAGCTCGCATTGCTACAATCAACTCTGATTTGCTCAAGCTTCGCTCCTTCCGCAAAGGCAGCTTCTCGCTGGCTGAGCAAGCCCGCTTCCGCAACCGCGCTACCAACTTGGAGCAGCAACTACGGAAGAAAGACGAGGAAATTGCTCAGCTCAAAGCTGATAATGAGGTGCTGTATACCGAGACTACCACGCTGAAAGAGCGTCAGAACAAGCTTACTGACACGATTTCGACCATCGCTCGCACCAACCAAGAGCTTACGGAGAAGGTAGCGGTAGCCTCCCGCCTTCAGGCCGATAATATTCGGGTGAACGTGATTAACTCTCGCAACAAAGAGAAGGACGACGACGATAACGAGTTTCGGGCTAAGCGCGTGGAGAAAATCAAGGTTACTTTCAACCTTGCTCGCAACGACGTATCGCCCAAGGAAACCAAGCAGATTATGATGCGCCTCGTGGAGCCTGATGGCTCGGCCCTGTACAACCTGAGCACTGGTGGTGGCACTTTCATGATTGATGGCTCAGAAGCCTTCTACACCGCTAAGCAGGACATCGTGTACGACAACACGCGTCAGCCCGTACAGTTTGTGTACGCGAAAGGTGCAGCCTACAAAACCGGTCTTCACACCGTTGAGCTGTATGAAGGCGGCGTAATGATCGGCAAATCAACTTTTACTCTGAAGTAGATTACAAAGCATTCTCGCTTATAAAAAAGCCCCCAGATTAGTTCTGGGGGGCTTTTTTATTCCAAATAGTAAAGTGAATCGGTTTTCTAGGCTTGCATAATTTGCGCCTCAAACTCCTCAATCTGCTTGATTGTAGCACTGATGTTTTCCGTGAAAATAGTAACAACCGATCCTTCGCGGGCCGTGGTCAGCACGTGACGAATGGCGTCCACTTCGTTTTCGATGTAGGTAATTGGCAGATCAGGCTTATCCAAGCGCAGGCCTCGCATCATAATTTCCTGTAGGTATTCCGCTGTTTTTCCGCGCAAGTCACGGTCTTGGCGCAATACCACTTCATCGAAGATACTTCCCGCTATGCGCGCAAAGCCTAGTGTGTCTTCATCGCGCCGGTCGCCCAACCCCGACACTATCCCGACTTTGTGCGTAGCCGGCGTGTTATTCAGGAATTCAGCATACTTGCTAATGCCTGCCGTGTTGTGCGCATAGTCGACAATAACCTCGAAATGGGGAAACTTGAACACGTTCATCCGGCCTGGCGTCTTGGCCGCCGACGGCACAAAGGTGCGTAGCGCCGTCTTTATATCGTCGCGCTCAAAGCCGGCTACATAGCCAGCTAGTGCCACAGCAAGGCAGTTTTCAATGTTGAAGCCAGCGCGTCCGCCCAGCGTCACCGGAAACTCCGCCGCCCGATCGATGCGCAGCTTATAGCTGTTCTGGTAAATGGTTACATAGCCTTCCTCATAGACCGCTGCTACACCGCCCGCTTCCACATGATCGAGAATGCGGGGGTTATTTTCGTTCATGCTGAAAAACGCCACCTTGCACTGCAACCGTTCGGCCATGGCATATACCAAGTCGTCGTCGGCATTTAGGATAGCCCAGCCGCTTTTGTGCACCGTACGAGGCAGCACGCCCTTCACAGCCGCCATTTCCTCTACCGTATAAATATCACGCATGCCTAGGTGGTCGGCGGCTACGTTGGTAACGACGGCAATATCACAGGTATCAAATCCTAGCCCGGAGCGGAGCATGCCGCCGCGCGCTACTTCCAGCACAGCATAGTTTACGGTAGGATCACGCAACACAAACTCCGTGCTTTGACTGCCCGTGCAGTCGCCCTTCTGTAGCTGGTTGCCCTGAATGTAAATTCCGTCGGTGGTTGTAAAGCCTACTTTGTAGCCTTGGGCCGCCACCATATGCGCAATCAGGCGTGTCGTGGTGGTTTTGCCATTAGTGCCCGTAACAGCAATAATGGGGATACGCGAAGTAGAGCCGCGCGGGAAAAGCATATCTACAACGGGCGCTGCTACGTTGCGTGGCAAGCCTTTGGTAGGAGAAATATGCATACGGAAGCCAGGGGCAGCATTCACCTCAATCACAGCTCCGCGCGCCTCATTCAGCGGGATGGCAATATCAGAAGTCAGCAGATCGATACCACAGATATCAAGGCCGATAATTCCGGCCGCGCGCTCAGCCAACAATACGTTATACGGATGTACCAAGTCGGTAACATCGGTAGCGGTGCCACCCGTACTAATATTGGCCGTACTCTTCAAAAACAACTCCTCTCCTTCCGGAAGCACCGATTTCAGAGTCAAATCGCGAGCCTTGAGGATGGCATTCGTGTGCTTATCTGCTTTGATTTTGGTAAGCACCTTCTCATGTCCCTCTCCCCGACGTGGGTCCAGATTTACCTGATCAATCAGCTCCTGAATGGTGCTGTGTCCATCACCAACCACGGCGGCTGGGGTACGTTTGGCGGCGGCTACCAACTTGCCATTCACTACCAACAGTCGATGGTCAAATCCTTCAATGAATTGCTCTACGATCACAGCGCGAGAGTATTCCTGCGCCTCTTTAAAACCACTTTGAGCCGATTTCCAGTCTTGAATATTAATGCTGGCTCCTTTGCCGTGATTTCCATCCAATGGTTTCGTCACGATGGGAAAGCCTAGTTCCTCAATAGCATCGCGCAGACCATCCAGTGAATATACTGTGGTACCACGCGGTACAGGCACCCCGGCATCGGCCAACATCGCTTTGGTGCGGTTCTTATTGCCAGCAATATCAACGGAGAAATAGCTTGTGTAAGATGAGGTGGTGGCTTGAATGCGCTTTTGATTCACCCCGTAGCCCAATTGTATAACCGACGTGTTCTTAAGCCGGATATAAGGAATCTTACGTGACACTGCTTCCGACACAATACTGTAGGTGCTCGGCCCAAAGAATTCTTCCTCCCGAATATTGTGTAGCTCCGCAATAATGGGCTTTACATCTACTTTCTGCTTATGGCATAAAGCATCTACAATCTCTACTGCGGCATTTGCGGCTACACGCCCGGCGCGCTCTTCCTGATATGTAAATACAACATATTCGACTCCTTCCTCCTGCGTGGCCGGATATGATTTGCCCCAGTACACTGGCATACCAGCAAGACGCTGTAGTTCAAGGGCTACGTGCTGAATCACATGGCCTAGTGGTTCACCATCAGTAAGCTGCTCTTGAGTTAATGGGGGGTGCTTAATAGCCTGTTTGGATGAGTCGGGTGAAGCACAAGGCTGGCCTACTCCAGGTAGCAACTTCGTGAGCCGACCCGCCAAGCCTGGTATGGCATTAGACCATTTATCGGCCAGATCCTCCAGGTCTACTTTCATCACAATAAGCTTCAGGTGCTTGACAGACCAATAGCTTGGGCCGCGCATAGTGCGGAGGTCGGTAATTTTCATAGGAAGTTAAGGCGAAAAGAGGTAATGCTAGCGGGCAGTTGTACGCACAAATGAAATGTAGGGATAATGCGCGCATAAAGTCATTTATCGCCGCGCAAAATACGCCCTTAGACTAGCGTTCAGCCAATATAGTGGCCTTTCGATAGCGTGTGTCTGCTTCTTTCCGCGCTCAAGGCTTTGTACAAGAGCTAGCTTAACTGCTTAGCTATTATAACAGTCAGAGAATAAAGCAAAAAACCCCGGTTGGGGCTAATCAACCGGGGTACTAAGCAAAAGAAAACAGGAACAGGAAAGAGGTGACGGGCGGATTCGAACCGCCGTAGGAGGTTTTGCAGACCTCTACCTAGCCACTCGGTCACGTCACCGGGTAATGAGGGTGCAAACTTACGCCATTATCTGAGGTTCGCCAAACCTGGGGGGCTTTTTTCAGCTCTGTTCCGTCTAAGCTCTTGGTTGCGTGCGAAGTAGAATCAGAACACTACTATTATTAAGCTACCAACAACACATAAAAAAGGCCCTGACGAATGTCAGGGCCTTTTCTTAAGCATAAGCTAAGAAAACCTAGGCTTTCTCTTCGTCCTTCTTGTCGGCCTCTTCGTTGCCGGGCAGTAAGTCCTTTGCTTTTTCAACAACATCACCAGCTACTTCTTTCGCTTTCGCGAATGCAGCCGAATCAGCTACGGTGTCTACTACATCACCAGCTACTTCCGATACCTTATCGAAGGCAGCAGAGGCAGCACCGGTTACGGCAGCCAGAATACCACCAGTAGCAGCAGGAGCCTCCTCGGTAGTGTCAGACTCAGCAGCAGGAGCTTCTTCGGCTTTAGCGGCTTTAGGAGCCTTGGGAGCTTGCGCTTCCAGCTTCTGAACACCAGCGTCGCGCTCGTTGCCCATCATCTTGTCACGCAGAGCGGACAGCGCATCTAGGTCACCGAGGGTCGACTTGTCGGCGGTAGCCGGCTTCTTGAGGTCGCTCAGTTTGCCTTCGCCTTGAGCAGCACCGGCAGCTTGGCCAGCAGTTGGCTTCTTCTTCGCGAACTTCGAAGCACGAGTGTCTTCCTCCTGCTGCGCCTGATTGAAGACGGCAGTGTGCGACAACACGATACGACGATCATCCTTCGAGAACTCAACTACACGGAAGTCGAGCGACTCGCCGTTCTCGGCGTTCGAACCATCTTCCTTCACCAACGACTTGGGGTAAGCAAAACCTTCGATGCCGTAAGGCAACTCGAGTACCGCGCCACGGTCGTTTTTCTCCGTGATAGTGGCTTTGTGCACCGAGCCGGGGGTAAATACCGTCTGGAACGTATCCCAAGGGTTTTCCTCCAATTGCTTGTGACCAAGGGCCAAACGACGGTTAGCAACGTCCAGCTCCAATACGAGCACGTCCAGACGGTCGCCCACCTTCACCACTTCGGATGGGTGCTTGATCTTCTTAGTCCATGACAGGTCGGATACGTGCACTAGGCCGTCTACACCCTCTTCCAGTTCTACGAACAGGCCGAAGTTGGTTAGGTTGCGCACTAGGCCGTTGTGCTTGGTTCCGACAGCGTACTTGCCGCCGAAGTCACCACGAGTCCATGGGTCTTCGCTCAATTGCTTGATACCAAGGCTCATCTTGCGGTCTTCGCGGTCCAGCGTCAAAATTTGCGCTTCAACTACGTCGCCCTGCTTGATGAAGTCTTGCGGGTTGCGCAGGTGCTGGCTCCAGCTCATTTCTGAAACGTGGATCAGGCCTTCTACGCCAGGCACGATTTCCATGAATGCGCCATAGTCGGCTACGTTCACGATGCGGCCTTTCACTTTCGAGCCTACGCCCATATCGGCGGGCAGCGAATCCCATGGATGAGGAGTCAGCTGCTTCAAGCCCAACGAGATACGCTTCTTAGCTTCGTCGAAGTCAAGAACAACCACGTTGAGTTTCTGGTCAAGCTGCAATACTTCGCTCGGATGAGCGATGCGGCCCCACGAGATATCGGTGATGTGCAATAGACCGTCGACACCGCCGAGGTCGATGAACACACCGAAATTTGTCATGTTCTTGATAACACCTTCCAGAATCTGACCTTTTTCGAGGTTGTTCAGGATAGCTTCGCGCTGCTTCTCCAGGTCCTTCTCAATCAAGACTTTGTGCGAAACAACTACGTTGTCGAAAGCGGCATTAATTTTTACCACTTTCACTTCCATGCGGCGACCAACATAGATGTCGAAGTCACGGATGGGCTTCACGTCAATCTGCGAGCCGGGCAGGAAGGCTTCTACGCCATCCAGTTCCATGATCAGACCACCTTTGGTCCGACGCTTTACTACGCCTTCCAGGATGTTATCGAACTCCAGAGCATCGTAAATCGACTTCCAAGCCTGCTTGATCTTCGCCTTCTTGCGCGAAAGAATCAACTGGCCGTTCAAATCTTCTTGATCTTCGATGAACACCTCAACTTGGTCCCCAATTTTCAGGTCAACCAAGTCGCGGAATTCGGACAGGGGCACGAGGCCGTCGGATTTGAAGCCAATGTTCAAGATCACGTCGCGGTCGGTGATGCCCACTACGGTGCCCTTTACTACTTCTTCCTCCTGGACGGTGGTCAGCGTGTCGCCGTACATTTTCTCCATCTCGGCGCGCTGCTCGGGGCTATAATTGCCACCAAAGCCGGTCGCTCCGACGTTGTCCCAGTCGAAGTTATCTGCTACTTCTGCCATAGTTACTGTTTGGCCCTTATCTACACGTCCGGCTCAGGGCCACCTACCGGAACGCGTTATGAGTAACTCGCTGAAGCTGAGGCTTCAGACCCGCCACCCTGGCGGGGCGGCAAAGGTACGGAGTTTTTAGCGCACGTTATATAATTAGTATGGCAATATGCTAAAGCTATTTGCTTTTCCATGAAGACCTAACTCCCCTCTACGCTCCATTACTATAAATGCGCTTTCCTCATTAATTCTTTGGCTAGCGTCTCGCTTAGTTCATCGTGCGGTTTTCCTAATTCATAGCGCGAACTCTACAAACCTAAAAAAAGCCCCCCAGACGCCTCCGTAACCCATAAAAGGCAAGATCAGTAAGGAGTGAATACAACCCTATTCACTCCCAAAACCCTCTTCTTATGAGTTACATCAAAGCTGGGCCAGATGCCCAAGGCAACCCCGTTAAACTACACTACACCGATTTGGGCCAGGGCACGCCTGTGGTGCTTATTCACGGCTGGCCGCTGAGCTACGAGTCGTGGGAATACCAACTGAACGAGTTGCCTAAGCACGGTCTGCGCGTAATTGCCTACAGCCGCCGCGGCTTTGGCAACTCCGATAAGCCTTGGGATGGCTACGACTACGACACCTTCGCTGATGATTTGAAGGCTGTGCTTGACGAGCTGAACCTGGATAACGTGACGCTAGTCGGCTTCTCGATGGGCGGCGGTGAAGTAGCCCGCTACATGAGCCGGCACGGCGGGGCTCGCGTGAGCAAAGTCGTGTTCGTATCGGCCGTGACGCCATACTTGCTCAAGACGGACGACAACCCGGACGGCGTGGATAAGTCGGTGTTCGATGATATGATTGAAAATATCAACAAAGACCGGTTCGACTTCCTGTCTTCGTTTGGCAAGAAGTTCTACGGGGTGGGCGTTATCAGCCACCCCGTCAGCCAAGCCACGCTTGACTGGACGCAGGCTTTGGCCCAATTCGGCTCGCCCCGCGCGACGGAACAGTGCGTACGCGCCTTCGGTGGCACTGACTTCCGACAGGATTTGCAGGCTATACAGGTACCCGCACTGGTGATTCACGGCGAAGACGACCAGACAGTGCCCATAAAAAATAGTGGTGCGCGGATGCATCAATATGTGCCACATGCTACCTATATTGAGTATAGCGGAGGCCCACACGGTGTATTTATTACCGATAAAGACAAGCTAAACCGTGACTTGTTGGAATTTATAAACAAGAAGTAAGTACCAATCTCAGTCTTTCACATTCAAAAATGTGATTTGAATACCAAATTTAATTCTAGGTTAAAGCACTTAACAATTTGAAATGCGATCTTTCGATAAAAAATATACTATATGAAGATATTTTTTATCGAAAGATCGCACTCAGAGCTTGCTGACGTTGACTCCTTAATTATTCAGAGTATGAAGCCTTTGCTCCTATGTTTTCCAGACGTAGAGGAGGTAAAATCACCAACTGACGCAGATATTCTGTTGATTCAAGAAAATAACTCTTTTAAAAACTTTAATTATATTACCAGTATTTTAGAAGACCCACTATTATGTAATTGCTATCACAAGGTTTATACTATTAATACTGATGACTGCGCCACTGGCTTGTTCCGGGGATTGTATACCAGCCTTCCTAAGTCCAGATTCAATTCAAATTTATACGCAGCCGTTCCTTACCTTAAATATCCTAATGAGCTTGTCTTCTTAAATAATAAGCAGGAGATAGAGCCAAATTATTTAGCTAGTTGGAGAGGAAACACAAAGTCTAATTCGGTTAGATCGAAGTTATTTCGAGCACTGAGTTCTATACCTTCTATCCACCTAGAGAAAACAGACAGCTGGCTAAATCACTCATTTGAGGAGAAGCAAACTTATGTTGAGTTAATTCAGCAGGCTAAGTTTTCTCTTTGTCCGGCAGGGTGGGCACCTGTGAGTTTCAGAATATATGAGAGCATGGCGCTTGGCAAATGCCCGGTTATTATTGCAGATAACTTTGTACCACCGAAGGGACCTAACTGGTCGGATTTTGCGTTATTTTTTCCAGAAAAACATATCGCAAATTTGTATTCCTTTTTATTACAGCATGAGGAATCACACCAGATACTGGGCAGTAAAGCGCAAGAAGAATGGAATCGTTTTTTCAGCCCTGAAAAAATAAATGAATTTTATACTCAATCATTACACTCGCTCCTGGTTTTAAATAGCGCTAGTTCGCAAGAGGCTGAATTAAAACGATGGCGTTCCTTTAACTTTTACTGGAGTAATAATTGGACTGTTCCTCAAAGGGTATTTAATAAAATAAGAAAGCTCACAAGAATAAACTAAGTGGGTAACTACGCTCACTCAACCTGGCATAAAAAAAGCCCCCAGAAGTGTTTCTGGGGGGCTTTTTTATATGATAAACAATCTACTTTCTGCCCATCTCGCGCAGGTAGGATACGTGCGATGCCACAGCGTAGCGCATCTTAGGATACTCGTTGTAAGTGATGTCAAATTCCTCGCACATCTGCTTGATGATCTTACTGATAGCAGGGTAATGAACGTGCGAAATCTTGGGGAATAAGTGGTGCTCTACCTGAAAGTTCAGACCACCCACGAGCCAGCTAATCACTTTGTTATGCGTGGCGAAGTTGGCGGTAGTCTTAATCTGATGAATAGCCCACTCGTCTTCCAGTTTGTTCGTGATTTCATCGGGCATGGGAAAGGCAGCATGTTCTACGGTGTGCGCCAGCTGAAATACCAAGCTCAGAGTAAAACCCGCTACGGCCGCGAAGATTACGAAACCTACCAGCCATGACACAAAGCCTACCGTGTAAATTGGAAGGGCCATGAAAAGCAATAGATGAATCACTTTGAAGCCCCAGAAGACTGACTGGTCGGTGGCCGTCATTTTCTTGATTGGCATCCCCCCGATTTTACCCTTGAAATACTTCTGGTAATCCATAAAGAAAATCCAGGCGATGTATAGCAGGGCGTAGAGAAACCAGAAATATAAGTGCTGAAAGCGGTGGAGTTTGCGGCGGGGCTGGGTGCTGCTCATGCGCATCCACGGCTGCACATCGAGGTCGTCATCCACACCGTCCACATTGGTGTACATGTGGTGAATGAGGTTATGCTTCATATTCCACATGAAGCTATTGCCGCCCAGCACGTTCAGGGTAAAGGCAGCGAACTGGTTGAGCCACTTTGACTTGCTGAAGCTGCCGTGGGCGCCGTCGTGCATGACGTTGAAGCCGATAGCCGCTCCAATGCCGCCGAGCAGAATACACTCCAGAATACCTAAAAAGGCGCTTGGTGTGAAAAATACCAAGTGCAGATACACCAACACGAAAGCCGTCGTCAGGATAAGCGCCTTTACAAAAAGCCCGGAATTGCCGGTTTGCGATTTGCCCGCTTCCTCGAAGTAGGCGTTAATCCGAGATTTTAGCTCGGTGTGAAAAGAGCGGGAAGCCGCAAACTTAGGAACTGACATGAACGCTGATTGGGTGGAATGGGGGGCAAAGGTATGCCTCTAACCTCAACCAGCGACGGTTAGTTTAAAGCAGAGCAGTAATTCCTTTTGGTACGAGAAGAAAATAGGGCGGCAAACCTTCGTTTACCGCCCCATTCGTAGCTCAATTCAGGTAATCGTGCCAGTTCTGATCTATCGTACCGGCCGAGAGCTTCAGGAAGCCCGCCAAGGTAGGCTTCTTGGGTTGCTGACGCACCGTGAGCCCCGCTTCGTGTGGTGTGCGATGCCCTTTGGCGTGGTTGCAGCGGGCACACGCCGTGAGCAGATTAGTCCACGACGACTCGCCACCGCGAGAACGGGGCAATACGTGGTCCAGCGTGAGGTTTTTAGTGGAGCCGCAGTACTGACACTCAAAATGGTCGCGCTTCATGATGTTGTGACGGCTCAGGGCAATGCCTTTGTAAGGCACACGCACATAGCGCTGCAAGCGGATAATACTAGGCTTCGGGAAAGAATGGCTAATGGAGCGCAGCGTACCATCCGACTTGGCTATCATCTCAGCCTTGTCCAAAAAAAGCAACACAAAAGCCTTCTGCACGCTGCAAAGCGTAATCGCGGTGTAATCACCGTTTAAGACAAGCACTTTTTGATCCATACGCTCAGGGAGAATCCAGTTAGCGAAAGCTAGGTGATTCTTAGCGCATTAACAACAGCCGCCGGGTTAAGTTTCCTTTAGCTCCGGGCTGTGGGGGGCTTTTTTTAAAGGAATAGCACCAAGTATGAGCTTGGTACTATTTCAATCCGGCAATAGCCGCTTAATCAGGCGCAGCTTATGCGAGTATTTCTGGCGCTGCCGGTTATAGATGCCATTGTGGTCAAGAGGATCGATGCGAACCTCCCCGCTGGCGTGCAGAATCTGCTGTTCTTCCAGCAGCATGCCTACGTGCACGATGCTGCCCTCAGCATTATCAAAAAAGGCAAGATCACCGGGCTGGGTCTGCGAAACGAAATGAACGGTACGGCCGTGGTCAATCTGCTGGCGGGCGTCGCGGGGCAGTTGGATATCAACTAAGCCATACAACTGCTGCATGAGGCCAGAGCAGTCGACGCCGAAAAGCGTTTTGCCCCCCCATAAGTATGGCGCTTTCAAAAAGGCCTGGCCCATTTTCTGAAGCAGCGCGGCTTTGCGCCCCGGGTCGCCGTTAGACGTCGGATTGGTAGCGGCTCCATTATAAAAGAGTTGCCGCTCACCCAAACGCAGGGTCATGCCATCGAAAAAAGGCAGGCGAGCGCCCAAGGAAATAGGCTGGCGCGTGTCGGAATCGCTTACCATTTGCACCACATCGAGGCTGCGCGGGTGGGCATGTGCGCCCCATTCGGCGAAGTAGGTGCTGGTCACGGGTAGGTGTTGCTTCACGTCCATCCAGCCCACGTATTGGTCAGCGGCAATGCGCACCTGGCACCAATTGCCCTGAACGAGCACGATAGTGTAGCACTCGCCAAAAATGAGCTGAGTGACAATTTCGGCCCGATCATTAGGCTCGGCCCGCACCGGCACCACGCTCAGGGGGCAAATTCCGTATTCCAAGGAAGTTCGAAAGTTTAAGTTTTGAAGCCAGAAAGCTAGCTGCTAACGGCCATTCGGTCTGGTAGCAACGGTTTTCTAACAACCACAGACAAAGCTATATTCCTAATAAGGGAAATGCACCCTATTTAGCTCTAAACTTTAGTAGTCGCGCGCCCGATCCATTTCGCGCTTCTGGTCTTTGGCTTTGATGTCTTCGCGCTTGTCGTAGAGCTTTTTGCCTTTAGCCAACGCAATTTCGAGCTTCGCAAAACCCCGGTCGCTTACAAACAAACGGATGGGAATAATGGTAAGGCCCTGCTCCTGGCTTTTGTCAGAAAGCTGGCGCAGCTCACGCTTGGTGAGCAACAATTTCCGCTCGCGGGTAGGCTCGTGGTTGTTGTAAGTGCCTTCGGTGTACTTGGAGATGGACAGATTGTGCACCCACAGGCTGCCATCGGGGTGAAAAATGCAGAAGCCGTCCTGCATGTTCACGTTGCCGTCGCGGATACTCTTTATTTCGGTGCCTTGCAGCATCATGCCCGCGTCGTACTTCGTCAGGAAAGAATACTCGTGGCTGGCCCGGCGATTCACAATATTAACTTTGCGCGGAGCGTCTTTTTCTTTGGCCATACTAATAGAAAGCGCGGTGAGGCGCTGATTAAGCAGATGTTGGGGAACCGGCGCGCAAGGCAGCAAAACGAGCCGCCAGTTTTTCGCTCTGTACGATGCGCTGTCCGGTGCGACCAGTTGCGACCAGCCGTGCACCCACTCGGACTTCTACGGCGCAAGTCAGTTCCCGATTTTCCAGGGCGGCAAAAGTAGCGCGAAATTCAACGGTTTCGCCCGCGAAGGCTGGCGCGTGGTGCTCCACGTGCAGCATCGTCCCGATCCCCTCCTCCCCTGCCTCCAGCATTTCCAGCACAAACAGCCGCCCCGCCCACTCCATGCCTCGCCCCAGGGAAAACGTACTTAGCACGTCGTGCACTGTGTGGCCTTCCATCGTAGCAAAGTCAGCCGCCGTGACGATGAAGGAATAGGTTTTGACGTCGCCCGGTTGGAAAGGGTTTTTCATTGAATATTAGAGAGCAGCGCATTTATGAAAATGACCTTTTAAAACAAACCGTCATGCCGAGCGGTAGCGAAGCATCTCGCGTGTTTAGCTGGATTACTAACCTCTCGTCAGCACGCGAGATGCTTCGCTCCGCTCTGCATGACGGTCTATCTATTTACCCGCTCCGTTTCTACCCCAGTTTCAACCGTGGGTCAGGGCTAACGAGCTGGGGGGCAAAATCACCGGCTTCAAACTGGAAGTGAGCCGTTATAGCAACCATTGCGGCATTATCAGTGCAGTACTGAAACTCGGGAATAAATACCGCCCAACCTTTCTCCACAGCCAACGCCTGTAAGGCCGCACGCAAACCAGAATTCGCGGCCACGCCTCCAGCCAGCGCAATCTGTGTCAAGCCCAAATCGGCGGCGGCGCGCTGGAGTTGACGCAGCAAGGTTTGAATAATGGTGTATTGAATGCTGGCGCAGAGGTCGGGTAAGTTTTCCTGGATAAACTCCGGGTTCTTGGCCGTTTGCTGGCGCAGAAAGTACATCACAGCCGTTTTGAGGCCGCTAAACGAGAAATCGTAGCCGGGCATGGCGCCCACCGGAAACGGGAAACGCGTGGGATTGCCGGTGCTGGCTAGCTTATCGAGGTGCGGACCAGCCGGGTACGGCAGGCCAAGTAGCTTACCAGTTTTGTCGAAGGCCTCGCCGGCCGCGTCGTCGATGGTTTGGCCGATTACCTGCATGTCTGGGGGGCTTTTTACCACCACCAGTTGGGTGTGGCCGCCGCTTACTGTGAGGCACAAAAAGGGAAACGTGGGCCGTGGCTCATTAATAAAGTGCGCCAAAATGTGGGCACGCATATGATTCACGGCCAGCAACGGCTTACCCAATGCCAGCGCGAAGGTTTTGGCAAACATGCTCCCAACCAGCAACGAGCCCAGCAGCCCCGGCCCTTGTGTGAAAGCCACCGCGTCGAGGTCCGCTTTAGTCACGCCGGCCTGGCGCAGCGCCTCTTGCACCACCGGAATCAGGTGCTGCTGGTGGGCCCGCGAAGCCAACTCCGGCACCACGCCGCCGTATTGTTCGTGCACACGCTGGGTGGCTACTACGTTGGAGCGAATTTGCCCCCCAGCCAGCACGGCAGCCGAGGTATCGTCGCAGGATGATTCGATGGCCAGAATTATAGGATATGACATAGCGTGCAGAAAATCAAAGCCCTCGTGGTGCATTGGGCCGGAAACACAACATAAAAAATCAAATGGGCACGGATTACTTTTGTCTGTGGCCGCATATTTTAAGACAAAGGTCGTTTAAATCATTAAACCTCTGACTTGTTAAATGGTCTGACGCGTACTCAACTTCAGCTTTTACTACCAGTGGCGCTTGTGGCGAAGCGGGGGGCTTTTTTATCCCTTCCCCCAGCCTACAGCCAAGGCCGGACAACGATTAGCTGAAAAGCAGCATCTTCGTCGTTACATTCCTTCTCGTTCATTTACTTCCCGTGCCCCGTTTTATCTCCGTACTGCTCAAAATCCTGCTGGGGCTGCTCCTGCTTGTGGTGCTGGCTGTGGGCACGGTGTTGGTGGCATTGCGGATACCAAGCGTGCAGACGCGGGTAGCACAACGAGCAGCCACATTTTTGTCGGATAAGCTGGGTCAGCGCGTTAGCATCGGGCGGGTAGATGTGCGGCCGTTTTCGCGGGTGCTGCTCCAGAATGTGCAGGTGCTGGACCGGCGCGGAGGCGAGCTGTTTCACATCGGGCAGGCAGAAGCGGACATTCAGCTGTTTTCGCTGTTAAATCCGCGCCATCTGCACGTGGGCCAACTCGTGTTAAATGAGCCGCGCTTTGCCCTAGTCACCTACGCCGACGCACCCGACTCTACCAACCTAAGCCAGTTTGTAGCCGCTGTGCGCCGTCTTCTCGGCCCCACCGACACCACCAAAGTCAAGAAGCCCTTCGATTTTCAGATTCAAAGCGTTGGGCTCCGCAACGGCCGCTTTGTGTTGGAGAGGCAGAACCAGCCGCGCGTCAAATATGGCATCGATTACGCGCACATGCAGGTCGACAGCATCTATGCTGACTTCTCGGGCATCAAAATGAACGGCGACACCATCATCACCCGAATTCGGGATATGCGTGCCGTGGAAACGCCTTCGAAAACCCGCGTGCAGCACTGGGACACTGACATGACGTTTGCGCCCACCTATTGGGAGTTTGCCAACACCGATCTGCGCGTGGGCCGCAGCTACCTCAAAGACTACGTACGTTTCGATTATAAGCGCTTTATCAACTTCACGCACTTCAACGATTCGGTGCGCGTAACGGCGCGGCTGGGACCTACGCGACTTTTCTCCGATGACATCGCCCATTTTGCCCCCCAGCTCCGCGACCTAAACGAAACGGTGCTGTTCTCCGGCGAGGCCAAAGGCTACGTCACCAATTTCACAACGCGTAACCTTGATGTGCGCTACGGGCAAAACACGCACGTAGTGGGCAACATCAACGTGGAAGGGCTGCCCAACCTGAAGGAAAGCTTCGTGGAAATGCGCTTGCAGCCCTCCGTAATTGATGGGCGCGACATCCGCAAATTCGTACCTGCGAAGGGTTGGGCTTATGTGCAGCGCTTAGGTACCGTGCAGCTCAAAGGGCAATTTCTGGGCTTCTATAACGATTTCGTCGCTAACGGCTCTTTCAATACTGCTCTTGGCAACGTGGTGTCGGACGTGAACATCAAGTTCAAAACCGATCCTCGCTATTCTACTTATGAAGGCCAGGTAAAAACAACGGGCTTCCAGCTGGGCAAGTTTCTGGGCGACCAGAGCACCGTGCGCGACATTGCCTTCAGCGGCCGGGTAGAGGGCGTTGGGTTTACGCCGGAAGGGGCCCGCTTGCGCGCCAATGCCACGGTGCAAAGCATTTGGCTGAAAGGCTACCGTCTCCGCAACATCACCACCAATGGCCAGTTCAGCCGCGAAACCTTTGAGGGTAAGTTGGCTGTGAATGATCCTGCCCTGCAAATATCCGCCGACGGCCGCGTAGACCTGAACAAAGCCCGCCAAGCCTTCGACGTGCGCGCGCAGGTACGCCGCGCCGATCTGCGCGCCCTCGGCCTCACCGATCAGGCCGTGACCGTTGCCACCAAAGCGGATCTGCGTTTCCAAGGCTTGAAGCTCGATGACCTGATTGGCCGCATTATCCTGCGCGAAACCAAAGTGGGCTACGCCGGCCGCAACGTGGCCATTGATACGCTCGACATCGTAAGCCAACGCCAGAATGGGCAGCGCAACGTGGCCGTGCGCTCCGAAGTATTGAATCTTACGGCCAACGGCGACTTCAATTTCACGACCGTAGCCCGCGACGTACAAACGCTCATCAAGGAGTATCAGCTCAACTTCGAGAGCAACGACACTGAAACCGCTAACTACTACCGCCGGAAGCGTCAGGGGGCAATTCCTGAGTATGCTATCGACTTAGATCTTTATCTGAAGCGTGCGAATCCGGTTATTCAGCTATTTGTGCCAAAGCTGGAGATATCCGACTACTCACGAGTTGACGGTTCTTTTCGCAATGGTCCCACTTCTATTTTTACGCTCGCCGGGCAATTTGACAGCCTGCGCTACGATAGCATTCGGGCCATAAATACGTCGATGGAGCTGCTCACCTCCAAGCTGCCCTATCAACCCGAAATACTCGCGCAGGCTAACATCACTTCCGCAAAGCAAAAACTTCCGCTCTTGAAGGAGACGGAGAACTTCTACGTGGAAGGCGTCTGGGATCAGGACAAGATTAATTTTTCGACTTCGCTCGCCCAAACCGGCACCACTAACCGGGGGGCAATTAATGGCTCAGTGGCTTTTCTGCCACAAGCCGTGCAGGTGATATTTCGGCAGTCGGGCGTCAACCTGTTGGGCAAAGACTGGACGCTGGCGCCTGAAAACGTAGTCTTGATTTCTAATGGAGGCAAAGAGATTGACATTCGCAGCCTCACTCTTTCGAATGGCGCTCAACAAGTGAGTGCCCAAGGCTTCATTTCCACCGATCCGGCCAAAACATTACAGTTGGCCGTTCAGAATCTGGAATTGGCTACGCTTAGCTCTCTTACCAAGCAGAATGTTACGGGCGTAGCCAACGCGCAAGGAACCGTAAGTGGCGTTTTTGGAGCTTTAGTCGTGAACAGTTCGCTGGCCGTCGATTCGCTTCGGTTTGATGATATCCTGATCGGCAACGTCACCGGCAGCAGCGACTGGGATAATACCACCAGTAAGCTGGGCGTGAACCTGGATGTGATGAACAGCCAACAGCGGGTACTTACAGTGACAGGCACCGTCGCGCCGCGCGAGCCAATCCGCCAGCTCGACCTTACCGCGGTGCTGGATAGTGCACCGGTGAAAATAACGGAGCCCCTCTTAAGCACGCTCTTCGACAATATGCGTGGCACGGCCGTTGGTCGGCTGCGGCTGACTGGTCCGCTTGCCGCGCCCAATCTTGTGGGCGATGTGGATGTAAGTAATGGCCGCTTCAAGTTTATTTACCTGGGCACTACCTACCGGTTCACCGACCGCATCTCATTCCGCGAAGACCGTATTGTCTTCCGAGACGTGAATCTGCGGGATGTGTTTGGCAATACCGGCACGCTCGACGGGGAGATTCGACACCAAGGCTTTCAGAACATGGTGCTTAATCTGAGTGCCGATTTCCGAAAGCTCCAGTTACTCAATACTACCCGCAAAGAGAACGAGCTCTACTTCGGCCGCGCTTACGGCACAGGCGAGGCGCGCGTATTCGGCCCCGTCGATAACTTAACTGTGAACGTTACGGCACGCAGCGAGGCCGGCACCCGGGTTTCGCTCCCCCTCGATAATGCAGCCAAAGCCGAGCAGGCCAGCTATATCAAGTTCGTGAATCGTAATCTGCCCACCGATACTACCTCCACCGTGCCCATCGTAGCGGCAGCGGCTGGCCGCGTGGATCTTTCGGGCTTGCAACTCAACTTCAACCTGACAGTAACCGAGGATGCTTACGTGGAGATTATTCTCGACGAAAGCACTGGCGACGTAATTCGGGGCACGGCTGTGGGCCAGTTGCGCCTAAACGTGGATACCCGCGGCGAATTCAATATGTACGGTCAGATTGAAATCGTGCGGGGGCTTATAATTTCACATTGCAAGGTCTGATTAACAAGGAATTTGTGGTCCGGCCGGGCGGCACCATTTCCTGGAACGGCAACCCACTGGACGGCCAGATGAACGTAACGGCAGCCTACACCCAGCGCACGTCATTGGCCCCAGTGCTCGGCACGGCTACTCCCAGCGCGGGCGCGGTGGTTCCCGTTACGGCCGTTATGAACCTGACGGGCCCGTTGCTGCTACCGGCCATTCAGCTAGGGCTTGAGTTTAATGATGCTCCTTCCGCACTAGAGGGCGATTTGGCTTCGTTTACGAACTCTTTGCGCAATGATGAACAGGAGCTGAACCGCCAAGTATTCAGCTTACTGGTCTTCAAGCAGCTTTCGCCCCCCGGCTCTTTCGCGCAGCTTTCCTTGAGCGGCAGCAACAATACGGTAGGCAATAGTTTAGGCCAAGTTCTTTCGACGCAGCTAGGTCTGCTTACCTCTCAAATTGACCAGAACCTGGAGATTGACTTCAACCTCAACGGGCTTTCCCAAGAGCAGCTTCAGGCGTTGCAAGTGCGCCTGAGTTACAGCTTTATGAATGGCCGGCTGCGCGTGACCCGTGAAGGGGGCTTTACCAATTCTACCAACCTAGGTACCGTACCAGGCTCCGGCGACATCGATCAGACGGCCCAAACATCCCTGCTCGGCGACCTAAGCCTAGAATACTATCTCCAGGCTGACGGCCGTTTTCGGGCTCGCCTCCGCTACCAGACTACGCCCCGCGACTTAGAAACCATCAACCAGCCCCGCGCGGCCGTCAGCTTGCTGCATACGGAGCAATTTGATTCGTTGCAGGAGCTTTTTGCCCGTAAGCGCGTCCGTCGCCGCGACGAAGCCGCCCGGAAAGCCCGCGAAGCCCTCATCGTCGACGATGATCCTCGCACCATTATGTAAGCGGCATTTATGCTGTATCGAGAAAGGCTACGATTGCGTTGTGATGGTCCTGGGGGGCTTTTTTCGAATTCAAATTGGGTAATTGCGTTCATTGCTAATTGCTAATCCTACCTTTGCGGCATGGCTTCCCCTCCCCGTTCGTCCACTCGTAAGAAAAAGCTGGGTAATTACCCGCACACGATGGTCGTGTTTAGTATCACGCTGGCGTTGCTGGTAATTGGGCTTTTTGGGCTGCTGCTGGTTCATGCCCACAAGCTTTCCAACCTAGTAAAAGAGAACCTGGAAATGCAGGTGTACCTAGACCGCGACTTGCCCGAGGCACAGCTTCTGCGCTTGCAGCAAGCCTTTTCGAGCAAGCCCTTTATCGCCTTCCGCGACCGGCAGCCTCAAGTGCGCTTCCTGTCTAAGGAAGAAGGTGCCCGTCAGTTCATTGAACAAACCGGCGAAGATTTTCAGCAATTTCTGGGCGATAATCCGTTGCGCGATGCCTATATCCTGCGGATCAATTCCGAGTACACCGACTCGCTCAACCTGCGCAAAATAGAGCAGGAGCTACGCGCCGAAAGCGGCGTGCACGAGGTACAATACGTACAGAGCCTGATTACGAGCATCAACCAGAACGTGCGCAAGCTTAGCCTGGTCCTGCTTGGCTTTGCCGTAGTACTCACGCTCGTTGTAACCATCCTGATTAACAATACCATCAAGTTGGCGCTATTCTCCCAGCGTTTCCTTATTCGGAGCATGCAGCTAGTAGGCGCTACTTCCTTCTTTATTCAACGTCCGTTTTTGCGGCGCGCTACCTGGCAAGGCTTCGTTAGCGGCGCATTGGCGGCTCTGATTCTGCTGGCGCTGCAGCAATACGCGTACTTGCAGGTAGATGAGCTTCGCCTTTTGCTCGACGAACGTTTAATCGGCGCTTTGCTGGTGCTGATGGTCGTGTTGGGCTGTGTTATTGGCTTTTTTAGCTCCTACCGCGCCGTGCGTAAGTATCTGGGCATGTCGCTCGACGATTTATATTAACATCAATTCACTTTTATCAAGCTGGCCTGAACCACCGCTTGAAACCCCATTTGGATTCCATGGAACAACGCCCCACTTCCCATTTCGCATTTGGGCCCCGTAATTATCGGCTCATGTTTATAGGCTTGGCCGTATTGGTAGCGGGCTTTATCACCATGACCCTCGATACTGCGGACTACGGCCTTGGGTTTCTGGGCATCACACTCGGTCCCATTTTATTGGTTGTCGGGTTTGTAATTGAGTTTTTCGCCATTATGGCCAAGCCTGGGGGGCAAATTTCGACTCCTACCGAGACAATTTCAGTGGAGGCGGCCTCAACGGCCAGCGTCGCGCCACCAGTAGCGGCTCCTACCCCGGCGGCGCGCCCTACTTATAAGCGTTAATAGATGAATTATTGGCATGCGCTGATCCTCGCTATTGTGGAGGGTCTGACGGAGTTTTTACCGGTATCAAGCACCGGCCACATGATTATTGTGGCCAATCTGCTCGGTATCGGGCAGGCTCCTTTTACGGAAGTGTACATTACCTCCATTCAATTTGGGGCTATTCTGTCGGTGGTTGCGCTGTACTGGCGCCGCTTTTTGCAGAGCTTCGATTTTTATCTCAAGCTGGCCGTTGCCTTCATTCCGTTTGGCATTCTGGGCTTCGTGCTGAAAGACGTAATCACCGAATTATTGAAAAGCGTGACGGTAGTAGCCATTTCCCTGGTTCTGGGGGGCATTATTCTACTGTTTGTTGATCAGTGGTTCAGTGGAGAGCGTAAGCAAGTGACGACACCCAACCTCAAGCAGGCGTTCAAGATTGGGTTGTTTCAGTGCATCGCCCTTATTCCGGGCGTGTCGCGCTCGGCGGCCACCATTGTGGGTGGTCTTAGCCAAGGCTTCGACCGCCGTTCCGCTGCCGACTTTTCGTTTCTGCTGGCGGTGCCTACCATGTTTGTTATTACTGCGTATCAACTCTATAAAGCTTACAAAATCACCCCGCTACAGCCCGGCGATTTGCAAGTACTGGCCTTTGGCAACGTGGTGGCGTTTGTGGTAGCGCTATTGGCGGTCAATTCGTTTGTAAACTTCGTTTCGCGCTTTGGTTTCCGGTCTTTCGGCATCTATCGCATCGGCATTGGCGTTATTATTCTGATAATGATAGGGTTGGGTATTGATCTGCAATTGATATGAAGCAGAAGGAGTTTGACTTCGAAGCCGGCGAGGTTCTGTTGCTGGATAAGCCGCTTACTTGGACGTCGTTTGACGTGGTGCGCAAGGTGAAAAACATGCTGCGCATCAAGAAAATCGGGCATGCGGGCACGCTCGATCCGTTGGCGACGGGCTTGCTTATTTTGTGCACCGGCAAGAAAACCAAGGACATCGATACCATTCAGGCGCAGGAGAAAGAATATACTGGCACCTTTCGCCTCGGCCAGACCACACCCAGCTTCGATCTCGAAACGCCCGTCGATGCGGAGCTTCCCTACGCTCACCTCACTGAAGCTGATCTGCAAGCTGCTACTGCGCCTTTCATCGGTCTTATTGAGCAGACGCCACCGCTATTCTCGGCCGTAAAAATCAACGGTGAGCGGGCCTACGAAGTAGCTCGCCGCGGCGATACCGCCGAAATCAAGAGCAAACAGATTACCATTACCGCGTTTGAGCTCACGAGCATAGACTTGCCCAACGTGCAGTTTCGGGTGGTGTGCTCCAAAGGCACTTACATCCGCAGCCTCGCCCGCGATTTTGGGGCAGCACTTGGTTGTGGCGCGCATCTTACTCAGCTCGCTCGCACTCGCATTGGAGAGTACGCCTTATCGGACGCTCTCACCATAGCAGATCTTGAGGCACTGCGCCCCCCGCGGCCCGAAGCTGACCCAGCCAAGCCAACACGCCCGGCCGGCGAACGACGCCGGCCAGTGCGCCAGGGTTTAGCGTATTACGACGCTTCTACCGCTGCGGCAGCTTCCGCCACCGACACCGAAAAAGCCCCCCAGGAATAATTCTACCGCCATTTAGCCATCCAGCAGATGCAAGTTTTTCGTGACCCGGCGCACTTCCCGTTTCTAGGTCAAGCCGTCGTAACGAGCGGTACCTTCGATGGCGTACACGTAGGGCACCAGAAAATTTTGCACCGGCTGCTGGAAGTGGCCCGGCAAAGTGGCGGCCCCGCCGTGGTCATTACCTACTGGCCTCACCCGCGCCTAGTGCTGGACCCGCCGCCCACGCACCCGGAGCCGCTCGACTTGCAATTGCTTTCCACTCTGGATGAGCGAATTGAGCGCCTCGAACAGTTTGGCGTTGATTACCTGCTCATTGTGCCCTTTACCCGCGAGTTCGCACAATTGACCTCCGAGGAATATATTCAGCAACTCTTGCTGCGCACCGTAGGCGCCAAAAAGCTGGTGATTGGTTATGACCACCGGTTTGGCAAAAACCGCGAAGGAGGCTTTGAATACCTCAGCAAAAACGCCGCCCGCTACGGGCTGGAAGTAGAAGAGATTCCGCGCGAAGACGTGGACGCGGTTGGGGTGAGTAGTACCCGTATCCGCCGCGCCCTGCTTAGCGGCGACATTGCCACCGCCAACCGCCACCTCGGTTACTCTTACTCCCTGACTGGCACTGTTGTACGCGGTAAGCAGCTCGGCCGCACCATCGGTTTTCCTACCGCCAATCTGGAGCTGGCCGAGGACTCCAAGCTCGTACCCGCTCAGGGCGTGTACGCCGTATTGGCTACCACTGCCGCCGGCAGCGTAGAGCAGGGCATGCTCAATATCGGGGTACGCCCTACCGTGGGGGGCAATTTGGCGCAGACCATTGAAGTACATCTGCTGGATTTCTCGGGCGACTTATACGACCAGCCGCTGACTATACAACTGATAGCTCGCCTGCGCGATGAGCAGAAATTTGCGGGTTTGGATGAGCTGAAGGCGCAATTGGCCAAGGACGCCGATGCGGCCCGTCAGCACTTGGTGGGGGGCTAATTTATAGCCTGCTTCCGCGAAACCTATTATCCTTTTAACTTCCCGCTCCCAACTACCCCACCCACCTGATATGATAAACAAAGTTGTAGCCAACGCCCAGGCGGCCCTGCACGGCATCACCGACGGCATGACGCTCATGCTCGGCGGCTTCGGCCTATGCGGCATTCCCGAGAATGCTATTCAGGAGCTGCTGCGCCTCGGAGTAAAAGAGCTGACCTGTATCAGTAACAATGCCGGCGTCGACGATTTTGGTATTGGGCTTCTACTGCAAACCAAGCAGGTGCGCAAGATGATATCGAGCTATGTGGGGGAGAACGCGGAGTTTGAGCGGCAATTATTATCCGGTGAGTTAGAAGTAGAGCTCATTCCGCAGGGCACGCTGGCTGAGCGCATTCGGGCAGGTGGGGCAGGCATTCCGGCTTTTTACACGCCCGCAGGCTATGGCACCGAGGTAGGCGAAGGAAAGGAAAGCCGGGAATTCAAAAGCAAGATGTATCTGCTTGAGACCGGCCTCACCGCCGACTATGCGTTTGTGAAAGCTTGGCGCGGCGATACGGCCGGCAACCTTATCTATAAAGGCACGGCCCGCAATTTCAATCCGATGATGGCCACGGCCGGCAAAATTACCGTGGCCGAAGTAGAGGAACTGGTGCCCGCCGGCGAGCTAGACCCGAACCAGATTCATACGCCCGGCATCTTCGTGCAGCGCATATTTGAGGGCAAAAATTACGAGAAGCGTATTGAGCAACGGACTGTACGGACCGTCAGCTAAGGTCTGGGCTTGCTCTATGCCGACACCCGAGTCCAATACGAAGCCGCCTCACCTCCGCAAACTGCAGAAGCCTCTACGCTAGCTATGAAAAACACGGTTCTTCTTTTCCTTACGCTGGCTTTTGGCAGCCACACCTACGCCCAAACGGCCACGTTGCCGAAACAGAAGTCTACCAAGCCGCGAACTCTTACTACCAGCTTAGCCCCCCTACCGGGCATCGACCGCTTGCTGGAGGAATACACGGCCGATAACCGCGTGCCCGGTGCTATTGCCCTGATTGCCCGCGATGGGAAAATCATCTACCGTAAAGCTTTTGGCTTTGATGATACGGGGGCCAAAACGCCCCTCAAGCCCGACGCCATTTTCCGGATTGCTTCCCAAACCAAGGCCATCACCAGCGTCGGGCTGATGCTACTCTACGATGAAGGCAAATTCCAGCTCGACGACCCTATTTCTAAATACCTACCAGCGTTCCGAAACCCTAAGGTGCTGGCTAGTTTTAACGAAAAAGACTCCAGCTACACCACTGTACCAGCCAAATCAGAGGTTACCATCCGTCAGCTCCTGACGCACACTTCGGGCATCAGTTACCCCGTTATCGGCTCGAAGGAAGCGAAGGCTATTTACGCGAAAGCCCGCATTCCGAGCGGTATTGGTACGCCAAATGGCACGTTGGCTACCTCTATGAACGCGCTGGGTGCCCTTCCGCTGATGCACCAGCCAGGCGAGCGATTCACGTATGGTTTGAGCGTGGATGTATTAGGCTACCTCATTGAGGTGCTCAGTAAGCAAACCCTTGATCAGTACCTGCGCACGCGGCTATTTGAGCCGCTGGGTATGCGCGATACTTATTTTTACCTACCCGCCGACAAGCAGAGCCGCCTGGCGGCGCTTTACACCGAGGATGCCGCGAAAGCCACGGTAAAACAAACCGGCCTGTACGGCATGAATCCCGACTACCCCAAAGAAGCCGGCAAGTATTTCTCGGGCGGAGCAGGCCTATCCTCAACCATTGATGATTACGCCGCTTTCCTACAAATGCTCCTCAACGAGGGTGAATATAACGGCCGACGCTACCTGAAACCAGCCACCGTGCGCCTCATGACCAGTAATCAAATAGGGGCCATTGAGCAGGGCCAGAATAAGTTTGGGCTGGGCTTCAGCATTACGACTCCCAAAACCACGGAAGTATCCGGCCTGTCTGAGGGTTCTTACGAATGGGGGGGCATTTTTGGGACTACGTACTGGGTTGACCCCAAGCTAAAGATTGTAGCCTTACTCTATACCCAAAAATACCCCAACACTACTGCCCGCGACTTGGCCGGCAAATACAAGCTGCAAGTGCGGCAGGCAGTTGCTGGACCGCCAGCCGCTTCCGGTTCCGCTAACTAATCCGCCCTCTCCTCCCACATCCATCATGTTAGACAAACACGGTATCGCCAAACGTATCGCCCAGGAAGTGCGCGATGGTTCCTACGTCAACTTAGGCATTGGTATTCCAACGCTGGTCGCCAATTATATTCCGGCCGGAATCAACGTCGAACTACAATCTGAAAACGGCCTGTTAGGGATGGGGCCCTTCCCCACAGAGGCCGAAGTTGACCCTGACCTTATCAACGCGGGCAAGCAAACCGTAACCACGCTACCCGGCTCCAGTCTTTTCAGTTCAGCCGATAGTTTCGGTATGATTCGGGGCGAGCACGTCGATTTGACTATCCTGGGAGCAATGGAAGTATCCGAGCGCGGCGACATTGCCAACTGGAAGATTCCGGGCAAAATGGTGAAAGGAATGGGCGGCGCTATGGATCTGGTGGCCTCGGCCAAAAACATCATCGTAGCCATGCAGCACTTAGCCCGCGACGGCAGCAGCAAGCTCCTCACCGATTGTACGCTGCCTATTACCGGCCTGCGCTGCGTGAAAAAGATTGTGACAGAACTAGCCGTCATTGACATCACACCCGATGGCTTTGTGCTGCGTGAGCGGGCACCTGGCGTAACTGTAGAGCAGATTAAGGCCGCAACAGCCGGCAAGCTAGTAGTTCCTGAAGGCGACGTACCTGAAATGCAGTTGTAGCTACGTTTTCTCTGAATGTGTTGCAAGAAGCGGGTTATATGGCCCGCTTCTCCCGTGTACACCGAACGGCAACTGATGCTAATTGCCTGTTGTTGTGGTTTTGGTAGCTGGCGCTGAATACTCCGTCGACGGTACATTCTTGGGGATGGGGCGCACGGGGCCAGCTGAGTCAACTCGCTCAGCAACAGCTGACGTATCAGTAGCAGCTGAAGGATCCGAAGGAGTCATATCAGCCGTAGTGGTAGGGGCATCTGAAGCAGCCGGATCGGAGGTACACGCCCCAACAGAGGCAACAGCAAAGAGCAGAAAAAGGCGCGCAGCATTCATGGGGCTAAAGGCTAAGGGTGAATTTGTACTACCAGAAACGAATCTTATACCCTAGTAGTTATCTGCCACGGCCAAGTGCTTATCTTGTGTAGGGCCTATTAGGCGAGTATGCGCTTTTCCATCTGGGGTAGTCAGCCTTAGAAGCAGTTTTCTTGCAGGCGGAGCCGAGGCAAGGCGGCGACCATTCAGGTGCTGAATGCAGCCTTGTACAAACCTTAAGCCCCGATGCGGAGTACCCTACCCGTAAAGTCGTCTGTTAGCAGCTCACTGCTGCTTGGATAATGGCCTTTTCTTTCGATTTCGTTTACAATATCACATACTACCTATGGCAACCAGTTCAAATGGCAAAACCGGCACCGGTGGCAGCCACGCCAAAAAAATAACAGACAAACCAGCACTGCCAATTCCGGAGTTGCTTACGCCCACGGCTATCCCAGCGCACAAGCTGGTACTCCGCACCTTACGCCGCTCCGACTTTAAAGCGGTGAAAGGCATCATGGATAAGGTGTACTCCAACATGGAGGGCTCCTGGTCGTCGGATGAGTATGCGGCGCTGATTCGCAAATTTCCGGAGGGGCAGATTGGTATTGAAGACAATGGCACCTTAGTAGCAGCGGCGTTGGCTATTATTGTGCAATACAGCGACTTCGGCGACCGGCATACCTACGCCAAGATAACGGGCAACGGTAAGTTCGATACCCACAATCCTGATGGCGATACGCTTTATGGTGTCGATGTATTCGTTGATCCTGAGTATCGCTCCCTACGCCTGGGGCGTCGTCTCTACGATGCTCGCAAAGAGCTGTGCGAAAACCTGAATCTTCGCGCCATGGTGGCTGGGGGGCGAATTCCGGGCTACGCAGCCTACGCCGACCAAATGACCCCGGCTAAATACGTGGAGATGGTGCGCAACAAGGAAATCACCGACCCAATCCTGACTTTCCAGCTCTCCAATGAGTTTCACGTGCGCAAAATCATTCGTGGCTACTTGCCCTACGATTCTGAGTCGAAAGCCTTTGCAACGTTGTTGGAGTGGCTGAATGTGTACTACGAGGAAGAGGAAAAGCTTATTGGCAACCAGAAAAGTAACGTGCGCATTGGCATTGTACAGTGGCAAATGCGCGCTACTCGTAGCCTAGAAGACCTGTTGCAGCAAATTGAGTTCTTCGTAGATACCGTTAGCGGCTATAAGTCGGACTGCGTGATGTTTCCGGAGTTTTTCAACGCTCCGCTGATGGCGCTTACCAACGAAGATTCACCCTCAGTGGCCATTCGGGCTATGGCAGCATTTACGGAGCCCATCAAAGCTAAGATGATGGAGCTAGCAGTAAGCTACAACATCAATATCGTGGCTGGATCTATGCCCGTGTACGAAGATGGCAAGCTGTACAACGTGGCTTTCCTCTGCCGCCGCGATGGCACCATGGACGAGCAGTATAAGCTCCACGTAACACCCGACGAAGCTAGCTATTGGGGTATGCGCGGCGGCGACAAGCTAAAGTGCTTCGATACTGACTTTGGCAAAATTGGCATTCTTGTTTGCTACGACGTAGAATTTCCCGAACTGGCTCGCATGCTCTCCGATGAGGGCATGAAAATCCTATTTGTGCCTTTCTGGACCGATACCAAGAATGCTTATCAGCGGGTGCGGCTCTGTTCGCAGGCGCGGGCCATTGAAAATGAGTGTTATGTAGCCATTACAGGCTCCGTGGGCAACTTGCCCCGCGTTGAGAACATGGATATTCAGTATTCGCAATCGGCCGTATTCAGCCCCTCCGACTTTGCCTTCCCTCACGATGCCATTGTGGCCGAGGCAACGCCAAACACCGAGATGACCCTCATTGCTGACCTCGACCTCGACTTGCTCAAAGACCTGAACAGTAGCGGCGCCGTGCGTAACCTCCGCGACCGTCGCAAGGATTTGTATTCAGTAAGCTGGGTGGTGAAGAAAGCGGAGCGCGATGACGAATTGCTCAGCCAAGGCGAGGAGCGTATGCCTCGAACGGGGAAGCGCAAGGCTATTGCAGCTGGCTAGCTTTTGCTGGCATGTCTATTCAAAAAAGCCCCCCAGAAACGTTTCTGGGGGCTTTTTTGAATAGACATGCAACAGGTGTATATGGCGGCTCACAGTGATGACACTTAACCTGAATCCTTCCTTCTTTCGTTAGGCGCTTAATAACGGCAGGTAGTCTGCTAAGAAGCCCCCCAGCCAGTTTATACCTGATTTAGCAGGTGGGCATAGTCGCGGAGCACAGTGCGTAGGAAAGGCTCGTCCTGCAAATCGGTTCTGATACCCGTCAGGCTCTTTACTTTATTAGCCACTTCGTTAAGCAGCAGATAGTTCTGACGCTGCATACCTTGCTGAAAGAGTTGTCGAATAAGCGTAACATCCTCGGCAGTGAGGCTAGCGGCCTGCGGAAATACTACCTGATAGTTGGCATCGGGCAGCATAATGGTCTCGTCGAGCCGTGTGCTGGCTTTAACGCGCACAACAGTAGTGCCCGCTGCCAGGTCGCCCAGGCGTTGGCCGCGACCATTGATCAGAATGGTGATAACTGCCACCGCGCCCGACATCAAGCTGATATCAATCAGACGCAGAAGCCAGCGTAAGAAGTAGTCGCCTAGGCCAGGTTGGGTGCCATCGAGGCGAATAACTTTCAGGTCGCGGGCGCGCTTACCGATGCTTTGTCCATTTAAGAATATCTCGCTGAGCAGGTGATAAAACACCCACGGAATCCCAATCAGAAAAGCAATCAAAAACACTGTTATGCTATTACCAGCTTTTGAAATTGATGCTGTCCTTAGCAAGACCGCTCCCACCCCAAAGCAGACTACCCCCAAACGAACAGGACCAGGTAATCGATGAAGGCCGCCAAGATGCGGTCGCCAATGCCCCCGATTTCATACTCGACGGTGACGTTCTGGGGGGTTTGGACCTGAATGGTGCGCATGCTAAAAAAAGTACAAAACAAAAGGTACCGTGCGTACGGCCCGCTGATGATAATCAATATATTTGCCAGAGTGCCCGCTGCCGAGTGTTGCTGCTTTCCACTATTCTCAATTTCTCCTTAGCTGCCCTATAACCAGTATGCGTGAAGCGGTTTTTTTGCGGCAAAATACTCAGAAGTGGCAGCGCTATACCAATCAGCCTACCACCGATCCGGATGAGTTGGCGGCGCGCTTCATTGAACTCACCGACGATCTATCGTACGCGCGTACCTTCTACCCCGATTCTACCACCACGCAGTACCTGAATGAGCTGACTGGCAAGCTACACCAGGCGTTATACAAAAACAAAAAGGAGAATACAGGTCGTTTTGGGCGGTTTTGGCGCTTTGAGTTACCCTTGCTAGTGGCTCGCTCGCATCGGCCGCTACTCTGGGCCCTTGCTTTCTTTTGCCTGTCGGCGGCTATCGGCACCTTGTCGGCAGCTTATGACGACACATTTGTGCGCTTAATTCTGGGGGATCAGTACGTGAACCAGACCCTCAACAACATCCGCCGGGGCGACCCAATGGCTGTGTACAAGAGTATGGGCCAAACCGAGATGTTTTTGATGATTACCAGCAATAATATTTTCGTGGCCCTACGCACTTTCGCCATGGGCGCACTACTATCCTTCGGTACGGCCTGGTCTCTGTTCACGAATGGTATAATGCTGGGCGCTTTCCAATACTTCTTTTTTGCCCAGGGCGTCGGCGCGCAGTCGGTGCTCACCATCTGGATTCACGGCACCCTGGAAATCTCGGCCATTGTGCTGGCTGGTGGGGCGGGCTTCGTGATGGGCAACAGCCTGTTGTTTCCGGGTACCTACTCGCGCGCTGATTCCTTCCGACGGGGTGCCCGCGACGGCCTAAAGCTGGCCCTGGGCCTGGTCCCCATTTTTGTAGTGGCCGGCTTTTTGGAAAGCTTTGTAACCCGCCACACCGAGATGCCATTGGCGCTAAGCCTGCTTATCATTGGAGGTTCATTAACCTTTATTCTGGGCTACTTCGTGGTGTATCCGTGGTGGCTGCACCGGCGTACTGGCCGCGTTATCTAATGCTATACTCTTCTCTACTATGCCCCGTCTTGCCTTTACTCAACCAGCCGACTTCCTGAAAGAGCGCGATTTCGGCCAAAAAATCGAAGCATCTTTTGACTTCGTCCGCGCCCATTTTCGCCCCTTTGGTAAGTGCATGCTGTATATCGTGCTACCTGCGGCCTTGCTTACCGGCATTGGCACGGGGCTGATGCAATCACGCTTGCAGCTGTATATGCAGCAGGTAAAAACTGCTGCTAGAACTGGGAACGCGTCTATGGCCCCACTAGTAGACTTTATAGGTAGCCCGGAGTATGTATTGGCTATTCTAGGCAGCCTTTTAACTTTCATGCTGCTTATTCTGACTACTTACGGCTACATGACACTTACCTTGTCGAAAGCTGATTCAGCTGCTGACATCGAAGTGGCAGATGTATGGGCGCTCGTGCGCCGACGATTCTTTGGTACACTGCTCGCTACGCTTGGCCTGGCGGTAGTGATGATAGCCGCGACTTTGCCGATTCTAGGGGTATTCGGATTATTATCCGTATTGGGGTCGATGGCGGGGTTGCTTTTGCCTGTAGCCTACATAGCTACATTTTATGTAATGGTTAGCTTAAGCCTGTTTCACATTATTTGGGTGCGAGAGGAGCTCGGTTTTTTTGCCACGTTGCGCCGGTGCTTCTACCTTGTATGGGGTAAATGGTGGTCTACGTTTGGGCTGATTATGGTCATGCTCCTGATTATTGGAATGATGGCTATCGTATTTTTCATTCCCCAATCGTTCCTCAACATAACGTCTATTATCACACCGGACGCTGCATCCCCCAATGCGCTGCTCGTGGTGGCCGTAAACACGATGAGTTCAATGGCCCTGATGATGCTTTACCCGTTGCTATTTCTGGCTATTGCTTTTCAGTATTTCAACTTAGTAGAGCGCAAAGAAGGTGAAGGGCTACATAGACTGGTGGGCCGCATCGGACAGCCAGCCGTCGTAGATCAGCCCGTAGCCGCCGCCCGTTACCGCGCCGAAGAAGAAGGCGAGTATTAACGCTGGGGGGCAAATTTCACTGATTTTCAGCACCCTTATTTCACTTCTGCTCCTTGTCGCTCCGGGCTATCTTTTTGCTGTTGAGTTTGTTGGTGCTGCGGCCACTACTGGCAACCCCGCGCGCCCTTCAGCCAGTAGATTCCGCTGTTAGTGGTGTGCAGGTACGGCGGCCAGCTCCGGCGCGCTTGCAAGCACTACGGCAGCAGCGTGAGCTACAGTATGAGGAAGAAGCACCCGTTGTCGATACCAGCCAATCGCTATGGCGGCGCTTTCTGCGTTGGATAAGCAATTGGTACCAAACACCTGCTTATAAAAACGGCTGGCGCTATATCATCTACGGCGGCTTTTTAGCAGCGTTTGTGTTCATTGTGCTACGCCTGTTGCAGGTCGATCTTACGGGCGCATTCGGCCGGGCACCCCGTCGGGCTATCCTTACCTACATGGCGGAGGCCGACGATATTTACGCACCCGACTTCATGGCCCGGCTGGTGGCCGCTGAAGAAGCGGGTAATTACCGCCTGGCTGTGCGCCTAGGTTTTCTAAGCGTACTGAAGCAGCTTACCGACCTTGGCCTGCTTGACTGGCGACCGGAGAAAACCAACGCAGATTACATCGCAGAAATGCCCCCCAACGCCTTACGGCCCGCTTTCATTACGGTGGCCAGGCAGTTTGAGTACGCATGGTATGGGGAATGGGAGTTAAGCCCGGCCCAGTACGCCGAGGTGCGCGCCGCCCAGGTAGGCCTGATTACGAAAGTACCTCAGACTGTCGTCCGATGAAGAATCGTCAATTTCAACTGTACCTGCTGGGGCTTCTAGTTCTGTTTGGCATATACATAGCCGTCGATTATTACCGGCCAAAGCCAGCAGACCGCACCCAGACGTTCATTAACCGCGACAAGATTCCTTACGGCACCTACGCCCTCTACGACTTATTGCCCGACCTGCTACGCGACTCCGTGCAGACGGTGCGAGAACCCATATTTAACCAGCTAACTGCTTGGAAAGAAAAGCAGTCTGACAGGAATTCGGGGAAGGCAAATGCCAGCAGGGCAGCAGTTTCATACGTGTTCATTCAGCCTACTTTTCGCCTCGATTCATTGGATGCGCACGCGCTCCTGCGCTTTGTGGCTCAGGGCAATGATGTCTTTATTGCGGCCGAGGAATTTGACCGCGACCTACGCGACACCCTGCACTTCGACACGGCCGAAGCCCTCAGCTTTCGCCCACGCTTCAGGACAGGCAGCCAATCTGACTCTATTGCTGTTCGGCCCGACTCCGTGACGTTGCGCTTTCAAACGCTGGGCTTAGCACCACTTCGTCGGTTTCGCTACCCTGCTACCTTGGCGGCTACGCGGTTTGTAACCGATAGTCTGCCGCCTGGAGCAACCGTGCTGGCTAGTGATGAGCGGCGGCGCCCGGTACTGGTACGCGTTGCGCATGGTGGGGGGCATTTTTACCTGTGTTCGGTGCCCATTGCGTTTACCAACGTCTTTGTACTTCGCCCTCAAACCAGCGATTTCGCCTTTGCCAGCCTCTCCCATCTGCCCGCCGACCGACCGGCCTGGTGGGACGAATATCAGAAGCAGGGCCGCTTAGGGGGCAAATCCTTACTAGGGGTGCTGCTCCGCTATCCGGCGTTGCGCGCGGCCTTTTACCTGACGTGTATAGGTAGTTTGTTGTTTATCTTTTTTGAGGCTAAGCGCCGCCAACGCATTATTCCCATCCTCAAGCCTTTGCCCAATACGACGCTGCTTTTCACTCGCACAGTAGCGGCGCTTTACCGTCAGGGCAATGACCACACCCAACTGGCAGACAAGAAGATAAACTTGTTTTTGGAATACCTGCGCACCCGCTTTCACGAGCCCGAGCTTGACCTCAACGATGAGCATTTCAGGGACCGACTAGCTCATAAGTCTGGGGTGACGCGCGAGGGTATCGACAAGCTACTGCGCCTGATTAACTTTACTCGAACCGCGCCACAAGTATCAGATCAGCAGTTACTTCAACTGAGTCATGCCATTAGCGAGTTTCGGCGCATGAGCCGATAGTTATGTTGTGAGTTACCAACAAATCAAGGTATATAACCATCTAATCGCGCAGGAGCTTATCGTGTTAAAAGCTTAGCCGCTACATATTCTTCCCAAATCCTTTCATGGAATCAGAATCGTTCTCCCCGACCTCTAGTGCCGCTTCGGCTCCAGCAGAAAATTTGCCCCCCACTACCCTCCCAGCGGTTGAGCCAAACCCAGTATTTGCCCCCCGCAGCGACTTCAGTCATTTGAGCAACAGCGCTGAGGCTGTCCGCCGGGAGTTGGGTAAGGTTATCGTGGGGCAAGAGGCGGTGGTAGAGTTGCTGCTCACTGCCTTACTGGCTGATGGCCATGTTCTGCTGGAAGGCATGCCCGGTGTAGCCAAAACGCTCACCGCCAAGCTACTGGCCCGCACCCTCGATGTGCCTTTCAGCCGCCTGCAGTTTACGCCCGATCTGATGCCTTCAGATGTGCTGGGCACTTCCGTTTTCCGCCCAAATAAGGCTGAATTCGAATTTCGTCCTGGTCCCATTTTCGCCAGCATTGTGCTCATTGACGAAATCAATCGTGCCCCAGCCAAGACGCAGGCGGCATTATTTGAGGTAATGGAAGAGCACCACATCACCCAAGACGGCGTCACGTATCCCATGCAGGAGCCGTTTCTGGTGTTAGCCACTCAAAACCCGATTGAGCAAGAAGGTACTTATCGTCTGCCGGAAGCCCAACTCGACCGTTTTCTGTTTAAAATCAGTGTTGATTATCCTAATCTGGAGCAGGAAATAGCCATTCTGCAGGGCCATCACGCCGGATTTGGTGGCGCACCATTGGAAGCGGTTCAGCCAGTACTTTCCGCCGCCGATATTGCGCAGTTGCGTCGGCAGGTTCGTCAGCAGCATGTGGAGCCGAAGCTTCTTGACTACATCGCTCGCCTCGTCGGCCAGACCCGCGCGCACAAAGCCCTGTACCTGGGCGCTTCACCTCGCGCTTCGCTGGCCCTGCTCAACGGTGCTAAAGCCTTAGCGGCCCTGCGTGGCCGCGACTTCGTAACGCCCGAGGATGTACAGTTTCTGGCAGCTCCTGTTTTGCGCCATCGGATTCAGCTCACCCCCGAGCGCGAGATGGAAGGCGGCACCCCGGATGAAGTTGTGAAACAGATTATGCAGCAGATTGAAGTACCACGGTAGATGCAGGAGGCTTAGATCTACCAGGTAAACTTTTGAACGACCCTACTTAGTTGAAAACGCTTTTTCTCAGCCGGCGCTTCTTTCTAGCCCTCGCACTTACCGTGATCGGGTTTGTCGTAGCGTTTTTCCTGCCAGTGCTACTACTTCCAACCCAAGCAGTATTGGCCATCCTTACGGCCCTGACGCTGCTAGATGGTTTGTTACTATATGCGCCGGGCACTTTGGGCGCCGGGCACGTATTTGGGCGGCGGGTAATTGGTAGTAAGCTGGCCAACGGCAGCGATAACGAAGTAGCCATCTATCTCGAAAATCATTACCGCTTCACCATCCGCACAGAGGTGATCGATGAAATTCCGCATCAGTTTCAGCGCCGCGATGTGCTGTTTCAGTTGAAGCTTCAATCGGGCGAAACGCAGGTCATTCGCTACCAGTTGCGGCCAGTAAAGCGCGGCGAATACCACTTCGGTGTCGTCAATGTGTTTGCAGCTTCGCCAGTGGGGTTGGTTCGGCGGCGGTTTCGGTATGAGCAAGACCAAGTGGTACCGGTATATCCGTCGTTTTTGCAGATGCGGCAGTACGAGCTGCTGGCCCTGAGCAATCGGCTCAGCGAAGTAGGCGTCAAGCGTATTCGACGCGTGGGCCACAGCCTGGAGTTTGAACAAATACGTCCCTACGTGCCCGGCGACGATCCACGCAGCATCAACTGGAAGGCTTCCGCCCGGCGAGCGAGCGGCGGCGTAGACACACTAGTAGTCAACCACTTTCAGGATGAGCGCGCTCAGCAGGTGTATTGCCTGATCGATAAAGGTCGGGTGATGCGCATGCCATTCGATGGCCTGAGCCTACTCGATTATGCCATCAATGCCACGCTGGTGGTGAGCAATATTGCTATGCTCAAGCACGACAAAGCGGGCCTTGTCACTTTCTCCGATAGCATAGGCGCTATTGTGCCCGCCGACCGCCGTGGGGGCATTTATTGAAGCTACTGGAGGTACTATATAAGCAGCGCACGAAGTACTTAGAAACGGATTTCGAGCTGCTGTATACCAACGTCAAAACCCGTATCCGGCAGCGTAGTCTGCTACTACTGTTTACCAACTTTGAAACACTCAGCGGTTTGCAGCGTCAGTTGCCCTACCTGCGGCGCTTGGCCAAAGACCATTTGCTACTGGTCATTTTCTTCGAAAACACCGAGCTTCGGCAGTTTCTCGACACGCCTGCCGCCACTACTGAAGATGTCTATAACCAAACTATTGCGGAAAAATTTGCCCAAGAAAAACGTCAGATTGTACGCGAGTTGCAGCGCTACGGGATTCACGCTCTCCTTACCCCGCCCGAAAAATTAACGGTGAATACATTAAACCGCTACCTAGAATTTAAAGCGCGCGGGCTGATTTAGAAATCTTTACCTCCTGTCGTGTTTTAGATAAAGGCTCAACCTTACTTCTAACCGTTGGACGACAGGAGCCGCGCGCCAACAACAAATTCAGCAGTGAGGCAGGCGCGAATACATGTCTCTGCGATGGTCTAAAGTCGGAGCTTGATGGGGCGGGATAAAATAACCTGGTATTTTTAGCGCACATCCGCTCCAGCTTTGGTATGCCTCGTCCCTTCTATTTGCCTTCCGCTTTCCTTATCTGTTTCTTCCTGTTTTGTAGTTATAGCGGCTTCGCCCAGCCTTCGACGCAAACGCGCAACTTACTACCGGTGCCGGCCCAGGTAAAATGGGGCACAAGTCGTTTTGGGTTGAAAAATACGTGGCGTACGCAGCTTAATGCCCCTGCCGCGCCCGACTCTGCCGTGCGCGCAGCCGCGCAGCGTCTGAGCACCTGGCTGGTTCAGCAAACCGATGGCAAACGCCTAATTCCCGAGTTTACAACCTCTGGAGCCGCCGATCTTACCATACGCTACGGACGTGCGGGACGCGTGGAGGCCGGCGACGAGGAACGCTATAGCCTGCGGGTAACCCCGGCGGGAATCGCGCTGGATGCCCCTACCAGCTTAGGGGCTTTGCGGGGGCTGGAAACCTTGCGCCAACTGCTGACCAAGGAGAAAAAGAACTTCTATTTCTCCGAAGTAGATATCACCGATCAGCCCCGATTCGTTTGGCGGGGCTTGCTCATTGACGCGGCCCGCCACTTTATGCCGGTAGCCGTCATTAAGCGCAACCTAGATGGCATGGCGGCGGTGAAGCTCAACGTGTTGCACTGGCATTTATCAGATGATCAGGGCTTTCGGGTAGAAAGTAAGACATTGCCCCGTCTTCATGAAATAGGAAGCGAAGGACAATATTACACCCAAGCCCAGGTGCGCGACGTGCTAAGCTACGCTGCAGCGCGCGGTATTCGGGTTATCCCGGAGTTTGATATGCCTGGCCATGCGACTAGTTGGCTGGCCGCTTACCCCGTGCTGGCCAGCAACGACTCTATATATGGCGTGGCGCAACGCTGGGGAGTGCTCAACATCGCCATGGATCCGACCCGAGAAACGACCTACCAGCTTCTCGACACCTTAATTGGGGAAATGACGACGCTGTTTCCTGACCCGTATTTCCACATTGGCGGCGATGAAAACGACGGGCGGCAGTGGCGGCGCAATCCGCGCATCGTAGAGTTTATGAAGGAAAAAGGTTTCATGACCGCGAAAGGCCAGCCTGACAAACATGCCCTGCAAACCTACTTCAATCGTCGTATTCTGCAGATGGTAACAGCACGAGGCAAGAAGATGGTGGGTTGGGACGAAATCCTTGGGCCCGGTTTGCCCCCCAACGCCGTTATTCAAAGCTGGCGCGGCCGTAAAGGCCTCTATGAGGCCGCAAAAGCCGGTCACACCACTATCCTCTCTAATGGCTATTACATCGACTTAAACTACAGCGCCGCCTCGCATTACCTCAACGACCCGTTGCCGGCCGATGCACCGCTAACCGCCGTTGAAAAGCAGCGCATCCTGGGTGGGGAGGCTACGATGTGGGCGGAGTTTGCCGATTCGGTTATTGTCGATAGTCGTATCTGGCCACGCGCGGCGGCTATTGCCGAACGGCTTTGGTCACCGGCTACCGTGAAGGACGTGCCGGATATGTACCGCCGACTGGGGGGCATTTCTGCCCTGCTCGAAACATTGGGGCTGCAGCATCGGCGTGCGCCGGAGAAACTGCTAACGCAGTTGGCCGCTGGCCAAGAGGTAGCTCCGTTGCGCACCCTGGCCAGCGTATTGGAGCCGGTGAAGGAATATAAGCGGCACTTTCAGGGCATGAAGTACACAACCCTGACGCCCTTAAATCGGTTGGTAGATGCCGCACCCGCCGAATCGGACGCGGCTCGCGAGTTTGGCGTAGCGGTTGAAAATCTGCTGCGGCTACGCCAAAATGCCCCCCAGACATCTACTGCTCTCACTCCCGAAGGTAAAGTGGCCGCTGTGGCCGTCGCGACGCCGCTACGCCAATGGCAGCTGAACGACGCGCTCGTGCGCCCGTTGCTTCTTACTCAGCCCAGCCTGCAAGAGTATGCGCCGCTTTCGGCCCAACTTAGCAGCATTTCGGTGCTGGCGCTGGAGCGGCTGCGCCAAATGGAGAAGGGCGAAAAGCCCCCCGTTGCCTGGCAAAACGCAGCCCTCAAGCAACTCGACGTGGCGAAAGCGCCGGCCGGGCAGGCGGAGCTAGCTATGGTAGCCAGCGTTCGGAAGTTGATTGAGAGCAAATAAGCTATTCTAAAATAGCACGGATACTTGCATCCGACCCGTATGCACGGCACTCAGGCCATTGGGCTTGCGGCCGTCGTAGGCTGCGGTTACGTTCAGGCCGTTGCTCAGGCGTTGCTCCACGTTCAGGTTCCAAGTCAGATTGTTGCCGGGCCGCAGTGCATTCAGAATTTCCAGGGCTACTACCGACGCTTGATTTCCTTCAAAATCAATGCGCACATACCGTGTAGCCGCTGTGAGCGTGCGCTTACTCACTTGGCTCAGGCGCGTTTCTACTCCCAATTCGTCGAAAACGCCGCGCGTATTCTCATCAGGCCCGGCGAAGGTGTTGCGCTTATTGGCATGCAGATAGGTACCGGTAAAGCGCAAGGCAGGATTTGGCTGGTAGCTCAATTCGGGCGCTACTTCGTAGAGCAGTACCCGAAAGTTGCGGGTTTCGAGGTAGTTCGACGTGTTTTCCCGAATACTGCGAGTGGTGATCAGGCGACCCGTAAACGACTGGGCCAGCGTCCGCCGCAACAGCACTGACTGGCTGGCCAGATTGCGAATATCCGTGCCTTGGGTGAGCAGCGCCTTCTGCTGGGTTTGCTGCACTGTGAATTCAGCCCCAAAAATAGGATTGGACCGATTAAAGTACAGCGTATTGCGCAGCAGCTTATTCAACGAGAGCAAAAACTCATCTTCAGTTTGAAAGGCAAATGGATTGAGGCGAGAGCTAAGGTCGCGCTCGGTGGTGCGCCGATCCAACGATACCGTGCTGATGCTGGTGAACCGCGCTGCGAAACCACGAATGCCTGGCTGATCGCGCCATTGCCGGGGCAAGCTGCTAGTGAGCCGGTAGCTGAAGCGGTTGGTGAAGGCGATGATGTAGTCATCGGTGGGCAGAAATACCTTGATATGCGTGCGATACTGCGCGTCGGGCGTTTGGGCCTCAAAAAACTCTTCCTTGTCCTGCCGATTGTTAGCGTTAGCATCGCCCGCGTAAAAGTGAGTTCCCTGCCCATTCGGCACGGGCAGAAAAGAGTAGTCACGGCGTAATTCGCGGCCCGTGGCTACGCTGTAGCTTAGCTCCGAGCGCAGCATATTATCGAAGAAAGAAGCATTCCAGTCGAGCTTACCCAGCACGGTGCGTTGGCGGGCGCTGTCGCGGGCAGCGAGGTCGCGGTAGGTAAGCAGAACCGATAAATCCTGGTTTTTGCCCAAGCGACTCGCAAACATTCCTTGCCAAGTTTGGGCTCGGCCACGCGTGCGCAGCTCGTCATTGAGTGGCGCTTGGTCGCGGCGGTAAGTATAGTCGAGGCGAAAGCGCGTGGTAGCACTGTCGCGGCTTTGCACAAATACAGAGTGCTCATCGAAGTAATTGGCCGATGTGAGCGAAGTGCCATCGGGCAAGGATACCCGGTTTTTGTCGAAACGATAGGCGTAGCCCGGCACAATTGACCCCCGAACAAATCGAGCCGTTGCCTCGCCCCGCGCCCAGTTCGATTGGCGCGCTCCTGCCTCCGAATTCAACACAAAAAGCCCCCCACGCAGCTCTACGTCGCCAATTTGTTGGGCCGCATCCACCCAGTGCTGCAGACCGCTCACCTCGCCGGCCCGGTAGCGCCGACTTAGACGGTAGGAAAAAGCATTCTTCTCGTTCTTCACTAGGCCAGCCGAAAAGTTAAAGATGTTATCCTCGCGGGCGGGCCGAAAAGCCGCGTTGCCCTGCACCGTGCTGGCCGTGCTCCAGTTACGGTCAAACTCAATGTCGCGGTAACGGTCGATGGGCGCAAACTGCCGGCTGCTGTACTCGTAGTCCATCGTCGAGCGCAGATTGTATTGCTTGAACAATGGCAGATTCACCGGCTTATCCAGCACTGCATAGCCCACCCGAAAAGCCCGTCCTTGATCTGACTGCGGCGAGAATCGGTTTAAATCCAGCTCCGAGGAAGCTAAGTCCATAAACACGGTAGTGGTCGAATCGACGCGGTAGCTGGCGCCGGCCGTCACGAGCTGCTTTTGCAAAGGTGTGGGCAAGCGACGCTCTGCCCGGTAATTACCCTGCCCCGCTCCTACGTACTGAAATACGCGCCCATTTGCGTTAATATTATCTGCGCTGGTACTCAGAATGTAATCCCCTTCGCCTTGAGTTACATTCGTAAAACGCACATTGTACACGCCCCGCGTGGAGTCGGTACTGTACACAAATATGGGCACGGGCTCCTGGCCGGGCAGCGTCAGGACTTCGCGGCGATACTGTACTTGGCGTCGGTCGTAGGCAACTGAGTCGGCCCCGGGAGTGGTAGCTAAGCTCACGTTGTCGCCGATGTTGCGCAGCAGCTCACGGTCGGTTTCGTTTAGAATCAGGTTGGGTGAGTTGTCCGGATTATCCGACTCACGGTAGTAATTCAGATGCAAGCTCAGCTTGCCTAGCTCCTGATAATGACTCAGATCGAAAAGCGAGCGGGCATAATTGAAGTCAGAATACTCAAAATCAACCCGGATGCGCGAGTTGCGGGTAATGAGGTGCTGGGGCGAAAACGTAACCTCAGCCTGGTTGTAATCAATGATATAATCGAAATCGAAGCCTCGCGTCATCAGCCGGCCGTCGAGGTACACCCGCTCGGAATTAGCCAGAACCACGATAAACTGCTCGCCATTTGTGCCGCGCAATCGGTATGGCCCCTGTACGTTTTCCAGAGGCGGCAATTCGATAGAAGCGAACTTTCCTTTGGCAACACCGGCGGCAGCAGTAGTTACGCTGCGTTTACCGACACCCTGCGTCAGCTTTGCCTCCACAGCGGCGCCCTGCACGTTTTTGTAGAAGCGCAGAAAATAATCGGGGCGGTTGCGCAGCACGACATCACCGGCTGTCAGGCTCCAGCGCGGATGGGTAAGGGTGATATATAGTCGGTCGAATTCCTGTAGTTGCTGGGTATTGCCTTCGGGCTGAAACGGCACATTCTGGTCGGAAATAGCGGCCGTGAGGTTAATCTGATCGGTGAGTTTGCCCTCCAATTGCAGATTCAGGGCCGAGTTCACAAATACGTTCTGCGTATTACCAAAGGAAATACCCCGCGCCAAGCTACCCGTTTTGTTGATACCCGGCGTCGCCAGAATCTGCTCCTTCACCGCAAAATCATTGTAACCGAATGAGCGGGGGGCAAAATTAACGCTGTCGATGAGCGTGCGCGGGCGGCGAGCTACTGGGGCCGCCAACTGCAGCGGCAGCACCCGGTAACAGACCAGCACCGAATCGGGCCCAGTGGGCTGAAATATGATATCCGGCTGACCAGGATCAGGGGCCGGAAAACGCCGCGACGGCCGGATAATCCGATATTGATCGGTATTGGGATTGTAGCCAACGGAGCGCCCATTTGCCGTTACCGACGCCGGAACAATCGTCAGGGTATCTGGCAAGGAAAAGTCTGTCGTATCACGATTAGCCAGCAGGCGCACCCAACGGCACCGGCGTGTAGTAGGCGGGCCTATTTGCTGCGCTGCCACCATCTGAGCCAACAGCAAAAACGTGAGCAGCAGGCTGAAACGCGGAAGACTTTGCGTAAAGCTGCTACTCATGCTACGTATGTTTCAAGCGGGGGGCTTTTTTCAGCTTCACAACGTGCGAAGCCGCGAGATTCGTGCCGCTATGCTAGAATACAGCTAAGCAAGCGGATAAAAGATACGCGACACCATACTCAACTTTTACTCCGGTGCCAATGGCAGCTCAATACAGAACTGTGTGCCCACATTTTCCTCCGTCTCAAACCAAATTTGCCCCCCAGCGCTTTCAATTCCTCGCCGGGCCACGGCCAAGCCAATTCCCGACCCGGAAGTTTTGGTTGTAAAGTTGGGCACGAACACCTTCGCCTGCACATCCTCGGGAATACCGGCGCCATTATCGGCGATACAAATTACGATGCGGTCGGTTCCGCGAAGCTCCAGGCTGGCATTGATTTGCGGCTTTCTTCCCTCCGGCACCGATTGCATGGCGTTGATAAGCAAGTTGTTGAACGTGCGAACCAATAGGTTTTCGTCGGCAAAGACTACGTACCGTCCACTCTTCGCGTCAGCTGGCACTTTTAGTCGAATGCTGCCCTCTCCCACTCCACCTTTGTGTAGGCTCACGCAACGTCGTAAAATAGGCACTACATCCAGCCGTTCGGGCCGCATGGCGGGCAGGTTGGTGAAGGTAGAGAACGACGTAGCAATGTCGCTGAGCACATCGATTTGCGTGATGAGTGTTTGGGATATTTTACCAATCAACTCTTCCGTATTAGGGCGGCGCTCGGCAATGGCTTTCTGCAAATACTGGAGCGAAAGCTTCATGGGCGTCAGCGGATTCTTGATTTCATGGGCCACTTGGCGCGCCATTTCGCGCCACGCTGCTTCTTTTTCCTGAGTTGCCAGCTCCTGCTTACTTTCCTCCAGCTTCAGCAGCATCGTATTATACTCCCGCACCAGCAGCCCAATTTCATCCGACGACTCGTAGGCCAGCATCTCGTTTTGGCCCGTAAGCGTGGTTTGTTTGAGTTTCTCCGTAATGATCTTGAGGGGAGCTGTCAGGATTCGGGAGGCGACGAATGCCAGCACCAAAAAGATGATGAACATCACCGTGAAGATGTTCAGAATGGTAGAAATCAACTCGATAAGCTTATTATCAAGCTCTTTCTCGGAGTCAAAGAAGGGAATTCCAACGTAACCGACCACTACATCGGGGCGGCCGGGCCGCACCACCGCTCGCAGCGGCAGATACAGAGTATTAAAAGATAGGGAGCCAGCTGTTTCGGTAAGCAATACTTGCGGCTGTCCTTTTTCCGACAACTCAGCTACAGCTCGCGGGTGCATCAAGGTGCTCAGCAGCCCTGACTCAAAAATCAAGGGCTGGCTGCTCACTTGTAAGCTACCATCGGCGCCATACAGATTCAGATCGGTTTCGGTCAGATCTGACACGTTTTCGGCCAAATCAATCAGGGCGGTCCGGCCAGACGAATCAGCCAGTAGCGCCCGATTTTTCAGCAGATTTTCCTGCACCGTTTTGCCCCTTCGCTCATAGGTGCGTCGCAAATCTCGCTGGTACGACGAGGTCACCTGGCTAGCCGTCGCGATACTCACAATAAGGAGTGGAACGAGAATACCAAAGTTGAGAAACAGCTGAATCTTGGTGCTGAACGTGGTACGAAATACTTGGAAATACTGTCCCCGCGCCAGCATATAGCCCCCCAGCACCAGCAGACTAAAGAAAGTGTGCAGCAAAAACAGGAAGGAGAAGTTAGCCAACCAATCGTCGAAAGCATACGTGGCCGTTGTCACTACCACCATGCGATGCTGAGCACCCCGAACGGCCAGATGGTGGAAGCCATCAACTGATAACCCCACACTGTATAAGCGCGGATCTTGTCGCTGAGCCGGAGTAAGCTGGTTTACGTAATCAAAATCACCTTCCTTATAAACAAGACGTCCGTTTTCGTAACCGGCATAGCTTAAGTCGGAGCCGAGACCAGGCTGAAAAAACTTCTGATCGACCAACAGCTCAGGTACTACGCTATAGGCTGTCAGCTTTTTAAGTGAAAGCTCCAGCAGAACGGTACTTGTGCCTCCCGCGGAAGTCACGACCGGCACAAAAGCCACATAGCGCCGGGAGCTAAAGGAGTTGCTGTTATGAATCAGATACAGGTCGGGATGGTCCGTAGAAAGGGCCGTACGCAAAAGGCGCCGCCGGAGCTGAGGCAAATTTAGTGTCTCCTCATTACCGTCCAGCGAGCGGCCGGCCGGGTCAAAGAGCGTGACTACAATCTCATATTTATCGAAATAGTCACGCAAATAATACTTCACGATCTTCTGCCGCACTACATCCTGGTTGGCGAAGGGGCGCGCCAACATTGTCTGGATCAATGGGTCGGCGGCCATCTGGCGCGAACGCTCTGCTAGCAGGTACTCACCTTGCAAGTCATTATCCACCAACAAGTTGCTAGCAATCCGCTGCTTATTTATAACTAGCTGCCGATCAAAGTGCTCATACAAGGCCAAAGCTCCTACTACGGAGCTTACGCCCAGCATCAAGAAGATAAATAGGTACACTTGATATGGTACCACCGACGCTACTTGACGTAAGCCCGTCAGCCGCACGATGAAGAAGAAGAGCAACGTAAGTCCTAGCAGAATTCCGCTGGTCAGGCTGAAGGCCAGCCCCAAAGGCAGGATTGTAAGCGTAGTCAGCCCTAACAATATGATGCCTACACTGCGCGTAGCCGGTCGAACGGAGGCAATAAATAGCTGCGACAGCATGTAAAAACCGACCAAGTAGCTCCCAGTGTGCAGTATAATGGCTAGACATAGTAGCCCCTTGAATACCGACACGTCGATACTCTGGGTCACGTCGAGTACAAGCTGGGAGTTATTGAAGCTATTGGAGTAAAAGCTAAACAGTAGCTGTAATAAGCCATAAAAGCTCAAGACCGCCGCGGTGCCAATAATGAATAGCAAGTAAAAACGACGGATCTGCCGTACCCGGCGCACTATGCCGTAGCGTCGGAATAATAGCAGGGCGTAGTAAGACAATGCCACAAACAGGAAGGCATTGATTAGCAGGTCGCCTAGTGACGGCGAAAGCCACGAAGCAGCGTATAGGCGCGGATCAAACAGAGGAACTTCTACCAGCGAGAAGGGAAGCCCTAAAAACAGCAAAGCTGCTCGCATTGCCATGAGCGACAATACGACGGAGCCTACTCCGGCTAATACCTTGCCTGTGGAAAAGAAGCCAATAGCCAAGCGGAGCCAGCCCGCTAAGTATAACCCGAAACCCAACAGCAAAAACCCTACAGGCAGATATTTGCCCGTAACCGGATCGGGAGCAGAACTTTCAATGGAGAAGAGGTAGTCGCCCTCCTCAGAAAACAGGCGGGGTAATCGGGGGTTGTTGTTGACCACCAGCCGAACATTTGCCCCCCGAAACAAAGCTTGTTCAGCGCCCTCGCGCAGGTAGCGGTTACTGATTCCGTACCGCTTTTCCAGCGGGATATAGGTTAGGATAATATGCGAACCAACGGGGCGGCGCAGTACCAGGTATTGCCCAAACCGCATATCCACCAGCTTCTCACGGAAGTTCTGAACCACATTAGCGACCTCCGGCCGAATTGTATGATCAGACCAATATAGCAGCTTCTCGCCCTCAAATACGAAACACGGATACGTTGTTAAACCAACAAGGGAGTTGAAATTGAGAGTTTGTCCCTGTAAGCGCTCAGCAACTTCGTCAGCCTCGCGCTCTGCTGTGCGCTGCGCCTCAATAACTAGGTTTTGCAGACGCGTCGTTTCGGCGCGCAATAGTACTGCCGGCACTTGGCCATAGCGATTGCTCAGGTAAGCGGCCACAAAGCAAAGCGTGGCGGCCAGCAGCAAAACCAGTGGAGACGAACGGACTAACTTCAAAGGCAATTAGGATGCTGAAGCACTACAGATGAGAATAGGCTTTCAACAAAAATGCCGCCATTCGGCGGCATTTCCTATTCTATTAAAATCCCTGCTTTCTATCAGGACGTCAGTACTCTTACCCTTGTTTTTTTGCCTGGCTATGCCGATACCAGATAAATCCAACAACTCCCATCAGTACATAAGGCACTGTCATAAGCATCAAAATACCTTTGTTCAGGCCAGAAGCATCATATTCGTCTTTATTGCCTCGCGCCGACTCAACCTGCGTTTTGCACATTGAGCATTGAGCTTGTGTTGAAATGGGGGCGATACAAAGCAATAAGCTCAACAGAAAGGTAAACAAAACGGGAATAGCTGCCTTTTTCATACTATTTCAACACTTTCTTCAAGACAAAGTTTCTTTATTCTTAGGTATAGTAGGGCGAAATCATAAAGTATACGATGACACCCGTTACAGATACATAAAGCCAAACCGGAAATGCCCAACGAGCTATCTTACGGTGTTTGGTAAACTGCTCAGTCAGAGCAAAGTAAAGCGTAAATAACACAAGCCCTACCGTTACTACAGCTAAAGCAATGTGTGTCAGCAGCAAAAAGAAATATACGTACCGGATGCTGCCCTCACCTCCAAAACGAGTAGAATCAACCTGAGAGTGATACACTACATAGGAGAGCAGAAAAATGCCCCCCAGCGTGAATGCAGTAGCCATCATGGCCCGGTGACGTGCTACTTGCTTGTTCTTAATAAAGTAGAAGCCAAGTAGTAAACATATTGCCGTTAGTGAGTTTAACACGGCATTGAGAGCCGGCAAAAACTTTACTTCTGCACCTGGAACGCGGAATGTATTGGGGAAGTAATGCAGAACAGCAACCAGCAGGGGCACTACAGTTGCCAGAATCCCCAAGATGATTTTGTATTTCGTAAAATCACCCGGCTTAAGAGCGGGGTTCGTTGTTGTGGTCATAAGTGTAAAGCAACACGGTAATTTCGGTAATCAGGCGGTCAATTTCTCTCGCTTTCGTACCGTCATAAATGCCTCGTATCCGGTGGTTACGATCTACTAAGAACAGCTGCTGACTGTGCTGTATAGCTGATGGCTCCCCCTCCAGAACAGGAAGTCGGTACTCTTCCGTTAATAACCGGTTAAGTTGATTTTTGTCACCAGTCAGAAAGAACCATTTACCGGCTATAGCCCCGTATTGCTCCGCATACCGCTCCAACACAGGCACTGAATCCTGCATTGGATTTACGGTATAAGAAACTAGCCGAACCCTTGGCTCTAGGCGAAACTTCTCTTGTACACGCGTGAGTTGGCTGTACCGCTGTGCACAGTCTTGAGGGCAGGCTGTGTAAAAGAAGCTCGTTATATAAAGGCCATCTTTTAAATCTTTCTGGCCAATAACTCGCCCGGTTTGAGAGAAGAAGCTGTAATCCTTTAACTGATGAAAAACAGTATCGCGTTGCCACTTATCACCAACTAGTGTTGAATCAACACGATCAGGTAAATAAAATGGCAACGCGTAACGGTTTGTACCGAATGACTTAAGAAATAAAAAAGTCAGTACCGGTACCAAAAGAATGAGGCCCAGAAACAATGTTTGTTTAGGCCTCATTAATTACTTAAGAGCATTTTGAATCGACTCTCCTACATATGAGCCCTCGCTAACCAAGGCTACTAATAGCCAAATCAGGAGGCCCATAGGAATCAGGATAGTCCAGATTAGTCCTTTCGTTTCATGCTTCAAGTGCATGAATTCAGCCACAATAAAGAAGGCTTTGAAAATCGTAAGAATAATAAATATTGTATTACGCAGGGTACCCGGATCCATAAGGAATACGAATACGAACTCAAGTGCTGTAATACCTACAAGTACCCAGAATGTCTTCCAAATCCAACCCGTATTGGGCTTCGGGATCTCGCCTAGCTGTTGAGGCTGGTTGCTGCTATGTTGAGCCATAACTTTTGAAATTAGATCTTAACTCAAACGATTAAATGCAAGTATGCAGATCGTTCTTATGAGGAGTAGCGCTTTGAAGAAATTAAACGAGGTAGAAAAAAGTAAAGACGAACACCCATACTAAGTCTACAAAGTGCCAGTACAGACCGATTTTCTCTACCATCTCATAGTGGCCTCTTTTCTCGAAGGTGCCATTGGTAGTAGCAATGAATGACCAAATCAACAGGCAGATACCACTAAATACGTGGGTACCATGGAAACCAGTAATAAAGAAAAACAAGTCAGCGAAAAGTACTGGACCGTATTGGTTTCTTTGCAGGTTGGCCCCGAAGAAACGCGTGCCGTCTTCCATTAACGTACCTTCATCTGTTCCGGCAATAAAGTGAGACCATTCCCAAGCCTGGCAGCTTAAAAAGGTGGCACCAAACAAAATCGTCCATAGCAACCACTTCTGAACATCATTCTTATCCATACGATGGCCAGCCTCTACAGCTAATACCATTGTGACAGAGCTGAAAATGAGAATCATGGTCATGAGTGCCACGAATCCTAGAGGCAAATCTATGCCGTGAAGTCCAGGAAAAGCGTTAAAAACTTTATCTGGAATAGGCCAATAAGCCGTGGAAAACTCAAACGCCTCATTGGTACCGGTATAAGCCAAATGGCGATGACGCATCAGGCCATAAGTGGTCAGAAAGGCAGCAAACGTAAAGGCATCCGACAACAGGAAGAACCACATCATCAGCTTGCCATAGCTAGCCTTGAAAGGCTCATTGCCCCCATCCCAAGTGCCGGTGCGTGGCTGCTCCTGGGTAGATGGCGAGGATAGAGTCTGTGTCGTGGAGGTAGTGGCCATATAAAGCGGGTAAGGACGAAATCAGTGGTTCAAAAGTAGGAACAAATACAAGTACAACCAAAGCGCTCCTAAGAAGTGCCAGTAGATAGTTCCATTCGTAATAGCCAGCATTTGGCGAGAATGCACTTGATAGCGCAGACTCTTAACTACTACCAGTACGAGAAAAATAAGTCCAGTGATTAAATGAAATCCGTGAAGCCCCGTGAGTACATACATAAAGGAGCCTGATGGATTAGAATCAGCCCCACCAAAGTATACCCTATTGCTCACTAATTCGCTCCACACCTGCCACTGACCAATCAGAAAAAGCAACCCTAAAGTCAGGGTTACCAGCATTCCAATTTTAACCTGGCGCAGATTGTCTTTGCGGGCAGCAAACCAAGCCCATTGCATTGTGGCAGAGCTAATGGCAATAATAATTGTATTAAACAGCAGCCCAGTAGGTAGATCAAACTCTAGCCAGTTGCCCTCATCACGGCGCACAATATAGCCACTTGTTAAGCCCGCAAACATCATCAGAATACTAATAATGAGCAGAATGAGCAGTAACCGTAAGGGATGCAGGCCGGTGCCAGTCTCTTTATCGGTGAGCGTTTCAGAAGGATGCATACAGCAAAAGCATTATAATTTATCGAACACCAGCGCAATCTGAACAATTGGCAGGTACAAAAAAGACCCAAACATGATGTTCATCGCCGCCTTTTTGGAACAGGTGCGCATCAGGTAAAAAGTTTGCATGAGAAACAATACTCCGCACACCACCGAAATCATCGCTGATACCTTACCCGCCATTCCAAACTGAAGAGGCAATAGGCTTAGTGGAATGAGCAAAAGCGTGTAAGTCATAATTTGGAAAGCTGTGCGCAAATCTTTGCCCCCCGGAGTAGGTAGCATCTTGAATCCCGCTCGCTTATAGTCCTCATCTAGAACCCACGCAATGGCCCAAAAGTGCGGAAACTGCCACATAAACTGTATCCCGAACAATACCCAAGCCTCAACTCCTAATACACCTGTAGCGGCTACCCAGCCTATAAGAGGCGGCATACCACCTGGAATAGCTCCTACAAAAACACAGATTGGGGAGATAGTTTTGAGTGGGGTGTAAATGAAGCCGTACAGGATGAGAGACAATAGAGATAGAGCGGCGGTTAGCAGGTTGAAATAAGTAGCCAACAAGCCTAAACCTGCTAGTCCTAATACTATTGCGAACACCCAAGCTTCTGAAATACTCAGTACTCCTGTAGGTAAAGGCCGTTTAGCAGTACGCTTCATGAGCTTGTCTAAATCTCGCTCATGAATCTGATTTATGGTATTGGCCGACCCTGTTACGGCTAACCCGCCAAGCATTACTAGCAAGGCACGACTCCAGTCCAATTCGTGAACACCTAGTAGGTAGCCGATAGCACTGGAGAAGGCCACGGTGATTGAAAGCCGGAATTTGAGCAGCTGAAAATAAGCTTTGAGTTTCGTCATCAAGGATGGGTACAAAACACCCGTCTGAACTTTGTCAAACGGGGCCGCAAAGTTACGCAACAACATGCGGATAAGTGGCCTTCGCTACTGATTTAGCCATTCGATGATAGGCTACTAATGTCAGAAATTGCCCCCCAAACAATAACGTAGCTACCATAAGGTGTACAGGCTGTACAGCAGCGGGCAATGCGAAGTAAGCGAGTACAATACCAGCCAGGATTTCCAATCCTAAGAAACCAAGCACCGCAGTAGTTAAGGCATGCAACCGTTTGGATGGCAGCCGATACATATGATACGCAACGTATATATTCAATAGTAGGAGTACTACAGAGAATGTGCGATGCACCTTGAAAACGACCCCCAGTTGATCTATCCAGTTAGCACGGTTATCATAACTCATAGCTGAGGCTACTAAATCCACTTCTTCCCGCACTTGTGTACCCAATACTATTTGTATGAAAGTCAACAAAGTCACCGTCCACAGCCCAGCCGTTAGCATCGGTGAAAAAGGTATCATTTCGGTGTGTTCTGTGGCTTGTTGCGAGCGATCAACAGCGTAAATGAGCATAGCTACTATCACTAGTGCTAAGCCCATATGGATCGTTATCATTATTGGCAATAGGTTGGTAGATACAACCAATGACCCTAACCACCCTTGCACTCCTATCAGAATAAAGCTTCCGAAGGCAAGCCAAAAAACTGTCTTATCATGGTGCCTGTAAGGGAGTGCAAAAATCAAAGTCAGAAAAACAAATAATCCAATCAGTGCGCCTAATAACCTATTCAGATACTCAATCCATGTTTTAGTAACGTTAAAATCAGTTTCTATGTATTGGGTAGGGTGCGAGAATATGTCGCTGGCCACTTGCTTAAATCCGAACAAGTGTAGCGTAGCTGCCAATCGTTTGTTTTTGGCTACTCTCTGCGCAGTATACACTTGCTTATAGTCAGCAGGGAGTTGGCTGATATGAGTTGGTGGCACCCAAGAACCAAAGCACTTAGGCCAATCAGGGCACCCCATCCCTGACCCAGTGCTTCTTACTACTCCACCTACGAGAATAAGTAAGTAAACAGCAGCAACCGTAAGGATACCGATAAAGCGAAAGCGGCGCACGAAGGCAGGTTTCATTATGCTGAAGGATTGTCTGATTGTTATGTATACAACAAACAGAATTACTTTTCTACCCAAAAAAAGGGAAATTCAGGTCGGCCAGCCGATACTGAACTTCCCTTTTAATGAAAAATGGAGCTGCCGTAGTTACGGCAGCTCCATTTTTAAAATTCGGAATAACTACTCCGCCATTTCCCGCTCATTAGGCAAGTTGGATGATTGGGTTTGTGAGTATGGTACGTTCTGGGGAATGAAGTCCTTCTCAGCACCAGGTTTGCTATAATCGTACGGCCAACGATGTACGGCTGGAATAGCGCCAGGCCAGTTACCATGACCAGGATTAATAGGAGTGGTCCATTCCAATGTGTTCGAGTTCCATGGATTCTCAGTAGCACGACGACCACGCCAGATGCTATAGAAGAAGTTGAAGATGAAAATGAACTGACCAAGGAATGCAAATATGGCAGCGGCAGAAATAAATTTATTTAAATCAGCAAATTGGCTGAAGCTATCAAATCCGGTGAAGGCGTAATAACGACGAGGAAAACCAGCAATGCCAACATAGTGCATTGGCATGAACACCAAGTATACACCGATGAAGGTGAGCCAAAAGTGAACGTAACCCAGCTTTTCATCAAGCATACGTCCGAACATCTTTGGGAACCAATGATATACACCTGCAAACAATCCAAAGAACGCTGAGCTACCCATCACAAGGTGAAAGTGAGCTACTACGAAATATGTATTGTGCATCTGGATATCTAGAGCGGCATTGCCTAATACAATACCAGTCAGGCCGCCTGAGATAAACAGTGATACAAAGCCAATTGAAAATAGCATGGCTGTAGTAAAACGGATATTTCCACGCCACAAAGTAGCCAACCAGTTAAATACTTTAACTCCAGAAGGTACGGCAATGATCAGTGTAAGAAACATAAACACTGAACCTAAGAAGGGATTCATACCTGTCACGAACATATGGTGAGCCCATACGACGAAGGAAAGCAATGAAATACCCAATAGTGAACCAATCATTGCGCGATAGCCGAAGATTGGCTTACGTGAATTGGTAGCTAGAATTTCTGAAACCATACCCATTGCAGGCATGATAACAATATACACTTCAGGGTGTCCCAAGAACCAAAATAAATGCTGAAACAGGATAGGACTACCACCTGTATTGCTCAATGCTTGACCAGCTATGTATATGTCTGACAAAAAGAAACTAGTGCCAAACGAACGATCAAATATTAGCAGTAAAGCGGCAGAGAATAATACTGGAAAAGAAAGTAAGCCTAGAACAGCTGTCAAAAAGAACGACCAAATTGTAAGTGGCAATTTGGACATTGACATCCCACGTGTCCGGAGATTAATCACTGTTGTGATATAATTAACTCCACCCAGCAACTGAGATATGATGAATAGAGCCATACTCACTAGCCAAAGTGTCATTCCAGCTCCTGAACCTGGAATTGCCTGAGGTAATGCGCTCAGCGGAGGATAAATTGTCCAACCAGCTGAAGCAGGACCAGTTTCAAGAAAAATTGATACAAACATGATAATACTGGAGGCAAAGAAAAACCAGTATGAAAGCATGTTCATAAATCCTGAAGCCATATCGCGGGCTCCAACTTGTAGCGGGATTAAGAAATTGGAAAATGTTCCACTCAGTCCAGCTGTTAGCACAAAGAACACCATGATAGTGCCGTGCATTGTAACAAGAGCAAGATAGAACTCAGGATTAAGTTTACCCGCTTCAACCCATTTGCCCAATACAGGGGTCAACCATGACATAGTTGACTCAGGCCAACCTAACTGAATTCGGAAGAGGCTAGAAAGTGCACCTCCCAAAATGGCCCAAAAAATACCAGTAATGAGAAATTGCTTGGCAATTACTTTGTGGTCCTGACTAAAAACGTACTTGGTCAGGAAGCTTTGCTCGTGGTGCTCATCATGATGCAGGTGCTCATCGTGCTCAATATGAGGCACTGTGGGCGTTCCATGCACGGGAGCGTTGGTGGGAATATTAGCAGCCATACAGTTGAGCGTGCGTTATAAGGTAAGTTAGAGCGAAGCTTTGTTAGCCGGAGTTAAGACAGCGGCCGCATCAGCATTCTTAGTTTTAACCAATTTGTCAGACTTCTGTTTGAAACTAGCCAAAACATCAGGGTTTTGTTCTGAAAACGATTTCTGTTGAGCAAACCAGGCTACGTAATCGTCCGGTTCATCTACAACTATTATTGCCTTCATAGCGAAGTGACCACGTCCGCAAATCTGGGAGCATGCTAACTCATAATTAAACTTTGGGTTACCTAACTGAGCGCGCATTTCGTCAGTAGTTTTAGTAGGCGTAAACCAGAACTTGGTTGGCATACCTGGCACAGCGTACATCTGAACCCTGAAGTTTGGCATGTAAACGCCATGTAGTACATCGCGTGAGCGAATCTTGAGCAATACGGGATGTCCTTTGGGTACATGGATTTCATTAACAGTGAAATCATCCATGGCATTATTGTCATTCAGATCAAATCCGAATTCGTTGGTAGCATCAATTAAGCGGTAGTTAACTACACCTAATTTTTGGTCGCGACCGGGATAACGAACCAGCCAGTTGAATTGCTTACCCATTACTTCCAAAACGATAGAGTCCTTCGGAGCTGGCCCTGTGATCTTGGTCCACTCTTTCCAGCCTGCAAACACCAAGCTTGCCATCACGATTGCTGGGATCAACGTCCAGATTATCTCAATCTTGTTGTTATGAGAAAAGAAGAAAGCTCTACGTCCATCCTTATGTTGATAACGATAAGAGAAGATGAACAGCATAAGATGGGTGAGAGCAAATGCTACACCCAAAATGATCATTGTAGTCCAGAACATATTCTCTACTGCGTATCCATGAATAGATGCAATAGGAGGATTCATCTTATCGTAGTTGTCGATGAATGACCAAGCGAATGCTCCTCCACCAACCACCATGAAGATGATCATAAGGATAGCATTGACTCGGTTGCTCATCCCGATTTCACGAGTCAAGCTACCAGAAAAGATGGAAGTAAGGATCTGGAGGCGGAACAACAAGCCGAACACGACCAGAAGTAGCACCAATACCAGCAGGATACCAAGAGCAATCATTATCTAGGGATAGATGTGAATACAGCGATTATGAGCATGTAGATAGCGTTACTAGCTAGTTAGAATGCTAGGCCACCCAATACTCAAATCAATTTTAGGTTGTATGATGCACGCTTTCGTCAAGAAAGGGATGATTCACGGGCACCAATGACGCCTGAGACAGACGCTTTGTAAACAACAACAGGAAAGAGCCCAAAAAGATCAGTGCAATACCAATCTCAATTACAAACCCACTTTCACCTTTCATGGTTGCAGGCATGATCATCAAATAGAAATCGAACCAGTGACCTATTAGAATAGCAATACACACAATTTTTAGCATGATCATCTGACGCTTAGCATCCCGTGTCATCATCACGAGAAATGGGAAAGCGAAATTGATGACCAAATTGAAATAGAAGATCCAAGTGTAATGACCATTAAAGCCTCCCAAGCGCTGATTAAAATAAACAGCCTCTTCAGGAAGGTTGGCATACCAGATCAACATGAACTGTGAGAACCAGATGTATGTCCAGAAAATACTGAAGCCAAACATGAACTTACCAAGATCGTGCAGATGGTTAGCATTTAAGAATCGTAGGTAGCCTGCTTGCTTAAGATAAATAGCAGTGAGGGTTACAGCTGCTAAGCCAGACACCCACCAGCTGGCGAATACATACCAACCAAACATCGTACTGAACCAGTGTACGTCAATTGACATAACCCAATCCCATGCCGCCATTGATGATGAAACAGCAAAAAGAACTAGGAAAAGGGCTCCTACATTGATGCTCTTATGAAAATACTCAGTTCCGCCGTTGAGATCTTCTTCAAGTGAAAGCTTTCTTAACTTTTCCGAGAAGAACCACCAGATCCCTAGGTAAATAACCATTCTAATAACGTAGAATGGCAGATTTAAGAAACCGCTTTTACCAGCAACTATCGCATCATAGTTTTCATGACCGGGAGTCATAATGCCATCATGGGTCCAGTGAAATAGATCATGGCGTCCTACGAAGAACACGATAAGCATGATTATAGCACCTGGCAGTAACCAAGCACTTAATGCCTCCGAAATACGCTTGACTAAGACTGACCAGCCAGCGTAAGCGACGTACTGTAGGGCCACGAAGAACGTACCAATTACAGCAATACCAATGAAGTAAACATTGCTATGCCAAAGACTTACAAGAATCCGCTTAACCCAAGTAGGGCTGCCTTCATGGTGTTCTGCAGAAGCTCCTGCTCCAGTGCCAACTTCATGACCAGCCGTAGCAGCATGCTCCTCTCCTATCCCCAAGGCAGCTAATACAGCCCCTATGATCAACAGGATAATTCCTACCGCTATTATTGTAATGAACTTTTTACGAGTGCTAGACGGAAGTTGTAAATGTTCAGTCGTAACACTGTCTTGATGCGTCAGAGTTGCCATAATTATTAGTTCGACGTTCCGTTTCTAGCCTCCGTACCACCTTGCCCTGGAGTCTCTGATGCTTTATCAGCCTGAGCTTCTTCTATTGGACTTTGATTAGCACGATCCGTCATTTCGGTTGAATCCTTGCTAACGTTTACTAGCTTAGCTAAGCCATCAGGGCCTTCACCTTGTTGTAGCACACGGACATACATAGCAATTTTCCAGCGCTCTTCTGGGTTTACGATAGATCCATGGGGCATCATGCGATTACGTCCCCATTGAATGACATGATAGATATGCCCGTCATTCATAGTTTTGTAAGCGCCTGCTGAGTAATCCGGAACGCCTTTAAACTTTATGCCTACAGGGCCTTGACCTTTTCCATCTTCCCCGTGGCAATGAGAGCAAACTCTGGTATATAGGGCCTTGCCCTCTTCTAAGTTAGCTTTTGAATAAGCGTAAGGATTGCGTAATGTGCGTTCTGCAATTCCTACACTATCCTTAGGGATATGAGTATAATAATCTAGTTTACCTAATGGAACAGTTCCTACTACTGGAACACGTTCGTTAGTACCCATCGGGTTAATTACATTAACATTTGTCTGCTTGAGCGCCTCATAAGGAATCGGCTCATACATTTCGGGGGCGTATTGAATAGCCGGAACATCAGCACGGTTGCAGCTTGTAGCTAATACAGCAGCAAAGAGCATTGTCGAACCCTGAAGACTTAATTTCAGCCAGTGCGTCATTATTTCTGGGTCATTTCTTTTTCGTTGACTTCTGTTGCACCGTTTTCACGAAGCAGTTGAGTTAGGCGGCTCAATTCAGAAGCATCATCTTTCAATTCGATGGCCATTACAAATTTATCATCAGTAGCACGCACATCCATTACTGGCACTTTCCAACGTGGGTATAGTTTGCTGATGGTGAAAAAGGTAATCACCATGCCATGAGCACAGAAGAGAACCGTCATTTCAAAGCTTACAGGAATGAATGCAGGTAAGGCTATATGAGGTTTGCCACCAATAATCATTGGCCAGTCGAAACCCAACATATAAATCTGCATCCAGAGGGCAAACGACAATCCCGTTAGACCAAAGAAAAAGGCTGCAATAGGTAAGCGTGAGCGCTCAATACCGAGAGCATCATCAATACCATGAACAGGGTAAGGCGAGAACACATCGTGGATCTTAACCCCAGCGGCGCGAATGTTCTCGATGGCGTGCAGTAGCACGTCCTCGTCGTCGAATATGCCGAGGGCGAAGCGCTTAGTCATGCTTATTATAATTTACGGGTGCTGAAGCTGGTAGAGCTGGAGCAACAGGTTGATGAGCTGGAGCTACTTGATGGCCGTGATTATGGTTACCGGTGTACGTTGGACCATTATCCACCCCATATTTCAGGATAGTCTTCACCTCAGCCATATTCACCACTGGGAAGAATTTAGCAAACAGTAAGAAGAGAGTGAAAAACAAGCCTAATGTGCCTACATATATTCCAATATCAACCCATGTTGGAGAGAACATTACCCAGCTAGAGGGCAAGTAATCACGGTGTAAGGAAGTAACGATAATTACGAAACGCTCGAACCACATACCGATGTTCACAATAATGGATAGAATGAACGTGGCCGGAATGCTATAGCGGATGCGACGAAACCATACCAATTGAGGTGTGATTACGTTGCATGTCATCATTGAGGCATATGCCCACCAATACGGCCCTGTAGCCCGGTTAATGAAGGCGTATTGCTCAAATTCCACTTGTGAGTACCAGGCAATAAAGAACTCTGTGATATAGGCAACACCTACAATAGAACCTGTGATCATCATGATTTTATTCATGAGAGCAATGTGTTCTATCGTAATGTAGTCCTCAAGCTTGAATACAACCCGCGTGATAAGCATTAGGGTTAATACCATTGCAAAGCCCGAGAAGATAGCTCCTGCAACAAAGTAAGGCGGGAAGATGGTAGTGTGCCAACCAGGTACGACGGAGGTAGCAAAGTCCATCGATACAATAGTGTGAACTGAAAGCACCAGAGGAGTTGCAACACCAGCCAATATCAGAGAAACCGTCTCATAACGTGACCAAGCTTTAGCCGATCCTTTCCAACCGAAGCTTAATAAAGCATATGCACGCTTAGCAATAGGTCCTTTTGCACGATCCCGAATGGTGGCAAAATCAGGAATAAGTCCGATGTACCAGAATACTAAGGAAACCGAGAAGTATGTGGAGATTGCAAATACGTCCCACAAAAGTGGGGAATTAAAGTTCACCCACAGTGAGCCAAACGTATTCTGGAACGGAAATACCCAATAGGCCAACCAAGGACGGCCCATGTGCAAAACCGGGAACATGGCAGCACATATTACAGCGAAGATAGTCATGGCTTCAGCTGCACGGTTAATTGAACTCCGCCATTTCTGACGGAACAACAGCAGTACCGCTGAGATCAAAGTGCCAGCATGACCAATACCCACCCACCATACGAAGTTGGTGATGTCCCAAGCCCAGCCAACCGTTTTGTTCAGGCCCCATTCTCCTATACCATACCATAAGGTCCGATATACAGAATAGAAAAAGATGCCTAGAAAAAAGAGCGCTACGCTCAGGGCTGCCATCCACCGGATGTTTGGCTTAGCTTCCACCTGGCGGCACACGTCTTCCGTGATGTCGTGGTAAGTTTTGCCCCCCGTTACGAGCGGCTCTCTTACTGGCGATACGTGCTGCATAATATTGAATGTAAAAAGTGGCGAGACAGGTTCTTATATCAGTGTTATAATATCTTGTCCCTTCGCTGTTTCTAAACTGTTAGCTTTTTGCTTGGCTCCACATTACGAATCTTAGTTAGATACGTGATGTTTGGCTGCACGTTTATAGCATCAAGTACATGGAAGCCACGCTCGCCATCTTCCCGACGCGTCACCTGCGAAACCCGAGAATTAGGGTCCCGTAGGTCACCAAAAATAATAGCTTGTGTTGGGCAAGATTGGGCGCAAGCCGTTACTACTTCACCATCTACTGGACGACGACGCTCTTTTTTGGCTTCCAGCTTAGCAAGTTGGATTCGCTGTACGCAGAAACTGCATTTCTCCATTACACCGCGTGCACGTACAGTTACGTCTGGGTTCAAGACCATACGGCCCAGGTCTGTGAACATATGTCCGTTCACAGCCTCAAACTTTTCATTTGTATAGTACGAAAACCAGTTAAAGCGCCGCACCTTGTAAGGGCAGTTATTAGCGCAATAGCGTGTACCCACACAACGATTGTAGGTCATTTGATTCAAGCCTTCACTGCTGTGAGTCGTAGCAAGTACTGGGCAAACAGTCTCACAAGGAGCGTGGTTGCAGTGCTGGCATAGCATTGGTTCGAAAATCACACTCGGATTTTCCGATGGATCTTCCATAGCTGCGTAAGTATCTAATTTACCCTTCTCAGCGAAATCTTCCTTTGTAGTATCGGAGCTGTAGTAGCGGTCGATACGTAACCAATGCATCTCACGACGATTGATTACTTCCTGCTTACCTACTACTGCTATGTTGTTTTCTACTTGACAACCAATCACGCATGAGCCACACCCGATGCAAGAGTTTAGGTCGATGACCATACCCCAGTGGTGGTTCTTGTACTCATAATCTTGCCACAGAGAAACCTTATTGGGTTTCTCTAGGCCATCAGGAGTGGCAATTTTATCGTATTCAGTTACTTCTTTCGGGTTCTTGATATAGTCAGCCAGCGTAGCTTCTTGAACTACTGGCTTACGGTCCATGACTGTATGGTGCGTCTGTGTTTGAGCTATCGGTGACTTTGCACCTGTCTTCTCTAAAGTAACAGTACCACCATACTGTAATGAATTATCGCGGACGGTTGCTAATGGGTAAGCGTTAGCTCCCACTTTGCTCCCCACTTTGCCAGCTAATTCACGGCCATATCCTACAGCGACACCAACGGTGCCCTTCGCTTGACCAGGTTGAATAAGAACAGGAAGTTCAATCGATATACCGTTAGCAGTAAGCTTAACCACATCACCCTGCTCCCACTCATTGGTCACAGCCATGTCTCGTGGCACGGACACATAATTACCCCAAGTGGCTTTCGATATTGGGTCAGGAAGTTCTTGTAGCCAAGGGTTATTAGCTTCGAAACCATTTCCAATACCCACTTTCTCGTAAAGCGAGAATTCAATACCTGAACCTTTGGGTGCGCGGCTTATAGAACTAATAGCTTGAGTAGCATCAATTGCAGCGGCACTTGGAGCAGCAGATGCAGGCATAAGTGTGCCACTAGCAACTCCATCATGAACGGCTTTATCCCAGCCTTGCTGAAAATTGCCCCCCAGAATACTCCGCCAGTTTGCACGCAAGAAATTGTAGTAACTCTGCGGATTATCAGCCCATGTCAGTAAACTATCTTGAGCTTGGCGAGTAGCAAACAATGGCGAAATCGTAGGCTGGGCCAAACTCAACGAGCCACGCTTGGGCTCATAGTCATTCCATGACTCTAAATAATGATGATCAGGAGCGGCATAGTAGCAAAGGGTTCCTGTTTCATCTAAGCGGTCATTCAAGGAAATGCTCAAAGGTACTTTGGCAATCCCTGACTTCACCTTCGCAGCTAATGGATGATCATAAACAGGATTAGCATGATAGAATATAACAGCACCGACACTGCCTGCATTCATCTCGTTTACAAGACGGAGCATGCGAGCATCATCTCCTTGGCGAACCATCGAAGGGTTAGCAGTATCTATTGCTGCACCTACATTACCTAACGACTGATTAATAGCTGCAACAAGCGTTTGGATAGCTAGATCATTAGAGCCAGCTACTACTAAGCTACGTCCTCTGTTGGCTTTTAATTCGGCTGCAGCCTTCTTTAATTGTGCATTGTTATACGTAGAAGCAGCACCGCCACCAACCACCTCATTATACAATGCTAATGTAGCCTGCCCCATTTCTGAAGGCTTGAGTGGCACACGTACATCAGCGTTGGAGCCAGTTAGAGAAAGATTGGTCTCAAACTGGAAATGACGCGACATTGTTTTTTTGTCGCTCGACACTTTGCGATTGGTGATATACTGGTGAGCATGCTCCACTGGCGATATCCAAGTACCTAGGAAATCGGCCCCTAAGCTCACAATCACATTGGCCTTGCTAAAATCGAAAGACGGTAATACACCTCCGTTCGCTTGAATTAACGCCGACTGCGATTGAGCGTCGTACATCACATGCTCCGTGGTAGGATAGCGCGAAGCAAATTCAGCAATAGCTCTTTTAGTAGAAGGGCTAATGATGGTTGGTGATACGATAGCAATTTTGCCCCGTGTAGCAGCAAGCTTACTGCGGATCTCTTGGTCAACACGATCCTTATCGGCTTGCTGGCCTTTGATTGCGAAATGCTGTAATCGTGCGCTGTCGTAAAGGCTCAAAACAGAAGCCTGAGCCCGTGCTGACAGGCCACCGCGCGTGATTGGCGACTCTGGATTGCCTTCTAACTTTATTGGCCGTCCTTCACGGGTCTTTACTAAGACGCTATTATAGTCCGAACCATTAAAATAAGTTGAAGCATAAAAGTTGGCAATACCTGGATCAACCTCTTCTGGTTTGTTTAGGTAAGGAATTGCCTTATGAATGGGAGCCTCACAGCTAGCTAAAGTAGCAGCAGCTAAGCTGAAGCCCATTAGCTTCAAGAAGTCACGACGGGGGGAAACAGTAGCGTCAGTAGAGCTATTTTTTTCGCTCACCGGCAGGAAATCGGCGAATTCGCTGAAAGCATTCTTTGCAAACTCTGGTGAGTTCTCTAGCTCTTCGATTCCTTTCCAGTATTTAGGCGACTCTTGCATTTTGTTTGACTTATATTCTTAGAGATCCAAAAGCATGAGAGCAGCTCAGCTTCGACCTATAAGTAAGACGTATTATTTTAAGGTTCTGAGTTTAAAGACTTAAATGCTATCAGTAAACGTAGTAGCGCTTAAGCTATGCAATAACTCAATAATGGCATTTAGAGCACTCGGTACCACCATTCGACGAAACAGTGAATGCAGCACCCTGATTGGCAGCATCATGTAGTTTCACGAGGTTGTCGTAGTAGCCGTTGCCTTTAGTATTAAGGGGTTGCTCACGGTGGCAGTTAATGCACCAGCCCATGGTCAGGGGCGAATATTGGTACACCACTTCCATATTCTGGATAGGACCGTGGCAAGTCTGGCATTCAATCCCACCTACTTGTGTGTGCTGAGAGTGATTGAAATATGCCAAATCTGGCAGATTGTGCACTCGTACCCACTGGATAGGCTGCTTGCGCTCGATGGCACGATAAATCTTCTTGATTTCAGGCGATTCTGTTTTAATCTGCGAGTGGCAGTTCATACAGATGTTAGCCGAAGGAATATTCGCGCTCTTGCTTTTATATACGCTCGTGTGGCAATAGGCACAGTTAATCTGGTTCTCGCCAGCGTGTAGTTTATGCGAGAAAGCAATAGGTTGGGTTGGCTGATAGCCCTGATCCAAACCAATGGCCATTACACCTTGAACCGACTCATATAGAACTACAAGTACAAATAGACCCACAGCTAAACCGCGTACGAGATTGGACTTGTATATTTTGCTGAAGTCAAATTTTTGATCAAGTAACTCTACGTCGCGGCCATCCAGGTCTTTGCGGCCTTTCAGTACATCGCCCATGATATTGGCGATAATAACCAGTGTTACGACCAATACTATTAGGACTACTACTAGTACGATTAAGAGTAGATCAACATATTGACCCGCCCCAGTACTAGCGTCAGCACCTGCCCCTCCAGTATCCTGACCATCAGCTTGGCCAGCATTTCCGGCAGTAGCACCACCTGCGGTAACTTGAGAAGGCTTCTCGCTCTCAGCGGCGATATAAGATATGATAGAGGTAATTTCAGCATCAGTAAGCGCGAAGCTGGGCATCTGTTGCTTCTGGTACTGATTAAAGATCTTAACCGCGTATTCATCGCCGCTGGCTACCATCTTACTGGAATTCTTAATCCAGGGAATCAGCCAAGAGATTGGGCGGCGCTTATGCACATCCTTCAGTGCGGGACCTACCACCACTTCATTTATGGCGTGACATTGGGCGCAGTTACCTTTATATAAGGCATCACCAGCGGCGATTGCGGCGGCGTCGCCGGTAGTAGCGCCTGCGGCGGCAGCGGGCGCAGCCTGAGCTGCAGCCCCGGGAGCTACTCCTTCTTTACTCACGGCCGGGGCGGCGCCAACGTCTTGTGCCGAGGCACGGCCGACGGAGGCAAACGTCAGAAACAGAGCAAGAAAGAAATGAGGAAGGGTACGAAGTCGGATGCTATCCATAGCACAAATTCACTGGGGAAAAGAAACGCAGGGGTGCCTTAAGGCCACAAATGTAGGTCGGGAAACGCAGGAAACAAAAGCGTCACTTCTAATTTTTGGGAAAGGAAAACACAGCAAAACCCATCAAAAACCCACTTCACAACACCTTGACACCGAATAAGGTGTTGTAGCTCAACCAGCCAGACATACGTCCAATATACTAGCACTCTTGGCAATTATCGTAGCCAGTTAGTACTCCAACTACTGTTTTCAGTGAAAGGTTTTACTTAGTTTATGGTAAGTAATGTTTTAGCAAAAATTAGTGCTTCCTTCTTCTATATAGTTGTTTGGCAGGAAGTTGATTTTACACTTTGGAGGAAAAATAAGCATGTCGCTTGATACAGATATCCTCTAATTTAGCTACCTTTGCCCCCTAATTTAGTTTTTCACTTAAATTTTTTCATCCCGTCTAATGGAAGTAAGAAATTACGAGACGGTCTTTCTCCTGACGCCCGTTCTGAACGAAGGTCAGGTGCAAGAGACGATCGAGAAGTTCTCGCAGGTGCTTAAGGAAAATGGCGCCGACATTATCAACACTGAAAACTGGGGCCTCAAAAAGCTTGCTTACCCAATTCAGAAGAAATCAACTGGGTATTATCACTTGGTAGAATTCTCTGGCTCAGGTAACATAGTGGACCAGCTGGAGCTAGCATTTCGCCGCGACGAGCGTGTGATTCGTTTTTTGACTACGGTGCTAGACAAGCATGCAGTAGCGTATAACGAGCGCCGCCGCAACGGAGAAATGAATCAGCAGAAAGCCCAGAAACAATCGGAAGCAGTTGCCCAATAATAAGAAGATGAGCCTCGCCAACGAAAAGATCCACAAGCAGGATACCCGCAAAAAGTACTGCCGCTTCAAGAAGAACGGTATTAAGTACGTGGACTACAAAGACCCGAACTTCCTATTGAAGTTCGTAAATGAGCAGGGCCGCGTGCTGCCCCGCCGCATCACAGGCACTAGCCTGAAATTCCAGCGCAAAGTGGCTCAGGCCGTGGCGAAAGCCCGTCACCTAGCTCTTATGCCCTACGTAACCGACTCTTTGAAATAGATTGTAGACCTGAGAAGGGCAGAAATGAGAGACTAGAATTCCTGCTGAGGCCTAGCAGCAGCAGGACAATCTGACTTTATTTTCTTCTTTCTCACTTCTTATACAGACAATGGAAGTAATTCTGAAAGACGACGTAAAGAATCTGGGCTACAAGAACGACATCGTGACGGTAAAGCCTGGATATGGTCGCAACTTCCTGCTCCCGCAGGGATTGGCTATTCTAGCCGACAAGACTAACAAGAAGATTGTAGCTGAGAACGTACGCCAAGCGGCGCACAAGGCTGAAAAGATCAAAACCGAAGCTCAAAGCGTAGCTAACCAAATTGGTGAAGTGGCTTTCGACATTCGCGCCAAAGTAGGTGAGAGCGGTAAAATCTTCGGTCGCGTGACTACACTTCAGCTTGCTGAGGCGTTGAAAGCCAAAGGCATCGACGTGGATCGCAAGCGTATTTCTTTTGATCAGGAGCCGACAGCAGTTGGTGAGTACACTGCTACTGTCAACCTGCACAAAGAAGTAAAGCATCAGATTCGCTTCAATGTTGTAGCTGAGTAAGCTGCTTCGCATTAAGAAAAAAGCCCCCAGCACTGTGTTGGGGGGCTTTTTTCTTACTACTTATCACCCCTTACGTCAAAGGGTGTACTATTTTGAATGCCATATGCATTGCCTAACTAAAGGGCTGGCACTGGCTAAGTGGCAAGCTGCTGTTTTGGCTAAAAGAGGAGAGTTGAGTAGGTTGCTTACCCATTGACCTATTTCTGGTCATTTATTATTCTGATGTTTCGTACTGAAATACCGCTCACGCCTAATCCTTCCCCCTTATCGCTCGCGGCTCGCGTGCTGACCATAGGTTCCTGCTTTTCAGATGTACTGGGGAATCGCCTGAATAACTACAAAGTACAGTCGCTTACTAACCCATTTGGTACAGTCTTTAATCCGCTGTCGGCCTGCAAACTGTTACGGGCCGCGGCTGGGGAAGATACGGATTGGCAACAGCACTTGGTACCTGCACGGGGCCGCTGGCAGAGCTACGACCTGCATGCTACAATAGGCTCAGACTCCCCTGTGGAGCTACTACAGCATATTCAAGAGCTATTACAGCGTACTGGCCAGTTTCTCGAAACGGCCGATGTAGTTGTTTTAACCCTAGGAACAGCTTACGCTTATCGGTTGCGTGAAACACAAGAAATAGTGAGCAATTGCCATAAGGTAGCTGCTGACCAATTCGAGAAAGAGCTTCTTACTCCCGACGAGATTATTAATGCCATAGCTGAGACGCATGCTTTGTTGCGCCGCCGCAATCCAAAATTGCGCTTCGTACTAACGGTTAGTCCCGTACGGCATATAAAGGACACGCTGCCACTGAATGCAGTCAGCAAATCGATATTGCGGGTAGCTTGTCACTATCTGAGCGAACTGTTGCCTGATGTGACTTATTTTCCAGCGTATGAGCTGCTAACGGATGATTTGCGAGATTATCGGTTCTATGCCGCTGACATGATTCACCCTTCAGCGGTGGCGGAAGAGTATATCTGGGAGCATTTCTCGCGCGAATATTTCGATAGCAACTTTGGGCGCTTCCAGAAGGAATGGGATGCAGTGCGCCAGGCAATGGCTCATCGGCCGTTGTACCCGGCCGCTCCTGAGCACCGCCAATTCTTGGAGGCAACGCTCGCTCGACTACAGCGACTTAGCAACCAAGTAGATGTACGGCCCGAGATTCGGGAGGTGCAGAAACAGATTCACTCACTTCCAGCACCACTTAAGCCTCGTCCGGCTCCCGTACCGGAGGCTGATGAAGAAGAGCGCATTGACATAGGAGAGACTGAAAATGCCCCCCAGCTGGCAAATGCTCCTGCTCGGGCAGATGCTCCAGCTGCTTCCTACTCCCCTGCTGCCCTAGCTCCAACCCAGGAGGAAGCACTCAGTGAGGAACCATTACTTGAGACAACAGAAGCCACCCCATTCAAGAAAAAACGTCGGTCGCGGGGTGGCGCTAAGCGCAGCGGCCGTAAAAAGGCTGCTCAGTTGGCAGCGGCACTGGCTGGCGCAGCGAATGATGAAATCCTGGGTGCTGATAACTCTTCACAGCAACCGGATATAGCGGAAGCTGCTGCAGAAAGCTCCTCCAGCTCACCAACTAATACCGAGTATACGGACACAACAGTTGAGGTATCTCTTCAGGGCGATACTGGGGAAGAATTACCATTCGGTGAGATACGTGAGGCGGAAACACCCGCTGCTGATACGCCTACGCCTGTATCAGCGCGCCCTAAGCGGCGAACAGCAGCCCAGGTGAAAGCTGCCAAAACCTCTCGCAAACCCACTAAAACGGTAACAGCAAAAGCGGAAAGCAAGCCAAGAACTGCTCGTCCGGCCCGACGTAAGCCGTCTGTTACGCTTGCGCCACCTACCGCAGAGCAGCCAACACTCATTACGTCCACAGCTGACTCGTCGGCACTAGAAGTTCCAAAAGCACCAGCATTGGAAACGCCTACTACAACGGAGAGGAAACCTGCTAAAGCACCACAGAAGCGCCGTGCAAGGCCTCCGCGCAAAAAGCCAACAACATCGGCTGACCAATCAACTTCTGAAACGTAAAATGAAACCCGGCTACAATAGCCGGGTTTCTTCATTAGAGAGCATCATATTTTGCCTTATCAAATATGTCTAGTTCCCAAACGCCCGCTTATACTAATCTTCTTAGCCGCGAAACTAGCCCCTATTTGCTGCAGCACGCGCATAATCCGGTAAACTGGTATCCGTGGGGTGAGGAGGCATTGCAAAAGGCTAAAGCCGAGCAGAAACCGATACTAGTAAGCATAGGCTATGCAGCCTGCCATTGGTGCCACGTAATGGAGCGTGAATCGTTTGAAAACGAGCGCGTAGCAGAGCTGATGAATGAGTATTTCGTGTGTATTAAAGTAGACCGGGAAGAGCGGCCCGACGTGGACCAGGTATATATGGATGCCGTGCATGCGATGGGTGTGCAAGGTGGGTGGCCGCTCAATGTGTTTTTGAATCCTGATGCAAAGCCATTTTATGGCGGCACCTATTTCCCACCGCGTAACTGGACCCAGTTGCTTACCAGTATAGGTCAAGCGTATCAGGGAGAGCATCGGGCAGAATTGGATGAATCAGCCGAGCAGTTTGCCAACATTTTGCAGGTCAGCGACCTGGCCAAGTATAGCTTGCGACCTACAGCAGCCGCGGTTTCGGACGAGCAATTTGAGTTGCTAGTAGACAACCTGGGGGGCAAATTTGACCGCGAATGGGGTGGTATGAACCGGGCACCGAAGTTTCCGATGCCTAGTATCTGGCGCCTCCTGTTACGGGCCCATCATCTGATAGGGGGTCAAAGTATATTCGATCAAATCAATCGAACCTTGCGTGAAATGGCGTGGGGCGGTATTTATGATCAGGTAGGCGGCGGGTTTTCTCGCTATTCCGTTGATGAGGAGTGGCTAGTGCCCCACTTTGAGAAAATGCTATATGATAATGGGCAGCTTGTAAGTCTGTATGCCGAGGCATACCTGGTGACCAAAGACGAATTATACCGTAAGGTGGTGTACGATACAGTCGAGTTTGTACAGCGTGAGCTAACGAGCCCGGAGGGAGGTTTCTACTCTTCCCTGGATGCTGATAGCGAGGGCGTGGAAGGCAAGTTCTATGTATTCACCAAAGATGAATTGCGCGACATTTTGGGCGATGAAGAGCTGCTATTTTCTGCCTATTACAACTGTACAGCGACCGGCAATTGGGAGCATGGCCAGAATATTCTGCACCGCCGCCAATCGAATGAAGATTTTGCGTTAGCCCACGAAATTGCCCCCCAGGTGCTCGCGGAGCTAGTGAAAGGCTGGAAAAAGAAGATAATGGCAGCGCGCGCAAAACGTGTCCGCCCGGGGACGGATGACAAAATCCTGACGGGCTGGAATGCGCTTATGCTTAACGGACTCATTGATGCATACCGCGCTTTTGGCGACAACGATTTTCTGGATTTAGCCTTAAGCAATGCCCATTTCATCCAATCGAAGCTGCGGAATGGATCGGGCTTATGGCGTAATTATAAGGCTGGCCGAGCTACTATTGTAGGCTTTCTGGAAGATTACGCCTTGGTTATTCAAGCATATATCAATCTGTACGAAGCCACTTTTGACGTGCAATGGCTGCGCGAGGCGGAGACATTAACCGGCTACGTACAGGAGAATTTCTTTGACTCAGAAGAGCATTTATTTTTCTACACAGATGCCAATGGTGAGGCTCTAATTGCTCGCAAAAAGGAGCTATTTGATAATGTAATTCCTGCGTCGAACTCAATTATGGCGCATAACCTACACCGGCTGGGCCTGCACTTAGAAAAAGCCCCCCAAAGCGAGTTGGCCACAACTATGCTTGCGCAAGTGCAGGATTTACTAATAAAAGAGCCCCAACACCTCACCAATTGGGCATGTTTATATGCTGCCTCCCTACGGCCAGCGGCCGAAATTGCCATCGTTGGCCCGAAGGCGGAAGCTATCCGAAAAGAGCTAAGTCAGCACTTTTTGCCCAATGCGGTGTTAGCTGGTAGCCCCACTCCTACCGATGAGCTTCCATTGTTGCAGCACCGGACGGCGCTTGACGGTCAAACTACTCTTTATGTATGTTTTAACCGGGCCTGTCAACAGCCGGTTCACACTGTGGCTGAGGCATTAGCGCAGTTGTAGCCAAGGATAGCAGCTAGTGCTTTAGGGTATTTTCCTCCGGTGGTTGTTCTTTAAAAGAAGCAGGCTTGCTCCCTCATTCTTACGAATAGAAGGGAGCAAGCGCGTGTCCGCGCCGCATCTCCTGTTATCTTTACCTTCCGACTTTGCCTATTCTTTCCGTTGAGCCTCACCTTTGATTTTGTTTCGCCGGAGCCGGCGGCTACCGACCGCGTCACGCTGTTTGCCGACGTGATTCTGCCCCTGCCCCTGCCCAAGCTGTACACCTACCGCGTGCCCTACGAGATGAACGACGAAGTCGTGATCGGGGGCGGGTAATTGTGCAGTTTGGAGCCAAAAAAACGCTTAGCTGCATTGTAGCCGCCGTACACGAAACCCCGCCGGCTCAGTACCAAGCCAAATACATTCTCGAATTCATCGACGACGCACCCGTCGTGACGCAGCCGCAGCTAAAGCTATTTCGCTGGATGGCTGACTATTATATGTGCACGCTGGGCGAAGTCATCAACGCGGCCTTACCTTCTGCGCTTAAGCTCAGCTCCGAGTCGCGCATTCAGCTACACCCAGCGTATATCGCCGATGGCAGCCCATACCCTATCTCCGAGCAGGAGCAGCAGATTCTGACAGCGCTGAGCACCGAAGACGGCAAGTCGATGACGTTTACTGAAGTGGGTGAGCTACTCGGCAATAGCAATTTCCATAAGGTGATTAAGTCTCTGATGCAGAAGGATATTATCTTTCTGTTTGAGCACCTAGCCGATAAATACTCCCCGAAAGTGGTGAAGAAGGTTCGGCTGGCGCATCACTTTATTGAGGAAAGCGCTTTAGAAGCACTATTTGGCCAACTGGCCGGCCGGCCCAAGCAGCTCGACGTGCTCATGCGCTATTTGCAGCGCGTACCAGTGTACCAAAATATTCACGCCAACCATCGAGGGCTGGAGAAGAATGCCCTGACCAGCAGTCCGCACCTCTCGCCTTCGGCGGTGAACACGCTTATTAAAAACGGTGTACTGGAGCAGTTCGACGTGATTGTGTCACGCTTTCCGCTGGATGATGAGCCTGAAGCTAAGCTTCATTTTACGCTGAGTGAAGCTCAAACAACTGCTCGCGACGAGGTATTAACCCAATTCAGCCAGCGCGACATCGTGCTTCTACACGGCGTAACAGGGGCAGGCAAAACGGAGATCTACATCGACCTTATCCGCAACGCCTTAGATGGCGGTGGGCAAGTGCTTTATCTACTACCCGAAATTGCCCTTACTGCCCAGATAGTGACCCGTCTGATGCGTGTATTTGGGACGCGCTTGGGCGTGTATCACTCTAAATTCTCGGATAACGAGCGGGTGGAAGTGTGGAATGGGGTGCTTTCGGGGCGGTTTCAGGTGGTGGTGGGCGTGCGCTCAGCGGTATTCTTGCCGTTCGATAACTTGGCGCTCATTATCGTGGACGAGGAGCACGAGTCGAGCTACAAGCAGTACGAGCCGGCCCCGCGTTACAACGCCCGCGAAGTGGCTCTGATGATGGCCAACTTTCAGGGGGCAAAAACGCTACTGGGTTCTGCCACGCCGGCCGTCGAAACGTATTACCAGACGCGAGCCGGCCGCTGGGGCTTGGTGCAGCTCACCAAGCGCTTCGGCGAAGCTGGTTTACCTGAAATAGAGCTGGTGGATACGCGCAAGCAGCGCGAGGCGAAGAAGATGCACAACCACTTCACGCCCGAACTGCTCAGTGAAATTGAGCGCAAGCTGGGCTTGAAAGAACAGGTAATTCTGTTTCAGAACCGCCGCGGCTACTCCCCATTCATCAACTGCCTCGACTGCGGCTGGATTCCGAAGTGTAAGAACTGCGCTGTGAGCCTAAGCTACCACAAGCACAGCCACGAGCTACGCTGCCATTATTGCGGCTACAATGACCGCATGCCCGTAGAATGCCCCGCGTGCGGATCTCGCGCTCTTAAAACTGTAGGTTTCGGCACCGAAAAAATAGAGGACGACCTCAAAATCATGCTGCCGGCCGCAAACGTGCAGCGCATGGACCTGGACACGACGCGCGCCAAGAACTCCTATCAGCAAATCATTGCGGACTTTGAGAACCAAGTAACGAACGTGCTGGTGGGCACTCAGATGGTAACTAAGGGTCTGGACTTCGCTAACGTGAGTCTGGTGGGCATTATCAATGCCGACAGCATAATTCACTACCCCGATTTTCGGGCGCACGAGCGGGCATTCCAGATGTTTGTGCAGGTGAGCGGCCGGGCCGGGCGCAAGGGCAAAAAGGGCAAAGTCATTATTCAGACCGCCGACCCAACGCAGGTTATTTTCGACAAAGTAATCCGCAACGACTACCTCGAATTTTACGAGTACGAAATCGGGCAGCGCCGCGAGTACGGCTTTCCGCCGTTCATGCGTGTAATTCGGCTTACGGTGAAGCACGTAGATCAACTGCTGGCAGAACAAGCGGCCATTCTCCTCACCCAAGAGTTGGTTGAAAGGTTAGGCCGGGAAGCTGTTTTGGGGCCTGAAGCGCCCTATATTTTCCGTATTCGCAACTTCTATTTACAGGAAATCACGGTAAAGATTGACCGCGAACACACCGTATTAAAGCAAGCTAAGGCGGATGTTTTGGCAGCTATACACGTGGTGAAAGACCAAAAGGAATTTAAGCAGGCCCGCATCGTAGCCGACGTGGACCCAATGTAGTTTCGATTGCTTCAATCACAAAAAAGCCCCCCAGAATCTTTTTGGGGGCTTTTTTGTGATTGAAGCAATACTGCAATTGGCTTACAACGAATCGAGCAAGCCAAGGATGATCAAGACAATACCAATGATGGAGATGATACCTCCCAACACGCCAAAAATGCCGCTGATACCAGTGAATAATGACACTAGCAGACCAACCAGCAACAGAATGAGACCATTCCGGATGTTACTATTGAGCGCCGTCGTATCATCGGCAGAAGCTACTTCCGAACGTTGCTTGAAAGCCATCTTACCGGCCATTTTATCAGCTTTAGCAACAACTTTTTGCACAAGGGCTTTCTGCATCAGGTTCAGCTTGGGAGCTACGGCAGCCTTTGCGGGCGCAACAGCTACTACCTGAGTAGCAGGAGCTTCTGTTGTGGCTACAGCGGCGGCAGGTGCTTCAACTGGGCGAGCAATAGCTACTTCTTCTGAAACTGCTGCGGGGGCTTCGGCAACGGGAGCAGCTTCGGTTACGGCAACAGTCTCCGTGGCCGGGGCTACCGTTACGGCGCGCTGTGCAGTGCCATGATACGATGTTGTTTTGGGCAGCATAGCGTATTCGGCGCGATTACAGCTGCTCAAAGCGGCGGTTACGGCTACAACCATCGTTAGCTTGTGCCAGAGTCCGGATAAGTGTTTCATAGAGCGTGAAATGTGGTTAAAAGAAACAGAAACGATGTTTTGTACGGACCAAAGGTAGAAAGGGGTGGATAAAATCGTCGTTTTGAATATATTTTTTCTGAATTAGCCGACGTTATACTATTTAGTTACCCGTGTAGCGGAGCATCAATATGCGGTCGAAGTCATTTTCCGAACGCTTCGGGCCTATTGGCTGTTAGCTCATCCGTAGCATCCCTGTTTGTTTTCTATGCATATCGTTTCGCTGTTTTTTTCGTGGGTTGTATTGCCAGCCGCGCTGCTAATTCAGACCACTTCCTGCACGCAGCCTCCCACCGAAAGCCGTTTCCCGCTCGAAACGGAGCAGCGCCTCAGTGTTTCGCGCGACACCAGCGGCTACCAAATAAAGCCCCCCACCGATCCTAACGGCATCGGCAAGTATTATATGGGTCGCCAAATTGCGCACGTAATGGGCCATGAGGGCGCGGGCTGGCTGGAGCGCGATGATCGGCGGCAAGAAGAAGGCACCGACATTTTGTTGCGCGAGCTCAAGCTGAAGCCCACCGATGTAGTGGCCGACATCGGGGCGGGCACGGGTTATTTCACCTTTCAGATGAGCCAGTTGGTGCCACAGGGCAAAGTACTCGCCGTTGATATTCAACCTGAGATGATTGCTTACCTGAAGGAAAATAAGGCCCGCAACAAAGTGTCGAACGTGGAGCCCGTGCTAGGCACGAAGCAAAACCCCAATTTGCCGCCCAATAGCGTTGATTTGGTGCTCATCGTGGATGCTTACCACGAATTTGACCACCCACGCGAAATGATGACGGCTATTCGGAAGAGCCTCACGCCTACCGGGCGGCTGGCGCTGGTAGAGTATCGCGCCGAAGACGTGAATGTGCCCATCAAGCGTATTCACAAAATGAGTGTAGAACAGGCGCGCAAAGAAATGGCGGCTGTGGGGCTTGAGTTTATTGAAAGTGTAGAAAGCCTGCCCCAGCAGCATATGATGTTTTTCCAACGAGCCGATTAGCTTGTTGTGAGCTTAGAGAACAAGCCGCCCCAACGTAGCGCATTAGCACTTCTGTTGGGGCGGCTGACTTTTGCGCCCACCGCCGACGGCCTGCTTACCTTTGCCGCCATGTCTGCCTACTCCGATCCTCGTCAGCTTTCTATTCAGGATTTTACTTACGATTTGCCCCCTGGCCGCATCGCGCCGGAGCCCTTGCCCAACCGCGACCAATCACGGCTGCTGGTGTATCGTGGGGGGCAAATTTCCGATCAACGCTTCCACGACTTACCCTCACAATTGCCCCCTGGCGCCCTCTTAGTCTTCAACGACACGAAAGTGGTACGGGCGCGGCTGTTTTGCCAAAAACCTACGGGCGGCATCGTAGAGTTATTTTGCCTGGAGCCCGTAGCGCCCCACCGGGCGGTGGAGCCGGCCATGCAGCAAACCGGCAGTTGCATCTGGAAATGCTTGGTCGGCAATGGCAAACGTTGGAAAAGTGGCCCCGTACAGCTGGCTTTTACGGCCGGTAAGCAATCGGCTATGCTTACGGCCGAGCGCGTGGAGGCCGCCGAAGGCTATTCGCTTATACAGTTTAGTTGGGAGCCAGCCGCGTTGCCTTTCGCAGAAGTATTGCGCTACGCCGGACATCTGCCCCTGCCGCCCTACCTCAACCGGGAGGACACTGATGTGGACGCCGTGCGCTACCAGACGGTATATGCGGCGAACGAGGGCGCTGTAGCCGCTCCGACGGCCGGCCTGCACTTCTCCGACTCTGTTCTATCCGACCTGACTGCGCGCGGCTTTCAAACGGCGCGCGTAACGCTGCATGTGGGCGCAGGTACCTTTCAACCGGTGAAGGCAGAGCTAATGGCCGGCCACGCCATGCACGGCGAGCATTTTGTGGTAGAAGCAGCCGTGCTCAGGCAGTTGCTGTCACATGCGCCTCAACCTATTATAGCGGTGGGTACTACCAGTTTGCGCACACTAGAAAGCATGTATTGGCTGGGCGCGAAGCTGGCTAATCAATCGGCCGACGCGTCAGCTACTGAGTTGCACGTTGCGCAGTGGCAGCCTTATGAGGAAGCAACCGCCGTTTCTTTCGCGGAGGCGTTAGAAAAGCTGCTTCAGCATCTGGAAAGCACGGGTACCTCCTTTCTGCGGGCTACCACCCAATTGCTTATTGCGCCGGGCTATCAGTTTCGGGTAGTAAATGGCTTGGTAACTAACTTCCATCAACCAGAAAGTACGCTTTTGCTACTTGTAGCGGCACTTATCGGCCCCGATTGGCGGCAAGTTTACGACCACGCATTAGCGCACAACTATCGGTTTTTGAGCTACGGTGACAGCTCATTGCTGCTGCCACCGGAGCCCAAGTTGTAGCTCAACCGAAAGAAAGAGGAAAATAGGACAGCCTTATTTGCAGGCCTGCCGTATAAGGCCCCGTAAGACACAGTTGTCTTCTCCCTCAACTATTAAATTCGTTATGAAAAAGGCTCTTTTGCTGTTCTTCGCAACAGCTTTCTCTACCGCTGCCTTCGCGCAGACTACTACCACTACTACTGGCAACGAAGCTACCGGCAACACCACCAAAACGGAAGTTGACGTGCGTGACAATGGTACCGTAAAGTCAGAAACCACTACCCGCACCGGCCGCACCGAAGTTGGTCAGAAGCGTTACAACACGACTCAGGACGTAAAGCGCGCTGGCAAAAAAACTGGCAAAGCCGTTGAGAAAGGCGCCAAGAAAACCGGCAAAGCCGTGAAGAAAGGCGCTAACAAAGTCGGCAACAAAGTAGAAGACGTTGTTGATTAGTCTTATTTAATTTTTGTGCATTAAAAAGCCCCCCAGAACTTCTGGGGGCTTTTTTGTGTATCAATTAGTAGCTTTTAGACTATTGGCCAACAAAAAACAAGGCATTGCCAAATAGCAGCTTGCCTCCCTGCCAAAACCCACGAAACAGTGGATTATCGGCTAAGTAAACCACTTGGCCTCGGCCCATTTCCTGAGTACCCAGCACGAATGTATCGGTAAGCTTCTGGCGGGCCCGACGCCCCGTGAAGCCCGCTGCGGAGCCATCTTTTTTGAGAATACCCACGTTCCAGCCACCATCGCCCAAAAAGCGGTAGTTCAGCGTATCGCGCACCAACGCGTAGTAGGTGGAGCCGTAGCCGAAGGCCAGCGGGTGGGTATTATCGAGTTGCACCCGGTACACGCTGCCCTGCACGCGCTCCTCTATTTGCCGGCGCTCGGCATCGGCGTAGCGCCGTAGGGGCGCGTACGGAGCCGCTTTTTTAGCAGCAGCGGTGTCGGTTGGCTTCGTTTTCAGCAGAAAATCTTTGCGGTTGGCGAGATAAGCGGCGGCACCTTCCATCGCAATGAGCTTGCCGCCGGCTCGCACCCAGACTTTCAGATTTTCGAGGCTCTTTTCAGGATAGATGTCGGCGTAGTTGCCATCAGGCAAAATGAGCACGTCAAACTTTTGCAGCGGAATGCTACTCAGGTAGTCCGTGCCTATTACAGTAACGGGGTAGCCAATTTGCTGTTCAAAGAAGTGCCAGATTTCACCAAACGCGGTTGGCGAAATACCTTCACCCGCCACCAGGCCCACCGTGGGCTGCTTCACGTAGCGCACCGAGTTAGACCCAAAATCAGCCCCCGTAGTAGAGAAGCCCGAGCGTACGGCTTGCACCATCACCCCCATCGAGTCGGCTTGCGCGCGCACAATTTGGTCGAAGCGCGGCCCCATATTTTCGTTGCCGGTGCGGGTAATCACCAGTGTACCCGCCTGATACTTTTGCCCTTCCGCTTCAAAAGGCAGTTCCGCTACCCGCACTTTCACCTTTTTCTGCAACAGCTGACTTAGGAAACGAAGATCCTGGATGTTGGTCCAGCGCGCCACGTAGGCGTATGGAGTTCCAGTAGTCGCTGCGTTGCGAACTGGTGTTGCTGGAGTTTTGGCAGTCGACGGCTCGCTGCCCTTTAGCTGCTCTTTCAGCGCGTAGGCCTGCAAACCGTAGGCATAGGGCAAAGCCCAGGCGGTGATGTCGTAAGTCAAGGAATCCTCCAGCGCTGGTTTGGGCTCGAACAGCACTTTCACCAGCGTTGACTTGGGCTGGTACATGCTTATCACGAGGTCGCGGGGTTGAATTTCCACCGATTCGTTTTTGCCGCTGGCAAAGTTGAAGCCCTTCGTGCGCATTTTACGCGGCGCATAGCCATAGCTAATCTGCTGGCGTTCGAGGTATTTGCGGAGGGTTTCTAACTGGCCAGGGTCGTTGGAGGCGGCCAGCACGTACGTTTTATAGTCACCGCCGGGCTTGGTGCGAGCAGTAGTGTAGTACTTCTCAAACTCCCGCACCAACGGGTCGTGGCGCTCGGCCGTGGCTTGGATAGTAGCCAAGCTGGCGGCATGATGGTGCGAAATCCGCTGACCGAGCGTGAGGGTGTCGCCATCAGATTTCAGGATCTGGACTCCGGCCCGGCCCGAGCCGCCTTGCTCATAGGTCATACCTATAGCGCCATTGAACGACGGATACGTGTCGCCGTAGCTAGGGTAGAACAGGTCGTAGGTTTCGCGGGTGAAGTAGAGCCAGTTGTTTTGGTCGAACACCTTGCGGTTGTACTCGCCAATTGTATTCTGAAACTCCCGCTGAAAAGGCGTGATGTCGGCGTGAAAAGGCTTAGCCGCGGGCGAAAAGTAATACGGGTTATCTACGCCCATCTCGTGAAAGTCGGCGTGCACTTGGGGCAGCCACTGACTATACAATGCCACCCGCTGCTGGCTTTCTTGCTGCGTTTGCCAAGCCCAGTCGCGGTTCAAATCGAAGTAATAGTGGTTAAAACGCCCCCCAGGCCAAGGCTCGTGGTGCTCCCAGGCATAAGGCGAAGCATTCGGCGTGCGGTTGCGCACGCGGTTGTACCACTGCGCATACCGCTCTCGTCCGTCGGGGTTCACGCACGGATCTAAGAGTACCACTGTGTTCTGTAGCCACTGTTGCGTCTGCTGGTTTTGGGGGTTGGCCAGGTCGTAAAGCACTTGCATCATGGCCTCCGACGACACGGCTTCGTTACCGTGAATATTATAGCTCAGCCACACGATGGCTGGGTCAGAGGCCTTCGCTGCACCGCTTTCCAAGCCAGCTCGCCGCAGATTGTTGCGCCGAATTTCGTCCAAGCGGCTCAGATTTTCGGGCGAAGCGATTTGCACAACTTCCAATGGCCGATTTTCATAAGTCCGACCGTAGGGCTGCAAGCGCATCCGACCGCCGGAGTTCTGCACCACGTGGTCGACGTAGCGCAGCAGCTCCGAGTGGGGCGTAAAATTGCCCCCCAGCGGATAGCCCAGAAACTGGGAAGGCGTAAGCAGAGTGCCCGCGGCTGGAGCAGGCGAAGTCGTTTGGGCCTGGGTTGAAGTCAGGCTCCAAAACGGTAGCAGCAACAGTAAAAGCAGGTTTTGGAAGGAGCCAGCGCAGAAATGAGGCCGCCAGGTAGCAGGTTTCATCATAGAGTAGAAATGACCAGCCAGCGCTGGAATAAAAAAAAGGACACGTAACACAACGTCTAGCACCACTCGGCCCGACGGCTCAACTCTTAGGCAGAGCCAAACCTAGCGCGCTACTTTCAAGGCAAGGTACTATTCCGCTGGTAGCAGTGCGCGAATCTCTGTTACTTTCGTCGTATTCTTTCTGCCGACTGTCCACTTTTTCCTCCGCCGATGAAGCTACCGTTATTTTTTCGCCTACTGACTACCGCCGTGCTGCTCACCAGCACCACCGCATACGGTCAGAAAATCAATGCTGACTCGGTGTACGTGCGCCAGCATTACACCAAAACGGAGCAGCTAGTACCCATGCGTGACGGCCACAAGCTGCACACTATCATCTATGCTCCCACCGATGCGGCCACCAAGCGCTACCCGGTGCTCATGAACCGCACGCCGTACTCGGCCGGCCCTTATGGCCCCGACACGTATAAAACAGCGCTGGGCCCATCGCCCACGATGATGCGTGAGGGCTACATTTTCGTGTATCAGGACGTGCGGGGGGCTTATATGTCGGAGGGTGAGTTTGTGAACATGCGCCCAGCCAAGGATAAACCACGCGGTAAACAGGACATTGACGAAGGCACTGACACGTTCGATACTATTGAGTGGCTGGTCAAAAAAGGCCCCCGCAACAATGGTCGCGTAGGTCAGTGGGGCATTTCGTATCCGGGCTTCTACACGTCGGTGGGCCTCACTAGCCGTCACCCGGCGCTCAAAGCCTCTTCCCCGCAGGCGCCTATTGCGGACTGGTTTTGGGACGACTTTCACCACAACGGCGCTTTCTTCCTGCCCCACGCATTTAACTTCCTGGCTAGCTTCGGTCAGCCTCGCCCCCAGCCCACGCCCAACCGCAACCCCTCGTTCCAGCACGGCACCCCCGATGGCTACGACTTTTTCCTGCGTTTGGGTCCGCTCAAAAATGCCAATGAGCGCTATTTCAAGAATAATGTCGCCTTCTGGAACGACCTGATGGCGCACCCCAACTACGATGAGTTCTGGCAAGCACGCAATCTGCGCCCGCATCTGAAAGACCTGAACCCAAAAACGGCCGTGCTCACTGTAGGCGGCTTCAATGATGCTGAAAACCTCTTTGGTGCGCTGCAAACTTATAAAACCATCGAAAACCAGAACCCTAAACTTTCCAATCGCATCGTGATGGGGCCGTGGGTACACGGTGGCTGGGCGCGGGGCACTGGCGAAATGGTGGGTAATGTGGCCTACGGTGCATCGCCGTCGCTCTTCTATCAGGATAGCATTGAGGCGCCATTTTTTCGCGCGCATCTAAAGGCCGAGAAGCCAACTGACCCGAAATTGCCCGAAGCCTACATCTTCGAGAGTGGCACCAACCGCTGGCGCACCTTCGATGCCTGGCCACCCAAACAGGCGCAGGAGCGCACCTTATTTTTCCAGCCTGGGGGGCAAATTTCATTCAACAAACCTACCACTACTGCACCTGGGGGGCTTTTTGACGAATACCTCAGCGACCCTGCCAAGCCTGTGCCCTTCACCGAAGCTACCGCCACCGGCATGACGCGCGAGTACATGACCGACGACCAGCGTTTCGCCAGCCGCCGCCCTGATGTGCTCACCTACCAAACCGACGTACTTACGGAAGATCTGACTCTTGCTGGCCCCATCCAAGCCCTTTTGCAAGTAGCCACCACCGGCACCGATGCTGATTGGATTGTCAAAATCATCGACGTTTATCCCAACGACACGCCCGACAATCCACGTAATTTACCCAATGTCAAACTTGCTGGCTACCAGCAATTAGTGCGCTCTGAGGTAATGCGTGGCCGTTTTCGTGAGAGCTTTTCTCAACCAAAAGCCTTCACGCCCAACCAGGTGACTGCGGTTCCCTTTGCCCTGCAGGACTTGTGCCACACCTTCCGCAAAGGCCATCGCCTGATGGTGCAGGTGCAAAGCTCTTGGTTTCCGCTCGTTGACCGTAATCCGCAGACCTTCGTCCCCAATATTTACGAAGCAAAGGAGGAAGATTTTCAGAAAGCCACGCACCGTCTCTATCATTCGCCCGAGCACGCTTCGCAACTCGTGGTGAAGGTGTTGTAGGACAGCTAGCGCCACTACCAGATATCTGCTCTGACTTTTTGCTATGGAAATCACGCTTACCACACCGGCTTTACTCTTTCCGGCCTTATCGCTACTGCTGTTGGCTTACACCAACCGCTTTATGGCGCTGGCCAACCGCGTGCGCACCCTCAAATCGCAGTATCAGACCACGCATAGCTCTCATCTGATGCTTCAGATTCAGAACCTGCGCCAGCGTCTCGTGATTGTGCGCAATATGCAGGCGGTGGGTATTGCCAGTATGTTTGGCTGCGTGCTGTGTATGTTTCTATTGTTTGCGGGCTTCGTGCAGGCTGGTCAGTTCATATTTGGCGCGAGTTTGCTGGCATTGCTGGTGTCGTTGGCAATGTCGCTACGCGAAATCCAGATTTCTGGTGATGCACTTAATATCGAGCTCAACGATATGGAAAACGACGAGGAGCGACGCCGTGAAGCTGCCAACCTCTCCCCGCTGCAAAACCCTGACGAAACAGAGTAGGTCAGGCTTTCAAGCTGCTATAAAAAGCCTCCAGAACTGCTTCTAGGGGGCTTTTTTGTATAACTAAAATGTACGCTGATTAGGAGTTGACGCCAGCGCCCAGAATCTTATCCGGCGTGATAGGCAGGTCGCGCACTCGCTTGCCCGTGGCATGGAATACCGCGTTGGCTACGGCAGCAGCCACGCCTACCATGGAAATTTCGCCAATGCCCTTCACGCCCATTGCGTTAATATAAGGGTCGTGTTCCTCTATAAACTCGACCTGCATATCCGGAATATCAGCGTTTACGGGTATATGATAATCGGCGAGCGTAGCATTGGTGTAGCGGGCCGATTGGTCGTCGCGATGTGTACTTTCCATCAAAGCAGAGCCAATACCGAAAATACTGCCGCCTATAATCTGGCTCCGTGCTGTTTTGGCGTTGAGAATGCGGCCGGCCGCGTGCACACTCACCCACCGCGACACGCGCACCGTGCCTAACTCTGGATCAACGCGCACCTCGCAAAAATGGGCTCCGAAAGAGTGCATGGAGTGTCCGGCAGTATCATCTTTATGACCCGAGTCGGCGGGACTAGCTGCCATCCCCGATTCGTAGCCGGCGCCGTACTTACCATTGCCTGTACCTTCGATGTCTGTTAGCTCAATGCGCTTCATCAGGGCAGCGAAGTCTTCGCCCTTGGTCGTATCCTTTTTGAGCACTAAACGGCCTTTTTCATTTATCACGTCTTCCGGCTTAGCCCGAAACAGCGGCGACCTTTTATCCTGAATAGCCAGCTTGGTCAGCTTTTGCCACACATCCTGCGCCGCCATATAAATCGACGAGGACACCGTGCCTGCCGCCACTGAGCCACCCGAATTTGGGGCTGTCGGCAGACGCGTATCGCCCAGCTCAAACCGGATCTTATCAACCGGCAAGCCCAGCGAATCGGCGGCTACCTGCGTCATCACGGTATAGGTGCCGGTGCCGAGGTCGGTAGCGCCGCTCTGCACTACGGCGTGGCCATCGGCGTAAAGACGCACGCGGGCCGTACCCTGGGAGTTATGCACCGGGTAGCTAGCCGTGGCCATGCCCATGCCTATCAAGTAGCGGCCGTCGCGGGTAACGCCGTTTTTCGCATTGCGCTTACTCCAGCCAAACAGCTCGGCACCACGGGCGTAGCACTGCTTCAGCGACTTACTCGACCACGGCTTACCGTTTGTCGGGTCCTTATCGGCATAGTTAAGCAGCCGAATCTGGATAGGGTCGATGCCTAGCTGATAAGCCAGATCATCCATGGAGCACTCGATGGCAAACGAACCGGGCGCCTCGCCTGGTGCGCGGGTAAACGTGGAGGTCATCACATTGGCGCGGGCCAACTGATACGTTGCCTCAAAGTTGGGGCACGCATACAGCAAATTGATAATTCGACTGTTGGGCTCCGCGTAGTTATCCCAAGGCGACGTGGTTGACGTTTTCTCGTGAATCAGTGCCGTGAGCTTGCCCTCCTTCGTGGCCCCCAGCGTCAGGGTTTGGGTCTGGTCTTCCCGATGCCCCATGGAAGTAAACATCTGCGGACGCGTTAGTACCAGCTTTACCGGCCGACCCACGGCTTTGGCCGCTTGCACCGTGAGCGGCGTATGCGGCCAGCAGGAGCCTTTGCAGCCAAAACCGCCGCCAATGTACTTGGTCACCACCCGCACCTGCTCCCGCGGTAGGCCCAGCATCTGCGACAGCGCTGTTTGGGTGCGCGTTACCCCTTGCGTTGATTCATAAACGGTCAGCCGGTCAGCAGCTTCCCAATGGGCCGTCGTCGAGCCCGGCTCCATCGGATTGTGGTGGTTAATAGCGTGGTTGTAAGTGGCTTTTAGCTGCACAGCAGAAGCTGCCAGCGCCGCCTGTGGATTGCCCCGACGGGTGTGGCCAGGAGTCTTGCCATCCTGTACTTTCAACGGGTCAAATATTTCTGCTTTCGGATCGAGGAAAGAAGAAATAGTGGGCGCCGTTTGGTAGCTGACGCGCACCAGCGAGGCCGCGTGTGTAGCTCGCTCAAAGGTATCAGCCACGATGAGCGCCACCGGCTGACCGGCATAGTGAATCTCATCGCCAGTAAGTGGCATGAAGCCCATAGGTGCGCCAATGGCCTTTTTGCCCTCCGGCGTGTTCGGCGTCTGAGCTAGTTTCGGCAGATTCAGGTGGGTGAGCACCGCTATTACACCCGGCTCTTTGGCCGCCGCCGTGGTATCGATGCTCGTGATTTTACCTTTGGCGATGTCACTGGTCTTGAGCACGCCGTAAGTGAGGCCGGGCAGCGGGAATTCAGCTGAGTAGCGTGCTTTGCCCGTCACTTTGTCGCGGCCATCTACCCGGTCGAGGGGTTGGCCCACGCTGCCCCCGCACCGGGCGACTCAAAGAAATTTGGTTCGTTCATGTCTGCGGGAGTTAAGCTTTAGCAGTGAGGTCAAGCAGGGCACGCACAAGAGTATTTTTGGCCAGCTCCACCTTGTATTGGTTGTGTTCGCGGGGCTGCGCGCCCTGTAAAGCCGCGGCTGCGGCCGCCCGGAACGTAGCTTCCGTGGCCGGAGCGCCCGTCAGTATTTTCTCTGCTTCGGGGGAGCGCCAAGGTTGGGCTCCAACTCCGCCCAACGCTACACGGGCCGAGCGAATTTGCCCCCCTTGCACATCCAGACCCACGGCCGCCGAAGCCAGCGCATAAGCGTAGGAAGCCCGTTCCCGCACTTTCAGGTAAGTAGAGCGGCGGGCATGCGCCGCGGTGGGCACCGTTACGGCTACAATCAACTCACCGGGCTCCAGCACGTTTTCCTTGTGTGGCGTAGCGCCCGGCAGCAGATAGAAGTTGGTGAGCGGTACCCGGCGCTGCTTGCCCTTGGCATTTTCCAGCGTCAGCACCGCATCGAGCGCTATTAGAGCTACGGCAAGGTCTCCGGGGTTGCTATTGGCTATGCAGCTGTCGCTGACCCCCAGAATGGCTAAGTTGTGGTTGTCGCCTTTTTGGGCCGGACAGCCGGAGCCAGGGTTGCGCTTGTTGCACGGAAAAGCCACGTCGCGGAAGTATCCACAACGGGTGCGCTGCAACAAATTGCCCCCTATACTAGCCATGTTGCGCAATTGGGGCGAGGCGGCCAGCAGCAGCGACTCCGAAATAGCCGGATATTGCTCCACCACTAATTTGCTCTCCCCCACGTCGCTCATACGCTCTAAAGCGCCGATGCGCAGACCGTCACTAGTTTGCTCAATGCCTTTAAAAGGCAGCATATTAATATCAACGAGCTGCGAATGCTGCTCGATGTTGGTTTTCATCAGGTCTAGCAACGTGGTGCCACCGGCGATGAAAGCCGCTTGCTTGTCTTCGCGCAGAATGGCGGTGGCGCCCTTGACCTTCCCGACCTGCTGATAGGCGAAATTGTTCATGCTTTGCCGCCTCCTTTCTGTTGTACTTCGCGTACTGCCGCCACGATATTCGGGTAAGCGCCACAACGGCACAGGTTGCCGCTCATCCACTCGCGGGTTTGAGCATCCGTGGTAGCGTGGCCTTCATTAACGCAGGCTACCCCCGACATAATCTGGCCAGAGGTGCAGTACCCGCACTGGAAACCATCATGCTTGATAAAAGCGGCCTGCATGGGGTGCAAATCGTCGCCTTTGGCTAGGCCTTCGATGGTCGTAATTTCTTTGCCTTGGTTCATTACCGCCAAAGTCAGGCAGGAGTTGATGCGGCGACCATCCACGAGCACAGTGCAAGCCCCACACTGGCCGAGGTCGCAGCCTTTTTTAGAGCCGGTCAGGTCGAGGTATTCGCGTAGGGCATCGAGCAGAGTCACGCGGGGCTCCGCGCGCAGCGTGCGCACGGTACCGTTCACCTTCAGTTGCATTTCGGATACGCCCTGCACTTTCTTGGAAAGAGCCGTGAGGCGCTCAGCTTGACTAATGAAGGGCGGCGCTAGAGCTAGGCCCAAAATGCCCCCCGCCTGCTTCATAAAGCTGCGCCTCGAGCCATCGTCCGGTGCCGCGCCGGACTGGTCGGGTAAAGAATCGTTTGTCATGGAAAGGACAGTGTTTTATAGGACGGGAGAGGCAATCCGTGGTGTGGCTGCCCGTAAGCACTTACAGGAGGTGTAACAAGGCCGGAGCAGCCTGGTTATTTGGAACAATACCAAATTGAATAATCAGTAATCAACAGATTAACAATAGCCTATATCTATTTTCCCCGCTGGGGCCACACAACAATTTGCCTACGGTTCTCTTTGGCTAATGTTCAGCTAAAGCCATCCTTTACAGGCTGGTTTTAGTATGATTCAGGCTCGCAATAAAAGGGTTATAGTACTCTTTTTAACAGCAGAAAGCCACAGAATGACGAGCTATAATGGCCCTCACGCTGTGGCTTTCTGGTCACTTACTCTGGGTTACTCCTGCGGAATCTCAGCGGCCACGACAGCCGACGGGCCTTTCTCCCGAATTTCGTAGAGTACACTTTCGGCCACACCGCGGCCAAATACGCAGAGCCCGGCGTTAAACACGCCTAGTGCTACTGTTCCGGCAGCTACCCACTCGCCAGTCGGCACCTGTTTGCGCTGCAAAGCGGTAGCCCATTGAATCAGGCAGGTTCCGAAACCAATAATCATGAGCCCGGAAGGGGCAAATAGCAGCCATTTTTTCTTATGTGTCATCAGTGGTAGGGTTAAAATAATAGAGTTAGAATGAAGAAATCGTGCTCCGGCCCCTAGCCTTCTGAATGGCAGGCTGGGGTGAGGTGACGACTGAAAAACGTCCGCGTCTTTTCTTCAATCGTACCTTTCGCCCTTTAGGTTACGTCTTTAACGGCCGGGGGGCTTTTTCGAGTCCAACTCAAGTCTGCCTCAACTCCCCTTTGTTTCCACATTTTACTACCACCATGAGTGCTCTCCGCTACGAACAACTGTTGCGCGCTGCCTTCCGCACCGACGCCGACGCGGCTTACTACCTCACTGAGCCCGATACGGCCGCGTATGCCACTTTTGAGCACGCCACCCGCGCCGATGTGCCTTTTCGGTTCGAGCGTGTGCGCTTGGGCGTGGCCATGTCCTTGCTGAAGCTGCTCACCGACCTGGGCGACCACGAAGAAAGTCGCCGGGTGCTCGATGTGCTGCACCGCGCGCTAAGTGCCCGCTCCGTGGCCGACATCGACAACGTCATTACCCGCGACGCCAAACTGTTTGAGCGCCTTTACACCAACCTATACGTGAACGACGAGGGCGAGCAGATTTTGCAGCTTTTCGAGCGCACCCTCGATGCCGATACCAAGGAGATGATGGATGCTGTTATTGAAGAAGCGCTGGAATTGGCGCAGGAAATCGACTTCGACGCCCTGCACGATGACGACGATGAGGATGAGTAGCTAGAATAGGCAAATCGTGGTCCTTTCGCTTCCAAACTCGCCAGCAAAAGCTTATCTTTTGGTAGCGGCTGAGGGGCAGTTTGCGCCGACGTCACCGTGTCCTGTTCCACCCAACTCGCTCGGCTATGACCCTGGTTTTCGTTGGCCTCGTGCTACTTATTGTCGGGTACAATGCGAGTAAGATATCGTATTCCGTTCATCGGTTTCGCAGTTTGCTGCTGTTCGCCGGGTTGACACTGGTGGCGCTGGGCTTGGCGGTGAGTACCGTAGTGCAGATTGAGGCCGGGCAGGTAGGCGTTCAGACCTTGTTTGGCAAGGTGCAACCGCGCATTCTTACCAGTGGCCTGAATGTGGTGAACCCTTTAGTAAATGTGACCAAGTTTGACACGCGCACTCAGAACTACACCATGTCGGTGCAGCGCGAGGAAGGCCAGCGCGCCGGCGACGATGCCATTCAGGTGCTCACGGCCGACGGGCTGGAAGTTGTCATCGACCTGACGGTGCTGTACCGCGTGGTACCCGCCCGCACACCGCATATTCTCTCTACCATCGGCCCCAACTACCAAGATGCCATTGTGCGGCCAGTTACGCGTACCCGCATCCGCGACAATGCCGTGTATTACGATGCTGTAGCGCTTTACTCCACCCGCCGCGACGAATTTCAAAACCGCATCTACAACACCATCAACCATGACTTCCAGCAGCGTGGCCTTCAGCTGGAGCAGCTTCTGATTCGCAATATCCAACTCCCCGCCCCCGTCAAGCGCAGCATTGAAAGCAAGATTTCGGCCGAGCAGGAAGCCCAAAAAATGCAGTTCGTATTGCAGAAAGAGCGTCAGGAAGCCGAGCGAAAACGCCTTGAAGCCCAAGGCATCGCCGACTATCAGAAAATTATCAGCGCCGAGCTCAGCGACCGGCTATTGCGGTACGAAACTATCAAGGCCAACCAGGCTATTGCCACTTCGGCCAATAGCAAGGTCATCATCATGGGCAATAGCCAAAATGCCCCCCAAGTATTGCTGACGGATAAATAGTTACTAAGTATCACAAAAAAGCCCCCCAGAATTCTCTGGGGGGCTTTTTAATGCATTATGTCTTGCAGACTAATATCCAGGATTCTGTATTAAGCCAGGACTTACGTTTATCTCACGTAGTGGAATTGGCAACACCAATCTGTCGCTTGTAATTGGAACTTCAGAGGCTGGGCTAGAACCGGCTGCAGGAACAAAAATATTGGTTCCGGTACGCTTCAAGTCATGCAGCCGGAAGCCTTCGAATGCCAACTCCAGTTGCCGCTCCCGCAGAATAGTAGCCAACGACAACACAGGAGCCGTAAGCGGAGTGGCGCCCGAGCGGGTCCGAACACGGTTTATATCCACCAGGGCAGCCGGAATATCACCAGCTCTGAAGGCCGCTTCTGCCCGAATCAAATACATTTCAGCCAAACGAATAAGCGGAATGTTCTGGCCAAATGCTATCCATTTGCCTGTACGCAGTTGCCCAGCGGCCCGGTTAGTACCAGTGCCTTCGTAGAGCAGGGAAGCAGTTCCCCGAGCGTCATTTGCTCCGTAGAGGTTAGCAAAGGCAGCCAGTACCCGCACATCGCCCCGACCTTGCTGACCGATGCTGGAAAACAAAGTAGCCAGACCCGCATTCGCCGTACCGGCGTTATTCTGGTCGTTTTGCTGAATCTCCAGTAACGTTTCAGACGTGTTACGACCCGTAAATACCGAAGAAAGCGTTGGGGCCAGTGTCTTACCGCTATTCCGGATAACATCATCTGCCAGAATGCGAGCCTGCGCGAAGTTGCTTTGCTGCAAATACACGCGAGCCAGGAGAGCCTTAGCAGTGAAGGTGGTAGCCCGGGTGGGGTTTTCTTCAGGCAGTAAAGCAATAGCTGAGGTCAGGTCAGCAACAACCTGAGTATACACCTGCGCTACAGTAGCCCGCTGCTGTGTGGCAGAGGCTTGCTGTAAGGTTTTCACGGGTATCAGGTTGATGGGCACTCCCAGTTGTGCGTTAGCTCCACCTGGCTCATACTGCTTGCCATACAGGCGTACCAGTTCGAAGTAGAGCATAGCCCGCACAAAGCGCGCTTCTCCTTCATACTGGCTCTTCAACTCAGGCGTAGTGACTACCGGCAGCGCATCAATAATGATGTTTGCGGTGTTGATAGCCTCGTACGCATCACGCCAAGTGGTTTCAGCCGTGGAGTTTGATGAGTTTGTGGTTCTAAGAACGAATTGCCGATAGTTGGCAAAACTGCCCTGAAACTGGATGTAGTTGTCAGCAGCTGCTATCTCTGGCACCAAGATAAGGTCGGTACCATACAGCGTTGGGCCACCCAATTGGGCATACATCCCAACTACCGCGCTTCCTACATTCGCTTCGTTAGCAAGCGCCGTAGTGGCATCTATCGATTGGGAAGGATCAATATCGAGTTTGTCATCGCATGAGCTAAGACCCAGGCTCAAGCCCAGAGCCAGCAAAGCGGCAGACCGAAAAAATATCGTTTTCATCAGAAGTTACGTCAGAATATTAAAAGCCTAAATTGATACCTACCAGGAAGGTTTTGGCCAACGGCGGGGTGTAAAAGTCAACACCCAGCACGTAGTTGCCTTGGCCAAACGCGGCAGTATTCACTTCCGGATCATAGCCATCATAGTTGGTAATGGTGGCTAAGTTCTGGGCCTGTACATACAAGCGGGCAGTTTGCAAAAACCCTAGCTTGGCTACCGAAGAAGGCAGCGTATAACCGAAGGTTACGTTTTTCACCCGCAGGAATGAGCCTTTTGTTACCCAACGCGAAGAAGCCTGTGTTCCATTCGCGTCACCAAAGCGGGCTTGGGGAACATCGGTAATATCACCTGGGTTCTGCCAACGGTCTAATTGGTCGATCGTCTGGTTGTCGAAGTAGTCACCGTTGACGGATTGGTAGATACCAGCTGAGTTGTAGATGTCGTTGCCGTATACAAACTGACCCAGGACGCTCAGATCAAAGCCTTTAAACGAAAAGGTGTTGGTGATACCGCCCGTGTAGTCAGGGTTTGGGTTACCAACTACTTGCAGAGGCGATTCGGTAATATCATTGGTAGTAGAGCCATCCTCGGCGTAGTATAAGGCATCACCGTTAGCAGGATCTACGCCCGCGTACTTACGGCCCCAGAAAACACCAATTGGCTCACCTTCACGCACGCTAGCCAGCTGACCGCTCTGAATAGGGGCCGTCAGTTCCGTGATTTCGTTGCGGTTGAAGGAAATATTGAAGTTGGTGTTCCACTTGAACTCCTTATCGAAGTTGCGCGTGTTCAAGGAAATTTCCAGACCGCGGTTCTCTAGCTTTCCAACGTTTTCGGTTACGGTGCTATAGCCGTTTACATAAAGCAACTGGCGGCCTAGCAGCAAATCATCGGTGTTTTTCTGATAAACGTCAATTTCACCAGAAATACGGTTGTCGAGGAAACCGAACTCTAAGCCGATGTCCGTTTGAGCCGTACTTTCCCACGATAGATCAGGGTTGCCAACAACGGTGCTCGGGCGGATACCAGCCTGGTCGGCGTAGGGCAGAGCTGTGAACAAGCCGCGGGAGAGGAAGTTGCCAATCTCCGCATTACCAGTCAAGCCGTAGCTGGCCCGCAGCTTCAGGAAATTAACGATGGAATTGTCTTGCAGGAAGCCTTCTTCCGAAATTACCCAGCCCACTGAGCCAGCGCCGAATGTGCCATACTGATTGTTGGCACCGAAGCGTGACGAGCCATCGCGACGAACACTACCGGACAGCAAGTATTTGCCTTGGTAGGCATAGTTAACGCGCCCGAAGAACGAAACAAACGAGAACTCGTCCCGCGAAGAACTTGAGCCACCCGTCTTGATAGCGGCGCTGGCAATTCTGGTAAACTCATCGTTTGGGAAGCCCCGTCCTTCCGCAGAAGTTTGCTTAAGATCGGAGCGCTGGAAGGAGAATCCAGCTAAGGCTTCAATCGTATTGGCTTCGTTCAGCGTCAGCAGATAGTTAGCTGTATTGTTGGTTGTGTAGTTCAACACCTGCGTTTGGCTGCTAAAGCCTTCCCCGGTGTTACCGCCGCTCGATGTACCTGCCGGAGCATATATGTCTTCGTTCAGGTTCAGGAAGTCAGCGCCGGCTTCAGTGCGGATAGTCAGGTTCTTGATTGGATTGAACGACAGATAAGCGTTGCTGAAGGAGCGATAAGTACCAGCTCTGTTGGTTACCCGCGATATATCGACCAAGTTGTTGGTGTAAAGAGTCCGCTGGTTCAGCTCACCCGTTTCGGGGTCAATCTTGGGTTGAAGCGGCGGTAATGCGTTCAACTGCACTGGATTGGTGAAGGCGTTGTCATTCGGGATACGATCGTTTACCGAGCGAGTCAACGACAAGTTCAAGCCTACCTTTACCTTCTCTGTGATCGAGTGATCCAGGTTGATGCGGGCGCTGCCCCGACGGAAACGGTTGCCGATGATAACACCAGTCTGATCGTTATAGGTCGTGCTCAAGTAAAAACGGGTTTTGGCATCACCTCCACTTACGTTGGCATCATACTGCGATACTTTACCAGTGCGGAAAGCCTCTTCACTCCAATTCTGGTCAACATCAGTGTTAAGATCCATTCCGAAATCGGCGAAAACTGCTTCTAAGTCCTCCTGCTCAGTAATACCAATGTTGCCAAGAGATTCTGTGAACAGCTCTTTGTACTGGGCAGCATTCAGGAACTTCTGCCTTCTGGTGGTTTCGCTGGTACCTACGTAATAGCCAACATTCACCTTCGTTTGGCCCTGGCGGCCGCTTTTGGTAGTTACGAGCACCACACCATTCGAAGCCCGCGAGCCGTAGATGGCAGCCGAAGCAGCATCTTTCAGAATAGTGATTGACTCAATGTCATTGGGGTTCAAGTCAGCCAACGGGTTCAGAGGCTCAACATCAGTGCCTACGTCCTGTGATGTTACGGGAATGCCGTCAATCACATACAAAGGCTGGTTAGACGCCGTTACCGACGAGGCTCCCCGTACCCGGATTTGAACGCCGGCTCCGAGTTTACCGGAGGTCTGGTTGATGGTAACACCGGGCGTACGGCCCTGAATAGCTTGCTCAAAGCTTACTACCGGCACGTTTTCCACGTCTTTGCTGCTGAGCTGCGTTACGGAGCCGGTCACTTCTGATTTGGACTGGCTGCCATAACCCACTACTACGGCTTCATTGAGTACCGTTTCATTGGTAGCCAAGCGCACATTAATTTCTGATTGGTTGCCTATTGAAATAGTTTGGGTGTTGTAGCCGATTGAGCTGACAACCAAAAAAGCATTAGGCTGCACAGTGAGCGAGAAAGCGCCATCAGCGCTCGTACTGACGCCATTGGTGGTGCCGCGCTCCAGCACCGTTACGCCGGGCAGGCCTGACCCGTCAGCGTCGGTTACCCGACCGGTCACCGTCCGGGTTTGAGCCCACGCGGTTGTCACCAGCAGCAAGCACCAGACAAGAGAGAGTAAAAATTTTTGTTTCATTTAGGGGTTGGCTTTAGGCCTAGTTAGAGTGAAAGATTACCGATTTGCCAAACCGGCAGTGTGCATGTGAAAGAGTAAAAAAGTGAAAAAATGTTATTACCATTTTTTGCCAGGGCAAGTAGGCATCAGCGTATGTGGCGCTTAAATTAAAGAATAAATGCTTTTTCTTTCCTGTTAGATGCAACAGCCGTCGCCTTAGAAAGCATCAATTCTTGTTTTCGGCCATTTGACACCTACTTCTCTGATCACTGAATCAGGCTCGTCCCTTCTATTTCAACCCCTCTGAATAAACAGCCTCAAGCCCAACAGCTCCAGATAGGTGAGTTTAAAAGCCCCATTTGTCATCCAATCGACTTATCCAACGGCTGCACTGGCTTTGTATAAAGTTACTCAATCCTGGTATTATTTTAACTATTTAATGAAAATCGCAAGTAATATGCTGTACTCTTACTTGTTGTGCTTGGTCTAGGTCGTCGTCTACTAAGTAATCATATAGATGATTATGAACAACTTTTTTGGTAAGCACCTACATAAAAAAGCCCCCATAACTACTCTGGGGGGCTTTTTTGTGTATAGTTCAGCAGTGAGTGGCTACTTCAGTATCTCGTGTAGCACGGTTTGCATTGAGAACACGCGGTTGCCAGCTTCCTGAATTACCAACGAATTTGGCGAATCCAGAACAGCGTCTGACACTTCCACGTTGCGACGCACGGGCAGGCAGTGCAGAAACTTCGCATCGTGGGTGCCGGCCAGGTGCTCAGGCGTGATCATCCAGCTCGGGTCGTTGCTGATGACTTGGCCGTAATCGAGGTAGCTGCTCCAGTTCTTGGCCTGCACGAAGTCGGCGCCTTCTAGGGCCTTCTTCTGGTCATACTCGATGCGGGCACCTTTGGTAAACTGGGGGGCTAATTCGTAGCCTTCGGGGTGGGTGATGACGAAATCAACCCAATCGATTTCCGAGAACCAGTCGGCGAAGGAGTTGGGCACGCACTGGGGTAGAGCGCGCACGTGCGGAGCCCAGGTCAGGACCACTTTCACGCGCTCCTTCTGCTTGTGCTCGGCTACCGTAATTAGGTCGGCGAATGACTGGAGCGGGTGCAGCGTAGCGCTTTCCAGGCTGATAACGGGCACGGTAGCGTACTTCAGAATCTTATTGAAAACCTCTTCGCTGTAGTCGGCCTCGCGGTCCTTAAGCGTGGGGAAGGTTCGCACGCCCAGTACGTCGCAGTACTGGCTCATCACGGCAATGGCCTCCTTGATGTGCTCTTGAGTGCCGCCGTTCATCACCGCGCCATCGGCCATTTCCAGCGTCCAGGAATCGGCGCCGGCGTTGAGCACCCAGGCTTGCGCGCCGAGGTTATAGGCAGCTTTAATAGAGCTGAGGCGGGTGCGCAGGCTAGGATTGAAGAAGATCAGACCGACGGTTTTATTCTTGCCAATGTGCTGGTAGCCGTAAGGATTCGCCTTGATTTCCAGAGCTTGCTGCAACAGGGCTTTATAGTCGCCCGCATCGGCGAAGGAGGTGAAGTTTTTCATGTAAATTTTTGAGTATTCGTAAGCTGAATTTCTTCTGAGTGTTAGCTTATCGATTACTTAAAAGAGTGTATGATGTATCGCCTTTGCAATCAACGATTAAAGTATCTGTGATCGAATATTTATTGTCTGCATAAACACCATTAACAGTCACAAAAGCATTATCACATGCACCGTGGATTATTACGTGAAACTTCCTCTCTGTCTCAGTATCGCCAGAAAAATAAACCTGATATCCTTGTTCATCTCCTATGGCTTGCATTATCTCGGTATTGTCAATCAAGTCATTTTTGATAACTGACAAAAAGCTGGGCGTTTTGACGTAGACTATATATAATATTACTCCTATGCCAAAGGCAGTCACCAAAAAGATAAAAGCCCACGAAACCTTACTGTATAGGTTGCCTACCATTCATTCAATAATGCACCTGTGATTTTAAAGTTAAAAACCGTCATGCTGAGCTTTCCGAAGCGTAAGGGAGGCATGGGCAAGCTCAGCATGACGTTCTGTTATAATCGTTCTTATGCTACATCGCCTTATACTCGTTCCAGCTCTTGATCTTCAAATCCTTCATTTCCAGCGTGCAGAAGGCTTGGATGAAGGCTTTGGCCAAGCGGGCGTTGGTTAGCAAGCCAACTCCGAAGTCCACGGCGGTGCGGCGGATTTTGTAGTCGTTGTCCAGCTCGCCCTTCGAGAGGTTCTTGGGGATGTTAATTACCAAGTCGATTTTCTTCTCCTTCAGATAGGTCAGCACGTTGGGCTCCTGGTGGTCGTCGGGCCAGAAGACGAGCGAGCTGGGCACGTTGTGCTCGGCAAAGAAGCGGTGCGTGCCCTGCGTGGCGTAGATGCTATAGCCGCTTTGCACCAGCAGCCGCGCCGATTCCAGCAGCGCTATCTTGGAGATGATGGGGCCGCTGGAAATCAGTACCGACTTCTGCGGGATCTTGTAGCCTACGCTCAGCATCGATTTTAGCAGGGCTTCCTCGGCTGTGTCGCCTAGGCAGCCTACTTCGCCGGTGCTCACCATGTCTACGCGCAACACGGGGTCGGCGCCAGGCAGGCGAGTAAACGAGAACTGCGGGGCCTTCACGCCCACGAAGGGCAGGTCGTAGACCAGCTCGCTCGCGTCGCGCTCTACTTTCTTGCCCAGCAGCACCTGGGTGGCCTTCTTGATTAGGTTGTTGCCCGATACTTTCGACACGAACGGGAAGGAGCGAGAGGCGCGGATGTTGCACTCAATCACCCGAATTTCGCGGTTTTTCTCTAGGAACTGGATGTTGAACGGACCGCTGATTTCGTAGCGCCTAGCAATCTTCTCGGCAATGATTTTGAGCTTGCGCACTGTGCCTACATACACGCGCTGAGGCGGGTAGTACATGGTAGCGTCGCCGGAGTGCACGCCGGCAAACTCCACGTGCTCGGAAATAGCGTAGCTCACGATTTCGCCTTTGTCGGCCACCGCGTCCAGCTCAATTTCCTTGGCTTCTTGGATAAACTCCGACACTACCACTGGGTATTCGGCGCTTACTTCGGTAGCTGCTTTCAGGAACGATTCCATTTCAAACGCGTTGGAAACCACGTTCATGGCCGCTCCCGACAGCACGTAGCTCGGGCGAATCAGCACGGGGTAACCTACCTCGCCCACAAACTCGAACATTGCCTCCAAGGATGTCAGTTCCTTCCAGCGGGGCTGCCCAATGCCCAGCTCATCCATGATGCTGCTGAACTTGTGGCGGTTCTCGGCCTCATCAATGCGGGCCGGAGCCGTGCCCAAGATGGGGGCGTTGGCATCAGCCAAGCGGGTAGCGAGGTTGTTCGGAATTTGCCCCCCAGTGCTCAGAATCACGCCGTTGGGCTGCTCGAACTCCAGAATGTCCATCACCCGCTCGAAGCTCAGTTCCTCGAAGTACAGCCGGTCCGATACGTCGTAGTCCGTAGAAACGGTTTCGGGGTTGTAGTTGATGATGATGGTTTTGTAGCCCTCTTCGGCGGCCGTCTGCACGGCATTTACGCCGCACCAGTCGAACTCCACGGAGCTACCAATGCGGTACACGCCCGAGCCCAGCACCACCACCGACTTATTGGTTTCCGGCACGAGGTCGTTTTCGGTGCCGTGGTAGGTGCTGTAGAGGTAGTTGGTTTTCGCCGGGAATTCGGCGGCCAGCGTGTCAATCTGCTTGATGACCGGCAGCACGCCCAGGGCCTTGCGGCGGGCCCGCACCAGCAGCTCGTCGGCTTTCACGTCGCCTTCGCCCAGCACCTTCACGGCAATCTGCTGGTCCGAGAAACCAGCTTTCTTCACGTTGCGCAGCAGGCTAGTTTCCAGAGCATCCAAGCCGTTGCCACGCTTAGCGGCGAGTTGATTGCCCAGCTCGAAAATGGTCAGCAGGCGCTGCAAGAACCAGTGGTCAATCTTGGTCAGATCGTGCACTTGCCCAATGGTATAGCCGGCCTCAAACGCCAGGTTGATGGCGAAGATGCGCTCCTCGTTTGGCTCGCTCAACAGCTTGTCGATAGTAGCAATATCGATATCCTCGGGCCTATTGGCCACAAAGCCACGCTTGCCGGTATCCAGCATGCGTAGGCCTTTCTGAATAGCTTCCTCGAAGGATTTGCCGATGGCCATTACCTCGCCTACGCTTTTCATAGCGGAGCCAATCTGCCGGTTTACGCCCTCGAACTTGCCCAAATCCCAGCGTGGCAGCTTCACTACCACGTAGTCTAGCGCCGGCTCAAAGAAGGCCGAAGTCGTCTGCGTTACGCTGTTTTTCAGCTCTGACAGCGAGTAGCCCAGACTTAACTTGGCTGCCACAAACGCCAGTGGGTAGCCCGTGGCCTTAGAAGCCAGCGCTGAGGAGCGCGACAAGCGGGCATTCACCTCAATCACGCGGTAGTCTTCCGATACGGGGTCGAGGGCGTACTGAATGTTGCACTCGCCCACAATGCCGAGGTGACGAATGGTCTTGATGCCGATACTGCGCAGCTTGTGGTACTCACGGTTGCTCAACGTCTGCGAAGGCGCCACCACAATGCTCTCCCCGGTGTGGATACCGATGGGGTCGAAGTTCTCCATGTTGCAGACCGTGATGCAGTTATCATACTGGTCGCGCACCACTTCGTACTCCACTTCCTTCCAGCCCTTCAACGACTCTTCCACCAGAATCTGGTCCGACGTTGTGAAAGATTTCTGAGCCAAGGCCCGCAACTCGTCCATGTTGTTGGCGAAGCCGCTACCCAAGCCACCCAGCGCAAACGCCGCCCGCACAATTATTGGGAAGCCAATTTTCTCGGCCGCCGCCAGCGCGTCTGCCATGTTTGTCACAGCCACGCTGCGTGCCGAGAGCACGCCAATCTGCTCCAGCTTCTCCTTGAAAATATCCCGGTCCTCGGTGTCGATAATGGACTGCACGGGCGTGCCCAGCACTTTCACATTATACTTGTCAAATACGCCGTCGCGGAACAACGCAACAGCGCAATTCAGCGCAGTTTGCCCCCAAAGGCTACCAGAATGCCATCGGGCTTTTCCTTTTTGATGACTTCCTCCACGAAGTAGGGCGTCACGGGTAGGAAGTACACGTCGTCGGCAATGTTATCCGACGTCTGCACAGTGGCGATGTTGGGGTTGATAAGGATAGTACGAATGCCTTCCTCTTTCAGCGCCTTCAGGGCTTGCGAACCAGAATAATCGAACTCTCCGGCTTCGCCAATTTTAAGTGCGCCAGAACCGAGGATGAGGACTTTGTTGGGTTTTTCCATTCTTAGAGTTGAGGTAACAGACCACTGGTGCGGTCATGTTCAAAGGCATTGGTGCGGAGCCTGCCAAAAGAGTATGTAGGCAGGTTGGTGTTAGTGATTTAATCAGTAAAAACAGTGTCGCTCTTAACCATCTTCCACTCACCAGATGGCTGCATCACCACCCTGGTTTTGATGGTTGCGGTGGATTTTTCGCCCTTCAGGATGACTCGAAATGTGAGCGAATCTCGCTTAGATCCGGGTTTATCGACCTGAAAGTTTTTAGAAACAATCTTGCCAGTACGGCTAAGTATTCTGGGAGAGATATTCTTTCCGCTCATAGCCGAAAGGACCATATCGGGATTCTTGCCGGCCAGTTTAAAGAAATCTTCCTCCTTGAGGTTCTTGATGAAATAGAACGCCGCAAATGCTATCGCTCCTAATAGTATATAGCCCCAGTTTGGGAAACCTCTACCTTTGGATTGCATAAGAGTAGTGCGTTAGACTTTATGAATAATGTTCACAATGAACCTTCGATTCTATCATCAAAAATGAGGGAATACTTACCTATGTTAATACTCAAGCTAGCGCATAGTATAACCGCCTAGGACATTTACTTCGCTGCTTTATACTCCGCTACGGCCTTCAAAAAATCATCAAATAGATACTCTGTATCCTCGGGGCCGCCAGCAGCTTCGGGATGAAACTGCGTGGAAAAGAACGGCTTTGTCTTGTGCTTGATACCTTCACAAGTGCCGTCGTTCAGGTTTTCGAACAGCATTTCCCACTCAGCGGGCAGCGTATCAGTATCTACCGCGAAACCGTGGTTTTGAGAAGTGATATAGCTGCGCTTAGTGCCCGTAAGTAACACCGGCTGATTGTGGCTGCGGTGGCCGTACTTCAGCTTGAACGTGTCGCCGCCCGCAGCTAGGCCCATGAGCTGGGAGCCCAGGCAAATGCCGAAGATGGGCTTATCCTGCTGCAAGGCGGTTTGGAGGTGGCCGATGGTGGCGGTGCACATCTTTGGGTCGCCGGGGCCATTGCTGAGGAATAAGCCGTCGTAGTCGAGCGTGGTGAAGTCGTAGTCCCACGGCACACGGATTAACTCTACGTCGCGCTCCAGGAAGCAGCGGATGATGTTCGTCTTGGTGCCGCAGTCAACTAATACGATTTTGTGCTGGCCGTTGCCGTAATGCTGCACGCCAGCAGGGCTTACCTGGGCTACCAGGTTCTCTTGGTTAGGATCGTGGAGTGGCACGTCGACTTCGGCTACAATCTTACCCAGCATGGCCCCTTTTTCGCGCAGCTTCTTGGTGAGCATTCGGGTATCGACGCCGAAAATGCCGGGAATGTTGTATTCCTTCAGCCAGTCGCCGAGACTTTTGGCGGCGTTCCAGTGGCTGTGCTCCTCGGAGTAGTAATTTACCACCAGGCCGGCAATGTGAATCTTATCAGACTCGAAAATCCGAGAGATAGACTCATATAGTTCCTCACCTGGTACGCCGTAGTTGCCCACCATGGGGTAAGTAAGTACCAGAATCTGGCCGGCGAAGGATGGATCTGTTAGGTTTTCGGGGTAGCCGGTCATAGCTGTACTGAACACCACCTCGCCCGCAGCGGACGTAAACGCGCCGAAGGATGTACCCTCGATTTCGGTGCCGTCTTCGAGCACCAGCTTTACTTGCTTCATTTATCGTGTCGTTGGGATACAGAGACGCGACACTTCGCGTCTCAAGCGTTGCTGACGTTGTCGAGCCTGCAATTTAGTGCGAGCCGTCCAATACGAGACGCAAAGTGTCGCGTTTCTACACTGTTCTAATCCAGCGCCGAAGCCTGGTGAATAACATCGACTGACTTCTCTGTCAATTCGAACAGTGCCTGCAGGAACTGGTCTACTTCTGCTCTCGTGATGTTGAGCGGCGGCAGCAGGCGGAGCACCGTTGGGTCGGAGGCATTACCTACAAAGATGTGCTTTTCCGTCAGCAGTTTGTCGCGCAGGTCTTTGATGGGGAAATCATACTTGATGCCGACCATCAGGCCACGGCCACGGATTTCCTGAGCGCCAGCGTGGGCTTCCAATTCGGCCCGTAAAAAGCCCCCCAGTTCGTCGGCGTGGGCTATCAGATTTTCCTGCTCAATGACCTCTAATACTGCCAGCGCTGCGGCGCAGGCCAAATGGTTACCGCCAAACGTAGTGCCCAGCAAGCCATACGACGCCTTCAACTCCGGCGAAATCAGGATGCCGCCGATGGGGAAGCCGTTGCCCATGCCCTTGGCTACCGAAATAATATCGGGCTGAATGCCAGCATGCTGGTGGGCAAAGAAGCGTCCGCTACGACCGTAGCCGCTCTGCACCTCATCAGCAACGAATACTACACCATGGGCTTTGCAGAGCGCAGCTAAGCCTTGCAGAAATTCGTCAGAAGGCATAATAATGCCCCCCACACCCTGGATTGGCTCCACGATGACGGCGCAAACCTCTTCGGTCTGCATGACGCGCTCTGCATCGGCCAAGTCGTAGCCAACGAAGGAGATGCCGTGGCCCGCGTTGAAGGGCGCGACAATCTTGGCGTTGTCGGTGGCAGCTACAGCGCCGGAGGTGCGGCCGTGGAAGGCACCTTTGAAGGCAATGACGTGCTTTTTGCCTGTATGAAACGAAGCCAGCTTCAGTGCATTCTCGTTGGCTTCGGCACCGGAGTTACACAGGAACAAGCTGTAGTCAGGATAGCCCGACACCTCACCCAGCTTTTGCGCCAGTTCCGCCTGAATTGGGATTTGAACGGAGTTAGAGTAAAACCCGATCTGGTTCAGTTGCTCACTGATGCGGCGGACGTAGTGCGGGTGGCTGTGACCGATAGAAATAACAGCGTGGCCGCCGTAAAAATCCAGATATTCCTGGCCGTTTTCGTCCCAAAGCGTTGCGCCCAGCGCCTTTACCGGCGTGATGTTAACGAGCGGGTAAACGTTGAATAAATCCATTAGAAAGCGACTGATTTAAGCTGGAGTCCTTCGTTTTCGGGGTACCCAAGGAGCAGGTTCATATTCTGTACGGCCTGCCCGGAGGCTCCCTTTACTAAGTTGTCGATAATCGACGTGATGAGCAGTTGCTTGCCGAATTTCTGCACGTGTAGCACGCACTTGTTGGTGTTTACTACCTGCTTGAGGTGAATTTCCTTGTCCGATACAGTTGTGAAAGGAGCATCAGCGTAGAAATCCTTGAACAACTGCCGCGCCTCGTCTTGACTTAAGTTAGACGGCGTATACACGCTGGCGAAGATGCCGCGCGAGAAATTGCCGCGGTACGGAATGAAATGCATATCACCTTCCAACTGCGGCTGGAGTTGCGCTAAGCTCTCCCCTATTTCGCCTAAGTGCTGGTGAGTGAAGGGCTTATAGATGGATATATTGCTGGTACGCCAGGAGAAATGCACCGTCTCCGATAAGCTCTGTCCAGCACCCGTTGAGCCCGTAATAGCCGATACGTGCACATCATCGGTAAGCTGCCCGGCTTGCGCCAGCGGCAGCAATGCCAGTTGAATAGCCGTAGCAAAGCACCCAGGATTGGCAATGTTCTGCGCCGACTGAATAGCGGCTTTGTTCAGTTCAGGCAGTCCGTACACAAAGCTGCGTCCGGCTACTTCTTTATCCGCATTCAGCCGAAAGTCATTGCTTAAGTCAATGATTTTAGCTCCTGCTGGCACGGCGTTTTTCTCCAGAAAGCTGCGCGAATTGCCGTGACCTAGGCATAGAAAAACTACCTCTTCATCGCCGTTCAGGTCGCTTTGAAAACGCAAGTCGGTTTCGCCCACCAGATCATCGTGCACTTGGTAGACGGGGTTGCCCGCGTTGGAGGAGCTAACCACCGCGCCAATCGTCACCTGCGGATGGTTCAGCAGAATGCGGATCAGTTCGCCGGCCGTGTAGCCGGCCCCGCCCACGATGCCTACCTTAACCTTCGCCATTGAAGCTGCTGTGAATTTTAAGCTGGTTGCTGAATATTTTGATGAATCCTTGCGCGTCGCGGGCATCCCAGGCGTCATTTTCCTCGCCGTAGGTGGCCACTTTGGAGCGCATCATATCATACTTGGAATCAATGCCTTGCAGCTCGAATTGATATGGCTTCAGCTTGATAAACACCGTGCCCGACACGCGCGCCTGCGACGACTCCAAGAAAGCTTCCATGTCGCGCATAACTGGATCAAGGTATTGGGCTTCGTGCAGCAGCGTGCCGTACCAGTTGGCGATGTAGTCCTTATGCAGTAGCTGCCAACGCGATGAGGTGTGCTTCTCCAACAAATGGTGCGCTTTGATCAGAATCAGCGGAGCCGGAGCTTCGAAGCCTACGCGGCCCTTGATACCCAGAATCGTGTCGCCCACGTGGATGTCGCGGCCGATAGCGTATTGACCGGCTAGCTCGTTCAACTCTTGAATAAGCTGCACGGGGGGCATTTTCTGGCCGTTCAAGGCTACAGGCTCACCTTTTTCGAAGGTAACTTCGATAGAAGTAGGTTCTGCTTGCTGCAACTGGGTGGGATAAGCCGTTTCGGGCAGCGCTTGATTCGAAGTCAGCGTTTCGACGCCGCCCACGCTCGTGCCCCAGATACCTTTGTTAATGGAATATTTGGCCTTTTCCCAACTCATTTCTACGCCGTGGCTGCGCAGATACTCGATTTCGGCTTGACGGGAGAGCTTCTGGTCGCGGATGGGCGTAATGATTTCGGTGTTGGGCGCAATCACGGAGAAAGCCACATCGAAGCGCACCTGGTCGTTGCCGGCGCCGGTGCTACCGTGGGCGATGTAGTCGGCCTTATGCTCTCGAGCATACTCGGCTAGTGCCAGCGACTGAAACATGCGCTCGGCGCTAACAGAGAGCGGATAGGTGTCGTTTTTCAGGACGTTGCCGAACAGCAAAAACCGCAGACAGTCTTTATAGAAGCGCTCCGTGACATCGATTACTTCGTGCTTGGACGAACCCAACTCGTAGGCCCGCGTCTCAATGCTTTGCAATTCCTCAGCAGAAAAGCCCCCCGAGTTGACAATGACCGTGTGTACTTCCAAGCCTAACTCTTTGGTCAGATACACCACGCAGTACGACGTATCCAGACCGCCACTGTACGCTAAAACTACCTTTTTCATTATTGCTTACGAGGTTCGATGAAATCAATGGTTTCCTGGGCCTGCTGGCTGTATTGGTCGTTCAGGGTATCGTAGACCATGCCGGTGCACAGGCACATTTTGCGCTCATTCTCCATGAGAATCGGGTAGTTCTTGCAGCTAGAACAACCCTTCCAGAAGTCGTCGCTCCGCGTTAGTTCCGTGAAGGTCACGGGCTTATAGCCTAGCTCGGTGTTGATCTTCATAACTGCCAAGCTGGTGGTAATACCGAAAATCTTGGCGGCTGGGTACTTGGTGCGCGAGAGCTTGAACACCTCGTGCTTGATGGCACGGCCCAAGCCTTCCTTGCGCAAAGCAGTGTTCACAATCAAGCCCGAGTTGACCACAAACTTGTTGTCCTCGAAGGTTTCGATGTAGCAGAAACCAGCCAGCTCATTGTCGATAAAGGCAATGATGGAGTCGCCTTTCAGCATTTTCTTGCGCACGTATTCGGGGTCGCGCTTGGCAATGCCTACGCCCCGCTGTTTGGCCGATTCCTCGTACCATTGACAAAGTGTTTCCACATACCGCGCATCGGCGGCATTGGCTACTCGTATTACCATGGGATAACTACTAGATGCCTGATAGACAGGCAGGAAAGGATGTAGTAGAAAAGCGCAGCTTACGAACAAGCCTACGCAGCAACCGAAACCGGCGGTAAGAGAGACCCAGAAGAAAAGGATCCAGCTTGGGAACCCGACTATAGGAGGTTATTACGGGAATTAGCCGGGAAAGGGCACGCTTTGGCTTACACTCGTGTCAATCAATGATTCAGTAGAAGTTCTCTTTACTGGGGTATTTCAAGTCCCCGGTGCCGGTTTTTATCGTTCTGAAAAACGCAGGCGAAATATTGCAAGCCAGCTATCAAGCTGGCATTGTTCGCAGGGCCAATGTGGGCCGCGGCTGAAGTGCAATAGAAGAGAGAAGAATCATGACAGCTACCGGGACACGGTGTGGGTTTATGCGGTTTAAATTGAATAGACCGCTAAATCGTTGCAAAACTAGATGTTTTTTTTTGGAAACTTTACCCGCCCGGCTCTAAAAAACCTGCTGCGTATCGCCAGCTTGGAGTGAGCGGAGAGTTTATGTATATAGAAATTCTCGGATTCCATGGGTCACAGTGCCCCTTTTTTACTTTTTAACCGAATGAGCGAAGTCCTGAAAATATTTAAGATTGGTGGTGGAATTATTGACGATACGGCTCAGCTTACTCAGTTCTTAAAGGAGTTGGCACAAGTGGGGGGCAAAAAAATTGTGGTGCACGGCGGCGGCAAAGGCGCCAATGAGCTGTTGACGACGCTGGGCATGCTGCCCAACATGGTGAACGGTCGCCGCATCACTGATGCTGCCACGTTGGACGTAGTGACCATGTTTTATGCCGGCAAAACCAATAAGCAAATTGTGGCCCTGCTCCAGCAAGCCGGCGTAAATGCGCTGGGCCTGTCCGGTGCTGATGGTAACGTTATTCAGGCGACGATGCGCGCCGTGGGAGAAATTGACTACGGCTACGTGGGCGACTTGCAGAAGCAAAGTATCAATACAGAGTTGATAGAACTGCTGCTGGGGGGCAATTTGACGCCCGTATTCTGCGCTATCACCCACGATGGTCAGGGCCAGCTGCTCAACACCAACGCCGATACCATTGCCAGCACCTTGGCCCGTGCGTTAGCCAGCCGTTACCAAGTAGAGCTGCATTTCTGCTTCGAGAAAGACGGTGTACTGGCTGATGTAAACGACGAAAGCTCAGTGATTCCGCAAATCACGCCCTCGCTCTACGCCGACTTGAAAGCCAGCGGGGCCATTGCGGCCGGTATGCTACCCAAGCTTGACAATGCCTTTGCAGCGCTGGATGAGGGCGTATCGAAAGTGATTATTGAGAATGCACTAAAAATCAACGAACCGGTAAAAACGATTCTATGCCGGGACTAATCGAGCAGCTTTCCGAAGATGCCATTGCTTTACTGATTCAGCTGATTCAAACCCAGTCTTTTTCGCGGGAGGAAGACAAGACAGCTGATGTGCTTTTCGGTTTTCTGACAGCGCATGGCGCTCAGCCTAACCGATTGGGAAACAATGTGTGGGCGGTATCGAAGCATTTTGCCCCCCACAAGCCTACCATCCTGCTCAACTCCCACCACGACACTGTGAAGCCCGGCGCAAGCTGGACTGCCGATCCTTTTGGTGCTGTGTTGGAAGGCGACAAGCTCATTGGGCTGGGTAGCAATGACGCGGGCGCCTCAGCCGCGAGCTTGCTGGCCACATTTCTTTATTTCGAGCAGAATCCACCTGCCTTCAATCTCATCTGCGCCATTACGGCTGAGGAAGAAATTTCGGGCGCGAACGGCATTCGTAGCATTTTGTCCCAACTAGGTAAAATCGACTTAGGTATTGTTGGTGAGCCAACTCAAATGGACTTGGCTATTGCGGAAAAAGGGTTGGTAGTCTTGGATTGCGTAGCCCACGGTCGTACCGGCCACGCTGCCCGCGACGAAGGCGAAAACGCTCTCTACAAAGCGCTGGACGATATACAATGGTTGCGGAGCTACCGTTTCCCAAACGAGTCGGAATTTCTGGGGCCCGTGAAAATGACGGTGACGCAGATACAGGCTGGCTCGCAGCATAATGTGGTGCCGGATACCTGTCGGTTTGTGGTCGATGTGCGCACCAACGAGCTGTACTCCAATGAAGACATAGTGCGCATCGTGCGGGAGCATGTGCAAGCCGACGTGACGCCGCGGTCGGTGCATCTGAACTCTTCGCGCATCGATCCGACGCACCCGCTGGTGCAGCGGGGGGCAAATTTGGGCCGTAAGCTGTTTGGGTCCGCTACGCTTTCTGATCAAGCAGTTATGCCGTTTGACACGATCAAAGTGGGTCCCGGCGATTCGGCCCGCTCCCATACCCCCGACGAATACATTTACCTTAGCGAGGTGAGAGCCGGCATCAAGGGCTATATCGAATTGCTGGAAGGCTTTAGTTTTTAAGACATGAAAATCTGGGAAAAGGGAATAGCTGTTGACGAAAAAATAGAGCGGTTCACCGTCGGTAAAGATCGAGAGCTGGATATGTACCTGGCTCATTTCGACGTGCTGGCTTCCAAGGCGCAGGCGGTAATGCTGGCGCAGGTTGGGCTGATTTCCGTCGAGGAAAAAGACCAGTTAGTTCAGGGTCTCAATGAATTGGAAGCGGAAATTGGGGCCGGAAGCTTCGTCATCGAGGATAGCTTTGAAGACGTTCACTCCAAAATCGAGTTCTACCTGACGGAGAAATTCGGTGATGCCGGCAAGAAGATTCATACCGCCCGCTCCCGCAACGACCAGGTGCTGACTGCCATTCAGCTTTTCCTGAAAGACTACACGGAGCAAACTGCCGCCAAAATCATGGCGCTGGTGGATATTCTGCTGCAAAAGGCTGAGGCCCACCAGGCCGATTTAATGCCCGGCTACACGCACTTTCAGGCCGCTATGCCCAGCAGCTTCGGCTTGTGGTTCTCCGCCTACGCCGAGCATTTGTTGCTGGATATTGCGCTGTTTGAAGCCGCCCACACCGTCGCCGATCAGAATCCTCTAGGTTCTGGGGCCGGTTTTGGCAGCAGTTTCCCGATAGATCGGCAGCTGACAACTCAGCAGATGGGCTTTGGCCACTTAGCGGTTAGCGCCGTGGGCGCGCAGATGCTACGCGGCAAAACCGAGAAAACGGTGGCTTTTGCGCTGGCCGGTGTGGGGGCTACGCTCTCCAAGTTGGCGTATGACTTAGTGCTCTACAACAGTCAGGATCTGGCGTTTGTAGAATTGCCCCCCGCCTTCACCACGGGCTCCAGCATCATGCCCCACAAGAAAAACCCGGATGTATTTGAGTTAGTGCGGGCCCGTTGCAATGCTTTGCAGGGTTTGCCCAACACCATCACGCTGTGCCTGAACAACCTGCCCAGCGGCTACCACCGCGACTTCCAACTCTTGAAGGAGTTGCTTTTCGAGCCGATGATGCAGTTCGTGGATATTCTGGACATGCTGCTGTTCGCTTTGCCACAATTGAAAATCAAGCCCGACTTGCTGAACCAGGCCAAATACGACGGTGTTTTCTCCGTAGAAAATATCAATCAGCTTATCCAGGCTGGAGTGCCTTTCCGCGAGGCGTATCAGCAGGTAGGGCGGGCAGTAAACGATGGTAGCTACGTGCCACACCGGGACTTTACGACCACGCACTTAGGCAGTGTGCACAACCTGGGACTGGCCGAAATTCGGGCAAAAGCAGAGCAAGTGCAGCAGCGTAACGCCGTGTTGCAGCGCCCCCAGCGTGCCGCTTAGCGGCCGGGCAACAACGTTGCTTTTGCCCCCAGTCCTGCCTACCTTTGGGTAAATGCCCCCCGGCCTACTGCCTGACTTTCGCGGCTCGTTTTTCGTTTTGCTTTTCCATGTTACAACCTGATATACAATACCTAACCACCCATGGCGCCGTACAGGACGCGGCCGATGCCATGCGAAAAGCATCACGCTTGGCCGTGGATCTGGAGTTTGATGACATGCGCCACCGCTACGGCCGCAATCTTGCTCTGATTCAAATCTTTGACGGCTCAACCGCCTATCTGATCGACCCGCTACCGCTTACCAATCCGGCCGAAGAGCTGGAGCCAATTTGGGAATTGCTGCGCGACCCGGCTATTGAGAAGGTATTCCACAGCTGCAAGTCGGATATTCTGCTGCTGGATGAGTTATATAGCGTGCACGTGCGCCACATCACCGATACCAGCGTGCAGTACACGTTGTTAGCAGAAGCCGACAACAACATCTCGCTGGGTCGTCTGATTCAGGCAGAGCTCGGCTTGGAAGTAGATAAAGGCGAGCAGAAGTCAAACTGGCTGAAGCGCCCGCTGACGGATGCCCAAAAGGTGTACGCAGCCAACGACGTTATTTATCTTTTTGAACTGGCTGACCGGCTCAAGGTCAAGCTGGAAGCATTGGGCCGTGCTCATTGGGCTGACGAAGAAAATGCCGCCCTTGAGCTAGTTCGCTTCACCCGCGACGAGCGTCCGTACCTGCGTATTGCTGGCAAATACCGTATTCTGCCGGGTGAGCTACCTTTGTTTCGCGACCTGTATATGTTGCGCGACCAAGTGGCGAAGCAACTGGATCGGCCGCCTTACATGGTATTTGCCAACGACCGCCTGTCGGAGCTAGTGCGCGATACGCCCCGCGACCTCAGCGACTGGAAAGCGGCCCGTGGTTTACATCCCGAATTGAAGCGTGCACCTTATCTGGATCAGTTGGCGGCGCTTTCGTCTGATACGTTTGTGCCCGTGCCAGAGCCCGCCGCTACTGGCGAGCAACGGCGCTTCCCGTTTCGGCGCCGACTCAGCGGAGAAAAAGCCGCCCGCGCCGATGCACGCGAACAATTGCTGATGCAACTGAAGAATAATATCACGGCTGATATGAATAGCTACGTGGCGAACCTCGTGCTATCCAATCGACTTGTAGCGGATATCATTGAGTTGGGCACTGAACACGTTTTACGTCCTTGGCAACAAACCATTCTGCGCGAAACGGCCCAGCGTCACTCGCTGGATTACAGCCAGATTGCCCAGCCTTTTGACCATGCCAATCAGTCTTGAACAATTTTTTCGCTAATTCAAAAAGGGCGTCCGGTGTGTACCGGACGCCCTTTTTGAATTAGCAACAGTTAACTGTCGCTTAATATTACCCGTGAAACTGCGCTTCCTCCGTTGAGCCAACCAATGCGGCCGTGCTGGTTTTGCCCCCCGACACCACATTTTGCACGGCATCGAAGTAGCCCGTTCCCACGAATGCCTGATGTTTAACAGCTTTGAAGCCAGACTTCTGCAAGGCAAATTCCCGCTCCTGGAGTTCGGAGTAGCCGGCCATGCCGCGCTCCCGGTAGGCTTGGGCAAGCTCAAACATGCTGGTGTTCAGCGCATGGAAGCCAGCCAGCGTAATAAATTGAAACTTGTAGCCCAACGCCGCAAGCTCTTCCCGGAAACTCTCCATTTGCTCCACGCTCAGCTTGCTGGCCCAATTGAAGGAAGGTGAGCAGTTGTAAGCCAGCAGCTTGCCCGGATACTGCGCATGAATAGCTTCCGCAAACTGCCGCGCTTGTCCCAGATCAGGATACGACGTTTCCATCCACAGCAGATCGGCATAGGGTGCGTAGGCCAAGCCGCGGGCAATGCACGACTCTACGCCGGGGCGCACGCGGTAAAAGCCTTCGTTGGTGCGGCCATCCTCCGTAATTACAAAGGCTTGGTCGCGCTCATCTACGTCGCTGGTGATGAGGTCGGCGGCATCAGCGTCGGTGCGGGCTACTACCAGCGTTGGTACACCCAGCACATCGGCCGCCAGGCGAGCAGCCACCAGTTTGTTAATAGCTTCTTGGGTTGGCACCAGAACTTTGCCCCCCAGATGCCCGCATTTCTTCGCCGATGACAGCTGATCCTCGAAGTGCACCCCAGCGGCACCCGCCTCGATCATCATCTTCATCAACTCAAACGCATTGAGGTTGCCGCCAAAACCAGCTTCGGCATCCGCCACAATGGGCACCAGCCAATGCACATTGCCATCGCCCGTTAGGTTTTGAATCTGATCAGCGCGCAGCAGCGCATTATTGATGCGTTTTACCACATTGGGCACGCTGTCGGCGGGATAGAGGCTTTGGTCGGGATACATCTGGCCAGCGCCGTTAGCATCGGCGGCTACCTGCCAGCCGCTGAGATAGATAGCATTTAGCCCAGCCTGTACTTCCTGCACGGCTTGGTTGCCGGTGAGCGCCCCTAGTCCGGCTACATATTCCTCAGAGTGCAAGAGCCGCCACAAACGCTCCGCACCTTGCCGGGCCAACGAGTACTCAATTTTAATAGAGTTTTGCAGCTTCACTACCTCCTCGGCAGTGTAAGGCCGGGTAATGCCTTTCCAGCGTGGATTGGTTGTCCAGTCGTGGTTAATGGCGGCGATGCGTTCGAGCTTGTTCATGGCAGTTTATAGGTTAGAAAGTGGCGATGAGATGGGGCATAGCATGCCCAGGCTACTCAGTAGAGCAGCTTTTTTAGCGATACAAAGCGGAAGTTTGGGCGAGCTTACGCCAACTGTTCGTAGGCGGGCAAAGTCAGAAACTCGGTGAATTCCTGGCTGGTCACGAGGCGGTCGAAGAGGCGGGCAGCTTGCTCATAGTGCCCTTTTGTGAATTGCTCCTCCCCTACTGCCTTACGCATCTGGGCTATCTGATCGGTAATAAGGGAGCGGTACAGTTCCAGCGTAACGGGGCGGCCATCCTGCAATGTGGTGCCGGGCGTGTGTAGCCACTGCCACACCTGCGCCCGCGAGATTTCGGCTGTAGCGGCATCTTCCATCAAATTATAAATCGGCACGCACCCATTGCCCCCCAGCCACGCTTCGAGGTAGCGAATAGCCACATCAATGTTAAGTCGCAAGCCAGCCTCGGTAATGGTGCCTTCGGGCGCCTGCACTAAGTCGGCAGCGGTTACGCTTACATCTTCCCGCTTGCGCTCAATTTGGTTGGCACCGGGCATCAGCTCATCAAACACCGCCAGTGCTATGGGCACTAGGCCAGGATGCGCCACCCACGTACCATCGTGGCCATTTTTAGCTTCACGTACTTTATCCTGACGTACTTTTTCCAGCGCGGCTTCATTGGCTTCCGGGTCGTTTTTGATAGGAATTTGGGCGGCCATACCGCCAATGGCGTGCACACCCCGACGGTGGCAGGTTTGGATAACAAGTTGGGAGTAAGCGGCCATAAAAGGCACCGTCATGGTTACCTGAGCACGGTCGGGCAAACGATAGTTTGGATTCAGACCTAGGCGCTTGATGTAGGAGAAGATATAATCCCAGCGGCCGCAATTCAAGCCAGCCGAGTGCTCGCGTAGTTCATACAGAATTTCGTGTAGCTCGAAGCTAGCGGGCAGCGTCTCGATCAATACAGTTGCTTTGATGCTGCCTTTCGGAATCTTGAGCGACCATTGGGCAATGCCAAACACGTCATTCCATAGCCGAGCCTCCAAGTGGCTCTCGATTTTGGGTAGGTAGAAATAAGGCCCGCTACCCCGCGCCAGCAGCTCATGGGCATTATGAAAAAAGTACAGGCCAAAGTCAAACAGCGCAGCGCTGATCGGCTCTCCATCCACCAATACATGTTTTTCGAGTAGATGCCAGCCCCGTGGCCGCACAATGAGCGTGGCGACCTCCTCATTCAATCGGTATTCTTTCGTAGGCGTGCTAAGCGAGATGATTCGGCGCACAGCATCGCGCAGGTTAATTTGCCCCCCAATGACGTTGGACCAGGTAGGCGCGTTTGAGTCTTCCAGATCAGCCATGAACACTTTGGCGCCTGAGTTCAGAGCGTTGATGATCATCTTCCGCTCCACGGGCCCAGTAATTTCTACCCGACGGTCGAGCAGATCGGTGGGCAGGGGCGCTACCGTCCACGGCTTTTCCCTGATCAGACGAGTTTCGGGCAGAAAATCGGGCAAAACACCCGCTGCAAACTCTCGTTGGCGCGCCACCCGACGAGCCAGCAAATCGCGCCGCGTGCGGTCGAAGCGGCGGTGCAGCTCGGCTACAAAAGCTAGTGCTGAAGGAGTTATAATCTCGGCAAACTCCGACGTGTAAGCGCCCAGAACTTTCACACGCTCGGGGGCCAAATACTTCGGATGAGAAACTAATGTGTGTGGCTCGGAGAAAGTCATAGCTGAAGGAGATGTGGTGAACTTGATATAGTACTCACCAAAAATACGTAAGCGAATTTTATAAAACAAGCGAATATTCGCTAATATTTTATAATCGCTTAAGAAGCGTAGATTTGTCAACCTTTTCACGCTAAGAAGTAAGGCGGCACCACTGATTTTGACCGCTTTATATATATTAATATGCTGAGTCACGGCCAGATAGTACGCTTGATTTTTGGGCTGAAGCTCCGCGAGTTGCGGCAAGAGCGAGGCCTTACTCCCGCCGAGATGGCTCGCGCCTGCGATGTGTCGGTTTCCTACCTCAACGAGATTGAGAAAGGCAAGAAGTACCCAAAGGCGGACAAGATTCTGAGCTTGAGCAAGGTGTTGGGCGTGAGCTATGATCAGCTTACATCGCTCACGCTGAGCCGGAAGCTGGAGCCCATTTCGGAGCTGCTCCAGTCAGACTTGCTCAAGGAGTTTCCGCTGGAGATGTTTGGGCTGGACCCCATGCGTATTGTGGAACTAATTGCGGATGCACCGGCCAAAATGAACGCCTTCATCAGCACATTATTTGAGATAGGGCGCAACTACGAAATGCGGCAAGAGCATTTTTTTCTGGCGGCGCTGCGCTCCTACCAGGAGATGCACGACAACTATTTCGAGGAGTTGGAGCAGGACATCCGCACATTTACCGTGGAGCAAAAGCTCAACGCCGCTGCTCCTTTCGACACAAGCCAATTGGAGCGCGTGTTAACTGATAAATATGGCTATTCACTGGACCGAACGCTGCTGGGTGAATACGCTTCGCTGGGGCGGCTGCGGTCGGTGTTTCAGCCCAAAACCCGTCGATTATTGCTCCGGCCTGGCCTGAGCAGTGCGCAGGAGGCTTTCGTGCTGGGTCGGGAGGTGGCGTTTCACTACCTCAACCTGCGGGAGCGGCCTTATGTGAATGCGAGCTTCCCGGTGCGCTCATTTGATGAAGTACTCAATAATTTCAAAGCCTCTTACTTTGCCGGGGCGCTCTTGATGGAGGAAGAAGCATTGGTACGAGACCTGCAAAAGCTGTTTGAAGCCACCAAATGGGATGAAAACCAATGGCTGGGCCTGCTGACCAAGTACAATGTATCGCCGGAGATGTTCATGCAGCGCCTCACCAATCTGCTCCCGCGGCATTTTGGCCTTCAAAGCCTGTTTTTCCTCCGTTTTGATCAGACAGATGCTGCTGCGCCTTACGAGCTGACTAAGGAACTGCACCTCTCCCGCCTGCACAATCCTCACGGCAACGAGTTGCATGAGCACTACTGCCGGCGCTGGATTTCGTTGCGCCTGCTGGCCGAGCTGCGTCTGCAGGCGAAGCCAGGTGCACCCACTATAGCCATTGGCGCTCAGCGTTCCCGCTACTATGGTACCGAGAACGAGTATATCTGCCTGACGCTGGCTCGGGCGTCGACTGCTACCGAACCGGCCGTAAGCGTAACAGTTGGGCTACTCTGCGATGAAAATCTGAAGCGTAAAGTTCGGTTTATCGACGACCCGGCCATTCCGCTGCGCATCGTGAACGAAACCTGTGAGCGGTGCCCCATTCCTGACTGCGAAGTGCGCTCGGCCCCACCCGTGGAAATTGAGCGGCAGCAACGGCAACAGCAACTCGCTGAAGCTGTAGCCGCGCTGGTGCACGGCGCGTAAAAGAGAATAATGCCTAAAGCTTAATTCGATGCCCACTACTTCCGCAAAAGAACAATTTGACCGCCAAGCAATCCACTACAATGCACAGTGGAACTCTTGGACTGCTTCTTCGCTCGACTGGCTGCTGGCGCAGGCCGCATGTCAGCCCACCGATACAGTACTGGATGTGGCCACCGGTACGGGCTTCACGGCCCTAGCGTTTGCCCCCCACGTGCAGTCGGTGGTAGGAGTAGACGTCTCATCAGGGATGCTGGCGCAGGCACAGCAGAACCAAGTTGCCCGCGGCCTTACGAATGTGCGCTGGCAGGAAGGTGCGGCGGAAGCGCTGCCTTTTCCGGCCGCCAGATTCTCCGTGGTTACGTGTCGGATTGCGCCCCACCATTTCCAGTCCGTACCGGCTTTTTTAGCTGAAGTTAATCGGGTGTTGATGCCTGGGGGACGTTTTTTGCTGGCTGACACGACTATTCCCGACAATGCCCCCGCAACGGGCCAATGGCAGAACCGTGTGGAAGCCATCCGCGACCCATCACACGCCCGCAATCTGGCTCCGAGCGAGTGGCAGCAGGCGTTGACCAATGCTGGCCTTACGGTGCAGGCAATGACTTTAGCTAGCAGCACTATACCTATGTCGCTGAACGACTGGCTGGAGAAAGCGGGCTGTGTGAACGAGCCAGCCGCTGCTGTGCGAAAGGCCTTTGCGGAAGCGCCGGCCGCAGCTGTAGAGGCGTTTCAGATTCGGGTAGCACCGCCCGATGATTATACTTTTGTGTGGCAGCGCCTCGTTGCGAAAGCAGAAAAGCTTGGCTAACTGCCCATGCTTGTACGCATTAGTTGATACCCATTAGGTTTGAATAAAGTAGCTTCTTCCCACTCCTCACTACGGCGCTGGCGCTGGCTGGGGGGCTTTTTATTGGTCATCATTTTAGTGTTGGGTGGCGCAGGGCTAATTGCAGCCTGGCGCGTGTGGTGGAAACCCAACGTGGCCGTTTCACCTTTCGGGCCCGCTTATTTATACATCCGAACGGGCTCCTCGTTTCAGGCGGTACTCGACTCTATTCAGCGGCAAGAGCTACTCATTGATACGGAGACTTTTGCTTGGCTGGCCGAGCATCGGGAGTATCCGCGGCAGGTAAAACCAGGCCGCTACCGGCTGGAGTTTGGCCTTGGCAATGCGGCCTTGCTCGATAAGCTGATGAATGGCCAGCAGGATACGGTAGCTTTTGAGCTGAACGCGTTCAAATACAAGCCGCAGCTAGTAGGTCAAATTGCCCCCCAGATAGAAGCCGACTCGGCAAAGCTGCGTGCTTTGTTACAGGACAACAGCTTTCTACGTCGCCGCTATCAACTCGACACCACGACGGTATTGACCATGTTTTTGCCTGGCCCCTATCGCTTCCTGTGGAATACTTCGGCCGAGCAATTTTTGGATTCAGCGGCGGCCGTGCATCGTCGCTTTTGGACAGCTGAGCGCCGCCAACGAGCCGACTCTTTAAAGCTTTCACCCGTGGAGGTGCACGTGCTAGCAAGCATCGTGCAGCGTGAAACGGCCAAGCCGGAGGATAAGCCCATTATTGCGGGCGTGTATCTCAACCGGCTGCGCCAGGGCATGCGCCTACAAGCCGACCCAACGCTACTCTGGGCCATTGGCAACTTTGGAGTGCGCCGTGTGCTCAATAAGGACAAACTTGTGGATTCGCCCTACAACACCTACAAGCGCAAAGGTTTGCCTCCTGGCCCTATCACTTCAGCCAATCGACAGAGTTTGAATGCTGTGCTCAAGCCCACCGCGCACGATTACCTTTTCTTCTGCGCCCGCCCCGACTTTAGCGGTTACTCTGATTTCGCCGCCACCTACGCCGAACACCGCCGCAACGCCCGCCGCTACCAACGCACGCTCGACAGCTTAAAGATTCGGCGGTAGATTATCTGAAGATCGTAATCACTAGAATCACACTCCTAACGGTCATGCAGAGCGGTAGCGAAGCATGACGGCCTTTAATTAGCTTCTCACTATCTATTCAATCAAGCTTAATCAGCCGCAGTTGAAAAGAATCTTGGGCGGCGGCTTGCTGGCGGGCTAGCGTTTGGTGATACGTGAGGCCGGTATATTCCGAGTGTTCGAGGAAAAGCAAAGGGGAGGTGAGCTGTAACTCGGGCCAAGCCGCTACCACTCGCTGGCGACGCAATGCCTCAAACCGATGAACGCCCGCTACGCGCCAATAAGCATCTAGCAGCACATACTGGTGACCTTGCCGGCGCAACGCCGGCAATTGTTTTTCATCCGTAATAACAGCTACTGGCACTGGCGCAACGAAGGGTGCCGCGCCCTGCCCTATCGTACTGATCAGCGTATCAACTCGTTGATGCTGTAGCCACGCGGCCACCTGCGGATAATTGGTGGGGGTATATGCATACACCTCCCGTTCAATGCGGTACAAATTGAACCCTATCGCCAGCGCTACCAATACGCCCAACATGCTACCAGAAACCAGTCGACGCAGGCTAAGAAAGGCCAGGGCGTAGAGCACGCCGTAAGCCAGCAGGAGCCCGCGGGGGCTTTTATAAGCACCGACATGCCTGCCAGAAAGCAGTAGCCCCACACGGCCAAGTAACGCACCAGATTAGGCTGCCGCAGCTGCTGAAACAGCTCGCGCCGCCACAGCACCGGCGTAATCAGCAGCGTCAGCAGCACCAGCGGCACCTCAAAATCGCGCAGGAAGTAAATGTAGTAGAGCATATCGAAGCGAAAGATGCCGACGTTGCCGGCCAAATTAGGCTCACCACGCATAATGAGGCCGTAATACACCGCTGGCCATTGGCGCTGCAAGGGCAACTCCACCAGCCAGCTCACCAAGCCCAGCACCACAAAGGGCGCAGCCAAAACTGCCAATACTCGCCATGCATTCCCGCGCCGAAGCAGCAAGCCATCGGCGGCCAGCAACTCGAAGGCAACCAAAATCGGAACGGTAAATAAAAAGCGGTAATTAAAGCTGATTCCCAGCATAAGCCAGATACTTGCGCGCAGCAGGCTTTGGCGGTTGGGCGTTTGCAAACGACGATAATAAGCCCGTAGCAGGCCGGCAAACAGTAGCAGATTACCGGAGTTCATGGTGAAGTCGCGGCCAGAAAAAGTCAGGAATACGGAGGTGCCAATAAACAGCACTAAGCCAGCCGTTTGCCAAGCCGATAACCGAGCTTCGCGCCCCACAAAGGCGGCCAGGTTGCCAACTGCCGCCACGGCCAATAAGGCATTGGCGTATTGTAAAATATGGAAATTGCCCCCCAGCCAGGCTAAAGGCGCGAAAACCAGATAAAACAGCGGAGCGCCCTGATGAAATAAATGCGTAAGGTTGCCCGACGCTACTTCCTGTACAGTTTGCCAATTGTATACCGAGTCATAATCGGGCAGCGCGGCACCGGCCAGTCCGTACAGCCGCACGGCCGCTACCACCAGTAAAGCCAGGAAAAGTAGCCACGAACGCTGATTCAAGGACGCCGAACGGTTAGCGATGAGCGGCCCAAATCAGGCCCTTTCATTTGAGAAGGCAAGATTAAGGGTTTACTTGCTTATCAGTTGCGACTCGGGGCGTATTGCCTCTATCTTAATTCAGAAATTCAGATGCGTGTAGTAGTACAGCGGGTGCGGGAGGCCCGCGTGGTAGTGGCGGGCCGAACAGTAGGGGAAATAGGGCCAGGGCTGCTGGTGTTGGCCGGATTTGCCCCCCACGACGACACAAAGTCCCTCGATTGGATGGCGCGTAAACTTGTGCAGCTGCGCATTTTCTCCGACGAGGAAGGCAAGATGAATCGTAGCGTGCAGGACACTGGGGGGCAAATATTGGTGGTCAGCCAATTTACGCTGCTCGCTGATGCCCGCAAAGGCAACCGCCCCAGCTACATAGGCGCCGCCCCGCCTCCACTGGCCGACGCACTGTATCAGCAGTTTGTGCAGCAAGTGGAAGGCCTGCTAGGCCAGCCCGTGCCCACTGGCGAGTTTGGGGCGGATATGCAGGTAAGTTTGCTTAACGATGGACCCGTAACACTCGTGCTCGATTCGCCCCCGAGCTAATCAAACTTAACCTTTTGTTCCCTTATGACCATCGAAGAAGCCCAAAAAACCGTCGATACCTGGATTCAGACTACGGGCGTGCGCTATTTCAACGAGTTGACCAATATGGCTATGCTCACGGAAGAAGTGGGCGAAGTAGCCCGCATCATTGCGCGGCAGTACGGTGAGCAGTCGTTTAAAGAATCCGACAAAGACAAAGTATTGGCTGATGAGTTGGCCGATGTACTGTTTGTGGTGATTTGCCTGGCAAATCAAACCGGCGTCAATCTGACTGAAGCGCTAGCGAAGAATCTGGAGAAGAAAACAAAGCGCGACGCCACGCGTCACCACGACAACGAGAAGCTGCGTTAGTGATAGACTATAAAAGCGAGAAGCCATGCACTACAGGTGCATGGCTTCTCGCTTTTACTTACTGCGAAATTGAAGTTTCGCGTTAAAGAGCTACAATTCGGTCATCCTGCCAGATAGGAACGATGTTGTATTCATCAAGGCGAATGCAGAATTCCATATCCTGATTCACTTCCAAACTATTGAGGCGGCGGACGTGGGACGATTGCAGCAGATAGCCCGCGAGGTCCGGTTTAGCGAGCTGCCACAGATGTAGCGCGGCCAGCGTCGCGTCACTGCTGCTGGTATCGAAGTCATCAGCTAAGCGTTCGGCCAAAGCGCCACCGTAAAGGGTGTCTTCTAAGTTGAACATGCCTTTCCACCCGGCGCATACCACTACTACGTCTTTGTTCTGCTGGCGTAGAAATTGGGCTACTGCTTCCAGATTCAAAAAGGCTCCCAGTACCACCGCATCGGCGCTCAAAGAAAGATGAATGGCACGGGTGCCGTTTGTCGTCGTAATCGCCACGGCCCGCTCACCTACTGACACCTTGCCATCGAGATAACCAAAAGGGGAATTGCCTAAATCTACGCCATCGGCTTGTACGCCATCACGCTCGGCGGCGGTCAGGTAACCCTGGGGGGCAAATTCGCGGCATTCAGCCAACTCCGCTACGGGTATAATATGCGTAACGCCCGCCGCCAGCGCCGTAACCATAGAGGATGTAGCGCGCAGAATATCGACCACCACCGCCACCTTCCCCCGCAGAGTATATAGCGACAGTAGCTCAGGCGAAAAACAAACGTCGAGAGTGGGCATTAATAGATGGGTACGTTATATAGTTCGGTTATCATCTAAAAACGTTTGTCATCCTGACGAAGGAAGGACCTTATCACGTTGGCACAACTAGTAACAACGACACGTTCAACCGCGATAAGGTCCTTCCTTCGTCAGGATGACAAACGTTTTTTTTATACTGTTCTGACGAGGTCCTCTTTACTCCTCCGTGCCTTTTACAAAAGGCAGCTTCACTACGGTAGCAGGCAAGTTTTTGCCGCGTACTTGTACAAAAACCTTACTGCCGGGCGTGCTGAGCTCCGTTTTTACATATCCTAAGCCAACACCTTTGCCCAGTGAAGGCGATTGCGTACCAGAGGTCACGTCCCCGATCTTGGTTCCAGCCTCATCTACCAGCTCATAGTGGCTGCGCGGAATGCCGCCGCTATCCATCAGAAAGCCAACCAGCTTGCGGCTCACGCCCTGCTCCTTCTGCTTTTTGAGGTTTTCGGCGTTGGTGAAGTCTTTGGTAAACTTGGTTACCCAACCCAAACCCGCTTCCAAGGGCGAAGTAGCATCGTCGATGTCGTTGCCGTAGAGGCAGTAGCCCATTTCGAGGCGGAGCGTGTCGCGGGCACCGAGGCCGATGGGCTTTATGCCAAATTCTTTGCCGGCCGCCATGATTTTCTCCCACACGTCGCGGGCGCTTTCATTGGGCACATACAGCTCAAAGCCGCCCGCTCCGGTGTAGCCGGTGGCCGAGATAATGACATTAGGAGCAGCAGCGAACGTTCCCTGCACGAAAGAGTAGTACGGAATGCTGTTCAGATCAACATCGGTCAGGCTTTGCAGCGCAGCAGCCGCTTTGGGGCCTTGCACGGCAAACAGGCTGATCTGGTCCGAAATATTTTCCATCTCCACGCCTTCCGTATTATGCTGGCTGATCCAGTTCCAGTCTTTCTCAATATTGGAGGCATTGACCACCAGCAGATAATCATTTTTGGCCAAGCGATACACGAGCAAATCATCCACAATACCGCCTTCGTTATTCGGCAAGCACGCATATTGAGCTTTGCCGTCCACGAGCTTGCTGGCGTCGTTGCTGGTCACGCGCTGAATTAGGTCAAGGGCTTTGGGGCCGCGCACCCGGAATTCGCCCATGTGCGACACATCGAAAATACCGACGGCCCGACGCACCGTGTGGTGCTCGTCGAGGTCGGAAGAGTAGCGTACGGGCATGTTGTAGCCCGCGAAGGGCACCATTTTGGCCCCCAGCTGCTGGTGTACGTCGTTGAGGGTAACGGTTTTGAGGTCTTCGGCCATCGGTAGATAAGTAGAGGTACGAGGGTGGGTTCTGGGGGCAAAACTAGCCAATTCTATCGGCTGGGCTGCGTACGCGCGTCCACTACCTTTGAGTTATTATAGCCAGAGTGCCCAACGCGTGAACAAAGACCTTGTTTTTCTCGTTGGTCGGGGCGCATCTGTATGGAAAGTCTGCATCAGCCCAGTGAGACTTTGGCATTTCATGGGCAAGGTTTCTATGCACGAAGATCTAAAACAGGACTTTGAAATGGCGCAGGTTCGGCACCTGCTGTTTAAGTCCAAGCTCCGCTCTGCCCTCTACGGCAGCGGCACCGATGAGGCACCCATACGCGATGCGCAAGTTTGCGCGCTCGGTGTCTGGATTCGGGAGCGGGCTTTAATAACTTATGCCCATCTGCCCGAAAGCCGCGAACTGGATAAAGTGCATCAGCAGATTCATCAGGAAGCCAACCGCCTACTTGATTTGCGCCAACAGGGCAAGGTGGAGCAAGCCATTGCTGGCCTGACCTCCGTACAAGGCTACGTCGACGAAATTACGCGCCTGCTACGTACTATGGAGCAGAAATTGCGCGCCGAAAGCCCAGGTCTGGGCCGGTAGTTCCTCTTGTTACCGCCCCGCATGAAGCTCAAGCTTTCTACCAAACTCTTCGCCGGCTTTCTGGCCATCTCCGTTTTGTTTGCGGCAGTGGTAATTATCAATTATCAGCTGTCGCGCAAAGTGCTGCGCAACTCGTTGCGGGTGGAAGAGTCGCAGCTGCGGACGGAAGAAGCCACCACGCTGCTCCGCAATATTATTGACATGGAAACGGGCTTTCGCGGCTATATGCTGGTGGGCAATGAGGCTATGCTGGAGCCTTACCACATGGGTGAGCGCAATCTGCTAGGCCGCTTTGTGAACCTGCGCCAACAAATGCCCCTAGACAGCCCCCAGCGCGGCCGCCTAGAGCGGGCACAGCGCTTATTTCAACAGTGGGCGTCTTACTCCCACTTAATGATCAGTGAGAAGCGAGAAGCGTTGCGCCGCAACCCCGATCAGGTGGCCCTAGAAGGCCTAGAGCACAGATTGCTGGCGGAAGGCCTGACGGGCAAGCTGCTCATGGACCAGATTCGAGCCTTATTTAACGGGTTTGAAGCCGATGAGCTGGCAGCCCGCTTGGAGCGGCGCGATAAGCTCACCGATAGTATTCAGCAGACGCGCATGCTGTCTATCTCGCTCACCATCATTGCTATTACCATGGGCATTGTGTGGGCTACCTATATCACCCGGCTGCTGGCTCAGCGCATTGCCATGATGCTGGACTTGTCGCGGCGCGTGGCGGGGGGCGATTATCAGACCCAGCTGAAGGACACCGACCAGGATGAGCTGAGCGAGCTGGTAACGTCGCTCAATATGATGTCGCGCACCATCGGTTCTACCATTACACAGCTGGAGCGGCGCAACAACGAGCTGGACCAATTTGCCTACGTCGTTTCCCACGATTTGAAAGCGCCGTTGCGCGGCATTGAAAGCGCTTCCCGCTGGATTGAGGAAGACTTGGGACAGGAACTGCCCGATCATATCCGCGAGTTCCTGCAGCTTATGCGAACTCGCGTGCACCGTATGGAAAACCTGATTAGCGGGATTCTGGAGTTAGCCCGCGTAGGCCGCACGACTCAGGCTCAGGAGCGCGTAAACGTGCGGGAGCTGCTTACCGAAATCGTCGACTCTTTGGCTCCCCCGGATGGGTTTACAGTTGATTTGCCCAGTTATCTGCCCACGCTTATTACTAGCAGGGTGCAGCTACAGCAGGTATTCACCAACCTGATTAGCAATGCCTTCAAGTACCACGACCACCCAGAAACAGGTACCGTTCGCATTGGCTGCCGCGAAGACCGCCAACAATACACCTTCTCCATTGCCGACGATGGGCCGGGCATCGATCCGGAGTACCATGAGCGGATATTTGTGATTTTTCAGACCCTCACTGACCGCGATACGCTGGAGAGTACCGGCGTAGGGCTGGCTATCGTAAAAAAGATAGTGGAGCGCCAGGGAGGCACTATCAAGGTAGAATCGGCGGAAGGTCAGGGGGCAATTTTCACGTTTACGTGGCCCAAATTGGCCGTACCCGAAACAGGCCGCGCTATCGAAACTGGCATTCGGACAGCCTAATTTGCCCCCCAGTCGTATAGGGAGCCAGAAACGAGTCTGTTTTACCGCTTTAGTTTCTGTGTTCTATGTCGCTCGAAACCACTACTACCCCCAGTATCCTGCTCGTTGAAGACGACCAGATGGACGTCATGAACGTGCAGCGTGAACTGCGTAAGCATGATATCGACGTGCCGCTTCACTTAGCTCGCAACGGCCGTGAGGCGCTTAATTTGCTGCGCGGCGAAAATGGCCAGGACAAAATTGCCAAGCCCAACGTGGTGATGCTCGACATTAATATGCCACGCATGAACGGCTTGGAGCTGCTCGAAACTCTCCGTTCCGATCCCGAATTCGTGGGCTTGAACGTGTTCATTATGACCACCTCCGACCTCGAAGCCGACCGGCTCAAAGCCAGCGAGTTGGCCGTAAGCGGCTACATCGTAAAGCCCCTGAGCTTTGACAAATTTGGAGAAGGCGCTACTACGGTTGATGGGTTCAGCCTTTTTCTGGATTTGCTGCAGATGAAGAGCTAGAACTTCAGTTTTTGTTTCAGACTGCTAAATCAATTGCCCTACAATAGCCGGAAGCCCATTCGATGATGCTCCGTGGGCCCGTATTTCCGAATAGCGTCGCGGTGCGTTTTGGTGGGGTAGCCCGCATTTTGCTCCCAACCATACTCCGGAAACTCTGCCGCTAAGGTCCGCATTCGCTCATCTCGAAACGTTTTGGCTAGCACCGAAGCGGCGGCTATGCTGGCATAGCGCCCATCGCCGCCCACAAAACACGTATGCTCAATACTTGGGTAGGCCCGAAACCGGTTGCCATCCACAATCAGATGCGTAGGTACCATTGGAAGCGCTGCTACCGCCCGATGCATGGCTAAATAGCTGGCCTGCGCAATATTAATACTAGCAATTTCCGCTGGTGAAGCTTCAGCTACCGCCCAGGCCACCGCCCCCGCGCATATTTCCGCCTTTACTAGTTCGCGGCGACGGGCCGTCATCTGTTTAGAGTCGTTGAGGAATGCGGAGGTGAAGCTGGGGGGCAAAATTACCGCCGCCGCAAACACCGGCCCGGCCAGACAGCCCCGGCCAGCTTCGTCGATGCCAGCTTCGAGCGGCTCGTGCGTGTGAGAAATGAGAAGCATAGTAGCCGCGAAAGTAAGAACCCAACGTTGGTTGTGGCATTCAGGCCCACAGAAAAGGCTTTCCCTACGGCCAGTAGCGCCGCGGGGAAAGCCTTTTTAGATAATCATTTATGTTTCTGCCGCAGGGCAGATAAGTTTATTTATGGTCGCCGGCGTTGCTACCGATTACAGGAGCGTCATTTTCGCCACGCCGGAAACCTTGGCTATCGCGTGGGCCTTCGTCGAGGGCTTCATCTTCGTCAGTGGTAATATACTCGTTGGTGAGAGGGCCGAGGCCACCGGTTTTCTGGGCCAGTTCGGCTTCTGCTTGCGCGTGTTTGAGGTTGAAAAGCGGGTCGCCGGGCTGGGGCTGAGCTGCTTGCTTTTTGGGTTGGTTAGCCATAAAAATATAGGGGACCGCCCGGGATGTAAGCGGGCGATTATATACTTGGTACGCGCATCCCCTACGCGAGGTTAGTGCACGATTACGGCCACCCGGCTAGCTGGCTTTTAAATACAAAAAAGCCCATTGCATAATGCAATGGGCTTTTTTGTGCGTCGATGGTTTATTGTTATTCACCCTACTCCTAGGTCCGATCGGCGCCCCACGGGAAGATTCTTCCTTTCCACAACCTCCTCCCGCAGGTACTTATAATATTGATGTAAAAGTACTATCCATCAGCCATTTAACCCAAATGTTTTGGATCAACTCCGGCTACTGCTCGCCCAACCGGCTCTTTCCCCCGATAGACTTCTTACTTGGTCCCTCTTAGGGGCTTGTCTTACCTTTGCGCTTCTATACGTTGTATTTATTCTACCCCATGTCGCACTCCTCATCTTCCGACTTCGATCCAAATCATAATCCCTGGCAAGTAATAAGCACCGCGCTGCAGTACCAGAATCCGTGGATTACGGTTCGGGAGGACCAGGTAATAAACCCGGGGGGCGGCCGGGGAATTTATGGGGTAGTAAGCATGAAAAACAAAGCCATCGGTATTATTCCGGTGGATGCGGAAGGCAATACCTGGCTGGTGGGCCAATACCGCTATACCCTGAATGAGTACTCTTGGGAAATACCGATGGGTGGCGGACCAGTTGAGCTGGATGTGCTGGAATCGGCGCAGCGGGAGTTGCGCGAAGAGACCGGCCTGCTTGCTAAGCGCTGGACTACTATCTCGCGCATTCATACTTCCAACTCAGTTACGGATGAGGAAGGCTTCATTTTTCTGGCTGAAGACTTGGAGCAGGGCGAAGTAGAGCCGGAGGAAACCGAAGACCTGCGGCTGTGGAAGCTACCCTTAGCCGAAGCCATCCAGATGGTGATGGACGACCGCATCACCGATGCTATCAGCGTAGCTGGCTTGCTTAAAGCCGAGAGAGTACTGGCCAGTAGAAAGTAGGTTGCGAAAGCCCATGCTTGAGGTTACATGCTGAATACGGTAGTTTTCTCGTTAATGCTTAGCTAGGAACTATTTCCCTGATTCGCTCGGTAATCCGCGTGGGCAAAGGGGAGTAAACTTGCTCTCGTTCTCCTAAAAAGAAGCTTACCTCCGCGCTTCTAACTCCTATCTCCTAAATTTGCGCTATGCGTGACCTGCTGCGTTTTCTCGGACATCGGCTTTACACTACCTGGAGTACGTTTTGGTTTGTGATGCCCTTCGTGGTTACGTACCCGGCACAGTGGGTGCTGGGGCGGCGGCCTGCTTGGTACCGGCACCTGCACACGTTTAATCGGAGCTGGTCGATTATTTCGATACGGATGTGGGGTATGCCCGTGGAGGTGGTGCGTAAAAATCAATTGCCCCCCAGCCAACCCTGCGTGTATGTGGCTAACCACAGCTCGTACATCGATATTCCGATGCTGTTCAAGGCTATTCCTGGCTTTCTGAACATCGTGGGTAAAAGCTCATTGGCCAAAGTGCCGTTCTGGGGGCCATTATTTGGGCGCGTGTATATCACTGTAAACCGAGAGAGTGCGTTGAGCCGGGGGCGAGCTATTGTGCACGCTCGCAACGGGCTGGCACAGGGTCGCTCGGTAGTTATTTTTCCGGAGGGCACTATTTCAAAGAAGCCCGGCGAGGAAATGCTGCCCTTCAAAGACGGCGCTTTTCAGCTCGCTATCAGCGCGGGCGTTCCTATTGTACCTGTCTCGATGCCTCTTAATCATCGTTTTCTGCCTGACTTGGATGGAGAACTACGGGTGCGCTACTCGCCCTTGCGCATCGTCCTCCACGACCCAATTCCGACGCATGGCCTGACGCTGGCTGACGTAGAAACGCTCAAACAGCGCGCATTCGCTATTATTGCTAGCGAGTTTCACCCCGATGCAGCGGGCCTGCCAGAACCTTCTCCCCGACCGTTTTTGCGCTCCGGTAAATCGGAAGCAACTAAAAAAGCCCCCCAGCAGACTACTACCTCAGGGCCGAATACTGATAATACGCTAACGAACGGCAACGCCGAGCTTAGCCTCCCCAATTCATAAGTATCCCTCTTAATTTCTTTCTATAGTGAGTACTGATCTTGCCACCCTACGCAAACTTGCCCATCTGGCTCGCCTTGAGTTTGACGCTACTAAGGAGCAGGAAATGCTCGGCGACCTGAATAAAATTCTGGATTGGGTAGCTGAACTGCGCGAACTCGACACCACTGATGTGGAGCCTTTAGTGCATTTATCTCAAGAAATCAACGTGTTGCGCCCCGACGAAGCACAGAACACCATCAATCATCAGGATGGGCTGCGTAACGCCCCGCGCAAAGATTCGGATTACTTCCGCGTTCCAAAAGTGTTGGAATAACCGTTGGTGCCTACTCCCCTTGCTTTGCCGCCCGCTCCGCGCCGGCGTGTTGCCCTGCTACTTCTAGGTTTAGTGGCATTGCTGGCCGTTGGCCTAGCCTTGTTTCATTACTTTACCGGCTCTGAGCGGACGCTGCCCGTGGTTACGGTGCCTCAACTCACGGCCGTACCCACCACGCTCGCGCCACTCAAAATTGGCCTCGACGAGCTAGCCCTACGGCTTAACAGCTACCTGGTCACGCAGACGTATGATGTAGCGGGGCCATATATTCAGCCCGAGGCAGCTATGGCCTGGCTGGGTCTGCTGGCGGTTTGTCTCGTATATTTTCTGGCGGTAGTCAGTACCCTGGCCCGCCCGGCCTTCGTTGTGGGCATGGCGCTGGTTATCTTCCTGCTCATGTCGCTCAATGCCGATTTACTCGGTGTGTTCGACTCCTTGCAACAGTATTTCCTAGTACTGGCATTGGCGATGCTAGGGCTACCGGCTTTTGCTTTTCACGCCTTCTGGCCCGCTGCCTCGCTTGGGCAGCGGCTGCTCACGTTTGCGGTATTGGTAGGCGCGCTGAGCGCCATTCTACTTCTACAAAGCAACTTCTCACCTGCTTTCACTGCCTTGCATCTGACTAGCTACGCGACCATTAGTGGAGCAGTGGCTTTTGCTTTGCTGGTGCTGTGGGTGGCCTTCGAGAATATTCACGGGCTATTGTGGCTGAATACGCAGGCTGAAAACCCGGGTAGCCGGTTTGGCTTGTTACCATTTGTGCTGGCTAGCGTGCTTTATCTAGGCACCCTGCTTCTGTATTATCTGAACAACGGCGAACTTATGATTCTGCCCAACGTCCGTTTAGAGCCCTACTTGCTATTACTGCCAGCAGTGCTGGTGGGCTGGCTGGGGCTGCGGCGGCGGGCAGCTACCTACGGCACTTGGGTTGGCTACTGGCCCGGCGCCGCGCATATTTATCTGGTGCTGGTGGCGCTGGCCGCCGGTAGCTTGGGCTATGCGCTTGCTACGGCCAATGACCCTCTAATCACTGCTGGTCGCGACTTCACGGCTTTGGCCCTGCTGACCTGTGGGGGAGCTTTTCTGCTGTATATATTACTCAATTTCGCCCCTCTTATCCGGCAGCGGCTGCGCGTGTACCGCGTGGTGTACGAGCCGCGTCGGCTGCCCTTCTATACCGTTTATATCATTGGCATTGGGGCATTGGGGATTGTATCGATGCGCAATAACTTCTATGTGCTCGATCAGGTACGAGCGGCTTTCTACAATAACCTCGGCGACTTAAGTCGGCTGCAAAGCGAAGAACAGCCGACAAACGATGGTTTGGCCCTTTTATCGGAGCGCTACTATGCCGAGAGCGACGTGTACGACCGCTTCAACCATCGCGCTAGCTTGGGCCGGGCGGCACTTTACCGGTTTCGGAGTCAGCGTCAGAATGAAATCAACGCCCTTCGTCGGGCCTTAAGCCGTGCACCTTCGGAGAAAATATCTTTGCGGTTAGCCGCTTTATTCAACGAGCCTACCGACTTCTTCGACCGTCAGAAAACGTTGCAGGAAGGCATCAAAAATGCCCCCCAGAGTGCGCGGCTGGCAAACGACCTGGCACAACTATACTCCCGCTCCGCCCTCACCGACTCCGTCTTGTTTTATCAGCAGCGAGCCGCGGCGCTGTCTCCCGATAATGCCGTTGTGCAAGCCAACCAGTTAGCCTTTTTGGTGCAAAATCAAGAACTGAAAGCCGCGCAGGACTTTTTGCGAGAAAATGCCCCCCAGACCGATGATGTGGCTTTACAAAGCAATACGCTCCTTTTGGCCCACCTTACCGGCGATAAGGCAAGTACCCCAACCCCAACATCTGCCGATACTGCTCAGGACCTAAGCGCTGCTGAGTTTGGTCGTCTTTACCATATGGGCCTTCGCCGACTCGCCGCCCGCGATACGGCGCTGCTCCCAGCTCTCACTCAGGCAAATAGTCGTGCTGGTAATAGTGCCTACTCCGAGCAACTCACGTTTTTGCGCGCTTTAACGCAATATTATGGTGGCCGACCGGTAGCGGCACAGGCTACGCTGCTTCCACTAGTTATTGGCAACTCACCCAGCGCGGCCTATTACCAGCAAGTGCGGGCTATGTGGCTGCTGGACCAAGGGCTTTACGCTACGGCAGCGGCCTATTTTGCGGAAGCTGCCCGAAATGGATTTACCGAGGCCGCGCTCCCACGTGCCTACGCATTCGCTTTAGCCGGTCAGCCTGATTCGGCCCAAGCACAAGCTGCCGTGGCCGCCCGCGACCCAAATCCTACATTAGCTCGGCAGGGCCAACGGTTACGAAACATTCTTGCGCTGGATTTTGCCACCCAATACCCGTCGGCTCCTGACTCTATAAAAGCTCAGTATATCATACTGCGCGGCGCAGTTCCAAATGCTGATCATCTGACTTTGCTGGGGGCCGCCGAAGCTATCTCTGATCCTACGGCGCGGCAAGCAGCTTTACTGGCTCAACTGCCACGCGTATTAGCCTCAGGCAACGCAGAAGCAGTGCGCGCAGCTTTACAGCGACACGCACCTTCGCCGACCACTAAAAATGCAATAGCCTCTGACTGGAATGTGCTGCGCGGCAAGTTGTACGTGCAAGACAAGCAGCCTGCCGACCTTCGCCAATTGGTAAGCACAGCTTATTTTGCCCCCCAGCACCAGCCGCACCGGCTTTATTTTCAGGCTACCCTCGCCAACAAGCCTGCTGATGCTGCACGTCTTTATGCGAAGCTTGTGCAGGAAGCACCTTTCCTTACAGAAGGAGTGTTGGCCGCCGCCGATTTCCATGCCCGCCAGCAGAATTATGCCAGAGCATACGATGTACTGCTCAAAGGACTGGACTACAACCCGGAATCAACGCCGTTGCTACAGGCCTATGTAACAGGGGCTGTACAGGCAGGATTGGAGGCCTATGCCAAGGAACCTCTCGAGAAATTGCGCACATTGCTCGCACCAGCGGAATATGCTACCTTTCGTAGTAAATACGAGGCGCAGCGGGCCGCTCAGGCCGCTGCTCTTGCTCCTTGGAACTAACCTGCCCTGCTGCACATGCTACCTCCTGTTATTGAAACTACTGGCATCTCCAAAATCTATCAAATGGGCGCCGAGCGTATTCACGCGCTCCGGTCGGTTACGATTAGCATTCAGCGGGGCGAGTACGTAGCGTTTATGGGTCCTTCGGGCTCTGGCAAGTCAACGCTCATGAACATCGTCGGCTGTCTTGATACGCCCACTGATGGCACGTATATTCTTAATGGTCAGGATGTAAGCCGGATGTCGGATAACGAGCTGGCTGAAGTACGCAATAAGGAAATAGGCTTCGTTTTTCAGACGTTTAACCTGCTGCCCCGCGCCAGCTCTCTGGATAACGTGGCCCTGCCGCTCATTTATGCGGGCTACAACAAGCGCGACCGGGAAGAAAAAGCCATGGAATCACTGCGGAGTGTGGGCCTCGATACTCGCGCCAAGCACCGGCCTAATGAGCTATCGGGTGGTCAACGGCAACGGGTAGCTATTGCTCGTGCTTTGGTTAATAATCCCAGTATTCTACTGGCCGACGAACCAACGGGTAACCTCGACACCAAAACCAGTCACGAAATCATGGACCTCTTTGAGGCGCTGTACGCCAAAGGGCACACCATTATTATGGTGACGCACGAAGAGGACATTGCCCACTACGCGCACCGCATCGTGCGTCTGCGCGATGGACTAGTGGAGTCGGATGTAGAGAATACCGAAATTGCCACCCACGCTAACCAGCTAACAATGAACAAGTAGCGACAAGCAAGTAACTTTTTGCCCCCCGGTACTCTTATAAGGGCATTACTTGTTGCGCTATTGTTGATTGACCAAGCATGAAGATTTATACCAAAACCGGCGATAAAGGGCTTACCTCTCTTATCGGCGGCACCCGAGTTTCCAAGGCTAGCCTACGCATTGAAAGCTACGGCACCGTGGATGAGCTCAATTCCTATATCGGCTTGGTTCGTGATCAGGAAATAAATGCCCCCGCCGCGACTTGCTCAAGGAAATCCAGGATCGCCTGTTCACCATCGGCGCTTCACTCGCCTCCGACCCTGAGAAGTCGAAGATGAAGATCCCTGATTTGCACGAGGAAGATGTGTTGCTGTTGGAAAGCGAGATGGACCGGATGAATGAGGAGTTGCCCGAGCTACGCGCCTTCATTCTGCCCGGCGGCCATGTAGCGGTGTCGTATGCCCACGTAGCGCGCTGCGTGTGTCGGCGCGCCGAGCGATTAGTGATTCATCTAAGTGAAGAATCGTTTGTGGCTGAGCTAGTGGTTATGTACCTGAATCGGCTGTCTGACTATTTATTTGTACTCAGTCGGAAGATGGCCCAAGAGCTTGGTTCTGAAGAAGTAACCTGGAAAGCACGGCTGTAACCGCGTTAACTTATCTGGGGGGCAATTGTAGTTAGCTCACTTGCCCAATCCTATTCCTGGCTGCCTGCTACGCCTCCCCGATCGTGGCTTGATCTTCGTTTATCTTTGCACCCCGAGCGGCGGCAACTGCCCACCCCAGTCCGCCGTTTGATACCTTACCCACCCACCCTTTCTATTACTCACCCTATGCTTGATACCTTGACCATTCGGACCCAGCGTACCACAGCTTCTCGCCTGTCGAACCTCGATGCCAGTACGCTCGAGTTCGGTAAGATTTTCTCCGACCACATGTTCGCGGTCGACTACCACGACGGCGAGTGGCAGGAACCGCAGATCGTGCCCTACGGCGACATGGCTGTCAGCCCCGCAAACTCGGCCCTACACTATGGGCAGGCAATTTTCGAGGGCATGAAAGCGTACAAAAATGCTGATGGCGAGGTAGCGTTGTTTCGTCCCCTCGACAACTTTCACCGTCTGAATGCCTCAGCCGAGCGCATGTGCATGCCTACTATTCCCGAGGAGCTATTCATGCAGGGCCTCACCCAGCTCGTGCGCCTCGACTCTGCCTGGATTCCTGATGGCCCTGGCAGTGCGCTCTATATCCGGCCGTTTATGTTTGCTACCGATGGGTTTGTGGGGGTTCGGCCCTCTAATTCCTACCGCTTCATGATTTTTACCTGCCCCGTGGGCTTGTATTACAATAAGCCGCTGCGGGTTCGGTTTGAAGAGAAGTTCGTTCGCTCGGCCGAAGGTGGTGCGGGCTATGCCAAAGCAGCCGGCAACTATGGAGCCTCTATGTTGCCCACCAAAAAGGCCAACCAAGAAGGTTATCAGCAACTGCTGTGGACCGATGCCTCAGAGCATCGTTACGTAGAAGAATCGGGTACGATGAACGTAATGTTTGTCATTGATGGCCGCATCATTACGCCTGCCCTCAGCACCTCTATTCTGGACGGTATCACGCGCAAAAGCGTGCTGCAGATAGCCCGCGACTGGAATCTACCTGTAGAAGAGCGTAAGATTTCTATTGACGAGATTTTAAAAGCCCAGGCCGAAGGCACATTGCAGGAAGCATTTGGTGTAGGTACAGCGGCCACAATTGCCCCCATTGCAACCATTGGCTACCGCAATCAAGACTACGATTTGCCCCCCACCGGCCCCGAGTCCATCTCCAAGCGGGTTTCCAAGGCGCTGGATGCCATTCGCAACGGCCAGGCGGCCGATGCCCACGGCTGGATGGTAAGCGTATAATACGCTGGTCAGGTAGTTACAGCTTATTCATAAAGCGGTCAGTCTATAACAAGGCTGACCGCTTTATTTTGCGGACCTTTGCCGCTTTCATAAGTAGTATTCATTTTTCTGTTCCCACATGACCCAAGATCAGGTTAAGGAATTGAAGGGCCGCGCTGAGGCCCTGAGGAGGTATCTTTGACTACGATAACCGCAAAGCCCAAATAGAAGAAGCTGAACAGCAAACTACGGCACCCGATTTCTGGGATGACTCCAAAAAGGCTGAGGCTATTCTGAAAGACATTAAGTCAATTAAAGTCTGGACCGATGACTACGAAGCCGTAGCTCACACCGTCGCCGATACGGAGGTCTTGTTCGACTTTTACCGCGAAGGTGAAGCTACCGAGCAGGAGATGCAGCGGGAGTTCGAGAAGGCTCAGAAAGCGGTGGAGGAGCTTGAGTTCAAGCGCATGCTTTCTGATGAAGAGGATCAGCTTTCTGCCATTATTGACATCAACCCCGGCGCTGGCGGCACCGAAAGCCAGGACTGGGCTGAGATGCTCATGCGCATGTACATCATGTGGGGCGAGAAGCACAAGTTTGAGGTACGGCAGGTTAGCTACCAGCCCGGTGAAGGTGGCGGCATCAAATCGGCTTCGCTGGAAATCAGTGGCGACTTTGCTTACGGCTACCTGAAAAGCGAGATTGGCGTGCATCGACTAGTGCGCATCTCTCCTTTCGACTCTAGCGGTCGGCGCCATACGTCGTTCGCCTCGGTATTCGCCTACCCAGTTGTTGATGATACCATCAACATTCAGATAAACCCCGCCGACATTACCTGGGATACGTACCGGGCCGGTGGTGCTGGGGGGCAAAATGTGAACAAAGTGGAAACGGCTGTTCGCCTGAAACACGCGCCATCCGGCATCGTCATCGAATGCCAGATTGAGCGCAGCCAGCTCATGAACAAAGAGCATGCGCTCCGTATGCTGAAGTCACGGCTGTACCAGATTGAAATTGACAAGCGCAACACAGAACGTGACAAGGTGGAAGCGGGCAAAAAGCGTATCGACTTCGGCTCACAAATCCGGAATTACGTGTTGCATCCATATAAGCTCATCAAAGACCTGCGTACCGGCATAGAGCGCACTGATGTGCAGAACGTGTTGGATGGTGACCTTGATGAGTACATCAAGGGCTTCCTGATGGAACAGTAAAATGGTAGACACAAAAAAGCCCCCAGATAATTTCTGGGGGGCTTTTTTGTTATTACAAGCTACAGATTATGGATTAGCAATGTCCCATTGCTTCTCAGCAGCCGGCCGCTCAAGGCGGGTAAACAATTTGTAAGGAGATGCTGTAAAAGCCAACGTCTGGCCAGGAGCCGGGTTTGGATTCAACCGATTCAAACGACGCAGATCGATCCAGCGGTGGCCTTCATAGAATAAGGAATACCGGCGTTGCTTCAGAATTTCATTGATGTACTGAGGTAGTCCCGCAAGCGAACCAGCCGTGAGAGCAGGTAAGCCTCCAGCCCGAGTCCGAATAGCATTAATGTCAGCCAGAGCCCCGGTCAGATCCCCCGTATTAGCCCGCGCTTCAGCTGCTATTAGGATAAGCTCTTCGTTGCGAATAATATCGAGGGTAGCACTTTGCGAAGCAAATACCCGAGCCTCATAACTGCCGGTTATACCCTGTAATGTGCGAGGAGTAGTACGTAGGGCAACCTTGGCTAAACGCAAATCGCCTGCTTCTGCTTCTGTTACAAAGTTGCTAGGTACTGTTACTAAGTTATTTGGCTCACCATCTGGCACCTGAAAATATGGGTTACCCACGTCGCTGGCCGTAGTTGGACTAAATGTCATTTTGGGACCCAACGTAAGGCTACCAGCCCGATCATAAAATGAGGCGTTTAAAGCTGTTAAAGCAGCAGCATAGTCAGCCTGGTACAATGACACGCGAGCAGCTAGTGCCCGGTTGAAACGTCGGAAGGTAGCGGGCGTATTGAAACCAGTGTAACCACTTGACAGCGGGAATGCAAATGCAGCACCAGCGGCAGCCAAGTCTTGGTCGGCTTGATCGAGTTGTTGACGAATATTAGTTAAAGCTTCGGCTTGAGTCACAAATTTGCCAGGGCGTCTGATATCGTCCAAATCGACTCGAATACCATTCTCACCCTGTAAATTGAGCAGATGCAATTTGCTTAGTGCCTCATAGGTACGGGTAAAACCAGCAACACCACTCTTTTGCTCGGCATTAATGACATTACTTGCATCAGCGGAAGCGCGGAAAACTCGGGCAGCACGGCCTACACGTGCAAAATCAGTATACTGCCCGTTGTAATATGCCGCATCATCGAGTACATCTACAGTATTAGTAGTTCCGCGCCGGCCTTGAAGTTCTAAGTACCAACGTCCTTCCGTTTGGTTCAGTACAGTTACCTCTCGGCCCATCGTACCTACTACTTGGTTGTAGGAGCTATTATTTGCGTGGCCAAGCCGAAGCGAGGCTTCCACCCCTACTGCCAATGCGTTGAGTTGAGCTTGGCTGGCATTAGCGACCACGCTCTCAATGCTCGCATTATTAGGATCAGTTACTTCATCAATTTCAAAAATGCTGCAACTGCTCGCGCTAAGCAAAGTAGCCAATGCGCCTGCCATCAGGAAGGGCCGCGCTTGAAATTTTAATATAATATTCATGGGAAGATTGAAGCGAGTGAAGATTAAAAATCAAGGCTCAGGTGAAAGAACACGCGCCGAGTATTGGGGAAGCTACTTACATCCACTTGAGCACCATTAGAGGTAGCACCAAAGTTGGAAACTTCCGGATCGTAACCCACATAATCAGTCCAGGTGATCAAATTGTTCCCAGAAGCCCCTATCCGAATGTTGCGTACGAAGTCTTTGAATAGTGCAGTACGAATGCTAGCTGGTACCGAATAATAAATACTGGCCTCGCGTAACCGTACGTAGCCCGAATTCTGAATGAATTCGCGAGCTGTTAGTCCTGCCCGGTATTGTCCGTTAGTTAAAACGTTACCAGCTTCATCAACTTCACCACTGTCCTCACTCCAGTCCTCAGTAGTGCCACCCTCATCTTGTAGTAAGCGGCTGAGATTGCTTGTATACGAATCCTTGCGCCAGTGAAGCAGGAAGGATACTTCTACATTCTTAAACAACGTGAAATTGTTCAGGAATGACATCTGGAACTTAGGCTGGGCCTCCTCATAGCGCGTCAGGAAGCTAGGATTATTAGGGTTGTCGACGGCGCTAGTTGGTGAGCCGTACCAGCGTGAGGGCGATTCGCCTAAAGTGAATACGTTGCGGCCATAAGCGTTACCAAAACCTAAACCGGTATTGAAAGCTGGTACGACGATGCGGGTTACTTCCGTACGGTTAAACCAATACTGAGTAGTTGACACCCAGTTGAAGTTTTCGCTGCGTATCGGAGTAACACCGAGTGACAGTTCTAGACCGCGGTTTTGTAGGTCACCCACTGGGAAAGCCCGAATAGAAGTTACGCCAGTGCTTGGGGCCAGTACAAACGAATTGACAAGGTCTTTTGCTACCTTATTATAGAAGGTCGCCTCAAAGCTGATGCGGCTATCGAGAAAGGCAAGGTCTACTCCGGTTTCAAACTCAGTGGCGCGCTCTGGCCCGATGTCCGGATTACCTACAAGTGTTGAAGGCAAAAAGCCTACGCGGCCGCCAATACTCGTGTTAGTTAAGGGTGAGAAAGTAGAGCCGAAGAAGCCAGGAGCACCGGTTTCACCATAAGCTGCGCGGAGCTTCACCAAGTTCACTGATGGTAGATCAAAAAACCCAAACTTGGCAATATTTACAGCCAAAGAGGCCTTGGGGAAAGCATAGTACTTGTTAGGATCACCGTTGCGGCTCGATTTGTCGAAGCGCACACCAGCTGTAGCAATGATTTGATCATTGAAATTAACCTCCTGCTGCGCTACGTGACCAATGTCACGCTCTGAGCCGAGTTCCACTTCTTGGGTTACCAGTGAGCTACGGTTGGGAGTCAATGGGTCGCCAGGAGCCAAATTCTGGCCTTGGCTGTAGCTTAAGTTACGATCCAGACCTAAGCGCACTGTTCCAACCTGCGAGGTAAGATTAATAGTTTCTCCCAAGCGCCAGTCATAGACTAAGAACCCCTGCAGGTTATAGTTGAAGAACTGGTTTTTCAGCACGCGTACTGCACCTGGGTTAGGCAGACTACGCTGCGATTGCAAGTCAGAAGGCAACGCCAATAGCGCATCACTATTTGAATAGTCAATGCCGCCCTGTACAGCCAGACGGAGTGAGGATTTCTCACTCTCAAGTATGCGTAAAGTACCGTTTACAGCTTGCACCGTACGATTGGTGTTCTCTTCGTTCACACCGCGCGCTACGATAGCCAAAGGATTGTCGCCACCGTACAGGTTGTCAGGGAAAATACCTGCTTCATTTGGCTGCAGTTGAGCATAGCTGGGTAGAGAAGCAAGTGTGTAGCCTAAGCTTACACCGCGATTATCGTTACCGGTAAAGCCGCGACGGTTCTGCGAACGGATGAAACTGGATGTAATACCTATATCGATACGCTCTCCAATTTTCTGGTCAAGGTTGGCTCGAATTGAGTTGCGCTTAAATCCTGTACGATCAACAATACCGCCTTCGTCAGTACTGGTGCCAGCTACGTAAAATTTCGTTTTCTCTGAACCACCCGAAACACTCAACGAGGTATTGCGCAGGAAACCGGTATTACCGAAAATCTGCTTTTCATAATCGTATACCTGACCACTTGCTTGAGCTTCTGCCAAACGCTGCTTTTCGAGAGTAGCGCGTGCGGCGTTAGTATAAAAACGGTCAATTTTCTCGTTACTCCAGTCTTCCTTACCTAAAAGATTCCATGCCTTAGCAAAGCCTAGATCTTGGTTGAAGCTAACACGGGTTTGGCCAGCGACACCACGCTTCGTTTTGATGATAATTACTCCAGCATTAGCACGAGTACCGTAGATAGCTGCTGCGCTGGAGCCCTTTAGCACCTCAATGCTCTCAATGTCATTAGGGTTTAGATCAGCAAGGCGGTTAACTGGGTTATCTTGCGTGCTACGACCTGCAGTAGTTGAGGCAGCAGCAGAGAACGCAGCAGCGCCGGCGCCATTACCAACTTCAGCATTTACTGCATACACACCATCTATAATGTAGAGTGGCTGCGTACCGCCAGTAAGTGAGGAGATACCACGTAACTGAATAGCTACGCCGCCACCTGGTGCACCCGATGTCTGAGAAATATTGGCACCTACTACTTTACCGTTCAGTGCAGCGTCCACTGTTACAGGACGCGTACTGCCCACTAGCTCTTTCGCGGAAATAGTAGTTACAGCGTTAGCCAAGTTAGACCGCTTAATAGAGGTCGCCAGACCAGTTACAACTACTTCTTCTAGTTGGCGAGTATCAGTTGCGAGTTGTACATTAATAGTGCTAGCGTTTCCAATAGCGCGCTCTACAGTTAGATAACCGATAGAGGAGAAAGCTAGAGTAGTAGCTGAAGCTGGCGCATTTACGCTAAAACTTCCATCTGCATCAGTTGAGACACCTACAGTTGTGCCCTTCACTAATACCGTTACACCGGGTAAACCCTGGCCGCTTGATGCGTCGGTTACCCTTCCGGAAATACTTCTATCCTGAGCCACCACCTGCTGCAACAAGGCGGTGACCATCAAGAAGATGATTAATAGAGTTTTTTTCATGTGAGTTTAGATTGTTTAAATTTTGTAAAAAAGCTGTTTAGTGGGAGGAATGGAAGTAAATAAGTAAAAAGTATGGTTTTCTTTGACAAGCTAAGCAAAAGTTTGCGAGAATCCCGCTGTTCTAATATTTCCCCTCAATCTTCAGTTATATGGTCATTGGTGAGACGAGTGAAAGTTATATTAAGCTGGTTAGTAATTATTTAAAATATTCAATATTCATTAAGTTATATACTATGTATAAACTTGGCATTTTTTAATCTGAAAAGTGCCTCTGTTAATACAGTCCTTAGCTTTTAACCTTTGTTGAGTTATCATTTTAACCTATACTTGCTATAGTTATTCACTCACTAATTCAATTTTCCCTTTCTCTCACCAAATTATCAACCCAATGAAAAAACTCTTATTTATGGTCATTCTGCTGATGACCAGCTTGTTGCAGCAAGCTGTCGCGCAGGATAGAACCGTTACTGGTCGAGTTACGGACCGTACCACTAATGAAGGCTTGCCGGGCGTTACGGTGCTTGTGAAGGGTACGTCTGTAGGAGGCTCTACCAACTCTGATGGTGCTTTCTCTATTAGCGTACCTGCTTCAGCTACTACTTTAACTTTCTCCTCTATCGGTTATGTAAATGTGGAGCGCGCTATTGGTACTGAATCAGTTATCAACGTTAGCTTAGGCACAGACACCAAGCAACTGGGCGAAGTAGTTGTAACGGCGCTTGGTCGGACTGAAGAAAAAAGGTCTCTGGGCTATTCCGTACAGGACGTTCAGGGTGAGGTTTTAACCCAAGCGCGTGAGTCAAACGTAGTTAACTCATTAGCGGGCCGTGTAGCTGGTGTTGCTATCAACAACAGTAATGGTGGTTCCCCTGGTAGTTCTTCGCGTATCGTTATCCGCGGTAACCGTTCGATTACTGGTAACAACCAGCCACTTTTCGTGGTAAATGGTCTGCCAATTGATAACTCCAACTTTGCTCCTGCCAACGGTAACGGTGGTGTAGACTACGGCAATGCCGCCTCAGATATCAACCCTGACGACATTGAGTCTATCACTGTACTGAAAGGTGCCAACGCAGCTGCTCTTTATGGCTCACGCGCTGCTAACGGTGTAGTATTAATCACGACTAAATCAGGTCGTAAGCAGCAGGGCTTAGGTATCAGCGTAAACAGTACGACTACCTTTGATTCTGTATTAAAATTACCCGACTTCCAGAATGAATACGGCCAAGGTAACGGCGGCGAATTTGAATTCGTTGATGGCGCTGGTGGTGGTACGAATGACGGCTCGGACGAAAGCTGGGGCCCACGCCTCGACGGTCGTTTGATCCCACAATTCAACTCACCTAGAGATGCTGCTGGTAACTTGGTTCCTACTCCTTGGGTAGCTCACCCTGACAACGTGCGTGACTTCTTCCGCACTGGCCGTACCCTCAATAACAACGTATCCCTATCGGGTTCTTCTGAGAAGGCTAATTTCCGTCTTTCCTATACTAACCTAGATCAGACGGGTATCTTGGAAAACACTTTTCTAAAGCGGAATACCGTTACAGTAAGTGGTGGCACAGATATCACCAAGAAATTCAAAGTATCGACTGACATTACTTATACCCAGAACCGTGGTCGTCGTCCTGGCCTAGGCTATAGCGGCCAAAACGTAATGCAGCAGTTCAGCTGGTTTGGTCGCCAAGTAGACATTTCGCAGTTGAAAGACTACGAGCGTGATGGAGAAAAGTATAACTGGAACTACAACTACCATAACAACCCATACTTCACGCTCAACGAGAACACCAACGATGATCGGCGTGACCGCATCAACGGTCAGCTTTCGGCAACTTACATGTTGACTAGCTGGTTGAATCTTACAGCACGGACTGGCAACGACCTTTACACTGAAAAGCGTCAGCGTCGTATTGCTGTAGGTGATATCGAGAACCTGAAGGGTAGCTACGCTGAAGATGAGTATTACGTGAATGAGCGTAACTCGGAAATTTTGGCTACTGCTAACAAAGATTTGAATGAAAACTTCAATATCGACTTCGCTCTTGGTGCTAACCGTCGCGACAACAAAGTAGAACGGATTAGCGGTGTTGCTCCAGAACTAGCAGTACCCGGAATTTACAACTTGTCCAACTCTGGTATTGCTACTCAGCCTTCTGGCGTAAACAACAGACTGCGTGTAAACAGCGTCTACGGCTCAGCTAAATTGGGCTTCAAGAACTTTGCTTTCCTTGGCGTAACAGGTCGTAATGACTGGTATTCAACGCTTGCAGACGCGAACAACAGCCTGTTTTACCCTTCTATCGACGGTAGCTTGATCGTGACGGAAGCACTTGGTATTGAGAATTCGTTCCTGTCGTTTGCCAAACTGCGTGCTAGCTATGCAGAGGTGGGTAATGGTGGCCAAGAGCCATACCAATTGGTTAACATCTACCCTTTCAACACGCCTTTCGGCAGCAACCCAGCTATTACTACCAGCAACGACCTGCTGAATCCAGATCTGCGGCCCGAGCGTACGGAATCGTTGGAAGCTGGTATTGAATTGCGTTTCCTTGAGAATCGTATTGGTTTAGAAGTGACTGGTTATAACACCAACTCTATTGACCAGATTTTCAATCAGCTAGTGTCTTCTTCAACGGGTTTTGCAACTGCACTTGTTAATGCCGGTGTTATTCAAAACAAGGGTATTGAGGCTATTTTGAACTTCGCTCCTTTGAACCCAGAGAACCCATTCCAGTGGAATGTGACTGCAAACTTCGCGTTGAACCGCAATGAGGTGAAGGAGTTGAATGGTGATCTTCAAACCCTCGTACTTGGTGGGCAGTGGAATGCAAACGTAGAGGCTCGCGTAGGCCAGCCTTATGGTGTACTGTTTGGTAACGGCTTCCGCCGCGTAGAAGAGGGTCCATATAAAGGTGAAATCATCAATGATGCCACTGGTCGTCCGATCATTGACCCAACCCGTAAGGTATTGGGTAATGTAAACCCAGACTGGACGGGTGGTATTAGCAACTCGTTCAGCTTTAAAGGCATCAACCTCGGCGTACTGATCGATACCCGTCAGGGTGGTGATGTTTACTCAGTAAGCAACACTTGGGGTAACTATGCTGGCACGTTTGAGAACTCTCTGCGCGGCCGTGAGACTGGCATTATTGGCGAAGGCGTAATTGCAAACGCTGATGGCACCTATCGTCCGAATGATGTTAGCAGAGCTGCTGAAAGCTACACGAAGCGCTATTATAGCAATAGCGTTGCTGAGTCTAGCATTTACGATGCTTCATTCGTTAAGCTCCGTGAAATTAAGGTTGGCTACCAGTTGCCTAAGGGTTTGATCAGCAAAACTCCTTTCAGCACTATTGGAGTTTCTGTAGTTGGCCGTAACCTAGCTATCCTGCAGTCAAACGCTCCTAACATTGACCCCGAGACTTCTTTCAGCAGCGGCAACGCTCAAGGCTTGGAGTTCGGTCAGATTCCTTCTACACGCAGCCTTGGCTTCAACATAAACCTCACGCTGTAAGGAATCATAAATGGCTGATTGTTGTATGCGATTGATCCAGCTCAACAATTAGTTATCACTTCTAAAATCAAATATTATATGAACATTTCTAAGTATCGGAAGCTAACTCTGATAGTCCCTTTTACACTTATGTTGGGATTGGGGGCTTGCGAAAAAGACTTCGAAGAACTCAATAAGAACCCTAACGTAGCGGAGGTTGCTACGCCGTCATTTGTCCTGACCAATGCACTTGAGTCGACGATTGACCGTCAGTTTGGAGTAGAAGCCAGCATGGATGGTGGCGACATCATCGTTCAGCACATGGCGAAGATTCAGTATCCAGATGAGGATGCATATTTCTTCCGCACCGGTACCTACCAGAATATTTGGAATGGTTTCTATGCCCAAGGCCTAGAGGACTTTAACCTTATTTCAAAACTGGGTGTAGAGCAGAAGAATCCTAATTATCAGGCGGTTGGTCTGATCATGCGGGCTTATACCTTCTCCCTGCTCACCGATATTTATGGTGACATTCCTTACTCTGATGCTTTGCGTGCAAAAGAGGGAGTATTGCAACCTAAGTATGACAAGCAACAGGATGTATACAAAGGCATCTTGGGAGAATTGAAGCAAGCTACTACGCTAATTGACCCATCGGGAAGCGCTATTTCTGGCGATATCCTTTTTGATGGTGATATGACGCATTGGTTGAAGTTTGCCAATTCGCTACGCCTGCGCTTAGCAATGCGTATTGTAGATGCTGATCCAGCCACAGCTGATCCTATCATCAAAGAAGTATTAGCTAGCCCTGCTACTTTATTTCAAAGCAATGCCGATAACGCACAGCTTCAATACGGTACTGCTGCTCCGAACAACAACCCGATCAATGAAAACCGCAAAACACGCGATGATCACCGGGTAAGCACGACGTTGGTGAGTAAGCTCACGGCTTTAAAGGATCCTCGTTTGGCAATCTATGCCGAGAAGCCTGAAGCTGGCGGTGATTATGTGGGTGTACCAAATGGAATTGACGCTGAAACCGCCAACGGCTTAGGTCTGAGCAAAACTTCCAGACTTGGCAACTACTTTACACGTGCCGATGCACCTGGTGTACTGATGACCTACGCAGAGGTGTTGTTCTTCAGAGCGGAAGCAATTGCTCGTGGCCTCGTTGCTGGTAATGCTGCTACTACTTATACCTCTGCTATTCGGGCGTCTATGGAGCAGTTTGGTATTACGGATAATGCAGCTATTACGGCTTATTTAGCTCAACCAGCTGTTGTTTATAACGCAGCCAACTACAAGCAAAGCATTGGCAACCAGAAGTGGATTGCACTGTTCCAGCAAGGTTTGGAAGCGTGGTCGGAGTACCGTCGTTTGGATTACCCAAATGATTTGAAGCCCGGCCCAGAAGCTGCCTTAGCTAAGCTCCCAACTCGTTTCATCTATCCTGGTAACGAGCAGTCGGTAAACTTGGCAAACTATAAAGCGGCAGTTGCTAACCAAGGCGCTGACAACTTAACGACTAAACTCTGGTGGGATAAGTTTTAATCCTCTCACTTCTTAAAAAAGCCCCCCAGCTAACTGGGGGGCTTTTTTTGTGCTATTTAACCTCAATCTCATAACTGTATGAACTAATGGAAAACAGAAGCCTAAATTTTTGTCCGTAAATTTCCCGTGTGCTGTTGTTTCTGGCTAGAATTGCTTCCCCCTTATGTATCTTCCCTTTCTTAGTCGTGCGGCTCAGTGTCGGACACGCGCTACCTATCTAGGACTTCTTATTCTGCTCAATTTCATAAGTCACTCAGGTGCTCTGGGGCAGAATGCTGTAACCTATACTGAGCACATTGCTCCTATCATCCAGCTCAATTGTACGCCCTGCCACAAACCTGGCGGGGCTGCTCCTTTTTCATTACTCACCTTTCAGGATGTGGCCCGACGTGCGCGTACCATTCAGTCGGTGACGCAAAGCCGGTATATGCCCCCCTGGAAGGCAGATCCGCATTACGTTTCCTTTGCCAATGAACGGCGGCTGACCGAGCAGCAGATTGCCCTCATTCGCCGCTGGACCGAGTCAGGAGCCAAGCGTGGGTCTGAAGTAACGGGAGCAACGCCTGCCCCAACCGCCGAAAAAGCCCCCCAGCGTAAACCTGACCTGATTTTACGACCTAAAAAGGCCTTTGCTATTCGCGGGAATGGAGCCGAGAACTTTGTCATGTTCAAAATTCCATTTGAGATACCTGCCAACCAGAATGTGCAGGCAGTAGAATTTGTACCCGGCAATCGTGCTCTCGTGCATCACGCCAATTACGCTGTGCAATCGGTGGGCCCCGAAATTGACATCAACGCCGGCCAAGATTATGTGCTATCTGATCAGTTCCTCACTAACCTGCAGGAGTTTCAACCGCTTATGCAGCATGTGGCTTATTATGGTGGTTGGATACCCGGGGCCAGCAAGCAGGAATTTCCGTCCGGTATTGGTTTTACAATGCCTAAGCGGGGGGTCATTCTCCTCACTGCTCACTACGGCCCGTCTGGCGTGGATACCACCGATTGGTCTCAACTTAAGCTCTACTTCACTAAGACACCCATCAAGAGGGAGATTCAAGCTACTAGTATCGGTTCAGGCGGCTTAGGCACCATTGAGCCACCGCTGGTAATCCCAGCTGATAGCGTTAAAAAGTTTCGGGTTCAATTGAAGACTAGCACCGACTTATCCTTGCTCTACGTCTGGCCGCATATGCATTTGGTTGGTAAAAAATTCAAGGCGTGGGCAACAACTCCTGAAGGAAAACAAATTCCATTGGTAAGTATTCCGGAATGGGACTTCCGCTGGCAGGAATCTTATCAATTTAAACGGTTAACGCTAGTTCCTAAAGGATCAGTAATTCACGTGGAGGGTACTTATGATAATACGACAAACAATCCCAATAATCCCTTTTCGCCCCCAGAACCATTATTTCACAGGATTTAATGGAGAGCCGTAGCGAAATGCTGAATCTAATAATGCTTTTTCTTCCCTATGAAAAAGGAGATGAAGAAAAACGAATCTAATTAAGTCTGAAACCTACTTGTATAACTTTGACAATTTTCGCTATGATAAATTATAGTTAAGATAATTTTTTATGCCATTTAAATACAATACCTCAATTATTTAACCGCTACGGAAAATTATTATAAATGTTGTTTTCCATAATTCATCGCTATTTTTAGCGAGCAAAAGTTAAGTTTCACCATTCTTCTTACCCAAATCTTTTTTGCATGAAAAGAATCTTACTCATGAGCATATTGCTCATGTTCACCTTGCTACAGCAAGTCACGGCTCAAGACCGAAATGTATCGGGACGGGTCACAGACCGTCAATCAGGGGAAGGATTGCCAGGTGTAACAGTATTGTTAAAAGGCACCAACAATGGCATTTCGACGAACTCTGATGGTACCTTCACTTTAACCGTACCTGCCACTGGAGGCATTCTCGTGTTTAGCTCTATCGGTTATATACAGCTAGAGCGTGAGATAGGCACGAATACCCAGCTCAATGTGGCTCTTGCCGGCGATACCAAACAGCTTAGCGAAGTAGTTGTAACAGCACTTGGTCAGGAAACACAAAAGAAGTCTTTGGGCTACTCAGTATCTCAGGTTCAAGCTGAAGAACTAACGCAAGCTCGTCAAACCAACGTAGTTAACTCGCTAGCCGGTAAGGTAGCTGGTGTACGCGTTCAGGCTTCTAACGGCATGGTGGGTTCTTCTTCTAACATCTTCATTCGCGGTCTAACCACGTTCAATGGCAGCAACCAGCCTTTGTTCGTAGTTGATGGTATTCCGATCGATAACAGCGGCGGCACCAATGGTCTGCAGGGTGGTGTTTCGAACTCTAACCGCGCTATTGACATCAACCAGGATGATATCGAGACCGTTTCTATCCTGAAAGGACCTGCTGCTGCCGTTCTTTATGGCTCGCGTGCTGCATCAGGTGCTATCCTTATAACCACCAAAAGAGGCGCAACTTTAGGCTCGAAGAAGCAGTCGGTAAACTTCACCTCAAATTACAATGTAGTAAAAGTGGGTCGCCTGCCTGACTACCAGAACACCTATGGTCAAGGTAACCGGGGCCTGTTCAACGTAGTTAGCCAAGGCTCATGGGGTCCGCGCGCAACGGGTCAGACAATCACTAACTTCCGCGGTGAAGAGGAAGCTTTGACGATCAACCCTGACGTTATTGAAGACATCTTCAAAACAGGCTCTAACTTCCAAAACAACGTTTCCTTGTCAGGAGCTACTGAGCGCACTCGCTATTTCGCTTCTTATGGCAACTTGCACGAAGTAGGTGTACTTGACAGAAATGACTTGAAGCGTAATACTGTCACTTTCAACGGTAATGCACAGCTCACTGAGAAGTTGCGCACTGGTGTAAACGTCATCTTCTCTAATAGCGTTTCTCAGCGTACTCCTCAAGGCAACCAGTTGTCCAATCCTTTCTTCCGGACCTGGTTCTTACCACGTAGCTTCGACGTAAATAAATATCCGTTCGAGCTACCTAACGGTGGTCAGCAAGGTGCAGCCGTAACAGGAACTTTTATTCCTTCCAACACTTGGTACAGCAACGATGATAACCCTTTGTGGACTATCAAGAATAACACGTACGACGACGAAATCAACCGTGTTGTAGGTAACGTTAGCCTTGGCTATGACTTCACTGATTGGTTGTCATTGGACTACAAACTCGGTACTGATACTTATTCGCAGGAGTTTAAATATGTAAACGCCAAGGATAGCCGCGGTACCAGCATATCTAACACGAACCCCACCGTTGTAGGTAACATCTTGGATGAGACTTTCACTCGTCGCGAGGTTAGCTCATACTTGAACCTCACCCTGAACCGTAACATCACGGAAGATCTGAGTGTACGTTTGTTGTTAGGTAATGAGATCAACCAGCGTCGGACAAGCGATGTAGGTGTTACGGGTAGCGATATTCAAGTACGCGGCTTTGATAACATCACAAACACTAGAACCTTCGTTCCTTTCGGCAACAAGACTGCAACGCGTCTGATTGGTTTTTATGGTGACTTAAACGTTGGCTACAAAGACTTTGCTTTCATTGGCTTGACGGGTCGTAATGACTACTCTTCTACATTCAGCAGAGAGAACCGGTCATACTTCTACCCTGGTGTATCTGCCAGCGTTGTATTCACGGATGCCATACCTGGCTTGAAAGACAACAAGATCTTCACCTCAGGTAAGATCAGAGGTGCTGCTGCCACTGTAGGCCGTGAAGCTCCTGTTTACTCCACAGATACATACTACGCATCTACCAATAACCCATCAGACGGCTTCGGCCCTGCTATCAACTTCCCTTTCCGTGGTCAGTTGGGTCAATCGCTAGGTAACGTAGGTGGTAACCCTGATCTGGGTCCAGAATTTACGACTACCTATGAAGGTGGTCTTGACCTGAGCTTCTTTGGTGGCCGCCTAGGCTTCGAAGGAACTATTTATAACCAACAGAGTAAGGACATCATTTTCCAAGTACCAGTAGCTGGTGCGTCAGGCTTCACCAACATCTTCCAGAACATTGGTAAGTCAGAAGCAAAAGGAGTTGAAATTCTTGTTACCTCTACTCCAGTTAAGGTAGGTAGCTTCACCTACAGCAACTCAATCAACTGGTCGCGCATCCGTAACAGAGTTGTATCATTAGCGCCAGGTGTAGACCAAATTACTCTGGGTGGTTTCGTATCGCCAAGCACGCGCCTGATTGCTGGCCAGCCTTATGGTGTTCTTTTTGGCAGCGTATTCCAGCGTTCGCCCCAAGGCGACTTGTTGCTGAATGCTCAAGGTCGTACCCAGCTAGCTTTAGATAACCAAATTGTTGGTGATCCAAACCCAGACTGGACTGGTGGTTTTACAAATACTTTCACGTTCAAGGGTCTTACCTTGAACACCCTGTTGGACGTTCGTTATGGTGGCGACATCATTTCTCGTAACGTAAGTGACTTGCGTCGTCAAGGTGCAGCAGAAGAAACTGCTGACCGCGACAATGTATATGTCATTAAGGGTGTAATTCAGCAGGCAGACGGAAGCTTTGCTCCAAACAATGTTCAGATCACGGCTGAAGACTATTTCGAAGACCTCTATGGTTTCGGCAAAGCAGAGCTAGTTGTGTTTGATGCTTCATGGATTCGCCTGCGTGAGGTTGCCTTAACGTATTCTCTGCCCAAGGCTTTGACCGACAGAACCTTCCTAGGTAATGTTGAGTTGGGCATCAATGCTCGCAACGTATTCTTGTATGCTCCGAATGTACCTCACATTGATCCAGAGGTAAACGCTCAGGGCCAAAGCAATTCGCAAGGTCTGGAGTTCAACGCGTTGCCACAGGCACGCACTTATGGCGCTTCGATTCGCCTTACTTTCTAATTGATTAACTTCTCATAACATGCGATTTTTCCGCTTTACTAAATATGTCGCATTCACAGCCACATTAGGGCTGCTGGGTGCATGCGACGATTTTCTAGACGTGAACCAGAGCCCAAACGCGGTACTGGCCGCTCCGGCACCTAACGTGTTGGTAGCTGCCGAGACTCACCTTGGTTTCTTGATGGGCTCTGATATTCACCGCTACAGTTCTCTATTCGTCCAGCAATTCGCGGGTCAGGGTGGCGCAGGTATTCAGAATGCTGAGTACGACCGCTACAATGTAACTGCAACAGACATGAACAACGTCTGGCGCTCAAACATCTATGGTGGTGCCTTAGCTGATCTGCAGAAGCTCGTTGAGCAGACGCAAACGAGCAGCCCGCGTTATGCTGGTATCAGCAAGATCATGCAGGCATTTACATTCGCTGTAACAACAGACGCCTGGGGTGATATCCCATTAACAGACGCGCTAAAGTTCGCTAGTAACGTACAGCCGAAGTACGATAACTCAGAAGCTGTGTACACCAGCATTCTGGCTCTTATCGATTCAGGGGTTGAGGATTTAGCAAAAGCCTCTGAGTTTACTCCTCTCACCGACGACCTGATCTATGGTGGAGACGTAACTAAATGGAGAAAGCTTGCTAATACGCTGAAATTACGGTTGTATGTGCACTACTACCCCAAAGTATCAGCTACTGCTACCAGCAATATTGCTACACTGATTGCACAAGGACCTGCGAATTTTATCAGCACGGCTGCTGATAACTTTCAGATGGACTTCGCTGGTATCTCTAACAACGAAAACCCCATTCATCAGTTCGAAGGCCGTCGTCCTAACCAGTTTTTCCCGAGCTCAACATTAGTTGGCTTGATGAATACCAAGTCGGATCCACGTCGTGCTACTTACTTCACGGCTTCCCCAGTTGCTGGTCAGTATACGGGTGCTGGCAATGGAACAGGAGCAACTGGTGCGCCTGCGACTGCTTTCTCTCGGATGCATACCTACTTACGGGGTGAAGCAACAACAACAGGAACAACGACTACCTATACAGGAGCTGCTCCCATCCGAATGTTGATTGCTCCTGAGTATCATTTCATTCTGGCTGAATACTATTCTCGTACGGGTAACGTAGCCAGTGCTACTACCTCACTTACGGCTGGTGTTCGCATTTCTATGCAAATGGCAGGCGTAGCTACTGCTGCAATCGACACGTATGTAGCGGGCTTACCAGCTCAAATTGCTGCTAATACTGCTTCTAGCGGAGCTGAAGGCCTTCTTCGCACTATCATCGAGGAGAAATATGTAGCCAACTATGGTGTAGCTGTGGAGCCTTGGACTGATTGGCGCCGCACTAAGTACCCTGCGTTGAACCCGGCTGCGAACGCTGTCATTCCTCAGATTCCCCGGGTTCTGCCCTACTCAGATTTGGAGCGCGTTGCGAATCCAGCGAACACTCCTGAGCGCACCGACTTGACGGCGCCAGCTGTATTCTGGGATCCAGGCCGCTAATAATTAGTCGCCTCGTGAATAGATGTACCTATTCACGAGGCACTTTCCCTCCTCTTTAATAAGATTAATTTCATGAAAAGAACCATTTATCACCTGCTATTGCTGCTTGTAACAGCAATAACACTAGCCAGCTGCGAGAAAGAGGAAGAAAACTTTAGAGTTACTCCTCCTACTCAAATCATTTTTGACGACTTCATCGACAAAAACACAGCTGACTATAAAGTAACCGGCAATATTGACTTGAAAATCTCTGCACCTGGCGCGAGCACTGTGCGTATTCTAAGCACTTATACCGGGGGCTCAAAGGACTTGGGCACACTAGCCATAGCTAATGGTAGCGCTACACTGAGTATCCCTGCAAGATCGGTGCGTACTACTGGCACTGTGGTGGGTGCAGGATCTAATCCTACCTCGACTCGTGCTGCGAACACTTATACCTTTAAAGTTGATGCAACTATGCCAGATGCTAGCGTGGCCACACGCTACTTTACTGCTGTAATTGTACAATAGTAAGGCGGATAGAAAGTCACAGGTAACAGTAAAGCTTAGAAGTAAAAAAGCCCCCCAGGATATCCTGGGGGGCTTTTTTACTTCTAAGCTTTACTGTTACCTGTGACTTATATCGATTAAACATAGATATACTCGTTAAGCAAAGTACTGACACTAAGTTAAATGTGATTTATCAAAATAATTTAATTTTACACTAAATATAATTATACATATAAAAAAAGTTGTGGCAATTAATAAAAAACATATTTTTTTAATGTTATACACCAATACTTAATTTATATATTAGTCAGATACTCACCTCATTAACCATTTCACCCTTTGCATGAAAAAAATCTTACTTATGAGCTTTCTGCTCATTGTCACCCTGTTGCAGCAGGTGACAGCCCAAGATCGAAGCATCTCTGGCCGGGTCACTGACCGGCAGACGGGAGAGGGACTACCTGGCGTAACGGTCTTACTTAAGGGCACCAGCAATGGTGTATCAACTAACTCTGATGGTACCTTCGCGCTATCAGTTCCGGCTTCTGGAGGTGTGCTGACATTCAGCTCGATTGGCTTCGTTTCCCAGGAGCAAGCTATTGGCACAAGCAACCAGGTAAATATGGCGCTTGCCAGTGACACGAAAGCTCTGAGCGAAGTAGTTGTAGTCGGTTATGGCAGTCAGTCTAAGGCACTTGTTACCGGCGCTATCACATCGGTTGACGCGAAAGAATTTCAGGGGCAACCAATCGCGGGAGTTGACCAAGCGTTGCAAGGTCGGGCGTCGGGGGTACAGGTTACAGCCAACTCAGGAACACCAGGTGGTGGCATTGCCGTGCGTATCAGGGGTAATAACTCAATATCAGCTAGTAGCGACCCGCTATATGTAGTAGATGGTGTACCTATCAATACTGGTAGTTACTCCAATATTGGCGTAGGCAACCAGCAGTTGAACGCCCTGTCGGATATCAATCCTAATGATATTGCTTCAATCGAAATTTTAAAAGATGCCGCAGCTGCCGCCATTTATGGCTCACGGGCTGCGAACGGAGTAGTTCTTATTACAACCAAGCGTGGCCAAGCTGGTCGCACTAAAATCACACTTGATGCATATCAGGGGGTGCAACAGACCATCAAGCGCTTGGATGTTCTCGACGGACAACAATCGCAGGATTTGATTAATGAACAACGCGCAAACGTAGGGCAGGCTCCTTTGTACGTAGAAGCTAATCCTACTGCAAATCAATCTTTGTTCACAGGAGCCAGCACGAATTGGCAGGATGAAATTTTCCGCACAGCTCGCATAGGCAGTTATACTCTAACAGCATCTGGGGGCGACGAGCGGACGCGCTTTCTAGTTACGGGCAGCTACTTTGATCAAGAAGGTATCATCATTGGTTCGGGCTTCAAGCGTGGCAGCGTACGCTTTAACCTTGACAACAAAATTTCGGATCGGGTACGAATCGGGATGAATGTGACAGGCAGCCGCTCGCTCAACAACCGCATTGCCAACGATAATAATATATACGGCGTTCTTAGTGCAGCTATTCTGTTGGGTGCCCAGACGCCTATCTATAACGCCGATGGCAGCTTTGGTCGTGACCGTTTTTCCTCCGTTGAAAACCCTGTAGCAGCCGCTACTCTTCCTATTCTGGAAGCGCGAAACAATCGTCTAATCGGTAGTGTGTATGCGGAAGCAGATATTCTAAAGAGCCTACGGTTTCGCACTACGTTAGGGGCCGACTATCTAAACCTAAAAGAAGACCGGTTTTTACCTAGCACCTTGCTGCAGGCAACAGGTAGTAATGGCTTAGGTAATGCAAACAGCCGCTACGATGTGCTCTGGCAGACGGAAAACACGTTGACCTTTAATAAATCATTCGGTGACCACAACCTTACGTTGCTAGCCGGACAAAGCGCAATCAAGTCAACTCAGGAAGGTATTACTACTACTGTCTCGGGATTTGCGACCAATAAAATCACCCGCTTAGCGGCTGGCTCGGTTAGAACTGAAGCTTCGTCGGACGGTACCCTCTGGACCCTGCTCTCTTACTTTGGACGCGCTAACTATGACTATAAGGGACGCTATATCCTGAGTGGCTCCTTACGCCGCGATGGTTCGTCGCGTTTTGGCTCGGAGAATAAGTATGGCATATTCCCAGCAGTTTCTGGTAGCTGGCGTATCTCAGAAGAAGCTTTCTTCCCAGAGATATTCGTAAACGAGTTGAAGCTACGTGGCGGTTATGGTGAGACAGGCAACTTCGAAATTGGCAACTTTGCTTCGCGTAATCTTTATGGAGTAGGTTCAGGCAACCTAGCCAACTACAATCAGCTCGCGGGTTTGGTACCCACGCAAATTGGCGTAAGTGACTTGACTTGGGAGAAGTCGAAAGAAACAAACGTTGGATTAGACGTAGGCTTTTTGGATAGCCGCCTGATGTTTTCAGCTAACGTTTTCAAAAAGCAGGCAAATGCTTTGCTACTCAACCGCCAGCTACCGCTAACTTCTGGCTTTACTGATGTTACCCAGAATATAGGTAGTCTTGAGAATAAAGGATTGGAGCTTGAGTTGACCTCGCAGAACGTAAAAAGTGATGCCTTTTCTTGGACTACCAATTTCAACCTTTCCTTTATTCGTAACGAAGTAACAGGGTTGGTGAATAACGCACCTTTCCTTTCTGGATTTGCTAACCGCGTCCAAGTAGGGTCCCCGCTAGGCAGCTTCTATGGCTATGAGGTAGACCGGATATATCAAACCCAAGCGGAAATTGATGCTGACAATGCTGCTGCCCGTGAAGCGGCTGGTCGTCAAACGGTTTTTTATCAGGTTCAAGGAACTCGGCCTGGTGACATTCGCTTCCGCGATATTGCTGGGGGTCCAGATGGACAACCTGATGGCCTTATTACTGCAGCTGACCAAACTATAATTGGTTCAGCACAGCCTGACTTTTTCGGTGGCATTAACAACCAGTTAAGCTTTAAGGGCTTCGATTTAGGCTTCTTCTTCCAGTTTCAGTACGGCAACGAGATATACAGCAATACCCGCTCGTTTGCAGAAGGAATGAATGGACAGTTTGGACAGCTTGCAACTGTGAATGACCGTTGGACGCCTACGAACCCCAGCACTACGATGCCCCGGGCCGCTCAGGGGGACCCCAACAATAACCGTCGTACCTCTGACCGCTTTCTAGAAGATGGGTCTTACCTACGCTTAAAGACGCTAACGTTGGGATACAACATTCCAGAAGGCATTACTAAAGTGATGCGGTTGCAAACTGCTCGTATCTACGTCTCAGGTCAGAACCTATTAACTTTTACAGACTACTCTGGCCTAGATCCTGAGATCAATACTTTCAGTGGCAGTAACACGTCACTGGGTACTGACTTCCTCACTTTCCCACAAGCCCGTACCGTTCAGGTAGGCATTAACCTGGGTCTCTAACTTGTTTTTACTCTCTGATCATATGACTGTTCGTTCCAAATTTGCAACGCTGGCAATGCTTGGGCTGTTGGGCCTGAGTGCAGGTAGCTGCTCTGATTTTCTTGAACCTACTCCCCAAACTTCCGTTGACCGAAACGATGTATTTACTGACTTAGAAGGTGCGCGAGGGGCAGTAATCGGTATCTACGGTGCTCTGACGAGCGCTAACTACCTAGGCCTTCTTTATCCGGTTTTCGCTGACCTAGCAGCCGATAATTTGGCTCATATCGGTACTTTCCCGACTTACGCTCAAACCAAAAACCGTAATATTCTGACCGATAACGTTAATAATCAGGATATATACTTCGCCATCTACCGTACGATCAACCGCGCCAATAACGTCATCGCTCAGGTTCCGGCTATAGCCAGTATCAGCGAAGAGCAGCGCAATGCATTTCTGGCTGAAGCCTTGTTTTTGCGAGCTTATGCCCACTTTGATGCTACTCGGTATTGGGGTGATGTAGCGTTGGTACTCACCCCTACCTCTACGCCTGACGCTACATTAAATGTAGCCCGTTCGCCCCGTGCTGCTGTATACGAGCAAGTTCTTGCTGATTTAACGGCCGCGGAACCATCTTTACCTGAGGTAAATGTAGGCCGAGCTACAAAATCGGCTGCTACAGCGCTACGAGCACGTGTAGAATTGTATCGTGAAAACTGGCAAGGTGCAGCCGCAGCAGCTGATCAGATTATAGCTAGTAATCGTTTTCAACTTTTACCCAGCTACAGGAGCGTCTTTACAACTGAGAATTCGGCGGAGTCTATTTGGGAAATTCAGTTTGATGCCAATACGCAGAGCTCTCTTGCTTTTTTCTTTCTACCCGGTATAAATGGCGGACGAAATGAGGTGAGCCCCACTGGCCCAGCCAGTACACTGCCAACAGCGTACGAAACCGGCGACCAGCGCAAGGATGCATCAATTTCTAACGGCACTTTCATACTAGGCACACGACCTGTTGCAGCAGGCGTGGGTATTAAATATACCGACCCAGGTACAGGTACTGATAACTTCCGTGCTATCCGTTTTGCCGAAATCCTGCTGATTGGAGCAGAAGCAAAAGCTCGGCTTGGAGACCTACCAGGGTCGCTTACACTCTTAAACCGAGTACGAGTACGTGCAGGTCTAGCCCCCAGAGTTGGTTTAACTCAACCAGCACTATTGGATGCTATTGCGCAGGAACGCCGAGTAGAGTTGGCCATGGAAGGACACCGCTGGTTTGACTTAGTGCGTACAGGTAGAGCCCAATCGCTACTAGGTATTGTAGACCCTAACCGATTGCTTTTCCCCATTCCGTTCCGCGAAACTGTTAATAACCCGAACATAACTCAGAATCCTGGTTATTAGAGTTTGATCAGATTGTAAAAAAAGCCCCCCATAATTTATGGAGGGCTTTTTTTATTTATACCCAACTCTATGTAGCGATTCTTGATTCTAGCCAAAGTCTGGAAGTCAATTCCTTAACTTAAATCATTGTTAATCACAACTATATGTATTAACTACAAAATTAGCAAAGCACTTATATCATACATATGTAGCTAATAAATATAACATATACGATATAACGTTCTGCATAAAGCATGTTATGAGAATGTTATGAGATTTGAATTATGCATATCTTGGTCTTTAGTATTCACCCTTCATTAACAAATCTATTGCATGAAAAGAATTCTATTAATGAGTTTTTTACTCATTCTCACTCTGTTGCAGCAGGTGAGCGCACAAGATCGGAGCATTTCCGGTCGGGTTACAGATCGGCAGACAGGTGAAGGTCTACCCGGCGTAACTGTATTACTTAAAGGTACCACCAATGGTATTTCAACCAACTCGGATGGTACTTTTTCATTATCCGTCCCGGCTTCAGGCGGAATATTAACGTTCAGCTCGATTGGTTTTGTTACACAAGAGCAGTCAATTGGCACAAACAACCAGATCAACGTAGGGTTGGCCGCTGATACTAAAGCACTGAGCGAAGTAGTTGTAACAGGCTATGGCGGTTCACAGGAAGTGAAAGACATCACTGGTTCCGTTGCTCAGGTTAAGGAAGAGAAATTGCTTCTCCAGCCTGTACAGAGTGTTGACCAGACATTGCAAGGCCGTATGGCCGGTGTAAACGTTAACACAACCAGCGGAACCCTAGGCGACCAGGCAGCAGTTCGTATCCGGGGTGCCAACTCTATTTCAGGTAGCTCCGATCCGCTGTATGTGGTTGATGGTATTCCATTGAATACTTCTAACCAAGGCAACGTACTCAGCACGCGATACAATCCCCTGGCCGATATCAACCCTAATGATATTGAGTCAGTTAACGTATTGAAAGACGCCTCAGCAGCAGCTATCTATGGTTCGCGCGCGGCTAACGGCGTAATTGTAATTACTACTAAGCGTGGTAAATCGGGTCAAAACCGTATTTCGCTGAATTCATTCTATGGTTTTCAGCAAGCTATCCGCAAGCCTGAAGTACTGAATGGAGCTGACTTCGCTACTATCAGCAACGAAAAGGCTAATAACAGCCGCTTCGGCAGCTCAAACGGCGTCGCCAATACTACCTTCCCTATCGACATCGCAAAGCCAATTGACGTAAATGGTGATGGTATCGATGATGAGACAAACTGGATTGATGAGATTTTCCAAACTGGTACTCAGCAGAACTACCAAGTAGCTTTATCAGGCGGCAATGAATTCGCTAAGTACTACGGTTCAGGCGACTGGAATGACCAGAAAGGTATTATCATGAAAAACCGTCTGCGTCGCGGCTCCGGACGTTTGAATCTTGATCTAACTCCGAAGAAATGGTTGAAGTCGGGTGTTAGCCTTAGCTATGCTAAGACGTATAACCAAGGCATCAACGGCGAGGGTGCTCTAGCAGGTGCTACGGTATCGGGCTACACTGCTCCACCAAACGTACCCGTATTCAATCCTGACGGCACGTATTATCTGAACAACTTGGGCAACTTAGGCAATGGCAATAACGCTATTCCAAATGCTGCTATTGCTCCTAACGCTTACTATCATATCCCAGGTACGCTCTCGCTAAACAAAAACGACAACACGTCGCAGCGTACATTAGGCAACGGCTATCTGACGGTTGAGCCCTTTAAAGGCTTCTACCTAACCACAAAGTACGGTATTGACTATACTACCAACTTTGAGGAGCAGTATAGCAGCGGTATTCTAGGTGGCTTAGGCCGGAACATTCTCGGCGCGGGTCAGCTTGGCTTGGTACAGGACTACAACACAGACCGTACTCAGTATAACTGGCAAAACTACGCCAACTACGACCGCACTTTTGGTGAAAACCATACTGTTGGGTTGATTGCTGGTGTTGAATACCAAGAGACGAAGCTCCGTCGTATTTACACGGTTGCCGGTGGTTTCTCTGACGACAAGTTCCAGTCTATCATCGACAACGTTTTCACCTCACAGGCTCCCGGTGGAGGACAGCTGTCTAATCTTGGCTTCAAATCCTACTACGGTAGCGCAAACTACAGCTTCGGCAATAAGTACTATGCTAACTTCTCGCTGCGTGCAGATGAGTCGTCTGCATTCGGAGAAGACAACCGTCGTGGTGTATTCCCAGGTGGTTCTGTAGGCTGGCGTATTTCAGAAGAGAGCTTTTTACAGAATATTTCTGCAATTGGCGATTTGAAAGTCCGCGCTAGCTATGGCTTGGTAGGTAACTCTAATGGTATAGGCAACTATGCTTCTCGTACCCTAGTGGGTGGAGGTCTTTATGCTGACGTAAACGGCTTCACTATCTCGCAGGTAGGCAATCCGGCTTTGGGATGGGAAACATCTAAGAAGCTTGACATCGGCCTCGATGCTTCTCTATTCAATGATCGGGTGAATGTCGTTTTTGACTACTTCAACAATGATATCAGCGGCCTGCTCTTAGCAGCCCCTGTATTGCGTAGCACGGGCGTACCCGGAGCCTCTATCAACCGGAACATCGGCTCGATGTATAATCGTGGTTTCGAATTGACATTGAACACGGTAAACGTAAAGTTGGATAATGGCTTCTCTTGGAGTTCCTCCTTCAATGGCTCGATTATCAAGAACCGCGTAACTGAGTTGGCAACGCCAAACGATATTATCTCTGGTGTTCAGCGCGCCAGCGTTGATAAGGCACTTGGTATCTATTATCTGCCTGAGTGGGCCGGTGTAAACCCTGAGAATGGCAATGCGCAGTTCTACGATAAGGATGGTAACATTAAGCAGTATGATGCTGCTTATACTGTTCGCAACGGTACTGTATTTACAACTGGTCGTTGGCTGGATGCAAATGGCGAGGCTACCACTCCTATTGGTGCAGCTGACTTTAAGTATCAGGATGGCAAAACAGGCTATGCCAAGTTCTTTGGTGGCTTTGACAACACATTTGCCTTCAAGGGCGTTGAGTTGGGTATTTTCATGCAATACAGTGCTGGCAACTATATCTACAATGGTTACCGCTCTGCTATGCTAAGCAATAGCTTCCAGAATAATATCGTAGAGATCAAGGATCGTTGGACTACTCCTGGTCAAGAGACGGATATCCAAAAGCTTGTATTACGTGACGTAGTATCAACTCAGGCTTCTACTCGCTGGTTGGAGAAAGGTGATTTCCTGCGTTTACGTCAGGTTAGCTTAGGCTACAACTTGCCTGCTTCTGTGGCTCAGCGTTTAGGTTTAAACAACGTGCGGATTTATAGCCTTGTGCAAAACCTGTATACGTTCACGAAATACAGTGGCCTTGACCCTGAGGTGAACTCTAACATCACTTCCAACATTGCCTATGGCACAGATGGCCGCTCTGTTCCTCCTACGCGGAGCTTCACCTTCGGCATCAACTTGGGTATTTAATTTTGCTCTCTCTTAGAATCATGTTTAATAACTCCACTCTACGGCAGCTTGTACTTTGCACCTTGCTGCTAGCCACGGCTACCAGCTGTGAGGATATTGTAGAACAAACTCCACCGCAAGCATTAACTCAGGAAGATGCTTTCGCAAACCCCGACCGCATTCAAAAAACCGCAACTGGCATGTACGACCAGTTACAGAACGCCGAGTTCTTGGGTGGCCGCGCACTAATCTATAGTGATATACGCAGTGATGACACCAATCCCACCGGCTTCTTCGGTGGTATTGGCACTTTGAATGCGCTGGCCAACGATGGTACTGTAACCAACGCTTGGACAGGCGGTTATCGGAGCCTGTACGGTGCTAACTTCTTCATACAAAATATGACGAAGAACACGGGCAAAGTGGCACCAGAGCTAGAGGCGCAATACATAGGTGAAGCCAAGTTCATTCGGGCGCTGGTGTATTTTCACTTAGTGAATCTGTTTGCTCAACCCTACAATTTCACGGCTGATGCTTCTCACCCTGGCGTAATTCTACAGCTTGATGCACCTGATGCTGTATCTGCTTTCGATGCAACCCAAGCCAAGCCTCGCTCTACAGTACGGGAAGTTTATGCTCAAATTGAGGCGGATTTGACAGATGCCATTGCAGGGCTGCCAGAAACTTACACCACCAACTTCGATAAGACGGCGCGTGCCACTAAGGATGCCGCCCGCTCATTGCTTTCCCGCGTGTATCTCTACGAAGGTAAGTATGCTGATGCTGCTCGCTTGGCAGGTGAAGTAGTAACCGGAGCACGTCATTCTTTGGCTGCTACTCCCGCTGTGCCGTTTACTCTTGCTACCTTCTCAAACGCTGAGTCAATTTTCTCGGTGGCCATGAACGTATCGGATAACCCGAATACGAACAACGCCTTGGGACAGCACTATGGTCGTCGCGCAGACATAAGCGTAAACCCTTATGCTTTGATTCCGACTAGCCAGTTCCCTGCTGATGACCGTCGCCGTTTGCTGTTGCTCACGCCTACCACTATTCCTGCTTCCACCAGCAGCCCTCTGATTTTTACCAAGAAGTACAACGAAGCCTCGGCTGACTATGTGCCGATAGTAAGATATGCAGAGACCTTGCTCAACCGTGCTGAAGGACTAGCTCAAACAGCCACTGGCGTAAGTGCTGAGGCTGTTACACTCCTGAATCTGGTACGCAACCGTTCGAAGCCCGCAACTGCGCCTTCTTACACAGTTGCTGACTTTGCTAATAAGGCTGCTTTGATTGAAGCTATCCTGTTGGAGCGCCGCTTGGAGCTAGCTTTCGAAGGCCACCGCTACTACGACCTGATGCGCTATAAGCGTAACTCCAGCCGTATTGCGTATGGTGCAGAAAGAGCAATTCTACCCATTCCCTTGGTAGATATTCAACAGAACCCCAATCTAGTGCAGAACCCTGGGTACTAATCAGGTTAGGTTCAACAAAAAGCCCCGGCTGCATAGCCGGGGCTTTTTTATTTTCATTGGTTTCTTTTCTGTATTGATTAGCTGGCTGCAAGCGGTAATTAAGTGGGCCAACACATAGAAATTAAAATCATCAAACCGCTTATAATCAACTATATGATACCTTAAAATACAAGCAAAACACACATAACTACTCTGTAGTAATGCGGCACAATAAAAAAAGCCTCCCGGAATGCTCTGGGGGCTTTTTTATTGTGCCAGACTTTTTCCAAAAATTATTCTTCGAGCCAAGCAACAGGTAAGAAATCCTGTGTGTCATATAGGTTCAAAACCTAACAACTTGTTACCAAACAAGCTGAACGATAATGTATTACAAAAATATTTTCAATAAAAATGATTGCAAAAACCATCTTGAAGACGGGTAATATGGCTATGCAAAAGGCACAAAATTATCAACTAAAATTTAAATATTTTAAAAACAAAATACTATTCACACTAGAGGCTTTCACTTTAAACTCTTTGGTGCATGAAAAAAACCTTACTCATGAGCTTACTGCTCATGTTTGGCTTGCTACAGCAAGTTTGGGCTCAGGACCGGAGCATTTCCGGCCGAGTCACTGATCGACAATCTGGGGATGGCCTACCCGGAGTTACGGTTCTGCTTCAGGGCACAACCAATGGCGTCTCAACTAATGCAGATGGTTCTTACTCGTTGACTGTGCCAGCCAGCGGGGGTACGCTCACCTTTAGCTCTATTGGTTACGTCACCGTCAACCAGCCAATTGGAACTGAAAATCAGATTAATGTTTCCTTAGCAACCGACACCAAGCAATTGAGTGAAGTAGTGGTGACGGCACTAGGCATTCAGCGCGAGTCGCGCGCACTAGGCTACGCCGTCTCAGAGGTTAAAAGCGAGCAAGTAGTCCAGAAATCGGAGCCGGACGTGCTGCGGACTCTCCAAGGTAAGGTTCCTGGCGTCAATATTGGCGGCTCCAGCGGCGCTCCGGGTGCCTCGACCCGTATCACGATTCGGGGTAACTCGTCGCTGCTTAATGAAAACCAGCCGCTGTTCGTTATTGATGGCATTCCGTTCGACAACCGTTCAGATCAATCGGTTGCTTCCCTTGGCAACAGTGCCCCCTACTCCAACCGCGCCGTTGACATCGACCCCAATAATATTGAGTCAATCAACGTGCTGAAAGGCATTGCCGCCACAGCTCTTTATGGTTCGCGGGCAGCAAATGGCGCGGTTGTCATAACAACGAAAACTGGCAGTCGGAACCGCGGTGATAAAGGGTTGCAGGTAACATATAATGCCTCTTTTTCGGCCGATCAGATATCGGGCCTACCGGAGTTTCAGAACAAGTATGGCTCAGGCGGTAATGGTGTCTACTCTCAAGCGAATGGCTCGTGGGGGCCCGCATTTGGCAGTATACAAGCACCCGTTGATGTACCGCACCCATTCGATGTACCACGACTCAATCAGGCATTTCCGGAGTTCGTTGGCGCACGTTATCCTTATCAGGCCTTTGATGATAACGTTAAGGATTTCTTTAAAACAGGGACCTTATTTGAAAACTCTGTCACCGTTGCTGGTACGGGTGAAAACGCGAAGTTCTCTGCGGTACTATCGCGCTCCGACCAGGATGGGATGATTCCAGAGTCGAGTTTTGACCGCACCAGCATCAGCACAGGGGGCTCAGGCCAGTTTAATAAGTTCACCATTGGCGCTAACGTAACCTATGTAAATAGCGAACAGGATGGGCCGACGCTGGGAGCCGCCAACGCTGTCGGTAATGCTTCTTTCCTTAACCGTTTGCTATTCCTGCCCCGCAACCTTGACCTCTCAGGGCTACCGTCTGAAAACCCCATCACCCGTGGCTCCGAGCTAGGCTGGCTAACAGGGCAAACAGGAGCAGATAACCCTTATTGGTCAGTACGTTACAACACATATAATTCGCGCGTTGACCGAGTTCTGGGCAACTTAAATCTGGGCTATGACTTCACTGATTGGTTGAGCTTCAGCTTCACTGGGGGCGTGAACACCTATAATGATAAGCGTCGCTCCGTAATTCGTCCTGGCTCAACGGGAGCCAACGGTACGGGCCAGATCATTCAGGATTACATCACTAACACTGAACTCGAGGGCACGGCGTTGCTGACGTTCAATGACAACCTAACGGAAGATATCAGCTTACGCGCTATTGCCGGCTACAATGTGAACCAGCGCGTTTACAACAACTCTTCCGTACTCGGTACCAATTACATTCTGTTTGATATCGATGACATTACGAATGCTCGTAACGTATCCCAAAACGGCACGATTCAACAAAGACGTCGCTTGTTTGGCGTCTTAGGAGACGTTACCCTGGGGTATAAAGACTTTGTGTACCTGAACGTGACAGGTCGGAATGACTGGTCATCGACACTCTCGCCTGGCAGCAATACATTCTTCTACCCGAGTTTCAGCGGCTCCTTGATCTTCACTGAAGCCTTTGGTATCCAGTCGGACATACTGAACATGGGTAAGGTGCGGGCTAGCTGGGCCAAAGCAGGTAACGACGCGCCCATTAACGCCCTCAACAATGTATTCACGGTAAACCCAACTTTTGGTAATAACGCCGCCTCTATCACATTCCCCTTCAATGGCGTGGCTGGTGCAGCGCGGGGCGGACGAGTGAGCAACCCTGAGTTGACACCCGAATTTACCAAGGAGGTGGAGTTTGGCACTGACCTGAACTTCTTCTCAGACCGCATCGTGCTGAGTGGCACCTATTACGACCGTCGTACGACCGATCAGATCATTAACCTAACGCTACCCTTTGCCACGGGCTTCACCTCTTTCCTTACGAATGCCGGGGAAGTATCCAACAAAGGCGTTGAGCTTGCGCTGACCGTAGTGCCCATTGATGCTGGCGGATTCCGCTGGAATACGTTCACCGCTTTTACCCGTAACCGCAACATTGTGGAGGAGCTAGCCGAGGGCGTACAGCAGCAGTTGAATGGGGTTACGGGGGCCTTTTTCTCCGATCCCCAATCGATTCATCGTCCTGGCCAGCCCTATGGTCTGCTCGTTGGTTCAGTGGCCGCCCGCGACCCGCAGTCGGGTAAGGTGCTCATCAACCAGGCTACGGGCCGGATGATTATTTCACCCACCGTGGATGTTATCGGCAATCCAAACCCCGACTTCACCTTGGGCTTCACCAACACCTTTACCTACAAAGGGTTGTCGTTGCAAGGGGTTATTGACTACCGCCAAGGTGGGGACATTTGGTCTCAAACAATCCAGAGCTATTTCTTGCGAGGGGTAACCAAAGACACCGAAGACCGCGAGAAGACGGTAGTGATTGACGGTGTGTACGGCAACCCAAACACCTTCCAGCCTATTCTGAATAGCGATGGCAGTGCTACTCCAAACACGACCGCTATTTCCTATAACGATTTGTACTTCGGTGCGGGCTCTTTCGCTAGTGGTGCAGCATCCGAGTTTGTCGTTTTCGATGCCACTACTATTCGCTTGCGCGAGATAACGCTTGGGTACGACTTGCCTAGCAAGTTGCTCGAAAGAACAAAGTTATTCCGGGCGGCCAATCTCAGCTTGTCGGGGCGTAACCTGTTTTATATCACGCCTAACCTGCCTAAGTACATGAATTTTGACCCAGAAACCAGCTCGTATGGCGCTGGCAACGCGCAGGGTTTTGACTTCACAAATGCTCCGTCTTCGCGGCGCTATGGGGTCAACTTGCGCGTGACGTTCTAGGCATTTTCCTCCTGTTCAACTTAGAACTTACTTCTCATGAAAATATCTAAAATCCCTGTCACCCTGGCGTTGCTTGGGGTGCTGGCAGGTGGGGCTGGATGCGAAAAGTTTTTGGATGTCAACACTGATCCCATCAACCCGGTAGATGTCAACATCGACCTGCTCATGACGACAACTCAGACGGCGATGGGTATTTACCTGGGTCATAATGTATTAGGCCTAAGTCAGTATACTTCCGCTCTTATGCAGCAGATTATTAATGGTCGGGTTGGTACCTATGGCCTTACGGGCGAGACCTTTAATAACTCTTGGCAGGGCTTGTACATCAGCACACTGTCTAATAATGAGGCTATAATTGAAAAGGGTACCGCTACCAATGCTTGGACGCACGTGGGCGTAGCACAGATTCAAAAGGCCCATGTAGTCAGCCAAATGGTGGATATGTGGGGTGATATTCCCTACTCCGAAGCGCTACGTGGCTCCCAAACATCAGCGACCAATTTTAATGCCCCCCGCTTCGACGACGACGCGGAAATCTATGCCGACCTGTTCCGTCTAATCGACGAGGGCATCGCCAATCTGCAGCGGACCGATGCTAGTCGGCCCTTGGGCGGCGACGATCTGATTTACGGAGGTAATCGCGACAAGTGGATTCGGCTGGGCAATACGCTGAAGCTGAAGCTCTACAACCAAGTGCGTCTTGTGCAGGACGTTCGAGCGCAGGTTACGCCTTTGCTGGCACAAAACCTGATTACCGCCGCCGACGATTTTGAGTTTCGCTTTAGTACAGGCAGTGGCCCCGAAAACCGCCATCCTGGCTTCCAAGGCGATTATGCGGGCAGTGGCCGGGAGAATGGGGTTAATCGGTTCTTTTATGATCTGATGAGAACTACCGGAGGAGCTACGCCAGATCCGCGGATTCCTTACTACTTCTTCAATCAGTATACGCTGAACACTCCCTCCGCCATTGCGGATTACCAGGAAGGTCGCTTCATTACAGTGCAGTTTGGCAGTAATGGCCCACAGGCCAACACCAACAATGCAAACGTGCGCACACTGCAGGGCTTGTACCCCATAGGTGGCCGCTATGACAATGGTGCCGGTTTGGCGGCTGGTGCTACGGGTGCCTCAGCCCGAGGCAACGTACCGCAGCGCTTTATCACCTTCTTCGCGCGTAAGTTCATCGAGGCAGAGTTGCAGTTGATGGTGTTGGGTAACCAGGCTGCTGCCCGAACGGCCTTTAGCGACGCGGTAACGGCTTCATTCAACAAGATCAACTCTATCATCACGACGACTAACCCCCAGGATGCGGCGCAGTCCTATACTGTACCCCAAATTCCGGCGGCTACCATCACCGCTTACGTTACGGCGGCGCTGGCTCGGTACGATGCGGCGGTTGGGGATGAGGCTAAGCTCAACGTTATCATGACGGAAAAGTACATTGCCAACTATGGCACGGGCACTGATGTGTACACCGATTACCGGCGTACGGGCTACCCGCGCATTCCATATTCAGACCTGCCTGCGTACCCTGGCACTGTGCAGACGGGGGCTTTTCCGGTTCGGCTCACGTATCGTAACAACGACCTGCTCACGAATCAGAATGCTCCTGCGCAGCCAAACGTAACCACAGACAAAGTTTTCTGGGATAGATAAGCTCCTGCTTTTATATAAAGTAGTAGCATCACCATTTTTCACTAAGACTATGAAAAAGGTTCTTTTTGCTTTGCTGGTAGTGATTTCAGCGCTAGGCGCGTCGGGCTGCGAGGATGATCCAGACTTACCTTTCCCGGAAACCAAGGAATATCCGCAGATCTATACCAACGTAACGGCTGAGAATGCCTTTAAGCTCACAGAGGTACAAGGCACGGGCAATGCCGCCGCTCGTTTTGATATACAGGTACAAGGCGGCAATGCGAATGAGGTGGAAGCCATTCAAGTATACCGCCAGTTTGTGGGGTTCAACGTACCCGCTGGCACTACGGCTCCCGCACTAGGCGTGGGTGGTCCTACGGTATTGCTTCGTACAGTTCCGCCCACTTCGGGCACGATTGAACTGACAATTGACGAGGTAATTCAAGGCTTGACGCGGGCTACGGGCGCTACGCAAGCAGGTGCTCGCACTGCCCTCACCCGAGCGTCGTTGCGGACCGGAGAAGGCTTCCGCTTCACGTATGCCTTGCTGTTGAAAGATGGCACACGCATCGAGTATAATCCCACTTTCCTGAATGCTCCTTTCTCGGGCATCGTAACTATTCAGTAATGCTGCCTGAAAGTTTAGTCGCAAAAAAGCCCCCAGACGATATCTGGGGGGCTTTTTATTTCTTATTTGAGTTGAACCGGCTCATAGCCGTGGTAGGGCTGATTCGTAGAGCCTATAATGCAGAAGCTAGTGCACTTATAACGAGGATAAAATCTTGCGGGCTACTTCGGCTGGGTCTGCGAGTTTGTCTTCGGTGTGAAACGCTACGAACTTATCGACTTCACTAAACTGCCGGTTGTCGGTGTTCCGAATCTGCTCCTGCATCCCTGTGTCGAGTACTCCTGGGGAGATAGTTTGCACGCGCACTCCCGTACCTCGCAAGTCCTGCTCCTTCTGAATAGCGCGCGACAACGCATCGAGGGCCGCTTTGGAGGCCGAATAAGCTGCCCAACCATCTACGGCCCGCTGGGCCGCACCGCTACTAATATTGAGAATAGTGCGCGGGCAAGTCATGTCAGCATAGTTACTCAGAAAGGTATTCATGAGCATAGCCGGGGCCACCAAGTTCACATTGAAGGCAAAGGTGAAGTGCTCATTGGGAAGCTCACCCACGTACCCGATTTGGCCTAATACCGCGGCATTGTTTATCAGCGTGAGGCTAGCTGCATCGGGATGGGGGGCAAATACGGTGTACAAATTGGCCTCCACGGCCAAAATATCCGATAAGTCGAGGGGGCGATGGTGGTAACGCGCATGCTCAATGGTAGCATGACGTGATACTCCTATGACCGTCGTATCGGGTTGGCGCAGCACTTCTTCAGCTAGCGCTTTGCCTAAGCCTCGGCTTGCGCCCGTAATGATGTAATAATGCATTGGGTATTGGAAGTAGAGGTGAGACCGTCGAAAGGAAGTTCTTATACGGGCAAATCATCTGCAGAGGAAACCCAACAAAAAAGGCGACTCCTGGAAGCCGCCTTTTCTACAGTAAGTATGAAGCCGATAGCTTGCCCAGTCGGCGCTACCTTTTATCAGAGGATATATTGCGATAAATCGCGGTTGCGAACCATATCACTGAGGCGTTCTTCCACTAGCTCGCGGGTAATGAGGATATGGGCATTGGCGCCGATACGATCGGGAACATCGAACAGGATGTCGTTAAGCAAGCGGCTCATGACAGTGTGCAGGCGCCGCGCCCCAATGTTTTCGACTTCCTCGTTCACTTCAAAAGCTATTTCGGCTACGCGCTCTAGAGCGGCGTCATCAAAAGTTAGCTGTACTTCCTCGGCTATCAAGAGTGCCTCATATTGCTTGGTGAGGGCATTTTTCGGCTCCTTAAGAATGCGATAAAAGTCGGCTTTAGTGAGGCTTTGCAGTTCTACTCGAATCGGGAAGCGACCTTGCAGCTCGGGAATCAGGTCGCTGGGCTTGGCTACGTGAAACGCACCGGCGGCAATGAACAGGATATGATCGGTGTTGATGACGCCATACTTGGTGCTGACGGCCGAGCCTTCCACGATGGGCAGCAGATCGCGCTGCACGCCTTCGCGGCTTACGTCGGGCCCACCGCCCCCACTTTTGCCGTTGCGGCTAGCTACTTTATCAATCTCATCAATGAAGATGATGCCCGCATTTTCGGCGTTGCGAATGGCTTCGTCCTTCACCTCATCCATATCGATGAGCTTAGCTGCTTCCTCATCGAGCAGAATCTTTCGAGCTTCGGCAATAGTGACTTTACGCTTGCGGGTTTTCTTGGGCATCATGCTGCTAAGCATATCCTGAAGGCCGGCCATCGAGGCTTCGTCCATGCCGCCGGGTCCACCTACTACGCCAATACCGGGCGTATTATTCTGCTGGACCTTGATGTCAATCTTGCGGTCATCGAGCTCGCCGGCCCGAATTTTCTGACGGAATTTCTCGCGGGTACGCTCGTTTAGCTCATGGTCACTGTCGGGCATGGCACTGCCCTCACCACCAAAGCCGACGGAAGGCTTAGCTACCGTAGTAGTGGCGCCGCTGGAAATAGGCGGAATAAGCGCATCCAGAATAATATCTTCTACTACCTGAGCTGCCTGCACCTTTACTTCTTCCTTGCGGCGCATGCGCACCATATTCACCGATTGCTCTACCAAGTCGCGCACCATGCTTTCCACGTCGCGACCCACGTAGCCAACTTCCGTAAACTTGGAAGCTTCTACTTTCGTGAAGGGCGCGTCGGCAATGCTGGCTAGGCGGCGGGCAATTTCTGTTTTGCCTACCCCAGTCGAGCCAATCATAAGAATATTGTTGGGCACAATTTCACGCTGCATATCAGCAGGGGCATGCAAACGGCGCCAGCGGTTGCGTAGCGCAATAGCCACGTGGCGCTTGGCATCATGCTGACCAATGATGTACTTATCGAGTTCGGCTACTATTTGCGCCGGAGTAAGAAAAGAAGCTGATTCAATCATGGGATAGAAGAAACGTGGGCAGGTGTAAACCCACAGGTGGTGAGGTTGGACTGCTGCTTGTGAGCGGGACTCTTATACGTCGTGCTAACGGGTTAGGCTATCGGCGTTACTCCGCTTACCAAACGAGTTACCGTAGAAAAAGAGTGTAGCTAGCTTCAGAAGCCGACTGGTCAAGGGCTACCTGTTGGCGCAAATAAAAAGGTGTTGTAAGAATTTGATAACAAGGTCAATTGCTATTCTGCTTATTAAAAAGCGAGTCCAGATTACGGGCCACAGTGAAGTAGTTGGCTGCCCCCGATGCGTGATAGTAAGCGCGGGTATAATCGAGTTGAAACTCGCTGATACGCAGCATCGCTCCAAAGCTCAACCCTGCTCCCGCCGACGTGTTTTCGAGGCGCAGTTCCCGGCGTTGCAAATGGTTGTAGCCCGCGCGCAGGTGGAAGTTCTTACTGAACAATACTTCGCCCCCCACCACAAAGTGGCGGGCTATTTTGTCCCCCAGCGACTTTTTAGGCTTGATTTCCACGCCATTATCGTCGAGCTGTCCGCGCTGGTTTGGGTCGAGGTATACTATATCCAGCTGCTGGAGATGGTGCGCCGTGATAGAGAGGCGCAAAGGCATGTATTCCGGCTTGAAGGATGCGCCCAGTTGCACGTCCAGCGGCATGGGTTCGCGGTCGGCGCCGGCATACGGCTGGAGTTGGTAGCCCACATTGCGCACCGTGAGGCCGACCGTAAAATCCTGCGATGGATGTTTAAAAATGCCCCCCACATCAGCCAGAGCGGCCAGCGAATGATTGCCGGCAATACCAGACACGGCGAGTTTGAGCGTACCGGCCAGCGTGAAGTTGCCGCTGGTGTAAGCATCCGACACACCGAGGGCGTATTCATTGACTGAGAATTCACCTAGGCTATTACCAGCAGCATCAAACTGCTCGAACCTGCCGTAGTTCAAATACGTGAGTCCAACGCCCAGTCGGCCAAATGATTTGGTATTGAAAACGTAAGCGGCCGTACTCTGCTTGATATCAGACAGGTAATCAACGTAGCCGAGCGCCAGGCGGCCATCCATGTCAGCGTTGAGCAGGGCGGGGTTGCCATAAATCATGGTCGCGTCGGCGTCGCGGGAGCTGACGTTTACGCCGCCCAACCCAGCTAGCTTGGCACTGGGGGGCAAATTCAGAAAAGTAAACGCCTGCTGGCCCCCAATCTGCGCGGCCGCTGGCTGGCTGGCTAAGATTGCTCCCAGCACCAAACTAGAGAAGCCGAGCAATAAACGAGAGGGCAGCAATCGAATCATCGTTCCAAGATACAGCGATTAGGCTACTCTGGCTTTACTTCAATGTATGAATTGGAAAGAGCAGTGGCCCCAGAATGTTTCCTTACAATAGTTGGAGATTTCTCGCCGACACAGTAAGGAAGCATTCTGGGGCCACTGCTCTTTCTATTTTCTTATGATACCTCTACGCTTGGGCCATATAAGGCTGGCGCAGGCTCGTCGCGCACGGTAAGCTTAATGGGATTAGCTACCAACTCGTCCAGCAGCGCCACCTTCAGCACATCATCGACGCGGGCAGCGTAGTGAATAGTCAGATCCTTGAGATACTCGGCCGAAATCTCTTGAATGTCTTTCCGGTTCTTATCGCAGAGAATCACGTCCCGGATGCCGGCGCGCTTGGCAGCCAGTATCTTTTCCTTGATTCCGCCCACCGGCAGCACTTTACCGCGCAGGGTAATTTCGCCCGTCATGGCTAGGTGCGAACGGATTTTACGCTGCGTAAACACCGAGGCAATGCTGGTGAAAATAGCAATACCCGCGCTCGGTCCATCTTTGGGAACGGCACCTTCCGGGAAGTGAATATGCAGATCGTATTGATCAAAAAGCCGGTGGTCGATGCCCAACGAATCGGCGCGGCTGCGCAAATACGACAAGGCAGTAACGGCCGATTCTTTCATTACATCGCCCAGCTGACCAGAAAGCGTCACTTTGCCCCGGCCACGACTCAGCAGGCTTTCGATAAAGAGAATATCACCCCCTACCGACGTCCAGGCTAAGCCCGTCACCACGCCAGCCGTTTCGTTGTCTTGATACAGGTCCCGGTCGAAAGTAGCGGCCCCGAGAATGCGGCTTATATCTTTCGGCTCTAGCACCGCAACGTGTGCTTCTTTCAAGGCTTTGCTTTTAGCAATGTTGCGGGCTACCGATCCAAGCTTGCGCTCCAAGCCACGCACTCCCGACTCGCGGGTATAGTCATCGACAACACGCTGCAAAGCGGGCTGGGTGATGCTCACATCCTTTGGCGTCAAGCCGTTTTCGTGGAGCACTTTGGGCCACAGGTGCTTTTTAGCAATCTGCGTTTTTTCTTCCAGCGTGTAGCCTGTCAAGTCAATGATTTCCATCCGGTCGCGTAGGGCCGGATGAATGGTATCCAACGCATTAGCGGTAGCAATGAACAGCACCTTCGACAAGTCGTACTCCACCTCCAGATAGTTGTCAGTGAAGGTTGAGTTCTGTTCCGGATCGAGTACTTCTAGCAGCGCCGACTGTGGGTCGCCGCGGAAGTCAGCGCCTACTTTATCAATCTCATCCAGAATAATAACCGGGTTTGAAGCTCCCGCCTTCTTAATTTGGGCAATAAGACGGCCGGGCATGGCGCCCACGTACGTTTTGCGATGCCCACGAATCTCGGCCTCGTCGCGCACACCGCCCAGGCTCATTCGCACATATTTACGCCCGAGTGCCTTCGCCACCGAGCGTCCTAAAGAGGTTTTACCCACGCCAGGAGGGCCATAGAGGCACAAAATCGGCGCCTTCATGTCCTGCTTCAGCTTCAGCACGGCCAGATACTCAATGATGCGGTCCTTTACCTTTTCCAAGCCATAGTGGTCTTGGTCAAGGATTTTACGGGTACGAGTCAGATTGAAGTTATCCTTAGTGTACTCCGACCAGGGTAAATCGAGGAGAAACTCTACGTAGTTCACGCTCATCGGGTACTCAGCCGCTGCGGGGTTTACGCGACTTAGTTTATCTACCTCCTTGGCAAAGTGCTTGGCAACGGCTGGGGGCCATTTTTTATCCTTCGCACGAGCACGCAGCTTCTCTAGCTCTTGGTCGGGGCCATCAAAGCCAAGCTCGTCCTGGAGCACCTTGATTTGCTGGCGCAGGAAATAATCCCGCTGCTGCTGATCGATGTCTGTATGAACCTTGCTCTGGATCTCGTGCTTGATTTCCAAAAGCTGAATCTCCTTCATCATCATTTCCAGCAGGCGCGTGCCCCGCTCCACGCCATCATTGATTTCCAGCAGCTTCTGCTTCAACCCCACCTCCACGTTGATATTCGAGGACAGAAAATGGGTAAGGAAAGCCGGCGACTCGATGTTATCCAACGCTACCTGGGCCTCTTGTGGAATTTCAGGATTGAGCTTGAGCATCTTCGCAGCCGCATCTTTCAGCGACGCCACCAAGCCTTTTACCTCCTTAGAGGTCTTGTTAGGAAACGTTTCGGGGAAGTAGCTGACGCGAGCCGTTAGGTAAGGGCTGTCCTGCTGCACCTCTTCTACCTTAAATCGGCTTTGCCCCTGGATAATGATGGTTGTGTTGCCATCGGGTAACACCAACAGTTTCAGGATGCGGGCCATTGTGCCCACTTCATACAGGTCGGCGAGCGTGGGGTCGTCGCTTTGGGTGTTCTTTTGGGCCAGAACGCCCACAATCTTATTGCCGCGGTACGCTTTGCGTACCAGCCGGATGCTCTTTTTGCGCGTTACGGTCACGGGTAATACCACACCCGGAAACAACACAGTGTTTCGTACGGGCAACAGGGGCAATACGTCGGGCGCATCCTGCCCGGAAAGGGTCTGATCTGGATCAGTGGCAATGATGGACACCATCTCGGCGGGATCTTCAGCCATTAGCAAAACGGATGATTTGGGACGGCGCGAATTGCGGTTTTCACTCATAATAATACAATAGGGGAAAGCTGGCGGCGCCAGAATGACAGAATTGCAGCGCTCCGTAGCTCCCCAGGGGCAACGGTAGTCCGAAGGTACGGCTTTGACAAGTGCTATGCCACTAAACCCCATCGGCCTCGCGCCGACAAATCGGCATAAATACCAGATGGCGGCGAGCCAATGAGGCAGATAATAAGCTTAGTACTTGGATTGAAAAACTTCTATTTTTGGTCTCTGGCGCGGCAATTGTAGCGGCTCTTAGGGTTCAAAAAACGTCGTATGCATCGCTTATCGGGTCTGGTTTTACTGCTTTGGTTTTTAGCCGTTTCGGCTACGTACGGGCAGCAGCCTACGGACAAGCCTTTGCAGGTACGGCCCCTCACCGGCAAAAAAGCCCCCCAGCTACGCCTACGGCCCGATGCGACACCTAGCTTTCCCAACGTAAATCGGGTAGCATACTATCAGGACAAGAAAGCGCTCAAAGAAATTCAGCGCGCGGAGAAACGCAAAAACTGGACGCAGGCCCGAAAGCTGCTGGAAGCTTACGTCCATCAGTTTGGCATTCAAAACTTTATCAAGGATACTCCGATGCTTTGGCGCTTAGCCCAGCTTTGTGAGCGCACCGGTGATGAGGCGCGCGCCAAAGCCTACTACCGTCTGGCGCTCAAGCATCATCGGCAGGATATTACCAAAATTCAACTCTACTACGACTCCTTGGAGCAGAAAACCCAGGACTTGTACGTACCCCTGAAGACCTATTACGACCTAGTAGAATATCGCAAAAACATCGTCACGTTTCACCCGCCCAAGGGAGTGTATACGAGCATGGGCGACGGCATCAACTCCGACGTGGAAGACTATGGTCCGACGCTGAATTCGGAAGCGGGCTTGTTTATTTTCTCTTCCAAGCGCAAAACCCGCGGCATTACCAGCCCCGTCGTCGATGAAGACTTGTACACGTCGCGTAAGGAAGGCGAGTATTGGACCGATGCCGAACCGCTGCCTAAGCCTATCAATTCGCCTTATAACGAAGGGTCGGCGTGTATTACCAAGGATGGCCGCACCATTTACTTTGCCCGGTGTGAGTGCCCAAACTGCCACGGCAACTGCGACCTGTTTCAGTCGACCTTTCAGGATGGGCAATGGTCGGTGCCGAAGAGCTTGGGGGCCAATGTGAACTCAACAGCATGGGATTCGCAGCCGACATTGTCGCGGGGAGAAGACACGCTTTACTTCGCTTCCGACCGGCTGGGGGGCTTTGGCTTATCGGACATCTGGTATACAGCTAAGCAAAAAAACGGGCAGTGGGGAAAAGCGCAAAACTTAGGGCCAGTGATAAATACCCGCGAAAGCGAAGTCAGTCCTTTTTACCACCCCATGTATAATGTGCTGTATTTCAGCTCTAGGGGGCAATTATTAAACTACGGCGACTTCGATATTTATAAGAGCTACCGTGTGCAAGGTCGTTGGCAGGAGCCGCGCAACGTGGGGCCGCTAGTGAATGGCAAAGGCTCGGAGTATTACTTCACCATCGATGGCGACTCCAAGAATCTGTACTACGCCCGCTCGGAGGTAAAAGACCTCAAAAACCTTGACCTCTACTCCTTCCCGCTCCCGATGGAGGCGCAACCACTGGCTACTACGCACGTGGAAGGCGTGCTAGCCGACTCTGTTACAAAGAAGCCGCTGGGGGGCATTGTCAGCATTATCGACACGGATAATGGCATTGAGGTAGCCAGTAAATACCTGCGCCCCGACGGCTCATTCGATTTTGATTTAATTGAAGGCTCGCGCTATGTAATGCTGATTCAAAGCCCAGATTTCTTCAGCGTGGAGAAGCAATTTGAATTGAAAGGTGACACGTTGATGCGCCTGCTTACCAACTCGATTGACTATCGCCTGCCCCTAATTTTCCGCAATATTGAGTTCGACCAGGGTAAATCTACGATCCTTCCATCCATGCATAAGACGCTGGATCAGATTACGTTGTATATGGTCGATCATCCCACGTTCCGACTCAGCATTTCAGGCCACACCGACTCCAGCGGCGACCCTGATGTGAATGTGGCCCTTTCGCAGGATCGAGCCCAGGCCATTCGCAACTACATTGAGCAGAAGGGCAAGCTCAAGCCCAACCGCATCGATAATACGGGGTACGGTAGCACGCAGCCCTTACGAGAAGAGAAAACCGAAGAAGATAGCCGCTTTAACCGCCGAGTGGAGTTTCGATTGATTAAGCCCGAAGAAAGTAAAGACGCGGGCGCGGGCTGGTAGCTCGCGGCCTGCCTCACCACACATACGTAGCAGCAGCGCCAGCCGGTAACGTATGACTCACGGTTTGCTGCCCGCGGCGGACACCGAAAGTCTTAGGCTCGCTGCCTTCGTTCAGGACGATAAGTACAACTTTGTTGGCAGGTGTGCGAAAGGCCACGTTTGGTAAGCCAGACACTTCCGAGGAAGCTATGCGCACCGAACCAGGGAGCACGAATTTGCTGGCGTGAGCGATGATATAGTACGCGTCTTCGCGCCGTACCGAATCTTTGTCGATGGTAATTGCCCCCCGGCACTCCGTGCAGCCGCCGGGCGTGTGTGGGTTTTGCTGAGAGTCGGCGGCTAGGTTCCATTCCAGCACGGTGCGTGCCCAGTTGCGCGGCGCCCCGATAACGAGGTTCTTGATGTGCCAGCCGAAGTTATCGGCAAACTTCGTTTTGGAGCCTACCCACTGTTCAGTGAAGTAAATGTGCTTTTCGGGGTAGGCATCGTGCACCTTGCTCAGCGCCTCAATTTGCCCCCCATACAGGTGGAAAGCCGAGCCATCGATGTAAGCGCGCGCCTGTGGGTCGTTAAGAACGGTAAGTGGGTACTCGGGCTTATCGGCGTTGTGGTCGTAAATGATAATTTTGGTATCCAGCTTCGCGGCTTTAAAGGCGGGGCCCAGATTGTTCTTGATGAAGCTGGCTTGTTGCTCAGGCAGCATCAGCAAACTTGGGTTATTGCCGGGGTGCAGCGGCTCGTTCTGCACGGTAATGGCATCAATGCGAATACCTTGCGCCGCGTAGCCCTGCACATATTTCACGAAGTAGCGCGCGTAGGCATCATACCATTCGGGCTTAAGGCTGCCACCTTTGGAGTCACCATTGGTTTTCATCCAGGTGGGCGGCGACCAGGGCGAGCCAAGTAGTTTAATAGCTGGGCTGATGGCCAGAATCTCCTTCAGCACCGGAAGCAGATGCTCTTGGTCAGGGGCCAGACTGAAGCGTGCCAGCGTCGGATCGGTCTCGCCGGGGGGCAAATCATTGTAGGAAAATACCCGGTCGTCGAGGTCGGAGGCACCGATACTCAAGCGCAGGTAACTTACACCGATTGCGTCGCCATTGGTGCTAAAAAGCTCACGTAATAGCTTATTGCGGGCACCGGGGGCCATTTTATGCAGGAGCATGGCGCTGCCACCCGTAAGGGTATACCCAAAGCCATCCATGGTTTGGAAGCGCTGCTGCTCATCAATCCTAATGACGGGAATATCAGGGGCAAGCGTTGCTTCCACCCGCAAATCAGGTTGCGCGGCGAAGCGCTCCGACTGTGTCGGATTGGTCAGCCATACTTGCACGGAACCAGTAGTGGCACGGCCACTATTTGAGCCAGGCAACACACCGCAACCAACGGCAAAGGCCAGTAGCCCGGCACTTAGAATAATCAGAGTTAAGGAATACCGCATAGTGGTGAAAGTAGTAAATAACCAGCTGGACTACTCACTACTCCTCTACGGTCTTATTATCGCAGCGGGGGAATAAAACTACTCTAAGCCCTACCGCAAATTATCTCCTCTGGCATAACCAAGCTACTTAACCCGATGGGTTATACTTACTAGGTTGTTGCTCGCCATACCGGGCTGATTCATAGTCCGTAGGCCACGGTTAGGTAATACAGACCGCCCACGCTCGGCCCGCCCAGGTACGAGACGTAGTAGTTGTTGAGCACATTGCTGGCGCCCAGCTTCAGGCGTACCTGCGCGGCGGGAATGTGGTAGCTAAGTTGAGCATCGAGCGTCCCATAGGCCGGCACGGTACCCACCACTAGAAACGTCTGGGAGAAGTAGCGATTCTGGTGGCGATAGTGAAGCCCAAAGCCGACGTTGCCGACGATGTTCTCGTTGGCCACGCTCAGGTTATAGGCCCAAACCGGGGTGTTGAAGCCGTCTTCCAGGCCGTCCCCGTTCTGGGTGCGGCGCAGGCGGGTGTAGGTGGTATTGGCGCCCAGCAGGTAGCCACGGCCCACCTCGTAGCGCACCCCGGCCGAGCTCCCGTAGTTGGTCACCCGGCTCTGCGAGTTAGTCCAGAGGCGGTAGCGGGCCTGCCCAGCCCGGGCATTCAGCGTTGTGGCCACGGTGTTCAGGTCCGCCGTGGTCAGGAGCTCCCCAGTGGCCGTGACCGGCACGTAGGCTTCCACCTGGGCGATGAAGTCGCGGTAGGCGTTATAGTAGAAATCCACATCGACTAGCAGCCGGCCCTGGGGCAGCAGGCCTGCTTTATAGCCGATTTCCAGCGAGCGGATGTACTCCGGCTTAAGGTAGGAATAGGGATTCTTCACTAGGCGGTCCTGGTTGTCGGCGATGGCCTGCTGGCGCTTCTGGGCGGCTGTCTGCGCCGAAGTATTAGCGTTGATGGCCGCCGTCACGGCCGTATTAAACGCGTCGATGCTAGTGCGCAGGTAGCTGTTCTCGAACACCCCGTCCGACATGACCCGCAACCCGCCGATGCGCTTCACCTGGCCGCTGTTCACGTTGGAGAACCCTTCGAACAAGCTGGGAAAGCGGTAGCCGCTCTGGTAGCTGAGGCGAAAGTTCTGCTGCTGGGTGGGCAAGAACACGGCCGTAAAGCGCGGGTTGAATTTCACGTCGAAGTAGTCGTTTTTGTCCACGCGGAGCGTGGCCGTGAGGCGAAGCTTTTCCGCCAAGAAACGGCCGCCGGCCTGCACGAAGCCGCCGTTCTTCGAATAGATCAGGTCGTCTTGCAGTGGGTCCTGGCCCGGCGCGGGGTTGATAAAGTAATTGCCGTCGGGCACCACTACATAGGTGCGGTGGTCTGCCCCAGCCAACAAATCTATATTTGCCGGCAGCTTCCCACTTTTCCGGCGCCAGGCTTCGGCCAGGTTCGCCTGGGCCTCGGCGTGCAGCAGGTTAGCCTTCACACGCAGGGCCGCGCCCTGATCCCAGTTGTTGATGTCCTGCAGCTCGCCGAGGCGTTGGTTGAAGGCCGGCGTGCCGGGTTGCAAGCGGCCGGCATCGGCGGCGAAGCGGACGCTGGCGTGGGCCTGGGCCACGGTTTGCCCGGCCACTACCGCCTCGTTCCACGCCATGGCATACTCGTTGTTCCAAACCGCGTCGGGTTGGAAGCTGCGGTCTAGGTTCTCGCCCATGGAGCGCAGGTTGTAACTCTTGCCGGTATTTTCCAGCGTGGCATAGGCCCGGGCCTGCACCACGGGCGTGGTCAGGGTTAATGCGTGTTGCTGCAACAAGTAGTCCTGCAGGCGGAAGCGGTTCGAGCGCTGGTACACGTTGTCGAAGCCGGCCACCCGGTAGGTGTAAGCCAGCTCCACGCCGGGCTCGAAACGGTAGTGCAGTGCCGCGTCGGCCTTCAGGATTTTGATGGTATAGTCCACTAAATCCCGCTCGTCGTAGCCGGTACGGGCCACTGTGTACTGCCGCCCCCCGAGCGTGAGCGTGCTGCGGTCCGAGGATTCATTGCCGTAACTGTTCACCGGGTCACGGGCCGGGTTGTTGACGCCGAAGAGCCCGGTCGTCGCGTTGCCCTGGGCAAACAGGTCGGTCTTGTCGTTGGCAATCCAGTCGTTGGCGCGCAGGTAGGTACCGTTGACTTTAAAGGCTAGCTTCTCGGGCACCAGCACTTGGGCGTAGCGCACGCTGGTTTCCGAGTAGAGTTTTTCCGACGAACCGCCCAGACCGAGGGTCCGCACATTGGGGTCATTCAGGTGGTTGAGCCCTGTTTGCTGGCGCACGCTCAGCCCTTGGAAGGAGAACAGGTTCTTGGTCTGAAAATTAGCCAGCCCGTTGATGGCGTTAAGGCCGTAGAGGGCCGCGGCCGTGCCGGGCACCACTTCCACGCTCTGGATATCCAGGTCGCTGGGACCCAATACATTTCCAATGGGCCCGCCGATGTGCGGGGCCTGGTTGTCGACGCCGTCCACGAGCTGAGCGAAGCGCACGTTGGTCGTGTTGGTGAAGCCACGGGCATTGAGGACCCGAAACCCCAAACTGGGCGTCAGGACCTGCACGCCTTTTAGATGCTCCAAGGCGTCGAAAAACGAGGGCGCGGGCGTCAGCTGGATAGCGCGGGCATTTAGCTTCTCCACCGTGACTGGCGACTGCAGAAAGCTTTCTTCCACCCGGGAGGCCGACACCACCACCTCATTCAGGGTGCTGCGCACGGTATCCGTCGGGGTAGTGCGGCGGGCGGGAGCCGGGGTCTGAGCCGCCGCGACAGGCGCCAGGGCCAGCGCCGTTAGGCCGAGCGCCACCTGGGGAATGAAACGTAACGTCTTTTTCATTAGCTCGAGGTAGGGCAACGTGGGGGAGCTACTGGTTCGTGCACATTAACCACGCGCAGACCCGTGAGCTGAAGCACCCAGCGGACGGGGCTGCTTTTCCAAGGGTACGACAAGCTGGTAGGGGGCATTTTTGGCTGGCAAGGGCTGCCCGTCGAGCTGATCGGCCAGCAGGATGGTTTGGACCGCAAAGGCAGTGTCAATTTCAGGCAGGGCACACACGGCTTGGTAACCGTCGGCGCCACCCATCAACACCAGCCAGCCGGTAGCCAGTACTTGAAAGCTCACGCGGCAAGGGTATCGTTTCGACATGCAGTTAACGGTTATATTTAAATAAATATAACGATGACCACGCCTTAAACTTGTCTACTTTTTGGGGAGGGGCTAAGAATATAGTCGAGCTGTCTCGTCGGCTAGGAATGCGGCGAACCGGGCGTGCATAGCGCGAAAATCGGCCACCGCCTGTTCTCCCGCCGGAGTGAGGCTTGCCCCGCCGCCGCGCTTGCCGCCAGTCTGGGTCTGCACTAGGGGCGTACGCACTTGTGCGTTCATGGAAGCTACTAGGTCCCAGGCGCGCTTGTAGGACATGTTCATAGCGCGGGCCGCCTGCGAGATAGAGCCCAGGGCCGCGATGTGTTCCAGCAGCTCCAAGCGGCCAATGCCCATAAACCGGTCGTCGGGGCCTTGCAGCCACAGCCGGCCATCAAAGCGAAACGGCACGCCGGCCAGGAGCAATTCTTTCATAAAGCAATTGGTAAGGTGCGTAATCAGGCAGCAGGCAAAATAGTGCGTTTTCTGGTCACGAATACTCTCGACACTGACTGTATCGGTAAACGCTGGCTTCACTTAGCTGTCTAATCACTTCCTTCGTCGTTGAACGTAGTCGTGCGCAACGGTAGCTAGCTCTTAAGATAAATTATCCCTCAGTTGCCATCAAAAAGCTTTTGCGCAGTAACCGACGCAAACAATGGCGGCTAAAAACTGAGTTGCTGCTCGTCGTTGCCGGCGCGAAACAGCGCGCTTTGCTTTTTACCACCGCCATCCAAATTCACAATATTCATCTGGTCCTGAAAAGTATCCAGAAGTAAGCGGTGGCGCAGATAAATGGTAGTGGCAGGCTTGGGGGGCATTTTTACGGAGAAGTATACCCAGTGCGCATCCTTATCCTTTTCAACGCCCACAAAGCGGAGCGGCAAGGTTTCGCCGGGCTTCGTACCAAAGGCCACCGAGCGCTGCAGCAAAGCCGTGGTAAGGCTGGAAACCTGAGCTGGGGAAAGCTTGTCGAAAGTGACGGCACTGGGCTGGCCAGCGCTCAAGCCTTTCTCAAAATCATCGGTAAAGACTTTCAGCGCTACTTCCAGCTGCTGCTTTTTCGTATTGTACTGCACGTCCATGATGCTCGCGTGGTATGCATGCGCCATGGCGGCGACACTAAGCAGGCAAAAAGCGCAGAAAACAAGTAGTTGGCGCATAATCAGGAGGTTGTAAACAAAAATAGAACGAAGGCGTCCTTCGTTCTATCTAGGTAAATACGCGATAAATAAGTTCTAAAACAGCGTTTTGAACAAGTCGTTGAATATAACAAACACCATCAGGCTAAGCAGCAAAGCCATGCCTACCTTCTGCGAGTTCTCTAGAAACTTATCCGAAGGCTTACGACCCGATACCATCTCGTAGGTCAGAAACATCACGTGACCGCCATCAAGGGCTGGAATGGGGAGTAGATTCATAAAGGCCAGCACCATGGACAGCATGCCGGTCAGGGTCCAGAACTTAATCCAGTTAAAGGTGCCGCCGTAGGTTTGGGCAATGGCCATCGGGCCGCCCAAAGACTTGCTGGCCGATGCCTCACCCCGGAAAATCTTTCCAAACGCCTGCACCTGGTTGCTCACGATGCCAAACGCCTGCGAAGCGCCAGCCGGAATGGCTTCGATAAAGCTGTAATCCTTGGTCGAATATTGCAGCAACGACTTAGGCATAAAGCCCAGCGTTCCTTCCTCCTCCACGTTTGCGGTAAGCGTAATTGGCTTACTGTTGCGCTGTACGAGTAAGGCGGTAGCCTTACCAGCATTGTCTTTTAGAGCTTGCTGTAGCTCAGGGAAAAAGTTGATTTCCCGGGCGCCCACGCGCAGAATACGGTCGCCGGGCTGCAGACCTGCCTTAGCAGCGGCGCGGCCGGCTACTACTTCACCTACTTCAAATGGATTGAGCGGCTCCACGAAGCGCGCTGGATCGTTTTGATTATCAGAAAGGCGATCCATGAAGTCGCCGGGCAGCTTAATATCGAGTAGCTGGCCGTTGCGTTCCACGGTATAGTAGCTCTGGTTGCCCATCACCACTTCCGGGTCGTACACGTCATCGAACTGCTCGAAGGGGCGGCCGTTGATTTTCACAATTTTGTCGCCTTTGCGGAAGCCAATCTCCTCGCCCAACTTGCTGGGCACCACGCCAAAGCGTACTTCCGAAGCCGGCAGGTAGCTCTGTCCGTACTTGGCCGTCAGAATGGTAAAGATGAGAATGCCCGTGAGAACGTTGACAATAATGCCCCCCAGCATCACAATCAGGCGCTGCCAGGCTGGTTTCGCGCGAAACTCATAGGGCTGAGGCTCTTGGCTCATGGCCTCCGTGTCGAGCGACTCATCGATCATGCCGGTGATCTTAACAAAGCCCCCCAGCGGCACAGCGCCAATCATGTACTCGGTTTCGCCGATTTTTTTGCCGAACAATTTCGGTGGGAAGCCGATGGCGAATTTCTCTACCCGCATCCCAAACCACTTGGCCGATAGCATATGCCCCATTTCGTGCACGCCCACCAAAATCGTCAGCCCTAAAATGAGCTGCCCGGCCATTATCAGAATATCCAAAGCTTTTTGTTTTTACAGAGTTAAGGTAATCGGTAATCTACGCTGCTCATTGTCCGGCTGGCGGAACGCATAAAAGCGCAAGTCAAGCAGCACTCCGATGGTATTGCAACGAAGCGGTAGCGGTGGTTCGTTCCGCACAACTTTACTTAGAATGACACGGGGTTTTGAGTTAATGTTTTAAAAAATCTTGCGCCACGCGGCGCGTTTCCTGGTCAGTTTGCACATAGTCGTCCAACGCAGGCTCGGCAAGGTACGAAACCTTCGACAGGCAGTTTTCGACCAGGTCGGGCATTTGTAGAAACCCGATATCGTCGCGCAGAAAAGCAGCCACGGCTACTTCGTTGGCCGCGTTGAGAATACAAGGCGCATTTCCGCCCCGACGCATAGCTTCGAAAGCCAGCGGCAAGTTGCGAAATGTACTCTGATCGGGCTGCTCAAAGGTGAGTTGGGGATAATCGAGGAAGGAGAACCGCGGGTATTTGCTGGGCAAACGCTCGGGGTAGCCTAAAGCGTATTGAATCGGCAATTTCATATCGGGCAAGCCAAGCTGAGCTTTCAGCGAACCATCTTCGAACTGCACCAAGGAATGAATAATGCTTTGCGGATGCACGACTACTTCTATCTGGTCGTCGCGCAGGCCGAAGAGCCATTTGGCCTCAATCACCTCTAAACCCTTATTCATCAACGAAGCAGAGTCGATGGTAATTTTGGCCCCCATATCCCAATTGGGATGCTTGAGCGCCTGAGCCTTCGTCACGGCAGCCAGCTCCTGCATACTACGCCCCCGAAAAGGCCCCCAGATGCCGTGAGAATGATCTTCTCAATCGGGTTTTGCTCCTCTCCTACCAGACACTGAAAAATGGCCGAGTGCTCGGAATCCACCGGATACAGGCCCACGCTGTGTTCCTTAACTAAGCGCGTAATAAGCTGGCCGGCAACTACTAAGGTTTCCTTGTTGGCCAAAGCAATTGTTTTGCCCGCTTGAATAGCGTGCACAGTAGGCAGCAAGCCGGCGTAGCCCACCATGGCCGTAAGTACAATGTCAGTATCAGGGCGGCTGGCAATTTCCTCTAAGGCTGCAATACCCGCCAGCACTTCCGTTGGTTGGCCAGCCAACGCGCTTTTAACCGTCTGGTAGTGCTTTTCGTCGCCGATAACGACAGCGGCCGGTTGAAACTCCAGGGCCTGCTGAATTAATAAATCGGCATTGGAGTGGGCTGAAAGTGCCGAGACAGTAAAGCGGCCTGGCTGGGAGCGCACTACGTCCAAGGCCTGGGTACCGATGGAGCCTGTAGAGCCGAGTAGGGTAAGACGTTTGGGTGGGTGGGACATGCGAAGCGGTGACGTGGGTCAGCAAAGGTAAGCCGCGGTTTTAGTAAATAGGCCGTCATGCAGAGCGGTAACGAAGCATCTCGCCTGCTGATGGCTCAGTAGTAATCCGACGACCGTTAGCAAGATGCTTCGCTCCGCTCTGCATGACGGACTTTAGAAGACAATATTTTACTGTACTTCAATAATTCGCACCACCTTCCCATTGAACATTGCTTCCTCCCCTGCCCGCTTCCCGCTCAGCGCCACCGCTACGGGCGCCGCGGCCGACACGGCGAAGTAGTCTTTGCCATCTACGGCAAGCTTGCCGGCGCTGATGCTGATAAAAAAGCCCCCCATGCTCGTCTCAACCAGCGCACCGGGCCGCACCGAGTCGCAGGCTTGCTCGGGATTGATGCGCGCCAGCTCGGCTTGTAGGTTCTGGGCTTCGCGGAGCTGCACGGCGTTGCGGTTGCGCTCTTCTTGGGCCATGGCGCGGCCAGTTTCGTACTTGTCGCCGGCGCTACTTTTGGTTTCAGAGTTAGCCGATTCCTGGGCGGCTTGCATGGCTTGGGTGGCCGCAGCTATGCGCTGCTGAACGTAGGTGAGGCAAGCAGCGTGGAGGCGGGGTTTAATTAGCTGATTTGTGCCTGCCATATTATTTCAGAATTGTTTTCTACCTGCCAATTTAATAGCAGAAGCCCCAATTGATTTATTGACGCTACTTCTGTTAGTATCGCAAAGTCAAGTCTACATTGGTCAGGGTCAGGATAATTATTATCCGTAAGGATTTTTATAGCAGCGTGCCCTTGCGCATCATAGCAGTAAGCCTTGAGTAGTAAAGAATCTATGTAGAAACCCGTTGTACGAGCGTCGAACACGACATAATCTGAAATATCCTGGGGGAAATCTATAAGCTGTTTTCCAAAGCTTTTCCAGGTATCGACATCGCCATAGAAATGTATGTGAGTCTCAATTGTTCCTTTTGAAATAAGGACATCAAACGTACAGTCTCCATCATAATCCACACTGGCACTGATTCTTATCGTCCCCTGCTTCACTAGCCTATGCCTAATAGCCCATCCGCTAGCGCCCGGTCGTTGCTCAGGCGCGGCACTTTATTTTGCCCCCCAAGCTTGCCTAGGCTCTTCATGTACCGCTGAAATGCACCCTGCGGCAAGCTGGTAAGGCGAAGTGGGGCCAGAATATTGCCCCCCAATAGGTCATCGTAATATGTATTGCGGCGGCGCAGACCAGCATCAAGAGCGGCGGAGAAAGCGGCAACGTCGCGGGGCGGGCGGGCAAACTCTATCAGCCACTCGTGTTGAGAAGGCTCGTTGGGGTTGGTGCTTACGCGGGGCGCGACGGTGAACTCAACTACTTCCACCTCTGGAAATTGAGCCATGACTTCGCGCAACGTTTGTTCTACCTCTTCGCCAATAACGTGCTCGCCAAAAGCTGATAGGAAATGCTTGATGCGACCGGTTACCACCACGCGATGGGGCGAAAGGCTCACAAAGCGCACCGTGTCGCCGATGCTGTAGCCCCAGAGGCCAGCATTGGAGTTGAGCACTAGCGCGTATTGCTTATCAAGCTCCACGTCGGCAATAGTCAGGCGGGGCGGATTGGGTTCGAAGAAGCGTTCGGCGGGAATGAACTCGAAGAAAATGCCCGCGTCGAGCAAGAGTAGTAAGCCGGGATTGCCGGGTTCATCTTGAAATGCCAAAAAGCCTTCGGAAGCGGGAAACAGCTCGATGCTATCTACGGGGCGGCCAATGGTTTCGAAAAGCTTAGCACGGTACGGCTCGAAGTTGACGCCTCCGTACACGAAGAGGTCAAAATCCGGAAATATATCCTTGATCGGCCGGCCGGTGCGCTGCACGAGGCGGTCAAAATACATCTGTACCCACGGCGGAATACCCGAAATAAGACTCATCGGCTGATCTACCGTTTCATCTACAATACGGTCGAGCTTCTGCTCCCAATCCTCAATACAATTGGTAGTATAGTTCGGCAGTTGGCTGCGGCGCAGATAAGCCGGCACATGATGATTGGCAATGCCCGACAGGCGTCCCGTCCGAATCCCATTCACTATGCTCAGCTCCGGGCTACCGGAGAGAAACATCAGCTTTCCATCCAGAAACTGTGCTTTGCCGGTGCGGTGCACGTACGTAAGCAGAGCGTCGCGGGCGCCATTAATGTGATTGGGGATGCTGGCGTTGGTAATCGGAATATACTTGGTGCCGGAGGTAGTACCGCTGGTTTTGGCCAGATACAGGGGCCGACCAGGCCACAGCACATCCGCCTCACCTTCCTGCACTCGCTGAAAATAAGGAGATAGGGCCTCATAGTCGCGCACAGGTACTTGGCGAGCTAGGTCGTTGGAGCTGCTGATGCTGACAAGCTCATGGTCGCGGCCGAATGCAGTAGCATGGGCCTGACTAATTAGGCCAGCTAACACTCGCTTCTGCGTAGCTACTGGGTGGCGGAGCCACTGCTGATAGCGATGATGCAAAAGTGCGGCGAGGGGACGACTGAATGCGGCCTTGAGGGCCATAATTGAACAATAAAGATTTCTGAAATAGCTATGTATACGGAGTCAACACGTCGTACCGAGAAACACGTACGGATTTAAATAGAGTAAGTAGTAATCCAAAACTAAATACTCCGTTTAATTTATCAAAAACGCCAAATCAGCTCCATAACGAAGTAATAACTGCGACTATTGCTGCAAATTGCCCCCCAGCTTATTCAAATTTCTGTGCCACCACAACCCAACACGTATTTTATAGGTTGGTAGATAATACAACCCATTCTTTCACCCCTTACTCATCACATCATGGCAGATCATGCAGGCAAGGCCGTTTGGAACGGCGACCAGAAAGGCAGCGGTACGCTCACCACGCAGAGCGGCGCCCTGAATGCGCCGTATTCGGTGGGCAGCCGTTTTGAAGGCAAGCAAGGCACAAACCCTGAGGAGTTGGTAGGTGCAGCTCACGCAGGCTGCTACACGATGTTCCTAGCTATTCAGCTGAGCAAAGCCGGTGCGCAGGTACAGCAGCTCAACACCGAATCGAAGGTGACCATGGATACGGTGGATGGCAAGCCCAAAGTCACCAAAATCCACGTCACGACGGAAGGGCAGGTAACCGGTATATCGCCCGAAGACTTTCAAAAGCACGCTGAAGATGCCAAACTGAACTGCCCTATTTCGCAGCTTCTGCAAGCTGTGCCTGAGATGACGCTAAGCGCAAGCCTGAAGTAACTTCTGCCGATACTATTCCTTGCTGATTATTCAGCGGGTGAAAAGTACAACGCAACTAAAAACCGGTAAAGCCCCAAGCCTTGCCGGTTTTTAGTTTACTTTGCTTTTTGCTGAACTATCTATTCTTTCTATGCCCGCTACTTCTACCCGCATTCGTCTCCAACCAGCCAACACCTCACGAGTTCCGTTCTGGGGCCAAGTGCTCATTGCCTGCTTCTGGATTGCCTACACCTTGTTTTCTATGTCATCGGATGATGGCGTAAACGACTACCACTTTCTGCACTGGGTGTTTCTCGTGTTTAGCCTAATCTACCTGGGTTACGTGCTGGTACATAATGCGCCCATATTTGGCACCCAGAGCTACCTGGAGTTTACGCCCGGCTACATTGTGCACAAGGGCGGTTTGTTTCGGGCCAAGCAGGCCTTCGCTGCCGAGGATATCGCCAGCCTAGATTTTGTGGCGCAGCAGCTGCGGATCAAACTCAAAGCCGGCGACCAGTATAATCTGAGCATGCGCGAGGTAAGAGGTGCCCGCCGCAAACGCACCCTGCGCGACCAGGTTCGCACTTTTGCCCAGCAGCACCAAGTACCTCTGCGCGAAACACAGCCCAATGCCTAGCTATTCGTTGTAGCCAAAAAAGCCCCCCAGACTAAATCTGGGGGGCTTTTTTATACCTGGAATTAAAGCTCAGGATTATTTACCGGCGAATTTCTTACGTAGCTCCGCAATCGTGCTGCGGAAGCTTTTGTCGCTATCAATTAGGTCCGATACCGTTTGAACAGAATGAATAACGGTGCTATGGTCGCGGCCGCCGAAGTTGTGGCCAATGCTTTTTAGTGAGTGACTAGTGTGCTCCTTCGCAAAATACATTGCCACCTGCCGCGCCGTCACGACTTCTTTCTTGCGGGTTTTGGCCTTCAGTAATTCCACTGGAATGCTGAAGTACTCGGCTACTGTTTTTTGAATGAAGTCGAGGTTTACTTCGGCCTCTACTTCCTCAATAATGTGCCGCAACGCCTGCTTAGCCATTTCCAGGTCAATCTCGCGGCGGTTGAGGCTACTTTGAGCCACTAGCGAAATCAAGACGCCTTCCAGCTCGCGCACGTTGGTGTTTACGGAGTGCGCCAAATATTCCACAACCTGCGGCGGGATATCGATGCCATCCTGCTGCATTTTGTTTTGAATAATGGCCATCCGCGTCTCAAAATCTGGGCTCTGTAAGTCGGCTGTCAGTCCCCACTTAAAGCGAGACAAAAGCCGATCTTCCAGCCCGTTGAGGTCGCGTGGCGGCCGGTCGGAGGTCATTACAATCTGACGTCCGGCTTGGTGCAGGTGATTAAAGATGTGAAAGAACATCTCCTGCGTTTTATCCTTACCCGACAAAAACTGCACGTCGTCCAGAATCAGCGTATCGACCAGCAGGTAGAAGTTGGCAAAGTCCTGCACACCATTATTGCGCAGGCTTTCGATGAACTGGTTCGTGAACTTCTCCGCCGACACGTAGAGTACAAACTTATCGGGCGTCGTAGCTTTGATGTGATTGCCGATGGCTTGCACCAAATGTGTTTTGCCCAAGCCTACACCTCCATAAATCATCAGCGGATTAAAGCTCGTGGTTCCCGGCTTATTGGCCACGGCCAAACCCGCCGAGCGAGCCAAACGGTTACAGTCGCCCTCGATGTAGTTCTCGAAGGAATACGTATGGTTGAGCTGCGACTTCAGGTAATTCCGGTCAATTCCCTTTGCGGCCTCGAAGGGGTTTCGTAGCGTGTCCGGATTGGCAGGCGCATTTGCAGCGGCGGCAACATTTCGGGCCGACGCAGTTTGAGCGCTCGCTGCCACCTGGGCAACGCTATTATTGCCGGGAGTTGGATATGCGGCCTTGCGCGCCGTCGGAATATTTACCGTCCGCGGCTTCGACTGGCCGTTGCCTTGGTCCACGACGATGCTGTATTCCAAGCGACCCTCGTGGCCAAGCTCTTGGTAGATGCTTTTCTTAAGCACATCCACATAATGCTCTTCCAGCCATTCATAAAAGAACTGGCTGGGCACCTGAATAATCAGGACATTATGATGAAGCTGCACCGGCACGATGGGTTCGAACCAAGTGCGGAAGCTCTGCTCACCAATGTTTGCCTTGATGACGCGAAGACAGTTAGCCCATACGGTTTGGCAATCCTTCAACATCAACAATATAGGGCAAAAGCAACGGGTGCAGGGTAGGAAATGAGGATCAGAGCACGGGGCAACCGAGCCCCGGTTTTTATAGGGGGAGACAAAAATGTGGAAAAGTCAGGACACAAAAAAACGCTTGACTCCTTGCTTTTGTCAGGCAGTTCGCACGGGTACCACCGAAGCAGACGCCACCGCAGGCCGCCGCGACTTACGCTCGAACTCATAGTCTATACGGCCGAGGTTAATTCCCGACCAACCGACCTGGTTAATCAACGTTCGGTGGCCATTCGGGCCGTCAATTGGAACTGGCGCATCGAGGAAGGTGTGGGTATGGCCACCTAAAATCAAGTCGATGCCAGCTACCTGCGCAGCTAATTTATGGTCATCAACTTTTTCACTTTTATACTGATATCCTAAGTGCGATAGGCAAATAACCAAATCGCAACGCTCCGCTTCACGCAAGCGGGCCACGGTAGTGCGGGCCGTCGCGATGGGGTCGAGATACACAGTCTTGCCAAAGTTTTTATCGGCTACCAAACCCGCCATCTCAATGCCCAACCCAAAGACGCCAATGCGATGTCCGGCTTTTGTGAACACCTTGTAGGGCTGAAAACGACCAGCCAGCGGTGTTTGTGAGAAATCGTAGTTGGCTATTAGAAAAGGGAAGTTCGCGTTAGGCAGCTGCTTCGCCAGGCCTTCCAGGCCATTGTCAAAATCATGATTGCCCAACGTACCGGCATCATAGCCCATCTGCGACATCAGCTTGAACTCCAGCTCTCCCTCGAAGAAGTTGAAGTACGGCGTGCCCTGAAATACGTCGCCAGAGTCGAGCAGCAGCACGTTAGGCTCCTGCGCCCGAATTTGCTGAATCAGCGAAGCGCGCCGCGCCATGCCACCCATTCCTGCAAACTGCCCACTGCCCTCCGGAAACGGCTCAATGCGCGAATGCATGTCATTGGTATGCAGAATGGTGAGGCGCGAGCCTTTGGCATCGGCAGCCAGCGCTGGCACACCCAGTAGGCTTAAGCTAGCGGCACCAAGGGTCGAATTTTTAAGGAAGTCGCGACGGTTCATGCTTCTGATGTGCTAATGGTTGCTGGGCTAACAAATACTAAATTGAGATGGTGCTAAGCTGCGTATTAGCGCACCCGGCCCTCTACTTTGGCCTCCACAGGCTTGCCTTCTTTGGTAAGCTGACGAATGTGGTCAGCAATGGCATTGCGCAACAATACGCCAGTACCGCGGGGCTTAATGGTTTTGAAAAATACCATATTATCGCCGCCACCAGCCAGATAATCGGAAATAGCGACGGTATACGTGCTGGCTGGATTGAGCGGCTTGCCCCCGATTAGAATACTGGTTGCTTTTCCATCGGCGCCCACAGTATAGGTAGCACCCGAAATAGCCATTTTGATACGAGCGGAATAGTCAAATAGCTGCTGCATTACGGACCCTGGAGCGTCCAACACGACCAGCTCATTTTCGAAGGGCATGAGTTCAAAAATGCCCCCCAGCTTAATTGGTCCAGCGGGGATCTCGGCGCGCAGGCCGCCATTTGTTATCACACCCACATCAATTGGGGTGCCCATAACGGCGCTGGCTCGCTGCCGCTGAATATCGGCTATAAAGTTCGCCAGTGGCGATTCGCCCGAGTTCTTTTTAAGAGCTACCGGCGCTGTGCCAATCACTTCTGCCATCTGCTGCGTCACCTTCTGCTGATAGGGCTCAATGAGAGCCGCTATTTTGGGGTCGGGGGGCAAAGTCTGGCCTACGGGCTGAGCCGTGGTGGGAGCCAACGCGGGCTTGGCTACGTAAGCCGCCCGCTGACAGGCTGGCGTTACAGCAACGGCGAGAAACAGACCAAGGCTAGCGACACGGGAGCGGAGAAAGTGCATAGAAACAGCAAAAGGCGAAGAGACGGATTGCAAAGATAACGCTGGTCTTTGGGCTTTTGCCCCAACCCATTGCGACATCTCGGCAACTTTGTTTGTCTGCTTCGCCTTTTGCTGTTTGAACCGCTATTTGCCTATCGTATATCCAACTAAAACCGACGTGGTAGTAGCACCAGAGAGGATTCCGGATTCGCTCAAGCTATCCATCATATCCAATCGGGCTTCCAGCTGAAAAGTACCCACCTTGCCGGCGGGCAGAAGTAACCCAGCACCCAGCACTCCGCCGAAGTTACTGGGGCGCAAATCAATCTCCCGACTGCTAGGAGCAGGTGGCGATGCAACATCGTAAGTAGTAGTTAGAACAGCGTTGCTCTTAATATGAGCAGCAAGTTGCGGCCCAGCCTGAATAAACGGCCTGATGGCACCCGTAGCCCGGGCATAGCGTAGAAGCGCCACTAGGTGCAGACTCGTCACATCAACTTCCAGATTACGTTGAGCCCGCTGAGTAAGAAAGGGTCCACTACCCGGACGTGTATATTGCAGTTCGGTTGACTGCTTTGAATACAGCCCCTCTACGCGCATTGACAGCTTCTCATTGAAGCGTGCTGGCGCAAAGTCCAAGCCGATGCCCATGAGAGGACCCACGGTGGAGCTCATCTTCTCCTCACCTTCGTCGTTAAAGGTGAAAGCACTCCGTTGGGCTCCTACTAACAGACCAGCTTTGAAGCGGCCGGCACGAGGTGCGGCAACTTGCGCTGGTGCTCCGGTAGCGCAATTATTGTAGCTATTCACCAGCTTCGTCAGCTGAGACTCTACTAACTCTGCACGCCCTAGTTGGGCCTGAACTGCTGGGCAACCAGCCAACGTCGTATTTAATACGTTTCGAAAGGGGTACGAGCGAACTTTTACTTTCTGGACACCACTAGGGCTTGATTTAGATACAATGGTATCTTTTTGAATTAGCTCGACTACTGATGCAGCTTCGCTTTGTACATAGAAGTGACGTTGGTCATCGCTGTCAACCAAGGTTAGCAGTGATACTTTGCCGGAGGCTAGTATTTCGAAGAAGGCAGCGCGGGCAGGAGCCGCAGGCGTAGGTTGGCTTAAGTATTTGGTACCTTGCTTGAACCCGTAGCCGCGCAGCTGTTCCGGCTGATATTCAACCACAGCAGCCTGAGCATCAGAACGAAACCGGCATAACAAGGCACTGCGCTGCGCACCTTGATAGGCGACAAGGCCAGAAACCGTATCGCCAGCCGCTTGCACGATATAGCCAGCACGGAAATCAGATTGGGCAACGGCTGATATAGAAGCGGTTGACAAAAGCAGTAAAAACCCTAAAGATTTAATCATGTAAATAGTGAAAGTGAGAAAGGAAGAAGCCTAGATTATAGAAGCCGCCAAAGCCGGATGCCGCGCGCCGCCGTACAAACAACTTGCCTAATTCGCCATTATTAGCCCGATGGGGTATCTTTATCCCGCATTCCTCATCGGAATGATAGGCTTTTCACCACTCCCGTATGGCCGATATCCCACGTCCGGCACCTGTTTCTTTTCCCGAGTTTCAACCCGTCAGTACGGAGGCCTGGCAGGAGCGCATCCGCCGCGACCTGAAGGGCGCTGACCCTGCCGCGCTGCTGTGGCACACGAGTGAAGGGTTTGATGTACAGCCGTTTTATCACCAAGAGGCGCTAGAATCGTTAGGAGCCTTGCCCTCTCCTCTCCTACCGCAGCAGGCCGCTCCCAATCGCGCCTGGCGCAACGTACCGGTGGTGCGCGTAGCAGCCCAAAATAGCGGTCATGAGGCTGTAGATCAAGCTCGGATAAGCCTGGACCGTGGAGCCGATGGCGTGCATTTTATTTTCTCTGACGATGCCAGCGCCTTCGACGTAGACTACCTCCACAGCTTCCTGCCGCTCGGTACTACCTTCATCGGGTATTCGGTGCCGCACCACTCCACCAGCTTGCTGCGTCGGCTCCTGGACGCCAGCAAGGAGCTGGGGGGCTTTTTGGTGACTGAGCCTCTCACCCATTATTCTACAAACTTTTCCAGCCACTTACCCGAACTGCGGACGGCAATAAAGCTGACGCAGCATCTGCCTGATTTTAAGGCGCTGACAATTGATGCCGGCTTTTTTGGTAATCGAGGGGGCACCAATACCCAGCAGATTGGCTACGCGTTGAATGTGGCGGCAGCTTATCTGCAAGCCCTTCCTACTAAGGATCTGAGTGTGGCTGACGTGGCGGCGGCTATGCAACTGCACTTGGCAGTAGGGACCAGTTACTTCCTGGAAATTGCCAAGCTTAGAGCCATGCGGCGACTGTGGGCTACGCTATTGCATGCCTTCCATTTGCCCCCCAGCCTAGCGGGCACACTACGAATTCATACCAGCACGTCGTCGTGGCTGCAAACAACCCTTGATCCGCACACCAACCTATTACGCTTCACAACAGAAGCCATGGCAGCCGTATTAGGCGGCGCTACCTCGCTCACCGTAGCCCCATTCGACAGCTTGTACCGCGAACCGGGTGAGTTTTCGGAGCGACTGGCGCGCAACTTATCTATTATTCTGCGGGAGGAATCCCAGTTGGGCCGCGTGACCGATCCCGCGGCCGGCTCCTACTACCTCGAAACGCTCACCGACACCCTGGCCCGCGAAGCATGGGCGCTTTTCCAAGCCACAGAAGCCAAAGGTGGCTTTCCCAAAGCTTGGGGCAGCGTGTTGGAAGAGCTACGCACAGTTAGCCGCCAGCAGTTTCACCGCATAGCCACCGGCGAGCAGGTGATAGTAGGGAGCAACCGCTTCACGCAAGCCGAGGAGGAGTTTGAGTTCGATCCTAAAAAGCTCCTGCGCAGCCGCAGCTTCGATACTACCCGCGCTACGTATCCCACGGAAGTATTGCGGTTGGTAACGGCTATGCATTTTAAGCGGCAGTTGCAGCAGAATCAGCGGGCGGCGGTGGTACTCTTGGGTCAGGATGCGAACCAGGCCATTCTCGAATCTTTCCTCAAAACTCTTTCACCGGAAGAACGGGTTTCCTTAGCGCTCCCCGAGACACCGGATGATACCTTGTCGGTGCTGTTTTCCACGCCCGAAACGGCGACCCTGATGTACGCTACCGTGGAGCAGTATCACGCTCTTGCCCGTGAAGTATCCGCCCCTGATGCTGCTGACCTGTCAATTCACTTGCCTACTTTGCTATCCAGCGATGTGGCCACCATGCAGGCTGCCATTCAGCGCCACGGCTTCCAAGAACTTAGTGTAAATAGCTATAAAACCGACGATATCCTCGCCCGATTGCAGGGAAAAACGTAGGATCACTCCTTGTAAAACAGCTTGCTGAAGTAACTATTACCCGAGTAATCCTCGACTAAACACCCCAGGCCACCCAATCTATCCTCCATTCATGAAGCCTGATTTTTCCCGTATTCCGTACGATGCAGCGCCGTTGCCGCCCGCTCCGGCTACGCCCACCGAAACGCCGACGCCCGAACAGATTCCGCTCCGTAGCTATTACACAGCCCACGATGTGGCCGGCCTCGATCATATGGGTTTCGGTGCGGGTGTGGCGCCTTATCTGCGTGGGCCTTACGCTACCATGTATGTGCAAAACCCGTGGACTATCCGGCAATACGCAGGGTTTTCTACGGCTGAGGAAAGCAATGCTTTCTACCGTCGCAACCTAGCTGGGGGGCAAAAAGGGCTTTCGGTTGCCTTCGATTTGGCTACGCACCGCGGCTACGACTCCGACCACCCGCGCGTGGAGGGCGATGTAGGCAAAGCAGGCGTCGCCATCGACTCGGTGGAGGACATGAAGATTCTCTTCGACCAGATTCCGCTGGATCAGATGTCGGTGTCGATGACTATGAATGGGGCCGTGCTCCCGATCATGGCCTTTTACATTGTGGCGGCTGAGGAGCAGGGGGTGAGTCCAGAGAAGCTGGCGGGCACCATTCAGAATGACATTCTGAAGGAGTTTATGGTGCGCAACACCTACATCTATCCGCCCGCTCCGAGCATGCGCATCATTGCCGACATATTTGCCTACACGGCTAAGCATATGCCGCGCTTCAACTCCATCAGCATCAGCGGCTACCATATGCAGGAAGCCGGTGCTACCGCCGATCTGGAGCTGGCCTACACCCTTGCCGATGGGCTGGAATACGTACGCGCTGGTCTCGCCGTGGGCATGGACGTGGACCAATTTGCCCCCCGCCTTTCCTTTTTCTGGGCAATTGGCATGAACCACTTCATGGAAATTGCCAAGCTGCGCGCCGGGCGGCTGTTGTGGGCCAAACTCATGCAGCAATTTGCCCCCCAGAATCCTAAATCGTTGGCTTTGCGCACCCACTGCCAGACTTCGGGCTACTCGCTTACAGAACAGGATCCGTTTAATAACGTGGCGCGCACCTGCATTGAGGCATTGGCCGCAGCCTTGGGCGGCACACAAAGTTTGCACACCAATGCGCTGGATGAAGCCATTGCCTTGCCCACCGATTTCTCGGCCCGCATTGCCCGCAATACGCAGCTTTACCTCCAGCACGAAACCGATACTACCCGCGTCGTAGACCCGTGGGGTGGCTCGTATTATGTCGAAAGCCTTACTCACCAACTCGCCGACAAAGCCTGGGCGCTGATTCAGGAAGTAGAAGAGTTGGGCGGCATGGCCAAGGCTATCGAGACTGGTCTGCCTAAAATGCGCATTGAAGAAGCGGCTGCCCGGAAGCAGGCACGTATCGACTCAGGCAAGGAAATCATTGTGGGCGTCAATAAATACCGCCCCACTGAAGAGCACAAAATCGATGTACTCGACATTGATAATGCCGCTGTACGGGAGGCCCAGCTTGCTCGACTAGCCACCATCAAAGCTGAACGCGATACTGCTGCTGTACAAGCAACGTTAGAAGCTCTAACAAACGCAGCTCGCAGTGGCTCCGACAACCTGTTGGCGCTGGCCGTGCAAGCCGCCCGCGTACGCGCTACGCTTGGCGAAATCTCAGATGCCTTAGAGAAAGTATATGGCCGCCATCAGGCTACTATTCGAGCTATTTCGGGCGTTTATTCCGCAGAACTGGATTACGACGCTGAGTTTCAGCGCACCCGTGAAATGGCCGATGAGTATGCCAAGCTCGAAGGTCGTCGGCCACGTATTCTGGTGGCCAAAATGGGCCAAGATGGCCACGACCGCGGCTCCAAAATCATTGCTACGAGCTTCGCTGATGTGGGCTTCGATGTAGACATTGGCCCCTTATTCCAAACTCCGGCCGAGGTAGCCCGCCAAGCTACCGAAAACGATGTACACGTGGTAGGCGTAAGTAGTTTAGCAGCTGGCCACAAAACCCTGATCCCGCAATTGATAGAAGAATTGAAAAAGCTTGACCGCGCGGATATTCTGGTTATTGCAGGTGGCGTTATTCCGGCTCAGGATTATGAATTTCTATTCCAGGCTGGAGTAGCGGGTGTGTATGGCCCGGGAACGGTAATTGCGGTAGCAGCCCAAGAAATCTTGCATAAGTTGAAAGAACAGTAAAAATTGCTAGTAACTCACGACTTAAGCATAGATTTTCCGTAGTCTAGCTGCTAGTACAGGATAAATGCATATCCTGTATTAGCAGCCAAAGGAGATTACTAGCGTTTACTTAAATTTAACTCTGTTAGACCATACGCCAATAGTTGCAATGTGAGGCTTTAGCCCGCTTAGTTTCTAATTGAAAAAATACTTAAATAATACAACTGAACAGCTTTTGTTAAGTATTTCCCTCATTAATTTGGTTTATCTATATACTAACAAGGATTTTAATAGGATTAAATTAACATTAAAGCATACATTGCATTACTAACGGTTTAGCCTAAGTTCTTACAATTAACCTGATGAAATCTCAGCTACGAAATACTTTAGCCCGAATTTATCGCTCCAGTGAGCGTGTAGTACGGGAGAACTTACATCTGTACGATTCGGAGGATAAGCTAATAGCCGATTCTCAGCACTATTGGGAAGGTATTGATCGGGAGTATATTCCTGGCAATGCGCACTGGCGCGGCAAAGGTATATTCACCAATGACGATGAGCGGTGGCTTAAGATGGGCCGGCATAATTATGAGATGTATCGCCGCTTAGCTGGCGTGGCAACCCTTGACAACCAACCGGCCCGCATCGTAGACTGGGGCTGCGGCGGCGGAGCAAATGCTGTGCACTTTGCTCCCGGGTCGAGCTGCTACTATGGCACTGATATTACTGCTGCCAGTGTGAATGAGTGTCAGAAGCAATTAACTCAGGAAGGCTACCACAACTTCGTTCCTGTGCAATTTGAAGCGGGTACCCCCGAAACGGTTCTGAGCGTTATTAAAGAGCCTGTTGATCTGTTTTTCTCCACTTACGTTTTTGAGATTTTCCCAACCAAGGCATACGGCACCCGCGTGCTGGACATTGCTTACAAACTGTTGAAGCCGGGTGGGCAGGCGTTTATTCAAATTCGCTACGCCGACAACACTCCTATCAGCCAGCCACACCGTTGGGGCTATGCGCAAAACCTGCCTCACATGGTAACCTATCGTATTGAGGAGTTTTGGGAAAATGCGATCAGCTGTGGCTTTGCGCCACAACTTGTTACCCTTGAAATTGAGCAGGAAGTAAAGCTTGGACGGCGCTATGCCTACTATTTGCTGACAAAGCCAGCTTAAAGGCTTCGTAGTTCTGAAAGACTGCTACCCAGAGAAAGAAAAAGAGAGCGTCCGTGTCTAACAAAGTGTTAGACGCGGACGCTCCCTTTTTAGATCAGGTATTAGTTGAGACTGATACTACAAGGTATAGCTCTTATCGCGGCAATACGTCACGCCGATCCTTTCGTAGCATATTATCAAGGCTCCAAGGTCCGGAGCCTTGCGCGGCGATATACAGAAACAAGAAGCAGTACACAACCGCTAGCTCTCCCTGATTGATAATAGGAAGGCTTGCTTGCGGTGCGTGGGCCATAAAGTAAGCCACCGCCATAGTGCCACTGGCAATAAAAGCAGCAATGCGCGTCAGGAAACCAAAGGCAATAAGGAGGCCACCAACCAGCTCTATTATTCCGGCAAGGCCCATGAGCGAAGCAATTTCCACGGGCGGTTTATCACCGGGAAATCCTAGCAGCTTCTGGCTGCCATGCATCGCGAAAAGTAAGCCTACCACAATACGAAGCAAGGCATAAATGTGGGGGGCAAATCTGGCTAAGCTGTCCATAAGTGGAATATGTATACCCTCAGTATTGGCTTCAGCACGAACGTGTCGGAAGCAATTTCGGGTTATACGGCGAATAGACAGTAAAGTGGCTCAACAGTTATTGCAGCAGTTGCAAAGCCTCCTCATTGCCCTGCTGCACAGCCAGATCTAGTGCGGTAAGGCCCCTGATATCCCGAATGGTAGTATCGGCGCCGGCGTCGAGCATGAGTTTCACGAGTTTGTTGCGCCCAAATAGCGTGGCAAACATCAGCGCGGTACCTCCATTGCCATTTTGTAGGTTCAGATCGGCGCCATTCGCTATTAGCAGGCTGGCCACCTCGGCGTGGCCTTTGAAGCAGACACCCATCAGGGCATTGTTGCCGCCAGCATCCTGCACATCCACATCAGCGCCCGCCTCAAGCAAAAGCTGAACAGCTTCCAGTTGATCATCGTAGGCAGCTACGATTAGTGGAGTGAAGCCTTTCCCATTCACCGTATTCACGTCGATGTTGGTGGCAATCAGTTCTTTCAGATAAGCAACATCGCCCCGGCGGGCAGCATCAAACAATAAATCTTCGGGGCGGGCAGAGGAAAATGACATATGGGCAATAAGTGAGTTGTAAGAAAAGGCACGAAGTCAATACGATTGCAGCGCCAAGTTGGCTGACGCCATCAGAAGCGTCCATCTCGGCTGACAACCGTAAAGATTAACATACAAAATAAACGCTCACTGGTTTAAAGCCTCTCACTTTATACTCAACACAAGAATGGATCTGCAACTCACGAATAAAATTGCTTTAGTAACTGGCTCTACCGCTGGCATCGGCTTGGCTATTGCCCAACAGCTGGCAGCAGAAGGCGCGCACGTCATCCTTACAGGTCGTACCGAAGCCCGGATTCAGGCAGCCACGTCGGCTATTTTGGCCCAAACACCTACAGCCCAAGTGCGCGGCGTAGCCGTCGACTTTGGGCGCGCCGACGAAATACAGCACTTGCTGCATGAAGTACCCACAGTGGATATCTTGGTGAACAACGTCGGCATTTTTGCCCCCCAGGAGTTCGCTGATATCACTGATGAGGATTGGATGCGATTTTTTGAAATAAACGTAATGAGCGGGGTGCGGCTGTCGCGCCAGTATTTCCCGCTTATGGTTGCTCAGAATTGGGGGCGCATTCTATTTATTTCCAGCGAGTCGGGCCTGCAGATTCCGCAGGAAATGATTCATTACGGCACCACCAAAACGGCCCAACTTGGCGTGGCTCGTGGTCTGGCCGAACTGACCAAAGGCACCAATGTAACGGTAAACTCCGTGCTGCCTGGCCCCACGGCTTCCGAGGGCGTAGAGGACTTTCTACAAAAATTATCGGCTGAAGGGAAATCGAAGGAAGAAGCTGAGCATGATTTCTTTCAGAACGACCGGCCCTCATCCTTGCTTCAGCGCTTTGCCACGCCGGAGGAAGTAGCCAATATGGTGGTGTACTTGGCTAGTCCGCTCGCCTCGGCTACGAATGGGGCTTCCGTACGGGTAGATGGCGGCGTGATACGGAGCATTGGCTAGAGCCTACTCGCCTTTGGTACGCATTTCTTGGCGGCGCATGGGCATCGTATCAATGGTTTCAAACAGGGCTTTGGGGTCGATTGGCTTGGTTTCTTTACGCTTTACGCCACCGTCTTTACCAATCAGCACCACGGCAAAGCCGCTCGGCTCGACATCCAGCGTCTGGCGCACATACTGCTTTTCGGTGGGACTCAAGTTGGTTTCAATAGCTTCAATGATGAGTATATCGCGGGCTTCTACTTGGGCTTCGGCGGAAGTCATGCTTGCCTTTTGCTGCTTGAGCTCCACCGATTCGGCCGTGGGCGCGTAGAGGACAACCACTCGTTTTTGCCACCGCTGAGCTTTTATTCTCTCTGGCAACGAGGGCTTTGCAGAAGGCTTTTGGGCTAACGTGCCTAATGCAAAGCCACTGACTAATAACACGAGAAGAATGGACCGGAGCATGAGCAATACGGAAGATGTGAAGCTAGAACATTGATTGGGGGGCTTTTTTGTGTTCGACGGACTGCAAAAAAGCCCCCAGCTCGTATTCAAACTCCGTAAGCGGCGTGTCTGTTACTTTTCGTTGTGGGTTTTCGTGGGGCTCTCCCACCGCTAGCTATATTACCTTGGCACGAAATTCCGTTTTCCTTCTAATAGCGCCCATAATCATACCTGCTCCGGCGCTTTGCCACCCTATGAAACGACTTCCTTTTCTGCTCTTATTTGTAAGCCTGCTTACAAGTGCTCCGGCTTGGGCTCAGGCTGAGCAATCTATCTGGTATTTCGGTAATATGGCGGGGCTAAGCTTTGCGCAAGGCAAGCCCACTCCCCTTCTCGACAGCAAAATGGTGAGCTACGAGAACTGCGCCGTGGCCACTACCAAAAGTGGCCAACTGCTGTTTTATACCAATGGAGGTACAATTTTTAACCGCCAGCACCAGCCCATGCCCAATGGTCGCAAGCTGATGGGCGGGCAGGAAAGCACACAAGGCGTTCTGATTGTGCCCGATCCCGGCAGCGGCAACGTGTTCTACGTGTTTACCACCGACTTTCAGGGCCGGCCCGGTGGCATGCGCTATTCCGTAGTGGACATGACCCGCGACAATGGCCTCGGCGATGTACCACGCGCCAATTTGCTGCTCATTTCACCCGTAGCTGAAAAGCTGGCGGCGGTGCGTCACCAAAACGGCCGCGACGTATGGGTAGTAGGTCACCGCTGGAATTCTAACGCCTTTGTGGCTTACCTCGTTACGGCCGATGGCGTTCAAACCAAGCCGATTTTAAGCAACGTGGGCACGATGCACGCCGGCCCCGGCCGCAATGCTATTGGCTGTATGAAGTTCTCACCGGATGGCAACAAGCTGGCCGCCGCCATCTGGCGCGAAAGCAACAAGTTCGAAGTTTTTGACTTCGACCGCACAACAGGCTTGGTGAGCAAGCCGCGGCAATTTGGCCCTTATGAGGAAGCCTACGGCGTGGAGTTCTCACCCGATGGCAGCAAGCTCTATGGCACCAATAACGGCACCGGTGGCGGGGCAGCCCAAATCTGGCAGTTCGATTTGAAGACCAACAAAGCCACCAAAATAGGGGATTCCAAGAACCGCAAAATCGGGGCGCTTCAGCGGGGGCCGGATGGCAAAATCTACGTGGCCCGCGAAGACAACCCTTTTTTGGGAGTCATCGAAAACCCGAATGCGGCGGGCTTAGCCTGTGGCTACAAAGACGATGGTATCAGTCTGGGGGGCAAACGTAGTAAGTTTGGCCTGCCCAATTTCATCGTCAAGTAAGGGCAGATCCAGCACCTATGGCCAAACGCTTCACCGTAGACGAGTATGTGGCGGGTATTCAGGCCGGCAACCGCGTGGTGCTGAGCCGCGCCATTACGCTGGCGGAAAGCACCTTGGCCACCGATCAACAGCTCGCTCAGCAAGTCCTCGACGCGGTTATGCCACAGGCGGGCCACTCGATACGAGTTGGCATAACTGGCGTACCGGGCGTGGGAAAAAGCACATTTATCGAAGCACTGGGGCTGTATCTGGTAAATAAGCTAGGCAAGAAGCTGGCCGTGCTGGCCGTAGATCCTACCAGCCAACGCAGCGGCGGCAGCATACTCGGCGACAAAACCCGCATGAGTGAGCTGGCAGCCCATTCAGCGGCTTACATTCGGCCATCGCCGGCGGGCAGCTCCTTGGGGGGCGTTACGCGCAGCACCCGCGCGGCCATGCTCTTGTGCGAAGCAGCCGGACACGACGTCGTTTTTGTAGAAACGGTAGGCGTAGGCCAAAGTGAAACCGCTGTGCACGGTATGGTCGACTTTTTTCTGCTGCTCATGCTGGCCGGTGCCGGCGACGAGCTGCAAGGCATCAAAAAGGGCATTATGGAAATGGCCGATGCGGTGACCATCACCAAAGCCGACGCAGGCAACGAGTTAGCAGCCCGTCGTGCCCGCCGTGAATACCAGAATGCTCTTCACCTTTTTCCAAAAGCTACTTCCGGCTGGGCCCCCGTGGTAACAACCAGCTCGGCTCTGACAGGTGCTGGCGTTGCCGAAGTCTGGGAAATAATAGAGCAGTACCAGACGCAAATGCAGGCCAGCGGGTACTTTCAGCAACGGCGGCAGGAGCAAAATCTGCACTGGCTGCACGAGGCCATCCGACAGGAATTGGAAGAGCGCTTCTACGCTAACCCACGCGTGCAAAAGCACCTGAATGAGGTGCGGGAGCAAGTAATGGGGGGCAAAAAATCCCCCTTCGGCGCTGCTGCCGAACTGCTGGAATTGTAGTGAAAATCTCAGCTTATCAGGAAGCGATACGCTGCTCTAGTAAGTCCCATTTGTTGCCATAGCAGTCCTCAAACACAGCGACGCTGCCGTAGCTTTCGTGCCGGGGCTCTTCTAGAAACTGTACACCGCGCTCCCGATATAGGGTATAATCCCGGGCAAAATCATCGGTGTGGAGAAACAGGAACACGCGCCCACCCGCCTGATTACCAACTTGACGAACCTGTTCCTCAGTAGCAGCCTGAGCCAGCAGCAACCTAGCAGATGAGGATTGCGGCGGCGCTACCACCACCCAGCGTTTCCCGTGTCCCAAGTCCGTATTTTCTATCAGCTCAAAACCCAACTTATCCGTGTAAAACGCGATGGCTTCGTCGTAATCACGAACGAGCAGAGTGATGGCGCCGATATACTGTGGCATAAGTGGCTGGGGGGCAAAAAAAAAGCAAGAGTACGCGTCTTTTACTTGGTTAGATAGTCTTACGCTTCAGCATCAGATAATCAAGGTAGTACAACACTTTAATCGACAAAGAATTGCTGTGAGGCGTATTTACGGTATTGGTCAGATTATCGAAGTAAAGCGGGGTGGCTTTGTCGGCAGTAAGGAAGCTGGAGCCAGCATTTTTCCACACTATGCTGATCTGGGAGCCGGGCGCAAACCACCACGAGTACACGGCATCCACGTTGAAGGCGTTGAAGCTCGTGTCGCGGTTGCGGCGGTAGTCGATGGCTTCTTCCTGACCCTTCTCTAGCAGCCGCAGGTAGTCGTAGTAATGCACGTTGCTCGTGTAGTGACGCGTGCGAATAGTGAACGACATGCGGTTATTGAACGTGTAAGACCCCGAAACTGTGTTAGTTACGGTAACCACGCGACGCCGGCCCAGCACCGACTCGTCCAGATAAAGCTCGTCCAGAGGTTCCTGGCTGCTCATGCCACCAGCGTACCCAATCTGGTTGTCTTGCTTGCTCCAACTTAGGTCATAGCGAAAGGTAAGTTGGTTATTGACCCGATAGCGCGGACTAATACCTATGCCGAGGCCCGTACGGTTCGGACGGCCTCGGTCCTGAGCGTAGTAGCGCCCAGAAACGCTCACGTCGTACGCCAGTTTTTTGCGGTAATCCGATGAGATGAACATGTTACCGCCCACGTTGGCGGGCAACCGTACGTACAGGCGGCCGAGTGGGGATACGCGCGGCTCGAAGTAATCGTGGCGGCGTGGGGCAGCGTCAAATTCAGCCCCTACTGTCATAAAACTCTTCGTGAAAGTAGTGTTGCCGCCTCCGTACAGCTGCACGCTCCGATAGCGCCGGGGCTTGTACAACACCTGATTGCTGACGCCCCAGTAGGTATACAGGTTATTCACCTTCCAGAAGGGCTTGTATTTGTTATAGTTGAAGTCGATGGATTGCTGGATGCTGTTGTTGCTGAGCAGTAGGCCTAAGTCGTTGGAGTCGTAGGTATCGGATTCGATGCCGTGGCTTACTTTCCAAGTGAAGTTGCCACTGATTTTGCCCACGCCCACCTGATATTTAAAGCCATCTTGGTTATTTACGTCATTATCTGAGGCAAAAGACTTGCCGCGGCGACGTGAGTACACCACTTGCCCATCAATGGCATAGGCGTTCTTCTTGTCAGCAAAGCGAAAAAGCCCCCCAGTCACGTTGGCGTCGTAAGTCTTACCCCAGCGCGTGACGTTGGTATTGATCAAGCTCACGTAGGAATTATTCTTCAGGCTTTGATCCAGCACTACAATATTGTAGTTCGAAAAAGGCTGGGTCAGCACGTCGCGCTCCTGCCCGGTGCTGTCGCGCACGGTGGCGTACACATCGTTAGATAAAGCATTGAACAACCCGATGCCTAGTCCTTTACTCGTGCGACCGGATATTTTGGCAGCATTCAGTAAGCGAGTTTCGCCAGGGTTTTTCACTAGTTGTTCACCTTTGCCAAGCTGCCCATTGACGGCGTAAAAGCCCACCGGCTGGGCTCCTACCCGACGGGAGTAAAAGAGGTTGCCTTTAGTAAATAGCTCCGTGCCCTCCGTAAAAAACTGGCGGTTTTCGTTGTACTGCACCTCAAAAGGCGTGAGGTTGAGTACCACGTTGTCGCTCTGGGTTTGGCCGAAGTCGGGTACCAGCGTTGCATCGAGGGTGAAGCTTTCGTTGATGCCGTACTTGATGTCGGCGCCGCCATTAAAAGAGAAGCTTGTGTTGCGCACGCCCTGCTCCTGGTAAGGATAATGGTTGAGATAGGTGGATACATAGGGCGTGAGCGACAGGCGCAGCGGCGGCTTAATGTCGCGGATGCCTTGCAATTGACCCCATTGATTCACAAAGCCATCGGCTTCGGGCTTTACTTCATTCCAGAAAAAATCTTGATTATCGCGCTTCCGCCGGCGCATAAAGTTGAGTCCCCAGAGCTGCTCGGGTACGGCGCTAAAGCGAATGGCCGAGTACGGAATACGCATTTCAACTACCCAATCGGTACCACGTAGGGCCGTACGCGCATCCCACACGGCATTCCACGCAAAATCTTCGCCACTGGCGGGCGAATAGCGGGCATCCAGTTGCACGCCACCTGGCGTGATAAAGAAGCTGTAGCCGTTGAGCTTATCGTTATAGGTATCGAGGAAAATGGCGATAAAGTCGGTATTACCGAGGTCGTCGCGGGCGGTCAACTCCCGCATGATAGAGTCGGCAGATGACTCGTGCATCACGGCGCCCACATATAGCGCGGCATCATCGTACAGCACCCGCACTTCGGTCTTGTTCTTCTCATGCGGGCCAGGGTTCGGCCGATTCTGAATAAAATCGGTGGCTGCGGGTGCTTCCTGCCATTGGGCTTCATCGAGTTGGCCATCGAGCTTAATAGGCTGTGTGATGCGAACGGCTTGAAGCTGGCGCTTGGGCGCTGCATTGGCTTTAGGCGTAGGTGCTGTGGGGGGCAAATTCTGCCCTACAGTCACGTATGTGATGAATCCTAAACACCAACAAAGTAAAATTCGCAGCATAAAATGTAAAGGTAAAACCGGGATTCCCCGTCGATAAGCCAATAGATGCACAAAGCCAGACGAGAGTTGCCGCGGGGGGCTTTTTTAATATAAAAGCCGGCTTTCTGCTTCAGAAAGCCGGCTTTTATATTAAAAACGAAGTTGTAGCTACTCTTGGATGGAGATGTTCATATTGAACTTGCTGTTCTTGCCTTCGCCTAGCAGCTGCCGATACTTAGCCGCCAGCTCGTCCGACTGACGCTTGCCGTTCACGGTCATGCCAGTAGAATTTATCTGGAACTGATACGACTTATCGTTCTTCCCAATCAGCCCATCCTGCCGCAGTTGGTTGCCCAAATCAACGGAATTAATGGCTGGGGCGCGGGGAGGCTGTGGAGGCCGCGGGGCGCGGAGCGCACGAGGAGGAGCCGGTGGTGCTGGAACCCCTGGAGGCGTTGGAAAATCAGGGGCTCCCGGAGCTACTGGTGGTGCGGGCGGTGGAGGTGGGGTAATGCTGTAATTGGTGCTGGAACCAGCGCGGTTCATATAAATACGGTTCACATTCCCCCCATTGTAGCTGAGTGTCAAGGTATCTGTGTCACCAATTGTTCGGCCTACGCCCTCCTCATACATTTTCTTGTATTTGACAAAAAGAGCTTCCGACTGCTTTTGTCCATTTACTTGCAAATCCTTGGCTGTCAGCACGAAGTTGAAGCGAGTTCTATCCTTGATCAATCCATCTTTCACCAACTCATCGATGATGCCGTCCTCGGTTTTACGAACGCGGGCATCGCGCTCGGCCCGTTCTTTATCACGCTCGGCACGCTCACGGTCGCGAATAATTCGTTGCTCATCGCGCTCAACCTGGCTTCTCTCCCGAATGACTTGCTGATTGTCGCGGGCCTCCTGTAGCCGGTCACGCTCCTCTTCGGCCGCTTCCTGCAGCCGCTCGCGCTCCTCCCGAATATTGTCGAACTGCTCCCTGATTCTATCTCTTTCCTCGTCGCTATCGGCGTTTTGCTCGGCCAAGCGCAAGGCTTGCTCCGCTGACCGCAGGGCTTGGCGGCGCGCGTTCTCACCCTGAATTATCTGGACGTTTCCATTCAGGTTGCGCTTAAGCAAGGCCATTGATTCGTTGTTGAGCCGCAGCAACTGAGTGGACCGATGTAGTTCATCCGCATTTAGGTCTATTACCCTCAAATTACTGGCGTCTAAGTCAAAATGCGAGTCGTTGCGACCTAACAGGCGTAGCGTACGACCAGACTTCAGCCGAATAACCTGCGTGCCTTCGTCGTTGCTCATCTTTCGCGCCGCATTCAGCTCTTGGGCGTCTATGCGGTTGCCATTGATATACATCTCCGTTACGCGGCCTTTTTTGTCGCGTTCCAGTATTACAGCTCCTGCGTCGCGGCGACCCCGCGCGCCATCCTGAATGATAACGACCCGGCTGTTATCGTCCTTCCGACGGCGCTTCTTTTTGTCTTTATCCTTATCATCGTCACTAACAGCGACAAGTTCTGTTTCGCGCAGCGGACCCATAGAATTTGCAAGGGCCAACGGGGGCATTTCGGCAACAGATGGCGTCACCATCAAACCGGGCATCAGGTCAGCACGCCAAGTATTGCTCATGGCCATTTCCTTCTTGCGGCTGCTCTTGAAATGCGGATCAGCCATGGAGAAGGCCGTACTCACGCCTAGCAGTACAATGCCCCCTAGCACCACTACGGCCGCCATAAAGCCCTCAGAGAATGTAGGGGCCGAACGACGCTGTACCAGCCGCCGCACGCGACTCAGCAGTGAGCCATCTGGGCCAACAGCGGCTACCGCCAGGCGGGGTGCTGAAAAGCGGTCGTGGCCAAGCTCGGCTAGTCCGGTGAGCGCATGAGCCAGCGTCAGCGGGCTACCACACAGAGCAGTAGCCATATCGTCGCAGCAATTTTCGCGCTCGGTACGCAGGCACGCATTCACAAACCAGACTCCGGGGTGATAGAAAAAAAGAATCTCGGTGATGGACTGCACAAGGTTCATTAAATAATCGCGCCGAATAATATGCGCCAACTCATGCGCCAGAATAGCTTCTAGGTGTGCTTGGCTTAGGCCGGATATAGTGCCCAATGGCAGCAGAATAACCGGACGTAGATGGCCCGCTACCAGCGGCGCTTTCACCAGCGCCGACTCCAGCAGCGTTACCGACCGGCGCAGCCCGGCCCGCTCACCAAGCTCCGTCAGGCGGTGTTGCCATACGGCGGGCAGTTGGCGTACGCGGTAGTGCCGAAGCCGATCCAGATAAGCCAGCCCGCCCAGAAAGCGCAGTGTCATGGCGAGTAAGCCCAGCAGCCAAGCGGTTACAATTAGGGGTAAATGCTGGTCGAAGTATGGCAGCCACGATGTAGTAACCGGTGCAGCAGACTCTACGGTTGCGGTTGCGGTAGGACGCTTGTCAAAAGCATATACTAACGGCAAATTGCCCCCCAGACTAGCTGCAATAGCTGCTGGGGCATCTGTTGTTGTAGCCAGAGCAGTGGGAACTACTGCCTCCGTATCGGAACTGTCGGTCAGATAATATCGGCTAAACGTAACCGCCGATAAGCCCAACATCGCAACCAGTGCCACGCCTGCCGCCCGGTAACGAATCCGCGCCGTGTGCTGACGCAGCAGCAATAACAGCCCGGCTAATGCCAGCGCTACTACGGCCCCTTGCCACAATGAATGCACAATGGTCCAGCCAAGGGCCCGGACAACGGCTGGGGATAGAAGATGCTCAAGCCAGTTCATTGGTCCCTCCTTTCTCGGTTGTGTTTTTTTGCTCTTCCATTTCGTTCAGCAGCTCCCGAATCTGGTCCAGCTCGGCCTGCGAGGTGCGCTGGTGGCCAAGGGCCTGCACCACTAGCTTGAGGGCCGAGCCGCCAAAAGCAGCATCCAGGAGGCGGTCGATGAGCAGCCCCTGGGTTTCCTCCTCGCGCAGCGCCGCCCGATACACATGGGTGCGATTCTCATCATCACGGAGCACTAAGCCCTTATCCAGCATTAGCTGAAGCAGCTTCAGCGTGGTAGTGTAGCCTACATCGCGCTTCTTGTTTAGCTCGTCGTTTACAAAGCGAACGGTAGTGGGGCCGTGCTGCCAGAGCACCTGCAAAATCTCCAGCTCCGATTCGGTAGGCTTGGGGAGGGGTGGCTTGCTCATTATTTCTAGGAGTTATAGACGTACGAAGGAATTCGTATGACAAACATATACGAAACTTATCGTACTAACAAGTCTTATCTACGAATATTTTCGTTGACACCCAGAATCATGGCTTAACTCGCAGTAACTCTATCAATGTCACGACAAAATAAGACTGGGTGCTTGCTCTATTTTTTCGCGCCGAGTGAAATAGCATTTAAGAAGAATAGTATGGAGCATTCGACTTAGTACGCTGTAACTCTAGCATTAAATTATAGCCTGATATAAGTAAGGCTAGTTTATACAAGCAATTGTTAAAATTAAACTTATCAAGGAATAAAGAACTTGATTTAGATCGAATTAATCAAAAATAAATATGGCAGTACTAGCTTAATATTCAATCGGTTATCAACAGCAGATCATCGTTATATCTATGTTTATTAATATGAATAGGAAGCATCTTTTACTGACGAGCTTTATAATGAAACCCATAATGTTTTTTAGCCAAAAATCAACTCATAAGGATGCACCCCGTATTATCCATGACCTGAATACGTCCTTTCACCCATGGATTTCAGCGTCTCGCCTATGCAATCTTCTGATAATGTTTTCCAAGGTCAGCAGCCTGATCCCAACCACGCCCCTGATCCTCGCATGACCATTCCGGTAGTGGAAGAGCAGTTACAAATCGGGAAGGATGTGGTAGAAACCGGTCGGATTCGGGTATCGAAGACAGTTCACGAGGAGGAGCGCGTCATCGATGTGCCCATTATTCAGGAGGAGGTCAATGTTGAGCGAGTAGCTATTAATCAATATGTGGCTACTCCCCCCGCTGTGCGCTATGAGGGCGATACGATGGTTATGCCCATTCTGCGGGAAGTATTGGTGGTGGAGAAGCGCCTGCTCCTGGTAGAGGAAGTTCGCATCACAAAACTCCAAACAGAAACACGTACCCCCCAACAGGTGACGCTACGGAAGGAGGAAATTCATCTGGAGCGTGTGGCTCCAAATACGGCCCCTTCCACCGACCCTTCTATTCAAGCTTAGACTTTACCGATTACCCTACTATTCTTCATTTTTCTACTAACCAAAATCCTTACGAACGATGGCACATACCGTAATTGGAGTATTCGACACAGTTGCTGAAGCTCAGCGCGCCGTACAGCAACTGGAGCAGAGTGGTTTTCAGCGCGACTACGTCGACGTAGCACCTTATAATCAGGGCAGCACGACTAGTGGCGGCTATAGCAATAGTGGCAGCACAAATACCACCGGCACTCGTGCCGAGGCGGTTGCTGATGATGCCGGCGACAAAATCGGCAACTTCTTCAGCAATCTCTTTGGCGGCGACGATGATAATACCTCCCGCAACTACTCCAACGTAGTGCGCAGTGGCAAATCTTTGGTAACAGTCCACGCCCGCTCGGCGGAAGAAGCGGAGCGCGCTCGCGACCTTCTCGACAGCTATGGTGCGGTAGATGTGGATGATGTAGCTGCTCAATATGGTGGGGCTAACACTTCTGGCAACGCATATGCGGGCACTCAGTCGGCCAATGGCCAAACTGATGAGACTGGCTCAGTGAAGGTGATGGAAGAGCAGTTACAGGTTGGGAAGCGCGTAGAGCAAACAGGTGGGGTACGGGTGCGCAGCCGCATTGTGGAGCGCCCAGTAGAGGAACATCTGCGCCTGCGGGAAGAGCACGTGAACGTAGAGCGCCACGCTGTAAACCGTCCGGCTACGGAAGCCGATTTCAATGCCTTCCGAGAAGGTGAGATTGAAATTACGGAAAGCGCCGAGCGCGCCGTAGTAGGTAAAGAAGCTCGCGTAGTAGAAGAAATCAACCTCGGCAAAGAGGTAACTGAGCGGGAAGAAACCATTCGCGATACGGTGCGCAAAACTGAAGTGGATATCGAGCAGATAAATAATCCAACGATGGCCAACCGCACTACCGACAACCCCAATACCCTGAATAGAGACGTGTAAGCAGTTTCTAAGTTATAGCTATCCATTATTTAAAAAGGCGACCAATTAATGGTCGCCTTTTTTATGCTTAAAGCCAGTATAAAATACTTTCTTTTCTATCCTTCCAGGTTCTGAGGGGCATTTTGCACTCGTTTGCGCTTGAGGGTAATGCGCGCACGCCGACAAATGCCCCCCAGTGGCGGATTGAACTTCGACACGCACACTTTTACGGTATATACGTGCGGAAATTGAGTTAGAATCCGATCCATTACCCGATGTCCTACGTGCTCCAGCAACCGCGCCGGAGCCAGCATTTCTTCTGCGACAAGGCGATAGAGCACTTCGTAATTTATGGTTTCCTGGAGTTTGTCGGAGGCGCCGGCTGCGTGCAAGTCGGTTTGGATATACAGGTCTACCCCGTACTTATTCCCGATTTTCTGCTCCTCATCGTAGTAGCCGTGAAATGCAAAAAACTCCATACCCTCCAGCGCGATTTGTCCCATGGTAGCAAGCGGTTAATGATGGCGTAGCGCCTTTCTGTAAGACTACTGAATTTGTGGCTACAACAAAGCGAAAGGCCCGCAAGCTATTGCGGGCCTTTCGCTTTGTTGTAGCCGAAGCTAAGTTAAATCTCGTCGAAGAAAGATTTTTCGGTTGAAGCAGCCGTGGCCATTCCGGGGTGCGTAGCGGGCGAAGGCGGCATAATTTCGGGATGACCTGGGCCAACGGGTTGAATGTCGGGGGCTGGGCGCTCAATATCCGGGGCGCCTGGATCGGGCACGCGGGAAGGCTCCGGCTGATAGATGCGCGACGGATCAGCTTTACCGGGGTTCTCATCAGGCGAGCCGGGGCGAATTTCTGGGCCCGGCGTTTGGGCTGGTGCACCTGGGTCAGGCTGCTGACCGGGCTTGGGGTTGTAGTTGCCGGGCTGGGGACCAATGGCGCGGGGCTCGGCAGCCAAACTGCCCCCCAGGGAGGCGCTAGATGCCCCAGCCACTGCGGCAGCCGACGAAATAGAAGCAGAAGAAACACGCATGGCAGAGTCGTTTTGGGATGAAGGTTCGGGTCTGCTTACCTGTACGCTCTCGGCCCGCGAAAGGATAGCGGCCGCGTCTGTTTTAGGTCGAGCTTTCGCTTTTGCTACTTTTTCCAACGCGTCGGAGGCTAGGTGCTGCAAGTCGCGCACGAGGTTCTCCATCTGGGTTTCTAGTCGATGACACTCTTGGCCCAAGCTGTTGACTTCGGTGCGCATGGCGGCCACGCTTTTCTCAGCTTCGCGGGTGGCTTCTTCCACCAACCGACGAGCTTCCTGCTTGGCTTCGCTTAAAAGCTGATCCGCTTTGAGCTGGGCTTCGCGGATGCGCAGGTCGGCATCGCGCTGCGACTGCTCAGTGATGCTGTTACCGGTATCTTCGGCCGTTTTGAGCGTGCGGTAGAGGCTGGTTTCCACTTCGCGCATTTTCTGCACATCGTGGGTGGCATGCTCCAGCTTAAGGCGTAGCTCCCTGTTTTCATCGCCCATGCGCTCCCACTGCTGCGACAGCGTGACTAAAAAGGCTTGAACTTCGTCCTTGTCTACACCCCGAAAGGCTTTTTCAAAGGTTTTTTGCCGGATGTCAAGAGCGGTAATTTTCATGGAAGCTATGATTGATAGGCTGAAAGCTGGTGAGTAGATGCCAGTAGCCTTGATGAAACGGGAGACAGGGCAGAAACGAAGGGCAAGGCGAGGGAAGTATCTGAAAGTAACTGAAGCGCTATAAACGGACTACACTTTCATTTCACCTACCGCTCAGCTTCTACCCTCTCAGGCATCAGGATAGCCCCCACACGACAAGGCTGCGGTCGTCACTACACGAAACTACCCGATTCTGCTTGCCTGACCAAAATAACTTGTTTACGGAAGTGCCGTGGCCTGCGTGTCTAGCCTTGTCAACGACCCGTAGCAGTCGTCCGGTTTCGGCTTCCCATACTTTAATGGACTTGTCCATGCTGCATGTGGCCAGCAGCAAGCCATCCGGGCTGAACAGTAGGTGATTAATGGTAAACATGTGGGCTACAATGCTGCGTACTTCGGCATAATTGTCCCCCACGGCCCACGTCCGCAGGTGAGCATCGCGCCCAGCGGTTAGCAGTTGCTGCCCATCGGGCGAGTACGCCGCTGTAAATACAGAGTTGCTGTGCCCGGTGAGTGTGTACTTCACAGCCAGTGAATCAGTATCCAGAACACGTACTAGTGCGTCGCTGCCCCCTACAGCCAGTTCACCGCGCTCCTCGTGCAAGGCCAGGCAACGTAAGCTTTTGTCGCTGAGGGGCACCAGCATTTCCAAGGAAAAATCAGCGGCTCGTAATACCGCCAGCACCCCATTGCCGAGGGCCACATACAGGCGCTGGCGCGGCGCAGAGTATGCAAAGTCGAAGATGGCGGCTGGCGGCAGTGCAGTACTATACACTAGCTTCCTTTCTGCCAATGCTATAGCTTGAACTCCCTGAAAATTATGCCCCAGTATCAGCATTTCACGCTCGGGTAAGTAGCGCAGAGCGTAAACTGAGTTTTCAACTCGGGCTACTAACTCACCGTCGCGCGTGAGGTCATCGATGCTCCACACGGCGACCATGCCATCGGCGCCCGCTGAAAAGAAACGGTCCTCATCGGCAGACCCGGCTAAAGCGTATACACAGTCGCGGTGGCCGCTGAGCGTAGCCAGTTTCTGCACCTGCGGACGTGAAAGCAACGGCATGAGTCAGGTAAAAATTTAGGGCGAAATTACAGCAGTTTTAACTAGTTCAGGAGGTAGTACCCGACCAATACTAGTCTTGCGTCCCTACATACTCTATTTTGTTTCATTGAGTACGTGGAGCCGCAGCGAAGCATCTCGCGTGTTTAGTAAGGTTGGCAGCGTCACATCAGCAGGCCAGATCCTTCACTACGGCCCTGCGTGACGGTTAAAAGTAAACTTATACATATAATGCCCTTACACTCCCTCACCCCTCTTTCCGAACACACCTTGCTGGGATTGTGGCAACTCACAGAAACGCCCCCCGCGTTGCTTTCTATTCTTCCCCACCCGGCCTACTATGCTGGCCAGCAGCCGGCAGCGCGCGATTTAACCCGTCAGGCGCAATGGCTGGCAGGGCGGACGCTTACGCACACGCTTTTGCGAGAACTGACCCCTACCGATACTCTTTTAGTGAATGATTCTAACGGCCGACCTTATTTGGAGCAATTGCCTGATTTTGCGGTTTCATTGTCACATTCGGGGGAGTGGGTAGCAGGAATTGTATCCACTCAAGGGCGCGTTGGCACAGATATTGAACTGATAAGACCCAAAGCGCAACACTTGGCGACCCGGTTTCTAGCTGAGACGGAACAAGCCAATGCCGGCGACGATTTAGCAAAATATAGTCTCTATTGGAGTGCCAAAGAGACGCTGTATAAGCTGCATAGTCGCCGGGGCGTGGTGTTTAAAGAGCAATTGTTGCTCAACCCGTTTGAGCTGCGGGAGGCAGGTGTTTTGACGGGGCACCTGCTGCTCGAAAACTTCCGCAGCGAACACCGAATTTCTTATCAACGCTTGGCAAATGACTATATGCTAACGTATTGCGTTGAAGATGCTAAGCACGGCTGATTTTCGCTTGCTGCATCTGGTTGAAGACGTAAAAATCTTTCCAACGAAGATTTAGCGCTTCACTTCCACCTTCTAATCTCCCCATCCATGCTCTTTCGTCGAATCTCTATTATCGCTGCCGCCGCCCTGCTTTTCTGTACTGTAGCAGTAAGCGTGGCAAAAGCGCAAGAGGGCCGCACCGTTACTGACTTTAGCCTTACGAGCCCCACCAACGCAACCGTTACGCTGAGCAGTTACGCGAGTAACAAGGCCGTCGTGGTCGTATTCGTGAATCCCAACTGCGCCTTCTCCAAGCTTTATCAAAGCCGTTTGAACGCCCTGACTGCCGCGTATAGCGGCAAGGGAGTGCAGTTTCTGTTTATCAATGTGCCCATCAACCTGGAAGCTACGGCCGATGCCACCGACGCCGACAAACTCAAAATGAAATCCACGGGCTCCGATGACTATCCTTATCTGACTGACCCCGGTCAAAAGGTAAGTGGCCTACTGGGAGCTACCAAAACGCCAGAAGCCTTTGTACTACAGCCCGCTGAGAACGGCTTTGTGGTGCGCTACAAAGGAGCAATCGACGATAATGCCCAAGTGGAAGCATATACGAAGGAGCATTATGTGGCGCAGGTGCTGGATAATATCTTGGCTGGAAAGGCCGCAGGTGTAACCGACAAGCGTGCGGCGGGCTGTTTGATCAAGAGAATGTAATCTTAAGTATAAGTCATGAAAAAAGCCCCCCAGTACATTACTGGGGGCTTTTTTCATGACTTATACTTAAGGCTTATTCTGTAGGGTCAATATCCGTGGGAGGCATGATTTCGTCGGTCAGGATGGCTAAGAGCTTCCCTACTTCGGTGGCTTTAGCAGGTTCCTGCAGCTTCTCGAAGCTCATCACCAGATTGCGCAAAGCCCGCCGCACGATGTCGAGGTGCGAGCAGGGCGCATAGAAAATATCGTTGGGCGACAGGTTGAGCTGCGCTACATAATGCTCAATGTCGGTGCGCGACAGAATGAGACCGCGGTTGTAGCAGTTGATATAGAAAGGCTCCGTAATCTGGCTCTGCGACTGATAAGTAAGCACAAACAGATTGGGCAGATTCACGCCATAAATAGGCAAATTGAGCCGCTGCGCCACCAGCAAGTAAATCACGCAGAGTGTCAGCGGATTACCACGCTTAGTTTCTAACACTAAGTGTAGCATGGAGTTAGCCGGCGAATGGAAATTCTGTGTGTTGGCTCCGAGCTTATGCACCCGAAACAATACATGGTTCAGCACCTGCACCTGATCCGTAGGATGCATCTCAGGTCGCATAAGCGTCCAGGCTTCGAAGCGTAACTGCTCAATAGCTCGGTTCAGCGCCTGCAAATCGGCATCCGGATACTGATAGGAGTTCAGCAGCCACATGCCTTCGAGCAGGTTTTCGCCGCCCGAATCGCGCCACACGCGCAGGCGCTGTTTCAGACCATCAAATTGCAAATCGTGAATCAGATCCTCTAGGCGCTGCTGCTGGCGCGGATCGAGGCTCTCCTCCCACGACTCTTCCAAGAACGGAATAATGGTTTCGCCCAACGCTTGAATTCGCTCCTCAATCTGGGGGGCAATTTCCGGGTCATCGAGCAGCGAGATAAGCGCTTTGATTTCTTTATTGGTCATGGAGCGGAGGATCGGGACGTGTGCAGCAGCCCCGAATAGCACGAAGTAGCAAATAAAAGCAACCGACACGGTTTCGCCGCAGCCGGTTGCCCAGAATCAACACGCAGAACGGGGAGGAATGTTCAAATAAAGTGCTTTCACGAACTGGTTTTCAGCACACCATTGGCGCGAGTTTAACGCAGCGTAACTCGTGACCAGCCATGCCGGCAGGCTGCGCCTCCCCCGTTAGAACAACAACGCCGCCCAGATTATCTAGGCGGCGCAGTCACGGTTTGCCGCTCTGCGGCAGTGGAGGTACAACCTCCACCTCAAGCTAAGTCACGAGCTACAAGCTCGCGCCAGCGGGGAGCATGCCTTTGTCAGTAATTGTCAACGCGCCTCTACCCGTTCAACCGTAACAGTGCTTCTGATGTAATTGAACAGAATAAGTCCGACTACTAACAGTGATGCGTTATACAGATAAAATTCTACACTAAAAGACGAGAAATTATCTAGCATCTCATTCAGAAAACGACCGGCCAAGCTTAAGGCGGGACCAGCTATAAAAGAAATAATCAACCACCACTTCAGGTTCGCCAAAGCATATTTGTGCTTAGTCAATACTAGAAATAGCAGTGCCGCCATCCATATCACCCGCAGGCTAACCAAAATATTGAATCCTGTGACCAGCGCATAACCAGATAGGAGCAACCCACCAATCAACGACACCGCCAGAACCCAGTAGACTATAGAGTTATGGAATACTGTTTTTTCCATCATAGTTTAATACTTCTCATACCTGAATAACGCCCACATTAAACGGCTTCTCAATCGGCGCATGATTAGCTGCATCAATACCCATTGAGATAACCTTACGCGTTTCCAACGGGTCAATTACCGCATCTACCCACAAGCGGGCGGCGGCATAATAAGGCGACAGCTGCTCTTCATAGCGATTCTTAATGCGGTCGAGCAATTCCTTTTCGGCTTCGGGCGTGATTACTTCGCCTTTGGCTTTCAAGCTGGCTACTTGGATTTGCAGGAGTGTGTTGGCGGCGGCGGCGCCACTCATTACCGCAAGTTGGGCCGTGGGCCAAGCCACGATGAGGCGCGGATCATAGGCTTTGCCGCACATAGCGTAGTTACCGGCCCCGTAGCTATTGCCCACAATGACTGTGAACTTGGGCACCACCGAGTTGCTCATGGCACTCACCATTTTCGCTCCGTCTTTGATGATGCCGCCGTGCTCGCTTTGCGAGCCCACCATAAAGCCCGACACATCATGCAGAAACACCAGCGGAATGCGCTTCTGGTTACAGTTCATGATAAAGCGCGCGGCTTTGTCGGCCGAGTCGGAGTAGATGACGCCGCCCATCTGCATGCCCGATTTCTTCGACTTCACGATTTTGCGCTGGTTAGCCACAATACCGACTGCCCAACCATCAATGCGCGCTAGGCCGCAAATCAGCGTTTGGCCATAGAGGTCTTTATAGGGCTCAAACTCCGAGTTATCCACCAAGCGACGGATAATATCCATCATATCGTAGGGCTTGGCGCGGTCGGCGGGCAGCAGACCGTAGATTTCCTCAGGCTTTTCAGCCGGCGCAACGGGCGCAGCCCGGTGGAAGCCAGCGGAAGGCTGGCCACCCATCTTATCGAAGATGTTGCGGATATGATCAAGGCACTCCTCGTCGTTCTTAAACTTATAATCGGTCACGCCCGAAATCTCGGAGTGCGTGGTAGCGCCGCCCAGCGTCTCGTTATCAATGCTTTCGCCGATGGCCGACTTCACCAGGTAAGAACCCGCCAAAAACACCGAGCCTGTGCCATCCACAATCATGGCCTCATCGCTCATGATGGGCAAATAAGCCCCCCGGCCACGCACGGCCCCATAATGGCGGCCAGCTGCACGATACCCATGCTGCTCATCACGGCGTTGTTGCGGAAGATGCGGCCGAAGTGCTCTTTATCTGGGAATATCTCGTCCTGCATGGGCAAATACACGCCCGCTGAGTCCACGAGATAAATGATGGGCAGCTTGTTTTCGATGCTGATTTCCTGGGCCCGCAGGTTCTTTTTGGCGGTAATCGGAAACCACGCGCCGGCTTTCACAGTGGCGTCGTTGGCCACTACTACGCACTGTCGCCCCTGCACGTAGCCAATCACGACAACCACGCCACCGGACGGGCAGCCACCATGCTCTTTGTACATGCCTTCGCCCGCGAATGCCCCTATTTCTACCGTTTCCGCGCCTTTATCTAATAAGTAGTCTATGCGCTCGCGGGCAGTGAGTTTGCCCTTGGCTTTGTGAGCCTCGATGCGCTTTTCGCCGCCGCCCAAGGCCGCTTTCTTTTGGCGCTGGCTGAGTTGGAAAATGAGTTGTTTGACTTGGTCTTCGTTTTTGTTGAACTCCAGATTCATGCGGGTGGGAAAAGGGATTGTGGGGGGCAAATTGGGTGATTTCGACACAAAAAAATCCGCCCGAAGGCGGATTTCAAAGGTACTTAAAATTGGCAGATGCCTTATTTGACCGGCACCGCAACCGAGTCCTTGGGGACAAGCGTCTGCGTATTATCAGTCTTGATCTTCTGTTCCGTTTCTATCACGCCGTTGGGCTTCTTGGTCACTTCCTTTTTCGCCTTATCCTTGCCGCCAAACGAAATCAGCGAGAAGTTCACGTAGCGCTTAGGATTAGCCTTAAAGTCAACGAGCAGCGCGTCAGTACTAGCAGCGGAGGCGTTCAAGTTGCTGTACAGCGAGTCGTCATTGATCAACTTGCCAAGCGAGCCTTTGGTGCTCGTTAATGACTGATTGAGCGAAGCCATGGTAGCTTGAGCCTCGGTTACGGTAGCGTTCATTTTGCGCACCGTCTGGCTCAGGGGGGCATTTTTGAGCGTGTCCGTGATTTGCGCCAGGTTGGTAGCTAAGCGGTCGAACTTGCGCTCGGTCACGTTGAGCGCACGGGTCAGCTCGGCCATATTGGTCGTAATCTGATTGATGTTGCGCTGATTCATAATCAACAAGTTTTTCAACGCCTCCGTCGAGCCTTGCGCATTGAGCAACGTGGCTTGCAAGCTGATGCGCGCTTCCTTGGTCAGGAAGCTGTTTACCTTAATCAGCGTCGAGTCGACGGTTCCCAGCACGGGGAGCGCCTTGGCTTGGAAGGCATCGGTAATACTAGCTACGGTGTACGATTTCAGCTCTTCGCCGCCGTCATACACCTTCGAGTTCTTCCCCATAAACAGCGTGATGGTCTTGCTGCCAAGCAGCGTACCCGACAAGCTGGCCACGGTAGAGTCGCCGACCACGATATCCTTATTGAGTTCAAACTGTACGCGCACGCGGTTGCCTTCTTCCGGCATCAGATGCATTTCGCGTACCTGCCCCACTTTCACCCCGTTCAGAATAACGGGGTTACCTAGGGCCAGCCCATCCACGTTATCATACTTGGCGTGAAACGTGCGGCTGGAGGAGAATAAATTGCTTCCTTTTAGGAAGGTAAACCCAAAGTAAAGGGCTACAATTGCCACGATAGCGAGCAGGGCTACTTTGATTTCTTTTGACACGTTGGGTCAGCTGTTGAGGGAGGTGATGAGCAGGTAGACAATAGGTTAACTGCTACGGGGGGCTTTTAATCCCCGTTCATAGCTTCTAACTCATTCTTATAATCCCGGAAGGCCCGGTATATACCTGAGGCCATATACGACTGACCCGATTTATCGTTCAGGTAGCGTTCCTCATTGCGGTTGGTTAAAAACCCGACTTCGATCAGAGACGACGGCATTGTTGACTTCCAGAGCACCAAAAACCCGGCTTGTTTCACCCCGCGCGACTTACGTCCAATCTTTATTTTGAACTGATAGTCAACCTTTTGAGCAAATCGCAGGCTATTATCTACGTGGGCACTCTGAAATAGCGAGAACAGAATGTGGCTCTGGGGCGAGTTAGGATCAAAGCCTCCATAGCGCGCTTTATAGTTATCTTCCTGTAAAATAACTGCGTTTTCCCGTTTGGCCACCGCCAGATTAGCGTCGGTTTTGGCCGTACCCATGGTCCAAACCTCCGTACCATAAGCCTCAGATGGGCCAGCGTTACAGTGTACACTGATAAATAGGTCCGCGTTATTTTTATTGGCAATACCAGCCCGATCAGCTAGTTCCACAAATACGTCGGTCTTGCGGGTATATACTACCTTCACATCCGGCTCATTCTCTTCGATGAGCCGCCCGAGTTCCAGAATTATTTTCAATGAAACCGCCGCTTCCCGGGCCGATACGCCGGCGCAGCCTCTATCCTTACCGCCATGGCCGGCATCGAGTACCACAGTGCGTAGTTGGTACTTCTTGGGGGGCAAAACCGCTGACCCTGGGGCCACGGCTACCGACGAGCCAGAAATAAACAACAGACTCGCCAGACAAACAGCTACAATATTCCGCACAGAGTTCGTTAGTTGGGGTAGCTTGCCGCTACCTTTGCAAATTGCCACAAAATAAACGATAAAAACTACGTGGCCTTGCCCGCGCCGTTCCGCTTGAGTTATTCTTGCCTACTTCCCCTTCCGGGGCGGCTAGTGCCGCTGCTCGCAGTTGTGCTCTTGTTGCTGAGTATCAGCGGCGCTTGGGGCCAACAGCGGCGGCCCGCAAAGCCCGTGCCTGCCGTCGTACCGCGCGTCAACTCTGACGGGCGCCAGACCACTAACGGACTGCCCGCCGACACCAGCCGGGCCGCCCGTGAGCGCCGTCTCGTGTCGGCCATAGATACCAGCGCCGCTGGTGATTCGCTACGTGTGGGAGCTGAAGTGAAGGGCGATATCAAAACCACCGTTAAGTATTCGGCTAAAGATTCCATCCTTTTTGATGTACAGCAAAAAGTAGCTTACCTCTACGATGATGCTAACGTCGATTATGGTGATTTATCGTTAAAAGCCGCCGTAATTACCGTTGACTACGGTCAAAACCTGCTAAAAGCCAACGGCGCCCCCGATTCCGCGGGCAAGGTGCAGGGCCGGCCGGTGTTTAAAGACGCTGGGGGGCTTTATCAGGCTGGCACCATCAATTACAACTTCAAAACCCGGAAGGGCAAAATTGCCGACGCTGTTACGCAGCAGGGTGAGGGCTATGTGCATGCTGGCATTGTGAAGAAGAATGCCCTAAACGAGATTTTTGGTCGCAATGGTCAGTACACAACGTGTAATCTGGAGCATCCTCACTTTCACATCAATGCCACCAAAATGAAGGTGATTCCGGGTGAGAAAGTGGTTACGGGCCCTTTCAACCTCGTGATTAGCGATATTCCGACTCCGCTGGGTTTTCTATTTGGCTACTTTCCCACGCCGGGCAAAAGCCGGGCTTCGGGCCTCATTTTCCCCACGTTCGGGCAGTCCGCCGACCGGGGCTTTTTCCTGCGAAACGGGGGCTACTACTTCGCGCCCAACGAATACATTGGCCTGCGCCTCACTGGCGATGTGTACGCCGGCAATGCCGAAGCTTTCGGCGGCTTTGCTCTGCGGGGCGAGATGCAGTACATCAAGCGCTACAATTATAACGGCCTGCTGAGCATCGATTACACCCAGCGCCCAGCCGACCTTATTTTGCGCTCAGAGACGGCCAACACCAACCAGCCGTTTCGGCGCCCGCGCAGCCCCAAAACCATCTGGATCAACTGGAGCCACACCCCCACTCCCCGGCCCGGTGGGGGACGTTTTTCGGCCAGCGTGCAGGCGGGTAGCACCGATTACAACCAGCAGAACTCCTTCGACACGCGGCGCTACCTCACCCCCTCCTTCAACTCCACGATCAGCTATCAGAAACAGATCCGTAACTCGCCCATCAACTATTCGCTTCAACTCAGCCAAAACCAGAACACCCAGACGGGCGTCATGAATTTTGTGCTGCCCGATGTGTCGGTGCAGGTAGCGCGGCAGTATCCGTATCAGTGGTTTGGCATCGAGCCCAAAGGAAAGTTTTACGATCAATTTTACGAGCAGATTGCTATATCGTATAACCTCATTGGCCGGAATGAGATAAGCAACCTGGAGCAGCCCCGTTTACTGAACGGCGGGGTTATCCCCGTGATTGGGGGCACGAGTGTGGGCCGCACCATCCCCTTCGAATTCTCAAATCTGGCGCCTTTACTGAACAACGCCCAGCCAACTATCCAGCACCAGTTTGGCATTACGCTGGGTAACTACACCGTCCTAAAGTATCTGAGTCTTAATCCCACAATCAATTACGGCGAATCCTGGTATTTCAAACGGCTGAATTACAACTACGAGCCCGAAGCGCAGGCTGTACGCATCGACACCGTTTCGCAATTTGGTCGCTTGTACAATTACTCCGCTGGCGCCAGCTTATCGACCAACATCTATGGGATTTTGCCTATCAAAGGCGCCAAGATTGAAGCTATCCGCCATAAGATTACGCCATCTGTTAGCTACAGCTACGCCCCTGATTTCTCCCGGAACGATAATTTCTATGAGTCTAATCTGAACTTGGGTGCCCTTCGTGATGCGCAAGGCCGCTTGTACAACCAGTTTGGTCAGCAGAACGACATCACCCGCAATCCAATAGCATTCAGCCGCTTTATCGGCGCCTCGGCTGGGAATGCGAATGGCCGCGCTTCCAGTGCGGTAACCATTGGATTGCAGAACCAGATAGAAATGAAGGTTCGCTCCAAAAATGACACGACCGGCACCACCCCGTTTGAGAAGGTCAGCTTGATTGATGGGCTTGATTTCAATACCGGCTACGATTTCGCCGCTGACTCGCTCAACCTGCTGCCGCTTGCTGTTACGTTCCGTACGCAGGTAGCCAAAAAGCTGAACATTGTGGTAAATGCCGGCTTTGTCTTCTATCAGCGCGACTCCACCGGCCGGTTTATCAATAAATACCTTTTTGATCAATCAAAGCGTCGGCTGGCTCAGCTCACGACGGCTACCCTAAACCTGAGCTATCAATTCAATCCCGCAGCAGGCACTAAAAAGTCGACTGTAGCGCGCGATGTGGCTCCTGCCAACGACCCTGTTCTGGGTAATCCCGTGCGCGTTGACCCCTATGAGGACTACGTAGACTTTGATATTCCTTGGGAGCTGAGCACCTCTTTTGGCGCTACCTATCAAGATCCGGGTCCTATTCCGGGCCGGCCCAACCGGCCCCGCGCCGACGCGCTAACGGTAGCCTCCCTCAACCTAAGCGGCTCGGTAAAGCTCACCCAGAACCTGCGTATAGGCTACAGCAGCGGCTATGACTTCCGCAGCAACCAGGTTTCATTTACTTCCCTCGATTTTTACCGTGATTTGCACTGCTGGCAAATCAGTGGCAGCTGGTTTCCGTTTGGTATCCGTCAGGGCTACAACGTAACCATTGCCGCCAAGTCAAGCCTCCTGCAAGATCTCAAGCTTAACCGCAACCGCACTTTCCAGAATCGGTAAGGGTGGGGGGCAAATTCAGGCTCAGTCGAACAATCCGCCCATCCGGGTCCCACCTTCATACCTCACTTTCTCCGCTCCCTATGTCTCAGCACAAAGAAGTTAAGCTCGTGACCACCCATCAACTGCTAGCGATGAAGCGGCGGGGGGAAAAGATTGCCATGCTCACAGCCTACGACTTTTCGATGGCTACCCTGCTCGATGGTGCCGGTATTGACGTGCTACTCGTAGGCGACTCGGCCTCCAACGTAATGGCCGGCCACGAGACGACTCTACCCATCACCCTCGACCAAATGATTTACCACGCCTCCTCCGTGGTACGGGCGGTAAAGCGGGCCTTTGTGGTGGTTGACATGCCTTTTGGCTCGTACCAAGGTAATTCGTCGGAGGCGTTGCGCTCGGCTATTCGCATTATGAAAGAATCGGGCGGGCACGGCGTAAAGCTGGAAGGCGGCGCTGAAATCCGGGAATCCATTACCCGCATTCTGACGGCTGGTATTCCCGTCATGGGCCATTTAGGCCTCACTCCTCAAAGCATTTACAAATTCGGCACCTACACGGTGCGGGCCAAAGAAGAATCTGAGGCCCAAAAATTGCTTGAAGACGCACAGCTGCTACAAGAACTCGGATGCTTTGCCTTAGTGCTGGAGAAAATTCCCTCGGCTTTGGCTAAGCAAGTCGCTGAAAAGCTTACTATTCCGGTTATCGGTATCGGCGCCGGCCCCGATGTTGACGGGCAGGTGTTAGTGGTTCATGATATGCTGGGCATCACTAAAGAATTCAAACCTCGTTTTCTGCGTCGCTACGCTGAGATTGGTGATGTAATGCACGATGCCGTGGAGCGCTACATTCAGGATGTAAAAACACGTGATTTCCCTTCGGCCGAAGAGGCCTACTAGATTCTGCAAATACGCCTTTTGCATCCACGCCTCGCTACGGGTGCATTGGGGGGCTTTTTTCAATAGGTTATTATTATTAGCCGTCAATTAATTCCGCGTGACTCGTCCGAATCTATGGTCGGAACAGAAGGAGATTCTGTTCGAAGACAATCATCTGCTTATCATAAATAAACCGGCCGGCTTGCTCGTACAGGGCGACTCAACCGGCGACGAACCGTTATCGGTAAAGGCTGCTGAGTATCTGCGGTTCAAATACAAAAAACCAGGAGCGGCCTTTGTAGGCGTAGCGCACCGACTAGACAGACCCGTAAGTGGCGTAGTAGCGCTTGCCAAAACCTCGAAAGCCCTGAGCCGCCTCAATGAGATGTTTCGGGATAACACGGTGCACAAAACGTATTGGGCGCTGGTAGGCAAGCGTCCTGAGCCCACCAGCGGGCACTTGGTGCACTGGCTCGTCAAAGATCCAATTCGCAACGTCACCAAAGCGTATTCTACCGCTCACCCGCAGGGCCAGCGTTCTGAACTGGATTATGAAGTACTAGGGCAAGCTGGCTCACGCTATCTGGTTCAGGTAAACCCTATTACAGGTCGCCCACACCAAATTCGGGTGCAGCTCGCTACCGGCTTGGGTACGCCCATTGTAGGCGATGTGAAATATGGATTTTTGGCACCCTTACCCGATGTAAGCATCGCCCTGCATGCTCGTCGGCTTGAGTTGGCCCACCCCGTTAGTAAAGAGTTGATGACCTTTGAGGCTCCCTTACCTTCTATTGCACACTGGGAAGCCGCCTGCGCTTATTATTAAAAGCCAGGACTATCAGCTTTTCCCAACCTTTATTTCGTCCACAGGTTTAGAAGTAAATTTCTCTAAAAGCGTGGTTTCATGATCATCGAAGCTGCCTGGAGAGACTCTTACAACAACGCTAAACTTTAGTTGCAATTACTGGCTCGTTGTTTCTTTTGAGTGTACCTAAAAATAGCATCTGAACAAGATTTTGGCCTTTTTAGCCTATTTATTGACCCTGCGGAGCTCTGGCTGTAGGTTTGTACTCAAAATCTGAACTAAAGTCGACTGCGTAGTCTTTTGCGAACAACGCCCCGGTTCTGCTTCCTCTGATATTCAACACCCTGCATTATGCCCATACTTATTTTCTTCGTTGCTCACTACTACCTTTCGCTGTTCACACAGACATTTTATTTGCACCGGTATGCGGCGCATAAGATGTTCACAATGAACAAGTTCTGGGAGAAGTTCTTTTACCTCTTCACGTACGCTTGTCAGGGTTCCTCGTTTCTGTCGCCGCGGGCTTACGCCATCCTGCACCGTATGCACCACGCATACTCTGACACGGAGATGGATCCACACTCTCCCCACTTCTCATCCAATCCATTTGCGATGATGTGGAAGACGAAGGTCATCTACACTGACTTGCTTAAGCATAACGTAGAAGCTCCTGAGCGCTTTGAAGGCGATTATCCAGTATGGGAAGCTGTAGAAAACTTTGGTAGCCAGTGGTATTCGCGCTTGGCGTGGGGCACGGCTTACGTGCTCTTCTACATCAACTTTGCTACAGCTTGGTGGATGTATCTATTGCTGCCAGTTCACTTTTTGATGGGTCCGTTGCACGGCGCCATTGTGAACTGGGGTGGCCACAAGTACGGCTATCAGAATTTTGACAACCATGACAAGTCGAGGAATACACTAGCCTTAGACTTCTTGGCTTTCGGCGAACTGTTTCAGAACAACCACCATAAGCTCCCATTGCGCGTTAATTTCGGTGTGAAGTGGTGGGAGTTTGATCCTACTTATGTGTTCATTTGGGGCATGGATAAGATGGGCGTCATTAAGATCAAGCGCAAGCAACAAGTACCAGTGCGGGTTGCTGCTTAAGTTATCCCAACTACTAGAAAGGCTGTTTCGGAAACGAGGCAGCCTTTTCTTTTATCTCCTCACAGGGGTGATAATAGGTACACAGGCCGAATCTGCTGAAAGGTTTTCAATCTTGCGAAGATGTGTGTACCTTTGCGCCTCACTTTCAACCAGACGGACGGGTTCCGTCGCTTAACCAACTAGGTTTATGGCAGTTAAAATCCGCCTCGCCCGCCGTGGCCGTAAAAAAGCCGCGCAATTTGACATCGTAGTAGCCGACGCCCGCGCTCCCCGCGATGGCCGTTTCATCGAGAAAATCGGTACCTACAACCCTAATACTAACCCTGCTACGATCAACTTCGACGGCGACAAAGCTTTCGACTGGATCATGAAGGGTGCCCAGCCTACCGATACGGTTCGTGCTATGCTCTCTTACCGTGGCGTATTGTACCGCAAGCACCTGCAATTGGGTGTTATCAAAGGTGCCATCGCTCAGGACGTAGCTGACGAGCGTTTCACTGCTTGGAAAGAGCAGAAAGATGCGAAGATCGAAGGCAAGCGTACCAGCCTGGGCACTGCTAAGGAAGAGACGCGCAAGCAGCAGCTTGCCGCCGAAACCAAGGTTAAGGAAGCCCGTGCTGAAGCAATTCGCAAAAAGCAGACTCCTGCTGCTGAGCCTGTTGCTGAAACCGAAGGCGAAACGACCGAAGCCGCTGCTCCGGCTGAAACCACTGAGGAAGCTGGCGCCTAAGCTTAGTTTAGGAGTTTAAACGTTTGAGAGTTTAGAAGTTGTTGTCTTGCGGCCTGCGTCGCGGCAGCCTCTTCTAAACTCTTAACTTTTTACTGCCAAAGCTGACGTTGTTACCTTCTTTCCTGTCACTCATTAGAATTCTTGTCCTATGACTATTGACGAATGCTATCAACTCGGCGGCATTGGGAAGACACACGGCCTCAAAGGCTTCGTTGTTGCTTTCCTGGATGTAGATGATGTGGAGGCCTACCGTAAAATGAAGTCGGTGTGGCTGGAATTGCCCCCCACGCCAGGCAAATTAACCGCTTACACTGTGGAGCGTGTACAACCGCAAGCGTCTGACCGCATTTTGCTAAAGCTTAAAGGCATCGACACAATAGAAGCGGCCGAGCCTTTGCGAAATGCCAAGCTCTACAAGGCACTCGATGAATTGCCGGAGCTTGAGGATGACCAGTTCTACTTCCACGATGTTATCGGCTACACTGTTGTCGATGAAACATTGGGTGAGCTAGGCATTGTGGAGACGTTCTACGAGATGCCCCAGCAAGACCTGATGGGCATGCGCTATCAGGGTCAGGAAGTGCTGATTCCGGTGGTAGATGAATTGGTTTTACACGCTGATGAGGCTGAACGTAAGCTACACGTTAGCCTGCCCGAGGGCTTGTTAGATGTTTACCTTAAGCCCTCTTCCCGGGAGCGTGACGAGCCCGATGAATTCATCGAACCATAGTTAAAAAAGCCCCCCAGGGCTTAATCACCGATTTATTTTAAGACTCTAGCTTCACTGCCAGTGGCGGTGCTACCATGCGCCTCGATATTATAACCTGTCAGCCCGATTTATTGGTTAGTCCCTTTAGTCATTCTATTGTGAAGCGGGCCCAGGATAAAGGCTTGGCTAAAATTCATGTTCACGATTTGCGCCGCTTTGCTATTAATAAGCACGGACAAATCGATGATTATGTATTTGGCGGTGGTGCCGGCATGGTGTTGCGCGTAGAGCCTATTGCGGCTTGCCTAGACGGGCTCTTGGCTGAGCGTCGCTACGATGCTGTCATTTATATGACCCCAGACGGTGAGACGCTTCGGCAACCGCTCGTAAACCGCCTGTCACTGACTGAGAACTTGATCATTCTTTGCGGGCACTATAAAGGCATTGACGAGCGCATTCGTAACGCGTATATCACGCATGAAATCAGCGTAGGCGACTACGTACTCAGTGGTGGCGAGCTTGGGGCCGCCATTCTCACCGATGCAATCGTGCGGCTTTTGCCTGGCGTACTTGGCAATGAAGAGTCCGCCTTAAGCGATTCCTTTCAGGATAATCTGTTGGCTCCGCCGGTATACACACGGCCAGCTGAGTGGCGTGGCCAGACTGTCCCTGACATTCTGCTTTCTGGCAATACTCCGCAAGTTGAGATCTGGCGACACGAGCAAGCCCTAGAAAGAACGCGCCAAAGACGCCCAGATTTACTGGACGAGTAAGCGGCCAACCATCATGCATGCAGTCATTTGGCCCTTTCAGCATTTAACTGCGTAATAAGTTTGCCTTCCTCAAAACAGAGCGCTATATTTGCGCCTCTTTTACCCGAAACCACTCGGACGGCGGCGCCGTCCTATTTTTAGTTTTTCCCAGCCATGAGCGTACTACTCGATTTTATCCAGCAGGAATCCCAGGAGCGCCGCGCCAGCTTCCCCGCTTTCGCCGCCGGCGACACCGTTAATGTTCACGTGAAGATTCGCGAGGGCAACAAAGAGCGTGTTCAGCAGTTCCAGGGCGTTGTTATCCAGCGCAAGAATCCAAACTCCAACGGCGAAACTTTCACCGTTCGTAAGATTTCGAACCAAATTGGCACGGAGCGTATTTTCCCGCTTCTGTCGCCCAACATCGACAAGATTGAGCTAGTTCGTCGCGGTAAAGTGCGTCGTGCTCGTCTGTTTTATCTGCGTGGCCTGTCGGGCAAAGCAGCCAAGATCAAAGAGAAGCGCGGCTAAGCCACGCCTGCCTAAGCATACAAAAAGCCGGCTCCTATCAAGGAGCCGGCTTTTTGGCGTTTATACAAATTCGATTAAGCAGCTATTAGCCGTTCGAATTTTTCAAATCCTGTTCGGGAGTTGAATTGACGTTGGGGTTTTGCACTTGCTTAGCTGCCTTCAGCAACGCTTCACCCAAGTTGGTTACCCGCTGGGCAGTGTTTGGGTTTTCAGCAAATATGGCTGCTTTCAGAGTATTATCACCCAGGCGTCCCATTAGCTGACCAACAAGCTTATGATCAATTGTGCCACCGTTAAAATGGGCCTTTAACGCCTGCAAATCAACTACAATTTGATGTAGTTCTGGGTTGTTTACGTCTTTTATGTCTTCAATCCAGCGTTGAAGCACATTGTCGAAGCCGGCTTTGGAAGCTTCTTCCTGCAAGTCGTTGTTCAGGTTATTGATAGCGCCATCCAAGTGGTTCTGGTGCTGGGTATCGTCTTTGGGGATTTTATTGAAAGACATAGGTTGGGGGTGTTAGTCCGCAGGGGCGGACGGTGGAACTGAGTTTGAGAAAACGGGCCGACCGCTACAAAGGTTGTGACACGACATTATGAGGCCGACCGCGTACTTTCGTCCCACATTTATTCGCTCGTTATATTTTCCTCCCCACATGAAAAAGTTATTAGCCAGTTGCTGGCTTGCTTTTCTTCCTCTGGCGCTATCGGCGCAGAGCACTTCACCTGGCAGTTATTGGCAGCAAGAAGTTAATTATTCTATTGATGTCACCCTGGATGACCGCCAGCACACGCTCACGGCCCAAGAGGAAATTCAATACACTAACAACTCGCCCGACCAACTTACCTTCATCTGGTTTCATCTCTGGCCCAACGCTTACCGTGACAACACCACGGCTTTTGCGAAACAGCAATTGCGTAATGGTAGCCGCAAGTTCCAATTTGCCCCCCAAGACCAGCGCGGCTTCATCGACCAGCTTGATTTCAAGGTAAATGGCCAGCCTGCTTCCCTTACCTTCGACCCGGAACATGCCGACATGGCGAAACTAGCGTTGCCCCAACCTTTGGCTCCGGGGGGCAAAATTACGATTACGACGCCTTTTCGGGTAAAGATTCCGGCGTCGTTTTCGCGCTTCGGGCACGTAGACCAGTCGTATCAGATTACGCAGTGGTATCCAAAGCCAGCCGTTTATGACAGCCAAGGCTGGCATCCGATGCCTTATTTGGACCAAGGCGAGTTCTACTCCGAATTTGGCTCGTTTGATGTGCGTATTACGCTACCTTCCAACTACACGGTAGGCGCTACCGGCGTACTGCAAAACGCCGAAGAACAGGCACGCTTAACGCAATTAGCTACCACCGCAGCGTCCAAAAAACCGGAAGACTATGGCAAAGACCTCACCTTCCCAAGTTCTGCTTCAGAGACAAAAACCCTGCGCTACGTGCAGGATCGGGTACACGACTTCGCATGGTTTGCCGACAAACGCTTTAACGTACTTAAGAGCGCCGTTACACTGCCTTCAGGTAAGCAAGTAGACACTTGGGTGATGTTCGTGAACAAGGACGTAGAGAAGTGGATAAAAGGCCTACAGGACGTGAACGACGCCGTTACCTACTACTCACAATGGGTGGGCGAGTATCCATACACGGCTGCTACGGCCGTAGACGGGGCACTAAGCGCCGGCTCAGGGATGGAATACCCCATGGTAACGGTAACGATGCCTTCAGCCATTGTGCACGAGGTAGGGCACAATTGGTTTTATGGTATCCTGGCTTCCAATGAGCGGGCATTCCCATGGTTGGATGAGGGCGTGAACTCCTACATCGAGAATCGGGTAGCTGAGCGCGACAATCCGAATGCGGGTATGTTCGAAAGTGTGCTGAACTCGGGCAAAGCCGCTACTATTTTAGGTGTGGAAGGCTTGAATGCAACGGCTTTGAATCAGGTACCTTATCAGGCATCTGCCAGCAGGGGCCTCGATCAGGCAGTAAGTGGACCTAGCGCAGCTGAGTACGGCAAATTCAACTATGGCATCATCGTTTATACCAAAACGGCTTCTTTGCTGAAGTATCTGGCTGGTTACTTGGGCCAGGAGAAGTTTGATGCTGCCATGCGCACCTACTATCAGCGCTGGCAGTTCAAGCACCCTGCTCCGGCCGATATGCAGGCGGTATTTGAGGAAAGCACCGGTCAGCAACTAGACTGGTTTTTTGAGAACATGCTTCAAAACACCACGCGCTACAATGCCGCTGTAGGAGACATTCAGGTGACGAATGACCAGGTAAAGGTATTGGTCAGGAATGACTCGCCTGCTCCGTTTGCTGTGCCAGTATCAACGCTTAATGCCCAGGGCGAGGTGCTTGAGACGCAATGGACACCCGTATTTGGTAACGGAGAGGAAGATGAAGAAACCCAGCTTGACTTTCGGCGCGAGGGCGTCGCCTCTGTGGTCATTGACCCTACGTACGTTACACCCCAGCTTAACCGTCGAGATGATAAGCTTAACCTAAGTGGCAGTTTGCCTCGATTCGAGCCTTTGCGCCTCCGACCTCTCGTAAGTGTGGAGCGCTGGGATCGTGCCGCCATCAACTGGGCACCAGTGCTGGGAGCCAATACGTCCGATAAGTTTATGCTGGGCGCGGCCTTCTATAGCAGCCCCTTAGTTCCCAAACGCTTGAGCTACTTGGCTATGCCTATGTACAGCTTCAACCGCAATGAGCTAAACGGCATTGGCACGCTTAACCTGAACATTTTGCCAAAGGAAACCGCTCGTCAGCTTATTACCGGTGTCACAGTACAGCGTTTTGAGCGTTATGTGAAGGTAGAGCCCAGCCTGACTCTGACGTTGCCTAAGTCGGCCTATAATGCCCCCCAGCACACGGTTCAACTTGCGAACACTTCCGTGCGCAACGAGGATTTTGATGTAACCAGCAGCATCCAGACCTTGCTCTACCAAGTGCAAGCTGGCGACGCGCTGCAAACTTGGTCAGCCAGCGTGGAGCTGAACCGACTTACTCCTGATTTGTCTGTAGAAAATTCATCAGTTCAAGCCACGTTGCTGCGTGCTTCGGCTTCGTACAGCCTATATTATTCGCCGAAGAAACGCGTGCAGGCCCGTTTGTTTGGCGGGCGTTTTTTGCAAAAGGCTAATGAGGCACCCTTCTTCATTGGTCTGAGTGGCAGCCCCGACTATCGTCGCCAAACGGCCTTCTTAGACCGCCAGCAGATTTCGGATGCCTTCACTGCTCAAACGCATCAAACTGACGACCGCGACGGTGCCTTCAAAGGTTTTATCCCAGTTGGCAGCCAGCGGTGGCTCAGCACTCTCAATCTGCAAGCCGACCTACCGGTGACAGGCTTGGGCGTATTTGCTGACTTTGGTGCTACTAAAGAAGACAACACGCTTTATAGCAGCCGTGGGGGGCAAAATTTCTTCTACGATGCCGGCTTGGTGGTTCCGGTTATTAAAAACATCTTCCAGTTCTACTTGCCCGTAGCCGGCTCTCAATACGAGAACGGTTTGCCCAGCAGCCGCAAGGATTTTACCGACCGGATTCGCTTCGTACTGCGGTTAGATCAGCTCAACCCCTTCCGGCAGCTCGACGAACAATTGGCTAAGTAAGCTCAGATATTGATGCAGGGAGCCAAACGAGTTTTAGGCAGCCTTCTGATTGGTCTCGGCGTAGTTGGTTGCCAAACCGACTACGCCGAGCTACCGACCTTCTCGGCTGAGCGTAAGCTGCTGCAAACTGTAATTGAGGTTCCGGCGGGCACCAACCTTGAGCGCCGCTACGATCCAGCTACCCACGAATTTGCCCCCCAGCAACGCGCGGGCAAAGATCGAGTGCTGGAATTTCTTCCTTATCCTGGCAACTATGGCTTTGTGCCGGGTACTAGCACCGCAACTGGCGCCCCACTGCCGGTATTAGTTTTAGCCGAAAGTCAGCCGATCGGTACGGTGCTTGAAGTGTTGCCCATTGGCTTGGTGCTACTGGATAATGCTGGAGCCATAGAACGGGTAGTACTAGCTGTACCAGCGCGGCCGAGTCAGCAAATCTTACCCAAAACCAGCACATGGGCTGAGTTTACCCAGCGCTATCCGGCGGCCCAACAGATGCTACGGCTGTGGTTTCAGCATCGTGACTCACCGGGCGCAGTACGAATTATGGGCTGGAAAGATGAACAAGCCGCCGCCGAGCATGTGCGAAAGGTGATGCGTTAGGTAACGTTTAGGAATCGATAGAAAACAAGAAAGCCCCCCAAATGAACTCTGGGGGCTTTTTCTATACGAAGTACTGACTACTCAATTTTGTTCATGCGATCCTTTACAGCCTCCAAGGCTACGCGCATGTTTACAATATCGGCGCGGGCAGCTTCCTGCTCTTTCAGGTTCATATCCACCACGTTGTTGTACTGAAGAAGCTCAGCGGCGTTCTTGGCGAGTTCCTGCTGAATCTCCATTTTGCGAGCCTTATTTTTCTCGATATCCTTTCTTACCAAGTCGGCTTTCGCAATAACAGCATTATGATTATTTTGTGAAATAACCAGAGACTTTTCAGCTTCAGCAACCTGTACTGCCAAGTCTTCCCGATAAAGTAGGCGAGCAAAGTCTTTTAGGTACTTTTCCGCGGCGCTCCACTGCACAGGAGTAGTGGCTCTGTCGAGGTAAGCGTTGCCTAAGTCAATAGCCCACCAGATGGTAGTGCCCGTAGGCGTAGCATCAATTTTGCTGAAAACCCGAACCGGCGTTTTCGATATCTCGTCGATCGTGACACCCTCCATAGAGTACACGCCTTTGTCGTTCTTTACTTTGCTACCGAATCTCTCATTCAGCCGCTTAGCCCATGATTCTTCTACGCGCTTGCTTTCAAGCTGCAAAGAAATGCGTTGCCCTTTGCGGGGGATGCCTTTGATCGACATATCCGTTTCATCAACGGGTGACTTCTGGGCATAGCCAGTCACCGTTAGCATGAAGCTCAGGAGCAGAGTAAGTAGTACACCTTGTTTCATATATGAATGAAAAGGGTTGAAGAAAAAGTTATTAGTAGAAAGATTGTGTTGCTATCTCAAATCTCACTACGCCAAATCTATACCAGACTACCCTTTACCGCATACCCTTTGAGTTGTTTTTTTTCAAGAACACGCGCTTTTGTTTATTAAGTCATAACCTATATGGTTTAACTACTATAATGAGTCTTTGGGCTGAGGTCTAAAGCGGAGTTAGGTATTTCAGTAGCCGCTAAAGTCCTTTTAGTCGTACAATAAATAGCCACTACCGAAGTGAACTGAACAAAACGCTATACCTGTGGTTCAGCAAGCACTATGCAAGTCACCGTCTGTCGCAAGGAACATTTTAACGCTGCCCATCGGCTCTTCAATCCGGCCTGGGATGAGGCACGCAATCAGCAAGTATTCGACAAGTGTAACAACCCCAACTACCACGGTCACAATTACGAGCTGATCGTACGCCTTACGGGTGCAATCGACCCGGAAACCGGTTACGTGTATGATCTCAAGCGTCTGAGCGACCTGATTAAGCGCGAGATTCTGGATACCTTTGATCATCGTAACCTCAATTTGGATACGGAAGAATTTCGCCACCTTAACCCCACGGCCGAGAATATCGCCGTAGTGATTTGGCAAAAGCTACGGTCTCATATTGAGCCCCATTTAATTTTATCGGTCACCTTATATGAGACCGAACGCAACTTTGTTGAATATCATGGATAACGCCGTGCCCGCAGTTGCTGCAACGGACCTCCCCGTCCCAAACGATGCCCACTTGCCGGCTGATCTGCGCACACCTCTGCGCCCCGATGCCTTTACGCTAAGCGAAGAAGAGAAAATAGCCAGCATTGCCGACCACTTTCGCGAAATAATGACGTTGCTGGGTCTGGATCTGAACGACGACAGCTTGAAGGGGACTCCTCGCCGAGTAGCCAAAATGTATGTGCATGAGTGGTTTCGCGGCCTCAACCCTGCTTATCAGCCCGATGTAAAACTTTTTGACAACCGCTACCAATACCATCAGATGTTGGTAGAGCGCGATATCACTCTTTTTTCCTGCTGCGAGCACCATTTTGTGCCTATCATTGGAAAAGCGCATGTGGCTTATCTGCCCGGCGAGCATGTGGTTGGCCTCTCTAAGTTGAATCGGGTGGTGCAATATTATGCTCGTCGCCCGCAGGTGCAGGAGCGCTTGACGCGACAAATTGCCGAGGAGCTAAAAAACACCCTCCATACTAACGATGTGGCCGTGTTAATAGAGGCTGATCATTTGTGCGTGATGAGCCGGGGCGTGAATGACACCAGCAGCAGCACGCTTACGGCCGAGTATGGCGGGGCTTTCGACCGCGACCAAGCCCTCCGTACTGAATTTCTGCGTTTGATTGGGAAGTAAAATTCTGGTTGTGAGTTGTCGGCGGCCTATTAGCTTGCATCCCCATTCACCACGTCATCTGCCCAACACCCTTTGCTGACTAAACACGTAAGTGCCAGACTGCAATAGGCAACACTCATTTGTATGTCTCAAAAAGTTCTCATCACCGGCGGTACGGGCCTAATTGGCACACGTCTCGCCGAACTTCTCATTGATGCGGGCTATGAAGTGGCCCTGCTTAGCCGCCAAGCCGGCGCTAGCCACTACCACACTTTCCGCTGGGATCCGCGCCACGAAACGCTAGATCCGGCCGCCATTCGCTACGCCGACTATATTATTAACTTGGCCGGGTCGAGTGTGTCGGATGGAAAGTGGACGGACGAGCGAAAGCGCGAGATTCTGGAAAGTCGATTAGATGGCACTAGGCTGCTAGCGAAGGAATTAGCTAAAGGAGAACACCATGTCCGAGCATTCTTGTCGGCGTCGGCAATTGGTATTTATGGCGACAGCGGCGATAAGCTTGTAAACGAAGAAACGCCCCCCAATACTCCTTCCGATGATTTTTTGGCTGATGTATCGCGAAAGTGGGAACAAGCAGCTCATGAAGTGGCAGCGCTCGGCATTCGGACCATTGTTGTGCGTATCGGTATAGTGCTGAGTACGCAAGGTGGTGCATTGCCCCAAATGGCACGGCCCGTGAAGCTTATGGCAGGCGCCGCCTTAGGCTCGGGCAAGCAATTCATGTCTTGGATTCACCTCGACGACTTATGCCGGCTACTCATTCAAATGCTAGATGAGCCGCAGTGGCAGGGCACGTATAATGCTGTATCGCCTAACCCGGTTACTAATCAAACCTTTACTGAAACCCTGGCCGATGTAATGCATCGCCCATTGGTACTCCCTAAAGTACCGGCCTTTGCGCTGAACCTAATGATGGGCGAAATGAGCGAAATCGTTCTTGCTTCACAGCGGGTAAGCGCCGAGAAGGTTTTAAAACAAGGGTTTACGTTTGAATATCCCAATTTGAAGGGGGCCTTGGAGTCATTTTACGCAACGGAGGAATAAGCGCTTAATAAAGCTTCTATTCCTCCGTTAATATTGCGCTGCCCTGAGTTACAAACTGTCTGGTATGGCGATGGTGCCAGCGTTCAGTTTCTCCAGCAGGTTGTCCGTTACCAAGGAGTCAATGGGCTCCACGATGCGGCGCGGCGCGGGCGTTACGCAGTTATACTTCTTCGATATTTTGACTGTGGGCGAAGGGAAGCGGCCGTATTCTATATCTAAGTCCTTGTCCCTATAAAGCTTCTCCATATAGGTGCCATACACGGGCAAAGCCATTCGGCTGCCTTCTCCTTGCTGAGAACGGTAGAAGTGAATACTGCGGTCTTCGCCGCCTACCCACACACCGCTCACTAGGTCTTTGGTTACACCCATGTACCAGCCATCAGAATAGTTGGAGGTCGTGCCGGTTTTGCCCCCTATCTCGTTGCCTTTCTTCCACAGGTCGTACTCCCACAAGGCTTGCGAAGTACCACCTGGCTCCTCCATGCCGCCTTTCAGCATGTAAAGCATGAGCCACGCCGTTTCGGCCGGGATAACGCGCTTTTGCTTAGGGTCGAACTGCTTAATAACGTTGCCGTTGCGGTCCTCGATACGGGTAACGAGCAGGGGTTCGGTGCGGAAGCCGTTGTTGACGAAGGTGCTGTACGCATTTACCATTTCGTACACGCTTACATCGCCCCCCGAGCCCAAGCCAATGCTAGGCACATCGAGCAGCTTACTGCGGATACCAACTTTGTGGGCATATTTAGCCACATTCTCCCACCCTACCAACTCCGTAAGCTGCGCCGTCACTGAGTTAATGGAGCGAGCCATGGCATGGCGCAGAGTCATGTTGGAGCCGGAGTACTCACGGGTCACGTTGTTGGGCTTCCACTCCATGTTCTTGCCGTTTTCCACGTAACGGATGGTCACGCGCTCGTCGCGGATACGGTCGCAAGGCGTGTAGCCGTTGTCAAGAGCCGTTAGATACACGAAGGGCTTGAAAGTAGAGCCCGGCTGACGACGGCCTTGCTTAACGTGGTCGTACTGAAAAAAGTGGTAGTTTAGACCACCAACCCAGGCTTTGATATGACCCGTGAATGGGTCCATCGTCATCATGCCCGCGTGCAGGAACTTCTTGTAGTAGGCCAGCGAATCGAGAGGCGACATGACGAGTGTCGTGTCGCCGTCGCCTTTCCAGGTAAACACCTTCATTGGACGCTTCGCGTTCAAGGCTGAATCTAAGCGGGCTGGCTGGCCTTTGTAGCGCTCAGCCAGTCGCTTATACTGATCCGTGCGCTTCATTTGGGTTTCGATGAAATCAGGAATCTCCTTTCCCTGATCATCTACCCACGGATTACCGCCCCGATTACGCCAGAAATTATCGAACTGCCGCTGTAATATTTTCATGCGTTGCAACACCGACTCCTCGGCGTGAGCTTGCATGCGCGAATCAATCGTAGTGTAGATTTTCAGGCCATCGCGGTACATGTCGTAGCCGTTTTTCTCGCACCACTCATTTACCGTCTGGCTTACCGCACCGCGGAAGTAGGCTTCAGGGCCATCAAAGTGCTTATCAACCTGATAGCGTAAGGCTAGGGGGCTTTTTTGCAGAGAATCAACCTGTTTCGCGGTCAAATGCCCTGCCTGACCCATACGGGTCAGCACTAAGTTGCGGCGCTTGAGCGCAGCTTCGGGGTGAAAACGTGGGTTGTAGGCAGTTGGGTTATTCAGCACGCCCACGAGCATGGCGGCTTCTTCGGGCTTCAGGCTGTCGGGCGAGGTGCTGAAGAAGGTTTTGGCAGCTACTTTAATACCGAAGGCCTGCGAGCCGTACTCCACCGTATTGAAGTACATGCGCAGAATTTCCTCTTTTGTATAGCGCCGCTCCAGCTCTACGGCCGTCAGCCACTCTTTGGTTTTGCTGATCAGCGTACTTACAACTGGGATATAACCTAGCGCGCCACCGGTTTCGCCCCGACGGGTTTTGTACAGGTTTTTGGCCAACTGTTGCGTAATGGTACTGCCGCCGCGCTTTTCGCCGCGCACCACGGCCCACACCGCGCCGGCCATAGCTTGCGGATCGATGCCGGCATGGTCGTAGAAACGAGCATCCTCGGTGGCAATCAGGGCCTTCACCAACACCGGCGAAATCTTACTGAATGGGATTGGCGAGCGGTTTTCGCGGAAATAGGTTCCGATCAGTACGCCATCAGAAGTATATAGCTCGGAGGCTTTTTCCACTTTCGGGTTCTCCAACTCCTCCAGCCCCGGCGACTTGCCAAAGAGAAACATGAAGTTAGTGCTGACCAGAATAGGATAGAGCAGAAAGATGCCCAAGCCTACAATAAAAGCCCCCCACGCCATGCGCGACAGGATATTAGGCCAGCGTCGACGCGGCTTTTTTACTGAATTTGGCGATTCGGAAGCGGACATGCAGAACAAAACACGTGGCGGCCGGGGAGCCACTCCTAGCAGAAGGCACCGACGACGGATACGCAAATATACCAACTAGGCGCGGCCCTGTAGCCAGACTTCCCGATGAAACCACATGGATACGTGGTCTGGTTCAATTAATTTTCACATTGCTTCTCACTTACAGTGGCTGAAGCTCCACACTGGTTGGCTGAAAAGTTGGGCTTGGCTTAGCCGAAACAGGTGATTCTACTGTCTGCTCGCGCACAGAAATGCCCCCCGGCGCGGCCAGCATCTCCTCTACCCTTCCAAACTCTACGCTCACTGCATCGGCAAAAGCCAGCAGCCCAAAACCTCCCGCTCGCAGGGTGCGGTGATAGGTAACCCATACGACGAGCGTAGTGCCGGCCATCAGCGTACGGTAGGCCTGTCGGGTTGCCCAGCGCCGCAGCGCGCTTTGGCCGCGCGTAATCTGTGTTAGCGTAAAGCACTGGAAGTTTAGGTGCATCTCCTCATCGCGAAGAATGCGCCGACAAATTTGCTGTAGTAAGCCAGAATAAGTAGCTTGATAAAGGGCCTGATAATACACGGCGGCAATAATTTCGGCCGTCAGCAGTACCCGTAGCGTGTGCTCTAAGGAGGCCCATTGCCGCAGCCAGCGAAACACTTTATCCAACCCGCTCGACTTGCACAGGCGCGACAGCTGATGAATGGCCATATACTGCCCCAGCACCCGCGCATGACCCTGCTCTTCCCTGATAAACAGCCGGATAGCCGCTACATAATCAGGGTCGCCGAGGTCTTTGGCTTTCTGGTACAGATGTTTGCCTTCCGAATGCTCCCCCTGCTGAAACTGCGGCAACGAGTAGCGAATAGCGCGCAATTCGCGTTCGGTAAGGCGGTAGGTATCGTCCCAACTTAGGTTATCGAGGTGATTTTGGTTGGCGCTGAAGTAATTGGCCCAATCGGAGAAAGTCATGAAGATAGGATGAGATGAAATGAGCTGAGACTTCTGATTTATAGCTTTTTGCCTGCTAGTTGCTGATAGGCTTGCCAGTCGGCGTAGGTGTAGCTGGGCCAATTGCGCGCTTGCTGCCTTTCTTCAAATTGGGTTAGGCGCCACTGGAGCCGCTGCGCTGCGGTAGCGGGTTCCATCTTTATCCAGCTGCCGTAGGTTTTATGCACAAGGTGGCGCTGGGTGAACACCTCGGGGTGGGCGGCGAGAACAGGCAGCACCCGGTCGGGCATGTTGAGCAGAAAGCCGTAGTCGAGTTCATGCAGTTCGGGGCGCAGATTGTAGCGCGCAATCCAGATTTCCCAGTTGCCGCAGGCCAGCCCCACCATGAGCACATAAGCCGCCAGTGCATTCAGACGCACCAGCGAGTAAGCCGAGCGGCGCTGCCAGATTTTGAGCAGCACGGTAGCCAGCCCGAAGAAGGTGAGCAGCAGGAAGAAATACACCCCGATTCGCTTGTAAGCAAGCCCCGTGTAGAGAATGTAATAGTAGTTGCGCAGCCCCACCGAGACGGCCAATACCGCATTTTGCAGCACCCACACCGTCGCCATCCAGCGCAGCAGCGGCAACCCCCGCTCGTAGAAATTCAGGTTGCGGCGGAAAAACCACAGCACGATACCCATTGCCACGAGAATGCTCAGAATGAGCACATAGGTGCCTTCGTGTACAAACTGCGTAAGGTCAAAATCAGGGGCGGGCTTGAAGCCAAACCATATCCAGTTGATATCGATGCCATTGACCACGAGCAGCAACACGTTCACCAAGCCAAACATGCTGAGGGCCACGAGGTATTCCTTGCGCAAATCGAGCGCTCGGAAGCGTTTGGCTTGAAAGTCGGGCCGGCGCACGGCGAAGGAAGCCACCCGGTCGCGTTGCCGCAGGATGAACTCACCGAAGCGTGATTCCTTGTCGGCGAAGTAATGTACTGGCACACTCACGAGCGCCGCCCCAGTCAGGGCCAAGCCAAACAGGAAAAACAGGAAGTGTGGTATGGAGAAAATCTCGAAAAAGGCCTCCACCCACTCCCCTATTGTAGTCAGCACTCGCTCCGTGAGCGCACTGTACACAGGGTTAGCGACGGCAAACAGGATGTGAAATACTAAAAGCGCTACGAACGGCAGTATGAGCAGTCGACCGTAGAACCAGGCCCGTTCTACGCGTCCGTCTAGGCTGCGCGGCAGAACGAGCAGTTGCGCCAGCCTTGGCACTGTGCGGATAGCGCTGCTAATGGCTGTTAGTAGCGCATAAACAACCAGCTTCAGGTGGGGCTGATTGCGGTAGCCGAGCCACATGGCCGAGGAGGCCAGCCAGGCTAATAGCGCTGCCCCTGAGCCGTACCAGGCCATCATGGCGGCGCTAAGTATTGTGCCGGCCAGCGTCAGCCGAAACCCATTAGAACGCCATTGCGGAGCGTAGCGCGGCAACTCTACCAGCCCCACGATTAGCACAAACAAAGTATACAGGAGCACATTCAGGGCCGGCCGCTCTTCCCAGAATAATATGTAGAACCAGATTGCCCCGATGGGTATTGCCACCTTTTGCAAAGTGGAAAGGGTCAGACGAGGTGCCGCCGCCGATGTGGAACCGGCGGGGGGGAAATTGGTGGAGATTTCCATAGCGAATAAGGCAGCTAAAGTATGTTTGGCATTTTAAAAGAACTTTGCATTTCAAAGTTAATAGACAAAAAAAGAGCGCTTACCCTCGTAGCAATTTTTCTAAAGCGTTCAAATGCTCTTGAAAGGCTTGTTTGCCCTCCTTTGAAGGCATGTAAGTGGTATTGGGCTTTTTACCCACAAACTGCTTGCTCACCTCCACATAGCCTGCTTTTTCGAGGGCGGCTACGTGGCTGGCCAGATTGCCATCGGTCAGGTCGAGGGCTTCTTTTAGCTCATTGAAGCTCACGGGGTCGCTTTGACCCAATAGCACAGCCATCACCCCCAGGCGCACGCGATGGTCGAAGGCTTTGTTGAGAATGTGAATATTGTGCTTCACAGGGCGCGGGCGGTCCGTTCGTAACGGTTGTACATGATCAGGCCGTAAATGATATGGCTCAGGCCAAAGCCCAGTGCGAAAAAAATCAGCCCGTAGCCGGGAAATAATACTGCTACCAGCCCCAGCGCAATTTCGGTGAGGCCCAGCCACCGGATTTCCTCCAAGGTGTACTTACTGGCATTCAGCAAAGCTAGGCCATAAAACAGCAACATACCCGGCACTACCAGTCCGGCTGCTCCTTGCAGGTAAATAGCCAGGCAAAAAAGCCCCCCGGCCACCAGCGGAATGGCCAAGCTCAGCGCTAGTCGCCGTCCAATAGCGCTCCACAGTTGCGCGTTGGCTTGTTGGGCGCGGCGGCGAGTAAAATAGAAAGCCACCAGCAGCGCCAACAAAATAATGCCCCCCGCTAACCCCAGCAGAAACGGCAGTGCCCGCAGCCGCTCCTGCTCCGAGGCCTGCATCACGCGCACAAATTCCTGGGTACTGCCGTACTCCTGGCCCAGATACCAGTAGCCGACACCCACGCCCGCCAGCGCCACCACGCCCGCCGCAATTCCCGACAGGCCGCTCAGCGACAAAAAACGCGACGAGCGCTCCATGATGGCGCGAATCTCAGTAAGCTGGGCGAGCGGATCGACGGCTGAATTCATATCGACAAAAGTACTTTGTTTTGCAAAGTTGCAAAGATTACCCTGATTCGCAACTAAGGAAGCGGATGATTCTACTTTGTGACCAATATAATTTCGGAACCTGTAGAGACGCGACACCGCAAATTACATTGGAATGAGGCCAAAACAACTCCCTTAGGTTCAGCAAATCCGTTACAGTATCTCAATGCTACCGCAGCTACGAACTAATAAATACTCTAACGCAATCATTACTTGAAGCTCCGTCTACACTTATTCGAGTTTGAAGACCAGCCTTGGTTCCCAAGTATCATTCGGGCGGGCATGATGGACTATTTGCGCTTCATGACCAGCCGCTTAGGCATTTATCAGCCGCTGGTGCCGGTACTACAGGAGGCGCTGATGAAGACCGGCCAACTTCACTTACTCGAACTCGGCGCGGGCGCGGGCGGCGGCACCGACGGCGTGGCGCGGGCACTACGTCAGCTGCCCGGCTTGGCCGACCTGCGCGTTACCCTCACCGATTTATACCCGCAGCCCAGCGCTTGGCAAGGCATTCAGGAAAGCTCTGGGGGGCAAATTGGCTACGAAATAGCGCCCGTGGATGCTACGGCGGTGCCCGCCCACCTCACCGGCTTTCGGACCATGTTCTCCGCCTTCCATCACTTTACGCCCGCAGCGGCCGAGGCTATTCTTGCAGACGCTGTGCGGCAAGGTGCTGGCATTGGAGTATTTGAGGGCGCCGGCAAACACTGGCACGAAATCCTGCTGGCTTGGACGATTTTGCCCATCATGCAGGTGCTTGCTACACCATTTATGCCGCCATTTCGGCTGAGTCGTCTGTTTTTCACTTTCATTATTCCCCTAATTCCGCTGTGCACCATCTGGGATGGGACCGTATCTATCCTGCGCATGTACCCAACCGATGAGCTATTACAATTGGCTCATCGCGCTGACTCGAGGGGCAAATTCGAGTGGCAGACTGGCAAGGTGAAACATTGGTCTGGCTCACAGGTGACGTATTTGGTTGGCTGGCCGAAAAAGGCGTAAACCCAGAAAACAGATTTCATCCTGTCGAGTGGAATGCATCTTCACTTACCTTTCTACCTTATCAGGTAATTGCTACCCAGACTTTTTATGCTCCTCGCTTACCGCCGTGCTGTGCCGCTGCTGCGCATCCCCTTTTCCGTGTACCTAATGCCGGTATTCTGGTTTGGGCTGAGCGCCTTGCGGCAGCCGTATAGTCCGTGGCGCGCAGTGGGCGTGTTTGTGGTGCTGCACGTGCTGGCTTACCCGGCCTCCAACGGCTACAACTCCTATTACGACCGCGACGAAGGCAGCATCGGCGGCCTCAAAAAGCCCCCAAAGTGTCGGAGGAATTGCTTCATTTGGTGTGGCTGTTCGATGTGCTAGCCGTGGTATGCGCCTGGCTACTCAGTCCGTTGTTTGCGGGGCTGATAGCCATTTACTTACTCATTTCTAAAGCTTACAGCTACGAAGGTATTCGGCTGAAGAAGTATCCATTTGTGAGTACGCTAGTGGTGGTGGTATTCCAAGGTGCCTTCACATTTCTGATGACCCAAGTGGGCGTGGGGGGCAATTTTGAAGAGATTTTAGCTACCGATAACTTGCTACTGGCCTTGGTGAGTACGCTGTTTTTGTGCGGTTCCTATCCACTCACGCAGGTGTATCAGCACCAAGAAGACCGGCAGCGCGGCGACCAAACCTTGAGCCTCGTGCTGGGTATTCGGGGCACGTTTGTGTTTGCGGCGGTGGGCTTGCTGTTCGGCGCCGCATTGCTGGGCTTTACGTATTGGCAGCGCGGCGAGCTTCGCAACCTACTTATCTTCCTGATAGCTACCGGTCCAGTAGTGGCTTTGTTTAGCCGTTGGGCTTTTCTGGCGTGGTCGGATGTGGCGGCGGCCAGCTTTGAGCGCACGATGCGTATGAACCAGGTTTCGTCGCTGTGTTTGAGTGCGGCTTTCGTGTTGATGCTGGTGCTGAGGCATTGGGTAACGCAGTAGCCAAACCCGCAGAAATCTGCTTAAAAAAGCCCCCCGGAACAGTATTGCAACTGGCTACGTATGGGAAGAGCCTCCAAATTGCCTTCCCATATGCGTCACGTTCTCTTCTCCGCTTTACTGCTGTCGGTCTTCGGAGCTTGTTCCAGACCCGATCCAACGCGAATAGAGTCATCGGATACGGCGAGTGCTACTGCCCCGGCCGAGCCTATGGATACAACTCGCGCGCCAGCCGTCAATGCCCAATCGGATACATTGAAAACGGTACAGCGGCGGCACCGCTTTTCTTCCCCTTCTACCGATGATACGTTTCGCCTCGTACTACGCGGTCCTTCTCTGCTGGCGGGCGAAGCCACTTTCACCATTACCAACTCCAGTGGCGAAACGATTTTTCGCGAAGTAGTATCTGCTGCCGATCTGGAGGCATCTATGGTGTATGAAATGAAAAACAACACCGCTACGCAGGCCGAGCGCGAAGCTTTTGTACGGCGCCGCATGGACGAGTTTTTTACCGATAAAAACTTTCGCACGCCAGCCGTTACGACCAAAGACATTTACCAAGCGGGCACTATCGACCGCACGACTTGGGACGACCTCCGCCGCCGCCCCGATTCTATCGGTTTTCAGTATTTGGTTGGCAAAGAGGATGGCCGCCGCATAGCTTGGTCGCCGCTAAAACAGCAGGTAGTGCGAATCGGTGGCTTCGGTGGCTGAGTTCCTCCAGGATTTTACTGCTCTTCCGTGGCTTGCTGCAACGCTTGCCGTACGGCTTTGCTAAACGCTTCATACGGCTGAAAACCCCGCGCCAGCACATAACCCTGCTGACCGACACGCAAGATTGTTGTCGGAAACCCTTGGACTCCAATACGTTCCACCGCCGCAAATTCCTGCCGCGTAGCATGAGCCGTTTCGGGCAGCGCCAAGCGACGCTCAAACTCAGCTACTTCAATCGCATAGGGCGCTATCAGGTCAGTATAGATAGCCGGATCATTCAAATCCTGGCCCTTAAAATAATGCGCCCGCTGGATATCGTGGGCAAAATCGACGACACGGCTGGGGTCGGTATTTAGCTGCCGAAAAACGGTGAGGGCGCGGCAGGGCGGCTCAGAATTCTGAATAACGCTGCCTTCCTCTCCCAACTGCAGATACGCCTCACCAAAACGCACTCCTGCTGCCCGCTCTACATCCTGCAGCGCATTTTTGATGTAATTCCACTTAGCGCGCAAAGGGGCCACTCGGTCGCCGGTTACCATACCACCGCTGAGCACTGACACCTGAATCTGGCTTGCCATTTCAGTGCGCACGCGCTGTATTACGGGCGTCATACCGTAGCACCAGCCACACAGCGGATCAAAGATGTAGAGCAGTTCGGGGAGGTCGGGCGTGTTTTCCATGCTTCAAAGTACTGTCTTATGCAGGCGCGGTGCAAGTAGGTATTATTGAGTGTCAACTTGCAGTACGGCCAACAGGTATACAAACACACTACATTCAGTAAGCACAAAAAAGCCCCCATACTATAGCTGGGGGCTTTTTTTATTTTAAGAAACACTCTAGCCGTTCATCGACATCAAGAACTCGTTGTTGTTCTTGGTGTCTTTGATGCGGTCTTTTAGGAACTCCATGGCCTCTACGGCGGTCATGTCAGACATGAACTTACGGAGCACCCAGATGCGGCTCAACTCTTCTTTGCCCATGAGCAAATCTTCGCGGCGAGTGCCGGAAGCTGGTACGTCGATGGCTGGGAAGATGCGCTTGTTGGCCAGTTTGCGGTCCAGCTGCAATTCCATGTTGCCGGTACCTTTGAATTCCTCAAAGATAACCTCGTCCATCTTGGAGCCAGTTTCAATCAGGGCCGTAGCAATAATGGTTAGCGAGCCACCATTCTCCACGTTGCGGGCTGCGCCGAAGAAGCGCTTGGGCTTGTGCAAAGCATTGGCATCGACACCACCCGACAGGATTTTGCCCGAAGCGGGCTGCACCGTGTTATATGCACGGGCCAAACGAGTAATAGAGTCGAGCAGAATTACGACATCGTGACCACACTCTACAAGACGCTTGGCTTTATCCAAGGCAATGCTGGCAATCTTCACGTGGCGGTCAGCCGTTTCGTCGAAAGTCGAGCTAAGTACTTCGGCTTTCACCGAGCGAGCCATGTCAGTCACCTCTTCCGGCCGCTCATCGATAAGCAGAATGATGAGGTAGACTTCAGGGTGATTTTCGGAAATAGCGTTGGCAATTTCCTGCAACAGAACCGTCTTACCGGTTTTTGGCTGGGCTACAATCAAACCGCGCTGGCCTTTACCGATCGGCGCGAACAAGTCCAGAATACGAGTGCTAAGCAAGCTCGACTTGGTCGTCAGCTTCAAGCGCTCCTCAGCAAAGAGCGGCGTGAGGTTGTTGAACGGAATCCGGTCGCGAGCTTCTTCTACCGTGCGGCCGTTGATGCTTTCCACTCCTACCAGCGCGAAGTATTTTTCGCCTTCGCGGGGCGGACGAATCGTGCATTTTACCGTATCGCCGGCTTTTAAGCCAAACTGTTTTACCTGCTGTGGTGCCACATATATATCATCGGGCGAGGCGAGGTAGTTGTAGAAGGGCGAGCGCAGGAAGCCGTAGCCACCATCGGGCATGAGCTCCAAGGTGCCTTCACCATCTACTACAATATCAAAGTCGTTACGCGGACGCTGGGGTTGGCCGGCTGGCTGCTGACCATCAGCAGGGCGAGGGGCACGCTGCTGGTCGCGGGCTGCGAAGCGGTCATCACGGCGCTGCTGGTCGCGGCCTTCCCGTGGCTCCCGATTCTCACGCGGCTCCCGGTTCTCTCTTGGTTCGCGGGGCTCGCGCAATTCCCGAGGCTCTCGGTTTTCCCGAGGCTCGCGCAGTTCACGTGGTTCGCGGTTATCGCGGGGCACATCGCGCAACGGGCGTGGCTCCCGATTCTCACGGTTATTGTCACGCGGTTCGCGGGGCTCCCGGAAATCACGGGGCTCACGCGGTGCATCGTTACGGTATTCCCGCTCGCGAGGGCCATCTGTACGCGGCTCACGCTGTTCTCTAAGTTCGCGGGGCTCACGGCCATCGCGGTATTCCCGTTCGCGGGGGGCAGTAGGATGATCAGTACGCGGCTCGCGTGGTGCATTAGGCACAAAGGAAACAGGCGCAGGAGCCGTTTCGGAGTGGGCTGCGGCAGCCGCTTCAACTGCACCTTCCGGCGTTAGCGAAGCTGGCACATCACCACCTGATGTATCGATGCCATTAGCGATACCATTCGAAGAAGTAGGTGCTATCTCTTCGGTGCGGTTGCGCTCCACACCATTGCGCACGCGGCGCTCAGGCCGCTGGTACAACTTTACTGGGCGGGCGGCTCCAGCGTCCGGCGCTGGCTCAGCATCGACAGCTACAGTAGCCTCGGCGGGAGTGGCTGCGGCTGCGATAGCCGGTGCTTCAGCCAACGCTAACTCCGGCGCTACTGCCAAAGCCGCATCAACGGCCACAATGGGAGCAGGAGCAGCGGTTCGGGGAGCACGGGCGCGTGCTGGGGCCGGGCGCGCAGCGGGGGCCGTGGGTGCGGCTGCCGGTACGGCATTGGCTTCAGCTACATCCGAAAAGGGCAGCTCAGCTCCATTCTTGGCGCTGGCGGGTTTTATTTTCTGGGGAAGCTGATCGGCGGGAATAATGGCCTGCTGATCGAGAATCTTATAAATCAGATCCTGCTTGCTGAGCTTTTTGAAGTTACCAACCTTCAGCTCTTCCGCTATTTCTTTTAGCTCGGAAAGCAAACGGTCCTTCAATTCTTCAATATTGTACATAAACTAAACTAGTAGGAAAACGGGCAGAAGGGGGTGGAGATACCAGACAGGACAGGATAGGGAGCAGCACAGGCCAACCGGGGCATAAAGGGCAACCGCAGCGCGGCGCGAAGCACAGAATACGTAGGGAAAATGGGGTACTCGGGAGGCGCTGGAAATAAAAGCGGGCCGTACGCGAGCAAAAATTACTGCGGACCCGGCATCAGCCGCCGGCTTGTTGCCGCAATGTTAGACTAATACGGGTAAACCGCCAAATCAGATACGCTTTTTTTCGGGCTATTCGCCACAATAGTAAGGACATTCGCGCTGCTTTAATGGTTCGCCCCGGCTTATTTACTTGTGTAGGGCGTTTAGGGCAGCCTGATATTTACGACTGCTCCGACTACAAAAAGCTTCCGCTACTTCCCTACTTTTGCCCTATGCTGCAAGTTTCCGTTTTAAAAGAACACACTGACCTCGTGCTGGCTGGCTTAGCCAAAAAGTACTACCCAACTGCTGAGGCCGACGTGACGGCCATTCTCAACCTCGATCAGCGCCGCCGTCAACTGCAAACCACCCACGACTCAGCCCAGGCTGAAGCGAATGAGTTGGCGCGCCAAATTGGTGGCTTGATGAAGAGCGGCGACAAAGCCGGAGCCGAAGACCTGAAAGCCCGTACTGCGAGCCTCAAAGCCGATATCAAAACCCACGCTGACGAGTTAGGACAGGTAGAAATTGCTTTACAGCAGCTACTGCTCAAGCTGCCCAATCTGCCCCATAGTAGCGTGCCCGCAGGCCGTACTCCGCAGGAGAATGAAGTGGTATTAGAGCACGGCACAAAGCCAGATTTGCCCCCACGGCCCTCCCCCACTGGGATTTGATTAAGAAATACGACATCATCGACTTCGAGCTGGGCAACAAAATCAGTGGCGCTGGCTTTCCGGTATATAAAGGGCAAGGTGCGCGTTTACAGCGTGCGCTTATCAATTTTTTCCTGGATGAAGCGCGGGAGGCCGGCTATTTTGAAGTGCAGCCGCCCATTCTGGTAAATGAGGCCTCGGGCTACGGCACGGGCCAATTGCCCGACAAAGATGGCCAGATGTACCACGACGCGCAGGACAATCTCTACCTGATTCCGACGGCCGAGGTGCCCATTACCAATCTTTACCGCGACGAGATTATTGCCACCGATAAGCTTCCCATTCGCAATGCGGGCTACACGCCCTGCTTTCGGCGCGAAGCTGGCTCTTGGGGTGCCGATGTGCGCGGCCTCAACCGCCTGCACCAATTCGACAAGGTAGAAATCGTCCAAATAGCCTTACCTGAGCAGAGCTACACTATTTTGGAGGAAATGCGGGCCCATATTGAGGGCCTGCTGCAAAAGCTGGAATTGCCCTACCGCGTGCTACGCCTCTGCGGCGGCGATATGAGCTTTACGTCGGCCCTCACTTACGACCTCGAAGTATGGAGCGCCGCCCAAGGCAGATGGCTGGAAGTAAGCTCGGCCAGTAACTTTGAAACGTACCAGGCTAACCGCCTTAAGCTGCGCTACCGTGCTGAAGGTGGCAAAACTCAGCTTCTGCATACACTCAATGGTTCGGCCCTCGCATTGCCTCGTATTGTAGCTGCCTTGCTGGAAAACAACCAGGCTGAGGACGGCATCCACTTGCCAAAAGCGCTGCACAGCTACTGCGGCTTCGATAAGATCAGCAACTAGTTTCTTTATTTGAAGAAAAAAGCCCCCAGACGTTGTCTGGGGGGCTTTTTTCTTGCCCGTATTGGTCAAGTCCGTTTTCAAGCACGTTATAAATAATAGGTTAATACTCAACAAACGCGCTATCAACGTAGCACCAGGCCCACCGCTCACCGGGTTCGGCGGAGGTGATGACGGGATGATTGGTAGCGTGGAAATGGCGAGTAGCGTGCTTGTTTTTGGAGTTGTCGCAGCAGCCCACGTGGCCGCAAGTCTGGCATACGCGCAAGTGTACCCACTCGTCGCCCTGGGCTACGCATTCGGGGCAGATGTACTGCTCATCCTTGATAATCGCTGTTAAGCTACCAAGATGAGCGCAAGGCGATTTAGCTTCCATAAAAATGGTTTTAGAAGAGGAATCAGTTGCTTTCGGGCACCAGTTGAGTTCTGATGCGCAAGCCACTCATCAGGGTTTTCTGCACGGGGCACTTCTGCGAAATTATCTCTAATCGCTGGCGCTGCTCCTGCGTGAGTGGCCCCACGAGCCGCAATTCCTTTTCTACTTCCTCCAGCATCTGGCCTTCTTGTTCGCACTGCTCGCAGTCGGTGCGATGCACGCGTTGATGGCGTAAGCGAACTTCTATAGCTTCCAGAGGCCACTTTTTCTGATCGGCGTAGAGGCGCAGGGTGATAGCAGTGCAGGCTCCCAGCGCCGCGAGCAACATATCGTACGGCGTTGGTCCTCGGTCTTCGCCACCTACCCCTTCGGGCTCATCCAGCACAAACGTATGGCGTCCGGCCTGCACATCAGCTAGCAGAGCATCAGGACCAACTTTCACAAGAACGGACTTAACAGAACTATCAGCCATAGTACTAGGAATAGGTAGGAGAGCTAAAATTTACTCTTTTTCTCCTTCAATTATCTCACTGCGATAAAGTTCTATAAGCACAGAGGGCTGCTCCCACCCAATGACAGAAGCAGCCCTCCTATTCTTGACACGAATGTCAGATTTACTACACCTTAGGATTTGGGCGTGTAAGGAAACTTCTTCGAAGCATTGCGCATCAGCATGTTCACCATACCTTCCGTCGAGCTTCCTACCGAGCCAGCAGCTACGTAGTCGTACTTCCACAGCAGCTTACCGGCGTCCGATTCGTGGATATTGACGGTAATGTTGGCTTGATTGGTGGCGCCCCAAGCACCTACCAATACACCCACAGCCAAGGCAGCACCGTCGCTCATGGGCTTGGTGGTGCGTACGCTGGTAGTCAATACAGCATCAACGCCGAGTACTTTAGCAAGTTCTTGGGCAGAGTGCGTACGCAATTCCTCGTACGGAATCTGGAGCTCACGCAGTTTGGCGTTGGTTTGCGTTACGTCCTGAAATTGAACTGTATAGCCGCGCTGCTGGCTCCGACGCAACAACCACGCATAGATTTTTTCCTGAAAGTCGATACCACTTTTGTATTCCAGGTCGCGCTGCTGCTCCGCTGTCGTATTGCGTGCTTGGTTGGGGCGCAGTTGCATTGTCACGGAAGCGGGTAGAATGGCTACCGTTTTGTGTTTAGGGGCATAAGAGCGAAAGTCGTTCGCCAGATAAATGTTAGGACCGCAAGCTGTACATAAGGACAGCACAACCAGCGTGAGGGCGCGAGCCCCAAGCGTAAAAAGGCGCATAAATGAAGTAAAAGAGGAAAGGTTAGAATATGGTTTTATCGGCAAATCAACAACTTCTTTGCAACTTTTAAAACAACATATTCGTATATCGCCCTCTTTTTTTATTCAGCTTCAGGATATAGCCCTCAGAGGCCATGTTCGCATTCCTACGCTCCCTGTTAGTTGCCAGCAAACACTCTATCAACGCCCATCGCGCGTGGGGGGCAAATCCAAGTCAAATTGAATTTCGCGCATACACTTAAAATGGCCTTGGGGGCATTTTTCATAACCTATCTTAGAGCACGGCCGACACGAGAGCCCTGGCCTTTCCAGAATGCGAAACTCGGTGCGGTAAGGATACATGCCAAACTCCGGCACCGTATTACCCCAAATGCTGAAAATCTCTTTCTTAAAGGCTGCCGCAATGTGCATCAGACCCGTATCGTGGCTCACTACTAGCTGCGCCTGTTGTACCAAAGAGGCCGATTGGTTGAGCGAATACTGCCCGCAGGCGTTATAAATAATAGTGTGGGGCGCTTTAGCAATGCTGGCCTCCGAAGGAAAATAATAAGGGCTGTCGGGCACTTTCCGCGCGAGTGGCGGCGAGGCCGCTGCGTGCTTGGCAAAGGCCAGTTCCACCACATGACCCGTCGTTTCGTCCTCAGGCCCGCCAAGCAATACCACTGGACGGCGCAACAACCCACATAACTCAATGATCCGGTCGACGGGCAGGCGCTTGGTGGCATGCTGCGCCCCAATAGCAAAGGCCACATAGCCTTGCTGAAAGCCGACAGGAAGCGTATTAAGGCTCACTTTATCCTTGGAAGGAATAAAGTAATCTAAGCCTTGACCATCATTGCGCACGCCCAAGGGCGCGGCAGCAGCTAAGTAGCGATCTACAATGTGCTGCTGTGGTAGGGTATTTATCTTTAGGTTCACCAACAGCCATTTGCGCAGATTGAGCTTGTCAAAGCTCGACGAAGGTATTCCCAACCGCAGCTTCAGCAAACGGGTACGCAGATTATTATGCAAATCAATGATGTAATCGAAACGCTCGGCTTTCAGCTCATTTACCAAGTCCGTGAGTGAGCCCGTAAGGTAATGCGCCTTAGCCACATACGGATTTGGCTCGATGATACTGCGATAAGCCGGCTTGGTACAGAAATGCACCTGCGCACCCGCCACCTGCTGCTTCAGCGCCCGCACCACGGGCGTTGTCAGCACAATGTCGCCGATAGAGGAGAAGCGCAGAACAAGAATTTTCATAAGCTATTTAACGGCAGCCGAGCCACCATTAAAACAAAGTCGTTTTGAATTCTTCGGCCGGCTTAATCTTGGCTTTCCGTTGGGCAAAGTACGTGTCTACTTCCTCCCGCGACATGGCATTAAACGTCATTTCCTTCGTCAGGCCACCTTTGCGCCCCATAAACACGCCGTAGCGCATATCCGCGTAGCCGTTGGTGTGGTGCGCATCAGGGTTGATACTCAGTTTCACGCCTTGATCGAGGGCATAGCGCACCCAGCGCCAGTCTAGATCTAGCCGCCACGGATTAGCATTAATCTCAATAATAACCTGATGCTTAGCGCAGGCATCAATAACAGCCTTATAGTCGATTGGGTAGCCTTCGCGGCGAAGTAACAACCGCCCGGTTGGGTGGCCCAACATCGTACAATACGGATTCTCAATGGCCCGAAGCAGGCGCGTGGTAGCACGGGCCTCATCCATTTTGAGGTTGCTATGCACGGAGGCCACGACAAAGTCAAACGAGGCCAGCACCGAGGGTTGATAATCTAAAGCACCATCGCCGAGAATATCACTTTCGATACCCTTAAAAATGCGAAAGGGGGCCAGTTCTTTGTTAAGTTCATCTATTTCGCGGTGCTGCTGGCGCACGCGCTCCGGGCTGAGGCCGTTGGCATAGTGCGCGGCCTGCGAGTGGTCGCAAATTCCCAGGTACTCGTAGCCTTCATCCCGCAGAAACTCGGCCATTTGACGCAGCGTATGCGCCCCATCGGAGTAGTTGCTGTGGTTGTGCACACTACCGCGCAGGTCGGCATCTTCCAGCAAGTTGGGCAGTTTGTGCTCTTTGGCTAATGTTAGCTCACCAAGGCCTTCACGCAATTCAGGCTCTACGTATTGCAGTCCGGCTTTTTCGTAAATGGCCGTTTCTTGGTAGAATCGCTCCTTTTTCAGCAACTGCCGCAACGTAGCCGGCTGCCCATGCGCAGCTTGGGGGGCAAATATTTCAGACAAATGCGCCTCGGCACCCGTCAACAGAAAGAGTTGATTTGTGAAATCTTCCTTTGCCACTAGCAGCACCTCCACTTTTACACCGGAGGTTGTAGCAGTCCCGCGCCACGCAAAAGGGCCCGAGCGCATGGGGTCGGCGGTAAGGCCATCCAGGGAGTTTAGTAGCTTATGTGCTTTTTCTGGCTGGGTAGTAGCGGCTACCAGCACCACATTTTCCACTACCTCCAGGCGTCGGCGTACTTCCCCGGCTACCGCTACCGACTCCGTAAATAGTTCCTCCTGCAAGCGGGCAACCAAATCGGCGGCTAGCTCTTCGGCTTGCGGATACAGCAGCTTGCCCCGGCTTTGGTCATTGAATTCGAGGGCTTGCAGAATGGCGTCTTGCGTTTTTTTGCCAAATCCTTTGAGCTTACTTACCTCATCACGCTCAGCGGCGGCACGCAGCGCGTCGGGGCTTTCGACGCCCAGCTCACGCCACAGCGCCCGAATCTTTTTTGGGCCGATGCCCTTGATATTCAGCATCTCCACCACACCGGGCGGCGTGATGCTGAGCAGACGCGTCAGTTCCTCGAAAGAGCCGGTGTCCAGCATTTCGGCCACGCGAGCCGCGGCAGTTTTGCTCAGACCCGTGCGGTCGGGCAGGCCGGTGCGCTCTACTTCGGCCACCGAAAACTCTAGGCGTTCGAGGGCAGCAGCGGTGCCTTCGTAGGCCCGAATTTTAAATGGGTTTTCATCGTGCACTTCCAGCAGCGAGGCCGCAAGGCGGAAGGCACGAATCAGGGCGCGATTGTCCAAAACAGAAGCAGAATTTGCCCCCCAGCGGGGGATGGAGAAGGAAAGTAAAGGTACAGTGTTGGGAAATATTATGTTTTAAATAATATAGGCTAATAAAGGCAACGGGTGTTTTCGGGTACAACTATTGATGGTGAAATAGAAGCCACTAATTTACAAGTCCATTTCCCACTCTTACGCCGTTGTCATGCGCCTGTTTTCTCTGCTTTGCTGCCTGAGTGTGTTGCTGCTGGCCGTAACGTGCAAACCCGACCCGCGCAAGTCGCCGCAGTTGCGCTTGCTTGAAGGCACTTGGCTGCACGCCCACGAGGAGGACACGGAAGATGTGGAAGTATATCGGCCTAATACGTATTCGTTTGGTCCCTCGCGCGGCCGCACGGGGTTCTGCTTCGAGCATAATGGTCTCTTCACGCAGTACGACATTGCCCCCACCGATGGCCTCGAAGGGCATAAAGGCCAGTGGAAGGCCGAAAGTGAGACGGTACTACGCATTACCCCCGATAATAAAGAAGAGCCCGGCTACAGGCTCGAAATTGTGTCGCTGGACAAAGATTTATTGAAAGTTCGTCGCTTGCCACAATAGGCTTGCAACCTTTCGTTCAGCTTGCGCCTCCTAGTACTGTTCTATTCTATCTTCAATTATGCGCATTTTTACTCTTACGCTCCTAACCGCTTTTGTAGCACTGGTATTGGCGGCCTGTACTGAAAACGTAGGCGACCTGATGAAGCTAAACCCAGAGGGACCTACGGGGCCGCTCTACGGTCGCTCCTGGTATAACTCGCATGAGGCCCGGCCCGGTGATACCGTTATTTACCGGCCCCAGGGCTATATAATGCCCCCCAGCGTGCCCCGCTACGGCCCTATTTATCTGGATGGGCTGCGCTTTGATAAGGATGGCCAGTTTATGTTCTACACGTTTGGTCCGGCCGATGCCCCAGAGGCGCATATTGGTCGCTGGGAACCCATGAAGGAAAACCAGGATATCCTGACGATGACGCTCGAAAACGCGGAGCTGCGACCTCCCTTTCGGTTGCGCGTGCTGCGCGTTGAGAACGACAAGCTAGTTGTATTGCGCCTGCGCTAAGCACCTTCCGACTACTGTTGGGGGGCAAAAAAGCCCGGCAAAAGCCATTCTAAAGAAATTTAGAGCGTCTTTTGCCGGGCTTTTTTGCGTGTTGTATTTCCTGAATCTCCAGCTGACTTAGTTTTTTGAAGTGAATTACTGGCTTGTTAAATCCGAACCTACGGCCTATTCCTGGGCTGACTTTGTGCGCGACGGGCGCACCGACTGGACTGGCGTCCGCAACTTTCAGGCGCGCAATTACCTGCAACAGATGCAGCCCGGCGACCTTGTTCTGTTCTATCACAGCGTAACCGACAAAACTGTGGTCGGCATGGCTGAGGTAGCTGCTCCCGCCGCCCCCGATGCTACCGCCCCACCCGAAAGCGGCTGGGTAGCCGTGGCATTGCGTCCGCACCAGCCATTACCTAAACCTGTGTCGTTGGCCGCCATTAAGCTCGACGCGCGCCTGAGCCAGATTGGCCTTTTGCGCCAGTCGCGCCTGTCGGTGATGCCGCTGCGCAGCGAGGAGTTTGATGTTGTGCTGGAGTTGGGCAGCTAAGTACTGAACCATATTTTCGGCAAAAAAGCCTGTCTACCATCCGTAGAGCTGGCCTTTCCTCTTGTGCGTGGGCTGGGGGGCTTTTTATTACCAGCGTAATCACGCAAAAAAAGCCCCCCGGCAACTAACTGGACCACGTGACTTTATGCCGTCTTCGTCGTATCTTACTAAGCGTCACAGCGAATAGGGCGTATGTCAGCTATGAAAAATATAATAGTCGTGTGGCTGGGAATTATGGCTCTAGCAATAGCGGGTCAGCCAGTGCTTGCCCAGGCGCCCGAGCCTTCCCTCGTTCCTAGTCAGCCTACCCGCCTGGAGTTACCTTTTACTCAGTATGATACGGATGTGCACGTACTGGCCATTCCCGAGGACAGCAGCGTGGTGATGCTGGTGGAGAAAGACGTTTTTATTGGCTCGCGCACCAGCTACACCTTCCACAAATTTGACCACCAGCTGAAGGATCTGGGCGCGCGGAATCTCGATATTCCGATTGAGTACGAGTTCAAGCTGATGAGTGCTGAGGCCACGGCCGTGTACGCCCTTTTTCAGTCGCGCTACGCGCCGGAGCGCTTGTTAGCGGCTGGTCTCGATAGTCGCACCGGTGATGTAAGCCTTGTTAAATTCGATACGGAGGTGACGCGCGATGTGCTGGATCAAAAAGTATTGGCGGGCAATCTGTTTGTGACGGTACTCCTGGATCAGCACATGACGGTAGTGAAGCTGGATATGAAAACCGGCAAACACCAATTGCTGCCTTCTGTGTACGAGCCACTTACCACGGAACTCACCTTCCTCACCGACTCCGCTACCAAGCGCGCCGAAGTAATTATGCGCCAGTCGAACGGGGTTAAATCGCGCTTGCAGCTAAAACAGCTTTCGTCGGAGGGTGAATTGCTGAACTCCGAATTTGTCCAAACCGAAAGTGAGCGCAGCCTGATTACTGCCCAAGTCAGCCTCGGCGACAGCTCCGACCGGATGCTGGCCGGCACGTACACCCTCCGCGACCCGCGTTATTCTCAGGGCATTTTTTCGGCTGATCTCACGGCCGGCACTACTCCAACCGGCGTTCGCCAATCTCTGCGCTTCTATGATTTTACGCGTCTAAAGCACTTTTTCGATTACCTAAAGCCCGCCAGAGCAGCCCGTATTCGGCAGCGCAGTCAGGAGCGCCGCGCCGCCAATCGGGAGTTGCCGCTGCGCTACCGACTGCTTGTGCATGACTTATTGCCTTTCCAAAACGGCTACGTGCTGGTAGCGGAAGTGTATTATCCGCGCTACCGCAGCGACAGTTACGGTCCCGGCATGGTAGGCACCCGCTACCGGCAGTTCGACGGCTATCATACGACCCACGCCATTGTGTGCGGCTTCGACCGGCGCGGCAACCTAATCTGGGACAACACCTTCGTACTGAAAGACGTGGAATCGTATGAGCTGGAGGAAACAGTACGGCTGCGGCCCATGCCCGATGGCCAACGCCTTGTGATGACGTATTTGGAAGAAGAAAACATCCACTACAAAATAATTGACCGCAGCTTACCCACTCCTAATGACTTAGTGGTGCCGTTGCAGACGGTCAACCCAGAGGTAAAGGAGAAGCTGAGCAGCACTAATTATGAGGGCATGCAAGCGTGGTATGGCAGCCGTTTTTTAGCCTTTGGCTACCAATATGTGCGCACTCCCCGGGGTGGAGGTCGCGACGTATTTTTTCTCAACACTGTTTCCTTCGATTAACAGCGCCACCTGAACGGGCCACCGTCAAGCTACGTATGGGAGCCAAACCACCTTTGCTCCTCCCTATGTATACCAAACTACGTTTGCTTTCGTTGGTCGCCGTACTCGGCCTCGCCCTCACCGTAAGCTGCCGCACAAGCGGCCCCGAAACCCCAGCCCGCACGGTAGCGGAGTTTTTTCGTAAATACGAGAACCGGTCCGGCTTTAAAGCCACTACCCTGTCGGCGGGCTTCACTACCCGTCTGTTGCTGGCCCGTCTGGGCAAACTGGGGGGCAATAATGAACTGGCGCAGGCGCTAACATCGGTGCGCGAAATTCGCATGCTCACTTTCACGCCTACCACCGATCGGGCCCAGCGGCTGGTAGCGGCTGGCCTCAATAAGGAAGTAGACGGCCTGCTGGCCAGCGAGCGATACACTTCCATTCCCGTATCCGCCGATTCGGCCCGCACTACCATCACGCGCTATGCTATCCGCCAGCAAGGCGACCGGGTGCCAGAGTTGGTTGCTACCGGCAACGTGGAAGCCGTTCCCGAATCGTTTGCCTTGATAGCCGTATCCGGCAACTTTACGCGCTCCCAGGTTGATGAGCTTATAAAATTCCTGCCCGGCGCCGTTGGAGAGCTGACCCAATAGAAATTATCTCTTTTTATACCCAAAAAGCTCCCCAGACTTAGTCTGGGGAGCTTTTTTATTATCTATACTATCATGAACAGTTGCATAACCCTTCTATGAACGGTGTAGAAACGCGACAATTCGAGTTTCTACACCATCTGATCCTCATTGGTGATGGTGCAATGCCCAGCCCAATAAACCTCTAGTAGTCTATTATTTAAAGCATGCCAGCTTACCACGATAGACACTTCGTAAAAGCTGGAGGTTAGAAGACTTCTGTACATCCAACCGGAGTCCCCCTTCTATGGATTCATCAGGGTAGGGTGTTGTTTAGCAGACATTGTAATCAATACCCATATTTTACTAGAAGAAACCAGACCTAAATGGCCAAGATTTCTACAACTAGAAAAAGCCCCCTAGAACTTTCTGGGGGCTTTTTCATAATAGCGCGCTGCATTTAGGAGCAGCTAGGCACAAAAAAAGCGGCGAACCCAGTGGGTCCGCCGCTTTTTGGGGCTAAAGCCGATCAGCAATTATGGCTGAGGCTGGCTTGGGATGTAGAACTCGAAGGTGAATTCTACGCGGCGGTTCTTAGCCATACCAGCAGCCGAAGTGTTCGGTGCAGCGGGCTGATCTTCGCCGAAGCCTACCGTAGTAACACGGTTCGGATCAACTTTCTTGCCGGTGAAGTAACGCTTGGCCGAAGCCGCACGACGCTCCGACAGAGCTTGGTTGTACTCGTTGGTACCACGGCTATCAGCGTGACCAGCGATGCGCAGGCTGTACTCGGGGTACTGATCTAGGATCTTGATCATGTTGTCAAGCGTACCATACGACTGGCGACGAATCACCGTGCTGTTGGTTTCGAACTGTACAGGACGTACTTTCTCCATCAAAGCAGGGTCAATCACGCGGCAACCAGTAGAGTCTACAGTAGCGCCAGTTGGGGTGCCAGGGCACTTATCAACGTTGTCTGGAACACCGTCACCGTCTTGGTCAACGTTTACAGGGCAGCCTGTAGCATCAACTTGCGTACCGGCAGGGGTATCAGGGCAAGTATCATTCTTATCAGCTACACCGTCGCCATCAGCGTCAGGGCAACCACGGAGCGCAGCCGTACCAGCTTGGTCTGGGCACTCATCTTCAGAGTCACGTACACCGTCGTTATCACGGTCTGGGCAACCTTCGAGGTTAGCCAAGCCTTTCTCGGTGGGGCACTTGTCTTGATAATCCGGTACACCGTCGCCGTCACCATCTAATGGGCAACCAGCTTCATCCACGGCTACGCCGGCTGGAGTGGCGGGGCACTTGTCTTTGCGGTCTGGCACACCGTCCATATCCTCATCTTTGGGCTTGCCAAAGTTGTAGGTGATACCGGCCGAGTGCTGGAGGTAGCGGTCATTCAGATCGCCTTCGTCTACGTTGTCAATCGTGTTGGTCAGGGCGTAGATCTGGCCCGTCTGCACGAAAATGCCGAAGGAAGGTGAGAAGTTCAGGGCGATACCGGCTGCCCCGTGCAGGTAAGCGGCGTAGTGGTCCTTGTTGCCTTGGAAGGTTTCCCCGCCGACACCCGTGTTGATGAACTTATCCGACGAAGCAATCATCAAGCCCGGCGCCAGGCTCAAGTAGGGGGCAAACACGGCGTCCTCTTTCAAGGCCCAGCCGTTGTTGAGCTTGAACTTGATGGGTACCCCAATCGTGGTCACGTTCGCGTCGAAGCGGCGGATGGGCAGCCGCAACGGGTCCTTGGTGGAGAACTTCATGTCCCCGTAGTTGGCCGACAAGCCCAGGTCGATGCCCGGGGTGAGGTAGCGGGACAGGGTGATGCCGCCCCCGCCTTCGATCTTGTTGGACTTGAACCACTCCGAGCCCAGGTCGCCGTGGTATTGCAGGGTGCTGCCGTAAAGGCTAATGCCGGTCTTGCGGTCCGCGCTTTGAGCGTGACCCTCGGGGGCCGCTGCTAGCAGCGCTAATCCCAAGACCGCAGATTTTGCTAGAAGGTGTCTCATAGCATACAGGTTAGGTGAAAACATTTTCTTTGGTTTTAGCAGCTTATTCGGGGTTGAATAAGAGCCTTAACTGACTGCCTATACTTTCCATTACGAATAAGGTTGTTGTCAGGACCTCAAATGGGGGGCATTTTTCTGAACTTATTTCCACCGAAACAGCGTTTCCGCCTGATTTTCAGGCTTGCCTATGCGGCAGCAAAGGAATATTTATCTTTTTTAATTTTCAAAAAAACTGATTTTACCTGTTGAAACAGCATCAAAAAAGGGGCGCTCCACCTAGGAGCGCCCCTTTTTTGATGCTGTTGAGCCTCAATGCAGCTAGCTGAGTTCTTACCTACCCATGAGGCGCTCGATGTCGGCGACTTCCAGCGGAATGGATGCCATCAAGTCTTCGGGCTGGCTGCGGGTAATAAGAATATCATTCTCCAGTCGGATGCCCAAACCTTCCTCCCGAATGTAGATGCCCGGCTCGCAGGTGTACACCATGCCCGGCTCAAACGTGCGGTATTTGCCCCCCACATCATGCACATCAAGCCCCAAGTAGTGCGAGGTGCCGTGCATGAAGTATTTTTTATAGAGCGGCGCGGCTGGGTCTTGGTTCCGAACATCAGCCTCGTTGAGCAAGTCCAGCTTAATTAGCTCTTGCTCCATGTGCCGGCCCACGGCGGCGTGGTAGTCCTCTATATTATTGCCGGCCACGAGGTGCGAGGTGGCAAACTTCATGACAGATAGCACGGCTTCGTATACATCACGCTGACGCTTGGTGAACGTTCCATTCACGGGAATGCTGCGCGAAAGGTCGGCGGCGTAGTTGCCATATTCGGCCCCAAAGTCGAGCAGCAGCACGTCGCCATCTTGGCACTGACGGTCGTTGCTCACGTAGTGCAGAATGCAGGCGCTGGCACCCGAGGCAATGATGCTACCGTAAGCCGGCCCGCGCGAGCGGTTGCGCACAAACTCGTGCAGAATCTCGGCCTCAATCTCGTATTCCCACACGCCGGGCTTCACGAAGCCCAGCAAACGGCGAAACGCCTTCTCCGTAATATTGGCCGCCTCGCGCATCAGCCGGATTTCCTCCTGGCTCTTGATGGCTCGCAAATGGTGCAACAGCGGCGCCGCGCGGCGGTACTGATGGAGCGGGTACTTCGCTTTTATCTCCTTAATAAAGCGAGCATCGCGGGTTTCAACTTCGACCACCGCCCGAATATGCTCATTGGTATTGAGGTACACATTCTCCGCCTCATTCATAAGGGCGTGCAGCACCTGCTGGAAGCTGTCGAGCCACAGAATGGTCTGAACACCGGAGTTGGCGCGGGCCTCGTCCTTTGTGAGCTTATAGCCTTCCCAAATGAGAATATGCTCGCTGGTTTCCTTCAAAAACAGGATTTCGCGGTGTTGGGGCAGCTTGGCATCCGGAAACAAAAGCAGGATACTCTCTTCCTGATCGACGCCGGAAAGGTAGAATAGGTCATTATTCTGTCGAAACGCCATCGTGCCGTCCGCATTAGTAGGCATAGTGTCGTTGGCGTGAAAAATGGCCAACGACGCCGGAAGCAGCTGCTGCACAAAATTGCGGCGGTTTTCAATAAAAAGCTGGGGATCAAGGGGACCGTAACGCATAGGACGGACAAGGGTTGGGAGGAAGATAGTAGGCGCCGGGGCGCGGTTGCAAGTTAGGAGAATGAGCCCAAGGCCGCATACCTCGCCTTTTGTCACGTGAAGAAGCTCGGGGGCCACCCCAAGTTTTCGGGGGGCTTTTTTGCGAAAAACGCGCCTTATTCGATCCTTTTTTCCTCCGGCTTCACATAGGCTGGTGCATCAGGTCGGCGGTGGTACTCTTTCTCGGCCATGCACTGCACTTTAGGCAGGCTATTTGGTGTTATAGCCCTAAAATCACAAATATGGTCTTCGAGGGTCTGCCATAAGCTTGTATCCTATGGTAGCTTGGGTATTTTCGCCCCCCGCTATATTCGCTCCTTTCCGTTTCTGATGCCGCCCAAGTCGCACCCGCGCCGCGCCATTCTACTTATTCAAACCGCTTTTATTGGCGATGTTATTCTGGCCACGGCCTTGCTGGAACGCCTACGCCAAACGGAACCGAATACGCCCGTCGATTTTTTGGTCCGCAAAGGCAACGAGGGCCTGATAGAGCAGCACCCACATGTGCGCGATGTGCTAATCTGGGACAAGAAAAACCATAAATACCGCGACCTGTGGCGCTTGTTGCGCACCATCCGAGCAGGCGACTACGAGCGGGTTATCACGTTGCAGCGCTTTGCCTCCACGGGTTTCCTTACCGCTTTTTCGGGTGCCCCCAAGCGTATTGGCTTCGACAAAAATCCGCTTTCGTTCGCTTTTACTCAAGTTACGCCCCACCTCATGGGCCAAGGAATTCATGAGGTAACGCGCAACCTTCATCTGCTCTACCCCGAGTCGGAAGCCCCACTTACCCCTCCCCGCCTTTTCCCCACCCCCGCCGATGAGGCTATCGTGGCCTCCTATGTGAGTCGTGGGCCTTATGTCTGCATTGCGCCCACGTCGGTGTGGTTTACGAAGCAGTTTCCGGAGGAGCAATGGCTGAAACTGCTTCGCGCGTTACCTCCTCATTATAGTGTGTACCTGTTGGGTGCGCCCCCCGACAGCGCCGTGTGTGAGCGCCTGCGCCAGGAAAGCGGCCGGGCGGGCGTCGTAAACTTGGCGGGTCAGCTTCCCTTGCTGGCATCGGCGGCGCTGATGCGCGGAGCCGTCCTTAATTACGTGAACGACTCGGCGCCTATGCACTTGTGCTCCGCGATGGGCGCGCCTACATGTGCCGTCTTCTGCTCTACAGTGCCGTTTTTTGGCTTCGGACCCCTGAGCCCGTTTTCGCGGGTGGTGCAGATCGAGGAACAGTTGGATTGTCAGCCCTGCGGCTTGCATGGCTACAAAAAATGCCCCCTAGGCCATTTTTACTGCGCCCGCGGCATTCAAACCCAGCAGCTCATCGAGGCACTGACTGAGGCCGAGGCGTGGGCTGCGGCGCAGCACTAAGGCAAACGAACTTCGTTGCGGGGGGCTTTTTTGTACCTTTGCGCTCCTTCTCACCATCCAGAAAATAGAAGGAAACCAGTCGAGCCCATAGCTGGTTATTACTAGTTGGGGGGCAAAATTGTGGTTACGTTTAGCCATGTTGCCCTCTGCAGTTTTCAAGACTCCAAGCCCGTATTAAATGGCCGATTACGATTCGCACGAGTTGCCCAACGGCATCCGCGTGCTGCACAAACAAGTACTGCACACCAAAATCGCGCATTGCGGCTTCCTGCTCGACATTGGCTCGCGCGATGAGGACTTGCACCAATTAGGCCTGGCTCACTTCTGGGAGCATATGGCCTTCAAAGGCACCGAAAAGCGTCGCTCCTTCCATATTCTCAACCGCCTCGAAACCGTGGGGGGCGAATTGAACGCGTACACCACGAAAGAGAAAATCTGCTTTTACGCCTCGCTGCTCAGCACGCACTTCGAGCGCGCCTTCGAGCTGCTCACCGATCTCACCTTTCACTCCGTGTTCCCGGAGCGCGAGATTGAGAAGGAGCGCGGCGTAATTCTGGAAGAAATGGCCATGTACCACGACGCTCCCGAGGACGCCATCATCGACGACTTCGACGCCGTTATTTTTGGAAATCATGCCTTGGGCCACAACATTCTGGGTACTCGCCAGAGCGTTTCGGGCTTTCAGCAGCAGGATTTTCGCCAGTTCTTGACCGATAATATCCGCACCGACCGGCTTGTATTTAGCTCCGTGAGTAATCTGCCGTTTACGGAAGTGAAGCGCTTGGCCGAAAAATACCTGGCACCGCTGCCTGCCCGCTTGGGTCCCCGGCCGCGTACGCCCTTTTCTTCTTATCAACGGGTAGAGCAATTGGAGCGCAAGCCTATTACGCAGGCGCATTGCCTGATTGGTGGCCCGGCGTATGCGATTGAAGATCCGCGCCGCATTCCATTTTTCATGCTAACTAACATTCTCGGCGGCCCTGGCATGAACTCTCGCCTGAACCTAGGTGTGCGCGAAAAATATGGTCTGGTGTACACCATCGACGCCACGTATTCGCCTTACACCGACACGGGCTTGTTCGGCATTTACTTCGGCACGGAGAAAAAACAGGTGAAGCGCACATTAGCGTTAGTGCAAAAGGAGCTAAAAATTCTGCGCGAAAAGCCCTTGGGTTCTCTGCAATTGCACACAGCCAAAGAGCAGCTGATGGGCCAGTTGGCGATGTCGGAGGAAAGCAATAGCGGCCTGATGCAACTCCTGGGCAAAAGCACCCTCGACATTGGCCGCGTAGAACCCCTCACCGAGATTTTCGACCGTATTCGCGCCATCACCGCCCTCGAACTGAGTGAACTGGCTAACGACGTGCTGCGTGAAGACAATCTGAGCGTGCTGCAGTACGTGCCCGAGTAAAGCACTAGGATGGCCAAGCAGCCTGCCACGTTTGGAGCCGTTGCCGGTTTTCAGGAAGGCTACGAGTTCCTGAATCGGCTGGAGCTGAGTGCCTCTGGCGTGCACCGCCCCACCCGCGCTGGCATTGGAGCGCGGAGCGGCTTAGGCGCCGAATCCATTGTATTAGCCGAAGGCTATGAGGATGACGTGGACTTGGGCCACGTCATCCTCTACACGGGCCAGGGTGGGCGCAGCAGCACTTCTGGCCAACAAGTAGCGGATCAAACCCTGACCGGCGCCAACCTAGAGCTAGCGCGCAACTGTACTACCGGCCTGCCCGTGCGCGTGGTGCGCCGTATACAGCAGGCTGGGGGGCATTTTTTCTACCGGTATGATGGCCTGTACCGCACCACGGCGTATTGGCAGGAAACGGGCAAATCGGGTTTCAGCATCTGGCGCTTTAAGCTGGAAAGAATGCCATTAACCGAAGGCGCCCCCAACTCAGCCGCGGATATTTAAGTACGCTATATGCTTGTGCTTTCCTTTCGTTACTAATTGCTTCAGAATGCCCTTTACTCTTTCGCATCCGGCGCTTGTATTGCCTTTGTTAGCCAAAACCCGCCGCTGGTTGTCCGTTACGGGGTTAGTGCTAGGCAGCATGGCTCCCGACTTCGAGTATTTCCTACGCTTAAAGCCTTATGGTTCCTACGGCCACACGTGGGTCGGCATATTCTGGTTCGATCTGCCACTGGGCTTACTAGTTGCTGGCTTGTTTCATTTGGTGGTGAAGCGTCCGCTGGTTCGCAGCCTGCCTTCGTTTTTGAGGGCACGACTAGGTCAACTATCGGAGCAACCCTGGCCCCTCCGAAACCTGTGGAGCAAGCGGCTCATTCTGGGCGTATTGATTGGTAGCCTGTCGCACATCTTCTGGGATGCCTTCACGCACAACAATAGTCCTATTACAGTAGGCATCGATTTCCTGAACCTGCGCGTGGGACCACTCACGCTTTATCGGTGGCTGCAATACATTTCCTCCGTAATCGGCTTGGTAGCTATTGCCTGGTTTGTGTGGAAACTCCCCGCCAAGCCACGCTTGGTAAAAGCCACCAGCAAAATTCAGCGCCTCTTCTGGACGCTTACTGGGGTGCTAATGGCTATTTTTTGGGTTGCCTTTATGCTTATCCATGAAACGTATGAGCGCGGCGTGATTACCTACTTAATCGTGACGGGCATTAGCGCTATCAGCTTAGCCTTGCTAATTACCTCAACGTTGATGCGTCGCTATTTTGAGCCCTCGAAGGAAGCCCGCGCTGCTCGCGACCTCAAGCGAGATATTGCCCACGAAATCACCCAAAAGCAGCTCCAACTGTGACCCCCGACGACGAACGCCACCAGTACGCCGAAGCCCACACCACGCCCGAGTCAGAGCTTTTGCGCCGCCTCAACCGCGAAACGCACGTGCAGGTATTGGCCCCTCGCATGCTATCGGGTCACTTGCAGGGCCGGCTGCTAAGCATGATCAGCCACATGGTTCGGCCCCAGCGCATTCTCGAAATTGGCACGTTCACGAGCTATTCGGCGCTTTGTCTGGCCGAAGGCTTAGCGCCCGAGGGTGAATTGCACACCATTGAGTTCAACCCGGAACTGGAAAGCCGCATTCGCCGGTACATAGCCGCCGCCAACCTTACCGATCGGGTTCACCTACACATCGGCAATGCCCGCATCGTGCTGCCCACGCTCACTGAAACCTGGGATTTGGTTTTCATCGACGCCGACAAAATCAATAATGATGTGTATTTCGAGCTGATTATTGACCAGGTACGGCCGGGGGGCTTTTTGCTGATCGACAACGTGCTGTGGGGCGACAAAGTCCTGCCCTCCTACTCCGTAAAGCCCGCTGATAAGGATACGCACGCGGTACGGGCCTTCAACGACAAAGTTCAAACCGACACACGAGTAGAAAACGTGTTCCTGCCCCTCCGCGACGGACTGCTGCTCTTGCGCAAACTATAACATCAACGGTAAGCTTCATCGGTTAACTAAGTGTTGAGGTCAGCAGATTTTTTTAATCCGTTTCAATCCTTATAAAAAAGCCCCCCAGATAGCATATGGGGGGCTTTTTGTTGAAGAAGCTAGTAGTTACGCCTCTACTATATGAGCAAAATGAAGGTCTTTTTAATTTCTGATTAAACCTTCGTCCTCCTGGGACGTCTACGCCCGCATTACCCCTGATCTATCGATTATGAGAAAGGCGCTACGCCTGCTACTCAGCTTCTGGCTGACTTTTACGGCAACCACTGTTTTCGCCCAAAACCAAACCGTGAGTGGCCGCGTGCTGGATGCCACCGACCAATCGGCTCTGCCGGGCGCCAACGTACTGCTCATCCACCTGCCCGATTCGGCCAAGCAAGGCGTAGCCACCGATCCGGGGGGCAATTTTTCCTTCAGCGAGGTTGCGCCGGGCCGGTATCTGCTCACCATTTCCTTCGTCAGCTACCAAACTCAGCGTCGCCCCGTCACGGTAGCCGGCGCGCCGGTGGTGCTGGGGGGCATTTTGCTGGGTTCCAATCAAATAAAATTAGGTGAAGTAGAAGTGACCGGCCGCGCGGCCGCCGCGGTGCAGAAGGGCGATACGGCCGAGTTTAACGCCCGCGCTTTCAAAACCAACCCCGATGCCAATGCTCAGGACCTGGTGACCAAAATGCCGGGCGTAACCGTGCAGGATGGACGCGTACAGGCCCAGGGCGAGAATGTGCAGCGGATCTTGGTGGATGGCAAGCCCTTCTTCGGCGACGACCCCGACGCAGTACTGAAGAACATTCCGGCCGAGATGATTGATAAAATTCAGGTGCTGGACCGGCAAAGCGAGCAGTCGCAGTTTTCGGGCTTCAACGACGGCAACACCGAGAAAACCATCAACATCGTGACCAAGCCGGAGTTCAAAACCGGTCAGTTTGGGCGATTTGTGGCTGGTGCCGGGCCGGAGCGCTACCGCGTGAGTGGTAACTACAACTCGTTTGAGGGCGACCGTCGCTTTTCGGTAGTAGCCCAATCGAACAACATCAACGAGCAGAATTTTGCCACCGACGATTTGCTGGGTGTAGCCAGCAGCTCCGGTGGCGGCGGCAACCGAGGCGGCGGACGGCCTGGCGGTGGGGGCGGCGGACGCCCAGGCGGCGGCGGTGGCCCCGGGGGTGGCGGCAACAACGCCGGCGACTTTCTAGTGAGCCCCAGCGGCGGCATTTCCACCACGCACGCCATCGGCCTCAATTACTCCGATGTGTGGAACAAGAAAACGCAGGTGACAGGCAGCTACTTCTTCAACTTGTCGGAGAATCGGGCCAACACCAACCTATTTCGCCAGTTTGCCCTCTCCGACGGAGCCGCTAACCAAACATATTCGGAAAATTCGCTGGCGACCAGCCGCAACATCAACCACCGTTTTAATCTGCGCCTGGAGCACCGAATAGACTCGGCGAATTCGATCCTTTTCCGACCGCGCCTGTCTATTCAGCAGAACAAAGGCACCAGCAACCTCGATGGCTTCACGGCCGCCGACGGCGAAAGCAGCAGCAACGTGCTGAGCGACTACCGTTCTGCCCTCACGGGCATCAACTCGAGCAATGATCTGCTCTATCGCCACCGCTTCGGCAAGCCGGGGCGCACGATGTCGGTTAATGCGACGCTCAACTACAATCAGCGGGAGGGCGACAACAACCTGCTCACCCTCTCCGAAACCGATTCGCTGAACCAGTTTTCGACTCTGGAGCAAAGTGGCTGGAACTTGGGCACGCGCCTGGAGTACACCGAGCCACTGACCAAGCAGGATCTGCTGCAATTCAACTACACGTTGGCTTACACGCCCAATGACTCGGACAAGCGTACCTTCGATTTTGTGGACGACGTTGGTGAGTACGCCGAGCTGAACCCAGCGCTGAGCAATGTATTCACCAACACTTACCTCACGCAGGGCGTAGGCGTCAGCTTCCGCCACCAAACGAAAGACTTACAGGTTATGGTGGGGGCCACGGGCCAGAAAGCTGACTTGCGCAGCGACCAGGAATTTCCGCTGACTACCAGCCTAAACCGCTCTTTTTATAATTTCCTGCCCAACGCGATGCTGCGCTACAACTTCTCGCGGGAGAAGAATCTGCGCTTTAACTACCGCTCCAACACGCCTCCGCCATCCATTGGGCAACTGCAGGAAGTGGTAAACAACGCCAACCCCTTGCAGCTCACCACCGGCAACCCCGCGCTGGAGCAGCAAACCCAGCACTCGGCCACCATCCGCTACTCAGCTGCGAAGCCCGAGAAGTCGACTACTTTCTTTGCGTTGCTACTCGGCAATTTCACGGATAACTATATCACCAACAGCACTTTCATTGCCACTGAAGACACAGAACTACAGCTAAACGGCGGCGTGGTACGCCTGCCCGCTGGGGGGCAATTAACGCGGCCTATCAACTTGGGGCAGCAATACAACTTTCGGGGTGTGCTGAGCTACGGGCTGCCGGTGGGCTTTATTAAGTCGAACCTGAACCTGAACGCTACGGCTGGCTACAGCCGCACGCCCGGCTTGATCAACGACGTTATCAACTATTCTCAGACGCCTACTCTGGGCTTGGGCGCGGTAATAAGCAGCAACATCAGCGAGCGGCTGGACTTTACGGTTTCGTCTAACTCCAACTTCAGCCGAGCCCGTAACACGGCCCGTACGCAGCTCAACACCAACTACTTCACGCAAAACAGTCAGCTCCGCTTTAACTGGATTGTGGGCAACGGCTTCACCCTGCAAACCGACGTTACACACCGTTATAACGGCGGCTTGGCAGCGGGCTTCAACCAGCAATATGCGCTCTGGAATGCCAGCATCGGCAAAAAGATATTCGAAAAGCAGCGCGGCGAAATTCGTCTCTACGCCTTCGATTTGCTGGGCCAGAACCGCAGCATTCAGCGCAACGTCACGGAAGCCTACATCGAGGACACCCGCACGGATATTTTGCAGCGCTACTTCATGATTATGTTCACCTACAACCTGCGTAACGGCAGCGCCATGAGCAACACGGGCGGTGCGGGTGAGCGGATGGAGCGCCGCGGCGACGGCGTACCGCGCTAATCAGTCCTGGCTCTAAGAAAAAGCCCTCCAGTCGGCATTGGCTACTGGGGGCTTTTTGGTGAATTATAGCCTACTTCTACAGGGTCGCTCAGGGAAGCCAACGACATATTTTCGCCGCAGATTTGCCTTCTTTGTAAGATAAACTGCGTAGCCGAGCGTTACTGATTGTGTTATTTAGTATCTGATGAAAAAAAGAATATCTCTGTTTCTGTTGTGGATACTGCCTTTGCTGGTCAGTGCCCAGGCCGTAACGGTTCCTTCCGAGATTGCTTTTGGAGGCATGCGTCTGCGCCTGACAACTGGTGGCCGGCAGGCAGTACAGCAAAAAGTGGATGCCTTGCGCCGCTATCAACCCTCCTTTCAGGCCCGTGTTGACCTGGCCGACGCCTACTTTCCACTCATTGACCGCACTTTTCAGGCCGAGGGCATTCCGCTGGATTTCCGCTATCTAGCCTTGCAGGAAAGCGGGTTGAAGGGCGAAGCCCAATCTATTCACGATGCTGTGGGGTATTGGCAGTTCAAGCGCGAGTCAGCGACGGAGCTAGGCGTGCAGGTAGATGGCACCGTGGACGAGCGCAAACACATTGTGGCTTCCTCCCGCGGCGCGGCCGCGTATTTAAAGCGTAATAATGCCACGTATCGCAACTGGGTAAACACACTGCTCAGCTACAACCTGGGCCTGACCGGCACCAAGCCCTACACCCTTCCAACTGACGTGGACGCGACGGAAATGGAGATTTCCGAAAAGACCCACCCGTACATTCTTACCTTCTTAGCGCACAAAATAGCCTACGAACCCGCCGTGGGCCAGAATCCGAAGCCGCCTATGGTGCTGCAGGAGTTTCCGGTGCAGCCCGGCCAGCAGCTCGCCTCTATAGCTCAAACGCTCCAAACCGATGCCGACGAGCTGGCTCGCCATAACCATTGGCTTTCCTGGGGCAGCGCCGTACCAGCCGGCAAAGCCTATACGGTGCTGGTGCCTATCACCGATGAGTTGCAGCGCACCGCCCTACTCGCCAATCAGCGCACTGCCACCGCCGGACAGTTGCTAACTCAGCCCGAAATAGACCCCGAAAACGCTGATTTTGTGCGCATAAACGGCCTGCGCGCCATTGTGGCATTGCCCGGCGACACGAAGGAAAGCTTGGCGCAACGGGCCAATTTGAAGATGCGGCGCTTCATGCAATACAATGATTTGTATGCGTTCGACAACGTGGTAGTAGGCCAACCCTATTTCGTGCAGAAGAAGCGGGATAAGTCATCGGTGCAGTACCACGTAGCGCAGCCCGGTGAAACCGTAACGACAGTAGGGCAGAAATACGGGATGCGCACAAAAGCTATTTTGGCTAAAAACCGCATGCGCCGCACCGAAGAATTGCGGCCCGGCCGGATGCTGTGGCTCCAGTTTACGCGGCCGCGCGAAGTGGCCGTGGAGTATGTGGATAGCCAGGACAAGCGCGCTTTGGCTGCTTTCGAGCGCCCGGCAAGTAGCTCAGCTACAGCTTCCACAACGACGCCACAGCCGGCGCCGACCAGCCCACGGCGCATTCTTACGCCTACAACGAAGACACCAGTGGAATCTACTCCAACCGAACCCGTTGAGCAGACGTCCATTATAGAACAGCCCCAGGTAGATAGTATAGTGGTTGCGGCTGATACCCCGGCCCCTAGCGCAACTCCAGTGACCACGGAAGCAGCAGATTTGCCCCCCACGACTGCCACGCCGGATACGAGCCGAGTAAAGCCTCAGCCAACCACACCCGTAAAAGTCGCGGCTACGGATACAGTTCAGACGTCCAGCCAGAATTTGCCCCCCAGCCAAGTACAAGACACCACCCGCACGTCCACGGCTGACACGGCTACCACTGCTGAGCCTGTGGTAAAAAACCCTAGCCAAGTAGTGCTCCGCGATTTGCCTGCGTCTTCCAAACCAGCACCGACTAAATCAGCTCCCGCCAAACCGGCTCCAGCCGTCACTACCCCTTCACCCCGTCCGGCCCCAACAAGCCCAGTCGTTGCCGAGGCTACTGAGGTGTTGGATGTGCCCCGTAGCGGACAGCATATCGTGCAAAAAAGCGAGTCGCTGTATAGCATAGCTAGGCGCTATGGTTTGCGCCCCGCTGACTTGGCAGCGTGGAATAATTTGCCCCCCACGGCGGCCCTTAGCTTAGGACAGGTACTACGCGTGGTGCCCACAGCCGCTGCACCCGCACCACAGCCAGCTACGCCAGCTGCACCCAGCCCAGCGACACCTCAACCAACGACGACCCCAGCCAAGTCAGCAACAACAGCCACGCCGACACCAGCTACCGCGGGCCTCATACGCCACACCGTCGCCGCTGGCGAATCGATGTACGCCATTTCCCGCAAGTACGGCGTCACGATTAAGCAGATTATGGAGTGGAATGGCAAGCCTGATTTCAACGTGCGGCCAGGAGAAGTCCTGACAATTCGTGCAGCAAAGTAGGTCGTTGCAGATTTTACTCCAACAAAAAAGGACGGCTCAGCGCCGTCCTTTTTTGTTGGAGTAAAATCTGCTTTCTGCTCAGTTATAGGCTAACGTTGCTTCTTCGGAAAAGCGAACGGTCCGTGATTTTAGCATTTCAATAATCTCTTCGTCGTTCTTATATCGGTCGCCAACGTTCACAAAGTGTTTGGCCATCAGGTCATATCGCTTGGTCATGAGCCAGGCGAAGAGGTGTAGCCAATGGATGCCTTCAAACACGATGGCATCGTTCTGCACGTATTTGGGCAGCGTTTTCAGAAAATGATTGGGGTGCTCGGTCCAGTGCAGGGCGGGGCGTACGTGGTGGCTGGTGTGGTAGCCATCGTTCCAGCACTTGTGGTTGTACTTGGTGTTCAGGCACGTTACGCTGTTATGGTAGGCATTAGCCGGATCAATCGGGTTCACGAAGGCGTGCTGTGTCCAGTTGCCGAGCATCATCACCACTCGTGAGATGATGAAGGGCAGAATAAACACCGCGAACGTAGCCGGGAAATTCACGAAGCTCAAACCAATGCACCACGCGAAAAAAGCCACCTCGCCCCGAATCGATTTGAAGTAGAACTTCTTCTTCTTTTTGCGGTCGAAGTAAGACAGCAGGCGAAAAATACCAACGGTAACGAAGTCGCCTAAATATTGTAGAAAGCCAAAAAACGAGTCGCGCTGGTAGCTCATGGTGGAGCTGGTATCCTCGGGCATGTTGTTCTCGGCGTGGTGCATACCCATGTGGTGGGTATAATACGTCTCTGGCGTTTGGCCGAAGAATGGCCCAATCACCCACGGAATGCACATATTCAGCCAATCATGCTGCTTTTTGAACAGGGGGCGATGGCATACGCAATGCAGCATTAAGCCGAAAGGGCCCTTAAAGGTGACGTTGTTCAAAAAATGATATAGCACCGCTGCCGACCACCAAATCCAATTCGGCAGGCCCGGGATATACAGCAGAATGGCCAGCGGAATAAGCGTGAGCGCAATATTGAATAGCAGCCGCGCAAACGGCAAGTCACGCTCATCCTGGCAAACCTTCAACAACTGCGTTTCCAACCACGAGTAGGCAGCAGGCTTTTGATAAACCGGGTCGGTGAGGACGGCGGGAAGTGATTTCATATGGAAAATAGATTCTTGCGAATGTCCAGCGCTAGTTTACGCGGAATTGCGCCTCTGGGTAGCACCTGAGTTGCCAGGCAAACCAACTCAACTACAATTAGGTTGCAAGCTACGTGCTTGCCGCCACTTGCGCGACGATCTGGGGGGCATTTTATCTAGCTGTAAATCAGGCAACGGCCGAATTCAGCTTCCAACTCCGATCAGAGCTGGGTATCTTTACTAGATTCTTGTCCGCTTAAAATACTTGCCATGCCTACGTTTTCTCACCTTCACTGCCACACCCAATACTCCCTGCTCGACGGCCAGGCCAGCATTGGCAAGCTCATGAAAAAGGCGCAGGAAGATGGTATGCCCGCCGTAGCCCTCACCGACCACGGCAACATGTTCGGTGCCTTCAACTTCGTAGCCGAGGCCAGTAAATACAATGTAAAGCCTATCGTCGGCTGCGAGTTTTACCTAGTAGAAGACCGCCACAAGAAGATTTTCAGCAAGGAAAGCAAAGACCAGCGCTTCCACCAACTGCTACTAGCCAAGGACCAAGCCGGCTACCAGAACTTGGCCAAGCTCTGCTCCATGAGCTACATCGACGGCCTGTATTCCAAGTGGCCGCGCATTGATAAAGAGCTCTTGCTGCAATACAGTGAAGGCCTGATTGCCACCAGCTGCTGTATTGGCGCCGAAGTGCCCCAAGCCATTCTCTGGAAAACCGAAACTGAAGCCGAAGCCATTTTCAAGTGGTGGCTCGATGTATTTGGCGACGACTATTACATCGAAATCCAGCGCCACGGTATCCAGAACATCGACAACACCGGCAAAAGCCAGGAAGATATCAACCAAGTATTGCTGCGCTGGGCGCTGAAGTACAACGTGAAGGTCATTTGCACCAATGACTCGCACTACGTCGACCAAACCGACTTTGCCGCCCACGACCTGCTGCTCTGCGTGAATACCGGCGACGAGCACAGCATCCCCGTCGGCGACTTCCAGACCAACTATTTCACCCTGGTTAGCGGCGACAAAAAGGTCATCTATGACACCCTCGAAAACGTGCGCCGCGACCACGGCCGCGACGATGCCGTGCGCCGGCAGCTCCAGCGCATCGACGAGGAAATGCAGATGCCGCGCCCCCGCTCCCGCTTCGGCTTCCCCAACGACCAGTTCTACTTCAAGAGCCAGGCTGAGATGGCAGCCCTCTTCCATGACGTGCCCGAGGCACTTGACAACACCAACGAAATTGTTGACAAAATCACGCCGCCCAAGCTCCAGCGTGACATTTTGCTTCCCAACTTCCCCATTCCGCCCGAGCACGCCAACGCCGACGCCTATCTGCGTCACCTTACATTCCTGGGGGCCTTTTCAGGTCCTAAGCCGCGCTACTCCGAGCGCACGGCTGAGGTAGAGGAGCGCCTGAACTTTGAGCTGAACGTTATCAGCACGATGGGCTTTGCGGGCTACTTCCTCATTGTGCAGGACTTTATCAACAAAGGCCGAAGCATGGGCGTAGCCGTAGGTCCGGGCCGGGGCTCGGCGGCGGGCTCGGCGGTGGCTTACTGTGTGGGCATCACCAACATTGACCCCATTAAGTACTCCCTCCTGTTCGAGCGTTTCCTGAACCCGGAGCGGGTTTCCATGCCCGATATTGACATTGACTTTGACGACGTGAATCGTCAAAAAGTCATTGACTACGTGGTAGATAAGTATGGTCGCAACCAGGTAGCCCAGATTATCACCTTCGGGACCATGGCCGCCAAATCGTCGATCAAGGACGTGGCGCGGGCCTTAGAGCTGCCACTGCCCCAGACCAATGAGCTGACCAAGATGGTGCCTGAGCAAGTAGGCACCACGCTGGCCAAGGCGTTTGCCGAAGTACAGGAGTTGGACATGATTCGGCGCGACGACTCGCCGGGTAACCTGAAAGGCCAGATTCTGCGCCTCGCCGAGCAGCTCGAAGGCTCCATGCGCAACACCGGCATCCACGCCGCCGGCATCATCATCGCCCCCGACGACATCACCAAGTACATTCCGGTATCCACGTCCAAGGAATCGGAGCTGCTCATCACCCAGTTCGACGGCAAAGTGATTGAGTCGGCGGGCATGCTCAAGATGGACTTTTTGGGGCTCAAAACCCTGACCATCATTGAGGACGCGATGCGCCTGATTGAGAAAAATCACGGCGTCAAGATCGACATCGACGACATTCCGCTCGACGACGAGAAAACCTACGCCCTCTACCAGCGCGGCGACACCATCGGCACGTTTCAGTTCGAGTCGGAGGGCATGCGCATGTACCTCAAAGACCTCAAGCCCACCAACATTGAGGATTTGATTGCCATGAACGCCCTGTATCGGCCGGGCCCGATGCAGTTCATCCCGAACTTCATCAACCGCAAGCACGGCCGCGAGGAGGTAGAGTACCCGCACGAACTATTGGAGCCCATCCTGAACTACTCGCAGGGCATCATGGTGTACCAGGAGCAGATTATGCAGGCCGCACAGATTCTGGGGGGCTATTCCCTCGGTGGTGCCGACTTGCTGCGCCGGGCCATGGGTAAGAAGGATCTGAAAAAGATGGCCCAGGAGCGCGAGAAGTTTGTGGAGGGCTGCAAAAAGCTGCACAACATTCCGGCGAAGAAAGCTTCCGAGGTCTTCGACGTGATGGAGAAGTTTGCGGCCTACGGCTTCAACCGCTCCCACTCCGCTGCCTATTCGGTGGTAGCCTACCAGACGGGGTACCTCAAGGCCAACTACCCCGCTGAGTATATGGCGGCAGTGCTCACCAACAACATGGGCGACATCAAGAAAGTGACTTTCTTCATCGAGGAAGCCCGCAAGCAAGGTGTGCAGGTACTGGGCCCCGACGTGAACGAGAGTATCATGAAGTTCAACGTAAACCAGGAGGGCAAAATCCGTTTTGGCCTGGCCGCGGTGAAGGGTGCCGGCGAAGCTGCCGTGGAAGAACTGGTGCAGGAGCGCGAGAAAAATGGCCCCTATAACGACGTGTTCGACTTCGCGAAGCGTGTAAATCTGCGGGCCGTTAATAAGAAAACCTTCGAGAGCCTGGCCCAAGCCGGCGCCTTCGACTCGTTTGAGCGCTACCACCGCCGTCAGTTCATCGAAGCACCCTCCGGCGACCAGAACCTGATTGAGAAGGCCATGCGCATGGGCCAGCAGCACCAAGCTGCTAAGGAATCAGCTCAGCACAGCTTATTTGGTGCGGGTGCTTTCGGTGCCGTGGCGGCGCCGCTGCCCAAAGTGGCAGATATGGAGCCCTGGACCAATACCGAGCAGCTGCGGCGGGAAAAGGAAGTGGTGGGCTTTTACCTCTCTGGCCACCCACTCGATAACTACAAGCTCGAAATTGACTCCTATTGCACGTGTTCTCTAGAAAAGCTCGACGCGTATAAGAACCGTGAAGTCAACGTAGCCGGACTGATTACCAACGTAGCTTTCCGCACCACCAAGAACGGCCAGTCCTTCGCCGCCTTTACGCTGGAAGACTATGATTCGTCTTTACAGCTAGCCCTGTTCCGCGACGAGTACACGCGCTTCGCGCCCATCATCAACCCCCGCAATTACGCCAATGATCAGGTGCCGCCCATGTTTGTGCGCGGCAAAATGACGCTGCGCTACGGCACTGAAGATCAATGGGAGTTGAAAATCATGAACATGCAACAGCTCAACGAGGTAACAGAGAAGATGGCTAACGGCGTCCGCGTTCGTTTAGATCTGCGCACGGTTACCGGCCCTATGATTGACCGCCTCGAAGAAGCCATTCACGCCTCTCCCGGCAAAAAGCGCCTTGAAATTCAGTTTGCTGAGCCGCACGAGCAACTGGCATTCGACATGTTCTCACGCCGCTTTCAGATCGAGCCGAAAGCGTTTATCGACAAGATGCGGGAGATGGAAATGGACGCTTGTCAGTTGATATAAGGTTAGATAACTCATCAGACCGTCATGCAGAACGGAGTGAAGCATCTCGCTCGCTTCGTTGGATTAGTAATCCACCATCAGCACGCGAGATGCTTCGCTGCCGCTCTGCATGACCGCCTTATTTGATTTGATAACTAGCTATTTTTACAATCTGAACTTTCCGGCGTGCGGCTTGTTGAACTGCAATCTGCTACCTTGCGGCCCGTTTGCTCGTAAGCACTCAGATAACTACACCATTCAACCCCTACTATCATGGGACACAAAGCAATTGAGATCACCGATTCTAATTTTGAAGAAATAATCAACTCTGATAAGCCCGTGCTCGTGGATTTCTGGGCCGAGTGGTGCGGTCCGTGCCGCATGGTGGGTCCCGTAGTGGAGGAGTTGGCCGGCGAATACGAGGGCCGCGTTATTATAGGCAAGGTCGACGTTGATTCGAATCCGCAAACCTCCGCTAAGTTTGGCATTCGCAGCATTCCGACGCTGCTCGTATTCAAAAACGGCCAGATCGTAGATAAGCAAGTAGGTGCCGTGCCGAAGCACGTGTTGGCCCAAAAGCTAGACGCTCAGGTAACTGTAGCTTAAAGCGCCCCCTTTATTATATAAAAAGCCCCCAGACTTAGTTTGGGGGGCTTTTTTATTCTCCTTACACGTATTTAAAAATTTGTGTCGGGGTTGCTGGCACGCGCTTCACTAGGCGGTCCTTGGGGCGGCAGAGCGTTGCCGAACAACGTAAAGTTAGGCGTGAAGTTGATGGCAAGCGTAAACGTCATGGCAGTGGGCAAATTGTACTCGCGGCCCGGTCGGAAGGCAGGTAAGTTGGTTATTACGCGCCGGGCTTCGTTGTCGAGTTCGGGCGACAAGCCACGTACTACGTGCACATCTCCCACGTGGCCATCTTCGCCCACAGTGTAATTCACGAATACCTGTCCGGTCAGATTGCGTCGGCGAGCTTCTTTAGGATACACTGTAGCCTGGGCGATATGGCGCAGCAAGGCAGCTTCTCCACCCGGAAACTCTGGTGGCTGCCGCTTCTGAGAGGCGCCAGTTATGAGCGCTCCATCTGGTAGATAATAGGTCAGGCTAAGGGTACGGCCCGTGTATAGACGTTCAATGGCGCTTAGTTGGCCGTTGTCGTGGTAGTAACGCCATTCGCCGTGCGGCTCCCCTTTTTCGTAGCTGCCTTCCGAGCGTTTATGCCCATTTCGGTGTACGCTCAGCCACGGCCCCACACGCTCGCCAAGTTCATACTCTCCCCGACTGCGTACGCGCCCATCTTCGTACCAGGCTACAAACAGCCCCTGGGCTTTGTTATCACGAAACTGTACTTCACTGGCTTTGGCGCCTGTGGGATAAAGCCACGTAAAGACGCCATTGCGAACTGGCGGCTCAATGGCGCTGAGCGTGCCACGCAGCAGCAACGTACCCGCCAGCGAGTACTCGCGCACGCCAAATTCAGTATCACTTAGCAAGTCTACCACCCGGTAGTGGGTGGCGCTGTCGGGTACGGTTTCCTGGTCGCGGGCATTCAGGTAAACAGCCGGCAACGTTTGTGCCTGTGTGTGCACCGGCAGCCCTATCCAAGCGGTCAGAAACACAGCAACCAGGAGGACTTTCATACACACGGATCGCGGTGAAGTGACAAATAGAGTCGTTATCAATAGCTAAGTAGGGTCGTGGCGCAAGGATCAATCCAATTCAACTCTTATCTGTACTTAACAGCACCTTTAGGAGCAGCAGTGAGCTTAAAGGAGTTGAATAGAGCGATTCAGATTTTCCTCCAGAGAAATAAGCGTCTCGGTTCGCTCAATGCCTTCAATCAATTGAATTTGGTCGTGGAGCACATCGCGCAGGTGCTGCGTATCGCGGCACACAATGCGGGCAAAGAAGCCGTAGTTGCCGGTGGTGTAGTGAATGCTAATAACCTCTGGGATCTTACTGAGCAGCTTCGCCACGCTATCCGACACGGAGCTTTTAGTAAGGTAAATCCCTAGAAAAGCGCTTACCCCATAGCCTAGCTTCTGATAATCAACGCGGAGCGTGGAGCCGAGCACAATACCTAGCTCCTCCATGCGGGCCATGCGCACGTGCACCGTGCCGCCGGACACATGCACTTTGCGGGCAATTTCAGTGTAGGGCATTTTCGCGTCAGCGATGAGTAGAGCGAGAATCTTGCGGTCTACATCGTCAAGTTCGTAATCACGGGCCATTTTTGCGGTCTTTCATTTATTAGATTGCAACAAATCTAATCATTTATTAAAAATACTGTAAATTTTATCGATAAAGCTTACCATATTTTTACTTTTCGGAAGGTTCTACTACATTTGTCATAATCAAACACGAAAGGTGGTTGAGCATCTTGTAGGATGATGGAATTGGTAGACATGCCCTCCTCTCTCGGGGTAGAGATTCGGGAAAAACTGGTCCGGCGGCCGGCTAACTACTCTGTGAAGGTTCGAGCCCTTCTTCTACAGCTGATTGGGGATTACAAGTGGGAAGGGAAGTACCGGGACGTATCTGGGTGGGTACGTTCTTAATTGAGAGGCTGCATCTGGGTGGGTGCAGCCTTTTTTATTCCCCTTCCAGACGACTTATTCCAACTTTAGCTTCATCAAAAAGCCCCCCAGAAGTACTTCTGGGGGCTTTTTGATGAATCAGCTTACCTTTTACCGCGCGGCCATTGGCTGGGTTTGGCGACGATATTGGGCTAGGCCGGCATCCAGAAACTTCAGGAAATCGGCTACATCAGGCTCATACGCGACAGGCGCTACCAAGGGACGGTTGCCGGCTTCGGCGTTGAGTAATACATAGTAAGGCTGAGCATTTACGCCGTACTCTACTATTTGGAAGTCGGCGTTTTGCTTACCCAGCGTGTTTTTCTTCTTGTTGTCGCGCCGGGAAGTGTACCATTCGTTTTTGGGTAGTTCCTTTTTATCGTCTACGTACAGCGCTACCACGATAAAGTCTTCGCGGAGGCGCTTGAGTACTTGCGGGTCGTTCCAAACGGTAGCTTCCATTTTGCGGCAATTGACGCAAGCGTGGCCTGTGAAATCGATGAAGATGGGTTTCTTTTGGGCGATGGCGCAACGCTTCGCCTGCTCTAAGTCGAAAAAGCCGGTTAATCCGTGGGGCAATTCCAGGAAGTCGCCGTAAAGAGGCGTTTCACAAATCTTGTTGGCAGCGGTAGTGGCTAGTGGAGCTACAGAATTGCCCCCCGACGCTGCCAGCGTGAAGTCGCGATTCGACTGAGGTGGTAAGTAGCCGGCCAAGAGCGGCAAGGGGGCGCCAAATAAGCCAGGCACCAGATAAGTCATGAAGCTGAACGCCAGAATGGCCAGCAGCAAACGCGGCACACTTAAATGGGTGATTTCGCTGTCGTGGGATAGTTTGAACTTGCCTAGCAAATACAGCCCCAGCAACGCCGAAAGCACAATCCAGAGCACGAGGTACACGTCGCGGTTGAGCAGGCCCCAGTGATACGCCAAGTCGGCCATGCTCAAGAATTTGAGAGCTAGCATAAGCTCCACAAAGCCCAACACTACTTTTACCGTATTCAACCAGCCGCCGGAACGCGGTAGGCTTTTGAGCCAGGATGGAAAGATGGCGAACAGGGTAAACGGCAAGGCGAAGGCCAACGAAAACCCAAACATGCCAACTACCGGCATAATGGTTTCACCACGCGCCGCCAAACCCAACACAGTAGCTACAATGGGACCCGTGCACGAAAACGACACTAGCACCAATGTGAAAGCCATAAAGAACACGCCCAACCAGCCGCCTTTATCGGCCTGAGCATCGGCTTTATTCACGAGCGCATTGGGCAGCGTAATCTCGAATAGCCCAAGAAAGGAGAGGCCGAAGATTACGAAAACTGCAAAGAATATCAGGTTAGGCAGCCAGTGAGTTGCCATAAAATTGGGACCGTCCTCACCTAGTAAGCGTGCTACGATAACACCAATGATGGTGTAAATCAGAATGATGGACAAGCCATAAACCAAGGCTTTCATGATGCCCCGCGCCCGGCTGTCGGTGCCGCCGGTGAAGAAAGATACCGTCATGGGCACCATGGGAAATACGCAGGGCGTGATAAGGGCTGCTAATCCGGAGAAGAAGGCCAACACGCCAAACCCCCACATACTACCCGTGCCGGAAGCATCGGTAGCGGGAGCCGCAGCGCCTACAGAGGCAGTAGTTACGGAAGCTGCTGGTGCTACCACCGCTGCTTGGGCTTCCGTAGCAGGCGGTGTAGGCGACAAGTCCGCGGCTGGCTCTGGCTGAGTTGGCGCAACGGTTGAAGTGGAGAGCGTTTTGCCCCCCGCATTCAGCCCGGCAGAGGCAGATGAGGTAGCAGATTGATTGTTGGCTGGAGGCACTACAGCACCAGTACCGGCGGCGGCAGCAACTTCAATCGGACCAAAAGTGAGCGTTTCATCGCCGGGAATGCAGCGGCCGTCTACGTCGGTACAGGTTTGGTACTCTACCTCAGCCTTAACGGTAAGCGGGCCGGGTTGTAAGAGCTTAATGCGTTGCCGAATCTGGCCGGTCTTTTCAAAGTAAGTGATGTCGCCGCCAAACGTTTCGTCGTACTTCTTTTTAGAGCCTACTGATTTTGGTTTGCCAACTACCGCATAGGCTGCGCTTTTCGGGAAGGTGAACGCGAACACCGTCGGGCCTAGGTCGGGGTCAAAATCAGTGGCGTAGAGGTGCCAGGTGTCGCTCATCTTCGCATTCACGATTAGCTCTATCTCATCGCCCACTTTGGCGGTCGGTTGGCTCACTGCCGTAGAAAGCTTCGTAGGCGTGAGCACTTGAGCCATCGAACTCGCGCCGGCGAGCAGGAGGAGGAGCAAAGAGAGCAGGATTCGTTGGGGCAGCATAAGATGATAATCAGTTCGAAGGCAAACAAAGTTCGGTAGGAAGTGTCACACTTTCGCGGATAGAGGTTGCGCACGACATTTATACCGCTTGATTTCGCCCCCCAGGCACTAATATGACCAGAGCCCGAACCGCTTGGACAGAATCTCGTACTTTTGTAGTTATATAGGAGACTTGGCCGCGTGAGCCGAAGTTTCCGACACTATGGCCTTAAATATTCTTTTTACCATTTTGCTAGTGTTAGCGAATGGGTTTTTCGTAGCAGCCGAATTTGCTATTGTCAAAGTACGCGCCTCGCAGATAGACATCCGGGCGCAGGAGGGCAACCGCTTTGCGAAGGTAACGCAGGGCATCCTAGCGCACCTGGATGCGTATCTCTCGGCCACTCAGCTCGGTATCACCTTGGCCTCCCTTGGCTTAGGCTGGATCGGTGAAAGCGTTGTTTCCCAAATCATTATCGCTTTCATGGACGCGGTTGGCTTTCAGGCCGACCCTGAATTAGCGCATCGCATCGCGCTACCCACGTCCTTTGCCGTGATTACGGTACTGCACATCGTGTTTGGCGAATTGGCCCCGAAGTCGCTCGCTATTCAGCGGCCCGAGTCGGTCAGCCTCTTTGTGGCGCTGCCAATGCAGTTCTTCTACTTCGTATTCCGGCCTTTTATCTGGGTACTGAACGGGCTTTCCAACTTCTTCCTGAAAAGCGTTGGCATTACGCCCATTCACGGCTCGGAAGTTCATACGGCCGAAGAGCTTCGCATGCTACTCGATCAGAGCAAGCAAAGCGGCGAGATTCAGGATTCGGAGCACGAGCTAATTGAAAATGTCTTTCAGTTTAATGATCGGATGGTGAAGCAAATCATGGTGCCCCGCACCAAAATTGCCGCCATCGACATAAATGCCCCCAGGACCAGGTACTCGAAACCGTGTACAGTGAGGGCTATTCGCGCATTCCGGTGTACGAGGGCTCCATCGATAATATCGTGGGTATTCTTTACGTGAAGGACTTGCTTCAGCTGATTCGGCGGAATGAGTCGGTAGAGCTAGCCAAAATCATGCGGCCGGCTTACTTCGTGCCGGAAACCAAGAAAATTAACCGCCTGCTGCGCCAGTTTCAGCGCAAGCACATGCACATCGCCATCGTCTCCGACGAGTTTGGTGGCGTGTCGGGTATCGTCACCATCGAGGATATTATCGAAGAGCTAGTAGGCGAAATTCAGGACGAGTACGATAACGAAGTGCCCGTGGTAGAGAAAGTATCGGCCGATGAGTACCGGGTGAATACCTCCACCGCCATTTCGGATGCCAACGAGTACTTGCCCTATCCGCTGCCCGAAGGTGACGACTACGAAACCGTGGGCGGCCTGCTCAATATGATTTATGGCAACATCCCGGAAGTAAACGACGTGGCCGTTGTCGATAACTACGAATTCCGGGTGTTGAAGCGCTCCCGCCGCGCCGTGGAGCTAGTGCAGCTTCGGGTAATTACCACCGCCGAGCGTGAGGCAGAGGCCGACGAAGCACTGAACTTGTAAGCTATCAGCTTCCCGTTAGGATCATAAAAAAGCCCCCAGAAATATTCTGGGGGCTTTTTTGTAGTGTATAGGGCTATTGCTGAAACCAGCTAGCGTACAGCACATAGTTATCGGCGGTGCGGGCAATCATGGCGCGTTGCTCCTCGCTTACGGGCTTGATTTTGCGGGCCGGAATCCCAGCGTACAGATAGCCAGGCTCGCACTGCGTATTTTCTAGCACCACTGCGCCCGCCGCCACAATACAGCCCGCGCCCACTACCGCATGGTCCATTACGATGGCCCCCATGCCAATGAGCACATCGTCTTCCACGGTGCAGCCGTGCACAATGGCCCGGTGGCCGATGCTCACCCGCGCCCCAATTGTGGTGGCTGCCTTCTGATAAGTGCAATGGATAACGGCGCCATCCTGAATATTTGTCTTGTCGCCGATACGGATGCTATTCACGTCGCCTCGTAGCACGGTATTGAACCACACGGTACAATCATTTCCCAGCATCACATCGCCCACAATTGTGGCATTCTCGGCTACAAAACAATTGGCGCCAAGCTGGGGAGCAATTCTATTTACGGGCAAAATCAGAGCGGACATACGTAGGATGAATGGCTTAAAAGATTAACAAAGAAAGTCTAATATTAAGGCCCGATTCGACGCCTACTTATCTATTCATCATGCCATCCACCAACGCCCCTATCCTGCCCGCCCTTTTTACCGAACGTCAGGAGTTTTGGCGGCCTTGGTGGTGGCTCGCCCTAGCCATTCCGCTTGCCTTAGGCTTAGTTTCCTTCTTTATGGTCGATCGGGTGCAGGCCCCAACCGGTTTGAAGTGGCTAGTGTTAGTGGTGCCCGCTATCCTCACCATGGGTGTTTTTGCCCTTTTGCGGCTAGAAACACACTTTGATAAAGAAGGCATTTCCTATCGCCTCTATCCAATGAGTTGGCGCCGAGTAACTTGGGTAGAAGTAAAAAGTGCCCATGTACGCAAATATTCCCCCCTGGGCGAATATGGCGGCTGGGGGATTCGAGGCCTCTCTACGTCAAACTATGCTTACAACGTTGCTGGCTCCTATGGCTTGCAGCTAGAACTGCACAACGGCGACCGGATCTTACTTGGCACACAGCAGCCCGAGGCCCTGCGTCAGTTTATGGTGCAGCTACGACCTGAGCAGGTGCATTAACGAGCGAGCATTCGCTTCCAAGTACCTTTCGCTAAGTTGTATCTGAACGTGCTAGGCAGGGCCTGCCAGAAATACTTGCTAGTCTCCACCGCGAAGCTGGGCTGCATGTAGCAGTTAATGGTACAGCCTTCGCAAGCGGGCAAGCGGCCTTCCAGCGCCGCTAGCTGCTGCACTTCCCCCGACTGATACAACTCATAGAGCTGCCCATTAATCGGGAATTTCTTCTCCCCAAGGTGATAACAAGGTAGTACCAGCTCGTTGCTAGGCGAAATAACCAATGTCGTGCTGGCGGCCCGGCATACCGGTTTGGACACGTGGTTGCCGCCATCTTTGCGCAGCTGAATAAACGCTTCGTTGAGATAAACGCCTTTTCGCCGCCCGAAAGCCGACAGATAGTCCAGCTCGGCGGTAGTCAGCTGTTCGCCGGTGGCTACGCTGTTGTACTCAAAGGCCGGATTGATGATGAGGACAAGGCCATTGGGCTGGGTAATGTCGCGGTACACGGCCTCTAGCTGAGCTAGATTTTCTCGAAATACAGTGAAGAGGATATCCGGGCGCTCCCCTAGTTCTTTGGCTACCCGGATGCTTTCCAGCACAAAATCAAAGCAGGCGACACCACGGCCTTTATCATGCACTTCCTTCTCCGACGAGTCGAGCGAGAAATGTAGCATATCCACCTTGCCCCGCAGCCGCTCCGCGTATTTCGGATAAAGCAGGCAATTGGTAGTAAGCGTAGTGATAAAGCCCATGTCGTGAGCGAGGCCCACAAACTCATGAATCTGGCGGTGCAATAGCGGCTCGCCCCCCGTGAAGTCCACCACGTTTACGCCTAAACGCTGCAGATCGCGTAGGTTTTGGGCTACATCCTCTAACTGAATATAGGGCGATGGTTTTTCCCAGATATCGCAGAATGAGCAGCGTGCATTACACCGGTAGGTGACGTAATAATTACAGAGTACCGGATGTCGAACGAGGCGCATAGTGGCAAAGGTAGCCCATTATGAACGACGACTAATGCGGCAGCTTGCCCCAGGCTTCTTCCCAGCGCTTGGGCGTGGCAGCCATTGCCTCAGGCGTAGCGGGGCCGTAATGCTCCTGGTAGTAGTTGCAAAAGCCTTTTAGGGGGCATTTTGGGCAATCGGGCTTCAGAAACAGGCAGATCTTTTGGCCGTGCCAGTAGTTGTGCTTGTGAAAGTTGAGTAACACCAGCGCATCGGCAGGCAGTTGGGCTAGTAATAATTGGTGTGCTTTGTCGGCGGAGGCTTTCGGCGGAATCATGCCGACGCGCTGAGCAATGCGGTGCACGTGCGTATCCACGGGCAGCACAGGCTTATGAAAGTTAAAAAGCAGGACCAGCGAAGCCGTTTTTAGACCAATGCCCGGCATGTCCATCAGCCAAGCCAGCCCTTTTTTAGTAGGCCAATCTGCCAGAAAGTCCAGCGTAATCTCGCCATGTTCAGCCTTGATTCGGCGCAATATCTCTTGAATGCGTGGGGCTTGGGTATCGGGCCAGCGCGTGGTACGGACGGCGTGGGCCAACTCGGCCGTCGGCGCAGCCATCACGCCTTCCCAATCCCCGAACGCCTCCAGCATCCGATCGTAGGCTAGCTCCTCATCGTGGTGGGTAGTCCGATGCGATAACAGCGTAGATATCAGCTCGCGCATGGGCGAGCGGCGCGGGGTTTCCAACGTCAGCGGCGGATAAAACCCATTTAGAATTGCATGGTTCTCACGCGTTTTCTCAGCGGCTGGCGACTCGTAGGTAGTTGGCATAGCCGGTTGTACCGGTTGGGCTAACCTGAGGTTGCGCACCCGCTGGCATATTGATGCATACGCGCACAAAAAAGCCCCCCAGAAAGTTTCTGGGGGGCTTTTTGGAATCTATCAGCGAAGCTTAGATGGTGCCGCGCTCAGCAGCTTTCTTCAGCTTTTCGTTGGCATAAATGGCTACTTCTACGCGACGGTTAGCCGTGCGGCCAGCCTCAGTCGAGTTGTCAGCGATAGGCTGACGCGAACCGTAACCCTTGGTCTGGAAGCGCGAAGCGTCTACACCTTGGCTCTGAGCATAGTTAGCAACTGCTTGGGCCCGACGCTGCGACAAAGGATCGTTGATGGCGTCGTTACCGCTCGTGTCGGTGTGGCCTTCGATTAGTACGTTGGTGTCGCCGTACTTTTTCAGCGTAGCAGCCAGCTCAGCGATATTGCTTTGAGCAGTAGAAGTCAGGTTAGACGAGTTCTTAGCGAACAGGATACCGGAGTCGAACGTAATTTTGATGCCTTCTCCTACGCGCTCTACCTTGGCACCGGCCATTTCGCGCTTCAGTTCAGCAGCTTGCTTATCCATGCGGCGGCCAATGAGGGCACCACCGGCACCACCTACGGCTGCACCGATAATAGCACCACCAGCGGTGCTGTTTTTGCCACCAAGCACGCGGCCCAGTACGCCGCCAGCTACGGCACCAGCACCAGCACCAATCAGACCGCCTTTAGCGGTTTTGCTCATTGGCTTCTTGGTGGTCGTGTCTTGGGCTTGGGCGAAATTGCCCCCTAACAGCAACAGGGCTAGTATAAAGGCGATGTACGAACGGGAAGTTTTCATGATGTAATGTAAAGGGGTTTGTTTTGGTATTCGTTGGTAAAAGGCTGGTTAAGGGTTTGGAATAAATTACCTTCCATGGCTAGATGAAAGGCAACCACCTTGCCAAACTCCTGCTCCTATCCTATTCACCCACAAAAAAGTACCCTTACGCACTCGTAAAGGGCTTTTTCTGAAGCGAATATAGTTGAGTTAATTTTGGTAGAAACTAAAAAGGCTGCCCTTCATCGGGGCAGCCTTTTGTTAGAACAACCAATTGGCAAGGTCTAACTAGTCTTTCTTCGTGTACTCCCGGTGCCGGACGGGGTCCTTCTTCTTGTCGCGCCGCTTACCAATTAAGGCGCCACTTACGGCACCTGCGCCAGCACCAATAACGGCGCCCTTGCCCCGGTCGCCTTTACCGGCGATGATAGCACCTGCCGCAGCCCCCGTACCGGCGCCAATAACGGCGCCCTTGCCTTTACGGCTCCAGCCTTTTTTTACGGGCTGAGTGTCGCTTTGGGCCAGAGCAGTATTACTTCCTAAAAACAGCATGGCCGCAGCCACAGCAAAATACACGCGAAGAGTTTTCATGATTTTTCTCGTTAGGTGGTCCGATCAAATCGGTGATAATCTGAGCGGTAAACGATAATCAGGCTGTTTAGGTTAGCCCAAAATAGCTGCGACAATATCATGTACAGTTCAGCTTACCTATTACGCAAAAAAGGCCACCCTAATGGGCGGCCTTTCTACAATTTACAGCTAAAGCGTGGCGCTTATAGGCGGCCTTCTTCGGCGGCTTTCTTCATCTTTTCGTTGGCGTAGATGGCAATTTCTACCCGACGGTTAGCCTGCTTACCGGCTTCGGTGGTGTTATCAGCAATTGGCTGCGACGAGCCATAGCCCTTGGTCTGGATGCGCGAAGCATCTACACCTTTAGAAGTAGTGTAGTTAGCTACTGCCTGCGCCCGGCGCTCGGAGAGCGGCTGGTTGATAGCGTCCGAACCACTAGCATCCGTGTGGCCTTCCACCAAGATGTTGGTGTCTGGATACTTCTGTAGCGTAGCAGCCATTTTGTCGATTTCTGTCATCGAAGCCTGACGCAGCGTTGCAGCGTTCGTATCGAAGAGGATACCGGAGTCGAAGGTAATTTTGATGCCTTCTCCTACGCGCTCAACTTTGGCGTTCTGCATATCGCGCTGCAGTTCCTCGGCTTGCTTGTCCATACGACGGCCGATAAGAGCACCGCCCGTACCGCCCACGGCTGCACCAATAATAGCGCCCGCTGCCGTACCCGACTTACCACCAATCACACGCCCTAGCACAGCACCTGTTACGGCACCAGCACCAGCACCAATGGCACCACCCTTCACCGTACGGCTGGTACCAGTCTTACGGGGGCCTGTGCCGTTAGCCGACGTATCGGGGCCGGTAGCCGTGCCCTGCTGCGACGTAGCGCAAGAGCCTAAGAACAGGGTGAAGGCCAGAAAAAGAGAAAGAATTGAGTTGGAGGATTTCATGGGAGAGTGTACTTAGTGAAACAGAAATTAAATGGGTAATCGATGATTTCAGTGCTGCTTACTGCATTTCGACTGAAAAAGTTCGTGGAATATATTACTAGTGCTATCAAAAACCTTGCTGGAACTCCTTGATCAGGTTTGGCAACTAAAAAAGCCCCCCAGATAATGTTCTTACGCATCTGGGGGGCTTTTTTGATGTTATGGTCTTCAGCTTCAGGCAGTGCCAGCTGTTCGGAGGCTATGTTGTAAAGGCAGCGCTTCTATCAGTACCTCAGGCGCGGGACGCAGCATAGTAAGCAGATCGGTAAGCTGCGCTTTGAGGTTCTTGCGGTCTACGATGAAGTCGAGGAAGCCGTGCTCCAGCACGAACTCAGCGCTCTGAAAGTCCTTAGGCAAATCTTTACCAATGGTTTCCTTGATAACCCGCGGACCGGCAAAGCCAATCAGCGCGCCGGGCTCCGAAATATTGAAGTCGCCCAGCATAGCGTAGGAAGCCGTAACGCCACCCGTAGTTGGATCAGTGAGCAAAGAAACGTAGGGTATGCCGGCCTCGGATAGCATAGCGAGTTTGGCCGAGGTTTTGGCCATCTGCATCAGCGAATAGCCGGCTTCCATCATCCTTGCCCCACCCGATTTTGAAATCATCAGGAAAGGGATGCGGTGCTGGCGGGCGTAGTCGATGGCGCGGGCTATCTTCTCCCCTACCACTGAGCCCATTGAGCCGCCAATAAATTTAAAGTCCATGCAAGCCACCACCAGATCGAGGCCATTGAGCTGGCCGTGTGCTGTGCGCACAGCATCGCGCAGCCCAGTTTGCTGCTGAGTGGCTACAATACGCTGCGGATAGCCTTTGGTATCCACAAAGTGTAGTGGATCGGCGGAGGACAGCTCGGCGTCAAGTTCAGTGAACTGATTATTATCGAACAGAACCTCGAAATACTCGGCCGAATCGATGCGGGCGTGGTGGTTGCACTTGGCGCAGGTATACTGCCGGCGCTTGTGCTCTACCATGGGCGACACGGTTTTGCACTCCGGACACTTGTACCACAAGCCGTCCGGGGTCTCCTTCTTATGCTCCGTCGGGGTGACGATGCCTTTCTCTACGCGCTTAAACCAGGACATACTTTCTATAATGAGAAATGAGGGGTAAAGAAGGGAGAATCAGAAAATGGGGGCGATTTTAAACAAAAAGAACGTTCAAAAGCTAGTTCCTCATTCATCCGTTTTCCTTCTCTATGAAACGCTAAGCAATTGTCACATCGCCGTCTAGGTACACGTCCTGGATGGCGTTGAGCAATTGTACACCTTCGGCGAACGGGCGCTGGAAAGCCTTACGACCCGAAATAAGTCCTTGCCCACCAGCGCGCTTATTCACAATAGCCGTTTTAACAGCTTGCTCTAAGTCGCCGGCGCCGAGACTTTCACCGCCAGAGTTGATCAGACCGATGCGGCCCATGTAGCAGTTGGCCACTTGGTAGCGAGTCAGATCAATCGGGTTATCCGACGACAAGCTCTCGTACATGGCCTTGTGGGTTTTGCCAAATTTTAGGTCGCGGAAACCGCCGTTGTTTTCGGGCAGCTTCTGCTTGATAATATCCGCTTGAATTGTGACGCCCAAGTGATTAGCCTGCGCAGTCAGATCAGTGGAGACGTGGTAATCTTTGTCAGCGGTTTTGAAGGCGTTGTTGCGGGTATAGCACCACAGCACCGTGGCCATACCCAGCTCATGCGCCCGCTCAAACGCCTGGCTCACCTCTATAATCTGCCGGTTCGACTCTTCCGAGCCAAAATAAATTGTTGCTCCCACAGCCGTAGCGCCTAGGTTCCAGGCTTCTTCCACCGACCCAAACATAATCTGGTCGAACTTATTGGGGTACGTTAGGAGCTCGTTGTGGTTTATTTTAACTAGAAAAGGAATCTTGTGGGCATATTTCCGGGCCACCGTTCCAAAGGTACCGAAGGTGGTAGCTACTGCATTACAGCCGCCTTCCACGGCCAACTTGATGATATTTTCGGGGTCGAAATACATCGGGTTCGGGCCAAAAGAGGCACCGGCAGTATGCTCAATTCCCTGATCGACGGGCAAAATCGACATATAACCCGTTCCGCTCAACCGCCCATGATTATACAGCTGCCCCAGCGAGCGAAGCACCTGCGGCGTCCGATTGGAAGGCACAAAGCAACGGTCCAGAAAATCGGGGCCGGGCTGGTGCAGCAAGCCTTTATCAATCGTCTTGCACTCGTGCTGAAGCAACGCCTGCGTGTCGGCGCTGTGATCAGAATAAGAGGCCATGCGCGGTTTTTTGGGTGAGACGGGAGCGGGAAACTATGGGGGGCAAATATAGGTCGAAAATCTCTTCAGAAGGATGAATGGTTGGAAGTTGGGGCTAGGCATGGTTACCTTGCTGCGGGGTGTTGCACGCAGTTAAATTTGCCCCCCAACTCTTTGTTAAGCACCGTTCTATTGTGAAAAAAACTTCTACGCTCTTTCTCGGGACGCTGTGCCTGACGGCCGCCACGTTGCTGCCCGGCTGCGTTGCCTCCAAAAAATACGATGACCTGCGCGCCCGCCAAACGGCCACCGAGCAAGCCAAAGCCGACCTGGAGCGCCAGCAGCGCCAAGCCGTAGCCGAATTAAAGAAAGCCAGCGACGAACTTGCCCAGCTTCGCCTCGATAATAAGCGCCTGGTAGCTGACTCGACCCAGACGGGCAACGTGCTGCGCAAAACCCAAAACTTGTACGGCGAGCTAAACAGCAGCTTTGAAAAGCTGCTCAAAAACACCGACCGCGCCCTAGCCGACAAATCAGCGGACTACAGCAAAGTAGCTCAGGACTTGGCTCGCCGCGAGGCGGAACTAGGCAAAAGCCAGACGGAAATCGATAAGCTGACCGCCGACCTGAAAACCCGCGAAGCTCGGCTAGCTGAGCTCCAGCAAGCCTTGGCCGAGAAGGATAAAGCTGTAAACGACCTGCGCGCCAAAGTGAGCAAAGCCTTGCTTAGCTTCAACGACAGCGACCTACAAGTGCAGCTCAAGGATGGCAAAGTGTACGTGTCGCTATCCGAGCAGCTACTGTTCAAATCAGGCTCTACCAAAGTGGATCCTAAAGGCCAGGATGCGCTCAAGAAACTAGCAGCCGTGCTCCAAGAGCAGCGCGACGTGAACGTAGTAGTGGAAGGCCACACCGACGATGTACCGATCAGCAAAGGTACCGCCGGTATGCAGGACAACTGGGACCTGAGCGTGCTGCGAGCTACTGAAATTGCGCGTTTACTGACTACCAACGGTGTTACGCCGGAGCGCGTAACGGCCTCGGGTCGCTCGAAGTACGTGCCGGTAGATGTGGCTAAAACGCCCGTAGCTCGCCAAAAGAATCGCCGCACTGAGATTATCCTCACGCCTAAGCTGGACGAGCTATTCCAGATACTGGACTCTAACACCAGCGCGCCACAGCTAACTAAATAGAACAGCTTAACAGTAAAAAAAGCCCCCAGATAGTATCTGGGGGCTTTTTTGTTATTAAAGCGAATGACGATAGTTATTTGGTAGGTAGCGTCACGTTGAGGCGCACAAAGTAGTAACCGCCATTGAAGCCAAACTGACCAGCATTATACACGAAGCGGTTGCGGTTCGTGTTGTCGAGGCCCGAGTTGAAGCTAGTGGCTGGGTCAACTGAGAAGTTGTTGGGGTTGTTGCGCGGGTGGAGGCGAAACTTGTCGGGGTACACGTCGAACAAGTTATTAGCGCCCAGTGAGACACCAACTTGCGGGAGAATCTGGGCCGTTAACGTCAGGTCCGTAATCCACTTGGCCGAGAAGGTCTGATCAACGAGTTCAGCGCGAGCGGGGTCAGCGTCGGCAAATTTTATCTCACCAAAGCGCACCACCCGAGCCTCGATTCCGAAGATGCCATAACCATAGTTCGCGGATAGGTTAATCTTGCTTTGAGGTTGGCCCGACTCGAGACGAGTCCGCTGCTGCCGATCGAAGAGCGTGTTTTGCAGGTTGGTCGTGCCAGTCGTTTGGTCGTTATTGATGGTAGAAGACGAGCTGTTGAAGCTGCGCACTTTTGTCTCCGTGAAGTTGGCTGCTATTGTAATGCCCAAGCGGCTTTTCTCGCCCAAGGTCAGGCGCTCGTTGGCCACGATGTCGATGCCCCGTGTACGCGTATCAATGGCATTTGCAAAAAACTGCACTCTGCTCACGGGCAGCGTTCCCAAAATCGTGTTTACCGTAGGGTTGGCGCGTACAAACTGCGACGACAATACGATCCGGTCATCAATGTCAATCTGGTAAGCGTCCACGGTCAGGGTAATGGTTCGGGCCACGCGCGCCGTCACGCCCAAGCTATAATTCACCGATTTCTCCTGCTTTAGGCCCTCCACTCCAAATCCTTTTTGGTTAGGATCGTCGAAGCTGTTGCGCACAATGGGATTGTCGTTGTTTACAGTTAGAACTTGGTTTGGCAGACCGCTCACAAACTGCGTACTGGTATTCGTGAAGTAGCGCTGCTGGAGCGAAGGCGCCCGGAAGCCATTGCCAAAGGAGCCCCGCAGAGCTAATCCTTCGAGAAAGCTGTAGCGCGCGGCTACTTGACCACTTACGTTGGAGCCGAAGTCGCTGTAGTTTTCGGCCCGGCCAGCGAGGCGCACCAATAGATCCTCGGTAATATCACTTTCCAAATCAATATATCCTGCCACGTTATTACGCGACTTATCTACTTCATCCGACGGCTGATAGCCTGGGAATACCTGCGACCCTGAGGCTGTAGGCGTGGTGCCGATCAGGCGGCCACCGTTAATATAGGAGTTTGGCTCACCCGCACTGATCTCGAACTGATCAACCCGAAACTCGCCACCAAAAGCCACGTTCAGTGTCGCCAACGGGCCTATTCCATTGAATTTGCGCGAGAAACCTAAGTTGGTAGTGTTCTGGCTGAAGTTAAGCTTACCGGCATAAAACTCCGTTGGATTACGGATGCCCGGGCCTTGGGGCAGCGAAGCGTTTACGGTGTTCGAGATATCGAATTGGAGCTCATTGCGGCCGTACGTATTGCTTAAGTCAGCAGAAAAGCCCCCCACGGTAGCCCGCAGCCCCACAATAGCCGATTGGTCGTTGATAGTAGTGTTAATGAAGGGCAGGAAGCCATCGGGGAAGATGGTCAAGTCGCTCTGGGTAAGCTGATTGGGCAAACGATAGAAACCGGCTGCCTTACCCGTGCGATGCGTAACACCGCCAGCCACGTAGGCTTCTACGGTTCCACCAAGACGATAGGCCGCGTTTACGAAGCCGCCATAGTTGCGCGACTCGGAGTTGCCCACGCGCATGTTTTTGCGATTGAAATCCCGCTCCGCAACAATGGCATCGTCCTGCGCTTTCAGGTCACGCCGCTCCTGCTCTGTATCGGCCGCCGTTCCACCGGGGTAATTGCCTCCATTGCCACCCAAGTACATAAGTGGAGCAGTATCTTCAAAGGTGCGGTTGGTGTAGCCTCGGTTTAAAAACTGTCCGCTGACATCCAAAAAGCCGCGGCCGCCCAAGCCAATACCTACGTTGGCGTCGGCCTGAAATACTTCGCCGTCCCCTTCGTAGTGCTGACCGCCGGTTGCACTGGCCGACACACCAGTCGTATCATCTTTCAGCTGAATGTTGATAACACCAGCAATTGCGTCGGATCCGTACTGGGCTGCTGCGCCCTCACGTAGCACCTCCACGCGCTTGATAGAAGCCAAAGGAATCACATTCAAATCGGTACCAACCGAGCCGCGACCCACGGTACCGTTGATATTCACCAGGGCTGAGTTATGACGACGCTTACCATTTACCAACACCAGAACCTGATCGGGGCCGAGGCCGCGCAAGCTGGCCGGATCCACGTGGTCGGTGCCGTCGGAAATGGCTTGGCGTGACGACTGAAACGAAGGTGCCGCGTAAGTGAGAACCTGAGAAATATCTGTTTGGGCAAAAGCCTTGATCTCGCGGGCCGAAATAACATCAACGGGGGCCGTAGTCAGGATATTAGATCGGCCTTCCGTTGCCCGCGAACCAGTTACTACCACTTCATTGAGGTCGGTGGTAGCGTCTTGCAAGCGCACATCAATACTAGTGCGGCCGCTCACATTGATTTGCTGTGTAGCCGAGCCAATAGCCGAAAAAGTTAACACGGCATCTGAAGGCACTTGAATGCTATAGCGGCCATCATTGTCAGTACTAGTGCCATTATTAGTGCCTTTTTGCAGCACCGTGACGCCCGGCTGAGCTGAGCCGTTTCCACCGAGCACGCGACCCGTCACTGTGGTATTTTGAGCCCATGCTGGCGCCCATGCTAGCACGAACACCAGAAAGAGTAGTAATTTTTTCATACAAGAAAGAGGAGGTTTGAAAGAATGGGGCAGAGTAAGCTAACAGCCACAACGGTGGCGTATCCCGCAGTCGGACAAGCGGCTAAAACCCGCTTACACTGCGTACCTGGTATCCGAAAAGAAATGAGAAAGCGTCAGCTTAATAGTGAAATCAGCAACAACAATCCTGACTGATTGCCACAGTCGGTAAGGTGTAAGTTGATGGTGATAAAAGAGGCATTGCTTCGAATACGAAAATGCTTAAGTAGCTGAATTTTATCTCTAGTATAAATGATTTATTTCTAATATATAACCCCTCGATTTTTTTAACAAAAAAAGCCCGGCTCTGCAGCCGGGCTTTTACTTTGGTTTCGCTACCGTTAGCCTATGGCCTGGCGCAAGTCTTCGATCAGGTCCTCAATATCCTCAATACCTACGCTGAGGCGGATAAGTGAGTCAGAGAGCCCAGCTTTGCGACGCTCCTCGGCTGGAATGCTGGCGTGAGTCATGGTGGCTGGGTGGCCGCAGAGGCTTTCTACACCACCAAGGCTCTCGGCAAGGGCAAACAGTTCCAGCTTTTCGAGCACGGCAATGGCGTCTTCCTTGCGGTCGCCCTGGAGCACGAAGCTGATCATACCACCGAAATCATTCATCTGCTTGACCGCGATATCGTGGTTAGGATGATCAGCGAAACCGGGCCAGTACACTTTCTCCACTTTGGGGTGCGCTTTCAAAAACTCTGCGACGGCGCGACCATTTTCGCAGTGGCGCTGCATGCGGATATGCAATGTTTTAATGCCGCGCAGCAACAGGAAGCAATCTTGAGGACCGGGCGTGCCACCGCAGGCATTTTGCAGGAAGCGCAGGCGCTCATGCAATTCGTCGTCCTTCACGATGATTGCCCCATTACCACGTCGGAGTGGCCGCCCATATACTTGGTTAGCGAGTGCATTACCATGTCGGCCCCCAGGTCGAGAGGAGTTTGCAGATAGGGCGTGGCGAAGGTATTATCCACTACCAGCAGGGCACCAGCTTCTTTGGCTACGGCAGCGGCGGCGGCAATATCAATCACGTTGAGCAGCGGGTTGGTGGGCGTTTCTACCCAAATCAGCTTGGTGCGCTCAGTTACCTTCTCGCGCACGGCGCTCATGTCGTGCATGGGCACGAAGTGAAATTTAATACCCAGGGGGGCAAATACCTTGGTAAAAATGCGGTAGCTGCCACCATACAAGTCGTTGGTTGAAATCACCTCGTCGCCGGGCTGAAGCAGCTTCACAATAGCGTCGGTGGCAGCCATACCGGAGGCGAATGCTAAGCCGTGCTTACCATTTTCGAGAGCGGCCAGCGAGTCCTGAAGCTGGGTCCGGGTGGGGTTGTGCGTGCGGGAGTACTCATAGCCGCGGTGGTCGCCGGGCGAGCGCTGCACATAAGTAGAAGTCTGGTAGATAGGCGTCATGATGGCCCCTGTCTCAGGATCAGGATGCACGCCGGCATGGATGGTCTTGGTTCCGAATTTCATAGAAAAAGCGAAGCGAAAAGTAGAGTATACGGGGTGGGACAAGCGGGCTCAAAGGTAAAACGGCCTGCGCGATTATTTTTTGGCAAGCTGCCGTTCCCCAGAATAGCTTCTGCTACTATGTACTTCTTTCGTCTTGGGTCAGCGCGTAGCCTTTACCGTAGAGTTTACGTTCTACCTTCGGGCCGGCTGCGCACAGTCGGCCCGATTTGTTTATTGCCTATGTCTGTACTCAAAGAGCTTTTCCAAAAAAACGCGTCTACGCTGGTTTCCATGTTTTTGCTGGTGGCCTTGCCGGTGTTGGGTAGCTCTTCGCTCACTTTCCTGCTCTACCGCAATCAGGCGCTATTGCAGCAGCTCACGCCCGCCCAGACTGCGCTTTACTTCGTGGTCATCGCCTTTATGATGGCCTTTGCCTTCACGCCCACCACGTTTGTGGCGCTGGTCACGGGGTTCTATTTTGGCTGGGCTGGGTTGCCGGGTATGGTGGTGGCGTACGCGCTGGCCGCGCTGGTCGGCTATCAGATAGCCAGTTCATTGGACCACGGCCGTATGCTCAGCTTTCTGCGTCACTTTCCAAAAGCCGATGCGGTAATGCGGGAGTTGAAAACTGAAAGCTGGCAACTCATTGTGCTTACCCGCATCTCGCCGGTGCTGCCTTTTGCCCTTATGACGTTCGTGCTGGCCGTGATGCGCATCGACCGGCGCAAATTTCTGCTGGCCTCGGTGGTGGGCATGCTGCCGCGCAGCCTGTTTTTCTATTGGCTGGGTACAAAGGCGCAGGATGTGATCAGCCTCGTCAGCGACCCCGACACGGGTACGGCAGGTAAGCTGCTAGTGATTGGGCTGATTATCGTATCGGTTTTTGGGCTTTATTACCTCTTCAACCGCGCCCTAAAACGGGCTTTGAACCGCAACCCCGAAAAAACCGTTGAAAAATAAAATCTGAGGCTCAGCCGTTTGCGCGTTTTCTAGCAAAATTTTACGCTAAAAACGCCCCCCGGCTTGGACGTCTGAAATTTTAGCGATTATCTTTGCGCTCCCCAAGCGGGATAATGGTTGTGTAGCTCAACTGGATAGAGCACCTGACTACGAATCAGGAGGTTTAAGGTTCGACTCCTTACACGACCACGAAAAAGCCCCCAGCATGATGCTGGGGGGCTTTTTTATTTAGTTCGTTTCTGGTCCGCAAGGTTATCAATGCCTTATGATTGGACAAGCGAATAACATGGCCTAGCACATTTTGCCCCCCAATACCAAAAACGCGGCTGCCTGAACTTATCTTTGCACCCGCAAAGCTTAAACTTAGTAGCCGCGTATCATTCGTGAAGGCGGACCCAACGATTCCGGGGCTTTGTTTGTTATTCAGGCGGCTCAAGGCCGTTTGTTTGTTTTTCGCTGATTCTTGATTGCATGCTGAATACTATTTCGACCGATATCTGTATTATCGGAGCTGGCCCGGTGGGGCTGTTTGCGGTGTTTGAGGCTGGGTTGTTGAAGCTGCGCTGCCATGTGGTAGACGCGCTGCCCGCCGTGGGAGGTCAACTGACCGAGATTTATCCGAAGAAGCCCATTTACGACATTCCCGGTTTTCCCGAGGTATTGGCTGGTGACTTGGTGCGCAACCTGATGCGTCAGATTGAGCCCTTTCACCCCACTTTCACCCTCGGTGAGCGGGTCGAGCGTTTCGCGAAGCTCGAAGACGGCTCGTTTCAGCTTTTCACTACCGATGGCACGGAGATTCTGTGCAAAGCCGTAGCTATCGCTGGTGGGCTGGGTTCGTTTGAGCCTCGCAAGCCTGCTATCGATGAGTTGGAGCGCTTTGAGCAGGGCCGCGGTGTATATTATATGGTGCGCGACCCCGAAACTTTCCGCGATAAGCGCATTGTGATTGCCGGCGGTGGCGACTCGGCGCTCGACTGGACTATTTTCTTGGCTGATATTGCCAAAGAAGTAACGCTGGTGCATCGCGGCACTACCTTCCGCGGCGCGGCCGATTCGGCGGAGAAGGTGAAAAACTTGCACGAAGCTGGTCGTGCCCGCTTGGTGCTGTCGTCTAACGTGACCCACGTCCACGGCATCGACAACCTGGAAGCCGTGACTATCACCGCTAACGACGGCACGACCGAGAGCCTGCCTGTTGATGCCTTTATTCCGCTGTTTGGTCTCACGCCGAAGCTTGGCCCCATCGGCGAGTGGAACTTAGGCTTGGATAACGACGCGGTGCAGGTAGATACGCTGGACTACTCGACCTCCGTGCCGGGCGTGTACGCCATTGGTGACATCAACACATATCCGGGCAAGTTGAAGCTGATTCTGTGCGGTTTTCACGAGGCTGCCCTCATGGCCCAGGGTGCTTACAAATACATGTTCCCGGATAAGAAGTATGTATTGAAGTACACGACTGTGAACGGCGTACCGACGATGTAAGTAGCAATCATTGTCATCCTGAGGCACGAAGGACCTTCTCACCGAAGAACGATTTGTTCATATGCGAGAAGGTCCTTCGTGCCTCAGGATGACAATGATTTTTGCGTAGCACCAATTTTAATTGATAATATTGATACGACTACTGACGACCAACTAATAACTCAATGACTGACGCTACCGAAGTTCGAGTATACGTGGAGGAGGCCCCCGGCCAGCGGCGCGAAATAGAGGCCCCTACCGATATGAGCCTCAGCTTGATGGAGGTACTCAAGGCCAGCGGCTACGATATTCAGGCTACCTGCGGCGGCATGGCTCTATGCGCCACCTGTCATGTGGAAGTACTAGCCGGTCCGGCCCTCGACGAGCCCGGCGACGAAGAAATGTATATGCTCGAAACGCTGCCCGTACTCAGCCCCGGCAGCCGCCTTTCCTGCCAAATCCGCATTACGCCCCGCCTCGATGGGCTGGTAGTGCGGCTGATGCCTATTATCTAAATAAAGTGCTCTAGACTGCAGGTCTTTGCACAATTCACAATCACAAAAAAGCCCCCAGATCTATTCTGGGGGCTTTTTTGTGATTGTGAATTGTGCAAACCTATCGGGTTGCTTAGTCGGGATGAGGCAGTTGCCTCCCTACCGACGACGCCGAAACTTTTTATGACTAATAGGTGATTTCTGCTTGACGGCGGGAGCCTCTTTAGGCTGAGCAACAGGCAAGGCAGCTTGAGACTCCGCGACGGTTGGCTGGGGGGCTTTTTTGGCTTCTTCAGCGGCGTTGGCTTCGGCAGCCTCTAGGCCACGGGCGGTGATTTCAGCGGAAGCTTGCTTGGCTTCTTGCAGGGTCAGGGCTGCTTGTTTGCGGCGCACCGGCATCAGCAAATCGCGCTCGACGCGCTCCCTGGCGGAGAGCTTTTCCTCACCGGGCAAAGCTGGTGTAACGGGTACTGTAAAATGACCGGAAGAGCTTGAAATTTGGGTTGTTTTCTTGCCTTGGGCAAGCACCGGTGCGCTGCATAAAAGCAGCCCGGCAAGCACATATAGTTGACGCATCAGCATAGCTTAAAAAGGGCTAAGAGGACGCAAAAGTAAGACCTGAATGGTGCCCAGACAAGACTGCATAGGCTTTAACTCACTGGAAACGGCCTTTCAGTGCTGTTGAGCCCGATTTTAGGGAATAAAAAATTCGGGCTACTAAGGAGCTTAGTTAGACCCAATATGTAGTCGTTGGCCGGCCGAATGGCTCGTAAACTCAGGGGCGTAAAGGCACTGAATCTGGCTCAGACCACCCGAGAAATTACCGCTTTGAGCTGCCCGCAGTCGGTACTCAAATGTGTGCGTTCCCTTCGGTAACTGGCCCATAAAAAAGTTGGTAGCGGCATCACGCGGACTCTCATAATAGCCCAGCCCGCCCTGATACCGGTAGCCCGATACCTGGCTGATCAGCTCCAGTCCGGCGGCGCGCTGGTCTTTCAGATGCACGTACTCTAGGGTGCGGTCGGTGCGGAGGGTCAGGCGCACTACCAGCACCTCCCCTACTCGTAATGGCGTACCGACCGTGAGCGGTTCGAGCACTGGGCCAGCGGCCGTGCGCCGCTCCCGAAACAACTGACGCTCCAGCTGCAATGGAGTGGCGGCGGGCGTTATTTTATCCAGCTGCTCGAAGTATTGCCAGTAAAGCGCCCCCCAGGCTACGCCAGCATCAGTCTTTTTCACAGTTACTTTTCCTTGGGTCGGCTTGATGCTGGCGCTGGGGAAAGTGGTTTTGAAATAGCCGGTGCCGGCCTGTTGGGTGGTAGGCTGCACCAAGGCGCCGCCTACCGTTACCTGTATGGGCTGAGCGGGCTGCAACCAGTCGGAGCCGCGCAGAAGCAGGGCGTAGCAGGCATCGGCGGTGGCGCGGGTACTCTCCCAGTTCTGGGTTTGCTTTTGCTTAAGCAGCCAAAGCTTCATTTCATCTACTGCCTTCTGGTCATTCTGTACTTCATCGTAGGCTTCAATTAATGTTGCCTGGGTTTCGGTGGGCGCCTCACGCCAGTAATAGCCGCCGCGCACTTCTTTCCAATACATTCCCAGTTCCGGCGAGTGCAGTGCGTTTTCGGTGAGAGCCTGCAAGATGTTGCGCACGGCGGTGGGGGCCATTTTGCCACGGTGCAAAGCCAGCGCCGTCTGGGCTTGCAGGTAGCGGGTTTGGGCGGGCCAGTAGGTGGCGGCTTGCTGCTGATAGTAAGCGTAAGCTGGCTGCGCCGACTTCGCTACAGCCTCGTTTGGCCAAAAGCTACGGCCGTATAAGGCCTGAATGTGCAGGTCGGCGAGGTGGTTTTGCTTAAGGTCAATTTTTGGCTGCTTGCGCAGGACATCGTAGTCGCGCTGTAGCTGCTCGTCGAGGTAAGCAAGCGCTTTGCGCAAAATTTGCCCCCCAGTCTCGTTTTTGCTGGCATCGAAAGCTCCGAGCTTATTCAGCTTGCCGAACCCGGTCACGATGAGCTGGGTGATGTAGCGGTCGTCGGGCATCTTCTCAAACCAAGGAAACGCGCCGTTGGGTTGCTGCATTTGGACCAGCTTGGTGAGAGCGCGGGTAGTTTCGGCTTGCAGGCGCTGCTCGTCGAACAGCTCCGTGAGGCGGCGCATGCGCTCCGTATCCGACTGGGCGTCGCGCACCCAAGGCGTTTCCTGCAGCAGCAGACTCTTCAGCTCTTGGTTTTGCTCCAGCTTGCTGGCCAGCGCTGCTTTGTCGCCGGCCTGGGCGGCACGCTTCCACTCGGCTAAGGTTGTTTTGAGGCGCGGGTTGCTTTGCAGAATTTTCGCTGCCAAAAGATTGGCGTACAGCCGACTGAAGATTTGCTCCGAGCACTCGTATGGGTACTCCATCAAATACGGCAGCGCCTGCACCGCGTACCACGCGGGGTTCTGGGTCATTTCCAGCGTGAGCGAATAATTGCGGCGCGTGGGCGAGGTAGTGCTGGTTAGCTTTTTCAACTCAAACTCCCGCGTAGTTGGCCCCACAATCGGCAGCGGCAGGCTTTCCGTCACGAGCAGGCGGTTGGATAGCACAGGCAGCGTGTTTTCCTCCCCATCGGAGTAAACGGCGGCCTGGGGGGCTTTTTTGGCTTTGCGTTTGGATTGCTTCGAAGCTGTTGTCTGGGCCACTACACGGTAGGTAATGGCCTCCAGCGGCACCCGCCCTTCGGCGGTTTCCGGAATGGCGAGGTTCCAGGCCAGGGCGTTGCTTTGGTTGGCCTTCAGGTCAAAGTTGAGGGTAGCCGCGCTTTTGAGAACGGTGCCTTCCAATGGCTGCTGGGTGCGAGTATCGAGTAGAAACAGCTGGGCCGTGCCTTGCATGGGCTGGTCGGTGAGGTTGCTGAGCTTGGCGGTGAGCCGTAGTTGATCACCTTCGCGGAAGAAGCGCGGGGCGTTGGGCGTTACTTGTAGCTGCTTTTGCGTCACTAGCTCCCGGCGCAGCAGGCCGCTGTGCAGTTGCTGGTCGTGGGCCAGAGCCAGCAGCTGCCAGCGCGTCACGGCTTCGGGCATCTGGAATTCCAGCACAGTTTCGCCCTGGGCATTGGTGCGTAGTTCGGGCAGCCAGAAGGCCGTTTCGCGGAAGTCTTTACGGGCTTGGATGGCCGAAAAGTCTACCTCGCGAGGCTTATCTCTAAGCACTTCTTCATCTGGAATTTCATCCATCATTTCTGCACTTCCATCCCTAGGCGGAGGCGGTGGAGCCATACGCATCTTTGCCATCTGTGGTGCTGCATTACCACTAGTCACCATCATTTCCTCGTCGCGCTTTATCACTGGCGGAGTAAATTTAGTAGTACTCGCCTTTCGCTCTACGTCATACTGCTCCACATCTTCTCCATCGAAACCCCACATATTGATATGCGGATAAGCAATGTCCCGCACATTAGGCCCTGCCACATTCTGATTCATCAGCTCAGTTGACTCTTTCGTTTCAAACTGGCCCTGCCACGCCAGCATAGCCGGCTGATAGGGCTTTGGAAACTCCAGCGCCCTAAATGAATGCGGACGGAAGGCATCCAGCGACTGGTCGTAGAGCGTGGCGAGCAGCTCCGCATCGGCGGGCTTCCCATTGGTTTGATGGATGGTAACGCGCCAGGTTTCGCGCTGGCCGGGTTGTAGCTTGTCACGGAAGGTGGCGATGCTGAGCACGAGCGGCATGGGCGGCGTGGCTATCTGCACCGGCGCCGTGTGCGTGTACAGGCGATTGTCGCGCACCTGCGTGGTATGCACGTAGAGCTGGGTTTCGCCGAGGCTAGCCGGCACCGGAATTTCTATGAGCCGCTGTTCGCCCGCCGTTAGCGTGAGCCATTCGCGGCGCAGGCTTTCGCCCTTAGCCTCCGCTTCCAGCAACACGCGTGCTCCCGCTTCCGAGCTGCCTATCAGGAAACGGGCCGGCTGGCCGGGCACTACGCTGTCCTGCAGCGAGATAAACCAATCAGGCGTAGGAATAGGCAGTGTTTTGGCCGAAGACGCATACAGGGTGAATCGTTGCTCCGTCTTGGCTGGCTGCCCCGTTGCGTTGGTTGCGGCTGTGGCTTCCAGCAGGTAGCGACCGGGCTGCTGCTGAGCTATTGGGGCGTTCAGCGCAGGCAGGAGCACCGATTTTTCGGTATCAAATGCCTGGGTTAGCACCAGCGTACGGGTCCAGGTGCTGTCGTTGTCCTCCTTGGCGTAAGCATCCAGCGGAAACAGGCGTTTAAACTCCTCCGGACTCAGACCTTCACGCTCGGGCCGCTCCCAGACCCGGGGGCGCAGGGCGCGGGCGGGTGGCGTGAGGCGGTAGAGGCTCAGCGTGCCGCGGGCAGACTGTGCTTCGCCTGCGGCGTTGGTGCTGAACAGCCGTATGGGGGGCATTTTTTCGCGGTTCAGCAGCTCGGGCAGTTCCAGGCGCAATGTCAGGGCTTCCTTCCCGATGCTCACCTGCTCCTGGCCGGTACGGGTTTCGCCGGCTGCGTCGGTTACGTCGGCGGTTATTTCAAACACGTGGCCGGGCTCCCACGGGCCGCTCTTATTTTTGCCAAGTTCCTCGCCTTTGGCCACAAACTTTACCAAAAAGCCCCCCACCGAATCGGTTTGAGTTATGCCGCTCAAAATCTCCATCTCGGGCCGGCCGCCACCAATGCCCCGGCCAAACATAGGCCACAGCGTACGGCGCGTGACGCGGTAGCTTACCGCAGCCCCATCGATGGGTTGGCCAGCGTAGGCCGTGGCTTTGCCGCGCATGGTTACCTCCTGCCCCAGCACGGGCGTGCCCTGCACTGGCTCAAATGTAACCTGAAACGTAGGCCGCTTGTAGTCTTCTACCGCAAAGCTGACGCTGCCAAATTCGGTTTGCAGGCTCATTTCGCCATTCAACAGGCCCGTGGGCAGCACGATGGAGCCGTGAAATGAACCGAACGTAGACGTGGTGAAGGGCAGCGTTTGTACGGTTTGCCCATTCACGTCCTGTAGCCGCACCGATACAGCCTGCTTGGTTAGCAAATGGGATTTACCGGCCAGACTTTCGGTTAGAATGCCTTTGAAGTACAGCGTTTGGCCCGGACGATAGATAGCGCGGTCGGTATACAAAAACGCCTGCCGCTCGGCCTGCTCTGGCTCGGGGTTGCGGCTGCGACGCGGGAAGTAGTAGCCACCTTCCGTTACCAGCAATGAGTCGCGGCCTTTAGTAAGCAAAATGCCGCCCAGCTGGGTATTGTCCCCCGTTTTGAGTCCTAGCGCTATGCGAGTCAGCCCTTCGGCGGAGGTAGTAAGCGCGTCCCCGCGACGGCGCTTGTAGTCGCGGCTCGCTTGGTCGTAGTATTGAAAAAAAGGCACTACCTGCACCCCAGCCAGTGCTTGTCCGCTTTGACGGTGCAACACCAGCAGTTCCGCTCCTTCCTGGTCAGAGTCGCGACGACGCAGCTGGCTTAACTCGCTCACGCTCAGCTCTGCGAACACGGTGGTAACGCCGGCGCGCTTTTGGGTAGGATTGTCGGCCGCCGTGCTTAGCACCAGCAGATAGCGCCCCAGCGGCAGCGCCGGCCCGGCATTTTGTATCGAGTGACTCTCGTAATCAGTGGGGCCAGGCAAAGCTAGCGTCCAGGCCGCTACCGGTGCAGCGTTTAAGGCGCGAGCATGTATTTTCTGCCAGTCTTGGTTTTGGTATGCTTCAGGCCGCTCCCGCAGGCGGCTGGCTAAAGCAGTACTCATTCGGTACGCCTTCGCGTAGAGCTTGGGGGCGTTGCGCACGTCCAGCTTCAGCAGCCACGCCTGATTTGGCAGTATCACCTCTTCCGTAGTGAAGGCCACTTCCACCGCCTCAATTTTCCGCCGGAGCGCCAAGGCTTTTTGCCCCCCAAGAGACTTTGAAAAGCGTTTTTCGGCTTCTAGGGCTATTTTTCGGGCTTGAGCTGGCTCACTTTCTTCGAGGCTTTCAGCCTGCTCGGCCAGAAACCGGGTAGATATGGGCAGGGCTTTAAACGATTCTGCGCTACGGGCCAGGGCGGCCTGGTATAGCTCGTCGTTGGTAGCTAGCTCTGTATGCTCGTGCACGAAGCGCAGGCGTTCCAGCTCCACGTCGGCCAGGGCCGCTGGATTATTGGCTTGCAGACGAAAAGCCGTGAGCTGCTGCAGTATTTGTAGGGCATGAAACTGTCCGTTCAGTGAATCGGCGGCCGGCGCACTCAGCTTTAAATTAGCAAACTCGGTGGCGGGGCCAAACAGCGTTTTATCCTGAAGCTCGAACTGCTGGGCGGGCGTTGTAATGTAGAACTCATCGTTTTCCAGGCCCGAAACAGCTCGGTGAGCCAGCAAATCATAGAGCGTGGGGCGCAGCGCCTGGCCTTCCGCATCGCCTGGGCGGACGGCGTAGCCCAGTTCTTTTAATGTCAGTTGTTGCAGGCGCCGGGGCTCATCGGCCACGGAAGCGCGGTAGTGGCGCACTACGGCGCTGCCCAGGCGGGCGGCATCCCAGGTGCGAATATCAGCTGAGTCGGGGCTGGCCTGGGTGGTGCGGTCGTAGAGTTGGTAGCGATGCTCATCGTAGTACCGGGCGTAGAGCTGCGCCAGCAGGCTATGCAGAATGGGCCGGGCCGGAAATTTGGCCGTTTTCAGATCAGCCTCCACCAAGGCAATTGCCTTTTCCTGCGCGTCTTCCTCCTTCTCTTCCAGCAGCCGCAGTTTATACAGCACAGCCCGCAGGTACTCCGGCGTATCCTGGCGCTGCCGGGCCTGGCGGTAAATCTCATCGACGAGCTTGGCCGCCGAGGCCGTTTGATCTTTGGCTAACAACGCGTCAATCTGGCGCCATTTTTTGGGGTCGGGCGTCGAGGTAGAAGTGGGGCTAATCATGACGAGTACCAGCAAAAATAATAAGCCAAGAAGACGCATAGGGATAGAGGAATAGAAAGCGGTGGGTAAGTTGGTAAAAACCTGATGCGCAACTCGCCCTGATTCCATAAAGCAGTTGATAATTTTTACGGATCAGTTCAGCCACAGGCATTTTCAATAAAAACTGAACGCCAAAAAGCCCCCCCGCTTGCTTCGGCAACCATGCGTGCCACCTCAAAGCTGAGCGCTGATTATCTGCCTCCAACGCTCAGTACTTATCTGTTATTTCCCTTGCCTTCCTGCCGCGCTTCGCCTACCTTTCTTCAGCCGTTTGCTACCCGGCCTGCGCTTTTGAAAAACCCGCCTATCTACGTTGAAACCCTGATCCGCTGTCCTATGGACGCGCTCTGGGACCATACCCAGCAACCCGACTTACATCAGCAGTGGGATTTGCGCTTTACCGAGATTCGCTACCTGCCCCGCTCTGTAGATTCTGAGCCCCAACAGTTTCTGTACGCTACGCGCATCGGCTTTGGCTTGGGCGTGGCTGGTCGGGGGAAAGTGTTGGCACCAAAGAGAAAAATGGCGAGCGTACTTCGGTGCTTAAATTTTGGTCGGATGAGTGGCTTTCGCTGATCCAAACCGGGGCTGGCTATTGGAAATACGTCCCGACGCCGGAGGGCCTGCGCTTTCTTACGGGCTACGATTATCAGACGCGTTTTGGGGCACCCGGCCGCGTGCTTGACCGACTTGCGTTTCGGCCCCTTATGGGCTGGGCTACCGCCTGGAGCTTCGACTGTCTGCGGCTCTGGCTAGAGAAGGGCATCAAGCCAAGTGCTTCTATTCGCCTAGCAATTATTCAGTTAGTAGTTCGGTTGGTCTTAGGCTTTTGCTGGATATATCAGGGTGTAGTGCCCAAGCTGCTTTACCCGGATACCGGTGAGCTAAGTATTCTGCAAGGCGCGGGCTTCACGGCTGAAGCCGCCCGATACGTGGCAAGCGCGGTGGGCGTGGGTGAAATCGTGTTTGGCTTACTATTCTGGCTGCTGCCGCTACGGTATTTGCGGCCTGTATATTGGCTGAATATGCTCGGGCTCGTGGTATTGGGACTGGGGGCCATTTTTAGCCAGCCGGCCATTTTCGTGGCGCCTTTTAATCCCGTTACGCTCAACGCTTCTATGCTGGTGCTGGCCGCCGTAGGGCTGCTTAGCCTCAATGATTTGCCGAGTGCCCGCAATTGCCTTCGCCAGCCGCCACCCACGGCACCAGTCTGAGCTAGCTAGACGCCGAACTACCGGATATTTATTCGCTTTCTCTACCCTCTTTATGGCCTCTATCTACCAGCAGCAATTAGGCACTGAGTTTACTAAGCTTCATCCGCGAATGCAGGAGCGGCTGGCTTTTGCCAGCGACGACCACCGCGCTTTTATTGGCGAGGGTACTATGGAGCGTGTGTGGCACGGCCCGTTTTATACTCAGCCTTTCCTGCGTATCGGTTTGCTACGCCATATTATGTTTCCCGATGCGGGCCAGAATGTGCCGTTCCGCATCGAAAACTATGCTTACCGCGACTCCTTTGGGCGTGAAACCGTGTCGTGGATTCGGCGCTTCTCCTTTCCGAAGCGTACCCGCTGCTTCGACGCAACTATGATTCGTAGCACCGGGCGCAACCGCATTGTCGATTACCTAGGCACCCATCAGCATCTGGCCGTGGATATCGATTTGTCGGTGTCGGAACGAGGTGGACTGCGACTACGCTCCGGGGAGCAGCGGTTTTATGAGGGGCCGTTCTGGTTTCGCTTTCCTATGCTATTCTCCGGCCTGGCCGATGTAGAGGAATGGTATGATGATGCCGCCGCGTGCTACCGCATCAAGGTAGAAGTGCGCAACCCGACGTTTGGAAAGTTATTCGGTTACCATGGCTCGTTTCAGCCCCGCTGGCAAGAATTGCCCCCGAACGGATTCCGGCATATGCCTTGCCCCGACGGGAGGAAAGACGAGAATAAAGCGCCGTTACGGTGCATACTAGCCACAATCTGCTGCTTGTCATTACCTCTACTTAACTATCACTATTATGAGTAAAGTCGCCGCCCACTTACAGCTCACCACCCAGCAGCGCCGGATTGAACTAGCCCGCCCGTGGGTGCTGGCCGCACTTTATGTAGCCGCCGCTTTGGCCGGCTGGTGGTGGGTCGCGGTCCCGTTGGCAGTAGCAGTGTGCTTGGCGGCTTTCGTGCAGATGCATGACGCCATGCACCATGCGCTGGGCTTGTCTAAAGCCGCGAATGAGCGCGTACTGGCACTTAGCGCGTTGCTTATTTTGAAAAGTGGCCACGCCATGCAGGTAACGCATTTGCGTCACCACGGTCGCTGCCTTACGGAGGAAGACCCAGAAGGTGCGCCTGCCAACTGGCGGTTTTCGCGGGTGCTGTGGCAAGGCCCCTACCATATCCTGACGCTGCGCCGTGAGTCGTGGAGAATTGCCCCCCACACCCGCCGCAAGCAGCTTATCGAGACAATGTATACGGTGGCTTTGCTGGCTGCTTTTGTAGGGCTGTATGTTTTTGCGGGCTCCCTGGTCGGGTTGGTATATTGGGGCGTGGCCTTCTTTATGAGCGCTACCATGCCAATCTGGGCCTCCTATATTCCGCACCACTTAGCTGTTCAGAACCCCGCAGCACGGGTAGCGGCTTCGCTCGCGCAGATCTGGACACCGGTAGTCGCTTCGTTTGCATTTCACCATGTGCACCACCATTATCCGCGTGTGCCCACGGCACTATTGCCCCGCGCAGCAGCCGAGTTGCCAGCCCCTCCAGAGCACGAGCATCATCCTTAATGCTTACTCGGCTGGCTTATTTTCTGTCTCGTCCTGGGGGCGCTTGGTGGCTTGCAGTACGCGCTCTACCTGCGCCATATGGCGCTCTATGTGCGCTACCAAGAAGGCAAATTCATCGGTGAGGCGTAATTGGAGCAGCGGAATCAGCGGATTAGGAATGCGTACGCGGTTGGCGTTTATGGTCCTGGCCTGATCAATGAGGTGCAACATTTCATCGAGCTGACGGCCAAATACTTCTACTACCGTACGGGGCAGGCGGCTGCCGCTGGGGGCGTAGCGCTGGGGCGTTTTAAGGGCTTTCTGACTAACGGGCGTGCGCATAGCCTGCACAAGCCGCCCCCCAATAAAGCCTGATTTTACCGTCTCAGCTGGCTTGGTGCCCCGCTCACTCGCGGCCTTGATTTTACGAACCACTGCCGGCAGATGATGCCCACCCACGATGGTAAGATGTTCTAGGCATTGCCCCACACTCCAAGTATCTGGGGAAGGCCGACGGTTTAGTTGATCTTCGCTCAGATGCCGCAGCCGCTGCGTCACTACCCCACGAACCGCCTGCACGGTGGCGGCAAGCTGGTCAAAAAACTCAGTGGTGCGAATGACGGCAGAGGGCATAGGTGAGGGCGTGAGCAGCAGAACGAAAATTGAATACGTAATGATACGGGCTACAGCGGTTTTCGCCAATTTTTAGCCCGCACTTCATACCCTCGCTCAGCGGGCAATTCAGCTATTTTAACTTAGCTGATCATAAATTAATTGCACTGCAACCGCTTTAAGGCTTGATTTATGCAAATGCGCCGGTTGATTTACGTGAGTAGCTAGTATCAGTTTTTAGTTATATTCTACCTTCTTCGTGCTTAAGCATCAGCGCCCGCGCAAAGCCCCGCACATAGCCCTACGCGACGCGGTGCGGCGGTATTTTGGATTCTCGCGCCGCGAGACGTCCGGGTTTGTAGTGCTATTGCTACTACTCGTGCTCTGGCTGGTGTTGCCGCAGTTGCTTCAGCCGGCTCTCCCGCACTACAATCCCAAAGCCGACCAACAGCAGCTTGACGCTCTGGCCGCCGAACTGGCTGCTACCCGTCGGCCGCGCACCTACGCCAACCGCTACCCCCGCCAAAAAGCCCCCCAGCCGCCCGTAGCGCAGGTAGCACTTGCTGCGTTCGACCCAAATGCATTGTCGGCCACCGATTGGGAAGCGCGCGGGGTGCCGCGCTACGTAGCTCAGCGCATGGTGAAGTATCGCGATGTTATTCAGGGCTTTAAAGCCAAAGCCCAGATCCGTCGCACGTATGGTCTCCCCGACTCCGTGTACGCTCGCCTTGCACCGTATATGCTGCTGCCTGATGAGTTGCCCGCTCGCACTGCTTACGCTGCCACCAAAAACCGCTATCCGGAGCGAACCTCTGCGTTTCCGGCCAGCAAGTTTCCACGCAAGCCAACCAATCTGGCTCCTTTCGACCTGAACGCGGCCGACACAACCCAGCTTATGCAGATTCGGGGTATCGGGCGGGGACTGTCGAGCCGGGTGGTGACTTATCGGGCGCGGCTGGGGGGCTTTTCTAGAGAAGAGCAGCTAAGTGAGATCTTCAATTTGCCCCCCGACCTTGTGGATAGCCTGCGCAAATACACGTTCGTTGCGGCGAGTTTCACCCCTACGGCCATTGATGTAAATAAGGCCACGCTGGCTGAGCTAAAAGACCACCCATATGTGGGTTTGCGCCTGGGTCGGGTGCTGGTGGCGTATCGGCAGCAGCACGGCCCTTACCAGCAAGCCACCGACCTGCGCAAAATCCGCATCCTCGACGATGCAACGTTTGAGAAACTTCAGCCTTACCTGCGGTTCTAGCATCGCCGGTGTGTCTGTAGTCGCGCCTAACCGGGAGCGTTGCCTTGGGGGGCTTTTTTATTAAGTAAATCCTTGGGTAATAGCGGAGGGAAGCTAGGCTAATGTTTTGCGCCTTGCTTCGCCTATTTGGGTTTGCCTTTCGTATGGATGAGCAATACGTGGCGCCAAGCGTATTCGGCGCATCGCATTCGGCATTCTGCTAACTCATCATTCCATGGCCTTATTGCTACGCGACAAGCTTTTTCCCCTTCTCATCTTTTTTCATACGGTGCTCTGTGGCTGTGCCAACGACAAAGGGCGCGGCGACTTCGACCGGATTAGCCAGACTTACCAAGTGAAGCAGGTGGGCCGCTTGCAGAAAGATAAAGTAGTGGAAAGCTCGGGGCTGGAAATTGCCAATGAGGAAGGCGACCTCTGGACCCACGGCGACGGTGGCAACACGGCCAAGCTCTACAAAGTAACCATGCAGGGCGATAAGCTCCAGGAGCTGGATTTGGCGCCGCTCACCAACATCGATTGGGAGGACTTAGCACGGGATGAAGAAGGCAACATATACATCGGCGACTTTGGCAACAACCAGAATAAGCGTCGCAACCTGGCCATTTATCGCCTCCGCGGCCCCGAGTTGAAGGAAGTTGACACGATTCGGTTTGAGTATCCCGACCAGCGAGCGTTTCCACCCAAAAAAGTCGCCCGCAATTTCGACTGTGAAGCTTTTTTCTTTTATCAGGATAGCCTGCACTTATTTACCAAAAACCGCGGTGAGGGCAATTGGGTAAAGTATTATGTGTTGCCTGCCCGCCCCGGCACCTATACGGCCCGCTTGGTAGACAGCATGCAAATGAATACCTGGATTACTGCCGCCGACATCAGCCCGGATGGACGTACGGTGGCCTTGCTGGGCTACGGCTACGCATACCTGATTGAGCGCACAGCGGGTGCCAAGCTTTTTGACGGAGCTAAGAGTTGCTTGCCACTTCCGCAAACCGGACAGGCCGAGGCCATCGTTTTTATCAACGACCACGACTTTCTGCTCAGCAATGAGAAAGGAAAAATATTCCGGGCGGCTTACGTGAAGAAATAATAGCTGCTGAAAGCAGGAATCAGTACGTTTAGCATACGAGCACGTCACTCGCTGCTCTTTCAACTTCACCCCTCAACACCTACCACATGTCGCATACAATTCTGGTTACTGGCGCAACGGGCACTGTAGGCACCGAAGCAGTATTGGCCCTGGCCAACCGGGGCCTAACGGTGCGCGCCGGCGTGCACTCCCTTATTAAGGGCGACCGTTTCAGCCACATTACTTCCGGCGTGCAGCTGGTAGAAATGGATTTTCATAAGCCCGCAACCCTGCGCGTTGCCCTAACCGGCGTGGGTCGGGTATTCATGATTACGCCCGTTACCGACGATCAGGTGGCAATCAGCAAGCAGTTTATCGATATTGCCAAGGAGGCGGGTGTACGTCAGATTGTGCGGCTGTCGGTGGCCGGGGCCGATGCCGAACCGGGAATACAGTTCGGGCGCTGGCACCGCGAGGTAGAGAAGTATTTGGAGCAAAGCGGCCTGGCATACTGCATCCTACGCCCAGGGGGCTTTATGCAAAACTTCGCGGAGCAATACGGCCACTCCATCCGGCATGAGGGCAAGTTTTATCTACCGTTGGGTGATTCAAAAGTCGCGTACATCGATGTGCGTGATATTGCCGCCGTGGCTGCCACCATTTTGACGGCCGACATAAACCAGCATCACGGCCAGGCTTACACATTGACCGGGCCGGCGGCTGTCAGTGGGCAGGAAGTGGCGCAGGCCATCAGCAAGGCGTGTGGTCGGGCAGTTGAGTACGTAGATGTCCCCGAAGCTGCTGCCCGACAGGCAATGGCTCAGCAGCTACCCGCTTGGCTGACTGATGCTTTGCTGGAGCTGCACGCCATCAGCAGAGCTGGCTACGCGGCCCATACCACTTCCACCGTGCAAGAGCTCACCGGCCACGCGCCCCACACTATCGAGCAGTTTGCCCACGACAATCAGCACTGCTTTCTGCCAGCGTCCTAACGGTCATTTACATTCCACACAAAAAAGCCCCCCAGACTAGTCTGGGGGGCTTTTTTGTGTGGAATGTAAGTCAAAAGTCTAAAAGCGACACGGATTTACTGCCGTTCTGGGTCGTTGTCGCGGCCGGCATTGCGACGCGGTGTGGTGCCGTAGTCGCTGTTGTCGTCGGCGCGCGGAGGCACCGGAGCCTGGTTGTTTTCAGCACGCCTCGATTCTTCGGCCGATGCCCCGCCGGTGTTCTTGTTGGCGTTGGAGTCATTGTAAGAGCCGCCGCGCGACCCAATACCTTCCGCTGCATCACCACTCTGGCTACGCTCCCCATCCGACTCTACGTAGCCCGTGCGGGAAGCTGAGCCGGTGCTAGTTGTGGGAGCTTCAGGCTCACCCGCCGGCCCGGGCTCATCACGCCCACCCAGTTCGGTAGTACGCGGCTCAGTAGCCACTGGCCGGAAAGCCAAGCCATCGCTGTCGTGACCTTCCTGCGAAGGCCGATAGTCCTCGGTCTGATTCCGTTGGTTGGGGGGCAAATTTACCCCTGCCGTTGAAGAGGTGTTGCTTGAACTGCCGCCTAGCGACGTACGTCCATAGTCCTCGCTAAAGCCGGCACCACTGCGGGGCGAATCATTATCGTTCTCATAGTGGCTGTCCACTGTGGTACCGCTGCGGGGCGTACCGGGTTCATTGCCAAACGTGCTGCCCTCCGGATGATCTGGCAGTGGGGCACTTGAGTATTGCGCGGCAGTTGGGGCCGTATTATTCTCCGGCTTTCCTCCTTCATAACCACCTCTGGTGGCTTGCTGGGTGCCCAGCTTTCCTCCGTACACTTCATCGGCGCGGAACTGGTCGCCATAGCCGCCTTGCGTTGAGCCAACATTTTGGGGGCCAAATTCGCCGCGGCCCGGACCGCTCAATTGATTTTCCAGTCTATCCTCGTCCTGAAAAACGGGCTGAGTACTATTACCAAAATTACCGCCGTACGGCACTTCTATAGTTGGGTCGTTAGCGAGGTCGATATAGGGCGTGTCCAGTACAGGACGGTCGTTAATATCTTCAGGGTTTTCAGCGGCAGCTGGAGCCGTTTTGGGAAGCGGAGCCCCGGCAGACGAGTGGTCCGTCATGCCCGGCGTTTCGGGCTGCGTACGGCTATTCGCCAGCGGATTGCCTGTTTCAGGGTCAAGCTTAGCGTTTTGTTCAGGCTGTTCATTTTCCATAAGTTCAGGTAGCAAGCGGCGTTGAGCTATTGAGGTCAATGCCCCGCTTTCTTGGCAGTTTAGTTGGTTCGGTTGCCCGATAGGCGTTCTCTCTCGGGATTTTGTCCCATCACTAAAGGGTTGGCCTCTTTATTTTCTTCCTTGCCTTCTTCGCCTGTTACGGCGCCCTTCCCGACACTCATTTCCGAAGCAGCCAACGATTCGCTCGACGCGGCGGCATGAGAATCAGTGTAAAGGCCTTCAGGAATGGGATTCTCGTTCTTATTTCCAGGTTCGTTTTTCATGGGGCGGACTATTTAAGATGAAAAAACTAGGGCATTGCTACTAGTAACTATACGCGCCCGCTAGCACAGAGTTGATTTTAGCGAGCGGCCGGCAAACCCTGCTAGCGCTATCATACAAGGCGATTAAAGCCATTCCTATTCTTCCCAATTTGTAGCCCTGGGCACCCCAATCATGCTTTTAAAGCTGCTCTTTCCCGGCTATTTATCAGCTCAACTAGTAACACGGATAAGAAAATAGCCTTAATTTTGGTCATTATTTAACCCCAACCTTAGTTAGTATCTGTCAATGAAAACGGGCAAAGTAAAATTCTTTAATGAGTCGAAGGGCTTCGGCTTTATAGTTCAGGATGAGGACAATCAGGAAATTTTCGTTCACCAGACAGGCCTGATTCACGAGATTCGCGAAAATGATCGGGTGTCGTTTGATATCATTGAAGGCAAAAAAGGACTGAATGCCGTGAAGGTTGAGCGCATTTAGGCTCAGCTATAAGAGTAATTTCTCAGATTTCCTTCTTAGTTAAAGTTGACGTAAAACGCTGTCTTATTTAATTCTAAGCCATATTTTATATCGTTTGGCAACTAATAATGCCCCCGTTTTACCACGCTTTCTTAGCTTCCAGATAATGTTGCAGCTGAAGCTGACCAACATAAACCGGAATTAGCACTATCTTTACCCCATTCTTCACCACATTTCTTTTATCATGAGCACCGGTATCGTAAAATTTTTCAATGAAACCAAAGGATTTGGCTTCATCACACCCGACGGCGGGGGCGAGGACATCTTCGTTCACGCTACCGGCCTCATGCAGCCTGTCCGCGATACTGACCGCGTAGAGTTTGAGGTTCAGCAAGGCAAAAAAGGCCTGAACGCCGTAAACGTGCGCATCGTACAATAGTCCTTTCGGACAGCTAACGCTGCACTCTGAATCCCGTCTTAGCTCTTGCTGAGACGGGATTTTTTTGTGGCTTGTTTTTCCTGGTGGCATCCTTGCCATTCATATGCATGGCATTATGGCTCTAATGAACAAGCACAAAAAAGCCCCCTAGCGTATGGCTGGGGGGCTTTTTCGTGCTGTTAGATCATCTATTTTGTTTCAGCTTTCGCTACTCGCACTCCTACGGCCATAATGCCGGGCAGCTGGTCTTGGCGCATGTACTGTTCGAGCACAATTTTATAGGTGCCGGGTTGCCGAAACTGCTGATTGCGCAGCGCCAGAAACTGGTGGTCGTAGATATCGCCGGTGCCTTTGCCGCGGGGTTCGCCCGACTGCGGATCCATAAGAATCATTTGGTGCAGCAGCGCCGATAGCGGTTTGCCATCCGGACCGAATAGTTGATGCTTCACATACAGATTGTAGTAGCCGTACATGGAAGCGTTGCGAACATTAAAGCTGATGTTGTAGCGCTGGGTAGTATCCTGAATTTCGAACTCAAACGCAGGCTTTTCCTGCACGGTCCAGGTAAAGTTGTCGAAGTCGGCATTCTTCTCGAATACTTGGTTCGAGTCGCAGGCGGCCAGCACCAATAGCGAGAGCACCGGCCACAGTCGGAGGAACAAACGCATACTTAAGAGGCTGTGGGCGTAGGAGTAGTACCAGTGTTGCCTTCGCCACCGCCGGGGCGCGGGGGTCGAGGACCGCGCCGTGGGGGGCGATTTTCGCGGCCGCCGCGGTTGGCATTAGCTTCCCGCGGAACATTGGCGTCACGATTAACATTGGCATCACCGGCAGGACGAGAGCTTCCTTCGCGTGGGGGGCGATTTTCGCCGCGTGGGGGGCGCGGCGCCGCAACGCTGCCCTCGGGACGGGGAATGTCTGGGCGCTTGTTGTCGGAGCGTGCTTCCCCGGTGCGGCCACCTTCAGAACGTGAGCGGTTGTTGCGCCGATTGAGGGGCCGGGCAGCTGCTCCACGTGGCCGACGGGCCTCGTCGGAAGAAGAAGCCGCGGGCACTTCAATGCCGCTGGAAGCATCAGGCGCCGACTTTGAAACGGCCGTCCGAGCAGGCGCGGCAGTCACTGGTGTGCTGCCCTCTGCACCTTCTTTCTTCTTGCGGCGCTTAGGACGCTTGCCCCCTTTTATCTTGTCGTCGAGGCGGTCGAGGTTGCCTTCCACATGGGCCGAAACCTCGGGCGCGCGCTCCTCTTCCTTAACGGGCGGCAGTAGATTCTCGGGTTTTTCGCCGCGCTTATTCATATCCTGAATTTCGCGCACGCGCTCTGCGTCTAGCATTACCCAGTTGTTGTCGCCGCGCAGAGCAAACCACATTCTTTTTTTGAATATGTCCGTTTTCTGCAAGAAGGCCTCTCCTTTTTCCGTCAATAGGGGGCGCTGTACTTGCGGGATATCCTTAAGGGCGTCGAGGTAGGTATCGAGTTCGTAATTCAAGCAACATTTAAGGCGTCCGCACTGACCCGAAAGCTTAGCTGGGTTCAGGCTCAGATTCTGATAACGGGCCGCCGTGGTGCTCACGCTTTTAAAATCGGTGAGCCAGGTAGAGCAGCATAGCTCGCGGCCACAGGAGCCAATGCCCCCCAGACGACCGGCCTCGTGGCGCAGCGAGATTTGCCGCATATCTACCCGCACCCGAAACTCGTCGGCGAGGCGGCGGATAAGGTCGCGAAAATCAACACGGTCTTCGGCGGAGTAAAAGAAGGTAGCGCGGGTACGGTCGGCCTGATATTCTACATCCGAAAGCTTCATTTTAAGGCGTAGCTCTTCCACTACCGAGCGCGCCCGAAACATAGTACCCGTTTCAAGGTCGCGCACGGCTTGCCAGCGTTCTTCGTCCTGCTCAGTAGCCACCCGCAAAATGTTGCGCATGTCTTTGGCGTCTACTTCAGCCTTTTTCTTGCGCATTTGCAGGCGCACCAGCTCGCCCTTCAGCGACACGTGGCCCAGGTGCCAGCCGTTGCCGGCAGCTTCTACTACCACGGCGTCGCCCGTAACCAAGGGCAAGCGGGTTTTATTGCGGTAGAACTCTTTGCGGCCGCCTTTAAAGCGGATTTCTACAATGTCAAATTCTTTAAAGTCGCTGGGCAGGGCTACGTCCTGAAGCCAGTCGAATACGTTGAGGCGGGTACAGCCGGAGCTACAGCTGCCCTTAGAGCCACAGCCCTTAGCAGTTGTAGAACAGCCCCCACCGGAGGAACATGAAGTGCAAGCCACGGCTTGAAGTATATATAGTGAGGCGGCAGTAACATCCGCACGAAAACCATTATGAACAAAGATAGGCATTTAGAAGGCGTGCTTTCGGACCTGTCAACAGGCGCTATCCAGAAGCAACTAACCTATCTTATATCGGCGACCTTAACAACCAGAGCGCCATTTTATTCTCATCAACCAGAATAAATGACTGCATTAGTTAAAGCTGCAAGCCAGTACCCGATAGGCTAAGAACGGCAAAAGCCCTCAGATTACTGTTCAGCTGTTGCGACCGAAATACTGAGTGTCTGTGGTAGCTACCCCAAATCCCGATTGATGAGGATGACTATTATACTTCTGACACTTTTTTTATAAAATAATCTTGCAGATTATCAGACACATATGATATTACAGTGAATATTTTCAATTTTTCTTTCTTCACATCATCACCTTATTTATATATATTCGTACAACCAGTCAGAATTAGATTATTCTGATTCTCACCCGTCCTACCAACCCACACCTTTCCGGCAACAGTACCATCGCGCGAAACTCCTCGCTCGATATAAGGTGTACTATGGACCCTATTTTACTTACTGCTTCTGCTAAGCGCACCGCCTCAGTTCGGCCGAGTCGCCCGCGCGTTGTCTGTTCGGCTTGTCTGCCGCTCCGGTTACAAATTAATTTAGCCCTGTGGCGCGAAGCCCAACTTCGCCCCCCAGTCCCTCCCCTCCCTGTTTTTTCTGCTTGTATAACGCTGATGGCTGCTGCGTAAGCACCGTCTGCTTATACATAGTTCTTGGCTGTAGCCTTCACTGAGCTACCTGGCTATCCATTTTCTGGTTTTCCATCGTGTTTTTCCGCTTTCGGAAAGCAGCCGGGGATTTCTATGCAAAATCACAACCTGGCTTTTTTGAATTTTTTGAACATTTCCCGCTTACCGCATCCGTTCATTTCCCACCCATTTTCACCCAAATCCATTCCATTCTGTATGAAAATCCAAAATTACCTCTCTTCGCTTACCCTGCTTGCCTGCTCGGTATTAGCCCTTTCTTCTTGCCAAAAAGAAGATGGTAACCAAGTAGTCGCCAAAGACGAAATTTCAGCAGAAGTTAAATCCAAGATTCAAGACCTAGGCCTTAGCACTCAGAATGCTCAGCGCGTAAATGATGGCTACCTCGTAGAGGGCGACATTATGCTTACGGATGCTGACTTAGATAGCAAGCCCGATTACAAAATGCTCCGTGTGGGCGAAGAAGAGCAGTACCGCACCAATAACTTGGTAAGCGTAGGCTCGGGCCGCACGATTGGCATTGCCGTTTCTACCAGCCTACCTTCTACGTATGTAGCTGCCGTTGACGAAGCTATTCGTCGCTATAATGCCGAGGGCTTATTGATTCGATTCCAGCGCGTGTCGTCTAACTATGGCATCTTGCTGACGGCCGCTCCTGCTGGTTCTACCTACTTGGCTTCGGCTGGCTTCCCATCGGGCGGCAATGCTTACAACCGTGTGCAGGTAAACACAGCTGCCATTGGCTCTAACCCAAATACGAACTACTTGGCTACTATTTTGGCCCATGAAGTTGGTCACTGCATTGGGTTCCGCCACACCGACTACATGGACCGGAGCTATAGCTGCGGCGGTCAGTACACCAACGAGGGAGCCAGCACAGTAGGCGCTATCCTTATCCCTGGCACTCCAAGCGGCGCCGATCCGAACTCTTGGATGCTCGCTTGCATTGGTACTGGTGCTAACCGCTACTTCAACGCCAACGACCGTACGGCTCTTCGCTACCTGTACTAGCCGGTCCCACCCACTGGCTTAGAACCGATGCCCGTACGCATCATTAGTTAAACGTATCTTGAACGGATGCAAACAAGAAGCCCCGACTCCAGTGGAGTCGGGGCTTCTTGTCTTTAAGTTCATGTAAACTGCTGCGCTTTAAAGGACAACAATACGCTGCGTCATTCTAGGACCGTTTTCTGGTGTCACTCGCACGAGGTAAGTCCCGCTTTGCAAGCCACTGGTATCAAATGGGTTGATGGTGCCAGTAGCGGTGGCTTCACGGACTAAGCGGCCAAGCACATCGTAGAGTTGAATATGGACGGCACCTGTAGTACTCGTGATGAGCTGGAGAGATTCGCCTGCCTGCACCGGATTGGGATAGGCTAGCAGTTCCCCGGTGCGTGCATATTGCACGGCTTCTAGTGCGCTATAAAAAATTTGCCCCCCCACCGTATTCAGCCGCACCCGGTAGTGATTGAGGCCAGAGTTGGGCGCTAGGTCTGGAAAGGCAAATTGCAAGTCCTGTACAGGGGCGATGGTTTGTAGCGTTTGGTAGCTGCCATCGGGAGCTTGGCGCTCCAGGCTGATGCTGTTCAAACCGTAAGCGGTGCCAATTTCAAGATCGAGCAAAACCGTGTCTGTAACAGCTTGGCGCGGGATGAAAGAACGGACGTAGCAGCCTGTTCCCTGCTGGCTGTATTCTACACTGGGGCTTCGCTCCCCCATTTTGCCCCCCAGTACTGGCGCTACAGCGAAATAACGGAATGGCAGCTCAGTTGCGGGCAAAATAGCTACCGTATCCCGGGTTCTTCGCAGAGGCTGCAAGCCGGTGGCGCTCAGACTGTAGAGTTGGTATTCGGTAGCGCCGGGCACAGCCGACCAGTGCAGTAGCGCTTCTTCCGGACAAGCATAACCGACCTGCAATCTCAACGGTGCATGAATCGTGAACGTCTCGGAAGGGTATACGCCAGTGGGCGTCACCATTCGTAATTGAGCGGCGGCAGCACTGGGAGGCGTCCAGGTAGTGAAGCCAGCTTTTAACTCCACCGTCGGATTGACTACCTGCCACGCGGTACTGCCAGCAGGCTGATATTCGAGGCGCGCCGTGGTGGTAGCACCCGCCCACTGCCAGCGTAGCTCCTGCGTACTACCCGGGTTAAAGGTGGAGCCGGCTAGCGGATTAAGCCAAGCAAAACCGGTTTCCCCAAACTCATACGCTACACTGAACGCCTGCGGCCCCTGAGGCACCGAAAACCCTCGCACGTGCAGTTCATACACCCCCGCCGCCGGCGCTACTACTGTAATCTGCTCTACGTTGTTGAGATGATCGGGGCGGCGGCGGGCGGGCAGCGTCAAAGAATCTAGGTGCGGAAAATGGCTTAATACCCAAGGTTTCCACCTTTGCTTGGTGGCTGGGCGAAACAGCTCTAAATCGAGGTCATTGATGAGTGCCTGCTCTGCGTCAGGAGCAGCGGCGGCGTCATGCCAGGCCAGCGTTATCTTCAGCTCAGGGCTACCAGCCGGCACCGTGACAGTAAATACCCGCTCAGAATTCTGTGTGGCTGAGTTCGTATAAAACCGTCGCTCACGAATTGTCTGCACGGCTCCCAGCGCATCGGCCTGGCCATAGCCGCTTTCAAAATCTATGGCTGGGCGTCCGGTATCGTTGGCGCTATTGAGTAGTACTGCTTTTACAAGGGCTGCGGGGGGCAAAATGCCCCCCAACTGCTCCTTATAGGCTTGCAGTACCAGCAGGCTCATTCCCGAAACCAATGCTGCGGCATCGGAGGAGCCATCGGCGCCATACGCGACGAGTTCGGGCTTCACGCGCCCATCATACGCCGGGCCACGCGAGCTCAGTGGCACTACGTTTCCGCGGCTATCGGTGGCACCCACGCTCAGGGTGTTTTTCGACATCTTGAATTGCCCGGTTATGTTGGCTACACCCGCTAAGCCGGCATAACGACCGCTGGGGCTGGTCTTATTGCCATCATTGCCGGAGGAAAAAACGTGCACCAACTGCGGATACCTGGTGGCGTGCGCATCGTAAGCTCGGGTTTCTAGACCGTAATAGTTCTCAATAGCGACGCCATAAGAATGGTTTTGAACCGACACTCCCATTTGGGTTAAACGCCCCCCGTCGTCAGGCATCAACTCACTAAAGTCGGCGCTAATAAGGCCAGCCTGCCAGGCGGCACCCTTGCCCGACGGGGCCGAGTTGCCGCCGCCCGCAATGAGCGTGGCCATGGCCGTAGCATGTGCCGACACTGCCTGCGTAGTTGATTCGCCGACGGCAACTCGGCCCCGAAAATCAATATCAGTCGGATCAAATGGCCTTTCTTTCACTGATACTGTCATTCCTTGACCGGCCAGACTTGGAAAGCGAGCATGCAGCGGGGCAATAGTATTGGTAACTAAGTCAGAGTTGTCAAGGGGGCGCTCTTCGCGGGCACGCCGGCTGGGCACATCCACAAAAGTTACCCAAGGACAAGCAAGCAACTCAGCTAAATGGGGGGCTTTTACGCCATCCAACGTATAAGTGTCGCCAGGCGCAGCGTGCCGACTTACACGCACGGAAGGCAGTTGCAGGCGCATCCAAGCATTAAACTCAGCGACAGATTGTACACTCACGCGGTACGATGTAGTCGCCGACTGTACCGTGGCTGCTTTGAGCGGTGGGGCCAACTTCAGCGGTGGTGTGCTCTGAGCTGATATGCGGTCTTGAGCCGAGCTAACACCCGGCAGACACAGTAGCCACAACAGCCAGAACCCGCTTTTACTTACCAATCTGTATGTGCTAGATTCGTAGTTATTCCCCATGCACCGAACGTATAGAGTAGCAGCGGGCGCGGCCCGATTTAGGTTAATGTTCCTGACCCAATATAGGCAGAATCCTGCCGACTCCTTCGTGTTCAACTTTTGCGTTAAGGGGGGCTTTTTCATCTTTCCAAGCGCATAAAAGAAGCGCCCATCATTGCTGATGGGCGCTTCTTTTCTTAGACGAATAATTACGCAACTATGGCTTGAGCACCACCTTTACGCAGTTGTCTTTCTTGTTGCGGAAGATATCGTAGCCGTGTGCCGCTTGGCTCAAAGGCAAAGTGTGCGTAATGATATCATCAAGCTTCACCTTGCCGTCCACCACATATTTAAGTAGCTTATCTATGTGCTTTTGAGCAGGTGCCTGTCCCCCACGCAGGGTGATGCCTTTATCGAAGAACTGATGCAAGGGAAAATTGTCGTAGGGCGAACCATACACGCCTACCACTGATACAATACCACCCCGACGCACCGCGCTCATGCAAGCTTCCAGCACCTTCATCGAGCCTTTCTCAAAGTTGATAACTGCTTTAGCACGGTCTGCGAGGCTGCGCACTGGCTCAAAGCCGACAGCTTCCACACAAACATCAGCACCCCGGCCGCCGGTCAGGTCACGGATTACTTCTACTACCTGCTTGTGATCGTGCCACAGGAGGGCTTCACAGTGGGCCGTTTGCTGGGCTTTATCTAGGCGATATTCCAGCGGATCGACAATCAGCACTCGTGCCGCGCCGCGCAGCCAGGCTGATTTGGCAGCCATAATTCCGACCGGGCCGGCCCCAAAAATTACAACGAACTCGCCACCTTTTACTTCGCCCCAATCAATGGCAGAGTAGCCTGTGGGGAAAATATCAGTCAGGAATAAGGCCTGCTCATCGGTGAGGCTATCCGGAATTACGCGGGGGCTGTAGTCGGCGTAGGGAACGCGCACGTACTCGGCCTGTCCGCCGTTGTAGCCACCGTATATGTCCGTATAGCCGAATAGGGCACCGCCTTTTTGAGTCATTACGCCACCTTCGGGGCCATAATGATCAGGATTTGAGTTTTCGCAGTGGCCGGGCAACTCGTGATTACAGAAGAAGCAGGTACCGCACGCAATTGGGAAGGGCACTACTACCCGGTCGCCGCGCTTCAGGTTGCCGACGCCTTTGCCTACTTCCTCCACAATACCCATAAACTCATGACCGAGCACCATGGGACGGGGCTGCGGAATGCCGCCATTATAAATGTGAAGATCGGAGCCGCAAATAGCAGTGCTAGTCACGCGGATAATGGCGTCGCGAGCTTCTTCAATTTTGGGATCATCCACGTTGTCAACGCGAACATCTTTCATCCCGTGAAACACGAGTGCTTTCATAGTGATAGGGTTGGGTTGGAAAAATAAGGAGGTCAGCAAGCGCTACGAAGCGCCTATGTAGTAGAAAGCTTAACGGGCAGATTCCAGCTCAGGTTGCTCTATTCAGGTCTAAGGGTTAGCAGAGAGACTAGCACATCGACACAAAAAAACCTTTCGGCATCAAAGCAGAAAGGTTGAATAGACACGTATTCCCGTCTAATTATCAAACAATGGGAACCGCGCCATTAATCCAAGTAACGACCGCGACGTTTGAGATGCAAAGTACCGCGTCTCTACCCCTGCTTAGAATCGATCAGAGCTTGTAAACCAACACTGACGTAGGCGTCAGCAGATACGCGAATTGCTCTCCCAGCAATACCTGGTTCATGGGGCCTTCTACTTTTGGTAGTGGCTGAGTGCGTTCGGCGAGGGTATAGAGTTGAAAGAGATGCAGTACTCCATCAGCCAGATAGTATAGCTCATCACCGCGAAAGCCTACGGTACTCAGGCCAGTGAAAGGCAGCTTTTTGCGGTAATTGCCCAGGTTATCGAACACAAAGATGCCACTGGTGCGGTCCACGAGGTATAAATTATTCTGATACTGCCGCAGGAAGCGAAAATCGGGTTTGCTCCGGCCAATGATCAGATCCAAGGGCGTGCTTTGTCCAAAGCGCTGGACCGTGGGGTCGAACTGGCGCAGGGTCAGGTCGCTTTCGTCGAGCAGCCACAGCTTATCGTCGGGGGCTAGAGTAGCAACCCGAACGAGGCCATCGAAATAGTCGCCAAGGCGAATTTGGGTGATGGGGGCCAAAAACCGATCAAGCAGGCGAATTTCTTGACGGTCGTCATAAAAGGCCATAATCTTGGACACATTCCACGCCTCGAGTTGAGCTGTGTGGCCGGGCAATGGCGGCGAATACACATTAAGCGGCTGGCCATCGGGTCCGTACTGGTGGATATTATCTTGGGCATCGGCTACATACAGGTTGCCGCGCCGATCAAGGGAAGCCGCGCCGGGCTGACGCAGACTAATGGTGCGAACCAGCGTCCAGCCATTGGTAGCCGATGTAACGGCGCTCTGGGGGGCAATTTTGCCTTTATTCACTGAATCAGGCGCAGTGCGGGAAGGCGGCACGACGGAGCCCGCCCGAGGCGCGGTAGTCTGCGCTTGCAGGGAGCCACCAGCCAGCGACAACAGCAGCACGAGCAAACTCAGCAATTTGCCCCCCAGAAAGCGTCTACTGCTCAAAATGTTGCAAAGCCAGATCGTGTCCGTCATACACGGCATAGGAGCAATAATTGACCCACTCGCCCAGGTTAAGATAGCGACTACCGGGCGCTACGGGCACATCGAGCGGCAAGTGGCGGTGGCCAAAAACGTAGTAGTCGTGGTGGTAATGCTGCTCGAGCTCGCGGCAGTAAACGAGCAGCCACTCATCTTCGCCAAAATACTTTTCATCGGCGGCCGCGTTCTGGATTCGGCTACGACGACTCCATTTGTTGGCTAATCCAATGCCGAAGTTTGGGTGCAAACGCGCAAACAACCACTGCGACACGGGGCTAGCGAATACGCGTTTGAGTACTTTATACGTGTGGTCTTTGGGTCCTAGCCCGTCGCCGTGCCCAATATGGAACAGCTGATTGCCAATGCGCTGGCTTACGGGGTGGCGCAAAATGGGAATATTCAACTCTTTGGTAAAGTAGTCGAACATCCACATATCATGGTTGCCAGTGAAAAAGGTAACAGGCAGGCCCGCATCGGTGAGCTCGGCTAGTTTGCCTTGCAAACGGATAAAGCCGCGCGGCACAGCATGACGATATTCAAACCAAAAGTCGAAAATGTCCCCCAGCAGATAAATAGCGCCCGCATCCTGGGCCGCCGTGTCGAGCCAGCGCACAATACGGCGCTCCCGCGCGGCAGAACTAGCGGCGTCGGGGGCGCCGAGATGAAAGTCGGAGGCGAAATACACCTTGCGGCCGGGCGGCAGCGCTAGATCAGGTAGTTGCAAGGGGCGCGTCATCCAACAAAAACAACACGAGGCTACGCGGACCATGCGCTCCGAGCACCAACGTTTTTTCGATATCAGCCGTGCGGCTGGGACCCGTAGTCAGCGAAATCATGGATGGCAGCCGGTCGCCGTAGCGCTTGGTTACCACACTCAGGGCATCGCCAATGTCGGGCACAATTTGAGAGGTGCGGGCCAATACCAAATGCTGATCGGGATAAATGCTCAGGCGGCGACCAGCGGCCGAAGCGGCACTTACCAGGATGCTGCCCGTGCGGGCCACTAGCGCTTCGCAGGTAGTAAGGCCGGCATCGGCTTTCTTAATAAAGTTGGCTTCGTCGCCGCTAAAGGCCACGCCGCCTTCGTGCAGCATCTTTTTCAGCTCCGGCTCCCACACAAAGAGGTTATCCAGCTGCATGTCTTTTTTGTAGACGAAAAGCTGATCGAAGAAGTGCTCTTCTGACTCGCAGTAATAAAAAGCCCCCCCGACCCTAGCAAAGCTCTGGGCAAAGTGGATGGCCAGATCATCGGTCAGAGGAGGATGCAGCGGGGCAGAAAAATCGGGAGCAGCCGGCTGGGGCGCCGGTTGCAGCAGCGCCTCACGGATGCGGCGCAGCATACGGTCGCGGGAGGTATCAGACATGATAGGCAAAGGTAGCAGAGTCAAACCAAGCAACGCCTTATTCTCTATTGGACAAGTGGCGATTATTTTATATATTGATTACCAGTTATATAGCATCTATCCTCAATTTCTTACCCCATATTATCGAAAGCAAAAACGCTCTTTATTCAGGCAAACGCCATGGCTTTCTTTATTAATCGTGCACAACAAAGCCCTTTAGCACTTGGCAGCAGCTGGTGGCGGTATGCTATTTTCCTTTGGCTGTTGCTCCTCTTCTCATTTGCCCCCCCGCCCGCAAAGAAAGGTCTGCGCACCAAAAACGTGATTATCGTAGTCATTGATGGTCCTCGGTATTCCGAAACCTGGGGCGCCACTCCCGGCATTATTCCTCAGATGGCTACACGGCTGAAGCCCCGGGGCGTCTTCTTTTCTAACTTTTACAACAACGCTTTTACCTACACCAATTCCGGCCACACCGCTCTAACTACAGGCATCAATCAGCCCATCGACAACTTTGACGTTGAGTTTCCGCAACAGCCATCCATATTTCAGATTTGGCGCAAAGCTACCGGCAAGCCTGCAACGGCGGCTTGGCTCATTACCAGTAAAGACAAGCTGCACATTCTGGCTAATACCCTAAACCCGGAATGGAAAGATCAGTTTCAACCCTCCGTCGACTGCGGTATAAGTGGCCCCGGCAGTGGCTACCGCGCCGATTCGTTGACACTGGTAGCCGCTAAGCGCATTCTGACCCAGCACAAGCCCAATCTGGTACTCATCAACTTTATGGAACCCGATGGCTACGCGCACGCCGCCAATTGGGAGAATTACCTACGTGGCATAGCGCGCGACGATAAATATGTAGGCGAGCTTTACGACTTTCTGCAAAAGAATAAAACCTACAGAAACACGACTACTTTACTTATCACCAATGACCACGGCCGACACCTTGATGGTATTGATGGAGGGTTCGTGGACCATGGGGACGATTGTGAAGGGTGCCGACATATTAGCCTGCTAGCTCTTGGACCAGACTTTAAACGAGGCCGCACGCTTACCGAAAAATATACCCAGCCCGACGTGCCTTCTACGGTAGCCTTTCTGCTGGGCTTTCCGCTGGAGCAAAGTCAGGGAAAGGTAATCGAAAGCTTGTTTAAGCGCTGATAATCAGCTATATTCAGAGTACTTTGACGCAATAAGCAGCTTGTACGCAACTGGTAGCCACTTAGTCAGGCAGTGCATTCACCTCCTTTGCTATAATATGGCATTTCGCTGTGATAGTCAGGATTTTATCGGTTTTGGCAAGCCTAAGCCTGCTTACTTACCAGCCCCAAATTACTCCGGCCGGTAAGCAGGAAAAAGTATCTGTCAGCACCAGCGAAAACCCGTTCTTTGCCAGGAACGAAGTAGTAGAACTTACGCTTGCGCTACCGCTGCAGAGCGTTTTGAAGGACCGTGGGGCTACCCCAGGCTTCCATCCGGCACTACTTACGTATCGGGATACGGCTGCTGCCCTCAAAACGGTGGCTGTGCAGGTAAAGGTGCGTGGAAACCGGCGCAAAGACCCTACAGTATGTGGGTTTCCGCCTTTGCTGGTAAGCTTTCCACCGGACATCTTAGGTTCGCCTTTTGGAGAAGTAAAGGAGCTCAAACTCATCACACATTGCCTGAGTGACACCTATACATTGCGAGAATATCTGGTGTATAAGGTTTACAATCTCCTGACCGACAAGAGCTTTCGGGTAAGGCTTTGCCGCATTACCTACCAAGATAACGCCCGTAAAGGCCGAGCCGACATCTATTACGCCTTCTTTCTGGAAGAGGCAAAAGCCATGGCCGCGCGCAACGATGCGACGCTAGTTCCAAAGCAGTTTTTTATCGGCATGGAGCACATGAATCAGAAGGATATGGCTACGCTTGCGCTCTTTCAGTACATGATAGGGAACACGGATTGGTCAGTTCCTTATCGGCACAACATCCGAATGCTGAGCATAAATCAGCAAGCAAAACCCGTCCCAGTGGCGTATGATTTTGATTATAGCGGCATAGTAATGGCGCCTTATGCCGAGCCACCTGCACAGCTTGGTATCACCTCGGTGCGGCAACGGCTTTTTCGGGGTTACGACTTCCCACCGGAAACGTATGCCGAAGTCATTAAGCTGTTCAACTCCCGCCGACCAGCCATCTATAATGTGTATCTATTATGTCCTTATCTGGATAATGACGAGAAAGCCTTCGCTGTCAGGTATCTGGATGAGTTTTATAAAACGCTGAATAACTCCAAAGACTTTGAGCGCAGTATCGTGCGTGCGGGAATTAGAAATGGCCAGAAGTACACGAATGTCAAAGGACTAGAGTAATTAGGAGCATACACAAAAAAGCCCCCCAGATACATTTCTGGGGGGCTTTTTTTGTCTGTCAATATTATAACGTCGTTCCTACAGGCGTATCCTGACGGCCTTCGGGGTTATTGTCAGGGCCATAGTCCAAGCCAGGGAGGTTGCTTTCGGGCAGGTCGTCGCTGAGGGGAATGGGGTGCTCATTCTTCCGCTCACTCAGGGTTTCGCTGCGGTCGGTGCCGGCCATGTGCGCTTGGTAGCTGGTCTGGGTATCGTAAGGACGCTTGCCTACCAAACGCTCTAAGTCGTCTTGCAGCAGCACCTCCTTCTCCAGCAGCTCTTTCGCTACAATCTCCAACTCATGCCGACGGTCGGTGAGCAAGGCTTTCGTACGCTCATAGGCATCGGAGATGATCGTGCGTACTTCCTCGTCGATCATCTGAGAAGTAGCTTCCGAATACGGCTTGCTGAAGCCATACTCATTCTGCCCCTTAGAGTCATAGAAGGAAATGTTGCCCAGCTTCTCATTCATGCCATACATGGTCACGATGCTGTACGCCATCTTGGTGATACGCTCCAAGTCGCTTAGAGCACCCGTCGAGATTTTACCGAAAACCAAGTCTTCGGCAGCGCGGCCGCCAAGGGCCATGCACATCTCGTCGGTAAGCTGCTCCGTGTTGTATAGGAACTGCTCGCGGGGCAAATATTGCGCATAGCCCAATGCAGCCACACCACGCGGTACGATACTCACTTTCACCAACGGATCGGCGTGCTCCAGGAACCAACCAGCAATGGCGTGGCCAGCTTCGTGGTAAGCAACAATGCGCTTCTCGTTGGGCGAAATGATCTTGTTCTTCTTCTCCAAGCCACCGATTACGCGGTCAACGGCGTCGGTGAAGTCCTGCATTGTTACCATCTTCTTGTCGCGGCGAGCGGCAATAAGCGCGGCTTCGTTACAAACGTTGGCGATTTCAGCGCCAGCAAAACCAGGCGTTTGCGCAGCCAGCTTACGAGCATCTACATCAGGACCCAGCGTCAACGGCTTCAAGTGCACCTGGAAAATCTGGGTGCGGCCGTTAATATCGGGCTTGTCGATGCTGATCTGACGGTCGAAGCGACCGGGACGCAGCAACGCAGAGTCGAGCGTATCAGGACGGTTAGTTGCAGCGAGGATGATAACGCCGGAATCTGTTCCGAAACCGTCCATCTCTACCAGTAATGAGTTCAGCGTGTTCTCGCGCTCGTCGTTACCACCGGGCATCTTACCGCTGCTGCGGCTACGGCCAATGGCGTCAATCTCGTCGATGAAGATGATACAAGGCGCTTTGGCTTTGGCTTGCTTAAACAAGTCACGTACCCGCGCAGCACCTACACCCACGAACATCTCGACGAAGTCGGAGCCTGAGAGCGAGAAGAACGGAACGTCGGCCTCACCAGCCACGGCTTTCGCCATCAGGGTTTTACCCGTACCGGGAGGACCTACGAGCAGTGCGCCCTTCGGAATTTTGCCCCCCAGAACGGTGAACTTCGACGGGTTCTTGAGAAACTCTACGATTTCTTCTACTTCTTCTTTGGCTTCTTCCAAACCGGCCACATCCTTAAATGTGATCTTCACCTTGTCGCCACCCTCAAAAAGAGCTGCGCGCGACTTGCCGATGTTGAAAATTTGCCCCCCAGGTCCGCCGGCCCCGCTCATGCGGCGCATCAGGAACCAGAAGCCAACCATCAGCAGGATAATCAGACCCCAGCTGGAGAGCAGGCCATACCCATCTTGGCGCTGGTCTATTTTCAAGCCCACTCGCTGCTCACGCGGCAAGTCGGCCTGAATCTTATCAAGATCTTCTTTGAAGGTTTTACCGTCCACGACTCGGAAAGCAAACTGCGGACCCTGCTCGAGGGTGAGCGGGCCCCGGCGAGACAGCTCATCATTGTATTTCGCGCTCTTGGCGGCTTCAGGCTTCAGCGTAACCTCTACCATCCGGTCGTTCACGAGCAGTACGTCGCGTACGTCGCCAGCCAACAGCATTTGTTCGAAGCGCTGCTGATCAATGTCGGTCGTAGAGTTGCTGCGGTTGAAGTAGAACATCGCGAAGATGAACAGTACCAACCCGCCCAGCACCAAAAGCTGCATGCTCGGACGCGGCGTTGGCGTCGGCAGCATGGGCTTTTTCTTTTTGGGTGTTGTATTAGGCATGAATAAGATAAGTCAGGGAAAGACAAAGGCGGAACACGCCGCCGGCGCTATTTGTTCGGTCCCGCTGCGTTAGGAACAGAGACGTTTTCCTCTTCTAAATACTTTATTTCGGCATCGCCCCACAGCTCTTCGAGCGCGTAAAACTGCCGACGGTCGCGCAGAAAAACGTGTACTACTACATCTACGTAATCCAGCAGCACCCACTCACGGTTGGTGCGTCCTTCGGTTTGCCAAGGATTCTGCCCCGTTATCCTTTCAACTTCTTCTTCTACTGAGCGGGCAATGGCATCCAGCTGGGTGTCGGAGGAAGCGGAACAGATAACAAAGTAGTCGGCAACGGCATTCTTAAGTTCCTTAAGGTTTAGCACAACAATGTCAACTGCCTTCTTCTCCTGCATGCCGCGCACAACCACGTCTGCCAAACTGTCCGAATCTTGCCGAACCAGGGTACTTTTCATAGGGTATTGTTAGGTTTGAAATCACAAAGTAAGAAAATCAGGCGGTGGTTATTTCCCCCCAAACCCTCTTCACGGGCCAACAGCTAATCTGGTTGCCCGAATGCGCCTCTACAAACACGGAGGCACAGCGCTTAATTGGCCAAAACCGCGCCACCGACGGCTGCGTGGTCATTACCGACAAACAGACCGCCGGTCGCGGTCAACGTGGCAACCGCTGGGAAGCTCAGCCCGGCGAAAACCTGACGATGTCGGTCGTCTGGCGCCCCACGTTCCTAACCGCGCCCGATCAGTTTCAACTCAGCCAGGCCGTAGCCTTGGCCGTCTATGATTGGGCAAGTAGTCTGCTCGGCCCCGACCCCGCGCTTCGAGTGAAGTGGCCGAACGATATTTTTTTCGGGGAACAGAAGCTGGGGGGCATTTTAATCGAAAACACCTTAAGCGGCCCTAAAATTCAATCAAGTATCGTTGGTTTGGGCTTAAATATAAACCAACGCGAATTTGCAGTGTCTACGGCTACCTCTTTGAGTAGCCTCACCGGCCGGCAATATGCGCTACCAGCACTAGTTGCCCGGCTGCTGGAGTGCCTCGAGAAGCGCTATTTGCAGTTGCGGGCCGGGCAAGTAGCCACGCTGCACCAAGCCTACCTTCAAGTGCTATACCGCTACCAGCAGCCCCATTTATACGAAGTAGATGGGCGGACTGTCACTGGTCAGATCAGAGGCGTCGATGAGGCAGGGCAACTGCTTGTAGAGATTGATGGACAAGTGCGGCACTTTGGCCTACAACAGATAAAATATCTTTCGAGCGCTTCTGTAGAGTAAACCAAAAGTCGATAAAGAGCAGGCTTTTATCTAGACAACCACGCTAATAGTCTATAAAGTATAGTAACATCCTATTTTTTGATTACATTCAAATAATTTAATGGAACAATAAACCTTCTTGCAACCTTTGCATCTAAGGAAGTATCTATCTGCTGAGCAAATGGCAGTTTTTGGGGCAGGCACGGTGCTTGTTTTAGTTAACTGCATACAGCTCGGGAGAATTTCTAACTCCACCTATCACTTGGTTGCTCCGGCCCCAAGTTCATTCCAGCTAACCACCTCATGATTATCTCTACTCGTTTGTTATTAGTGCTGACGCTGTTTATGGCGCAGCTTTCGGCGGTTGCCACTACGGTGCATCCGCCTCAATACCCGCCACCTGCCGGTGTGGCCCCACAGCAGTACCAGATGGGCCTGGGTAGCCGCTCAAGTCGCCTTACTACTCCTTTGCGCACAGAGTTTTCTACTAATACCTTCCGAAATACGCCATTCAGCAACGTACCTGCTCCTACCATTTTTGCGTTTCGCAGCCCATTCTCGGGTGTTGGGGGGCAATCTGCTACCAAGTCGGTGAGTGCAGCGGCAACGCCTGTGCAGGACGCCAGACTCAACCTTCCTACGCTTAGCGTGTATCCCAATCCCGCCCGTGGGATGGTTGTAGTTAGCCTTTCTCAGACGCCGGGCTCCGATTACAAATTCCGTCTCAGCAACATTATCGGCCGTGAAGTGCGCACGCTGACGCTCCGCCCCGACCTAGCGAGCACTGGTATCGCGATGAACTTGTCTGACTTGCCAGCTGGCATGTATTTCTACAGCCTGCTTGTAAACGATAAGGTAGTAAGCACAAAGCGCTTAGTACTACAGAATTAAACTGATTGCTAGCGAAGATGCTCCTTATGCGGCGCTTAGCTTAGTGTTCTGCTTTATATAAATATCATTTGCAAAAAGCAGCCGAATCAATCGGCTGCTTTTTTTATGCACCAAAAATCGATCAGAAACGAACTGGGGGGCAAATCTGCGGTACGGCCGGATTTATTATCTACTTTTGGCCCTTCTCTGACCAAGCAAGTATGCACCGTTATAAAAGTCTGAATAACCTGGTTGGCTGGCTCGTATTCGCCATTGCCACACTTACTTACCTGATTACCCTGGAGCCTACCGCCAGCTATTGGGACTGCGGCGAATTTATTGCCTGCTCCTACAAGCTGTTGGTACCGCACCCACCCGGCGCCCCTACCTTCCTCTTATTAGGGCGCATTTTCTCGCTGTTTTCCTTTGGCGACGTAACCAAGGTGGCGGTTCTAGTAAATGCTTTATCCGCGTTGAGCAGTTCGTTTACCGTGCTTTTCTTGTTCTGGACCATCACTATGTTGGCCAAGAAACTGGTAATGCACCGTGCCGTACCGAACCTAGAGCCCAACTTGGAGCCTACTTTCGGTCAAACGCTGCTGATTCTGGGAGCTGGCGCTGTGGGTGCCCTGGCGTTTGCCTTCTCCGATTCATTCTGGTTCAACGCTGTCGAGGGCGAGGTATACGCCATGTCATCGCTGTGCACGGCGGTCGTAGTTTGGATAATGCTGAAATGGGAGAACCGAGCCCACGAGGCCGACTCCGATAAGTGGCTGATTCTGATTGCTTATATCATTGGCTTATCCATTGGCGTCCACTTGCTCAACCTATTGGCGCTGCCAGCGCTGGGTTTTATTTACTATTACCGTCGTACCGCCAACCCTACCCTACTGGGGGGCATTTTGACGCTGGTGGTAAGTATGATCATCGTGGGCTCAATTCTGGCAGGCATTATTCCTGGTTTGCCAACTATTGCTGGAGCCTTCGAGGTGTTCTTTGTGAATAGTATAGGCCTACCGTTCAACTGGGGCGTTATCATCTTTGTGCTGCTGCTGCTGGCCATTATTTATTTTGGCTTTCGCTACTCCTACCGCAAAGGCAGTCAGCTTGTGAACACCGGCATGCTGGTGTTCGTGTTTATTCTGATCGGCTACTCGTCGTATCTGATTGTGCCGATTCGCTCAGGTTTCAACCCGACCATCGACGAGAACAAGCCCGACGACGTGCTCTCCTTTGTTAGCTATTTGAAGCGCGAGCAGTACGGCGACCGGCCTTTGCTTTACGGCCCGCAATTCAGCGCTCAGCCCGTTGACCAAGTGGAAGGTGCACCACGCTACGTACGTGAGGGCGACAAATATGTAATCGCAGAGCGTCGTCTCGAAACCATCTATCGGGACGAAGACAAAATGCTCCTGCCGCGCCTCTACAGCCCGCAGCCCGACCACATTCGCTACTACCAAAAGTGGGTAGATGTGCAGCCAGAGGTGAAGCCGACGATGGGCCAAAACCTGAGCTTCCTCTTCCGTTATCAAATGGGCCACATGTACTGGCGCTATTTCCTCTGGAACTTCGTGGGCCGCGAAAGCGACGTGCAACAATCGGGGGTAGTATGGCCTACCAGTACAAGTGCGAGCGAACTACCTGTTCGTATCGGTGGCAGCAAAGCCCACAATAATTTCTTGGCTATTCCGCTGATTCTGGGCTTAGTGGGCTTATTCTTCCACGCCCAGCGCGATGGACGCAATGCCTTCATTGTAGGCTTACTGTTTTTGTTTACAGGCTTAGCCATCGTGCTTTACCTGAACCAGCCGCCCATTGAGCCGCGTGAGCGTGACTACACTTTTACGGGCTCCACGTATGCCTTTGCCATCTGGATTGGTTTGGGTGTCATTGGTTTAGCAGAACTGCTGCGCAGCATACTTAAGGCCGATACGGTACGGGCTGGCGTGGCATTAGCCTTAGGCCTGTTGGCTCCTGGCATTATGGCCGCCCAGGGCTGGGACGACCACGATCGCTCCGACCGCTATAGCTCTGTAGATTCGGCGAAGAACCTGCTTAACTCGCTGGCGCCGAACGCTATCCTGTTCACCAACGGTGATAACGACACCTTCCCGCTTTGGTATGCCCAGGAAGTGGAAGGCGTTCGTACAGATGTGCGTGTGGCCGTACTGAGCTATTTGAACACCGATTGGTACATCGAGCAGATGCGCCGCCGCGCCTACAAGTCGCAGCCGCTGCCTATTTCGATGAAGCCGCAGAATTACGTGCAGGGCACTAATGATTATCTGCCTTTCGTAGAAAATCCGGCGGTGCAGCAGGTTAACCTGAAGGAGTTTATTCAGTTAGTTGATGAGAATAGCCAGCTGTTGCAAGTGCAAACCCAGAGTGGCCGTTCGCTACTGTCCTTCCCTACTAAGAAGTTTTTCCTGCCCGTCGATACGTCTGCGGTTATGCGCTCCGGCATTATCCCGGCCGAGCGTCGCAAACAGCTAGTACCCCGCATGGAGTGGGACATGGGTGGTGGCGCCATTGAGAAGAAAAACCTGGTGATTCTGGACATGCTGGCTACCAGCAACTGGCAGCGTCCTATTTACTTCTCCAGCACCGTCGTGCCGTCCGACATGATGAACTTGCAGCCGTACTTCCAACTCGAAGGCATGGCGTACCGTGTATTACCTGCTCGCGACCCCAACTATGACCCGCGCGGCAACGAAGGCTACGTGGCTAAGGATCTCATGTTTGAGAACATGATGAAGAAGTTCGCCTTCCGCAACCTCAACGACCCCAAGGTTTATTACGATGAGAACAGCCTGCGCTTCCCGGCTAACTATCGTGAGAAATTTGCCCGCCTAACCGAGGCCTACTTGGCTGCCGGCGACAAAGTAAAAGCGAAGCAGATACTGGACAAGGCCTTCACGGTTATGCCCGATGCATCGATTCCGTACGATTACTACACGCCGCAATTTGTAGGACCGCTCGTGGCAGTTGGTGAGCGGAAGAAAGCCACCGACATTTTGGACACGATGACCAACCGCGCTCAGCAGGCGCTGGCCTATTATTCGACCACGAATGGTAGCCTGTTTGAAATGGAAATTCAGAGCAACCTACTTACCCTGCAAAGTGTGTATCAGGCTGCCGAGCAGATCAAGGACCAAGCCCGCGCAGCTAAGGCAGTTGAGCTGTTGAACCAGTATTATCCTCGTCAGTAAAGTACTGACCAGTTTGATTTCTGGAAGCAAGTTGATAGATCCTAAAAAAGCCCCCAGCCTCAATCTGGGGGGCTTTTTTAGGATCTATCAATTAAAACAAAGATAAGTCGTTACCTAATTGCTGGCGGTTCAGTAAAATCCGTTGAAAGCTGCATACGCTGTATTCTATGACCAAACTCCCCATCCTGCTGCTCCTGTGTTTTTTGGTTTGCCTGATAGCTAGCAGGCCCGCCGCTAGCCGCCGCGACTTTGCCGGACAATACAGCCTGGCACGGCGGGTAGCAGTGGATACCCGGCGTGAGGCCGACAGTTTGCGTGTGTATGTACGCTTCCCTAATGGAAGCGTCGTTGGGTCAGGGCAGCCGTTACGTATTGCAGTATGGCCAAGCTATGATGCCCAACAGCCCGCGTGGCAAGACACATTAAGTCAGCTTACTAAGTACACAAAACGCATAGGCACGGCGGCGCTGGTTGAGTTTTGTGTTCCCCTATCTCGGTTGCGGGCAGGGCAAGTTCTGAGCCTCCAGCCGGGGCCCAACGCCGCCGACACTGGCGATGAGGCCTGGATCCTACTCACTACCGAGCGGCTGGCACGTCCCTTTATCTTGGTCGATTCGGTGGGAGTTCCACTTATGCGCCGCTACGTGCACGCCAGCGAACCTTTTGAAGTAAGCGCTTACGGCCTTGATCAGCCCTTACTGCTGCGGCGCTACGAAAGCAATTTCACGGCAGCTTTGCCCCCCATGACCAATCCAGCTGCCCAGCCGCCAGCTTCGCGTACGCTAGGCGTCCAAGATTCCATTACTTTCCAGGCGGGGCAGCTAGTAGCCTTGCAGCGGGCTGGTTTGTACTTGCTTAACAATGGCTCAGGCGGTCAAGCCAGTAGCTTGTTAGTCGAGGAAAACAACTTTCCGGAGCTGACTACCGCTTCTGATTTAATTCAGCCGCTTATTTACCTCACTTCATCCATCGAGCGAAAAAAACTATACGACGCCACTTCACCCAAAAAAGCAGTCGACCAATTTTGGCTTAACGCCGCTAATGGCCAGCAGGCCGGAGCTCGCCAACTCATTCGCACGTATTATGGCCGGGTGGCAGCAGCCAATAAGCTTTTCTCCGCTTATAAAGCCGGCTGGATGACCGACCGAGGTATGCTTTACGTGGTGATGGGACCGCCTGATGCAGTATACCGCACCGCCGCGGAGGAACGCTGGATATACCGCCAGCCCGACGTGGGCAACAGCACATATGTGTTCCGCGCCAAACCCAGTACCTTTGCTCCTGAACACTATGAATTGGTGCGCCGACCCGAGCACGAAATGCTTTGGTATGCCGCCGTGGAGCAATGGAGAAAAGCCCTGACGAACGCCCGTCCCGCCCGCTGAACGAGCAGCGCCGTACCTTTTACGATGAAAATGGCACGCGCCACGAGCCCCGCCGCGACCGTGACCGGCCAGATGCTGCCCGCGCGGGTAATTCAGGCCCCAAGCCTGACTACAAGCCGCGCTACCCGCACCGCCCAGCCGCCGACCGTAGCATCGATATGCTGTTTGGCTTGCGTCCTATTCAGGAAGCCTTAAGTGCTGGCCGCACGCTGGAGAAGATTTATCTGCTGCGCGGCACTAAAAACAGCATTACCCAGGAAATAACGGAGTTGGCCAAAGCCGCTACGATTCCGGTGTCGCTGGTGCCCCTGGAGAAGCTCAACGACCTGACTCGCAAAAACCACCAAGGCGCCGTTGCCTTCGTTTCGCCTATCGATTATGCTCCCTTAGATAGTATTCTGGCGGGCTTATTTGAGGCAGGCAAAACACCCTTACTCCTTTTGCTTGACCGCGTAACGGACGTGCGCAATTTTGGCGCTATTGCCCGTAATGCGGAATGTTTGGGCGTACACGCCATCGTAATTCCCAGCCGTGGTGCTGCTCAGATAAACGGCGATGCGCTTAAAACTTCAGCTGGTGCTTTAAATCTGATTCCGGTATGCCGGGAGCCTAATTTGAAGGAAACCATCACCTTCCTCCAGCAGTCAGGCGTGCAGGTGGTAGCGTGTACGGAAAAGGCCGATACCAGCCTCGAAACCGCCAGCGTAGACTTCACTGGTCCCGTTGCAGTGCTTATGGGCAGCGAAGAAGACGGAATTTCGCCTGAGTATCTAAGACTTGCTGACTATAAAGTACGCATTCCGATGGCGGGTCAAATTGGCTCCCTGAATGTGTCCGTAGCCAGCGGCATTATGTTATTCGAAGTTCTGCGTCAGCGCCTTCAGAGCAAATAATTGTAAGTCTTTTTAACCTGATTAGGTTATAATATGCAGCAAAAGAAGAGGCCGGCGGCCAACTCACTGAGTTGGCCGCCGGCCTCTTCTTTTGCTGCTTCGATATACAGATTAGTTGTAGCCGTTACCTTTTTTGGCCCGAACATCGGCCACGAATTCTTTCACACGCTGCTCCTCGGTGCGCTTGCAAATGAGCAGCACGTTGTCGTACTCAGCCACGATGTAGCCTTCTAAGCCTTGCACTACCACAAGGCGCTCAGAGGGAGTTTTGATGACGCACTCGCGGGTATCATACAGGATGACGTCACCATCAATCACGTTGCCATTCTCATCGCCACGGCCAATGCGATGCAGGGAATCCCACGTACCCAGGTCGCTCCAACCGAAGTCGGCGGGCAGCACGTACACGTTGTCGGCCTTTTCCATGATGCCGTAGTCGATGCTGATGTTGCGGCAACGTGAGTAGGCACCAGTGATAAAATCTTGCTCGTGACTAGTCCCCAGCTGATCTAGGCCTTCGTCAAATACCTCTGCAATGTCACTGAGATATTGGTGGAAAGCCTGCATGATCACTTCGGCCCGCCAGATAAATAAGCCAGAGTTCCACAGGAAGTCGCCGCTATCCACAAACATCTTGGCAAGCTCCAGATTTGGCTTCTCAGTGAAGGTTTTTACTTTCCGCAAGCTGCCATACAGTTCGCTTTGGTCGCCGTCGATAAACTGAATGTAGCCGTAGCCAGTATCGGGGCGAGAAGGCTGAATACCGAGCGTAATAAGAATATCTTGGCTGCGGGCGCTTGCTACCGCTTGGCTGATAATGCCCCGAAACTCTTCCTCACGCTGCACCGCGTGGTCGGCGGGCGTCACGATGATGACAGCTTTTGGATCGCGCTGGGCGATGCGGTAGCTTGCATACGCAATGCAGGGCGCCGTATTCCGGCCAATCGGTTCACCCAGAATCTGGTCGGGGGGCAAATCGGGCAAGTGTTGCTGTACCAACTCGGTATAATCACGGTTGGTTACTACAAAAACATTCTCTGGGGGGCAAATTCCGGCAAAACGGTCTACTGTCAGTTGCAACATCGACCGACCGACGCCCATTACATCGTGAAACTGTTTGGGATGATTCGTACGGCTAAAGGGCCAGAAGCGGCTACCAATGCCGCCCGCCATCACGACGAGATACGTATTTTGAGTCATAGAGCAGGCCTCACCGAAGCCGGGTTAAAGTAAGATCAGGGGCGAAGGTCCGAAATATTTCAGGGTTGCGCCCCCTTCTGCACGAATCTGGCCAAAAGACAAAGGCTAAAATGCAGTTTTAGACGGGGGCTTCTTTCTATCTATACCAAGCCTTCGCGCAGCAAATCGTGGAGGTGGATAAAGCCGCTGAACCGACCAGCAGCTGTCACAATGAGTTGCGTGATATTGCGCTGCTGCATGCGAGCGAGGGCTTCGGCTGCAAAGTCTTCAATATCAATAGTGATAGGCGACGGCGTGAGGATGTTGTGCGCCCGCACATCTTCCAAATTGGTGAAGTTGGTGAGCATACGGCGTAGGTCGCCATCGGTGATAATACCCAATAGTCGCTGGTCACCCTCGCTGAGCACAGCCGTTGCACCCAGTCGCTTGCCCGATATTTCCAGGATAATCTCACGCAGGGGGGCATTTTCCAGCACTTGCGGCGCCTGATTCTGCCGACTCAAGTCACCAACCTTCAAGTAAAGCTTTTTCCCCAAGGTGCCCCCCGGATGCAGACGAGCAAAATCGGCCGAAGTAAACTCCCGTGACTCGAGCAGACATACGGCTAACGCATCGCCAAGAGCTAATGCGGCGGTTGTACTGGTGGTGGGGGCCAAATTGTGAGGGCAGGCTTCGCGCGTAACAGGCGCGTGCAAAACGTAATTGGCCTGCACTGCTAGGTAGGAATCGGCATTGGAAACCAAGGCAGCCAAGGGCACCCCTTTCCGCTTCAACAAGGGCACTAGCACTTTTATTTCCGGTGTATCACCGCTTTTACTGATGGCAATGACAAAATCTTCTGCTTGAATCATGCCTAGGTCGCCATGGATAGCGTCGGCGGCGTGCATAAACAGGGCTGGAGTACCCGTAGAGTTCAGCGTAGCTACTATTTTGGCCGCAATATGGGCGCTCTTACCTATACCTGTCACTACTACCCTACCCCGCAAAGAGAGTATTGCTTCTATGCATTGTGCAAAATCAGGCGTCTTATCAAGGGCCTCTGCCACACCCTGAATGGCGCTCGCTTCTTCATGAAGCACTTTTTTTGCAATTGAGTTGAGTTCGTTCTGCGGTTTCAATCTAAATTTGATATCCGGTACCGAGTAGTCGGCATCGAGTAGTTGGTTGTTCATCCCGTCGTTGGTTTCTAGCCCTGAGCCTCTGGCTATTGTTGTGTTGCTATCTTAATGACGAATGCGGTTGTTAAATACTGTATTTAAATGATTAACAACCACCTACTGTTTAGTAAATACCAAAAAACCATTAGATTGAGAGTTCAACATGCGGTGTTGTACTCCCGTTCGCAATCCACAACCGAGTAAGTGAGAGAGACCATGCCAGCCCTAAAACAAGTAACAGCGCCCACGGCTGATCTGAAAGGCAAGTTAAAGGAAGTTTTCGGGTACGGCCAGTTCCGCGGCACCCAGGAAGCCGTCATTCAAAACGTTATTGATGGCCATAATACCTTCGTTATCATGCCTACTGGGGCGGGAAAGTCGCTCTGTTACCAACTTCCGGCGCTGGTGCTGCCGGGCACGGCCATTGTGATTTCGCCCCTGATTGCCTTGATGAAAAATCAGGTCGATCAGCTGAACGCTTTCGGCGTCAATGCCCAGTTTCTGAACTCAACGCTGTCGAAATCAGAAATTAATCGGGTCAAAAAAGATGTTATTAGCGGCGAGGTGCGCTTGCTGTACGTAGCGCCTGAGTCGCTTACCAAAGACGAAACCATTGACTTTCTGCAAAAGGCTACAATTTCATTCGTAGCCATTGACGAAGCGCATTGCATTTCGGAGTGGGGTCACGACTTTCGGCCGGAGTACCGCAAGATTCGCGGCATTATAGATAATCTGGGGGCCAATGTGCCCATTATTGCGCTTACCGCTACGGCCACGCCCAAAGTGCAGCTGGATATCCAGAAGAACCTGCAAATGGACGACGCTTCAGTGTTCAAAACCTCGTTCAACCGTACCAATCTTTATTACGAAGTCCGGCCGAAGCACAATACTAAAAAGCAGCTGATTCAATACGTCAAGCAACACAAGGGCAAGGCAGGCATTGTGTATTGCCTTTCGCGCAAAAAGGTGGAGGAAATTGCGGAGTTGCTGCGGGTGAATGATGTAAAGGCTCTACCCTACCACGCTGGCCTCGACCCGCAAGTGCGCATGGCTAATCAGGATGCGTTTCTGAATGAGGAAGCCGACGTTATTGTTGCGACTATCGCTTTTGGTATGGGTATCGATAAGCCGGACGTGCGGTTTGTAATTCACTACGACACACCCAAAAGCATTGAAGGCTACTACCAGGAAACTGGTCGTGGTGGCCGTGATGGTTTAGAGGGCAATTGCTTGATGTTCTACAGCTACGACGATATTGTGAAGCTGGAGAAATTCAACAAAGACAAGCCCGTTACGGAGCGCGACAACTCTAAGCTACTCCTCCAGGAAATGGCCAACTACGCCGATTCAGCGGTGTGTCGGCGCAAGCAATTGCTACACTATTTCGGCGAAACGTTTGAGAAAGACTGTGGCTTCTGCGACAACTGCAAACACCCAAAAGAGCGTTTTGAGGCTAAAGACGAAGTATTGATGGCGTTGAAGGCGGTGGTGCTAACGGAGGAGCGCTTTGGTCTTGAGCACATCGGCACAGTGCTGATGGGGATGAACAATGCCCACGTAGAAAGCTACGGTCACAACAAGCTGGAAGTATATGGGCAAGGCAAAGAACATGATGCTGCCTTCTGGCACTCGGTGCTCCGTCAGGTGCTACTCAATGGTTTTCTGGAAAAGGATATTGAAAATTTTGGAGTCGTAAAAATGAGTCCTAAAGGTCAAGAATTCATCGAAAATCCTCATTCAATCAAGCTCACGAAGGACCACAACTACGACGAAGAGGTTCAGCAGGAGCAGCAACAGGAAGAGGTGCAACAGGCCGCCGGTCACGACGAGGCGCTGTTTGAAATGCTAAAAGCCCTGCGCAAAAAGATTGCGAAGGATAAGAATCTGCCTCCTTACGTACTGTTTCAGGATCCATCATTGAAGGAAATGGCCACTACCTTTCCCGTGAAGATGGACGACCTCGCCCACGTAGGCGGCGTTGGTCAAGGCAAGGCCGTCAAGTTTGGGGGGCCTTTCCTGCAGCTGATTCAGAAATACGTGGAGGATAATGACATCATGACGGCCGCTGATGTAGTGGTAAAATCGGCTGTCAACAAGTCAAAAATCAAGATTTACATTATTCAGCAAATCGATAAGAAAATGGATCTGGAAGAAATTGCTTCTTCTAAAGGTATCGACATGCGTGAGTTGATGGAGGAGATTGAGCATATCTGCTACGCTGGCACCAAGCTGAACCTCAACTATTACATCGACGGCATCTTGGACCACGACCGCCAAGCCGAAATCACTGATTACTTTCTGCAGTCGAATACCGACAATATTGCCGTAGCCCTGAAAGAACTCGGCCCGGATGAGTACACAGAGGAAGACTTACGCCTGATGCGCATCAAGTTCCTAAGCGAATACGCTAACTAAATTAAAATTTGGAGCGTAGACGCCACAAAAAAGCCCCCCAGATCAGTCTGGGGGGCTTTTTTGTGGCGTCTTTATAGCCTAGCAATACTCTTCGAATGCGCCTTGCAGGTTATTTACAATACGCATCGTGTCGCTGCCCTCAATGTGGTAGCGCTCAATCATATGCACCAGCTCGCCATCCTTAAACAAGGCAATGCAAGGGGAAGAAGGCGGATAAGGCAACATGTGCTGACGTGCTTTCTCAACGGCTTCGGTTTCCATGCCGGCAAACACGGTCACCAGCTTAGCCGGTTTCTTGTCGGTGCTGGCCAAGGCCATTTTCAGAGCGGGGCGGGCTTTAGCAGCAGCGCAGCCACACACCGAGTTTACGGCTACCAGCACGGTGCCGCTCTGCTCGTTGAGCACTGAATCAACTTCTTCGGGGGTCATAAGCTGCTCGAATCCGGCTGACGTAAGGTCTTGGCGGATAGGGGCTACCATGTATTCGGGATAAGATGCCATGAGAGATATAGGCTGAAATGAAAAATCAAATGAGAGGCCCGAAGGCCGCGCAAAAATACGCAAACTTCGGCGCTGCCTGCACAACCATTATTTAAGGACACTGGTTGCGACTCATCATATTTAATTAAACATGATGAGTCGCACACGACATCTAGTACTGCCTACTACAACCGTTTAAGGCTAGTTTGCATGTCAAATTATTATTATTTAAATACAATTAAAATAAACTTATTAGGCATCTAATAAGCTTATTGAGCAAATAAAATTATATTTATCACCTGAAAATCATTTATATTGAATTACATGCTACGCATATATATTTTGTTCATTCTGGCTGGTAGTGCTGGTATTGCCCATGCTCAGGTAGACACAGTGCGCGCCAGTACGCTACCGCCCGCCCAACTAGCGGAGAAGCTCTATAACAGTGGCGTAACAAAATTTAACAACAAAAGCTATCAAGCTGCTCTTCAGGACTTTGATAAAGCGCTGGCAGCCCGTCCCGACTTCGCCAAAGCATATTATAATCGTGCTACCACCCGCTACGAGCTAAACGAGTATCCGCTGGCCGTGCAAGATTATGACGCCGCCATCCGATTGGAGCCTGCGAGCCATACTTCCTACTTTGGGCGGGGCCAAGCCCGCGAGGCGTTGGGGCAGCGTACGGAAGCAGAGCAAGACTATACTAAAGCCGCTGAAACCAAAGCTGATTTCGCACCAGCTTGGTACTATCGGGGAGCCCTGCGATTTGAAAAAGGCGAATATCAAGCGGCTAAAACGGATTTCGATCAGGCACTGAAAGCCGACCCAAATTATGCTTACGCCTACCACGACCGAGGTAGTGCCCAACGGCAGCTCAGCAACTTTGCGGCCGCCATTCAGGACTATACGAAAGCCCTAACACTACAACCCGACTTGCTACCTGCGCTGCTGAACAGAGCAGCAACGCGCCGGCGAGCAGGTGACCTAAAAGGAGCTCTAGCGGATTACAATGATTATCTGACCAAAAAAACGGATAACGCCATTGCGTACAGCAACCGTGGCAGTGCCCGCTATGAGGCGGCTGACTACCGCGGGGCAGTCGAAGATTTCAATAAAGCGCTCAGCCTCGATGCCTCTTATGCCTTTGCCTGGAATAATCGAGCGGCTGCGTACCTCAAGCTGGAGGATTATAAAAAAGCGGCTGCTGACGCAGGTAAGGCTCTCAGCCTTAACCCACAATATGCAGAAGCCTATCTCAACCGTGGCCACGCACGCGAAATGATCCGCGATGCAGCCGGCGCTTGCCAAGACTGGCGCAAAGCCGCCGAGCTTGGCCTAGAAGCCGCCAGTAGCTATGCCGCGAACTCCGGCTGTGGCAGCGAATAAAACAAGATATATACTGCGAGCCACGCGACGGCAAATGTCAAATGACTCCTGATACTGATCAGCTCAGGAGAAAACACATCAGAATAATACAGTACCAAAATGTATAAGCTATTTCTACTCACTATCCTGCTCTTTGCCCAGGCAGTCCACGCGCAGAGCGTGGAGTTTAGCAAAGACCGTTTCGGTGACGATAAAGAGGGCCTAAAAGCGGCGTTGCGCGAGATTAAAGAGGGCGACGGTAGTTACGACATGGATCCGCCCCGCTACGAGCAGGCCTTGCCTCACTACCTAGCCGCACAAAAGTTTAACCCAGATAATGCGGAGTTGAATCTTAAAATTGGTGATTGCTACCTGCATTCAGGCTTCAAGCCACGGGCGCTTAGCTTTCTGCAAAAGTCGTATAAGTTGAGCCCTGATGCTGATCCGCGCATTCATTATTTGTTGGGTCGTGGCCTTCATTTGAATGGAAAATGGCAGGAGGCCATTGCTGAATACAAAGCGGCTCAGCCGGCCACGGGGGGCAAAAATTCTGCTCCGATCCTGGTTGACATTCGTAAGAAGATTACTGAGTGCGAGAACGGCCAGAAAATGAGCAAAAAGCCAGTACGCGCTTTTATTGATAATGCTGGCCCCACTATCAACTCGTCCTATGCTGACTACAGCCCCGTAATCTCGGCTGATGAATCGGTGCTGATGTTTACTTCGCGGCGCGACAACTCAACGGGAGAGCAAACCGATCCCGAAACCGGCGGTTTTTTTGAAGATATTTATCAAAGTTCACGCACTGGCCAGAAGTGGGCCGCGGCCCGCAATATGAAAGCCCCGGTTAATACTGATGGCCACGATGCCACTGTTGGGCTTTCTCCCGATGGGCAGCGCATGCTAGTGTATGTGGAGGACAACGGCGGCGACTTGCACGAAGCGAATTTGCGTGGCGCCGAATGGCGCAAGCCGCAGCGCCTAGGCGCCCGCATTAACAGTAAAGGCCACGAATCGTCGGCGGCTTATACCCCCGATGGACGCAGCCTCTATTTTGTGAGCGACAAAGAAGGTGGACTGGGCAGCCGCGATATATACAAAGTGGAATTGGAAGGCCGTGGTCCGGCTCTGAACTTAGGTTCCGTTATAAATACGCCCTACGGCGAAGAGGGCGTATTCCTGCATCCCGATGGTAAAACCATGTATTTCAGCTCGGAGGGCCATAACTCGATGGGCGGCTACGACATCTTTAAAGCAGTGTTTGAGAACGGCAAATGGAGCGCGCCCGAAAACCTCGGCTGGCCCATTAATACGCCCGATGACGATGTATTTTTTGTGATTTCTGCCTCAGGTCGCCACGGCTACTATTCTAGTTTTCGCGAAGAAGGCTTAGGCGGCAAAGACATTTACCAGATCACTTTCCTAGGCCCAGAAAAGCCCCCCATGCTTTCCCAAGAGGATCAACTCCTCGCCAGTCGGGCCCAGCCTGTGAAGGAAGCGCTGTTAGCTCCGTCCGTACCTATTGCTACGGCTCAGGTGACTATTTTGAAAGGCGTAGTGACCGATGACGTAACAAAGCAACCGCTAGAAGCTACAATCGAAGTAATTGATAACCAGCGCAACGAAGTTATTGCTTCGTTTTTGGCGAATGCGCAGTCGGGCCGTTATCTGGTTTCGCTTCCTTCAGGCGTTAATTACGGCATTGTAGTACGTCAGGAAGGTTACCTGTTTCACTCTGAAAACTTCGATCTGCCAGCCGGAGCAGCCTATTCGGAGGTGATAAAAGATATCGGCCTCAAAAAGCTTGATGTTGGGGTAAAAGTTGTGCTCAATAATATCTTTTTCGACTTTGATAAGGCCACGTTGCGGCGTGAAAGCACCAGTGAGCTAGAGAGACTGCAAAAGCTATTGGCCGAAGCTCCAGCCTTGCGTCTGGAAATCAGTGGCCATACCGACAACGTGGGCCAAGCCACTTACAATAAAGATTTGTCGCAGCGCCGGGCTAAAGCCGTAGTTGATTACTTAGTGAGCAAAGGCGTCGATAAAGGGCGCCTCACCTTTGCTGGCTACGGCGATGCCCAGCCCGTGGCACCAAATGCCACGAAAGCAGGTCGCCAGCTCAACCGGCGCACGGAATTTAAAGTAACTGGCAAATAGCACAGCAGGCACATGTCACAAAAAAAGCCCCCCGGAGGATTTCCGGGGGCTTTTTTTGTGACATGTGCCTGCCAAAATTAGCGTTCATGCCCTGCTTCTTCGGCGGCTTGGGCCTCCGCATTAACCCGCAGAATATTGAGCGTTAAGTCCCATAGATCTTCGTAGGGAATGATCTCGCTTTCGGCATACGCATCGCCGGGCTGCGGAGCTTCGCGCAAACGGTTGAGCAGGCTCTGACCTTTCTTTTCGCAGGCCTGGGGGGCAAAATCTTCCCGCACCGTTAGCAGCAATAGCCGAAAAAACAGCTGGCTGCGCAAGGTGGCTGGGTCGCGCAAGTGGTTCTGCTCATACTTTCGCAGCCCTTCCAGACGGGTAAGCAACGCATCCAGATTGCGCTGCCGCAGATAATACAGAAACTGTAGCACCAAGATGGCCACATTATACCCCTGCTTGTCCCGACTATAGTCAGGTACGGTTTGGATAAACTGGCTGAACTGTAGCCGCAGAGAAGACCCCTCAGGCTGAATGAAGTGCAGGTACACCTCAAACAGGTCCCAACGCTGTATAGCCGCCGCACGCTGCTTCCCATAGTAGGGGTTTTTGCGCGCTAAACGCAGTATTTCGTATGCTTTGCTATACTCCTTAGCGTGCAAGGCCAGCAGCATGTAGTGCTCGAGAAAGTAAAACCAGTTGGCCGAGGAAGGATGAAAATCCTTGATATATTCTTCTGCAAGCCGTAATCCATGCTCTACCTGGCGGCCCCGCAAATGCGCCCACACACTGATGAACTTATTGAATCGGGTATCAAACCGCTTTTTATTGACCTTTCCCTCCTCAAATAAAGCCTCGGTAGTGCTGGTTATTTTAATGATTTCCTCAAAATTCCCTGATAATTCTTCGCGCATCAATTGTAAGCGATACACATACTCGAAGGTATTGTAGGTATTTATTTTTCGATGTAGCGCCTCTATTTTGGCAATGTGTTCGGAGAGTTCGTTTAATAGTACGCGCCGGGAACGCACCGTTTGGGCTTGCTCCATGCGCACACCCAAATACACATTTTTAGCCTGATCCTCAACCACTGCTATATTCTGGTAGTGAACCAGTTGAGAGGAGATGGATCGGTATTGCGTGGGCCTTCTTAACTGGGCGTATAAATCCCGTAGAAAGCCTAAACTCATCACTGTATACTGCGTAAACTCGCCTTCTAAGGCCAGCCGCAAACACTTACGAGCTAACCGTTCGGCAAGCTCAAACTCACTTTCCCTAAACAGAATGTTTGCCTGATGAAACAGTTCTAAGCATTGCAGCTCATATCGCCGTGAGATTAAATGACGAGGATCGGTATGATCAAGGAAGTATAAATGGTTGAGTAACTTCTTTTGTACTCTCGACTTCAGCTTTCGAAAAGCAGCCTGATTCGTGGAATTAACTTTGGAATAAAGTGCTTTTACGACCTGGAGTTGGGTGGCCTGCTGTTCACTACTCAGCATCTGTACGAGATCAATCTCTTTGTTGGAAGACGATTTCGCGCTAAAGTCAATCAGAGGAGGCATCCCAACCCGTCTATCTATAATTATTTTAGCCAGATTACTGATGTCTTCCATAGATAGAGTACAATTTTAGAAAATCGGATGTATTTGATATGTAATGAAGCAAATATCCATGATTTACACTTTCAAAGTAAGCAACCTACGACTTATACGCAGATTTAAAGCTAGCTAATTTCATAATTACACTATATCTTATTTTTATACCAAACTGATTCAAACTTGCCTTTCTATAATGCCAAATCTATGGGAAAAATAATATAATTAAGAATAGATTTGTTTTTTATTATCAATTATACCCAAATTAATATTTACAATATCCTAGTCATATTTACGCATTAATCTTCCTTTCATATTCTTCCCTGGTACCCCACATTTGTGTAGTTCATCGACTGAACTACACACAACTAACTGACACCATGCTAGAATTACTTGCTCTCGCCCTTCTTCAATTCGCTACTGTATTTTCTTCTCCTGCTAATGCTGACGGTGGCAGCAGCGGCTGGAGCGATGGCAATAAAACAGCTTCAGCTCAAGGCGGTAGCAGCGGCTGGAGTGATGGTAATCTAACAGCTCAAGGCGGCAGCAGCGGCTGGAGCGATGGCAATGCTCGCTAGATTCTATTCATACTAGAAACGCTCGGTAGACAGCTACTTTATCTACCATTTTATATACGCTTCGGGCAAGTTAGCTAAGATACATCTCCACCAGTTGGGGAATCTTAGCTAACTTGCCCGGCGCCGTTTCTACGCGGTTGTTAGCTTATGCGGCGACTACTCAGGGGGCTGGGGCTCTATCTTCTTATTATTTTGCTGCCCGCTTGCAATCCACAAGCGTCGTCTCCTGATGCTGTTCGGGTGCGGTGGGTGCGCGATCCTGAGTCTTTAAATCCACTCACAATCCCTAACGATCTTGCCAATCAGGCCATAGGGTTATTATACCAGAATCTGCTGACCGTAGACAATCAAAAGAAGGTATGGGTACCGTGGTTGGCCGAAAGTCTACCTACAGTTCAGTACCAAGATTCGCTAACGCTACTTACCTATCGGCTCAGAAGCGCGGCTACCTGGGACAATGGGCAACCCATAGTAGCTCAGGATGTGGCCTTTACCTTGAAGATAATGAACTTGCCGGGTTTGCCCAATGAAGTAGCCCGAACCACCTTCAGCTTTATTCAGGATGTGCGCTTGGACTCAACCGATACACGTCGGTTTACGCTTGTATGTCGGGGGCGCGCCCCAGAGTTCGCAGATGTTTCCGGCGATTATCCTATTCTTCCTGAGTACGCCCTAGACCCAAAACGCCAGCTACGCACTATTTCCTTAACGACACTAACCCAGCCCAATCCTATTTCTTTGAATGAATATCCCGGGTTAGCAGCTTTTGTGAAGCGTTATAATGCGGCTAATTTGGATAAGAGTCCAATGAATCTTCCTGGGTCAGGGCCTTACGAGCTGGCATCTTGGCGTAGCGGGCAAGCCCTAACTTTCCGCCGTAAGACAAACTGGTGGGCCGACCGACTGCCGGTACAGCAGCATCCCTTAGTAGCTAAGCCAAAACAGATTGAATTTCAGATTATTCCGGATAATGCTACGGCATTGCTGGCGTTAAGACGGGGAGACATAGACCTTTTCCCGATGGTCCCCGCGAACGAATTCGACCGTCTGCGTACATCGGAAGGCGGGAAGAAAACATTGCACTTTTATACAGCCGATTCCTATGAGATGGTCCTGGCGGGCTTTAATACCAGCCGTGCGCCACTGAATGATCGGCTGACGCGCCAGGCCTTAAGCTACTTATTTGATATACCAGCACTTATCAAGGCCACCCAAAATGGAATGGCATATCCGAGTGTTGGCCTCATCAATCCGCAGGAAAAGGCATTGTATAATGATAGCCTGCCTCTACTCAAATATGCCCCCCAACGGGCAGAAATGCTATTAAAGCAAGCAGGCTGGATGCGGCAAAGTACAGGCAGTTGGACTAAGTCCTTAGCAGGTGGTCAAAGCCAAGCTTTGGAGTTAAGCATTGCTTATCGGGCCGGTGATTCCACCTTCGAAACCATTGCTTTACAGCTCCGCAACACCGCGGCGCAGCTTGGCATACCCATCCAGTTGAGGCCCACAGAATCAACGCTGCTATTGGGCAAGCTGCGGACCGGCAACTTTGATATTTACCTGCGTACACTGTCAGGAAATCCCTTTGCCTACGATTTCAGCCCGCTTTTACACTCTTCGAGTATTGACATCAGCAACTTTACTCGTTTCGGAACACCAACAAGTGACAAGCTTATTAAAGCTATTGTACGCGAGGAAAACCCAGCCCAGAAGGCACAGTTGCTGCGCAAGTTTCAGGTTATTATGCGAACAGAAAGTCCTGTTGTTGTTCTATTCTTTTATCGCTACCGCCTCGCTGCAGATCGAGAGCTTACCAATTTGCGCGTATCGGGGCTACGCCCGGGCTACGACGTTACGACGATCGAACCTTTGCCGGAAAGTTAAATCAGCATGTGGCTTTTTCTGCTGTACCGACTTCTACGCACTATTCCAGCCACATGGGCCATTGTTTCGCTGGTTTTTCTGCTTAGCCGGACGCTGCCTACTGATGATTTATTGAACCAAGCTCTCCTTAATGAAAATACAGAAAGCCGGAGCATTACTACCGCCGAACGTGAAAATGCGCTTCTGCGGGTACAGCAACGCTTAGGGCTTGCTGGGCCTGTCTTCTATTTTTCCCGAAGTCGGTCATCTACAGGCACGGTATGGCAATGGAATGGCAGTGACAATCAATATCACCGGTGGCTTAGGAGCGCAGTGCACGGCGATTTGGGCCAATCATATCGCAGTGGCCAACCAGTTACAGCCGTGTTGGGTGAGGCGCTGCGGTTTACTTTGCCGCTTACCATCAGTGCTGCTCTACTGGCTACCCTGCTCTCCATAGCTCTGGGCTTGTGGCTTGTGTGCGGTGGGCCAGCATTTTTACTCACTATTCTGTACGGAATTGACGCGCTGCCCCTATTTGTAGTGGCTTTGGGGTTATTACTTCTGCTTGCCAATCCTGATATTCTCCCGCTTTTTCCTGCGTATGGCATGGGCCAACAAACCCTCGAAAATGCCCCCTGGAGCGAGCAGATTAGCTCTTATCTGTATTACAGCGCGCTCCCGTTAGCCAGTTTGGTTCTAGTGAAGCTACCCTCCTTGGTTGTTCAGCTACATGATGCGCTGCGGCATGAGTTGGGAGCTAATTATGCAATTACTGCTCGCGCCAAAGGACTCTCGACTTATCAGGTAGCTACGCGACATGCCCTACGCAATGCGCTACTGCCAGTCATTGCCTTACTCACCGATTTGCTGCCCGCACTTGTAGCTGGGGCCGTGGTAGTGGAGGTGATTTTTGCATTGCCTGGTATGGGCCGACTGATGGCTGATGCAGCGGCCGGCCATGACTTTCCGGTTCTCGTGGGGGCGTTTTATTGGTGGCAATAATGCGCTTGCTAGGCCTCATAGTAGCTGATACACTGTATTTTCTGACGGATCCACGAATTCGCTTGCAGGCATGAGACTGCAGAAAAAGGACAGTGCGCGGCACATAATTGCAATCGGCTGGTTGATGTTAATAGGGAGTGTTGCCCTGTTGGCACCTTGGCTTCCCTTGCCCTTTCCTCCCGATTCTATCGACCTGAATCATGTAGCGCAATCACCATTTTTGCCCCCCAACGACTCTGCAACTTCCCATCACTGGCTTGGGACCGATGGGGCTGGTCGCGATGTATTAACAGCATTGGTGTATGGAGCGCGCACTGCTTTCTTGGTGAGCTTGCCAGCAGCATTTTTTGCTACTGTATTGGGGACTTTTTTGGGCAGTGCAGCCGGTTTCTGGGGTAATTCTGGGCTTCGTATACCCATTGCCTACTGGCTAATGGGGGCATTGTTCTTTCTGGGGGTATTTAGTTCTGATTCTATTTTGACGTGGTGGCCACTTCTTTTAGGCATACCTGCTGCTGTCGTTACAAGTAAATTTCTAAAACGTGTACCTGCGTTGCGGCGCACTTGGCCCTTTCCGACCGACCGACTTGTTCTAGGGGCCGCGTCATTATTAGCATCAGTACCTCGGTTGGTGCTTATTCTGGCGTTAGCAGCCGTGCTAGATTCTTCTTTAACAGGCTTGTTTCTACTGTTAACTCTCACTTATTGGCCTGAGCCAGCTCACCTAGTTCGGGCTGAGCTTCTGAGGGTTCGTGCTTTGCCTTACATAGAGTCAGCTAGATCTATAGGCTTGTCTGGGGGGCAAATTTTGTGGCGACATGCTTTACCAAATGCTTGGCGAACTGTGCGCACGGCATTTCCACTTAGCATTAGTGCCCTTATTGGTTTAGAAACCACACTTTCCTTTATCGGGGTGGGCCTACCACCCGAAATGCCTAGTTGGGGCCGAACATTAGCAGCCGCCCGTCTTGATCCGACTGCTTGGTGGTTAATTATTTTTCCAGCTTTAGTACTTGCCGGAACCACGTTAGCGCTCCGTCAAGTCACTATCAATAAAATTTCTGCCTAATATTTTATTTTCTCTATGTCACAAATAACAACTATTTCTTCCTTTTGAGCAGATATATAGTTAAACGAGGTTTGATAGCATCATTATTTGTTTTTAGAGGCTTGAATTCATTAAAACCTCATAAAAGGGCAATAAGCAATGTTACTAGGTAAATCACACGAGTATGATAGAGAAGAATAAGCAAAAAATATTCAAATAGTTCAAGTCACAAAAGTGGGTTTACGTTCCTTTCCACGAGGCCTATTGAGGTCGTACTATTGTAACGAAGATCAGGCAGTGCCCGGAAGCATTGCTGGTTTTCACTCCGCTTGCCTGTTCTAAGTCATTATGCCCTCTTTACTTGTCAAACGTCGTCAGGGGTACGCTTTGCGTTACTTATTGATAGAAATGGCGCGGCAATCGGCCCCGCAGATGTCAGATTTCGAAACCATTGATGGAGACTTGATCCCCTATGCTGTGGCGCAATCTGCTTTGCGCAGTGGCCGGGCAGTCATAGTTGGTAATTTGCTTGTAGGCATGGTAGCCTCAGCAACAGATGGTAATTGGTAAAATTAAAATAAATGGTTTCGGCACGCGGCCTTTGCTCGCGGCGCTGCCGAAACAATAAAGGTTGTTGCAATAGGTGTGTTAAAAAACCCGCAGGTTCTGCCCGCGGGTTTTTTGCGTTTATGCTTCCTCCGTTTGGCGTGCTAGCAAGGCTATCCCCTCCTGAAAAGTATGTGGCTTGTAGCCCAGGTCGCGTTGGGCTTTACTAATGATGAAACCAGTGCGGGGAGGACGCTTGGCAGGCTGGGTAAACGTACTACCGTCGGCCTTTATAATCAGCGACTTGTCGAGCCCAAAATAGTCGGCTACCTGCAAGGCCATCTGGTACGGCGTCAGCAACTCGCTGCTACTGATATTGTAGATGCCAGTTGCATTGTGGCGCGCCACCAGCCAACAGCCCTGGGCCAAGTCTTCAGCCAAAGTAGGCGTGCGGAATTGGTCGTCTACAACGTTGATCTGTTTGCCGGCACGTAGAGAATCGCGCACCCAAAGCACAATATTGGTGCGGCCATAATCGTGCACAATACCATATACGAGCACTGTGCGCACAATAGCCCACGCGCCCTTACTGGCTTGTACAATCTGCTCAGCTGCCCACTTACTTTCCCCATAGAAGTTGATGGGAGCCGGTACCTCTTCTTCCGTTAGGGGGCCTTTTTCGCCGCTGAAGATGAAGTCAGTGCTCACATGGGTGAGGTGAATCTTGTGGTGCTCACAAGCTTCCACGAGGTGCTCTACGGCCGTCACATTCTGCAGCCAGCATGATTCCCTATTCAATTCGCACTCATCCACATTAGTCATAGCAGCTGTGTGAATAAGATGTGTAGGTTTTTCGTTACCTAACACCTGCTGAACTTGGGTGCGGTCAGTTACATCCAGCGGCACGAAGCGCAGATCAGGATAGAGAGATGCCAACTTGTTGGTCCCGCGCGAAGTGGCAATGATTTCTACGCCTTGTTGCTGGCGAAGCAGTTCGACCAACTTCTGACCTAACAATCCATTAGAACCGGTGAGCAGAATACGCATACACAAATTGTTTCTTAGATAGATGAGATTGTTACAAAGAACTACGGGTGATCTGCCAGTCTCTCAACTAGCAGATCACCCGCAACCTTAGTATTGATACCCATACAGCTCGGTGATTTTCTTTTTTTTCAGTTTATCCACCTTGACAGTCATCTTCACATCGGTGGTCGGCCGGTCGCGGGGGCCAGTGGGCTGCGTGGCAATTTTATCGATAACGTCGAGCCCACTGATTACCTGCCCGAATACCGTATAGGCCCCATCCAAGTGCTTTGTGCCCTGATGATTCTGCACAATGTAAAACTGCGACGCGCTGCTGGCACGGGTAGGATTAACGTAGTCGCCCTGACGGGCGGCAGCCACAGCCCCAAACTTATGGAGCAGTTCTGGCCGAATTTCGGCCGGGATGGTTGCGGCATCGGGCTGACCAGCGCCATCATTGTTTGGGTCGGTATCCTTGGTATTTGGGTCACCGCCCTGAATCATAAAATTCTGAATGACGCGATGAAAAGTGGTGCCATCATAGAAACCACTGTGTGCCAGCTTCAAAAAGTTAGCCTTATGCTGAGGCGTCATTTCAAAGAGAATCAGCTTCATCTCACCGAGATTGGTACTGATAGTAATTACTTCATCCTTTTTGCTTTTGCGGGGGGCTTTTTTAGCCTGAACCGCAAATGTGAAAGTCAAGATAAAAGCTAAAGTCAGCGCCCAGACGCGCGAAACATGGTTCATAAAGCTAAAACGCTAGGTGTAATTGGTTGAAATGACGTGGATTCCATGGCTGTCGAATACGTGCTTCAAGCTCATCTAGCCTAAAATGTGCTCGATTCTGACTCCCGGTGGCTGCGGATTTCAGCCAATATCTGCTTACCGCCACGGCGAAGCACGGTTTCGGCTAATCTAACGCCCATTGCATCTGCTTGATCAACGTCGGTAATGGCGCTTATTTCCTCTACGTACTGCTGCCCATCAAGGCTGATGAGACCGCCGTGGAGTTGCAGCAAGCCTTCATCGGTATAGGTAGCCAAGGCAAAGGATGGAATACTGCAGCCGCCCTCCATAGTGCGCAGAAACGCCCGTTCGGCACGCAGGCAGGCATGAGTATCCGTATGGTCCAGAATACCTTGGAGCGCTATCTTACGCCCTAACTCCAGGTTTTTGGCGCACTCAATAGCGACACTTCCCTGCCCAGCCGCCGGCACAAACTGCGTTTCGGGCAGCACATGCGTAATCAGGTGGTCGTACTCCATGCGGTGCACGCCAGCAAATGCTAGTACCAGTGCATCGTATTGCCCTTCTTCCAACTTGCGCAATCGGGTTTGGAGGTTGCCGCGAGCTTCCGCTGTAATAATATCTGGGTAGTAGCGCTTGAGCATGGAGCGCCGCCGCGTACTGCTGGTACCCAGCACAATGTTCGGCTGCTGAAGGGAGAAGCTAGGGTCGAAGCTGACAATTACGTCGTTTACCTTCTCCCGCTCCATAAAAGCCAGCAGTTCCAGATCATCAGGGATAGTGCTCTGTACGTCCTTGGCACTATGGACAGCAATATCAATAAAGCCATTCCGTAGGCTCTCTTCTAGCTCTTCCGTGAACACACCTTTTGCTCCGATCTTATCCAAAGAGCGGTCGAGCACCACGTCACCTTTCGTGGTGATAATTACTATTTCGGTTTGAAATAATTCCCGCTCCAAGCAGGCCGCTACATGATTCGCTTGCCACAGAGCCAATCGGCTACCACGGGTACCTATGCGAATGGGACGATTGAAGAGCGTAGTTTCCAACTAACAGTTTTACTTAATGACAACTGGTTAAAGCACGTCGGGGGGCAATTTTAACGCCGTCATACTTCGGCAACCCCAGCCTAACCCATCTGAGATTGCTTGTATCAAGCGCTTCCCTATGGTGATACAAAGCTACAAATGCCGTTAGCAATGGCATGGCTATAGCTTATTTAGCAGCAGCTATAGCAATTTAGCAAACTGTATTTATTGCCTTTACGGCATTTACGTAGGCATTTTCAGCAATTCAGCTATGCGCAACGAGGTATCCACGAAGACCATACGCGGATTCGCATTGCGCTCTACATGGTAGTGAGCATCGTTCAACTCAGTGGTAATAGACTCAGCATTTCTAAGATGCACGAAGCGGCTGAAGCGGGTCACGAACTGTTGCTCGGCGGCAGGCAGATGCGGAATTAATTGTGCGTCGAGGCCGTACAGCAGCACTTTGCGTAACAATCCGAGGGCGTAATGTAAAAACTCCTTTTGATTTTCACGCCCCATTTTCTGGAACTCGTCGCTTTTTTCCAACACTTTAGAAAAGTTGTCCTGGAAACACAGACGCATCCACTCAGTGAAGAAGGTGAAGTAGTCGTTGTCGGGGGCGGTACGGGCCGCTAGAGCAGCCCCAAGATTACCATCAGCTACCTGGGCAAGCTGGCGGGCTTTGGCCTCCGGTATGTGGTGCTCATCGTGCAAATAAGTCGTCAACTCATCTTCCGTGTAAGGCCGAACTACCACGGGCTGCACGCGACTTATAATGGTGGGCAGTAATTGCTCGGGTGCGTGGCTGACCAGCAAAAAAATGGTGGCCGCCGGCGGCTCCTCCAGTAGCTTTAGCACGGCGTTGGAGGCCGCAGGGTGCATGAGCTCGGGCAGCCAGATAATCACAATTTTGAAGCGGCCCTCAAACGCTTTCAGTGATACCAGCTTTAACAGTTGAAGACTTTCCTCCTTGGAAATGCTGCCTTGCTTGTTGTCGGCCCCAATGTGCTGCATCCAGTCGTTCAGCCCTTGGTAAGGATTCTCCAGCACAAACGTGCGCCAGTCGGCGGCAAACTTACTGCTGACTGCATCCTTCGGCACTTGTTTGGTACTGGTGACGGGCACAATGAAATTCAAGTCTGGATGAACGAGCTTATCCAGTTTCTGACAAGCTGAGCATCGGCCGCAAGAATCTTCATCGGTAGGGGTGCGGCCCTCGCAATTCAGAAATGTAGCGTACGCAAGGGCTAGTCCTAAAGCTGCTGAGCCCTCAGCGCCCCGAAAAAGCTGCGCGTGCGCCACGTGCTGCCGCTGCACCGATTGCACCAGCAACTGCTTGACTTTGGTTTGATCAGGTATTTCAGCGAAGCGCATGAACGTAGTCGCTCGGTTAGGTTAGTCTAATTCGTACTAGCTATCCAATAGCTTTTTCCCACACTCTATCCTTGGCTGTGGCCTCAAACACATGCTGCATGATTCCTTGCTCCGTGGCATCGTATTCAAGCTGACGCCGCGCCATAACGCGTTCGGCTACTTCGGCTACTTTAGGCAGTTTGAAGGTTTCGAAGCCGGCAGCGCCACCCCAACTGAAGCTCGGGATGAAGGTGCGCGGGAAGCCTGCCCCGAATATATTGGCCCCCACTCCTACTACCGTACCCGTATTGAACATGGTATTGATACCGCACTTACTGTGGTCGCCCATCATGAGACCACAAAACTGCTGCCCAGTATTCACGAAGCGGCCAGACGCGTGGCTCCAGATTTTGACCGGGGCGTAGTTGTTCTTAAGATTGGAAGTGTTGGTATCTGCGCCTAGGTTGCACCACTCTCCTATCACGGAGTTGCCGAGGTAGCCGTCGTGGCCTTTGTTGGCATAACCGAAAAAGATGGAATTGCCTACCTCACCGCCCACTTTGGAGTAAGGCCCTACGGTATTGTCGCCGCGCATTTTGGCGCCTGCGTTAATATGGGAGCCTTCGCACAAAGCCAGGGGGCCTTTTATAATAGCGCCTTCGTGAACCTGAGAGTTTTTACCCAGATAAATTGGCCCGTCTTCCGCATTCAAAATGGCTGCCCGAATTTTTACTCCTGGCTCAATAAAGATGTTTTCGGCGCCGTACACGATGGTATGGACATCGCCAATGGGCTCTGATTGCCGACCGCGGGTGAGTAGGTCGAAATCCTGCCGAATCTCGGCGCCATTACGCAGGAACAGATGCCACAATTCACTGATTACGGTAACGGGTTCAGCCACTTCAGTGGTGCTGGCTAAGCCATCCTGAATTAGCTCAGCTACTTTGCTGGCATCGGGAAGATGAGCAGCCACCAGCAATTCGCCATCAACGAGTGCTTGTCCGGGGGGCAAATTCTGTATCTGTCGCGCCAATAATTCATCGGGCAGCACGGCCCCGTTGATTACTAGAGCCGGACCGCTTACAGCCACAGCCGGAAACTTGGCTTGTAGGTAGGGTTCGGTCAGATAAAAAATCTCTTGGCCCAAACGGTGCTGCCACTTCTCGGCAATAGTCAGGATACCGCAGCGCAGGGCAGCCACGGGCCGAGTGAACGTGAAGGGCAACAGGCGCGGCCGAATAGCAGGATCGTCGAAGAGTAAGACGTGCATAGCATTTTGGTGACAGGCGTCACGAATCGGTTGTAATGACTGGGGGCAATTTGGCTCCCAGATATATTCGGCGGCAAGTTGGCACAAATAAAAACTCCCACCAGACATGCCAGCGGGAGTTTTTAATACTAGGTTCTGTATATCGCCATCAAGGACGGCGCAGAACGGATAACCGAATGACTACTTCTTCTGGTAGCGGTTGCGGAACTTCTCCACGCGGCCAGCGGTGTCAATAAATACGTTTTTGCCGGTGTAAAAAGGGTGCGAAGCGCTGCTAACTTCCACTTTTACAACTGGATAAGTCTTACCATCCTCCATCGTGATGGTCTCGGTAGAGTTCATCGTGGAGCGAGTGATAAATTTGAAGTCGCTGGAAGTGTCCTGAAACACGACTTCGCGGTACTCGGGATGGATGTCTTTTTTCATGATCGGAAATACCGTTAAAACCTTCTATGCCTGCCGATTTTGCGGAAGGGATTGCAAAAGTACGCGTTCCATTTGAAATTAAAAACTTACGAGCGGCATTTCACACTCCTTAAGCCTTATAATGAGTACGCTAGCGGTTTTTGATTAGTTTTGAGCACTACCCTTATTGCGTTTTTACTACTGGTTTATGGTGTATTCAACTGGTTTTCTCTTGGTTATACTTGCTTTGCAGCTTCGCTTTTCCACCTTACCACCCGTCAGAGAAGCCTATTCTTACGCTCAATATTCAGCAAGCACAACTCCACCCTTACCCTTTGCTCCGCAAGCATTCGCGTATCAGTTTCCTACTCAGAAAGGAGGCTCTGAGTTTGGGCAAAAGCTTTATTCGTCCAGCGCAGCAACGGACTCCATCACTTGGCAGGCCGATAACAGCAAATTATCTAGTACCCGAAACCAGCAAAGTGCCCAGAATGGCCTTCTTCAGCTCTGGAATTCCGTTTCGGAGGAGTTGGAACAGGCTTGGCACAGTATAAGGATACTGTTTCGGTAATCATTGTTATAATTATTTACCGCTCTTACTCACTCAGAATGCCGGCTTTGGTCGGCTTTTTAACACATATTTTCATCTGACTACATGCGTATCTGCTTTGCCACGAATAATGAACACAAGCTTACCGAAGTCAGAGCTTTACTGCCGGCGACGATTGAGTTGGTGAGTTTGCAGGAGATTGGCTGTCACGAGGAACTGCCCGAAACGCAGGATACGCTGTCCGGCAATGCTCGGCAAAAGGCCGAATATGTGTGGCAACACTATCAAACCTCTTGCTTTGCCGATGACACCGGCCTGGAAGTGAAGGCATTGGACGGCGCGCCTGGGGTATACTCAGCGCGCTACGCCGGCCCCCAGCGCAATGCTGCCGACAATATGGCCAAACTGCTCCAGGATTTGCCCCCCACAGCAGACCGTAGCGCTCAGTTTCGTACCGTTATCGCGCTGGTGCTGCCCAATGGAGAGTGGCAGGAGTTTAATGGTGTTGTGGAAGGCCGCATTGTGGAGGAAGCACGCGGACAAGCAGGCTTCGGCTACGATCCGATTTTTGAGCCCACTGGGCACGACCAAACATTTGCCGAAATGACAGCTGAGCAGAAAAACAGCTTAAGTCATCGGGGCCGGGCAGTAGCTGAGTTGATCACTTTTCTGAGCAACCGGGGGAGCTAGGCCGCGAACTTATTTTCAAGTAAAAAAGCCCCCCAAAACAAGTTTCGTTGTTTGATCACGGCTACTAGATGGTGGTTTAAACCAACTAGATAGGGTGAAGCAAGTAGGTTAGCTCGGCTACGTTTTTTTCAAAAAGGCGTAACGCTGGCGTCATTTTGCTTAATTTTGCACGGTTGGCCCTGCTGGTACGGGCCGCTTTCCCACCCCATGCAACATCCTTTCATCGTCGGTATTACGGGTGGCAGCGCCTCTGGCAAAACCACGTTTCTGCGCCGTTTGCTCGCTTCTTTTCCTGAGGACGATATTTGTCTGATATCCCAAGACAACTATTACCACCCGCGTGAAAGCCAACTGGTTGACCCCAATGGCGTCACTAATTTTGACTTACCTTCTTCTATTGACTCGGCAGCCTATGCGGCCGATGTGTTGCGCATCAGTCAGGGGCTGGAGGTTCGGCGCCCGGAGTACACGTTTAACAACCCGAATGTTCAGCCCAAAGAGCTGGTGTTTCGCCCTTCCCCTATCGTTGTGGTGGAGGGCATTTTTGTTTTTTACTTCGAGGAAGTCGCGCGCCTTCTCGACCTGAAGGTGTACATCGATGCCCGCGAGCATGTGAAGTTGCAGCGCCGCATTGTGCGCGACCGCGACGAGCGGGGCTACGATTTAGAGGATGTGCTCTACCGCTATACCCACCACGTAGCGCCTACTTACGAGAAATATATCAAGCCTTTCAAGCAGGATGCCGACATCGTGATTCCGAATAACAGACACTTTGATAAAGGTCTAGAAGTATTGGTTTCATTTCTGCGCACCAAAGTGGCCGCCGCTCGCCAAGAGTAGGCTTTTTCATAGGGAAGCAAACACAAAGAGCGTAGCTACACGGTTACGCTCTTTGTGTTTACAATAGCTGTTGAGCAGTGTTTGAGTGACTCATTTTTGAATCATTTGGTAGCAGCAGCAGTTGCATTTAGCGGTTAAAATAGCCACCCGAGATGTAACTACTTTGGGCTGCGCAGTCCAAATGGCTATATTTGTAGCGTTTAGTTTGCTAATGGTCTCTGCTCGCCTCACTTTTTTAGCTCATTTCCGTTTCGTGCTGCTCGCGGCTACGTTGCTATTTGTGCTGGGGCTAAACCACCGGACAGTGGCTACGCTGCGGGTGCCTGGGGGCAAATGGCGCGTATTGGCGCGGCCCCAAAGGCAGCTGTAGTAAAGCAGAAAGTAACTCTGGAAGCCACGGGTAGCGCCGCCGTTTGGCTAGCCCCCGCTGCCGACGCTTGGTTTCCGGCGTCGGTGCCTCTTACCTGGCCTCGCTTGCTGGCGAAGACCTTAAAATTTGCCCCCCAGCCTGGTGCTATACCGGATTTTTTCCGCGCTCGCCTGCTTTTGGCTGCGCTCTCGCCGCAGGCTCCCTAGCTGATTTTTTGCTTTTCTACTGACCAGAAAGCTGATACACCGCTAGTATCGGATGCTTATCGCTTCTCCCAAACTGTCTCAGTAGAATAATAGCATTTGAAGTATTCAGCACAATAGCACAGTAACAAATCAACTTAGTAGTATGCGTAATAAAGGACTTATTATCGCCCTCACCCTTATTGTATCGGTGTTGTGCATTTACTTCCTGTCGTTCACCATGGTGTCGCGCCGGGTGCAGCAGCAGGCCGAAACCTACGCCACCAGCAATGGACAGGTAAACCAACTCAAGCGTCAGCGCTACCTCGACTCGGTATGGCGCGCGCCCGTGATCAACGTGCTCGGTGTGGATTACACCTATAAAGATGTGCGTCAGAGCGAGCTAGGTCTTGGCCTTGACTTGAAAGGTGGCATGCACGTGACGCTGGAAGTTTCGCCAGTTGAGATTATCCGGGCTATGTCGGGCAACTCTAAAGATCCGGCCTTCACCAAAGCGCTAGCTCAGGCGCAGGAGCTACAGAAAACCAATTCGGGCACGCCGTTCACGTCGTTGTTTTCGCAGGCTTATCGTTCCATAGCGCCTGAGGGCAAACTGGCTCGCATTTTCGCCAACACGACCAACAAGAGCCGCGGCATCGACATCAACTCCACGAATGCTCAGATTATTGGTGCTATCGACCGGGAAGTAGAAGAAGCTATCGACCGTTCTTTCAACATCCTACGTACCCGCGTTGACAAGTTTGGGGTAAATCAGCCCAACATTCAGCGGGTAAAAGGTACCGGCCGCATTCAGATCGAATTGCCCGGCGTCGACAACCCCGAGCGTGTGCGCAAGCTGTTGCAAGGTCAGGCCAAACTGGAGTTCTGGGAAGTATGGCGCAACGATGAATTTGCCCCCTACCTCAATCAGTTGAACGAAGTGCTGGTAGCGAAAGACGCTAGCACCAAGCCTGCCGTAGCTGCAGCTACAACTACTGACACGGCTGCAACTGCTGCTACTGGCGACTCAACGTCACTAGCTAGCCAGCTTGCCAAGAAAAAAGCCGCTGCTACTACCGACACAACCAATCTGCAGCAGAGCAGCCTGTTGGCCCGCTTGTTCACGATGCCTGGCGCGCTGGGTTCTAACGTGCGCGATACGGCCCGTGTAAATGACCTGCTCGCTAGCGCCGAAGCAAAAGCAGTTTTGCCCCCCAACCTGAGATTTCTGTGGGATGTAAAGCCTACTGTTATTGACAAGCAGGAATATCTGCAGCTGTACGCCATTCGCAAAACGACGGATGCTATAGCGCCTCTCGGTGGTGAGGTAGTAAGCGACGCCCGCCAAGATTACGACCAAGGCGGACGCCCTGAGGTTTCGATGCAAATGAACCCCACTGGTGCCCGCCGGTGGCAGAAGCTGACTGCTGCTAACGTAGGCCGTCAGGTAGCTATCGTACTCGATGACAATGTGTATTCGGCTCCTGTAGTGCAGGCTGAAATCTCGGGGGGCAATTCTAGCATCTCCGGCAATTTCACGATTGAAGAAGCCCAAGACTTATCCAACGTACTGAAGGCCGGTAAGCTGCCCGCTCCTACTCGCATTGTAGAAGAGGCCGTTGTTGGTCCGTCGCTGGGTAAAGAAGCTATTGCCCAGGGCCTTTACTCTTCGCTGGCTGGTCTGATTATCATTGTTGTGTTCATGGCTCTATACTACGGCAAAGCTGGTATGGTCGCCAACCTGGCCCTCATCTTCAACATCTTCTTGGTGTTGGGTGTACTGGCTCAGTTTGGCACTGCGCTGACGCTGCCCGGTATTGCCGGCTTGGTACTGACATTCGGTATGGCCGTTGATGCCAACGTACTGATTTTTGAGCGGATACGAGAGGAATTACAGGCAGGCTTGAGTATTCAGGATGCGGTTAACAAAGGCTATAGCCTTGCTTTTTCGGCCATCTTCGACTCTAACATTACCACGCTGCTTATCGCCCTTATTCTGGGTTTCTTCGGCACAGGTCCGGTACAAAGCTTCGCTATCACGCTTGGAATTGGTATTCTTACCTCGTTCCTGACGGCTGTGTTCCTTTCTCACCTCATCATCGACTGGATGATTAAGGGTAAAACTGCTGCTAGCTTAAGCTTCAAGGGACCTTTGTCGCTCAACCTGAACAAAAGCTTCAACTTTGACATCGTGGGCAAGCGCAAGATTGCTTATGCGGTGTCAACGGCCATTATCGTATTTGGCTTCGTGCTGATGGCAATTCAAGGTGGGCCTAACTTGGGCGTTGATTTCCGGGGTGGCCGTAGCTACACTGTCGATTTCAACAAGGCCATGGTTGCCTCCGATGTAAGGGAGTCGCTCACCGATGACCTAGCAGAAGCAGGCATTGAAGTAAAAACCTTCGGTGCACCTAACCGCCTGCGCATTACGACCAGCTACCTCGCCAACGATGAGAGCACCGTCGCTGACCAAAAAGTAGAGCAAGCAGTGCAAGCGGGTCTGCGCGAGTACGCTTCAGCCAACCCAGTTATTAAAAGCAGCTCGAAAGTGGGCGCTACCGTCGCCGACGATATCAAGCAGTCATCGGTTATTAGCTTGCTGCTGTCTGTTATCGGCATCTTCGTGTATGTGTTGTTCCGCTTCGAGAAGTGGCAGTACTCCATGGCCGCTGTTGTCGCTCTGTTGCACGACGTGCTCTTCGTAATTGTGGCCTTCCCGATTGCTCGTTTATTTGGTATCACCTACGAAATGGACCAAGTGTTCGTGGCTTCGGTGCTTACCATTCTGGGTTTCTCGATCAACGATACCGTAGTTATCTACGACCGTATTCGGGAATATCTAGAGGAGAACCCCAAGCTGACGTTTGCTCAGGTAGCGAACCCCGCGTTGAACAGTACTTTCTCCCGTACCATTATCACCTCGGCTACCGTGTTGATGGTAGTAATCGTGTTGTTCATCTTCGGTGGTGAAACCTTGCGTTCCTTCTCTTACTCTATGATTATAGGCGTAATTGTGGGTGCTTATTCAACGCTGTTTATTGCCACTCCGCTGGTTCTGGATACCTATGGCAGCAAAGAGCGCCGTCATCACGATCCACTAGCTACCGACACGCCTGACGCTGATGCCTCCAAGCTATCGGCCCCGGTAACGCGCTAAGCTTGCTTATCACCTAGTTAAAAAGCCCCCCAGACACGATCTGGAGGGCTTTTTTGTTGAAATTCTAGACCCTATCGACTGGACCGAGGCAACGTTTACGGGGTGGCTACCGACCATAAGTTGGCAATACCCTCGCCTTCAGTTTTACCGCGGGTGGCGTTATCATTTACGAAGTAATACAGAGGCACTCCTTTGTAAATAGTCTGCTGGCGGGTGGTGCCGTTAGGGCCATCAGGCCTGGTAATCGCACCAAAGTCATTGCTGCTTAAAGCGGTGGGCAACACCCGACCAGACTCAAAAAAGGGCGGCCACACATTGGCGCAGGGGCCAATACAATTAGGCTGCGTAGTTGGGCTGGTGCGGTCAGGAGCGAATACGTAGAGCGTCCGAGCCTTACTATCTACCAGAAAACTCTTTACGGAACTCTGATTAGTGGTTTTATTCGTTACGCTAGCGCGGGCTATGCGCAAGGCATAGTTGGGCTTGGTCACGAACCATACATTCCCAAAATTATCGCCGCCCGTAGCGCCAGGGGCTTCCCGCACATTCGGGCTTTCCGGGGTGGCTTGGGGGGCAAAATAGTAAAGCGGCCAACCTTGGTAGGTGGTGTGTAGGCGGCCATCGGAGCCAGTGATGGTAGCAAAATCGTTTGAATCGAGGCCTTTGCCTACTACCAGGTTGGCATCATAAAAGGCGGGCCAGCGAGCCGCGCAGGCGCCGGTGCAGTTAGGAGTACCGGCCACATCAAAGGCAAAGTAATACAAGGTATTTCCGTCCTTATCGACCAGATAGGGCCCGAGCGTAGGGCTGGTGCTGATGCGTATTGTGGGCTTGGGGCCAAAAGGAATCACGCCATCTAGGTCGTCGCAACTACTGACTACCAGCGACGTGGAGAATAACAGCAGGGCCGTGCAGCCAGCGAGCAAACGCCGGCGCAGTGTATTCATGGAAAGTATAAACATAGCGGTGCCTGGAAGTAAAAGGTTGACTGACAGAGAGAAATGAGTTAGTAGCAGCGGTTACTCTAGGCAACGTGTGCTGGGCCCGGCACACTGCGTTCGGGTAAAGGCGACCACCGGTAAGTAACCCCGTCGCGAGCGGAGCTGATAAACGTACGGAAGCAAAGCGTAAAAAATCAGGGCGAAACCCGCCCGAGCAATCCATATTTGACTGAAAAAGCTACCCCCGCGCTTCGCAGCCGGATGTGGCCAAATCCTACCCCACTCAGTGGCAGCTTCAAAAAAGGCTCAGCCTGCACCGACCAACGTGTGCTTACCGCACGCTCCACGCCCCCCGACAGGTTGAGCACCCCTAGGGCATGATTGGAGCCGTGCGCCAGCGACCAGGTAGCCGTGGTTATAGCTCCATTCCTTTCATATTGGTAGGCGTAGCGCTCGTTACGCATGAGCAGCGTAGTCAGGCCAGTACTCAGAAAGAGCGAGTACGTAGGGCGCACCACTATATCGTAGCGCACATCGAGCGGTATTTCTGTGATGCGGCAGTTGGCATCCAGAGCTAGAATAGGACTGCCGGACTGCCAGTATCCATACGGCGGGTAGTAATCGCTGCCGCGGGCGGCGTAGCGCTTCACACTCCGAACCAGACCAGAGCGCACCCGCAGACGGGGCGTAACACGGTAGTCGAGGGTTAATCCAATCTCCCCGCCGAGGCGGGCACCTTCCGTTGCGCGCACTCCGCTGGCTGAGGGGCCGCCTATCAGCCCCAGGCTCCAGCGATACAAAGGCAGCGTGGCACCTGGCGCCGGCTTCTTTACCGAATCAGCCGGGGCAGACTGGATGGAATCGGAAGCTGCTACAATGGCTTGGCTGACAACGGAATCGGGGATTACTTGGCTGGTTAACCGTTGTTCTGAGCTTGAATTGGATAAGTTCCCCTCTGAGTTTGGCATTGGCAGGGGCCCATTTTCTGATTGACCCGAACTGGAAATACCAGCAAAATGCCCCCCAGTCGATCCGACCGCACCCAACTCTCGCCGGGGGACATTTTGTGGACGACGAGATCTGGGCGGCCGAAGCCACGCTGCAACAGGCTGCGAGCCGCTCTTATCCCTGGTTGTTGCTTTAGGTAGTAGATTTTCCTTCTTCTCAATGGTTGCTGAAGCCTTGGCCGCGGCACTTGGCGACCTTACAGCCAGCAAGTCCGATGACGCCTCAGTTCCAACCGCATCCGGGAAGGACTGTGATGCGCTATTTACGGCGGAAGACTCAGGAGTGGATTGGTTGTTATTCGTGTCGGAGGAAGCCGACTTTGCGGAATTATCTACGGGGCGGGAGACGAACTCACGATAGCCTTGCCACCCCAGGAAGGTGAGCAGCAGCACAACTACTCCTGCCCCAAACAAGCGCATCAGTTTGCGGCGCACCAAAGTAGTCACCGTCGCGGTGTTCAGTTTGTCGTCCATGCGCGCCCAGGCCCCCAGGGGTGGCGGCTCCTCAGGGTAAGCCTCCGCCCCACGCCGAAACAGCGCGTCTAGCTCGTCATCCGACATGTCTGGCGTAGGCATGGTGCTTAATTTTTTTTAACAAATGCTTTAGGTGAGCCCGCGCTTTAAATAAGTTGGATTTCGACGTGCCCGCCGAAATGCCCAGCTGCTCCGCGATTTCTTCGTGCGTGAAGCCATCAATGGCGTAGAGATTAAACACGGCCCGATAGGCCGCTGGCAGCCCATGCACCAACGCCACCAACTCATCGAACGAGAGCGTATCAAGGGCAGAAACGCCAGGGTCGGGGTGGAGCGCGGCTACTTCGTCGAGGGTCTGCTGAAAAGCATGTTTCTCCGCTATCCGAAAGTGGTCGATAGCCGTGTGTACCATGATTTTGCGGAGCCAAGCCCGGAATGAGCCAGCTATATCGAGATGCAGACGAACGTCGAAGCGGCCCGCATCCCGAAATACCTTCAAAAATCCATCATTCACTGCCTCCATTGCTTGCTCCCGGTTGCGCAAGTAGCGCAGGCAAACACTCATGGCTAAGCTGTAATACTGCCCATACAGCCGCCGCTGGCATTCCCGGTCTGCACGCCGACAGCCAGCCAGCAGAGCCGTAAGCAGCGCAGAATCGTGGTCGGGTTGAGACACGGCAGCAGGAGTTTACTCACCTACTCGGCAAAAGCTGGAAAAGGGTTGCCTCTGCCACATAAAAAATACGCTTATGTACGTTAAGACACAAAAAAGCCCCCCAGAATATATCTGGGGGGCTTTTTTGCTGTTTACTTCTTGGAAAGTATTAGATGGTGATGCCTTCGGCTACTACTTCTTTCACTTCAGGAACCATACGCTTGAGTAAGTTTTCAATACCCGACTTCAACGTAACCGTGGCCGAAGGGCAGCCGGAGCACGAGCCTTGCAGGTTCACAGTCACGATACCATCTTGGTAGCTTTTGAAGGTAATATTACCTCCATCCTGCTCAACGGCTGGGCGCACATAGTTTTCGAGCAGATCAATGATCTTCTGACTCGTTTGCTGATCCTGCTCGGAGTGGCTGCCATTGGCGGCAACTTCCTGCGCGGCTTTCTGCTCCGCAGCTGGATCGACCAAGAAAACGGGTCCACCTGCCTCTACATACGACTTCAGGAAGCTGCGTAGCTCCGGAATAAGGTGCGCCCACTGATGGTCAGTGGTTTTGGTGATGGTAACAAAGTTGGCCGCGATGAATACCCGACCTACGTAGTCAAAATTGAATAGCTCCTGCGCCAACGGTGAGTTGATCGCAGCCTCCAGGTTAGGATAATCCACGCTCACCCCTTCACTCAGGAACTGGGTGTTGAGCACAAATTTCATGGATTCGGGATTGGGGCTGGCTTCGGCGTATATAGAAACCGGAGCGGCCGGGGCAGTTAGTTCAGCCATAAGGTTGAAGGGCTTAAAAGCGAGAATACGAAGAGAATTTACGCAGGTTAACGGTGAATTGCTAGCCCGTTAGAGCTAAAACCACCTACGCCCGCTGGATGTTGCAAAGATACCAAAACAACAGGGAATAGCGGGGCGGCCGCTCTTGGCCTATACCTTATTAGCCCGGCTGCGCAGCAGCATATCAGCTAGCACCAGGTTCGTCATCGCATCTACGATGGGTACGGCGCGGGGTAATACGCACGGGTCGTGGCGGCCTTTCCCAGCCAGTGTAATTTCCTCACCCTGGTCATTGATGGTCGTTTGGGGCTGCAAAATGGTAGCCACAGGCTTAAAGGCGACCCGAAAATAGATGTCCTGCCCGTTAGAAATGCCCCCCTGAATACCCCCGGAGTGGTTGGTGCGGGTGCGCACGGCACCAGCTTCGTCGGTGTAGAATGCGTCGTTGTGCTCCGAGCCGAATAGCAGCGTACCCTCAAAGCCGGAACCGTACTCGAAGCCTTTTACCGCATTGATACTGAGCATAGCTTTGCCCAGCTCCGCGTGGAGCTTATCAAATACGGGCTCGCCCAAGCCAGCGGGCACCCCCCGCACCACGCCCGTCACCAGTCCGCCCACGGTATCCTGCCGGTCGCGGGTCTGGCGGATGAGGCTGATCATACGCTCGGCCGTGGCCGGGTCGGGGCAGCGCACGGCGTTGCTTTCTATCAAATTCAGATCGAGCTGCTCATACCCCACCGGCACCGCCACGGCCCCTACCTGCGACACGTAGCTTTGGGCCACAATGCCATAGTGGGCTAAAAATTGAGCGGCCACGGCCCCGGCGGCTACACGCGCTGCCGTTTCGCGGGCCGAGCTGCGGCCCCCACCCCGATAATCGCGGCGGCCGTACTTCATATCGTACGTGTAGTCGGCGTGCGATGGGCGGTAGGCATGCTCCACGTGGGCGTAGTCGTGGCTGGCCTGATCCTGGTTGCGAATAAGCAAGCTGATGGGCGTGCCCGTCGTTTTACCCTCAAACAGCCCAGACAGAATTTCCACTTTGTCGGCCTCGCTCCGCGGTGTAGTCAGGTCTGACTGGCCCGGCCGCCGCCGATCCAGCGCCGCTTGAATGGTACCGGCTGCCACATCAAGGCCAGCCGGGCAGCCATCTATTATTACGCCTATCCCAACGCCGTGCGACTCCCCGAAGGTGGTGATCCGAAATAGCTTACCAAAAGAGTTGCTCATATATAACAGCCTGTAATGAGGAGCCAGACTACAGGAGTCCGCGCATTTTGTGGCTTCAAAGCTACTAACAAAGCAGCGGCCGATGCAGTCAGTTGTAGCGCGCGCTTACCTTGGCTTCCCAATAACTATTCCCGACATAAATGTTTCAGCCCGCGCAGCCAAGCCAATACTCACGCAGCCTTACGGCTCCACGCGCCGACCGCGCCACCAGCCTATTCCCGCCAGAATAAGCAGCGCCCCCAAAATAATATTGGCGTAGCGGCGCACGGCGGCATACGCATCCACCGGCTGCACGGTATTGTCGGCGGAGGTCAATACTTGCTGGTAAAAAGGATCATCGGGGCGGGCATGAAAGGCGGCTCCGGCTTGCTCGCGCCCCTGCACCTGGGGGGCAATTTCGGCCCGCAAGGTATCGTAGCGGGCGGTGGTTGGGTTGAAGATAATCAGCGAAAACAGGCTATCGAGCGGCACTGTGCCTGGCTTGGTGGGCACTAAGCGGTAGCGAAACCGCTTAGTGCCGCCTACTCTTCCACCCTGGCGGGTAAGCTCCTGCTCCACATCGGGGCCATAAATTTCCAGTCCTTTCTTCGGCTGCGACACCTGGGGGGCATTTACGGTCGTCAGGTTGCCTTCCCCTTCTACAACAAACGAGTAAGTGAATGCCTGCCCGGTGCGAAAAGCTGTGCGGTCGATGGCTTCTCGCAGCTGATAGTTGCCCACCGGCACTTGGTCGCGGAGCGGGTGCGGCGGCAGAACGCGTACCGGAATGGTGCGCGCCGTGGTGCGGTAGGTTTTGTACCCCGCCAGTCTATTATCAAGGCCCGCCTCCGGCTTCTTGGCGATGCGGTATTTTACCATTTCCAACGCCACCTCCGGAAATACCAGGGGCTGGGCATTGAGCGGATAGAATGCGGCCTCATACAAGCGGTACCGTAAGTAGGTTTTGCCCCCCGCCACCACCGTTTCGGGATAAATCTCCTGCTCGTCGAACGACTCTTCCCACGCCGTAGGTTGGCGCAACTGACGCAGAATAGTGGGGAGCTGGCCGGCAAAATCATGAAAGGCCAACAAGCCCTGATCTGCGGGCGTCAGGTAAAAGTACAGCCCGATGTGCACCCCCTCGCCGGTAAAAATGGTTGTTTTGCCGGGGACTAAAGCCAAGAAAGCATTGTCTTTGGGCTCCACATATTCCTGCGGCTTGGGCTTGCCAAACAGCTGATCGAGCAACCCAATACCCGGTGCATCCTGCGTGGGCGGCGGGGCCGGAGTGGCCGAAGCACTCGGGGCAGAGGCAGTGGCTGGTTGCGGCTTTACCGTTAGGGTGGCTCCCGCTGAGCGCACAGTCAAGCCATTGATGGTCATGGTGAAGGGCTTCACCACAAACTCGCCCTCATCATACGCCGCGTAGCGCTGCGTAATAGTTAGCTCCGACGAGCTTTGCCCGTTCACGATACGGGTAGTCGTGGTACTGGATTTACCGCTCCTCTTAAAGCCTTCCAGATCTGGAAAGTCGGAATAACGCTCAAGCGGTGCGCCAGTTAGGCTAAAGCTGATCGTGTAGTACTCATTAATAGGAAAGTCCGCTTTGCCCAGAATAATGCGCGCCTTCACAGCAGGAGTTTGCGCCTGAACGCCGCTTCCAAAGAATAGAACCAGAAAAAAAGCCCCCCAGAGGGCCAACCAACGACTGAGCATAGCAACACAAGACAACCTACCAAAGCTACGCAGAAAGTGGGTTTGGTGCCAGCAACCGTGGGTTTTGCAGCTGGCTCTTGTCTTTGTTGAACTTTAATAACTAAAAGTTACACAAAATAATATGGCTTAAGTCAATCCGCTTCCAGAGCTGAGCCGTAAGTGGTGTTTAAATAGTCTCTCCTTCTAAGATTATTACAAAAAGTGCCTATCAAAGGCATGCTGGAAAACTATTGCCTTTACTTTTTTCCTATTCACCCTAATTTTTTTCTCATGTCCAAAATCACCAAAGCAGGCGGAGACGATACTGGCTTTGATAAGCCGCTATACGTGCCCATCAAGCGTCGCTCGTTCTTTATGTATGCTGGCGCTACGGCTGGTGCCACAGCCCTTCTTCTGTCGGGTTGCGATGACGATGAAGTATTCGCCGATCCAACTCCTCCTACCCCTACCCCAGGCACCACGGTTAGTGTAGGATCAGGTGATGTAGGCGTGTTGAACTATGCTTATGCCCTGGAGCAGCTAGAGGCGGCATTTTATACGCAGCTACGGACCGGCTCTTACTACACTGGCCTGAACGCCACCAGCGCCGAGCGTCAGATTCTGGACGATTTATACTATCACGAAGTTATTCACCGCGAATTCTTTAAGGCCGCTATTACGGGCGCAGCGCCAACGGCTATTATCAAGGACCTGACGCCAAACTTCAGCGCTATCAACTTCAATGATCGGGCGAGTGTATTGGGTGCCGCCAAGGCATTCGAAGACTTAGGCGTATCGGCTTACAATGGTGCCGGCCGATTCATTTCTACTACGGGCAATGGCCCTCTTTACCTGCTGCTAGCCGGCAAAATCGTTTCGGTAGAGGCTCGTCACGCGGCTATTATCCGCGACTTGCTGCAGGAAGGCAATTTCGTAGGTACTGACGTGATTAACTCCAGTGGGTTAGAAATTTCTAAGACACCAACTGAGGTTGTAGCGGCGGCCAATACATTCTTGGCTGAAGGCTCTAAGCTGAATGTTTCCGGCCTCGTCTAAAGCAGGTTGCTTGTAGTCTTCATCCCCACTCACTCATTGACTTGTAGTTATGAACATCTTCCAAATAATTTCTGAAATCGAGAAAGTAGACCCTGAGGTGTACGATCGTCTTGACTCCCGCCGCAGCATTTTCAAGCACATGAGCGGCATGGGCAAAACCTTGGCCGCGGCTGCTGTTCCAATGGCCTTCGGCGCCGTTTTGAATAAAGCTTATGCGCAAACCAGCATGGCTCCCGGCGTAAATGATGTTCTCAACTTCGCTCTGAAGCTGGAGTATCTGGAGGCCGCCTTTTATAACCAAGGGTTAGGCGCCGCGAACGGTACGGCTACTGCTGTACAAACTGCTCTGCGGGCTGGCTTCAGCGCCACCAACCTAGCGGCGCTGGACAAGATTCGCAACGACGAAACTGCCCACGTAGCTTTCCTGCGCACGGCGCTTGGTACCAACGCTATTGATGCTCCGGCCGCCAACACGTTCGACTTCACGGGTGGCAAAGGTGGTACACCTGGTCCTTTCGCTACGGTATTCACTGCTCCTGCTACCTTTTTGGCCGTAGCTCAGGCGCTAGAAGACACCGGTGTACGTGCCTACAAAGGCGGTGCTCCTTATCTCGCCAGCAACAAAGACGTATTGACTGCCGCGCTGAACATTCACTCGGTAGAAGCTCGTCATGCCTCGCGTATTCGTACGATGCGTCGTGCTGGTGCTATGAACAATGCGGCTTCGCAAACGGCTGCTGGCACCGACCGGAGCGCTTCGCCTAAGAGCTGGGTTTCCGGCAATGACGGCGGCGGACCAGCCCCAGCCCAAACGGCTGCCGTATACGGCATGGGCGCTGCACCAGCTTACACACCAACAGTTATTACTTTCCCCGGCGAAGAGAACGTAACTCAAGGCGGTGTAAATCTGCAAACGGCTTTAAGCTCGTTGAACTTCCCGGCGGCCGCTTTTTCGGAGGCCTTCGACGAAGCCCTACCCGTACCGGTAGTATCCGACATCGCCCGTACGTTTGTTATTACTGGCAGCACGTTCATCTAATTGCTGCGTTCAGTTATGATTCCCTTAAAGGGACGGCCCATAGGCCGTCCCTTTTTGTTTTTTAGCTCAACCATGCAACACTTTGCAGCTTTATAGGCTCTGATCAATAAGCGGAGCTTGGCTTATCGGCCTATCTTTGCTTGTGTTGCGCCCGCTATTGCTTCTGGGGGGCTTTTTTGGATTGGTTCTTTCGCTTTATATGCATATGAATTCTACTTCTCTCTCTCGCCTATTTGCGGCGCGACCGGTGCGGCGACGCACTTTTTTCAGAGTGGCCGGCGCTACCGCCGCTTCATCCGCTTTGGTATTGGCAGGCTGCTCGAAGGATGATGAAACCCCGGAGGTCACAGCCGAACAGACATTTACCCTCGGCACCGGCGACACTGGTCTGCTCAACTATGCGTACTTGCTGGAGCAATTGGAAGCCGCTTTCTACGATAAAGTTGTAGCCACGCCGCCCTCCGATATGTCGGCCGCTGAGTTGGCTTACTTCACTGATCTACGCGACCACGAAGTCATTCACCGCGAGTTCTTCAAGTTTGCACTGGGCACGAGCGCCATCGGCACGGCCGTGTTCAACTTCGGCTCGATTACGCTTACTACCCGTGCCGGTGTACTCGCGGCTGCTCAAACCCTGGAAGACTTGGGTGTAGCTGCCTACAATGGTGCGGGCAAGCTTTTCATTGACCCGGTGTACTTGGGCGTAGCAGGCAAGATAGCCTCCGTAGAAGCGCGTCACGCGGCGCTCATCCGCGATTTGGTTCTGCCCAACTCTTTCGCTGCGGCCGATGTAGTGGCCAATGACGGTGGCGAGTTCGATGGTCTTGATGCGGCCAAAACGCCGGCTCAGGTTATAGCCGTAGTAAATACTTTTCTCAACATTACTATCTCGGCGGCCGGCCTGCCTAGCTAAGTTTCTTCGGTTATTCCTGCGTCATGAATATTCTCAAACTCCTCGCCGATCTGGCCGAAGTTGATCCTACCCTGTATGACCGGCTGAGCTCGCGGCGGGCCGCTTTTGCCCCCCTGAGCAACTTAGGTCGTAAAGCGGCGCTGGCGGCATTACCTGTAGCCTTGGCCACCGCCATCGTACCAGCCCACGCCCGCGACATCCGTACTATCCTCGATTCGCTGAACTTTGCTCTTGTGCTGGAATATCTGGAGAGCGAGTTTTATGCCCGTGCGCTGGGACTCGTGGCTGGCGCACCCAGCGTACCCGCCGGTTTTTTCCCAGCAGGCACGCGTCCGGCCATCGAAACAATCCATCGCCATGAGCAGCAGCATGTACGGTTCTTAGAGCGCGTGATTCAGGCCTCGGGTGGTACACTGCCCGCTAAGCCTCGTTTCGACTTTACGGGCAGCAAGAATGGCGCTCAAGCCGCGGTATTCGCGGATGTGTTCACCAACTTCGACACGTTTCTGCAAGTAGCCCAAACCCTGGAAGATGCCGGCGTACGGGCGTACAAAGGCCAGGTTGGCTTCCTGCAAACCGACAACTCATTGCTGGAAGCGGCATTACGCATTCACGCAGTAGAAGCGCGCCATGCATCTCACATTCGTACGATGCGGCGAGCGCGGGGGGCAAATGTTAAGAACTGGGTGAGCGCCACCGACACCAGCATTGGGGTGCCGGGCAAAACCGACGCCGTATATGCCGGCGAAGATTTGGTCAATCAATTCATGGCGGGCCTCAGGCAGGTACCCTTCGATCAGGCTCCGCTAAACACGGTGGTGGCGGTGGCTAAAGTAGCCGAGGCCTTCGATGAGCCTATACCGGCCAGCACAGCAACATCACTCGTAAGTATTTTTACTTACTAAGTAGCGCGTTACGTATAATATCAATTTTTATACGTAATCTACTTCAAAAGAGCGACTTACGTCGCTCTTTTTTTGTCCATGAGCTTGCAACCCCATGGGGGGCTTTTTATCTTTGGTACTATACTTTACTGGCGTTGGACTGTTTGAAAAAATAGTAACGCTTTTGCTCCTCGGAGAGAGCCTTTTTAGATGGCTTTCGTATACCCCTAACCCCTCTTGTCCTACCCTTTACCACCCACCTTTATTACTATTCATAGCGATGTTGGAATATGCGAAAACCATTCTGCTTAAAGTAAGCTTCGACAAAATCCTATTTGAGAAAGAGTTGCGTAAGGCCTTGCGTATGCTTGTGCCAGAGGAGTTGATGCAACTAAAAACCTGGTGCTACGAGCAGTTCGCCAGCATCTACCAGCGTATACTCAACCGCGTTTTTGCCCAAGCTGCTTAAAGCTTAAAGTAAAGTAGAGTAAGCAGTACCAAAAAAAGCCCCCGCGAGCCGCCACTCAGGCCTCCTCGCGGGGGCTTTTTCCTTGTCAAGAACGCCTGTATGCGGCTCCGTGACAAATTGAATAGTGCGCGTCAGGCCAGCGTAGCCGGTGCGCTTCACCGCCGACTGCCGAAACAACTCTGTAAACAGCTCGTGAGTAATTTCCTGCCAATCAGTAGTGCTCATTTCCTTAAGCTGGGGGTGCGCCCGAAACTGGGGCTCCTGGTGCGGCTTGGCAAAGCGGTTCCACGGGCACACGTCCTGGCAGATGTCGCAGCCGAACACCCAGTTGCCTAATTTGCCCCCACCTCCGTCGGAATCTGGTCTTTCAGCTCGATGGTAAAATAGCTGATGCACTTGCTACCATCCACCACGTAGGGGTCGGAAATGGCATCGGTGGGGCAGGCGTCCATGCACTTGCGACAGGTGCCGCAGTAGTCTTTTATGGGTCCGTCGGGCTCCAGCTCCAAATCCACAATCAGTTCGGCGATAAAGTAGAAGCTGCCCACGCCGGGCGTAATCAGGTTGGAGTTTTTGCCCACCCAGCCCAGGCCGCTTTTCTTGGCCCACACCTTATCCATCACCGGCGCCGAATCCACGAACACCCGGCCGCCGACTTCCCCTATTTCCTGCTGAATATCCGCCAGCAAGGTTTTGAGCTTGTCTTTGATGACGAAGTGATAATCGCGGCCGTAGGCGTACTTGCTGATTTGCAGGGTGTCGGGGGGCAATTGGTCTTCCTCGGCGGGGTAATAATTCAGCAGCAGCGAAATCACCGACTTGGCTCCGTCTACCAACAAGCGCGGATCGAGGCGCTTATCGAAGTGGTTGGCCATGTAGCCCATCTGCCCGTGCATCTGCCGGTTGAGCCAATTTTCGAGGCGCGGGGCTTCTTCTTCCAAGAACTCCGCCTTCGAGACGCCGCAGTACATAAAGCCCAGCTCCGCCGCCCGGCGCTTGATAAAGGCAGTTCGTTCAGAGCGGACAATGTCGGAGGCAAGCATCAGGCAAAGGTTGGCTGAAAAACCGAAACGCCCCGCCGGTAGCGGAGCGTTCCAATATTTGGGCAACAAAGGTTAATTATAGCGAAGGAAATTGTGTAGCTATTATTAAATACACTCCTAACGTTAAGTGTTTATGATGTTGTGGCATTTAAAAAACGTCCGTTTCAATTAACCACAAAAGCAGAATAGCGATTTAGAGTCGAATACTTAACATCCCGTCATGATTTTACAAACACACTATTGACTATTGTCATGGAAAGTCAAGATATTTTCACCTATTGATTAGGTCATCGAATCTTGAATCTGCAGTAAATTCAATAAATTGTTTGTCCCCTGCAATAATTTCTTTAAAAGAAGAGTCAAGAAGAATAACTCTTTCTATTTCGTTTATGGCTTCGTCTTTTTCATTTATCGCCCAATAAACTAACGCTAGGTTATAATGTACCCATGGATAAGTATCGTCTAATTCTTTGGATTTTCCCAGAAATATTAAAGCATTTTTGTAATCCTTCATCTTATAGTAAGCATATCCTTTTAAATTATATGGTTGCGGGTTAAGTGAATCTTTAGTTATTGCTAAATCATAACCCTTGATTGCTGAGTGCAAATTGCCTTCCCAAGCTTTTTGAGCTGCAAAATCTACAAAGGCGTCTTGTGGCAATCTACTTATAAGTTCATTCTTAATTATTTCATTCTCTGTTAATGAATCAATCTTTACACTGGAGTACTCATTGATTATTTTAACAGCCCAACTCTTAGTCCTTTCGTTTTTATCCGTCTCTTGGTTAAGAATGTTTATGGCTAATTCAACATATTTAGCTTGAATTTCTCTTTCCTTTATTGCATTAGAAAAATTATTACCAATAATAGCAAGTACAACTGGAATTAAGACAGATGCAATTAATCCAGAAATAGTTTTTAATTTATCCCAATTATCAGCAGATTGATTTTCTTTGTCCATTGTAATTATGGGTTAATAATAGCAGGCAGCAGTTAAATATTCACTACTGGCGGGCTACGTTAATAGCGGATATTTCTTCTCAATACACAAGTCAGCAGCGGGTAGCATACCAAATAAGCATAATTTACACTACTATCCAAGCTTGCAGGCACCAGTGACAAATATCTTGGAAGCAAAAGAGCCGAGAAGCATCTTAAATTGCTTCTCGGCTCTTTCTTTACTTGTTACAGCAAAAACCCAATTAAACAGGCTCCCCGAACAAATCACCGGGCGAGTTGCCGCGCAGATGCTGAGGCATGAGCTTGCCCAAGTGACGGTAGGCGGCTTCTGTAGCTTCGCGGCCCCGGGAGGTGCGCTTGATGTAGCCTTCCTGAATCAGGAAGGGCTCGTACACTTCCTCGATGGTTTCCGACTCCTCGGAGCAGGCCGTGGCGATGGTGCTCAAGCCCACCGGACCACCTTTAAACTTGTCGATGATAGTGGTCAGGATGCGCACGTCCATTTCGTCGAGGCCGTTTTGGTCTACGTCGAGGGCGTTTAGGGCAAACTGCGCAATATCAACGGTAATGGTGCCGGTACCTTTTATCTGGGCGAAGTCGCGGGTGCGGCGCAACAGGTTGTTGGCGATACGCGGCGTACCGCGCGAGCGGCGGGCAATTTCGAAGGCCGCATCATCGTGAATGGGCGTATTCAGAATCTCGGCTGAGCGCTTTACAATGCTGGTCAGCAGGGCCGAATCGTAATACTCTAGACGAGCGTTGATACCAAAGCGCGCCCGCAGTGGTGAGGTCAACAGACCAGAGCGCGTTGTAGCGCCGATGAGCGTAAACGGCGACAGAGAAATCTGCACGGAGCGCGCATTCGGACCCGAATCGAGCATGATGTCGATGCGGTAGTCTTCCATGGCCGAGTACAGATACTCCTCTACCACGGGGTTGAGGCGGTGTATCTCGTCGATGAAAAGCACATCGTTGGGCTCCAGATTGGTTAGCAGGCCAGCCAGGTCGGAGGGTTTGTCGAGTACCGGGCCGCTGGTCATTTTGATGCCGGCTTCCAACTCGGCCGCAATGATGTGCGACAAAGTGGTTTTGCCCAGACCGGGAGGGCCGTGCAATAGTACGTGGTCGAGGGCTTCGCCGCGCCGACGAGCAGCAGCCACGAATATCTTCAGGTTCTCGACGATTTTATCCTGACCCGTAAAGTCGGAGAAACTGAGTGGCCGCAGCGCCTTGTCAATCTCCTTTTCGGAAGGGTCCATGTGGTCGTTGCCACCAGTGAGAAAAGCTTCGCGCATGGCGTAATACTAAGTTTGGCGTTGAATAAAGGTAACGCTTTGGGAGGCAAAATGCTTCCCGTTTTAGTAAAAATATTTAGTATAGCAGATTTTAGCTAATTATATTAGCAATGGATCAAAGGTTATTTCTAGAGAAGGTCATGCAGAGCGAAGCATCTCGCGCGCTGACGCTGGATTACTAATCATACTAAACACGCGAGATGCTTCGCTTCGCTCTGCATGACAGTCTATTTGAACCAGCTATTAACAATAAAATTAATCTGCCTTGCGGGCAAACTCCTGTATTCGCTCCGGTGGGCCGAAGATATAGAGCGTATCATCGGGCTTAATAATGGTGTCGCCGGTCATTTCGTACAACATTTGCCCCCCACGGCGAATGGCGAGCAAACTAATGCCAAAGCGCTGCCGCACTTCAGTTTCGGATAGGGTTTTGCCCACCAGTTCTCCTTCCGGCGACACCTGGAAAGTAGACATGCCGGCATCGGCCAAGGACACGTGCATCGATGACCACTCATCTTCCGTGAGGGAACGGCGGCGCAGCATGTCGTAGCGGCCCGCGCGTAGCTCGCCAATCAGCTTATCGATTTCGGGCATAGGCACCAGGTATTTGGCCAATACCCGCGAGAAAATCTCGATAGATGCTTCCAACTCTTCCGGTATTACTTCGGTGGCGCCAAGACGATACAGCTCCTCCATTTCGTGGATGTAACGGGTTCGCACGAAAATGCAAGAGTTCGGATTCATCTTGCGCAGGGCTACCACAATGCGGCGGCTGCTGGCTGGGTCCGAAATAGCCACCACCATCACGCGGGCGTTCTCTACGTGGGCCTGTTCCAATACATGCTCCTGGGAGGCGTCGCCATACAGAATAGGCTCGCCCTTTTCTCGCTCCTGCCGCACTGTAATGGGGTTGGTCTCGATAATGACGTAGGGCACTTTGGCATATTTGGCTGCTTTTACCAAGTTGCGGCCGTTGAAGCCATAACCCATCACCACCAGATGGTCGTTTAGCGCTTGCTCTTGCTCGGAGGGCAATTGTTCGGTTTGAATGCGAAGGCCTTGATCTAATGATTTAAACAGGCTCAGGCGCAGCAGGAACGTAGTAAAGGGCTCAGCACCAAGCATCACCAAAGGCGTCAGGCTCATGGTCAGGATGGAAACGGCCAGGAAATATTGGTACTCCCGCTCCTGCATAAGCCCAGCTTCCAGCCCAACTTTGGAGAGAATGAAGGCAAATTCTCCGACCTGACACAGGGCCAAGCCCACCAGCAGCACTGAGCGCATGGGCAGGCGAAGGGCTAGCGCCGCCCCCACTGTAAGCAGCAGCTTCACGGCCATGACGGCCAAGGTAATCAGCACAATAGTCACCGGATTCTCCAGGAAAAACCGGACATCCAGCAGCATACCGATGGAGACAAAGAAGAAGCTGGCGAATATCTCGCGGAAGGGCAGAATATTGCTCACTGCCTCGTAGCTATACTCCGATTCGGAGATGATAAGGCCGGCCAAAAAGGCCCCCAATGCCAGCGAAAGCCCCACCGTTGAGGTCAGCCATGCTACACCCAGGCAAGTGCCAATGGTGGTGAGCAGAAACAGCTCGCGGCTGCGCGTTTGGGCCACTACAAACAACAGGCGCGGCATGACGTAGCGCGCGCCGAACCAAACCAGTGCCAGCACCCCAATGATTTTGCCGGCCAGCAACCCCAGATCAGCCCACGCATTGCCGGCCCCTTTGCCGGCCAGCATAGGCGTAAGCAGCATCATGGGCACCACAATCAGGTCCTGAAAAATAAGGATAGCTAGCGTGATTTGCCCGTGCAGGGACTCCATCTCAAGCCGATCCTGAAGGAGCTTGAGGACAATGGCTGTGCTGCTTAGGGAGAGCAGAAAGCCCAGAAAAACAGCTTCTGCAGCCGAAAAGCCCCAGAAAACGGCCATCAAATACGTGGCGCCAATTGTGAGTCCGACTTGCAAAAAGCCCCCAGAAACACGGCCCGCTTTAGGCGGGAAAGGCTGGAGAGCGAAAACTCCAGCCCAATGGTAAACATGAGCAGAATCACGCCAAGCTCGGCCAGCATGTCTACATCGTCCTGGGCTTTCACGAGCCGGAGCGCCGACGGACCAGCTACAATACCCGTGACCAGAAACCCTACGATGGAGGGCAGACGCAATTTATTTACGACCAGAATTACCCCTACCGAGAGCAGCAGGATAATAATGACGTCCGAAAATATGGGAACATGCATAGGCTTCTACCACTAATGGAAAAGGCTTGGGGGGCAATTTTACCAAGAAGCGCCCTGACATTTGCTTCTCTCTCACAACTAATAGCCCGCTTAGCGCCAGTAGCTGCCTGAATATAGCAGGTAGCAGTAGCTTGTCTGGTATGGCGAGGGTGTACTTTGCGTAAGTCACGGAAGCCGTTATCTCGTAAGAATGGCACCAGAACACATCGTAATTGATACTAACGGAAGTCTAAAGTCAATGTATAGCAAAGCGGAAGTCGCGCAGCTGCGCCAGGCCTTCTGGACGGCCTTTGGGCAATATATGGCCCCAGTACCCTCAGCGGAAGGCATACCCACCAACTGGATTAACTATAAAACCGGCTATAAAAATCTGTATTTCCGCCTGCACGCCGACAACCGCCGCGCCTCTATCGGCATTGAGCTAACGCACACCGACGCGGAAATCCGCCAGCTATTTTTTGAGCAGTTCGAGCAGTTGAAAGCTATGCTGGGGGAAACACTGGGCGAAGCTTGGACGTGGGAATTGGAAGCGGAAGACGCTAATGGCCACCCCATCAGTCGCATTTATAGAGAGCTACAACCCGTAAATCTATTCAGCCGCGACGACTGGCCTCAGCTGATTTCCTTTTTCAAGCCGCGCCTTATTGCGCTGGATGAATTCTGGAGCAACGCACAATACGCATTTGAGGAATTTCGGTAGCCGATCTACAAAAAAGCCCCCAAGCGCGCTTGGGGGGCTTTTTTGTAGATCGGCTACTCGTTCAAGAGCAGTACTTCCATTTCCAGATACAGCCAGTCGTCTTCCCAGGCTTTGTGGGTTAGGCGGCCGGCTAACTTAAACCCGGCATCGAGCAAACGAGCCACGGTTTCATTGCGCCCTTCGGGCAAGTAGCCCAGCCACATCGGCTCGGGGCCGGCGGTGTACACGCGCACGGCCCAGTCATCGTAGGCGCTGTCGGCTTCCCGGGCTACAGTCAGGTCCTGGCCGGGTTGTAGGTTCGGCTCGTAGGCTTTCAACCCTTCGCGGTGGGAGGTGCCCGCAATCAGGCATTCGAGGATTACTAAGGGCGAAGTGGAGTCGGCGGCCATAGCAGCAAGCGAGGAGGATATTTGTAAAAGATGGGCTAATATAGGTTTACTGTTAGAAAGCAGTGATAATGTTAGTCCGTATTAGCAAAATGAGCCAATCAAAAAGGGCCAGCTTATTTACATAAGTCGGCCCTTTTTCAAACTAGTATTGTCTGCTACTTAAACGCCTGAATACCCGTGATATCCGCGCCGGTAATGAGCAAGTGAATATCGTGCGTGCCCTCATAGGTAATCACCGACTCCAGGTTCATCATGTGGCGCATGATGGGGTATTCCCCGGTGATACCCATGCCGCCGTGAATCTGGCGGGCTTCGCGGGCAATATGCAGAGCCATATCCACGGAATTACGCTTGGCCATGCTGATTTGGGCGCTCGTGGCCTTGCCTTCATTTTTCAACACGCCCAGGCGCCAAGCCATGAGTTGGGCTTTGGTGATTTCGGTAATCATTTCGGCCAACTTGCGCTGCTGCAACTGAAAAGCGGCAATCGGCTTCCCGAATTGCTCGCGCTCCAAGGAGTATTTCAAGGCCGACTCGTAGCAGTCGATGGCGGCACCAATTGCCCCCCAGGCGATGCCGAAGCGGGCCGAGTCGAGGCAGCTTAGGGGGCCTTTAAGTCCTTCCACGTTGGGCAGCACATTTTCCTTCGGGATGCGCACATTGTCGAAGACCAGCTCGCCGGTAGTGCTGGCGCGCAGGCTCCACTTATTATGAATTTCGGGGGTGGTGAAGCCTTCCATGCCGCGCTCCACTATCACGCCCTTGATGCGGCCTTCTTCGTTTTTGGCCCATACTACAGCCACTTGGCACTCAGGCGAGTTTGAAATCCAGAGCTTGGCGCCGTTTAGGATATAGTAGTCGCCTTTGTCTTGCAGCTTCGTAACCATGCCGCCGGGGTTGGAGCCGTGGTCGGGTTCGGTGAGGCCGAAGCAGCCCAGCCACTCACCTGAGGCCAGCTTGGGCAGAAACTTGCGCCGCTGTTCCTCCGAGCCGTACTGGTAGATGGGGAACATAACCAGCGAGCCCTGCACTGAAGCGGTGGAGCGCATGCCCGAGTCGCCGCGCTCAATTTCCTGCATAATCAGGCCGTAGCTGATGTAATCGAGGCCGCCGCCGCCGTACTCGGCTGGAATGGTGGGACCAAACGCGCCTACTTCGCCAAACTTGCGGACAATTTCAGATGGAAAATGCGCCTGTTGGGCCCACTTCTCGATGCTGGGCGAAATCTCGCGCTTCACGAAGTCACGGATGCTCTGGCGAATGAGCTTGTGCTCCTCGGTGAGTAGGCCGTCGAGGTCGAAATAATCAGTGAAGCCAGCGGCGTTGGTGCTGCCTTTCTGGGCGGTGTGGGCTTTAGCTTCGGGCGAGAGAACGTCGGCTTGGGATGACATAACGGAAGGATAAATGGGGTGGGTAAGAGCTCAAAGATAATAGTTTCAGTAAGGAGAACCGGTTCGTCTTGTGCTTGGTTCGCGGCGGGCTTCACGCTTAGCAGCAGAGTTTTTTTGCGGAATGATTACCCTAAAAAGCCCCCCAACGTATCGACACAATCCCACGTTGTTGACTGAATACTTCTCATTCGTCTACCTTCGTCAAAAAGCCCCCCAGCGGCGGCTCAGTCGGTGGCTGAGCCAACTGCGGTTCGTCGTTTCTGTAGCCCGCTTTTACTACCTATATGAGTCACGAGAAGAAACTCAATGAATTGGAAGCCACTGCCATCTGCGGCAATGACATTTCCTCTTCGTGCCTGTACGTATCGGCCCTGGCTATTGCCTACGCCGGACAGTACGCCTGGATTGCCCTGCTCATGGTGGGCGCCGTGCTGTTCCTGTTTCGGAAGATATACGGCGAAGTGGTGGGCGCGCTCCCGTTGAATGGCGGAGCCTACAACGTGCTTCTAAATACGACCAGCAAACGCAACGCGGCTTTAGCCGCCTGTCTTACCATTCTTTCTTACATGGCTACGGCAGTTATTTCGGCCAGCGAAGCCATGCACTACTTACACACGCTGTGGCACGGCCTGCCGATTATCTGGGCCACGTTGGGGCTGCTGGGGTTGTTTTTGGTACTTACTATTCTAGGAATATCTGAGTCGGCGAAAGTAGCGGTGGCCATTTTCTTGGTGCACCTTATCTCGCTTACTCTGCTAGTAGGTAGTGCCATTTGGTATTTAGCTACCCACGGAGTTGATACGCTTGCTGCCAATTTCAGCTTGCCCTTGAAGGGCGGCAGTATCACACATGCCTTGTTTTTCGGGTTTAGCGCGGCTATGCTCGGCATTTCAGGCTTTGAAAGCTCCGCCAATTTTGTGGAAGAGCAGGCGCGAGGTGTATTTGGCAAAACTCTGCGCAACATGTGGATTGTGGTAAGCTTCTTCAACCCAGCTATTGCCTTTCTGGCCGTAGCGGCTCTGCCAATGGGCGAAGTTGGCGAACACACCGAAACACTCTTATCCCACTTGGGTAACACTACCGGCGGCGCCTGGCTGGGCACATTGATTTCGGTAGATGCAGTAGCTGTACTCAGCGGGGCGGTGCTCACGTCTTTTGTGGGCGTAAGCGGCCTGATGAAGCGCATGACCCTGGACCGTATTCTGCCCCAATTCTTCCTGAAGGAAAACAAGCGCGAGAGCAACTACATCATTCTCATCACCTTCTTCCTGCTGTGCGTATCGGTACTGCTAATCACGAATGGGCAGCTGGGGCCGCTGTCGGGCGTGTATACTATTTCTTTTTTGTCGGTGATGGCGTTTTTCGCGCTGGGCAACTTTCTGCTCAAGCGCAAGCGGCCTAAGCTACCGCGGCCGGTGTACGCGGGTATTCTTACTGTGACGCTGGCGCTAGTCAGCATTCTAGTAGCCTTGTATGGCAACATCAAAATTCACCCCGACTATCTGATTGTGTTCCTGCAGTATTTCCTGCCGGCTATGGTGCTGATTTATGTGATGCTGAATCGCATTGGTATCCTGAACCTGGTATTGGCCGCCGCTAATTCCTTCGCTGAGCAGTCGCCGCGCTTTTCGCGCCTGCTTCGCCTCAAGCTACGGCAGATGCTACGGGAACTGCACCAACAGGAATTCGTCTTTTTCACGAAAGGGGATAACGTATCTAACCTCAATAAGGTGATGGCGTACGTGGTGGAGAATGAGTTTACGACCAAGCTAAAAATCGTGACGCTGCTCAGGCCCGGCGAAACGTATCCGCAGGATTTGCTCACTGATATCCATGTACTAGATCGCGCTTACGACCAGATTGAAGTGGATTTTGTAACTCTGGAAGGCAAGTTCGGCCCGGAGCTGATTGACAAGCTCTCACAGGAGTGGAAAATCCCGAAGAACTTCATGTTTATTGGCTCGCCCGGCGACCAGTTTCCCTACCATGTCTCTGAGCTAGGTGGCGTACGGCTGATTATCTGAGCTGCCCTACCAGTGTTTACTTTGCTACCTAGTGTCCAAAGAAAAAGCCCCCACAAGTTTATGGGGGGCTTTTTTTACTATTTTATCCTGCCGAACAGGCAGTACTTGTTTCTAGAGCTTTAGCCCGACTGAAACCAGAAAGTTGCGCGTGGCCTGTGGGTAATACCAGTTGAATGTTTCCTGCTGCCCGCTGGCTCCGATATAGCCGTAGGTATAGCCATTGGCCACGTACTCGCGGTTGAGCACGTTGTTTATCAGCAAAGCCAGCTCTATTTCCTTCATAAACGTGGGCCGCAGTGCGTAGCGCACCCGAAAGTCGAGCACCTGATATGGCTGAATGCTGCGGGCTTCGTTGGCGGAATTATCGAGATACTGGCGGCTTACGGTTTTGTAGAGCAGCCCCACGCGCAGCCCGTTCAGCGGCTGGCCTTCCAACGTGTGCGCCGATACTGCCGAAGGCGAGTAAGAAATAGTAGTGGTGCGGCCCTCGGCGGCTACTATGGGGTTGAATTCCTCGTCGTAGGAAACATCGCGGTAGCCCAGAATGCGGTTGCGGCTGAGCGTGAGCGTGCTGCTCAGGCTAATTTTATCGTCTGCCGACACAAAGCCCGTAAGCTCCAAGCCGGTGCGGTAGCTGCGCGCTACGTTGGTGCGCAGGGCCGTACCCACGTCGTTCAGCTGCCCCGTGGCCACCAACTGGTTCTGGTAGTTCATGTAGAAGTAATTGGCCTCAAAGCGCAGGGAAGTCCGCGGCGTAAGCAAATTCAGATCCGACAAATTGAGGCGGTAGCCGGCTTCGAAATCTTCGAGGCGCTCTGCTTTGGCGCTTTGGTCGCCGGCAGGACGGTCGGTAAAGTCGGCCCGCACGGGCTCGCGCTGGCCCACGGCGAAGCTGGCGTAAAGCTGTTGACCTTTGGCTAGAGAGAAAGTAGCACCGGCTTTGGGATTGAAAAAGGTGTAGTCGGCGCGGGTCGTGACGTCGTTCTGGTCATCCTCTACCCCATCAATGCTGTATTTGATGTGGCGGAGCTGCAAGTCGCCGTACACGCCCAGCCGGGGCAGCACTTGCCAGGTAGCGCGAGCGTAGGTATTGTAGTCCGACTTGGTGGCCTCATTGAAGTAGTAGCGCTGACGAATATTGCTGGTAGAAGCGTACCGCGCCCAGATGATTTCGCCGTAATGATCGTTGTCAAAACGGTTGACGGCCCCACCGAGCGTCGCCTCAAATTTGTCGTTATTCTTAGGCTGGTAGTTGAGCGCGAAAGTGCCGCCGTAGAAATAATTATCTAGCCACTTCTGGTCCACGAGGTCGGTGCGAGTGATTGTTTGGTTGCCCAACACAACGTTGGGAAGGTTGTAAGCCGAAAACCGTCGGTTAGCACGGAAGCTTTCGTAGTAGCCAAAGCCGCGCGTGAGGTGCAAAGCCGCCCCGATATTCCAGTTCTGGCCCAGGCCCTGCGATAGGTGGAGCTGATAGTGGTTTTGCTGGTAGTTGTCCGTTTGGTTGTCGTAGGTGTAGTAGCTGTAGCGGCGGCCTTCCTGCAGCACCCGCTCGGCATCGGTGGTCGACAGCTCGCCGTTGTCTACATAAGTTTGTAGCAAATCGCGATTGCCGGTAATAGCCGGCTCAGGCACGCCGTTCCAGGCTTGGTAGGTTTGCTCGCGGCCCGAGAAAGTGATGAACTTGACCAGCGTGTTCTTGGCTTGGTAGCCCGCCGCCAGATAGTACGATTTCAGATCCGACTCCGCCCGGTTCATATAGCCATCGGTGGCGATGCGCGAAAGGCGGCCATCTACGGTAAAATGCCCCCAAGCAGCCCCGTACCGAACTGCACATTGTTTTTCCAGGTGTTGAAAGAGCCGTAGGTATTCTGGGTTTCGGCGTAAGCTTCGCGGGGCGAATCAAGGGTGGAAATGTTGATGCTGGCCCCAAAGGCCGCGCCTCCATTCTGGCTGGTACCCACCCCGCGCTGCACCTGCAAGCTGCTCACCGACGAAGCCAAATCGGGCAGATTCACCAAAAAAGCCCCCCGCGACTCCGGATCGTTCAGTGGCACGCCGTTGATGGTCATGTTGATGCCCGTATTGCTCGTACCTCGGATGCGGATGTCGGTGTAGCCCACACCGGCACCGGCGTCGGAGGTCACTACGACGGAGGGCGTCTGATCGAGCAGATAAGGTAAGTCCTGGGCGAAGTTGCGCTTGTCCAGGTCTTCGCGGCTAAGGTTGGAGTAGGCCGTAGCGGTGCGGTCGCTGGCGCGGGAAGCCGTTACGAGGGCTTCGGATGTCACGACCGAGGCTGTTTGCAGGGTTACTGGCGCCACTTGCTGCGCTTCGGCTCGTCCTAGTACCTGTATCGTGGTAGGCTCGAAGCCAATGGCCGTGAACCGAATCGCATGCGAACCGGCGGGCACGGCCGGCACTTGAAAGGACCCGTCGGCGGACGTTGCGCCGACGGCCTGGCCATCGAGATAGATGGTAGCGCCGGGCACGGGCTGCTTTTCGGCAGTGGAGCCGGAGGCTTGCAGACTACCGGACACGGGACCTTGTGCCCATGCCGCGCCGGATAGCGCCAGAAGCGCTGCACCGGTTAATACATACTTTTTCAAAAGTGAGAAATGGAAAAGTGGAACGAACCGCCCTCCAGGGGTCGGAGGATCGGTTTTTACGTTCGCGGACCGTTTGTTCCCTTCGCCGGCATTACCCGGATCAGGTTCAATGGGTATGATCTCAGCCCCGCGGCCGGCAAAATGGCCGGTTGAGTCGGTGGGGCACCCCTAAACTTCGTTGTAAAGCTACAACCAGTGATTTATACTTCCTACCGATGCAGACAGGGCCTTTACTTTCAGGTAAAAACTATGTAACTTAGGGAAGGCTCTAACCGGCCAGGAAAATTGTGGTGTTCGAAAACAACTCCACCCCCGGCCCCGTTAGCTATCATCGGAGCCTATGGTCTTCTTACTGCGTTGAACTCCAGTCATTACCCGCCATGATCAGCCTTGTTTATACGCTCGTGGTTCTTGCCATTCTCGCCTATTTCATGGTCGTGCCCCGGCGTCGTTACCAGCGTCCACCCTCCACTGATAACGATGATGAGGGCGGCGAGCCCCTCGATGACGGCCTACCCGACCTAGATTTGCCCCCCGGCATCACGCGCCCCATCAACGACTGGGAACCCGACTACAACCGTCGGCCTACCTCCCCGAGTCGTCCTACTGCGCCGCTCCTTTCTTAGCGGTAGTTAAGCAAGTAAGGCCCCTACGGCCCGCTCCCCTGCTGTCATCGTGGCTGACGCAGCAATCTGGAGCAGGCCGTAGGGGCCTTTTCGTGTAAGCTAACTGATGGGGCCTTTATTCCACTGTAATACTGTATTCGGTGGTAAATGTCTGATTGGGAGGCAAATTCAGAATACCTTCTTTATCGGCTAGCTCCTGCGGGCCACCGACCGTGCTGGCCACGCCCTGCCAGGGCTCCACACACACGAAAGACGCACCGGGCCCTTTGGTCCAGAGGCCCAGGTACGGAAACCCATCAAAGCGCAGACGCACGGCGCGCTCTGATGTATGGCTTCGTAAGGTGAGATGGGTGAAGTCGAATTTCTTCAACACCAGCGCATCATCAGCAAACAGCTCGTAGGTCAGCGGCAACTCGGTCTGGTCGTTTAGCACGGGTTCCGTCTGGCCCGTGAGCAGACCACCCGTCAGCAGATGGCGCTCGAAGCTAACGGCATGATCGAACTCGAAATAATAGTCTTCGAATTGCTCATCAGGCAGCAATGGGCACCGAAAGGCAGGGTGCGCCCCAATGCTAAACAATAATTCTTGCTCCGCCCCAAGGTTGTTTACCTGCCAGTTTACCACTAGCATATTGACTCGCAGCTGGTAGCGAATGATGAGCTCAAAGTCAAACGGATACAGCGCGTGCGTCGTCTCATTGGCTTTTAAGCTAAATGTCAGCTCCTCGCTGGTTTGGCTGAGCAGGGCAAACTGCTGGTCGCGGGCAAAGCCGTGCTGCGACAACTTATACTCCTTGCCTTGATGCAGATAGGTATCCTGGGGCAAGCGGCCGACGATAGGAAAAAGCACCGGCGCATGACGCGCCCACACGGCTGGGTCGGCTTGCCAGATGTACTCTAGGTCGTTGAAATCTTTGCGGATGAAGCTGCTTAACTCAGCGCCAAAGGAGTTCACCGTTACGCGGCACTGATCGTTTTCGAGAGAAAAAGTCATGAAGTGAGAGCTTGTTTTCTTAGAACATCTACTGCCTTACGCGCTTGCTCAAAGCGTTGGCCACTTGTGCCACTTATTTCAACGTAAGTGGCGCCCATCTTTTGCAGCTGGGCTAAGTATAGATTATAAAAGTACTGGCGACGGTGGGGGTGCTCACGCAGGGGGTCAAACTCCCAGGGCAAGTCGATACCGGGTAGCAGCACCAGATCATAGCGCTGCTGCTCCAAATGGCGCTGAATCCAGTCCGGGCACTGCCCAAATGCGTCCTCCGCCCATATTTTGATAACCAACAGATCGGTATCGAAGAATACGACTTCGCGCGCGGCAGCGGCGGCCGAGGCTTCGGCGGCAAGCTGGCCGTGGGCGATTTGCTCTAAATCATACAGCGTATAGCGGGGGCCATTTTCTTCCAGATACTGGCGGGCATATTCGGGCGCCCAAGTGGTAGCGTAATGCTCGGCCAGTAGGCGGCTTAGCGTGGATTTTCCCGTCGACTCGGGGCCGGTGATAGCGACGCGCAGCATCAGGCAGTTTGCGGCTCAAGAGTAGCACGTAGCAAACGGCGCCATTCCAGGTAGCCATAGGCGGCCAACACCAAGTACACCGCATATAAACCCGCCGTCAGATAAAGCTCACGGTGCCAGTACAGACCAATGTAGGCTACATCGACCACTAGCCAAAGAATCCAGTTTTCGAGCTTTTTGCGCGTTAGCAGCACTTGCGCTACCAAGCTAATGGCCGTGGTAGAGCTATCCCAGTACGGAATAGCGGCATCCGTGTGCTCGCTTAAAACATAGCCCACTCCTACGGCATAAGCCACTCCCACCGCGCTTAGCCACGTCCATTGCCGCGCGGTAGCCCGGGTTACGGGTAGCTCTTGGGCTTGCGGTCCGCCGTACAGCCATTGGTACCAGCCATAAAATGCGAGGGCAATAAATACGCCCTGCAAGGCCATGTCGGAGTAAAGGCGCGCCTCCCAAAATACGATAACGTAGAGGGCGCAGCTGACCAGTGCGGTAGGAAAATTCCAGATGGAATTGCGAGCGGCCAGCCATACGCAGGCGATGCCCGTTATCACCCCAGCCAACTCTACGGGACTGCTGGCCAGCAAGCCAGACCACAATTCGGATACGTCCACGCGCGGTTCTTTAAACAAGAAGAAAGACCGAAGGTAGCAACGGTTCCCTTATTTTTGCCCCCCAATCGCCTTTTTGCCCCCAACCCTATTCGCACTATTATGCTCCCCGAACTAACGCCCCAAGATCTGCAAGCCCGCCTACAGCGCGGCGAGCCCGTGCAACTCGTGGATGTGCGCGAGCCGGAGGAGTATGAATACTGTCATATAGAAGGTAGCCTGTTGCTGCCTTTGGGTGACCTGCCGCAGCATGTAGAGGAGCTGGCCACCGACCGGCCGGTGGTACTTATCTGCCACCACGGCGTGCGCTCGGCTCAGGCATTAGGTTACCTACAACACCGCCACGGCTTAACAAACCTGCTGAACCTGCGCGGCGGCATCCATGCTTGGAGCGTTCAGGTAGATCCTTCGGTAGCGATATATTAACCGGTCATGCAGAGTGCCGCAAAGCATCTGCTTATAAATAAGATCTCTAAGGAAAACTCGATTTGCAACTGCCTGACCTGCCTATCCGCGCGGCCTTGCCCGAGCTACTTGCTACGCTTGGCTCAACGAATTGTGCCGTATTGCAGGCGCCGCCCGGAGCAGGCAAGACGACTTTGGTACCGCTGGCGCTCTTGAATGCATCCTGGATGCCCCCCACCGGACGCATTATCGTGCTTGAGCCGCGGCGGCTTGCGGCACGAGCCGCAGCGGCGCGTATGGCTCAGCTTATGGGCGAGCCGGTAGGTCAAACGGTGGGGTATCGAGTGCGATTGGAAAGCCGGATTTCGGCCAAAACGCGGATTGAAGTAGCCACGGAGGTTATTCTGACCCGCATGTTGCAGGATGATCCGGCGCTGGAAGGCGTAGCGGCCGTGTTATTCGACGAGTTTCATGAGCGGAGCGTGCAGGCCGATTTGGGCCTGGCGTTGGCCCTAGATGCTCAGGCAGTATTGCGCCCCGACTTACGGATTCTTATTATGAGTGCCACGCTGGAAGCGGAACGTTTGGGCGCTTGGCTCGGGGCACCGGTGGTACGTAGCGCGGGCCTGCAGCACCCGGTCAGCACACATTATTTGCCCCCCAGTCGGGTAGCGGCAGCCGGCAACCGACCTACCGAACGACTGACGGCCTTGGTACCAACGGCCATCCGTGAAGCCTTGGCTCAACATCCTCTTGGTGACGTGCTGGTGTTTTTGCCTGGCCTAGCCGATCAGCGGCGCGTGGCAGAGCGCCTGGCTGGCACGCTGTCGACAACGGTTGATGTACATGTGCTCCACGGCGAGTTGCCCGCCGAACAGCAGGATGCGGCTCTTCGTCCGGCTCCCGTTGGGCGGCGCAAAATCGTGCTGACCACCAGCATTGCCGAAACCAGCCTGACTATTGAAGGCGTGCGGGTGGTGATTGACGGAGGCTATGCCCGAGTGCCGCACTTCGAGCCTCGCACGGGCCTAAGCACCCTGCAAACGGTGCCCGTGAGTCAGGCTGCGGCCGACCAACGTCGCGGACGCGCCGGCCGTTTAGGGCCCGGAACCTGCGTACGATTGTGGACCGAAGCCGAGCACGCTGAGCATCCGGCGCATTTGCCCCCCGAAATCCTTACCGCCGACCTGAGCAGCCTTGCCCTCGAGCTGGCGCTGTGGGGAACCCACGATCCGGCGGCATTGCGCTGGCTTGATGCACCACCTGCTGCGGCGCTGGCCCAGGCCCGCGACTTACTGGTCAGGTTAGGAGCAATTTTGCCCCCCGGCCCTCCTACGCCACATGGCCGCGCGTTGGCTGGCCTAGGACTAGTGCCCCGCTTAGGGCATTTGGTACTGCGGGGCAAAGAAGCGGGCTACGGCGCTACGGCCTGCGCCTTGGCCGCTTTGCTTACGGAGCGCGACTTATTACGTCCTGCCGACAGCACTCCTGCCCCACCCGATTTGCGCCTGCGCCTGGAAGCCCTGATGACGGGACGCCCTCCCTTGCCCGGCTTAGTGCCCGATAGTGGTGCCCTGCATCGGGTGCGGGAGGCCGCCGCTGTGCTTCGCAACCGTGCATCTGTTCTTAGCTCCCCTATTGAGCCGGATGCAGCCGGACTACTTGCTGCCTTAGCTTACCCCGACCGCCTGGCCCAGCGCGAAACCTCTGAGCGCGTCAGACTAGTAACCGGCCAGCGCGCCGTATTGCCAGCCGAGCATTTTGGGCAGGAATCCGTGTTTTTTGCGGTGGCTCACTTAGATGGCAATGCCGCCGCGCCGCGTGCCGTACTAGCTGCCCCTGTAGACCGCACCGAGCTTGAAACCCACTTTCCAGACCTGATAACCAGTACAGAAGAAGTACGCTGGGAGGAGGCCGCTGGCAGAGTAACATCCCGTCGTTTGCGGCGCCTAGGCGCATTAACCCTCGCTGATCAACCACTTGCTCACCCTGATCCATCGGCAGTTGAAGATGCTCTGCTCAATGGATTACGCCGTCAGGGAATTCAGCGCTTACCGTGGACGGAGGAAACCCAACACCTGCGGGAGCGGCTGGCTTTTCTGCACCATCACCTGCCCAATGAATGGGCCGATGTGTCAGATGCAGCTTTGCTCCTGCACTTACCGCACTGGTTGGGGCCCTTCATTACGAGCCTGCGCACGCTTGTGGAAATAAACCGGCTAGACTTAAGCGAAGCTCTACTGAGCTGGTTGCCCGGCGGTTGGTCCCAGCGTCAGGAACTGGACCGCTTGGCGCCCTCCCACGTGGTCGTTCCTACCGGCTCACGCATCCGGGTCGATTATGCTGACCCCGCTGCTCCCGCACTGGCCGTGCGCCTACAGGAGGTTTTTGGGCTGTTAGATACTCCGCGAGTGGCTGGGGGGCAAATTCCGCTTACGATGCACTTACTTTCGCCCGGCCACCGACCAGTTCAGGTAACCCGGGATTTGCGCAGCTTTTGGGCCACCGGCTACTTCGAAGTGCGCAAGGATATGCGCGGCCGCTACCCGAAGCATTATTGGCCCGATAATCCGCTGGAAGCAGAACCTATGCGCGGCACCCGTCGGCAAAATGGCTTGAAGTAAGCGGTACTCTTTGTTTCGTAGTGATAGTTCAGGCCGGTCTAGTCCTTTGTTTTAGTTGGGCTTGGTGGGGGGCAAATTTCAAGGAAACATGCCTACTAGTGCCTGCTTTTAGGGGTTGCTTCACTATTTAATAACGAGAAGATTCTCAATGTCAACGACGTAACCCAACTTTTCGTCGTAGCTTTACCCGGCAATAAGAGTCACCTAATCTTCTTGTTGCCATGGCTGACCAATCTGCCAAAATTGCCTTCGAGGCCCTTACCTACGACGACGTTCTGCTGCTACCTGCCTATTCGGAGGTATTGCCCCGCGACGCCGACACCAGCTCCCAGCTTACCCGCAATATCCGTCTGAACCTGCCCTTTGTGTCGGCAGCCATGGATACCGTAACCGAGTACGAGCTGGCCATTACGATGGCCCAAGAGGGTGGTATCGGGATCATTCACAAGAATATGAGCATCAAGGACCAGGCAGAGCAAGTGCGTCGGGTGAAGCGTTCAGAAAGCGGAATGATTCTGGATCCATTTACCCTGTCTGAAACGGCTACCCTTGGCGATGCCAAACAGCTGATGCGCCAGCACAAGATCGGCGGCATTCCGATTATCGATGAGCACCGTCATCTCAAAGGCATTTTGACCAATCGTGACTTGCGCTTCGAGAAGGATATGGAGCGCTCAGTAGCGGATGTGATGACCCGCGACAACCTGATAACAGCGGCTACCGGCACCGACATGGCTCAGGCCGAAGACTTATTACAGGAATTTAAAGTAGAAAAGCTCCCCGTTGTTGATGAGCAAGGCCGCCTTACGGGCCTGATAACCTATAAAGACATTCGCAAACGCCGCCGCACACCTCGCGCCTGCAAAGACGTATTCGGCCGCTTGCGCGTGGGAGCTGCCGTGGGTGTGACGCCCGATTTGCTGGAACGGGTAGCTGCTCTCGTGCAATCTGGAGTTGATGTAGTAAGTATAGACACGGCCCACGGTCATTCCAAAGGAGTATTAGATGCCGTCCGCCGTATAAAACAAGAGTACCCTGACTTAGAAGTAATTGCGGGCAACGTAGCTACTGCTGAAGGAGCCCGTGCATTAGCTGATGCCGGCGCCGATGCTGTGAAAGTAGGTGTTGGGCCCGGCTCTATCTGTACTACACGCATTATTGCCGGCATTGGTGTACCGCAACTCTCAGCCGTTTTGGAAGCCGCCCGTGGCCTCGAAGGCACTGGTGTACCTCTTATTGCTGATGGTGGCGTCAAGTTTTCGGGCGACGCGGTAAAAGCGTTTGCCGGTGGTGCCTCTTCTGTGATGATTGGCTCTATGCTGGCCGGTACGGAAGAAGCTCCTGGTGAAGTTATTATTTACGAAGGCCGCAAATTCAAAACCTACCGTGGCATGGGCTCAGTGGAGGCGATGGAGGATGGTTCGAAGGATCGTTATTTCCAATCGGCCGAAGACGATGTAAAAAAGCTTGTACCAGAAGGAATTGTCGGCCGCGTACCTTTTAAAGGCGGTGTGGGTGAAGTTCTTTATCAATTAGCTGGTGGCTTGCGAGCTGGCATGGGCTACTGTGGTGCTCCAACTATAGCCGTCCTACAGGAGGCTCGTATGGTGCGCATCACCGGCGCCGGCTTGCGTGAAAGCCACCCCCACGACGTCCAAATTACCAGTGAGTCGCCTAACTATAGCAGCCGCTAACTCTGCAAGTCTGGATTGAATTATACTATGCCACCAGCTGATTAGCTGGTGGCATTCTTATAGATGCTGAATCTATTTTTAGTATGTAGGGGAAGGTATCTAACAAGAAATTCAGGCCTCGTATTTGTACTCAAAATAATCGTCATAAGTACGTAGTCACAGAACTTGTAATAAGCTGCTGCCTATAGCTTATACTGTACTCCTCCAGATTTAGATTACATTGGGTAGCCTCGATTCAGAACTACCTTCTTCTGAATATGTGTCGTGGGTAAGCCAAAAGACGTCAAGCCTTATTTAATTTATAAGGCTTTATCTTGCTCCATATTTCAGTCCACACCGGTTGTTTTTTTGATACGCATAACTTGTATTTAATTACCTTCTATGCCCTCTAGCCAGAGGCTTACAGCCACGCTATTACCCCTTACGCTGCTTAGCTGGGTCGTGCTGCTGGTTAGTACGCTTCTTCGCGCTAGCCCGTCGGCAACGGCCTCTCTATCTGCCCTGCCTGATTGGGTGACTTTGGTTGCCCAAGCTGTATTTGCTGCAGGAGTATTTATGTACTACCGTCTCCAGCCAGATCCATTGCGGGGCACCGACTTTGTCGGTTTGTTCCGTCGGTTAGTGCTCGGACCAGGCATACTAGCAAGTATTTGCGTAGCTCTTCATCTACTGGAGCGCTTTGTACAATACCAACTACCGAGTAGCGACCGGACCTTCTTTGCGGTTATTTACACCATCAACTTAGGGCTGTTTATCCTCTTCCTGGCCAGCACTACCTACACGTGGCGCTCGTTGGTGCTGTTCCGATCTTCGGGCCGATTGCGCCGCGAGTGGGAATTGTTTGAAATCCTATTAGGTGGCACGTTGCTATTTCGGCTTTTGGGCTGGGAGTTGCCTACCCCTGTATCACTATTGGCTATTGGTGGATTAGCCATTTTTGGCGTGTATCTGAGCGGCAATCAGAAGTGGGTGGCCTATCTGAACCGGCGGCAGAAGTGGGAAGTAGTATTTATGCAGCTGGCTATTCTGCTGTGCATGACCATTTTTGTGGCCTACTTCGTGCGGATTCAGTATGATCCGAAGCTGATAGCTCCCGAACCGCAGCATGCTTTTCTACTGCTCACGGTATTTTTCGCGGCTTTCTACGCCGTGATGGGGCTATTTGTCACCTTCTTCAATTTGCCCACAGCGGGCGTCTTTGAGCAGAAAAGGGAAGAAATTCTGAGTCTCCAGCGCCTTACACAGCTTATTCAGCGGGGACAAACGGAGGAAGATGTGTACAGCATGCTCTTCGATGCTACCGTGCAAACGGTGGAAGCCGATGCCGCCTGGCTTGATGTAGAAGCAAGCGACGACATGTATAAAGGCCAACGCTACCACATCACCGAGGAACAGTGTACGGCCATTCGGGGGCTGCTGGCTGATTACAATCTGGGTCACATTGAGTACCTAAACAATGACCTACCGAATAGCAGCGGCTTTCGCAGTTTGGGCTTGCCTTTCGGCTCGCTTATCGTTATGCCTTTGCGTTCCGCGAAGCGCCAGTACGGGGCGTTGTATATGCTAAAAAACCAGCCTCAAGGCTTCGACCGCGAGAACCTGGGCATTCTGCAGACCTTTACCAGCCAGACAATTCTTAGCATTGAGAACCTTCAGCTGGTGGCGGCTTCTATTCAGAATGAGCGCGTGCAGGAGGAGCTCAAAATTGCTTCTACCGTACAGGAAAGCCTGATTCCGAAAGACCTACCTATTGACAACTGGTTTGAAATCAGCTCACATGCACTGGCGGCCAAGGAAGTGGGGGGCGATTTTTATGATTTCCTGCACCTACCGGGTCAGCGCCTCGCTATTCTGATTGGCGATGTGTCGGGTAAGGGCATCACAGCGGCTTTTCATATGGCCCAGATGAAAGGCATTTTTCATGCTTTGATGCAGGAAAACCCGCTGGCTCGTAATGAGCGCGAGAAGTTTCCGGTGCCCAGCAAGTTCATGGCTATGGCTAATAAAGCGCTGGTGCATTGCCTCGAAAAGTCGTCTTTTATTACGGCATCGCTATATATAATAGATTATGAGAACCGTGGCTTCGTTTTTGCACGCGCCGGGCATTGTCACACCTTGTATTACCACTCTATTAAGGAGGAGGTATCGTACTTCCGCACCACGGGCCTAGGCTTGGGCATTATTCGGCAAGACTCCTACGAGAAACATATTAAGAACCAATTCTACGATTACAACCCCGGCGACGTAATGGTAATCTACACAGATGGCATTGTGGAAGCGCGAGGGGCAAATAAGGAGGAATACGGCGAGGATCGTCTGCAACAGATGCTGGAGCGCACGTATTATCTGGAGGCCGAAGAAATCAAGAATATGATTCTGGAAGACTTAGCGGAGTTCAGCCGTGGTCAACCAATTCACGACGACCAGACCTTGCTTGTTATCAAGTTCCGGGCGTCTCAACCAGAACCAACCGTCTGACGTAGATGGGTCCTATGAAAATCACGCAACAAACCACCGCGCATACGCTCACGCTCAGCCTCGATGGCGAGTTGGATGCCAGCTCTTCAGTGATTCTGGATACGGAACTGACGAAGCCCGAAATCCTGAATTATCAGAAAGTATTAATTGATTGCCAGCGCCTGAATTACATCTCATCCGCAGGTCTTGGCGTCTTTATTTCTCACCTCCAGCGCTTCCAGGATGCCAATGTCAAATTGGTATTTTTTAACATGCAGGAAAAAGTGCACAACGTATTTGAAATTCTGGGGTTAGATACGCTAATGACCATCGTGCCTTCCGAGTCGGAAGCCACTGCCATTTAAGCTTGACAGCGTAACGAGGGGATGAAGAACGTAATTCGCATAAGCTGTAGCCGGGCTAACCTGAAGATAGTACGCGACTTTGTGAGCGCCTATCTGTCGGTGTACCACTTATCCGAATTGCATATCAATCAGATTGTGCTGGCCGTTGATGAGGTCGTGGCCAACCTGATTATTCATGCCAATGCCGAGAACGAATCGCAGTATCTGCAACTCAAGCTGGCTATGGAAGACCACATGTTTGGCATCGAGATAGAGGACGACAGCAAGGAATCGTATTTGCCATCAACCTTCCGGGAGCCCGATTTGCTGGAGCATATCCGACTTGGGAAGAAAGGCGGTGTAGGCATGGCACTCGTCAACCGCATCATGGACCGCGTAGAGTTTTCTTCCTCCGGCAACCACAACGTTTGCCGGCTCTACAAGAAAGTGGTGTAGTTCAACGTTCTGATTTTCAAAAAGCCCCCAAGACCTGGGGGGCTTTTTTGTACACGCTCAGTTTGCTAGCGCGCTGAGTTAGGCCGAAAAAAATCCGTAAAATTGCACCTGGCAACGACTCGGCCCTCAGGGTCACAGGGGAGTTATTGTTCGTGTCGCATCTTTTTTTCTTTATGCCCAAACGCATTTTGTACGCCAGCCTCGCAGCCGGCGCGCTACTGGCCGTCGGATGCCAGTCTACCAAGTCAACTACTTCTGCTGCCAAGCAGCCTGCTGTAGTTACATTAGGAAAGCAGGTAGTACCAGCCTCGGAATTCGCCTACGTATACCGGAAAAACAACGCCACGGCTCCCGATTATGGGACCCGTGCCAACGTGACGGAATACCTGGACTTGTACACCAACTTCAAGCTAAAAGTACTGGAAGCCGAGCAGCGTGGCCTCGATACCACGCAGGCTTTTCAGCGTGAGCTGGACGGCTACAAGCAGCAGTTGGCCCAGCCCTATCTCACGGAGAAAAGCGTCACCGATCAGCTTGTGCGGGAGGCCTACGACCGGCTAAGCAAGGAAATCAGCGCTTCCCATATTCTGGTGCGCGTAGCTCCTGACGCCGATCCGCGGGATACATTAGCGGCGTATCAAAAGGCGGTGGCTTTGCGGCAGCGCGTTACCAGCGGTGAAGACTTCAACCAAGTGGCTCGTCAGGCCTCCGAAGATCCTTCGGCACGTGATAATGGCGGGCAGCTCGGCTATTTTACAGCTATGCAAATGGTGTATCCATTTGAAAATGTAGCGTACAAGACAAAAGAGGGTGAAGTCTCGGCGCCCGTCCGGACGCGCTTTGGCTACCACGTAATCAAAGTCAACGACGTGCGGCCAGCGCAGGGCGAGATTAAAGTAGCCCACCTCATGATTCGGGCCACGCCCGGCATGCCCAAGGCCGATTCGGTAACGGCTAAAAAGAAGGTTGATGAACTATACTCCCGCTTACGGCGCCGTGAGGATTGGGACAAGCTGGTAACGCAGTTTTCGGAAGATGCCGGCTCGGCGGCCAATGGCGGCGAGCTGCCTGCTTTCGGCACCGGGCGCATGATTCCAAGCTTTGAGGAAGTAGCCTTTAAGCTCCAGAAGCCCGGCGACATTTCAGCGCCCGTTCAGACGCCGTATGGCTGGCATATCATTAAGCTTATCGAAAAGCAGCCTGTGCCCACCTTTGAGGCCATGGCTCCTACACTAAAGAGCAAAGTAGCTAAAGACTCGCGCTCGGAGCTAAATCGGGCGGCCTTTCTCAAGCGCATTCGGCAGGAAAACCAGTTCGTAGAAATGCCCCCCGTACGCGACGCTTTGTTGGCACAGGCCGATACAGCGCTGGTAAATGGCCGTTTCAAGTCAGAAACGTTCTTGAGCAAATTCCCGAGTGGCAAGCGCAAAAAAGGTGAGCTAGTTGTCAACGGGGATGCTCCGCTGTTTACCATCAAAGGCAAACCCTATCCCATCAAGGACTTTCTGGCCTATGTGCAGCAAGGTCAGCGGGCACGGGCTGGCGCTGATCCGCGCTTTGTGATGCAGCAGCTCTACGATCAATATGTGGATCAAAGCCTGACGGAATTTGAAAAGACCAACCTCGATACCAAGTACGAGGATTACCGCATGCTGGTAAAAGAGTACCGCGACGGTATCCTGCTTTTCCAGCTGATGGATGAGAAAGTATGGTCGAAGGCGCTGACGGATACAGTGGGCTTGCAGCAGTTTTTCACAGCTAACCAAGCCAATTATCAGTGGGGGCCTCGTGTGCAGGCCACCATGATCAGTGCAGCCTCGCCAGCTATCCTGACGCAGGCACAAAAGCAACTGGCTACGGGTCGCTATGAAGTAACCCGCGATACGCCATCGCCAGTATCGTTCCGCGCTGGTCAGGCCACCATTTTGCCCCCCAGCCAGGCAAGTCTCGACCGCCTGGCTACCAGCCTAGCAGCCGACCCAACCCTGAATCTGACGGTTACGGGCAGAGTAAAGCGCGGCGAAACCACTGCTTTAGCTCAGCGCCGCGCGGCCGCAGTAGTTGCCTACCTGACTGGCAAGGGCGTAGCTGCCAGCCGCATCAGTACCAAGACGACGCCTACACCTGCCTCTGATGCTTCGGCCCTGTTCACGCTAACCAGCACCAGCACAGCCGTATTGGAAGAAAACTTAAATGCGAAAAACCCGCTGGCTGTGCAGATTTTAAAGCAGAATTTTCAAAAGGGCGATAGCAAAGTAGTTGACGATGTAATAGACCGTGGTCCAGGCACTTATCAAGTGCAGAAAGATGGCCGTTTCTACGCTGTTACCATTGAGAAAGCGCTGCCAGCCGGGCCAAAGACTTTATCCGAAACCCGGGGCCAGGCTACCTCTGACTATCAGAACTATCTGGAGAAGCAGTGGCTGGCCGAGCTTCGCACCAAGAATCCGGTGCAGGTCAATCAGACGGAAGTAGATAAGCTGATAACCAAATAAGCAGGCGAAACTGCCGAAAAAGCCCCCCAGAGAGCCCAGCAAAGGCAGCCGGTTTCTGGGGGCTTTTTCATTGTATAAACATGAGCACGGGACGTGTTCGCTCTACCTTAGCAAAAGTTGCTGGGCCGCGCAACGTTAGCCGGCAATAAGGTCTCTTTACTCCGAAACGCTCTTTTCCGGCCTCAAAGTCAGCTTTTTGCCAGAGAAGGGATTTATGTTGAAATTTACCGGCGGCTTTTCGCGTTTCGATAGCCGTTGGGCTGGATATTCTTTGCTGTTCAGCCTCTTATTTTCTGAATTACATGACTCAATTATTTCGTACGGCGGCTCGTGTAGCGCTGTTGAGCGGTGGCTTACTCGTAGGTGCGATGAGCACTGGATTCGCTCAGCTAGGTTTGGCCCGGCCTGTAGGTCGCCAAACTGTGGATGCCATCATCGTGAAGCTGGACAACCAGATTGTGCTGCGCTCCGACCTCGAAAATATTTATCAGCAGGAGCTGGCTCGTGCGGAGGGCAAACCCCTGCCTCCTAATGTTAAGTGTCAGATTTTGGAGAGCATCGTGCTGAACAAGCTCATGCTGGCAAAAGCCGAGGTTGACTCCGTGGTGGTGGAAGACGATCAGGTAAGGAGCGAGCTGGATCGGCGTATGGCGTATTTCGTGCAGCAGATTGGCTCGGAGCAGAAGCTGGAAGAGTACTACAAAAAGCCCATTAAGCAGCTCAAGGACGACTTACGGCCCCAAGTAAAGGAGCAGCTCATCCAGCAGAAAATGCAGGAAGAGATTGCTGGTAAAGTGACCGTAACGCCTCGGGAGGTAAAGCAGTTTTTTAATCGCATTCCAAAGGACAGCTTGCCCTATTATTCCACCGAAGTGGAGGTCGGCCAGATTATTAAGTTTGCCCAAGTCAACCAAAAGGCCAAGCAGGAAACGCAGGCGAAACTCAACGAGCTCAGGGCGCGCATCATAGCGGGCGAAGACTTCGAGAAACTGGCTAAGGAATTCTCCCAAGATCCTGGCTCCGCGGCCCAAGGTGGCTACTTAGGCTTTTTTAAGCGCCGTGAATTGGTGCCCGAGTACGAGGCGGCGGCTTTACGCTTGGAGCCTGGCCAATTGTCACCCATTGTAGAGTCGCAGTTTGGCTTCCACCTTATCCAGCTCATTGAGCGCAAAGGTGAGACCTTCAGCACCCGTCACATTCTGCTTAAACCAGCCACTGGTACTTCCGACGTAAGTGAGGCGGCCGTGCAGCTCAGCAAAATTCGTAAGCGCATTCTGGCCGACAGCATCACGTTTGCCAAAGCAGCCAAGGATTTCTCCGACGATAAAAACACTAGTGGCAACGGTGGCTTGATTCAGAACCCCCAAGACCGGAGCAACTACCTACCATTGGATAAGATCGATCCGGCTATTTTCTTCACCATCGATACCATGAAAGTGGGCAGCATCACGCCTCCCATGCCCTACCGCACCGATGACGGCAAGGATGCTATGCGTATTCTGTGGCTGAAATCGAACAACCCGCCCCACCAGGCTAACCTGCAAGACGACTATCAGAAAATAGCCGCCGCTGCTCTCAACGAGAAGAAAAACAAGGCTCTGGATGAGTGGTTTAAGAAGAACCGTGGCGACGTCTATATTGAAGTAGACCCGCAGTATGCTGACTGTAAGCTACTTAATGCGGTTAATTAACTTTTAGGAGCTAGGAGTGAGAGGCGAGGAACACCTAATAGTGTGTTCTTGGCTTCTTACTCCTAGCTTTCGGCTTCTAGCTCCTCCCCTTACATGCGAAATTTCTCTTCCGATAAAGAAGCCGCCGACGCGTTGGCTCAGTCTTATCAAGCCCTACGACAGGAAATCGGTAAAATAATTATTGGGCAAGATGAGGTGGTTCGCCTGGTGCTTACAGCCGTATTTTCGCAGGGTCATTGTTTGTTGGTCGGAGTTCCAGGCTTAGCCAAAACGCTCCTTATTCAGACCATTGCCGACTCGCTCGACTTGTCGTTCAACCGCATTCAGTTTACACCTGACCTGATGCCTTCCGACATCGTAGGCTCGGAAACGATGAATCAGCAGCGCGATTTTCACTTTGTGAAAGGACCTGTGTTTGCCAACATCGTGCTGGCCGACGAAATCAACCGGACGCCGCCCAAGACGCAGGCCGCCTTGCTGGAAAGCATGCAGGAATATTCGGTAACGGTGGCTGGGCAGCGCTACCCATTGGAGCGGCCTTTCTTCGTGCTCGCGACCCAAAACCCGATTGAGCAGGAAGGCACCTATCCCCTACCCGAAGCCCAGCTCGACCGCTTCATGTTTAATATTCAGCTAGGCTATCCGAGCTATGATGCTGAGTTGCAAATCGTGAAGAACACAACTTCCGACCATCGTCCCACGGTGAGTAAAATATTGCACGGCGATGACATTCAGGCATTTCAGCACTTGGTGCGCCGCGTACCCGTGGCCGATAATGTAGTGGAGTACGCCGTTAATCTGGTGCACAAAACCCGTCCGAACACAGATCGGGGGGCAGCGCGGGCTACGCAGTTGCTGGAGTGGGGCGCCGGGCCGCGGGCTTCGCAACACCTCATTGTAGGGGCCAAATGCAACGCCTTGCTCAACGGCAAGTACTCGCCCGACATTGAAGACGTGAAAGCTGTAGCACTGCCTATTCTACGTCATCGCTTGGTGCGCAATTTTAAAGCGGAAGCCGAAGGAATTTCGGTAGAGCAGATTGTAAAAGAATTACTGTAGTGCGCTGAAAGCTTGAATAGAGCCTAGCTTTGTGCTCTCTATTCCCCTTTCGCATTCAACATTTAACGCCCAATATTTCAAGGATGGAAGCTTCCGGTTATTACCAGCAATTCGAGCGCAACATTGCTATTATTCTGGATGCCTTGCAGGCCGGCCTCGATTTGCGCACTACCACGCTGGCTACTTCTCTGCCGCTGGAAGTGTATGTACTCTGCGAGGTGCTGAACCAAGGCGGCGCTCAGTTCCGCTTGACTACCGACGGCTTAGCACGTCTGGCTGAGTTTCGTGACCAGTATGTACAGCGTGAAGCCGAAACTGAAGCTATCATGCAACGCATTCTGGATGACAAAAAAGCCGTCATGCGCACCCCGGAAGGACGTATGCTGGTGAAAGAAATGCTTATCCGTCGGCTTGAGTTTTTCAACGAGGCTGCTCGGCAAGTAAATGTCATGCGCATTCAGCAAGCCCTAGGAAGTCCTTTGCAGTATAAACACCCATAAGCACGCTATACAATACATTCATAAAAAAAGCCCCCCAGAATAATTCTGGGGGCTTTTTTTATGAATTCAGATTCAAGCTTAGCTCATCTTAGCCTTATACTCTGACTTGATTTTGGTATGGCCGTCTCTTTCGTGCTGTAGGTCTAGGTCATCGGCGGGCTCCCGCTTGAGTTTGCTAGGTACCTCGTCGCCATGCGGGCCTTTGGAAAGCGTTACGCCACCATCCACGAAATACGTCGCGCCGGTTACGTAGCTGGCTTCATCGGAGGCCAGAAACAAGTAGACATTGGCTACTTCTTCCGGCGTGCCGCGGCGGCCCATTGGCACGCCCTGCACCGTTTGCTTTTCCATTTTAGCCGTCATCGGGCCGGTTTCCTTATGGGTCCAGGCTGTGTCGATAGGGCCAGGACCCACGATATTAGACCGCACCCCGAACTTCGCCTGCTCCACGGCTACGCCACGTTGGAAAGCGTGCACAAAGCCCTTAGTGCCGCCGTAAGGTGCGTTCTGTGGAATGCCCATATGCCCCGCCTCCGAACCAGCCGACACAATATTGCCGCGCGTTTTCTGCAAGTAAGGAATGGCCGCTCGGGTCATCATGAAGTTGGAGTACACGTTGTGCTTAATCATGTACTCGAACGCGTTTATCGGGTATTTATCGATAGTAGAAGTGGCGGGAAATACGCCAGCATTATTGATCAGAATATCCAGCTTGCCGAAGTCGTGAATAGCTAGCTTTACGCATTCTTCGGCCGCTTCTTTCCTAGAAATATCGCCAAGGAAGCCAATGGCGCGGCCGCCGCGGGCTTGAATTTCGTCTACTACTTCGCGCACGGGGTCCGTATCGAGGCCCACGACCACCACGGCCGCGCCTTCTTGCACAAATCGTTTGCAAATAGCTTCGCCAATGCCAGTGCCGCCACCGGTTACAATGGCAACTTTGCCTTCAAGTCTTCTTTTCATAGCAGTTAGTGTGAGGTTGAGAATAGCTTCTGTAGCAAGGAAAAAACTCCTTTCTATTCGTATGATAGCTATTCAAACCAAACGAGATTTGCCCCCCAGAGTTACTATTCCCTGTCTTTGATCATCTCGGAGCTTAGTTTGCGCGTAGGTTAGCTTGTCGCTTTCGCCGAATTATGTACGCCGCCGATCCGCCACCTTCTCCGGCCCGCTTGCCTTTGCTCACGCCTCGCCTTACGCTGCGGCCCTATGTGCCTTCGGACGAAGCGGCATTTTTCGCTGTTCTTGAAAAAGATCGTGCTCGACTCCAGGAAGCCTTTCCGGCTCGCCTCGCCGCCGTTCAAACTTCTGCCGATGCGGGCCGCATCTTAGAGTCATTCGACCAGGATTGGCACACCAAGCGGATGTTTGTGCTGGGCATCTGGCACACGGCTGGGGGACAATATTTGGGCGATATCAGTCTGAAGCCTACCTGGGCACGAACTGTTACGGCCGAAATTGGCTACTACCTCGCCTCAGAAGCCGAAGGACATGGGTACGCTCGAGAGGCGCTAACGGCGGCCGTACAGCTCGGCTTTAGCCCCATTATCAACGCTGACCGCCTAGTTATTCGTTGTAGGGTTAATAATCCTAAGAGCTGTGCTGTGGCCGTAGCGGCTGGCTTTCGCTCCGTACCTCCTAAGCCGCGTTTGTGGTCACTACAAGGCAATGAGAAAGAATCTCAAATTCTACATTTTGCCCTTGACCGGTCCTGACACAGCTATTCAGGGTTACGAACGCTAGCTCTTACGTTAGTCTGCCCGCCGTAGCATCGTCAGAAAAAACTCCTGATTGAAGTTCAAATACGTGCCGAAGGAAAACTCTATCTGCCGGCGGTTGAGGTCATAAAAAGGCTCGAAGCGGGTTGTCAGCAGGATGTTGCCAGGCAAATGAAAATCGCTGAACATGCGCAGAATAAGCAATTCGCGGCGGCGTTGGGTAAAGTCGGCGTTGTTGACGGTGCTGGAAATGGATTGGTATAGCCGTCCGCCTTGAGGCGATACAAAGCCATTCCCCGACCAATAACTGAGCATAATATTGGAGAGGCGCGTATTTACGCTGGCGTTTAAATACCAGCCGTTGCCCTTATTGTAGGGCAGCACTTCCGAAAAGGAGTAGTCGGTGAAGCGCGTAACGTAGCCATCGAAATGCAGCGCCCGCACAAAGCCAGTGGCGGACAGCTTACGCCGCACGCGCAGGCCTGTAGCGAAGTTGAATAGGGTTTGCAGCGGGGTCGCAATCGTATCAATTTGCCCCCGCGGTGCATGGCCAGAAACTGTAGCGGCACCACGCCCAACCGCCAGCCCGCCGAGTCCTGATAGGCCGTGACTTCAGAGGTGAGGCCGCCGGCTACCTGCTCCTGAAAGTTGCTGAATCGGTACTGCTGCCGCTGCCAGTCAACCCAAGCGTCGAGCTTCACGCGGTCGGTCTGAAGCTTATACTGCATGCCTTCTTCCAACCGGTTGGTCATCACGCGCTCAAAATCAAACAGCGGCTCAATGTAATCGTGCTGCAAGTGTCCTTCAATATTTCCGAATAGAAAGCTGTGGGGGCCATTTTGGTACTTAGCCGTAAACACGGGCCGCACTTGCCGCAGGCGCGACGTGCCGTAGTCTTTATATAGAAAGATACCGGCCTCCAAGCGGATGTTAGCGCTAGGAAAATACACGAGCCGTGGGGCCAACTGCGTCCCATAATACGTTCGGCCCTCGTCTATTTTGTTGAAATACTCGTTATCCTTCGTAAACAAGAAGCCCTGCACAGCCACTCGAAGCTGACCTTCGTACTCCGGCTTAATGGGCAATGAGTAGTTGAAAGCATGATTATCGAGCTGGGCAGTGACTGGAAAGCTGCTTAGCAACAAACTAAGAAACAGACCGAGTGCACACCAAAAAACTGGTTTAGACTGGGTATCAATGACTACCTTTGACAAAAATTTTAGCATTATTTATTTATCCCAGAATCAGCAAATATTTTTAGCATTGCGGGCACAAAATATAGCATCCCTATGTTACCCACTGCCGACCTACAACAGCCGTATTCGACACGTAGAAAGCGGTTTTCCACTTGTAAAAACGGCCTAAAAAGCCTAATTTCACCAAACCTAAGCATTTATACCCCAACCCCATTCTAATGGCTGCATCCACTGACAAAGTTGTCAACGCCAACGCCGAGAAAATGAAAGCTCTTCAGCTTACGCTGGACAAGCTCGACAAGAACTACGGCAAAGGCACTGTCATGAAATTGAGCGACAATAAAGTCGTTGATATTCCTGCTATCAGCACCGGCTCGCTCGGGCTGGACATTGCCCTCGGCATCGGTGGTCTGCCCCGGGGCCGGGTCGTAGAGATCTACGGTCCTGAGTCGAGCGGTAAAACTACGCTTACGCTGCACTGCATTGCTGAAGCTCAGAAGAAAGGCGGCATGGCTGCTTTCATCGACGCCGAGCACGCCTTCGATCGTAGCTACGCCGAGAAACTAGGCATTGACACTGAAAACCTTCTGATTTCGCAGCCCGACAACGGTGAGCAAGCCCTTGAAATTGCTGACCAGCTGATTTCCAGCGGTGCCATCGATATCATTGTTATTGACTCCGTAGCTGCGCTGGTGCCGAAAGGCGAACTGGAAGGCGACATGGGCGACTCAAAAGTAGGCTTGCACGCCCGCTTGATGAGCCAGGCTCTACGTAAGCTCACCGGTACGATCAACAAAACCGGTTGCTGCTGCATTTTCATTAACCAGCTTCGCGAGAAAATCGGGGTTATGTTCGGTTCGCCCGAAACGACTACCGGTGGTAACGCTCTGAAGTTCTACGCCTCTGTACGCCTTGATATTCGCCGTATTGGCCAGATCAAGGAGGACAAGGACAACGTGACTGGTAACCGCACGAAAGTGAAGGTGGTGAAAAACAAAGTAGCGCCACCGTTCAAAGTAGTTGAGTTCGATATCATCTACGGCGAGGGTATTTCCAAAGTCGGCGAGATTCTCGATTTGGGTGTTGATATGAACATCATCGCGAAGTCGGGCTCTTGGTTCAGCTACAACGGCGACCGTTTGGGCCAGGGCCGTGAGGGTGTAAAAACCATTCTGCACGACAACCCTGAGCTAGCTGATGAGATCGAAGCTAAGATTCGGGCAATGGTGAAAGGTGAGCCCGCTGTTGCGCTGGCTGCCATTCCTACCGATGAGTCGATTGACGAAGACGACGATTAATCTTTCTGAGTTTTTGTAATTTAAAAAAGCCCCCCAGATGATTTCTGGGGGCTTTTTTATTCAGCAATAAGCTGCGTTCTTGAGCCGTTGAGTGCTAGCGGCAATCCGTGCCGTCGTGCAACTCGTTTTTAAGCGTTGACGTTTCGCTTAGTCTTGTCTTGCCGGTCGTTCGCATGGTTAGGGATATATTTGCTGGCATTTCATTTGACTTAGTGTCAGCTGAATCACTTTTTGGTTTGCCCTTCATGACTCGCCGCTGGTCTTTGCTCCTTACGCTTTTGCTGCCTTTGCTGGCGCTGCTGGCCTGGCAGCCGGCAGACGGGTCGCGCACAGTTAAGAACACCAGCTTTACCAAGGGCGAGAAAATGCATTACAAAGTGCATTATGGGCTAATAAACGCGGCTGAGGCCACCATTGAAGTCTCCAGCGCATTGCATCGCATCAACGACCGGCCTTGCTACCAGGCTACCGTAACGGGCAAGACGCTTGGCTCCTTCGACTTTTTTCTACGCGTTCGCGACACGTGGCGCACTTTTATTGATACAACCAGCATCTTGCCCCATCGATTTTACCGCAACATTGAGGAGAACAACTACCGCAAGCGGGAGACCGTTGACTTTGACCATTTTAAAAACCTGGCCAGCGTAGAATCGCGCAAGAAGGAAAAGGACCCTGTAAAGCGTGGCACATATAAAATACCGGAGAATGTGCAGGACCTAGTGAGCGGTTTCTACTTCCTACGTACCCTCGACTACGACAAGCGGCGGGTGGGCGAAGTGATTCGGGTGCAGGGTTTTTTCAGCAACGAGGTGTACAACATGGATGTGGTGTACAAAGGCCGCGAAACCGTAGAAACCAAGGCAGGCATCATTCGCGCTATTCGGTTAGTACCCAAAATGCCCCCAAACAAGCTTTTCCGCGGAGAGGATGGCGTTTCTGTGTACCTTTCCGATGACCGCAATAAGATTCCGGTACTCATTCAGGCTGAGATGTTTGTAGGCGCCGTGAAGGTGGATATGTATAAATATCAAGGCCTAAAGCATCGTTTGAATGTAGTAGCTCGCGCGGGTGCCAATCCTTAAGCAGCCTACTTACAGCAGTAGTTCATAATAAGGTAACATTAGGTTAGCCTCGACAACTGGTAATTTTGCAGTCGATAGTATCTCCTGACTCAACCCTCTGCCCTGTGCAACCAACCGCCTCCCCCAATGCCTACAAGATTCTGGTAGTTGATGATGACCCAGATATTGTAGAACTGCTGGAGTACAACCTGCGCAAGGAAGGCTACGACGTAGCTACCGCTCCCGATGGCCGCAAAGCCCTGGAAATTGCCCCCCAGTTCGAGCCTGACATCGTGCTGCTCGATGTGATGATGCCTCATCTCGATGGCATTGCTACCTGCCGGCAATTGCGGACCTTACCTAAGTTCAAGGACACGTACATCATCTTCCTAACGGCCCGTGCCGAGGAGTTTTCGGAAGTAGCCGCCTTCGAGGCTGGCGCCGACGACTTCATCGCCAAACCTATCAAGCCTCGGGCTCTCATGGGCCGCTTGGCCGCCTTCGTACGCCGCGACAAAGACCCGCAAGTGGTGCTGGACACCATCGAAATCAACGGTTTGCGTATCGACCGGACGGGCTTTGCTGTGTATCAGGACGGGCGCAAAATATCATTACCCAAAAAGGAATTCGAACTATTGGCTTTCCTGGCTGCTTCGCCTCACAAGGTATTTGGCCGTGAGGAGTTGCTGCAGAATATTTGGGGTAATGATGTATTTGTACTGGCTCGTACGGTAGATGTGCATGTGCGCAAAGTGCGCGAAAAAGTCGGCGACCATCATATCCAAACCATTAAGGGTGTGGGCTATAAGTTTAACATCGATGAATGATTTGCGGAGTCAGAATTTGATTAATCTGCACCGGTAAAAAGCCGGCCCTGCTACAGGGCCGGCTTTATATTTGGGCTTGCGGCAGCTAGTCTTAGCCCCGCACAACACCTCGCTTCAGCTCATGGATTTCTCATCCCGTTCAATTGCCATTCTGATTGCCTTGCTCGTGGCAGCGGTGCTCGTTACGTTCGCCTGGACGGTGCCTACGCTCCCGTTTCAGCAGGCTTTTCTGGCTGCGGGTATCACCGTAGCGGCTTGCTTCCTACTCGTTTATTTGGCTTTTGAGGCGTTAATCTTTCGTGAAATCAATAACATCTACGCTGGTCTAGAAAATGTCAAGCGCAAGGAGTTTCGGAAGCTGTCGAACAAATTCTTGTTTCGGCCCGAGCCCCTGAAGCGCATGCGGGATGAGATTTTGCAAATGGCAGAGCGCAAACAGCGGGAAATAGACGAGCTAAAACGCCTGCAAACACTTCGCCGCGAGTTTCTGGCCGACGTATCGCACGAATTAAAAACCCCCATTTTCGCTGCTCAGGGCTTTCTCCACACCGTTTTGGATGGCGATATGGACGATGAGTTTCTGCGCCAGAAGTTTCTCAAGAAAGCCGCTACCAGCCTTGATACGCTCGATGAGTTAGTACAAGATTTAGTCACCATCTCTCAGCTGGAAAAAGGAGTCGTTCGGATGCGACGCCAAGCATTCGACTTGGGCGATCTAGTACGCGAGATATTCGAGCAATTAGAGTCCAAAGCCACTCAGCGCAGGGTTACACTCGAATTAATATTGTCGAATGAATCGGTGGGGGGCATTTTAGTGCTAGCCGACCGCAACCGCATTCGGCAAGTGCTCGTCAACCTGATTGATAATGCCATAAAATATGGTCGCGAGGCTGGTCATGTAACCGTCATGCTGGCCGAAACCAGCAAAGCCGTCCGTATCTCCGTCCGCGACGATGGTGAGGGCATCCCAAAGCAGCACCAAAACCGTATTTTTGAGCGGTTCTACCGCATCGATAAAAGTCGCTCCCGCGATTCCGGCGGCTCGGGACTAGGACTTGCCATCAGCAAGCATATCGTGGAGGCGCACAAATCAATGATTCGAGTGCGCAGTGAGATCGGCCAAGGAACCTCGTTGGAGTTTAAGCTTGCGAAGCCGCGCAAGCCGGCAAAGGTTACAACAACGCCCCAAGCGTAGCCCATAAGGTCATCTATCGCATAGGCTGTAAAGCGTATTTTGCTTCGTACCTTTGCGGCCCGTTATGAAGCAACCCGATTTTCAAGATCTTATCCTGTTTGAAGACGACGATTACATCGTCATCAACAAGCCGCCTTTCCTGGCTACGCTCGATGAGCGCGTAGGCGGTGCGCCCAACATTTTGCGCATGGCCCGCCAGTACCATTCCGATATGCAGGCCTGTCACCGCCTAGACAAGGAAACGTCTGGTGCTTTGGCCCTAGCCAAGAACCCGGAGGCCTACCGTCACCTCTCTATGCAGTTTGAGAACCGGGAGGTAAAAAAGAATTACCACGCCGTGGCATGGGGCGTTCATCATTTTGACAATAAACTGGTAGACCGCAGCATCGAAACGACCACGAAGGGCAAGGCTCGGCTAGCCTATAAAGGCAAGGCCGCCGAAACCTACTTCACTACGCTCGAAACGTTTGCTAAGCATACGCTAGTCCAGTGCGTGCCTATCACTGGCCGTATGCACCAAATACGTTTGCACCTGATGTATCTGCAGGCGCCTATTGTAAACGACACGCTGTACGGAGGAGAAGAATTCTTTTTGTCTTCGCTGAAGAAGAAGTTTAACATGAAGACCGGCGAAGAGGAACAGCCTTTCATCAAGCGATTCGCCTTGCATGCAGCCAAACTCACGTTCGCTCGCCTTAATGGTGAAGAAGTGACTGTGGAAGCACCATACCCAAAGGATTTTCGGGTGCTAGTAGAGAATATGCGTCAGCTTCAATAGACCTAATACTTGGTCCGAGTGCCCGATGTGCTGGTATAATTAGCGATTCGGGCAAACCAAAAAATGCCCCCCACAAGTCATTACAGTTCTTGAAAGTACGTGCTACTCAGGCACAAATATCACAGGCACCCTTGCATATCAATCGAAAGGCGGTAACTTTGTGTCCGTTTTTCCCGGACCCTAGTCCGTTCTATTCTCATTTCCAACCGCTTACCTTCTTCCCAATGGATCATCTGAGCTTCAAGACGCAATCCGTCAACAAAGCCAACGCCAACAAGGGCTGGGTTGTCGTTGACGCCAGCGTGGCCCCGCTGGGTCGCGTTGCCAGCCAGATTGCCAACATCCTGCGCGGCAAGCACAAGCCCTCGTTCACGCCCAACTCCGATTGCGGCGACTCGGTTATCGTCATCAACGCTGACAAACTGCGCGTGACGGGCAAGAAAATGACTGAAAAACTCTACATCTCGCACTCGGGTTATCCCGGTGGGCAAAAGCGCAAAACTATGCGTGAGGTGATGGAAAAGTCATCGACTCGTGTGATTGAGCACGCCGTACGCGGCATGTTGCCTCACAACCGTTTGGGCCGCGAGCAATTCCGCAGCCTGTTCGTATATGAGGGCGCTGAGCACCCCCACGCTGCCCAGCAGCCTGTGGAGGCCACTTTGAACAAACTGTAAGCCACGACGGCTTTCGTATTTTTTTCTAACTTTTCTTTAATGGAAATCTCCAACACCTCTGGTAGAAGAAAAACCTCGGTGGCCCGCATTTACATGCAGGCCGGGCAAGGGAATATCACTATCAATGACCGGGAAATGAAGGCCTATTTTGGCAACGAACTCCTGGAAAACATCGTGAACCAGCCCTTCGCTACGCTCGAGAAACTCGGGCAGTACGACGTGAAAGTGAATGTGCGCGGTGGCGGCATTTCGGCCCAAGCTGAAGCCATTCGCTTAGCCATCTCGAAAGCGCTGGTAGGCGAGGACGCTGAATCACGGCCAGCTTTGAAGAAAGAAGGCTTCATGACGCGCGACCCCCGCATGGTGGAGCGCAAGAAGTTCGGTAAGCGCAAAGCTCGTCGTTCGTTCCAGTTCTCGAAACGCTAAAACCAGAGGAAATTCATCATGGCTCAGTCCACCACATATAAAGACCTGCTCGACGCGGGTGCCCACTTTGGTCACCTTACGCGCAAGTGGGATCCAAAAATGGCGCCGTACATCTTCATGGAGAAGAACGGCATCCATATTATTGACCTGAACAAAACTCTTGCTTCGCTGGATCAGGCTACTAACGCTATCCGTAACATCGCCAAGAGCGGTCGGAAGGTAATGTTTGTTGCTACCAAAAAGCAGGCTCAGGAGATTGTAACGGAAGAGGCTAAGCGCCTTAAAATGCCCTTCGTAACCGACCGGTGGTTGGGTGGCATGCTCACCAACTTCGCTACGGTTCGTAAGTCGCTGAAGAAGATGAGCACCATCGACAAGATGGTAAAAGAGAACACTGCTTATGCTGCAATGGCAAAGCGCGAGCGTCTGATGATGTCGCGTGAGCGTGAAAAGCTGGAGCGCGTACTAGGCGGCGTAGCCGACCTAAGCCGTCTGCCCGCTGCTCTGTTTGTAATCGACGTAAAGCGTGAGCACATTGCTGTAAAAGAAGCCAAAAAGCTAGGCATACCGGTATTCGCGATGTGCGATACTAACTCTAATCCCGAGCTAGTTGACTTCCCAATTCCTGCTAACGACGACGCCTCAAAGTCTATCTCTCTGATCGTAAGTGCTATGAGCAAGGCCATCGAAGAAGGTCTGTCGGAGCGCAAAGTCGATAAGGAAGAAGCTGACAAGAAGCAGTCCGAAGAAGAAGGCATCAAGGAAAAGCAAGCCGCCGACGAATAAGCGTTTAGAAGAAGCTAGGAGTTAAGAGATAGAAGATAGAATCCGGTGGGTTGAACCAGCTTTCGGATTCTGTTTCTTCCTCTTAACTCCTAGCTTCTTGTATGAACACCCCTACATAACATTCTAATTTCTAGCGTTTAGCTAGCTACTAACTTTTTAAGAAATGGCAGCAATTACCGCCCAAGACGTGAACAAGCTGCGCGCTATGACTGGCGCGGGCATGATGGATTGCAAGAAGGCTTTGACCGAGGCTAATGGCGATTTCGAAGCCGCTCGTGACATTCTGCGCAAGCAAGGCCAGAAAATCGCTGATAAGCGTGCCGATAATGCTACTTCCGAAGGCCTGGTATTAGTACAGGTTAGCGAGGATGGCACTAGCGGTAAACTGGTTGCTTTGGCCTGCGAAACTGAATCAGTAGCGAAAGTGGCTAACTTCCGTGAGTTGACTCAGCAGATTCTAGACGCTGCCGTGCGTACTAACGCTGGCACGAAGGAAGACCTGTTGGCAACCAAAGAAGCTGACGGCCTGACTCTGCAAGACCACATCACTGATTTGATGGGTAAAATCGGTGAGAAGCTGGACGTAACATACGCTACGCTAACTGCTGAGAAAGTAGCTTCTTACATTCACTCCGACAACAAGAAAGGCGTACTTGTAGGCCTGAAGAATGTAGCCGGTGCCGATGTTACTGAGGTAGGCCGCGACGTAGCGATGCAAATCGTAGCGATGAAGCCTGTAGCAGTAGACAAAGAGGGCGTTGACTCTGCTACCGTTGAGCGCGAAATCGAAATTGGCAAAGAGCAGGCGCGCGCTGAAGGAAAGCCCGAAGCTATGCTGGAGAAGATTGCGCAAGGAAAGCTGAACAAGTTCTACAAGGATAACACCCTGCTGAATCAAGAGTTTGTGAAAGATAACTCGCTGACCATCGCTCAGCTGCTCGACAAGAAGCAGAAGGGCATGACAGTAACTGACTTCAAGCGCGTAGTTATTGGTGGTTAAGCGTTCTTAATTTCGACAATAAAAAAGCCCCCAGCGAATTGCTGGGGGCTTTTTTATTACCTATATTCTATCCATGGAAGACAATAAGAAGAAGGCTTATCGGTACTTGCTTTACGCTTTTATCCTAGATCTTCGTACCATCCCAGTTGATGGTACCGCAGACTCATTGACTGAGGAAATGCGTATTAAGTATATTAGTTATGCAGGGGCAGTAGCTTATCTGTTGCACAACTTTGCTTTAACAGCATCAAACGATTTCGAGGATTTTGATGAGCAGCAATTTTGGTATAGTATTGACTGTTTTAACCAGAAAAACCCTGCGATTGCGGCCAGCCATTTCAAACAGATATTTGAAGACCGCCTACTTGAACTCAATCAAAGTTGATCTTTAAGGAGCCACGCTTTTACCCTCGCTACAGCATTCTCCCGCACATTCATATAGTATAGTCCGTAGTCGGCGATGTGGAAAGAATGGCGCAACTCGGGGCGGCCGGGAACAAAAAAACGCGGGTAGCCTGAGGTAGTAGGCGGATGCACCCAAAGTACGCCGTCGTGCACTTTGGCATCAGCAGCAGCTTTATCAATGCGGTTAAAAGACTGTGGGACGCTACCTCTATTCAGGGATGCGGGCGCGGCGGCGGTGTCACGAGTCCAGGTGAGAGGATTAATGGCCAGAGCATCACGATAGGGCTCGTAGCTGTAGCCCCACTCGCCGGTATTCCAGCTTATAAAGCAGTTGGTCTGAGTAGAATCTTCGCAGGGACGCAGGTTCTGATAGGCATCAGGCTGCACTTTAAAGCCTACCAGATACGCAGCTACTAATTGGCCACGCCGCTTTGGATCTTGGTCGAAGAAATCGTGAAGGAGGCGCTGGGCATGAAAAGCCCCCTGGCTATGCCCAGCCAGAATAATTGGGCGGTCTTGATTGTAATGATCTAGATAATACTGAAAAGCTGTTTTTACGTCTTGGTATGCCAAGTTCAGCGCTGCGCTGGCATTGGCACTGCTATCACTATCGAAGAAGCTATACAGAGCAGCCTGACGGTAGCGGGGGGCATATATCCGGCCCGCCGCATTGAACACCGATGCTTGGCGCCGAATACTGAACTGATCGGTGAAAACATTTAGCGCATAATCGGTGGTAGAGCCGTTCCAGCCTTGCGGGCGGATGAGCGTCGTGAGATGAATAAAAAACACATCGGCGGATGCAGTAGCCTGTTGGTCATGCAGGCCGGCGTTTTTGGGTACGGCATCGGCGGAGTCGCGGCGAGTGGGAAGCGCGGCCCAACTGGTTTCCTCTGCATAGTTGGGTGCAGCGGCTGGCTTATAAGCCGTGAAATTCCGAACTGGTTTGATAACGCCCAGGCAAGAGGAAAGGACGAGCAGCAACAATAGCCAGCCCAGTGAGGGGAAGCGGTGAGGAAAAGAGGAAAGCGACATTACTTATAAGGCAAAAAAAGGCCTGCACAAGGGTGCAGGCCACAAGTGCTTAGTTAACAAGCACAAATTTACTCCGAAAACGTGTTTTCCAGCAGCCGCTCTTGGCGCAGATAAGTTATTTTGAAGTCACGGTTGAAGCGGATGCGCACCTGGGCCGTCGTATTCTGGTGCTGTTGGCGGGATTTGCGAAAGGCCCGGCTTTTCTCAACATATGTGACCACCCGTGAGCCATCGCGCACTGGCTCACTGATGGTAAGGCTGCCGGGTACGCCCTGGGTTTCCCCTTCCAAAAACTCCGGAAAGTGTGATCTATCTAGCTCAGCGCTTATGGCGGCCGGTGTGGTATTCTGTAAGGTATAAAACCGCTCAACGACAGGGGCGAAATGCTGGGCAGCATTGAAGGGTGGTGCTTTCAGGTCATCATAGTACGAGCTCAGCGCGCTACGAACTTTGGCTTCTACCTCCCCCACTTTTGCGCTGGGCGCTGGAGGATTGACTGGCGTCTGCTCTGATGGTGCAGCTTGGCTATCCTCTGGGGCAGTTGATGGAGACGACGTGGCAGCAGGGGGCGTTTCGGACGACGAAGGAGAGGGAGCCGTTATCACTGGCGATGGTGTGGTCGGCGTTGGTGCGCTTCGAGCAGAATCGGCGGCAGCTACGGGAGGCGTGGCAGGTAAGGCTGGGGTTACGCGTGCGGTATCGGAATCCGAATCGGTATCAGTTACGGGCGGAAGCTCAAGCTGCTCCACTTGGGGGCCAACTTCCGGCGCAACACTAGTGGTATCGGCACCGGAGCGCGAGAGGCTGGTGAGGCGTTCGGACTTCCGATCATCCATCACTAAGTAGGCAATCAGGGCGAGCAAAGCCAAAATTCCCCCCACAATAAGGGCAGTGGCCAGAGGGCTTCGACCAGAAGGCGGTGGGATAGCCGGACGGGAACGACGGCTATCCGAAAGCTGTGACTCCGTAGGCGTAAGTGAATCTGCATCGCGATACGATGAGGTACCCACTTTCACCATCTCAACGGGGCGCGTAAAAGTATCAATTGGCGGAGCTGGCTTTTTGGGGGAGCTTGGCTTTGCTCACGCGGAGGCACTACGGGCGGCACCGGTACCACAGGCGGCGCTATGGGTGGCAGCGGCACCGGCGGAGTGGAGGCTGCTGGGCGCGGTGTGAAATCTGGGTGGACGGGCGTTGTAGACGCGGGCGGTGGTACCGGATTATCTACTGGCTGAACGGTAACGTTTGGATCATGCTTAAAGTCCCAGGAAGGAGGAGGTGGCGGCAAAGGCGTGGATGTAGGCACCGCGGTGGGAGGTGCAGAAACGGGGGCCGACGGCGCCAGCGGCGTAGCCGACGATGCAGACGGCGGCGCGGAGGCAGCAGACTCACTATCACTGAAGAGCAGCTTGCGTTTGAGTACCTCGAATTCGGCGGGCGTGATGGCGCCCGCATCCAGCCATTCTTTCAGCTGGCGTAAGGTAGCAAGGGCAGAAGGCTCGTTTTCCATAGGGCAAAGGCGGCAAATAAACCGAAGCAAAAGCAACGGCAAAACGCATTTGCTACCTACTTACGTTCAAGAGTGGTCAGACGATCACGTCGCCGTTCTAAGCGGAGTTTGCGCAGTTCCAGTTGTTGGGCGTTGGTTATCAATTTGACCGAATCCTGACGGGCTTTGAGCGTATTTTCTACGTTCTGCTTTTGCAGGGTTTCGATGCGGGCCAGATTACTGGTGGTGTTGGCTTGCAGGTTCTGAATGTTTTTTTCCAGCTTCTCCCGCTCCTTTTCCACATCCTTCACTTGCTTCTCTGCCTCCGCAATTTGGTCTCTGTAAGCTTTGATGCGGGCGGCGGCGGCAAAACTTTGAACCATCGTACGCATCGCCGCATACTCCGAAGGCGTTTGGGTAGCCGACATAAAAGAATTGCCCCCCAGCGTGGCCCATACAGCCAGTTCGGCTACAGTATCGGCTGGGGCAACAACGCTGGCGTACAGGTCGATTAGTTTGCCCGACACGCTGGATACGGGCGTCTGCTTAGCTACTAACAGGTCCTTTTTGCCCACACCAAAGGTGCCGTCACCTTTCAGACGGATGTTGTAAGTGTCTTTCAGCCAAGCCTGCCAGTAGTCGCGCAGCCACTGCGCAGTGCCATCAACCTGCACTTTCAGGGCTTCGCGCTCTTTGCGCTCAAAACTGACAGTGCCATCGCGCACATCATACAGCTGCGCCGCGGTGGGCTGAGCTAGCAGCGCCAAAAAGCCCCCCAGGAGCAATAGGGTGTATATTTTTTTCATGTCATGCGGGCTTAAATATCGTGGCGCTCAAAGGTGGCGTGCAGGTCTTGGCGCATGTGCTCGAAGCGCTGCACGGCGGCTTGCAGAAACTCGTCGTCGAGCAGAGTGCGTACTTCGGCATCGCCACCGGTCAGGTCCATTTCGCTTACCTTATACGTTTGCTCCAAAGGGCCTTTTTCCAGCTTGATCAGGTACTTACCGTTCCAAGAGAAAAGCGTGATTTTGGCATCCGGGTGCGGGATATCGGCTACGTGGCGCATGGCTGGGGGGCTTTTTCTGATGAATAGGCGAAGATAGGCAGCTCACGTTCAACAACGGCTTGTGTTGCCATGAAACCACGTTGTCAGCAAGTCGCGTATACGACTGTGCCGCCCCTTCTTTTCCCCGCTAACCTTTTTTATCATGCCACAAGGAGATAAATCGGCTTACACCGACAAGCAGAAGCGTAAGGCCGAACACATCGAAGAAACCTACGAAAAGCAAGGCCTATCGGAAGCCGAGGCGGAGCGTCGGGCGTGGGCCACCGTCAATAAGCAAGATGGGGGCGGCAAGAAAAGCGGTTCAGGCCGCAAGAAGCCCACAAAAGAATAACTCTTTACACAACTCAACAAAAAAGCCCCCCAGCGCAATGCCGGGGGGCTTTTTTGTAGTAATCGCAGAATGAATCTAAGCGACGGTGTGCAGAATTACCCACAGCGAGGTCGCCGAAATCAGGACCCACAGTATGATGCCTAAGCCAAAAGGCCGCACGCCCACTTTGCGTATCATCTCCATCGAGAGGCCAGCTCCAATCAGAAACAAGGTCAGCGTCAGGCCTATTTTCGCTATCTGCGCCGCTACTGCACCCGCGCCGCGCAAGGCCGGCACATAGGTGGTGAGCAGCATCGCTCCAATAAAGCCCAGAATGAAGTAAGGCAGCTTGACCTTGGTGCCTGGTGTTTTGAATAAAAAGGCCGTACCAAGCGCCACTGGTATTATCCAAAGGGCGCGAGAAAGCTTCACAGTAGTAGCCACTTGCAGGGCTTGGTCGCCGTAATGACTGGCAGCTCCTACCACCGAGCTGGTATCATGAATAGCAATAGCGCACCACAATCCGAATTGGTTTTGCGTCATCTGCAAGGCGTGGCCCAGCGCTGGGAACGCCAGCAACGCCACCGAATTGAGCACAAACACAGTACCCAGCGCCACCGAAAACTGCGACTTTTCAGCCTGTAATACGGGCCCTACGGCGGCGATGGCACTGCCGCCGCAAATAGCGGTTCCGCAGGAAATAAGGTGAGCCGTTTTGCGCTCGATACCCAGCCAGCGACCCAAGCCGTACCCTAGTACCAGGGTACCGAAAATAGTAGCAATAGTAAATATAAACCCTTGACGACCAGCCTGTGCAGCAGCGCTGGCATTGATGCCAAAACCCAAACCTATTACCGAATACTGTAATAGCTTACTCGTGTATTTATGTGTTTGAGTAGCAAATGGATTGCCCATCACTAAGGCCACCAACAAGCCCAAGCCCAAAGCTACCGGTGGCGAAGCCCAAGGTGTCAGGCAGAAGATAAGTCCGATCCAGAAAAGGACCTGTTGGGGTGTTAGTGGGTAGCCGAATACCGTAAATGAATGGTTTAGAAACGAAGCTGCATGATGGTGTACTGAAACCAGGCGGGCTGAATTGGAAGCGAAAGGACGGGCAATTTTCATGGAAGAAAGCGCTACAAGCTCTATTCCAGAATAACGCTTTTCAGCCGCATTGGATAATCAAAATTGATTATCAGCAATAACCTGTGGTTATCGGGCAGGCTTCCTAAGTCGCTGTGTGTACGTCAAGAAACGCTGGGCCTGAGCAGATAAAGGTTGGCCCTGAATCCACACGACCTCGAAGCGTCGAGAAAGGTGCAGTTCCTGCACAGGCACGATTTCTAGCCACCCAGCCGCTACTTCCTTCAGTAAGGCGCGACGCGATACAAATCCTAGGCAATGAGGCGCCGCCTCTAAGTAAGACTTAATGCCTTCCGTATTATCCAGATAGAGCGCAACGTTGAGATCTGACAGCTTGATTTTGTGTGCACGTAAGGCATATTCTAGCACTTCGAGCGTACCGGAGCCACGCTCACGCAAAACGAGCGGATGCCGCAGTGCATCCGCCAAAGTCATACTCTCGGGGGGCTTTTTTTCAGGATGAGCGCAACGAACGGCTACCAGCTCATCATCAAGGAGAAGCTCGTAATGGAGGTCGCGGTTTTTGACCTGGCCTTCCACAAAGCCCAGATCAATTTGCCCCCTGAGTAACGCTTCGGCAATCTGCTCAGAGTTGCCGTTGAGTAAGGTCAGCTCCACAAGCGGGTACTGGGCCTGAAAACCGGGCAAAATAGGCGGCAACACATACTGGGCCAGCGTGGTGCTGGCACCCAAGCGTAAGCGGCCGGCCGCCTCATCGTGTAAGGCGTGGAGCTGGTTTTGCAGGCGCTCATGCAATAGCTCCACCTCATCGGCGTGGGTGAGCAACAACGTCCCAGCAGTGGTCAGGCTTACCCGGTTGCCGCGCCGCTCAAAGAGGCGCTGACCGTAGCTCGTTTCCAGTTCCCGAATATGCTTAGTGACGGCGGGCTGAGTAATGAACAGCTCCTGCGCGGCCTTAGTAAAGCTCAGATGGCGCGCCACCACTTGAAAAACACGCAGACGAAAATCAGGCATGCTGCAAGCTACGATTAGCGCCAGAATTTGACTTAACTAAGCAACTATCGCCTCACCAGCTAATACTCCAACAGGCGGTGAACCGAGGATCATTAATAGAGAATATCGTCGATGGGCTCCAGCTTTTTCGGCACATTCGTTTCGCCTAGCATTTCGCGTAGGTCAATTTCAATGGTGCGGCAGATGCTGGTCATGGGCACGTCGTTCATCTGGTTTTCGAACGGGTTTTCGCTGGTATGCCCTACCACTTCAATCGTGTTGAACACCCACGATATAAGCACTGAGAATGGAATGGTAAGCCAGATATGATCAGGACCCATTTGGGCAAACTCGCTGATCAGACCCAAGGGTAACAAGGTGGAAAACAGCCACACAAATACGAAGCTGTAGTAGGCATATTGGCGCGGAAAGGGCGTATTCTTGATTCGCTCGCAGCCCCCTTGCAGGTTATAGAGTTCCTCCAGCGTCTGCATGAGGCGCATGTGCTGAAAGTCATTGAGCAAGCCCCGATCCTCCCGTAAAATGCGTAGCTCAGCGGCCTGAAGACGGATAATATGAGCCGCTGGGTTTTGCAAATTTCGGATGTCGTCACTTTCCTTCTGGCTCAGGAAAGGAGCCACATCGGTATCCCAATAGTCGGCTACCTGGCGGCGCAATTGTAGGCGTACGGAGTTACACCAGGCTATTTGGCGGTGCACGAGCCGCTGGTGCCGCCCAGTGAGTTCTTCGGCGGTGGCTTCGGGAGCATTTACGTCGGGGGCATCGACACGGGAGGTAATAAACTCCAACGCCTGCACAGCCCACAGGCGGCTATAGTTAACGATACCACCCCACAGTTGCCGTCCTTCCCAGAAACGGTCGTAAGAGCCGTTATTCTTAAAGCCGATATAAAAGGAAACCGCAATACCCAGCGTGGCCACGGGCTGCCACGGAATAGCAATTGACTTGAAATTTAGCGGACCATACACGACACACACCAAAAAGGCGTAAAGCAAAAAGATGCATACGCTACGCCGGGAGTACTTCCAGACGACGCGCCAGCGAATATTATTACGAACGTACACGCTTCAATGAGATGAAAAGCTTACAAATAGGGAGAGCCGGCCGATATGCAGAAGCCGATATGCTCTTTACGCAAAAGCTCAACAATCAGGCTGTCCGTAACTGTTGAAGCCAGCATTTGTCTGCATTAATCGGCCGAAATGTCGATAGCGATACCCATCAGCTGCATCAGCTTACTGGCGTTGAAGCTCCGACATAGGCCCGGTGTAAGGCGGTAATCAAACTGGATTTCATCGCCTTCGATAGTGCTGTTGAAGCTGTAATTGGTAACAGCGCCGGGCAGTTCATCGGCCAGAGCGCCCAGTTCCAGATCGTGGGTGCTAATCAGGCCGCTGGCGGGGCGCTGGTGGAGCTGGTGAATAAGAGCACGCGCCCCACGGTGTCGGTCGCGGGAGTTAGTGCCTTTTAGAATTTCGTCGAGCAGGTAGAATACAGGCGTGCCGGAGGCAGTCAATTCCAGGAGCAAGCGCAGGCGCTTCAATTCCGCGTAAAACGAGGAGGTGCTTTCGGCCAAGTTATCTTGAGTGCGCATCGCGGTGTACACTTGGGCCGGGCTCACACGCAAGTGGCGGGCACAAACGGCACCGCCGGCCAGCGCCAGCACCATATTCACGCCCACGGTCCGCAAAAAAGTGGTTTTGCCCGACATATTGGAGCCCGTCACTACACCCGTACATCCTGCGCCTACCGTGCTGAAATCGTTGGTGATGCGCTCGGTGCTGAAAATAAGCGGATGCCCCAACCCTTGAGCTGTAAACTCTAGCGCTTCGCTACTTAGCTCGGGCACCGTGTATGAGGGGTTGGCAAACTGATACGCCGCCAGACTTACCAGCCCTTCTACCTCGGCCACGACATCGAGCATACTGGTCAATTTGCCCCCCAGTCGCCGCTTCCAGCCTTCGAGGCGCCACATCCAGAAGAAATCCCAGAACAGCAGATTATTGGCGAAGAAAGCGGCCAGCGTGCTCTGCCGCATGGAGAAATAAGCTACAATGCTGGCCAGTTGACCGATTAGCTGTGAAGCTGGCACAGCGCCCGGCGCGTTTACTTCGGCTTGCAACGCCACCAATGGAGGCGAAGTAAAGGTTTGGGTTTCGAGTAGCGTCAGCTGGTCGCGGTAAGCACGCAGCACGTCATACATGCTGTCGCTGTGTTCGAAGTAGTCGTCGCGGGCCACGCGGAAGTAGTGATTAATACCCCCCAGCAACAGCAAAAACGGCACAACGACGCCAAATGAATAGCCCGACAGCCACAGCCCTGCGCTAGTAAGGGCCAGCGGCGGCAAGATGAACAGGGCAGCTTTCAGCCATGCTTTGTCGGCAAAGAAATCGGGCTGCTGTAGCCAGGCAGCAAAGCGGCGCGGATCGTCGGATTGGCGCGGGAAGTGTCGGGCCCGAGCCTGCCACTCCTGCTGCCAGCTACTATCTGGGGTTAGCTCGGCCACGGCAGCCTGACGGGCGCGCACAACGGCTGGCGAAGCCGCTTGCCGTAGCCAATCAGCTAGTCGGTCTTGGCCTAGGCGAGAGGTAGTCCGGCTTAGCAGTTGGAACAAGGAATGCGGACCGAATACATCGAGGTCGGCGGCGTAGGCGTGGCTGGCATCCAAGTAGCGTGCACCAGCGTCAAACTGCGTCAATTTGCCCCCCAAGCGAGCCAACTCCTCTTGATTAATAAGGCCCAGCAGCCGATAGTGATTGTAGTGATACCCAAGGCGGCTGTGCCAGCGCATGACCAGCACAAACACCACGTACAGAGCCACTACATAAGTCAGTCCAGCGAGGTTGCTGCCATTACTGAATAAATAATAGCCCCCAGCGCACCTGCCGCAAACACTACTACCCGAATCCAAGCCACGGCTTGATGACGCCGACCATAGTACTGCTCCTGCTTGGCATGGGCAGCTAAATTGTCAGTGAATACGTCGGCGGGCGCGACGGAAAGCGGGCGGAAGGCGACAGGTTGGGGCACGGGCAAGCGACAGTTGAGCCTAAAAGTACCAAAGCCTAAAGCATTTTCCGGGTTTATCCGTCTACTCTATCGATACCCCAAGCAATGTCTCCTACCAGATACAGCTATTACTATTTGTCAGGTGGCAAGCCATAGAAGCCGGCGGCTTACGCCACATCAGGTGTCATCTGAACCCAGTAGGCCGCTGGTGTGGTTGTTGTGGCACGGCCATGTTGTACACTCTATCTCCCTGTTATTATGCCGCTACTGCGTTCCGTTCGCCGCCTGAGCCTGTTCCTGTTGGTAAGTGCCGCTGGTTTTTCCAGTGCTCAAGCTCAACAAAAGCTGAAAGCTCCCAAGCCCGACGCCGATGAGATTTACGATAGTGTAGGCCAGCCAGCCGTGCCAGTAGGCGGCGTAGAAGCATATGCGCAGTATCTGGCCGATAATCAGCGCTACCCAACGGGCGCCTTGCAGCGTGGCGTGCAGGGCACTGCGCCGGTTACGTTTGTGGTAGAGAAATCAGGCGTTATTTCTAGCGTGGCCGTCACGCAGCCCCTCGACCCAGAGCTGGATCAGGAAGCTATTCGGCTCATTAAAGGTGGCCCAAAATGGACCCCAGCACAGCATCGGGGGCAAAAGTTCGGCAGCGCGTCACGGTACCCGTATCGTTTGCTATTCCGGCGGATGAGTCTGGCGCTACGGCGGCCACGGCTCCAGCTGGAGCCAGTGCTTCATCGGGCCCAACGATGGTAAAACCGGATGAGCCGGCCCGCCCTGTAGGCGGCACCGAGGCCTTTTTCGCGTGGATTCAGGAAAACCAGAAATACCCAGCCCTGGCTCGTCAGCGCAAGGTAGAAGGCCGGGTGATGATGGAGTTTATTGTGGAAAAAGACGGTTCGCTCGTTGAGCCGAAAGTCATCAAACGCCTCGGCTCTGGCCTCGATGAAGAAGCCTTGCGCTTAATCAAAGCAGCTCCTAAGTGGACGCCTGCCCGCTACAAAGGGCAGCCGATGAAGCAAAAGATGGTGTTGCCGGTTGTGTTTCAACTGTAGAAGCTACGATGCACCGCCAATTAAACTTGGCCAGCCATATATTATACAGGTAACTATAAATCAGCTACTTATATTTATTTATTCCGCTCCGCTTTCTTACTGTCTACACTATGCTTTCTCCGCTCCCCCTCGTTTCGGCTCCTCCCGTAGCGCCCACTATGCACATAGCCACGCCGAGCGCGCAAGTAATATGGGCGTATCAATCACGTTTTCAGCAGGCTGCTCAAGCCATTGCCAACGGCATTTTTGATACGCTTGATGATGATTTGGCCCCGGACGTGCTCATCCTCGGCATTCCGGTCGCGGGGCCTAACCAACAAGACGAAGATGTGCTGTCCGCCGTGTGTCTGGAGCCCGCTGACTGCGGGCTTGACTTCGCCCATTTTGGGCAGGTATTGGCACGAGGTGAGGAGTTTCAGCTTCGGGAGCCCTGGGGGGCTCATTTTGACCGCGAGCAGGTGATGACCGAAGAAATGATTAAGCGTAAGCAGCACGCTATTGGCTTGCGGCTGGCTGTGCAGGAAGTGCTCGACAGGATAGATTCGGAAGACAAAAAGCGGCAATCGTTCGCGGGAATCCCCATTCAGATTGGTGGGTTCTACGTGCTGACGGTGCTACGCCTGAACCGAAAAGTGCTGCGTACTCACCCCGCTCTCACCCCCAACCGCTATTATACCGACGGTCGCCTGCTGGCCTCGTCGCTGGGGCTGGCGGCTGTGCTGCGCTTTCATGAAGAATGCGTAAAATCGTTGACGGAGCCCGAACCCGGCTCCGGTATGCTGCTGCGCCACCGCGAAACCGACGAGCTACTACGCGCTGCCGGCAAGCTGCTAATGGATACTCCCGCGCAAGCTCTAGGCATCAGTCCCGCTACTGCCAAGCTATTTGCTACCTATAACACCATCTCATCGCTGCGCTACGAAGGTGCTGAAGGCGTAGGCAAGATGTACCTGGCTAAGCGGCGGCATCCTAATCTGGAGGAAGTTTTCGCTCTCACCTGCCCTACCCCGCTCACCGACTACCGAGCCGTGCGCAAGTTGCTAGAAATGACAACTGGCGATGTGAGCCTGCTGGCCGACGGCGAAAACGTGTATGCTCTGGGCCGGCCCATCGGTCATTATGACCCTAGCCGAGAAGATTTGTTCGTTATCAACTTTGTGACGCATTATGCCTGGGAGTTTCAGCACGACGGCAAAGTGCTGATGCGTACTACCTATGGCAACCCAAGTTTGCCGCGCGCACGCCTCAACCGCAGCCGCTTCCGCAAAGACCTGCGCCGGACTTTCGAGCTAACCGCCCCGGAAAAAGTAGAACGGCTTTGGGACGTAGTACTAGAAGCCAGCAAGCAGAAGCACGGTACCCTGGTAGTTGTTACGACGGAGGCGCTGGCCGAAGCCGACCGGCTTAAGCTCCAATGCACGCTTATCGAGCCCGTACCGCTCACGCCGCTTATTACCCGCTTGGTTACGTCTATTGATGGCGCCGTGCTCGTTGACCCCGAGTCGTACTGCTATTCGATTGGGGTCATTCTCGATGGTAAGGCTTCGGGCCGGGGCACCAGCACGCGCGGCGCCCGCTACAACTCTGCCATTCGCTACGTTGAGAGCAGCCCCTATCCGTGCATGGCTATCGTCGTAAGCGAAGACGGAATGGTGGATGTGATTACGAAGGAGAGCCTAGCGGAAGAAGATTAGACGCTGGGGGGCAAATCGCACTTGGTTTCCAGCTTTATACAGTCATGGAAAATGTACTGGCGTTGAGCTTAGCTAAACCAATATATCGTAAAGGTTGTGCCTTCCCCCACAGCACTGGCTACGTCTAAATGCCCCCCACGGCTCGTAACAATGCGCTGCACCAGGTATAGGCCTACGCCCGTGCCACTAATATGTGGATGCTGGCGGTCGAAGAGCTGAAATATTGGGTCGGCCTCTTTGTTTACTTCCATACCCAGGCCATTGTCCTGCACTTTCAGCCAGGGTTGACTAGTGTCGGTCATACCACTCGTTATGCTTATGCACGGCGGGCGCTCGGGGCAGGCATATTTGAGGGCATTGCTGAGCAGATTGTGTAGTACGCTGCGCAAGTTAGCGCGACCGTATACCAAGGTAGGAGCCGCCTCAAAATTGAGAGTTACGGTTGCTTCCGTATCCTGCACGAGTACGCGCAGTCCCAACAGCACTTCCTCAGCCACACTCCGCAGGTCGATTGCCTCCGTGGGAGCCGTTAGTTGCCGCTGTTCCTGTACCGTGGCGGCCAGATCGTGTAGGGTAGTATCAAGCTGCCCTAAAGCCCCATCGACCATGCGCAACAGCACCTCATGCTCGTCATCATCGAAAGTAGCTGTCCGGCGCAGCTCATCAAAAAGCCCCCTAAGGTTAAACAGAGGCTGTTTCAGGTCGTGGGAGGCGGTATAAACGAAAGTATCCAGGTCGCGGTTGGTGCGCGCCAGCTCGTCATATTGATGCTGCAATACTTCCCGCAGACGATGCTGATCGTCCACATCTGTACACGCTCCAAACCAGCGCGGCCCCCGCACGTCGCTCAGTTGCCGGGCCCGGATGATGTGCCAGCGATATTGGCCATCGTGGCGCCGCATCTGAAAAAGGCCATCGTAGCTTTCACCCGTCGCCACGCAGTGTACCCAACGGCGGGCAGCACTGGCCTGCTCAGAAGGATGAATCAGAGAAACCCAGCCCGTGGGGCCCAGTTCCTCAGCCGAAGAGCCAGTATATTCGGCCGTATGCTGATTGTAATAATCGATAAATCCCTCTGCGGTGGCCGTCCAGATCAACTGGGGAATACTATCGGCCAAAAACCGTAACTCGGCCTCACCCCGGCGTAGGGCATCGGCTAGCTCGCGCTGATCATGCACCTCCGTAACCGCACCATGCCAGTGAGCAGCCTGATCCGGTGCGTGCAGTTCGGGCACTGCCCGGCTGAGCATCCAGCGGTATTGTCCATCATGGCGCCGCAACCGGTACTCATAACTCCATCCTATACCCGCCTTTCGAGCAGCTTCCGACTGATATATTACCCGCAATCGATCCTCAGGATGAACGAGCAATGGCCATATAGCATCTAGGTCGGCGGTAGGAGGCTGCCCAGTAAAGTAATACCATTGGGGGCTTACATACTCATACTTGCCAGCTACATCAACGGTAAACGTAATCTGGGGGGCTGTTTCGGTTAGTACCCGTAAGCGCGTATCGAGTCGGCGCGTTTCCAAAGCCAGTTCGTGGGCACGTTGGCGCGCCTCCTCCTGCCCTGTTACATCAACCGCAAATAGTAACAGCCCGTGTACCTGATCTTCATCATCCTGCAGTGGTTCGAGAGCAATATCAAAGTAGCGCGGAATGGGTGGCTCGCCGTTATCTGTGGGAAGAGGCAATCCGTAGGCTTTGGCAACAAAAGGGCTCCCCGAGTCATATACCTGTTGCATCACTTCACGCAAGTCGGCGGGTAATATTCCATCGGCCAGAGGCTGACCTTCAGGAGTATTTCCGCCTAATAAGGCTTGCATCGCTTCATTTACAAAGCCATACCGCAGTTCCGAGCCCAAAAGGGTAGCAATACCAGCCGGCATATGCCGCAGAATACGCTGAAGCTCCTGGTCACGCATGTAGATAATTCAAAAGCAGCAACAAACTAAAATGCGGCGCTAACACGGCCGCGAACCAAAGAAACCGCAACCTATCTGCAGCTAAAGAACCTCATTTTTTACTACGCGCCTTCCTATCTTGAGCCTCGCGATGAATACCCGCCAGCCCTAACGTAAGCACAAAGCACCAGTGCTAACTGCCTACGCCAGCCGATTCAGCGGCGGTAGTATTGGCACCAAATACAGCTTGGCGCACTAGGTCAACCAGAAGTGCATCAGCAATACTGAGCGTATCGGGGGTAGCGGGCATCTTATGGGGCAGAAAAAAGCCAGTGAGTGCACCAAAGCCTTCAGGATTAATCGGATGAAATGCCATTGACCAATCGGGAAAGCTACGCGCAGTGATGGGCTTATCCGTTAGCTTTACAACGTTGGAATGGCGCCCATCGAGAGCAATCTTTTCGAAAAGGGGCCTAGTAACCTCTGAATCGCCCTCAATCAGTTGGGCGATGTTGCCGTGGCTATAAAACAGGATGCCAGTGACATTATTGCGCTCATTGTCGCGGCGGCATTGCGCCAGCAATTCCTGCAAGTCCTGATCAGATAGAGGCCGAACAGCCCGGCTCATGTAAGCAATATGGTTCATACAAAAAAACATGGGCCACCACGCACCAGTCGAAAAGCCTTAGAATCTGCTAAGTGGCAAGCAGCCCTACGGACGAGCTTACAAGATACGAAGCCTTCATATCCTAGTTGCTGCAAATTAGGATTTGCGCTGGGCCTCTGTACTATACTGACATTCGTAACAAGCGTTCTTGCAAGCTGAATCCGAGGATTCCAAGTCAAAAATACGCAGTTTTTTCAGCAAAAAGCTCCTTGACAATTCTGCAGACGGCATTCAAGCTGATAGCTTACAACTCAATTTACTTTAACGCTTCGCTCTAAACGACCACGTAATCCGGAAAACAGCTACCACATCGCCAGCCTCATCGGTTCCGATGCTGGTGCATACCACGGTGCGGCCCTCGCCCGTAACACGACTTTCGGCAATGGCCTTACCAATTTGCCCCCCATCGGTGCTGGTAAAGCGAATGAGGCCCACGGCTTTTTTGGTGAACTCCGCCTCCAGCCCCGTTACGAGCATCGACACGGGTGAGCCGCTGCTGATATGCATGAGCGCCAGTACGCCACTAGCCATTTCGGCGGCCATGCTCAAGCAGGCAAAGTAGATGCTGCGAAAGGGATTCTTGGTCAAATATTTATAGGGAACTGTCACGGTAGCCTGCTCCGGCGTCACGTCGCGCACGCGCAGCCCTGCCAAGTAAGCCATGGGTAAGCTGCGTAACATAAACAGGTGCAGCTTCAACGAATTCTGAATGGTGCGCCGGAAAGCAGCGGCTTGGGGCGTATCGAGCGAAGTAAAGGCAGTATCAGGAGAAATGGGCGTCATACGTAACGATTACTAAAGCAGAAAGTAAGACGACTCATTTATTAGGCAGACGCTTCAGGAGGCTAAATACTCTTCCTTATGAAGCCTTCTTTTCCAGAACTAATACTACTTTATTAAAGTTAGCAGCAGCATTTACGACGTTGCGAAATGCTTCAAAGTCCTTTTTAGGCCAGCGTACTTCACGGTAGTGCTCGTTAATTGTTACTGTAATTGCCTGTCCCTTTTGCTCGTAGCTCGACTCAAATAAGTAAGTAGGCGTAGAGCCGGTACCAGCCTTAGCAACGATATTCAAGTCTTGCAAGTTGCGCACCTGGTAGCCAGCGGGCAACTCGAAGGTGATGGTGCGCTGATAGCGGCGATTGTAGGCATTTTCTACGTCATATTGACGCGTTTCATTCTGATAGAGCTCAGATTGAGGTCCTAGCAAGGTACCGACTTTGAATAAATACTTCGATCCGGCCCGGTCAAGTAGCGATGCCGTCTCTACAGTGGCATCTACTATAAATGGCTTAATCAAAGGATTCAGCCCGGCCTCTCCATTCGTAACGACTAGGCGTTGGAAAGTAGCATCAGGCACATTTCCTTTTACCAACGTCTGCATTGCCTCCGTGCGCTTATCGTCGGGGATCTGCGAGTAAAACGGCTGAATTTGCTGTGCTTGGTATCCTCCCATCGTTTGCTTGATATCGACAGTAGCCTTATCCATGGCCGCCGCAAACCGAACGTCAATTGCTAAGTCATCAGGGCTTTGATCAGCAGTAAGGGTGGCAATTTCTCGTACGGTGCCCACGGCCGACTCTGTACTTCCTAGTTTTACAGTGCGCACAAACAAGCCCCGAGTAGCGGTCCATTCGGCCGGAATTAGTGGCATCCGATAGTCGGCTCGGGCTGGAGCTAACCATTGCTTGGTAGCAGGCAAGTAGAATGCGTAGTGCTCCAAGTAATTCCAAGTATCGAAGGATTCATCGAACGGGACCTCGCTCCGATTAGAAGTAACCACCAATTCGTGCTCAACGCCCAGCTTGCTCAGTATAGCCGCAAACAAACGGGCAAATCCCATTTGCGAGGCCGCACGCGTAGCTACCACCCGCACTAGATCCTTGTCAGTGGCTTCGTTGAGTTGAAAATTAGTTTTTATATACTGTTCAGCCGAAGCAGCCTTCTCCGCGGATGATGCTTGGGCCGGCAAATTCATTTGTTTGAGCAACTTATCCAGTGCTTTTTGCTCATCCTTGGTGAAGCCATAAATCAGCGAGTACAAGTGCTGACTAGCATCTGCCCAAGTAAAGAGGCGTGCACGTCCGCGGGCAGAATTATAGGCCAGTTTGTATTCCACACGCATTCGCTCGGCCTGCATATTGGCAAAGCCTTCTTCACGAGCGGCAGGCACATTATCGAGTGCTATGCGCATTACTCGCTTCCCCTTCTGTACTGTATCGGCTATTACATCGGAGGTAGCGCCGTGGTACATGCGCATATCAAACGTGAACTGCTCGGGCGTAATCAACTCGAACGTCACATTATGGGCGGCCACTTCGCTTTGCAGATAGGCACGTCCAAAGAAATTGGCGGCGTGCTCGTAGCTGTATACATATTCAATCTCACTGCCTTTTTCGACGCCCTCTACGGCAAAGATTTTATAACCACGGCCGCCATCTTCGTCCTTTAGCTCTTTCATGTTGGCCTCACTCACTTCTACTACTTCGCCGCGCGGGCTTATAGTGCGGGCCTTTAGTAACAGAATCTGACCACCATCCTGAACGGGCACATAAATTTTATTGAAGCGTTCAATCCCGTCGGAGGTATTGACGCGCACTATGCGATGATCCAAGGAGAATAAACGCAGGCTTTTAGCGCTTGCGTCATAGGTAAACTCATTGGCGCTAAAATCGCGCATCACTACGGCGGGCAACTTAGCCTCGGCCTCCGTCACTGGCAGACGCTTACGCTTGGCATCCCAACTATAATTGGCGTAGGTTAAGTTGGGGGGCAATTTTTGCGCATGCAGGGCTGAAGTAGTCAGCACGAATACAAGGGCCAGCAGCCAAGCGGAGCTGATACGTTTTTTCACTAGTAGCAATTGATAAGTAGAAAATAAAAGGAAGTATCAATACCGCCCAGTTCGGACAAAAAAGCCCCCCGACTGAGATTAAGCTTTCTTCTTTTTCAGGATAAGCACATCGCGGTAAGCTGCCCCTAACTTGTCGACTACGGCATTCCACTGTCCAAATTGTGCGGGCTCCAAGAGTAGGCAATCCATGTACAGCTCTTTTTCCTGCACTATTTTGTTGCCTTGCCGTTCATAACGAATAGAAAAGCCAAGCACCGCATCCTGCGTTTTCACATTGTCAGGCAGATGTTCGATATCATAGCCAGCCGGAATTTCGAACTCCGTGCGGGTGCGGGTAGTATGATTATAGTCGCTGAAGCGGGATAAGCGACGCTTGGCGACGTCGATACGGTCGGTACCAAAAGATTGATCCAGATTCAGGTTCACATATATTTCGTCGTCCAGGCGTTGCACATAATCTTGCAATCGATATTCGTAATCGATAGTAAGAGACTTATCGCGCGCATCGAGGTTCTGAACTGTATAGGTGTCTACGAAAAACTTATTATTTCCCCGCTCTAGTAGACTTTTTATTGTTTTGGCCTCCTGCATTTTGTCGAGCCCATCAAGGGCGTAGGATTGGCGCACTTTGGGGTAGCCCTCCAGAGCAAGTTGTCCACTTCCTCGTAGGCCGGTAGTGCCATCTAAGGTTACTTTCGATACGTCTACTACCGCATTACGCTCCTTAGGCATTACTGGCACGCTCACAACTTTGCAGTTTTTAGCATCGAGCGAAAGCAGAGCGTCTTTACCCTGAATCATCCACGACGGCATCCCGAACGGCGTGTATTTGCTGGTCGCATCTAAAAATACGTACTCGCCCGACTTCGATTCGTAGGCCGTTATCATGTGGTTATCCACGCCCGGAGTTGCCAACTCAGCATAGTGGTAAGGAAGGTCGCGGGTACCAATCCACGTCAGATACGACTTCACGCCCGCTAGACGCAGCATTTGGTGCGTAAGGTTCGCCATGTCTTTGCAGTCACCATAGCGTTTGGCATACACCTGACCAGCATCATTCGGGATAAATCCACGTAGTCCATTTTCAAAGGCGATATAGCGCACATGATCCTGTACCCAATAATATACGCGCTGCACCCGCTCCTGCTCGGTTCTAGTTCCTACCATCAACGAATCTACCACGCGGCGTAAGGCGGGATCTTCTTTTTTATCGAGGTTGCCAATGAAGCCTGAGTACAGGGTATAAAGCTCAGAAATGCCCCCCAGCAGCTTGCGTGGCTGCCCACCAATCACCGCTTCTTCCAGATAATAAACAACATGAGGCACGTAGTAGTCCGATTCCGGTGCATTGTCATCGCGCGGAACGGCGGAAAGGTTGTCCGCTACCCACCGGTAGATTACAGTGCTTCCTTTCTCCTGTTTGCTAAAGTTGACTTTACCTAACGGCACCTGAAAAAGCTTGGCGCTTATTTTAACGGTGCGGGGGGCAGTGATGGTAAGCTCTGCGTGCCGCACGGGCACATAAGAAGCAAAATTGAAAGGCATAAGAAATCGCCCATCGGGGTGGCGTGTAGTGTAATCGGCTACCGTACGCGCACCGGGTACCACTGCGGGATAACTAAATGTAGTAGAGCGTACGTCGTCAAAAAACACCCCCGGACGCATCTCAAACTTGTTCTTGAAGTCGGTTACTTTAACCGTTTTGTAGTCATTATTGGCTGGAAGTAAGGTGCGTGCCTCCAATTTTTGAAGCCGATTGAAGTAAGAGCTATATACCTGATCCGGTGCGTAGGCTACTGACTGCGGTGCCAGATGTAGCATATCATAATGGTGGCGCGCCAGTACCTGCACGGAGTCGCCTTTCACCTCTACGGTCAGGTCTTGGCGGTAATCAAGGTAAACGGCTTTCTCCCCCGGATACTGCTGTTGCATCTGCTGCATTAGCTGCACTGGTTGTTGGGCATGAGCCATAGAGAAAGTCACTGTTATCGTAACAATCAATGCCACTACCGATTTGAGAGGGCCAAGCAAGCCGGGCCAGTTAGCGCACATCATACACGTAAGTATTCCAGTATACTTCTGTTTTAATTGGCTTACCCTGGGCATTATAATAGCTAGTAGGGCCAGATTTTTCGCCACTGCGGTAGGTTTCTTCACGTTCCAAGGTACCATCAGGACGATAATAGCGGCTGCGCCCCTGAAGCTCGTCGTGGGCATAGTTTTCTTCTTCCCGCATCTTACCATCAGGGTAATACGTGGTGAGCACACCGCTCAATACACCACCATTCTGATTTTGCACCCGCCGAAATACCTGCCCATTGCTGTAGTAGTAGGTACGAATGCCGTCGTAGCGACCTCCTTTATAGGTTTCTACAGCGGCTGGCTTCCCATTAGCAAATTGGGTACTCACGCTGCCAGCTAACGCTTGGTATGCTCCTGTTGGTTTTCCATCCGATCCTGGGCCCCGAAAGCTAACTGCTTCACCCCGCTCGAACATCTTTTCAACCAATAATTCTCCCTGCATATTATAGTGACGAGCAGGCCCGTGCAATTCGCCAGCTACAAACGTGCGTGTCATATCCGGCTGCCCATTTTCGAATAGATACTGCCACTCCCCGTCCTCTTCACCATTGCGATAGACGCCTTTGCTTCTGAGTTTACCAGACTCATAATATTGCTTCCATTCACCCTCGCGCTGACCGTTCCGGTACGTTCCTTCCATCGCAATTTTCCCTGTAGTAGGGTGATATGAGCGGAAGGCACCATGACGATTGCCTTGCTGCTGACTGTAGCTTATTTCAGTTTTGCCAGAAGGCGAAAGCCAAGCTGCAGAGCCATCGAGTTCGTAGCACGCTAACGCACTCTCAAGTCGCGGTTTGCCGCTCGGGTAGTGAAGGGAAAACTTTTTGCTGGCATGCGTTATATCAAACCGATCTATTACCCGCCCCGTCGAGTCGAAGGCAGTCAGCGCAAGTAGACGACCGTATTCAAGCCAACGCTCTTGAGCAAGCTGGCGAGTTGGGGTAAAGCTGCGGGCTATTCCATGCGCAGTGCCATTCAAAAGATTGTATTCTTCACTTACAGTACCATCGGCATAATACTGGTGCCACTCTCCCTGCTCTTGGCCATGCTGGTAGAAGCCCGCCCGCTGTACTACTCCATCAGGATAGAAAACCTCACTAAACCCGTCCAATTCATCATTGGCGTAGCTGTATCGCTGCTTCAGCTTACCCGTTGCATAGTACTCTTCTGTAGGGCCCTGCCGCACACCAGCCGCATATCGGCGTATTTCCCGCGTAGCGCCGTTACGGTGCAGAAATACCCATTCGCCATCAGGTTGGCCATTCAAATAGCTACCTGTGTAGAGTGGCGTACCATCGATGCGTAGACCTTTGACGGTTGTCTTACCTTTTTTAGCTACGGAAGTCTGGCTTACCACTTTGCCCGCTGCATCATATGCTATTACTCGAGTCACTCGTCCTTGCTCGTATAGCTGTTCTTCTAACAGCTTGCCTTCCAAATCATAGTCGCGGTATAAACCGTGCAATTCACTTGTCGCTGCATCATAGTTTTTTTCTACGCTAAGCTTACCAGTGGGATAATATAGCTTCAGTGGGCCAGTAAGCTTACCGTGATTGAGCGTACCAGTCGACTCCACCTGTCCGTTCGGGTGATACTCGATATAGGGACCATGCATTTCGTCCTGATCATAGGACCCTTTGCGCTCAAGTGTCTTATCCGCATAGTATACTGTAAATGCCCCCTGGCGCTTGTCGGCTACGTAGGTAGTAGTGTACTCAGGAGTACCATCGGCATAAAAGCCAGTTTCTATTCCATCTTTCTTGTCAGACTTATAGTTAGTTCGTCTTTGCAGCTTTCCATCCGTGTAATAGAAAAGTACCTCGCCGTTGATGTCGCCTTGTGCGTAGGGGCGTACCTCACGAATGGTACCACAGTAATGGTAAAGCTTAGCAATGCCCGCAGGTTGCCCATGGTCGTAGTTGCCTTCTACTGAAAGCGCTCCATTATCATGATACTCTACGTAGCGGCCATGTAATTTACCTTCCGCATCATAGGCTAATTCTTTTTCTAAAGTGCCGTTAGTGTGATAGCTGCGCCATGTGCCAACTCGATTGCCAGCGCTTGAAAAGTTTCCTTCCTCAGTAATAGCGCCTTCCTCATCAATCATTTGCCAGGGACCCCGCAAAATAGCTTTCTCGCCCGCTCCTTCTCCATCTCCTATCCCTTCTAATTTACCCTCACTGGTGTACCAAGCTTTGAGGCGCGTAGGTTTACCCTGTACTACGGAAGGTATTTGATAGGCCCGAAACTGATTGATAGCAGGACCAGCAGCCTCTACCATTTTGTCGATTTTGCCTTTGTTACTTTTCACCCACCCCGATGCTTTATTATCCTCTGCGGAAGACAAAATGAGGTACGTGAAGGCAACCAGGTTTTCTTCCTGACGCAAAACCTGTATCAGAGGTGTGTAGACACGCAGCCACAGATCTGTTTCATTGGGTTCAGCTACTGGAAATTTCTCAACTAACAGCTGAGTTTGCTTCACTAGGTTAGCGTTGAACTTCACCTTCGAGGTGTAGTCTTTGCGCAGAGCAGCCTTGGAGGTTATCAGCAAATCAAGTTCCCGGAATGCCTCGTTCGGAATAAAAGGCGTCAGCTTTTCCTTTGCATCTAATTCCAGGGCATTAGAGGATATTTGTTCAGCTAGTATGAGTACATCGCGGCTGCCTGCATTATCTGGATAGATAGATAAGAATGTTAGTAGGCTTATTAAGGCGCGAGCCGGTTGTCCTTGTCGTATAGCTAACTGGGCTAACTGGTAATGAGTGCTTGCGTGCAAGGGACTCAGTTCAAGGCTGTGCTGCCAACTGGCTAGCGCGGCAGGGTAATCATTAACCAATCCTTGGCTTATGCCCTGATTATACCATAGAGTCTGGTTGTAGGGAAACCGGCGGAGTGCCTCCTTATAGGTAGCAAGTGCGGCTTTAGCATTGCCAAGAGACTCCTGCGCTGTCGCTAAAACATCATATGACTGGGCTTCATGCACCTGCAAAGCAACTAGACGACTACTAATAGCAGCCGCTTCCGCATATTGTTTGCTTTGTAAATAAGACGAAGCCAGTTCACTTTGAACCTTCAAGTAATTAGTATCGGCCGAACTAACTGTTAGGTAGCGCGCAATTGCTGCTGCGTATTCTCCCTTGCCATGTAAAGCAGAACCTTCTTGTAAAACTTGTTGAGAATTGGCTAGCGTTTTCGATGAGGTTTGCTGGCCCCAAGCTGACGTAGCAGCGCTCGCACACAAAAATAGCAGAGCGCCATATGTAAAAATTCGCATTAAATTAAACCTGATAGTATAGTAATGAACCACTCTGTCCGCACCCACGGCAGTTCTCGGAACATTCCTACAATAGTACATCTTTCAGCAGTCTGCTGAAAGACACAGGCATTAACTATCCAAAATTTCTATCAGCTATACACACTATGGTATTTGGTGTTTCTGTTTACCAGTTGCCTTTGGCTTGCGAGCTTTAACTGGATAAACTACTAACTCCTGATAGGTAGAAACAGGATCTGTTTCGCGCCGAAAGTCCAGCTCTTCCAGCACGCCTACTACCAATTCCATGGTGGTATAAACCAGGTTGCCATCCAATAAATGCCCCCCAATAGTCCGGCCCGTGGAATCGGCAACAGACAGATGCAGATGGCTGCCATTTATGGAGAGCGTACCCACCAGCGACACTACTTCAAAATGTTCTTTGTATTCGGTAGGCCCAGGCTGATTGGCAAAACGTAGACGAACAGACGTCAGGCTGCCCACGCCGGTAACTATAGTGGCGGCTTTTATCTGCTGGGCTTGTGCGAAAGCCTGTAGCTGCTGCCGTAAATCTTGACCGGGCGCCAGGCGGAGCGCATACGTACGCATGGGCGATGACAGGGCAGAAACGACGGGCGCAGCGGACGAAGGCATAGCGGTTTTGGTTTGGGCAAAAGCCTCAGAGACAGCTAGTCCCAGCAAAAGCAAAGTAAATAGAAAACGCATAGGGGCAGATTGCTAGCCACAAAGGTAACCGCTGCTCAATGGCGGCCTGTATTTTGCCCCCCAGTGTGGAATATAGCTAAAAGTAAAGAGGAGAAAAACCAGCTCCGGCTGACTTTTCTCCTCTTTTCACTACCCTTCTGCACTCACCACCAGAACGATAGTGATGAGGGCGTTGCAGCGCCCTATTTATTAAAGCTTACGTTGCCGTAGCGAACTTTGATGTTTACGTTACCCGAATTCTTGGCGCTGGCTCCTCCAAACTTGCCTTGTGTATCGCTGGCGGTGGAGCTGCTTTCCTCTGATCTTACGCGCACTAAGTCTTTATCAACCAGAAGTTTACCGTGCAGGGTATTCACATCAAAGTCAAAGCCGGCACCTTCCGAAAAATTCAGCAGAAAAGTACTGTAGCCACCATCTAGATTAATCTGGCGGAAGTTTTTGCCTGTATTCCGAACCTCAAAAACGGGGCAGTACTGCACTTTCATATCCAGCTGATCATTCAGCTGATCAATGCTGAATTTAGAGAAGCCCGACGAGCCGCGCAGGTTGCGAACAGTGCCAAGGGCCACATCGCCATATTTGCTGTGCACCGTCAGATCGCGCACGGTACCGATGTCGATATCGGAGTAATTGTTGCGCAGGTCCACTACCTCTCCGGCATCTAGCCGAAGCTTGGAGTAAGAAGCATCGATGCTGGCTTTACCGGCAAAAGCAATTGTGCTTTGACCATTACCTATGCGTAACAGGTTCTGCGGGCCATCAAGGCGGCTTGTGCGCAGGCTACCATATTCTACCGCTAACTCCGTGGTGCCCGTCAGATCATTGTTGATGCTGACATCGCCGAAAGTATTGTATACTCGCAAAGAAGTGTTTTTGGGTAGCCATACGGTGTAGTTCACTTCGTATAGGCGCTGTCGGCTGGCGCAGCCATTAGGCATCGCCCCAAACTTCGATTGCACGGCAATGCCGCCCGTAGTGGGGTCATTTTCTTGCATTCGCACTTGTATCATGTTCATCAACTCCTGCGCTTTTTCATCCGAGTCGGCGCGGGTAATGATGTCAACATCAGTGCGGATCTCAGCCCGGTTCCAGGTATTAATCTGGACACGACCGTAGCGGGTTTGCAGGGAATATGGCTTATCGGCGCGAGCTGCAAAAGTGCGGCTCAGCTTGCGGCTTTTTTCTACGGCTGGCACTGCGCTCATTTCCTGCTGGCCTTGGCTGCCTTGCTGCACAGGCGAAGTAGAAGGCTGAGTGCTACCTTGCTGCTCCACGCTCGGCTGTGTGTTGCTCGCCCCTTGGTGGTAGTGATCAATAACAACTGTCACCGGCTCCATAGGAGAAATCTGCTCAGCTTTTAGGGGCTGAATCATCATTAGACTTGCGGCCAATGACAACAGACGATAGTTAAAACCCATCAAGACCGTTTTCATCGCTTGCGACTATTTTTGGCCACTTCTGGCTCCTCAGCGTGGTACTCCAGAATTCGTTCGCGAGTACGTAGCTGTTGGTTTAAGATATCAACCCTGATTTGCAGGTTACGATTCATTGCATCGAGCACCATATCCGGCTCCGGGTTGCGGTAAAGCTCGGTTTTGAGTTGTGCGTAGGTCGAGTCGAGCACAGCCAGTTCGCGTTGCCAATCGGCAGCTGGCGCGTTGGAGCTCTCTTCTTCCAGTTGGCGCAACTCGCCGGCCCGTTCTTTAATCTGCGAGGCGAAGTAGGCTTCCATCTGCTTCACAGCCGTATTCAAACGCTGCGTGGGGGCATTGGCGGCGGCCGTCGCTACAGGGTTAGTTCCAAAGTAGAAGGAATCGTTGGTTTCTTCCTCAGTAGGTGCCGAGGTAAGGTAAGGCGAAGGACTAATGCTCGTCCAGGCAGAAGCAGGTTGTGGCGAGGCGGAATTTTTCCAGAAAAGCCCCCCACCGGCTACTACCGTAAGGGCAACAGCGGCAGCAATACCAAAACGGCCACTCCAGGGGGCTTTTTTGGATGGAACCACTGGCTCGGGGGCCAGCTTTATCACGCGCAAGGGCACTTCCTCTTCCGTTTCGTCGAACGCCACGGTGGACGTCGTCAGCTCTTCTTCGATGCTGTCCCACAAATCGGGGCGCGGCTCGAACGCGTCGAAATCGGCGCGGTGCTGCTCTACGAAAGTTTCCAGTGATTTCTTATTCTCGTTCATACAGGTGGTTATTCGCACGTTTCTCCCCTTCCGACCGTGGCCCGCTATCATGTGGGTGGAGCGTCAGCCCGGCCGGTTCATCTACGTTTATTAGGTGCTTTACAATCCGTGCTGGCGCCCTAGTTCCAACAATTTTTTTCGGGCTCTGCTATACTGTGATTTGGAGGTTGATTCAGTTATATTCAAAATGCCTGCTATTTCGGCGTGGTCGTAGCCTTCAAGCAGATACAGTGAGAGTACTACGCGGTAGCCATCGGGTAGTTCCTGGATGCAGCGCCGCAAGCGGTCGGCTCGCCAACTTACTTCCGTAAAGTCGGTGTCGTCGTCCTGCTCGGAGCCAACCGAATCGTGCTGTTCGGCCAGCGGAACTAACTGCAAGCGCCGATTGCGCAGGCAGTTAATACTTTTATTAATGACGATGCGCTTGAGCCAGCTCCCGAACGAAGAGTCGCCTTTGTAGCTATGTAGTTCACGAAACGCGCTCAGAAACGACTCCTGCAACACGTCCTCCGCCTCGGCAAAGTCGCCGGTGATGCGCAGGGAGGCATTGAACATAGCCTTCGCGTAGCGCTTATAGATTTCAGCCTGGGCACGGCGGTCGCCCAAACGGCAACGCTCCACCAATGGGGCGTTGATATCAGTATACGCAAAAGCCTCCATGTGCGGTATTTGGGTTGTGCATGCTCAGAAATAGTAGCCCGTGAATATCCGGATTTCTTCGCTAAACTCCTCGTTCTGATGGGTAAGCGAGAGAAAGACAATGAACTATAAGGCGGGGTTGCATGGGGTTTAAGAGTAAATAACCCATGTCGCGACGTAGTTTAAAATTAGTGGCTAGGGCCGTCTCCCCAATCTGTGCTGCCTTGCCTACTCCCAAATGCAGTTTGCCTCCGTGAGAATAAGGGGCTGGCCATCCGTAATTACAATGGTGTGCTCGTGCTGAGCCACAAAGCTGCCATCTTTGGTAGCCATCGTCCAGCCGTCACTCAGCGAATGAGCCAGCGTAGCGCGGGTGGAGATAAACGTCTCTATCGCTACCACCGAATTCTTCTGGAAGCGCTTGCGGTTGTAGCGGTCGTAGAAGCAGGGAATTTCCGTGGGTTCTTCGTGCAGGCTGCGACCAATTCCGTGCCCCACTAGGTTCTTGATCACCCGAAAACCCGCTTTGCGCGCTTCACCTTCAATTAGCCCACCGATATCGGCAATACGTACGCCGCCTCGAATGCGGCTGAGTGCGGTGCGCAGGATCTGGCGGGAGGCATCGACCAAGGGTTGATGCTGGTGAATATCGGGCCCGAGCACGAAGGAGCCGCCGTTATCGGCCCAGTAGCCGCCCATCTCTGCTGAGACATCAATATTCACCAGGTCGCCGGGCTGCAGCACTTTGCGGGCCGAGGGAATACCGTGCGCCACTTCGTTATTCACGCTGATGCACGTCCAGCCCGGAAAGCCATAGGTAAGCCGCGGCGCCGATTTAGCCCCGAAGGCGGCCAAAATACATCCGCCATAGTCGTCTAGCTCTTTGGTTGTCATGCCCGGCTGAGCGTATTCGCGCATTTGCTTCAGAGTGGTACCGACGGCTTCGCTAATGCGCTGAAGGCCGATTAAGTCTATGTGAGATGTGATGGACATGGAGCGCAGGGGTTAGTCATCTGATCTAAGACAGTGTTGGCTGGCAAACGCTGATAAAGCGACGCCTATTTTCGTTAGCAAGCAGCTATAAGCCTTCTAACATAGGAGTTATCTCTATCATCCTCTACCCAACAGGAATATAGATAACTCAAATTGCGATAAATAATCCTTTCCCAAAAATGTATAAAAAAGGCCCGTGTGATTTACACACGAGCCTTTTTTATTAATAGGGCAGTTCACTTGGTCTCCTTTTTATATGTCAAACTTGATTCCCTGAGCCAGAGGCAGCTCGCGCGAATAGTTGATGGTGTTCGTCTGCCGACGCATGTAGATTTTCCAGGCATCGGAGCCAGATTCGCGGCCGCCGCCGGTTTCTTTTTCGCCGCCGAATGCACCGCCTATTTCGGCGCCAGAGGTACCAATGTTTACATTAGCAATCCCACAGTCGGAGCCTGCCTGTGACAGGAATGCTTCGGCCTCGCGCATATTTAGGGTGAAGATGGACGAGGACAATCCTTGGCGCACGCCATTTTGCAGGGCAATAGCTGCGTCTACGTCACCGCTGTATTTGATCAGATACAGGATAGGCGCGAAGGTTTCCTCTTGCACCGTGTGGTACTGATTTTCGGCTTCAACCAAAGCAGGCTGCACATAATTGCCCCCCGGATATTGGTCACCGGTCAGAATTTGCCCCCCAGTCAGCACTTTGCCTCCTTCCTGCTGCACTGCTTCCAGCGCTTCGCTGAAACCACGCACGGCGGCTTCATCAATTAGCGGACCTACTAGGGTACCTTCCATCAGCGGATTACCGATGGGCAGCTTCGGATATATGGTGAGCAAACGCTTCTTTACATCCTCAAAAATGGATTCGTGAATGATGAGACGGCGCGTAGTGGTGCAGCGCTGGCCGGCCGTACCCACGGCCCCGAATACAACGGCACGCATAGCGATATCCAGATCGGCGTGCTCGGTGAGTATAATGGCATTATTGCCCCCCAGCTCCAGTAGCGCCCTCCCCAGACGCGCACCTACTACTTCGCCTACCTTCTTGCCCATGCGGGTAGAGCCAGTAGCCGACACCAGCGGCACGCGGCCGTCGGCGGCCATCAGCTGGCCTATTTCGGCGTCGCCAATGATAAGGTTAAAAATACCTTCGGGCAGCTCATTTTCGGTCAGCACGTCGCGCAGAATATGTTGCACGGCCACGGCAGTAAGGGGCGTTTTTTCGGAGGGCTTCCAGATGCTCACATCGCCACAAACGGCGGCCAGCATGGCATTCCAGCTCCATACCGCCACCGGGAAGTTGAAGGCCGAGATAATGCCGACTACGCCCAGCGGGTGATATTGATCATACATGCGATGGGCGGGCCGCTCCGAGTGCATGGTGAAGCCGTGCAGCTGGCGCGACAGGCCCACCGCGAAGTCGCAGATATCAATCATTTCCTGCACTTCGCCCAAACCTTCCTGCAGGATTTTCCCCATCTCGTAGCTTACCAATTTGCCGAGTGGCTCCTTGTGGTCGCGCAGCTTATTACCGATTTGGCGCACGATCTCACCACGCTTGGGAGCTGGTACCAGCCGCCACGTCTGAAACGCCTCCTGAGCCGTTTGCACCACCTGCTCATAGTCGGCGGCGGTAGCAAAGCTTACTTCACCAATCAGCTGGCCATCGGCGGGCGAATGAATAGCGCGGGTCTTGGTATTGCTGGCGCCGCCCCATTTCAAACCGGTGCTGAAGGCTGGATTGCGGGCTTCGATGCCTAATTCACGCAATACCGCCTTGATACCGTGCGGATCATGCTCTTGTACATCGGTGCCCGTAGCAGTAGCTTCTTCGAGTGCTTGTTTCATAAAATCAAGGGAAATAAAAGCTGGGAAGGGGGTGGGTGGTACGAGTAACAAAACTAACAAAAAAAGCCCCCCAGTTTTCTGGGGGCTTTTTTTGTGCTCTACCTAAGTCGTTTATTCGGCCTGACCGATAGGATAATAGGCTTTGCGGCCATCAGGATAGATACCTTCAACTAAGGCCCCATCACCGTTTTTGGCAATTTCTAAATAGCGCTGCACGTCCTGGGGCTTCGACACCTTGTTCTTGTCGATGCGCGTGATGATAAAACCATCAGCAATACCCGTCTGGCGGAAGTTGCTGTCGCGGATGCCCTTGATTTTGGCGCCACCTTCGATGCCGAGTTTGCTTAGCTCTTGGCTCGTAACAGGCTCCAGCGTAGCACCTTCGTACTTCACAGCCTTTGCCACTTCCGCCCGTACCACATCGGTAGTGCCGGTAGCGTTGCGAAGCGTAGTAGTAGTGGTGCGCTCGTTGTTGCCACGTAGGAAGGCTACTTTAATCTTGTCGCCGGGGCGGTAGCGGGCTACCTGCTCCTGCAACTGCGATGAGGTATTCACCTTCGCGCCGTTGATTTCAGTAATCACGTCGCCTTTTTCGAGACCGGCAGCCGCGGCGGCGCTATTCTCGCTTAGCTCCTCCACGTATACGCCATTCAGGTTTTTCAACTTTTTCTCGGAAGCCAAACGAGCATCTACTTCCCGGATCTGAACACCAAGCAAAGCGCGCTGCACTACTTTATATTTCAGCAGGTCATCAACTACTTTACTCACAATGCTGCTAGGCACCGCAAAAGAATAGCCTTCGAAATTGCCGCTTTGGGAGGCAATAGCCGAGTTGATACCTACTAAGTCGCCATTTAAGTTTACCAGCGCTCCACCCGAGTTACCGCGGTTTACAACTGCGTCAGTCTGCAAAAACGACTCAAGGCCCATGCGGTCTTCGCGCTGCAGAATACCAATATTGCGGCCTTTCGCGGAAATAATACCAGCCGTTACGGTCGAGTTAAGGTTGAACGGGTTACCGATAGCCAGCACCCACTCCCCTACTTTCACATTATCGGAGTTGCCGTAGCGCACGAAGGGCAGGTTGTCGGCTTGCACCTTCAGCAGGGCGAGGTCCGTGGTCGGGTCAGTGCCCACCAGCTCAGCCTTGTATTTACGCTTGTCGTCCAGAACGACTTCAATTTTGTCAGCCTTATCAATCACGTGATTATTGGTGACGATATAGCCATTAGCCGCGATGATAACACCTGAGCCCGAGCCCATCTGGGGGCCAGCTTGGGGCGACTGATGATATTGATCAAAGTCCTCACCGAAGAATTGACGCAAAAGCGGGTCCATGCGCTGGGAACCAGCATTACTGCGCATTTTGGGAGCGTACTCAGTCATTACGTGAACCACGGCTGGCGTCACCGATGAGGCAGCCGCCACAAAGTTTAAGCCTTCAGGCACTACATAATCACTGTTGCGCAACTCACTGGTATAGCGCACATTCGGATCGGCGGCTACTACCTGCGGTGCATTGGAGTTGGTAGGCTCTAATAGCTTATACCCGCCCACGGCCACGCCCCCGCCCAGAATGGCAGAACCGAGCAGGCCGAGCATCATTTGTTTTGCTTGCATGGGTAAGAAACGAGGATTGGATATGAGAAGAAGATGAATTTAAAGCAAAAAAGGCAAGGTTCAAATATGAACCTCGCTCCTACTATAAGATGCAACCTAACGCAGCGAGGTTGCTTATATGTACAACAGAAGAGATTTAAAAAAAGGCTCCAAATCCGGAGCCTTTTTTTAAATCATATACTTAACGCACTTCAATGTGGTGCTTGGTCACTTTTTTACCGTCGAAAGGCAAGCGAACACGCAGAATTCCGTCCGTCATTTCAGCTTCAATTGCTGTCACATCTACTGTATCAGGTAGGCGGAAGGTGCGGGTGAAGCTACCATAGTTAGTTTCAACGCGGCGGAAGTGGGGGGCATTTTGCGTCTCACCTTCTTTAGCCTCAGCAACTTCGAGCGCTTTACGCTCACCGCTGATAACGAGCTTGCCTTCCTGAAAATCAATTTTAACAGCTTCCTTCGCTACGCCAGGCAGCGCTAGGTGCAGTTCGAAGCCAGCCTCCGATTCGAGGATATCGGCTTGTGGAATGAAGGATTTAGCAGGCTCAGTGGTGGTAGGCAGGGTATCACGCAAAAGCTCATTCAATACAGAATTGAAAGCGCGGGTTGAGCGAGTAGCAGGACGGTTATTATACAGAATAGTAGCCATGGGTAAAGATGTTTTAAGGAGTCAGAGTGAAGGCCGTTTTGAAGCGTCGACACTCTTATTCAATAAAATCTGTACCAACCCACAGACGAGTACTTTCAACTGCCAAAAAGTCTTACTACTGCTTGGAAGGCAACAATAAGAATTAGTAATTATTGAAAAATTGTCCCTTTCAAGATTATGAGAACTATATTTCCCTCACAACCTTTAATGCCATTAAGTCAGTATCTGATGCATTGTATACAACAGCTTTGACTCACACGGTTAAAAAGCCCCCGTGTTACTTTTTATGCACGAGCAACACTAGTGCTGCGTCGGTAACTGACGACGCTCAAATGCCTGCTTACCCTTGAAAATGGTATAGCGCAGATCTAAGCCGAGCACGGGAGTCACAAAGTTGCGACGCCCCCCTGGAATAACGACTTTACCGTCTATGTCAGTCTGTTGAAGCACGTTACTATAGGCGCTTTGATAAGCAAACCAGGGTGTGAAGTCGAAGTGGTCGGATAACCGAAAGCCGACTTCTCCTCGCAGAGCAGTGAAGTCAATCGTGCGTTCTTTCGGATCATCTTCATCTCGCTGAAAGCGCAGGTAAGCAAATGCTTCATACGACAGGCGTGGCCGCAGCACTACCTGCCCCCCTACCGGAATTAGTCGATCAAGGTCAAAGCGAAGCCTTGTGCGGGCGCGGCTTTCATTACCCACACCGCCCGGAATAAGGTATTCGACACCCATCCGCTGACGAAAATTAAAGCTTCCCAGCGTATTCCAATGCCGCAAAAACAGCTCAGGAACTACATCAACGTAAAGCGAGGATACATCTCCACCACCAGTAGTAGAATAGCTACTTAACCCAAGAGTTGCGCCACCGCTCCAGCGAGTATTCCAAAATCGCTCGTAGCCCATATTCAACCCCGCCCGATCAAGACTGAGGCCGTCGAAGCCGCCGGTGGAGAAAGGCGTATTGGTTCCTAAAAACAGATAGTCATCGCCAGACAATGCATATTCAGCTTGCAGTACTGGAGATAATTCCAGCCCATTCACAACCCTGCGACTCTGGCCTTTTACTACCGCTCCGTTTAGTAGTGCAAAGAGTAGGATAACCAAAAATGCCCCCAGCGTCTGGAGGGCATTTTTTTGAGAAATACTTTATACATTGATAGGAGCCGATGCATCGGCAGCAAGAGATGGAGTGGTGGCACCTAGCTCACGCAAGGTAAGCCAGGCCATAAGTCCAGGGCCCGTTTCGAGGGCCTTAGGGTCGATGTCGAAGGTGGGCGTATGTACGGAGGACTTGTGGCGGCCGTCGGGGGCACAAGTGCCGAGGCGGTAGAAGCAGGCATCAGCTTGCTGAGAAAAGTAGGCAAAATCCTCAGCGGCCATCCACTGATCCAGCTCAACCACGTTTTCTGCGCCCAAATATTCCTCAGCCGCGGCGCGCGTGCGCGCCGTTAGCTGCGGCTCATTTTCGAGGTAAGGATAGCCCCGTCGAATCTCCAACTCACAGGTAGCTCCCATCGATTCGGCTATACCTTCCACCAGCTTACGCAGATGTATGTGGGCCTCGTTGCGCCATTCTTCATTAAGGGTACGGAAAGTGCCTTCCACGTACACTTCATTGGGAATCACGTTGGTGGCACCATTCGCAATCACCTTACCGAATGATAGCACCGAGGGCAGCTTAGGATTGGCGCGGCGACTCACTATTTGTTGGGCAGCAACGATAATATGGGCCGTAATCAGCACCGGATCAATGTTTTGCTCGGGCATGGCGCCGTGGCCGCCCTTACCCCGAACAGTCATATACAGCTCGTCGGTGCTAGCCATGTAGCGACCGGGCCGCAGCCCCACCTTACCAGCTGGCAGCATCGGAAATACGTGCTGACCAAATACGCTGGCCGGAACTGGGTTTTCCAGAACGCCTTCTTTTATCATGAGCGATGCGCCACCGGGTAGTATTTCCTCACCGGGCTGGAAAATCAGCTTTACAGTGCCTTCAAACTCAGTGCGCAATTGGGTCAGAATACGGGCGGTTCCCAGCAGGGACGAAGTGTGCACATCATGGCCGCAGGCATGCATTACGCCCGGCTTGGTGGAACGATATGGCACATCGTTAGTCTCCTGAATGGGCAGCGCGTCCATATCGGCACGCAAGGCTACGGTACGGCTATTAGGGTTTTTGCCTTCGATAAGAGCTACCACACCGGTAGTAGCCAGCGGCTGCGGAGCCAAACCAAGCTTTTTCAGCTCCGCCGTTACAAAAGCCGCCGTATTTACCTCCTGAAAGGAAAGCTCAGGATGCGCATGCAGATGCTCGCGCAAAGCAACAGTCTCGGCAGCAGTAGCGGCCGCTAGCTGTTGAATACGGGAAAGAAGGCTCTGGCTCATGGGCAAGAAGTTAAAGGCTTTGATAGCAGCTAATTCGGCTTGATAAAGTGACTGGGCACCTAAAAGTAACAGTGCACCCGCTGTGTAGCCCCGGCAGACTAAAACCGGGTTTTGTTCAGCACTACTTGTGTCGGCTGCAATTGAGCTTTCGGCGCTAAGGGCTTAATGCGCAGCATAGCTTGCTCGGCTTCCAAACGAGTTAAGTAATCACCAATAAGCAGACGATAGGTCGGCTGTTTAAAGGTTATGTAGTCCGTTTCCTCGGGGTAACGACTGATAACGGCGCGGCGGATTGCCATTGCCTGGTCGCGCTCCAATCCTACGTACGCCAGAATGCGGTAGCCTTGGGCATACTTCACGTTCTGGTTCGTGACGGCCTGATCGCGAAGGCGCTGGTCAATCTGGCTGTTCACGTGATTTGTCGGCATTACGGCGGGCTTCGGACCAACTGGCTGCGCAGTAGCTGCCGGCGACGTGAATACGGGCCGGTAACGGCTCAGATCTTCGGCCGGTACCGACCGCCGGGTAGTATCAGGGGTAATGGCCTTACCTACTGTTCCTGAGGCCGCGCACGACGCTAGGGAAAGTAAGGCGGAGAATAAAATCACGTTACGTAGCAGGAATTTCATCTTCTTTCAACAGAACCAAACTATTGGAGGACCCTATTCGATGAGCGCCAGCAGCTAGCAAAGCCAGCGCTGCCACCCGGGTTCGAATGCCCCCCGCAGCTTTTATGCGGACTCTGGGGGGCAAATGATCACGCATTAGAGTAATGTCGGCCACGGAGGCCCCGCGGGCCGCAAACCCAGTGGATGTCTTTACAAAATCGGCTCCTACGGCGGCGCAGATCCGGCAGGCAGTTATTATTTCTTCTTCCGTAAGCAGGGCCGTTTCGATAATCACCTTCAAAATTGCGTTTTTGAAGTGACAAAGCTCTACCAACTGGCCAATTTCGTCTTCTACTTCCTCCACCCTCCCCGACTTAAAGGCGCCGATATTGATAACCATATCAATTTCTGTAGCTCCGTCATTGAGCGCTTGATGAGCTTCAAAAAACTTGACTTTGGTGATTTGATACCCTAACGGAAAACCAACCACAGTACACACCGGAATTGCCCCCCGCAGCTGCTCGGCGGCAAAACGCACGTAGCACGGCGGCACACACACCGTCGCGAATTTGAACTGTACTGCTTCGGCACATAATTGGGCTATTTCATCTGGCGTGGCATCGGGGCGCAATAAGGTATGATCGATGGAAGCGGCAAGCTGAGTAATAGGAAGGCTCATAAACCGAACGAACAAGTAGGCAAAGGTAAGGTAGCGCTAAATCGGATCCACACAGCCACCATTGCAGGCTCTAGCTAGCTAATGATCAGTGCTTCCGATACCTAGCCTACACAGAAACATTGCCAAATAACAAGTGGCAGGCAGCTTCTTAGAAAGCCACCTGCCACTTACTTCACTTGCTAAATGCGGGGCCAGTTGTTAGTCAACCAAAACGCAGCGGTTATTCAGTATATCGTCCTCTACGGTTTTGTATTTCACATCGCGCACGATGCGGCCGTCCATGTACTGCACGCTTACTTTTTCGTTGCGGTTAGCCACTTTATGCGCACGCACCGGTTGCTGCTTCTCCAGCACCTGCGCTGGCTCGGGGGCCAAATCTTCGGGGCCGGCACCCAGCGAAACTGAGGATACTTCCTTCTGTGCCTTCAGCTTGGGAGCTTTCGGGGCGGGGGGCAAATCGGCCTCCACAAAGAACTCCGGCTCTTGGGTGTGACCAGCTTCCTGTTGCATTGGGATGTCGGCGCGGAAAAGGAAGGATACGGTTTCCTCGTTTACCTTACCAATCATCTGCTTGAACAGCTCAAACGACTCAAACTTGTACACCAATAGCGGGTCTTTCTGCTCGTATACCGCGTTCTGCACTACTTGCTTCAAATCGTCCATCTGACGCAGATGCTGCGTCCAAGCCGTATCGATGGTGGAAAGCACCACGATTTTCTCCATGCCCCGAATCGTTTCGTGGCCACCGGTGGCTTGGTTGCGACGCAGGTTGGTAACAACTGTAATTTGCTTGCGGCCATCGGTGAACGGAATGGCGATGTTCTCGAAGGGTGCATTCTGATTGATCAGGTCATTGACCAGCGGCAGCGTATTGGCCGCGATATGGTCATTTTTGCTCTGATAATAGCCCAACGCCTCATCATACAGCTTCTGAGCCAAAGCAGGCGCTTGCTGGCTGTTTAGGTCTTGGGCAGTAAGATGCGTATCGTAGCCAAACACCCGAATAACGGCCAGCTTGAAGTCTTCGAAGTCGTTGCTGACTTTATGCACGTTCACGATGTCGTCGCAGACATCATAGATCATGTTCCAGATATCCAACTCCAGACGCTCACCAAATAAGGCGTTGCGGCGGCGCTTGTACACCACTTCGCGCTGAGCGTTCATCACGTCGTCGTACTCCAGCAGGCGCTTACGCGTCCCAAAGTTATTCTCCTCCACTTTCTTCTGAGCTCGCTCAATGCTGCTCGTAATCATGGAGTGCTGAATTACCTCGCCTTCCTCTAGGCCCATACGGTCCATGAGTTTGGCAATGCGGTCCGAGCCGAATAAACGCATCAAGTTGTCTTCCAGCGATACAAAGAACTGCGAGGAACCCGGGTCGCCCTGACGACCAGCACGACCGCGCAACTGCCGGTCTACGCGGCGGCTTTCGTGGCGTTCCGTACCGATAATGGCCAGACCACCTGATTCACGGGAAGTTTCTTTTAGCTTAATGTCGGTACCACGACCGGCCATGTTGGTGGCAATGGTCACGGTGCCGGGGAAACCAGCACCGGCTACAATCTCAGCTTCGCGTTGGTTTTGCTTAGCGTTCAGCACCTGGTGCTGAATGCCACGCAGCTTCAACATACGGCTTACCAGCTCCGAGATTTCCACGGAAGTAGTACCTACCAGCACGGGCCGACCGGCTTGTACCAAGGTTTGAATCTCTTCGGCTACGGCGTTATACTTCTCGCGCACAGTCTTGTAAACCTTGTCGTGCTCGTCTTTGCGTGAGATCTGACGGTTGGTCGGAATCACGACTACGTCCAGCTTGTAGATCTGCCAGAATTCGCCCGCTTCCGTTTCGGCCGTACCAGTCATACCGGCCAGCTTATGGTACATGCGGAAGTAGTTCTGAAGCGTAACCGTGGCGTAAGTCTGAGTAGCGTCTTCTACGCGCACGTTTTCCTTGGCTTCAATAGCTTGGTGCAAGCCATCGGAGTAGCGACGACCTTCCATTACACGGCCAGTCTGCTCATCCACGATTTTCACTTTACCGTCGTCGGTCAGGATGTACTGGTCGTCGCGCTCAAACAGCGTGTAGGCTTTCAGCAACTGGTTCACGGTGTGTACCCGCTCCGATTTCTCCTGATAATCCTGCATCAGCTTTTCTTTCTGGTGCAGCTTATCCTCGTCGCCAATGGCTTTGCTGTTCTCGATTTTGGCTATCTCCATCCCGATGTCGGGCATGATGAATAGCTGCGGATCTTCGCCTTGAGCCGTAATCAGGTCGATGCCCTTTTCAGTCAGCTCAATCTGGTTATTTTTCTCGTCGATCGTGAAGTACAACGGCTCATCGGCCTTCGGCATCTGCCGCGAGTTGTCGGCTAGGTAGAAGTTCTCCGTCTTTTGGAGAATGGCACGCATACCCGTCTCCGACAAGAATTTGATGAGCGGCTTGCTCTTGGGCAGGCCACGGTAAGCACGGAACAGCATCAACCCACCTTCGCCATCTTTCCCGCCAGCTTCCGCACCGTCTTTACCTTCCTTGATGAGCTTACGAGCCTGCACCAAGTAATCCTGCACGATCTTTTTCTGCGCATCCACCAGCATTTGAATGCGGGGCTTCAGCTGATAAAATTCATGTACATCGCCACGAGGCACCGGGCCGGAGATAATCAGCGGCGTCCGGGCATCGTCAATCAGTACGGAGTCAACTTCGTCGACCATGGCGTAGTGATGCTTGCGCTGCACTAGCTCCTCGGTTTCCCGCGCCATGTTGTCGCGCAGGTAGTCGAAGCCGAATTCGTTGTTGGTACCATAGGTGATGTCGGCAGCGTAGGCGCGGCGGCGAGCATCGGTATTGGGCTGATGCTTATCGATGCAGTCCACAGTAATGCCGTGGAACTCGAATAAGGGCGCATTCCACTCCGAGTCACGCTTGGCCAGATAGTCGTTCACCGTTACGAGGTGTACACCACGCTTCGCCAGCGCATTGAGGAAAGCAGGGAGGGTCGAAACCAGGGTTTTACCTTCACCAGTGGCCATTTCGGCAATCTTACCCTGGTGCAGTACTACGCCACCAATGAGCTGCACATCGTAATGCACCATATCCCAAGTGATTTCGGCACCACCGGCAATCCACTTGTTGGCCCACACCGCCTGGTCGCCCTGGATGGTGACGTTCTGCTTGCGGGCAGCGTATTCGCGGTCGTAGTCGGTGGCCGTAACGGTGAGCTGGCCGTTTTCTTTGTAGCGGCGCGCCGTTTCTTTCACGATAGCAAAAGAGGCGGGCAGCACTTGTAGCAACACTACTTCCAGCTCTTTGTTACGCTGTTTTTCGAGCGCATCGATCTGGTCGAAAAGCTGCTCTTTTTGCGTAATATCGAGGTTAGGCTGGTCGGTGATGCGCTGGTGTAAGTTGGCTATCTGGTCGTCGGTGGCCTTAAGGTGAGCATCAATACGAGCGCGGACTTCCTGGGTCTGCTGACGCAGTTGGTCGTCGGAGAGCGATGCCAATTTGGCATATTCGGCGTTAATGAGCGCCACGTATGGGATAATCTCTTTCAAGTCCCGCTCCGATTTAGAGCCGAAAATCTTGGCGACAGTTTTCCCTAGAAAATCAAACATGCTGATAGTATTTAGCTTAAAACGCCGGGGCGCACTCCAAATTTACGGCGTTTTTGGGAAAGTACCGGCCAAAATGCCCCCCAGCCTCTAAAACGACGAAACCCCGCCACCTCAAAGAGTGTGCGGGGTTTCCAATAAGGAAAGGTTGTCAGGTTCTGGGGGCTTTTTTGACTTTCGTTTTCTTCTGTCGCAAAAGGTTAGAGGCCTCACAAGTGTTATATTATCTACTATTCCTTAGCAGGAGCGCGGGAAACAAGTTTTTCTACGAGTGAGGTAGAGCCGGAAATAGCTGGCTTTTTGGCTTTTTGAGCTTCCTCAGTTTTCTCTGTTAGCTTCTTGTATAAGGTGAGAGCTTGCGCTACTACTTGGTCCATGTTGTAGTACTTGTAGGTAGCCAAGCGGCCTACGAAGTGTACGTTCGGTGTCTCATCAGCCAGCTTCTTGTACTTGTTGTACAGCTCGGCATTTTCGAGGCGTGGAATGGGGTAGTATGGGTCTCCCTCCGCTTTGGGATACTCATACACTACACTGGTTTTGGGATGTTGCTGACCAGTAAGCGCCTTAAACTCGGTGATGCGCGTGTACAAGTGCTCGTTGGGATAATTGACTACAGGCGCGGCCAAGAACTTCTCTACGTTCAGCGTCTCGTGCTTGAACTCTAGCGAGCGGTAAGGCAGCTTACCGAACTTAAAGTCGAAGTACTCATCGACGGGGCCCGTAAAGATGATTTCCTTGAACGGAACGAAGTCGATTATTTCGTGATAATCCGTGTTGAGCATCACCTTGATGTTTGGATGGTCGAGCATCTTATCAAACATGCGGGTGTAGCCGTGCAACGGCATCGCCTGGTAGGTATCGGTGAAGTAGCGGTCATCGCGGTTGGTGCGAGTAGGCACACGCGAGGTCACCGACTTATCCAGTTCCGAAGGATCCATGCCCCACTGCTTCCGCGTGTAGTTCTTGAAGAACTTCTCGTACAGCTCGCGGCCCACCTTGCTTACCACCACATCTTCCGAGGTCTTAATAACCGGAATGGTTTCGGCCAGCGATTCCAGAAACTGCTCTACTTCAAAGCTGTTCAAGCTTAAGCCATAGAGCTTATTTATAGTGTCCAGATTGATAGGCATAGGTACCAACTGTCCATCAACGGAGGCTAATACGCGGTGCTCGTAAGGTCGCCAATCAGTAAAATTGGAAAGGTATTCGAATACGTCTTTCGAGTTAGTGTGGAAAATGTGGGGACCATATTTGTGTACCAGCACCCCGTCTTCGTTGTAATGATCGTAGGCGTTACCAGCAATGTGGCTGCGCTTATCAATAATCAAAACTTTTTTGTTTGAGCGGGTAGCGAGCCGTTCGGCTAGTACGCTGCCAGCGAAGCCGGCCCCAACGATCAGATAATCGAACATAGCTAAGTTTGTGTTTTGGTGAGATATAAAGGGGCGGAAAGGCTTCTTAAAGTGTCAGTAATTACGAGGACCACCTACGATTCGGTATTATCCAATTATTTCTTGTCGGCTAAACGTTGTTGCATCAAGCTGACCATATCTTGCCAGGTAAGGTCCCATGAAATGGTGGCCAGATAAGCATCCGTGCGCTCTAACCACTCAGCATCGTCTTTTTGCTGCAACGCTCGCCCGATGGCTTGCCCAAATTCTTCGGCCTTGGCGGCAATCTGTACTAAGTTCAACTCACCGTAAGGCCGCACTACATCCCGGATTGGTGTGCTGACTACAGGTTTGCCCGCAGCTAAATACTCGGGCGTTTTGGTGGGCGAAATAAACTTAGTACTCTCGTTATCAGCGAAAAGCAACGTAGCTACATCCCAACCCCGCAGATAGGCAGGGAGTTCCTTGTAATCTTTGCCCCCCAGGTAATGAATATTAGAAGTGTGCGGCAAAGCGGTTTCTTCAATCTTTACCACTGGCCCGATGATGACAAACTGCCATTCTGGATGCGCTTTCGCCAACTGACCGAGTAGTTCAATATCCAGGCGCTCATCTACCACGCCAAAGAACCCAACGCGAGGATGTGCGATTTTGGCCTGATCAGCCGGATCAACTCCTGCTTCACGGGCCTGCCCGAAATGGGCTTTGTCGATGCTGCTGGGGAAGGCGTGTGCATCTGCATGCTGCAGGCTTTTGGCCTCGTACAAGCTCTGTCCTCCCGTGAATACCAGATCGGCGCGCTTAAAAAGTTCTTGTTCTAACTCACGTAACTGCGGGGGGGCAAATTTGAAATTTGCCAGCTCGTCCATACAGTCGTACACGGTAAGCGCCGCCTGCAAATGGCGCGATTTGCTGAGCGCCATCGGGGTATAGTACCACGCTACGAACTGGTTGATCCTATTTTCAGCAAAGTACTGCGTCAGTAGCTTCGCCTGTGCCTGATTAGTAGCTTCCTCGCTAAGGCCGGCCGGCAGATGAGCTACCAGCACTTTCAATCCATTCTGACGCTCTTTTATTTCAAAGTGTGCTTCAAGCGACGGATTATCGCCATGCACAAAAGGCTCTTCTACGTAAAAAACCCGCCCATACTGCGCAAAACGCGACAATAAGTGCTGAGGACGCTGCCATACAAAATCCCAGTGTAGGTGCGCAAAGCAAACTAAATCCGGGAGTGAGTAAGAGGAGAGTGTATGGTTAATCGTTTGGGAAGAAGCAGTATTTTGGGTTGATACGGAGACTGAAGCGCGCGTAGGCGTTTCAGCCGAGGTAGAAATCGGCATAGACAAATGGCTAGGAAGTATCGTGGTAAACCGGATGCGCTAACTCAACAGTATAATTCTCCGGTGCTACAACGCTTAATCTATACGGGCATTTGCTAAAAAGGATGCTACCTTTTTAATGCTACTTTAATTAGCACAGGCCAACCTCAACACTAGGTGTCGCTTGGCTTGTCGCTAAAAGTTGTAAGTATTTAGCCTGACGCTAATTGCCTTACACAGTACTGCTTATAAAATTTTTTGCAGCTCAACCGCAGCGTCCCACCCAACGGCCGTCCGCAGCCAGTCTTGCCGTACCCCAATCCGCCGGAAACTTGCTTTCCGGAACAGGCGCAAACTAGCTTGGTTGGTGGCCGCAACAGTACAATACAGTTGATGGAGGCGTAGCGTGAGGCGAGCATACTCTACCCCTACCGCCAAGGCAGCCACCGCATAGCCACGCCGCCGCTCAGCGCTCAGGATGGTGATGCCCAGCCCGGCCCGCAGATGTAGAGGCTGAAAATCGAATATATCGAGAATGCCCACGGGTCGCTGATCCGTTTGAGCGCAGATAACGAGTCGTAGCTGGCGCACTTCATAAAAATCGGCGTTTGCGTGAGCTAAGTACTCACGCAAGGCGTAGCGCGACACCGGTGCTATGGTATCTGATACGCCCCATATTTCGGGGTCATTTTCCAGTGCGTAAAGGAAATCCAGATCGGAGTCTTCCAGAGCGCGCAGAAAAACCGGAGAAGCTACCATTTGACCTGAAATACGAGTGGGCACCCAACACGAGCCAGCTGGGGGGCAAAATGGCAGTTGGCTATACGTCTATGCTGCCCTCAAATACGCGCAAAGCCGGGCCGCTGAGATAAATATTAGTAAAAGAGCCATCAGGCAGCGCTTCAAAAGCGACCCGTAAGTCGCCGCCCGGGGTGCGCAATTGCACCGGGCTAACAGCTCCGCGCCGGGAAGCGGCCAGTGCCACGGCCGTCACGCCAGTTCCACAGGAAAGAGTTTCATCCTCTACGCCCCGCTCGTAGGTGCGCACTTGCCAAGGCAAATCGGGCGTGGGGGGCATTTCGGCAAAGTTTACGTTCGTACCGCGCTCCCGAAACCGCTCGTTGTAGCGAATGGCTCGTCCTTCACTAACCACATTCAGCTCTGCCAGTCGGCTGGCGTCCAGAAACCGTACGATGTGGGGCGAACCTGTATTCAGGAATACGCCGTCTTCGCTTACCTCCTGCTGGCCCAACACATCCTGCATACGCAAGTTTACGGTTCCATCGGCCTCGATATGCGCTTCGTGTTCACCGTCGGCGGCAATAAAACGGGCTTCGTTCTCAACAACTCCCAAGTGATGCGCGAAGGCCACGGTACAGCGCCCACCATTGCCACACATGGAGCCCAGATACCCGTCGGCATTGAAATACACCATCTCAAAGTCGTAGTCGGCGTGCAAACGCAGCAGAATCAGGCCATCGGCGCCTATTCCCAGTCGGCGGTCGCAGAGGCGGCGCACAAGTTGATGGTTGGTAGCATCAAACGCATGCGCACGATCGTCCACCATCACAAAGTCGTTGCCGGTGCCTTGATATTTATAGAAACGAAGTGTCATAGAGCAAAGGTCGCATTTATGGGCGGTAAACTGCACGTTGATGTTCTAAACGGATTTATGCAGTAAAGCAATTTGGCCGGCATGATAGAGATTATGCTGCACCAGTCCGTGGAGCATGATATAGTAGCTTACTCCACCACCCTGCTCATGGTCGCGGGGCCCGCCTAGTTGCCGGTCAAGATCAGGATCAGTTAATTGGTTTACCGCATCAATCAGATGAGTATGGGCTTGGCGCAAATCGGCTAGGGCTTGTTGCCACGCGGCCTCATCGGCACCCGACGGGATGGGCGGCCAGTCGGCAGCGGCTGATATTTCAATCAGCTTATTTTGCTGCGTACGCTGCTGCACCGTTTCTATCCAGGCTGTCAGGTGCAGCACAATCTCCCAAATACTGTGCGCCGTTGGTAGTACCCGGGTTGCTGCTTGCGTAGCGTTGAGGCCCTGCAGCGTAGTCAGCAACGACGGGCCCGACCACGCATCGCCATCGAAGGCACGCTGAAGCTGGTCAACAATGCGCGAGGTTTCATTCATGCTAGCTTGCGAAGTAGTCATCGTGAATAATAATAGAGGCTTGAGAGAAACGCTTTACGATAGTTGCAGCTCCTAAAATAACACCATCAAACACAAAGCTTACGCGACTACCTTACCTTTGGCTACCTGCTCAGCGGCACCTTTACGACGCCTTATGTATTCCTTCCTCACTACCGGCACCTGGCCCGATTATGAATTGCTCGACGCGGGCAACTTTGAAAAGCTCGAACGCTTTGGGCGCTACGTGCTGGCCCGGCCCGAGCCCCAAGCCATCTGGGACCAACATTTGCCCCCCAGCGAATGGGAACGCGCCCACGCCACCTTTCGCCGCGAAAAAGGCAGCCAGGAGCGCGGACAGTGGCAACTGAAGGCAGGCATGCCCGAGCAATGGGTAATTAACTACGACCAAGGCGACTTGCATTTGCGCTTCCGCTTGGGCTTGTCGGCATTTAAGCATGTCGGGCTGTTTCCGGAGCAAGATCCCAACTGGCGCTTCATTTTTGAGCAAACCAAAAAGAGAAAAGCCCCCCAGCCGCGAGTGCTCAATCTCTTTGCATACACCGGCGCCGCTACCCTGGCTGCGCGGGCCGCCGGCGCCGATGTTACGCACCTCGACTCCGTGAAGCAGGTTAACTTCTGGGCCCGCGACAACATGGAAGCCAGCCAGCTCGATGGGGTGCGCTGGCTGGTAGAAGACGCCATGAAATACGTGCGGCGCGAGGTGAAGCGTGGCAGCAAATACCAAGGCCTCATCCTCGATCCGCCTGCCTACGGCCGTGGTCCGAATGGGGAGAAATGGCAACTGGAAGATGAGCTGAACGAGCTGCTGAAGCTGTGCAAAGAATTGCTGGACCCGCAGGATCATTTTTTTCTGATCAACTTGTATTCGCTGGGCTTCTCGGCGCTTATCCTGGATAATCTGGTCGCTAATATTTTTCCGGCCATCCGAGGCACTCGGGAAATCGGCGAGATTTATTTGCACGACCAAGGCCAGCGCAAGCTGCCGCTCGGTACTTTTTGCCGCTTCAGCTCCTAAAGTCACACCTTGCCGAAGGGAGCCTTTCCCTGCATTCATACCCATGACAATGACCAAATCGCCACGTCTGGCCCTGATTGACATGGGCACCAACACGTTTCACCTGCTCATCGTGGAAATGCCCCCCACGGGCTCCGACGCCGAGCCCACCGTATTACTGCGTACCAAAGTGGGCGTAAAGCTGGGCGAGGGTGGCATTAGCAACGGCGAAATTGCGCCTGAGGCCTATGCGCGGGCTTTACACACCCTAGCGGCCTTTCAGGAAGAAATAGAGCTGCACCAAGTGACAGATGTACGCGCTACAGCTACCAGCGCCGTACGCAGCGCCCGCAATGGCGCGGAGCTGGCAGAAGAAATATTCGAGCAGACAGGTATCAAAGTCGATATTATTCCGGGCGATCGGGAAGCTGAGCTAATCTGTAAAGGCATGCGGCAGGCCGTGGCACTAGGTCAATCGCCACACTTGCTGGTGGATATTGGCGGGGGCAGCGTGGAGTTCATTATTGCCAATGAGGACACCATTTTCTGGAAACAAAGCTTTGAGATCGGGGCTCAGCGTCTGCTGGACTTGTTTTTTAAAAATGATCCGCTTACTGCTGACGATGTACGCGAGGAGCAGGCGTATCTGGCTGCACAACTTGCGCCCCTGACAGCGGCCGTGCAGCAGTTCAAGCCTGTTGGCCTCGTTGGGGCTTCCGGCACATTTGATACACTCGGAGATTTGCAGGCAGCTCAGCGCAACGAGTTTCGCCCCGAAATGCCGCCGCCAGTTACCGAAATTACGCTCCAGAGCTTTTATCAGAGCTACGAACTACTGCTCACCACTACTCACTCGCAACGCCTGGCCATGCCTGGCATGACGCCCATGCGCGCCGATATGATTGTGGTAGCCTGTATCCTGATTGATTTCATCCTGACGACTTACCACCTTACCAATTCCAATATAAGGGCTTCGTCATATGCGTTGAAGGAGGGGCTACTGGCGGAGATTCTGAAAGCCTGAATCCAAACAGTTGGCTGATAAGGTAGTATTTGCCCCCCAGCGCTTTCACTTCCATTCTTCGCACTTTTCTTTAATCCACGACTACGCGGCTGCGCTTGCTGCATATTTCCTGCTATGACCTTTTCCTACAATCACCTGTTCACGTTTACCGAGGCTGTGTTTCGTAGTATCGGCTGCCCTGAGGCCGACGCCACTACGGCTACGGAAGCACTGCTGGCCGCCGACCTGCGCGGCATCGACTCGCATGGCGTGGCGCGGCTCATCGGCTATGTGCGCCTTTGGGAAGCTGGCCGCATTAATCCGACGCCGCGGGTGGGAGTAGTGTACGAAACGCCCAGCACCGCTGTAGTGGATGGCGATGGTGGCCTAGGCTTGGTGGTGGCGCCCAAGGCGATGCAGGTAGCTTTGGAAAAAGCGCGTATCGCCGGTACCGGCTGGGTTTCGGTAAAAAATTCCAACCACTTCGGCATTGCGGGCTACCATGCGATGAAGGCGCTGGCCCACGATATGATCGGGATTGCCATGACCAACGCTAGCCCTCTAGTAGCGCCAACCCACTCGCTTGATCGTTTGCTGGGTACGAACCCTATTGCCGTGGCTATTCCGGCAGGTGAGCAGCCCGATTTTGTGGCCGACTTTGCCACTACGACGGCCGCCAACGGTAAGCTCGAGATTTTGCAGCGCAAGCAGCAGCCTGCGCCCGCTGGCTGGATTCAGGATGCGCAGGGACAGTCTTCCACCAATCCCAATGAATTGAAAGACGGCGGCGCTTTATTGCCGTTGGGGGCGAAACAGGATCCCATAAAGGGTATTGCCTGGGTAGTATCGTCGATATTTTTTCGGCGGTATTATCAGGGGCCAACTATGGACCTTGGGTACCGCCTTTCGTGGCTTTCCTTCAGCCCCCCGCCGACCCAGTTGGCCAGGGTATTGGCCACTTCTTTGGCGCTATGCGCGTCGATGCCTTCCGCCCCGCTGCTGAGTTCAAGGCGCACATGGATAACTGGATTTCCACGTTTCGCCAAGCCCGCGCCGTAGATGGCCAGCAAGTCCTCATCCCTGGTGACCCGGAGCGTGAAATAGCTGCTGAGCGCCTATTGGGGGGCATTCCGCTGCTCGAAACCGTAGTGCAAGATCTGGAGACAGTCGGCCGCAAGTTTGGCGTGCAGCTTTAGTGTCAGGCGTAATACATAATACAAAAAAGCCCCCCAGTTATATTTCTGGGGGCTTTTCTATCTATCAACTTACACTTAAATCATTTGATTCGCACTCACCAAAGTAGATAAGGCGACATCATGATTTAGGTACTTAGAGGAATAATTTTCATCCGGGCCATTCAGAAACAAGCATGTTTTGCCACCTACTTCATCAATAATCTGGGCGTACTGGTCCATAGGTAGGGCTGGGCAACCGAGACTACGGCCTAAACGGCCATACTGACGCACAAACTCCTCACTCACATAGTCGGCACCGTGCATGACCACTGAGCGAGCTAAGGCATTCGTGTTGTATCCCTCATCCACACCGTCCAGCTTAAGCGAGCGGCCGTGTTTGCCGATATATTCATCCTGGGTTACATAAAAGCCCAGGCTGCTCATATTCGACTCATTTTCGTTGGAGAAGGTACTAGTCAGGTTTTCGCCCGAGTTACGACCATGAGCTACAAGCGTGTGGAATTTGACTTCCTTCTTTTCGAGGTCTAATACCCACAAACGCTTCTCGGTGGAAGGCTTTTCAAAGTCAACAACCGTCAAAAGCTGCTTGTCGCCGAGCTTGTTTTCGTTCCGCAGATTGAGGTAGCCCGTCATGGCTTTCTCAAATACTTCAAAGCGCAAGCCCTGCTGCTCCACATTCAGGTCGCGGTAAAGATCGTGCATGCGCTGATCGAAAAAGGCTGCTTCCATTTCCTTTTCCGTTGGCATTTTCGTCTCTACTCCTTTTGCATTAGCCATGGAGCTTTTGATGGGCGTGGCCAGAGGCGTGGCCATAAACAGCGAAGCCATAAAGGGCAGCATACGCCGAACTACCCGACGGGCACGACGCTTTACACGCTGACGATGTACTACACTGGTCTTTTCCATCTGCTTGATTCTTTAGGATGAGTAGCTTAGCTAAGCAAAGCTTACCTTCTTCACACAAAGGCTCTTATACGCAAAGCCTTACAAAACGATATAGCTATCTATTTCAGTACTAGAGTTGTTTTAACATCCTGAAGGCCTTTTTGATTCCTTTGAGGTTTTCCGCCAATATCCGCTTAACCGCTTATCGGCCGTTTCTCAGGCTTAGATGCTACCAACAGGTAAGCTACTTTCGTGTGTCAGTCGTAATTCTATACCCCTATACAAGTTAACTGGCCTGCGTTGAAAAACAATGTTCAGATGATGTAAAGTGCATATTCCAAGTACGTAGTCCTACGTGGCTGTTATCCTTGGATGATTATTATTTCCTTTTCGATCCTGCACCTCTTCTTTGCTGAAGGCGTAAACAAAGGCTGCCCACATTTCTTATCTACTTTTGTTGCTCCAAAGCGGTTCTGATTATTTGCTATCAGCAAATTCGCTTTGCTCATCTACCGCTTCGGCGCGTCGTCCTTCGCATTCATGGCTAAAGTCGCAATAAACCTCTCCACCGGGAGTATTCAGCAGGAAGAAATCATCGTTGGCATTGATCTGGGCACCACAAATAGTTTGGTAGCCTACATCCATCCCGAAGGCCGGCAACCGGTGGCCATCAACGATCAGGGCCGCGGCACTATCGTGCCTAGTGTCGTGCACTTCCCTGGTGATGACGCCCCTATCGTTGGCACCGAAGCCAAGCAATACCTTCTCACCGATCCGCAGAACACGATTTATTCTGTGAAGCGCCTACTAGGCAAATCGTACCGTGACCTGGGTGAGCACGCCGGGCAATTAGGCTATAAAATCATCGATGATAATTCAGAAGGCTTAGTTAAAATCCGCGTTGGGGGCATTTCTACTCTCCTATCGAGCTTTCCGCCGAGATTCTGAAGGAGCTACGGGCCCGCGCTGAGCACGCCCTCAAAACGCCCGTGAACAAGGCAGTCATCACGGTGCCCGCTTATTTCAACGACTCCCAGCGCCAAGCTACTCGGGATGCAGGCCGCTTGGCTGGGTTGGAAGTATTGCGCATCGTGAATGAGCCTACCGCTGCCGCGCTGGCTTATGGCATTGGCCTATCGCCTGACGAAGAGAAAATCGTAGCCGTATATGACCTCGGTGGTGGCACCTTCGACATCAGCATTCTACATATTCACCAGGGAATATTCGAGGTGCTCAGCACCAATGGCGATACCTACTTGGGCGGCGACGATTTCGACCGCTTAGTGAGTGAGCATTGGATTCAGCGGTATAGCCTAACCGGTCAACTGGCCGCAGGTACCGATGGGCAGCTCAAGCAACAGCTCCGCCTAACCGCTGAGCAAGCTAAAAAGCACCTAAGCCAGCACGACGAATTTACCGCCGACCTGCCCGGCGCTGGCCAGGTACAGCTTACCAAAGCGGAGTTTAATGATCTAATCCGCCCTCTGGTTACTCGCACCATTACTGCTTGTCAGCAAGCCTTAGCGGATGCCAAATTGTCCCCCAGTGCCCTCGACGCGGTACTATTAGTGGGCGGCTCTACGCGCGTGCCCTTGGTGTACGATACGGTGTCTGAGTTTTTCCAGCAACCCGCCAACAGCTCTCTTAACCCCGACGAAGTTGTGGCCCTAGGAGCTGCTATCCAAGCTGACATCTTAGGTGGCAACCGTCGTGATGTACTTCTACTGGATGTGACGCCGCTCACCCTCGGCATTGAGACCTTGGGCGGGCTCATGGACCCGATTATTCCGCGCAATTCGAAGATTCCGACCAAAGCCGGACGTCAGTACACGACTAGCGTTGATGGGCAGGTAAACCTCAAGATTTCCGTGTACCAAGGTGAGCGGGACTTAGTAAAGGAAAACCGTAAGCTAGCCGAGTTTGATCTTCGCGGTATTCCCGCCATGCCCGCAGGTTTGCCTAAGGTTGACGTCAACTTTATTCTAAATGCCGACGGTATTTTGAAAGTAGAAGCCCTTGAGCTTCGCTCGAATACCCATCAGGCTGTCGAAATCAAGCCTCAGTACGGCCTCACCGATGAGCAAGTAGAGAAGATGCTTATGGATTCCATCACCCACGCTCGTGAGGACGTGACAGCGCGTATGGTCATCGAAGCCCGCACCGTAGCCGAGCAGATGATTTATCAGGTGGAACGCTTTGTTGACAAGAACTCCCAGTATCTAACCGAAGACGAAATCACGCAGACCGCCGCCTCGGTTCAGAACTTAAAAGACGCCCTCACTACCCAAGATAAGGATACCATTCTGAAAGCCGTAGACGAGTTAGAAAGCTTGACCAGCCCTTTCGCGGAGCGGGTCATGAACATCTCCATCAAGCAGGCGATGACAGGCAAGAAGATAGAGTAGCTCCTACTTGCGCTTGCTTTGAGGGGCCGGAATCATACCAAAGCTCAGGATACGCGTTGCCGTAGTGTCTCGAAACGTAACGTCGAGCATAACGCGCGGCTTAGCCTGCAGCGTGTCACTTTTGAACGAGAAAGCATAGAAGTAGCGAGGCTGTGCTTCATCACCCAGTCGCAAGCCCAGCTTATATAATGCAATGGGGCGGCCTAGCTCTCTTCCCTGCTCATACATAGGCCTCACTGCTGCGCGAAATTGCTTCTTTGAGACAGCACTACTCACTTCTGGCGCCAACAGCTTATACGCCGCGGAATTATCGCCGTTAAGCACCGCGATTAAAAACTGTCGGGCTACCTGAATTTGCGAGGACTGGGCTACGGCTGGCAGGCTCAGCAGGAGAAGTAGTAGGAAGACAACCAATTTGCCCCCCGCGCGGCAAGGACGCATTTGCTGGCGGGTGTCAGTTAGTAGGGGCAGCATTACTCTTCTTCCTGCGGCACGAGGATGAACACATCCTCACCAGGGCGCTTCATAATGTAGCGTTCACGGGCAAACTTCTCCAATAGCTCCGGACTGCTGAGCAGCTCGGCTCGCTCCTTCTTCACCGTCTCAATGTTGGTCAGGTAGTATTCCTTCTCCGTTTGCAACTCACGCCACTTTTTGTACATATCGTACTGCTTTAGCAAGTCGTTGGCGTCGAACACGAACATCCACACCACGAAGCTTACCCCAGTCAGAAAGTAAAAGCTGCGTACAATGCGCGCTGCAGAAGCAAGGATAACGGAAAAGCTCATAGGCTCAAATATACTAAAAACGGCACCACAGCCTATTGGGCTATGGTGCCGTTTTGTTAAACTGAGATAATTAGGAAAGAATTAGCCCAGCTGAGCAAGCTACATTTTGCGCCCAGGATAGTAGGCTATCTCGCCCAACTCCTCCTCAATACGGAGCAATTGGTTGTATTTCGCCATCCGGTCAGAGCGCGAAGCTGATCCCGTTTTGATCTGGCCTGTGTTCAGAGCTACTGCCAAGTCAGCAATAGTATTGTCTTCAGTTTCGCCGGAACGGTGCGACATAACGCTCTTGTAGCCATTACGACGGCCAAGGTTGATAGCAGCAATTGTCTCGGTTAGCGTACCAATCTGGTTTACCTTAATCAGAATTGCGTTGGCTATTTTCTCGTCAATACCACGCTGCAAACGATCCACATTGGTCACAAACAGATCGTCGCCTACGAGCTGAATTTTGCCCCCCAGACTTTCTGTATGCTGTTTCCAGCCGGCCCAGTCGTCCTCGTCCATTCCGTCTTCGATACTTAGGATGGGGTACTTGCTAACCCAGTCAGCCCAATAGTTAGCCATCTCTGAAGAAGTCAGCTTATCGCCCGTGCTCTTCTTGAAATGGTAAACACCGTTCTCATAAAATTCCGAAGTAGCGGCGTCCATCGCAATCATCACATCCTCACCCGGGCGGTAGCCAGCTGTCTCAATAGCTTGCAGTACCACCTTGATAGCGTCTTCGTTCGACTTGATATTCGGAGCAAAACCACCTTCATCACCTACGTTCGTGCTTAAGCCCTGCTTTTTCAGCACGTTCTTCAGATGATGAAAAATCTCAGTTCCCCAGCGCAAGCCCTCAGAGAATGACTCAGCTCCCACGGGCATAATCATGAACTCCTGGAAATCAATGGAGTTGTCGGCATGTGAACCACCGTTAAGGATATTCATCATAGGCACAGGCAGTGTAGACGCTCCTACGCCACCTACATAGCGATACAGCGGCATACCAGCCTCCTGAGCTGCAGCACGTGCAATAGCCAGCGACACACCAAGAATGGCATTAGCACCTAAGTTGGCTTTGTTCGGTGTGCCATCTAGCTCTATCATGATGCGGTCGAGCAAGCTTTGCTCATACACTGAAAAGCCAATCAGTTCTTCAGCAATTGTGCTGTTCACGTTCTCTACAGCCTTCAACACCCCTTTCCCCATATACTTCGACTTATCGTCGTCGCGCAACTCCACTGCTTCATGTTTACCCGTGGAGGCCCCAGATGGTACAGCGGCACGGCCTACTACACCATTGTCAGTAGTCACATCTACTTCGACAGTTGGATTGCCTCTCGAATCAAATATTTGCCGGGCGTGAATGGAAGAGATAATACTCATGGTTAAGAGGTAAGGAGTGAAAAATGAATCAGTATGCTGCTTCGTAAAGGCTAAGCTAGATTTGATGCGTCTCAAATGACGGTAGCAAGGTAAGGAATTCGTTCTACAGGAAATCTGATTTCGATGTATGAACCGTATTTTGCCCCCAGAATGATCAGAAACAAAAAGGGGATGCACCTTGCGGTACATCCCCTTTTTAAGTGTTAGCTAAGCTTATGAAGCAGCTTCTTCGTCTTTTGCTTTAGCCTCGTCGCGGGTGTCATCACCTTTAACGGTCGTTGTAGGCGTATCCTCAGGAGCAGCAGTAGCAACTACTGGAGCTTCTGCCTTTGACTCCGAAACAACTTCAGCTGAAGACTTGCCCTCACCTGCCGTCGTAGCCTTCTTGCGGCCACGTGAGCGACGGGTCGTTGACTTAGCTTCGCCAGCGTTCTTTGCTTCAAGCAGTGTCTCGTTGTAATCAACAAGCTCAATGATGCACATCTCAGCGTTGTCGCCCAGACGAGCATCACTCAGCTTGATGATACGAGTATAGCCACCAGGACGAGTAGCGATTTTTGCAGCTACATCACCAAACAGTTCTTTCATCGACTCTTTATTCTGAAGAGTCGAGAATACAGTACGGCGAGCGTGCGTAGTGTCGCTCTTTGCTTTGGTCAAAAGTGGCTCTATGAACTTGCGTAGAGCTTTGGCCTTGGCTACAGTCGTTGACACACGCTTGTGCATGATCAGCGAAGAAGCCATGTTGGACAGCATCGAATTGCGATGTGCAGCAGTGCGGCCTAAGTGGTTAATTGTTTTACCGTGTCTCATTGTATTGTTATGCGAATGCGGGGTGTATGTACTTGCGTAGAGCGACCACGGCGGGAGACGTGCATTACAGCAGTCTCCTCATTAGAACCGCACTACCTAGGGTACACTGAATTAATTAAAAAAGTAATGACTGAATTACCTGTGGTTAATACCAATTGGTAATTCAGTCATTATCTACAGATACTAATCTTCGTCGAGCTTATACTTGCTCAGGTCCATACCAAAGTTCAGACCCTTTTCTTCTACTAGGTTCTCCAACTCAGTCAGCGACTTCTTACCAAAGTTGCGGAACTTCATCATATCACTCATATCCAACTGTACCAAGTCACCAAGTGTTTTGATATCGGCAGCCTTCAGACAGTTGTATGCACGTACTGAAAGATCCATATCTGCCAATGGCGTCTTTAGAACCTTACGCATGTGTAGCGTCTCCTCATCAACAGTTTCCTCTTCTTCAGCTTTAGCCGTTTCGAAGGTCATTGTGTTGTCAGAGAACAGCATGAAATGCTGAATCAGGATATTAGCAGCACCTTTTAGGGCTTCCTCGGGGTGAATAGAGCCGTCGGTCTGAATTTCTATGAGAAGCTTCTCATAGTCAGTCTTCTGTTCTACGCGGGTGTTCTCAATGCTATACTTCACATTCTTGATAGGTGTGAATATGGCATCAATAGCGATTTGCCCGAATACCTGATCGGTAGGCTTATTTTCTTCGGCGGGTACATAGCCCCGACCTTTCTGCACAGCCAGTTCAAACTCCAGCTCAGTGTTGGCATCTACGTGGCAGATAACCAAATCTGGGTTCAACACCTGGAAGCCGTTGGTAAACTTATTGATGTCGCCGGCCGTGAATGTCTCCTGACCTTTGATGCGGACGGTAATCTTGTCCTCAATAGCGTCGCTTACCTTCTTAAAGCGGACCATCTTCAGGTTTAGAATGATTTCGGACATGTCCTCAATCACACCTTCAATGGTCATGAACTCGTGCAGCACGCTGGGCGTGCGAACCGATGTAACGGCATAGCCCTCCAGCGACGACAGCAGGATACGACGCAAAGCATTGCCGATCGTGACGCCGTAGCCTTTCTCCAGCGGTTTGAATTCAAACGTTCCGTAAAAGTCATCGGATTTCTCCATCACAACTTTCTCCGGCATTTGAAAAGCTAAGATTGACATAAGTGGGGCTTTAAAAATACAACAAGGGAAAAACGAAGAATGCCAAAAGGCAATTACTTCGAGTAAAGCTCGACGATCAGCTGCTCCTGGATTTTCTCCGGGATCAACTCACGTGAGGGAGCGTTGGTGAACTTGCCCACCATTTCCTTGCCGTCCCACTCCAACCACGAGAAAGCGCGGGCATTGCGAGCGCTCAAGCTAGTAGTGATAGTTTCCAGCGACTTTGACTTCTCACGAACGCCAATAACGTCACCAGCACGTAGCTTGTATGAAGCGATGTTAACAACTTCACCGTTCACCGTGATGTGCTTGTGCAACACCAATTGGCGAGCAGCGCGGCGAGTAGGGGCTACTCCTAAGCGGTACACGGTGTTATCAAGGCGTGACTCCAGCAGAGCCAATAGGTTGTCACCGGTAATGCCGGGAAGTGCAGCAGCTTTGTGAAAAAGGTTTTCGAATTGCTTCTCTAGTACACCGTACATGTACTTCACCTTTTGCTTCTCCATCAACTGGATAGCATATTCCGACTGCTTCTTGCGACGGCCACGACCATGCTGGCCGGGAGGATAATTCTTTTTGTTGAGTGCCTTGCTCGGACCGAAAATCGGCTCAGCGAAGCGACGGGCAATCTTAGTTTTAGGACCGGTATAACGTGCCATTTCGAGGATGTTGAGTTTTGCAGGGGTTGAACCGCGAATGTCGAGCCTCGCAGACGCGTTGCAACAGGTGCATACGCATCGGAAACCCGACACCAGGGGGCAAATTCGCAGACGTGTAGCCTGCGCTTTGCCTGTTCAGTATATCAGACGCGACGACGCTTAGGCGGACGGCAGCCGTTGTGGGGCAGCGGTGTTACGTCGCGGATGGTAGTTACCTCAATGCCCACATTCTGGAGGGTACGGATAGCCGACTCACGACCTGAGCCTGGTCCTTTTACAAATACTTCGGCTTTGCGCATACCTAGATCATGGGCAACTTTACCGCAATCCGTGGCTGCCATCTGAGCAGCGTATGGAGTATTCTTCTTTGAACCACGAAAGCCCATCTTGCCAGCAGAAGCCCAAGAAATAACCTGGCCGTTATTGTTGGTGATGGAGATGATGATGTTGTTGAAGGAGGCCTTGATGTGAATCTGACCTACTTGCTCTACAACGACAACGCGCTTCTTGGCTTTGTCTTTTCTCTTTTGTGCCATTTAGTTATCGCAAAAAATGCGGAAGGTGTTGATGCTCACTTCGTATAAGCAAGCACCGATTTCCGCTACTGTTTATTTAGTAGCCTTCTTCTTGTTGGCAACAGTCTTACGCTTACCCTTACGAGTGCGTGAGTTGTTCTTGGTGCGCTGACCACGAACTGGCAGTCCCTTACGGTGACGCAATCCACGGTAGCTACCAATGTCCATCAGTCGCTTGATGTTAAGTTGCACTTCCGAGCGTAGAACACCCTCAGTCTTGTGCTGGGCGGCGATGATAGCACGGATTTCGCTGGCTTCAGCCTCCGTCCAGTCTTTAACCTTCTTATCTACAGAGATACCGGCTTGGCCAAGAATCTTCTGAGCTAAAGAACGGCCAATGCCGAAAATGTACGTGAGGGCGATTTCGCCGCGCTTGTTGTCCGGGATATCAACCCCTGCAATACGAGCCATATGCTTTTATAAAACGAATGGTTTAACCTTGACGCTGCTTATAGCGAGGGTTCTTTTTGTTAATGACGTAAAGTTTGCCTTTGCGGCGAATTACCTTACAGTCAACGCTGCGCTTTTTGACCGATGCTTTGACTTTCATGTCGTCAGTAAATTATTTGTAACGGTAAACAATGCGTCCCTTCGACAAGTCGTAGGGTGACATTTCCAGCTTCACCTTATCTCCAGGCAGAATTTTGATGTAGTGCATACGCATCTTCCCAGAAATGTGAGCCACCAATTGGTGACCGTTTTCCAACTCTACACGAAACATCGCATTAGAGAGTGCTTCTAGAATTACTCCGTCCTGCTCAATGGAGGATTGTTTGGCCATAAGGCTACTGTAAGGCTTTTTCTATGTAATCGAAGGAGGTTAAAATTTCCGCCTTGTCTTTTCTAACTACAACAGTGTGCTCGAAATGAGCTGAAGGCTTCTTATCCTTGGTACGGATGGTCCATCCATCTTTCTCTTGGACAATATTCTTGACTCCCAAATTAACCATTGGCTCAATTGCAATTACTAACCCCGTTTGCAACTTAAGTCCTGAACCACGTTTACCGTAATTAGGTACTTCAGGTCGCTCGTGTAGCTTTTTACCTAAGCCATGGCCAACTAATTCTCTAACAACTCCATAACCTTGCTTTTCAACAAAGCTCTGGATTGCATAGCCAACGTCACCCATTCGGTTGCCAGCCACTGCCTGCTCTATACCGAGATACAAAGACTGCTTAGTATGAGCTAATAAGTCTAGCACCTCAGTATCCACCTCCCCAATTGGGTAAGTATAAGCGCTGTCACTGTGGTAACCATTGAGGAATACGCCACAATCAATCGAAACTATATCTCCACCTTTCAAAGTATAGTCACTAGGAAATCCGTGTACTACAACTGAATTTGGTGAGATACAAAGGCTATAAGGAAAGTCATTGTAGCCTTTGAATGAAGGTTGCCCCCCACTATCTCGAATAAACTCCTCCGCGCGCTTATCTAGCTCACGGGTGGTTACTCCCTCCTTAATAAGACTCGCAACTTCTCCGTGAGCCTGGGCTAGAACTTTCGCACTAGCCCGAATGAGTTCTATTTCTTCTTCGGTCTTATAAAAGATCATGACTTAAGAAGCCATCGCCACATTTTGCGATCTTCCCCTCAGCTTACCTGTTTTCATCATGCCATCATAGTGACGCATAAGTAGATAACTTTCTACCTGATTGAGCGTGTCTAATACAACACCTACCATGATAATCAGTGAGGTACCACCATAGAAAGCAGAGAAAGGACGAGTTACGCCAGCCAACAATGCTAAGGCAGGAAAGATTGCAATTAGAGCCAAAGCAATTGCTCCAGGTAAAGTAATACGAGTCAGAATCTCATCCATATGCTCAGATGTATCACGACCCGGCTTTACTCCAGGAACAAAGCCACCACTACGTTTTAAGTCATCAGCAATCTGATTAGGATTGACGCTAATAGCGGTGTAGAAATAAGTAAAGACAATGATAAGAGTAGCGAACACAAGGTTGTACTGCCAAGAGGTATAGTCTGAAAACTTAACACCAATGTAGCTAGCCGTTTCGCTATCATTCTGCCATATCGAAGCCACAATAGCGGGCACAAACATCAATGACTGAGCAAAAATGATTGGCATTACACCAGCCGCGTTCACTTTCAATGGAATGAACTGGCGCTGAGCGTTGAGTTGAGTTGTTCCACCTACTTGCTTTGCATACTGTACTGGAATACGGCGAACCGCTTGTGTTAGTACAATCACAGCCATTACGACTAGGAAAAGCACCACCATCTCTATCAAAAAGATCAACGATCCACGCATCCCTTTAGCAGCTGCTTCACCAATAATGGCTCCTGGGAATCGGGAGACGATTCCAATCATAATGATCATGGAAATACCATTACCAATGCCTTTATCAGTAATCTTTTCACCGAGCCACATGCAGAACAATGTTCCAGCCGTGATAATTATCATGGTGGAAATTGTAAAGAATGTGCCGGGAGAAATGATAGCCTCAGGAGTAATAGTCGCAATGAAGCCAATCGACTGAGCCATTACAATCGGGATGGTCAGAATACGGGTGTATTGATTGATCTTCTTACGCCCAGATTCCCCTTCCTTTTGTAGCTTCTGAAAGTAAGGAACTGCTATTGTCAACAGCTGCAGTACGATAGAAGCTGAGATGTAAGGCATTATACCTAGTGCGAAGATAGAAGCATTACTAAATGCTCCACCTAGTAAGGTATCAAGGATTCCAAAAAGGCCTTCAGCTCCCTGCTTTAATTTAGTAGCATCTACCCCAGGCAGCACAACAAAGGAACCGAGCCGGTAGATAGCAATGAAAAAAAGCGTATTGAGAATCCGCATACGCAGATCCTCAATCGCAAAAATATTCTTTATCGTCTCGATAAACTTCTTCATTGCCAATCAGGCTTTATAAAGTCACTGCTTTGCCACCCGCCTTTTCAATCGCCTCAACAGCAGATTTAGAAAAAGCATGTGCATGCACTTCTACAGCTTGAGTGATTTCACCGCGGCCAAGAATTTTAATTTTAGCGTTCTTAGAAACAAGTCCATTAGACACGAAGTAAGCAACATCCATAGTGGTTGTGCTGTCTTTGTCCGTTAGGCTCTGAAGAGCATCAAGGTTTATACCTTTATACTCCACACGATTAATGTTCGTGAAACCAAACTTAGGCACACGACGCTGCAGAGGCATCTGACCACCTTCGAAGCCTGACTTCTTAGAATAGCCCGAACGTGACTTCTGCCCTTTGTGACCACGGGTAGATGTACCACCGCGGCCCGAACCCGTACCGCGACCGATGCGCTTCTCATTGCGCGTAGCGCCGACGGCAGGTTTTAGATTGCTGAGATTCATGTTGAGTTACTTCTTAAAGTTCGGTTACTTCGATCAAATGCTGCACTGCGGCCACCATACCAGCAATCTGGGGGGTGTTTTCTTTCTCCGAGGTGCTACCGATTTTACCCAGACCCAAGGCCTGAACCGTACGCTTTTGACGCTCAGGGCGGTCAATCACGCTTTTTACCAATTTGATTTTGATCTGCGCCATCTCGTCTAGCCGTTAAAAACTTGTTGGAGAGTAATGCCGCGCTGCTGTGCGATCTGCATGGGGTCGCGCATCTTCAAAAGAGCATCGAAGGTAGCCTTTACCACGTTGTGCGGGTTAGACGAGCCTTTAGATTTAGCCAGTACATCTTTGATACCAGCACTTTCGAACACGGCACGCATAGCACCACCAGCAATTACACCGGTACCAGCTGCTGCTGGCTGTACCAATACGAAGCCACCCGAATACTTACCTTCCATCACGTGAGGAACCGTATGCTTATAAAGAGGAACTTTTACTAGGTTCTTCTTAGCATCATCGATACCCTTTGCAATTGCATCAGTTACCTCGTTAGCCTTACCTAGGCCGAAACCTACAGTACCGTTGCCGTCACCTACTACTACAATTGCAGAGAAGCTGAAACGACGACCACCTTTAACCACTTTGGCTACTCGGTTGATGGCTACTACTTTTTCTTTTAAGTCCGTGTCGCCAGCACGGGGAGTCTGATCCCGGTTACCACCACGATCATTGCCACCACCGCGACGATCGTTGCCGCCACGGTCATTGCCACCACCACGGTTGCTGTTATTAAATTCTGCCATGATGATTTAGAAATTGAGGCCGCCTTCGCGGGCTCCTTCTGCCAATGATTTTACGCGGCCGTGGTAGAGATAACCTGAGCGGTCAAACACTACTTTGGTGATACCCTTCTCCTGAGCGCGGGAGGCAATTTCTTTGCCTACTGCAGCAGCAGAAGCTACTGGGGTAGCATCATCAGCCGTTGTTACATGCTTAGATGATACAGATACCAGCGTTTGGCCAATGGTGTCATCAATAATTTGGGCGTAAATGCCCTTATTGCTGCGAAACACCGACAAACGCGGCCGATCGGACGTGCCAGCCACCCGCGTACGGATGATGCGCTGGATCCGCTTTCTTCTTGTTGCTTTATCAAAAGCCATAATGCGAAATTATTTCGAAGCCGTTTTACCAGCCTTGCGACGAATCTGCTCACCCACGAAGCGTACACCTTTGCCTTTGTAGGGCTCGACTTTACGCAACGAACGAATTTTTGCAGCTACTTGACCTAACAATTGCTTATCGATGCTAGTCAGAGTAACGATAGGGTTTTTACCCTTCTCTGTAAGAGCAGTAGCAGTTACTTCCTTAGGCAGGGCCAAGAAAATATTGTGCGAGTAACCTAAAGAAAGTTCGAGCGTAGTACCAGCCATTGCAGCTTTGTAACCTACACCTACTAACTCTAAGCGCTCCGTGTAGCCATCACTCACACCAACAACCATGTTGTTGATAAGCGAACGATACAAACCGTGCATAGCCTTATGACGCTTCTGCTCAGTAGGACGTTCTACTACGAGTTGACCATCGGCAGTAGAAACGGTGATGTCGCGGTCTACGGGAGTGGTCAAAGTTCCTTTTGGTCCCTTAACGGTTACTTCGTTTTCTTTGCTAATATCAATCTGCACGTTAGCGGGCAGGCTGATCGGCAGTTTACCAATGCGTGACATAGTTCTGTTTCCTCTCGCTTAGTAAACGTAGCACAGCACCTCGCCGCCCACGTTTTCGTTTTTAGCTTCTTTCTCCGTCATCACACCCTTCGACGTAGACAAGATAGCTACTCCAAGGCCGCTTAATACGCGTGGCAGATTCTCCACATGAGCATACTTACGCAGACCAGGCGTGCTCACACGCTCCAGCTTCGTGATAGCTGGCTGCTTGGTAGCAGGATTGTACTTAAGCGCAATCTTGATCGTGCCTTGTACCAACGAGTCATCAAAGCGGTAGCTCTGAATGTAACCCTTATGGTAGAGCACTTTCGTGATTTCCTTTTTGATGTTGCTGGCCGGTATTTCTACTACCCGGTGGTTTGCCTTGATGGCATTACGCACCCGAGTTAAATAATCGGCAATTGGATCTGTATTCATTTGATATAGAAAAGCTACACTCCTTTTTAGGGAGCGCAAAGATAAGAAAATTTCGCAGCTGCAGAAAGCAACAGCGAAATTTTCAGTTAAGACTACTTGGCTCGGCTATCGGGGCGCGGCCAATGGTTTCTTGAGTCTACTTCGTAGGTGGATTAAAAAATAGCCAGCACACCGTTTGATAAGGCATACTGGCTGTTTTTACTACCAGCTCGACTTAGTTACTCCGGGAATCTTACCAGCTAGTGCCATTTCACGGAACGTAACACGGCTGATGCCGAACTTACGCATGTAACCACGGGGACGACCATTGATCTTGTCGCGGTTGTGAACACGTACTGGGGAAGCGTTGCGTGGCAACTTATCCAGACCTTCGTAATCACCAGCAGCTTTAAGTGCCTTACGCTTTTCAGCATAACGAGCAACTGTAGCGATACGCTTTCTTTCTCTTGCTTTAACGGATTCCTTAGCCATTGTTTTCTTTCTTGGCGTTAGTGAAGGGCATTCCGAAAGCCTTAAGCAGCTCATAGCTCTGCTCGTCGTTCTCGGCGGTTGTAACGAAGGTGATATCCATACCAGAAATCGACTTGATCTTGTCAATTGAAATTTCTGGGAAAATAATCTGCTCCTTGATACCGAGGGTATAGTTACCCCGGCCATCGAAGCCCTTATCGTTGATGCCTTTGAAGTCGCGTACACGAGGTAAAGCAACCGTCAAAAGACGGTCCATGAACTCATACATGCGCTCGCCCCGCAGGGTAACTTTAGCACCGATGGGCATGCCCTCACGAAGCTTAAAGTTAGATACCGAACGCTTAGCGATAGTAGGAACAGCTTTCTGACCAGTGATGGTCGTCAGCTCGTCTACACCATTATCAACCAGTTTCTTGTCAGCTACTGCTGCACCGATACCGCGGTTGATACAGATCTTAGTGATGCGTGGCACCTGCATTACGCTCTTGAACTGGAATTTCTCCTGGAGCGCAGGCACCACGTCTTTCTGATATATTTCTCTGAGTCGAGCCATTGTCGTAAAGCCGGGTTAGGCGTTTTGCTGGGGGGCATTTTTGCGTACCCGCTCACCCGTCTTGGGGTCAATGGGCTGCACGTTGCTCACATGAATGGGAGCCTCGATCTTGGTAATACCACCCTGAGGGTTTTTAGCGCTCGGCTTGTTGTGCTTCGTCACTAGGTTCAAACCCTCGATGATAACGCGCTGTGAAGTGCGGTTAACCGATTTGATGGTACCAGTCTTGCCACGCTCATCACCAGCAATCACCTTAACGGTATCGCCAGTTTTTACGTGCAATTTCACTGGCTTTTGGTCTTTTGCTTTCGTTGCCATTTGCTACTATGCTTATAGAACCTCAGGGGCCAGTGAAACAATCTTCATAAACTGACGCTCACGTAACTCACGAGCCACAGGTCCGAAGATGCGGGTGCCACGGGGTTCATCGTTGTTATTGAGCAGTACCGCAGCGTTATCATCGAAACGAATATAAGAGCCGTCTTTACGACGCACTTCTTTCTTCGTGCGAACAACTACTGCTCTAGATACAGTGCCTTTTTTAGCGTTGCCAGAAGGTATAGCTGATTTAATCGAAACAACGATTTTATCACCTACACTAGCATATTTCTTACCAGTGCCGCCAAGGACACGGATGCAGAGCACTTCTTTAGCGCCGCTATTATCAGCGACGGTCAGACGGGATTCTTGTTGTATCATCTTACTTGGCGCGCTCTACGATTTCTACTAATCTCCAACGCTTGTTTTTGCTTAGCGGCCGAGTGGACATAATCCGTACGGTATCACCTTCGCCACATTCGTTGTTTTCATCATGAGCCATAAACTTAGTAGTCTTGCTCACAAACTTGCCATAGATGGGGTGCTTTTGCTTTTCCTCTACCACAACAGTGATAGATTTATCCATTTTGGAGCTAGAGACACGCCCAGTAATCTCTTTGCGCATGTTCCGCTCAACGGTAGCGGTAGTCTGCTGATCTGTGTTGCTTGCCATCGTTATTTAGCAGTTTGGTTTGCCTGCTCGTTCTCGCGACGGGTCAACTCGGTCTTCAGACGAGCTACGTTCTTGCGGCTATGCTTCAGGCGAATCGGATTCTCTAGGGGAGAGATAGCGTGCGCGAAACGCAGCGACTGACCGCTAGTCTGTTCGGTTTTAATCTGGTTCTTCAGCTCTTCTACTGAGAGAGTACGGATATCAGCGTTTTTCATCTTACTAGTTTTCTACGTAGTCGCGACGAACAACAAACTTGGTCTTCACGGGCAACTTTTGCGCCGCTAGACGCAGTGACTCCTGGGCTACCTCGAGCGGAACACCATCCGATTCGAACATAATAGTGCCAGGGTGTACAATAGCTACCCAATACTCGGGCGAGCCTTTGCCTTTACCCATCCGCACTTCAGCAGGCTTCTTGGTAATAGGCTTGTCAGGGAAAATGCGGATCCAAACTTGACCTTCACGCTTCATGGCACGGGTCATAGCGATACGTGCCGCCTCAATTTGGCGAGCCGTAATCCACGCAGTTTCCAGCGACTTGATAGCGAATGAACCGAAGTCAATGGAGCTGCCGCGGTAGGCTAAGCCTGTTACGCGACCCTTTTGCATCTTGCGATACTTGGTCCTTTTCGGTTGTAACATGATTATCGAAAAATATAGATTCGAAAAATGAGAAAGGGTTAGCGACGAGGAGCACCGCCACCGCGGTTTTGCCCCCCAGCAGCTCCAGTGCCGCTATTGCGACGTGGGCCACCACCTTGGCCTTGACCACCACGGTTATCACCGCCACGATCACCACGGCCTTCACCGCCACGATCATTACGATCACGACGTGGGCCACGATCACCACCACGGTCGCCACGCTCACCACGTGGGCCACGATCGTTACCGCTACCACGGGTGTCGGCTCCTTGGTTGGCAGGCTGTTGGTTAGGCGACAAGTCAGGCTTGCCAAATACCTCACCACGCATAATCCACACTTTGATACCGATCTTACCGTACACAGTTTGAGCTTCTGACAAAGCATAATCTATGTCAGCACGCAAAGTGTGCAGTGGAGTGCGACCCTCTTTGTATTGCTCCGAGCGAGCAATTTCAGCGCCACCAAGACGACCACCACACTGCACTTTGATGCCTTCAGCACCAACGCGCATAGCAGCCTGAATAGCTTGCTTCATCGCACGGCGGAACGAAATACGAGCCTGTAACTGCTGAGCAATACTCTCACCTACTAGCTTTGCATCAAGTTCTGGACGCTTGATTTCGAAGATGTTGATCTGAACGTCTTTGCTGGTGATCTGCTTTAGCTCGTCTTTAATCTTGTCAACTTCCTGACCGCCTTTACCAATTACTACACCTGGACGAGCCGTGTTGATAGTAATAGTTATACGCTTCAGAGTACGCTCGATTACGATGCGCGAGATACCGCCTTTCGGAATACGCGCGAGAATGTACTTACGGATTTTTTCGTCCTCTACCAGTTTATCGGCGAAGTCTTTACCGCCGTACCAGTTCGAGTCCCATCCTTTGATGACACCTAAGCGGAAGCCAACCGGATTTACTTTCTGTCCCATAGTGCTTATACGGTGGCTTCCGCCTTATTTTCAGTAGTGGTTTTCTTGGTCGAGCTACGACGGGTACGAGTAGCTCCAGCTTTCGCTTCTACTGGCTTTTGCTCTGAAGCTTGCTTCACAGCAGCTTTGCTGCCTAGCGGCTCAACTTTCGAGTCAATTGTCAGTGTCACGTGATTGCTACGCTTGCGGATACGGTGACCGCGGCCCTGAGGTGCCGGGCGCAAGCGCTTCAACTGGCGACCTTCATCAACGAATATCTCTTTGATATAAAGGTTAGCATCTTCGATACGCTCGTCTTCGTTCTTCTGCTGCCAGTTCGACAAAGCGGAGAGAAGTAGTTTCTCGATACGCTCAGCACCTGAATTGGCTTCAAACTTTAGCAAGCCCAAGGCACGGGTCACTTTCTGACCGCGGACCAGATTGGCTACCATGCGCATCTTGCGAGGCGAGGTAGGCACATTGCGGAGTTTAGCTGTTGCTTCCATCTTAGCGCTTGCCTTTATCTTTTTTGGCTACGTGGCCACGGAAGTTGCGTGTAGGTGCGAACTCGCCGAGCTTGTGTCCAACCATATTTTCAGTCACATACACTGGGATGAACTTATTCCCGTTGTGTACTGCGAAGGTGTGGCCTACGAAGTCTGGCGAAATCATCGAGCGGCGCGACCAAGTCTTCACCACTGATTTCTTACCAGAATCTTCCATTGCCGTTACTTTCTTCTCGAGCCGGAAGTCAATGTACGGCCCTTTTTTTAGCGAACGTGCCATTGCTTACTTTTTGCCTTTACGGTTTACGATGAGTTGCTCGGAGTACTTATTCTTATTGCGAGTCTTTTGACCCTTGGCAATAATACCATTACGGCTACGTGGGTGACCACCTGACGATTTGCCTTCACCACCGCCCATTGGGTGATCGACTGGGTTCATTGCAACACCGCGAACACGTGGACGACGACCCATCCAACGATTGCGACCAGCTTTGCCAAGACGCACATTCATGTGGTCGCCATTTGAAACGGTGCCAACCGTAGCCATGCAGGTAACTAGCACCATGCGCATCTCACCCGAAGGCAATTTCAGCGTAGCGTACTTGTCTTCACGTGCCACTAGCTGAGCATACGTGCCAGCAGAGCGAGCGATAGCAGCACCACCACCGGGCATCAGTTCGATATTATGAACAATGGTACCAAGCGGCATTTCACGCAATGTTAAAGCGTTCCCAACTTCAGGAGCGACACCAGGGCCGGCAACTACTGTTGTTCCTACTTCTAAACCAGCGGGAGCGATAATGTAACGCTTCTCACCATCCGCATAGTTAAGCAATGCGATGCGCGCCGTGCGGTTAGGATCATACTCAATCGTCTTCACCGTGGCTGGAACACCAGCTTTATCACGCTTAAAGTCGATGATACGATACTTCTGCTTATGTCCACCACCGATGTAGCGGTTAGACATTTTGCCCGAATTGTTTCGGCCACCGGATTTTTCCATGGGTGCCAACAACGATTTCTCCGGCGTCGACGTGGTTATCTCGTCGAAGGCCGGGGCGATGCGAAATCGTTGACCCGGTGATGTTGGTCTTAGTTTTTTGAGTGCCATTTTATCTTAAAATGCGCTTGCTAGTAAGCTCTCCTTATATACCACTGTAGAAGTCGATGATATCGCCTTCTTTCACAGTTACGATAGCCTTCTTTCCATGAGGACGACGACCTGTTACAGCACCACCTTTCTGGAATTTAGACTTGATCTTGCCATTAGTGCGGATCGTGCTAATGCCCGTTACCGTTACACCATACAGCTGCTCGATCTCTTTTTTGATTTGAACTTTATTAGCTGTGCGCTCTACTTCGAAAGCGTACTGCCCTTTTTCATTCAAAGCCGTGGCCTTTTCGGTCACGATGGGTTTCTTCAACGTGCTCATTACTCAGCAGGGGTATAAAGTTGTTCCAACGACTTCAGACCGTCTTCCGACAGTAACAAAGTATCCGTATTGAGCAGGTCATGCGTATTCAAAGCGATAGGCGTTGCCACAGTCACTTTCTGAATATTGCGCGCCGACAGTAGCACGTTCTTGTTGGCTTCGCCAGTAACTAGTAAGGTTTTCTTACCGTTATTTAGCTTCAGACCAGTCAGGATTGAAAGGAAATCTTTCGTGCGGGGCGCATCTAGCGTGATGGTTTCCACCAGCGCTACTTTGCCTTCCTGAGCCAAAGTGCTCAGAGCCGACAAACGAGCAACACGCTTTGTCTTTTTGTTCAGCTTAAAGCCGTAATCACGGGGCTGGGGACCAAATACGCGACCACCACCAATGAATACAGGTGACTTCATGCTACCAGCACGGGCTCCACCTGTACCTTTTTGCTTCTTGAGCTTCTTGGTGGTGCCTTGTACCTCGTGACGTTGCTTCGACTTGTGCGTACCTTGGCGCTGATTGGCCAAATATTGCTTCACGTCGAGGTACATCACGTGCTCATTCGGCTCTAGACCGAAAATAGCGTCAGACAGCGTAACCTTGCGGCCAGTGTCTTCGCCTTTGATGTTATATACTGACAGTTCCATCTCGCGTTATTTTTCCAGGACCACGTAAGAATTCTTAGCGCCGGGAACCGAGCCGCTAACCAGAATCAGGTTTTTGTCGGCTACAATGCGCATTACCTTCAAGTTCTGGATCTTTACACGATCACCACCCATACGACCACCCATACGCATTCCTTTGAATACACGTGAAGGCCATGAGCAAGCACCAATGGAACCAGGGTGACGAAGACGGTTATGCTGACCGTGGGTTTGACCACCCACACCAGCAAAGTTGTAACGCTTTACAACACCTTGGAAACCCTTACCTTTTGATGTTCCTACTACGTCGACAAACTCGCCTTCCTCAAAAAGGTCAGCTTTGATTTCGGCACCAGCAGCGTACGTAGACTCTGCGTCGAGACGAAACTCAACAAGTTTTTTCTTAGGAGTAGTACCGGCTTTGGCGAAATGGCCAGCCAGTGCTTTGGTGGTATTCTTGGCTTTTTTCTCGCCGTAACCGAGTTGAACAGCTGTGTAGCCGTCCTTTTCGATAGTCTTAACCTGCGTCACTACGCACGGACCCGCTTCGATGAGCGTGCAGGGAATGTTCTTCCCGTCCGGAGTGAAGAGGCTTGTCATACCGATTTTTTTACCGATGATGCCAGGCATTCGTTTTTAGATTAATTAAAAGACACAGAGAAAACGCCCGCATGACGTTTTCGTAATGGGAGTGCAAAGCTAGGGAATTTTAATGCTTTATTCAAACCAGCCCTAAAATATTTTCAAGGTAGACCTATGTAAGCGTCTAAAGCTAGAAGCTCTCTATCAATCATTTCCGATCACAAGCTACTCAGCTAGATAGGCCTCCAACCTACTTCTGGACGAGTAGGCCGCATTAGGCCATTTATTGGTAGTAATAGAAATAGTAAAGTGAATAATAGGCCTACTTGATTTTTTTGATCAAGCGTATATTCTACTAAAAAAGAAAGCGAAATAATTACGTATTGAGCTATCATTAAAGGCCCCACTCTGGCCCATGCCCAATAAAATGGGTAGTAAAAGCACACAATAAAGATTAGTAGACCTACACCGCCAAAGGCTACCAAGTAATAGATAAACTGATTGTGTGGTAATAGGTAAGCGGATGGCTTAATATCAGGGAAATCAGCTTTATAATAAGCTGCTACCTCATCCTCGATATCAGCTTTCCCTACTCCTATGAAGGGATGGGCCTGCGCAACCTGAAGCCCAACTTTATAAGAATACACCCTACCTACCAAGGAAAAATTGTTAGCTGAACTTATTTTTTCTACTCTGCTCACATCATCCTTAGTATTGTAGTATTTATTATGAAACGTAGGGAAGCATAGAAAGCTTAACCATGGTAGTGCTAATAGCAGAGCCCCCACCCTTAGGGCTTGTTTGTACTTATGTTTAAAGAGAAGCCAAAGTAGTGTTGCGATACCTAGCACGTTGAAAGCTACTAACCCACTTCGTACTGACAGCAAGTATAAGTATGGAATCAAGTACGTTACGGCAATCAATACTAATATCTGATGCCTTCCCTGAAATGAATTTTTTACTACCAGCAACACTCCTATGGCAACAGCTAAAGTGACCATGAGACTGAATCGGATATAGTCTGGAACGGTCGGCATAATCTGGGATTGATAGTAGAGTTGGTTTATTTCCTCTCTATGCATTAGATAGTAGCAGGTACTTCCAATTGCCGATATTACCACCAGGTAAAAAAACAGTAAGTAGATTCTCCGTAAAGCTTGTAGCGATAATGGTGGCAGAAGCCAGAATGATACAGGCATTACTAGAGATGGTGTTTGTTGAAAGAGATCTATCCAGAAAGCGTCTCTATTTACTTCACTCGTATTCAACCCGGAAAAAAGGTGTAAAAAGAAGATGCCTGTTAGTGCACTATATACTCGCCAATGCTTCTTCTGTACGATCTGTTGATGTAGGATAAGATGTAGCAAAGCTGTTAGTAATAAGCAGAGCACACCTATACTAGAAACATGTGGCAGGAGATTAGTACTAAAGAGACCAACAAGTATCAGCGCAATACTCGCTGTAGTCGCCAACTCAGTTCGGTCGGCAGTAAGAAGAGTAGCTACAGACACCTTGGTGAAATGTGATAGGAAGTGAACGGTATTTATATAAGGATGCGACAAACTTAATAAGCAAAAAAAGCCCCCAGAAATAATCTGGGGGCTTTTTTAGTATTAAGAGAAATCAGGCCTCAGACTTTGATTTCTACGTCTACACCGCTGGGCAATTCAAGCTTCATCAGCGCATCTACCGTCTTCGACGAAGTAGAATAGATGTCAACTAGACGCTTGTATGTGCAAAGCTGGAATTGCTCACGCGATTTCTTGTTCACGTGGGGCGAACGAAGAACCGTAAACTTTTCCTTCTTCGTAGGCAACGGAATAGGACCGCTAACGATAGCGCCCGTAGCCTTCACCGCTTTCACGATCTTCTCGGACGACTTGTCCACGAGGTTGTGATCGTAGGACTTGAGTTTAATGCGAATTTTCTGGTTCATGTCTTAAGTCTTGAAAGCGAATTAGCGAACGGCGTGACCTTTGGTCTTGGCAACAATGCCTTCAGCCAAGTTTGATGGTACCTGCTCATAGTGAGAGAAGGTTAGCGAAGCAGAAGCGCGACCCGAAGAAATGGTACGCAAGTCCGTTACATAACCAAACAACTCCGACAGTGGCACGTCGGCCTTGATGAGCTGAGCACCAGCTTTGGTGTCCATACCCTTCATAATACCGCGACGACGGTTCAAGTCACCAGTTACAGGACCAGTATACTCATCTGGGCAAACTACTTCTACAGCCATAATAGGCTCAAGCAATTTGGGGCCAGCCTGGCGGGCTGCCTCACGGAAACCACCACGAGCTGCAAGTTCGAACGATAGGGCGTCCGAGTCAACGTCATGGAAGGAGCCGTGGAACAAGCGCACTTTCATTGAATCCAAGGGGAAGCCGGCCAGAGGACCATTTTTCATAGCTTCCTCAAAACCTTTCTGAATCGGAGCGATGAATTCACGGGGAATTACACCACCAACGATAGCATTCTCGAATTCAAAGCCTGCCTTTTCTGGCTCAGTCTCTTTCGGACCGATTTCGAAGACAATATCACCGAATTTACCACGACCACCAGTCTGCTTCTTGTAGGTTTCGCGGTGCTCTACCTTCTTAGTCAGAATCTCTTTATAGGCAACCTGAGGAGCACCTTGGTTGATTTCCACTTTGAACTCACGACGCATACGGTCGATGATGATCTCCAAGTGAAGCTCACCCATGCCGCGTAGTACAGTCTGGCCCGTTTCGGGGTCAGTGTTTACGGTCAAGGTTGGATCTTCTTCTACAAGTTTGGCGATTGCCATACCCATCTTATCAACGTCAGCCTGAGTTTTGGGCTCAATGGCATAGCCGATTACGGGCTCAGGGAAGCTCATCGACTCCAATACCAGACGGTGCTTCTCATCGGTGAGGGTATCACCCGTTTTGATGTCTTTGAAACCAACACCAGCACCGATATCACCAGCTTCCAAGCGGTCGATAGGGTTCTGTTTGTTAGAGTGCATCTGCATCAAACGCGAGATACGCTCTTTCTTTTCTGTGCGGTTATTAAACACATACGAACCAGCTTCCAGCGTACCGCTGTAGCAACGGAAGAAGCACAAGCGACCTACGAAAGGATCAGTTGCAATCTTAAAGGCCAATGCAGCAAACGGTGCATCAGTGGTAGGTAGACGAACCTCTTCCTCGTTGGTATCCGGGTTGGTACCAATGATGGGGGGCATATCCAACGGCGAAGGCAAGTAAGCCATAACGCCATCTAGCATGGACTGTACACCTTTGTTTTTGAAAGCCGAGCCGCACATTACAGGCGAAAACTTCATGTCGATAACCGCTTGGCGGATAACAACCATCATTTCCTCACGCGTAATGCTTTCTGGATCTTCGAAAAACTTCTCCAGTAGAGCATCGTCATACTCAGCGACGCTTTCTACCAACTTCTGACGCCATTCAGCTACCGTCTCGACCAGATCCTCAGGTACGGGAATCTCGTGATAGGCTTTACCTTGGGTGGCATCGTCCCATACGATTGCTTTACCGGTCAGCAGATCGACAACACCTTTAAAGGTGTCTTCAGCGCCAATCGGAATTTGCAATGGAACTGGATTAGCACCTAGCTTATCCTTAATCTCAGCTACAGCCTTGAAGAAGTCAGCGCCAGCACGGTCCATCTTGTTGACGAAGCAGATACGTGGCACTTTGTACTTATCAGCTTGACGCCATACAGTCTCTGACTGAGGCTCCACGCCTGATACTGCGCAGAATAACGCGACAGCACCATCCAATACACGCAATGAGCGCTCTACCTCTACAGTAAAGTCTACGTGGCCGGGAGTATCAATCAGGTTAATCTTGTACTGCTTGGTTTCGCTAGTAGGTTCACCGCTTGCGTCCGTTGGGTAGTTCCAGAAGGTAGTAGTAGCAGCCGACGTAATCGTGATGCCCCGCTCCTGCTCTTGCTCCATCCAGTCCATCGTGGCAGCACCTTCGTGCACTTCCCCGATCTTGTGGGTTTTGCCTGTGTAATACAGAATGCGCTCCGAAGTCGTGGTCTTACCGGCGTCGATGTGCGCCATAATTCCAATGTTGCGGAGGTACTTGAGGTCTTGTTTAGCCATTTTATTTTTAGGGTCTTAAGAGCTTGGGGACTAAAGAGCGTAGAAATGATACAACATCTCCTGAAGCTCCTTAGTCCCCAAGTCCCTAATTTTCTCCTTTAGAAACGGAAGTGCGAGAAAGCCTTGTTGGCTTCCGCCATCCGGTGCGTATCGTCTTTCTTTTTCACGGAAGCACCTTCGCCTTTAGCAGCGGCGATAATTTCGCCAGCTAACTTATCCTTCATGGTCTTCTCACCACGACGACGAGCGTACTGAATCATCCACTTGGCACCAACAGAGATGCGGCGGTCAGGACGAACTTCGATCGGCACCTGGAAGGTAGCACCACCTACGCGGCGGCTCTTTACTTCTACAGTTGGCATCACGTTATTCAGAGCCTTGCGCCACATTTCGAGGCCATTCTCTTTGGTGCGCTGCTCTACTAGTTCGCACGCATCATAGAAAATGGTGTAGGCTAGGTTCTTCTTTCCGTCATACATCATGTAATTGACGAAACGGGTTACCAGCGTCTCCTTGTACTTAGGGTCGGGCAGGAGAATGCGCTTCTTTGGTTTTGACTTTCTCATTTTATCAGAAGTGAGTACCGAGAAGTGAGAAGTGAGATAAGAACTGTGTCTCACCTCTCACTTCTTACTACTCATCTCTTATTTAATTACTTTTTCTTGCCGGGTGCTGGCTTGCCACCTTTGCCGGTTGCAGCGGGCTGCCCTGGCTTCGGACGCTTAGCACCATACTTGGAACGACGCTGGGTACGACCACCTACGCCAGCAGTGTCAAGAGCACCGCGGATGATGTGGTAACGTACGCCGGGAAGGTCCTTCACGCGGCCACCGCGAATCAGCACGATGCTGTGCTCCTGCAGGTTGTGGCCTTCGCCTGGAATGTAGGCGTTGACTTCTTTGCCGTTGGTGAGACGCACACGAGCGACTTTACGCATCGCCGAGTTTGGCTTCTTGGGCGTAGTGGTATATACACGGGTGCAAACGCCACGGCGCTGCGGGCAGGAATCGAGTGCCGGCGACTTTGACTTAGTCGTCAGCTTTTCTCTTCCCTTTCGTACTAACTGATTGATGGTAGGCATCTACGGAATGGTTTGTCAAGGAGGGTTCTCTCCCAAAAAATTAGGCTTGCAAAGGTATAGAAGTTGCTTTACAATAGCAAACAGGTTGAAATAGTTTGTTTTAAGGAAAGTGCTTTACAACAAGTGACTTATCTCTTGCTACACTTAACCTCATATAACATTCTTATAATCGCCTCCAAAAGCCACAAACAGCGGCTGGGGGGCTTTTTCAAGTTATTTGTAAATAAGCTGCAAAGACCTTGATAATGTTCAGCTTACCTACAATGTTTACGCCTCTCCCATTGTACCGCCAAAATTCATTGGGAAGTTTGGCATGTCAGGCTGCGTTTTTATTGACCCAAAAGTCTGCTCGAAGCGGTCTACGTTATCGGCTAGCGCGGCCAGTAGGCGTTTAGCATGCTCCGGCGTTATGATAATCCGGGCTTTAACCTTTGCTTTCGGCAAGCCCGGCATCAGTCGAATGAAGTCGATAACAAACTCCCCACTGCTATGCGCTATCATAGCCAAATTAGCGTACTCACCCTCAGCAATTTGTTCTGACAATTCAATATTGATTGCGTTTGGGTCCTGGGGGGCATTTTGGTCAGGAGGCAGATTCATAAGATAAGGTTGGGAGGCAAATAATAGAATGAGGTCAAAATTAGTGAAAAGAGAAAAGCCGACCGGAAAGTATCCAGTCGGCTTTTCTCTTTACTCACGTATCAAATACTACTCCTGAATAGAAGCTTCACGCTTGCTTGCGCGAGCAGGGCGCTTCGTTTCAGTGTCAGCCTTAGGAGCAGCGGCGGCCGCTTCCATCTCCTCCTTCGAGCCCACAACCTGACGAGTGTACTCGCGCAGGCCGGTACCAGCTGGGATGAGGTGACCAACGATTACGTTCTCCTTCAACCCGAGCAGTTCATCAGCCTTGCCACGGATGGCCGCTTCGCTAAGCACCTTGGTCGTCTCCTGGAAGGAAGCGGCTGAGATGAAGCTCTGTGTGCCCAACGAAGCTTGAGTGATGCCTTGCAGAGTCGGACGAGAAACGGAAGGCTGCGCGTCGCGCACTTCCACAAGCTTCAAGTCACGGCGCTTCAGGCTGGAGTTCTCGTCGCGCAGGCGGCGGGCACTCACAATCTGACCAGGCTTCAACTCCGTGGAGTCACCAGCATCAGTAACCACCTTCATATCAATGATGGTATCGTTCTCCTCCATGAAGACGATCTTGTCGATCACCTGATTTTCGAGGAAAGTCGTGTCGCCGGCATCAAGGATAACTACTTTCTGCATCATCTGGCGAACTACTACCTCAATGTGCTTATCGTTGATTTTCACACCCTGTAAGCGGTATACTTCCTGAATCTCATTCACGAGGTACTCCTGCACAGCACCCGGACCCTGAATGCTCAGGATGTCGGATGGCGTAATAGCCCCATCGGAGAGCGGCATACCAGCACGGATGAAGTCATTATCCTGCACCAGAATGTGCTTAGACAGGGGCACCATGTACTTCTTCTTCACGCCGTCTTTCGACTCAATGAAGATTTCCCGGTTGCCACGCTTCACTGTACCATACGTTACCACACCGTCGATTTCCGACACAACAGCCGGATTCGATGGGTTACGGGCTTCGAATAGCTCCGTCACGCGGGGCAGACCACCAGTGATGTCACGGGTCTTACCAATAGCGCGAGGAATCTTTGCTAGAATGTGACCAGCCTTTATCTTGTCGCCATTCTCCACGTTAAGGTGCGAACCTACTGGGATGCTGTAGCCCTTCTGACCTTCGGTATCGCCTTTCTTACCGGCTCTCACGATGATCGATGGGTTCTGATCCTTGGCTTTGGATTCGATGATAACCTTTTCGCGGTGACCGGTCTGCTCATCTGACTCCTCACGGTAAGTAATGCCTTCCGTAATAGCGTCATACTGAACAGTACCATCGAACTCCGAAAGGATGACAGCGTTGTAAGGATCCCAGTTGCAAAGCTCATCGCCCTTCTCCACTTGCTGACCTTCGTCAACAATCAGGAAAGAGCCATAAGGAACGTGGTTGGAAATAAAGACTTTACCAGTAGCAGAATCTACAATCCGAACTTCGCCTGAGCGACCCATTACTACTTTGCCCTTCACACCTTCGTCGGTAGTGGTAGCCACCGTACGGATGTCTTCGAACTCAACAGTGCCAGCGAACTTCGCACGAATGCTAGCTTCAACAGCGATGTTCGAAGCGGTACCACCCACGTGGAAAGTACGCAGGGTAAGCTGAGTACCAGGCTCACCAATGGACTGCGCAGCAATTACACCAACAGCCTCACCTTTCTGTACCATGCGGCCAGAAGACAGGTTACGACCGTAGCACTTAGCGCAGATACCACGCTTCGATTCACAAGTCAGTACCGAACGGATTTCCACCGTCTCAATAGCTGTATTGTCAATCAAACGAGTGATTTCCTCGGTGATTTCTTCGCCAGCAGCCAAGATTATCTCGTCCGTCAGCGGGTTAACAACATTGTGAACTGCAACACGGCCAAGAATACGCTCAGCAAGTGACTCTACGATGTCCTCGTTATCCTTCAAGGCCGAAACCTCTAGGCCACGAAGAGTACCGCAGTCTACCTCGTTTACAATAACGTCTTGCGATACGTCTACCAGACGACGAGTCAGGTAACCGGCATCAGCCGTTTTCAGAGCTGTATCGGCTAGACCTTTACGAGCACCGTGAGTTGAGATAAAGTACTCGATAACGTCCAGGCCTTCTTTGAAGTTAGACAGAATCGGGTTTTCGATAATCTCACCTACCGAACCTTGCAACGACTTCTGTGGCTTAGCCATCAGACCCCGCATACCACCGAGCTGACGAATCTGCTCACGCGAGCCACGAGCACCGGAGTGCATCATCATGTAGATCGAGTTGAAACCCTGGTTCTCCTTTTCGAGGCGACCCATGAGTGTCTCTGTGATCTGATTGTTAATACGCGTCCAAATGTCAATAACCTGGTTGTAACGCTCGTTATCGGTAATCAGACCCATCTGGTAGTTCTGGGTGACCGCTACCACGTCAGCCTGAGCCTGAGCGATAAGGGCATCCTTCTCCTTCGGAATCTGAATATCACCCAGACCCATCGACAAACCACCTTTGTAAGCCGACTGAAAGCCCAGCGTCTTGATGTCATCGAGGAACTGAGCCGTGCGAGCCATGCCCGTACGCTTAAACACGAGCGAAATGATCTGCTGGAGCTTCTTCTTAGTCAGCAGTTCGTCAACGAAACCTACTTCCTCAGGAACCAGCTGGTTGAACAGAACACGGCCGGCTACAGTCTCAATGATCTTGGTAACAAGCTCATCGTTCTCGTTCCGCACTTTCGTACGCACCTTAATAATTGCGTGCTTCGAAAGTTGACCTTCGTTGATAGCAATTACAACTTCTTCATCCGAGTAGAAGATACGGCCTTCGCCTTGTACCTGCTCTTCATCAGTGCTGCGTTTGCCTTTGGTAACATAATACAGACCGAGTACCATGTCCTGTGACGGTACCGCGATAGGTGCGCCGTTGGCTGGGTTCAGAATGTTATGTGAAGCCAGCATCAGCGTTGAGGCTTCCAAGATAGCGGCCGGTCCGAGTGGAACGTGCACAGCCATCTGGTCACCGTCAAAGTCAGCGTTGAAGGCCGTACAAACGAGTGGGTGCAACTGTATAGCCTTACCCTCGATCAGGCGAGGCTGGAATGCCTGAATACCCAAGCGGTGCAAGGTAGGAGCACGGTTGAGCAGGACTGGATGGCCTTTCAGCACGTTCTCCAGAATATCCCACACGACTGCATCCTTACGATCAACGATTTTCTTCGCTGATTTCACCGTTTTCACAATACCGCGCTCAATGAGCTTACGGATGATGAATGGCTTAAACAGCTCAGCCGCCATGTTCTTAGGCAGACCGCACTCGTGTAGCTTCAACTCAGGGCCAACTACAATGACTGAACGGCCAGAGTAGTCAACACGCTTACCGAGCAAGTTCTGACGGAAGCGGCCCTGCTTGCCTTTCAGCATATCAGACAGCGACTTCAGCGCACGGTTACCTTCAGCGCGCACGGCGTTTACCTTACGCGAGTTGTCGAAGAGCGAGTCTACAGCTTCCTGCAGCATGCGCTTCTCGTTCCGCAGAATCACTTCAGGAGCCTTAATTTCTATTAGGCGCTTGAGGCGGTTGTTACGAATGATAACACGACGATACAGATCATTCAGGTCAGAGGTAGCAAAACGCCCCCCATCCAATGGAACAAGTGGACGTAGTTCCGGTGGAATTACCGGTACCATACGAATCACCATCCACTCAGGCTTGTTCTCGATACGAGTAGCCGCGTCGCGGAAAGCTTCTACTACACGCAGACGCTTCAACGCATCAGCTTTACGCTGCTGCGAAGTCTCGTGGGCGGCAGAGTCACGTAGGCTATAAGAAAGCTCGTCGAGGTTGGTACGCTCCAGCAAAAGCTGTAACGCGTCAGCCCCCATCCGGGCAATAAATTTGTTCGGGTCTTCATTGGGCAACATCTGATTCTCCCGAGGGAGTTTATCGATGATATCCAAATACTCGTCTTCGGTGAGGAAGTCAAGCTGCTGTACGCCCTCTTCGGCCAATACACCAGGCTGTACTACCACATAGCGCTCGTAGTAGATAATCTGATCCAGTTTCTTGGTAGGCAAGCCCAGCAAGTAACCGATTTTGTTGGGCAGGGACTTGAAATACCAGATGTGAGCAACCGGTACCACTAGCTCGATGTGGCCCATCCGCTCCCGACGCACCTTTTTCTCGGTCACCTCCACGCCACAACGGTCGCAGATGATGCCCTTGTAACGGATGCGCTTGTATTTGCCGCAGTGACATTCCCAGTCCTTTACAGGACCAAAAATCCGCTCGCAAAAAAGCCCCCCATCTCGGGTTTATACGTCCGGTAGTTGATCGTCTCGGGTTTCACTACTTCCCCATTCGACCGCTCCAAGATGGATTCGGGCGAGGCTAGCGAGATAGTGACTTTCGAGAAGTCCTGCACCAGTTTTTTATTCTTTGCAAACGCCATACTGTCGTTTTTCTAAAAACTATGTCAGAAGTAAAATGTGCTTTGCAGCCTATCGTAACACTAGAGCTAGCGCGGCCCGTTCCAATTACTTGAAAGCGAACCGCGCCTTTTCTAATTAGTCAAGCGTGATTTCCAGCGCCAGACCGCGCAACTCATGAATGAGTACGTTGAATGACTCGGGGATATTTGGCTTAGGTAGCACGTCGCCCTTCACGATGGCTTCGTACGCTTTGGCCCGGCCAACGACGTCGTCCGACTTCACCGTCAGAATTTCCTGCAGTACGTTCGACGCACCGAAGGCCTCCAACGCCCACACTTCCATTTCACCGAAGCGCTGACCACCAAACTGCGCCTTACCACCTAGCGGCTGCTGGGTAATGAGCGAGTATGGTCCGATAGAACGAGCGTGCATCTTATCATCCACCAAGTGACCTAGCTTCAGCATATAGATAACACCCACAGTCACCGGCTGGTCGAACTGCTGACCAGTCAAACCATCGTGCAGGTAAGAGCGACCGAAGTGCGGCAGTCCAGCTTCTGCCAACTCGCGGGACACTTCCTCTTCGGTAGCACCATCGAAAATTGGGGTAGCATAAGTACGGCCCAGCTTCAAGCCAGCCCAACCAAGTACAGTCTCATAAATCTGACCGATGTTCATGCGGCTTGGTACACCGAGCGGGTTAAGCACGATGTCCATTGGCGTACCGTCAGCCAAGAAAGGCATATCCTCATCGCGCACGATGCGGGCTACAACCCCCTTGTTACCGTGACGACCAGCCATTTTGTCCCCCACCTTCAGCTTACGCTTTTTGGCGATGTATACTTTGGCCAACTGTACGATACCTGCGGGCAGTTCATCACCTACTTCCAAGGTAAACCGGTCACGCTTGAAACGAGCCGTGATCGTATTGCGACGCTTGGCGTAGTTCTTCACCAATTGCAGCAACATACTATTCACTTTCTCATCAGCGGTCCAATTCTCCAGGATCAAGTCCTTGAACATATTTACCTCTTCCGGTACAGCGTAGTTGCTCTCATCCTTATAAGGGTTCTTCTCAGGGAAGAGCGCCTCGGTGACGTTCTTCTTACCGAACTTGACACCTTTCGACAAGATCTCGTCACCAAACTTGTGCTTCACACCCTGAGAGGTTTTGCCCTCCAAGAGCTGCACCAGCTTGTCAACCATTACTGCCTTTACACTCCGAAGCTCCTGGGCGTAGCGGTCTTTCAACTCTTCTACTTCCTTCTTCGATTTAGCGCGCAGGTTCTTGTCTTTCTTCGGACGCGAGAACAGCTTAGTGCCGATAACAACACCATTCAAGGACGGCGGCGCCTTAAGCGAAGCGTCTTTCACATCACCCGCTTTGTCACCAAAGATGGCGCGGAGTAGCTTTTCTTCCGGCGTTGGATCAGTTTCGCCCTTAGGAGTAATCTTACCAATCAGAATGTCGCCTTCCTTCACCTCTGCGCCTAAACGGATGATACCGTTGTCGTCGAGGTTACGAACAGCTTCTTCACTCACGTTCGGAATTTCCGACGTCAACTCTTCCTCACCACGCTTCGTCTCCCGAACCTCTAGTTCGAATTCCTCAATGTGGATAGAAGTGAAGATATCGTCGCGAACTACACGCTCCGAGATAACGATGGCATCCTCGAAGTTGTAACCCTGCCATGGCATAAAGGCCACCTGCATGTTACGGCCGAGAGCTAGTTCACCTTTGTTAGTGCCGTAACCTTCGCACAGCGGCTCGCCCTTCGTTACGCGCTGGCCTTTCTTCACCAGTGGCGTAAGGTTGATGCAAGTGTCCTGGTTAGTGCGACGGAATTTGATCAGATCATACGATACTCGCTCAGCATCGAAGCTTACGAGTACGTCTTCAGCAGTCAGATCATAGCGAACGATGATCTTATTGGCATCTACATAATCAATTTCGCCATCGCCTTCAGCGACAACTAGTGTGCGCGAGTCAATAGCAGTACGTCCTTCCAAACCTGTACCCACGATAGGAGCCTCAGGGCGGAGAAGTGGCACAGCCTGACGTTGCATGTTCGAGCCCATCAGTGCACGGTTAGCGTCATCGTGCTCCAAGAATGGAATCAATGAAGCAGCTACCGATACAATTTGGTTCGGGGCAACGTCCATATAGGAGTACTCCGCTGGCTCTACAACCGGGAAGTCACCTTCGAAGCGGCCTTTAACCAGCTCTGACAAGAAGTTACCCTTATCATCGATGCGAGCGTTAGCCTGCGCGATGTGGTGAGTATCTTCTTCTTCAGCAGTCAAGTACTTCACTTCATGACTAACATCGACCTTACCTTCTTTAACAGCACGATAAGGAGTTTCGATGAAGCCCATACCATTCACGCGAGCGTGAACGCAGAGTGAAGAGATAAGACCAATGTTAGGTCCTTCAGGAGTTTCGATAGTGCACAAACGCCCGTAATGGGTATAGTGTACGTCACGTACTTCGAAACCAGCGCGCTCACGCGACAGACCTCCTGGCCCCAGTGCCGATACGCGACGCTTGTGCGTCACCTCAGCCAATGGGTTGGTCTGGTCCATGAACTGAGAAAGCTGGTTCGTACCGAAGAAGGAATTGATAACCGACGACAACGTACGAGCATTAATCAAGTCAACTGGCTTAAAGTCCTCGTTGTCGCGCACGTTCATCCGCTCCTTAATAGTACGCGCCATACGGGCCAAACCAACGCCGAACTGGGCATAAAGCTGCTCCCCTACCGTCCGTACCCGACGGTTAGACAAGTGGTCAATGTCATCGACTACCGCCTTCGAGTTGATAAGACCGATCAGATACTTCACGATGAGAACAATATCCTCATTAGTCAATACCCGAGCTTCCCAGTTTTTGTCGAGACCGAGCTTCTTGTTAATGCGGTAACGACCAACGTCGCCTAGGTCGTAGCGCTTATCAGAGAAGAACAGTTTCTGGATGATGTCACGGGCAGTTTCTTCGTCAGGAGCTTCTGTATTACGGAGCTGACGATAGATTTGCTCCACAGCTTCCTTCTCCGAGTTGGAGTTGTCTTTCTGTAGGGTGTTATAAATAATAGCGAAGTCCGCAATATTCACATTCTCCTTATGAAGAATGATAGACTTTGGACCAGCATTCAAGATGACATCTATGTCCTCTTCTTGAATAGTGGAGTCACGCTCCAACAGAACTTCGTTACGATCGATCGACACTACTTCACCAGTATCCTCGTCTACGAAGTCTTCAGTCCAAGTGCGTAAAACCCGAGCAGCCAACTTACGGCCTACTGCCTTCTTCAAGCTCTTCTTCTCTGCCTTTACCTCCTCCGACAAACCAAACAGGTCGAGAATGTCTTTGTCAGTTCCGTAGCCAATAGCACGGAGCAGAGTTGTTACCGGAAATTTCTTCTTCCGGTCGATGTAAGCGTACATCACGTTGTTCACGTCCGTGGCAAACTCAATCCACGAACCTTTGAACGGGATGATACGCGCTGAGTACAGCTTGGTACCGTTGGTGTGCTTGCTCTGCGCAAAGAACACACCTGGCGAACGGTGCAGTTGTGATACAATAACACGCTCGGCACCATTGATCACGAAAGAACCTTTTTCGGTCATGTAAGGGATATTTCCCAAAAACACTTCCTGCTCAATCGTCTCGAAGTCTTCGTTATCTGTATCGTTGCAGATAAGACGAAGCTTAGCCTTCAACGGTACAGAATAAGTTAGGCCACGGTCAATACACTCGTCGACCGAATATTTCGGCGGGTCGACGTGATAATCCATAAACTGTAGCACGAAATTCTCGCGCGAGTCCGAGATTGGAAAGTTCTCCGCGAACACCTTGAACAGGCCTTCATCGGCGCGGCTTTCGGCTGCGGTTTCCAACTGAAAGAAATCTTGGAACGACTGCAACTGCACGTCCAAGAAATCCGGATACTCGATAACTTTTTTAATCTTGGCGAAATTGATTCGCTCAACGGCTTTCTGCAAAGCCTCTGCTTTCGGTGTAGCCAATGCGTTTGGGTCTTAAGAAATGGACACTGAAGCTTACTCACTCTGGTCAACCTGACCATTCCCACCTACGTACCCGTAGGCACGAAAAGCCGCAATGCGGCGCTGGGGGGCAATTTATTAAAACTTATAGCCTACAAACAGGAAAAGACCTGGCTTAGTTGCCAGGCCTATCCAAGTTTATAGGAGAAAAAGCGGGCCGCAGCTTACTTAACTTCTACTTCAGCGCCGGCTTCTTCCAGTTGCTTCTTCAGCGTGTCGGCTTCGTCTTTGGTAACACCTTCTTTCAAAGGCTTAGGAGCACCATCAACTAGTTCTTTAGCTTCTTTCAAGCCAAGACCAGTCAGGTCTTTTACCAATTTAACTACAGCCAGCTTAGCGCCGCCAGCAGCCTTCAAAATTACGTCGAACGAGGTTTTCTCCTCGGGAGCTTCAGCAGCAGCACCACCGCCACCGCCAGCCATCATTACTGGAGCAGCCGCAGCAGGCTCAATGCCGTACTCGTCCTTCAGGATAGTAGCCAGTTCGTTTACTTCTTTCACCGTCAGGCTAACGAGCTGCTCAGCGAATGCTTTCAAATCTGCCATTTCTGTAGATTGTTAAAAAAAGGTTATTGAATCGTTTGGAAATTGAAAGTGAAAAAGATGAGCAGCGGTTAGCCTGCAACCTCTTCTTTTTCGGAAAGTGTTTTGAGGATACCAGCTAGTTTGCTGCCGCCACTCGATAGAGCAGATATAACATTCTTAGCAGGCGATTGCAGCAACCCAATGATTTCACCGAGAAGTTCCTGCTTGCCTTTGATAGTGCTAAGCATTTCTAGCTGATTAACACCGACATAAACGCCGCTGTCAATATATGCCCCCTTGAGGGCTGGCTTAGGAACTGCAGTTTTGCTGTAGTTCTGCTGCTTGTAGAAATCCTTCAGCAATTTGGCTGGTGCATTGCCTGACTCTTTCGAGAACAGGATGCCTGATTGGCCTTTCAAAGCCTCATCCATCTCAGTAGTGTCACCACCGAGGGTATCGAGAGCTTTGCGGATCAACGTATTCTTGTACACTTTGTACTCCATCCCGCGGTTGAAGCACAGGCGACGGAAATCGTTGATCTTCGCTACGGACATTGTAGAAGCGTCCGTGATATAGAACGCGTTGTGCGATTGAAACTTTTCGCTCAACTCGTTGACGAGGTCTTGTTTTTCTTCCCGGGTCATAGTTCGTCGTCAGTTAGTTAGGCGGAAGTTACCGTCGTGTCTACCGGAACAGCCGGGCTCATCGTACTCGAAAGCGTGATGCTCTTGATGTAAGTACCCTTAGCAGAAGAAGGCTTCAAACGAGTCAAGGTCTGAATTACTTCGAAAGCGTTTTCGGCGAGTTTGTTATCCTCGAAAGACACTTTGCCTACGCTGCAATGAATAATACCAGTCTTATCAACTTTAAAGTCGATTTTACCAGCCTTTACTTCCTGTACAGCTTTAGCTACATCAGTAGTTACAGTACCCGACTTAGGGTTGGGCATTAAGCCACGAGGACCGAGTACGCGACCCAAACGGCCTACCTTAGCCATCACGGATGGCATCGTGATAATCACGTCGATATCAGTCCAGCCTTTTTCGATTTTCGAGATGTAGTCATCAAGGCCTACAAAGTCAGCGCCAGCAGCAGTTGCTTCAGCTTCTTTATCAGGCGTTACTAGAGCTAGTACACGAACAGTTTTGCCGGTGCCGTGGGGCAACGTAGCTACGCCACGTACCATTTGGTCGGCTTTACGGGGATCAACGCCCAAACGCACGTCAATGTCAACAGATGAGTCGAACTTAGTGTAGGTAATATCCTTCACTATTTTTGCTGCCTCAACCAGTGAACGTACTTGCGTTAGGTCGTGCTTGGCAAGGGCTTCCTTGCGTTTCTTGCTAACTTTTGCCATGAGCTTTTCTGGGATTAAAAGTTAGTTGGCAAAGGGAGAATCGCCCTTGACGGTGATACCCATGCTCCGGGCTGTACCAGCCACAAGCTTCATAGCCGACTCAATCTTGAAAGCATTGAGGTCAGTCATTTTGGTCTCAGCGATCTGGCGCACCTGATCCCAGGTAACAGAGCCTACCTTATTACGGTTAGGCTCCTTTGACCCACTTTGGATTTTTGCAGCTTCGAGTAGCAATACCGGAGCGGGGGGCGTTTTCACCACGAAGTCAAATGACTTGTCGGTGTACATGGTGATCAAAACGGGACATACTTGGCCGGCCTTATCCTGGGTGCGAGCATTAAACTGCTTGCAAAACTCCATGATGTTAAGGCCTTTGCTACCAAGTGCAGGTCCAACCGGCGGCGAAGGATTCGCGGCGCCTCCCTTTATCTGCAATCGCAGATAACCTCTAATTTCTTTGGCCATTGGTGTTAAAAGGCTTCGGGCTTGCAGGTCGTAACACCATGGGCCCTCAGTTTAAAATTTGCTTCGAGTTACTATGTGGAAGCATCACTGGCTCGAAGCGACTAGCCAGCGACGATAAGATCTTGTATACTATGATTCTTTTTCTACTTGAGTGTAACTTAACTCCATTGGAGTGCTACGACCGAAGATTTTAACGATTACGTTAAGCTTCTTACGCTCTTCAAATACCTCGGAAACTGTACCCGAGAAACCACTGAATGCGCCGTCAATCACTTTTACTAACTCACCAGTAATGAAAGGAGTCTCTAGGGATGCGGTTTGCTCCTCCTGTTCATCTACAATGCCCAGAATGCGGTTAACTTCTGAGATGTGTAGCGGGGCGGGTTTGCTGGAAGCAGTCTTACTGTCCTTATCGCCTACCCAACCAATGACTCCTGGAGTGCTAGTGATGATATGATCAACCTCACCGTGGGTCAGATCGGCATGGATAATAATATAACCTGGGTACAGGTTACGCTCCCGAACACGCTTCTTACCATTGCGCATTTCGAACACTTTCTCAATAGGAATTAGCACTTGTGGTACCATTTCCGTCAGATTGTGTCGGCCAAGCTCTGTTTCCAGATATTGCTTAGCTTTCTTTTCTTGTCCGCTCACAGAGCGAACTACATACCACTTCAATTCTCCCATTGATCAGCCGATTAACGGAATGAATTGTAGAAAGCTTCCAAGCCTGTGTTGAACACTAAGTCCATCAGACCAACAACAGCAGCAAAGATGAGTGAGCCAAGTAGTACCAAACCGGCACTTTTCTGCAGTTCCTCAAAAGAAGGCCACGTTACTTTGTAACGCATCTCCTCAGTAGTCTCGCGGATGTAATTTGTCAGCTTACTCATGTCTGGAGCCAGGTTAGGCTTTGAAGATTGGCCGTACAAACGACCTTTTTGCACGGGCGGAGAGATTCGAACTCCCATCAAAGGTTTTGGAGACCTCTATTCTACCCTTGAACTACGCCCGTAAAAAATGCACCCCACGAAACAAATGTCTCAATTGGGAGTGCAAATGTAAGGTAATATAGGTTCAAAACAAATCCGCCCCCGAAAAATCGGAGGCGGATCGTCTTGACTGTTAATAATTAGTCGAGGATTTCGGTCACCTGACCAGCACCTACAGTACGGCCACCTTCGCGAATAGCGAAACGAAGACCTTTCTCCATAGCCACTTTGCTGATCAACTCCACTTGGATAGTGATGTTGTCACCAGGCATTACCATTTCTACGCCTTCTGGCAGAGTGATAATACCCGTTACGTCAGTGGTACGCAGATAGAACTGAGGACGATAGTTATTGAAGAAAGGAGTGTGACGACCACCTTCCTCTTTCGACAACACGTACACCTCAGCCTTGAACTTTTGGTGAGGAGTTACTGAACCTGGCTTGCAAATAACCATGCCGCGACGGATGGCTTCTTTTTCAATACCGCGCAGCAGCAGACCAACGTTGTCACCAGCTTCGCCACGGTCAAGGATTTTGCGGAACATTTCCACACCTGTAACCGTCGACTTCAAGCCAGGAGCAGCGCCCATACCGAGGATATCAACTTGCTCACCAGAGTTAATGATACCACGCTCGATACGACCAGTTGCTACAGTACCACGACCTGTGATAGAGAACACGTCCTCTACTGGCATCAGGAAGGGCAGGTCAGTTAGACGTGCTGGAATCGGAATAAAGCTGTCAACAGCTGCCATCAGTTCCTCAATCTTAGGAACCCAGTTAGCATCACCATTCAGGCCACCCAGAGCAGAACCCTGGATAACTGGAATATTGTCGCCATCGAAGTCATAGAAAGAGAGCAACTCGCGGATTTCCATCTCAACGAGTTCGAGCAACTCAGGGTCGTCGACCATGTCGACTTTGTTCATGAACACTACCAACTGAGGTACACCTACTTGGCGAGCCAACAAGATGTGCTCACGGGTCTGAGGCATTGGGCCGTCAGTAGCAGCTACTACAAGGATAGCACCGTCCATCTGAGCGGCACCAGTTACCATGTTCTTCACATAGTCAGCGTGACCAGGGCAGTCAACGTGAGCATAGTGACGGTTCTCAGTAGCGTACTCAACGTGAGCCGTATTGATAGTGATACCACGCTCTTTTTCCTCAGGAGCATTGTCGATCGAGGAGAAGTCACGCTTAGCGGCCAAACCTTTGTTCGCCAGTACCGAGGTGATAGCAGCGGTCAGGGTCGTTTTGCCGTGGTCCACGTGCCCGATGGTACCGATGTTCACGTGCGGTTTGGAACGATCAAAATTTTCTTTAGCCATTGTAAAGAGATTAGAGAAATGTAGTGGTAATAAGAGGAAAACGCGACTGAGCTAACCTACAAGAAAGCGAAACGCAGCGCTATTTGAAAAGCTTCTGCATGTCGCTTTGCCTTGCTGACAGATCCAAACGGTGCAGTCGCGCTGCTCCGCCGGTATTAGTACTAGATATTAAGAGCCATTTATGGGATTTGAACCCATGACCTCTTCCTTACCAAGGAAGTGCTCTACCACTGAGCTAAAACGGCTTGATTTAAAACGTTATCGTTCTCTTATCATCTTTAATCAACTAACCATTATTGATAGATGATGATAAAGAGCGGGAGACGAGGTTCGAACTCGCGACCTACAGCTTGGAAGGCTGTCGCTCTACCAACTGAGCTACTCCCGCGATATAAAGTTTAAAATCTCAAGAAATGAGTCCTCAAAAGGAGCATGATAGCTACATGTTAGAGACTCAATTCTTGAATTTTTAAACTTACTCTGTGGGGAGAGAAGGATTCGAACCTTCGAAAGCTTACGCTAACAGAGTTACAGTCTGTCCCATTTGGCCGCTCTGGAACCTCCCCAAGTATATTTCCTCCACCATTCGCAGAGAATATTTTCCTTTAAAAACGCCGACCTAAAAGTGGTAGGGTGGCAAAAGGAGTTGCAAAATTAACGGCTTTCTGATGTAAGTCAAGCTCACAGCCGAAAAGCTTTCAATATTTTTTCTAGCAATGGGGAGCGATCTTTCGAAATTGCCCCCTACTGCTAGAATTTGAGCCACTGATTTACGAAGCCAATTATCTGCGTAAGAGCTATAAAGGTCTGCCTTCACATCATTGAAGCAAAGTATACATGGTCTTCAAGTTGGGGTCTTTTTCTTTTGTGCGAATGTCTTGCAATAGCGTTTTTATGGTCGGCATGCTAGGAGCCATTGCGCTTAAGGCCTTATATGCGCCGAGCCGAACGATGTCGCGTGAGTGAGACCGGGCATAGCTTTCTAAGCGCTGTACTCCTTTGTCACGTTCCACAGGGGGCATTCGTAACATAAAGGTGGCGAAGTTCTGCAAGTAGGATTCATACAGATCCTCGTCGCTTACTTCATTCATACGGCCTAAATACCATTGATATTGATCTACGCTGCCGTTAAGAGCATAGTAATTCGACAAGGCACCTAATAGGGTGGGACTAGCTTTTTCCTGTATCTTATTTATTTGGGCCCTCGATTCAATAGTAGGTGCCTTAGCAAGGGCGTTGATGGCAGCACTAACTACAAGATTAGAGCTGTCCGCTAGGGCGACCGTGTATACAGCTCCAAAATCTTCGTTTTGAAAGGAAGATAGGCTTGCTATTGCAGCAGCACGAACCTGGCTTTTTTTATCCTTAGTAGCCACCCGTTGCAGTTCAGTTCGTACAGCGTTGCCTTCCGCTCCTTTATATCGGCGTAACGCTTCTGCAGCAGCTTGGCGCACGGCCCAGAAATTATCGTTGAGGGCGTTGCGCATCATACCGCTCACGGCTAAGTCTGCTAGCTTGGGGCGCAGCTTTTCGATGGCTTCGTATTTCTGCAAATAATTACGAGCGTGATAGTATTGATAAACTAATTCCTCCTGGGTTAGCTCTTCATCAATGTCCGCTAATAATTGCCCCCCAGAATCAAATTTAACTAAAGCAGGGCGCTGACTTGCGGGTAGTTGAAATGTTTGATTGGCTTTCGAAATAACGATCCGATGATCAGTAGCCTGATTATTTACCCACGTTGTGACAGTGATGGGTAGCCGATATATAGGTGAGAAGGTTGAGTCTTGGAGCTGCTGAACGCGTAACGCAATTTGCCCCCCAGCGTAGCTATGCGTAACACGCAACTCGGGATGGCCTCGTTGTAGAAACCACTGATCGAAGAACCACATTAAGTCCTCGCCGGTCACGTCCTCGAATGCCGTGCGCAGCTCGGATAGCTCAACAGCTGTGTATTTGTGCTGGGTGAGGTAGCGATTCAGAGAAGCAAAAAAAGCTTCGTCGCCAACATGTTTACGAAGCATATGTAGTACGCGCCCTCCCTTGTTATAGGAATGACGATCAAACATATCTTCTTGGCTAGCATATTGATAGCGCACAAGTGGTTCGCGCTTACTTCTTGCTTCGTCTAAATATTGACCTAGGCTTTTCTGCTGTACTAAGGCGGCGGCATCAGCGCCATATTTGTGTTCAGCCCACAAAAACTCCGAATAATCGGCGAACGACTCATTGAGCGGCAAATTGGCCCATGACTCGCTCGTAACGTAGTCACCAAACCAATGGTGGAATAGCTCGTGGGTAATAGTCGACTCGGCATCGTAATTCATGTCCTGAATATCACGGGCCGACTGTTGTACGATGGACTGTTCGAACGTAACAGCAGTCGTGTTTTCCATCGCTCCTGACACGAAATCATGCACAGCGATTTGAGAGTACTTCTCCCACGGAAAGTCAACACCAAGTTTCTGGGAGTAGAACTCCATCATTTCGGGCGTATTCCCAAATACTGCCTTAGCCGTGCTTTGATACTGTGGATCGACGTAATAATCTACTGCTTTGCCTCTCCAAGTGTCGCTTACCACAGCAAAACTACCGACGGCCATCATGGTCAAATAAGGCGCAGCGGGTAATGACTGTTTCCAGACATCGGTGCGGGTACCATCGGAGTTCTTCTTGGAGGAAATCAGCAGACCATTCGAAAGCGTTTTGTACTGCGCCTCCACTGTCATGGCAATTTCCTGGGTCATCCGCTGATTTGGCTTATCAATAGTCGGAAACCAACACGAGTTAGCCTCAGTCTCCCCCTGCGTCCAGATTTGCTTAGGCTTATTTTTCTCAGTGCCGAGCGGGTTTACGAAGTATAAGCCCTTATCGGAGGTAATAGCGGCGCTACCATTCGCAGGTAGTTCATTAGGCTTAGCGATGTAGTTGATACGGACTTGATATGTCTCGGAGCGCGTGTACTGCCGGTCGAGATTGATCGTCAGTTTGCGCTTGTCGTAGCCGTAAGTGAGCGTCTTGTCTTTATTGCCCGTAACCAAACGCACATTTTTGATATCAAAGCCTTTGGCGTCGAGGACAACTTGGTTCTGGGGATAGAAATGGGGACGGAGCGTGAGCAAAGCAGTGCCAAGCAACTGTTGTTTGGCCCAATCAAACCGCACATCGAGCTTCGTATCAAGTACGTCGGTGATGATAGTAGCTGATGGCTGAACAGGATTGGTAGGAGGTAGCCAAGAAGGTACTACCAATGGGGCAACTGGAGCCGTCTGAGCGGCTGGCGAGGAAGCAGTAGAAGAAGCTTTTTTGTTCACAGCAGCCTTATTGGCCGCCGGCTTATTAGATTTCACCGCCTGAGCCGGAGCCCCGAAGTGACACGTAAGGACCAGGCTAAGAGCGCCGAGGACCGAGTATTTCATGCTGGGTGGCAATAAGGAAAGGATGGCTAAAGTTCCGAAATTATTTCAGATTTGGCCTATCTTTAAGCCCCTTTCCGTCTTTTACCGCCCCTCCCCTATGCTGCAAGTACGCACCGGCCCCAATCAAGTATGGGACATTGAGTACCAAGCCAACGGCTCTATTAGCGTAGATAACGAGCCATTTAATTGGGATATCGTACCGTTAGGTTCTGGTCGCTATCACATACTTTATGAAGGGCGCTCCTATTCTGCTGAGCTAATCACTATTGATAATGCAGCTAAAACCCTCCAACTAAAGCTGAACAATCGGCTCGTAGAGGTGCAGGCTAAAGACCGCTTCGACCTGCTACTTGATAAGCTAGGCATGAGCAATGCCGCGGCCAACAAAGTGCACGAATTAAAAGCCCCAATGCCCGGTCTGATCGTGGATATTCGGGTAGAGCCCGGCCAAACGGTACAAAAGGGTGAGCCGCTTCTGGTATTAGAGGCGATGAAAATGGAGAACATCCTAAAAGCCCCAAGCGACGTTACGATTGGTGCCATTAAAATAAATTTGCGCGATAACGTGCAGAAGGGCCAAGTGCTCGTACAGTTCACATAAATGCGTTTGGAATGGGTAGTAGAAGCTACCCATTTTTGTAAGCATCTTATTCACCAACTTCCACCACTTTGAAGTACAAACGAATTCTGCTCAAGCTAAGCGGTGAGGCGCTGATGGGCCAACAGCAATACGGTATCGACGCCACTCGACTGATGCAGTACGCTGAAGAAATAAAGGCTGTGGCGGCTACTGGTACGCAGTTAGCGGTAGTAATTGGTGGCGGCAATATCTTCCGGGGCGTGCAGGCCGAAACCTTTGGTCTCGACCGCGTTCAGGGTGACTATATGGGCATGCTAGCCACGGTTATCAACTCAATGGCCTTGCAGAGCGCCCTTGAAAAGCTTGAGGTGAATACTCGCCTGCTTTCCGGTCTTACTATTCAGCAGGTATGCGAGCCGTACATCCGGCGGCGTGCTCTGCGGCATTTAGAAAAAGGCCGCGTCGTTATTTTCGGAGCTGGTATCGGCTCACCCTACTTCACAACCGACTCGGCGGCTTCGTTGCGAGCCATCGAGATTGAGGCCGACGTGGTACTAAAAGGGACTCGCGTAGACGGCATTTACTCGGCCGATCCAGAGAAAGACCCTTCTGCTGTGCGCTTCCCCGAAATCTCATTTGATGAGGTGATAGAGAAGAACCTGAACGTGATGGACATGACTGCGTTCACGCTCTGCAAGGAAAACAATCTGCCCATCGTTGTATTCGATATGAACAAAACCGGCAACTTGCAGCGGTTAATCGATGGCGAGAACATCGGTACGCGCGTGTCGATGGAAGGCGCTGGGGGGCAAATTTTGGATGCCAAGCACAGCAGCCTACAACCTAACCTTAATTTACCAGCGTAACAATTCGCACACCTGACATCATGAGTTCTGAATAATAACTGCCTAATTAATTCGCAGTTCTTCTTCAGAACTCAACTTTTAACATTTACATATTTTCACAATGGACGAAGAAATTCAGTTTTATCTGAGCGAGGCGGAGGAATCAATGGGTAAGGCTCTGCAGCACACCAACTTGGAGCTGAGTCGCATACGGGCTGGCAAGGCCTCACCGGCTATGCTTGAAGGCATCCGGGTTGATTATTATGGTACGCCTACTCCCATTAGTCAAGTAGCAAATATTTCCGCCCCGATGCTCGTTCACTTTATATCAAAGCGTGGGAAAAAAATATTGTTGGTGAAATCGTAAAGGCTATTAAGAACAGTGACTTAGGCCTTAATCCACAGTCAGATGCGGAAGGTGTTCGCCTGAACATTCCGCCGATGACGGAGGAGCGCCGCCGCGACCTAGTGAAACAGGTGAAAAACGAGTCGGAAGGTGGTAAAGTACGCATCCGTGGTATTCGCAAAGACGTGAACGAGTCGTTGCGCAAGCTGCTGAAAGAGGGCGCTGCGGAAGACGCAGTGAAGGACGCTGAAGCTAAAGTTCAGAAAGCTACCGACAGCTATATCACCAAAATTGATGATTTGATGAGTAAGAAGGAAGCCGAAATTATGACGGTTTGATTTCTGTCGCTTTTGATAAAAAAGCCTCCCAGACTAATCTGGGGGCTTTTTTATTATTGCTGCCAATAACCAGCTGCCATTATTCTATCTTCTACTGCTTCAGGGACCAGATAGCGAATAGATTTGCCCCCCGCACACAATCACGGATAAACGTGGCGGAGATATCAAGTAGAGGCGCCTCTACTACGCGCACGCTGGGGTGCACTTTCAGTTCTGTGGAATCCACATCGGGCCGCGGATACACATATACCTCATGTTCGGCCAGAATGCGGTCTGCTTGTTTCCAGCGCGGTAAATCGGGCAGATTATCTTCGCCCATTAGCAACACAAAGCGATGTTGCGGATAACGTCGAACTAACTCGTCGAGCGTATCAATTGTATAGCTGGGCTTCGGCATGTGCGCCTCGATATCTAAAGCCCGCAGTCGGTCATTGCCAGCAATAGCCAACTCGACTAGCGCTAGTCGTTCCCCTTCAGGCAACATTTCCTGACCGACTTTGAAGGGGCTCTGGGGCGATACCACCAACCACACCGCATCTAGATCGGTGTGGGTGGCCATAAAATGCGCCAAAATGAGGTGGCCGGTATGAACAGGATTGAAAGAGCCAAAAAGCAATCCTACCTTTTTATGCTCTTGCTCTGCTACTAAACTCACAGAATAGCAGGTTCGGCAGTTATAAACTCACGTACCAGCTTTTGAGCTTGCGCCATTGCCTCATCAAGGTCATCATTGACGATGGTTACGTCAAAGCGGTCCTCGAATGTAAGTTCGAAGTTTGCCTTATACAATCGAGCCGATATACTGGCCGCGGAGTCGGTAGCACGCGATTTTAGCCGCTCTTCTAGAATTTCCAGCGAAGGTGGTTTTACGAAAACCGCTAATGCGCGGTCTTTGTAAAACTCTTTGATACTCAACCCTCCTTTGACGTCAACATCCAAGACAGCGTGTTTACCACTCTCCCAGATGCGTTCAATCTCAGATTTGAGGGTGCCGTAAAAAGCGCCCTCATATACCTCTTCCCACTCGACAAATTCATCGTGGCGGATTTTCTCCTGAAATTCCTGAACGGAGATAAAGTAATAGTCTTTGCCATTCGCCTCCGTGCGGCCACGCCTATCGCGGGTACAGGCTGAAATCGAAAAGCTTAGCTCTGGAATCCGCTCCAGCAGCCGATGGACTATAGTAGTTTTGCCGGCTCCGGAAGGGGCCGAAAACACGATGATTTTACCCTGCATGAGGCGAAATTAGGCCATTTCTGCCTGAACTCTCGCCATGATAGTGTGGGGAAGGGAAGAAGGAGCACCCTTACGACCTACTTTCTCATTAATAAAATCAACGAAAACCTGCTGTTTATCAATGCTATCGAAGCAAGGAGAGCAGTCTTCGGCGTAATTAATGAAATATTCTTCATCCTCCTCGTTAGGATCCTGCCCAACAATAATTTGGTCGAGAATCGTGTTCACACGTTCGCAATCAGGACCAGAAGCGGCGACTTGCTGGTTGGGGGCTGTGGTAGAAGTAGTTTCCATAAGGGAGCCAGAAATATTGTTATTAATCTTCGTCGGTGAGAAGAGCGTCAGCGTCGTTTTCTTGTTCGTTGCCATAGCCCATTGATTTAGCGTATTTTTCTAATTTTTCTTTCAGGAAGTTGCGGGCCCGGTGCAAACGGGAACGCACTGTACCGATCGGGATATCCAGCACCTTAGCCATTTCTTCATAAGTAAACCCTTCCAGATCACAGAGAATAATGACGGTGCGGAAATCTACGGGCAGCGAGTTGAGCGCGCTGGCTACCTCATCGCCGATGAGGTCACGCACAGACTGCTGCCGCATATCCGACGACGTGCTTCCCACGTCGCCCTCGGCCTCTACATCTTCCGTATTATAGTAACCCTCAATTTCGCTGTAGTCGACTTTGGCGGGTTGCTTGCTCTTTTTTCGGAAGTCGTTTATGAACGAGTTTTTCAGGATGCGAAACAGCCACGCTTTCGCGTTGGTTCCCTGTTCGAAGTACTCAAAGAAACGATAGGCCTTTAAATAGGTCTCCTGCACGAGGTCGTTCGCATCGTCTTCGTCGAGAGTAAGGCGGTAGGCAAAGTTGTAGAGCGGGTCGAGCACCGGCATCAGTTCGGCCTGAAACCGCCGGTCTTTTTCTTCCTTGCTCAGCTTGGGTACCCGTTCGGGAGAATCGCTCATGGAGGCTAAAATTACGGCCGAATATCACCAAAAAAGGACAATCAGCCAAGAAACGTATACTACTATACCTATTCGCTCAGGGAAGGTTTGCGGCAGCCGTTTGGCTGTGCCGCTCGCCGGCCACCACTAGAAAGCTGTAAAGAAACACGAACAAGTTGAAGCCGATTTGGAGCTCCAGCAGTGAATCAACCAGCATTCCGGTGCCCATTACAACCAGGAAATGTATCACGTACGGGTTTCTACGTAAACTAGGTTGCGCCAGCGGTCCAAGCAGAACCAGTAGCCAAAGAAATAATCCGATTACGCCACCGCCTACCAAGTAGTGCAGGTACTGATTATGGATCATGACGCGGTTGGCGGGTGATAGGCCATAGTCGCGCCATTCGTATTGGCGCATCATCTCAGCCCGCACATCGGCTATGCCTACGCCCACCCACGGCCGGAAAGTGGTAATGACGCGGGCCGTTTCCCAGGCTGCAAAGCGCTGCGACACGGAAAAATCGTTGATATCCCGGTCCGCGGAGAACTGCGCTATATCATAGGCTGTACCTAGCACCCGGTAGCGGAAAGAAGTTAGGAGGTTATAGGTTAGGAAAGGCGCAATGAGCAGAAAAGCCAACAAAATGCCCCCCAACAGGTAACGCCGCTGCTTTACAATAAGAAAGACCCCATTTACCAATAAAGCGGCATAGAGCACTAGCAACCCCGTCCGATAAGCTAGAACGTGTAGCGCTACGGCCGCCGAAATGCCCCCAGAATTAGTAGCCCCTGCGCTACTTTTCCCGCATATCTGCTACTGCTTAATAATGGACCGAAATAAGCAGCCAAGGCCAGCATCAGGCCAAAATGAATGTGAAAAATACCCGTTACGGAAGCCGTGTTTTGACCCATCATAATCAACTCATTGTTGGCCAGCGGGTTGAGCAGATAACGAATAACCGTAGCACCACCTACTAGTGACGCTCCAGCTACAAACAAACAACCGACGGCGTAGCGCTGCTGGGCGCTCAGTGGTACAGCTAAAGCAAAAGCCAGCGGTACTCCTATCAAGGGAAGCTGCCGATATATCTGGTGCTTCCAAACCGGCCAATCCTCGGTATACAAGCCACTCACTACTAACAATAGATACAGCAGTGCTAAGCCCCAAGCTGATTTATTGCGCAGCCATGGTACTAAGGCTAGTTGTGCTTTGGGGTTTGCTAGGGCAGCGGCCACGCCTACCAGTGGGCTCAGGGCGACTAGTGCCCGTGAAGCAAAAAGCCCAGCTACCCCAGCCACACAAGCTAGCAGCAGCAAGTATTGCGATACGCGGCCTTGTTGCCATACTTGCCGCAAGCGTGACAACGAGGAAGTAGGAGGAGCAGAATGAGATATTAGCGCCAAAATATCAGGATGCGGGACTAGCTAACGGTTGCCACCCCGAAATACGTGCCAACACTTGCGCTGGCTGAATAGCACGTATGCAAGTGCACGCTGCGGGCTGCGCCCGGCAATCGGTACAGTTGGGACGGTCAAACACGAGGTACTCGGTATGAGGCCCAAGTGGCGCCCACCGACCCGGGTCCGTAGGTCGCAGGGGTGGATAAATTCCTAGTGCGTGTCGGCCCAGCGCAGCGGCCAGATGTAGAGGCCCCGTGCTGGCCGCTACCAACCCATCGGCCGCGTGAATGAATGCCAGAAGCTGGGGCAGAGAGAGTTGTCCGGTTAGATCGGCGGTAAGTGCGGCAGCATGGGCAGTCAGCCACGGACGCAGCATTTCACCGTCGGCCGCGGTGCCCGTAATAAACACGCGATGCCCGGCCTCATGTAGTAGCTGTGCTAAAGTGCCAAAATGATCGAGGCCCCATTCGCGCGCACTACCCCGGGAACTGGGATGCAAAATGATATTGAGCTGGCCCGCTTTACGATTTTGAAGCAGTTGTTGAAAAAAGCCCCCCAGTAGCTCAGTTGGCTGCAGCTTACTTAAAGTCGCTACCTCGGCCAATGGCAAATCATCAGTTGAAGCAGCAAGCGGACCCAGCAAACGAAGATTCAGTTGAGCTTCATGCAAAGGAGAATGGCGGCGACTCAGAGCCACCAACCGATTGCAAGTCAGCCAATGAAACCAGCGGTTGCGCGTGCCAATACGCACAGGAATATCCGCTTGCTGCGCCAACCGGGCTACAGCTTTGTTGGGGAAAACGTGAAGAATGGCGGTAGCCCCTTCTGCTTTAAGCAGCTCAATTTGTGCGCTGGGGGGCTTTTTTAGTAGTTCATCCACATTGATAAACCCATCCACCTGCGGACAGGATTCCGCTACGGCCTGTGTGTACGTGCGGCCAATTAACACGACCCGGCACCCCGGAAACAAGCGCTTCAACTGCCCGCAAACGGGCAAGGTCAGTACCACATCGCCAATGGCATCTGTCCGGCTTACCAGAAAGGTTTTCATTTAGCGGAAGGTGTAGACTGAGTACGCAGCTTGGCGTATTTTAAAAAAACGCCCCCCGCAGAAATGCTCGCAATGCACAGGCCAGCAAACCCATCGAGAAAGCCCAAACGCAGAAAATAGCCGTGCACGAACTTCCAAATAGGCTTGAGTAGCAGATGAAAAAGCGTGGCGTTTTGCTTTCCACGAAGCGCCAGTTCCTCAGCTGCGATGCTGGTAAAACGGTTGAGTTGCGCGACGTGTTGTGCTACCGAATCGTAAGAGTAATGGAGTAAGTCGCCCGATAATGCACCGACATGTTGCCCCACAGTCACTTCGTAGCGCTCGTGCAGGAGCAAGCCAGTCCAACGCCCCAAGCGCCGGTCGTAGAGACGCAACTTACGGTCGGGGTACCAGCCACCGTGGCGCACCCAGGTACCGCAATAGTTGGTGAGCCGAGCTAAGGTGTAGCCCGCACCCTGCCAATTCTGTTTCGCTTCCCGAATGCTTTGGCGCAGTTCCTCCGTCAGCACCTCATCGGCATCGAGTTGGAGCACATAATCAAAGCGAGCTTGGGCCGTGGCAAAATTCTTCTGCTCCACGTAGCCGGCAAAAGCCTGCTGAACAACCCGGGCCTGCCGACTCTCGCAGATCCTCACCGTTTTATCCGTCGAGAAGGAATCAACTACTACTACCTCATCGGCAATGTCGCTAAGTGCATCCAGACAACGGCCGATGTTGCGCTCTTCATTGAACGTAATAATGACGACGGAGAGAGAAAGGGGCATGGGGGGCAAATATCTGTAATGATTGCATAGCGCTGGCCTTTTCTGTTAAATCTATAATGCTCTAATAAGAAGGCACAGCAGGTATAATGGTTTTGGCAGAACGTATTAAAACAACAAAAAGCCCCCAGACAATGTCTGGGGGCTTTTTTATTAATTAAAATCGAATCCTAGTAGCGGTACAGGTCCGACTTGAACGGGCCTTGTACATCTACACCGATGTACTGAGCCTGCTTCGGCCGTAACTCATCTAATTCTACACCGATTTTAGCCAAGTGCAGATAAGCTACTTTCTCATCAAGGTGCTTAGGCAGCGTGTATACTTTGTTCTCGTACTGGTCAGCGTTCTGCCACAACTCTAGCTGCGCCAATACCTGATTGGTGAACGAGTTCGACATCACGAATGAAGGGTGGCCAGTAGCGCAACCCAAGTTCACCAAGCGGCCTTCGGCCAAGATGATGACCTCTTTGCCGTCGATGTTGTACAAGTCAACCTGGGGCTTTACTGTGTCTTTGGTGTGGCCATAGTTGCCATTGAGCCAAGCCATATCAATCTCATCGTCGAAGTGACCGATGTTGCAAACGATAGCCTTGTCCTTCAGAGCGCGGAAATGCTCCTCAGTAATGATATCGCAGTTGCCGGTAGCCGTTACCACGATGTCGGCCTCTTTGATGGCGTTCGACATCTTCTTCACCGCGTAGCCGTCCATAGCAGCCTGCAGTGCGCAAATTGGGTCAATCTCGGTAACGATAACGCGAGCACCAGCACCGCGCAACGAAGCAGCCGTACCTTTTCCTACGTCACCGTAGCCAGCTACAACAGCAATTTTGCCGGCCATCATTACGTCAGTTGCCCGACGGATAGCGTCTACTGCCGACTCCTTGCAACCATACTTATTGTCGAACTTCGACTTGGTCACAGAGTCATTGATGTTGAAGGCAGGCATGAGCAGGCTGCCATTCTTCACCCGATCCAAGAGGCGCAATACGCCGGTAGTGGTTTCCTCAGAAATGCCTTTGATGCCAGCAGCCAACTCAGGGAAGTTGTTGAGGACCATGTTGGTCAGGTCGCCACCATCGTCCAGAATCATGTTCAGGGGCTGACGATCTGCACCGAAATACAGGGTCTGCTCGATGCACCAGTTGAACTCCTCTTCATTCATACCCTTCCAGGCATAGACCGGGATGCCCGCAGCAGCAATAGCAGCGGCAGCGTGGTCTTGGGTAGAGAAGATATTGCACGATGACCAAGTTACGTCAGCACCCAGCGCGATAAGCGTCTCGATGAGTACGGCGGTTTGGATAGTCATGTGCAGGCAGCCAGCAATGCGGGCACCTTTCAGCGGCTGCGAAGCGCCAAACTCTTCGCGCAAAGCCATCAGGCCCGGCATTTCAGCCTCCGCCAAACGGATTTCTTTGCGGCCCCATTCGGCCAGCGACATGTCTTTTACTTTGTAAGGAACGTAGGTCGTATCAACCATGATATAGTGTTTTTTTGCTATTCAACTGCAAAGGTAATCAAATTGTTAGTTGGAGATGAAAAACAAAGAACCTGCTCCGATAAGGAACAGGTTCTTTTAGAGCTAATTAGTAGCTGCTGCTGAGCTAGTTATTCTCAATTACCGTTGCTTTGGGCTGCAAGGTTTGATCGAGGCTGCTGGCTACGCCGCGTACAAGCACGGTGTAAATTTTGCCGACCGCATAGTTCCGGGTGCCGGTACCTGCGCCCGTGCCGTTGCCTACTGAGGTTACCGTGGCATTGGTGCTGTTCGTCACTACAAAGTTGTAATCACCGGGCGTTATCTCTACAAAAGCTGAAGCCGTCGGAAATGCTACCGTAGGAATAACGTTCACCGGAGCGCCCGATGCCGAAGCCTGCGCCAAGTTTACGGGGCTAGGAGCACCCTGGCCCAGATGAACCAACCGAATTTTGGCCTTTCCTGCTGTCGGAGCCGTCAAATCATCGGATACCGCGAGCAGAGCAACTGCATTCGCAGTCGTGCTGGGAGCGTAGGCGAACAGTGACTGATTCTTATCGCGCTCAATAGTAACGGTCTGCGTTGCAGCGTTCTGGTCGGAAGCAGCAACGTTAATCTTTACTTCCTGTGCGCCAGCTGGAGCGTTCAGGTAGCTCGAATTCTGGCCATAGTTAAGCTGACCTACTTCCGAATTATTGATCAGCACTTTTACGCGCACGTTGGCGGAGGCAGCAGCGTGTACAGCCATTACTCGGCCATTACCCGGACCATTGTCATCATCGTCGCCGCAGCCGGAGAAGGCTAGCGCGGCGGCAGGCATTGCAGCCAGCAGGAGGTAGCGGCGAAAAGCAGTTGCGAGAGTTGTCATAAGCAAATTAAATGTGGAACCTAAGTAAACTGGCCTCAGAACGTAGAGCTTGGCCCTTTTGTTGAGTTAGCGGTTGAAAGATTTTGCTCTCACTGAACTAATTCCGCCGCCCTGTAGTCAATTACCTTTCCCTACCTATTGCTGCTTACTGCTCCTATGAATATGCATCCTTTTCGTTCTTTTGCCTTATTGCTCAGCTTCTTGCTAGTATTTAGTGTTGCACAAGCCCAGCAAACGCCTACCATTTTACGCCTCAGCCCCGAGGACCAAGGCCGTGGCTTGAACGGCTCTCAAAAGAACTTCTATTTTGCCCCCCAGGGCACAAATGAGTACCAGAATGCTGGCTTTTTTGGGCAGCGCTTGCGTCCTTATTTGGCCGGTAACACCCAGGCTTTGGAGCACTTAAATAGCTACCGGCAGCAGAAATGGCTGTTTTTGGCGGAGCGTCTGACCTTTGTGGGTGCCTTAGGATTCTATGGTCAGCAGGTGCTGGCTGGCGAAGGCGAGCAGCGTTATTTTAGCAATCCGCAGAAGGTGGCTATTGGGGTGGCCGCTGCCAGTTTGCTGGCAAACGTATTCATTAGCCGTAACACTAATACCCATTTTCAGCGCGCAGTAGAAGCTCATAATGCTGGCTGGCCAGCAGCGCGGGGGAGCCTTTTCCAGCGTGTATCGCCCACGGCTGTAGGTCTTACGGCGGCTCCTACTGGCCAACCTCAGCTCGCATTGCGCTGGAATTTGCGCTAGATTGCGCTAAAGAGCCAGTTTTTGCGTAAGCATAGCCATGGACTTTCCGCTGCCCGACGCGGCTCGGCAGTACGTTGCCGACCACCTGCACCACGACCCCGCCCAACTTGCCCTTCAGGCTCGACGCTTTCCGGGCCTGCCCGTGCCCGACTTGGTACGCCAGATTCAGGCGCGCCAGAAAGCCCGCACGAAAATCCCCGCTTGGGCCGATAATCCTGACCTGATTTTTCCGAGCGCAGTTTCCGTCGAGCAAGCATCCTCAGCCCGCGCTGCAGCCTTTAAAGCCAGCCTTGTAAGTGGCCAACGCCTAGCCGACTTAACCGGTGGCTTTGGAGTTGATGCCACGTATTTTGCTACCCGGATACCGGAGGTGCATTATGTTGAGCGCGACGCAAAATTAGTAGCCGTAGTAGAGTATAATCTGGCACAATTGGGTATTCATAATGTGCAGTGCCATGCCAGCGAAGCCGTAAATTTCCTTAAAAACACGCCCGATACGTTCGACTGGATTTACCTCGATCCAGCCCGGCGCGATACAGCAGCCCGCAAGATATTCCGCCTCCAGGACTGCGAGCCGGATGTATTGCGTCTGTTGCCTTTGCTACTTCATAAAAGCCGGCGGGTACTGCTCAAAACCTCGCCCATGCTTGATATTGAGCAGGCACTGAGCGAGCTTAGGCAAGTGCGCCGCCTGTGGGTAGTAGCTGTTGATAATGAGTGCAAAGAGGTGTTGTACGAGCTTGGCCCTGAGGCAGCAATAGACCCGGAGCGGTTTACCGTCAATTTATTGCGCAATGGGGAGCAGCAGGAGTTCCGACTAAACAAGGCCCGGGAGGCGCGTGCGATACCACGCTACGCTGAGCCTCAACAGTACTTATACGAGCCCAACGTAGCGGTTCTGAAGGCGGGAGGCTTCAAAAGTATAGGAACGGCTTTTGAGCTACTGAAGCTTCACCAGCATAGCCACTTATATACGGCCGATACGCTTCGGCCCGACTTCCCAGGCCGTATTTTCCGTATTCGAGCCACCGAGCGCTACGACCGTGACGCCCTTCTCCCCACCTTGGCCCCGAGACGCGCGCCCACGTCACAACACGCAACTTCCCGGACTCAGTAGCTGAGTTTCGCCTGCGTACAGGTATTCGGGAAGGCGGTGACACTTACCTGTTTGCTACCACCGATCTGCGCGGCCGTCTGATGGTGCTAGTCTGCGAGAAAAGCCAAACCGCAGACTTTTCTGACTGGTTGAGTTGACGGAAACAAATTAGCCGATATAATCATCCTAAAAAAGCCCCCAGAACTAGTCCGGGGGCTTTTTTAGATTCTAAGAATTGTTACTGCGTTAGTACATGACTATGAGGCTTTGCTGGTCCACGGGTTGCCAATGATGCGAAAGCGCCAAGGCAGGTTAGCGGCTTCGTCGCCAGCATAGGCCAGCCCGACGCGGGCGCTTCTTTTTACCTGTTCTTCAGGTACTGTTTCGCCATGATCTTCTAACCATAGCACATCGCCTTGCAAATCCGCACCGGTAAGGGCAGGCGTGATACCAAGCGCCTGCGTAAGCAAGCCCGGACCAGCAGTAAGCTTCGGTGAGACTGTCGTCTGCCCTCGTCGCTGTAGCATGATTTCTATTCCCTGCAACGGCTCAAAAGCCCGAATGAGCACTGTATCGGGCTTTTCCACCCCATTGGTGCTGATGTTGAATAAGGTATGCCGCTGATATACTTGGTAGAGGTAAGCACACCCACCTGGCTCCAATAAAGCTTGCGAGTGGGCTCCGCGACGCTTGATGTGCATGGTGAGTGACTGGTCACCGACGTGGGAATATGCTTCAGCCTCCACGATGCGGCCACCGGTTAGCTCGCCATTAAGGTTTGAAAATACATGCTTACCGAGCAGTTCGCGGGCAATCTGGACCGGGTCGGGACGACGGTAGAAGCTGGGGGGCAATTTGGTGGCCATTATCTAAACTGAAGGGTCATTTAAGCTTCTATACGACTACCGACGAGTTTTTACTCGCCTTCATTACCTTCCGCCTGACATGATACGCGTTGTATTCGACCGAATGCCGCTATCTTTGTGCTGTTATAGGTGGCCAGACCCCGATTGTGGGGCGAGGCTGAAAAGGGAATCCCGTTCAAATCGGGAGCTGTCCCCGCAACTGTACGCTTCAAAGGAGGGTGGGCCAATCCCCCTGCCACTGTTTCGCTGAAAGCTTGTGCTCTAGCAGAAGTTCGAGAAATGGGAAGGCGGCGCCACTCGAAGCAAGCCAGGAGACCTGCCTGTACAAGTTTAATGTTCAGCGCTTTCGGAGGAAGGGCGGAGAACGAATGCAGTGGCCGCTTTGGGCGGCCGGTTTCCCTGTTTTCGGCCTCGGCTTCGCGGTAGTTTTCCTGCTTTAGGAGGACTTATGCGAGGTTTTGAACTGAATTTTCCTAAACCGAAAATTTAGTTCGGATTATGCGTACATCTATATCTTGGCGGCGCTTGCTGCTTAGGCCACTATCGGCTTTGGGACTACTGGGGGGCTTTTTCAGTGCCTTTCCTAGTCAGGCTCAGCAAGCTACTCCCACCGGCAGCTCACCTTCCGATTCCAGTCGGCTTTCCACCGTCCAACTGCTTCCTGATGTGCGGGTACAAGCCGCACGCCCTGGCCGGTTTGCTGTGGGCAGCCGCCTTACCTCTATCGACTCGCTGGCCTTAAGTCAGTACCGCACGGGCACACTTACCGATGTATTGGCGGCGCGCACGCCTCTGTTTATCAAGAATTACGGGCCTGGGCAACTGTCTTCTATTACAATTCGGGGCACATCGGCTAGGCACACGGCCGTGCTGTGGAATGGCTTCAACATCAACTTGCCCTCGCTAGGAGAGGCTGATTTTGCCCTCTTACCTGCTGGGGCCAACACTCGCATCGATGTGCAGCATGGGCCGGCTGGCGCTACGTATGGCACCGGCGCTGTGGGCGGCACCGTACTACTTTCCTCGCCTATTCGCTGGGGGGCAGGCCCACAGGTAAGTGCCCAGCTGGATGCGGGTCAGTATGGCTTGGGCGCGGGCAGCGTGGAAGGGCGCTTCAGCAATCAAAAGGTAGCTGTACGTACAGCAGCCTCCTACCGCGAAGCCCGAAATGATTTCCCTTACAACTCACCCGAAATAACAGGTTTGGTGCGCCGGCACCAGCAGAATGCGGCGGTGCGCCAATGGAATCTAAGCCAGGACGCCACTCTCCGTCTGGGTGAGCGTGGCGAGCTAATGGCGGCTATCTGGCTCACGGATGCCGACCGGCAGCTTCAGCCGGCCATTGGTTCAGGCAACAACCACGCTCGTGAGCGAGACCAAAGCCGTCGCCTGCTGGCCGGCTACCGCCACGTAGCCTCCGGGCGTCATGAGTCGGCGGTGCGGGTGGCGTGGTTTGAGGACGTTATTGATTACCGAAACGACGACCTGACAAGCAATTCGCGGGTTCGCACCACGCAGGCACAGGCCGAGCACACAGTCACTTTCAACTCAAAAGCGAGTCTGCGACTTGGTGGTGAAGCCCAGCACTTCGCGGCTGAAGTAGATGGCTACGGCCGTTCAGTGTCCGAAAACCGATTTTCGGGCTTTGGGCTGCTACGCTACGACCCTATTCCTCGCTTGCAGCTCACAGCTAACCTAAGGCAAGCGTTTATATCGGGCCGCCGACCGCCGCTTGCCCCTACCGTAGGGGCCGAATGGCAGTTTTGGCAAACTTCTGCTCAACAAGTATCCCTGAAAGCAAGCGCCTCACGCAGCTACCGCGCGCCCACCCTGAACGAGCGTTTCTGGCGTACCGGCGACCCGAATCTTCGCCCCGAAAACGGCCTTGGCTATGAGGCTGGCCTGCGGCATCAGTTCACCAAAAATGTCCCCTGGAACCTCCAAACAGAACTCACGGCTTACTACCAAGTAGTAGACGACTGGGTGCAATGGTTGCCGAATACCCAAGGCGACTACACGCCGCGCAACCTGCGCCAAGTGCGTGCCCGGGGTGTAGAAGCCAGTTCGCAGCTGACTGGTCATTGGGGGGCTTATTCGCTCACGGCGCGGGCGGCTTACGGTTTTACGCAGTCGGAAAAGGTGAAAGGCCGCGCTGAAGATCCTGACCCGGTGGGCCGGCAGTTGCCTTACGTGCCGCTGCATTCGTTTGCCTTTACCACGGATCAGAGCTGGCACAAATGGCAGCTTACCACTGGTCTCACCTTCACCGGCTACCGCTACACCGACGCTTCCGCCGTCGATTTCCTGCCGTCTTATACCCTGCTTAACGCCAGCCTGGGCCGAACACTGGCTATTACGCCTACCTGGGCCGTGACGGTGCTGGCGCAAGGCTTCAATCTAACCAACCGGAACTACCAGGTATATGCCTACCGGGCCATGCCGCCGCGCAACGTCGCGCTCAGCCTCCGCCTCACTTGGCGCTAATCAAGATTCCTTTCTTTTTACTCTTTTATTATATGTTCCAACTCCGCCTTTCCTCTTTCTTCACGCGCACCCTGCTCACGGGCGTCGGCGCGCTTACCCTCATTGGCTGCGACCCAGAGAGTGATGGTCCGCTTACCGGTCCGCCCGCGCCTGCTGGCAACGGGTCCAACGTATATGTCGTGAACGAGGGTCAGTTTAATACGCCCAACGGTGCCATCAGCTTATTCAGCAAAACGTCTAAGACGGTTGTTGATAATAACCTGTTTACCAAAGTCAATGGCCGCATTCTGGGCGATGTGGTGCAGTCGATGACGGTAGTTGGCGACCAGGGCTACATTGTGGTAAATGCCACTGGCAAGGTAGAAGTAGTGACTATGGCCGACTTTAAGCAGGTAGCCACCATCGACCGATTGCAGCAGCCACGCTACCTCGTAGCCGTAAGCTCATCGAAAGCTTACCTCACCGAGTGGATTGAGCGCGGCAAGCCGGGCCGAGTGGCCGTTATAGATCTGCGCACGAATACCGTAACCAAGTCTATTCCGGTAGGCCGGCAGCCCGAGCAGCTGCTTTTGGCTAATGGCCGCTTGTACGTCGCCAACTCAGATGAAAACACTGTCAGCGTTATCAACCCCACTTCTGACGTAATAGAAACCACCATTCAGGTACAGGACGGCCCTACTAGTATAGTGCAGGACAAAAGTGGTAACCTTTGGGTGGCCTGCGCTGGTATTACGCGCTATGGTCCGGCACCTACGTTTGCCGTGGTTTCTTCTACCAACGGCAGTTTGATACGCTTTGCGCCGGGCAGCCCAACCAACCAAACAGTACTACCTTTCCCTAGCGGCGGCCCCAGCAATCTGGTGATCAATGCGGCTAAGGACCAGCTATATTATAGCTATCGGAGCGCCGTATATCAGCTTAACGCAACCGCTACTACGTTGCCCGCCACACCTCTTGTGCGTCGTAACTTCTACGGCTTAGGCATCGATCCGCAGGACAACACGATTTACGGATCGATTGCCCCATTTACCACCACAGGCAAGGTTATCCGCTATCAGCCTACCGGCATGGCCATCGATTCATTTGGCGTGAACATAGGCCCGAACAGCTTTGTGTTTTATTAACAAGGTATATTTAACTCAATAAAAAAGCCCCCCAGAATTGTCTGGGGGGCTTTTTTATGCGGTCCTGATTACTGTGGGCCGGCCTTGCCATCCACGTTTTCGTCGCGGCGGTCATCGGCTTCATCATACACTTGTTTACCGGTTTTTACAGTAGAGGTATCGGCCGTAGCTCCGTTGGTCGCAGCATCAGAAGTCGTGTAAAGTTTATCGTCGGGGTCGTTGGCGTCCGATTTATTTTCATTTACCTGCTCTTTCGCGGAGCCGCTTTCCACATTGGTTTCGCCAGGGTCAGTGCCGGTGCTGCAGCTAGTAAGCGAAACAGCAAAAATGCCCCCCAGGAGCAGAATTCGAGGCAAAAAGGAAGTTTTCATGAGTTGGGTACAAGTATATACAAGGCAAGTAAAGGGGTTAGCCTATAATACGGCAGATTGGGGCGGTAGTTGATTTTAGCTACCGACTATAGCAGTTCGAACTAGAAAAATTAATTGAATGTATGTACATTAGAATTCGCAAACCGAACCTCAACCCTTCGCTTATGCTCATTTCTTCGGCCCCATCCAACGCTGTGCTTAGCTATTCTGCGTTCGGGGCTTTAGTGGGGCAACTGGCCAATGGGCACCGCATTGCCGGGCTTGGCCAGCTGCCTAAGGCGGCTCATTTCGCTAAGGAATCCGACGGCCACACTGGCTCATCCGTCCTTTTTCGTTCGGAATATCCTATCTTGATGGCTGCCGATCAGTTCAATGGCAAAACCAGCCGATCCAATATTACCTATTCGGCTGCTGCTACGCTTACCAAATTGCGTACCTGGAGCCCGCGTCCCACATCTGCCAGGCATTATTTTACCGTTTGCCTGCCGACATCGGCTTGCATGGCTCGCAGCTTAGTAACCAAATGAATCCTTGGTCCGACGACCAAGGACAGTCACTGCAACAGGAGCTACCAGACCTGGTAGTCGCTCAGAAAGCTCAAAAGTTCTAGAAACAATATCTTTGTCGTTCTGCTTACACTTTAGCAATGCCCGCCAGTCGCTCTGTACTAGTCACTTATCGTCCGTTATTGCGCCGTACAGGCCTAATAGCCGGCATAAGTCTACTACTCGCCGTGATACTGGTGGTCTATGTATTCGGTGTGCAAAATGAATTGTTGGTCCGTGTGTTTGGCGCGTTTTTTTTATTTTTCTGGCTCTTAGCCGTTACCTTTTTAGGTGTTGTCCCCTTCATTAATTGGGCAGCAGCTAATTGGTTCGGTCCGGGTTGGGCAGTAAATCAGCCTAAATCCGATCAGCGTGCGCGTTCTGTTGCAGTTCCTAACTCACCTTCGCGGAAGTCGACTCGTTCGGCCCCGCGTTCAGACCAAAAACCAAAACCTCGCCCGTGAAAACTACGCTGCTCTACATTAAAAACATGGTTTGCCCACGTTGCATTGAAGCCGTGCACCACGTGCTCGAACAGGCTGGGTATCAACCTACAGAAGTTAAATTGGGCCATGCCCAACTAAAGCACACCACGCCCGTCGACCCTGCCACGGTAGCGCCTTTGCTGCGCGAAGCTGGTTTCGATGTCCTGACTGGGCGTGCGGAGCAGCTCACTGAGCAAATAAAAACCTCCCTCGCTGAATACTTAGAGCACCTGCGCACCGCGCGCATGCCCCTTACCACGTCGGCGTTCCTCACCGACCGGTTCTCGGCTACCTATTCGCACTTAAGCAAAGTATTTTCGCGTACTGCCAACCTCACCATCGAGAAATACCTGATTCGCCTTAAGATTGAGCGCGTCAAGGAAATGTTGAGCTATGGTGAGTTGACGCTCAGCGAAATAGCTGATCATATGCGCTACAGCAGCGGTCAGCATCTGAGCAATCAGTTTCGGCAGGTAACGGGTCGCTCCGTCAGCGAATTCCGCCGCGACCTGATGCCGAAGCGGATGTCGCTGGACGAATTATAGGAAAGCGGGGGCTTTTTTCCCTATAGTACCCGGGAAGACTACACTTCGTAGGCAAAACACTGGCAACGTGGCGGAACGGAATCGTGCGCCGTCACGGTTCGGTATCTTTGTGCCCTCTCCCGTTGTTGTGACGTCGTGACTAGTCTTCGCATTCTTCTTGTAACCCCGCCGCTTACCCAGCTTAATACGCCGTACCCGGCTACTGCCTACTTAAAAGGCTTTTTGAGAGCGCGCGGTTATGCCAGCACTCAGGCCGACCTTGGCTTAGAGCTGGTACTGAAGCTTTTTTCGAAGAATGGGCTTCGACGGGTATTTGCAGCTATAGAGGCTGGCAGCTTTAAGCTGTCGGATAACGCCCGGCGAATGGTGCGGCTGCAACACAGCTACTTGGCTACTGTTGAGCCGGTCATCCGGTTTTTGCAGAACAAAGACAATACGTTGGCTCCCCGTATTTGCCATGGCCGCTATCTGCCCGAAGCTTCTCGTTTTGATAATGTAGCCGACCTTGATGCGGCTTTTGGCACCATGGGCCTCACCGATCAGGCCCGCCACTTAGCTACGCTTTACCTCGAAGACCTCGCCGATCTAATAAAAGAAACAGTAGGGCCGCAATTTGGCTTTTCGCGCTACGCCGAAAAGCTGGCGTTGTCCGCTACCAGCTTCGAGCCTCTGTATGAGGCGTTGCAAGCGCCGCCCAACCTGCTGGATCAGCTGCTGCTGGAATCTTTTGATGAGCTGGTAGCCCGCACGGAGCCTGACGTCGTTGGTTTCACGGTGCCGTTTCCGGGCAATCTGTACGGAGCGCTACGCCTCGCCGGGCGGGTGAAAGAGCTACGGCCGGAAGCTAAAACCCTCATGGGCGGCGGCTATCCCAACACTGAGCTACGCCAGATAAAGGAGCCGCGCTTCTTCGATTATATCGACTATCTGACGCTAGACGACGGCGAAGGTCCTTGGCTACGACTGCTAGAATATCTGCAAGCTGAGAAGAATATTAAGGCACAAAGCGCCGAGGTAACTCATATCCAGTCGTTGCTAAACAACACGAAAGTTGCCTCTGGCAACGAGCGAGAAAGCTTGGCAGCGCCTCTTTTTGACAATGAGCTTGCTTTAGAAACGCTTCAACGCGAGGATGATAGCACGCAGCTTAACGGGTTGGGGGCAAAAGTCTTCTCCAACGGACCTTTCTGCGCAATGAAGCTGGTGAGGTGGAGTATCTGAATAACACCGAAGCACCGAACATTCCGCACCACGAGGTAGGTACGCCCGACTACAGCGACCTGCCTTTGAGCGAGTATTTGTCGGTGATAGAAGTACTGAACCCGATGCACCGGCTGTGGAGCGACGGGCGCTGGAACAAGCTTACCGTAGCCCACGGCTGCTACTGGAAGCGCTGCTCTTTCTGCGATGTCGCGCTCGACTATATCTCCCGCTACGAAACCGCCCCCGCCGCCCTGCTCGCCGACCGCATCGAGCAGATTGTGCAGCAAACCAGCCAAACGGGCTTTCACTTTGTAGACGAAGCCGCCCGCCCCTAGCCCTGCGTGATTTGGCCGTGGAACTGCTGAAACGCCGGACCAATATTACCTGGTGGGGCAATATTCGATTCGAGAAAACCTTCACTCCCGACCTGTGCCGCTTGCTGGCGGCTTCGGGCTGTATTGCCGTATCGGGCGGCTTGGAGGTAGCCTCTGACAGATTGCTGGCGCTGATGGAAAAAGGCGTAACCATTGCTCAAGTTGCCCGCGTAACCGATGGCTTTACCCAGGCGGGCATCATGGTGCACGCGTATCTGATGTACGGCTTCCCGACCCAAACAGCCCAAGAAACAATTGATTCGCTGGAAGTAGTGCGTCAGCTATTTGCGGCGGGTGTCATTCAGTCGGGCTACTGGCACCGCTTTTCCATGACGGCGCATAGCCCCGTGGGGAAGAATCCGGCAAAATACCAAGTGGTGCCCATCGGTCCGGAGCCCGGCGACTTTGCCTGGAATGACCTTTGGCACGACGACCCTACCGGCGCTGACCACGAGCAGTTCGGACCGGGCTTAGCGAAAGCCCTCTACAATTATCTGCACGGCGTGAATTTGGCGGAGCCGCTTTCCTTCTGGTTCGACTTCAAAGTGCCGCGCCCTACGCTCCCGCGCCACCTGATTCAACAGGCCGTGCAGGAAGCGCCCAAGCCGGACTTTGCGAAGCAGAATCTGCGCCTATTTTGGCTTGGCAACGCTCCGGAACTTCGGCTAGAGTCAAGCAAAAAAGCCCCCCAGGCCGTACTCACTTTCTACGAGCAGGCCGAAGACTTCGAGGTAAAGACAACGCCCGCCATTGGCCAATGGCTGCATACCCTTCTTATTCAGCTCACCACCAATTACGACACGAAAGTGCTGTTGAAAGAGGCCACAAGCAGCTTTCCAACGGCCGAAGCTGGTCTTTCCTTTGAGCGTTTCTTGAGTTCGGACGCTTGGCTAAAGTTGCGAGAGAAGGGTTTGTTGCTCTTTTAAGAACTTACGAGGGTGAATTTGCCCCCCACCTCTTCTTACCGTTCCAGGCGCTCGCGTAGCCAAGCGGTGAGGTCATCCACATAGCCGGGCACGGGGCGTGGCCATTGCCATTTACCATTCTGGGTCCCGGCTGGCAACAAGAGTTGTTGGTCGGCACCGGCGTATATCCGCACCACCGAGCCCCGCCGGCGACCAGCATTTCCCCGTAGGCGGTTGGCGCTGGCCTGTACATTCAGGGTTGTGTCGGCCCCGCCATACAGCAGCAGGACGGGCACGCGCACTTGCTCCCAAACCGCTTGGGGGTCAAAAACCAATTCCCGCCACTTAGGCTGCTCCAAGTCAGCTTTGCTCGGCACCCGAGTGGGCAAACCAGTAGTTGCGGCCCACGGCTGGGGGGCAATTTTCTGCAAATTGCGGTGCAGCTTTGTCGTATCACCTCGTCCCTCGCGCCGTATGTACTGCTCTAGTTGTGTGCGGGTAAGCGCTACGAGTCGCCGGTCGGCTGCACTTGCATCCTGTTGCCGTAACTGCCGGTCAATAGCTTCAGCATCGCGAGCCGCCTTGGAAGTTCCGGGTGCGCCCAAAGCCACCACGTATTTTATTATACTGTTCTCCTTATCATCTTGGCTGGCAGCCATAGCCAGCGCTGTTGCCCCGGCGCCGCTCCCCACTAAGCCAATCTGAGTGGTATCGACGCCCGCAACACGCTTGAGTGTCCGAGCCGCTGCCACCACATCAGTCACTAATGAATCGGGGCTACTGTCGGTTGCAGCAGCAGAGCGCCCGGTTATCAGCATAACGACCACGCCGCGCCGCGCTAGCAGGTCCGTGAGCATGTGCATAGCCAGCGGCGTGCGTTGGGGGGCATTTTGCAGTAGCACTACCGCCGGATGCACCTGTAGTGTATCATCGGGAATCAAAACAGTGGCCGGCAAACCCTTGCTGCCACTATTCACGCGCACCGGCTTTTGAAAGTAAGGCAAGGGCTCAGCATCTCCACGACGCACCATCAGGATTTCGGCCTCCGTGCTATCGGCAGAAAATTTCCCTTTCAGAAAATCACCCTCGCGCGTCAGATTGATTGTAAAATCAGAGCTAGCGCCCGTGGCCCAGCGCACGGTGAGGCGCGGGTGCTGATACGTTATCTGCTGGGCCGGCAGACTTAGATTCTGACGATCAGCTAGGCGTACCTCGCCTTGTAATTGGCCCGGCTTTACTTCACGCAAATCCAACGTAGCGCGCAGTTCTGTGCCCTGGTAGGAAATCGGCCCCTCGAAATGCCCAGTAGGCGGCGGCAAATCGGCTGCTTTACCACCATCAGTAGAGCAGCTACTGAGCAAAGAAACCAGCAGAAACGGCAGCCCCCAGCAGAGTAGGCGCACCGATGGAACAGAAAACAAAGAGGTAGCGCGCCGGTCTTTTCGCACAGCAGGAGGGTTGGTGAGCAATACGACAAAGTAACGCAGTAAGCGCGGAAGCTGTGCTTATACTTCCGTTCCTGCCTTATTGAACTGCTGAGCTATGAATAAAATACTAGCTAAGGGCAAGAGCATAGTCAGCCAGCTTGGGGGCTTTTATAACCCTTTGCGCAGGATCAAATCGTTCTGAACATCGTCACCCAGTTGGAACGCATGCCGACCTATCTCCTTGAACCCGAATCGCTTGTAGAATTCTACAGCTCGCCGATTATGCTCCCACACGCCCAGAACGATAGTGCGACAGCTGTGCGTACGTGCTTCCTCAATAGCCCGGCGCATAAGTGTAGCGCCCAAGCCAGTACCCAGCCAATCTTCGCGTACATACAAACGCTCGATTTCTAGGCGACCAGTTGCTGGCTTTCCTTCTTCTAGGCCCAAAACGGAGTTGAGCGATAATTTGGCATAACCCACCAATTCCTGCTGCATATGCGCCAGCAAAAAGGTGGTCTGCGGGTCTTGCAGTTCAGCCAGCTGCTTTTCCAAACTGAAGTTTTCGGCCAAGTAGGTGGCCATATCCTCCGGCCGATTATCGGCGGCGAAGGTTGCTTGGAAGGTTTGACGCCCTAATTCGGTTAGTTGAGCAGCCACCGAAGCGGTACGCTTGGCTACGGTGATACGGAGCGGAGAAGACATAGTAAGCCATTGGTAAAGACGGTGCAAAGCTACACCGTGAGCAGTCGACAGCCGCTAAATCAGGAAATGGAATGGTCGCCGGGCTCGTCGGAAGCTTTGCCATCACGCCGCATTCGCCAGCCAAATCGAATCATAAGCACTGCCACTACCAGAGCAATCACGCTCATAGTGAGGCGAAATGTATCTACAGTGCCACTCTGCCACGCAGCGTAATGGCCTGGCAGGCGGATAAGCTGAAGCACAAACAGGGTGACTCCCGCTATTAGATACAAATAGCTACGCGAACGGTTAGCCGGCAAGTCAGCCATAGCAGATACAGTCAAATATAAGCGTCGAACGAAAGCCCCCCGAGCGCAACTATGGAACATAAGCGCTGCCCGAATGCAACGCTTTCCCTACCCGATACGCATGGTGATTGCAAATTGATTTCTGCAACGTATTTTTGTTCTACCAACTCCCGCGAGAGTAGCTCAGTTGGTAGAGCATCAGCTTCCCAAGCTGAGGGTCGCGAGTTCGAACCTCGTTTCTCGCTCATTCATAAAAAGCCCCCATCATGTAAGTGGGGGCTTTTTATTTTTAGACACCTTACAGAAAGTGTGGATACCGTGCTTGCTAACGGCTACTTGCTACGTCTGCTGTGTGACTGGCCACCTTCTCCCATGCTTCTGCCAACACTTTGTCGAGACCATAGATGTCGGGTAGCTGCCGGAGCTGGCTGCCTTCCGCTTCGCATGTTTGGTAGCGTATTGTAAGGGGCACGGAAGCGTAGAGTCCGAAATACTTAGTCTCGCCCTCGTTGAGGCTCTCACTCATTTTCTCTACTCGATTGATGCTGGCCTTGCCAGCGTCACGCTCCACTAGAAAGCGGGCCAGCGCCCACGCGTGCTGCACCCGGATACAGCCGTGGCTGAGCGCGCGGCTATTAGCCTCAAACAGTTCTCGATCAGGAGTGTCGTGCAAGAATACTTCGTAGGGATTTGGAAAGCGAAAGACCACGTTGCCCAAGGCATTGCGCGAAGAGGGCGCCTGTCTAATCTGATACGGAAATTCGGCAGGCGTCACAGCTTTCCAGTTCACCCGGGAAGCATTTACCGGTTCCCCAACCTGATTATATAGCCGCAGGTTACGGGAGCTGAGGTAGCGCGGATCACGCTTCAACCGTGGCAAAACCTCTTTGGTGGCTATACTATGCGGCATACGCCACTCGGGCGCCGTCTGAAAAAATTTGACCGCGCTGTAGAGCTCCGGCGTGGGAGTAGCGGCCTTCCCTACCACTACTCGATGGCTACGCACTACCTGCGGGCCGCGTACCACCTGTAGGCTGTAGGCCGGAATATTGACGACCAGATAGATAGAATCGGCGCGCGGCTCCCAACGTAGGCGCTCTAGGTTGAGCGCTACAGTAAGGGCCATTTTACGGGCTGCTACCGTGTCCGACTCTAACAGGCGCTGCCACGACCAAAGAAGCCGCACATAGCTCCGACTGTTGGGCTGTGCCATGAGCATATGTTGCTCAAAGTTATTGCTTTGGAGTGCCTGTTGTAGGTGAATAGCGACGTTGATGATGTCGCTCTCCGTCACCTGCGAGGGCCGAATCGTGCTATCCTGTATCCGGCCGTGGCTTAGATGCTGAGAAAACCGGATGAGCGCCGTCGTGATGCGGGTTTCGACCTTCAGGCGCTGCTGGAGTTGCGATGGTGCTGCCTGTAATGAATCGAGCAACAGACGAAGGTCAGTAACCTCATAGTCAGTGGCTTTGAGCCCGTACCGTGGCGCCTTCAATAGTAGGCCTAGCGCCGCCTGCGCACTCTCAGTTGGCCCAGCGTCGGTGGTCCATACAGGCATGAAATCTACAAGCGTGTAAAACAGCTGGACCTGCTCCTGAGTACTGGCTTCGACAGACGATGATTTGGTAGCATACAGCTGACGGAGCTGAACGGTAACATCCGTGGTTGTTTGCCCCCCTCCTACCATCGGCTCGGTAGCATCAGCGTCGCTGCCGATCCGGGCCTCTACAGCAATGCTTTTAAACAGCAGTAGCAAGGCAACAGCATACGTGAAGCGAAGGCGAGCAAACATGACTGGGAAGGGTAAATAGTATTATCAATATTTAACTATTAAATATGATTATGACCAAAGCTACCACAATGGTATTCCCCATGCCGACATTTTCTTTCAACGCCGCTTTTAGCTACATGAACGCGACCATTTGCATTATCAATTAATAGAGTCGCTCAGAAATCAGCCTCACCACGGTTCAGCTTAACACTGCGTGTATCAATCTCTTATATACATTCAATGTACCGAATTGCAGCTATAAGTAAAAGGGTCGCGCGCGAAAAAATTCGTGCGCAAGCTGAAGCATTGCTACCCTTTTTTGCATGCTCTCGGAAAGCTCATTGATAGTAGAGCTTTTTGCCTTTGGTTACGCCCCAAAACTCCAGCAGCTGCGCGTTATTATCTGACTGTAGCGGATCGGTTATCTTTTCCCAGGCCATCACGGTGCAGTCGCTGTCGAGATGTACAATTGGCTCGGTCGACTGGGCCAGTTGCTGCAAGGCAGCTCGCTCACATTGGTTATTGTTGGTCATCCTGAGCTTATCGGCATTCATAAAGATGGCCGCAAACAGTACCACGCCCCCGATGTACCAGCGGCGGGGCCACCCTTCCAAATGCAGCAGCAGGTAATAGGTAGAAGCGCTATAGAAATACATCAGGCCCAGGATGATGGGCAGAATAGAATCGCGGCGCAGAATGAGAGGCCGGTAATTGCGGTAGCCCCCCAGCGGCAGCAATAGAATATAGAGTAGCGTGAAGAGGCCTAACAGTTGAAAAATGCGCAGCCACCGCTGGCTGGCGGCACTGGGGGGCAAAAATCGACGAATAAGCTGCGCATTGACCAGACCAATCAGCACCAGCAATGGAAAGCCGAGCTTGCCCGTGAGTTGGCGGAATACGCCCTGCGGCACCAACTTATACCGCTCCCACACAGGCAGCGTAGCCGTCAGATTTTCGGAGTTGTTGCGGCCGATGTACAACGAATACAGGCACAGCAACCCAAAGAACCCCAATAGCAGCACCGCAACGAGTGGCACCCGTTTCGCCCGCTGCGCCCACCACCCTGCATACGACCGTACCCGAATTGCTGGCCAATACCTTTTTGTCCAGTAAAGCCCGAGGCACACAAATAGCACCAGCACCGCGCCCGTCACAATAGGCCCGTTGAAAGCCAGCACCACCATGAGCGCGGCGCAGGCAGGAACCATGAACCATGGTAACTGCAAGCGCTGCTGATGGAAGGCAGCCCGGTAAAAAGGCAACAGAAGCAAGAGCAGCAGAGCTAAAGGGAAAGCGTAGAAAAAAGTGTACGTAATCGAATGGTCGATGACGCCCATTTGCCCATTGTAGCCGGCCGTTTGAAACAGCGGCACAAGTAGCGCCGCGGGCAGCCACAAGCGGCGGTCGGTGAGGCGCTGCGCGCCGGTGCTATACACGGCCAGCAAGTAGAGCAACAGCGCCTGTACAGCCGTTTTGAACAGCGCGCAAGCCACGTAGACGCTACTGATGGGATCGGTGAAGCGCTGAAGCCACAACGGAACCGACTTGAAGTAGGCAACCATAGCTGCGTGCGCAAAATATCTGTTAGGACCCGCATACACCTCGTTTTTGGCTACTACGGCCCAGCCGAATGGGTCTTGCAGCACTTGGGTGTACCAGTAGCTAGGCAGCACGATGGGGGCCAGGTCACCTTCCAGCGGTATCTGATAGTTTTGAATACAGGAGTACCCTAAATCAAATAAAACGAACAGGGCACAGAGCCACACGACGTACCGTTTGTTCATGCAGAGGGGGAAGAACAGCCCAGGCGCTGGAAAAATCAGGCCACGAAGACCTGTGGGTTTGAGGACGCGTCAAAGGTAGCCACCGTAACGTGCGTGTGGTTCGGCAGAACAAAAAAAGCCCCCCAGACAGCTATCCGGGGGCTTTTTTGATCTTCACATTTTAAGTGACAAGCCGTGAATGTTCACGGCTTGTCTTTCTAGGCTATTAAGTGAGGCACGTGTTAGTCCTGCAATACTACTCGGGTAAACTTATTCTTCTTACCTGAAGTCAAGCGAACCATATAGATGCCCGAGGCCAAGCGGCCTTTCGTGAACTTGAAGGAGAAGTTTTCACCAGCACGGCCGGTTCCTTCTGCTACTACACTCACTACAGTGCCCTGCATGTTCATCACCTCCAGGCGGTAGTTGCCCGTCTCGGTGAGGGTGAAGTCTAGGTAGGTTTGCGAGTTGGTAGGGTTAGGCGTGGCCGTTAGCGTCAGCGCTTCCTCGGCTTCCACTTGTTCCTCGGCTGCGAAGCCGGCTGTTGCTGAGCCCTGGCATTCACCCAGCGAGTCGCCGTGGTTCAAATGCGCTGCTACCGCCGATTCGCTTACGCACACTGGCTTACCATTATGGCATACCAACACTTTGTTATTCCGCAGGAAAACAAAGCCGCAGCGTACGTCAACAACTGCTATTCGTTTGGTAACCGTCCGGGTACATCCTGCCGCATTCACACCGGTTACGGTGAGTTCGTAGGTACCAGCAGTTCTGGGAGTGAACACCGGATTGGCAATGCCAGTATTGCTCAGCCCAGGAACGAATGCCCAAGTGTATACGAATGTAGGATCACCACTAGCTTGCAATTGAATGCTCTGCGGACCATAACCTAGGTAAATCGTGCTCTGGCCTTCCTCTACAAAGGTACCGCCAAGCGCCGTGGCCGTAATAGTAGGAGCCGAGCAAGCATACACGGGGGGCAAATCGAAGGATTCTACCTGATCTAAGCGGCTGTTGGCAGCACCTTGGCTGGCACCAAAGCCTACGCCTCTCTTGGCAAATGCTCTCCAAATCAACTCCTGATTGGCACCGCCATAGTTTGCTACGTCGGCGGCCAGAATAGCATTCCGGGCATCTACGAAACCGGGAGCGCAGGGCTGCATTTTCAAGCCATCGATTACTAGCTGCATGGCCATGTTGTTGCCGCCCTTGCCATTGTATAGGTCTGGGTCGTAGCCGTACAGATCGATCAGATCCCAAGTCATATCCCACAACGTGGTAGCCCACACAAACCCGATTCCGTGAGGCTGGGAAAGCGCAGTATTGTTGGTGCGGCCGTAGGTGTAATTGTTTACGGCAAAGTCGGTAGTGTAGGGAGCAGGCCGAATACCGCCGCCCGTGGTGGGCTGGTTCGAGGCGTACGTGCCGATACCTCTGATTTTGGTGCGGGTATCACCTGGCTTCATGGTCATCATCAATGCAAACCAATCGCTCCAGCCCTCACCGGCCTGTTCAGCCTGGCTGCCTAAGCAGTTTACTAAACGACCACCCGTCAGGCGGGTTGAGATACCATGGCCGTACTCGTGCACGATGATGCCATTGTCAAAATCACCGTCAACTTCTACGCCCGGCTCGTTTTTCAAGCTCACCCGTACTTCTTCGCCAGCGGCTAGCCGCTCCCGAATCAGGCCGCCCGCCACGTCCGTAGTCATGATGGAGGGAATAACAACGGGACTGGGAGTAGCGGCACCAGCACCCATTGAGATGGGAGCGCCCGGCTGATTATTAATGACAACCACGGCAATAGCACCAGCGGCTTGGGCATTGTACACTTTTAAGCTGAAGTCGCAGTTGCCGCGATATAATACGGCAATATTACCCGCAATTTCTGCAGCGTTCGTCAAAGCTCCGCAGGCCTCATTAGGGTTAGTAGAGGTACCCCCCACACCGCTAGCAAGTACAAGCTTGCCAGTAACTGGCGTGGCATTAAGCCGTGGGCCAAACGCAGCTGGTACAGCAGGATAGCTGTTGGCGATGCTGGATGGCGCCGTTATTCTAAACGCATTTGCATCGGCACGGCCAGCCCACAGATACATCTGCATGCGCGGCGCACTGGTGCCGTTATCTACTGGAGTAGAGAAGTTGGCATTATTGCGGGTAGTCACGCCGGCCGGAGGATTCGGATTGTTGCGGCTATCCTGCGCTTCGGCTCTTACATAGTCTCCTTGGGCACCGCCGCGGCCGAAGTTGTCGGCTTGGAAGTTACCGCTGGCCTCGTCGAAGCCGTACTGGTACCATACGTCGTGAGTGACGTTGTTCCAGTAAAACAAGTTGGTGATAGCCGCGTCGCGGTACTCTACAGGCTCTTTCGTAAAATCGACTGGATAGTCGAAGTTCAGCTCAGCACCGCCGTTAGGGCTGTAATTATTTAAGCTGTTGTTGTTATTGGGGTCTTCGTACGCATAGGCGTTGTTGCCACGGGTAGTCGTAAGCTTACCAGCAGGCGTATGATGCCAGCCCTCTGGCGAAGCCTTTGGGTCAGCAGCGGAAGTGCTTACCAATACGCGAGGACCATGATTGGGGCTCTCAACCGGAATGGGGAAAACGTTATAAGCGTTAGCAGCTGTTAGAGACGCCGTGGAAGCAAACGACTTCGATTGAGCTGCCTGGCCGTAAGCCGTCGTTTCGCTCAATGGCATCCCGCCAGGTCCGTCGTTGTCGAACTCGCACTGATGCACCATATTGTCCTTGTCCAGCAGTTCACCGGTGGCAGCGTCTACCCGCACGTTCCACCAGTTCTGCGCGTCCAACTCGTAGATAGACACTTCCCACGCCAACCGCAGAGTGCCATCTTCCATCGGCTGATACACCAGCTTTGCTGGAATCGATTCCAAGGAAATGCCCCCCGCTGAGAGCAGTACTGCTTCGTTTTTGCCGCTGCCCTTCTGCAGTACCGACAGCGATTGGCTAACGGTCAGGTTCAGGTGCCGGGCCGCCGCGTTTACGGCCGCTACAGCCGTCATTTTAGACTTGGCTGGCTTTAATTTTCCCCCAATGCCTTTCACGAAGTTGTTGCCCAAATTGACGATTTTCTCGTCCTTATTCAGGCTCATGTTGGCAATAGCATTGTGAATCTCAATGCCCTGATACAACTGCTGCAAATAAACATGCTTAATACCAGTCTTTGGGGAAACCGACTCACTGCTGAGCTTCACGTCCGCAATGTCTTCATCGGTCAGCTGCAGCGCCTGCTTGTTTTTCTTTAGGTGTTGTAGGGCTGCCTGAGGCACTAGCTGCTGCTCAGCACTCAGCTGGTTTTGGCTGTAGGAGGCATGGCCTCCGGATAATAACGCGGCCACCAATAGGGGTCGCGCTAAAGCGGGTATAAGTTTATTCATTAGGTATAGGTTGGTAGTTGAAAGTGGTATCAAAGTATAGGTTTTTATATACTCATTTTTATAAAATATTTAACTTGCCCGAATTTTATACATTGCAAAATTCTAATAGTTATATTATCACCTCTTTTTCCAGCATTAAAGATCACTATCCATAAATAATTTCATAAACACGCTTTGAAAAAAGGTAAAAAACAGAATACAGTTACAAAACATATTTTTGTATTATAACATTATTATTTTGGACGTGTATAAAGCAAAAAGCCCCCCGGCCATATGGCTGGGGGGCTTTTTTATATGCTGCTACTTTCAGTCGGCTTTCTACTAGCTAAGCAAGGCTCTTGAAAGTAGGGTTTCCTTTATCCGGCAGCGTACGAAGCCAAGCTGCGGCAGTTGCTTCATCTTCAAACAATCGATACGTCAGGGCGGCCTCACGGGCTTCGCTCATCATCTGACTCACCGACAAGCGGGCAAACACGTCGTGTGGTATCAGCACGGCCCCGTACATTTGATTTCCCCCGGCGGCGCGGTTCATCCAATAGTCAACAATCCAGAGGCGTTCTTCTTCGGTGAAGGGGGCCATCAGGCGCTGGTCGCCGAGGAGCTTGTACCACCCGTTTCGCAGCAACAACTGGCTGGTATGGGTCAGGAAGGCCTTCAGATGATCGAGCTTGCGCGGGCCCGCATTATAAATGACGTAAGCATAGCCATTGGGGTGCTCCATAACCCGGCCAACCGGATTTTCGAAATAGACGCGTAATGCTGGAGTAGCGATAAGCATAGAAAACAACGCACGTTTGAACTGAAAGGTGATCAGCCGGGCTGATTACTTGCTTTAGAAACATCAATTTTCTGGCCTGATTCGATACTACAGGCTGCCTAAATCACAAAAAAGCCCCCAAATGCGTTATTGGGGGGCTTTTTCAGAAAAAATCAGCTATTCAGAATGCTATATATAGTTTTCCTAATCTCTCTTCGTCTTTAGCATTTGGCGAAGTTGGGCCAATTCATCGCGGTACTTGGCGGCTTGCAGGAAGTCGAGATCTTTGGCCGCGCCTTCCATTTGCTTCTCCGTCTTTTTGATGACTTTTTCCAGTTCGTCGCGCTTCATAAGCGCAATGACCGGCTCGGCCGCCAACGTCAGCGTATCCGTATCGGGGCCAGCGTAAGCAGCCGGCTCAATGCGGCGCATATCCGACAGCGACGTTTGGCCCATGATTTCATCGTGCGATTTGCGCACTGTCCGCGGCGTGATGCCGTGCTCCTCGTTGTAGGCCAACTGCACCGCACGGCGCCGATTCGTCTCGTCGATGGCGCGTTGCATGGAGCCGGTAATGCGGTCGGCGTACATGATAACCTTGCCTTTATCATTTCGGGCAGCGCGGCCCATGGTCTGAATCAAGCTGCGCTGGTCGCGCAAGAAGCCTTCTTTGTCGGCATCCAGAATGGCCACTAGGCTTACTTCGGGCAAGTCCAAGCCTTCGCGCAATAGGTTTACACCAATCAGCACGTCGATAACGCCCAGTCGCAGCTGGCGCAGAATCTCCACGCGGTCCAGAGTTTTCACATCGGAGTGCACGTAGCTCGACTTGATGCCCAAGCGCTCCATGTACTTCTGCAATTCCTCAGCCATACGCTTGGTGAGCGTCGTCACGAGGATCCGGTCACCCATCTTCACGCGGTTATCTACTTCGTCCAGTAGGTCGTCAATCTGGTTGGCGCTGGGACGAATGTCGATTTCGGGGTCGAGCAGGCCGGTGGGGCGAATAATTTGCTCGATGATAACCCCGCCGCTGGTTTCCAGCTCATAATCGGACGGCGTGGCCGATACGAAAATGGCTTGGCGGTACATGCTCTCGAACTCGTTGAAAGTCAAGGGACGGTTGTCCATGGCCGAAGGCAGACGGAAGCCATACTCCACCAGAGCCGTTTTGCGGCTCCGGTCGCCGCCCCACATCGCCCGAATCTGGGGAATGGTGGCGTGGCTTTCGTCGATAACCATCAGATAATCTTGGGGGAAATAGTCGAGTAGGCAGAAGGGACGTGAGCCGGGCGTACGACCGTCAAAGTAGCGCGAGTAGTTCTCGATACCGGAGCAGTAGCCCAACTCCCGAATCATCTCCAGATCAAACTCGGTGCGCTCGGTAATGCGCTTGGCTTCCTGGTCGCGGCCCTCCCTCACGAAGTAGCTCTGCTGGGCCATCATATCGAACTGAATCTCTTTGATGGCCTGGTGCAAGGTGTCTTTGCCGGTCACGAAAAGGTTGGCCGGGTACAGCGTCACGCTTTGCTCGTCGGCGAGTTTCTTGCCGCTGTCTGGGTCGATGCGGTGAATGGCTTCGATTTCGTCACCGAAAAAGAACAGGCGGTAGGCAAAGTCGGCGTAGGCGGGGAAGATGTCTACCGTGTCGCCCTTCACCCGGAACGTGCCGCGCGTAAACTCCACTTCCGTCCGGGAATAAAGAATCTGCACGAACTGATACAAAAGATTATTGCGCGAGTAACGCAGGCCGGGTGCCATGTAAATGACGTTTTTGCTGAACTCTTCCGGGTTGCCGATACCGTAAATGCACGATACGGACGCCACCACAATCACATCGCGCCGCCCGCTCAGCAGCGTAGAAGTACAGTGCAGCCGCAGCTTCTCGATTTCCTCATTAATAGCGAGGTCTTTCTCAATGAATACGTCGGTGCTGGCTATGTAGGCCTCCGGCTGGTAGTAGTCGTAATAGCTGATGTAGTACTCGACTGCATTATTGGGGAAAAACGCCTTAAACTCGCCGTAGAGCTGGGCCGCCAGGGTTTTGTTGTGGCACAGTACCAGCGTGGGCTTGCCGGTTTGGGCCACAACGTTGGCCACAGTAAACGTTTTGCCAGTACCAGTGGCTCCGAGCAGCACCTGCGCCGGCTCTCCGCTTTCTACGCCAGCCACGAGTTGGGCAATGGCTTTGGGCTGGTCGCCGGTAGGCTTGAACTCGGAAGTAAGTTGATATTCCATGCAGGGAAAGTAGCCAGAAATGATAGCCTATGATAACTCCGGAGCGCCAAGGTAGGTTTCCGGTAAACAAAAAAAGCCCAACTAATTCAGTCGGGCTTTTTGCTGGCACTGGGGGGCAAATTCTGGCGTAAGCAGGCACAGCACTCTTGCTTGCCCCTAAACGAAACTTAACGAGGGTCGCGCCATACCACGCGGGCATCGGTGGCCTGCGTAGAAAAGTCAGGGCATTGCCCATCGCCCTTCCCCGTAATGCCGCCGCTGGGTGCACAAATAACATCGCCGCACTCATTGTAGAGGTAGTTAAACTGGTCGCAGCAGTCGCTGGAAACCAGGTAAACCTTCTCGCCTTTCCATATATACTCCGTTATTTCAGCCGCAGGGTTCTGCTTGGGCTTGGCTTGTAGCTCCGCTATTTTGGCATCAATAAAGCTGGGACAGATCGACTTATTTTCGTCGCCGCACTGAAAGGCGCTGAGCAGGCTTGTTAGAAGGAAAAGCGTGAATAGACGTCTCATTGGTAAGTAAATTTAGACTTCAATCTACTACAAAATCAGCGTATTACCGTTGGCGCTTTTTGCCCCCCAAACTCTACACTGGCTTCCAGACCAACAGAATACGGCCGGGAGCGCTTGAAAAACGAACCACCGGGGTTTTGGTTGAGCGTATTCAGGCCAGCTTCAGCTACGGGCCCCAGGGCGAGGCTCCAGGTAGCCTCGGTGGGCTGGTAGCGCACGCCGCCGCCGCCGCGCACCGACGCTAGCACCTTGCGGTAGGGCGAATCGGGAGATGAGAGTGTATAGCTGCGGGCGGAGCCAGCGCTATCGGCTACTTCCGTGCGGCTCTTAAGGAGCAGGTTTACGGCCGCACCCACTTTCGCATACACTGACCAGCCCGACTTAGCCGAGCCGTACCGGATAGCCACTGGCACACCCACCGTGCGGTAGTTAAACTCCGTCTTGCGCTGACCTATGTACGATTGCACTGAACTAGAACGTGCGGCGAAAGCTGAATTGCTATTGTTAAAAGCATAAGAAGTTTTGGAGGAAGCCCGTTGCTGCGCAGTTTCTATACCAGTAACCAGCGTCAAACGCTCCGTCAAAGGATAGGCAGCCGCTAAAGCAATACGTTGGGCCGGACCAGCCTGGAGATTGTCGCGATATTCAGCCGCCCCATTCTGATAAGAGTTTTGGAACTGGAAATCGGCGGAGGAAGGAATATTATTGCCTGAGGAATTATTGAATGAATTTCTGAGGCTGCCGCTGCTTACGCTGGCAAAGTCGATATTCGGGTTGTATGAGCTGGCCGCAAACGCACCGCTGAGGCGCCATTTGCTCCGCTTACGCTCTGGCTTTTCCTCTTCGGAAGCCTCCTGGGGGGCATTTTTTGCCGCTTGGGCTAACATAGTAGCTGACGCCGGAAGCGCCTCGGCTTGGAGCGTTTCAGGGCGACGAAAGGCGGCTGCCATTGTGTTTCGCTCAGTGGTGGTAGCAGGTGCTGGCCGGGTAGTTAGCCAATTTGCCCCCCGCTCATTTTGGGAGCTTCCAATGCTTAGTAATGATGGCACAAAAGCAGAACCAAACACTCCATTTCCGATGGGGCGCTCAGTACCCGTCAGTGAACTACCAATAGAGCTACCGGAGCCTACTACGCTGCTGGTTTCAGCTACGCCGTTGCCTGATTCAGATGACCTAATTCCCACCGCTGATTTAGCCGCCCGCAACAGGGTACTCGCTACATCATTCGCTGCTGATTGCGGCCTTGCAGCCGGGGTTACCGAAGCCGTAGCAGCTGAAGTTGACTGCTGACTGGCCGCTGCCAAACGGGAGGAGGTGATAGCGCCGCCGCGCGACTGGCTATTGGGCGCGCTACTACGTGGGGTGCTCAGCGGCGCATCGGCAGTAGCCTCGGAGCGAGTAGTAGCTGCTATTTCGGTGCCGGGGGGCAAATGTGTCGCATTGTGAAGCAACAGCCAGCTTCCGCAGCCCAGCACCAGCAGGGCGCAAGCGGCGGCTACCCACCGGTGCAGCAGCAGGCGCCGCCTGTAAGAGTCGTTTTGCCGAACCAATAGTTCATGGTCGAGCTGTTCCCAGACGTGCTGACGAGGCGCTACTTCTGCCTCGCCGAGCTTCTGTCGGAACAAGTGCTCCAAGTCGCCGGTGGGCCGGGGCTCGTGGGGTGTATGATTATTTACGGAAAGTGCCATTGCTGCGATGCGCGTCGAGGCGCTCTAATTTAGTTTTCAAGATGACCCGGGCCCGGGAGTACTGCGATTTGCTGGTGCCTTCAGAAATTCCCAGCAACTCGCCAATTTCCTTGTGCCCGTAGCCTTCGATGGCGAACAGGTTGAACACCATGCGGTAGCGCGGTGCCAGTTCCTGCACCAGTGTCAGGAGCTCTTCAAAAGCGTAGTTGGAGAGCGTAAACTCCTCCCCGGCCAGATCCTCGGGATATTCGCCCTCGCTCATGGCTACCAAGCCACTGTTGCGGCGGTGCTGGCGCAGGGCCGCGTTTATCATGATGCGCCGAATCCAGAACTCCAGGGGGCATTCGCGACGGAATTTGCTGAGATTGGTAAACACCGTTACGAAGCCCTCCTGCAATACATCCTCCGCCTCGAAGGTGGTTTGGGCGTAGCGCAGGCACACGGCCATCATGCGGGCTGCAAACCGGTCGTACAAGTGCTTCTGCATTAATCGGCTTCCAGCTAGGCAGCCATCAATGATTTCAGCCTCGGTGAGCTGAGAAGGCGGCACGAGCGAACGGACAGGAGTCGGCGGAGGCGAAGCCGCCACCGAAGCCGAAGAATTGCCCCCCGCCAGCAGGTTGCGCAGCCCGCCGCCACCCATCGCAAACGATAAGGCGCTCATCGATTGGGGTGGCCGCCTAGGCCGTTGTGGCTTCTCATATAGTCGATTGGGCCAGGATAAAGTGGCTGCATACGCGGCGTTTCGTAATAACGTATCGATAGAGTAATCCGCAATATACTAGCGGGCTTCGGTGAGTAGAGGCTACTACCTGCCCTCATGGTTGCATGCATGTGCCCGAATATTTTTTAAAGCTGCCTAATGGCTTTGGGGGGCTTTTTTGATAGTAAAAATAATATATTGAAACAATGTCAATACATTTAATGTACATACATATATTTGCAGATCACCTCATTTAGCTGCCTTCCGTAAATCAATAACTTGCAACCAAGAGGTTGCCCGTTCATACTTATTCATTTTCACTTTTCACCCGTTCCAAATGAAAACTATCGTTCTGTTTTACTCCACTTATGGCCACGTGTGGAAATTGGCCGAGGCTGTGGCCGAAGGTGCCCGCCAAGTAGAAGGCAATGATGTAGTTGTAAAGCGCGTACCCGAGACGCTATCGAAAGATATTCTCGACAAAACTGGCGCCTCGCAGGCACAGCAAGCTTTCAGCCACGTGCCCGTAGCTACCCCCGAGGAACTGGAACAGTACGATGCTATCATTATTGGTACGCCCACCCGCTACGGCAACGCTTGCGGCCAAATTCAGGCATACCTCGACTCAACCGGTGGTTTGTGGGCCCGTGGTGCCCTCGTGGGCAAAGCAGGTGGCGCATTCGTGAGCACCGCTACCCAACACGGCGGCCAAGAAACAACACTGCGCGCACTGCACACAGCATTGCTCCACCATGGCATGGTTATCGTGGGCTTACCCTATGCTTGGCAGGGCCAGATGGGCCATGATGTAGTGACTGGCGGCACTCCTTATGGCGCCAGCACCGTAGCCGGTGGCCAAGGCGAGCGTCAGCCCAGCGAGAACGAACTGGAAGGCGCCCGTTATCAAGGAAAGTATACCGCCGAAATTGCTAGCAAGCTTTCTAGAAAATAAACGTTACTTGCGACTTATATCCTGAACGCACATATTGCAACAACCAGCAAGCCACCCATTTGGGTGGCTTGTTGTGTTTTAAGCTATTTGGTCCAAATTTCCCAAGCAGCTTCCGCCTGCAGACAAAGCATCTCAAAGCCATTCTTGGTTTGAGCACCGGCTTCGCGACCTTTTTGCAGGAACAGTGTTTCGCTCGGGTTATAAATCAAATCGTAGAGGTAATGGGCGGGCGTGAGGGCCTCGTACGGGATGGGAGCACACGCGTCTACCTGCGGAAAAGTGCCCAGCGGCGTTGCATTGATAATCAGCGAATGGCCTGCGAGTACGTCGGGCGTGAGGTCATTGTAGGTAAGGCCAGTCCCGAGCGGGTTGCGCGACACCAGCCAATACGGAATCTCTAGCTCCCGCAAAGCTGCCTCAACTGCCTTGGATGAGCCACCGGTGCCAAGTACCAGCGCCCGTGCCTCGGGGCCACGCAATGGATAGAACGTACGCAACGACTCCCGGAAGCCGATATAGTCGGTGTTATGCCCGATGTAGCGGCCATCGGGCGTGCAGTCGATAACGTTAATGGCGCCAATACGAGCCGCCGCCGATGATATCTCGGTGAGATAGGGCCATATCTGCTCTTTGTACGGGATGGTTACATTGAGCCCCCGCAAGTTGGGGTGCTGGGCCAGCAGATCTGGCAAGGCCGAAATTGTGGGTAGCTCAAAGAGCTCGTAGCGATGATCATCGAGGCCTAGATTCTCGAACTTCTGGGTGAAATAGGTTTGGGAGAACGAGTGGACAAGCGACTTGCCAATGAGGCCAAATTCCTTCATATAATAACTTCTCACTAGCTAAACTGACCACTACCGCTTACCGGATGCAATAATAGAAAACCGCCCCAACGGATTACCATTAGGGCGGTTTATTTGAAAAATAAATACCTGAAACTAAGCTACTGGCCGACGGCTGTTTTGGCGCGACTTTACAAACTCGAATATCACGGGCAGTATCGACAGGCCAATGATAGCTAATACAACCAGTGAAAAGTTTTTCTGCACAATTGGGATAGTGCCGAAGAAATAGCCAGCGCTGGTCAGCGAAGCCACCCACAAAACGCCCCCCACCACATTGTATGACAAGAACTTGGTGTAGCTCATAGTGCCCACGCCTGCTACAAAGGGCGCAAACGTGCGAATGATTGGAATGAAGCGCGCCAGAATGATTGTTTTGGCGCCGTGCTTCTCATAGAACTCCTGGGTACGAATAAGATGCTCCCGCTTCAGAAAGCGAGAATTCTCGCGAAACACCCGCGGCCCCAGATAGTCGCCGATATGATAGTTGAGCGTATCGCCAAGCACCGCTGCCACGATAAGTAGGCCCATCATCAGCCACACATTCAGGGGCGAGCCGGGAAGAGCGGCCAGCGAGCCAGCCGCGAACAGCAGCGAGTCGCCGGGCAGAAAAGGCAGCACTACTACGCCCGTTTCCACGAAAATAATCAGGAAGAGAATGGCATAGGTCCACGTTCCGTAATCCTGGATAATGGCCCCGAGATGCTTATCGAGATGCAGAATGAAATCAATGATGTCCTTGAGGATTTCCATGAAATAGGAATAGAAGACGAAGGTATTTTACTGCAAAGAAAGCAGGCGGCCAGCAAAGTTTCTGACTGGGGGGCTTTTTCGGCCAGCTTTAGGGCATAACTGGGGTTGCCGTGGCCTGCTTGTCGGCGCGCCGGCTTAGGGCTTGGGCCACGATACTGGCCACCAGAATTTGAAGGGCGTGATAAATCATCAGGGGTAACAGGATCAGGCCGGCTGTGCGCGCATCCGGGAACAGCACTTTCGACATCACGGTACCCTGCACCAAGGACTTCTTGGAGCCGCAAAACAGCGCCGTGATAGTGTCTTCGCGGTTAAACTTTACCAGCCGCCCCAACAGCAGTATGCAGCCGTACACCAAAAAGAACAGTGCCAGCATAGCCGCGCCCAGCCCAAACAAGTCGCCTGCCGAGTACCCTCGGAAAATGCCCTGCGCAAACGACTCACAAAACGAGGTGTACACAATCAGGAGAATAATAGCCTGATCGAGCATACGCAACGGCCCAGCGAAGCGCTGTGCAAACCAATGCAGGCGCGAATGCAGCAAAATGCCCACCGCTACGGGCAATAGCACCTGCAACGCCAGATCCAAGATAGTAGAACCCAAGCCACCGGAAGTACCAGCCGTTAGAAAAAGAGCCATCCAAACGGGCGTAATAAATACGCCCAGCAAGCTGGAAATACTGGCATTGAAAATGGCCGCTGGCAAATTGCCTTTAGCAATCGAGACCATCACAACGGAGGAAGAAACCGTGGATGGCAACGCGGCCAAATAAAAGCCTCCCAACCACAGCAGCTGACTTTTCTCAGAATCAAAAAACGGCTTTACAGCCAATAAGAGCAAAGGAAAAAGCAGGAAGGTGGTGCCCTGCACAACTAGGTGTAAGCGCCAATTGCTCAGGCCAGCCTTCAGCTTTTCACGGCTCAGGCGTAAGCCGTAGAAAAAGAAAATGACAGATACGCCATAATGCGCAATGCGCCCAAGCGGGAGTGGCCCATCTTCTGCCCCAAACGCTGGCCACAGATACGCCAACCCAATGACTCCCAGCAGACCAAGCAGAAACCCATCGAGCCCCGCCCGCTGTGCTAGATCCCGCAGGCGTTGCACTGGACTGCTGGGGGGCATTTTAGCGGTCGGAGCGGATGGCGACATGAGATTGTATTGCGTAAATACTTTTGGGCAGCCTTAGTGAGTAACCCTCTTGCTAGAAAAGCACCCGTAACTAAGACTTTGTGCCTTGAGTGGCAGTTACGCGCCATATTTTGCCCCCCGCATCATCCGCAACCAGCATAGAGCCATCGGGCAGCACAGTTACGCCGACCGGCCGACCGTACACTTCCTTGGTGCTTTCGTCGACCACGAAACCCGTCATAAAATCTTCGGGCTGACCGGCAGGCTTGCCATTCTGAAACGGCACAAACACTACTTTATATCCCGTAAACTTCGAGCTATTCCAAGAGCCGTGCTGCCCCACGAAAGCGCCATTCTGGTACTTGGCTGGGAAGCCATTAGCATCATAAAAGGCCAAGCCTAATGACGCCGTGTGCGGGCCCAAAGCCACATCGGGCACAATTGATTTAGCTACCAAATCGGGCCGCTCACCTTTGCGGCGGGGGTCCTCGTTTTGGCCATAATACGAGTAAGGCCAGCCATAAAAGCCACCTTCCTTCACGCTGGTCATATAATCGGGCACGAGCTCGTCGCCTAGCTCGTCGCGCTCATTCACGGCCGTCCAGAGGACTTGGGTGCCGGGCTGCCAATCCATACCAACCGGGTTGCGCAGACCACTGGCATACACGCGCTTGCCGGAGCCATCGGGATTAATCTCCAGAATCAGCGCCCGGCCCTCATCGTTTTTCTCGCCCTTCTCCATCACGTTACTGCCCGATCCTACCGATACGTAAATCTTGGAGCCGTCAGCGTTGGCCAACAGGTTGCGCGTCCAGTGGTTGTTGTAGCCGCCAACGGGTAAATCCAGGATTTTTTGCCCCCCAGCGGTGATTTTGGTTTGACCGGCTTTGTAAGGAAAGCGCAATACGGCATCGGTGTTGCCCACATAGAAGTTGTCGCCGACAACCAGCATTCCGAAAGGCTGATTCAGACCCGTCAGGAAGGTTTCACGCAGTTCGGGCTTGCCGTCCTTGTTAGCGTCACGCAGGAGCGTGATACGGTTGGCGCTGGTTTCCTTCATCGACCCCGACTGCTTCAGGCCTTTCGCCTTTTCGCCCTTAGCCGTAGAAGTTTTCTCTATCGAATTAGATTCGGCAATAAAAATGTCGCCGTTGGGCGCCACATATATCCAGCGCGGATTCTGCAAATCAGCAGCGTATTCCGTCACCGTAAACCCAGCCGGCACCGTTGGCATTTTGCCCTGAGGCCAGCCAATCACTTTACTAAAGTTTTTTGCCGACGGCGTAGCGTATGGCTTAGGCAACTCAGGCGTAGCCACGGTGGCCACCGAATCGACGGCTGTAGAGGCAGTAGTTGCAGCCGTTTCTTCCGTCTTCGGCGACGATTGGTTGCAGGCGAATAAGGCGGCTAGGGGTAGATAAAGCAGGTAATTCTTCATGATAACTGAGGGAGCAAAGGTTGCTTATGTGCAACACCCGCTTACGCACTCCCGACAGTAGAGTTAACAATGCTTCTGCTAGCCTAGTACATTATGGCTTAGCAAGCGTAACCCAAAAAAGCCCCCCAGTCGCTGCGCATGGCAGTCTGGGGGGCTTTTTTGAGCTTCTAATGAAGCTAAGTAGTTTATCCGCGCGGCATGGATGTGCCAGGACGACCAGTTTTCACTTCTGGCTTGAACATGGGGTCTACAGCGTCCATATCGATGAAGTGTGTGAAGGTGTCGCCGCGCAAGCCCAATCGAATGGTTTCCAAGCTCACTACTTCGTTAGGTGCGATATTGCCCAGGTTTACGTTGCTGCCGAGCATCTTAATAAACCAAACCTGTTGCGCTTTCTGAGGAGCTTCCCACAGAATTTTCTCAAAGGGAATCTTGGTCAGAATTTCCTCTACCAGACCCGAACGCACCTCACCGGTACTCCGAAACAAGCCCACATTGCCAGCCTCACGCGCTTCCCCAATTACCTTAATGGAGCCAGCGTCCAGCTCAGTCTGCATCTGAGAAATCCATTTGTAGGGCGGAATAATTTTCTCCGCGTCCTTCGAACCGACCTCCGACAACACATTCAAGTCTTTGGCCAGCGTGCGGATGTACTCGCATTTTTTGTCGTGGGGCAGCTCCAGCGAGCCATCCGAAACCTCGGCGTATTCCATCCCGAACTCCGACAACAGTCGGCGGTAGTCATCAAATTGGTTACGGATAATGAAGGCCTCAAACAGAGTTCCGCCGAAGTACACCGGCACGCCGGCCGCTTTATACACTTCCAGCTTACGCTTCAGGTTAGGCACAACATACGAGGTAGCCCAGCCTAGCTTTACAATATCAGTGTACTCGCCGCCAACTTCTAAAAAGTCTTCTACTTCGCGAATACTCAGGCCTTTATCCATAACCATGGTGTAGCCTTGTTCGCGAGGTTTGGCGGTACGCTCGGGGAGTTGATCGAGGTGATAATTCATGCGCTTAAGTTCAGATGGAGGTAAGCCATAAAACCAACTGTCATCCCGAACGAGGTAGAGTTCAGGATGACAGCTGGTTTCAAAGAGGTTGAAGTTGGGTTATCTACTTCCGGTACTGATCAATCAGTCGAGCCAAAGCCCGTTGCGATTCGAGCTCCGGAAAGTATTCGAAGAGCAGACGATGCTTATCGAAGTCCAAAACTAGCGCATTTTCCAGATTCTCGTAGGCTTCCCGGTAGCGGCCAGCCGCCAGCAGGTAAGCGCAAAGGCGATATTGTAGCTCAGCTTCAGCAGGTTGTATCTCCACAGCATTCCGCATCAGGTCGATGGCGCCGTCATAGTTACCCTGCTCATAAAGGATAATACTCCAGTTCAGCCACGCGTCTTTGTTGTCGGGTCCTACCTGCGTAGCGCGGTCGTAGCACTCCACAGCACTCACGACATTGCCAACTTGGTATTCGGCAGCAGCCAAGGCTAGCCAATACTCTACACTTTCGTCGTACAGCGTAGTGGCCTTGCGGAAGAAATGAGCGGCCTCAAACCACCGTTCCTGAGCATTCAGCACTACGCCCATCCCAAACCACGCTTCATCCATTTCCGGATCGAGGTCAATGGCCCGCTGGTAATTGCGCCGCGCCTGGTCCCATTCGGCCATTTTCTCGTAGCACTCACCAATATTGCACAGCGCTTCGGCCGTTGGCTCACCAGTTGAATAGCTAAGATTGAACTCGGCAATGGCTTCCTGATACTTTTCCTGGCTTACATAAGTGCTGGCCAGAAAAGCGTGCGCCTCATAAAAGGTAGCATCAACCAGAATAGCGTACTCAAAAGCCGCTACTGCCTGATCATACTGCCCCAGCCGATAATAAGCCTGCCCCAGATTATACCACGCCGGAGCGGAGTAAGGATCCTCATCAGTAAAACGGCGGAAAAACTCTAGGTTCTTTTCCAGCCGCTCGCTCACCTCCAAACAATAAAGCAGTTCTTGCACCGCTATATCATTGTCGGAGTTCAGCCGCAGACTCATTTTGTAGTACTTGGCCGCGCTCTTAAACTTCTGCCAGCTTTGGTAAGCCAAGCCGAGGTTGAAGTAGATATCCTCTCGCTCCGGTGAGTGCTCCGCGGCATCATGGAAAAAAGCTACTGCCTCGGCAAACTCGCCTTTCTGCGTGGCGATAATGCCACGGGTAACGGCCACATCGGGGTTAGTCGGATCGAGTTGGGCTACATCTTCTATCTGCCGAGCCGCAGCCGAGTATTCGCCCTTCATGGCCAATACTTGGGAGCGGTCGATGAGCAATTCGGTGGAAAAAGGATATTGGGCTATAGCAGTCTCACAGGCATGTAAAGCCTTGTCATACTGCGTGTTGGTCGTATAGTGGTCGATGATATTCTCAAAATCGGCCAAATCAAAAAAGACAGACTCGTTTTGGGCTACCATGCGCTCGAACCGACGCACGGTATCCAACACTTGCTGTCTTTCCTCAAAATTTTCGTTCATTCTCATTCGTATGCAAGACTCAAAGGTCGCCAAAACGGCAGACTTTGCCGGCGTCGGGCGGCGGAATCACTGAAGATAACGCTACTCACTTATGATACAATAACCACACCGGGCGACGGCTGGTTCGCTGATGTCAGGCCGGCGCAACACCACTGAATTGTTTCAGCCAATGGCCGGAATTGTAAGCCCATAGTCGTTTCCACTTTGGCGGCGCTGTAAATCACAGAGCGTCTACCCGCGCGGGCCGTATCCTTGGTGATAAGCGGCCGGGCGCCCGTCAGCACGGAGCGCACGTGCTCCAAGCGCCAGATCGTCTCGGCTGCCCAAGTAGGTACGACCACCGTGGGGGGCTTTTTGCCGAAGCACTCCGCCGCCTGGACGAGGAAATCACGCAAAGGCACCACGCCGCCACTCAGAATAAAACGCTCCCCAGCCACTTCGCTTTCAAACGTCAGACGAAGCATAGCCTCCACGACGTCGCGCACATCTACATAATTCAGGCTACCTGGGGTGTAAAAGGAGTGCTCTCGGTGCGCGTACCGGAAAAGACGGGTACTACTGCGTTGCCAATTGGCGGGACCGAGTATTACCGAGGGATTTACAATAACGGCCGACAGCCCTTCTGAAATCCCGCGCCATACTTCCAGTTCACCTAAATATTTGGAGGTAGCGTACGCATTATGCTCCGCCCCTAAATCCCATTTAGCCGTCTCATCCACTACATTATTTGCCCCCCAGATATCCTGTTTGGCGGCGGAAGGACCACCCAGTGCTGCTACTGATGATACGTGGCATAAGCGAATATGCAGTCCTTGTTCTAAGCAGGCATCGACTACGGCCGCTGTGCCTTCGACATTAATCTGCTGTAGCTTCGCCGCATCCTGCGGAGCATACGAAACCAAGCCGGCGCAGTGAAGTACATGGGTAACTCCTGCTAAGGCAGTGCTTAGTAGTGTAGTATCACGCAAATCACCTTCTATCCACTCCACCTTATCGGCATTCGAAACGGCTGGCACTTGCTGCCGATAAAGAGCCCGCACTGCATAGCCGCGTGCCACCAAGGCTGGAATCAGAAAACTACCTAACAATCCGCTACCACCGGTGACAAAAACCATACATATCAGGGGTTAGAAAGTCGAGTGGCAGTAAGCTAATCAGTTAGTAGCGTATTATTTAAGACAGGCAAAGCCAGTACTTTTTTTAAGTAGGCAGAAGGCAACACTTTACTACGCAGAGTTTCGGTATGCTTGAGATTGTGGGCATCAGTACCGACAAAATCCACCAAGCCTGCATCAATCAGCTTTTCGGCTACACGCTGGGCGCCGGAGGAATAATAGCCAGCCAACGAATTAAGGTTAACCTGAAACAATACGCCGTTGTCGTGAATCTTTTTCAAATCCGAAAAGCGACCATAGAAATAAGTATAGCGCTCAGGGTGCGCTAATACCGGCTGATATCCCAGCGCTTTGAGCCGGAAGATGATATCCTGCATGTTGAAGGGCTCATTCATGTAAGACGTTTCCAGCAGCAGGTATTTTTTGGCTCCGCCAAAGCTCAGGAGGTCTTCTCCACTATCTAATTTGCCCCCCAGCCATTCATCCAGATAGTACTCAGCGGCACATTCCAACTGTATATCAGTAAAGCCGGCAGCCGTGGCAGCGTCCCGCATTCGGGCTAATGCCGCATGAACAGTGGCAGGGGTATTCTTGTAGAAATCGCCCATAATGTGGGGCGTCATGATCAGCTTACGGTATCCTAATGCCTGCATCGCTTCCAGCAAGCTCAATGATTGCTCGATGGTTTCGGCTCCATCATCTAGGCCGGGCAGCAAGTGCGAATGCATATCAACTCCAAGCTCGGCCAGCAAGTTTTCGTTAACCAGCGGCGCAGAAGCCGCTTGGCCGAAAAGCTTGCGCAGGAATGAAGCCATATTTTAAGTGAAGAGAAAGCAGATTTCTAGGAAATACGCTGCTTGAGGCGGCTAATTATTCCTTTGGGTGGCGTCGGCTCGTCGTAATAGCCTTGGCCATATCCATAGCCATACCCGTAGCCATAGCCAGCAAGACCAGTAGTGCTCGCGTCGTTTAGAATAGTGCTGAGGCGAGTGAAATTATTCGTCCGCATTAGCTTATTAATATTCTTCAGGAAGGCTTTCTTGGAATAGCCTGCTCGCACTATGTAAAGCGGAATATCAGCCTTTCGCATAATTAGGATACCATCAGTTACCAGTCCAACGGGCGGCGTATCAATCAGAATTACGTCGTAGTGCTGATGTAATTCGGCTAATAGCTCATCAAACTTGGGGTTTAGAATGAGCTCAGATGGGTTTGGTGGTGTAGGGCCAGCCGAGATGAAGTCTAGTGTAGGAATATCAGTATGCTGTATACACTCTTCTACAGTGTGCTTATCAATCAGAATAGTACTAATGCCCCGCACATTCTCAGTACCAAACGCCAGATTTACTTTTGGCTTTCGCATATCGAGGTCAAGAATTACAACCCGCTGTTCCGACAAAGCAATAATCCCGGCCAGATTCACTGTGACAAAGGTTTTACCCTCACCAGATACGGTTGATGTAACCGATATAATGCGCTTCTTTCGCGATGATCCTATAAAATCCAGATTAGTACGAATAGAGCGAATAGACTCCGAAATGGCAGATTTAGGGTTCTTGTCCACCACCAGCTTTGACACTGTCATCTTTTCCTTATCGTATGTTGGAATTACGCCGAGCACTGCTGCTGAGGTCATACGCTCCAACTCACGCGTATTTGTTACAGTATCATGCAAGAGATAGCGGACTGCAATTAATCCAAGCCCTAGCACAATGCCCCCCGCCAGACCAATAGCATACACCATGGCTCGCACGGGCGAAATAGGTTTACTTGGTAAGCTAGCAGGTGATAGAATCTGAAAATCGGCCGTCGTGCCAGCCTGACCAATCCGGAATTCCAGCTCCCGGTTTATCAAACTCACATATGTCTTTTCGTAGAGTTCGAACGGACGTTGCAGGCGTGCTTGTTGCGTTGCTTTCTCCGGCAATCCTTCAAGTTTAGAACTAAGCTCATCTCGCTGACGGCCCATCTTATTTATCTGCTCCTGCAACAGTTCTTTGTTTTGCTCCAAGAGACGGCGAATAGTGTTCTTTGTAAAATCCAGCTGAACACGCCGCTGCTTTACAGCTTCCGTTGTTTCCTTATAAGAACGCAGTACTCGGCGAAGGTCCCATTGCTGACTATTTAGGGCTTCTATTTCCTGTATCAGGCGATTATCTTCCAATTCTGCCAGCCCAGGAATACTTTGAGCAACGGTGGAATCCTCATTACTAGTTATCTGGTCTTGTTCTACTAGGCGCGATAAATCTGCCAATAAGCTTTGCCTTTGCAGTAGCTCTTGCCTTTTTTCCTCCTGAATAGCTATCTTATCTATTACAGTAGCGGCATCGCGCCGCACATCGTAGGTTTTGTTTTCGCGCGCGAAAGACTGCAAGTTGTCTTCTGCCTGCTGCAATTTGTTGTTCGTTACATCCGTCTGCTCGCCCAAAAAGCGCAAGCTTTTCTCGGATGCTTCCTTCTTCTGCGCTAGCTTTTCCTGTAAGTAAACTGTGTCAATTTTATTGACAATATCCTGCGCTTTTAAAGGATTGAAATCAGCAAACGATATCTCAACAGTATGAGCTTCAGGATTAACAATCTCAACTGAGATATTCTTATTCAAGTAGCCATTCACCGATCCATCATCGAGAATGATAAAGTAAAACTGTGCTTCTAATGCACTCGCGTCGAAGAAGGAAGAATCAGTAGTCAGCTTTAAACTGATACCAGGAAGGTTAATAGGTTGACCTACAGCATAGTCACCACTTACTTCTTCTTTATCCTCCAAGTAACTCAATCGAAATTGAGTAGGGCTAATAAAACTAACATTCAGCTTCCGGTTATAAAACGCGGGGTCTTTAATAGCATACGCAACTTTGAAGGGTGACCTTTTATACAGTTCTGACTCCAGCACTGTGCCTTCCACATAGTAATTGACGTCGAGGGCTAACGAGTCTTTTAAGCGGCGATAGATCAAATTGGATTTGATTAATTCTACCTCACCTGAAAGATTGGCCAACTCCTGACGCTTCTCCACCGCGCCACCAACAGGACCCATACCCAATAATCCGGCCTCTGTTCTTTCATCAATCTTTATTACAGATGAGGACTGATACACAGGCTTTGTATAACGCAAAAACAGCCATGCGCCCGTCAGGCCTAAAGCAATTAGTAAGGCAATCCAGGGCAAGCTTTTGCGGGCTACCTGAAGAAGGGTGGTGAGGTCTAACCCATCACCAGCATCCTCTTTTTCTTCCGCTTCCATACCACCCGCATTGCGGATCATTTCTTCCAGCTCAGTTTCTTCTTTCGCTGCCATCAGGGCATTCTATTGGTTGAAGGGAACAAGCTTATTGTCAGCAAAAAAACAAGCTTAATTGTTATAGACTCTTGTTATGATATACAGTGTACTTAAAACACTTATGAGACTGGTTACAAGCCCAAATACTGGACCAGCATCTGTTAAGGCCTCATAGAAGGGTCGTCGTACAGGCTCAACATAAACTATATCATTGGGTTCCACCTGCAGATTTGCACGGCGCATTCCCTCAAACGTAGACAGGTCAATGACTTGTATCTGCGGGTTCTTCAAATCTCCTCGAATGAGACGTATGTTAGTTGTACGTCCTACCCGATTTCCACCCGTTCCTATTGCCCCCCCATCAATGCCCCCAGCTATAGCCAATACCTCAATCAAGTTCATATTGTCATTGGTCATCGGAATGACCTGACCACCTGTACCGCCAACAGCACCAAGTACAATGATACGATTATTGGTAACTCGTGTCACGACGAAAGGCTGCTCATAGTATTGACTATAAGCCACCTGCAATACACTATCAGCCTCTAAGAGCGTGTAGCCACTTAGCTTCACATTCTCTACCATCGGCAGCTTCACGATGCCATCGTCTTGCACAAGGAACTCAGAACCGCCACTTGTGGTACCGCCAGAACCTTGTTGAGCTGTCGTGGTGCGTGTACCGGCTCCCGGCCGGGTTGTAGCACCTCTTAGTCCGCCAGGATTGCCGAATGGTAATTCCCCGTTGGGATCGAGTATTCGCTCACCTTTGTTAGTATATACTCGCACATCGAGATAATCATTGGACTGAATGATGTAGTTACGTTCGGTCCTATTAATGGTCGTGCGTAATCTGGCAGTATCAACTGTTGTACCTTCTAAACGAAATAGTACATTTTGGCGGTATATCTTAGAAGTCGTGCAGGAAAACGACAACAGAACCGATAAGCCTAGCAACCCAATAGATAGCAGGCGGCGAAAGATGGGATGTAGCATGCGGGCCAAAAAAGCCAGAGACAGGTGAAATAGTGCCGGGAAAACAGCCGAATACAAGCTTAATTTTTCCCGATAAACCTTCAAAGTAACCGAATAAGCACACCCTTTCAAAATCGGGGCTGTATACGATACTTTATAAAGCACCTTCTCTTAAAGCAAAGCACTACTTTTGCGAACCCAAAACCGGCTCTTGCTGGTTATGCCATTACCACCCACCCAAATCCCATCCCCACCCATGGAATTAGTAGCTACCGAGAACCAAACAATGATTGCCCAGATGGTGCGCGACTTTGGCGCGACCCACATCAAGCCTCACATGATGAAATGGGACGAAAGCCAAGAATTTCCCATCGACGTATTTAAGCAACTAGGTGATTTAGGCCTGATGGGCGTACTAGTACCGCAGGAGTATGGTGGTTCTGGCTTTGGTTACGTTGAGTATGTGACTGCGATAGCCGAACTGGCCAAGATTGACGGTAGCATTGGCCTATCGATGGCAGCTCATAACTCTCTTTGCACCGGTCATATTCTTCAATTCGGATCAGAAGAGCAAAAGCGCAAGTGGCTGCCTAAGTTAGCTTCGGCTGAATGGATTGGCGCTTGGGGCTTAACGGAGCCTAATACGGGCTCTGACGCTGGCAATATGCGCACAGTAGCCGTTGAGGATGGGGATTATTACGTTCTTAATGGCGCCAAGAATTTTATCACCCATGGTAAAAGCAGCAACATTGCCGTTGTTATTGCCCGTACTGGCGAGGTGGGTGATTCGCATGGTATGACAGCATTTGTAATTGAGAAGCCTACCGAGGGCTTTACGCACGGGCGTAAGGAGGACAAGCTAGGTATGCGCGCTTCTGAGACTACTGAGCTAATCTTTACCGACTGTCGCGTACCGAAAGAGAATATCCTGGGCGAAGTAGGTGAAGGCTTTATTCAGTCGATGAAAGTGCTTGATGGAGGGCGAATTTCTATTGCAGCCCTGAGCTTAGGCATTGCGCAGGGGGCTTTTGAGGCAGCTACTCAGTATTCTAAGGAACGCCACCAATTCAACCAGCCTATTTCCAACTTTCAGGGCATTGCGTTCAAGTTAGCTGATATGGCTACTGAAATTGAGGCTGCCGCCTTGCTTACCTACCGCGCTGCTGATATGAAGGACCGTGGTTTGAATGTAACGCAAGAATCGGCTATGGCTAAGCTTTATGCCTCAGAGGTATGCGTACGGGCTGCTAATGAAGGCGTGCAGATTTTTGGCGGCTATGGCTACACCAAGGATTACCCAGCAGAGAAGTATTATCGCGATTCCAAGCTATGCACTATAGGTGAAGGCACTTCCGAAATTCAAAAACTGGTTATTGCTCGCACACTTCTAAAATAGACTTTATTGGTTCTATTCTTTCAGGGCTCTCATAGCTGTTGATTAGGAATCTGCGTAAGCATTTTTAAATCTTCAAAATCTGTGGTTATCTTTGCCCCCCTCAATAGAAAGTTTTCAACTCCACTGCATATATGATCATCGTTCAAATCAAAGACAACGAGTCGGTTGACCGGGCTCTGAAGCGTTTCAAGAAAAAATTCGAGCGCACGGGTGTGCTAAAGGAACTGCGTCGTCGTACGTTCTTCCAAAAGCCTTCTATCACGAAGCGTAAGCAGAGAGAGAAAGCTGTGTACAAGCAGACCATGTACGCTACTGAGAATTACTAGCGTTTAGCTTATTAAGCTTTTCGTGATAACCGGCTGATTTGCTTACACAAGCGAATCAGACGGTTTTTTCGCGTCCAAAAGTTCCGATTTAAATTCTTACATTGGATAATTGCCCCCAGCGGCTAAACCTTTGTATATGAATTTATTTTTTGACTATCTGCGGTTTGAGCGGCGCTTCAGTCCACATACGGTTCTTTCTTACCAAACCGATCTTCGACAGTTTGCTGAGTATTTACTGGCTACCTATGAAATGTCGGAACCGGCGCAGGCTGATCATACCCTCATCCGCTCCTGGATAGTGGAGTTGATGCAGCAGCAGCGTGATCCACGTACGGTGAACCGTAAAATCGCCTGCCTTCGCTCCTATTACAAGTACTTGTTGCGTACGGGCGCTGTTCAGCGCAACCCGATGCTACGCATTACTTCGCCCAAAACGGCTAAGAAACTTCCTGACTTTGTACCAGAAGACGCCCTAAACGGCCTACTTAACAGCTTTAAGTTTGCTGATTCATTTGTTGGCTCTCGTGATCAACTTATTCTGGAGTTGCTCTACGGCACCGGCATTCGCCTTTCGGAACTCATTGGGATTCGTCATGACGACCTTAGCTTAGCCAGCCGTACAGTGCGGGTAACGGGCAAAGGCAACAAACAGCGGGTAGTGCCTCTAAACCCGACGCTTCATATAGCGCTGGAAAGCTATATAGCGCGCAAGCAAGCTGAATTTGCTTCTCCCGACAACGCCCGCGGTTTTCTCCTCGTTACAGATAAGCTAGAGCCTCTGTACGAAAAACTCGTGTATCGCACCGTGAAGCAGTATTTAAGTCAGATTACCACCGCCTCATCACAACAGCACCCACACGTGCTTCGGCACTCATTTGCTACGCATCTACTCAGTAAAGGTGCTGACCTAAACGCTATTAAAGAATTACTAGGTCATGCAAATCTGGCAGCTACGCAGGTGTATACCCACTTGTCTATCGACAAGCTCAAATCCGTCTTTGACAAAGCCCATCCGAAGGCTTAAGTAATTAGTTGAGTGTTTTCCTTTCTATTTACCAAACCCCTATTTCCGATGAAAGTACAGATGCATTCGGTGCATTTCACCGCCGACCAGAGCCTACTTGATTTCATCCAGAAGCGTCTCGATAAGCTCGAAACCTTCTACGATCGTGTAACCGAAGGCGAGGTTATCATGAAGCTGAACAATAAGGACGGTATTGACAACAAAACCGTTGAGCTCAAAGTACTAGTGCCGGGCAGTACGCTGTTCAGCCAAGCGGATGCGGCTACCTTCGAGGCAGCTACCGACGAGGCGGCTGAGGGTTTACGTCGTCAGATAAAAAAGCATAAAGAGAAGCTAACCAGCCATTAGAGCTGATTGAAATACAAACATAAGGGCGCCCTTCCACTGAGGAAGGGCGCCCTTATTATTTAACGCGGATAGTTATCTGGCTTACAGACCAAACTCGGCTTTAATTTTATCTACGTAATCTAGCTTTTCCCAAGTGAAGGTTTCAAACGTACGGGTTTCGCCGTTGCCAAGCTTTACTTCAGTAGTACCAGCTTCACGGCCCATATGGCCGTATGCAGCAGTTTCGCCAAAGATGGGATTCTGGAGGCCGAAGCGCTGCACGATAGCAAACGGACGCATATCGAACAGCTTGTTCACCTTATCGGCAATTTCACCATCCGTAAGTAAGCCATTGCTGCCGTTCACTTTAGTAGTGCCGTAGGTAGTCACGTAGAGGCCAACTGGCTGGGCTACACCGATAGCATACGCTACCTGTACGAGCACTTGGTCGGCAACGCCAGCAGCCACTAGATTTTTGGCGATATGGCGCGCCGCATACGCTGCTGAGCGGTCAACTTTCGAGGAGTCTTTGCCCGAAAAAGCCCCCCCGCCGTGAGCACCTTTGCCACCGTAGGTATCTACAATGATCTTGCGACCCGTCAGGCCGGAATCGCCATGGGGACCGCCAATAACGAATTTGCCAGTAGGATTAATATGATAAGTGATCTGATCGGTGAAGAGTCGCTGCACATCGGCGCTCAGGCCAGCTTTCACACGTGGAATCAGGATGTTGCGGATATCCTCCGAAATGCACTTTAGCATGCCTGCTTCCGACTCGTCGAAGTCATCGTGCTGGGTGCTGACCACGATGGTATCGATGGCCTCGGGAGTGTTGTCGTCAGCGTAGCGAATGGTTACCTGCGACTTAGCATCGGGGCGCAGATAGGTCATTTCTTTACCACCCTTGCGGATAGCAGCCAACTCACGCAGCAGACGGTGCGACAGATCCAGCGCCAGCGGCATATAATTGTCGGTTTCGCGGGTAGCGTAGCCAAACATCATTCCTTGGTCGCCGGCACCCTGCTCCTCGGGGCTTTGACGCTCCACGCCTTGGTTGATGTCGGGAGATTGCTCGTGCAGGGCCGATAGAATGCCGCAGCTCTCTGCTTCAAACTTATACTCAGCCTTGGTGTAACCAATGCGCCGAATTACGTTGCGGGCAACTGATTGTACATCTACGTAAGCCTTGGATTTCACTTCGCCGGCTACTACCACTAAGCCAGTGGTTACCAGCGTTTCGCAAGCAACCTTAGAATCGGGGTCCTGACGAAGAAACTCGTCGAGAATGGCATCAGAAATTTGATCGGCAACTTTATCTGGGTGGCCCTCCGAAACAGACTCGGAAGTGAACAAGTAGGACATCAGCGTCGGAATAGAACGTCGTCGGTGAAAAATAAATGTAGCAGTGCGCCATAGCGCAGCAGCGGCAAAGCTAACGGAAAATGATGAAGGAAATAATTCCTATAAAATGCCCCCAAGCGTTATTCACCAAAATCAGACAGCCAACTTTTACTTAAACTCTGCGTTTGGGTAGCCAATTCAGCCTTTTATGCCTTTCCACATGAGAAATAGTATCCGTTCACTTTTTGTCTTGCTTACGCTTTTTAGCGCATCTTCTAGCTTTGGTCAGCAACGCTCACCCTACCGCACCGACGTTGGCATTGATGCCCCTATCACTGGCGCCCTGCTTCTTGGAACAGCCATCGGACTGAACGGTATGCAAAAAAAAGATGGGCTTACAGAAGGTGAAGCCTACGCGTTGCGCCAAGAAAATGTGAATCGCTTTGACCGTTTTTCGGCCGGCTATTATAGTGAGAGCGCCAAGCGTGTCAGCGACTACCCTTTCTATGGTTCGCTGGCAGCCCCCGTAGCCCTCCTTCTACTGGACAGGGATATGAATAAGAAATTCGGCCAAATAGGAGCGCTTTACATCCAGACGTTGGCAGTAACGGGTACGCTATTCACGTCGACTGTGGCGTTGGTAGAGCGCAGTCGGCCCTTGGCTTACAATACTGCTCTCGACCTAAACCAGCGCAGCAACCGCAACTCTACCAACTCGTTTTTTGCTGGCCACACGGCTGCTACGGCTACGGCTACTTTCTTTGCGGCCAAAGTATTCAATGATTTTCACCCAAACTCTGCGGCCCGTCCTTATGTGTGGGCGGCAGCGGCGGCAGTACCTGCCACGGTAGGCTACCTGCGGTTACGGGCGGGTAAACACTTCCTTTCTGATAACTTACTGGGCTATGCAGTAGGTGCCGGGGCGGGCATCTTGGTGCCACACTTACACAAGGTAAAACGCAATGGCAAAGGATTTTCACTTGTACCATTGCAGGGCTTCACCCCAAATGGATACTCCTATAGCGGCTTCTCACTAACACGGCAGTTGTAGTGTCCTAAAAAAGCCCCCCAGATTGTGTCTGGGGGGTTTTTTTATGGTAAGTTATTCTCCACCACTGCTACTGCTGGCCGGCGCGGTTGACTTCAGATTGGTATTAAAAAGCTTCAGAATCCGCTTATACTCATCGGTCCAGGAACTGGGCTCCACGAAGCCGTGGTCCTCTACGGGATATACGGCAAGTTCCCAATTCTCTTTCTTCAACTCGATGAGTCGCTGGGTGAGACGCACGATGTCCTGGAAATGCACATTCGTATCAACCATGCCGTGACACATCAGCAAAGCGCCTTTTAAGCCCTCGGCGTGATAGATGGGCGACGAGCGGGCGTAGGCGATAGAGTCGTTGTAGGGTTCGTTGAGGATGTTGTCGGTATAGCCGTGGTTGTAGTGGGCCCAATCGGTAACGGAGCGGAGGGCAGCACCGGCTTTGAACACCTCCGGCTCCGTGAACATGGCCATGAGAGTAATAAAGCCGCCATACGAACCACCGTAAATGCCAATACGCTGCGGACTAACGCCATATTTCTCCGTCAGCAGCTTCGCGCCATCCACGTGGTCAGTGAGGTCTTTGCCGCCCATAAAGCGGTAAATGCCCGTCCGCACGTCGCGGCCGTAGCCACTGGAGCCGCGGTAGTCAATATCGAGCACCGTGTAGCCTTGGTCGGCCAGCAGGTTATGGAACATGTACTCACGTGAGTACTGACTCCACCACTTATGCGCGTTCTGCAAATAGCCGGCACCGTGCACAAAAATCACGGCCGGGCCTTGGGCTACCGCATTGGCCGGACGATAGAGGCGCGCATACACGTCGGCCCCATCGCGGGCTTTGATGGTGATGACTTCCGGGTCGCGCCAGGCGTAGCTTTTGAACTCAGAAGTAAGCGAATTGGTCAGCTGGCGCATTTTGGCGCCCGGCTTATTGTCCATCACAAACAGCTCCCAAGGTTTATTTGAGTAGCTATAGCGCACGGCCAACGTCTTTTCGTCGGGTGAAACGGTGACCTCATGCGCGCCGGGTAGGGTTGTAATCTGGGTCATTTGCCCCCCAGATACTGGCATGCGGTAGAAGTGCTGCTCGCCGGGGTGCGTTTTGTTGGCCGAGAGATACCACGTCTTTTTATCCTTAGAAAGTTCGGCTTTCTGGATTTCGAACTTGCCGCTGGTCAAGGCTTTGCGCTGCTGATTGGTCACATCCACGGTATACAGGTGGGAGTAGCCACTCTCCTCGCTCTGGAACCACACGCGCTTGTTATCCGGTAGCCAGCCCACATTGCCCGCCCCGTTGCCGATGCCAGGGCCGCTGATCCAGGCCTCGTCGCGCTGCCGGTCCAGCAACGTGATTTTCTGCGTGGTTGGATCAAGAGCTACAATCCAACGGTCCTTGTTATCGGATGAGCGCATTACTAAAAAAGCTCGCTCGCCGTTGTCCGACCAAAACGGCCCAAAAGGGGCTACGCGGCGCAGCTCCGTAGCAGGCTTTTCGGTTTTCTTAGCCGAGGCTTTGGTTGAATCAGTAACCGTTGTTGGAGCTTTGGCTTTCAGCTGATACTCTTTGCGATACGCGGGCATTTCGTCCAAGCCCTTCAGGTCGCGGTAGCCCAGCACGAAGGTGGTGTCGCGGCCTATGTCGTAGATACCCAACTCCATAGCGGTTTGGGGCGCACCTACCTTGGTACGCGTAGATAAGTCCTCGGTAAAGCCCGAAGCCGTTACGAAACTGGGCACGATAGCCACTTTTTCGCTGCCCGGCTCCTGCACCATCGAGTAGGTTACGAAGCGACCATCAGGGCTGAGTTGGAGGTTACGTACCGTTTTCAGACCCAGATAAATAGCCTTCGGACGCAGCTTATTCAACGCTTTCTGTACGCGCTGCCGATCCTGCTGGTCTTGGTCGCGCTGCTTAATCACCTGAAATAACGCTAGCTGCTGGGCCTTCAGGTACTTTTCCGACTGATCCGTTGGTGAGCCCTTCGCGGGGTTGTTGCCCTTGCGGAAATCGGTGCGCTGCACGGTTTCGCCATTGGCCGGATTCCAGGTAAACAAATTGCCCCCCGCGTGTAACTCACGAGCTGGCCTTGCAGCGCAAAAGCCGCATCCGATTCGCGCTCGGCCGTATTGGTCACGCGCCGCACCTTATTGGTTTTCAGGTCGAGCAAATAAATGTCGCCCTCCTTCTCATACACCTTGCGAGCGAACTTTTGGTCGTAGACACCCGTGTTGGGGGGCAAATTTAGCTGGTCGCGAAAGCTGATTTTGCGGGGTGCGCCACCGCTGGGCGCTACGGCATACAGCGAATCGCGCCGGTTCTTGTCGGGATTCCAGTTAAAGTAGATGCGTTTGCCATCCTCACCCCAATATATGTTAGAAGGAGCCGTACCAATCCACTGCGCCGGGTCGCGCATTATTTTCTCGACCGTAAGCGGGCCGAGCGAAGCCGCCGGCGCAGCGACAGGAGTTTGAGCAAAAGCAGCAGAAACCGGCCCTAACAAAGCCAGCGCCCGCACGACGAACGAAACGCGCATCAGGTAGGTAAGAAAGATGGAACATGAAAGCTTACCGCAAAATACACAAGCCCGCGGCAAGGACAGGCATGCGCGGCGTGCGTTGCAAACAACGGCAGGATAATTACCCTTTAAGTCAGCTCCGATTCCACCTCCGGGGGGCTTTTTGCGAGCAAATCTTCTTTCCTCTACAAGCTTTCCAACTCTGCTTGCAGATTGTAGCGGGCACGGGTTTCTAACTTTTCGCGAAAAAACTCGGTACGGTAGAGCATTACTGTGTCCAGCATTTTCTGCAACACCGCCCGCCGTCCTCGGCGGTACAGCGGCCCCGGCACCAACCAGTATTCTTGCCGTATTTGCTGGGCATATTGCTGGTAATCTAGCTCCGGAGCGCCCAAAATCTGTAAGTCAGCATCCAGGAAGAAATGTAAATCCGGGTCGTTGGGCTGAGGCTGGGTGTGATCCTTGGTTTGCTCAATGAGAAAAGCAACGCGGTTGGTTCGGTCAGAGCCCAATGTGGTCTGCGCCAAGAATTGCCGCGCCAGCTCAGCGCTACGGGCTTCATTATCGGTCCGCATCGAGTTATACACCGCATCATGAAACCAGATGGCCAGCTGCACAGCCTCTATATCATTGAGTGGAAGCGGAAATTCTTCCACCGCCCACAGCAAGGCCCGAATATGCGTGAGTGTGTGGTAGTGCCGCCCAGACGATTCGTAAGCTACGGCGAGTTGCTCAAAAGTAGCCGTGCGTACAGCCGCATCTGGGGTGAAAGGCGTTGTTAGCTGGTACCAGTGAGCTGCTAAGTCGGTGGTCATTACCTTACCTAGTGACTGGTGGGTACGCCGTACGGATTCGAGAAGCGTATCTCCAAAAAGCGCTCAGGTTCGGCTAAAGGGCTAAATCCGAACTGGGTATAGAGCGTGTGCGCATCTAGTGTGGCCAGCAGATGACGGCGTTGTCCTTGCAAATCATGGTGCGCCCACACGCATTCCATCAGCCATTTCGACAAGCCCTTGCCCCTAAATTCGGGCAGCACAAACACGTCGCAGAGCCAAGTGAATGTAGCGCGGTCGGTAACAACGCGGGCGAAGCCAGCTTGGCGACCATCAGGAGCATACAGGCCGAAGTTGAGCGAGTTCCGGATGGCCCGATCCAGTAATTCGCGGGGCATTTTACGAGCCCAGTACGAGTCATTAGCCAGGAAATCGTGGATAACGTCCAAGTCCAAGCGGGCAGGGTCGGTGGAGATAAGGTAGCCGTCGGCGCGTTGGTGAAGGCTGGAAGGCATTTTCTTTAAATGGTAAGGTTATTTATTAGGCCGTCATCAAGAGCGGCGCAACTCACTCGCTTCGTTGAGTTACTACTCTCACTAAACACGCGAGATGCTTCGCGCCGCTCGGCATGACCGCCTTGAGAAATACTACTAAAAGTTAAGCGGGGGGTGTTTTTCGTCAAAATCCGTCGCGTCCTGGTAGGCTTTTACCAGCGCCAGCAACTTACCTTCTTCAAAAAGTTGTCCGCCAAACGTAATTGTGCTGGGTAAGCCATTGGCGCGAAAGCCATTGGGCACTACTACCGCCGGATGGCCTGTGAGGTTGGTAATAACCAGATTAGGACCACCAAATGAAGGTGCCAAATACGCATCAAACCCCTGCATGCGCTTATCTACTTCTTCTATCAACTGGCGCCGAACCCGCTGGGCCTGAATGTATTCTACAGCCGGAATAAAGCGCGCGGTGCGAAACGAATTTGGCCAAGCATTCCGGCCCTGATTCACCATCATCGCATCGCGCCCCGAGCGCGTGAGCTCGTCGAAGGCAGCGGCGCCTTCCGCACCAAGCACGAATGTCAATTCTCCATCGGGCAGATCATGCAAATCGAGCGGAACGAGCTGTACGCCCAGTTTTCGCATTACCTCAAGGGAAGCTTGGTCGTTGGCTTTGGTGGGATAATCACGGTCGAAATCGGCTTTTAAGTAGCCAACACGCAGCTTTTTGATGTCGGTATCGAACGCGTATTTGAAGCCGGCCGGGATGGTTGTGGTAGCGGGGTCGCGGGCATCAGCGCCGACTAAGGCAGCGAATACTAGTGCACAATCTTCGGCCGAGCGAGCCAGGGGGCCTACTTTATCCATGCTCCAACTCAAAGCCATCGCTCCAGCCCTACTTATTCGCCCATACGAAGGCCGCAAACCTGTTACGCCGCAGGCCGTGCTGGGGCTTACGATGGAGCCCAAGGTTTCAGTACCGATGGCGTAGGGCACCAACCCGGCGGCTACTGCCGAAGCCGAGCCGGCCGAGGAGCCACTGCTGCCTTGCGTAATATTCCAGGGTGAGCGGGTTTTGCCCCCGTACCACACATCGCCCATGGCCAATTCACCGAGGGTAAATTTGGCGACCAAAACGCCCCCCGCCTCGCGCAAACGGGTTACGACGGCCGCGTCTTCGTCCAGCGTTTGGTCTTTGTAAGGCACGGAGCCCCAAGTAGTTTTGTAGGTTTTGGTGCTAAATAAATCCTTGACACCGAACGGGATACCATGCAGCGGGCCGCGGTATTTGCCAGCCTTGATTTCTTTGTCGGCCTCCCGAGCCTGCTGCAGAGCGAGTTCCTCAGTCAGGGTGGTGACGCAGAGCAGCTTGGGGTCGTATTTTTTGAGACGAGCCAAGAAAAACCGGGTCAGCTCCTCGGAAGAAATCTGTTTGGTGCGCACTAGCTCGCTGAGCTGGCGCACGGTGTAGAAAGCCAGATCGTCGCGGTTGGCGGGCAGCTTTACTTTGGCTGTGGGGGGCAATTTTCCAAAGTCGTTGCTGGCTTTGGGCAGCATGGCTTGGCGCAGGCGCAGCGGCACGGGGTCGAAGACGAGCGTGGGCGCCACGCTATTGGGCAGCTTCACCTGGCGAATCTGCTCGTAATCTTTGCGGTTGTCTTCGAGGTCGCGGCGGGTAGAGTCGAGTTGGGCAGCGGTAAAATTTAGGCCCAACAAGCCCTGCGCCGCCTGCAGCATGGGTACCGTGATGGGGGGCAAATCGGCGGCGGGGCGGGGCAACATAGCGCCCGCGCCGAAGCTGATGGCACCAATCGCTAACAGCGGTAGTAGTTTTTTCGTCATGTGAAAGAAGAGTAGATAGGCGGAAAAGCAGACTGGAAAGTACGGGAGAATAAAAATAATTACTCACCGATAAGGATGAAGCTAATCCGAATGTGTTATTCATTCGTTAGTTTCTCTACTGCCTTCAGCTTCAGCTGTTTATTTATTCATATTATGAAAACCCTCGCCGCTTCATTGTTGCTGGTCAGCAGTCTGCTACCTACTGCTGTCTCTGCCCAGACCACCACCTTTACTGTCGGCAATACTACTGTTTCGGCTACTCCGTTGGCGACTGGCCTTGATATCCCGTGGGAGCTAATTTGGGGGCCGGATGACTTCATTTGGATGACGGAGCGCGGCGGACGCATTAGTCGCGTAAATCCAACTACAGGGCAGATTTCGCCCTTACTGAGCGTGCCCGATGTGGCCCCGACCGGCGAAAGCGGCTTGCTGGGTATGGTGCTTCACCCCGATTTTGCTACTACTTCGCCTTACCTCTATATCGTCTATAACTACAATGATAATGGGCTAAAGGAAAAGGTAGTGCGCTACACCTACAACGCGGCTACCACTTCGCTCAGTGCCCCACTGGTGCTCCTAGGCAACATCACTTCCACTACTACTCACAGCGGCTCGCGTCTGCTCATTCTCCCCGACCGCACCTTGCTCATGACCACTGGCGATGCCCAGCTTCGCTCCGACTCGCAGAACCCGGCTTCACTCAACGGCAAGATTCTGCGCATGAACCTAGACGGCAGTATTCCTGCCGATAATCCCACGCCAGGCAGCCGGGTGTATTCGTTAGGCCACCGCAATGCGCAGGGCTTGGTGCGTTTGCCATCAGGACGTGTCTACAGCTCGGAGCATGGAGAAAACTCAGATGATGAACTGAATCTGATTGAGCCGGGCCGTAATTATGGCTGGCCCAACGTACCTGGCAAATGTGACACTGGCGAGGCTGCTTTTTGTGCGGCCAACAACGTCCGAGAGCCTCTGTTTATCTGGACTCCTACTCTAGCTGTGGCGGGGCTAGCGTATTACGATTCGCCCGCCATTCCAGAGTGGCGCGGCAGCCTACTGATGGCTACCCTGAAGGCTTCTAAGCTGGTTCAGCTTCCGCTTACTGCAGCCGGCGACGCCATTTCAACGTCAACTCCACCTGATTTTTTGCTCAATAGATATGGGCGTCTGCGGGCGTTGTGCGTCTCGCCAGCGGGCCGCGTGTATGTAGCGACCAGCAACGGCGGCGGCAACGACCAGATTGTGACCCTGGAAAACCGGGGATTTGTGCTCAGTACCAAGTCCGAAGCGCGCAACGCGGCGCTGGGCCTTTGGCCGAATCCGGCGCGTCAGACGGTAGCGGTGCGCCTGCCTGCCGCGCCCACGTCAGCTACTTCCGCCACCATTCATGATGCGCTGGGCCGCGTGGTGCGCACGGCCAAATTTGCCCCCCAGCAAGCGGAATTAAGCCTAAGCTTATCTGGCTTACGGGCGGGCGTGTATGTGGTGCAGGTGCGCAACGAAACGGAGCAATACGCACGGCGCTTGGTAATTGAGTAGCGCTATTGCTCTACTACCAATTGGTGCCGCTCGTTCTTCACGGCGTTGGTTAGCGTCCAGCCGATTTCCTGGCTAAATGGATGCTGGCGCACCGGGCACTCCGACATATGGCAGTGAGCGCACGCCGTAGCGGTGCAGGGGTCGGCGTGTACAAACATCTCCACATCTACATCGAAGCGCTGGCGAATGAGGGCTTCGATATCGTTTAGCTCGTTATGAATTTCGTCGAGGCTGAAGTAATACGGCATCGTCATGTGGCAGTCGATGTGGAGGTTTGCACCGTAGCGCAACACACGCAGATTGTGCACATCAATCCAGGCGGGGCGGCGAAACTGCTGTAGCTCGCCAATTACTTCCCGCACGATTACCACATCCGACTCATCCATGAGGCCGCCCACTGAGCGGCGCACCATGCGCAGGCCATTTACCACAATAAAGCCCCCCAGTAGCAACGCCGCGCCCGCATCAAACAATACGTTGCCCGTAGCGGCTACCAGCAGCAAGGCTACGCAGGAGACAAGCGTACTCACCGCATCGAGGTACAGGTGCTGCCCATCGCCCACCAAGGCCACCGATTTGAGCTTACGACCAGACCGAATCAGCAAAAAACCTACGGCCAGATTTATCAGCGCCGTAATGCCTAGCAAAGCCATACCTAAGTCGGGCCGGGCAATAGCATGCGGCTCAAGGAAGGCCAGCGTGGCGCTGTAGAAAATATAAACGCCCGCAATTAGGATCAGAGCACCCTCAAACCCTACTGATAGGTACTCTACTTTGCCGTGGCCATAAGGGTGATTTTCATCTTTGGGCAAGCCTGATAAATACAGACTATACAGCGCAAAGCCACTGGTAAACACATTGATAATGGATTCCAGGGCATCGGTAAGTACGGCCTGTGAGGCCGTGAGCATATAGGCGTAGAACTTCACAGCAACCAGCACGGCACTTACCACAAGGGACAGGATGCCGAGGCGTAGCTTAGATTCAGAAAGCGTCATAGGGGGTTGAACACAAAAGCGGGGGGCAAAAATCCATTAAAAAATCTACTTCGCCGGTGTACGAAACATTTTAACAGAAAATCAGTAGTTAAGGTAAATTGAAAAATAAATTTAGATTAGTCTAAAAATACCGTACTTTGTGAATAACTCTTCTACCAATACAGTGTCTCAACCGGTTAAGGATTTTATAGAAAAGCCCCCCACGCCGCCTGTTTCCGAGCATCCGGGCTGGCGGCAGGCGCGCCATGCCCCTTCTTTACAGGAGGTGTACGCGAGCATTAAAGTACCCGCGCACGATGCGTCTTTCTGGCGTAAGCTGTTTGCCTTCTGGGGGCCCGGCCTCATGGTGGCGGTGGGCTACATGGACCCCGGCAACTGGGCCACCGATATTGCCGGCGGCGCCCGCTATGGCTACACGTTGCTATCGGTTATCCTGATTTCCAACCTGTTTGCCATGCTGCTCCAGCACTTGGCGGCTAAACTCGGCATCGTGACGGGCCGCGACTTGGCGCAGGCCTGCCGCGACCACTATTCCAAGCCTGTGGCAATGGTGCTGTGGGTGCTCTGCGAAGTTGCCATTGCCGCCTGTGACTTAGCGGAGGTCATCGGATCGGCCATTGCGTTAAACCTGCTGTTTGGCTTACCGCTGCCGTGGGGCGTGGTGCTTACTATTCTGGATGTGTTGGTGGTGCTTTATTTCCAGAATAAAGGCTTCCGCATTATTGAGAGCATTGTGGCAGGCCTGATCGTGGTGATTTTTGGCTGCTTTCTGTACGAAATTATTGCTTCTAACCCCGATTGGCTGGGTATTGCCGCCGGCTTGGTACCCCAAACGAAAGTCGTGACGGACCCTGGCATGCTCTACATCGCCATCGGTATTTTGGGGGCTACAGTAATGCCGCACAACCTGTATTTGCACTCCAGCATTGTGCAAACCCGCGCCATCGAGCAGACGGAGCAGGGCAAGCGCATGGCAATTAAATTCGCCACTATCGACTCTACAGTGGCGCTGTTTCTCGCGTTTTTCGTGAATGCGGCTATTCTGGTAACGGCGGCGGCCGCGTTCCATCGCAATGGCTATTTCAACGTAGCCGATATTAACGATGCGCATAAGCTGCTGGCGCCGGTGCTGGGCGCGGGCGCGGCCAGTGTGTTGTTTGCTGTAGCGTTGCTGGCATCTGGGCAAAACTCAACCCTGACGGGTACGCTGGCGGGGCAAATCGTGATGGAAGGCTTTCTGCACATCCGTTTGAAGCCTTGGTTGCGTCGTCTCATCACCCGCGCTATTGCTGTAGTTCCGGCCTTTATCGTAACGGTGCTTTACGGAGAGAAAGGCACGGGCGAGCTATTGGTTCTTAGCCAAGTCATTCTGTCGCTGCAACTTAGCTTCGCGGTAGTGCCATTGGTACTGTTTACGGGCAGTAAGCTCAAGATGGGCGTATTTACGAACTCCCCACTGGTTAAAATCCTCGCCTGGACGGTTTCGGCTATTATCATCACGCTGAACGCTTACCTACTGTTCGAGATGTTTATGGGTTAACCTTAAGCGCAGTTGCTCTAGAAGCAACTGCGCATTTTTCGGTTTACAGATTTAGACTAATCTAAATAAAAATAAATAGTCCATCTAAATTCCTTTTTCGCTTTAGTCATGAAACACTTCTCCCTACTGATTTTCAGTTGCTTGCTTTGTCTCGAAGTAGTAGCGCAGTCGGGCAAGGTGCACGGCCGCATACAGGCAGAAGGTAAGCCGGTGCCCTTTGCCAGCATTGGTGTGAAGGGCACAACTCAGGGTGCGACGGCTATGGAGGATGGGGTTTTTGTTCTCGACAATTTGCCCCCCGGCAGCCACCGCCTAGCAATTAGTGCCATCGGTTACAAGGCCACTGAGCGGGTCGTAACTGTCACGACTGGCCAGACCACTCATCTTAACGTGACCCTACAAGCCAGCGGTGGACAAGAGCTAAAGGAGGTAGTTGTGTCGGGCACGCTGCATCCCGTAACGCGGCTGGAATCGGCAGTGCCGGTGGAGGTCTACAACCCTACTTACTTCAAGAAGAACCCTACGCCATCGGTATTTGAGGCTTTGCAAACGGTAAATGGGGTGCGGCCCCAGCTCAACTGCAACATCTGCAACACTGGCGATATTCACATCAATGGTTTGGAAGGCCCTTACACCATGGTGCTTCTGGATGGCATGCCCATCGTGAGCGGCCTGAGCACGGTATATGGACTGACCGGCATTCCGAACAGCCTCGTAGAGCGCATTGAAGTAGTAAAAGGACCGGCGTCTACTCTCTACGGTTCCGAAGCGGTGGGCGGCATTATCAATATTATCACCCGCGACCCGGAAAAAGCCCCCCAGGTATCGGCCGATGCCTTTAGCACGGGTTGGGGCGAGCATAATGTCGATCTGGCCTTGAAGACGCGGGTAGGTAAAGTGACTTCATTGCTGGGCGCCAATGGCTTTGTATATAACTCGCCCCGCGACGCCAACGGCGACGGCTTTACCGACATTGCCTTAGCCAAGCGCATCTCGGTATTCGATAAGCTCACACTGGCTCGCCCCGAAAAGCGCTTGGCTTCGCTGGCAGCGCGCTATTTATATGAGGACCGCTGGGGCGGACAAATGCAATGGTCGCCGGAGTTTCGGGGTGGCGATAGTCTGTACGCCGAGTCTATTTATACGAGTCGGGCGGAGATAATCAGTGCGTATCAGCTACCCACTCGGGGGCCGCAGGTGATGCTGAGCACGTCGCTGAATACGCATAATCAGAACTCGGTGTACGGTACTACGGTGTATAAGGCGCAGCAGAATATTGCCTTTGGCCAACTTACCGCCGCCCACACGACTGGTCAGCATCACTTGCTACTGGGCTCAGCGCTGCGCCTCACGCACTTCGACGACAATACGCCCGCCACGGCCACCGGCGATTCGCTGGCACCCAAAAATGCCCCCCAACGCACTTGGTTGCCGGGCGTTTTCGTGCAGGATGAGGTGCGCTTCAATTCCAAGCACTCCTTGCTGCTGGGCCTGCGCTATGATTACAACTCGTACCACGGCAGCATTTTTACCCCCCGCCTCAACTACAAGTTTTCGCCCGATGATCACCAGACGTTTCGCCTGAGCATGGGCAATGGGTATCGGGTGGTGAACGTGTTTACGGAAGATCACGCTGCTCTCACCGGCGCCCGCACTGTTATCATTCGCAATTCTTTGCGGCCCGAGCGTAGCTACAACGCCAATTTGAACTACCAGCGTCTGCTGCCGATTGGGCAAAGCTTGTTGAGCTTCGATGCCAGCGCTTTCTACACCTATTTCACCAATAAGATTACGCCCGATTATACTTCTGACCCGACGCTACTGATTTATGATAACCTGCGCGGGCATGCCGTGTCGCGGGGGCTCACGCTGAACGCTGATCTGACGTTTGGCTTTCCGCTGACGGCCATTCTAGGAGTCACGGCACTAGATGTCTATCAGGTAAGCGGTGAAGGCACGAAACAGAAGCAACGACAGCTACTTACGGAGCGGATATCAGGTACGTTTGCGCTGAGCTACCGCTTCGTGGAAGCTGGCCTGAGTATAGATTACACTGGCAATGTATACGGACCTATGCGTTTGCCTTTGCTGGGATCTCAGGATCCGCGGCCGGCCTCGTCGCCTACGTTCAGCATTCAGAACATACAGGTAACCAAGCGGCTGGGCGACAAGCTGGAAATATATGGGGGTGTAAAAAACCTGCTCAACTTCCGCCCTACTTCCGCAGCTATTGCCCGCGCCTTTGACCCTTTCGACAAGCAAGTACAGTTCGACGCCGCGGGCCAGCCCATAGCCACCGCCGACAATCCGAACGCGCTGACGTTTGACCCGAGCTACGTGTACGCCTCCAACCAAGGCATCAGGGGCTTTCTGGGGCTGCGATATACGGTGTTCGGCCGCCCAAAATGAGCTACAGATAAGAGCCAGCCAAGCTGATTCGGCAGTAAAAATCAGCTGCACAATATCTTCTGATCCACTTCTGCGTAATGAGGCCGGCTTCGGGTTGGAGCCTTAATCTACTACTGATGATTAAACTCTACTGGCTAGTACTAGCCTTATTGCCCCTGACTTCGGCCTTTGCCCAAAAGCCTGAGAAAGGCACTAAGATGGATGGCTACTCCCTATTTCGGCCCGTGCCCCGCGACTCTATGCGCGAGCTTCATCCCGACCGGCCGGGCATTACGGAAAGCCCTTTTACCATCGATCCTGGTCATTTTCAGGTGGAAGGCGACTTTTTGAGACTTCTCAATGGCCGCACGCAGGGAGAGCGCCATCGCACGTGGCAGATAGCGCCGCTCGTACTCAAGCTTGGCATCACTGACCAAACCGACTTTCAAGTTGCCCTAGAGTCGTATACGATAGAAAAGGAATGGCCTCAAAATGAGACGCAGCAACGCCGTAGTGGGTTCGGTGACGTAACCTTACGGTTGAAGCGAAACCTCATCGGCGATGATGATGAAACTCGCGTTGCGATGGCCGTTACGGGGTTTGTACGCCTGCCTACGGGGGGAAGTGAAGGCGCTGGCGGCTCAGAAATGGGTATTGTGGTGCCAGTCAACTACCATTTGGCCGAAAATTGGGAGCTCACTACTCAACTGGAAGGTGACCGCGCTTACGACCGCGAAGACAAGCAGCATTATTTTCAGTTCGTGCCCAGCATCACCACGGAGCACAGCTTTAGTGATGCCTTGGGGGTATATGGCGAAGTAGTAGGCCGCTGGAACACGCGTAAAAACGAGTGGCAAGCCACCTTCAACTTGGGCCCGGAGCTGAAAATCGGGGAAAATCTCCAGCTTGATATGGGTGCCCTATTACCTCTCACCCATAACACGGACCACGAATTTTTCGTGGGTATTACGGTCAGAATATAAACCAAAGGCCACGCCTTACAGCCAAAACACGGCACCAAGCCTATCGGATTCTGCCGCTTTCTCGCAGCAGTAGTAATGACCACAAAGGCTGTTTACAGGAAAAAATCCGCTTAGCTAGAGCCGGCCACCTAACACCACGTTGCGCTTATAAACATGCGTTTCCCCGCCAGCCACCCGATATAACTCGATCAGCAGCACATACGGTCCGATAGCAGCTTTCCGGCCCTGATCGGTGAGGCCGTCCCACTGCAGATACCCACTGGTAGGCAGCGTTTCGTTGCGCGCTAGCCGACGCGTCAGGCGGCCTTGGGCATCATAGACGGTGATGGAAGCAGCATAGCCGGGGTACTCGAAGCGGTAGGTGAGCGTCGTAAAGTCCTGCTGGCCATCTTCGTCGGGCGTAAAGATTTCGGGCGCAATCTGGAACAGCTTCGCCCCGGTAGGATCGGCCTGATATTGCGAGTTGGGCCGACCGGGCGTGGCGTATCCAACAGCGCTGGCCGCCGAATGAAAATTGCCCCCCACGCTGGTTTCCGCCGCCCGAACGCGCTCCAGTGATACGCCGTTACGGTCGCTGAGCAAGGGCAAATGCTGGGTTTCGCTGTAGCTGAAGCGCTCTATCGTCTGGCCTTTCGCGTCCAACACAACTACAGTTGCCGCGTCGTCAGGCAGGCTGGGAAAACTAGGCATCGCCAGGAATGTAGCTGGGTCGTGGGTTGGATAATCGTTCTGCACAATATCGGGGCGAGTAGTAAGCACTACTAGCTGGCCGGGAGCCAAGCCATAAGGCCCTGCACTGATGGCGCTTGCGCTACTTCCCGTTGGCTGCTCCACGCCCAACTGCCAGCCCTGCACGTCCAGATATTTGGCTGAACGATTCAGCAGCTCCACAAAATCGACCCCGCCAGTGCGCGGATTGAAGAGGATTTCATTGATTACCACCTCACCCGTCTGGGCCGCGACAGGCAAGGCAAACGTAGCAGAGGTGATGGGTCCTGAGATGTTGCCAGCGCAATCAGTAGCTTGCTGAACGGCTACGGTCAAAGGTTGATTGGGGGGCAAATTAGTAGCAAGCAGCAAATCAATGGTCCGAAATTCGGGTCCCTGCGGCGTTGCCCGCACGATAGGCACAGCCGGTGTTATGGCATAGCGCCCGACGTTCGTGCTAGTGAGACTATCCAGCTTCTCCCCGAAAAACAGGCGTACTGTCGTAGAATTCAGCGCCACAGCTCGCAATAAAGTGGGCGGCGTGCGGTCGGGGTTAGTTGCCTGCACAGCATTGGCGCGGCCCGGCGTGCCACCCTGATCATCGGTGCTGGCAGTCCAGTTACTGCCGCCAGCACAGGGGTTTGCGGGATCTACCATTTCCAGGGACCAGCCGCCTTCTTTTTTGCGCAAATCCTTATACCAGGTATCCGAATACGTGATTTCAAATAAGGTTTGGCCATTGCGGCCACGCAGCACAAGCTGGTCGCCCGCATTCGAAAGGCTGGGAAAATTTGTCAGCCCGAACACTTTGCCGAAAGCAGTAAACTGACTGGTACGCGTGCTGCCGCATACGATGGCGTACTCGCCCGGCAGCAGCACGGCCCCGGTTGGAAAGACGGCGGCCGTAGTGCTGCCCGGCTTCAGCAGCCGCAAACCCGCTAGGTCCAGCACCGTGCCCGTCATAGGGTTATGAATTTCTACGTATTCCGACGCTGGCAGGCCTACAACGGGTGTTTCATCGACCATTATTTCGGTGATGAGCACCTGATTGGGCGCAGGAAGTACCGCAAACCCCTGATTTACGAAAGTAGCCGTGAGTGGCCCGGCGGCCACTATACCGTTGGCATCGGTCACGTTGCGGGCCTCCAGCGTGTTAGTGCCCAACGGTAAATTGCCCCCCAGCGTCAAGTGTACGAGCGCCGGATTGGCTCCATCAAGCTGAGCCGCAAGCACGGCAGGTCCGGTAAGAAGGCGGTAGCTGGCTGCACTGGGACTGGCATTTAAAGCCTCGCTAAATAACGCATCAAGCTGGTTGGGGCTAGTGGGCGCAGCACTGAGCAGGGCTGGTGGCACTGTATCGGTTATGCGAAAATCGTCGAAGTAGAAGTTGCGGCTGTTGGCGGAGGAGTAGGTAATTCGCAGACCAAAATATGCGCTCCGTTGGTGGGTAGCATCGGTGGCCGTGCCGCTTAAGGTAAAATTTTGCCCCCCAATCAGGTCGTATTCTAATGTCCACAGGTTTTGTGGGGAGCGCGTGACGCGCACGCGTGCTGTATTGCTTGTGCTGGACTTAAGTGTACCATCCTGCCCATTGATAACATACACTGGGCTACCCGTCGCGTCCTGCCGAAACAGGCTAATCTCATCCGGTGTGCCGCCCAGCCGCACGAAATACCCTTTGGTACCAGTCGTTTTCAAATTTGCCTGATCGGCCATGAGCCATACATCGGCCAAATTGCCCCCCGAAGTAGCTAGGCGCAGATTCACATAGAATTCCCACGTAACGCCGCTGGCCGCTGTGCTGGGCGTTGCGAGCTGAAGCGTGGTGCCAGTAGTGGTCGGGCCGTTGCTTTGCAGCTGTTGAGTGTTTACCTGAAAGCTGCCTTCGTCGCCGGTCCAAGTAGGATTTTGGGCAAAATCGCCATCAGTGAATGACTCGGTAAGCTGAGCGTTGGCGGAGTTTGTTAGGATAATAAGGAATAAACTGAGTAGAAATGATTTCATGCTTACTATGGTCGGCGGTATAGTTGCCTAATAAATAAGTGGGGGCGCTGGCTAGGCAATGGTCTGATAAGCCGTCTATAGTTTGCCCTGTGGTGCGCGGCGCCTATGCAAGAAAGATACCGTGATGTCCAAATTGCCAAGGGCTTATATTTGTGTAAAAGCCGTAGGTACGGCCAAGATGTAGAAACCCATTTTTTATGAAAATCGCCGTAGTTGGTGCCACCGGCTTAGTCGGAGGCGAAATGTTGAAAGTGCTGGCCGAGCGCAACTTCCCCGTCACTGAGTTACTCCCCGTAGCTTCCGAAAAGTCGGTAGGCCAGGAGATCGAGTTTCAGGGCAAAAAATACAAGGTAGTGAGTATGGATGCGGCCATTGCTGCCCGTCCCGCAGTGGCTATTTTTTCGGCTGGCGGTGGCGTTTCCAAGGAGCAAGCTCCACGCTTTGCCGAAGTGGGTACTGTCGTTATTGACAATTCTTCCGCTTGGCGCATGGACCCTACTAAGAAGTTGGTCGTGCCCGAAATCAACGCCAAAGAGCTTACTTCAGCCGATAAAATTATCGCTAACCCCAACTGCTCTACTATTCAGATGGTGTTGGCTCTGCACCAATTGCACGAAGCTTTCCAGATCAAGCGCATTGTGGTAAGCACCTACCAAAGCGTGACCGGCACCGGCAAAAAAGCCGTGGATCAGCTCATGGAAGAGCGCGCCGGCCAGGCCGCTTCCAATCCTGCCTACCCCCACCCGATCGATCTGAATGTGCTACCGCACATCGATGTGTTTGAGGACAACGGCTACACCAAAGAGGAGATGAAAATGGTACGCGAAACCAAGAAAATCCTCGGCGACGATACCATTCAGGTAACCGCTACTGCCGTGCGTATTCCGGTGATGGGTGGCCACTCGGAGGCAGTAAACGTAGAGTTTGAGCGGGAATTTGACCTTTCCGACGTGTATCGCATCCTGCGCGAAACAGATGGCGTGGAAGTGGTTGACGACGTAGCTCAAAACCAATATCCGATGCCAAAAGACGCTCATGGCAAGGATGCCGTACTAGTTGGCCGTCTGCGTCGCGACGAGTCGCAGCCACGTACGCTCAATATGTGGGTGGTAGCGGATAATCTGCGCAAAGGCGCCGCTACCAATGCGGTCCAGATTGCGGAGGCAATGATGAAAATGGGGTTATTAAGCAGTTAATGCTTTTTTATGCTATGTGCCGCATCTCTGAAAAGATATGCAAGGCGTACTAGTCCCTAGTGCACAAGGCTACAACCCTACCGACAAAGCTAATTTGCACATCATGTGGCTAGAGGAAGCACCAAGTAGCCTGCGTGATAAAATGACACCTGATCAATAGGCATTTCTTTGCCTAGAAAAAAGCCCTGCTAGTTTGCTAGCAGGGCTTTTTATTTGTTTGCTGATTGATCCTAATACGTTCCAAAAATGCCCCCTACGAAGTCTAGCACTGCCCGTCGGGTAGATTGTGGCCGCTCAAAGAACCCAACGTGACCTACTCGCTCTAGAAATAGGGCTGTACTCTCAGGCGGCAGTGCTACCTGCTCCAAAGACGTAGCTAACGGCACGGCCGCATCTTCCTTACCAACTATAAATAGCACTGGAAATGTGGCTTTGCGCAACACCTCCGTACGGTCGGGTCGGTCGCGCATGGCTCGCATACCCCCAATTATACTAGCCTGTGAGGTGGCAGCACCTATTTCTTCCAGCTGGCGCCGGTAGGGCATCATCGTTTCCTCATTGGCATCGGCAAAGAGCGGCCGGATGAATGTTTCCATAAATTTGACTACGCCGTGGCGCTCCACGAAGCTGATATTTTTGTCGCGGTTAGCCTTTTTTTCGTCCGTATCGGCCTGCGCGGAGGAATGAAACAGGCACAGGCCCGCGACCCGCGCTGGGTACTTCTCGGCAAACGCCAGCGCCACGTACCCACCCATCGAGTGCCCAATTAAAATGGCTTGTTGTGCATCAGCCTCATCCAGTTCACCTTTCACAAACTCCGCCAGCGCCTCCATGGAGTAGTCAGTAACCCGAGACGAATCGGCGGTACCGTAGCCGGGGAAGTCAGGGGTAAGTACTTTGTACTCTGGGGGGCAATTTTGAATGAATTCAGTCCAGATGGTATGATTTTCAGCAAACCCATGTAGGTAGATAAGAACGAGCTTTTTATCTGACGTATTCATAGTTACTAATTAATTAAATGAGACGTAAAAGATTATCAAGTTGAAGAACAATGAAATACCAGCAAAAAGGCCAGGACCGTATACGGTCCTGGCCTTTTTGCTGGTATTTCATTGTTTCGCTATAAAGCTTACCAGAGGCAGCTATTTACGAAATTGGCTATCCTATTAGTTACCAGCAGTAACTACCTGCCGAATTGTGAACCGCCCTTGTTGCGTTGTGAGACGGAAAAGGTAAACGCCAGTAGGTAGGGAAGGAATTACAACATCGGCATTGTCTGAGGAAACAGCCTGCGAAAACATAGGCTTACCAGTCACATCCAGCACAGAGAAGCGGCTATTTGCGTCCAACTGACTCTGGATGATAAAGCGGCGAGGTGAAGAAGTAGTGACCAGCCAATCAGTTGCACGCTGGGGCTTGCCTAAGGAAATGATGGTAGAATAAGTGGATTTACCATCGTGGTCTACCTGCTTGAGGCGGTAGTATGACGAGGCGGCTAAAGGACTGGTATCAGTGTAAGTATAATTCCGAAGTATGGTAGAGTTGCCTGCACCCGTCACCTGAGCTACCTTCTCGAAAGTAATTCCATCAACCGAACGCTCCACTGCAAAGTGCGCATTATTAACCTCAGTAACTGTAGTCCATTTTAAGTTAACGGCAGTACCACCAGCAGTCCAGTTGCCGACAAAACGGGTAAGCGTCACAGGCAATACTGAAATACATGATGGGTCGTTGCTGGAGTTGGCTGGAGTTACATTTGGTCCAGTTGAGACAGTACAGGAAATCTCCTTTTGCTGTATACAGGTAATAAGAAGGTCATTTGGAGCGAAAAGGTCTGCACCACCATTATTAGTGCGAATAGCACCAGCAACGCGTAGCCCTGCAGGTGAGCCCCCTAGAGTGGGATCTGGGCCAGTGATAAGAACATTACCATTTTGAACATCGATATCGCCAAGTACATTGAGTAGAGCATTATTACCTAGCCCAACGTATGACTGATTAATTAACTGTAGAGTACAATTTACTCGTAAGACAGAGTTATTATCTACAACAATTTGAGCCTTATTACCTATTAAGACCGATACATTTACTTGTGGAGAACCTATAATACGTTCAGCACTAGCTTCTATTGCTAGAAAACCTGCTACGTTACCCTGGGTGTTTATAGTTAAGGTCCGTCTAGTGCCATCCTCTACCAATGAGCCTCCAGCTTTAATCCTTATTTCACCCGTAGTGGTAAAGTTACCGTTGAGGACTACTTTATCATCAATGATAATAGTACTGTTACTAGGATTATCTTGAGGACCACAGCCTGTTGCAGATCGCTGAATAACAGCTGGATTAATGGTTGTCGTACCTGGGAGAAAGAAGTTTCCATCAGATATACTAGTGTAGATACATTGAGCTGAGGCATTGCTACTAGCAAATGCCATCACTACCAAGCTCATACAGAGAAGTAAATAATGTTTCAAAATGCAAAAGGGTTAGGTAAGAGGGATCAAGTAAAAGGAGAGAAAGAAGTCGGCAAGCTACTACGTAGCGCGCCAAACAATATTTCACCTTGACAAATTTATAATCAATAGTTATATATACAAGCTATAACCTTGTATTATTTTATTACGATTCAATGTTTCTTCGTTACCTATTCAATGATTTTTTGGTCTTTCTTCCCTGTACAACTTCTAAATTGAATGCATTTATAATGCTAATATGCTTTTTATTAGAACAGGACTATATAGAATAGCACCAACATACCTTAATAGTATAATAGAGGTATCGGAAAAATTTAGCTGATATTATATCCTACCAAGTAGAACGTGCCTAATACCAGTATGAGTGTCCTTAATGAAAAATAGGTAGGCGCATTTTTATCTAAAAAGCATCCCTGCACTTGAGTGTATCTTAAACGGTTATGCTGGCCCTACTTTTAAAAACTGACCACTCAGGCATACTTATTCCATATCAACTTGCTAATCAATTCTAACGAACTATTTTTAGTATATGACTTATTTTATAAACCATTGTCGCTTCGGTGCAACTATAGTAAAGCTTAGTTGCTACGGCTCACTTACTAGGTGCTATGCTCTTCCGTATTGTGAAGCGCCCTTGCTTTGTAATGAGGCGGAATAAATAGATGCCTGTTGGTAGGAAAGGAACTATTACGTTGGCATTATCTGGCGATACAGCTTGGAAGAATACAGGGCGACCCGTCACATCAAGCACAGTAAACTGACTATTAGCGTCCAACTGACTCTGAATAGTAAAGTGCTGTGGCGAAGAAGTAGCAACCAGCCAATTGGTGAGGCGTTCGGGGGCGTCTAAGAAAATAATAGGTGAATAAGTTGATGTGCCGTCATAGTCTACTTGACGTAGGCGATAGTAGGTCGAGGTGGCTAAAGGACTCGCATCGGTGTAAACGTAATTCCGAAGCATGGTAGAGTTGCCTGCTCCTGCTACCTGCGCTATCTTTTCGAAAGTGATTCCATTAGCTGAGCGCTCCAGCAAAAAATGATCATTGTTAACTTCCGTAGCTGTGCTCCATTTCAAGTTAACCGCAATACCACCAGTAGTCCAGTTGCCGACAAAACGGGTAAGTGTGACAGGTAATACAGAAATACATGATGGATCGTTATTTTCCGTGGCAGGTATATTGTAAACCGCTGCGTTCGAAGTATTGCAGGTGATAGGGTTGCCCTGAACACAAGTAGTCAAGAAATCATTTGACCCAAAAAGATTTGAGGCTGCATTACTATTACCTCTAAGTCGACCTAGAACTCGTAATCCAGCAAAAGATCCACTGCTCGGTCCATTGATTTGAGAAGTAGTATTAAATAGATCAACATCACCAAATACGTTGATCAAGGAGCTATTACCTAAGTTAATCCCTACTTGGTTTCCAATATATAATGTACATAATATTCTCAATGTGGAATTTACGCCAACATTAATTATAGCAGCTCTTAAGTCTAGGACCCCAACGGATAGTTGAGGTGAACTGCGTTGTACAGTAGCAGTAGGTAGTAACGTAATTCTAACCTGGTTTCCACTACCTGTACCTCTTACCGTCAAAATTCGATTAGTTCCATCCTGTTTCAAGGACCCTACATCCGCGATAATGATAGCACCTGTGCTGGAAAAATTACCATTTAAGACTACGTTATGATTAATGCGAATAGTACTGTTACTAATATTATCTCCATTGCTACAACTCCCCGTTCGCGAGAAGAGTGATGCGTTAAAAGTAGTCCCATCTGAATTGAAGAAATTACCGTCTGCAAGACTAGTATAGACACACTGTGCAGGCACATTAGTGCTGAACAAGCATAGGGATAGTAAGATCAAGCAAAAGAGTAGATATTGTCTCAAGGTAAAGAGGCTTATTAATCGTGACAAATGAATCAGCTGATGCAGGCTGTTACTACAAATATACACCCTCTTAAGCAATATTTTATCTTGCTATATTTCTAATAATTAAGCCCAGATACATTTTAGTTATCGCAAAGACTTTAAACATTTAAAAATAATATGTTAAAAATTCATTTTTTATAGGCCGCTTTTTAAGTTCAATCAATTCATAGTATGGTAGTTATACCATTTTTTATGTAACCTTGGATAAAGGGAAAAGCAAAAGCAAGGAGGTCAGAACTCGAATCGAGTTCTGACCTCCTTGCTTTTGCTTGAAAATATGCCTGTTGCTAAATACTAAATAGCTAATCGTTCAACAGAAGCTTTAGCTATTACTTTACTAGTTAATTCCCGCACAGTATCAGCGATACCCATCGCGTCGAATCCGCACTCTTTATACAACTCATCCTGCGACCCATGTTCTACCACGCGGTCAGGAATACCAAGGCGCTTAACGGGAACACTGTGACCATGATCAGCCATAAATTCTAGTACAGCAGCCCCGAAGCCACCTTGCAGACAGCCATCCTCTACTGTCACAATAGCTTTGTAGCGGCTGAATATGTCGGCAAGCATTTCCTCGTCTAATGGTTTAGCAAAGCGCATATCATAGTGGCCAGCGGAGATGCCCTCAGCGGCCAGAGCGGTAGTGGCTTTCACTGCGTAGTTGCCGATGTGGCCGAAGCTGAGGATAGCAACTCCCTGTCCTTCGCGCACTACACGACCTGTCCCAACGGTGATCTTCTTGAATGGTGTACGCCAATTAGGCATCACACCCTCACCCCTAGGGTAGCGAATGCTAAAGGGCCCCATATCAGGTTGCTGGGCGGTATACATCAGGTTCCGCAGCTCCTGCTCGTTCATGGGTGCTGAAACTACCATGTTAGGAACGCAACGCATATAAGCAATATCGTAGCACCCGTGGTGCGTAGGGCCATCAGCACCAGCAAAGCCAGCGCGGTCGAGGCAAAACACCACGTTTAAATTCTGCAAAGCCACGTCGTGTACTACCTGATCGTAGGCCCGTTGCATGAAAGACGAGTAGATATTACAGAAGGGTACCAACCCCTGCGTGGCGAGGCCCGCAGAGAATGTAACGGCGTGCTGTTCAGCTATACCTACGTCGAAGGCACGGTCAGGCATGGCCTTCATCATAATATTCAGAGAGCAGCCAGAGGGCATGGCGGGCGTTACGCCCATCACTTTATCATTCTGCTCAGCCAACTCTACGATAGTGTGGCCGAATACATCCTGGTATTTGGGCGGCTGAGGGGTATCGTAGGTTTTCTTATGAATTTCACCCGTGATTTTATCGAACAGGCCGGGAGCATGCCACAGCGTTTGATCTTTTTCAGCTAGTGCGTAACCTTTACCTTTAACCGTTACACAATGCAGAATTTTGGGACCTGGAATGCTTTTTAGGTCGCGCAGAATAGTGGTCAAATGCTGCACATCATGACCATCGACGGGGCCAAAGTAGCGGAAGTTGAGCGCCTCAAACAAATTACTTTGCTTAAGCAGCGTTGCCTTCATAGCCTGCTCTACTTTGCGGGCAATTTGTTGAGGATTGGGACCAAACTTGCTGAGCTTACCAAGCACGTTCCAAAGTTCGTCTCGCACTTTGTTATACGTACGGGAAGTGGTGATATCGGTAAGATATTCCTTGAGCGCGCCCACATTAGGGTCGATGCTCATGCAGTTATCATTAAGGATAACCAGCAGATTGGACTTAGCTACACCGGCATGATTAAGCGCTTCAAACGCCATACCGGCCGTCATAGCACCGTCGCCGATGACAGCAATGTGCTGACGGTCCTTCTCATTCTTGTATTCAGAAGCTACTGCCATGCCCAAAGCAGCCCCGATGCTGGTGCTACTATGGCCTACGCCAAAAGCATCATATTCACTTTCCTTCCGCTTAGGGAAACCTGACATGCCGCCATAGCGACGATTGGTGGGAAACTGATTCCGCCGGCCAGTCAAAATTTTGTGGCCGTATGCCTGGTGCCCTACATCCCACACTAGTTGGTCGTAGGGGGTATTAAAGACATAATGTAGAGCTACTGTTAACTCAACAACGCCCAATGAGGCACCGAAATGCCCCCCATATATCGAAACCGAGTCAATAATGAACTGGCGCAGTTCCTGGCTTACTTGGACTAGTTGGTCCTCGCTGAGCTTCTTGAGGTCATCAGGCGAGTCAATGGCCGCCAGCAGTTCACCGGGTTCAACAATCATTTTTTAGAGGGGCAAAAAGTAAAATATAGTGCAATAACCTACTAGCAATATAAAAGGTTGGAACCGTCCAAGTTTCCTGCCGAAGTTACCAAACAAAGGTACGACTTTTCGTTAGGGTCGGTTGTTGATATAGGTTGCAAGTAGGTCCCCTGGCTTCCACCTATTTCGACACAGACGAGTTCCCATCGTTCGAGGCAATACTTAACTCGTATTTGGTAGGGGTCACTCTCATTATTGCCTACTTTTACCCCTCCACCCGTCTCTTGCCCATGCCGCTCACCCAGGACAGTCAGGAAAAGCAACTTCTTGATAAGCTAAAGCCTTCTCGCATCGTTCTGCCGGTCCTTATTGGCTTGAGCGTCGTGGGCTTCATGTTCTGGCGCAGTTACCAGCCTGGCGATTTGGCGCCCTTAGCGAATGCCAAGCTACACTGGCTCTTGGTGATGGTAGCCGTACTGGTGGCCCGCGACTGGGGCTACATTTACCGCATTCGGCATATCTCGGAGAAGGTACTAAGTTGGCGCCAGAGCCTAGATGTGATTATGATCTGGGAATTTGCCTCTTGCGTGCTCCCCTCTGCCGTAGGAGGCACTTCCGTAGCGCCGTTTCTGCTGAACAAAGAAGGTATTTCGCTGGGCAAATCGCTTGCATACGTAATGGTTACGGCGCTGCTCGACAACGTGTATTATGTTGTAACGGTGCCGCTGGTAGTGTGGCTGGCAGGCAATGCTTTGTACCCACACGAGGCGCTTCAAGGAGGCTTTGTAACTACGCTGCAAATAGCCTTTGTAATTAGCTATCTGCTGGTTACGCTGTACTCGGCGGTCATGCTGTATGCACTTTTCATTAATCCGCAGTCAGTGAAGCGGTTATTGATACGTTTGTTCTCCCTGAAGGGCTTGCGGCGTTGGCGGGCCAAAGCGTATCAACATGGCAACGAGATGGTATGGGCCTCAGCGCAGCTCCGCGGCAACGCCATTCGGTACTGGGTAGAAGCGGCCCTTTCCACTGCCTTCGTTTGGACGGCTCGCTACTTGGTAATCGGCTGTATTATTGCCGCCTTTGTTGACTTAAGCTGGGGAGAATTTGGGCTGATTTTCAGCCGCAACCTCATCTATAAGGTTGTGCTGCTGGTAGCCATTACACCGGGCGGAGCAGGTATTGCGGAAGGTGCTTTCCCTACTTTTTTCGGCAAGTTTATCGGCACACCTACGATGACCAATTTTGTGGTCCTGCTGTATCGTATTGTTACCTATTATCTCTATCTGGTGCTGGGGGCCATTTTCCTGCCCCGCTGGATAGCCCGGGTCTTCGGCCGAAACCGGGTGCAGGAAATCATGAACTCATAGAGCACAAAAAAGCCCCCCAGTGTATTGCTGGGGGGCTTTTTTGTAATAAAGCGAATTCAATTATTCAGACTCAAGCATCATTTGCTCGCCGTTTACGCCGCGCAACGTGATTTTATCATCCGTCAAGTTCACCACGTCGAAAGTCATGGATGTGGTGCCACCGTCGGGGGTAAGGGTGATTTTTTTGCCAGGCTGGTCGAAGGTGTACTTACCTTGCAACGATTGCTGGGGCGACGTCATGTTAAAGTTACCGTTGGCGTAGAAACGCAGTTCGGTATCCTTATCAGCATCAGTTTGGGCCACCTTGTCGCCGCTGGCAGTGGTTTCTTTGTCCGTTTTCCAGACTTTGCTTTCCGTGCCATATAGCATATTGGTTTCGCCAACTTTGTCTTTCTGGCTACAAGCAGCCGTGAACAGCGACAGCAGCATGATGAGGCTAGCTAGGTAGCGGAAAGGAAGTGCAATGGTTTTCATAGGGAGTGATCTTAGGGTTAACTAAAAATGGAAAGGAGCAACTTCAGCTGGTACTATATTCCAGCAAAGCAATGTTGCGCTTCTTACGCGTCGCACCGGAAAGAGTTAACTACTGTGGAGCTTTTTTGACGGCTGCAACTTATTTGCACTAGGGGCGTAAGACGACGTGACAGCATAGCTATCAAGCACATGCGCCTTCCTTTCTCCTTAATCAACCACGACTATGGGAATGTTCGATTTCTTAACCAATAAAGGCGACGAAAAGCCTGCTCAGCCGGCTGCCAATCCCAACCAGAAGGCTAATACAGACTTCTTTGGCAACGCCAACCAGCCCGCTGCTCCTACTGCTGCCCAAGGCACGCAATACACAGTAGTTAGCGGCGATTCGCTTTCTAAAATTGCGAAGAAGCACTACGGTGATGCCGCTAAGTGGCATCAGATTTATGACGCTAACAAGTCAACCATCGGTTCAAACCCCGATCATATCGAAGTAGGTCAGGTGTTGACCTTACCCCAAGCGTAAGCACACCCTGAGCTAAAGCTAACAAATAAAAAAGCCCCCCAGCAACTTGCTGGGGGCTTTTTTATTTGTTAGCCAGCGAGTTAGCACGGAGTAAAAAATATTGCTGTGCATTTGGCGTTCTCATTTCGAACTGTACATTTGCAGTTACCAGTCCGGTACTTCTCGTTATCGACGAGACAGTTTTTCAGATTTTATACAGAAGCGGCGAGAGAACAGGCTCCCTGACCCGCTGGCAACCTTCATTGTTTTGAAAGGTGCCAATTCCTGCCCGTTCGGCTATGTTGCCCGCGGGAGATATAAGCTGAGTGCCATGAAAAACACTGCTTTTTCCATTTTGCTTCACCCGTCTGCCCCGGTCGCATCGTTGCGCATTGGTTGGCTGGCGGGTTTCCGCGTTTTGGCTCCTGCCATTGGCAGTTGTGAGGCTACGCGAATGTGCTGTTGTTGCGCGTGCTGCTGCTAATCCAGTTTCCGGTTTAGCGCCCCTCCCCTTTCCATCATTCCTAAAGACCGTGTCGCGCCGTGGGTATTCTACCTACCCCGTCAGGTCTTAGTCCAGCTTCGGCTGTGGATCACGTTCAGCGCTCCGCCTTCCTGCGGGCCCATATGCCTGATTATCTGCGCTCTGTCATCTCTTCCTAATTTAATCTAACTCTAATCAGCACTAAGATGTCCACACAAAACCTGCACTTCGAAACCCTGCAATTGCACGCTGGTCAGCAACCTGACCCTACTACTGGTTCGCGCGCCGTTCCTATCCACCAGACTACTTCTTACGTGTTTAAAAACGCGGAGCATGGTGCCAATTTGTTTGCCCTCAAGGAGTTCGGCAATATTTATACGCGCCTTATGAACCCTACCACCGATGTGTTTGAGCAACGCGTAGCGGCGCTAGAAGGTGGTGTGGCCGCCTTAGCAACCAGCTCGGGGCAAGCAGCCCAGTTTCTGGCTCTGAACAACATTTTGCAGACCGGTGACAACTTTGTAAGTACCCAGCACCTGTACGGTGGCACTTATAACCAATTTAAGGTCGCTTTCAAGCGCTTAGGTATCGAAGCCCGCTTTGCTGATGGCGACACGCCTGAAAGCTTCGAGGCCCTGATTGACGACAAGACCAAGGCGCTGTATCTCGAAACGATTGGCAATCCCAGCTTCAGTATTCCCGATTTTGAGCGTATTGCGGCCATTGCTGACAAACACGATCTGCCGCTTATTGTAGATAACACTTTTGGCGCAGGCGGCTACCTGTTTCGCCCCCTGGAGCACGGCGCGCACATCGTGGTAGAATCGGCCACGAAATGGATTGGCGGCCACGGCACCAGCATAGGCGGCGTGATTATCGACGGCGGTAAGTATGACTTCGGTAATGGCAAGTTTCCGCAGTTTACGGAGCCCTCGGAAGGCTATCACGGCCTAGTTTTCAATGATGTATTCGGCAAAGGCGGCCCATTTGGCAACATCGCCTTTATCATTCGGGCGCGGGTAGAAGGCCTGCGCGATTTTGGTCCGGCCATCAGTCCTTTCAACTCTTTCCTGCTACTACAAGGCCTTGAAACCCTGTCGTTGCGCGTAGATCGGACGGTGGAAAATGCGCAAAAGCTGGCCGAATGGCTAGAGCAGCATCCGCAGGTAGAAGCCGTGAACTATCCGGGTTTGAAAAGCAGCCGCTATAACGCTCTAGCCCAGAAATATCTGAAGCGCGGCGCGGGTGGCGTTCTGACTTTCAGCATCAAAGGCACCAAGGATACGGCCACGCACTTCATCGACAACCTAAAGCTGGTGAGCCATTTAGCTAATGTGGGCGATGCGAAAACGTTGATTATTCAGCCTGCCGCTACTACTCACCAGCAGCTTTCTGATCAGGAGCAAGTAGCAGCCGGCGTGACGCCCACCTTACTGCGCATTTCGCTTGGACTGGAGCATATCGAAGACATCAAAGCTGACTTGCAAAACGCCTTCGACGCGGTAGCGGAAAAAGCCCCCCAGGGTCAGCAAACTGAAGGTGAGGCAATCCCGGAGCCAGCCATCGAGCATCCCGTAGTACTGGAAGTCTAGCTGCTGCAAGCAGAAGGCACTGAGTAAGGCCGTTGCAGCGGCTAATGCTCCATTTACAAGTCCTACGGTTTGGCGGGGTGACAAGGCAGAAATGGAAGAAAGATACCGCCTTGCCCATCCTTCAATAGCTCCCGAATCAGCCTACTTATTGGGGCAGCCTCACTCGATTTGGGAGCTATTGAAAATCCGCTTTACTATTTGTCACGAGTCTAACTGCTGTAGTAGCAGCCTCAATGATTCCCTCCAGGCTCGGAATTCGCTAGCGTCGCATGACTGATTATCAGACCTTTATTCTTCCAGCGCCACTTCAGCTCGAAAGTGGTGCGACTTTGCTTCGGGTGCAGATAGCCTACCAGACCTACGGTACGCTCAATGCCGCCCGCGACAATGTGGTATGGGCGTGTCATGCCCTTACGGCCAACGCCGATGTCCTTAGCTGGTGGCCGGGTTTATTTGGTCATAATTGCCACTTCGATCCGGCAAATCACTTCATTGTATGCGCTAACATCGTGGGCTCTTGTTACGGATCCACCGGCCCGCTCACACCAACCGAGTCTGGGGAACCACCATACCATACTTTTCCACTGCTTACAGTGCGCGATATGGTAGCGGCGCACGAAGCGTTGCGCCAGCATCTGGGCATAGGTCAGATTCACACGCTGATTGGCGGTTCATTAGGTGGGCAGCAGGCTTTAGAGTGGGCTATTCAGCAACCCACCGTGTTTGAGCATTTGGTTGTGCTGGCTACCAATGCGCAGCACTCGCCCTGGGGTATTGCTTTCAATGAGGCGCAGCGCCTGGCCATTTTCGCCGATCCCACGTATTTCTCGGCCACACCGACTGGGGGGCAATTTGGCTTAAAAGCGGCCCGTGCTGTGGCCCTTCTTAGCTACCGCAGCTACGAGGCCTACGGAAATACGCAGCACGAGCCCGATGAAGATAAAATCACTGATTTTCGGGCCAGTTCCTATCAACAGTATCAAGGCGACAAGCTGGTGGCGCGCTTCAATGCCTATACCTACGTGGCGCTGTCCAGAGCCATGGACTCGCACAATGTGGGCCGCAGTCGCGGAGGGGTGGCTGCCGCGCTGGGCCGAATACGGGCTCGTACGCTGGTCATCGGCATTACATCAGATGTGTTGTTTCCGCTCACGGAGCAGCAGCTTCTAGCCCGCTACATACCTGGTGCTATTTATGCCGAAATGGATTCTGGTTACGGCCACGATGGCTTTCTGATCGAAACCGCCCAAATCACTCACTTACTCGAGCGCTTCTACGTGCAGACGGTTGTGCAGTAATGCGCCTGGGGCATTTACTAGCTACTGGGGGGCAAAAATACCAACACACGGCGGCTGAGCCAGCAGCTAATCAACCGCTTCCCGGTTCTATTTCTGTCCCAGCCAGCTTTCGGGGTTCAGGTTGGAGCTGTTGCGCCACACCTGAAACTGTAGCTCCGAAGTGCCCTCCGAATTGGTGTACACGGTACCAATTGACTGCTTGGCCTGCACTTGGTCACCCTCACTTACCGTTACGCTACGTAGCTTGGCGTACACCGTGAAGTATTCGCCGTGCTGCACCATTACGATGTTATTCATCCCTGCTATACTAGTAACAGTAAGCACTTTACCAGCCGAAACAGCGCGCACTGCCTCTCCGGCGCTCGTCTGAATATCGACGCCACGATTCTCCACAATTACGTTTTTGAGCACTGGATGCGCGTGGCGCCCGAAGTGTTGAGAAATAAATCCGCGTGCTACAGGCCACAGCATGCGCCCCCTGTTCTCGGCAAATGAAGAGGAAATGCTGGCAATCTCAGGCGTGAGCGTAATGCGGTCGACACGGGTAGCGGCGGCTTCGGCTGCCGGGCTCGTACGAGCTGTGCTACCGGGGCTGCTGCTACCGGCGGCGGCACGCTCGGCTGCCGCTTTGGCGGCTGCTTTGGCCGCCGCTACCCGGGCGGCGCGGGCTATTTCTTCGCGCACGCGTTGCGCAATCAGATTATCGAGCTTTCTGACGGCTTCCTGACGATTGGCTAGCTCTTGGCGCAGGTTTTCCTCTTGGCGACTTAGCTTCGTAACCACTTGGTCCTGTTGCACCTTCAGAGTACTGAGGTTACGATTCTCCGCCAACTGCGTAGTAAGTAAGCTGCTCTTTTCCTGCTTCTTCTCCGTCAGGCCCGTGAGTTGGCGATTGAGGCGCTGCTGCACGCTCGTAATCTGAGCCGCTTGAGTCTTCCGCACCTCCGAGTATTGTCGAACATAGCGCATGCGCAGCATGAGCTGATTGAACGACTCGGCCGCAAACAAAAACATGAGGCGGTTGTAGCTATTCGCCGTTTTGGAGGATGCATAAATTAGCCGGGCATATTCGCTCTTCAACTGCTCCAGGCTTTGCTGCGTTTGCTGCACCTGGGTTTCCGTCTGCCGCACATCCGACTCGATGTATTTCAGCTCCGAGGAAATATTGCGGATAACGCCCTTCTGTACGTCCAGCTTTTCTTTGAGTGCGTTCAGCTGGCCCAGAGAAGCTTCCTTCTGCTTCTGCGTCTGACTCAGAATGCGGCTGGCTTCCCGAATCCGGCGCAGGTTAGCTAGGCGCTCACGCTCCAATTGTGCTTTCGACTTGGTGGTGCTTTTCCGGGCGGGGGCTTTGCGCGTAGCCGTGCTTTTACTGCGTTGCTGAGCCAGTGATGGAGCTACTTGCGCTACCATTAATACGATCAGCCACCAGCATAGCCAGCGCTTACTTTTTGCGTACATAGCCCGAAGGTACCGAGAACGGGAAATCTAGCCGCTCGGTGTCCACGTCCACGTTGCGGTAATTAATAGCAGCCGATGACTTGTTCTGACCGTTGGCCTGCTGCACCTGGAGCATCGTACTATGAGCAAAGCTCTGATTAGTAGGAGTTAGTGCACGAAAGTCAGAGTAGTCAACCAACAGATTATTTTTGCTGGCTTCATCGCGCACGCTAAGCTTTTGGAGTTTACCCAAGCTCATTTCAATAAGTTGCTCAATAAATAAGCTGGCTTGGTTGTATTGTATGCGCTGCATAGCTCCCTCCGTCGTTATCGTAGGCTCAGTTCCATTGGTGGCAGGAAGGTAGTTGCCAAGCAGCAAAGCCTGTACCTGAGCAAAGGAAACCGGCACATTAAGCTGGCGACTCAAGTAGGCAAAATCACCGACGTAATATTCTCGCTGCAATTTATTAAGTACCCGCACTGAGTCTTGGGTAATAGAAGCGCGCACGCCCTCAAAGCCTGCCACCGATACTGATATCCAAATAACACTGTCGCGACGGATCCGTAGCGTCAGGTTCGCATTGGGGAGCTTATTACCATTCTGCTCAATCTGCGCTTTGCCTTTGGCCGAGAGATATCGAAACTCTACGTTATTGGCCCGAACTGCGTTGCTAGTCGGTGGTATGACGATTTTGGTGGGAACTGCCTTGCGGGCGCAGCTTCCGAGTGTAATAGTAGCGACTAGAAAAAGCAGCAAAAAGCGGTTACTCATACAATTTTTGGTCTTTGATCTTGCGGACGATGAACGCTGATGCGCCGCCGGCCTTCTGGGCACGTTGCCACTGAGTCACGGCCTTGTCTTTTTCGCCCAGTTGAAATAACACATCACCATAATGCTCGATCACAGTGGCATCGGTGGTCGTTTTCAGGGCTTTTTCTAGCGCTTGCTTGGCCCCTTGGTAGTCTTTGAGTTTGTATAATACCCAGGCGTAGGTATCCAGGTAGGTGTCGTTATCGGGAAACTGCTTGACTAGCTTGCCTGACATTTCCTTTGCCTTGTCCAGCTTTTCGCCTCTCAACGATAAATAATAGCTGTAATTGTTCAGCGCCTGCGCATTGTTAGCATCAAAGCTTAATGCTGCCTCATACGCGGCATCCGATTTGGCGTATTCTTTCAGCTCGTGGTAAGCGTCGCCCAGCTGCGTGTCAAATTGCGACAGTAACTCAGGGTTGTCGGTAGCTAGTTTCCGGCCATATTCCAGCGACTTCACGCCTTTTACGGGCTTCTTGTCCAAAATATGAGCTACCCCATTGTAAAACCACATAGCGGCTTGGTTGGGAAACAATTCCAGGGCACGCTCGGTGTGACGTAACAATGAATCCGTTTGGTTTAGCTCTGCATCAATCAGCACGACTTGCTGCCAGAGCAGAAACTTGGAATCGTCGAGCTGGATGGCCTGCAAATAAGCCTCTCGCCCAGCTGCCTTATGGCCCGTAATGGTCTGTAAATCGCCAGCTACTGAAAACGCTTTGGCCTCCTTTGGGTGAACTTTGGTGGTAATAACCGCCAAATCAAGAGCTGTTTGTTCAATTGCTGGATTGGGTAGCTGCTTAATATAATCGACCAGGATACGCACCTTATCATCAATGTCCAGCGCTGGACTGGCAAAGGCCAATTTGATCTGCTTGGCCGACTCCACTGCGTTGCCTTGTATGCGGTATATATCGGCCAGAATCATGCGGGCCTGCGGATTATCGGGGTCCTGCCTCAGAGCCTGCTCACTTAACCGAATGGCATCGGGCATCCGGTTATTGGAAGCATACATCTCCGCTTGCGCCAACACATAGCGTACTTCCTCCGGGTTGGCTTTTATCAGAGCCTCCCCTTCCTGGAGAGCTTTTTCCAGATTATTCTGCTTGAGATAAATCTGCTGCTTTTTGAAAGAAACCTCGTCCAGGGGGCCAAATTTCTTCTCCGCTTGCTCAAAGGTAGCCAGCGCCTCATTCAACTTGCCCTGCGCCATATACAAGTCAGCCAGATTGAACAGGTAGTAGTCGGAATCTGGTACTTCCTTAATCAGGCTGGTATAAACCTGTGTAGCCTTGTCGAACTGCTTCTGCGAAGTATAGACCTGCGCCAGCAACAAGTAGTAATAGGCATTCTGGGGGGCATATTTGACGGCGGCCTGCGCAAAGTTGGTCGCGTCTTTCAGGTTCCCGCTCAGCAGGTTCGTCTCAGCTATTTTGTAATTAATAGCCGCATTGGTGGGGTTGAGCGCATACGCTTTTAGCAGGCGCTCCAGTGCTTTGTTATAGTCTTCCAGCAGCACATATTTCACCCCATCCACAAAGTAGGACTCACTCATGTCCCGGTCGCGATCCGACAAGTTAGCGCCTACCCGGAGCTGGGCGGCCTCTACTTCGGCGCGGCGGCTGAGTTCTTTCTTCTCTCGCCGACTAAGCTTGCGCGGCTTATCCGGTTTTTCAGACTTTTTACTAGGCGCATCCGCTTTGGCAGGTGCAGATTGCTGCGCCCACGCCGGAACGGCAAACAGTAGGCTGATCAGCAGAAAAACAAAGGCAGAAATACGACTCATGGACGCAGGAGCGCGGACTGACAATCCGCTGTTCAGAAGGTACTAAAACGAAGCAGGCTTCGCACTAAACAAATCAACGGAACATGAGTCCGCGCTACTGCTAACGTCCGAGAGGCGAAAAATGTCACACACGCAGTGTGTTATAGTCGCCAAGACTCAAATCATGAGGCACACCAGTGACGGTAGCATGATTACCAATCATAGAATTGGTCACATTGGTGTTCAATACGGTGGCCGATTCCTGCACAATGGAGTTAGAAACAACGGCCTGACGCACATTAGAATTGTTGCCCAACGATACATGCGGACCAACCACCGAATCAGTAATTTTCACATTCTCACCAATATACACTGGCGGAATGACAATAGAATTGGTAAGTGTAGCTGATGCAGATACTAAGTTTTCGCCGCGCTCCTGCAGATACTCAAGATAGCGCTGGTTGGTAAACACCGTGGCGTCCTTGTTGCCGCAATCGAGCCACTCAGTTACGCGGCCAGGCACAAACGTGGTACCCTTATTCTTCATATTTTCGAGGGCATTGGTTAATTGATATTCCCCTTTGTCCTTGATATCATTGTCGAGCAAATACTGTAGCTCATCGCGCAGATAGTCGCCGTCTTGAAAGTAGTAGATGCCAATAATGGCTAGGTCTGATACAAACTCGGTGGGCTTTTCTACGAAGTCCGTGATCTGCCCCTGATCGTCCAGTTTCACCACGCCGAAAGGCTTGGGATCATCGACGCGCTGCACCCAGATGGTGCCCGCAGCGGAGCTATCGAGAGTAAAGTCAGCCTTAAATAGCGTGTCGGCAAAAGCCACCACCAATGGTCCGCTGAGCGAATCTTTGGCGCACAGAATAGCGTGAGCGGTGCCCAGCGGCTCATCCTGATAATAAATAGACCCTTTGGCCCCAACTGACTCGGCGATTTTAACCAGGCTTTTCTCTACCGTCTCACCAAAGCGCCCGATGATAAATGCCACCTCGTCAACTTGCTCCCCACACACTTTCGCTATGTCCTCCACGAGGCGCTGTACGATGGGCTTGCCTGCAATCGGAATGAGAGGCTTTGGAACGGTGAGAGTGTGGGGGCGCATGCGCTTGCCCATGCCGGCCATCGGGACGATGATTTTCATGAAGTAGGGAGTTTGTGGTTGCTGGTTTGAGTTGATCGGAATGTATACTAACTGAAATACTGTAGTTGGGTTGCTTCTATAGGTGGTTAACGTTCGTGCCGTTCGTTCTAATGAACGCCAGTGCTACCGTAGCCACCTGTTCCGCGCGTGGTTTCGCTTAGCGTATCGGCTTCCTGCCAAATGGCAGTTTCGTGGCGTGCTACCACTAATTGCGCAATGCGTTCGCCGTCCTGTACCACAAACTCCTCATCTGAGAGGTTGACCAGCAACACTTTCAGCTCACCGCGGTAGTCAGCATCGATGGTGCCGGGACTATTGACGATGCCAATACCGTGTTTGAACGCCAAGCCACTGCGGGGGCGCACCTGCACCTCGTAGCCCACCGGAATTTCCATGAAAAGCCCCGTTGGAATGAGCGCACGTTGCAAGGGGCGCAGGGTAATGGGTTCTGAGAGATAAGCGCGCACGTCCATACCCGCAGCATGAGCAGTCTGATAGGCCGGTAGCGGGTGCGTAGAGCGATTAATAACAGGAATCAGCATGCGACAAATATAGACCGAATGGCAGATTGAATGATTACTAGGGAATAAGTGACAGACAAACGAATATAAGGTGCTCGCTATTAAAAGTGAAGTCTGAGAGCGATGGTCTGAGAGTCAGGGTTGCGCCTGGGGGGCTTTTTCTGATTTCTGGATGTTGCGCTACGCCTGCTTAACCTGGGGTCGGGGCTTACGCGTCAGGTCGGCGCGCTCCACTAAGAAAATGCCCCCCACAAAGCTTAGGCACACCAACAAATGAAAAGCGTGTCGTAGCCAGTAGTTTTCAATATTGATAAACCACGTGGCGGTAACCAACCCAACAGCCACTAGTAGCCACGCGCTGATACGGAGCACCGGATAAGGAATAGGAAAGTAGCGGTTGCCCAGCCACCAGCAGATAGCGGCCATCATAAAGTAGCAAGCCAGCGTGGCAAGGGCACTGCCCATATAACCCAGTATTGGAATGAGGAGCAGGTTGAGCACAACAGTGAGTATGGCCCCACCAACGCTGATATAGGTACCGAAGTAGGTTCTATCGGTGAGCTTAAACCAGACGGATAAGTTATAATACACTCCCAGAAACAAGTTCGCCAGCAGCAAAACCGGCACTACTGCTAAGCCCGTTCGGTACTCAGGGCTGCGCAGTAATAAGCCAAAGTCTTCAATAAAAACGCTGATAACCACGAAAATAACGGCGCAGCAGAGCGTAAACCACTTTAGAACGACAGCAAACGTAGCTGGTGAATTCTTATCGGCAGCTTGGGAAAAGAAGAAAGGCTCGGCCGCGTATCGGAAAGCTTGAATAACCAGCGACATAAAGATGGCCAGCTTATAGCAAGCGCCATAAATCCCCACAGCGGTCAGGTTGCTTTGGCCAGGGTAAAAGCCTCCGGGGAGCCAGTATTTGAGCAGAATCCGGTCGATTACCTCGTTTACCATACCAGCCAAACCCATCAGCATAAGCGGGTAGGCATATTGCAGCATGGGCCGCAACGGCGCCAGATTCAGGCGGAAGCGGAAGTCCAGCAGCTCACGCCAGAGCAAGGGAACGTACAAGGCGTTGGCTATCAAGTTGATTAGAAAGATATACCCTACTCCCAGCTCAGGATTGTAAATGCGCTCCACCAAAGGTCGTAGCTCTGGAAGCATGCGCCCTTCGTACACATCGCGGCAGAAAACGATAAAAAATAGCGACAAGCCCACATTCACCAAAGTATTGGTGAAGCGAATGGCAGCAAACTTCTTGGCTTTGTTTTCCAGCCGCAGACGGGCAAATGGCACGGCCACTATTGCATCAAGGCCCAGCACCAAGGCAAGCCACACGATATAAGTGGCACGATCGGGGTAGCGGAGCGCGTCGGCTAACGGCCCTGATAGTAGCACCAGAAATCCGCTGAGCAACAGGCTACTAACAAGTAGCATGCTCATTACTTGGCTATACAAGTGGCGGCGGTCGGTACCCGGACGATTGGCGAAACGAAAATACGCCGTTTCCATACCGTAGGTGAATACGATATTCAGGAAGGCCACGTAGGCATACAGATCCGTAACAATACCGTACTCGCCGGGCACAAATCGAGCGGTGTACAGCGGCACTAGAGCGAACGTAAGCGCCCGCCCCAATATGCTGCTCAGGCCGTACACAGCCGTTTGGCTGGCCAGCTTTTTGGCGACGCTCATGTTAGCTTAGTTTCCCGTAAAAGCGGCCGGGCGCTTATCGAGGAAAGCGCTAGTGCCCTCGCGGAAGTCGTCGGAGCCGCAGCACCGGCTGAAGGCGTTGGCCTCTGTCTGATAGCCGTGGCGCTCGGAGTCGTAAAAAGCATTCACGCAGTCGATGACCAAGCCTACCGCTAAAGGAGCTTTGCTAAGGATGCGCATAAGTAGCAGCTGGCAAAAGCCCAACAGTTCGGCCTGCGGCACTACATGATTCACCAAACCAAAGCGCAGGGCTTCATCGGCTTTGATAGGGTCACCGGTGAGCATCATTTCCAGGGCCTTTCCTTTACCCACAAGTTGCGCCAAGCGCTGGGTACCCCCGTAGCCCGGAATTAAGCCTAGGTTCACCTCAGGCTGGCCAAAGCGAGCATTTTCGCTCGCAACCCGCAGGTGGCAGGCCATCGCCAGTTCAGCACCGCCGCCCAAAGCAAAGCCATTGACTGCGGCAACAACGGGCTTCGTACTGTCCTCAATCAGAGCAAAAGCATCTTGCCCCTGCTCAGCGAAGCGACGACCACTAATCTCATTTAGTCCCGCCAACTCAGCAATATCAGCGCCTGCCACAAATGCCTTTTCGCCACTACCCGTCAGAATAATTCCGCGCACCTGCTCATCATCCAGGGCCTGCTGCATGGCGCCATGAATATCGCTGATGGTGGCACTATTCAAAGCGTTGAGTTTGGTGGGCCTGTTTAGGGTAATGGTCAGAATACCCGAGGCGACATCGAGGTCGAGAAGTAGGTTGTCGAAAGTAGTCATGGTGGTGAAGCAGGGCAAAACAGAATGGCCGCAAAGATAAAGCAAAACCGCTGGGGGCCTATTTTCTGGTATCGGACACTATTATGTCTGCTGACAGGAACTGTCGAGCTGATTTAAATAAATACTTATATATTTATTCAAACCTTTCTCACTTAACTATTCATCTATGAGCGTAATTTCTGAATTCAAGGAATTTATAGCCAAAGGAAATGTACTCGACCTGGCTGTAGGCGTCATTATCGGCGCGGCTTTCGGCAAAATTGTCACTTCTTTAACGGAAGACATTCTCATGCCTATACTGGGGTTGGCTACGGGCGGCGTCGACTTCAAAAACTGGTTTGTAGCGCTTGATGGCAAGTCGTACGCTACCATTGAAGCCGCGAAAGAAGCAGGTGCCGCGACGCTGAACTTTGGATTGTTTTTGAACGCAGTCATTTACTTCTTCATTATTGCCTTCTGCGTTTTCTTGATTGTGCGCGTTGCGAATCGGTTCCGTCAGCCCACGGAGGTGGTAGCCGTAGAACCTGGCCCAACAAAAGATCAAGCGCTGCTCATGGAAATTCGCGACTCCTTGCGTCGTTCCTAATCCAGACTACTCATCGTGGTACGAAAAAGCCCCCAGTGCAGAGACAATCTTATGCTGGGGGGCTTTTTCGTACCACGGTTTTGTACGGCAACTTTTGCTGCTTGGAGAAACTCAACTAATGCAACGAAATGCAGGCTAGTAGCTTCGCTTACAAGTTTCTGGCGTTTGAAACTAACTTTACACAGCCCCCGTTGCCGGGTCGGGTACGAAAGTTGCCCATCAGTCGTTTAGTAGCTATTCCTCTCTTACCTTTTTGCATGAAAAACTTCCTGGCTGGCGCAGTGCTGGCACTTTCCGGTCTGTTCATTGCGCCTGCTTACGCTCAGGTTACTCCCCCGGCACCCGATCAAGAGGCCGGAGCAAAGCCTCGTAAGCAGAAATCGAAGGACGGGTCAGCTGACGTAGCGCGCATGCAGCGCCGCATGAATATGAATCCTGATGACGCGAAGCGTGATCAGCAACTGGAGATTCTGGAGGCCCGCTCCGGAGGCAGCACGGCTAACACTAGCTTCGGCCGCGGCACTGGTCCGGCTCGTCAGTATGACAAAGGTACGGGTGGCTTCACGGTCAAGAAATTCAAAGACAAGCGCATTGGAACGGCCAAGCAGAAGCGCGGCCTGTCGCGGGCCGCGCCCGGTATCGACCCCAAAGGCAAGCCGCTGAAACATAAGAAGCGCAAGGGATTCCTATTTTTTTAGCCTCTTTAGCTTTTATCTAATAAAAAAGCCCCCCAGAGTAAATCTGGGGGCTTTTTTATCGACTTATTGATATTGACTTACTGAAATCGATAAGTGAGCCCCAGCTTCAGGTAAGACATATCGTAGCCTACTTCTCCAAAAGCCCCAAACCGCTCGGTAAGATAGTAGCGCGCTCCAGCAAACAGTCCATATGCTAAGTGCAAGCCGTCGCCAGTGTACCGGTCACGATCAGGGGAAACCTCGTTTTTATAGAAGTTAGCCCGTACGCCTAAGCTAATCCCGCCATACGTATCAAGTTGAGGGTTGGTGGTGAAATTGTAGTGATAAGTACCACGCCCCATTAAGACGATGTCGGTCCAGGTGGCGTCTGCGTCGGTGTTGGGAAAGTCGTAGCGGTAGCCTTTGTAGCCAATAATGCCCCCAGACCAATAGTGCCCGGCCCGATGCCCTCTACCACGCCCCGCTCATAAGACAGCGTGATTGCCGGTGAGCTCTTCAGGCTACCAAATAAATCATAGCCATTATTCGGACTCAGCAGCCCAACTCCCAAGTTTACAATAGAATAGCCTTTGCGAAAGGTGGGCGTACTCTCGGGCGTAAATAACTCCGGGAAGCGAGTATCAAGGGGCGGAATTTCGTCATCAGCGGATGTTTCCGCAGTTGATGGCACTGGCTTTGAAGCCGGTTTATTGGTTGCTGGCTTGGCTGCGGGCCGCCTAGCGGTTTGGGCCAAGGTTAGGGATGTCAAGCTCAGCCAGAGCGTAAGGCACAGTAGAAGCGAAAAAGCTCTCATAGAGTAGTAAGGGCAGTTGGCAGAGTGGCGCCAGCCGATAAGTAAAGTAATCTGCCGCAAAGCTACGTGATTCTGCGACGAGCGTTGAGGCTTTTGGCTAAACGCAAAAAGCCCCCAACGGTATGTTAGGGGGCTTTTTGTTGACGTATATTCTGTCCACTATTTTTTACAGCGTCCGCTTTACTTCTTTTTCCTCAAATCCTTCGATGTTGTCGCCTTCACGCAGATCATTGAAGTTCTTCACCGAAATACCGCACTCATAACCTTGGCGCACTTCCGACACATCGTCTTTGTAACGCTTGAGGTCCTGAATTTCGCCAGCGTACACCACGATACCATCGCGTACGACGCGTACTCGGGTTCTGCGAGTGAAGGTACCCTCCGTCACCATACAGCCGGCAATAGAGCCTACTTTGGTAATGTTGAATACCTGACGAACCTCGGCATTGGCTACCACTATCTCCTGCACCGATGGGGCCAACATGCCTTCCATGGCATCTTTTACCTCATTGATAGCATTGTAGATAATCGAGTACAGACGGATATCGATCTGCTCTTGCTCGGCCAATTTACGGGCACTTTGCGAAGGACGAACCTGGAAGCCAATGATGATGGCGTCGGAAGCTGAAGCCAATAGTACGTCCGATTCGGAAATGGCTCCCACACCTTTGGCAAGGATATTCACCTTCACCTCAGGAGTAGAGAGCTTCAACAGCGAATCCGACAGTGCTTCTACCGAACCGTCCACGTCACCTTTTACAATCACGTTCAGCTCCTTAAACGAACCGATAGCCAAACGGCGACCAATCTCGTCGAGGGTAATATGCTTCTTGGTGCGCATGCTCTGCTCACGCGAGAGCTGCTGACGCTGGGTAGCAAGTTCACGAGCTTCGCGCTCGGTCTCCATCACCTGAATCTTATCACCAGCCTGCGGAGCACCGGTCAGACCAAGTACCTGCACCGGCGTGGCCGGACCAGCTGACTTCATTTTCTTACCGCGGTGATCGGTCATAGCCTTTACGCGGCCGTAGTGCGGACCAGCCAGCACAACGTCGCCAACGTGCAGCGTACCAGTTTGCACCAGCACTGTGGTTACGTAGCCACGGCCTTTATCCAGCATAGCTTCAATCACAGTACCAACTGCATTGCGGTCAGGGTTGGCTTTCAGCTCCAATAGTTCGGCTTCCAGCAATACCTTCTCCAGCAAATCTTCTACGCCGAGACCCGACTTAGCTGATACCTCCTGTGACTGGTATTTGCCACCCCATTCTTCTACCAAGATGTTCATGGCCGACAGCTCTTCCCGAATTTTCTCGGAGTTAGCGCCTGGCTTGTCAATCTTGTTCATCGCAATAACGATCGGCACTCCAGCAGCTTGCGCGTGATTGATAGCCTCTCGTGTTTGCGGCATCACGGAGTCGTCGGCCGCAATTACGATAATGGCAATGTCCGTGATCTTTGCACCACGGGCACGCATGGCCGTAAAGGCTTCGTGACCCGGCGTATCCAAGAAGGTAACACGCTTATTAGAGGCAGTCATTACATCATAAGCACCAATGTGCTGGGTAATACCACCTGCTTCGCCTTTGGCTACAGTCGCATTTCGGATATAGTCCAGCAGCGACGTCTTACCGTGGTCAACGTGACCCATGATGGTAACAATCGGCGCACGAGGTACTAAGTCCTCGGCGTTGTCTTCAACGGTAACATCCGTTTCCTCTTCCTCAGCCGATAGGAATTCCACGTCATAGCCAAATTCATCAGCAATTACAGTGATGGCTTCCGCGTCGAGGCGTTGGTTAATGGAAACGAACATGCCCATGCTCAGGCATACTTTGATTACTTCGTTTACTGACACGTCCATGAGAGACGCAAGGTCATTAGCCGAAATAAACTCAGTTACTTTCAGCGTTTTAGCATCCAACTCGTTCTGAGCGCGCTGGGCTTCGCGGTCTTCCGCAACCCCTGCACGCTTATCACGGCGATACTTCGCGCGGTTATTCTGGTTGCCACCACGGCCGCCGCTGAGCTTCGCCAGCGTAGCCTTGATCTGCTCCTGAATCTGCTTGTCGTTCTGCTCAGGGTTATTAGCAACGGGAGCAGGCCGGGGGACATTTTGATTTTGTCCTGGCTGACCTGGACGCGGACCGGGACCACCGGGACGAGGACCACCCTGTCCTTGGCCACCAGCTGGGCGCGGCTGGCCTGGCGTATTCGGACGGTTGCCTTGGTAACCACCGCCTTGCTGTCCACCTTGACCGCCCTGACCTCCTTGGCCAGGAGTAGCAGGTGAGCCGGGCATAGCAATGCGCTGGCGCTTTTTCTTATTATCTTGATTTATACCACTCTTGCGGACATCCGAAGAGGCAACAGGACGGGCGCCTCGACCACCACGGCGTGAAGCATCCATAGGCAATTCAATCTTACCTAGTACCGTCAGACCTTTCAGCTGATCGGCTTTAGCTACGATTGTACTGTCTTCAACAGTGGGTACCACTGGCTCATCTGGAGTAACAGGTGCCGGAGGCGCAGCCACTGGTGCTGCAGCAACTGGAGCTTCAATTGGCGGAGCTGGTGCTGGAGATGGCGCAGGTTTTACTTCGGCTACAGGAACTGGTTCAGGCGCAGGCGCAACAACTTCTTTTGGTGCCGCAGGTGCGGGCGTTGGTTCTGGTGCTGGAGCTGGAACCGGTGTAGCAACTACAGCCGGGGCCGGCGCGGCTACTGCCTCAGCAGGAGCAGGAGTTGGAGGCGTAGGAGCGGCGGCTGGCCGCGGAGGCACAGGCCGTCCTTTGGCATCTAGCTCTATTTTTCCTAACACCTTCAAGCCAGGCACCTTTGGGGCGTCGACTGGGGGCGCTGGAGCGGGAGTCGCAACCGGAGTCGGGGCAGGCGCGGCTTCTGCAACCACAGGTGCAGGAGCCGGCGCGGTTGGCCGGGTTTCTTCGGCTGGCTTTACAGGTGCCTCGGCTGGGGCGGGCGCAGCAGAGGTACCATTGGCCTTAGGGGCCACGGGTTCGGGGCGGGCATGGGCAGAAGCCTCCATCTCGCTCTGGCGCTTGGCCTGGCTGAGCTTGGCAGCTTCGATCTTATCTTGGGCCGACGACTCAAAAGCCTTGTCAAGCAGGGAAACCTGCTCGGCCGTTAGCTTGGTCGTTGGCTTGTTCTCGATCTGGTGCCCTTTCCCCGCCAGAAAATCCACGATAGTGGACAATCCAACGTTCAGGTCTTTGGCCGCCTGATTCAGCCGTTTAGTTGCTACTTCCGCCATTCTGTGCTCGCGAACGATACTCGTATTGAGGTGCAAAGGTACTACATTAAATCTTGCCGAACGGCGTTGAATAGCGCCGCTTGGCACAATTCAACGCCCTTGCCGGACCGGCCGCCGCGCACTCATTGCGCGTCGCCGGAATTTGCTTGTTCTTCCTGTTCTTCGTTGTCGTCGAATTCTTGCTTGATGATGCGGAAGAGTTCTTCAACAGTTTCCTCTTCCAGTTCCGTGCGGCGCACGATATCTTCCTTGCTGACGGCTAATACGGCGCGGCCCGTGTCAAGGCCAATTTTTTTCAATTCAGCCAATATCCAAGGCTCTACTTCGTCCTGGAACTCGTCGAGAGCAATATCCTCGTCGTAGTCACCGGCTTCGCGGAACACATCAATTTCCATCCCTACCAAACGGCTAGCCAATTTGATGTTGGCACCGCCGCGGCCAATGGCCAAACTCACTTGGTCGGGCTTTAAGAACACGGAAACCCTACCAGTTTGTTCATTGATTTTCATCGAGCCAATCTTAGCAGGCGATAATGCCCGCTGAATATATAGCTCTAAGTTATCTGTGTAGTTGATAACGTCAATATTCTCGTTCTCTAACTCACGCACAACGGCATGAATACGAGCACCTTTCATACCTACGCAAGCACCTACCGGGTCAATACGGTCGTCGTAGCTTTCTACAGCAACTTTTGCCCGCTCACCGGGTTCGCGTACAATATTTTTGATGGTGATTAGACCATCATAAATCTCGGGCACTTCCTGCTCAAACAAACGCTCCAAAAAGGCTGGTGCAGCCCGCGACAAGATGATTTTGGGCGTTCCATTGATAATTTCAACGCGGTGCACTACAGCACGCACGTTGTCACCCTTGCGGTAACGGTCTTTCGGTATTTGCTCCGACTTGGGCAGTACCAGTTCGTTTTCTTCTTTATCTAAGATAAGCGCCTCACGGCTCCAAACCTGATATACTTCGCCGGTCACGATTTCGCCTACCTGGTCTTTGTATTGCTGGTAGAGATGGTCGCGCTCTAAGTCTTTTACTCGTTGAATCAACGTTTGACGCGCCATGAGCACCGCACGGCGACCAAAGTCTTCAAGCTTCACCTCTTCGGCTACTTGCTCGCCTACTTCAAAGTCGGCTTCGATTTTCTGGGCTTCGGTCAGCGGAATTTTATCAAAATCCCAAATATCCTCGGAGTTGTCGTCCACGATTTCGCGGTTACGCCAAATTTCCAAGTCACCTTGGTCCACGTTTAGAATTACGTCGAAGTTCTCGTCAGTCGTGTACTTTTTCCGGATCATCGTGCGAAACACGTCCTCCAGAATGCTCATCATCGTGGGACGGTCGATGTTCTTGGAGCGGGCGAACTCGGCGAACGATTCAATTAGCACGTTGCTGTTCATAAATCACAGATTTTGCAGATTTAAAGAGATTGCGCAGATGCGAAAAGCAAGCAGCAGTTACAATTTAAGCAGATATTATCGGTTAAGCAGCAGTTGCTAGGGCTGGAAATTTGCCCCCCAGAAGTTGAATAAAGCCGGGTGAGAGGCTTCATTCAAGAAAACCTGCATTCCTATTTAAATGAAATCACGACCCTAGCCTCCGCGATAGTTGAGAAGGGGATAAATGCGGTGGGCAGCGTCTTCGTTTTACTCTTTTCTTTTATTTCCTCAGCCAGTTGAATGCCTTCTGTCTCAGTCGCTTCGAGGGCACCAATCTTCTCAGTGCCATCCGTGAGTTTTAGCTGCAACTTGCGGCCCACGTGACGGGTGTACTGGCGAGAATCAGTTAGCGGCTGGTCGGCCCCGGGGGAGGTAACTTCCAGAGTATAACTGGCTTCTTCGCCATATGCCTCGTCGATGCGGTGAGCCAAGCGGCGACTTACACGAGCGTACTCTTCAATACCCATACCCTGCTCACTGTCCAGGATAGCCGTAATCTTGGGACGAACGGCAGAGTCGGACACAGTAAGGCCCACAACGAATAACTCCGGGCCAGATAAGCTTTCCTGGAGCATTTCGAGCAGTTGGGTACGGTCAAAGTGCATAAAGACTGAACTAGGTGACAAAAGAAAGAGGGGACGACTCGTCCCCTCTTTTTAACTTCATTGCTGGTGCAAAGATAGTACAATATTCGGCTGAATGCAAGGCTGCGTCGATGTCATGATTTGAGCGGTAGTAGCCTAGCGTTTTATCTCCACCCAGCCTTTCGCTGATTTGCCTTCTGTGTCGCGCAGCAGATAATAGTACACACCATCAGGTAGCTTGTCGCCGCCCCAGTCATTCTGATAATTGTCCGCTTCATACACTTTGCTACCCCAGCGGGTAAATACCGTCAGATGGGCGTTCTTGCAGCTAATGCGGGGGGCAAATGTATCGTTTAGGTTGTCGTTGTTGGGCGTGAAAATATTCGGCATTTGCACCTTTCCTACTCGTACGGCCGCAAACTGCGTGACGACAGTGCACCCCGCGTACCGGGCCGTAAGCTGAACGGGGTACGTACCGGGGTTTTCATATACATGGCTAGGCGACTCCTCATTAGAAGTCATACCGTCGCCGAAATCCCAGCTGAAGCTACCACCGGCCAATATGGGCGAAAATTGCATCGTGAAGGGTGCTAAGCCTGTGTACTCGGGGGCCGCCTGGCACTCAGGCGTATTAAGGCTTACATTGGTGGATGAAGTGGGCGCGATGATTACTTTGCGAGTAGAGACGATTTTGCAAACCCCTACAGTTACAGTATAGTCGATGCTAAAAATGCCCCCCAGATTATTAGTGTTAGGTGGGGTGAACATTCCATCGGCCGTCACCCCGGTACCACTCCAGACGCCCCCGGCCGGTGAGGCACGCAAAAGACGGAACGCCCTTGTCTGATCAGAGCAAAGCGTGGTATCACGGCCGGCAGATACGGTGGGCTGGGCATCCACTACAATGGTGCGGGATAGGGTGCCGCAGCCGAGCGTATCTGCCAGCGTATAAGTTAGAACATGGGTACCGACGCCAGCCGTGCTTGGGTTGAACGTACTGCCCGTAACACCCCGTCCGCTGAAGGTGCCACCGGCGGGTGTAGCGGTGAGCGGCACGGCTGTGGTATTGCTACACACGATGGCCGGGGGGGCAAATGTGATAGCCGCTTCGGGGGTTACCGTCATCCGCAGCAGCTTGGTACTCAGGCACACGCCCGTAGTGTTCACAGTATATGTTAGCGTATTGCGGCCCACTAAGGAAGCACTTGGGGTAAACTGATACCCTCCACCAGCAATGGCCGTAACACCGGGGCCGCTCCAGATGCCACCAGCTGGGGTGCCGCCCAAGCGTTGCGGCCCGGCGTTGTAGCACACCGTACGATTGGGCCCCGGATTTACAACCTGGGCCGCAAAGTCAATTTTGAACGCGGCGTTATTGCAGTTGCCTGCATTATTGGTGGTGCTGTAATAATTGGCCCCCGGTGGCACGGGAAAGCCGGAACTGCCTCCACAGCCCCCGCAGACGGCTTGGTAGATGGCACCGCGCTTATCGAAGCGGGAAGTGCCGCCGTCGACGTGTTCGCCCCGGCCGCCATTCTGACCAAAAAAAGTGGCGTATTCTATGGCCTTCATGCCAGGCGTAAACTGGACGATGTAGAAGTCGGAGCCGTCGGTGGTGCGCTGCGAGGCATCGGCGGTAGTAGGCAAGCCTTGCGTATTACCGCCGTTGGAATTAGTACTACCTCCCCAACCACTCACGTAGATACGCTCGCAATCATCAACTAAGAAAGCTGTCAGCGATAAGTCGGGGGCGGCACGGCCGCTGCCAAAGGTGGTCGAGTACAAACTCGTGGTGAGCGTATTGTCAAGCTTCTGCACAAACTGACGGCCGTTATCCACACCATACAAACCAGGTGTGCGGGGAAAACTACCCCGCGTCTGACCTAATATATAGATGTTGGCAACAGCGTCTAATTGCAGGAAGTACGTTTGGTCCGTTTCGGGAGTGCCCACGTAGGTAGCGTGCGTTAAAGCCAAGCCATCGCTGCTGATGCGCGCCACAAACCCATCGACGCCACCCCGTAGCTGGGGCTGATATCGACCGCTAGTACCCGCTAAGTTCGTACTGGTGGTGCCGCCGCTTACATATACGTTGCGGTCGTCGTCTATCTGGATAGAATAGGCGCCATCGGCCCCGGAACCTCCCAAGTAGCTTGCCCAAACCACCGTGCGAAAATCGGCGGACAGCTTCAAGATAACCGCATCAGAATTGCCCCCCAAGGGAGCATTGCGAAAACTATTGCGGGCGGGAAAGTTCGTGCTCGTTGTGGTAGAGGCGATGTACACGTTTCCTTCCGTATCGGTAATTACATCACCCCGAAATTCGTCGCCATAGTTTTGGGTCAGGCCTGTATTACCTTGAATAATACCGTCTGTGCCGCTTCCGCCGATAAAAGTGGAAGCTACCAGCGTGCTACCGGTGCTATTGAGCTTGGCCAAAAATATGTCGGCTCCCGCATCATAATTCATTCCTGGTCCGCCGGCCTGTGGATCAACCCGGGGCCCGCCGTTGAAGGAATCGTCGAACGTGGTGCGGGAAACGGGGAAGTTGCTGGAACCCGTGGAGCCCAGAATAATCAGCTCGTTCTGACTGTTCACCACCAGGCTATGCGGAGCGTCAATCAAATTACCCCCCAGGTACGTGGCATACAAGCGGGCGGCACTGCCGCGCGCACTTGTGTTGTATTTGATAATAGCGACATCAACTCCTCCGCCAAAGCTTTGGCTAAACGCTCCCGGAGAAGCCGGATAGCCCAACCCAAACACGATACCGCCGGAGTACATGTTGCCTTGCGCGTCGTAGGTAGCTGTGTAGCCCCAGTTATCGGCCGTGGAGCCGGTAAAAGAGGAGAAAATAACTGTGGGGTCGATGATGAGAGGTTGGCGGGAGTCATAAGTGCCCAATCGGAAGCTGACTACGTTTTTCTCCAGCATAAAGGCACACGCCACTGGTATGCGCTGCCCGTTTATCTCCTGCCAAGCTTTTGGTGTCTGCTCCGTGACGGTACCCACGCTGGTTTGCACCACGAGTTGACCATTTTCCAGACTCAGGCGTTCAGCGCCGGTATAGCGTAGACGGATGTTGGATGGCTTACCGCCCGGCTGCACGGTGAAATCGTACTCCAAATTGCCCCCCGCATTCTCGTACACTTTGGCACTAATGCGTGGGTACACATTGCCATAGTTAACCTGCCGAAAGCCCCGCACCTTGGAGGCCCAATGATTGGCATCGTTACCCAGAAAGTAATTGCGAAAACCGGCCGTTGGCTCATCGGGAGTAAGAACGGTGCCTGAACTGCCGCCTTCAAAGGTGACGCGGTAGGCGTGGGCGCGCAGTTTTTCCGAGGCAGGTCCGCTGCCAGAGGCTGTGTGCTCCTGGTGGTGGCGTAAGGCCTGAGGATCAGCGAAGGCGTAGGTGAAACCTGTTTTTTCGAGGAACAGTCGCCCGCCAGGTAGCTCGGCCATATAGTGCGCGCGGGCATCCCACTGACCCCGATTTTCTACAAACTCTAATGATTTGGTAGTTGGGGCCGATGCAACAGGCTTGGCCTGCACTGGCACTACGACAGAAGCTGCAAGCAGAACGGTAGATAGAAGTAAGCGAACAGTAGAATACAGCATATTGTCAGCTAAATAAGGATAGCGCAAGCTACGATTTATTGAGGCTGGTTCAGCTAGTTCAAGTCTGGTCAGAAGCGGAAATTTGCCCCCCAGTGCATTGCTTAATATCGGATGCGTGTCGGCGGCTTTCCCAGTGCATGCGCTACCTTTGGGGGCTCCGTCATTAAGGGTTAACTATTCGTGCGTCGCTCCTTCGCTTTCAAGTGCACTCTGCTAGTCTTGCTATGGCTTTTAATAGCCATTGGGTGCGTGCAGATTCCGGCTCATACGTTCTGGCCAGCGTCGTTTGGAGCTCTTACCTTGCCCGTGGCGCTGGCGCTGAATCTGCTTGCTGTCGTTTATTGGTTTCTGCGCGACTGGCGCGTGGCGGTGCTGCCCCTGCTGGCCGCCTTGCTAACCTGGCCGCATTTTCAACGAGGCGTGGCGCTGCATCCGCTGCATACGGCCCAGGCACCTACCGGCAAAGCTGATCGGCAGTTGCGGCTGCTGAGTGCCAACGTGCGCATCTTCAACGTGTACCCGCAGCTCCGCGACCCTGATCTGGCCTCTTCTAAAAAGATGATCCAGTGGCTGGCCGATAACTCCGCCGATGTGCTGTGTCTGCAGGAGTTTTACAACGAGCCCCGCGGTTCGCGGGAGGACGGCCAGGTATTCCGTTCGGTAGATAAAATTGGGCAGCAAGCCGGCCGGGGGGCTTTTGTGTCCAAAACATTGACCAATAGCATTGGGGCAGAGTTTGGTCTGGCCATCTTTTCGCGCTTTCCGATTGTAAAGCGAGGCACTATTTCCTTCGGCAAGCTCACGCAGAATCACGCCATGTTTGCCGACGTCCGGCTGCCCGCCGGCGACACGATTCGGGTGTATAACTTTCACCTCCAAAGCATGAGTATGGAGGAGAAAGCCATTGTCGATAGCTATTCGAGCCGGGAAGGCCTGAAGCGGGAAGGCCGCGGATTGCTGCGCCGCTACAAGCGTGGTCTCATTGCGCGCAGCGTGCAGATCGATACACTCATGCGACGTTTTGAACGGTGCCGCTACCCCATTTTGCTTTGCGCCGACCTGAATGATGTACCGTACAGCTACACCTACGATCAGCTCGCCGACCATTTTCAAAATGCTTGGACTACCGTCGGTACGGGCGTGGGCTCTACTTATAATGGCCGCCTGCCCTTCGTGCGCATCGACCACCAGTTTGCTGGCCCGCGCTGGCTAGTAGAAGAATTTCAGGTGCACTACGAAATTCCTTACTCCGACCACTTTCCTACATCGGGCACTTACCGCCTGAAGTGAAGCGACCGATGGCTCGGAGAAGATTGTTTTGCGTCCAAGCAGAATGGTCTTTATGATGTCTATAGCGGTGTGGGGGGCTTTTTTTAGGCTTAACAAGAACCAATCACAGGCCGATATTTTATTACTATCTGCTTCAGGTTTAAACTACCTATTGAACTTTATATACTAGCTGAAAGAATTTTGTACCAATAAAGTAGTCTCTGAGGCTAGAAATGCAGCTTTTGTTTCTGGTTGATCGATAACCATTAAACCACGTACCAATTGCTATCCCTTAAGCTTACCACGCTGTAAGTACTTACTTTTACCGCATGCACCACCCGCTTTCCCTCTACAACACCCTCAGCCGCCGCAAAGAGGCATTCGAACCTGTACGGTCGCCTTTCGTTGGCGTGTACTTATGCGGTCCTACCGTGTACAGTGAGGCCCATTTGGGCAACGCCCGCGGCCCCGTAGTTTTTGATGTGCTCACGCGTTACCTCCGCCACCTTGGCTACACTGTGCGCTACGTACGCAACATCACCGATGTAGGCCACCTCGAAAGTGACGCCGATGAGGGCGAGGACAAGATGGAAAAGGCCGCCCGCGCTCAGCGGCAAGAGCCCATGCAGATTGCCCAGCACTTCGTCAATCTCTACCGCCAAAATATGCTGGCGCTGGGTTGCTTACCACCCGATATTGAGCCCCAAGCCAGCGGCCACATCACGGAGCAGATCAGCATGGTAGAGGAAATCATTGCCAATGGTTTTGCCTATGAAGTGAACGGCAGTGTGTACTTCGATGTGCCCCGCTATAATGCTGAGCAGGACCGGTATGGCAAGCTCTCCAATCGTAGTATCGACGATCAGTTGGCCGGTACCCGCGACACGCTGGCTGGGCAGGACGAAAAGCGGAGCCCTCTAGATTTTGCGCTCTGGAAAAAAGCGTCGCCTGAGCACATTATGCGCTGGCCTTCACCCTGGGGAGAGGGATTTCCCGGCTGGCACCTTGAATGCTCGGCGATGAGCCGCAAGTACCTCGGACAGCTATCTGACATTCACGGTGGCGGTCTGGATCTGATGTTCCCGCACCACGAGTGCGAGATAGCGCAGAGCCAGGGCAGCCACACGCACACCGACGAATCGCGCTTTTGGGTACATCACAATCTGATAACAGTGAACGGTACCAAGATGAGCAAAAGCCTAGGCAACTTCGTGCTGCTCGGCAGCATGTTCAAGGGGCCCACGGCTACGCTTACGCAGGCCTACTCGCCTATGGTGGTTCGCTTCTTCCTGTTGCAGGCGCACTACCGTAGCCCCGTCGATGTATCGGACGAGGCAATGCAGGCGGCTCGCAAAGGCTACCGCAAGCTCATGAATGGGCTGCGCCTTCTGGAAAAGCTGAAACTGCCCGAAGGAACGGAGCGCCAACAAGACACCGAGAAAGCCGACGCCGAACTGCGTAAGCTCGTCGCCGATTGCTTCGTGGGGCTCAACGATGATTTGAATACGGCGCGCGCCATCGCCAGCTTGTTCAATCTGCTGCGCAAGTTCAATGGGTTCTTTGCTAACCTACCGACACTGGCTACGGTAAGCGAAGCGGCACTGGAAGAAGCATCTACTGCTTACCGCACTTTGGTAAGCGAGATTTTGGGCCTGCAGGATGAACCGCGCGCCAATGCCGAACAGCTTCTAAACCTGACTCTGGATTTCTACCAGGAAGCTAAAGCCACCAAAGCCTACGATAAGGTAGACCAGATTCGGGCGGCGCTTAAGCAGCAAGGCATCGTTATAAAAGACATGAAAACTGGGGTCGACTGGGCCTACAGCGAAGACTAACGGTATACCTGATGCTTCTACTGGAAACGTTGGAAGGCAATAAAAAAGCCCCCCAACGTTTCTTTAATTATTATCTACCAGCAAACAGAAGTCAGCGCTGCCTACTGTCTGCCTCTCGACTAATAGACTGCGCGCCAAGCTAATCTTGCTGATATTGTGCCCCTTATGAAGCTCTTTCGCCTTGCTCCCGTTGCTGTAGTTGCGCTGCTAGTGCTCACCGGCTGCCCCGACAGAACCCGCCAGGAAACCGCCACCAATCCAGAAGAGCCCGCTATGCGCGCCGCCCCTGCCTTCAATGCCGATTCGGCTTTTGCTTTTACGGCCAAGCAGGTAGCTTTTGGCCCCCGAGTACCCAATTCGCCAGCCCACGTGGCCTGTGGCGATTGGTTGGTGGCGGAGTTCAAGCAAATGGGGTTGACAGTACGTGAGCAGCCATTTGAGGCCATGGCCTGGGATGGTACCATGTTGCGCGCCCGCAATATCGTTGCCCAATTTGCCCCCCAGGCTGCCCGCCGCGTCGCAGTTTTCGCCCACTGGGATACGCGCCCCTTTGCTGATAAAGACAAAAAAAATCCGAATGCCTCACTGGATGGAGCCAGTGACGGAGCCAGCGGCGTGGCAGTAGCCCTGGAAATGGCCCGCGTGCTGAGTCAGCAGTCAGATAGCACGGCTCCGACTGTCGGAGTCGATTTTATTCTCTTCGATGCTGAGGACTATGGCTACGACACCGCTACGCAGAGCAAGCTCCAGAACAAGCTGGCCGCTCAAGGCACCGATACGTGGTGCTTAGGCTCGCAGTATTGGTCAAAAAACCTGTTGCCAACTGGCTACAAGCCAAATTATGGCGTTCTGCTGGATATGGTAGGGGCTCAAAACGCCAAGTTTAGTCGTGAACAACTCTCCCGTGAGGCAGCCCGCGACGTGGTAGATAAGGTATGGAATACAGCCGCTCGCCTCGGCTACTCCGATTTTTTCCTTTTCCAAGATAGCCCTGGTATTACCGACGACCATGTGTATACCAATCAGGCGGGCGTACGCACCATTGATATTATCGACCATTTGCCCATTGGCGACGATTATTTCCCGGCCTACCATCACACCACGCAGGATAACATGAGCATCATCGACCGGCGGACGCTTAAGGCCGTAGGACAAACAGTGTTGCAGACGATATACGCTGAATAGCGGTCGTAGAAAGCTAAAAAAAGAAAAAGCCCCACTTACAGATGGGGCTTTTTACATACTGTCAATCAACATGCTGCAGATCAACTATTTATAGTTGGCCACCTAGTCGTTTTCGTCCGCAGGCTTCCACTGGACCTTTTCAGCCCATAATTCGGCTGCGTAGTAGAGGAGATGGAAAACCGGCTCTTTCAAGAACAGGTATCCCTCGATACTATGAGGAAATAACGCTGCCGCCCGAAGTTTAAATTCACCGTATTCGTCCCGGGCTGAGGATTGGGCCCGCAGATAGTCACGAAAGAGAAGCGCGTAGCGGGCGTTAAATCGCTCCGCCTCCCGAATATGCAGGTGCATGCGCCTCTCACCTAAAGGTTCGCGCATATAGAATTTGTGGAGTTCGGGGGAATGTGCCGGCAATCCATGAAACATGTCATAAATCAGGCTCTCCCCTTTCTGAAACCCCACAGCGCGAAGTTGTTGTGTAAGGCTGACCGCATCTGCTATGCTTGATACCTGGAGTTGCACATCGAGCACATCTTTGGCGCATAGGCCAGGCACAGCGGTAGAACCAATATGATTAATCTTCACTAGGCCCGGCCCTACCGCGGCACGGAGACGTTGGGCTAGCGTAGCAAACTCATGTGCCCATCCCGCTTGATAAGGCTGCAGTACTACCGGCCGCGAGGGAGCAAAGTTTAGAAAACGATGCATGAGTTTTATTGCAATTGCAGGTAGAATAACGCAGCCTAATGAACAGCTAGGCGACTGCTTTAGCTACAACCAAGAGGCACCGAAGCTAAGGTATTTGCGCCTCTAACTACTTATGGCTGCGGCATATCTACATAGTTTAGGCGCACGCCGGCTGCATCTACTACCATGTGCGAGTTGCGGCCACAAATCAAGGCCATGTTCAGGGGCTCATGACCTACCGGAAAGCCATAAGCGACCGGGAAATCATACTTAGCCGCATAGGTTTGGATGATTTCGTAGGGTGTTTGGCCAAAGGGAATGATGTTGTCGTTAGAATCGGTGAAATGCCCTACGAGCAAGCCTGCTAAGCCAGCCAGTTTACCGGTCCGGTCGAGGTGCACCATCATGCGGTCGATGTTATACAGATACTCATCGATGTCTTCAATAAACAGAATCCGGCCGGCCAACGAGCAGTCGGAAGCAGTACCAGTGATGGTTTGGAGCAAGCTCAGATTGCCGCCAATCAGCTCACCGGTAGCACTGCCAAAGCGATTAAAAGGATGTTGGGGGGCAAAATAGCTGATAGGCTCACCAAATAAGGCGCGCCGCAGACTTTCCAGTGCCTCTTCGCCACCGGCCTGATCGAAGAGCAACGGCATTACGCCGTGAATACTCTCGTGGCCCAGCGCTAGCAAGTGGCAGTTCAGTGTTGTGATGTCGCTGAAGCCCGCAATCCATTTGGGGTTATCCGTGAAGCGCGAAAAATCGAGCTGATCGATGATGCGCGTAGTACCGTAGCCACCACGGGCGCATAAAATGGCACGAATGCTTGGGTCGTGGAGTTGCTGCTGAATATCTTGGCGACGTACTTCATCGGAGCCGGCAAACTGATGGTACTGCGCAGTTACGCTAGCTCCTAGTATCACTTCCAGCCCCCAAGCAGTCAGAATAGCGATAGCTGCTTCCAACTCCTGATGGGTAACTTTACGGGCAGGGCACACAATAGCGACGCGGTCGCCGGGACGCAGGGCAGGTGATGTAGTAGGCATAGCTGGGGGCAAATTTGACCGGTCGCAAACCTACGGACAATCCCGCGTTTACCAGAATCAGCTTTACCTATTCCTTCTACTCCATTACCTTCTGCTTATCCTAGCCACGTTTTGGATTTAGGAAAGAAACACCCATGGCATTACTTAGAAGCCAAGCCCACCTCTAATTCAGCAACTAACTAGGCATAAAAAAACACCGTGCAGTGCACGGTGCCTTTCTGAGCTATGAAAACAAACTTAGCTATCGAAAAATCGGACCTGCATAGTAAGTCAAGAAATCTCTTCCAGCCCTATATTCAAGTCAAACACTCCGATAACAAGGCGAAAGGTAAGCCCTTTTCAATTGTATAAAAATTCTATTCGCCGAACCTCTCTATTTGCTCGGTGAATATTACGTTTTAAGGTATAACTGTTAGGCAAGCAGCAGGTATACTCTTCTATTTTCAGGCTACACCAGATTAAGCCGGCTCATCAGAATTGGCTTATAAGAGTTGCCGATGGGAATTGCCAAGGTATTGCTTCCGCTATCAGAGTGCCAGTTACGGGCGCCAGCAATGAGGGCAGAATCAGCTTCAATAGCCACAATGCAGTCAAGGCGAACAATATATTTGCGATGTACCCGTACGAAATCACGGGCTGGCAGCTTTGCTTCCAACTCCTTCATCGTGCTGTATACGGTATAGCGCTCCTTGGCCACATAGATATTTACGTAGTCGCCAAGGGCTTCTACATAGCGGATATCGGCTGTTTCTACTCGCAGAAGCTTATTATCCTGCTTAATAAAAATCTCGGCCTTGCTACCCATATACAAGGATTCCGCTGCATCGTTGGCCATGCGCAGAAGGCCATCCAGTTTGCGTTGCTCCTGCTCTAGCTGCTGGCGCGCCCGACGCAGTTCTAGGTGCGATACGACTTCACGGGCCACAATGCGTAAGGCATTCCGCTGGGCATCGGTGAGGCGATGGGGCACGGTATCGAGGGCGCAAATAGTACCTAGCGGAACCCCTTCGGGCGTAATTAGCGGAGCGCCCGCGTAGAAACGAATACTGGGAGAAGCCGTTACCAGAGGATTATCGCAGAACATAGGGTCCTTAGTGGTATCCTCAATTTCAAATACGTCCTCTCCCAATATCGTGTGCTGACAAAACGCTACTTCCCGCTTTGTGCTTTCACTCTCATTCCAACCCACTCGAGCCTTAAACCACTGACGATCAGCATCTATTAGTGAGACTAATGAAATAGGTGTTCCACAGATGAAGCCCGCCAATTGAGCCAGATCATCGAAGACCTGTTCGGGGGGCGTGTCCAGAATCTGATAATTGCGCAGTACTTCCAGCCGCACGGCCTCGCTTTCTTTGCCCAAGGCGGCAAAAGGAAGAGAAGAAGCTCTGATGGGTGAGGCTGGCTTAGCAGACATACAGAATGGGCATAGGGGAAAATGACACTACTACTCTGATTTCAAAGGCGTTTAGCTATTACAAAGTAATCATAGTTAGGCTATGAAACTTAGATTTGAAACGATGAAATCAGACTTTTGCACGTTAAACAATTTTAATGCTTACGGCAGTTAACGTTTTACTACGGCAGAAACACAGGTATTGGATTTAGGTTTACTAAAAAAGCCCCCCACCTCGCACTCAGCTAAAGCGCCTATCGGCTGCGATTTTTAAAATTAACCGGTACCTTTACCAATCCTGTCGCATATCGACTTGCGTATACTTGGTTTGTTCCTTCAAACGGCCTGAGCGCCTCTCCATTATGACATTTGGTTCACTTTTTCTGATTGGCAACTTCGGTACGACCGAGATATTGCTGATTTTATTCGCTATCATTTTACTCTTTGGCGCCCGCAAGATTCCGGAGTTGGCCAAAGGTCTAGGCAAAGGTATCCGCGAGTTTAAGGATGCCACAAAAGAAGAAAAGCCTGAGTTTCGGGACCGGCCGGTGAATCCGAATGATCCTACCAACCCACGACTATAAGCTGTAGCCATGAGTACTCCTCTTTTCCTCTTCTTAGGCGACCTCGGCGGCGGCGAAATCATGCTGATCCTGGTTGTTATTCTCATCTTTTTTGGGGCAAACAAAATCCCGGAGCTGGCGCGTGGCTTGGGTAAAGGCATCCGTGAGTTTAAGGACGCTTCTAGCGAAATCCGCAGCGAGATTGAAAACGCGGGTCTGCCAAAGCAGAACCAGCCACAACCATATCAGCAGCCTACAGCCTATACTGCTCCTAGCTACGACGCAGCACCACAGCAGCCAACTACTGAGCATCCTACGATTACGTCAATGTCATCGGCAGAGCCTATTTCCGAAACCAGTGTAGCACCGCCTATGGACGGTGGAATTGCCCCCCAGCCTGCTCCCGAGCGGCCTCGCCTCGACCAGTCAACCAATTGATTGCCCGTATCCTTTGAGACGTTTTCATTCACTTACCGAAGTTCGCGACGAGCTGACGGCAGGCACTACCACCTGTCGTCAGCTCGTGGAGTATTATCTGGATAACATTCAGAAACAAAGCCACTTGAATGCTTTCTTAGAAGTGTTCACGGATGAGGCGCTGGCTCAGGCCGACGCTGTAGATGCCAAGCTGGCGGCCGGTACTGCCGGAAAACTGGCGGGTATGGTTATCGGGCTGAAAGACGTTCTGGCTTACAAAGACCATTCGCTTCAATCCAGCAGCTATATTCTCGACGGCTTCAAGTCGCTTTACACGGGTACGGCCGTGCAGCGCCTGTTCGATGCGGATGCTATCATTATTGGTCGACAAAACTGCGATGAGTTTGCGATGGGCGCCTCCAACGAGACGTCTTATTTCGGGCCCGCTCGTAATGCTATTGACCCGGATCGGGTGCCCGGTGGCTCGTCTGGTGGCTCAGCTGTTGCCGTGCAGGCCGATCTGTGCTTAGCCTCCATTGGCTCTGATACGGGTGGTTCGGTGCGTCAGCCGGCCGCTTTCTGCGGAATAGTAGGGTTTAAACCCACTTACTCTCGCATTTCCCGTTACGGGCTAGTTGCCTACGCGTCTTCTTTCGATCAGATAGGCACGCTAACGCACTCCGTCGACGACGCGGCTTTGCTGCTGGAAGTAATGGCAGGCCCTGATAACTTTGATAGCACCGTCAGTCAGAAGCCTGTACCAGCGTACAGTGAATTGCTGGAGGCGGCTCCTCATGTACGTATTGGCTACATCCGGGACTGCCTAGAGAGCCCTGGTTTAAACTCAGAGATAAAGGCAGCTACGGAAGCTGCTTTGGATGTATTACGTGGCCAAGGGCACGTAGTGGAAGCGGTAGACTTCCCTTACCTCGACTATATCGTTCCGTCTTACTACATCCTGACTACTGCCGAAGCCAGCTCTAACCTGAGCCGCTACGATGGTGTAAAATTTGGATATCGGGCTTCTGATGCAACGGATTTGGAGTCGTTGTATAAAAAAACCAGGTCGCAAGGCTTTGGCCCTGAGGTACAACGCCGTATCTTGTTGGGCACCTTCGTATTATCGGCTGATTATTATGACGCCTATTATACGAAAGCGCAACGGGTTCGACGTTTGATCAAAGAGAAAACGGACGAACTGTTACGCCAGTATGATTTTCTGGTGCTTCCGACTACGCCGACCACGGCGTTCCGGATTGGGGAGAACGAGCAGGATACGCTAGCTATGTACCTAGCTGACATTTTCACGGTACAGGCTTCGCTGGCCGGCGTACCAGCCGTATCGGTACCAGCCGGACACGACGCGGCGGGGTTGCCCATTGGGCTACAAATTCTGAGCGGAGCTTTCCGCGAGGAACATCTACTGGCCTTCGCCAAATCTGTAACGGAATCGCTTACGCCTGTTTTGCCCTGATGAAAAAATCGTTGCTGCGCACTACCGTTCTATTTCTGCTGACCCTAGCTGTTGCCCGCCCAGCGGTGGCCCAAAAGCTCGCTAATCCGAAACCGGACGTTCAGCGCACCAATGACGATACGACTCGCGTGTCCATCGAGCTGCTGCCCGACACGCTGGTGCTCATCGAACCCATATTACCCGATACAGCTCGGCTTCGCTGGCTACAAAAGCCCCCCGCCGTTCGCGACCTCGTTGCGGATCGTATTGCCTGTCTGGAAACTGACGTGCCGCATACGTTCAACAACTCAGTTATGAGTTTTGTAGACTATTTTACGGTGCGCAACCGGACGTATACCCAGCGCATTCTGGAGCGTCAGAACCTGTATTTCCCACTGTTTGAGAAGTATCTGGCGAAGTACAACCTGCCGCAGGATCTGAAATATCTGGCCGTGGTAGAGTCGGCGTTGCTGCCGCAAGCTAAGTCGCGGGTAGGAGCTCTAGGTTTGTGGCAATTCATGGGTCCTACGGCCAGCGACCTTCGGCTTGCCCGCAATGAGTATGTGGATGAGCGCATGGACCCCGAAAAATCGACGGAAGCGGCCTGCAAATACCTGCGCGACTTATACCGTATGTTTGGCGACTGGGAGCTTGTATTAGCCGCCTACAATTACGGCTCTGGCAACATCCGCCGGGCTATTGCTAAGTCGGGGGGCAAGCGCGATTTCTGGGCTATCTACTCGTATCTGCCTAAAGAGACCCGCAACTACGTACCGACGTTTACGGCTACCTTCTATACCCTGCAATATGCGCGGGAACATAGGCTGCACTCAGACTCATTGCGGTATCAGTATCCTGAGCCAATGGACACGTTGCTCATTTCTGGCCGGTCGCTGGATTTGCGCAAGTTTTCGGCGCAATTCGGGCTCGATTCGGCAGCTGTTTCGCGCTACAACCCCGAGTTACGCAAGCCTTACATCCCCGAGACGCTTCGCAACTATTCCCTTAAAGTCCCAGTGCGGGTACGGCAGGAACTAGCTGCGCAAGACCGAAACCTGTTTCTAGATTTCTGCAAAGTATCCGTACCTCCCCCCTCCCCCCTGGCGCCCCGCCTGCCAGATTTTCAAGGATTTGGCTTCAGCTCTACGGCTGTAGCAACGACTACCAAACCGACCCCAGCCGAGCCAAGTCACCGCAAAGTGCGTCATACGGTAAAGCGCGGCGAGACGGTACGAGCCATAGCAGCCCGTTATGATGTGACGACTGCTCAACTAGCTCGCTGGAACAGCCTACAGCGCGGTAAAGCACTGGTGCCAAAGCAACAGCTAGTTGTTCTTGTATCAACTGCCGAAAAGGGCGCGCCAAGCAAAAAGATGGTAGCAGCTAATCGGTTGATGTTGCCCGAAAAGCTACCGTTATTAGGTGTAAAAACGCCCCCCGCCGTAGCTAAAGCCACAACTACAAAGCCTGCGCAAGTTTCAGTGGCCGAAGCAGTTGAAGAGGAAAAAGACTCGGCTACCATAGCCGCTGTGGAGCAACAGGTAACAGCCCCTAACAGTAAGGCAGTCGCTTTGAAGCCAGCTGCTGCCACGGCTAAAGTGGACACTGGAATAGTAGCTAGCGGCACCACGTTTGATGCTACGGCCGAAGTAGCGCAGGATAGCTTGCCGACCGAATACATCGTACGCAAAGGTGATTTTCTGGAGAAGCTAGCTCGTACCAACGGGGTAAGTGTAGCGCAGTTAATGGCTTGGAATCAATTGAAGTCAGTAGGCTTGTCGCCGGGCCAGAAGTTGGTTTTCTATATGCCAGCCAACACGGAAGCCTTAGCCCAAAATGCCCCCCAGCCCGCCGAGGAGAAGGCGCCACGCGTCGCTTCAACTAAGCCTAGCTCTAAAGCATCAGCTAGCCGCGCCACCATTAAGAAGGTTCATCTGGTACAGCCCGGTGACACGCTTTACAACATCTCGCGCCGCTACGAGGGCGTAACGGTAGACCAACTGCGCAAGCTCAACAACTTGAAGTCAGACGCAGTGAAGCCCGGTCAGCAACTGATTGTTGCCCGGTAAGTGTCATAATATTATAGTTACAGTTTCCCAAAAAGCCCCTCAGACTCTGCGCTGGGGGCTTTTTAGAATATAGTTGTCTTGCCTCAACTTTGATTCGGGGCAAATTCGCCCCAACTTGCTTATTGGTTGCCCCGCCCGGCACCTCTCACCCGACCCTCTTTGGTAATGCTGAAAATCAACAAACAGGAAGCCCTCGACTACCATTCCCGTACCCCAGCGGGCAAGATTGAAGTGGTGCCCACCAAGCCCCTCAGTACACAGCTTGATCTGGCTTTAGCCTATTCGCCCGGCGTAGCGGAGCCTTGCTTAGCCATTGCCGCCAACAAAGAGGAGGTCTACAAGTACACGGCCAAAGGCAACCTGGTAGGCGTAATTTCCAATGGTACAGCGGTGCTAGGGTTGGGCAACATTGGGCCCGACGCTTCCAAGCCCGTGATGGAAGGCAAAGGTGTACTGTTCAAAAAATTTGCGGGCATCGATTGCTTCGACATTGAGATTGACGCTACCGACCCCGATGAGTTTATTCGCATCGTAAAATCCTTGGAGCCCACATTCGGCGGCATCAATCTGGAGGATATAAAGGCGCCGGAGTGCTTCCGAATTGAGACAGAGTTGCGGGAGAAGATGAACATCCCGCTCATGCACGACGACCAACATGGCACAGCCATTATTTCGTCGGCAGCGCTGCTCAATGCGCTGGAAGTCGTGGACAAAAAAATTGAGGAGATTAAGCTTGTTGTCAGTGGTGCTGGGGCAGCGGCTATTTCATGTCTGCGTTTGTATTTAGCGCTCGGGCTCAAGGTCGAGAACGTTGTTGTATTTGATATTAAAGGCGTTATCAACGCAGAGCGCACCGACTTGGCGGATTTGCAGATGCAGTTTGCTACCCAGCGTGCCATTACTTCGCTGGCCGAAGCCTTGGAAGGCGCCGATGTGTTTCTGGGTTTGTCGGCGGCTAATGTGCTGCCGCCCGAACTGCTGCTGCGCATGGCCGATAATCCGATTGTATTCGCGTTGGCCAACCCAAACCCTGAGATTGAGTACGAAGTAGCCATGGCCACCCGGCCCGATCTGATCATGGCCACCGGTCGCTCCGACCATCCGAATCAGGTCAACAATGTACTAGGCTTCCCCTACATCTTCCGGGGGCGCTAGATGTGCGCGCTACCGAGATAAACGAAGCCATGAAGCTGGCTGCTGTTCAGGCGTTGGCGCACTTGGCGAAGGAGCCTGTGCCCGACATGGTAAATAAAGCCTATGGTGACAATACACTGGCTTTTGGGCGAACTTATCTGATTCCAAAACCCCTTGATCCTCGTCTGATTACGACCATCTCGCCGGCTGTGGCGCGGGCTGCCATGGAAAGCGGTTCGGCGCGTCAGTCCATCACCGATTGGCATGCTTATGAGGATGATCTGCGTGCTCGTTTGGGCGTGAACCAGAAGCTGATGAACCGCATCACTAGTGCTGCCCGCTCCAACCCGAAGCGCGTAGTATTTGCGGAGGCCGACACATACAAAGTGCTCAAAGCCGCTCAGATTTTGCACGATGAGGGTATCGCTTTCCCTATTCTGCTCGGCAATCGCAAGAAAATTGACGAAATAGCCCGCGCTAATAGCCTCGATCTGGAAGGCTGTCAGATTATTGATATTCTGGAAGAGAATGATCAAAGGGCCGAGTTTGCTGAGCTGCTTTTTCAGAAGCGGAAGCGGCGCGGCATTACGCTCTACGAAGGGCGTCGCTTGCTGCGTGAGCGAAATTATTACGGTGCCATGATGCTCGAAACTGGGCAGGCCGACGCCTTTATCACTGGTCTAACCAAAGATTATGGTCAGTCTATTACCCCAGCTTTGCAGGTGATTGGGGTAGAAGATGGCGTGCAGCGTGTGGCGGGTATGTACATTATCCAGCATCGCAAAGGTCCGTTCTTCTTCGCTGATACCACCGTAAACATCGACCCCACGGCTGAAGAGATGGTCGATATCATTGGCCTGACGGCGCGGGGTGTACGCTTTTTCGATACTGAGCCGCGCATTGCGGTGCTCAGCTATTCCAACTTCGGTTCTAATCGCGGCACTTTGCCCGATAAGGCTCGCTTGGCCACCGAACTCGCTAAAAAGCGCTACCCTGACCTGATTCTGGATGGGGAAATGCAGGCAAACACAGCGTTGAACCCCCAACTGTTGCGTGAGCATTACCCTTTCTCAGAATTGGCAGAACAAGGGGCTAATACCCTCATCTTCCCCAATGTAGTTTCGGGTAACATTGCCTACAAAGTGCTACAGGAAATTGGTGGTGCTGAAGTGATAGGGCCAGTACTGATGGGCATGCGCAAGCCAGTGCACGTGCTACAGTTAGGCGCCTCGGTTCGCGAAATTGTGAACATGACAGCAATAGCCGTGGTAGATGCCCAAACTTATAATAAACCGCTGTAAAATATATCCCTATCATTCAGATATATTAGTCAACTATCCCACCCATGCGTTACTAATGGCGTTGGGTTATAGCTAAAATACTTTGCTTTTTAGGGGACGTAAATCCAGCATTTGTGTGTTGTGACAATGCATTGTTGCACACACAGATTCTAACTTCAATCCTTTTTTATGATTGCATACCTTGACGGTACCCTTGCCTACAAAGACCCCGCTTTGGCCATTATGGATGTTAGTGGTGTGGGCTATGAAGTCAGGATTTCATTGGCTACTTATTCTAAGCTGCCAGCTGAAGGAGAGAAAGCAAAAATTTATACCTACCAGCACATTAAGGAGGATATACAAGCCCTATATGGCTTCCTCGACCCAAACGAAAAAGTGCTGTTTATGCTCTTGATTTCGGTGTCGGGTATTGGGCCGGGCACAGGCATCGTGATGGTTTCGAGCATGGGCGTGGGTGCTATTCGGCAGGCCATCATTCAGGAAGATGTACGGTCTATTCAAAGTATCAAAGGAGTAGGGCCAAAAACGGCCCAGCGAGTGGTGCTGGAGCTGAAAGACAAACTCCGCAAGGACGAATTATTGGCTAAAGCGGGCATCGATACGGTACCCCTGGCACGAGCACACAATACCAATCGTAGCGAAGCGTTAGCCGCTCTAGTCACGTTGGGATTTGCCCGGTCGGCGGCGGAAAAAACGCTGGAGACCATCCAGCACCGTCACGGTAATGACCTGAGCGTGGAGGAATTGATTAAATTTGCCTTGAAGTCGAATTAAGTTTACTCTCCGGCTGCTCGCCCGCCCGTCTTTTTTAGTCTCCCTTGACCCACGGTAAGAAGTCCCTCGCCGCCTCTATAGTCGTTGTCGCTTCATTGCTGACTTGGTTATCGCAGGCTGAACCTACCGGAGCCCACCCGTTTGCCCTGCGCCAACTTTGGAATTGGCTACCAGCGGCTAGTCCGTCGGCTTTGGCCATAGTGCCCGATACTCCTCGCACCGTTCTACCCGATACGAGTATATACCGCTCCAGCCGACGGCCCAAAATTGCCCCCCAGGATCGGATTGGCTCCCCTCTTTCACCCCAGCGCCGTCGGTCGCCGCTGCTGCTGGATTTGCCTTCGAACGTGAATGTGGAGGTGACGCCTGATGACAGCCTCCAGAACTATGATATTCGGGAAAGCATTGGGTCAGATATTGATTTTCGCGATCCGACACGGGTGAGTTTTGAGGAATACTCGCGCTATCAGCAGCAGCGTGTGGTGCGCGACTATTTCCGCACGCGCTCGGCGGGCTTGGATGGCGAAAGCGTAACGGGCTCGCGCCGCCTTATTCCGCGCATTTATTTGGGTCCCATTGCTGACCGCATTTTTGGCGGCAGCTACGTAGATATAAAGCCCCAGGGTGCGGTTACTCTGCGGGCGGGAGCGCGCTTCAACCGCAACCGTAACCCCTTACTTACCCTACGCCAGCAGCGTGTGGGCGACTTCGAGTACGATCAGAACCTAAACCTGAACGTGACGGGGCAGATTGGGGAAAAGATGCGCCTCACGTTTAACTACGACACCAAAGCGGCCTTCGATTTCGAGAATAATATGAAGCTCGATTACACGGGCTACGAAACCGATATCATTCGCAAGGTGGAGTTGGGCAACGTAAGTTTGCCCTTAAACAACTCCCTAGTGCAAGGGGGGCAAAATTTGTTCGGTATCAAAACCCAGCTACAGTTTGGTAAGCTGGGCATAACGGCGGTAGCGAGTACTCTGCGCGGTACTGCCGATGAGGTACGGGTGCAGAATGGCGCTCAGAGCCGCCTATTCGAGCTGAAAGCCAGCCAATACGAGCGCGACCGGCACTTTTTTCTGTCGCATTTCTTCCGTGAGCGCTACGATGCAGCCCTGCGCAACCTGCCTACAGTACAGTCGGGTATAGAGATCCGGCGCTTGGAGGTGTACGTAACCAACGATAACCGCACGACGGATAACCTACGCAACGTGGTGACGCTAATGGACTTGGCCGAACCGACGCGCGTATATCGCAGACAGTTCCAAAATCCTAGCCCGCGCGTAGTAGCTACTAATAACGCTAACACTGAGTTCAACACCCTAGCGGATGGCGGAGCCCAAGCCCGCGGTGAGCTAACCGTTGATAATTTCCTGGCTGGCCAGAACCTGGTGAAAACCGTGGACTTTGAGCGGGTGCGGGCTCGTAAGCTGGACCCACGCGAGTACACGTTCAATGCTCAGCTTGGTTATTTAAGCCTGAATACTGCCTTGTTGCCTGAGCAGGTACTGGGGGTGTCGTATGAATACCTCTACAACGGCGAGGTGTACAAAGTAGGCGAGCTCGTAGAAGACTACGCTAACGTACGCCAGGACGAGGTTATCTTCCTAAAAATGCTGAAGGCCACCAATCCCGGTGTGGGCCTGGCCGATCCGGCAGCGAATCCGAGTAACCCGAACCTGGCCAGCGGCAACCTGCCTACCTGGGATTTGATGATGAAAAACATCTATCCCCTTAATGCTAGCCAGCTCAACCGCGACAACTTTCAGCTTCAGGTTGTCTATAAGGATGACCAAACGGGTGTAGACTTGATTTCGCTAAAGGAAGGCGAGCGGATTGCCAATCGGCCCCTGATTGAGGTGCTGAACTTGGATAACGTAAACCCAAACAACGACCGCAACCCTGACGGCAACTTTGACTTTTTCCCAGGCATTACCATCGACCCGGAACAAGGCAAGATAATCTTTCCGGTAGTGGAGCCCTTCGGCAGTTATTTACAAACCCAGTTCACAGCTACCGAAACTGCTTTAGTTGACAAATACGTGTACAGTGAGCTGTATACGCAGACGCAGAGTGACGCCCAACAGGTACAGGTGAAGGATAAATTCTTCCTTAAAGGACGCTTCCAAGCCACGGCCACCGACGAAATTGCGTTGCCTGGTATTCGGGTGGCACCGGGCTCGGTGCGGGTGCGCTCGGGTAGCACGCTGCTGGAAGAAGGGCGTGACTATCAGGTTTTCTACGATCAGGCGAAGGTCAAAATCCTCAATCCCAGCTACCTCAACTCCGCCAACGAACTGCGGGTAGAATTTGAAAAAGACGCCGTCGTGCAGATTCAACCGCGCCGATTGGTAGGAGCGCGCTTTGATTATCGGCTGAACCAAGACATAAATTTTGGCGCCACGGTACTGCACTTGCGCGAGAACCAGGCACCGGGCATCAACCGCGTTAGCATTGGCGACGAGCCAGGCAATAATACCATCTACGGCCTCGACGTGAACATGCGCCGCGATTCGCGGGTACTGACCAAGTACTTGGATATGCTGCCGCTGATTGCTACGAAGGAGCCTTCGTCGGTAGCCTTTAGTGGGGAGTTTGCCCGCTTGGTACCGGGCCGCTCGCAGCTGGGCCGCGGTGAGAACGGCGTTTCCTACATCGATGACTTTGAAACGGCGCGTACACCCTATTCGCTGGGGGGCCTGAATGGCACTACGGCCTGGCGCCTGGCATCTACTCCTTTGCCCTTGCAGGGGGCAAATCCGGATGGCCTTTCGTCGGCTTATCGCCGGGCAAAGCTGGCTTGGTATACCATCGATCAGACCTACTACACGAGCGGGCAAAGCAAGCCGCAGAACATTTCCAGCAACGACCCAAGCCTGAGCAACCACTATACGCGTGGTATTGAGCGTAGCGAGATTTTCCCCAACCGCGACTTAGGTGCCACCGGCAACAGCTTCGAGTTTAGCTTCGACATGGCGTATTATCCGGGCGAGCGGGGCCAGTACAACTACACACCGGAAGTATCAACGACGGATGAGCGCAAGTTTGCCAACCAAGCCCCAACGGCTAATGCTGCGCGGTATGGTGGTATCAGCCGCGAAATCACCTTCGATACGGATTTCGATAACGCTAACGTAGAGTACCTGGAGTTTTGGCTAATGGACCCCTTCATTGCCGGGCCCAACGGACAAATTAATGACTCCGAAAATGCCCCCAGAACAATACTACAGGTGGTGATCTGTACCTGAACCTGGGTTCGGTGTCGGAAGACGTGCTCAAGGATGGCCGGCACGAGTTTGAAAATGGCCTTCCTGATGGCGCCAGCATTACGAATGCCGATGCGCAGCAGGGCACTTGGGGCCGCGTAACACGCCAGCAGTTTATCACCGACGCGTTCAGCTCGGCTCCGGGCGGGCGTGAGCTCCAAGATGTTGGGCTTGATGGCTTGAATGATACGGATGAGAAAGCCTTCTTTCAGGGGGTGTATTCTCAGTTCGCTGACCCTTCCGCTGACCGGTTCCGTCACCATCTCGATGGCTATTACAATTCGGAGGGCCGCGACGTGAAGATTCTGGGTCGCTACAAGAATTTCAATGGCATGGAAGGCAACTCGAACGGCGACGCGCAGCAGAGTTCGACTGCCTTTCCCGACAAAGAAGACCTCAACCGCGACAATGCTATTTCAGACCAGGAACGCTACTACGAGTATCGTATTCGACTGCAGCCGGGCCAGTTGGCAGTAGGCCAGAACTATATCATCGACAAAATCACCAAGCAGGTGAATGGGAACGATGTATCGTGGTATCAGTTTCGGGTGCCGGTGCGTCAGTATTCGGCCGTGCGGGGCACCCAGAATGGGCAGCCTTTCGGGTTCAAATCCATCCGCTTTGTGCGCATGTACATGACCCAGTGGCAGCAGCCGGCCGTGCTGCGCTTAGTGCAGCTCCAATTTGTAGCAAACCAGTGGCGCCGTTTCCTGACGACTATTGCTGAGCCTGGCCGCCCAAATATCAACACCGATACCGACGCTGATGCCTTCGACATCTCCACGGTAAGCTTGGAAGAAAACGGCCTGGCCGCGGGTGCCGACCAGATTCCTTACGTTTTGCCCCCCGGGATCGAGCGCGACCGCGAATACGGCTCCAGCACCGTCAATCGTCAGCAGAACGAGCAGTCGTTACGCTTGTGCGTGGAAGGCCTGCGCGATGGCTACGGTAAGGCTGCCTATAAAAATATCAGCATCAACATGCTACGGTATAAGCAGCTGCGCTTGTTTCTGCACGCTGAAAGCCAAGACCAGAGCATTCAGGATGGTCAGGTCCGCGGATTCATTCGCATCGGCACCGACTACACTCAGAACTATTACGAGTATTCGGTACCGTTGAAATTATCGCGCCCCGGTCTTACAGGTCAGCGTGATATCTGGCCTTTAGAAAATGAGGTGCAGATTTCTTTGCAACAGTTCATCGATGCCAAAGCGGAGCGTAATGCGGCCGGCGTGGCGTTTAATGTGCCGTTCGTGAAGACGGTCATTGGCCAAAATGGTGTTGAGGCTCAAATTACGATTGTAGGTAACCCCGATTTCAGCGCGGTGCAGGGAGCAATGATTGGTCTTCTTAACCCCACCGACGACAACGCTCCGAAGTCGCTGTGCTTGTGGGCCGATGAATTCCGGGTATTCGACTTCGACCGCGAATCAGGCTACGCCGCTACGGCGCGCTTTAATACCAAGCTGGCCGACCTAGCTAATATTACAGCTACGGGCAGCTTCACCTCGGTGGGCTTTGGCGGCCTGCAAGATCGGCCCAGCCAACGCTCTCTGGACAACGTGAGTCGTGGTGACTTGAACGCGACGATAGCAGCGGAGAAATTCTTCCCCGAAAAGCTTGCCCTGCGCGTACCGGTATTGCTTCAGGCTGGCACGGAAAGCCGCGTACCGAAGTACGACCCGCTCGACCCAGACACGGAGCTAACCCAGTCGTTGCAAAAGTTTGATAACGAGACGGAACGCTCGGCATACCGAAAAGAAGTAGTAGACCAAACCAGTAGCCGCAGCATCAGCGTGCTGAACGTGCGGAAAGAGCGCACCAACACGGAGCGTAAGGTGCGTCCCTACGATATCGAGAACCTAGCCCTGAGCTATTCGCTGACGGAGCGCCGCCACACCGACATCGTAACGGACCGCGACTTCACGCGCACGTATAATGGGGCTCTTGCTTATATCTATCAGACAACACCCCGCAGCTATACGCCGCTGGCTAATGTAAAAGCGCTGGATTCACCGTATCTGAAGATTTTCCAGGAGTTGAACTTCACGCCAACTCCCAGCCGTTTTGCCTTCCGCGCCGACCTGGACAGGCGGTATAATGAGCGTTTCCTCCAACGTACGCTTATCCCTGGGCAAGTGCCGACGACGGAGGGGATTCCGGGTGTATTCCTAAAGAGCTTCTTCTTCAATAGGATTTATGATCTGAAGTGGGATCTGACCAAAAGCCTCATTTTGGACTACACCGCCACCAACCGTGGCGTGATTGACGAAGGACCCGGCCAAACGCTCGGCGACAGTCCCGAAGCCGAGCGGAACCGAGAATTGCTACGTCGCAACTTGTTTGAGAGGGGAGGCCGCACCACCAACTTCAATCAGACTATAGCCCTCACCTACCGGCTGCCACTGGATAAGTTTCCGCTCACTGATTGGCTCACTGCCGACACGCGCTACGAAGCCAACTACACGTGGCAGGCAGCTTCTACTGCGTTACGGGCCCCTGTCAACCCATCCAACTTCGCCGACACCACGACCGTCCCGCTCAACTTGGGTAATACCATTCAAAATAATGGTGCCTTTAGCGCCAACGGCCGCATCGATTTGGTGAAGCTCTACAACAAAGTGCGCTTCCTCAATATTATTAATAACGCGCAGCCACCAACGGCCCGCGCCGCTACCCAAAAAGCCCCCCAGCCCGCCAATGGAGCCGTTCCTGCTCCCGCAGATTCGGCCAAAGGACCTGAGTTGCGCTTCCTGAAGGCAGTGTTGCGCTCCCTGATGACTGCTCGCTCTATCAACTTCACGTACACGCTTAGCAACGGAACCTTACTGCCCGGCTACTTGCCCCGAACCAAGTTTTTCGGGTTGAACAGTGACTTCGATGCGCCCGGTGTACCGTTTCTGCTTGGTCGCCAGTACGACCTAGACGAGTTGTATGATCGTGCTGCTAGTCGTGGCTGGTATACTCAGCGTAGCGACTTGTTGAATACGCCGCTCAGCTCGCTACGAACTGATAACATTACCGTACAGACTGCGCTGGAGCCTTTCCGCGATTTCAATATTCGCTTGGATGCCCGTTGGCAGAGAGTGCGAAATGAAGATGTATTCTATCGCTTAGCTGTCGATTCTGTGTCGCTTCTGCCCATTCAAGACACCAATGGCAACTTTACAGGTGATTTGGCGCGTCTGCGGCGCCTGGGTACGGGCTCTTTCAGCACATCCATTGTTTCGATTCAAACCTTCTTCGGCGACCGGACGGCTAATGGCACCATTTCTAAAGCCTTTAACCGCTTTGTCGAGAACCGGGGGCCAATCCAAGAACGGCTAACGGCGGCTCAGCAGCGGCTGACGACGCCTATCAGCAAAGAGGGCAAGTATGGCTACAACTCACAAGATGTGCTTTTGCCTGCCTTCTTGGATGCTTACCGCGGTAAGTCATCGAGCAATACGAATGATGGAAAGTTTACTCCCTTTCTCAAAATACCGATTCCCAACTGGCGCATTGACTACAACGGTCTGGCTGAGTTGCCTTTCGTGAAGCGTTATTTCCGCTCTGTCACACTGCGCCATGCTTACAGCTCCATCTATAGCGTAGGCAGCTACGGCACAGCCAGCACATATGAAAACAAGCTTGAGCCTGAAGACCTATCAACGAAAATCAACGATTTGAAGCAGTTTATTCCTTATTACGTTATTGGGCAGGTGACTATTGCTGAGCGACTGAGTCCGCTGATTGGTGTTGATTTTCAGACCTTGGAGAAGGTTACGGGCCGGGTAGAATACCGCACCGAGCGTGATATTGGGTTGAATACTACCAATGCGCAAATCACAGAACTGCACACACAAGAGTTAGTGATTGGCTTTGGCTACGTCACGAATGGGCTTAAACTGCCTTTCGGCTCAGGCAACAACCAGCGCGTACTCAATAATGAGTTGACCGCGCGCCTCGATCTTTCCATTCGCGAAAACACCACCATTCAGCGCACTATTCTGGATGTCGTTGACCCCGGCAATCCTACTCAAACGGCTAGCTTAGGGCGGCCAGTTAGCTTGACTACAAATGGCAACCGGCAGGTCCAGCTACGCCCAACTATCGACTATGTGCTCAATCAGCGCCTGAATCTGCAGTTCTTCTTTACGCGCAACATCTCGGATCCACGCGTGCAGAACGCCTTCAAAACGTCGTCTACCGAGGGTGGCATACAACTGCGCTACAGCTTGGGTCAATAGTCTACCGAGAGTTGGAACTTGAACGGCCTGAATGGATAGAGCAGATTAGCACTAAAACCATTCTGGTCATTTGACCATTTAACTCTTACTTTTGCCGTCTCCACCTCTTCAATTTTGTTCCTTATGAATCTTCCCGAAAATCTGAAGTACACCAAAGAGCACGAGTGGGTGCGTATAGAAGGCGACGTAGCCTATATCGGCATTACCGACCACGCCCAAAAAGAGCTTGGCGACATTGTGTACGTGGACATCGACACTCTTGATAAAGAGGTAGCGCAGAATGAGGTGTTTGGAACAGTAGAGGCTGTAAAAACCGTTTCTGACCTGTTTAGCCCTATTTCGGGTACCGTACTAGAAGTAAATAGCCAGCTCGACGGTAGCCCCGAAACCGTTAATTCTGACCCTTACGGTGAGGGCTGGATTATCAAGATCTCCGTTGCTAACCCCGCCGAAGTAGAAGCGTTGCTGACATCTGAAGCATACGGCGAGCTTGTAGGCGCTTAATTTATTATTGCATTGGCAGTGTCTACTTCAGCGCCGCCTGCATCTCCGCGCCGGGCCTATGTGGCCTTACCGGGGACGTGGGCGGCGTTCATTTTGCTTCTGACTCTTACTCCGAGCAAGGATATGCCGATCACGCCGCGTTGGGAGCTACTCTCTTTCGACACGGCTGCTCATGCATTCGTATTTGCGGTGTTGGCGTTGCTCACCTTTTTCTCCATCCGGCGGCAGAGTCGCTTTCCAAAGCTACAGTCTATGGCTATGCCCATAGTTATTATTGGAAGCACGCTCTTTGGCGGTCTGATTGAGATTCTGCAGTCCAGCATGAACCTTGGTCGGCACGGTGAATGGTCGGATTTGCTCAGCGACAGTATCGGCGCCTTACTGGGGGGCTTTTTCGCGCACTTTGCTGGCCGTTGGATGAAATAAATGCCCTGCTACTTTCCTATACATTGGACAGGATAGGGGCATCAGGACTAAGTCAGCAGTATTTAAACGCTACTTATGTTGGCTAACCGACGACGAAATGCCTCTCTGTTTATGGTGCGTGCGCGGCACATAGGACTTCTGGCGTTTCTCTGGTTGTATGATTCTGCCTCGGGTTTGGCACAGGACATGGAACGTGTCCGCCAGACTATTCGCAGTCTTACGGGGCCGGATATGCAGGGTAGAGGGTACGTGCGGCAAGGAGATCAGAAAGCGGCCCACTACCTGCGCCAGCGTTTCCGGCAGCTCAAGCTTCAGCCATTAGCGCCTGATTTCATCCAACAATTCCCCCTTGATGTCAATACCTTCCCCGGAGCATTACGGCTTCAGGCTGGGGGGCAAAATCTACGCCCCGGTGTCGACTTTATTGCTGAGCCTACCTCCGGTGGAGGCCGCATTTCGGGGCCTGTTCTGATTTTAGATACACTTATCTTCACCCATGAAACCGCCGGGCAACGTTGGTTGGAACAGAATCTGGGGGGCAAAATTGTGGTCCTGCGCCAGCGCGATGCAGACCGCCTGCGCACCCTCCCCGACGCTTTCACCCAACACCTAAACCAAGCCGCTGCCCGCCTGACATTGATTTCCAAGCTTACGGCCTTCCTGGCCGCATCACAGGAACCACAGCCTCGCCTGCTTGTTCTGGCTGACCGTTGGCCCAAAAAAGCCCCCCAGGCTACGATTCAGGTAGATGCTCACCTTCAGCGCGATTACCGTAGTCAAAACCTTGTGGGCTATATACCTGGGCGCGTCCAGCCCGACTCGTTTCTCGTTGTTACTGCTCACTACGACCATCTAGGGCGTATGGGTAAGCAGGCCTACTTTCCGGGTGCGAATGACAATGCCAGTGGTACAGCTATGCTGTTGGAACTAGCCGAATATTACACGCAACCGGCTAATCGGCCCGCATATTCCGTCGTATTTATTGCGTTTGGGGCAGAAGAAGCCGGACTTGTTGGCTCGCGCTACTTTGTAGAGCATCCTTTGGTCCCACTCACGCACATCAAATTTTTGGTCAACCTAGACTTACTGGGCACTGGTGATGAGGGCCTAACTGTAGTGAATGGCCGTCTGCTGCCTGTTGCTTACCAATCACTAACGCGCCTCAACGAAAAGCATCACTTCGTTTCGGACATTGCTGCCCGAGGCCGCGCAGCCAACTCCGATCATTTCCCTTTTTCAGATCGTGGTGTACCTGCCTTCTTCCTGTACACCCGAGGTGGGATTAAAGCGTACCATGATGTGGAAGATCGTGCTGAGACGCTGCCCCTCTCTGCTTTTACTGGAGTTTTTGGTTTAGTAAGCGCGTTCTTGAATAGCCTGGGAGCTACTGCGGAATAACGCGAAGTACACTCAAGAACAACAAATGAAAGCTTCAGCAGCTTGGTATTATGCTCATGCTGCTAGAGCTAATGCTTCTTTAGAAACCAAACGATTTATCTAGCTATTGTTAAAGCAAAGAACGCCGCCGCTCGACTAGACTCACATTGTGCAAGTCCAGCCGAGCGGCGGCGTTCTTTATACGTAAGCCGACAGGCGTACTAGTTGGTTTTTACAGAAGCCATGATTTGCTTGGCCACTGCTTCCCACTCTGGCTTCTGACGGTCAGCGCAGGTGAAAGTGCACATGAGCAGTTTGTCTTCCACGTCAGTGAAAAAAATCAGGGTGTAAACCTCATGGCCTAGCTCGGGCTTCATCAGCTCCATGTAGCCAACCTTACGGCCGTTGATTTCCTTCACGCCATTCTCAAACCATTTGGCGTCTTTGAACTGCTTCGTATAGGTTTTATAAAACGTAGCCGCATACATCTCGATCATATCCTGATCGGCGGCATTATCGGTGTAGTTGAAGGCTAGGCTAGCTTCCTTGCTGTTAGTGAAGATCATGCTCGGCCGGCTCTGCGACTTTGCGTAGTTGAACTCCATCTGCTGCTCGCTCATTACCTCAAATCCTTTTGGAATCAGGATCTCAACTCGCTCACTTAATACACGCTTCTTGATTAGCTCAACTTCAGCGGCTGGCCGTGCTGCCGTCAGGAGCAGGAAGAGGCACAGAACAGGTAATAGTAAGACTTTTTTCATAGCCTTGAACCGAAAAAATGTGAAACTCAAAATAGAGCACTTATCCGTGAAATCAGAAGTAACTCTGTTTGGATAACACAATTTACGAACCATTTATGAAGAAGCAAGCCTCTCATGGAAAAATAATTATTAAAGGCATGTTATTAGAACTTATTCAAGTAGGTAACCTTCGAAATTGTGCTTTAAACAAAGATTTGACCATTAATAAATTTTTTAACTCTGTCATAAATCGTCTATTATGATTCATTTAATTATTAGTAAATTTATATACTAATAAATATTATAAAAGTGCAATTACATGTATCCAAACTCCTCAATAGTTCTAAATCTCTTAAAGAATATTGTTGATCTGCTCCTTGATTTTTTCAAGCTCCTCTTTCATACTAACGACCAAATGCTGCACTGTTGAGTCATTAGCCTTGGAGCCAATTGTGTTTATTTCGCGGCCCATCTCCTGAGCAATGAACGCCAGCTTTTTACCGCTGAGTTCGGGCAAGTAGACGGTTTCAGTAAAGTAATGTAAGTGACTAATGAGGCGGACTTTCTCCTCGGCAATGTCAAGCTTCTCTATATAATGGAGTATCTCCTGCTCAAAGCGGATGGCATTGAAATGCTCATGCTTGGTTAGCTCACCAAGATGAGTTTGTAAGCGCTGACGCACGTTTTCGATGCGTGTAGGATCGTGCCGGTCTATGTCGGCGAGCAGGATACGGATACGATCGACATAACTGACTATTTCGATAGTCAGCGCTTGTCCCTCATTGTGGCGAAACTGGTTGAGATGCTCCAATGCCTCATGCACTAAGGGCAATAACTCTTCCCAGGCGACTTCCTCTTCTGGCTCAGCCTGCATCTCACTAGCCGACAATATTACTCCGGGGAAACGCAAAGCGGCCAAAAACGTCTCCTCACCAGCATGAACGCCTAAGTTCTGCGCAGCAGCTTTCAATTCTTCAAATGCCGCCATCAAGGCCGGCCGACTAACCATTGAAGTGCTACGCACAGCGGTAGGGCGCGCAAAGTCAAAGTTCAGATTCACCTTTCCCCGCACCAGACTTTTGGTCACCAGATTGCGAATCTCTAATTCTCGGTCTTGCAGAAAGCGCGGCAAACGAAGGCTCAGGTCCAGGGTTTTAGAGTTGAGCGATTTGATTTCAACGGTAGCCGAATAGTGGTCGGTTTCGCGGCGCGCGATACCGTAACCGGTCATGGATTGAAGCATAGATGGAGAATCGGGAGAAAAGAATGAATGAGAACAAATGTAAAGAACGCACTATTGATGCCCAGCTAGCTATTGGCAGCACCAATCCGTTACTAACTTCCTGATTTTCTATCTGGTACCATCTAGTTCAGAAACCTTATTTTAGAGACTTGCTTCAGATTAAGGATGACGATGAGATATGGAAACGACTCATTGGCTAGTAGCAGATGTGGTTAACGATTATATAACATGCAGGAAATATTGAGCTAATAGCCCCCCGGTACTTTTGTGGCCGATATGGGAAACATCTGCTCAAAAAAGGCTTTTATAGCCCTGTTCTTCACCGTTTTTACCCTAACAGTAGGGTTTGCCCAAAACGGTATCCTTAAAGGCACCATAAAGGACGCCACAACCCAGGAAGGAGTTATTGGCGGAACAGTCCGGCTGGCAGGCACGACGCTAGCCGAGCAAACGAATGTAGACGGTAGCTTCATTCTCTCGAACGTGCCCGCTGGCACCTACACAGTAATTATTACTTCCGTTTCCTACAAAAACCGCGAAATACCGCAGGTGGTAGTGAAAGCGGGTGAAACAGCGACGGTAAACTCGACCTTAGAAGAGGACACCAAACAGCTCGGAGAAGTAGTTGTGCGGGGCGTGCGGCGCACCAATACGGAGGTATCCGTTATATCCGAAATCCGAGAGGCCACTCAGGTAGTAAGCGGTATATCCTCGGAGCAAATTGTAAAAACCCAAGACCGTGACGCCGCTGAGGTGGTGCGCCGAATCCCGGGCGTGACCATCGTAGATAATCGTTTTATTCAGGTACGAGGTCTGAGTGAACGATATAACTCAGTTTGGCTGAACGATGTAACCGCCCCCAGCTCGGAGACGGACAAGAAATCATTTTCCTTCGACATTGTACCGAGTGCGTTGCTCGACCGAGTACTCGTTTTCAAAGACCCGTCGCCGGAGCTACCCGGTGATTTCGCGGGCGGCTTGGTGAAAGTGTACTTGCGCAAGCCGGTACTCAATGAGCGTCTGCTGACGGTGAACTACTCCGGCGGCTACCGCAACGGCACGACTGGTAACACCTTTTATACCGATAAGGGCAGCAATACCGACTGGCTGGGCTTTGGGGCTTGGCAGCGAGAGCTACCGAGAGGCTTCCCGGTACTTGGTTCGGCCTACCAGCAGTACGAGCGTGATTTCTACGCGAAACAACTGGACAACACCTTCCCGATCTTCAAAACCCGGGCGATGCCGGATGTGCGTTTCAACGCCTCTTACCTGGATCAGATTAATATAGGTGGCTTAGAAATCGGTAGTATTTCCTCGCTCAACTACTCTAATACGTTCACGAACTACAGCATCGACCGCAATGTGTATGATGCCAGCGGTGAACGCACGGACCGTTTGCGCGATGATCAATCGACCAACAACGTCCGCTTGGGAGCAGTGCAGAACTTCAGCCTCATGCTCGACAATGGGGACAAGCTAGAGTTTCGCAACCTCTTCAATCAGTTTGGTCGCAACCAACTCACTACCCGCGACGGTTACGATAATGAAGGCACGCAGGTACGCAAAAGCTACGCGATGGGCTATCAGGGCCGCACCACTTACACGGGCCAACTGGCAGGCACGCATAGCTTCAACGACGAAAAGACTAGCCTCGAATGGGTAGGTGGCTACGGTTACTCTAGCCGCAACGAGCCCGATTTACGTCGGGTAGCTTACTCTGTTCAGCCGGCGGGAAACACGGAGTCGAAAACTCCTATTGAGACGGTGTTGACGCCGGCCGCTGGTCAGGTAGACGTGAATAATGCAGGTCGTCTGTTTCAGAAGCTGAATGAGGACATCTACACCATCAACGTCAACGGCAAGCACAAACTACTGCTGGGTGAGCGGGAAGTGGAGCTAGGCGCAGGTACGTATCTGGAGTATCGCGACCGGAACTTTGAGGCGCGGGCTTTTGGCTATTCGCTCAACAGCACCGCCACCGATCAGACAATCCGCAACCAGCACATCGGTAACATATTTGCCCCCAGAACATCGCATCAGGCGGTTTTCGCCTGGATGAAGACATCAACTCTACTTATCAGTACGGAGCTAGCAATGAGCTGGAGGCCGGCTACTTATCGGTGAATGTGCCGGTGACGCCAAAGATTAAGTTGCTGACCGGAGCGCGATTTGAACGCAACGTGCAGAAAATTCAGACTGGTCTGAATGGGCAGCCGGTAAACCAGAACTACACCACCAACTTCCTGCTGCCTTCAGCCAATCTGAGCTATAACTTTTCGGAAACAAGCCTGGTGCGCACTTCTTATGGTCGTAGCCTGAACCGGCCAGAGTTTCGCGAGTCGGCACCGTTCTTCTACTACGATTTCGATTTCAACGTCCTCAACTACGGGTCGCTGTATCTAAGCCCAGAAAGCCCCCTGAAAGTTGCCACCATCGACAACGTGGACCTGCGCTATGAATTTTACCCTTCCGATGGGGAGCTAATTCACGTGGGGGCCTTTTATAAGAACTTCCGCAATCCGATTGAGAACATTGTAGTTGCTACGTCCAACCTAGCCTACTCCTTCGCTAATGCGCCAAGTGCTTATGCCTACGGCTTGGAACTAGACATCAAGAAGAACCTAAACTTCTTGGATGAGGCTTTCAGCACTAATGCCTTCACCAATCTGACGGCCGTATTCAATGCGTCGCTGATCAAAAGCGAGGTAAAACTAGGCCCCGACGTAGTTGCCTGGGACCGTAAGCGGGCGTTGCAAGGTCAATCGCCTTATGTGGTGAATACGGGTCTGTATTACCAAACGACGGATAACACCTGGCAGCTAGCCGCCCTCTATAACGTATTTGGCCCCCGCATCCTGTTTGCTGGCAGCGACCAGTACCCCGATGTTGTGGAGATGCCGCGCCACACCGTAGACCTCACGCTTACGAAGGCCATCTCCAAAAACTGGTCTCTTAACGCTGGTATTCAAGACGTGTTCAATCAGCGCGTGAACCTGCTCCAGGATTTCAACCGCGACAAGAAGTATGAGGTAGACGCCGATCCTTCCCTGAGCAGCTACCGCCGCGGCACATACTATACCGTTGGCCTGCGCTTCAACCTCGATGGCAAAGCGCCCCGCACTCCCCTCCCCTAGTCTCCCAAACGCTTTATCTAACTCCCATTAGCCAACAATTCACCTTTTGTATGAGTAAGAAAAAGCTATTACGCATCACCCCGCTGGCCTGCTCGGCAGCACTGATGCTGACTCTGGCAGCCTGCGAGAAGGAAAACACAACACCAGCCCCAAATCCGCCCCCACGGGCGGCACCGGCGGCACAACGCCTCCCGTCACCCCGCCCACTGGCCAATCGGTGGATGTGCAGGGCGAAATCACCACCAACACCACCTGGACAGCGACAAATAAATATCTACTCAAAGGGTTCGTATATGTGCGCAGCGGCGCCACTCTTACCATTGAGCCTGGCACCATCATCAAAGGAGATAAGGACACCAAAGGCGCTTTAATAATTGAGCCGGGGGCCAAAATTGAAGCGAAAGGAACAGCCGCTAAGCCAATCGTCTTTACCTCAAACCAACCCAAAGGCTCCCGTAACTACGGCGACTGGGGTGGACTTATCATTGCTGGCAACGCGCCCGTAAACCCCGTTGACCGCCCTATTATTGAAGGCGGCCCTACTACCCGTTATGGAGGTACCAATACTGCCGACAACTCCGGTACGCTACAGTATGTGCGCATCGAATTCAGCGGCATCGCCTTCTCGCCCAATAACGAAGTGAACGGTCTTACCTTGGCCGGCGTGGGCAGTGGCACCACCATCGACCATATCCAAATCAGCTACAATGGCGATGACTCCTTTGAATGGTTTGGGGGCACCGTGAACGCGAAGTATCTGGTGTCGCACCGCGCCTTTGATGACGACTTCGATACCGACTTTGGCTACTCAGGCAAAGTGCAGTTTGGGGTATCCCTGCGCGACCCACTGCAGGCCGACCAATCGGGTTCGAAAGCCTTCGAGTCGGATAACGACGGAAATTCTTCCAATAACCTGCCCCGGACTGCACCAGTCTTCTCTAACATTACGGCCGTTGGTCCTCTCCTAAACCCTAACGGAATAGGAAACATCAGCAACCAATACACCGCCGGAGCCCATTTACGCCGCAACACTTCTACCAGCATTCTAAACTCCGTTATTATCGGTTACCCAACCGGCGTGCTGATTGACAATGGTGTAACGGCGGCCCGCATCGCGGCTAATGAGCTAGTGTTCAAGAACAACTTGGTAGCTGGTTCGCTTACCAACTCCAACTCCGTGCGGGGACAGCGCGACATTATTTATGTTGGCCCAGCGGGTGGCCCGAGCAATCTGACGCCCAACAATGCCATGAGCTCCGACTCAGCCGCCTGGGGTTCAGCTGTTGGGCCGCTTACGTGGTTGAAAGCTAACGGCAACCGTCGCTACACTACCGCCGACAATGTGCAGCTGTTGAATCCTTTCAATCTGACTGCGCCTAGCTTTCTGCCCCGCACCGCCTCCCCAATCGTGACGGTGAGCCCGGCCACGGCACCAGCTGCCCCTGCCAACTTTACGGATGCTAAGGTTTCGGATGCTTTTTTCACCAAGGTAGAGTACATCGGCGCGTTCTCCGGCTCCGGTTCCTCAGCTGATAACTGGCTAGCTGGCTGGACAAATTTTGATCCTCAGAATACCGATTACTAAGCTTATCCTTTATCATTATTTGGTAAATTATTCGTGAAAAAGAAGCTCCTACCGGAGCTTCTTTTTTTATGGATTAGTAGGCCGATAAATAGTCCTTAGCTTAGTCACCATGAAGCCGCGCGTACTCATGCTGCCCAAGTGGTACCCCAACCGCTACGATGACCAAGATGGTGACTTCGTAGCGCGCCACGTAGCAGCTATCGCGCCCCACGCGGACGTAGCGGTCGTATTCGCAACGGTAGCCAGTGGTCCGTTAACAGCCTGGATTGAGCGCGAGGAGGAATTAAACGCGGCTGTGCCGGTGCTACGCTACTATTATCGGGCGCGGCCCAGTGGGTTGCCTATCCTAGATAAGCTGTTGAAGCTGCTGCTCTATTACTGGTGCGTGGGGCAAGGCTACAACCAGGTGGTACAACGCTGGGGGGCAAATCCTGACTTAGTGCACGTGCATGTGCTACTACGCACAGGCTTAACAGCTTTATGGTGGCGGTGGCGCTACGGAATTCCTTACATCATTACGGAACATTGGACGCTGTATTTGCCATTTCGGGCTCATTCTATCGGCTGGCTCCGGCAGCAGCTTACGCGGGTCGTTGTGCGCCGCGCCGCTGCCCTGCATACCGTATCGAAGGCGCTACAACAAGCTATGCGAAACCTGGGGTTCAGAAATGACGCTAGCGTAGTTATTGCCAACGTAGTCGATACGGCGCTTTTTTGCCCCCCAGACGCACCGCGTGCGCCACACACGCTTTTGCACGTGGCCGCTTTTCACGAAGACGTTAAAAATCTAACTGGCATTCTGCGGGTAGTGGCTGGCTTACGCTCAACCTGGCCCACCCTGCGCCTACGCCTAGCTGGCTATGGCCCCGATGAAGTGCGCGTACGTCGTACGGCCCAGGAACTGGGGTTGCTCACCAATGGCACGGTTACTTTCTTAGGTAAACTTTCGCATGCCGCCGTAGCCGCCGAAATGCGACGTGCCACGGCGCTAGTTTCCTTTAGCCGCGCTGAAACCTTTGGCTGTGTATTGTTGGAGGCTCGGGCCTGTGCTTGTCCCGTGGTGGCCACGCGCACGGGCGGGGTGCCGGAGCTGTTTCAACCATCCGGCCGCTTTGGCCTACTCGTAGCTCCTGATGATGAAACTGCCCTAGCATCGGCTTTAGTAGCGGTATTGAGCGGCAGCGCAACTTATGAGCCCGACCTGCTTCGCTACGATGCTGAGCTTCGCTGTAGTCCGGCACGAATTGGCAGCCAGTTCGCAGCTTTGTACGCAAGCATACTGCGGCCCGCTGGGGGGCAAAATTCGGTGCAACTCACCACTCCTTCAGCGCTTGTATCATGCTGAAGCGGGTCTTCCAAAATATAGTCACGCGACTAGCAACGGCCGGAGGCAGCTTTGGTATTGTGTGGCTCACAGCCCGCTACTTAGGGGCAGCCGGCCGCGGCGCCGTCAGCCTTTTCGTAACCGACTGCGCTTTGCTATTGCTGTTTATTGGGCTAGTAGGTGGCGTTTCGCTTATATATCTGGCACCGCGCCGCAACGTCTGGAACCTGCTGATACCGGCTTATATGTGGGCGGCCATGGTGTGTACGATAGGCGCGGCGGGCATTTGGGTGTGGCGGGCAGTACCCTTCAGCTACGTAGGGCATTTGTGGGGCGTATGTCTGTTGCAGGCATTTTTTCTGATAAACGCCGGGCTATTGCTGGGGCGACGACAAGAGCGCACGTACAACTCGCTGCTGCTATTAGCTACCGGCTTGCAGGGCGGCTTGCTCCTGTTGGCTTTTACGCTGGGCCAATGGCACGCAGTTGAGGTGTATTACTACGCTGCCTATGTTGCCCAAGGCATTCCTTTTCTACTGAGCCTGGTGTTACTCTACCGCTTAGCCGACCGTTGGCAGATGAGCCGTCGGCTACGCGCTTCGGCCCGCGAGTTGGCGCGTCACAGCCGCGCTGCCCATTTGTCCAACATCTTATCTTTCATCAACTTCCGTCTCAGCTATTACTTTGTTGCCTATTATGCTGATACCCATTCCGTAGGAGTGTTGTCGGTGGGGGTCGCGCTTACGGAGGCGGTTTGGGTGATTGCGCGTAGTGCTTCGCAAAGCCAATATGTCGACCTGATTTATGCGGCCGACAAACGCTCTCAGGTGGCTCCTACCCTGCGCGGTGTTCGCCTCACATTGCTGAGCACGACGGCTATAGTGTTGGGGTTATGCCTGCTGCCGGCTAGCGCGCTGGCCGCCGTGTTTGGGGCAGATTTTGGGGAAGCCCGACCTGTTATTCTGCTCCTCGCTCCGGGAGTAGTAGCCATGGCGGTCAGCATTATTCTCAACTCCTACTTTGCCGGTTTAGGACGCTATCAGGTTAATACGGCGGCGGCCATTGGGGGGCTTTTTGTCACGGTTCCAGGGTGCTGGCTACTTATTCCCCAGTGGGGAATTGAAGGAGCAGCGACGGCAGCGACCTTGTCTTACCTCTTCTCGACCGCGTATCTGCTGCGCACTTTCCGAAATGCCAACGGTTTACCCCTAAGCGAATTATTGCCCGGAAAAGTTGAGCTACATTACCTTATTCAACTGTTGCGCCTTCAAAAAAGCAAAGTCGAGCCTACAAGAGAAGTAGCCGTTAAATAGGTCTTTCGTCAGCTCATTAAGCACCATTACGCCTTCTTCACCGAGTTACTGAGGCTGAATATGTACCGAAAACGCGGGCACTGGATCCGCCAGCGGATCGGGGACAGTCGCAAGTAGCGGTTCTGGCAAGTACATAGCACAGAGCGTATTCGATACCTGCACTATTTGCCCCCCAGCGTCGGGGGGCAGTCCGGCCAGGATGCCAGCCAGCACCTCCCAGCGTGGCTGACCCGGTTGCCGGGCCGCGTCGTGCCACACGACTATCGTGCGGGGATGAACTAAGTGCTCAAACACGCGGCGCGTATCCGTGCGTACTGCTTCGTAGTGGTGGTCACCATCGATAAAAATCAAATCAAAAGTCTGGCCCAGTCCCGCCAAATCAAAAGTGGCGGAGTTGCCATAGAGGTGGTGCACATTAGCCAAGTCTTTCGAGAAAAACCCGTGTAGCTCGGCGTAGCGCGCCGGCAAACCCATAGCCCTCATTTCGGCTGCCGATAGGTTGAGCGTATGAACCAACTTGGCTACCCCCGCCACATTGGCCGCGCTTTCGCCCCGCCACGTCCCGATTTCGAAGTAGCGACAACCTGTCATAGAACGGGCCAGACCACGCAACAAAGCCAGGTCGGTAGGTAGCGAGCCACCTTCGCGAAAGGCAAACGGCTGCACTGTATCGCCGCCGGGGGGCAAAAACGACGTGAGCGCTACTGTCGGCAACCCCTGCGCTGTCAGGCCGTGGCGGCCGGCGGCGTGGGTTAGGAACTGGCGCTGCCACGCCCCTTCATCGGCGGCTAGTACATGGTTGAGCAACCACGGATTCCGCACAAGGCTACCGAGCGCCCGCAGGGTTTTGGTAAGGCGAGACACAGTGTGGCAGGGCGGGTTTAGACGTGGAACTAGCTGATCGGCACTTTTTTCAGAATAGCCTCAATCAAATCCTGCGTCCGGATGCCATCGGCTTCGGCTTCGTAGTTGAGCAAAATGCGGTGGTTGAGCACATCGGTGGCTACCTCTTTGATGTCTTCAGGCAATACGTAGTCGCGGCTGTCGAAGAAGGCGACGGCTTTGGCGGCGCGGTGCAAAGCAATGCTGGCCCGTGGGCTCACGCCAAACTGCACGTACTGTGCAAACTCGGCCAAATCGTACTCAGCGGGCTTGCGGGTAGCAAACACCAGCTCCACAATGTATTTCTCCAAGGTTTCCGAAATCTGGACCTGATTAATAAGGCCACGCACGCCGAACACGTCTTCCTTGGTAAGCACTGGGCTGACATCGCCCACGTAACTGAGGTTGGCCATGCGGCGCATCACCTCCAATTCATCGGCTTTCTTCAAGTAATCGACATACACTTTCATCATAAAGCGGTCGACCTGAGCTTCAGGCAGCGGATATGTACCTTCCTGCTCCACTGGGTTTTGCGTAGCTAACACCAGGAAAGGCAAATCAAGCGGATAGGTGGTCTCGCCGATGGTGACCTGTCTTTCCTGCATGGCTTCGAGCAGGGCGCTCTGCACTTTGGCTGGGGAGCGGTTTACTTCATCAGCCAGTACTAAATTGGCGAAAATAGGCCCTTTCTTAACTTGAAACTCCGACTGATTCTGATTGTAAATCATGGTGCCGACCAGGTCGGAGGGCAACAAGTCGGGCGTGAACTGCACCCGCTGAAAATGCAGGTGCAGCACTTTGGAAAGCGTACTGATGGTCAGCGTTTTGGCCAGACCAGGCACGCCTTCCAGCAAAATATGCCCCCCCGTAAACAACCCAATCAGCAGCCGATTGACCATGTACTGCTGCCCTACTACCACTTTGCCTACTTCGGCAAACACCTGCTTAATTTTATCCTGGTAATAAGCAAGCTGATCGGCGGCGGAGGCGGTAGAATCGGGAGCGGCCATAGGGGAGAGCGAGGAGGAAAGGCTTAAAAGTAGTGATTCGGATGCTTAGCGGCCGAAGCATTTTGCGGTCGGGAGCGTACTACAACTCCGGTTTTGCTGCCTTAGTCTATCTACGCCCATATTTTCTCTTAAACTCCTCACCTATTTGGCGCTGCGCACTTGTTGCTGCGGACTGAAATATACCCGAAACGTAGTGCCTTCGCCCACGGTGCTTTCCACTTCCACATGGCCGCTAGCCTGCTGAATAATCCGGTTGACGAGGTGCAAGCCCATGCCGGAGCCCGCTACGTGGTCGTGGAAGCGCCGAAACATTTGAAATAGCTCCGCACCATGGCGGACCATGTCAATTCCCAACCCATTGTCGGATATGGTGAGAACGGGAACGCCGTCGATTAAATCGGTGCGCACCCGGATGTGGGGCGGCCGGCCGGGCATAGCGTACTTCAGCGCGTTGCTGAGCAGATTATAGAGCACGCTTTGCAAGTTGCTACGCACAAACCACAGCGTGGGCACGGCAGTGGTATCCAGATCAAATTTGCCCCCCACTTCCTCTACCTGCTCTTGCATACTGCGAATAACCGACTGCGCAAGCAACTTAACGTCCACAGCCTCGGCGGGAACCTGCTCGTGTCGGCGCTGCACCTGCACTAGGTCGGCCAGGTCCTGAATGGTGCCATAGATGCGCTGTAGGGCTTCTTCAAACATGGCAATCAGCTCGGCCGTGTCGGGGTCGTTGAAATGCGTAGTGCGGGTTAGCTCCTCAAAAATGCCCGCCATATTGTAAATGGGCTGCCGGAGGTCGTGCGAAGCAGTGTAGACGAAGTTGTCCAGGTCTTGATTGATGCGAATCAATTGAGCGTTTTGCGCTTGCAGGTGCTGTTGTGCTTGCTTGAAATCATCAATATCGGTGCACGATCCAAACCACTTTATCACCTCACCGGCGGTATTACGCAGGGGCTCGGCTCGGCCCAAAAACCAGCGGTACCCCCCCTGGCGCGATACAAACCGGTACTCAATCTCATATTTGCCCCCCGTGCGTGCAGCCTCTGCCCAAGCTGCCTGGGAGCGTTGCTGGTCGTCGGGATGAATAAGATTCAGCCACGCTACCGAACCCAAACTTTCACTCGGATGAAAGCCCGTGGCATCCCACAATTGCTGATTGAAGTAGTCTACTTCGCCGTCGGCCGCAGCTGTCCACACAATTTGGGGAATACTCTCGGCGAGGAAGCGGAACTGCTCATCGCGGCCCCGTAGCTCCGCTTGCAGCGCCGTGGTCTGTTGGCGGGCCCGCACCTGCTCCGTCACATCAATGCCAAAGCCGAGAATACCCTGAGTCTGCCCTTTCGCATCGTACAACGGTTGGTACACAAAGTCGAGGTAGTATTCCCGGTTGCCGCCAGTTCCAGGATCAAATAAGGTGATGGGTGTTTCGCGCCCTATGTATGTTTTTTTCGAAGTATACACCTCGTCCAACAGCGCTACGAACCCTTGCTCCACTAGCTCCGGCAGTAAATCGGCCACTCGTCGGCCAAGTTTTATGCGCCCGCCCATGAGAACGTTATAGCCCGGATTGACAAAGGCATAGCGGTGTTCGGGGCCCGTTACGGTGGCAATGTACGCCGGCACCTGACTCAGAATCTGCTGCAGTTGCTGATCCTTAATCAACAGTTGGTCTTGCAGGTCGCGCAGGTCGTGAATGTCGGTGCTCGAGCCATACCAGCGCCGCGGCAGCCCGGTGGTCACGTCCAGGTCGGGGACGCCCTGCCCCAGATACCAGCGGTACTGCCCATCGTGACGGAGCATGCGAAACTCACACCGCCACGGCCGCAACTCGTTGGTGGCGACTTGTATTTCTTTTTGCAGCGCCTCCAGATCGTTGGGGTGGACGATATCAGCCCAACTGCTCTGCAAAGCCGAGTCAGCACCCATACCCGTATACGCGAACCACTGCGGGCTTATGTAGCTTAGCCGCCCGTCGGTTTCGGTCACGAAGGTGATAAGTGGCAGGCTCTCGGCCATCATCCGCAGCTCCCGGTCGCGCCGACTCATTTTGGCCTGCAACACCTGGGTCTGGCGGCGTGCTTTGACCTGCTCCGTTACATCGTAGGCAAATACGGCAACGCCCACAGTGACTCCATTTTCCCGGAAAGCCTGATAGGTAAAGTTGAAATAGATGGATCTGGAGCCATTACCAGACCGCTCATATACCTGAAACGGCAACTCATTCCCAAAAAAAGTTTCGCCCGTGTGGTACACCCGATCAAGCAGTTCCATAAAGCCCTGCTCTACGGTTTCAGGCAGCGCCTCAAGCATGGCTTGCCCCATCAGTTCCCGATCCGGAAACAGCTCTTGAAACCTAGGATTGAAGTACTCGAAGCGGTGTTCGGGGCCGCGCAGGATGGCGATACTGGCCGGGGTTTGCTGGAAAAGCTGATAAAATGTTTCGCGCTGTTGTACTAGCTGCAAGGAGCCCGCCTGCACTTCCTCCATCAAAGCCTCAGTCCGTTGGCGGGCGCGCACTTGCTCGGTCACCTCCACGATAAAGGCCAGTACTCCCTGAATTTGCCCCCCACCATCGCGTAGAGCCTGGTAGGTAATATCAAGATACATATGCCGGCGCTCACCACTCACAGGATCTACCAATTCAAGGTAGGTTTGGAGATTAGCCACCGATTCACCCGTTTGGTATACGCTATCGAGTTTATCGATAATACCTTGCTCTACTAGCTCCGGTAAGCATTCAGCCACCGGTTTGCCCAATTTGGCCCGGTAGCCTACCAATAGGTCGTACCCCGGATTGGTGAATGCATAGCGATGATCAGCGCCTTCGAGCGTGGCAATGAGGGCCGGGCTTTGGCGCAGAATCTGGTGGAGCTGCTCATCCTTTGCCGCTAGCTGTTGCTGAAAGCGCTTATGCTCATCAATATCGGTATTGGTGCCTACCCATCGCAATATGCTGCCATTAGCCGCGCGAATAGCTTCACCGCGGGCCAAAAACCAACGGTAGCCTCCTTGCCGATCACGCCAGCGGTGCTCGGTTTCAAACACTGTTCCTTGGCTCACGGCCGTTTGCCAGCGCTGCACGGTGGTTGCAAGGTCGTCGGGGTGGACAAATCCTTCCCAGCCCCAGTCCTGCATCTCCTCAAAATTGCTCCCTGTAAAGTCGTACCAACGCTTGTTGTAATAAGTTACGCCCCCATCAGGCCGTGAGACCCAGGCCATTTGGGGCAGGGCTTCCATCACCTGATGAAATTGTTGGTCCTGAAAGCGTACTTCTTCCATCAATTCAGCCGCGCGCTGCTTGGCTCGCACCCGCTCCGTTACATCTATTCCAAATACCAATACACCTTGCGTTTGTCCCTTATCGTCGGTGAGGGGACGTAGCACTCCATCAAAATACAGAGTTTCACCGGGGGAGTTGGTTGCCAAAGCAGGCTGCTCGGTGGGCATTTCACTCAGCTCAAACGGTACTCCCGTCTGATATACCTGGTCTACCAAGCGGATGTAGCCAGAATCAACCAGCGAAGGGCGAGCTATAGCAGCTGGCGTACCGAGCGTTGCTGCCTCACCCAACAGTTGTTGGGCTTGCTCATTAATGAAGCCGTACACATGATCAGGGCCTAAAAGGGTGGCTATCTGAGCTGGCACCTGCCGTAAGATTTGCTGTAGCTGCTGGTCGGATACTACTGGCCGCTGATGCTTCTGCACCGTTTCTGTCTCGGCGCTTTTCCAGTGGATCGTTTGGCTGGTGTTTTCGTGCGAGGCAGGTGCCGGCCCAGCTTCCACACTATACAGAACGTAGCGTATTTTGCCCCCCGCGCCTACCACCGGCCACGCCCGGCTGTGCCAACTGTTCTTGGTACTCGTCGCATCGTCGGGCTCTGCAACTACAGGGTTCGAAACCAGCGTCTGCTCATGCGCCTCGTGATGGTCCAGCACATGACGTAAGGATGCATACAGGCTTTGCCGCGCGCTTCCTTCCTCGGGCAAAACCTCTTTTAATGGTTTGCCCAGAAGCTGCTCCTTTGCTTTCCCGGTTGCTCTTTCCAGCCCAGCCGAAACCGCTACAATAATCAATTCAGGACTACAAGCCAGATAGCTACCTGGCAGCGTTTCGAATAAGGCTTGATAGTCAACAGAATCTGCGGTCATACAAGTGGAGCACTGCCTTTAGGCGCAAGTAAGGCACCCAACACTAATCATAAAAGTAAGGTACGCTACCGGGCGCATTTCAACCTACTGATTCTGATATAAAGCAAAAAAGCCCCCTGCACAGTTGGCAGAAGGCTTTTAAAGTACCAGAGACGGGAATCGAACCCGTACGCCTATTCGGCAAGGGATTTTAAGTCCCTCGTGTCTACCAGTTCCACCACTCCGGCTTTTGCCTGGTTCTTGCCCCGATAGCTAGTTGTCTGAGCGTGATAATTAGGACAAAGTAACTGCAAATTTTCTATTCTATGATCATTATTTACGCCATTAATGTGATGCAGCTCCAACGGAATAGGTTTATCACGCCACATCTTTAAGGTACAAACTTCACACTCCTCTGCTTTATATCCTTCTTTTATCAGCCGATTACGCAGGCCGTGGGTATAGGCATAAGCTGAGTCTTTAATCAGGATATCAACTAGTTGAAACGTTTTCCCGAAGCTTCGAAAACGGTCGCCCACATTCCAGCCCTTACCAGTAAAATGGCTTCTATCAAGGGCTAACTTATCGATACGCGCTTGCACCGTCTTATAATTGCCCCCCGCGGGTACTAGCCCTAACCGCACGATTACTTGTGCTATTGATAAGCTTTGGGCTACAGCCTCGCTAAACTCCTAGTCCGATATCTTTCTTCGCATGCAAAAAATGTCTGCGCAAAGATAGCCACATCGCTAAAAGAGTAGACACTATTTATCAAGCTAAATACATGTCTACCTGTTTCCCTGCCCACGTATTGAACAGGCAAAAAACAAAAAAGACGCCCCATTTAGGAAGCGTCTTTTTTGTTTTGGAGCGGGAGACGAGGTTCGAACTCGCGACCTCGACCTTGGCAAGGTCGCGCTCTACCAACTGAGCTACTCTCGCTTGAGGTACGCCGCCGAAGCAGCGAATGGTGCGACAAAAGTACAACGTATTTCGCTTTTGTCAAGAGGTGAGGCCACATTTTTCTTGATTTATCTCGCAAAAAAGTTGCTTCGCCCTCATTGTCAGGCACTTTTTTTACTTCTGCTTCAACTCTTTGTTTTACGCACCATCAAATCCATAGCCTTATTTGCCCCCCAACGCCAGCTTCAGCTCATTCAGCTTCAGCAGCGCTTCGATGGGCGTAAGCGTATTCACATCCAGCTGCTGGATAAGTTCGCGTACGCGCTCCAAAGCGGGGTCAGCGGGCTCAAACATACTCAGCTGTAGGCTCGGACGCGGGGCCGTAGCTACAGCCGCCACGGGCTGGGCCCGCGGGCCGCGCTGGGGGGCTTTTTCGTGCGTATGGCCATTGAGCGGCAGCACTTTACCACCTTGCTGCTCGGGCTCCAATCCTGCCAATAGCTCATCAAATTCAGTGGGCGCATCTGCTTCGCCATCGCCGGCATGAGCCCGCTCCTGCTCCAAGTGGTGCATAATCTCGTTGGCTCGCAGCACCACCGAAGTAGGCATACCCGCCATGCGTGCCACGTGAATGCCGAAGCTGTGCTCTGAACCACCCGCTACCAGCTTGCGCATAAAGAGAATGCGCCCGTCGGCTTCCTTCACGGCTACATTATAGTTACGTACGCGTGGACAGTCGTCGGCGAGCTGGTTTAGCTCATGGTAGTGCGTGGCAAACAACGTTTTGGCCCGCGCTTTTGGGCTATTGTGCAGGTGTTCCACAATGGCCCAGGCAATGCTGATTCCGTCGTACGTGCTGGTGCCGCGCCCAATCTCATCCATCAGCACGAGGCTGCGGTCGGAGAGGTTGTTCAGGATGCTGGCCGTTTCGGTCATCTCCACCATGAAAGTACTTTCGCCCTTACTGAGGTTGTCGGAAGCACCTACGCGGGTGAAAATTTTGTCAATGACACCAATAGTGGCCGCGTCGGCGGGTACGAAGGAGCCGATTTGAGCTAGCAGCACAATAAGAGCCGTCTGACGCAATAGTGCCGACTTGCCTGCCATATTAGGTCCCGTGATGACCACAATCTGCTGGTCATCCTGGTCCAAACAAATATCGTTCGGAATGTAAGCCTCACCGGGGGGCAATTGTCGCTCGATAACTGGGTGGCGACCTTGGCGAATATCAAGCAAGCCACCGTCATTTACTGTTGGCTTTACATAGTTGTATTGGCGCGCGGTGGCCGCAAATGAGGCTAGACAGTCGAGGACGCCAATGGCGCGCGCATTCTGCTGAATCTGCGGCACATAGTCGGCGGCGGCTTGCACGAGCTCGTTGTAGATATTCTGCTCGATGACGAACAAGCGGTCCTCAGCGTGCAGAATTTTCTCTTCGTAGGTCTTTAGCTCCTCCGTAATGTAGCGCTCGGCGTTTACCAGCGTTTGCTTACGAATCCAGGTGGTTGGCACTTTGTTCTTGTGCGCGTTCGACACTTCCAGGTAATAGCCAAATACCTTATTGTAAGCTACTTTCAGCGACGAAATACCCGTATTCTGCTGCTCGCGCTGCTGCAACTGCAGCAGATAGTCCTTGCCCGAAAAAGCAATACTGCGCAGCTCGTCCAACTCCTTATCGATGCCGTCGTTCAGCACGCCTCCCTGGTTGGTAAGCACAGGCGCATCGGGCCGAATTTTGGCCGTAATATCCGTTCGCAGCGTGTCGCAGGCGTTCAGTTGATCAGCTAGCTTCTGTAAGGCGCGGATGCCGGAACCAGCCAGCACAGTCCGAATGGGACCAATGGCTTCCAACGCCCGACTCAATTGCAGGAGTTCACGCGGGTTGATTCGGCGCACGGCCACCTTCGAAATCAGGCGCTCTAAGTCATTGATCTGCCGCAGGTTTTGGGTTATTTCTCCTAAAAGATCGGTATCAGCCAATAAAGCCTCTACGGTATCCAGCCGGCGCTGAATCTGGGCGGCTTCTTTCAGCGGCAACACTACCCACTTGCGTAGCAGTCGGGCGCCCATCGGCGTCACCGTTTGGTCCAGAATATCAATTAAGGGCACACCGCCCAAGTGCTGGGGCTGTACCAGCTCCAGATTGCGCACGGTAAAGCGGTCCAGCCAGACGTATTTGTCCTCCTCTAAGCGCCCAATACCGGCAATGTGGCCCACATTGGTGTGCTTGGTCTCGGCCAGATAGTGCAGAATGCAACCCGCGGCCGTGATACCCTCACGCAGACCATCGATGCCGTACCCTTTAAGCGAGGTAGTTTTGAAGTGGCGTGTAAGTGTATCGTGGGCATAATCAAAGCCAAATACCCACTCATCAAGCGCGTAGTGGCAAAAGTCGGGGCCGAAATGCTGCTCAAACTCTTGACGACTTTTCTTGCAGAAGAGCACCTCGGCCGGACCAAAGTTTTGGAGCAGCTTGCCTAAGTACGGTACGTCGCCCTGCGCCACCAAGAACTCGCCGGTGCTGATGTCGAGGAAGGAAATGCCGGCTTCCTGTTTGCCAAAATGCACCGCACAGAGGTAGTTGTTGGACTTGCGCTCCAGCACATTATCGTTGAAGGACACGCCGGGCGTTACCAACTCCGTCACGCCGCGCTTCACCAGGCCCTTGGCTTGCTTGGGGTCTTCGAGCTGGTCGCAGATGGCTACGCGCTGCCCGGCACGCACCAATTTGGGCAGATACGTGTCGAGGGAGTGATGCGGAAAGCCCGCCAACGCCACTTCCGAAGAAGTGCCAGCGCCGCGCTTGGTGAGCACAATGTCCACGATACGGCTCGTGGTAACGGCATCCTCACCGAAGGTTTCGTAAAAATCGCCCACCCGAAACAGGAGCAGCGCACCGGGGTACTGCTGCTTTAGCTGGTAATACTGACGCATGAGGGGCGTCGTTTCGAGAGTAGGCGCGACGGCGGCGTAAGCTTCGGAGCGCGGACCTGGGCCTTTTTTAACTTTTGTTTTCAACTGTTTCTGTGCTTTTAGGCCACTCTTGGCCAGCGCGCCGGAACGCGTTCCTACCTTTGCGTTATGCGCAAACTTTCCATGGAAGAGCTGAACCGACTGACGGTGGCAGACTTCAAAAATACGCAAAAAATCCCCCTTACCCTCGTGCTCGATAACGTGCGCAGCCTACATAATGTGGGCGCCGCCTTCCGAACCGCCGATGCGTTTGCGGTAGAGAAAATCTGGCTCTGCGGCATCACAGGGCGCCCACCGCACCGCGAGATCACCAAGACGGCCTTAGGCAGCACGGAGTCGGTAGCGTGGGAATTTGCCCCCCAGACCACCGATGTAGTGCGCCAGCTGCAAGCCGCCGGCTACGTGGTAATTGCCGTGGAGCAAACGGATAGTAGCCAGTCGCTCAGTGCTTTCCAACCTGATCCAACGAAACCCTACGCGCTGGTAATGGGCAATGAGGTGTTTGGGGTAGAAGACGAAGTGCTGGCGCTCTGCGACGCGGCCGTAGAGATTCCGCAGTTCGGTACCAAACACTCCTTGAACGTATCAGTAGCGGCGGGCGTGGTACTTTGGGACTTCATGCGGAAGATGGGTTTTGGCAACTAGCTAGCATCGGGCTGGGGGGCTTTTTTAGTCCGTGATTACAGCCCACAAAAAAGCGGCAGCCCCAATGTGGAGCTGCCGCTTTTTTATTTGGCGAAGAGCTATTTCGTGATCAGCACTTTGCGCATGGCGGCGTCGCCTTCTACGCCCACACTCACCATGTACATGCCAGCGGAAAGCGCACTCAAATCGAGTGCTTGCTTCAACTCAGTTTGTGCACCAGCCAATGACTGACGCAGCACTACCTGCCCCAGATTATTGCGCACGATAATCTGCAAATTGGTGGTGGGCTTCGCAAAGCGGGCCTGCACCGTGAATTTGCCTTCACTTGGGTTGGGGTACACGTTCAGGCCACCAGTCTTTTTCAGCTCAGAAGCTAAGCTGGTAACGGTGTTATCCTGAATGCGCAGGTTGTCGATGGCCCAGCCCCAGCCGTGCGCACCCGGATCGGCGAACAGGCGGAAGCGCAGCCGCACTACATCGCCCGCGAGGAAGTAGCCGTTGTCGCGCAGATTCATGGCGCGCGGTAAAAAGAGCGCCTGCGTACCCAACGCCGTAGAGTTTTGCTCTCCATCAATGGTGCTATTATACACGGCTAGCCACTCCTCTTTATCACGGGAATCATAACCATCAGCCACTGGGTTCCAGGTCTGACCGCCATCCTTGCTACCTTCCAGTATTACATAGTCGAAGAACTCGGCGCTGGGGAAAGGAGCACCGTCCGTACCCGGCTCCACCAGCACCACTTCATCGAAGGTGACAGTAGACTTTGCCGGATCAGCCTCGACGATAATCGGGGTAAGCAGCTGATAGATCAGCGTGTTATCGGCATCAGGGTAGGGATGAGCGGAGTGAATGGCCAGATCATTAAAGCCGGTTGGCTGCGCGATGGAGAAGCCATTGCCCACAAAGTCAGGAGGCGTAGTTGCTGTAATCGCGTTAAAATTATTGACGTACGAAGCCTGGGGGCTTTTATACTAACCACTGGCACCCGGTAGGCGCCACTGGCCGGACTTACCGTTTGGTTGGCATTAGAAGAGGCATCGCGGGCGATAAGGCGGTAGGCAATTAAGTCACCGGCTACAATGGGTGCACTTGCTGTGCTAGCAATAGAGCCTCTATACGTAATGTTATCAGCTTGGCGCGTTAGGTTGAAGGTGGGTCGGGCCACGCCATTTACGCTGTATTCAACCGACACAGATGCTACTCCAATATTATCACTGGCCTGGGCCGTCAGGACTAAAGGCAGGTTGCTGACAAAGATGAACGGAGCCGGTTGATGAACCAGTGCCGGCGGCACAACGTCGGGGCCAACGAAGAATTGGTAGCGCGGCTGCGTATTAGGCGCATCCGTAGCCAATAGCACCCCAGGGGCCGTGTATGTGCGGCCCGTTTCCACATCAGCGGCCGAGATATAATAGCTTACCCGCCGGCCTAAGCCTGGATTGGGAATGGTGGCCGTGTACTGCGTAGAGCCGCTGGCCGCCGTCATGGGCAGCACAGTATCGGTGGCACCCGGCACGTCGGTGCCATTGTCGACGCGGTAATACAGACGCACAGAGCCCGGCACGATAGTACCGTCACTCACCACATTCGCCCGCACTACAAAGTCTTGGGCGGTTTCGGTGTCGCGCAAGGAAGGATTATGACGAATAGCGGTGTTAAACCAACCCATTTCGTCGAACATCTTGAGCGTAATGGGGCCAGGGTTTTGAATGGCCTCGGCGGCTCCAACCTGGGGTGTCATCAACGAATTCGGGTCGCCAGCACGGTAGGAAGTTTCATTCAAGTGTGAAATGCTGGAGCCTCCATCATACTTGGTGGGTGCGTACAAGCGGGCGCGCTGCCCATTTGTTACAGCGTTAACCAAGGGGCTACCGAAGTACAAGTCATTGCTGGTGAACTGGGCGGCAAGGTTCACGGAAGGGCTTGGAAACAGGCTGCTGCTAGCCAGCCGCTGCCCCCCGCCATTTTCGATGTAGGTAGAGAAAACCCAAGGGAAGCCGGAGCTATTCAGGCTAGCTACCGCCCCTGTTGCGGGAGGCGGATCAGTGTAGCTAGAAGCCGACACAAAGCCTAGGCCGTGGCCTAGCTCGTGCAGCACTACCGTTACCAAATCGTATTTGCCGGCGGGCGGCAGACCATCGAGGCCCAAGTACCAGTCGAAGTTGCTGCTGAACTCGGCGCTGATGTCGGCATTGGTGCCATTCAGGTCCTGGCCGGCAATTTTTTCAGCCAATGCTACCGGATACCAGATGTTGCTCTTGGGAGCACCCGGCAGGTTCCGATAAATCTGGGTGGTACCGGCGGCGCCAAGCACGCCTTCATCCAGGGCTTCCCAGCGCGCTTCAACTCGGATAACGACCGGCGAAAAGAGTAGAGATTGCCAGATATCGACCGCCTTTTGGAAGGCCGCGCGGGCATCAGGCGGGAAGCCGATGTAGGTAACTTCAATGCGGGCCTGATCGGCAGTGGGCCGACCGGCAGTCCGGTTGAGGAACTGGGCTGGGGGTGCCACATAGGTATGCATGTTCTCGGGCCGGGCGTAGCAAATTACGGGTTTCGCGGGCCGCGACTCCAGCGGCAGCTCGGCCTGTGACACCAGCTTTTGCTGCGCGCGCGCGGTGCCCAACGCTCCGCATGCTAATAAAGAGAGTAAGAGTAGTTTTTTCACAAATGAACGGACGGCGTATTCGGCCAATAAAATCTGTAGATCCTTAAATTTAGAGTATCGCGCTCATTTTTCCGAAAAAATATCCCTTCTTACTGGTATGCTCCTATTGGCTTCGGCATTTGGGCCGAATCTGGGCTCTTTTTATGACAAAGCTATTTTGTATTAGGGCTTTACCCAGCCTGCTTTTATTGTTAGCCATTACTTACCTGGTGGCTTGCCGACCAGTACAGGCCGCCACCGAAAAGCTCATGCAATTGGAGCGCACCGCCTGCATGGGTCCTTGCCCCGTCGATCAGATTACGGTGTACACCGATGGCCGCTTGGAATATAAAGGCGGCGAAAATGCCCCCCGCCAAGGCACGTATGCGGGACGCTTGACGGCGGCCGAGCGGAAGCAGCTCATTGCCAAGTTCGACGCGGCCAATTTTTTTGCTTTTCAGGACAGCTACACGTCTACCAAGCTCGACTATCCCACGAAGTACATCACCTATTGGAAGGCGGGCAAAAGCAAGCGTATTCGGGATTATGATGGCGCTCCGGCAGCTCTCAAAGGCTTAGAAGCAGAATTAATTAAACTAATAAAAGCTGACCGCTGGCAGCAGAGCGCCGTGCCGGCCAAATAGTGTAGGTATAGAGCGTAAATCTTGCTGATTACCTTGGCTTTCACCACCCAATTCCCTCATGCAAGCCACTGGGGGGCTTTTTTTCTTATGAGCCAGACTTCTGCCGCTTTTACTCCCGCCGACCGCGACGCTGCCATTCTTAGTTCGCGCCCGCTGGTTGAAACGGCCTTTTTGCCCCCCACCACCGATGGCCCCACCGTGGGCGACTTTCTGCACCGTACGCTCCGGCCCGTGCTGAAGCTACAAAATGAGTTGCTGCTGCTGCTGGTTGCCGATTTTATTCAGGAACACCACATTCCGTTTCTCACCTCAGCGGTAGTGGAGCAGCAGCGGGTGGTGGCGGAGCTGCTCACGCGCAATGTGAAGCTGCGCTACCTACTGGTGGGCACGGTGGTTGGGTTATTTACACAGAGTGAGTTGGCTTTTTACCGCCCCCACCGCGCAGAACTGAACCGTCGCCTGTTGGAACTGGCTACTCGGCGGGTGCAGGACCATGTGGCTGCCCTGGCTACCCTACTTGCTGAAGGAACTGCGGCTGGGGAATGATTACACATTATGAGGCGCTGGAGGTGTCTGAGCAAGCGTCGGCGGCCGATATCCGGCAGGCCTATCGGCGCTTAGTACTCCTCACCCACCCCGACCGCACCCAAGATCCGGCCGCGCACGAGCGTTATCTGGCCGTAAACCGCGCTTACGAAGTATTGAGTTTGCCCGACAAGCGCAAGGCCTACGATGCCCGATTATGGGCTTTGCGCAATCCGCCTTCTCCAGTGGCGCCTCGCCCCGTTGTTCCTCGGCACCCCGATCCGGCCTATCGAGGGCCGTGGCCGCCGCCCGTAATACCGCGCCGCCCCAAGGGTGATCCTTATGCTGCGCAGTACGCTCGCTACACGCCCGTGGCTAGGCTTATCTGCCGCGTTTTAATTGGGCTTGGCTTATTATTGGCTGTCGATTCCCAATGGACTTTTACACTTGTTCAGGAACCGGTAGTGTCGCAAAACCGCTATTTTGTATATGGTCGCCGGGGCTCGATTGTAGATAGCTATTATCAGATAGAAACGCCTCAAACCTCTTTCCAGAGTGAGATCCCTTATAAGGAGGGTCAGGTGCTCACACTTACGGAAACCGCCATTTTTCAGCAGGTTATGACTCACCGCCCTGCGTTGGATCCTCAAGTAGATACCGTTGATAATTGGGAGCGAACTATCTATGGCCTACCCCAACTAGTGTTCATTTTTTTAATGTGGATAGCAGGTATCGTTGGCGTGTGGCCGGGCCGGGTGGGGCGTCGTACTGTTGATGCAGCCATAACAGCTTGTTTGTTTGCCCTTATCAACCTTTATATCCTACTGCGCATTTAACCTTCTCTTGCGACACAAATGGGGCTGAATTCGCGTTTTACCGTGAATTCAGCCCCATTTGGTTTGTGATCTAAAGCCCTTAATCGAAGCGCGAATCGCGCAGCTCCACTGGTGGCACCTTCTTGCGCAGCCGCAGATTTAGCAGCTCCACGCCCAAGGAGAAGAACATGGCGAAGTAGACGTAGCCCTTCGGAATTTCCTGGTGAAAGGATTCCATCACCAGCATAATACCGATCATGATCAGGAAGGACAGAGCCAACATTTTTATCGTTGGGTTCTGATTGACGAAGTCGCCGATCATCTTGGCGAAAATCAGCATGATGCCCATAGCGATGATAACCGCCAGAATCATGACCAGTACATTATCTACCAAGCCCACAGCCGTCAGAATCGAGTCGAAGGAGAACACGATATCGATGAGAATGATCTGGATAATGACGCGGGCAAAGCTACTGTAATTGCCCGCTTCGTGGGTATCTTCTTCGCCCTGAAGCTTGGTATGAATCTCGGTGGTGCTCTTAGCCAGCAAGAAAAGCCCCCCAGCGAACAAAATCAGGTCGCGGCCCGATACGCCGTGGTCAGCCGCCAGAAAGGGAAGATTGATTGTAAACAAGGGCTCCTTCAGGCTGACAATCCAGGTGATGCTCAACAGCAATCCGATGCGAAACAGCAGCGCCAACATCAGGCCTATGGTGCGCCCGCGCCCTTGCTGGTCCTTGGGCAACCGATTGACGATGATGGAGATAAAGATGATGTTATCAATGCCCAGCACCACTTCCATGAAGGTAAGCGTGAGAAGACTGACCCAGGTATTAGGATCGGAGAAAACAGAAATATCGAACATTCAAACGCAGGTTTTGCAGAGTAAACGAAAAGCAATGGATCAAAGAAACAAAAAATGAGCAGAGGCCGCCGATTCAGCTACCAGCGGCGTCTGCTCCCTTCTTAAAGGCTGGCGTTAGCTTTTCATATTCACGAATTGCAGCGGAATGCCTAGGTCGGCGCCGCGCAGCAGGGCCATCACCTGCTGGAGCTCGTCAATTTTTTTGGAGGCCACGCGCACCTGCTCATCCTGGGTTTGCACATCTACTTTTAGCTTGCTGTCTTTGATGAGCTTGCCGATTTTGCGGCTGGTATCTTTATCGATGCCGGCCCGCACTTTCACCGTTTTCTTGACCAGCGCCCCCGAGGCCTGCTCCTCTTCGGAGAAGTCGAGACAGGTGCCGTCGAGGCCCTGCTTCACGATACGGCCCAGCAGGATATCCTCCAAGGACTTCACACGCATGGAGTTCTCGGAGCTGAGCTGAATGGTATTGGCTTTTTTGTCCAGCTCGATGCCGCCCTTGGTGTCGCGCAGGTCATAGCGGGTCTGCAGTTCTTTTTTGGCCGTATTCACCGCATTTTCGAGCGTCTGCGGATCTACTTTGCTAACAATATCGAAAGAAGGCATTGGTAGGATTTGAGGAGTGGAGTAATCTGTACGTCAGTCCGGCCGTCGGGGTGACGTAAGTGCCAAAGGTAGGCGTTTGCCAACGTTTGCGCACGGTTGTGCTTTAGGTTGTCGGTTCACAATTTGCCCCCCGCCACGTGCGGGTTTCCGTTATCTTGCCTGGCCACTCTGCCACTTCCTGCACATGATGGCTGGGGGGCAAATTGGCCTAGTCAACGCATCCACGCACCGTCATTCGATTTTCAATCACCGATGATTATCCGCCAGCCCAGTACCGCCGCCGACTTTGCTGCCTATTACGCCCTGCGCTACCAAGTGCTGCGCCAGCCCTGGCAGCAGCCTCCCGGCTCAGAGCGCTCCGACGACGACGCTGCCCCTACTACTCACCACGCCATGGCCGTAGCCGATGATGGTAGCATAATCGGGGTGGCGCGCGTGCAGCCGTCCGGACCGGGCCAGGTGCAGGTGCGCGCCGTAGCCGTGCACCCCGACTGGCACGGCCGCGGCATTGGGCAACAGCTCATGACGTATTTGGAAGAATACGCAGCCGCGCAAGGTTTTACAGAATGCATCCTCGACTCCCGCGAGTCGGCAGTAGGGTTTTATCAGAAGCTAGACTATGAGATTGTGGCGCCTTCGCATACGCTGTTTGGCGTCATTCCCCATTTTCGGATGCGCAAGTCACTGGCCGCATAGCTATTGGCTTCTATGTCTAACGCTACGTGTACGATAGCCACGTCTTTGGAAATTACTGGAGGGCGCCAAATGTTATCGGGGGCTTTTTTAAGAAGGAACCGTATCTTTTCAGCTACTATGGAACCTACTCAAAATGTTGCCACGCTTATAGCGCTGTACAATCAAATCAACAACTACGGCCGCACCAATGGGATGGAGCTCAGCATGACGAAGCCCGGCGAAGTGACCTACTCCATGAAAGTGCGTGAAGATCATCTGTCCTCGCCGGGCACCTGCCACGGCGGCGTGCTGGCCGGCTTAATGGACGCGGCGCTGGGCGCAGCCGCGCTCAGCCTGGCTTTTACCGCCAGTGAATTGGTGTCAACGGTTGAATTTAAGATAAACTACCTGCTTCCCGTTCGTCTGCACGACCACTTGTTGGCCCGCGGCCATGTAGAGCACTCCGGCAAAACCCTCATTGTAGCCAGCGCCGATATCTATTGCGCCACCCGCGAAATAGTAGTAGCCCGCGGCCTCGGCACCTTCAATCGCTACCCCGCCGACAAGCGTGACTTTCACGAGTTACTATTCCCGAAGGAGGAGTAGTTGGATTAACACGCCGCTTATCCAAACCCCTGATCACTATCTATACGACCGTCATGCCGAGCAGCGCGAAGCATCTCGCGTGCTGATGTCAGGGTTAGCATTGCAACGAAGCGAGCGAGATGCTTCGCGCTGCTCGGCATGACGGTCAAGATGACGGTTGAGGTATGTTACAGGGGCAGTTGTAGTTTATTGGTCTCAATATTTACCTAAAAAGCCCCCCGTAGCTATACGGGGGGCTTTTTAGGTAAAGAAATTCGGCCCGCAGTCTCTTGTTACAAGAGACTGCGGGCCGAAAGTGAATGGTCGCCGAACCGCTGGGTGGGATTAGAGCGGAATAAATTAGTTTACAAGTGCTCCGAGGTGTTGGCTGACTCGTGCTCTTCGTTTTCGGTTTCGTCGTCGTACTCGTCGCCTTCCTGTGGGGGCTGCACTTTACGCACGTTGCGGGCGCAATCCTCGTCGCGGTGGTTGCGGCCCACGGTAAACTCTACCCAATCGCCCTCGTGCAGGTCGTTGAAGTCGCCTTCCGACATGTCCGCGTAGCTGAAGAAGAGGTTGTTGGGGGGCATTACCACGAAGCCAAACCCGTTTTTCAGGTTCTTGATCGTGCTCATTCCTACCGTGCCTACTGGACCGGCGGCCGTAGGGCCGGTTGGGCGGGCAGGCTTCACGGTGGGGAAAGGAGCAGGCTCGGGCTGCGTCACGAATAGATTTTCGATTAGCTCGTCGTTGCTGGCGAGGCCGGCGTCAATCACGTCGTGCATGGAGATGGGGTACGTAGCATGCTCCAATAGCTGCTGAGAAGCGCGCGTTACGCGGTTCTCGCCTTTGAAGTCCACATACTTGAAGTCCCAGTTCAGCAGCATCACGCGGGTGCCGATGGTGTTGAGCTTCTTAATCAGCGGGGCGTAGTCACTGTCGCCGGCGATGAGCACAATTACATCGAAGCTTTTGTGCAGAGCAAGTTCCAGGGCTTCTAGGGCCAGCCATACATCAATGCCTTTCTCCTGCAACCGGCCGTCGCGGGTTTTTAGCGGCATGTAGTGGGTAGTTACACCCAGGTGCATCAGAATATCGTCGAGCAGACGGTCGTGGAACAGGCGGTCTTTATCGCGGGCTTCGGTAGCGCTTAGGCGGCCCCGGAAAAAGTGGGAGTCGGTCACCTGGCTCAAGCGAACGTCTACGTCTTCTTCTTCGGCTACTTGGTGGCGGATATATTCGTGTAGACCTTCTAGACTGATACGAGCTTTACGCTCATGCTGGAAGTAGTAGTAATCGCTGATTTTCAGGAAATAATTGCCGTCGTAGAAGACGCCTATCCGAATCAGAGGGCTATTCATCTGGTTCATACTAATAAATTTTTGTGCGCAAGTGAGGTGTGAAATAGGAGCGGGTAAATATGTTCGGCAGGGTAATCAAACAGTAGTAAATGGCCGGCCAAAGATACAAAGCACGCTGCTCGCACTACCTAGAATAGTTAAAGCAATACTTGAGTACCGCGTCGTTGGGTGAGCCAATCGCCTCGAATCACAACCGGAGGCGATGCTAGTTTAAGAGCTCGGAAAAGAAGAAGTTTAAATAAGAACTAAAGTAGAAAGCCACCAGGCGCTGCCGGAATCGCAGTATAACTAACTGAGTTAATATAAACGTAATATTAAAAAAAATATATTTAATACTACGTAGTTTACACCAGATTATTTGCTCCCCGGTATCTTTCGGTAGGCGAAACTAACTGCATCATTCTTAGAATACAAACTTTTGCCAGTGCATCTTTCTGTGCAATAATCTTTTTTAAGTCCATACGCGATATACGTAGGGGCCTTTGCGGCTTTCCCGGAGCCTTTCTATGACTTTAGTACAGGAAGCTTCCTAAATTACTAGAACTGCAAACGCCCAATAACCAACCCTAACACCAGCAATCCGTAGCCGGCGCAAATGGCCACTTCCAACACGTTGCCGGTAGCCGAGCCAGTGGAGATAAGCGGCAGTTTCAGGCTCGTATCGAAGAAGGGCAGGAACCACCGTACGCCCTGTTTGGTAAGCGAGTCGGCGAGCAGGTGCGAGAGGTAGCCGGCACCGGCAAAATGAGCCACGCCATGCCAGCCCAGCGCCTGATTAGCCAGGTAGCCGATGTATGTCCAGAGGATGGTAGCCCAAATGGTATGCGTCCAGGAGCGGTGGCTGGTGAAGGGCGCTACGGCCACGAATATTCCCAGCAAGCTCACCCACAAAAATTCAAAGTACAAGCCGGCCAGCACGGTAAGCACGCCGGTAAATAGCAGCGCCAGTTTACGCACGGAGCCACCCTGCATAGCCAAACCCAGCAAGCCAAACGCCAGCGCAGCCGTGAAGCCCATGCGCCGGTCGGGGCCAACAGGGAGTAAGAAGTGAGTATAGGCGGCTAAGCCGGCCCCAGCGGCGGCGAAAGCCCAGCGCACGTAATTGTGGGAGAAACCGAGTCGTTTGCTCAGGCGGCTTTCGGGGTGGTCGAGGTCGGGGGCCAGGGAGGAGAAGCCGGCCAGGGCAATACCAGCAGGTGAAAAGGGAATACCAGGCACCAAGCCAGCAATGGCCACGCCCGTAATCAGGCCGATGGCCAGGTGAGAAGAACCGCGCACTTGTTGAATTTTAACAGAACAGAAAGACGAAGATACCGGCGTGGACGGCAGCTTTGGTCTGGGGGGCTTTTTTAAGTTGTGTTTTTCAAAAATCAGCCTTATTTGCCCCCGAATGGACATACTCAACCACAGCGGAAACTTTCGGCCCGCTGGTGTGGTATTGCCTAACACATAGTAGCCCGACCGGAATATTGCCCGGTCGGGCTTCTACCTTTGCCTCCCTCCTAGCCTTCTCTGCTTTTGAAAGTCACCGACTTCCTCCAGTTATACCGCCTCGATCCCACTGTCATGACCGTGGCGGCCCGCCTGAATCCGGCCACAGCCCGGTCGTTGCGCGCTAACGGTGAGCCCGCGCCCGATGGGCCAACGCGCATCCATTTGCGCGGCCTGGTGGGTAGCCAGGACGCTGTGCTGGCCGCCGCTGCACATACGCTTTATCCGGAACAGCACCACTTGTTTGTGCTGCACGATAAAGACGAGGCCAGCTACTTCCTGGCTGATTTGCAGCATTTGCTGCCGGATGAAGACCCGCTTATCTTCCCCAGTTCTTACAAGCGGCCTTATCAGTTCGATGAGACGGAAAACGCTAATGTGCTCATGCGGGCCGAGGTGCTCAACCGCCTCAGCAGCAGCCGCAGTGGCGCGGCCGTGGGCGCAAATGGCAAAGCCTCGAAAGCGGAAGTGCGCGGCGAGCTGATTGTAACGTACCCGGAGGCGCTGTTTGAGAAGGTTATCAACAAGAAAAGCCTAGTTGCCAACACTTTTCTGGTGAAAGTGGGCGAGAAGCTGGATGTCAACTTTATCAGTGAGATGCTGGCGGAGTATGACTTCGAGCGCACTGACTTTGTATACGAGGCCGGGCAGTTTGCCGTGCGCGGTGGTATCGTGGACATTTTCAGTTACGCCAACGAGCTGCCGTATCGGATAGAGCTGTTCGGGGATGAGGTGGAGACGATTCGGACGTTTAACCCGGAGACCCAGCTATCGGTGGAGCAGAAGCCGCAGGTGAGCATTATCCCCAACGTGCAAACCAAGCTGTTGCAGGAGACCCGGGAGGCTTTTTTGGACTTTATGCCGCGCAATACGGCGCTGTGGATAAAGGACGTGCGCCAGACCATCGACATTGTGGGGGAGTCGTTTGAGAAGGCCGATCAGGGTTTTCAGGAGATGCTGCAATCGGCGGGCGGGATGCAGATTGTGAGCCGGCCGGAGGACTTGTTTGAGTCGGGAAAGTCGTTTAAGAAGCTGCTGGAGAACTTCGCCGTCGTGGAGTTTGGCAAGCGCTTTAGCTTTAAGAATGCCGAGGACTTTCAGTTTTCGGCCCGGCCCCAACCGAGCTTTAATAAGGACTTTGAGCGCTTGGTAAAAAACCTGCGTGAAAACCAGCAGAAGGGCTTTACCTGCATTATTGCGGCCGACTCGGTGCGGCAGGCCGACCGGCTGCGCACCATTTTCGACGAGCTTGACAACAACGTAACATTCCAGCACATGCTGCTGGCCTTGCGTGAGGGCTTCATTGATGAAATTCTCAACCTGACCGTATACACCGACCACCAGCTGTTTGAGCGGTTTTATCGGGCCCAGGAAGCGCGCAAGTTTTCCAAGAAAAAGGCGCTTACCCTTAAAGAGTTGCGCACGCTTTCGCCCGGCGACTACGTGACCCACCAGGACTACGGCATCGCCCGGTTTGCGGGTCTTACCCAGGTGGAGATAAACGGGCACTTGCAGGAGGCCATCCGGCTGGTGTACCGCGACGACGACGTGCTGACCGTGAGCATTCACGCCCTGCACAAGATTGCCAAATACTCGGGGGCCGAGGGCACGCCGCCTACCATGAGCAAGCTGGGCTCGCCGGAGTGGGAAAACAAGAAAAAGTCGGTAAAGAAGAAGGTAAAGGACATTGCCGCCGAGCTGATTCGGTTGTACGCCAAGCGCAAAACGGCCCCCGGCCACGCGTTTGCCAAGGACAGCTTTATGCAGGCCGAACTGGAATCGAGCTTTATTTATGAAGACACGCCCGACCAGGCCAAGGCCACCGAGGACGTGAAGCGCGACATGGAAGTGCCCCATCCCATGGACCGCCTCATCTGCGGCGACGTGGGCTTTGGCAAGACGGAAATAGCCATTCGGGCGGTGTTTAAGGCCGTGGCCGATGGCAAGCAGGCGGCCGTGCTGGTGCCGACCACCATTCTGGCCATGCAGCACTACAAAACCTTCCGCGAGCGGCTCGCCAACCTGCCCGTGACGGTGGAGTACGTGAACCGTTTCAAAACCACCAAGCAGATAAAGGAAACCCTGGCCCGCGTGGCCGAGGGCAAAACCGATATTCTCATCGGCACGCACCGGCTTACCAATAAGGACATCAAGTTCAAGGACCTGGGTATTCTGGTGATTGACGAAGAGCAGAAGTTTGGGGTCAAAACAAAGGACAAGCTCAAGGAGCTGAAGGTGAACGTGGATACGCTCACGCTCTCGGCGACGCCCATTCCGCGCACCCTGCACTTTTCGCTCATGGGCGCCCGCGACCTGAGCGTGATTGCCACGCCGCCGCCCAACCGCCAGCCCGTGCAAACAGAGCTGCACGTGTTCGATGAGCTGCTGATCAGAGACGCGGTGGCCCGCGAAATCAAGCGTGGGGGGCAAATTTTCCTGGTGCACAACCGCGTGAAGGATATTGAGGAAATGGCAGCCATGGTGCTGCGCCTCGTGCCCGACGCCCGCATCACCTACATACACGGGCAGATGGAGGGCGACTTGCTGGAGAAGCGCATGATGAAGTTTATCGACGGCGAATACGATGTGCTGGTGAGCACCAACCTCATCGAGTCGGGCCTGGATATTCCCAATGCCAACACCATTATTATCAACCGCGCCCACCTCTTTGGCCTGAGCGACCTGCACCAGATGCGGGGCCGCGTGGGGCGCTCCAACAAGAAGGCCTTCTGCTACCTGCTCACCCCGCCCGTAGCTACCCTGCCCTCCGACGCCCGCAAGCGCCTGAGCACGCTGGAAGAGTTCTCGGACCTGGGCGCGGGCTTCAACGTGGCCATGCGCGACCTCGACATTCGCGGGGCCGGCAACCTGCTGGGGGGCGAACAAAGCGGCTTTATTAATGATCTAGGTTTCGAGACCTACCACCAGATTCTCGACGACGCGGTGACGGAGCTGAAGGAAACCGAGTTCCGTGACCTGTTTTTGGGCGACACCACCGGCCGCCTCCAGGAAGCGGCCGGCACCAAAGGCCCCAAGGAGTGCAACATCGAGACGGACCTGCAAATCCTGATTCCGGATAGCTACGTGAGCAGCGTATCGGAGCGCTTGCAGCTTTACTCCAAGCTTGATAGGGTGAAAAGTCCCGAGGAGCTGCGCAAAATCGTGGCCGGCATCGTGGACCGCTTTGGCCCCCTACCGCCCGAAGTAGAGCAGCTGGCCGACATCGTGCGCCTGCGCTGGCAGGCTTGCCACGTGGGCTTCGAGAAGCTGACGCTGAAGAAGAATCTGCTGAAAGGCTACATCTCGGCCACCGACAACGAGGCTTACTTCCAGGGCGAAACCTTCGGCAACATCGTCAGCTACGTGCAAACCCACACCCGCACCGCCTCCATGAAGGAGCGCAAGGAACAGCTCATCGTCAGCATCGAGGAGGTGAAAAGCGTGCAAGCCGCCAAACGGATTCTGAGTGAGTTGGGGAGTGAGGAGAAGGTAGGCGTGTAAGTCTGTGTTCTTCGCCGAAAAATGTTGCAGTACTAAGTGTAGCCTTTAGTTATTTATAATAGGCCCGATACAGCTAAAAAAGCCCCCTAGTGTTGCGCTAGGGGGCTTTTTTGATGGCAAGCTATTCATTACTCAATCTGGTGCATAAATTGTCTCGATAACAGCATCGTCCTATACTAATGACGATAAAAAGCTACCCACAATCGTATCGACTTCTTTTAATCTAAGACTATGAGTTCTTCTACCGGTTATTCTCATCGTCAAAGAGCTATGTCGTGGATATTTATACTGTTGGGAGTCTATTTTGGGGTTAAAGTGGGGGAATGGTTTAATTTTATAAGCCATCAAATAGAGGAGGCTGGGCAAACCGGGTTATCAGTTTTACTACCTTATCTAGTTGTAATACCTGTTTTCTTTTTGGGTATAGTGGTGCACGAAGCAGGTCATTGGCTGGCAAGTCAACTCGTTGGATTTCGCTGCGTTGGCATTACAATAATGTGGCTGCATCTTGAGCGAAAACGCTATAGGTGGCATGTTCGACTAGGAGCACGAGCCGAGAGGTATTGGGGACTTGTCCGAGTGCTGCCCCTCAATTTTGAGAATCACCGTCGTCGGTTGAGCTTAATAATAGCTGCAGGCCCTGTTGCGAGTATTCTTGCCGGAGCGTTCACGCTAGCGTTGGGCTGGCATATGTATTCCTCTACGCTACTAACTTCACAAGCTTCTATTGGCGCCTTTGCCACGAATCAAGGCCTGTTAATATTCGGCTGGTATTCCCTATTTCTAGGAGTGGTAAGTCTGATTCCATACAAGTCTATCACGGACGGGGGCTTGCTATTAGGTATCATGCGCAACAATTCAGTGTGGAAGCGCCAGCTAGTGTTGCAGCGCCTAATCAGCGCCTCGTATCAAGGCACTCGTCCGCGCGATTATGACACTGCATTATTAGAACAAGCGCTTGCTCATCCCGATAATTCCGCTACCGATTGCTATGCCCACCTCTATGCCTATGCTCACGCGCTTGACAGCAAGGATATAGAGTCTGTTCGCTTGCACTTGAACGCTGCCCTAGACTTGAAGCATCTTACGACGAAGCTTTTCCAACGACACTTGTTCTGTGAAGCAGCGTATTGCTCGGCTGTCCTCATGAACGAGCCTGATAATGCCCAGCATTGGCTTAAGCGCGCAGAGCAGATGAAGCCCTTAACATTGAAAGAGGGAGCTTTTACCCGAGCAGCGGTAGCATACAGTGTTCAGGATAATGAAACAGCTCAACGGCTGATTGAACAATGTTATCAGGAACTAGATGATGAGCCAGATGCGGGAGCCCGTATTCAAGGCTTTGATCGTCTTAAGGAACTTCATGAGCTAATTAAGTTGCGAACTGCTATTGTCGCTAAAACGGTTGCTTAGTGCATGATCCGTACTCTACTTCTAGAGGCTTCTATTTTGACCTTTGTTGCTTGGTAGGTAGTCGCTTCGCTCGTCCGACATGCGCTAAAAATTGCCGCTACCTCCTAGTTCCCTGCTGCAAAAGCTGACGGCCCTGCGTAACTTCGGTTTCGGGGCTTCGGTCGCCTCCGCCCCCGGTTGCCGCCCCCAGCGTAGCGTCGCGATGCCCCTCCCTCCGATTGAACCCGCCGTAGCGGCGCTCCTCCAGCAACTCAGCGCCCCCCATGCGCTGCCGCCCACGGTGGCGGGCCGGCCACCCCGCCTGCTCTCCATCCACGAGCACCGCCTGAGCGAAGAGGAAGCGGCCAGCGCCAGCCTCCGCTTCCCCACCCTCACCTCCCTCCAGGACTACCGCTTCTACCGCAGCGAAGAAGACAAATTCATCACGCTGCTGGCCGCCCTCTTCCGCACCACCGAGGTCGTGAGCTACCAATTGCCCCCAGCGCCCCCGCCCAGCCCCTGGAAACCTGGCCCCACCTGATTGCGCTCACCACCGCGGGCCTGCGCGAACAGCAGCCGTTTGTGTTCTATATCCGCCGCTACCACCTGCTACTGGTCAGCGCGCCCGCCCTGACGGTGTCCGTGTATTTCCTGGAGCCTCAGCACGAGGCGGCGTTTGGGGAGCTGGCGCGGGCGTATGGGCTGTATTTGGTGTAGGAAGCTATAAAAAGCCCCCCTGACTGGCTCTGGGGGCTTTTTTGGCTTTTGGCTGCACTGGACTGAACCCAGTTTGAGCGTTGTTTCTGCGTCTAAGCTATGCAGTTGATGCAAAGTGCTTGAAAGTGAAGCTAGCTGGTAGCAGCGGCACTTATAGGCATTTATAGGATCCTGAGTTTTGCCCCATGCTTGACCAACTAGGGGCACAGCTTTACTAGAATATAATTTTACTTATCTTTTATGTGTTTATAATCTGGCAACAGGAGAGAAATCGCACGCTAGCTTCAGATTTTAGGTAATAGCCTAGCTTATACATTACACGCAAGCCAGTTGCTTAGCAACTAATAGTTTAGTCTGGCGTTTACCCCACCTGACCGCAACGTCTTGGTTGTCGGCTAATTTTTATTATATAAGTACAATATGCCTCGCTTATGTACAACTGCTACTTTTATTGCCGACAGGCTGTTCGCTTAGCCAGTTCTGTTCCTTCTATGTTACTACGTGCTTCGCACGTGTGGCTATTACTGCTAGGTTTATTAGCGGTTGGTGGAAACTCAGTTTATGGGCAGAGTGTGGTCGCTGGCCATTCCAATACATTCGCTATTCGTCCCGACGGGACGCTCTGGGCTTGGGGGTATAATAGCGCTGGTCCATTAGGTGATGGCACGAGAATCGACAAAACAACGCCCGTGCCCATTAGCCCCGCAATGAAATGGCGGAGCCTAGCGGCCAACGTAAATTATGCTGTCGCGGTCCGCCAAGATGGCACGCTCTGGTCTTGGGGTTGGAACGGCCTTTTCAACAGCCCTACCAATACCACGCCGACACAAATTGGCAGCGATGCCAACTGGCAAAGCGTGGCCATGGGGCTGGAAAATACCATGGCCATTCGCACGGATGGTACGCTCTGGGCCTGGGGCAATAACCGCTATGGGCAATTCGGCACTGGCAACACAACCAGTAGTGAGACCCCGGTGCAAGTGGGCACCGCTACGAATTGGCAGAGCGTGAGTGTCGGCTCTTATCATACGGTTGCCATTCGCACCGACGGGTCGCTTTGGGCCTGGGGAGGAGGAGGCCTCGGCCAACTAGGTGATGGCACCATGCGAGATTATACTAGTCCGATTCGAGTGGGCACCGCTACGAATTGGCAGAGCGTAAGTGCGGGCTATTACCACACAGTTGCGGTGCGCACTGATGGCACGCTCTGGGCTTGGGGGGTGAATAACCTCGGCCACCTCGGCGATGGCACCACCACGCCACGCAGCCAACCCACGCCCATTGGCACCGACGCAAAGTGGCAAAGCGTGAGCGCGGGGTGGGAAGAAACGCTGGCCGTGCGCCAAGATGGCACGCTTTGGGCCTGGGGAAATAATAAACAGGGCCAGCTCGGCGATGGCACCACCACCCGCCGTTTGGCCCCTGTGCAGGTTGGAACCAACACCGACTGGCAAAGCGTGAGCATAGGAGCCACCCATACGGTAGCTATGCGCACAAATGGAGCAGTGTGGGCGTGGGGCTCAAACGCTTATGGCCAAGTAGGCAGTAAAACGCTGCTAAGTTCTCCTCAGCGCTTGCCTCATCAATTCAGCGAATCTATCACTTGGCAAAGCGTAGCCAGCGGAATGTATCATACAGTTGCGGTACGCACCGATGGCACGCTCTGGTCTTGGGGCTATAATAATCGTGGGCAAGTAGGTAGTGGTATTCCCTCTTTTAGCAACCCCCAACAGATTGGGACAGCCACCACCTGGCAGAGCGTAGCCACCGGCGCAGAGCATTCTCTGGCCATTCGCACCGACGGTACGCTCTGGGCCTGGGGGAATAATTCCACTGGGCAACTCGGTGATGGCACCACCTCAGATCAAGCGGCCCCCATACAGATAGGCACTGCCACAAATTGGCAGAGTGTAAGCGCAGGCTATTCCCATACAGTGGCGGTGCGCCAAGATGGTACGCTCTGGGCTTGGGGGAATAACTCGAGTGGGCAACTCGGCGATGGCACGAGTGGCCGCCGTTTGGACCCCGTACAAATTGGGACCAATACCGATTGGCAAAGCGTAAGTGCGGGCTATTACCACACAGTTGCGGTGCGCACCGATGGCACCCTCTGGGGCTGGGGTGAAAATTTAAGTGGACAATTGGGCATTGAGACTAGCAATCGACACTCGGCCCCCATCCAAGTTGGGACTAGCACCGATTGGCAAAGCGTAAGCACCGCGTATGATCACACGCTGGGCGTACGGCGCAACGGGACGCTCTGGGCTTGGGGAAGGAATCGCTATGGCCAGGTGGGGAATGGCAGTAGTGGGGAACTTACCTCTCACATACGGACGCCAGTCCAGATTGGCACGGACGCTAACTGGCAGCGCGTCGCCGCGGCTAGGGAACAATCCCTGGCCGTGCGTACGGACGGCACGCTCTGGGGCTGGGGGAATAATTCGGGAGTGCTCGGCAATAATTCGACCACAGGACTTTTTGCTACTCCCGTAAAAATAGGCACGGCGGACACCTGGCAGCAGGTGGACACGAAGTTTGATCATACGCTGGGCCTACGCCGCGATGGCACGCTCTGGGTGTGGGGTTCGAATCTCTATAGCCAGCTCGGTATCCCATCACGCAGCGCCATGCCTCTCTTAATACTGGATGCTGTGATTCCTTTGCCAGTGGAATTGACGGCCTTTACGGCCCAGCGCAAGGGGCCCTTGACCGTGGCCCTGGCGTGGCAAACTGCCTCAGAGCAAAACAGTGCGGACTTTACGGTAGAGCAGGCCCCGGACGGGCGCACCTTCACCGCGCTGGGCACCGTAGCCGGGCAAGGTACTAGCAGCCGGCCGCACGCGTATAGCTTTACGGCGTATCCGGCGCCGGATGCGGCCTATTACCGGCTGGTGCAACGCGATGTGGACGACACCCGGGCTTATTCACCGGTCGTGTTTGTGGAAGCCGCCAGCACGCCCGCTACCACCTTGCAGCTTGTACCCAATCCGGCCCACGACCAAGTACAAGTTTCTGGAGTAGGTCCGGACGCTGTGCTCCGGCTGTTGGATGCGCTAGGCCGCCCCGTGCGCACGGGCAAAGGCACGATTCTGCCTCTGCATGGGGTCACGCCGGGTATATACCTGTTGCAGGCGACGCAGCCTGGACTAGCCCCCGCACGGCCCGCCTCCTAGTCGAGTAAGCGCTTGCAGCCCCTATGCTCCAGCCCAAAGGTGGCCTTAATATGGTATCCCATACGTGGCAACGCCTGCCAATTTCCGTCCTTAAAATCTAAAGGTTAGTTTGCAGGGAAAAGTATATCCTCACTTCATTTTCGTTGTCCTATGCCTTTAGTTGCCCGTGTTAGCTCTTATCTGTTTTTACTGATGTCGCTGCTCGGTTGCGGCGGGAAAGAAGATGAACCCGAGCCTCCGAAAGCGCCGGCTACCAATTCGCTTACCCTAGTCACGATGACGCCCGCCGCGGGCGCGAAAGTATCTAAGGAGTCTACCATTAAGGCTACTCTCAATTATACCCTAGCCGATGATGAAGCTTCCGCGTTTGGCTACCGCGTGGATCTCCTCTTCAAACCGACTGTCAGCGGGGTTACCTTCACGCGTGGCCAAAGCTGGGTGGTGGTACCTGATAAAAAAGGTACCGTAGAACTAACCTTTCCTCTAATTTCCGTCTGGGAAACGCCTGCTTCTGTACCGTATCAGCTCCAACACCCGGTTACCTGCTACTTCTACCTACAGCGCATGACTGCACCAGGTAAGTCGACCATCATTGCCCAAACGCCAGCGCTTACGTTTACAGAATAGATTGTTTATAGAAAAAGCCCCCCCAGAGTTGCTCTGAGGGGGGCTTTTTATGTTTTAAGAAAGTCTCCCGCAAAAGTGATCTTACCCGATGCTGCGACGAGGGGCAATAGAGCAACTATAGCTCGAATGTACCGAGGTAATTAGACCCTGCCTAAGCGAGGAGTTTAACCTCCAGCGCTATCCGGCCGTACTGCCTAACTCAACTATATAGCTTTACTTATGCAAAAGTCATTGTTAGTAGCCAGTGTATTTGCTTTGAGCCTAACCGCTTGTAGCCAGGAAAAGACCGCCGACACCACTACTACGGCCGTCGATACGCCCACCGCAGCGCCGGCGCCAGCTCCGGCCCCTGCCGAAGCATCTGCTGGAGTTGAGCGCGCCGAGGCAGTAGCACCGGCGCCGGCCGCGGCCGCTTTGTCTACCCAGCCCGGCCCCAAAGGCACCCAGGTAGCGCTTACCAAAGCCCGCGTAGTAGGCGATATTCTGAACGTGGAGCTGCAATACACGCTGCCCGCCGCCAGCAATAGCAACTCAGAGTTTCTGCACACTGACATCGACCAGATCAACTATATCGATGACGCTACTTCGCGCAAGTACAATATCCTCAAGGACCAGCAGGGCGCCTGGATGGCCATGCCCACCAACTCCAGCGGCAAAAGCCTGGACATAGCAGCGCGCAAAGCTGGCCCGAGCATCGTCACGCTGAAATTCCCGGCCCCACCCGCTGAAAGCCCTACCATCTCGCTGAGTGTGCCCGAGGTTGGTTCCTTTGATGGCATAGCGGTGCAGCGATGAGCCGCCTCGTTCACTTGGGTGCGTTGCTGACGGCCGGGCTGCTGGTTGTTAGCAGCTGCTCAGAGAAGAAAACGCCCCCCAATGCCGGTCAGCCGTTATCAGGCACCGTGCAGCAGCCTGCGGGTGCAGCGCCCGCCACACAAGGGGCTACACCTGCGGCCCCGGCGGCTTCATCCGCTACTCCTGATCAGGGCCAGAAGCTCACCGGCCAGGTAAGCGACCTGTCGGGCGCCGCCAACGACCTGAACGCCCAGATGACGGATATGGGCCTGGTTATCAACTTCGATACCGACGTGCTCTTCGATTTTGACAAGGCCGATATCAAGCCCACCGCCACGCCCAACCTCGAAAAGCTGGCCCAGGTAGTAAAGCAGTATACCAAGAGCCGGGTGGTCATCAACGGCTACACCGATGCCAAGGGCGACGATGCCTACAACGTGTCGTTGTCGCAGCGCCGCGCCCAGGCCATTGCCGATTGGCTGACCCAGCACCAAGCCGGCGCCGCCGGACAGTTTCAGGTGAAAGGCTTCGGTGAAGCCAACCCCGTAGCCCCCAACACCAAGCCCGACGGTTCCGACAACCCCGAAGGACGCCAGCAAAACCGCCGCGTAGAGGTTATTATCTCCTAAATAGGGAAGCCACAAAAAAGCCCCCCAGAGCAGCTCTGGGGGGCTTTTTGCTTAAACTAGGTGAGTAGTAGGCTGCTTACCTGGTTTTACTATGCCGACTTAGAAACCACTTACATTCAAGCGGCCGCCAGTTACCGTTTTGCCAGCTAGCGATGGCGTTGCAGTGGCACTGCTCAGGATAGCCGCTTTGATTTGAGCAGCAGTTGAACCCGGATGTGCAGCGGCATACAGAGCTGCGCCGCCCGATACGTGGGGAGTAGCCATGGAAGTGCCATTGTACGACGAATATGTGTTGTAGGCCGTGCTCGACCAGATACCTGAGCCAGGAGCACCAATGTCAACGGTGGTAGCACCGTAGTTGGAGAAGCTCGATAGACCACCCGTTGAGGTGATAGCAGCGACAGCAATCACGTTAGCCTGGGGCAAGTTAGAGGGGAAGCTGGCTACTGCATCGTTGTTGTCGCCTACCCCATCGCTGCCCCCGTTGCCAGCGGCTGCAATGAAGAGAATGTTGCGGGTATTAGCGCGGTCGACAGCATCAGAGAGGGCCTGCGAGAAGCCACCACCACCCCAGGAGTTATTGCTAGCCACAATGTTCAGTCCGTGGCGGTCTTTCAAATCATTCAGGTAGTCAACGGCTTTCACAGCATTAGCTGTAGTGCCGCCCCGGCGACCCAAGAATTTGGTCGAAATCATGGTCACGTTCCAGTTCACGCCAGCTACCCCGGCGCTATTGTTTGCCTTGGCGCCAATAGTGCCCGCTACGTGCGTACCGTGGTCATCCATGCTACCACGAGTGGTGCCGTCATATACGCTGTTATCGTTGCCGTCGAAATCCCAGCCGTGGATATCATCAATGTAGCCATTGCCGTCGTTGTCAACACCATCCGCTTTGTCGTATGGGTTGGTCCAAACCTGCCCAACCAAATCAGGATGATCAAACTGTACGCCTTCGTCGATAATACCTATTACTACATTAGCTGAGCCGGTGTGACCCGCAGCCCAAGCAGTGGAAGCCCGGCTACCGAATAAGTTGCCATCAATGCCCCACAGTGAGCCATTGGCTACATAGGTATCATTGGTAGCAGCAGCATGCTGATAGATATAGTTAGGCTCAGCAAATTCGATTTCGGGCCCGCCCTTCATCTTGCTCATCGCCTCCAAGGCTTGCAGGGGCGTGTGCACCACCATCAGGCCTTCCTTCTCCCCCGCCCGCTCCATGGCCTTGGTCAGAATCTTCTCCGACACTTTACCACTAATACGAGCTAGTGCATTAGCCTTGGCTTCAGCCGACAGGCCGGGCTTAAATTTCACTAGCAACTCATTAGCCACATAGTCGCGGCCTGATTCGCCCTGAGCATCTGATTGACCTTGAGCCGTGGTAGGCTCATCCTGAATCTTATCGAGGCTGCTTTCGCAGCTGCTCAATATAAAAGCTGACAGTACACTGGCCGCGAACAATGATTTCGTGGGGAGGGAGAAGTTGTTCAGTTTCATGAAAAAGGTTTAGAGTGGTGTGGGAAACATGGTGGAGAAAGGCCCTGTGAGAAATCAGGGTGATAAATCATCCAAAAAACTGGAGGGACTTTCCTGAGTACTAAGTTTTGTAAATAATTTGGTATTAAAAAGGAAACTTATGGCTAAACAGTGACATTACCCTTTAAAATATCTTATTTAATTTATCTACTTGTAATTCAAGATGTAATGGTGAATTTCATCTGGCTCAACCTTTTCAAAACATCTAGCCAAGCCGGCTATTTGTGACATAATACAAATTCTATATTAAAAAGCCGGATAGACTTATCCTTATAATGCGGCTATACCTCGACTGTAGCGCAGCGATTAGCCTACCTATGTTTTGTGTAAACTGCAAAAAAAGCCCCCCACCCTATTTCAGCACTTTTGCATCGTGCACCACTTTGCCTCCAACTATAGTCAGCACACTCGTGGTTTTGGGCAGTTCGGGGGGCGGCACGGAGAAGATATCCTGCGACAATACGGCTAGGTCGGCAAGCTTGCCCACGGCCAGTGTACCCTTGTCTTTTTCGGCAAACTCAGCGTAGGCCGACCCGGCCGTGTACGCCTGTACAGCCTGCTGGCCCGTGATAGCCTCCGCCGGATTAGCCGGATTAATGCCAGCTAACATGATATTCAGAAAGGGATTCATAGGCCCGTCGGAGCCGAGCGCCACCGGTATGCCCGCCGCCAGCAATGACCGAAGCGGCTGCATTTTGTTGCCCCAGCGCTGCCCGAACAGCGCTGGCTCGGTAAAGTGCGTGGGGTTTTGGACTACCACCACGCCTAGGCGCTTGGCTCGAGGGATCAGGTCACCAACGACGCCGTCGCCGTGCTCAATGCGGACGCGCCGCGCGGGCCAGTTTACGTTGGTTTCGTTGGCTTCGAGGGCATTGAACACCACTTCGGAGGCTCGGTCGCCGGCACAGTGGAAGAGCAGTGGCTGTTTCCAGTCGAGTCCTTCCTGCACCATCTTGCCTACTTCATCTTCTTTGAAGTTGAGCTCTCCTTTCCAGTTGGGTTGGTCGCGGTAAGCCGTGCGTAGAGCAGCGCCCCGCTCGTAGGGCGTACCATCCAACACCCATTTGATACCGCTTACCTGCACGCGGGGGCCGAGTTTGGGCATAGGCGGCGTGAGGAGCTTACGTAGCTCGGTGGTTTCGCGGCCCTGGGGCGTGGTGAGCGGAAAGGGCCGCGCATGCACCCGCACCGGCAGATTGGCTTGGGTAAGCAGGCGCACAAACCGATCGGTGGGCAGGATGGTAAACAGCTGCATCGTGGTGATACCGTAGCCAGCCGCCTCCGCTGCCATGGCGCGGAGAGCACGAATGACAGCGGTATCGGGTACCTGCGCGGCTAGCACGAAGTTAGCGCGCCACTCGGCGTACTCGTGCATGCGGCCATTAAGCTCGCGCGAGCCGGTGATGCGCTCATATTTGCCCCCCAGCGGGTCGGGCTGCTCGATATCGAGTTGGAGAAGTGGTAGTGCTTTGGTGTTGGCTATCTTCCCGTGCCCGTAGAAAGCACCAAGCAATACAGGGTGATTCGGAGCCAGCGCATCGAGAGCGGCGCGGGTTACAAGTGGGTCGAGCACTACTTTGGAACCCACGGTGCCGAAAATCCAGGTGCCGGCGGGCACCTGTTGAGCCGCGGCCTTAATGGCCTGGCTGGTTTCCTCCCAACTAGGCTCCATGCTGGTGAAGGCCAGCCGAAATCCAGCCGGCATGGGGTCGAAGTGGTTGTGGGCATCGTTGAAGCCCGGCGTAACGACGCGCCCCTGCAAGTCGATGCGGCGGGTGTTAGGTCCAGCCAGCTTATTTATTTCTGCCACTGTACCCACGGCAATGATCCGCTCGCCCCGAATAGCCAGCGCCTCTGCCGACGGGCGCGCCGCGTCACTGGTGAATATCTTACCGTTGAGCAGTACCATATCGGCCCGCCCAGCTTGGCCTCGCGCTCCTATTCCTAGACCCCATACCAGCCCAATAACTAGTAGAATGTGCTTCATCGGATAGCTCCTCCAGTAGCTGTACGAGGCAGCTTGGTTGCTGCTTCCCTATTCGGAAGATAAATATTTTGGATGATATATATTTGGCGAAAAGAGACTCTCACTCCAAGTCAGCCCATAGGCTTACTTGATAGGGGCTGGGGGGCTTTTTGCAGGTTTTTTGTATCTTATTATCATATCCTTAGAGCACTGGTTAGCCAATTGTATCTCTCTATGATGTATTCTAAAAAAACAGCATTGCAGCACTTGTACCTGATAGCCGGGTTCCTGCTAGTGGCCGACTTTCTGCCGAGATGGCAAAAGCTGTGGTTTGTGGACGAAACCGGCAGCTTCAGCACCAGCGTCATTGTCAGTCTGTTGCTGGTAGTTGGCTTGTTTAAGCGCTGGCGCAATGCCTTCGGCCTCATGGTGGGCTGGCTGGTTTTGCGCTTGTGCTTCAGCTCTATGGTCTTGTACAACAATCTAGGTGACGACGACCCAATTGTGGGGCATCTACTCACCAATACTCTCAATCTGATTGCTTTGGGCATTCTCTGCTGCTCCAGTGACGTAAAGCGCTACCTGAGTGACAGGCCGCAGGACGCAGCGCAGCAATCAGGACCTACGCAGGCAAAAGCCGCCGATCGGTCAGACCAAGCGGCTTTTTAGGTTCAGTTCATTGGGGCAAAGCGGGCTTTGCCCACACCCGATCAGGTGAAAACGTGACCGTGCTTGGTGGGCCGGATGTTCTGATTCACCCGGAACAAGTTGTCGGGGTCATACTTGTTTTTGACGGCTACCAGATGCTCGTAATTGATGCCATAGGTAGCTTTAATGCGTTCCTGCCCTTCGTCCATCATAAAATTGATGTAGGCACCACCGGCTGAGTATGGGTGCAGTGCGTTCCAGTAGGCCTTGGCCCAGTCCGTGATGCGCTGCCGGTTGGCAGGGTCGGCATCGACGCCCGCAATAACCATCGACCAGGTAGAATGGCGGTAATTCCAAGCGGTATCTTGCGCTCCCACCCGGGCGGCGGCACCATTTATTGGGTAGAGGTGCATGGTGGAAAGCGGAGTGGGCAGCTCGTAGCCAAACTTCAGGTGTATGTCGATGGCTTCGTCGCTGAGCTCATTCACAAAATCGGCTTTCCAGTACCACTGCAAGCCGGGCGGATACAAGCCATCAAACATGCTTTGCAGCGCCGGCAGCGGCAATGGCCCTACCAAATCCAGCGCTGGCGTGCGGAAGCTGCGAATCGGCTCAAACGTTTTTTCGGCTTGCTCGGGCGCTCCGGTGTAGCACCACACTACTCCGCACATCGTTTGCCCCCACAAATGCTCGGGAAACGGCGGTCCGGGCGGCACCGACAGAAACGCGAAGAACCCATTGATATACTCGGGAGCTTTCTGGATGAAGGTGCGATACCACTGCATTACGGTTCGGGCCTCGCTCATGGGCCAAAGCATGGGGCCGCCAACCACCATACTGATAGGGTGCAGGCGAAACAAAAAGGATGTGACAACGCCAAAGTTGCCGCCCCCGCCCCGCAAGCCCCAGAACAAATCCTGGTTCTGGGTAGCGGAAGCTTTTACAAAGCTACCATCGGCCAGCACCACATCGGCTTCCAGCATATTATCGATGGAAAGGCCGCAATGACGGGTGAGGTGGCCCAGCCCACCGCCCAGCGTAATGCCCCCCACTCCGGTAGTAGACACAATGCCGCTGGGCAGGGCCAGTCCGAAGGCGTGGGTGGCGTGGTCTACATCGCCGAGGGTGCAGCCGGCATCCACCAGGGCGGTGCGTTCCACGGGGTCTACATGAACGCCTTTCATATGGCTCAGGTCAATTACCAGCCCTTTGTCGCACATGCCAAAGCCGCCTCCGCTGTGCCCTCCGCTTCTCACGGCCACCAGCACATCATTCTCACGAGCAAAATTCACGGCCGCAATAACGTCGGCCACATCCACGCACTGCACGATCATATCGGGATACTTGTCGATCATGCCATTATGTACTTTGCGGGCTTGCTCATAGTCCGCATCCTGCCGCCGAATCAGCTTGCCCCGCACATTCAGGTGGGGCTCCGCAATGAGTTCTTCCGTTAGCATGGCGTATAAGGTGTAAAAGAATGGGATAATGAATCGTCGCCCACAGGCACGTGAAGTGTTTGGGCGGAATCTCAATTCAGATACCCGGGGGCTTTTTTAGGGGCTTTCCAGGTCTTTGATGGGTGGTACTTGGAACGTATTGAAACTAGCTGCTCCGCCTATAGAGTCAGTCCGGCATTTGAAAAGAGGTGCACCTAAGAGGATATTCATGCAAAGCGACCATACTCTTGCCCGTCATGCTTCGAGCCGTTCTGCATGACCACCTTTTGCATTCAAATACCGTCGTCTGAGCTAAAGAGCTACGGACGCTTTTAGAGCAGGAAATACTCTACAATCAGGACGTAGGGATACGTGCCCGGATGGGTGGAACTAACGTTGGGAGTAGGTGGTGGGGAGCGAGCCGGGTAAGTATCTGCCTGTGGCCGCCCCCATGCAGTATACCAGTAGGGTTCCATGGTCGTACGTGGAGAAGCAGGCTACTTCAATTTAACACTTTACCATCAATTATTTGCACTACAGAAGCTGGTATTTGCCCCAGCATTGTCAGCACGCCAAATTGGCCAGCTAATAGGTCAACGTCACTGTGCTATTGATTATCAGTTATATAAGTAAAGTATAACCACTATATTTAAGTAAAGCAGAGGTAACATTTCTACTTTTCCAGGACATGAAACGACGCACTTTCCTTTCCTTACCGCTAGTATTGCCTGCGGTGCCTATGCTAGCTGTGCTACCGCCGTCCAATTTGCCCCCCAAAGGCATAAAAGTAGATGCCAACCAGGACCGCTTCGGTCAAAGCTTCACTTTCCTCGGCGCCCGCTTCGATTTGAAAGTGTCGGGGCAGGATACGGCTGGGGCAATGAGTGTGTATGACACGATCCGTTTCGAGAAAACGGGTCCTATGCTACACAGCCACACCGACCTAGACGAGTGGTTTTTTGTAACGGAGGGCGAGTTTAAATTTCAGGTGGGCACAGAGCATTTTCGGCTTAAAGCAGGCGATTCTATGTTTGGGCCACGCAATGTGCCTCATGCTTTTGTCAAGACCAGCGAGGAGCCCGGCCGCATACTGATTATGCATTTGCCCGCGGGAAGTATGGAGGAGTACTTTCTGCAGGCGCGTCAGTTGAAGAATCCTACACAAGCCGAGCGGGAGGCCTTACTCCGCAAGCACAACATGATACCCACAGGCCCACGCCTCTCGCCGGACTAACGCAGGTCGATTAATTAAGTAAGTTATGTTCAAGGCCCTGCAATCCGATTCTATCACTTTACACCTCATCAATGAGGACAATCTGGCGGAGATATACAGCCTATTCCAGGGCTTCCCCGACTCAACATCGATGCTGGAGGAGCTGTTTCGCAACTATCTACCACGCTACGAGCAGGGTAAGCGGACGAACTTCGGCTTTTATTCCTTCTTAGGTGATGAGCTGGCGGGCATGACGCTGCTGACCGTGGACAGTTGGGAGGAGCTTACCGGCTCAACGGGCGCCGACGTGTTCGAGCACATGCGCGGCCGGGGTGTCACGCCGCGCAGCAAGCCGCATTTGTTTTATCTGGCCTTTGAGCTGCTGGGCCTCAACCGCATGGCCACGGGCTGCCGCGTGTCCAACCTGTCCTCAAAGCACTCCATTGAGAAAACCGTGGGCTTTCAGTTTGAAGGTATTATGCGCGAATCGGGGCGCAACGATGCGGGCGAATTTGAGGACGAGTACCTCTACGCTATTCTGCGGCGCGACTGGCTCCGGCTGTATGATAAGTCGCAGGTGACGGTGCTGCGGTAAGATTCCGGCGGCAACGACTTAGGCGGCTACTGCTTTTTCGCGGTTGTATTTGCTGCGGTATTCGTTGGGCGAGAGGCCCGTGATGCGCTTGAACGTGGAGCGAAACGCCTTCGGATCGGTGTAGCCGACTTGGTACATCACCTCGTTCACGTTTTCGCGCGACGACTCCAAGCTGGTTTTGGCCGCTTCCATTTTTACTCGCTGAATGTATTCGGCCACCGAGTTGGCGGTGGCTTTCTTAAACCGCCGCTCTAGGTTGCGGCGCCCCAGGGCCAGCATATCAGCTAGCTGATCGACGGTTATTTTCTCCTGATAGTTATCCTCGATGTAGATCTGGGCTTTCTTGATGGGTTCGTCGCCGTGCTCTTTCTGGCCGTTGAACACGATAAAAGCCGATTGGCTGACGCGCTCAATATCGATCTGGAATACTTTGGCGCAGGCAATAGCCATGTCGCGGCCGGCGTACTTTTCCACCAGGTACAACACCAGATTTAGGTAAGAAAAAGCCCCCCCGCTGGAATAAATGCCGTGCTCATCAGTGATGAGCTTATCCTCGACCAGCTTCACCTCCGGAAACATGCGCCGAAAGTCGTTGGCGGCGGCCCAGTGCGTGGTACATTCCCGGCCTTTTAGCAGGCCCGTGGAGGCCAGAATAAACGCCCCCATGCACAAACTAGCTACTTCAGCCCCGCGGTTATACTGCGCCAGTATCCAGGGGATGAAGTCGCGGTTGTTGTCCAGTGCCTGCCTTATATCACCGTCGATGGCGGGAATAACAACCAGATCGGTGTGGGCAATATCCTGGATCAGCGTTTTGGTGTACACCGAATACATGCCGCCGCACACGGGCGTTTCGTTGGTGAGGCCGGCCAGCTGAATAGTGAACAAAGTAGGTTTGCCCATGCGCTGCAACAGCGCATTTACCTCCGAAAATACCAACCGCGGGCCTTCAATGCTGCCCAAAATGGCTCCCTTAGGAACCAGAATAGTGATGTGCTTCATGGTAGGTAGGCTAGCTACGTCTAATGTCGCAATAAACCCTGATTTGGTCGCATTTGCCCCTGCTGAACCAACGCATTTTTTACTAATATTGTTGGCGTAGAGCACACAAACCTCCGCCAATTTAGCTAAATAAATTAGCTGAGTTATAAAACAACTTCGCTGCCTGCATTTCACACACAATGTCGCCTTATATCGCTCATGACAACTTCCCAACTCAGCCCTTACCTCTCATTTGACGGCAACTGCCGTGAAGCCATGACTTTTTACCAGCAGTGCCTCGGCGGCGAGTTGATGATTCAGGATGTGGCCGGTACGCCCGCCGCTGAGCACATGCCCGCCAATGCTCAAAATGGGGTGCTGCATGCCAGTCTGACCAATGGGAATATGCTTCTCTTCGGCTCCGACGCTGGGGGGCAAAAAATCACGCGGGGCAACACCGTTTCCTTATCGCTCAACTGCAGTAGCGAGGAGGAAATAACGACTTGGTTCCGGAAGCTCTCGGATGGCGGCAAGGTGACGATGCCGCTGGACGACACCTTTTGGGGGGCAAAATTCGGGATGCTCACCGACCGCTTTGGGATAGATTGGCTGCTGAACCACGATAAAGCACCGGTGCAACAGTAAGGGTATTTGCCTTCGCTATTACGTCACTGGCCAGGGCGCTTATTTACTACCAGCCGCTGGCAGTCCCTCATTCAGCTTACTATTCTTATAAGACCATGGACATGAAACTTGCCCTCGTGCCGATACCCGTCGCCGACGTGGACCGCGCCAAGACCTTCTACACCGAAAAAATCGGGTTTAATCTAGACCATGATGTTCGGGCCAGTGACACGATGCGGGTGGTGCAGCTGACGCCACCGGGTTCGGCTTGCTCCATCGTAATGGGTACCGGCATGCCCGAAATTTCGAGCATGATACCGGGAGCCGTGAAAGCGCTGCATTTGGTAGTAGCCGACATAGCGGAAGCACGCGCCGAACTCCAAGGCCGGGGCGTGGAGGTGGGCGGCATCCAAGAATTTCCGGGCGCGATGAAGTGCGCCTACTTCCGCGACCCCGATGGCAACTCCTGGCTTTTACAGGAAATACTAGCTGTAGCAAAGCAATGATCTACCGAAAACTAACCTTCTAACTACGTACTACGATGAAAAAGCTGAAGATCATTTATTGGGTATTCACGGGTCTGCTAGCCGCTCTCATGGGGGCTTCCGCCATTCCGAACATTATGAGCTCGCCCGAGAGCGTTGCCTACTTCAAGTTTCTGGGGTATCCGGCGTATCTGCTGCCTTTTCTGGGCGTGGCAAAGGCCTTGGGCGTAGTAGCGATAGTTACGCCCGGCTTCGCGCGGCTAAAGGAGTGGGCGTATGCCGGTTTCTTTTTCGATTTGGCGGGTGCCATGTATTCCCACATTGCCATCGGCGTTCCGGTTAGCCAGTGGGCTCCTATCTTCATTGGCTTTATTATCCTGGGCGGTTCGTATAGCTATCATCACAAGCTGCGGCGAGCCAAGGGCACTTCCGCCGGGATGAGAGTAGCAAGTGAGCCGCACAGCCTACAGATGGAAGCGTAACCAGACACTGCTCTCAAAAAGCCCCCCAGGGCTCACACCAAAACGGCCGCCCTATGCAGGGCGGCCGTTTTGGTTTTTTCTTTCGATGCAGGTTAGTCACACACGCCATCCGGACCGCAGGTGGCGCCGTCGGCGATGAGCGTGGGCTTAGGATTGCTTTCTTCCCACACCTTCTCCAGCACTTCCAGAAAAACCTCCTTGGGCTGGGCACCAGACACAGCGTATTTGTCGTCGAACACGAAGAAGGGCACGCCGCGCACCCCTATCTGGCGGGCTTGGTATTCGTCGTGGCGTACTTCCTGAGCATAAGCGTCAGTTTCAAAAAGCTGGGCTACTTCCGCTGCGGGCAAGTCTAGCTCGGTGGCGAGTTGGGTGAGGGTGGCAGGATCATCCACATTCCGGCCTTCGGTGAAGTAGGCGTACAAAATGCGTTCTTTGGCTGCATCCTGGCGGCCGTGGGCGGCGGCCAGGTGAATGAGGCGGTGAGCGTTGAAAGTATTGGCCGGAATGGTTTTGTCGAAATTGAACTCCAAGCCCACTTCAGCGGCCGTTTGGGCCATCTGATTATTCATCTGGCGGCCCTGCGCCACCGACATACCCTTGCGCTCAGCCAGTAGCTCATGGATGCTCTGGTTGGGGTTGGTTTTCATATTGGGGTCCAGCTCAAAGCTGCGCCACTGCACTTGCACATCGTTGTGGGGGGCAAATTCGGCGAGCGCCGCTTCAAACTTCCGCTTGCCGATGTAGCAGAACGGGCACATGATATCGGACCAGATTTCGACTTTCATATTCAAAGAATAAGGGAGCAAAAGATAAGTGAGTATAAGCGCGCTGGGGGGCAAAAAGTTTACTTTCTACGCTCTCAACCACCTTCATGGCCTCTAATGCAGGCTTTGCATCTTCACGGTAGCGCTTGCACTTTCCAATTATAAAAAACAGTGTTTTCTACCCAGATTTATAGCCACAATCACCTGTAAATCCGTATGTTATACACTATCATTTACTACTCCCACCTGTGTCACGACTTTCAATAAAAGCTCTGCCTTGCGCCGCGGTTCTGGCCGTTGGCTGGCTGGTTGCGTGTCAAAAGTCGACGCGGGAGCAGGCCGAGCCTGCTAAAGCCAGGAAAGCCGATTCGGTAGCGGAGGCACCAGCGGTTTCCGACAGCCTGTTCTTAGGGCTCATCTTTCCTTACGCTCCGCCCAAGCCAACCGGACCCGCTACGCAGGCCGCGCTGCTGATGACCAGGCAAGGGGCACCCATGGAACAAGTGACCCTTGGCACCTTCGATGGCCGGGCTACGGTGCTGGACAGCCTGGCGGAGCGGGCGTTTCCGGAAGGTGCCCTGCTCGGGTTTCGGACCTCCGACCTCACTACCACCGGTACCGACGTAGCCATCCTACGCGCCAACGACACCATTTTGCAGGTGCTCCGCCGTCCTGCCCGCGACTCCGCCACAGCCGCCGATTTTATTTTAATAAAAGAGATTCCTATTGCCGCTGGCAGCCGCCTCCGGGTCGTGCGCTAGCTGCCTTACCGCCTGCATAGCCACGAAAAAGCCCCCAGACGGTGGTCGGGGGGCTTTTTTTAGTTGCCTACTTTAAACTCTCCGGTACCGACGCCGGGCATGCCGGCATTCGACAAGCCTTCCACGGCCACTCGAAACGTGCTGGCGTCGTCGGAGCAGTAGAACGATACCTGCGTCTGGCCGGTGGCGTCGGTGCGCAGCGTGGGTGCCCAATAAAGTGTGGTGCTCCGATAGTCGGGGCGTGGCTGCGCGGGGCGGGCCGCCGTTTCGTAGCGCGGCGCGTAGAATTCACGGGCCTGATAATAAGCCGGAATCACTGCGGTTGCGATTCCCGGAGCCGACGTTTTGGAGTAGTCGTAGTTGGAGTTGCCGCGCTTGGTAAAGATAGCAATGACGCCTGCCGCACCCCGGCTGCCATAAATAGCGGCCGAGGGCCCTTTCAATATTTCCACGGTTTCGACATCCGTAACGGGTATTGTGTTAATAGCATCGATATCAACCGGAATACCATCCAGAACGAACAACGGTGCGTTGCTTCCGGTAATAGAGCTAGCGCCTCTGATCTGCACCTGAAAATTAGGAGCCGAGCCAGTTACCTGAACCCCGGCCACTCGCCCTTGTATAAGCTGCAATACGCTAAAAAAAGAGCTGCTGCCCGGAATATCGTCTGGCCGAAGCACCGCGTCGGCCTGCGAATAGATGCGGCGCGCATCGGGGGGCGGCGTAGGCTTGCGGCCCGCCACCGTCACGCCCTTCAGCATAATGGTTTTGGCCGTATCAGCCCGATACTGGCGCTCGGCCTTCTGTTGCTTTTGGCTCTGCTGCAGATACGCCGTGACGGTTGGCTCTGGTTCGGCGGGCAATGGCCAAGTAAGGGCCGTCACCTCGGGCCAGCGCGGGTTCAGCTTTATAAGCAGGTTGCTGCCACCTTTCTCTTTTCGAGCCTGCACCACCACGCGAGCCGTGTCTTTGCCCTGAAAGCCAGTAAGCAGAAAGCTCCCATCGGGCTCGGTACTGGCCACGGCCATTCCGCCCGTAGCTCCCATTTGAAAAATAGTAAGCTGACTAACGCCCGCGGCTTTGGCATTGGGGCGCACCACCTGCCCACCTATACTTAGCGCTTGCTCCAGCGCAAAGGGTCTGGGGGCTTTTTATCGGCCAGAATCTCTTTCCACACAAACCGCCGCCAGCCTTGGGTGAGCAGCAGATGATCAAGCGCCTGTTCGGTTTCGGGGGTTTTATTCTGGAAATAGTAGCCTGGGTTTTCCACGTAGCCCTGCAAATCGGAGGTCAGCAGCAACTGCGTCAGAATAGTCGTTTCGGGCGCTTCATTCATCCCCGTTGCCAGCGCATTAGTTACGGCCAATGACAACTGGGCCGCTACAGGCTGACCGGCACCATCGGTTACGGCTACCGTCAGGTTTACTTTCTCGCGGGGAGCATACGTAGGCTTGTCCGGGGTGATGCGCACCTGCAGGCTGGGCTGAGCATCAATAAATGCCAACCGCTCACCTTGCGCCACACCTTGCCCATCGAACAGGGTGAAATGCGCTACTCCCGTCGGGAATTTGGCTTTCGGAATACGGGCTGCATAACCTTCGCTGCCGGTCAGCTGGCCTTTGGCGGCGTAGGCTACCGTGCCGCGTACGTGAGCCAGCAGCGTCACATTTTCGGCGGGCGCGGCGGCAGTGCCCGCCGCCGTTTGGCGCTGCACGCCTACGTACACAAACTCCTTGGTTTGCGTAACCTTCAGCACCAAGCCGCTGGGGGCCACGGCGGGCAACGGGTACTCGGCGCGGGCGCCCCCCGGCAGCACCACTGCTGCTTTGTATTGCCGGCCTGGCTGGGGCGTCAGCAATACAGTGCCCATGCCCGCGTGAAGACTTTTAAAAGAGCCCGCCGCCTGTCCCTGATCATCGGTTAGCTGCCCGCTTACAGTTACGCCGCGGCCGTATTCATCAGTGGCTTTGAAGGCAACCACAGTAGGTAGTCCCGCTACCAGATTGCCTCCTTCGGGGAAAAACTGCACATCCGTTTTGGCCTTAGGGGCTGCGGCAGTTTTGCGTACTCTGGCTTTCGCGCCGGACCTAGCGGCTGAGCCTGTACCCAACGAGGTAGCCGCCTGCCATACGGGCACACGCTTGGAGAAGAAGTAGTCGGGGCTGAAGTTGCGCATCCAGTTAGTGTAAGCGCGCACCGTGTACATTCCCTGGGCTAGGCTATCGGCTAACTCGAAGTCGGCGGCGGCCGTGCCTTGATTCAGGCGCAGTACGCGCTGAGCTACCACGCGCTGGTCGGGGGCAACCAGGTCAACGTACAGCACCCGGCTTACGGTATCAGGCCGGTGCAGGGCGGCATCTACCAGGTAGGCCTTTAGCCAAATAGTCTCACCCACGGCATAAAACGCCTTGTCGGTGTGGATGTAGCTTTTTTCGGGAAAGCTCCCAATGTAAAAACTCTGGAGTCGAGCAATGGCCTGACGCACAAAGTCATCGGCCGGGGCTACTTGAAAGCCACCAATTATTCCAACCAGCAGACAAATAATAACTCTCGTTGATAACGCTTTACGAAGCAGCATAAACCTATTAATACAGAATAAAGGAGGATAAAAGTGTTCGAATATAGTGCAATGTTGAGCTAGTATCAGGTACTGCTCAGCCTTAAGAATTCCGTGTAGGTCAGCAAGCCCAACCGGGGGGCAAATTCAGGGTTGCTCGTCTCCGGTTGGGCTTGCGTTTATGCCTCAAAATGTGTTGATTGACTAAAGTTCGAAGTGTTTTTCCGTCGTTGCCTATGCTTATGCCGCGCAAGCTGGCCCGATTGGGTCGCGGGTGGTACTACTGCCGCAAGTAGTATTCCGCCTCCAGCATCTTACCCTAACGCCCTGTTTTGCGCAGGGGTAGCGGGCACGTCACCCTTTCAAAATGCTGGTCTGGGGGGCTTTTTTCTGCTTCGACACCCGTTATTTAGTGTGGTTCGCCCACAGGAAAACGTGGTATTGCCGGCCAGCAGAAGCCGCTCCCATAGGTATTTGGGTGCCTCAGCCGCGCTTACAGCCATTACTCATCAGGTCCGCTGATTAAGCTCAACAGGAGCCACTCTCGCTGCCTATCGGCTAAAACACAAGCAGCTTATACGCGTAAGAGATTGGTACTAAGCATATAGTGTTGAGCTTATGCGTGTCTATTTCTCACCCCTCTTATATTTTTATGAAAACTGCTTTTGCATTCATCGTGGCCTGCGTGGCTGGCTTTTCAACGGCGGCGGCCCAGGGCACCTCGTCAGGTGGCTCTTCTACCCGCCCCGAAACGAGCGTGTCTAATACCTCGCCCGCGGCCTCCTACCCACCCAAAAAAGCCACTCCAGCCAAGACTCAAAGCAAAAAGACGCAAAACAGCACCCTGGAGCCCGAAAATCGCACGAGCCCTACCGGCACCATGTCGGAGTCGAGCCGGCGTGTCCTGAAAGAATCCCGCCCCGCTTCTCCGGGCACCACAAAGCCCACGGGTTCGACCAATCAGGAGATGGTGGACAAAAACTCCAAGCAGCCCATCAAGTTGGGAGGCAAATCCGGCTCTACTTCGGGCAGCACCACCAACTAGCACAACAGCTGATTACAACCAAAAAGCGTCAGGAAATGCTTCCTGACGCTTTTTGTGTCTCGTTGCTCTTATCTCGTAGGATTACATCTGCCGCAGCCAGGCGCTGGCCGTGTCGATGTTATCGAAGGTAAACACTATCGGGCCTACCGCTGGGGCATGCTGCAAGGTCAGGTCGGTGGAAAGGCGGCTATACAGGTTGGGCGAATACACCCAAGCAAAATACTGCAACCCAGCTTCGGCCATAGCCGGCAGCCAAACTTTGCCCCCCCACTCCGAAGCATCCGACCACATAGTCTCTACCAAACGGTTATCATTGAGCACCTTATGGCATTGCTCCTGCCGCATACACTCTAGCATCTTCCCAGCCCCGGCCTGCACCGACTCCATATCTTGGTTCTTCTGCCATTCTACATGAAGCCATTCATTCGTATAGTCGTAATAAATGGTAATGTCTTTACTTTCAAACAGTAAACGAAGCGCCATAGTCAGTTATGCAATAGTTGGGGCGTTTCAGGCAACAAGTCGTTGTGAAGCCCTTGGAAGAGAGCGAAAGGCGAAAAGTAAAGCTAAAAGCTGTACATAACCCAGTTTGTTTTCACAATAACAAGATTTGTAACGTTGCGTATCGGCGCGAGCCATCTTGCCGCTTGCTTTAAAACCCGATATCAAGCACCAGGGGCTGCACCTCCCACTGGTTAGTGCGCAAATTGTAAATGGACCGAACGCCCACTTCTAGTGGCGTACGCAAACGCATCGGGTTAAACACAAAGGTCACGTCGAGGCCGGCGGTGGTATAGCTGCTGCGGAAGGTTTGTGGTCCTTGGTCGGTGGCTAACTCCCGCTGCCCGGAAGCTACGTCCAAAAAGCCCCCGCCTTGATGCGCTGAATGTACAGCCAGCGCCCCAGCGTCCAGTGCGTGTCGGCTACGGGCAGGCGATACTCTACGCTGCCCGTTCGCAACTTATCAAAGCTCACATATGATTGGCCACGAGGATACGCAATCAGAGAGCTGAACTGATACTGCGATTGATCATGATATTGGTAGCCCCCACGCAGGCGCAGCGAATGATGTTTGAGCACTCCCGGAAAGTACAGGTTTCCCTGCACCCCCCATTGATTGCCCTGTAGGCCAGCCCTAAAAGGAGTAGTGCGCCACACTGCGCTCAGGTTCTGGCCCCAGCGTGGCCCTACGTCACGGCGGCTTTGCAGGAGTTGATGATAATAGCTCAGACTGTACTGCACGATGTGCAAAGAGCCCCCGAACCCAACCTCTGACAGGCGGCGGGTCCGTAAGTCATAATCACGTACCTGCTGCTGGCTGTAATGGGCGCCCAGGGTAAGGCCTTCCAGGTATTTGGAGCGCGTAAAGTTGAGCGGCAGTCGTACGCCGGTAGTGAATTGGGTGTAGCGCCACCGGTCGGCGCTGGCACTATCGAGTGGCGCGCGCCGATCCACAAAGCCGGTGGTGCGGCGTGACCCATGCTGTACCCTCAGATCAAGCACAGGCAAAAAACCCTGGTAGCTGAGGTCCGCGAAGACGTTGCCGGTGCGTTCAGTTTGGTCGAAGCCCACGCCGGCCACGGCTACTGTGGTGCTCAGCAAGTCCTGGGAACGAACGCCCAATCGGACGCCCTGGCCATCTGGCGATTGTACCAGCCCCCAGCTAAACACGTTGAATAAATGGTTGAACCGATTATAGCGGCTTACCGCCAAGCTAGGCTGCACCGTTCCAGAATCGGGTACCACAGCCCCAATAGTGCCTACGCCGGGCTCCTGTGTGAGCAATGGGTCGGTGTAGGCGGACGGCATGACAGGCGCAGCCGAGGCCGCCGTCCAACGTGCAGGCTCCAGCGGCATTTCGGCCACGCGGGCACCTTCTACCCGAAAATCATGAAAGGCCAGACGTTGCCCGTCGGGGGAAACGGCGGCATGATATGCTCCCAGTGGCCGCGAGGTAACCTGCTTCACCTCCCCTGTGCTGATTTCAACCGCATACACATTGTCGATGCCCGACTGCGGTGAGTTGTAGAACACAAAATTGCCCCCCGGCTGCGGATGACTCAGGTTGTTGTTAGCTATGGGCAGCAGTTCGCGAGTTTGGCCGGTTTCGGTATCGATAAGAGCTAATGTTTTGCCCCCGACTTGAGCAGCACGGCCGCTACGGTGCGGTGGTCGGGCAGCCAGCGGGGCTGAATGTACAAGTCATTGGTAGGGTTTGGCAGTACGCGCTGTTCCTGGCCGGAGCGGGCATCGAGCACCACTAAGCGGTTCTGGTAAGCCGAGTCGCTGCGCACGGCCACTAAGCGCTGTCCATCACTGGAAAGGGCGGCGGCGGTGTAACGGCTGCGCCGCGTAAGGTGGGTAAGTTGGCCCGACGCCAGATCGAGCACTCTGATTTCGGAATAAACCCGTTGTCCCCAGCGCGCGTCGTACCGAAACTCCAGCCAGCAGGCCCGTCCGCCCCCCACCGATAGCATTTCGGGGTTATTTACCAGGCCTTGCACAAACACCTTCTTTTCCTGGCCCTGCTTATTTAGCAGCACGATCTGAGAAATATCGCCTAGGCCAGTTTTTACCGCCAGCACTGTGCTATCAGTTACATACTGCGGATACCGGTACTGCGTGAAGATCTTGGGGTCAGCGGCGACAGGATAAGAAGTAGCTTCCGTTAGCTGCAAGCCCTGCTGCTGCGCCCGCCATATAGAGTCGACCTCGCTCATGGTGCGAGCATACAAATCCTCTACCCGCACCCCAGCCGTACGGCGCAGGCTATTGGAAAAGGAGAACGGATAGACCGGAAAGCGGTAGTAACGGTTGAGCACCTGACTCCAGGCGGCGGGGCCAATGGTCCGCTTAAGATTAGTGGTGAGAAAGTAGCCTAGCACGTAATGATTAGGCACATTATCGCGGTAAGAGCCCCCCACGGCCTTGCTGTAGTTGAAGCGCCGACCGGCCAGCAAATTCGCCCGCAGGCTGATATCAAAATTAGGAATGCGGCCCCGCCCACTACGCGTCAGCAGGGTTTCGGTGCCCACAGCATCACCCTCAAAAAACCAGTCGGGCATACCAATAGTCGCGGTACTTAGCGCCCCATTGCCGAAGAGCGAATAAGCCAGCTTGGTGATACCCTGCAACCCCTTGTCGTACTGCACAATATGCCGAAACTCATGGATTGCTAGCTGGTCGAGCCAGTCGAGGGTACCGGTTAGGAATGGGTCCTGCGGGGGCGTGGTATAAAACTCGGAGCGCCGGGGTAATACTGTAGCAAAGCCATTCCCAATGGTAGTCTGGGTTTGTAAGATAACCGTCAGCGGCCGCGGCTCACGCTCTAGCGAGGCGCTTACTGGCGCATATACCTGCTCTAGGCGCCGCGCCGTGAGTTGAGCCTGCGCCGAAAAGCCCGCCGGGTATAATACCTGAAAATGCGGAGTGCGCACCTGATACCAGCGCAAAGACGGTGGATTCTGGTCTAGCAATGGCAAGATTTGGGCCCGCGCCGGCGTGAGGCAAGCCGTTAGCAGAAGCAGCACGGCCGCCAGAAAGTGTTTCAGCATCATAGGGATTTGACTACTGCAATAAACTTCAGCAGTCACCGGAAAGCAAGCGTCCATCTTGCTCTGAATTAAGGCTGAAATTGGCCTCCGCCTTCTTACTCTAAAAGTGCGATTGGAGCCAATGAAGCTCGCCCCGGCAAACATTTATCCCTATATAAGCAACTTAAAGTAACCCACTTACGAAAAACACACCCTTGTATCTTCTACGTTATGCAACGATGTGGCGCGCTTCAGGCTCCTGCTGCTGAACCTAAATGACATGTAAACAGTGCTTATGCTACTTCGCTTTTTCTCCTGGGCGTGTGTTGCCGCAGGACTAGGCTTTGGCGGCTACACCACTAGTAATCAGCTACCTGCCACGCATTATCCCCCTACTCACTGGGTGTTAAGCACCCTCGATGGCAAGCCCCTGCCCTACCTTCAGCCAGCGGCACGTCCTGAGTTAGTTTTGCCAAGCCCGGCAATTACCAAAGAGGCGCACTATCAGGGAGCCTTTGAACATTCGATCAGCACTCGTCTGCAAGCTATTCCGCGCATTATCAGCACGATGATGCGACGCAGCAATCAAGCAATAGAGGTAGAAATGCGCTATCTGAGCGTACTAGAACAAACCACTCGCTTCGAAATCAGCGGCAACACGTTGCAACTCTACGCTGCCAAGCAGGCCACACCACTGGCTACCTTCAGGGCAGCAGACAGTGCTTTGTAAAAGCTGACTAGGCGGCGTGCAACTCGTCAGCGTGCTGCAACCATGTGCAGGCAGCATCTAGGTCGTCGAAGGTGACAATAGCTAGGCCGGCAGTAGCGCAACGCAGCGTGGAGTCGATAGAAAAGCGGCTGTTAAAATCGGTGGCATATACCCATGCCATGTGAGTAAACCCAACGGCAGAAAGAAGAGGAAACAGGTCTCTACCCAGCCATTCAGAAGCCGCCGTCCAGTTGCCTACGGCCTGTGTACTATCGTTTAATATCTTACTAAAGCCGGTTAACGGCACATTCTGCAGCACATAGTTGCAGCTTTCCTTAATCACCTCTAACTGCTGTTGCCCCCTCCACTCTACATACAGCCAGTGGTTGGTACAGTCGTGCCAGATAACGAGGTGAGGTGAGTCGAAAAGTAGGTGCATAGCCATATAAATAGCAGTATTGTATAACTAATAGAGTAATAGTCTGATCAATAGAAAGTCGAAATCAGGGTTACTATCTAAACGTCTGAAAATTAGGCGTGATGCTTTATCACATACGTTATCAATGGTGATATCAGATTGTTATGATCCGATGAAAAGCGAGGACGGATGGGCTTCACATTTTTCGAGCCAGGCGTATGCAGCCACCAAATCATTAAATCCCACTACTACTGGCTGGGTGCTACGCAATAAAGTAAGATCAGTGGAGAACCGGCTATCGAAATCGAGCGAGTAAACCCAAGCCATATATTCCAGGCCAGCGGCGGCTAGTTGTTGCAGAAAGCCTTGCTCTACCCAGCTTCTGGCTTGTGAATGAATGCTGCTGAGGCGGGTATTATCATTCAGAATCTTGCGGCAATGTTCCGCCTGCAGATGCATTACTATTTGCTCGCACCCCAGCTGAAGCGTCCGCAGATTCTGCGCACCTACCCAATCAGTGTAGAGCCACTGATTGCGGTTATCATAAGAGATGGTAAGATGCGGCTCGTCGAGCAGCGTGAGCAAACTCATTGTGTCTATTATTGAACAATAATAATATCCGGAAAACAATAACAATGCCCAATCTTGTAGCTGGCGAATGAGATATCTATCAGTAGCACCTTATGAATCAGAATACGCTTTTGGACAATAATTTAGCACACTTAAACACATAGTGAATTATTTATATTATGGTTTAGTTATAATACTCGCGCATCTAATAAAACAAACTTGCATCGCGCTTATCTTCATCTTTAACGCCAATAATTAAGCTATACAGTTGCATCAAGCAAGCCCGAAAGAAGATAGCAACCCTAGACAGTACCGATATCATAGGTTGATTGAATCGGATAAGTTCAATTAAGCATTAGGAATGGCTGCTTCATGCAGGATTAGAAAATGCAGGAGGCCCTGTAGAGAACGAAGTGTGTTTTGTGCGGCTAGCATAACTTGATGCTTTGGATTGGGTGAATATATTTTTTTGAATTATTCCTAGCAATAATTTCTATTTCATGTCAGCATACTGTGGCAGAACCGAAACAATTTTCCTGCTCAAGATGCTTACCTAGTGCAGCTTATCAGTTGAGTTTAGATCTACATAGATTTTTGACCTAACAGACATTACCAGCGCGTCCGAGCAAGGGTGTGCTACGTACATTACGGTATGATACGTCACTTGAAAGTTTACTTATTGGGTTTGCTACTAACAGCAGCGGCCTGTTCACAGAATCGCTCGGATGCCCAGCCTACCCGCTCTACGGCTGGCAAAGCACCGACTAATATGCAGGGCTTGGCCGTTGCTACCTTGGCTGGCGGCTGCTTTTGGTGCACCGAAGAGGTATTTGAGGAAATAAAAGGTGTCCGCGAGGTTGTGTCGGGCTACGCGGGCGGACCCGAAAAAAAGCCCACCTACGAGCAGGTAGGCAGCGGACGCACCGGCCATGCCGAAGCGATTCAAATCTACTACGACCCTAAGCAGGTGAGCTACGCCACGCTGCTCGATGTTTTTTTCCGCGCCGCTCACGACCCCACCACGCTCAACCGCCAAGGTCCCGATGCGGGCGCGCAGTATCGGTCGGTAGCGTTTTATCGCACGCCGCAGGAAAAAGAACAGATTACGGCCGCCATTCAGCGCGTGAATGCCGCCAAGCAGTATCCTAACCCCATCGTGACCCAGGTAACGGCCTTTACGGAGTTTTGGCCCGCCGAAGATTACCACCAAGGCTACTTCCGACTGCACCCCAATGAGCCGTATGTACAGTCAGTATCGACTCCTAAAGTGGAGAAGTTTCGCAAGCTGTTTCCGAAGCTGCTAAAGTCGCCGCTATAGGTATGTGCTTGAGTACTATAGCAAAAAAGCCCCCCACGCATTATGTGGGGGCTTTTTTATTGAGGCTAAACGAAGCCACCCGCTTCTGATAATGTGGGCTGGGCTGCGTAAACTTAAGGCCTATTTGCCGCACTACCGTGTTTTCGTCGGACTCAGCCTGGGTCCTTTTGGCGAAGATTTCTTCTTCCAGATCTTTTATTGATTGTATGGCTTTACCCGCCTTTGCGTCCAAGCTGCCCGATGTTGGCACCAGCATTTTTACCGTCATGTCGCAGTTGGCCACCGAATGCGGGGCTATCAATCTGGCGCAAGGCTTTCCCGATTATGATCCGCCGCAGGTGCTTACGGAGGCGCTGGCCCAGCATGCGCGCACCAGCGGGCACCACCAATACGCCCCCATGCCGGGCTTGCCCCGCCTGCGCGAGCTGATCAGCCGGAAAACCGCGCAGCTCTACGGCATTTTGCCCCCCAGCCCCGATACCGACATTACAATTACGAGTGGGGCCACCGAAGCGCTGTATGCCGTGCTGGCCGCCGTGGTGAGACCCGGCGACGAGGTGCTGGTGCTGGAACCGGCCTATGATTTATATGGCCCAGCTATTCGTTTGCAGGGCGGAGTGCCCGTGTATGTACCATTGCTGCTGCCTGACTTTCGGCCCGACTGGGAACGGGTAGCTGCTGCTCTTACGCCACGCACTCGCCTAATGCTCGTGAATACGCCACACAACCCGAGCGGCGCCGTGCTCACCGATGCCGATTGGCAACACTTAGCCACCCTGCTCACCGATACGCCCACGCTGCTGCTCAGCGACGAAGTGTACGAGCACATGACCTTCGACGGACAGGCGCACCACAGTGCGTTGCAGTACCCAGCACTGACCGAACGGAGCTTTGTGTTGTCGTCATTCGGCAAGACTTACCATGCCACGGGTTGGAAAGTGGGGTATTGCGTAGCGCCGGCACTACTTACGGCGGAGCTGCGGCGGGTGCATCAGTTTGTAACCTTTAGTGTTAGTACGCCGACCCAACATGCGCTGGCCGATGTGTTGGCTGATGCTGCTCATTACGAGACGCTGCCAGATTTCTATCAGCAAAAGCGCGACCTGTTTGTAAAGCTGATGGCGCCGACCCGCTTTGAACTATTGCCGACACAGGGCGCCTACTTTCAGCTGGCCCGCTACGATGCTATTGCGCCCGGCGAAGACGATGTCAGCTTTGCGCGCCGCCTTACCCGCGAGGCTGGGGTGGCAGTAGTGCCCGTTTCTGCCTTTTATCATGATGGCACTGATCATGGGCTTGTTCGTTTTTGCTTTGCTAAACAGCCCGATACATTAACCGCCGCAGCTCAGCGCTTGCACACATGGTAAGCGTCATTAAATAATTAAAAAATATATATACATTATTCTAAAAGGCACGATATTGGTGCTACTAATACGTAGTTTTTACGTTAGTATAAACACCCTTTTACCCTGTTGCTCCCGTGACTGATCTGACGGTTTCTTTTATACAAGCCAGCCTGCAATGGCATGACCCCGAGGCGAATAGAAACGGGCTGCTACGCTATATTCAGGATCTGCCGGTGGCCACGGACCTCATTGTGCTGCCGGAAATGTTTACGACGGGCTTTTCTATGAAGGCCGCCGAGCTGGCCGAAACCATGGATGGGCCAAGCGTCGCTTGGCTGTTGGCCGCCGCCGAGAGTCGAAACGCTGTGGTGACAGGCAGCTTGATTATCCACGAAGACGGACAGTATTATAATCGCCTGATTTGGGCACGACCCGACGGAACGCTCAGCCACTACGATAAGCGGCATTTGTTCCGGATGGCGGGTGAGCACAACGTGTATGCAGCCGGCAATACATTGCTAATAGAGGAGTGGCGCGGTTGGCGCATTTGTCCCCTGGTATGCTACGATTTGCGCTTCCCCGTCTGGAGTCGGAATCCGGCCGCAGCTCCTTACGATTTGCTGCTGTATGTAGCTAACTGGCCGGCAGTTCGACGGATGGCCTGGATGACCTTATTGCGGGCCCGCGCTATTGAAAACGTAGCCTATACCATGGGCGTAAACCGCGTTGGTATTGATGGCAACGACCACGCCTACGCCGGCGATTCCGCCCTGCTTGACATGAGCGGCGAGTATCTGGTAGAAGTCGGCAACCAGGAGACGGGCATCACCCGCACCCTACGCCGCAAAGATTTAGACGCTTTTCGAGAACGTTTCCCCGCCCTGCTCGACGCCGATGAATTCATGATCGGTCAGCCAGTAGCGGTTAAGTGATATCAGACCAAAAAAGCCCCCCAGCGGCCATTGAGGCTAGCGTGGGGGCTTTTTTATCAACAAACAGCCTATTAACGCACTAAAAGGCGTCGGACGGCAGCCATTTCGCCATCTACGCTTTCGGCACGCACCAAATACACCCCAGCGGCTACGTTGGTCAGGTCGAGGGTATGGCGGCGAGCGGGCGCAGCGGCGGTATGAATGCGGCGGCCCGTGAGGTCAAATACCGTCAGACGAACGGGTTGAGCCGCTTCGAGGCTGGTAGTGCCGGTAGCCGGATTGGGAAACAGACGAAGTTCTAGGGCGGCCTCGGCAGCCGGAGTGGTGCTGAGCACGCGGCCACGGGCGGCGAAAGCAGTTATGCCACCACCTTCCATTCCTACCAAAAGCTCGGGCGCGCCGTCGCCGTTCAGATCAGCCGCGGCGGGCGCCACACGGTTTTTGCCTTCCGCACTCCGCTGCACGCCCAACTGGGTTGGCCGATACGTATTCAGCAGTCCGTTGTATAGAATGTCAGCCCGGCCAACAAATGGAGTGGCAGGCGTAAGAAGCTGGGTCCGAAAATCGGCGTAAAACCGCAGCTCTCCGCTGGCATCAGCCGTCAGCAAGTCAGGTTTTCCGTCGCCGTCGAAGTCTGCTACGGTGGGGTGCAAGTTGCCAGCGGCACTCTGGATTTGCCCAAAAGTAGCCGTGCTCAGCGTGTAAGCCTGCGCCAGCGACGCGCTTCCGTTGTGACGGAAATATTGAATGCCGTAGCGCGCCGTGCCCGTAGTAGCCGTGTTGACATTAGTACCGAGCAGCAAGTCGAGGTTGCCGTCGCCGTCTACGTCGGTGAAGCAGGGCGCATCGTGGGCGCGGTTGGGCATATTAGCAATGGCCGTAGCTTGCGCTACATCAAAGATGGCGGGCTGCCCGGTTGCCGCTTGGTTGAGCACATACAACACTTGGCTGGTGGTTCCGGTGGTAGCCGAAAAGGCCATATCAAGCGCCCCATCACGGTTTAAGTCGACTAAGACCGGCTTGATGCCTGTGTATTTTTTGCCCCCTAAGGCCAGATAATCATCGCTGACGCGCTGAAAATTAGGCTCAGTAGCGGTACCTATATTGCGATAATAGTGCAGATAAGTAGCGTAGCCAGCAGCGCGCCGATCGGTGCCAGCCACCACCATGTCCGGTAGGCCGTCGCCGCTGAGGTCACCGAAAGCAGGTGCTGCGGCTTCGCTTACATCCATCATCTCACCTTGCAAAAAATCGGGTTGGCGCAGCGTGAAACTGGGCACGGCAGTGGCGCTGCCGTTCTCATACAGTCGCACCGATTGCGTCGTGCTCACCTGGTCGTGGTTATCGAAAAGGGCTGGGGCAGCAATTAAATCGGGGCGGCCGTCGAAGGTCACATCCAGGTAATAACCAGCCGGAAAGTTGATTACCCGCACCGGCGCGGCGGCCGATGGAAAATTAGTATTGAGACTGGCGCTGGTCATATTGGCCACGGCGGCCGTGCCCTGATTGGTGAGGCTAACCAGCTCGGGGCAAGCATCGCGGGCCGTGAGAATATCCTGGTCGCCGTCGCCATCGAGGTCCAACGTCAGCAGATTGGAGCCTGTGGTGTGAGTAGGTTTGCCCCCCGGACAGGTCTGGCTGCCGAAGGCAAACGTACTGCACCCTGGCAAGCACACCGAGAAATTCCCCCATCGGTCGGCTTCCTGCCGAAACTGCAAATTACCGCAGTTGCCGGCGGCCGTATTCAAATAGAGCTCCACGCGGGTGCTGCTGGCAAAGTCGAAGCTGAGAATATCCAGCCGTCCGTCGCCGTTTACATCCTGAATAGCAGGCAGATTGGAGCTGCCCGTTACGATGTTGCCGTTGTTGGTGGTGTTATTGAAAAACGTAAGCTGATTGCTGACCAGCTCGAAAGAAGGCCGACCGGACGCGCCCGCTACGTTGCGAAATACACGGATGTCGCCACCGTTGGCGAAGGTGAAGATGTCGGGCCGATTGTCGCAGTCGTAGTCGCGGAGCAGCACCCAGTTGAGCAGGTCCGTGGGGAATAAAGCTTCGTACTCAGGCGCATATTGCCAAGCACGCCCACCGCCAGGAGCCGCTACATTAAGGTAAGTGAGGGACCGATTAGTTTGCCGCTCAAAGATGTACAGGTCCGATTGACCATCGTTATTCAGGTCGATTGCGGAGAACTGAGGCGAATTTAGCCCCCCAACCCACGGGTTAGCCAGCGTCTGGGAGCCGTGCGTTACTTTTGCCACCGCCCGCTGCTCAAATCCAAACGGTACCCCCGATTGGGCCCACGCTCCGAGCGCCGGGAGCATTAAGAATAGCACAAGTAACCAGCGGGAGCGAGTAGGTAGCAGCATACAGTACAAGTAACGAGTAAGAACCCAGATTTCGTCCCTAAGTTTCGACCAACATTCATGAAAAATATAGCGGCCCTTTACACTCGGTTTCAACAGTGCGCGGCCGTCAGCACCGACTCGCGGCAGGCTCAGGAGGGCACCCTGTTTTTTGCCTTGAATGGCCCCACCTTCCGAGGCCGCGATTTTGCCCCCCAGGCTTTGGCCAAAGGCGCCCGCTACGCCGTCGTGGACGATGCGGACCTGGTTGCTACCGACCCTGACCGATACACCTACGCCGCCGACCCGCTGGAGGCGCTTCAGCAACTGGCCCAGCACCACCGGCGGCAGCTTCGCATTCCAGTGCTGGCTATCACGGGCTCCAATGGCAAGACTACGACCAAAGAAGTCATTAACAGCGTATTGAGCAAGGGCTATCGGGTGCAGTACACCCGGGGCAACCTCAACAATCACATTGGGGTGCCGCTTACGCTACTCAGCATTCAGCCCGATGAGCATGAGTTGGCCATCGTGGAAATGGGAGCCAATCACCAAGGCGAAATTGCAATGTTGAGCGAGCTAGCCGAGCCAACCCACGGCCTGATTACCAACATTGGCAAAGCGCATCTGGAAGGGTTTGGGGGCGAGGAAGGCGTAGCCAAAGGCAAAGGCGAGCTATTCGCCTTTCTGGCAGCGACCGGCGGTACGGCCTTTCTAAACACCGCCGACCCTAAGCTGCCAGCGTTGGCGGCCAATATCAGCCACGTGATTACCTACCCCGGCCCCACCGACACCTATCCGGCCGAGCTGCTAAGCACCGATCCGCAAGTAGTTATTCGGCTCTTTGATGGCACTACGGTAGAGGCGCAAATCACGGGCAGCTATAACTTCCCTAATTTGGCCGCCGCCGCCGCAGTGGGGGGCTTTTTTGGTGTACCCGCCGCCGACATAGCCGAGGCGCTGGCTAGCTACGCGCCCACCAACAACCGCTCTCAGCTGGTGCGCACCGCTCACAACGAAATCATTCTGGATGCCTATAATGCCAATCCGTCGTCGATGGCGGCGGCGCTAGGTAGCTTCGCGGCCCGGCCCGGCGGGGGGCAAAAAATGGTGATTCTGGGTGATATGTTTGAATTGGGCCCGGAAAGCGAGGCCGAGCACCGCGCCTTAGGTCAATTGCTGGCGAAGCAAAATCTGGATACCATCGTGCTCTGCGGCACCGATATGCGCTATGCCGCCGATGCGAATGCAGCCTTTCATTATTTTCCGACCAAGGCCGAAGCCGCCGCGTGGCTGCAAAAAAGCCCCCCAGTCGGCTCTCAGATTCTGGTAAAAGGGTCCCGAGGAATGGGCTTGGAAACGCTGGTGGAGCTGCTGTAGCGCTTTCCCCGGAAACCCGAAAAGCCGCTCACGCCAGAACTATCGGCGTGAGCGGCTTTTCTTCCGTGTAGTGATGCTTTCTAAAAAGGACTCGCGAAATCCTTGAAAAACGGCAGTATCAGATCCTTATCCGATACATTAGGGTTGGTTACCTGCCAGTCAATGTTAAGCGTGGGGTCGTTCCAATGCAGGCCGCCCTCGGATCCGGGGTGGTAGTAGTTAGAGCACTTATACAGAAACAGCGTGTCGTCTTCGAGCGCCACAAAGCCGTGGGCAAAGCCGATGGGCACGTACAGCACATTGCAGCGCTGCGCATCTAACTCCACGCTAAGGTGCTGGCCGTAAGTAGCCGAACCGGATCGGATATCCACGATGATATCAAGCGCGCGACCGGCAGCTACGCGCACTAGCTTGGCTTGGGCGTACGGTGGCTTCTGAAAATGCAGGCCCCGTAACACCCCGCGCGCCGAGGATGACTGATTATCCTGCACCCACTCGTCTGTGATGCCAACCGTAGCCAACTGCCGGGCACTGAACGACTCAAAAAAAGCCCCCCGGGCATCGGTGAATACGCGCGGCGTAAATTCAAAAACGCCGCTGATGGCGTGTTCTTTAATTTCCATTATTTCTATTCAATTTAATCTTAAACTATAGGTATCGGGCAGCTTACGCACGTTGCTTATCCACCTCGGCTACTACGCGCAGATACTTATCCAACACCAGCTGCTCATCAAACTTCTGCTCGGCGAGCCGGCGACTCGCGCGACCCATGGTAGCCAGCTCGGTGTCGCTGAGGCGTAGAATCTGAAGCATTTTGGCGGCCAAATCTGCGGCGTCGCGCACTTGGCAGAGCAGGCCATTCACGCCATTTTCTACGGTTTCTCGGCAGCCCGGCACGTCAGTCGTAACGATGGGCTTCGCCATGGCCGCAGCTTCCAATAAGGTTTTGGGAGTGCCTTCGCGGTACGAGGGCAGCACTACTGCATCGGCCTGGGCCAAGTGTTCGGCCACATTATCGGAAGTACCCAGATACTCAATGTGGCCGGCGCGGAGCCATTCATCCAGTACCGTGCGCTTTACTCCAATATTTCCCGACTCATCTACGCCGCCGAGCAACTGTACGCGGGTGCCGGGCACTGCGGCGCGTACCAAACGGGCAGCCTCAAAATACTCTTCCACACCTTTCTCATACAGCACTCGGGCTACCATCAGAAACGTAAAGGGCTGCTGCCGAACGAATTCTGCAGCAGGTCGAAAGCGCTTAGTATCTACGCCGGAGCCAGGCAGCAGGTCCGTTATATGAGGCTGTACAAGGCCGTGCTGCAGAAAAAGCTGGCGGTCATCGTTGTTCTGAAAAAATACCCGCTGCGGAAACCGAAACGCAAACCGATACAGGCCCAGCGCCACTCGGCTCACCATATTACGGATAATGAACACCGTACCCAGACCCGACACATTATTCACGCTCGGAATACCGGCCATTTTGGCGGCCAAGGTGCCGTAGATATTGGGCTTGATGGTGTAGTGCAGCACTACATCGGGCCGTTCGCGGCGGTAGAGCTTATAGAAGCGCCGCGTCAGCTGGGCATCTTTCACCGGATTAGTCCCTTTGTTTTCCATGCGGATGGGCACGAAGCGGCAGCCTAATTCAGTTTCGAGGCGGGCGGAGTATTCATCGGGGGGCGCTACGGCCAGCACTTCGTGGCCGGCAGCCTGCAGCGCTTTCACCAAGCTGCGGCGAAAATTCCAGATATTCCAAGAGGTATTAATAACAATAGCAACGCGCATCAGGCAGGCAAAATTTGGCGCAAAGGTAGAAGGCCTTACGCGAAAAGATTGCAACCAAGCACATTACCGATGGTACTTTGCGCGACGTTTGTGTGTTATAGGTCCAGAAATGAAAGTATCAACTGCTTATGTAATGCGCCAGTGGGTGCTGGGGGGCTTTTTAGTGAGTGTGGCGGCTTGCCAATCCGCCGATCCGGTGCAGTCGGCCCCCACACCGCTGCCCGCGCCTGATCCGGCCGCGCCGGCCGCAATTTTGGGCGCTTTAGAAACGGACGCCTTGGCCGCGGGCCAGGCGATTTTTGCGGAGCGCTGCGTGGTGTGCCACGGCCCCGATGGAAAGCTGGGAAATAATGGCGCCCGCGACCTGACCAAAAGCAACCTAAATAGCAATGGGCGCGTGTACATTGTTACCAAGGGCATGGGCAAAATGCCGGCGTTCAAAGACCAACTCACCGAACAAGAAATTGAGCAGGTAGCCGCATACTCCCTCACCTTACACTAGCTGCTACCCACTCAACGACGCCTCGTAGCGGCCGTTGTAGCGGCTGAAAACTTACTCTTACTGATATGGCAAAAAAGACAAACTCACATAGCTGGAACCCGACCACCAGCAACCGGCACAATACCACCGATAGCGCCGACAGCAGCCAGCCCACTCGCGACCCCGTAACGGGCACCTATAATACAGCCGTAGTGGCCGAAACAGCCGTTCTAGTAGCCGTGCCCGACAAACGCCAGCCCGACACGACCACGCAGGAGTACCTTGATGAACTCGCCTTTCTGGCTGAAACGGCTGGGGCGCAGGTTACCAAGCGCTTTGTGCAGCGCCTCGAAAAGCCCGACACCCGCACGTTTGTGGGCGAGGGCAAGCTGGCCGAAATCAAGGCCTACGTGAATCATACGAAGGCGAGCATGGTCATCTTCGATGATGAGTTGTCGCCCTCGCAGCTGCGCAACTTGGAGGCAGAACTGAAGGTAAAAATCGTGGACCGCTCCCTGCTGATCATCGACATTTTTGCCCGGCGGGCGAAGTCGGCCACGGCGCGCACGCAGGTTGAACTAGCTCAGTACCAATACTTACTACCACGTCTGACGGGTCTTTGGACTCACTTGGACAAGCAACGGGGCGGTGGCGTGTCGCAGCGTGGACCGGGTGAGACCGAGATTGAAACCGACCGTCGCGTGGTGCGCGACCGGATCGACTTTCTGAAGGAAAAGCTGGAGACCTTCGACAAGCAAAGCAATACCCAGCGCAAGTCGCGGACGGGTGTAGTGCGCGTGGCGCTAGTGGGCTATACCAACGTGGGCAAAAGCACCATTATGAATATGCTCTCGCGCTCCGATGTGTTTGCCGAAAACAAGCTGTTCGCTACCGTCGACTCAACGGTGCGGAAGGTGGTGCTGGAAAACATGCCGTTTCTGCTTTCCGACACGGTAGGATTTATCCGCAAGCTGCCCACGCGCTTGATTGAAAGCTTTAAATCGACGCTGGATGAGATTCGCGAGGCCGACTTGCTGGTGCATGTAGTCGATATTTCGCATCCGTCATTTGAGGAGCAGATTGCGGTGGTGAACGATACGCTCAAGGACATCAACGCCGCCGACAAGCCGATGCTGCTGGTCTTCAACAAGATTGATCAGTACAGCACTGACACGGCCAACACTTCGGAGCAGCAGTTTGAAGGGATGAATGCCGACGAAGATGCTCCCGAGCGACCTTCGTTGGAGCAGTTGAAGGCCACCTACATGGCCAAAATGCACGACCCAGTTATCTTCATTTCGGCGCAGGAGCGCACCAATATTGATGAGCTGCGGAGCCTGCTGGCTCGGCATGTGGCTAAGCTGCACTACCAGCGCTACCCCAATCAGCAACCTGTGCCGGAAGAATAAATCATTAAGCAAGTACTTAAAAAGCCCCCCAGAATGAATCTGGGGGGCTTTTTTGCTCCCAAAAATCACGGCTTGTCATTTGCAGCATCCTAGACCCGACCAGCCGTATTTTGACTTGTTGTTTGGGACTTTTCACCTCTATGCTCGTCTATTTTCCCGCTGTCCGAATCGTTTAACTTCGTGGGCATAGGTTGGCATTTAGCTAAAACTCCCGTAACGTTTGTAGTATCGAATCCTCATTCCACCCTCTTACTTTATGAAAACCTTATATCTGATGCGCCATGCAAAGTCCAGTTGGAGCTTTGACGACCTGAGCGACCGGGAGCGGCCCCTGAATGGCCGGGGGCGTACAGATGCGCCCGCGATGGGCGAGGCGTTGGAGAAGCGCAATGTGCAGCTCGACCTGCTGGTTAGCTCTCCGGCGGTGCGCGCCCTGAGCACGGCAGCGCTGGTGGCCAGCGTATTGAAGTATCCGCACGACCAGATTCAAGTAGTGGAGAAAATATACCAGGCTGACGTGAACGACCTGATGCGGGTGGTGCATGAACTGCCCAATGAAGCCAACTCCGTGTTGCTGGTGGGCCACAACAACACCATCACCGATTTCGCCAACCTACTCTCTCCCAGCCAAATACCGGAGATGACTACGGCCGCTATCCTGTGTTTGCGCTTCGATACCAACCATTGGGCCCATGTTGACCGCACCAACGCCGAGTACTACTTCTACGATCATCCGCGGCACAAGGAATAGCCTTACCTCGTCAGGAAATACCACCCGAGAACCTCATATTCAGGCTGCTGGCCGTATAAGGCAGTTGGCCGATGTATAATTTGGCTGGAATCATCATCTAACTACCTTTTAAAACACATGGAAATGCCCCCCAAGACCCACCCCACTTTGCTGAACCGGGAGTTGAGCTGGCTGGCATTCAATGCCCGTGTGCTGCAGGAGGCACAGAGTCCGGATGTACCGTTGCTGGAGCGGCTGAAGTTTATGGCCATCTTCTCGTCGAACCTCGACGAATATTTCAAAGTGCGGGTGGCCACGCTGCGCCGCTTGGTAAAGCTCAAGAAAAAAACCCGCGCCAAGCTGGGCGAGGATCCGGCCGAACAGCTCAAAAACCTGCTGGCCGAGGTAAATAAGCAGCAGGAAGCCTTTGGCGACACATTTCGGGGCAGCATCCTGCCGGAGTTGCATCGACAGCATATTCATCTGCTCTCCGACCACGATCTGAGCGAGACGCAGCTGGAGTGGGTCTGCGATTATTTCCGCGACAACGTGCGCGACCTGCTTTCCCCCGTCAGCCTCGACGATAACCTGCACCACCTGTTTCTCAAGGATCAAAGTGTGTACCTCACCTTCTTGCTGACCGAGCCGGTGAAGGAGAAAAAGCATCAGCCCGACGAGCGAATCCTAGTGATGGAACTACCCACCAAGCGACATGGGGGGCGTTTTGTGCAGCTGCCGGCTGAAGGCGATGAGCGTTACGTCCTGTTTCTGGACGACGTGATTCGGTGTTGCGCCACCGAGCTATTTCCGCAGTACAAGCGCGTACAGGTACATGCCATTAAGATTTCGCGCGATGCCGAGCTGGATATTCAGGAAGAAGTATCCGGCAACCTGATGGCCAAAATTAAGAGCAGCCTGCAAAAGCGCGAAACGGGCTATCCGGCGCGCCTGCTCTACGACCCGGCCATGCCGCAGGAAGTGTTGCGGGCCGTGATGCAGAAAACCGGTATTGGCAAAGGTGAGTTGGTGGCAGGAAGTCGCTACCACAACTTCCGCGACTTTTTTGGCTTCCCCGACGTTGGCCGCCCCGATCTTACGTATCCACCCCAGCCGCCGCTGCCTCATCCGACGTTGCCGCGCGGCACAGGCAGCATGCTAGCCGCCATTGCCGAGCGCGACCACCTGCTTCACCTCCCCTACCAGTCCTTCGATTACGTTACGCGCTTCCTCACGGAAGCCGCCCTCGATCCGGATGTAACCAGCATTGGCGTGACTCTGTATCGGGTATCAGCCAAAAGTGAGGTGGCCAAAGCTTTGGTGAAGGCCGCCAAGCAGGGCAAGCAGGTGACTGTAGTAGTAGAATTGAAGGCTCGCTTTGATGAAGAATCGAATATGTATTGGGCCGAGAAGCTGCAAAAGGCCGGCGCCAACGTCATTTTCGGTATTCCTGACCTCAAAGTTCACAGTAAGCTGGCTTTGGTGACGCGCACCGAGGACGGCAAACCCAAGCGCTACGCCTACCTAAGCACGGGCAACTTCAACGAAGTAACCAGCCAGATTTACGCCGACCACGGGCTGTTTACGGCTGATGACCGCCTGACTAAGGAAGTAAGTCGCGTGTTCGACTACTTCCTCGACCGTCAGGCCAAAGACGGATTTGAGTATCTGCTAGTGGCGCCCTTCGAGCTGCGCGACCGCCTCAACGAGCTGGTAGACCAGGAGATAGAGCTGGCCAAAGCGGGCAAGGATGCTTATATCATCCTGAAGGTAAACGCTTTGCAGGATGAGCGCATGATTCATAAGCTCTACGAGGCCAGCGCGGCCGGCGTACGCGTGGAGCTGTTGGTGCGGGGCATTTCGTGCCTTATTCCGCAGGTGCCCGGCCAAAGCGAAAACATAGAGCAGCGCGGCCTCGTGGACCGCTACCTGGAGCACGCCCGCGTGTATGTGTTCGGGAATGACGGCGACGAGAAAGTATATGTAGCGTCGTCCGACTGGATGGCTCGCAACCTAGACCGGCGGGTGGAGGTTGGCTTCCCGATTCTCGACCCTAAAATACGCGCCGAGGTGCGCCACCTGCTCGACCTTCAGCGCCAAGACAACGTGAAGTCCCGGGATTTTCATAACAACTTCATCGGACAGGACGATAAAAAAGCCCCCAAGTGCGCGCTCAGCTAGCCACCTACGAATACCTGAAAAAGCTCAGTAAAGCCCGGCCCGCCGAGAAAGCTCCGGCTAAACCGGCAGGCAAAAAAGCCCCCCGCAAGAAGCCAGCAGCTTAGCCGTGGCCAACACTGGTCATTGGTCAATAAAAAGCCCCCCAGAGTAAGTCTGGGGGGCTTTTTTGTCTTCCTCGTTAATGCTTATTTCTTTAAAAAGCGACGGGGCGGCACAATGAACAGCTCCAAGCTGAAGTAAGGAGTGCCGGCTAGCTTGTTGTCGATAACCTTGGTGCGGCCGTTGCGGCGGTCGAATACGTCGAAGGAATTGTTGTAGCGGTAGCCACCTTCGGCCCCAAACCACAGGAAATCATAAATTTCGCGCTCCCAGCGCCCCCGCATTTTCACCTCTGTCTCCCGCAGCTCCACGGTAGTGAGGGTCGGGTCGATGGGCAGGGTTTCCCGAAACTTGAGTATGTAGCTCAGGCCGTTTACCTCGTAGCCAGCGAAGAGCAGCGACTTAGCCGAAGCGTTGTGCCGCACCAGCACGCGCGCCGGGAACAGGGCCTCTACGCCCCAATGGTCGCTCCAGGTGCGATTATACAGGATGGCTGGGTAGATGCTGCGCCGACCAAATGTGTAGCCCAGCTGCGCGCCAATGCCCCACGAAAACGTGGGCGACTTCTTCCAGCCGTACACCAGCTCGTACGACATGCGCAGGTAATCCTTGAGCTGGAGCGCCGAGGAAGTGTAATCGCCGTTCAGCTCGCCTTTCACCCGGCCCAGCACGAAGTTATCCTCATTGAGGGGTCGCAGCACCACCAGCTGGGTGCCCAGCGTTTTGAGTCCCTTCTCCTCCAGCTCGTCGTAGAGCGTATAGCCGGTGGGGCGGTCTTTGAACTCAAACTCTTCCCGCTCATAGTTTACCCCCACCACCATTTTTAGGTGCGGCCGATTCCAGACCGGAATGTAGCCTTTCACGATAAAGCGGTCGTTATTGCTCACCGTACCCTTCCGGTCCTCAAAATCTTCACTCCTCGACTTGGAGGTGATATCAAAAGCGGCAGTGCGCTCATAGTGAAAGATAAGGCCCTTGCTAGGACCCTGCCCCAACACAGAGGGATTAGCAAATTCCTTGTCTTCACCCACCTGATCCTGCGCAAGCGAATCGGTGGCGGGCGGCGCGGGGCGCGGGTACACAGGTGTGCGGGGAGGCTTCACCTGCGCCTCCGCGCAAATACCAGGTAAGAGGAAAGCTGTTAGCCCTAAAATTTGCCCCCCACGGCGCAAAAAGGCAGAAATAGATATCATATTAAAATGGGAAAATCTTCCTCCAAAAGCTACCAGTGCTCAGTTTTGGGCTTAACGTCTTTTTGCAAAAAATGGCCGACCCAGTAGGTCATTAAGCTCAAAAAAAATGGTCAAGTGGCGGGCTATTATCAACCACTGCCACCTGACCATTTTCTGCGGGTAGAATTCCCTTTAAAACAGGAAGTCGAAGCCCACAAAAACCAGGTTCTCCTCGCCCACCGAGTAGGTAGCATTAACGACAAACTGCTTCAGAATATCGGCCCATACGCCGCCACCTACGCCGGAATGGAAAGCGCCCAAGCCAGTTCGCTCGTCGTATTGGCTATACACCCGCGCAGCATCGGCGAGACCCATCACCCCAATCTTGGCGGGGAAAAGATAAGCGTTGAACGTGAAGAGTTGAAGGCGTACTTCGGCGTTGGCATACACAGTGCTGCGGCCCGCAAAGCGCGTGCGGCGGTAGCCGCGCAGGTTGGTAGTGCCTCCCAGTGTATTGGCCTGATAAAAGCGGTAGTCGCCGAGGTTGCGGGCGCCCCCGATGCGACCGGCCCAGGTAACTTGGAAAGGAAAGTTGGGAGTGAGATAAAACCGGAACTCCGAAGCCAAACGCCCAAAGTTGAGCTTCTCCCCGTTCATCTGGAAGTTATACTCCGCCGAGTTGTACCAACGCAGACCAATGCGCGGGTTTTTGGGCGAGCTGGCCGCGTCGATATTCAGGTAAAAACGCCCCCCAGCGTAGCGGTTCACGCCAAAGTCGGAAGAACGGATACCCACGGCCGCGCCGCTTACACCGTTGTTATCTTCGTCGAGGCCCGCGGCAATCTGGCTGCCAATGGGGTCGCGCTCTACGTGGAACTGATCATACTGGGGACCAAAGCCGATTTTGAGGAAGCTAAACACATCCTTTTCCAGCACCGGCGAGAAGTAAAAGCGCGAGAAACGGATGCGGTAGGTTTCATTAATGTCGCGGTTGCGGACGCGGCCACCCTCACCGGGAGCTTCGTTTTTGGTATCGTTGCCCAGGCCGAAGTAGTTGTACAGCAACTGCGGACCGTAGAGCTGGCCGGTTACGTTCAAGTCGTACTTGCCAAACATATCGGTAAACTGGCCCCGATAGCGCACATTATACGCTTTCTGCGAAGGCGAATAGTTGGCCACCAACGATTGATCTGAGGCGAAAGGCTCTTTGCGGAAAGCGTAGTTGCGGTAAGTAATGCCACCGCCAAAAAACAGCCGGTCGTCTACGTTGTAACCGAAGTACAGCGCGGGGCCCAGATAATCGAGGCGGTAATCTTTGCGGTCTGCCCGGTTCGGGTTGTCGTAGCGGCTCACATCAATACCAGGCTCTAGGCGCAGACGCGTGTCGCGGCCCGTAATGATAACGTTGCCTGTATCGGCGTCGTAAATGTGCGTTTGGTGCTCGATGCCGCGCACGTTCGATTTATCTACAATCGAGTCGCGGTCGGTGCCGGCAATGATGCGCAGCTTCAATCCATCCCGCACATCGCCGTTGATCTGGTATATGTCGTTGCCGGCAAAACCGTAGAGGCGCACTTCCTGCGTGACGTTGTTATCAAACGTACGGTCGTAAAGGATTTTGGTAAACTCGCCGTCCTTATTGATTTTCTGAACTGTTACGCGGGTTTTGTCATCGGGCAGGCGATCCACCACAAACTTCTCGTTCTTGCTACTGCCCTTCACCTCCGTAATCTTAGAAACGACCTCGTAGTAGTTGGCGGCCAATTCCGGCAATAGCTCCCGGCGGCTTTTCAGCTTGGCAATGATTTCGGGGCCGTGCAACTTATAGATTTGCTCTGGCCACCGCTCTCGGAATGCTTTTTCAATGACCTCATCGGTAAGAGAAGCTTTCAGTTCCTCTGCGTGCTTCACCCAATCTTCTCTCGTTACTGAGGCCAGAAACACCCGGTCATTAGCTAAGGCAGTCAGGTTGAGACCCTTATAGTCAGCGTAGTCGTAGCCAAAGTTCTGAAAGTTGCGAATGCCCCAGCCCCGACTGATCAGGTAAGGCAAGATGCCGTCACCTTTAAAAAAGGCAACGTCCCGGTCCTCGGGTACGGCAGTAAAGGTTCGGTCGCCTTCTTCATCCTTCTTTTCGGCCCAACGCCATTGGTCTTCGTGGCGGTCCCAGTCACCGATCCACATATCGAAGAGGCGGGAGCGGGCGAAGGCTTTCTCTTTTACCTTATTGTCGTTGTCCTCAATCAGGCGCTCCAGCACCCGGTCGCTGCCCACTAGGTTAGTCGCATTCCCCAATGAAGCCACGTTGCTTTGGTCGTCCTTAGGGTCTTCCTCCAAGGCTGCTGGCGTGTTCGAAAACCGCTCGTAGTACTGACCAAGCAGCGGATCCTGCGGAATATAACGCAACTCCGGGTTGGTGTGCAGAATACCCGCCGCCGAGGCCAGCGGCGGCAGTACAAAAGAGGCGTAAGGATGCTGGGCCGAAATCTGGTCCTGCAAAATGTCCTTCGCAGCGCCATCACGCAACGATTCTGGCAATACCGCCGACGGATCTTTGTTGATGCCCCGCAGCGTATAGTTGCGGCCTTCCTCGTTGCGCACTTTCAGCGAAGCTGTTTGCTTACCACCCCCAATCTGATAAGGTGTCAGACCGCCTTTTTCGGTGGCCAGGTCAAGCACGGGGAAGCGAACAGGCGTGGCCCATTCAGCGCGGTAATGGTCGCCGAAGAAGGTGCGGAAAAACCGGCTACGTTTGGCGTAGCGCGGGTTGACAGCCATCGTTACGGTGCTGTCGCGGAAGTCGCGGCGCGGGCCGAGTGCATTGGAAGCGTTAGTAGAATCAGTTTGGGCCTGCGCCAGCACCTGCGCTGACTGCTTGGCGTACATGGGGTTACGAAACACCAACCGGCCAGTTTCGCCATTGCCATTGGGCACCCAAAACTCTGTCCAGACCTCGCCGTTGGCGTAGTAATTAACCCGGGAAAAGCCTTTCTCTTTATCGGAGAACATGGCGCCGGCATCGCGGCCCGTGCGTACGTGCTGGGTTTTACAGCCCGAGCCGCTCGTGATAAAGTGCGTGGCATCTACCTTAAAGTATTGCAGGTTGTGCTCGTGCCCATTGGCGTACACCACGTTCGGATATTTTTGAAAGATATCCATCAGCCCCTTTTTGTAGGCCTGATACAAAGGGTGCGGAATATCCTGGCTTATGCCGCCATACTTGCGGGCAAAGGGATAAACGGAGCCAATGATGGGAAACGGTACAAACGCGTATTTGTAGACGATAGACAGCGGGAAAATATGGTCGGCGAGGGTGAAAAAGCCCCCGTGGATGCCATCCGAAAACAGTGGATGGTGGGCAATCACCATCACGTTCTTGTCTTTGTGGCGCTGAATTATGTCTTCAAGCTGCGTATAAAAGTCTGTTTCGTTGGCCACACCGCAGCCGCTATTGGAGCCGTATGGGCGCTCGGCAGTCTGCAAAAACCACTGCGAGTTAATGGCAACCATTACAAGATCATCCTGCAGGCGCACCTCAAATGGACCAGGGCAGCCATCGCGCGGAATAAAAAAGTCGCCGGTGTAGGAAAAGGCCGTTGAGTCGCGCATCATGTAGTCCTCCACGAAGCGCTGCTGCCGGTTTACTTGCTCCAAGCTACCCTTGTTTCCCTGTTTCCAGTCATGATTGCCCGGAACCATATATTTTTCGCCTTCGTAATTGCGCAAAATATCGAGTTGAGCGGTGATGCGCTGCTCCGAAACTTTGCGGTCGTAGGCGCCTTCTTCGGGCAGGCCGTACTCATAAATGTTGTCGCCGAGGAAAATAGCCGTGCTTTTCGAGCCAGTAGCCAGCATCTGACGGCGCATAAAGTTGAGCGAGGGCTCACCGGGCGCTTTTAGCTCGGGAGCACCAACGTCGCCGATCAAGAACACAGAGTAACGCAGCGTACTGCTGTCGGGGGGCGTTCTTGTTTTCCAGTTCTCCCCTCCATGGTTGTAGTTGGGACGTTCGGGATGGGGAGCTTGGGTTGTCTGCGCCATGGCCATGGGTAAGCCAAAAGAGCTCATGAGCAGCAGATAACAAGACAGAGTAAACCTTCTCATAAGGAAGTATAAACAGCTATTGTAAAGATTTTAAAAACAAAAGCAGCCTGTATCTGGAGGTGTACCGAAGTTAAAAAAACCTACTAAAAGTTTAATTAAAAATTGGTAAACTTAAAATTCAAGCCACTGACCACCAAATTGGCTCATCAACAAGCATTGCAATGGCCTGCCCTACGCAGGCAGACGCCGTGCGGTTGAGCTATTGCAAAAAACCTCAGGAACCAATTCGCGTTTTAAGCCAATTAGGAGCTTTGGGTACTTCCCGTCAGCCCGGCATCTCAATTTCCCTCATGGAGACAACCCCTGTTATTAAAAAGGCTAAAGCCGAAATTCTGCGGCAGGCTAAGGCTTATATCACGACACTTTTCGAGGAAAAGTTGCCTAAGCAGCTCGTTTATCATTCCTTCAAACATACCGCCCTCACGGTGAAGGAGGTCCGGGCGTTGGGAGAGGCCTCCGGGTTGGAGCCCCACGACCAGGAAGCACTGGAGCTGGCCGCTTGGTTTCACGACACAGGCTATCTAGATACGTACGACGGCCACGAGTACCGCAGCATGGAGCGGGCCGGACAATGGCTACAGGCGCAGGGCTACCCCGCCGATCGGATTGCGGTTGTGCAGGACTTAATCAGAGCCACCCACCGCGACGAGCCGCGCGAAACGGAGATGCAGCAAATTTTGGTAGACGCGGATTTGTGCAGCATGGGCCGGGAAGATTTTTGCGCTTCCGGCGAGCTCATGCGCGCTGAGTGGGAAACCATGTTGGGCCGCAGCTATTCGAACACCGAATGGGCCGAAATTCAGCTTGACTTCCTGGTGGCGTCCAAGTTTCGGTCGCCAGCGGCCAAAGAGCGCTACGGCGAGCAGTACAAGCAGAATATTAAGGAGCAGAAGGAACGACTGAAGAAAGCCGAGAAAAAGGAGAAAAAGAAGAAAGAGGAAGTTCAGGGCAACTTTGCGGAGGGCAAGCGCGGCGTAGAAACCATGTTTCGGACGACGTACGACAACCACGTCTCCCTCTCACAGATGGCTGATAACAAGGCCAATATGATGATCAGTCTGAACGCGGTTATCCTGTCTATCCTGATTACCTATTTGGGAGCCAAAACTTCCTCTATCGGGCCGGCATTCACCCGCAATCCTATCCTGACGGTGCCGATGGGCCTTCTGGTAGCCACGGCGCTGGGTTCGGTGGTATCGGCTATTCTCTCGGCCCAACCCGATGTAACGACCTTTAAGTGGCTCAAGAAAAGCCCAGCCATTGCTACTAATCGCCGCATCAACATCCTGTTCTTCGGCAATTTCACCAAGCTCAGCCTCGATGCGTTTCAGGGCGGCATGAACGAGCTGATGCGCGATAAAGACCTGATGTACACCAACATGATCACCGATATCTACTATCTGGGTGAGGTGCTCAGCCGGAAATATCGGCTGCTGCGCATCAGCTACACCATCTTTATGGTGGGCCTGATTCTGACGGCGTTGTCGTTCGGTATTGTGCTATTATATAAAGCCTAGAGCCGACGCGTTATCCATCAATAAAAAAGCCCGCCAGACGCAATCTGGGGGGCTTTTTTATTGATTACCAAGATGCTGCACGTCATTTCGATACCTTGTTGGCCATGCGCTCTCCTAAAGCAACCAGATTGCGAAGCGAGCGGCCCCAAAAGCGGTGTACGCGGCGTAGCTGTCCATAGCGAATCAGGGAGCTGGGGCTGGCCACGTAGCCATAGCGAAAATCGAGGGTAATGAGACAGGAATGCTCGTCGACGGCCTCAATAAAGAAGAATAGCAGGGAATTGGGGAAAAGTCGGAAGTGCGAAATTTTCTCCACGTACTCAATACGCTCCTCGCCCTGAAAGCTTTGCACCGTTTGGAAATCAATCTGCCCTTTGTTGACATCTACTTTGTAGCTCACGCCCAAGCGGTCGGCTTTGCTGAGGTCGTAATGCACGGCGGTAGCGCCTTCCAGCCACACGTAGCGCAAGCGCAGATTGCGCACCAAGCGGAAGGCATACGCTGCGGGCACCCGCATTGTATGGCGCACTTTCAGCGAGTTGCCCCGGCCGCTCGGCGCCCCGTCGGGCGTGTGGTGCCCATTGAGCAGCAGGCGCAGGGGCGTGAGGTGGGCGTAGCGGTAATTGATGTCGCCGAGGTACTCATACGTGGTTTTGCCCCCCAGCAGGCGCGTCCAGGAAAAGCTGCGCGTCAGGTCGGTGAGGCTCTGCGTTTTCAGGTAGCCCTCCGACAGCAGCAAGTACTCGCCACCCATGATGTTGTTTTTGAGCAGGCGATGCACCACAATCACGTCGCGACCCATCAGCTTGGTAAACTCCCGAATGTGCGCCACGTTCACCCGGCCGTAGTGCACGACTATTTTCAGGGTCAGGTCGTGGGTCCGCAGCGCCGCGCCCAGCGCCGAGGAATTGTCGCGCTCCACCAGGCGGAGGTAGTTCTGAAAATCGAGGAAGATGCGGCGGCATTGCGCTACCAGCTCCTGCACTGGCGGCGGCGGCCCCAGCCGATAAAACAGGATAGCATCGCCCTGAATCTCCGACACCTCCATATCCAGCGTATTCGCCTCGATAAGGATTTCAAGCAGGTCAGCAATCAGAAAGGGGGCCTGAGGATTATCTGAGGCTTCAATGAAGCGCGTAAAGCCGCTGATATCCGGAATAAACAACAGGGCCGGCTGCATCCCATCACTATCGGCACCGGGGGCAATTTTCGCCCGCTACCTGCTGCCCGTCGCGACGCGTGCAAATCCTCCAGTAAGCCCATACAACAACCAAAAACCTTAAAACGAACGAGGCAACGCTCGTCGCCCCTGCCGCCTATACGCAGGCACCCCAGCACCGGGTTTGGCCGAGCCGATGGTTTGGGGCTACCTTTGCCCCACACGCGCATCTGGCCCCGTAGTTCAACGGATAGAATAAGGGTTTCCTAAACTTTAGATGTGAGTTCGATTCTCGCCGGGGCCACATAAAACCCACTTTCTGCTTTGGAAAGTGGGTTTTGTCTTCAATACAATACTGCACGAACAAATTTCAACGCTACCGTTCTTCCAGCGTACGCTACTCTATATAACCTGCGTATAGTTCGCCATGATTCACGGTTCAGCTGCTCCCGATACCGTAAGCGTTATTATTCCCACTTTCAACGAGGCGGACGGTATTGGGGAGCTGCTTAGCTATCTGGGCGAGGTATGCAGGCAGGATTTGGGCGTAGAAATCATCGTGGCGGATGGGCACAGCACTGATGATACGGCTGCGCTGGCGCGGAAAGCTGGGGCGCGCGTGGTACTTTGTCCACAGAAAGGGCGCGCCGCCCAGCTCAACTTTGGGGCGGGCGCGGCTGGGGGGCAAATCCTTTATTTCCTGCACGCCGACACTTACCCGCCGCCTACCTTTCTATCCGATATTCGGCACGCGCTGGGGCCGGCCGGCTATAGTAGCGGCTGCTACCGATTGGCCTTCGACCATCCGCACTGGTTTCTGCGGCTGAGCGGCTGGTTTACGCGCTTTGATATCGATGCGGTGCGCTTCGGCGACCAGAGCTTGTTTGTGCGGCGCGCGGTATTTGAGCAGGCTGGAGGCTACCGTGCCGACATGATTATGCTGGAAGATCAGGAAATTGTGCGGCGGTTACGGCGGTATGGCTCGTTTCGGGTGTTGCCCGGCACGGTAACTACGTCCGCCCGCAAATATTTGCACAACGGTGTTTTTCGGCTACAGGCTGTGTTTTCGCTCCTAACGCTGCTTTACTGGCTGGGCCTACCGCAACAGCGCCTGCTGCACTTGTATCGGCGCCTGATTCGGCAGGATAAGCTGTAAACAGATTACTGGCCACACTGTCTTGATCTTTCAGAATAGCATCAACGAAAAAAGACCTTTCGAGCGGAAAGGTCTTTTTTCGTTTTATGTAAATCCCGACGGTTGGGGGGCTTTTTAATCGGCTAGCATGCCCTGGCTCACGGCGAACTTGATGAGGGCGGCCGTGTTTTTGGCCTGGGTTTTCTCGATGATGTTCTGGCGGTGGGTCTCGATCGTGCGCTTGCTGGTGAAGAGCTTGTCGGCAATCTCGGCGTTGGTCAGGCCTTCGGCAATGAGGGTGAGCACCTCCAGCTCCCGCTTCGATAAGCCACTGGCTGCTCGGGCACTAGCGCCCCCCGCCGACTCCAGGGAGTGCATCTTACGCAGCAGGGCCAGCCCAATAACGCTGCACAAGTACTGCCGCCCAGATGCGACCGTCTTGATAGCATACACCAACTCAGCGCGGCCGCTGCTTTTGAGGGCATAGCCCGAAGCTCCTAGTTCGATGGCCTGAGCAACGTAGCGCTCATTATCCAGCATCGACAGCACCAGAATATGCACCGCTGGGTAGTGCTCACGAAGCAGCGGAATTGTGGCAAAGCCATCGGTGCCGGGCATATTCAGGTCAAGCACCACTACGTCGCAGGAGGTTGTAGCCAGAGTGTTTAGCAGTTCTTGACCGCTACAAGCCTCTCCTACCACCTCTAATTCGGGTTCTTCGCGGAGTAGTGAGCGGATGCCGTCGCGGATAATAGCGTGATCATCTATTAAAATGATGCGGATCATGAAAAGGAAATAGGATAATGGGAATGCAGATGGTAACCGAAATAGGTCGCAGTTGTTTCGGCTTGACCCCTGGTTTTTTGCCACGAATTTTCACAAGATAAAGGCACCGGTTTGCGCAGTCAACTTCAGCGGCTAAAACCTGTATTTACCGCGGGCGAAACAGTTAGACGCGGCTTCTGAATAGTAATAAACCCGTAGTAGTCGTCAGGGCTTTCTCTTTTCTATTCGCTTGGTATCCGCACCGGGCGCGGCCGATTGAAGCTTGCTCGCAGATGAGGGGCTTTTTTAGGACTTATAAGCCAGCATTTCAGCAGCATGCGCAAACATTTAAGAAGCCAATACGCTTTTACACGGCTAAAAACCCATTGGCCAAGACAACGCTGAAACCGAATAGGGAGTAAGCTAGTACCTGAGGTAAGAAAAGCTCCAAACCCCATTTTCGTAGCGCTTCATGCCCGCCGAGCTATTTGCATTTGCCGCTGTTGCAAAACGGAAACTGCGCATATAACTCGTTGCTCATCAAGCCCATTCCTTTTTCAAAGAACCGATTTAACTGTAGTTGGCGTTGTCCTTAAAAGCTAGTGAAGCTTGCTTGCCAACTAATCCCTGTATTATGATTCGATTAATTCTGGCCGACGACCACGCTATCATTCGTGATGGTATTCGTGCGCTTCTTACCGAGGATGCTGGGTTGGAAATTACAGCAGAGGCCAGCAATGGCCAGGAATTGCTGGATAAGCTGGCCACGACTCCCTGCGACGTGGTGCTTATGGATGTAAATATGCCCGTGATGGATGGGTTTGAGGCCATGCTGCACCTGCGCCGTGATTTCCCGGACGTGAAGGTGCTTGTTCTCTCCATGCTCGACCACCCCAATTATGTAGTGCGGATGCTGAATGCAGGCGCTTCGGGGTATGTGCTCAAAAATGCCGACGTAGCCGAAATCATTCATGCTATTCGCACGGTCGCGTCAGGCCGACAGTACTTGTGCACCGAAATAGGCCTGAACTTACTTCAGCAGGTAAGCGTGAGCGGCCCGCTGCCAGAGGCCACAACCCGCAAAGCCAACGATCTATCGAAGCGGGAGTTGGAGGTGCTCACCCTCATTGCCGAAGGCCTGACCAACGCCGAGATTGCCGACAAGCTCTTCACCAGCAAGCGCACGATCGAGACCCACCGCCAGAACATCATCGAGAAAACCCAGGCCAAAAACACGGCCGCCCTCATCAAGTTCGCCGTGAGTGAAGGCCTGATTGAATAACCCACTACGAGCATTTTAAAACAGGAACGGCCGCCCAATTTGGGGCGGCCGTTCCTGTTTTAAAGGTAGTTTTGGTTGTTTCATAGCGCAGAAAGGCCTCTAGGTAAATAGAGTCTGCGAGAGCGAGAGTGGATACTACACCCGCCGCGCACGTTGGCATGCGTTGGGGGGCTTTTTTAGTAGTAGTCAATAAACGGGAATAAGCTTGGTAGGGCTACCGAATACATACCTATTTTAGGTGGGAGTAGTACGTATTTTTCGATCGGCAAACACTAACCACAGTTCAGCTACCTTTTCTGGCGGCGAGTACCAGTTATTTATACAACTAGTTGAATAGCAGATAGTAAGCCGATGATCAGCTAAAAAAGCCCCCCAGTTACGTTTGTATGGGACCTCGGGCAAGGTCGGGAAGGCGCGCAACTCAAAGAGCCGGATTTACGCATGCAGGATGCGCTCTATCGGCACAAAGACTTTCCCACAATCCCACCTGTGATGCCTACTAAAAAGAAAGCTCCTCCGTCCCAACGAGGTCATTTACACCCCCATAGGCACACTTGCCCTACACCAAAGGGTAAGTTGCTTGTCGTCGGCGGACACGAAAACAAGGGGCAAGGGCCCGAAAGAGGGTCTAATCAGGACGAAAACTTGAACTTTGCCCCTGAATCCATCCTCCGACGCTTCTGTGACGAGCTAAAAGGCAATGATCCACTGGTGCTTGTGCTACCCATTGCCTCCTCCGAACCCAAGGAAGCCGCCGAAGACTATTTGAGAATATTTACCGATTTGGGTATTACTCGGGTTCAAATGCTGGATATACGGGAGCGGGAAGAGGCCAACAGCGAAGCCACGCTTAAGCTGGTAGATGATGCTGCCGGCTTCTACTTTACGGGCGGCGACCAGCTGCGCCTGACAGCCCTGCTGGGGGGCACCAAAATGCTACTGCGGCTAAAAGAACGCTATACCTACGAGGAGATTCTCATCGGGGGCACCAGTGCCGGCGCGTCGGCTCTTTCCACCCCCATGATTTATCAGGGCCTCAACGATGCGGGTTTTCGCAAAGGCGAAATATCCATTACTACCGGGCTACAGTTTATGCACGATGTAGCCATCGATACGCACTTCATTGCGCGGGGCCGCATCGTGCGTATGGCGCAGATCATTGCTACCAACCCTACCTGTATGGGACTGGGGCTTGAAGAAGACACTGCCGTATTAGTGCGCGATGGCTACCAGCTGGAAGTAATTGGCAGCGGCTTGGTTACCATTCTGGATGGGGTTGAGTGTACGGGCAACAACATTCACGAAATTCAGCCCGAGACGCCTTTTACCATTCGCGACTTGCGGCTGCACTTTCTGGGCGAAGGGGAAACATATCAGATGCCGATTCCACCGGAGCTGCATTTATAAACGCCCCTGCATGGCTTCTTGCGCTACAGGAAGTGACAATTAAACTTGGCCTATAGGCCTGGCGTAAAACCTGAACCCGAACTCTACCCCTACTCTCTGCTATGAAACAAACTTCCGCCGCTACCCAATCTTCGTGGTTTGGCACCCTTGGCCCCGCCCCCGATTTTCCTTCTCTCACCCAGGATATGACTGCCGATGTTGTGGTAGTCGGTGCGGGCATTGCGGGCCTTACGACGGCGTATCTGTTGCTGCGTGAAGGCAAGAAAGTAATCGTGCTGGAAAGCGGAAAGCTGGTCAGCGGCGAATCGGGCCGCACCACGGCCCACCTCTCCAACGCGCTCGACGACCGCTACACGCGGTTGGAGCATTTGTTTGGGGAGAAAGGTGCCCAGCTGGCCGCCGAAAGCCACAGCGCTGCCATCGACCGGATCGAGCAGATTATACAGGAGGAGAAAATCGACTGCAACTTCACCCGCCTCAACGGCTACCTGTTTCTGCCCGAAGATGGCAACCCCAGCGAGTTGGACAAAGAGCTGAAAGCCGCCCACCGCGCCGGCCTCACCGGCGTCGAGCGCCTTTCTGACTCTCCTACTCAGGGCTTCCGCACCGGCGAGTGCCTCCTATTTCCGAACCAGGGCCAGTTTCATATTCTGAAATACTTGTATGGCCTGGCCGAAGCAATTGGCCGGTTTAAAGGCGGCGGGGGGCAAATTTATACCAACACCCACGTGGCGGAGGTGCAGGGCGGATCGGAGGCCAGCGTGACCACTGCCAACGGCCATACGGTGCGCGCCAAAGCCGTAGTGATGGCCACCAATACGCCCGCCAACGACCGCGTGGTGATGCATACTAAGCAGTCGTCGTACCGCACCTACACTATTGCAGCCCGCATTCCGAAAGGCTCCGTAACGAAAGCGCTGTACTGGGACACGCCCGACCCATACCACTACATTCGCTTGCAGGAAATAGCCGAAGGCCCACGCGGCGGCACGCCCCGCTACGACCTGCTCATTGTGGGCGGCGAAGACCATAAAGTCGGCCAGGGCGACCCTGAGCTAAGCTTGCAACGCCTCGAAGACTGGACGCGCGAGCGGTTTCCGATGATACAGCAGATCGACCACGCCTGGTCGGGACAGGTGCAGGAACCCAGCGACAGCCTGGGCTACGCCGGCCGCAATCCACTGGACCAAGATAACGTGTACATCATCACCGGCGACTCGGGCCACGGCATGACGCACAGCACGCTGGGGGGCATTATTATTACCGATCTTATTCAGGGCCGCGCCAATCCGTGGGCCGACCTCTACGACCCCGGCCGCGTGACCCTGCGCCCGGCCTCAGCGTATGAGTTTGTAAAGGAAAACCTGAATGTGGCCACCGAGTACACCGAGCTACTCACCGGAGGCGATGTAGCAAGCATCGACGAAATCGAGCCCGGCTCCGGGGCCGTAATGCGGCGCGGCCTCACGAAAGTAGCCGTGTACCGCGACCCTAAAGGCCAGACGCATGAGTGTTCGGCCATCTGCCCGCATCTGGGTTGCGTAGTACACTGGAACGGCTTGGAAAGCAGCTGGGACTGCCCCTGCCATGGCTCCCGATTCGATGCGCTGGGCAAACTTCTTATTGGCCCAGCGAATCAGGATCTGGCCTCGGCATAACAGGAAAGACCAGAAAAAAAGGAGAAGCGCCGCCATGTCGCTTCTCCTTTTTTTCTGGTCGCACGCAGAGCTAAGTATAGATACGGACGCTATAAATACCTAGAACTTGGTATAGGCAACTACACTGAAAATCAGTATATTGCCTGAGCTTACTAGTAATACGTATTACTAAATTTGCAAGGATACGCATCTGTCTTCGTTGACAATGTGTCTTTTGTATCATGGCTCTTTGGCCAGATAGCTCTTTCTTTTTCCGCTTCGGGTAGCCTCCTATTGACTCTACCCCGACCCAGGTTGGCGGACCAGATTAGGTAAGTAAGTGGTGCCCTACTCCATGGTCTGGCCCCCTTGGCTCCCCGTTGCTGCCTTGCGCGGCCTCTTCCTGCTGCCCCTGCCCTCTGTGCGCTTCGTTGCACAGCCTGAAAACGACTGAAGTTATCTACTCCTGATGGAGATTTATCGCGAAATCTTGCCAGAAAGCTATTTGCTTATCTTGGCCGAAGACCATACACATTCCGAAGAATACGGATTAGCCAGAGCCTTACAACAAGCCGCGCGGAGCGGTAAACCCAGCATTTGGGTCGATTGCAGTTCGTTGCGCCACATTTCCGGTCGGGCGCTGGCGCTGCTGACCAGCTATTGCCAGCGCCTACGTCGGCGCAATACCCAGCTTGTACTCTGCCACCTGACCGATGAGGTACAGGATAGCTTAAAAACGACTCCGGAAGAGGCCTGCCCCCCCATCGTTCCCACGTTGCTCGACGCAGAATTGTATTGTCATGCGGCTCATCAGGCTACCAGCCCGCCACCTTCCACTACCACGGCCGGCTGGGGCGTTGCACTGTCCTAGCATCCGGTCAGATGCCGTATAGGTGGCATTTCCTCCGTTTGGTATTAAGCAAAAAGCCCCCCAGGGAGTTCTGACGCAGAAACTCGCTGGGGGCTTTTTTGCCTTTACAGTTCGTCCATCTGCCGTTCACAACTCACTGCGGGGTTCCTCGTATTTTGAGCCCATGAACTCCGCGCCCCTCTCCGGCCTGTACGGCCCCTCACTTAGCCTGCTCACCGACCTCTACCAGCTTACCATGGCCTATGGCTATTGGAAGCAGGGCAAGCAGAATCAGGAAGCCGTTTTTCACTTGTACTTTCGCAAGCCGCCCTTCAATGGGGGGTACGCGGTAGCCGCGGGTCTGGCTTACGCCGTGGATTGGGTCAAAAATTTTCACTTCTCCGAAGATGACTTGGCATACTTGGGTAGTCTGCGCGGCACCCGCGACAATGCTATGTTTGACCCGGATTTTCTGGAATATCTGCGTACGCTGCGCCTCACCTGCGACATCGACGCCATAGCCGAGGGCACGGTGGTATTTGCCAATGAGCCGCTGCTGCGCATAAAAGGCCCCCTGCTGCAAGCCCAGCTACTGGAAACGGCCTTACTGACCTTGGTTAACTTCCAAACCCTGATCGCCACCAAAGCCGCCCGCATTCGGGAGGCCGCCGGCTCCGACCAGGTATTTGAGTTTGGTTTGCGCCGGGCGCAGGGCTTCGATGGTGGCCTGAGCGCCAGTAGGGCTGCTTACTTAGGTGGCGTCGATGGCACATCAAACCTGATGGCGGGCCAGCGCTTCGGTATTCCGGTGCGCGGCACCCACGCCCACAGTTGGGTACAGGCATTTGGGGAAGAGGAAGCGGCCTTTGCTGCTTACGGCGACGCTTTCCCCGACGACTCCGTTTTCTTGGTCGATACCTACGACACCCTGGAAGGTGTACGCCATGCTATCAGCGTGGCCCGGCAGATGCGCGCCAACGGTCACGAACTGGGGGGCATTCGCCTCGATTCCGGCGACTTGGCTTATCTCAGCCGCGAAGCTCGCGCTTTGCTTAATGAGGCTGGATTCCAGAAAACGCGCATTGTCGCCAGCAACGACCTCGACGAGCACCTTATCACCAGCCTCAAGCAGCAAGGCGCCCGCATCGACACTTGGGGCATCGGCACCAAGCTCGTCACGGCCCACGACCAGCCGGCCCTGGGGGGCGTTTATAAGCTGGCTGCTCTGCGCCCATCGGCCGACAGCGACTGGGATTATACCATCAAGCTGTCTGAGCAACTCGCCAAAACCAGCATCCCCGGCATCTTGCAGGTGCGCCGCTACGAAACGGAAAAAGGCCAGCCGCGTGCCGATATGCTCTACAATACAGCCGAGCCTCTCCCCAATGAGCTCACTATTGTGGACCCACTCGACCCCACGCGCCGCCGCCCTATTCGCTCCACGCAGTTTCGGGAGTTGCTGGAGCCGGTGTTCCGGGCTGGCAAACTCGTAGCGGAGCTGCCCACGCTGGAGGAAAGCCGCGCCAAAGCCCAGCGCGAAGTGGGCGCCCTCGACCTCAGCATCCGGCGCTTCCTCAATCCGCATGTGTACCCCGTGGGACTGGAGGAAAGCCTGAATAACTTCCGCATGCAGCTGATTCTGGAAAAGCGCGCAGTGCGGCCAGCATAGCCTAGCCTTACTACCTCAATCATAAAAGCAGAAAGCCGCCTGTTCCACGGGTGGCTTTTTGCTTGTATAGGTATTTCTGTTGCCCATTTTCTGGGTGAAAGCTCATTCACTCAGACCAACGAAGCTTTCGATTAGCTACGTCGTAGTAGGCACATTATAAAAAGCCCCCCAGCAGGACGGAATTAGGTGAGGCAAGGGCCTGCCCATTCGTTCACCTTAGCTTCATGTTGCCCCGGTTTCTTTGTGTCTTCAATACAAGACACAAGCTATGCAGCGCCTGCATTTTTCCGCGATTTTGCCCCCCAGCCTCGGGTTAAGACTGGCATTTTCGCCGACTTCCTGCTTCAAAAGTAAAGTCGACCGCGAAGCATGAGCGAATACACGCTAGGCCGCTCCAACCACTCAAGGAGTTACGTCGTCTGGCCCCACTACTTGCCGGAATATCAATGGGCCAATCATTGGGTAGATAGGCTGATCCATCAGTCGGCGCAGGCTCCTAATGCCCCGCCGGGGTCAAGCTCTCTACTCAGCCTACTTCTCTTAACCACTCGTGGCTAGGAGTATATAAATGCCCCAGGTTACTCAACATACATATGAAAAGAATAGTGATGCTCATGAGCTGGTGTGCCTTGTACTACTGTGCAAGCTGCTCGGAAGCAAAAGAAGTGAAAGAAGAGCGCATCAAGCTTTTGGTTACCAGCCCGTTGGCTAAAGACACAACAATCACCAAAGAGTATGTGGCCCAGATTCACTCCGTACAGCACATCGAGCTGCGGGCTTTAGAAAAGGGCTACCTGCAAAAGATTTATGTAGACGAGGGCCAATTCGTGAAAGAAGGGCAACTCATGTTTCAGATTATGCCCCTGGTTTATCAGGCAGAACTGAAAAAGTCGCAGGCGGAAGCCAACTACGTGGGGCTGGAATATCAGAACACCAAGAAATTGGCTGATACCAATATTGTCTCAAAAAATGAGTTGGCGCTGGCTCAGGCCAAGTTCGACAAGGCCAAAGCGGAAGTAGCCTTAGCCCAAACGCATCTGCAATTCACGACTATCAGGGCTCCCTTCAGTGGCTACATGGACCACTTTCAGGGCCGGCTGGGCAGCTTAGTTGATGAGGGAGACTTGCTGACCACCTTGTCTGACAACAGCAAAATGTGGGTTTACTACAACGTACCCGAGGCGGAGTACCTAAATTATAAGCAGCAGGCCAAGGCCAGTGACAAGGCCGCAAAAGTAAAGCTGCGGATGGCCAACAACGAGGTGTTTCAGCAGCCCGGCCTGGTGCAGACTATTGAAGCCGACTTCAATAACGAAACCGGCAACATTGCCTTCCGGGCCACTTTCCCTAACCCCGAGGGGCTCCTGCGCAACGGTGAAACCGGCAGCGTCCTGATGACGGTGCCGCTTAATGATGCCCTGCTGATTCCGCAGAAAGCCACATTCGAGAATCTGGAAAAGAAGTACGTCTTCGTGGTCGATAAAAAGAACGTGGTGCACCAGCGGGAGGTCACCATTGGGTCGGAGATGCCGGACCTGTACGTCATCAAAGGCGGCTTAGCAGCCAACGACAAGATTCTGCTGGAAGGTCTGCGAAAGGTGAAGGATGGCGACAAAATCAGCTTCAATTACAAAGACCCAAAAGCCGTCATCGCGCACCTGAAAGTGTACAGCGAGTAAGGTTTCCCCTATCAGAATAGCCATACTATGTTTAGTAAATTCATTCGCCGGCCCGTCTTTGCCATCGTTATTTCGATTGTCATCCTGCTCATGGGCGGGCTGGCCATCATGCAGCTGCCCACGTCGCAGTTCCCCGAAATTTCGCCCCCGCTGGTCATGGTCAGCGCGTCGTACCCCGGCGCCAGCGCCAAGGTGCTCACCGAGTCGGTGCTGATTCCGCTGGAGCAAGCCGTGAACGGCGTACCGGGCATGAAATACATGACCTCCGACGCCGTGAGCGCCGGCGAAGCCAACATCCAGATTGTCTTTAACCTGGGCACCAACCCCGACCAGGCCGTGGTGAACGTGAATACCCGCATTGCACAGGTGCTCAACCGCCTGCCGCTGCTGGTGCAGCGCGAGGGCGTGGTGGTAAACCGCGTGGTGCCGAACATGCTGATGTATGTGAACTTGTACAGCAAGGACAAGAACACCGACATGAAGTACCTGTTCAACTTCGCTGGGGTAAACATGATACCTGAGTTGCAGCGTCTGAGTGGCATTGGTCGGGCCAGCATTCTGGGTAGCCGACAGTATGCCATGCGCGTGTGGCTCAAGCCCGACCGGATGCGTGCGTATAATATCTCGGTCGACGACGTGATGAAAGCGCTGGACGAGCAGAGCGTTATCGGCTCGCCCGGCCGCATTGGCCGCTCCGACGGCAAGCAGGCGCAGTCGCTGGAGTACGTACTCAGCTACCAAGGCCGCTTTAATGACGTGGAGCAATACAAAAACGTCATTCTGAAGGCTAACGCCAACGGCGAAAGCCTGCACCTGCGCGACGTAGCCAACGTAGAATTGGGCTCGGAGTACTACGATATCTACTCCAACCTGAACCAGTACCCATCGGCGGCCATCGTGCTAAAGCAAACCTACGGCTCGAACGCCTCGGACGTAATTAAAGAAGTGAAGGCTAAGCTGGAGGAGCTGAAGAAAACCAGCTTTCCGCCCGGCATGGATTACAAAATCACCTACGACGTGTCGAACTTCCTCGACGCGTCTATTGAAAACGTAATTCACACCCTGCGCGACGCCTTCATTCTGGTAGCCTTGGTGGTGTTCCTGTTCCTCGGCGACTGGCGCTCCACGCTGATTCCGGCGCTGGCTGTACCAGTGTCATTGGTGGGCTCATTCGCGGCCATGCAAGCATTTGGGCTGACCATCAACATGATTACCCTGTTTGCACTGGTGCTCTCGATTGGCATCGTGGTCGACAACGCCATTGTGGTGATTGAGGCCGTGCATGCCAAAATGGAGGAAGAGCATCTCTCGCCCTACAACGCGGTGCGCAAGGTGGTGGGCGAAATCAGCGGGGCCATCATCGCCATCACCATCATGATGACGGCCGTGTTCATTCCCGTCTCGTTCATGAGCGGCCCGGTGGGCATTTTCTACCGGCAGTTCTCCATTACCATGGCTACGGCCATCGTGATTTCGGGGGTGGTTGCGCTCACGCTGACGCCGGTACTCTGCGCTATGATTCTGAAAAACCACCACGGCCAGCCCAAGAAGAAAACGCCTATGCAGCGCTTTTTCGACTGGTTCAACCGTGGGTTTGAGAAGCTTACCAATGCCTATACCGGCCTGTTGGAACGGATTGTAGCCAACCGAATCATCACCTTCGCTATGCTTATCGCCTTTGGTTTGGGTATCTGGGCCATCACGGCGAAGCTACCCGCCGGTTTTATTCCAAGTGAGGACCAAGGCCTGATTTACGCTATTGTACAGACGCCGCCCGGCACCACGTTGGAGCAAACCAACGCCGTATCGCAGCGCTTGGCTAGCATGGCCAAGGAAGTGCCCGGCATCGCCAACATCTCAACCTTGGCGGGCTACGAAGTACTGACGGAAGGCCGCGGCTCCAATGCTGGCACTTGCTTGATTGACTTAAAGCCGTGGTCGAAGCGCAAGGAGTCTATTGCTGAAATCATCGAAAACCTGGAAGAAAAAGCCCACGAAATTCCCGGCGCGACCATCGAATTCTTCGAGCCGCCGGCGGTGCCGGGCTACGGCGCCGCCGGCGGCTTCCAGCTGCAATTGCTCGACAAAACCAACTCCGGCGACTACAAAGAGCTGGAAAAAGTGAACAACGAGTTCATGGCCAAGCTGAAAAAGCGCAAAGAGCTAGCAGGCCTGTTCACCTTCTTCTCGGCCAACTATCCGCAGTACGAACTCAAGATTGACAATGAGCTGGCCATGCAGAAAGGCGTGAGCATCGGCAACGCCATGAATACGCTAAGTATCATGGTAGGCTCTACCTACGAGCTAGGTTTCATTAAATACCAGCGCTTCTTTAAGGTGTTCGTGCAGGCCTCACCGGAGTACCGGAAGCTGCCCGAGGACATCCTGAATATGTGGGCCAAAAACGACAAGGGCGAGATGGTGCCATTCTCGGCCTTCATGAAAATCGTGAAGACCCAGGGCGCCAACGAAATCAACCGCTACAATATGTACACCACTGGTTCCATTCGGGGCGGGGCGGCGCCGGGCTACAGTAGCGGCGAGGCCATTAAGGCTGTACAGGAAGTGGCGCAAGACCTGCCCCACGGCTACGGCATCGACTGGGGTGGCCTGTCGAAAGATGAAGTGAGCCGTGGCAACGAGTCCACCGTTATTTTCATGGTGGTGCTGGTGTTCGTGTACCTAGTGCTCGCCGCACAATATGAGAGCTTCCTGCTGCCGCTGGCGGTAATATTCTCCCTTGTTGCGGGGGTCTTCGGATCGTTCTTGTTTATTAAAATCTTTGGCCTGGCCAACGACATTTACGCGCAGGTGGGCCTCGTCATGTTAGTGGGCTTGCTGGGGAAGAACGCCGTACTGATTGTGGAATTTGCGGCCTCGAAACACGAGGAAGGGATGTCGGTGCGCGACGCGGCTATTGAAGGAGCGCGGGTTCGTTTCCGCCCCATTCTGATGACTTCTTTTGCCTTCATAGCAGGCCTTATTCCGCTGGTAGTGGCCACGGGTGCTGGCGCCATCGGCAACCGCACTATTGGCAGTTCGGCCCTCGGCGGCATGCTGTTCGGCACCGTGTTCGGGGCAATTATTATTCCCGGCTTGTACTACTTCTTCGGCACGCTGGCCGGCAAGAGCAAGCTGATTCGGGACGAAAACGAATACCCGATGCTGGAGGGCATTGAGCCTCGCGTATTAATTGAAGAAACAGAGCCTTATGCTTAAGAGACGCTTTTATCAATGCCTGAGCGCCGCCGGCTTGGCGCTTACCATTGCCGCTTGTAAAACGCCGGAGCTAGTAGTCAAGAATGAAAGCCGCCAGGTTCCGGCTAGCTACAACAGTTCCGTGCAAGACAGTAGCAGCACGGCCAGAGTCCGGTGGCAGGAGTTTTTCACCGACCCAAACCTGAAATCCCTGATTGACACTGCCCTGCAAAACAATCAGGAGTTGAACATCACGTTGCAGGAGATTGAGATTTCCCGCAATGAAATCCGGGCCCGGCAAGGAGAGTATTTGCCTTTTGTGGGCTTAGGTGCTAAGGCTGGCGTCGATAAAGTAGGGCGATACACGCTTCAGGGAGCAACAGAGGAAAGCGTCGATATCAAGCCGGAAAGACGAACGCCCGATCCGTTAACCGATTTTCAGGTGGGAGCTTTTGCTACCTGGGAAGTGGATATCTGGCACAAGCTGCGCAACGCGAAGAAAGCGGCCGTGAGCCGATACCTAGCTTCCGTGGAGGGACGAAACTTCATGGTGACGAACCTGATTGCGGAAATTGCCAACTCGTATTACGAACTGCTGGCGCTTGATAATCAATTGGCCATCGTGAAGCAGAACATTGAGATTCAAAGCAATGCTCTGGAGATCGTACGCTTGCAAAAAGAAGCAGCTCGGGTGACTGAATTGGCCGTGCGCCGCTTTGAAGCGCAGGTGCACAACACCCGCAGCATTCAGTACGCCCTCCAGCAGCGCATTACCGAAACGGAGAACCGGCTCAACTTTCTGGCGGGTCGGTACCCACGGCCTATTTCCCGCAACGATGAGGCGTTCAACGACGCCGTACCGCAAGCCATTCGGGTGGGGCTTCCCTCCCAGTTGCTGAGCAACCGGCCCGATGTCCGGCAGGCGGAGCAGAATCTGGTGGCGGCCAAGCTGGATGTGCAGGTGGCCAGGGCCAACTTTTATCCTTCACTGGGTATCTCCGGAGCCGTCGGTTTGGCGGCGTTCCGACCCGGCTTGTTGGTAAGCACCCCCGAATCCATGCTTTTCTCGCTGGCTGGCGACGTGGCAGCGCCGCTCATCAACAGAAATGGAATAAAGGCTGCGTATTCCAATGCCAACGCTCAGCAGACCCAGGCCGTCTACAATTATGAACGCACTCTGCTTAATGCCTACATTGAAGTAGCCAACCAACTCTCCAACATTAGTAATTTGGAGAAGGGGTACGATGAGAAAGCAAAGCAAGTGCAGGCTCTCAACGAGTCAAGCACTATTTCCAACAGTCTCTTCCGCTCAGCCAGGGCTGACTACTCGGAAGTTCTCTTTACCCAAAGGGAGGCGCTAGAATCAAAGTTTGACCTTATCGAAACCAGAATGCAGCAGTTGAATGCTAAGGTGAATGTTTATCGAGCCTTAGGTGGCGGATGGAATTAGAAATGAGTAACCGTTCAGGTGGGTCTAAGATTCAACTATGAGGGGTAGGTTAGCTTGGCTAACCTACCCCTCATGTATTCGGTAAAGCCTAAAGAAAGCTTTGACACCTTCCGTATACAGCTGATTCTAAAGAAGCGGGCAGTGCGGCCGGCGTAGGAGGATGCTCACTTTTAATGGCCTTTTTGTTTCACTCTTTGCTCCTTAGCCTGACGCATCATTTGAGTTAGATCGGTAGCGCCTATTTCGCTGAGCTGTTTCATTAACAATTGGTATTCTGGATACTGGTTGTGGTTTTCAACATCAGCTAAAAATCGAAACAATTTAGTTTGCTCTACCAAACTGAGTTGTCGTGCTTCTTGCATAAAAATCCGGGGATGCGCCGCTCCCATCCTCGCTGTAGCGTGCTGTAAGAATCCGGTTGCATCTGCGTCCCACACTAAGTCTTTGCTGATAATCAAGCATTTGTGTAGCACCTCTTTCGGATAGTTGCTTCCTACTTGTTGTAATGTCTGTATGTACTTATCGCTACTTGCGTAGAGTTGACCAAAATCAGCAGGGTGAAATACACGAATGAATGCGGCCTGAGAAGCAGGAAAGGCGACGACGAACCTTTGCTGAACCTGCAACGATGCTGGTTCTTTCTTAAATCTCTTATAAGCAGCTTGTACTTGTCGCGCTTCCTCTGACAAGCGGTTGTCTGCGGGAATTTGCCAGCCGAATAAGCTGAACAAGAGAAAGAATAAACAAGGAACCATATGTATTGCTGAATAGTGGTTAAGTAAGCCAAAACTCTGCACTTCATCAGCCAAAGTCTATACCTCCCGGCGTTATTCACGTTGATACTTTTGTAGCACATGCACTGTTATCTTAGTATCATCCGCCGCTGAAGCTGCTCAGTTGCTGCCGCGGCTCAACCTTTGCTCCTATGCCTACCTTACAATTCAAAACCTCGATCAACTGCGCCAACTGCCTGCGCGCCGTCACGCCTTTTTTGGATGCGGAACCTACCGTGAAGAAGTGGAGCGTGGACACGAACAACCCCGACAAAATCTTGACCGTGGAGGGCGAAAACGTCATTCCCGAGCAGGTGATGAAAGCCGTAGCCCAAGCCGGCTTTGATATTGAGCCTCGGCAGGCAGCGTAAGCTTCCTACTGCATCCAACTCTACCTAAAAAAGCCCCCCGGAAGTGTTCTGGGGGCTTTTTTAGCAGGTAAAGTGAGCCGACGGCAACTTCAGATGAAAAGGTAGCTTACCTAATACAATTCGTCTACACTGAGCTATATCCTTTCCGATGAGCGAACATATTCCTACCTATCAGCTTCAGGCTTTTGCCAGCTATAACGACGCGCCTACGGAGGTGTATTTCCCGGATTACGCATCCGTAAAGCCCCGGATTCCCCTGGACCGCCCCTACCGCGGCGACTATTACAAAATCAGCCTGTGCTTACGGGGAAGGGCTGAGCTAAAAGCGAACTTAGAAACGTACACTATAACCCCCAACTGCCTGGTACTGGCTACGCCGGATGTGATTAAGCAATGGCTGCACATCCCCGCTGATTACGAAACGCTGTCCGTCTTTTTCACTAAAGAGTTTATCACGGCCAACAATGCGGCGACGGGGAAGCTCCGCTTTTTGGTGGCGCCCACAACCTACGTACTTTCGTTGTCGGCGGCGGAGGCGGCTGGCTTAGCGGTTTCCCTGCGCTTTTTGCAACAGAAGTATTATTCCTCAACTGCTGAGCGAGATAACATCCTAAAGAACATCATCAACAGTCTGCTCTTTGAGATTGGCGCCCTCTACGAGCAGCAGCCCGCGCCCCTCCCGACGAGCAAACCTCGCAGCCAATTGCTGGCAACGGCTTTCAAGCAGCTCGTGCAGACGCATAGCGCCACGGCGCGGGGCGTCGCCTTTTACGCCAGCCAGCTGTGTATCACACCTAAGCACCTCACGGAGCTGGTCAAAGACGTAACCGGCCGCACTGCGGGCGACTGGATAACCGCCGCCGCGGTGCTGGAAGCCAAGACCTTGCTGCAAAACCCGGCGCTGAGTATTCAGCAGGTCGCGGCCAGCCTGCACTTCACCGACCAGTTTGCCTTCAGCCGATTTTTCAAAAAAAGCACCGGCCTTTCGCCCACGGCCTACCGGCAGGCAGGCTAACCCCGTTTGCCGCCTTTTGGCTACACCTTACCGCCATCTGGCCATTTCTTCTGCTGGCGGTAGCGCCGAGTTTTGTAGGATGAATTTCGGACGCCAGCCGCTTGCCACCGGTTTGGCCAAGCGGCGGGTGTCCGAACCTATTCGTCAACTACAACAACTTTTATATGATCCTGATAACTGGTGCTACCGGGCAGCTCGGCACGGCCGTACTGCACACTCTCCTGCAAAAAACCGCCGCCACTCAGCTGGCCGCCCTGGTGCGCAACGAGCAAAAAGCCACCGACCTGCAAGCGCGGGGCGTAAGTATCCGTGTAGGCAATTACACGGATGTAGCCTCGCTGGACAAAGCCATGCAAGGCGTTGAAAAAGTGCTGCTTATCTCGGGTGGGGGCGAAGACGATGCACTCCAGCAGCATTACAACGTGGTAGATGCCGCCAAGCGGGCCGGCGTGCGTTGCCTGGCCTACACAAGTCGCGCGTTAAAAAATCCCAGAACCTTGGCTAACCAGCTGATGGTACGGCACTTCCAGACGGAAGACTACATCCAGGCGAGCGGCTTGAACTACATTTTCTTCCGCAATATCCTGTATATGGATACTTTGCCGCTGTTCACCGGGCCGCGCGTGTTCGAAACCGGCATTCGCCTGCCCGCGGGCCAGGGCCGAGTAGCCTACGCCTTGCGCAGCGAAATGGGCGAGGCCATTGCCAACGTATTGCTCGGAAGTACCTGCGACAACCGTACCTACCACTTCACTGGCAGCGAGGCGTACTCCTTCGCCGACGTAGCCGACGCCCTGGCCGCCGCCGCCGGGAAGCCAGTAACCTACATGCCCATCGAGCAGGCCACCTTTGCCACCAGCATGCAGGAGCGCGGGGTACCAGAGCTTGCCATCCAACGAACCGCCGGCTTTATGGCCGACATCAAGCACGGGCAAGAAGCCGAAGTAAGCTCCGATTTGGAAATGGCACTAGGTCGAAAACCCACTTCCCTTAAGGAAGGAGTAAAATTGCTTTATAAGTTGTAGCAGCCGTTATCAGCACTGAAAAAGCCCCCAGAATGGTTCTGGGGGGCTTTTTCAGTGCTCGAGCTTTTTAGATTAATATAAATCAGATTCATATAAATATGATAGGCGGTCATGCAGAGCGAAGTGAAGCATCTCGCTAGCGGTAGTGAGATTAGTAATCCAGTGAAACACGCGAGATGCTTCGCTCCGCTCTGCATGACGTACGGCTTAAACAATGTTTGATTGTCGTTATATGAAAAAGCCCCCCAACTCTCGTCGGGGGCTTTTTGGTGAATAATTAAGCAAAGACGCTACCTAATACGTCAGTTCACCAGCCTCCACTTTCAGCTTAATACCCGGCTCAGCGGTAATGCGGCCTGCTACTTGGGCCTGGTAGCCATCGGCTTGCAGCTGGCTTACAACGGCGGTAGCTTGGGCTTCTTCGGTGACGAGTAGCATACCGTTGCCCATGTTCCAGTAGAGGTAAGCGTCGGCGGGCGAGATGCCGGCTAGTTTGGTGAGATTCTGCATGGCGGGCAGGGGTTCGAACAAATTATCTAGTTCGGCACCAACGCCGTTGTTTTTGAGTACGCGCTGGAAGTTATCGGCAATGCCGCCGCCGGTGATGTGGGCAATGCCGTGCAGAACTAGGCCAGCGTCTAGGAGACGGGCTACGGCGGGCGCGTAGATCAGGGACGGAGCCAGTAGTACTTCCCCCCACGTGTTGCCTAGCTCTGCGGCGTCGGAGCCGGTGTAAGGCGCCGTGTGCCAGTTGTCGCCGTAGAGACCTTGCAACGTACGACGTGCCAGGGAAAAGCCGTTGGAGCGGAAGCTGGGGGAGCGAAGTGATACTACTGCGTGGCCAGCCTGGGCGGTGGCGCCGCTTAGGGGGCTTTTTAGCGACGGATGCAAGGCGCCCACGGCCGTAGAGCACCAATTGAAGTTCATGCGGGCGCCGGGCCAGCCGCCAATCCGGTTGCCCAGCTCGGCGATTTCGCCCCCCGTCACGGCAATGCGACTGAAGTTGGCTGCGTCGTGCAAGCCGCGCATTAGTTCGTCGATTACGTCGTAATCCAGGGTATTCACGTCAATGATGTTCGACAGATTACTGGGCACGAAGCCGCCGGCAATTAGGTCGTCGGCCACCATGGCAATCAGGTCGTAGCCCAAGGTATCAAACCGACCCACCCGCTCAGCCACCTCGATTTTGGTACCGATACCGTCGGAGCTGATGCCCAGGCGCTCTTGTCCGAAGCGAATTTCGTTGGAAAAGCCCCCGTCCAGATCCTGCGCCGGCTCGCCGGGCTGGCCAGCGCGGTTAGGAAAGGTTTTTTTAGCCCAGGCATAGGCGTTACGGGAGCAGGCGTTGCCGAGGTCGATGTCGTAGCCGGCAGGTTTGGAGGAAGCAGTGGACATGAAGCGTGAGGTAATCGTTGGAGTTGTAAGCAAACTCCCCTCCTCAGAGGAGGAGGGGATGTCACCGCGTAGCGGGGACTGGGGTGGTTGAGGTCGTTGTTTGGTTGTTTAGTTATTGGAAAGAACGTCATGCAGAGGCGGGGCCGAAGCATCTCGCATGTTTAGTGGAATTGGTAATCAGCCATCAGCACGCGAGATGCTTCGCTTTGCTCTGCATGACCACCTCTTTTCATTACTTAAGCTAAACAACAGCAGCAACGCCGGTCAACCACCCCAGCGTCGGCTGCGCCGCCGCATCCCCTCCTCAGATGAGGAGGGGAGTTTGACGTTCTAGTGTTCCGTTGGCTCGGGAGCCTTAGCGCTTACTGATGACACTACTTGGTGACGGTCTTTCTTGTCGCGGTGGCTTTCGCGCTCCTCTTGGATGTGGCGCAGGTACTTGGTGACGTCGCCGGTGGGGTAGCGGCCGGAGAAGCAGGCGAAGCAGCCGCCGTGGCCGCGCTCTTCGGCAAATAAATCTTGCAAGTCGCTCAGGTCCTGATAGATAACCTTATCAGCCTCGATGTAGCGGCAGATTTCTTCCTCCGTGTAGTTGGCGGCAATCAGCTCAGTGCTCATGGCCATATCGATGCCGTAGATGCAGGGGCTCACGATGGGCGGCGCGGAGGAGATGAAGTATACTTCTAGCGCACCCGCTTCGCGCAGGATGCGCACGATGCGCCGCGAGGTGGTGCCGCGCACGATACTATCATCGACCACGGCTATTTTTTTGCCTTCTACAAACTCGCGAATGGGATTGAGCTTTTTCTTGACCACATCCTCACGGCCGGCCTGACTGCTGACAATGAAGCTGCGACCCATGTGGTTGTTTTTCACCAGTCCGCGCCGGTAGGGCACGCCAATAGCTTCGGCCAAGCCGGAAGCTGCGAAGTAGCCTGACGATGGCACGTCAATTACCATATCAGGTTCAATTCCGGCAGCTTTTACCTTGCGGGCCAGTATTTTACCTAACCGCACTCGCTCACGGGCTACTAGGCGGCCGTGAATAACGGAGTCTTCGCGGGCAAAGTAAATGTGCTCAAATACGCAGAACGCTTTGGGCACATTGTATGGGTTCTTGTAGTGGACTTTGAGGTCTTTATCAATGAAGATGGCCTGACCAGGTCCTACGTTTTTCACGAAGTCGAAGCCCAGATAATCAAAGCAGGTGCTCTCGGAGGCGAAGGCGTACACTGGCCCGTCGGGAGTTTGGCGGCAGCCGAGCACCAGCGGACGGATTCCCAGTGGGTCGTTGAAGGCTAGCAAACCGTGGCCGGCAATAACGGTGATGGTAGCGTAGGCACCTTTTACCAGTTCTTGCGTCGTCTCAACGGCATCGAAGATGTCGATTACGGAAAGGTGGTCGAGGTCTTTGATGCGCAGCTCCGAGGCGAAGGTGTACATGATCAGCTCCAGGTCGTTGCTGGTTTTGGGCAGCACATGGTACTTATCATGCAGACGTTGAGCGACTTCGCGAAAATTGATCACGTTGCCGTTGTGTACCATGCCCAGGCCGAAGGGGTAGCTGGTGGTAAAGGGCTGGGCCAGCTCCGAATCATTGGAGCCTTGGGTAGTGTAGCGCACATGGCCGATGCCAATGTTGCCTTTGAGCTTTTTTATATGCTTGGGCTTGAACACGTCATTGACGAGCCCGTTGCCTTTGCAGAGGTGGAAATTATCGTCAAACGTGACAATACCGGCCGCATCCTGACCGCGGTGTTGCAGGGCCGTTAAGCCAACTACAATGTCCGCGGCTACTGGCTCAGGACCGTAAAAACCAACTATTCCGCACATATCAATTCTCTGTTGTCAGTTGCCGGTTGTCAGGCGGGGCGGCCGGGCAGCTGGCGGGGGTGGAAGGGGAAATCTGGCCTCGAAACAAGCGCACCAGCGTATCAGCATACAGCTCGTGCTCTACGAGCAGGCCGCGGCGCTCGACTTCGGACAGCGTATTTGCCCCCCGCAGATCAACGGGGCGCTGGGCTAACACGGGGCCGGTATCGAGGCCTTCATCCACGAGGTGGACGGTAATTTTTGTTTCGGGAAGCTTGTTTTCAAAGGCCCACTCGTAGGCGTGCAGGCCTTGGTGCTGATGGGTATCGGCGGGGTGAATATTCAGAATGCGCCCGGCGTAAGCTCGCACTAGCACCGGTGAGAGAATGCGCATATAGCCGGCTAATACCAGATAATCAGGCTCATACTCTCGCAGCATTTGCACCACCGCCGCATCATAATCGGCTCGTTTGCGGCCGGCGGGACCCAGGCTAGCCGTTTGACAGCCCAGGGCAGCGGCCGTAGCTAAGCCCGGCGCATCAGGATTGTTGCTGAACACCACGGCCACCTCAGCAAGTTCGCGCAGGGCACCCATTTGTACGGAATCGACCAGCGCTACCATGTTGGAACCTCGACCGGACAGCAAAATGGCCAACCGCTGCTTGCGCGGAGCGCTGGGCTGCTCCCCTTCCCGCTCTAGTCCCCGCGTCTGCTCAGAGCGCGTTCCTTCGGGAAGGAAGGACGTCGGCCGATTTTCGCTGGGGGAAGGAGTCTGGCTCATCTTAGATAGGACTAAAATTTAGCAGCCGTCAGTTCCGGCATGGGGCGTTGGCCGATATCGGAGCGGTAGTAAACACCCTCAAAGGTAACCTTTTTGCACTCGGCATACACTTGCTGCACAGCATCTTCCAGGTCATTGCCCCGCGAAACCACCGTCAGAACACGGCCGCCGCTTGTGGTGAGCGGCCCATCAGCTTGACGGCGAGTCGCGCCGTGGAAAACCAAGGTCTGGGGGGCAAAATTGGCTTCGTTTTCTAGGCCGCTGATAGGGAAGCCAGTTGGAAAACTAGCGGCTGGATAGCCACCCGAAGCCAGCACCACTCCTACAAAAGTGCCGTTGCGCTGCCATACGGTCGTTTGGGCCAAGTTGCCGTCGAGCGTGGCTTCTATCAGTTCTAGCAAGCTGCTTTTCAGCGCCGGCAGCAATACCTGCGCTTCGGGGTCGCCGAGGCGGGCATTGTATTCCAGCAGCTTCGGACCCTGCGGGGTGAGCATGATACCGAAGTAAATAAAGCCTTTAAAATTAAATGGTTCGGCTTGCAGGCCGCGCATGGTAGGGTCCACGATGTCGCGACGGATAGCAGCTAGTACATTGTCGTCAGCGAAGGGCACCGGGCAGTAAGCGCCCATACCGCCGGTGTTTGGACCTTTGTCGCCAGCCAGCAGCTGCTTATGATCCTGCGATGGTGCCAGCAGCCGAATGCGGTTGCCATCAGTGATACCGATGATGCTGATTTCGGGGCCGCTCAGCTTTTCTTCCAACAGAAACGAAAACCACTCGGGATGCTGGTCTTGTAGCTCAGTTAGGGCCTCGTTGGCCTCGTCCACGGAACTGCACACGTATACGCCTTTGCCCGCGGCCAGACCGTCGTATTTGATGACCAAATTGCCCCCAGCTCGGCTGCTTTGGCGCGGGCGGCCTGCATCTCGTCGCTACGGAAGGTCCAGGATAAGCCCGTAGCTACGCCGTGGCGGCGCATGAATTTCTTGCTCCACACCTTAGAGCTTTCCAGCAACGCTCCTTGCCGAGTTGGCCCAAACACTCGAATATCGGTCTTGGCAAAATAGTCCGTAACACCAGCCGCCAGCGGAGCCTCGGGGCCCACCACAATAAGCTTGATATCATGTTCCCGGCAGAAATTCTCTACTGCTGGGAAGTCTAGGGGGCTAATTTCGGGGTGACTATTCGGGATGCCGCCGTTACCGGGCAGCACATGCACGGTAGCCCCGTCGAGGGTCAGCTTCCACGCCATGGCGTGTTCACGGGCACCGCCGCCGAGAAGAACTATATGTTTGGTGTTGGTGCTCAAGGTTGGTGTTTGAAGTGGTTGTGGATTGCGGGTTGAGAATACAGAGATTTTCTAGCTGATATCTTCAATGGAAGTAATCTGACCATCAGCAATCTGATACACTGACTTACCCTGTAGTTGCAGCGTATCGCCCGCTTTCAAGCCGTTGGGAAACTCCATGGCGGCCACTGCAGTGTAGTCAATCAGCACTTCCACGCGGTTATCAGCTATCTGCCAGTCGGTGACGCGCTGTTCCCGCTGGGAGAAATACTGCTTAGCCTGCTCTGCTTGCTGGCGGAAGCTTTCTTTGCCAGTTGTAGTCAAATTAATCTCGCCGTTGGCAATGTTTCTGAACTCCACCTCCTCGTGCAGATGGCGCACCATCCCGTCTACATCGAAGCAGTTATATGCTTCGATGTAAGCTTGAACGAGTCGTTTAAAATCAGAGGCTTCCATTGGTTTGACTATACCGCGACTCAGCGTCGGTGACATTAGTACTCTTGATTTCCTTGAGGAGTTGATCGCGCAAGCATAGCAGGTTCCTAAGCTTCTTTCATGATCCCAGCGCGCACTAAGTTGCCCACGAGGCGGGCTTGCACGTCGCCGCCGGGAGTGGTTTCGTTGCCAGTGGGTAGCGGGCTGCCGGTGATGCGCTCGTAGATATCGAGGTAGCGACGGGTAGCTTCAGCGGAAACTTCGGGGGTGAGAGCGCGGGGGTACTGGCCATCTACTTTGTTGGCGATGAGCCACTGACGCACGTACTCCTTATCCATCTGCTCCGCCGTTTCGGGGTTACTGGCGTAGTCCTCGGCGCTCCAGAAGCGCGACGAATCGGGCGTGTGGATTTCATCGATCAGAATCAACTCCCCGTTCAGCAAACCAAATTCATACTTGGTATCCACCAGGATGATGCCGCGCTCGGCCATCCACTGAGAGGCAAAATTGAACAGCTCCAACGCCTTCACCCGCATCCGCTCGTACAGCTCAGCCGATACCCAGCCTTCCGACACCAGATTCTCCGGCGTGATTTCGCGGTCCGACTCTTCCTTGGTGGTCGGCGTCACGATGGGCTCGGGAAACTGCTGGTGCTTAGTCAGGCCATCAGGTACCGTCACGCCCGAGAACGTGCGCTGGCCTTGCTGATAGCCGCGCAACATAGAACCGGTGAGGTAGTTGCGCACCACCATTTCCACCCGAATCGGTTCGGCTTCCTTGGCCAGCGTCACGTTGGGGTCGAGCAGGGCAATGACGTGGTTAGGAATGATGTGCTGGGTTTTCTCAAACCAGAAAGCCGCCAACCCGTTCAGCACCGCGCCTTTGTGGGCCACGGGCGTCTCCAACACCGAGTCGAACGCCGACAGCCGGTCGGTAACCACGATAAGCCGCTCACCGGAGGGCGCGCGGTACGAGTCGCGGACTTTCCCACGGTGGAGAAGTTCGAGTTGGGGCGTGGTGAAGTGGTTCAGAGTGTTCATTTGCGGGGTCAGCAGGCCTTTTTTCTATTTAGCTCATCTGGGGGGCTTTTTCGAATAGGAAGCCTGACGCCAGTGAATGATTTGTGTCTTGGTGAGGAAAGGGCGAATTAGCGAAGTGGCGTCTCTACTGATTGCAGTGAAACTGCGGAAGCTGAGCGATGCGGCAACGAGGCTACATGCTCCACAATATTTCGGAACAGCTTTAGCCCATCTCCTTCTTCGCTCAACTCCTTATTTACGCGCTTGCGGCGCGCCCAATCGGGGTGATTGTAGAGCGACAAGAAAGCTTCGGGGTGCGGCATTAGTCCGAGTACCTGCCCGGTAGTATCGGTCAGGCCAGCGCAGTTCAGGTCGGCACCGTTGGGGTTGTGCGGGTACTGCGACACCTCGCAGCCAGTAGAATCGCAGTAAGTGAGGCAGTTCAGGCTCTGATCGAGGATATGCTGGCGCGTGGCTGCATCGGGGATGAGCAGGCGACCTTCGCCGTGGCGCACGGGTACTTCAAAGGAGTCTAAGCCTTGTAGGAAAGGGCTGCGGTTGTTTGCATTCACCTTCAAGCGCACCCAGCGGTCTTCGTAGCGGCCGGAGGCGTTGTGCGTCAGGGTTACTTCGGGCTGAAAATTGCCCTCCAGATTGGGCAGCAAGCCCAGCTTTACCAGCACTTGGAAGCCGTTGCAAATACCCAGCACGAACTTGCCGCGGGCAATGAACTCGCGCAGGTCGTCGAGCAAAGTGAAGCCGCCGGGCGTCTGGCGGTAGCGCAGTTTTTTGGCCAGCACCACCCCCGAGCCCAGGTCGTCGCCGAAGGAAAAGCCCCCCGGAAAGTTTAGGATATCGTAGTCGTGGATGCTGACCTGGCCGTGTAGTACTTGATTGAGGTGGACGATAGTCGCTTCAGCACCGGCTAAGCGGTAGGCGGCAGCCATTTCCTCTTCGCAATTAATCCCGAACCCAGTCAGGATAAGCGCCTGGACAGCAGCGAATTGATTCATGTTCTCTTTCATTTCCCCTCCCCCATTACGTGTTCGCCAAAACCGATGGTCTGATTCACCGGCCCGTTGGTCCAAGTCTGGCGTAGCTCTTCTGTGTCGGCTTCTATCACGAGCTGGCCCTGATGCGTTACGAGCAGGAAGTTGTCGTTGGTAACAACACCTAAGCGGGTGGCTTTATCTCCCAGAATCTTCTCGAATGCTACCACGTCTTCCAGCGCTACAGTAGCCACGAAGCGGGAGTGCGACTCGGAGAACAGTTGGGTAGGCAACGGCAGTTCGCCGGTCAGCTCAATTTTGGCCCCCAGCCCATCGCCGAAGGTTGCTTCGGCCAACGCCACGGCTAGGCCGCCGTCGGACAGGTCGTGGCAGGATTGGATAAGTTGTTGGTCGTTGGCTTGGCCGATGAGGGTGTAGAGTTCCTTAGCTTCCGCGAAGCGTACTTGCGGCACGTTGGCGCCCAACTCCTTATATAGTTGGTAAAATTCGGAGCCGCCGAGTTCGTCGTAGGTGCGGCCCAGCATGTACACCACGTCGCCGGCCTGCTTGAAGTCGCTGGTGACGGTGCGGCGCACATCCTCGATTTTGGCCGTCATTGAATACAAGACCGTAGGCGGCACTGAAATCTTCACACCGTCGGCCTTGAAGTCGTTTTTCATGCTGTCCTTGCCGCTGGTGAGCGGAATGCAGTAGGCGGCGGTGGCATCGCGCAGGGCTTGGCACATGTGCACCAGCTTGGCCAGCTTTTGCTTGCCGTCGGGGTTGCTTACCGGATGAAAATCTGAATCAGGAACGCAGAAGTTATCGTTCACTGACCAGAAGATATTGTCGCCGGGCGTGAGGTTGGGTAATTTGCCCCCCACGGCAATAATCTGGCGCACGGCCTCATCGAAGGCGCCGGCCGACATATGGTAAGCGTCCAGGTCACCGAAGCGGGGTAGAATGCCGTTGCTCACGGCCACGCCTTCCCAGCTTTCGAAGTTGAAGCGCACCACGGCGGCATCCTGCGGCGCCTGGCCAGTGGCGCCCATCAGCGGCTTGATGACAGTGCGGCCCTTCACCTCGTGGTCATACTGGCGAATGACGGACTCACGGGAGCAAATATTGAGTGAGCCGAGCAGCTGATGTAGAACGTCGGTGTAGTCAAGGCTGGGGGGCAAAATTGGCTCCTGAGCTTCAGGCTTCTGCCACTCGGCTTCCATAAGTTTGCGCGGCACGCCTTCGTGCAGGAAATGCATGTTCAGCCGAGCCACTGGGGCGTTGGCGAAGCGAACATCCAGGTAGCCATCGGCGGTGAAATAGCCGATGTCGGTTAGCTCAACTTCCATTTCCTGACCTAAAGCCAGCACTTCATTCAGCTTGTCGGGCTCCACTACCAGCGTAAATCGCTCCTGCGACTCGCTCACAAAAATCTCCCACGGCCGCAAGCCAGGATATTTCAGCGGCACTTTTTCCAGGTCTACCACGGCGCCGCCGCTGATACCTGCTAGCTCGCCGACGGAGGAAGAAAGTCCCCCGGCACCGTTGTCAGTGCTGCACTTGATGAGGCCGCGGCGGGTGGCGAGGATAAGGAAATCCATGGCCAACTTTTGCGTGATGGGCGAGCCGATTTGTACGGCCGTGGCCGGTGATGATTCGTCGAGCTCAATGCTGCTGAAGGTGGCGCCGTGGATGCCGTCTTTACCCACGCGGCCCCCAGCCATGATAATACGGTCACCGTCGTCGATCTTCTTTTCCCAGGAGTCGAGGCCGGCGAGTTGCATGGGCATCACGGCGCCGGTGCCGCAGTACACCAGCGGCTTGCCGGCGTAGCGGTCGTCGAAAACGATGCTGCCGTTTACCGTTGGTACGCCCGACTTATTGCCGCCGTCTTCAATGCCTTTGCGCACGCCTTCAAAAATGCGGCGCGGATGCAGTTGGTTGGTCAGCAGCGGCCCGTCGTAATCAGGATTACCGAAGCACAAGACGTTGGTATTAAACAGCAAACGAGCCCCGCCGATGCCAGTAGCCAACGGGTCGCGGTTGTTGCCCAGAATGCCAGTAATGGCCCCACCGTAGGGGTCAATGGCGGAAGGTGAATTGTGGGTTTCTACCTTCCAGACAAACAGCGACTCGTCGTTGATGCGGACGGCGCCGGCGTTATCGGAGAACACCTTGATCAGCCAGTCGTTGCCGTTGGCGCGGAGCTGACGGTCTACCTCGGCGGTGGCGTCTTTGATGTATGTTTTGAACAGGGAATCAACCTGGTATTCTTCGCCCGTTTCGGCGTCGCGGTAGTTGATTAAGGCACTGAATTCCTTGTGCTTGCAGTGCTCCGACCAGGTTTGGGCAATGATTTCCAGCTCGCAGTCGGTGGGCTCGGCGGGCAGGCCGCTAGCCTGGCGCTCCTGCTGGGTTTCGGGCAGCTGATAATACGCCCGCACGGCCTGCATTTCTGCTAGGTTCAGCGCATAGAGGTTATCCTTAGACAACTGCACCAGCTCCTCATCCGACACATTCAGGTCGATGATGTGGGTGGTGTTGTCAACGGAGGTGCCGGGGCGAGGCGTGAAGTCGCGGATCTGATCGGCGGGGCCTACTTCGAAGCGGTTGATGAGCTTGTTGCCGAGCAGCTCTTCGGCCAGGCGACGCAGGTCGGCGGGGGGCAAATTTTCTTCCAGCAGATACAGACGTTTGCTGAAAATATGCTGAGTGCGCGTGTCGAGGGGCTGGTTGAGAAAGTCGCCGAGCGCATTTTGGGCCGAGGTGCCTTCGTCGTCGGTTACGCCGGGGCCTTTGGCCACTAATATGTAGGACTGGAATTGAGGGTCGCGGCGAAACTCGTTCAGGGCTACCTCATGCAATACCGGATCTTGGAGGCATTGCTCGGCGAAATCGCGAAGTTGCTGGGCGGTGAGCGGGTAACGCACCGAGTAAACGGCCGTGCTTTGCACCCGGCCCGTGCGCAGGCCGAGGTGGCGCTGCGCGGCTTCCGCTACGCGCTGCCCGTCGCCGTCGTGAATGCCGGGCTTGGGCAGCAGCTGAATGGAATGAAGATGATTTTCCAAAAGGAACAGGTTTGCTATTTTTCGACTTCCCACTGCCGACCACCGGCCGCGGAAAAGCGCCCCGACAATCGGGACGCCGAAAATGCCTTGCCTACGGGCCGAAGCCAGCAGGTAGGTTTAAGAAAACGCTTTCTCCGGCCGACTGCCAGGTTTTACTACCGGAATACCTGCCCGGCACAGCGGGCAATCATCGGGTGCGTGGGTAGCCGCCGTGACCGGCAGCAGTGCAAAGGTCGGAAAAGAAAGCTCTGCTTTGCCACCTGTGCGATCAATTAAACTGGCGACACCCAAAATTTTGCCCCCCAGCCCTTCCAAAATCCGCGCTACTTCTTTGGTACTCTTGCCCGTGGTCACCACATCTTCGGCGATAATAATTCGCTCGCCGGGTTGCAGAGTGAAGCCGCGGCGCAGGGTCATTTGGCCCGTATCGTCGCGCTCCGTGAAGATGGCGGGCACGCCCAGCTGTCGTCCCAGCTCATAGCTCACCACCACGCCGCCCATGGCCGGACCAACAACTACATCGGGCTGCAAGCCAGCTTCGCGGATGCGCTGAGCCAGCTCGGCCATAGCCAGAGCAGCCAGCTCGGGGCGGCGCAGAAAGCGGGCGCACTGCACGTAGGTATCGGAGTGCAAGCCCGAGGACAGGCGAAAATGGCCCCTGAGCAAGGCATCTTCCTGCATCAGTTGCTGCTCAAGCAGGGGGGCGTCAAAACGAGTCTCAGAAGTCATTTCAGCAGCAGAATCAGACATGAGCGGTAACGGGACGGAGGTCATTTATTTGTTGCATTAATTCACGGGCGGCGGCACCAGCATCGGCCGCTTGCCAAATGGCGCGGGAAGTATTGATGAGCAGCCCAAGCCCATCGGCCCGCAAGCCGGCTTGGAGTGTGGCAGCCAAGTCGCCGCCCTGGGCGCCGATGCCTGGTACTAGGAACCACTGCGTTGGGCAGCTTTCGCGTACGCGAGCTATGGCCGCGGCATCAGTGGCACCTACTACCAGACCGATATTATGATGATGCTCATCAAGCTCGCACGATACGCGAGCGGCCAAGTCGCTCACGTAGCCACCACGAGTTAGGGCAACATCTTGCAGGGAGTGAGCGGGTCTGTTGGAAGTTTTAGCCAACACAAACACCATTTTGTCGGGGCGGGCGAAGGGCACAATGGCGTCGTCGCCCATGTAGGGGTTCACCGTCACGGCGTCGGCGCCAATGCGGTCATAGGCGAATTGGGCGTAGTGTTCGGCCGTGTTGGCGATGTCGCCAAATTTGCCGTCGAGGATGACGGGAATATCCTTGGGAATCAGCGCTACTGTTTCGCGCAGCAGGGCCACGCCGTTTTCGCGGGAGAGAAAGAACGCCAGATTGGGCTTGAAGGCGGCAGCAAACTCCGCAGTCTGCGCGATGACTTCACGCAGGCGAGCGGCCACAAAGCTGTCGTCGCCGGTAGGGTCGAGGCCGACGCAGAGTAAGGAATTGGCTTGCTGAACGCGGGTGGTTAGTTTGTTCATGAGGCCTGCTATAGGTTGTTACAGTGGGTGGAAAGGCTGCTAGCTTACTATTAGCGACTGACCAGATTGGAGCGGGACATATCCTGCTCGTCACTTTGAGAGTCGTTTGCGCATTCTTCGGCTAGGCGGGCAGTCAGGCCGGGGTCTAGCCACTCGCCACTGGCAATTTGCACAGCGTTGGCACCTACGCGCAAGTAGTCAGTAACGTGGTTGCTGGTAAAAATGCCCCCCGTACCAAAAATAGGCAGCGTGATCCGCTCATCGTGGGCTAACTCGTACACGCAGCGCAAAGCCACTGGCCGCAACGCCTCGCCTGATAACCCTCCGATAAGCGGCTTAGTGGTAGCATCATCGGGTAAGTGAAGGCCTTTAAGCGTATTGCACGCGGCTACGGCCGATGCGCCACCTTCCTGCGCGCCCAGCGCCAGACCGCGAATAAAGTCGGGCCACGGGGGCAGCTTCACTACGATAATGGCCTCGGGCCCCAGCTCATTGCGCACCGCCTCGGTAGCGTCGCGCACAAACTTGGGCGTAATCTCGGCGCCTTTGGCCGTATCAGTACAAGTTATATAAACCTCGACGCCCGCAATTTGCCCCCCAGCCTCACGCTTGAGGAAGCGGGCGATTTTGCGGAAGCCCGGAATACCCGGCGCCGTAATGCTTACCAGCACCGGCACGCCGTAGCGCAACAGATTCGGCAGATGCTCATGCACCAGAATCTCCGCGTTTTCGGTGCGCATGTTGGTGGCGTTGAGCAGGGTTTGATCGGCTACTTGCCAAATGCCCTGTTCATAAAGCCCTGGCTTGGGCTCCATGGTCACGGTGCGGGTAAAAATAGCCCCCAGTCGCTCATAGCCCGGCCCGTCCAGATGCCAAGAGGCCGCGGCCAGGCAGATAGGATTTTGAAGTGTAACTGCGCCTAACTGCATGATTGATTTTACTTTAAACTATTGACTCTTATCGAAGCCTCAACTTAAATAACTCTAAAAGCAAAGCGCCCGGTTCATCACCGGGCGCTTTGTTGGTCAGCTAGCTAGATTACGTTTTCGCTGTTGATCAGGAAGGGTACGCAGTCGCGTATGTCTTTCTGGCCGAGGATGAACTGGGCCACGCGGGCCATGCCTACACCAGCACCGGAGTGCAGCTTCACTTCGTGCTCTTTGTGAAAGTCGAAACACCAGTCGAAGCCCGACAGCGTGTCAGTGCTTTCGCAAGCATCGGTTACACCCACTATATGGAGCATATTGTGCATGACCATGCCTCCTTCCGCCTCCACATACTTACGGGCACCCCGGAACATGGCATCCCATTCTTCGATGATGGCCATGCGCTTAGGTTCCGTAGTTAGGATAACGTTGCAGGTGGCAGCGAAGGCAGCGGCTTGAGGGGCGAGGTTGTCTTGCATGTTGACCTGAAGATTGAAGTGTCTATGAGTGCAGGGTTGAGCACAAAACATTCCCGCTGGAGGCCGACTCAGCCGGACATAAAAAAACCGCTTCGGAAACCGGAGCGGTGAACAGGGGAAAAATAGGAAAAACAGAAAAACCAACGAGGGAAAAGACCTTCCGGTCTTCTCGCAGAACGGCGCTATGGGGCGTTCTGCGCTTCATTATATGTTAGTCTTAGAGTGGAGCACGACGCAAAAGTACTAATACTTTCCATACCTCCAAGAGAAGATAAATTAATTTCATGTCACCGCAGTGTTGCCAACCTTAATTCATATGCTTAGTAAAACACATGCCAAATTTGTCTGCGACGGAAGTCAACTGCCTGAAAAATAAATTTTTACATCAACGCATCATTTACTTTCGACCACCTACTATAGTAAGCTCTTTATTCCTGTTCATTAACAAAACATTGAAAATCGACAACAGGCACGTTATTATTATAATACAATTTATTAAATTAGGGAGCTGTTCTGCTGTAGTACTTATATAGTATCAAGCGTCAGATGCGGAGCTTTTACCCTTGACCTGAACTGTTATTCATCCAATTGCGCAGTGTAAAACGCGGAACATGCATCATTACATATTGCTACTACTCTCAGCAATGTACAATAGGTTGGGACCTATATTTGCGCTCTGATTGCTGAGCCTTTCCTCGCTTTATTCTTTACGTATGAAAAAAATGATTGTGGCTTTGCTGGCAGGTAGCTTAAGTCTGTTTGCCTCACCAACTCAAGCCCAGGGCACTGCCCCATCCACCTCCATTGAGTACGGCGAAAAGGTGCATGTGGAAGATGGCAGCGCTATTACTCTCTATAATCACGCGCTATCGTGGACCCAGGAAAAATTTCCGTACAAGCCTAAAACCGATATACAGGTCAATCCGGAAACGAAGGAAATCAGCTTAACGGGTACGAGTAAAATTAAGATGGCGGCGGCCAAAGCCTCCGGGCCTGATCAGGAGCGCATATTGCACTTCAACTTCCAGTTTCGGGCAACTGAGCAGGGCTATAGCTATAGTGTAGGCACTTTTCGGGTGGTACCAGAGGAAAAAGAGCCCACCGTTATGGTGCTTCTAGAGGAATATGTAAAGCAGCTTGGTCAGGACCGCGCCAATGCACGTACGCGCAACGACCGGCGTGTAACGGCCCAAGCCAATGCCATTGCCAGCGATGTGGCGTCGGCCTTTCGGTCTTACATGAACAGCCAGCCTGTAGTCAAAGACGGAGAAGTAGGCTTACCTCCTGATGGTGAAGAATAGCCAGCCGAACTGCTGCCAAAGGCATGAAAAAGCCCCCCGTTACTAACCCAGGGACTTGGTAGCCAAGCCAAGCGCACAACTGCTATAAGGATAAAAACACTCTATGGCGCCGTAGCAAGAGCGAGTATAGGCAACAAAATGCTCCTACCGCCTGAATTTAGATTACAGCCAGATTGAGGAATTCTATTAGTTATTGAATTTCCCGCTATATGCGCATTATAGCAAGGCTGCTAAAAGCAGAAAGCCGCGTTGCAGCGCGGCTTTCTATTCCCTTCCATATTCACTCGAAATAATGAATACAAAAGTAATGCCTTAATTTATTTATAATTATTTTAATATTAATTTGCTCCATCTTTACTCCTACAGTTAGCATTGCATACTTCTCTTGGTAGCTACTGGAGGCAGTGCTTTAGTTTACCGGACCATCATCCACCCGGGCTTCTATTGCGCTTTGCACTGAAGTTGATACAGCCGACAGCAGGTCGTAGCCCGTTGCTTTTTCAATGGCATCTACGGAGGTGCGATACGCGCCCCACTCCGAGTTTAGGTTGTTGGTATTAGGAGTATTGACAGCAATAACACGCGTGTCAGCCGTGACGCGGCTCACATCGTTGCCGCCAGCCGGAAGCACTACAATTACCTTCCATATGCGGTTGGGGACCGTTATTTTACCCTCCGCTATAGTATTTGCTGCGCCATCGGAGCCAGTGCCGCCCCTGCCGTAGCTTCCACAAATGATGTATAGCTCATTGCCCGAATCTGCGAGGGTACGACAGTAGTTTTCAAGGTCGGCCCAGGTGCGCTGATTGTTGGTAGGCGCCTGCGGTATAATATTGGTCATCAAGAAGGTAGCTGAATTATCGGCTACGGAGCCGGTGCGGTCGGCGGAGGGGCAGTTGTGGCCTCGGTCGAAACCTGAGCCAGTGTAGCTGGCGCTGGTAGCCCGAAACCAGCCGGTGGGCAGCGTGTTGTCGACCAAAAAATTATCCTGACGCGAGGCTTCCCCAAGCCATGCTTTACTCAAGTGCCAGCTTACCCAGTTGGGGGTGCCCCGGTCGCGGTGATATGACAGGGCATACTGAGGCTTTTCCAGCAGGTAATTGGTGTAGGAAGCAGGATCAGTAACCGCGCCGCTGGGATTGCCCATCGCCAGGGGATTGTCGCGGACTTCGGCAGGTGCAACGGAATCGTCGGAGCATGAAAGGGCAAAAATGCTGAGCAGGCTCATGCTCAGCCATCGAAAGAAAGTGTGCTTCATAGGAAACAAGGAGGGTAGGCCAGAACAAGAAACGGACATCAATTCACTAGCAAAGGTGCAACCTGTGAAGCCAACATATTGCTGCCGGTGTTGTAGGGCTAAACGTGTGAAGGTGTGAACTATATATAAGTGCTATCTCGAATTGCTTGGGGGGGCTTTTTAGAGGACGTAACGGCTTGCCCATCGAAATTAAGCGCAGGCGTAAGTTCCGCTTTAAGGCATTTCGATTTGTGACCCGCTACAATAAATACATTTGGTACGCTTTTCAACTCTCCGCAACACTTCCCCATGGCTGCTCCTGACGTTTTTTCGGTTGACACGCTTATTATCGGGGCAGGCCAGGCCGGACTAGCGGCGGCATATTATCTACAGCGCCGGGGCGTATCGTTCGTGATTGTGGATGAGCGAGCCGCCGTGGGTGACGTCTGGGCTTCTCGCTTTGAGGCATTGCGCTTGTTCTCACCAGCCTGGGCCAGCAGCTTGCCCGGCTTGGAGTGGCCGGGGGGCAAATTTCGCTACCCCACCAAAGACGAAGCGGCTGCTTACCTAGCCAGCTACGCAGAACACTTTCATTTCCCCATTCATCTTTCCCAGCGCGTCAGCAAAGTAACGCCAAACGCAAACGGCTACGCGATCAGTACTGTGGCCGGTGGGTGTTATCAGGCGCAGCGGGTAGTGATATGCACGGGAGCTTATAATGCCCCACGCCGGCCCGAATTTGCCCCCCAGCTTGCTTCTAATGTTGCTCAGCTCCACAGTAGCGACTACCAACGCCCGCAGCAGATAGCCGGCACCGGGCCAGTGGCAATAGTAGGCAGTGGCAACTCAGCCCTCCAGATTGCAGCTGATTTGGCCACAACCGGCCGCCCCGTGTACGCTGCCTTCGACGAACGCACTCCGGCTATGCCCAACAACATGCTGATGTGGGCGATGCTCATTGCTACCAGATTGCTCCGGGCATCGCGGCACTCCTTGGTGGGCGGACACATGATACAGCAGCCCGAACCCGTTGTAAGTGGCGACCTAGCCCGACTGCGCACTTTTTCCAATGCTCAGTTCATCGGGCGGGCGCTGGGCGTAGAGCCGGGGGGCATTTTGCGCGGTCGCCACGCCAATACGCCTGCGCTGGAAGCAGTGGTATGGGCCACGGGCTACGGACCCGATTTTAGCTGGATTGAAGCCCCCATTTTCGATGCTGCTGGTTACCCCAAACACTACCGTGGCCTCACCGCCACGCCGGGCCTGGCCTTCCTCGGCTTGCCGTGGCTCAACAGCCGAGGCTCAGCCCTGATGGGCGGTGTCGGCCGTGACGCAAGTTATGTGGTAGAGCAATTGCTCAAAGCGTAGCCAAAGCAACAAGTGGTTAGGTAGCAACTACCAGTGACTTCGATAATGGAAAAGATCAAAAAGCACATAATTATGCTGAAACCTGATGCTCAGTTCTGTGGTTCAAGAGAGTACATTTACTAACCGGTCCTGTTGCGTTGGCGTGTCGACCCCGGTTTTATTCCTCTCTCGCCCTAAACTCCCACTCGTATGTCTTTCCTTCTTTTTGTAGGGTTGATGATAGCTACTGCCCTCATCGCCCTCAACACTCTGGATAACCTTAAGGCTATGCTCAAGCCCCAGCCGATTCGGATTCCAAATCGCTAGGCAACGCTTGATTGCAAAGTTGTAAAAACGGTCCTTATTTCCTTGTAAGGACCGTTTTTTTGTTTGTCGCTCATAAAAAAAGCAGCCTCTGATATGACGAGGCTGCTTTTTTTATGAGCGACAAATTTATTGGGTCATCGAATGACTAGCTTTCGCATTTCACTGGCATTGTCCGATTCGAGCTTTACATAGTAAAGACCGCTGGCGAACTTGCTTAGATCAAGCGTTTTGGTGAAGCGACCATTCAATTCGGTCAATGATTCGCGGTAAATTACGGAGCCGATGACGTTTAAAATACGCAGCTCAGTTTTACGACCATTGAAGCCGTTGATATCAATATGAACGATACCCGTGCTGGGGTTGGGGTACACCAACACGTTTTTTTCATCAGCAGTCGGGCGACTAGCAGTAGTAGGACTGGCGGGCTGCGCATTGGCAGTCGGCGCGCTGGTACCCAGCGGCCCAAGCACCAAGGCGCAAAAACACAATAATAAGCGTAGAGTTTTCATCATATCAGACCGTTAGGCGATTGGCGCGGCGGTTAATTTTCTTAACGGTAGACGCTCAATTTGGTTTGCAAAGGTAGCTCATCAATTTTAACAAGATACATAAAATATAACTTATCTTCTATAAATAAAGGTCTCGGCCCTGTTTTTCACCATTTTATAGTCAAAAAAAATTTGGACGTTCTCATTATCGGTGGAGGGTTGGGGGGGCTTACGGCCGCTTTGGACTTAGTTGGTCGGGGGCACCACGTGGCGGTGGTGGAGCGCAAGCGCTACCCATTTCACAAGGTGTGCGGCGAGTATGTATCTAATGAAGTGCTGCCTTATCTGCGGCGGCTTGGCGTAGACCCAGCGATACTAAAGCCAGCCACCATCACGCAGTTTTTGCTCAGCTCGCCAGCGGGCCGCACGCTTACCGTTCCGCTCGATCTGGGCGGGTTTGGCGTGAGCCGCTACACGCTGGATTATTTCCTGTATCAGCAGGCTGAGGCACGCGGTGTAGAGTTTCACCAGGGCGCTACCGTGACGGATGTCACCTTCGAGGCTGACCAGCACCACGTAACCCTGGCCGATGGCCGGGTTTTACAGGCCCGCATTGTGCTGGGCGCGTACGGCAAGCGAGCCAACCTTGACCGCCAGTTACAGCGGCCGTTTTTCACCAGGCGTTCACCTTACCTGGGTGTCAAATACCACGTACGCCTCGACTTTCCGCGCAACCTGATTGCCTTGCACAACTTCGCCGATGGCTACGCGGGCATCTCGGCTATTGAAGACGATAAGTACTGCTTCTGCTATCTTACTACTCGACAGAACTTAAAGACTCACGGCACTATTCCGGCAATGGAAGAGCAAGTGCTGGCCCGTAATCCCCAGTTGGGGGGCATTTTACGGGATGCGGAATTTCTGTATCCGCAGCCGGAGGTTATCAACGAGATATCCTTCGCCCCCAAAAACTGCGTGGAAAACCATATCCTAATGTGCGGCGACGCGGCGGGCCTGATTACGCCACTCTGCGGCAACGGCATGGCCATGGCCATTCACGGCGCCCAAATAGCCAGCGCACACGTGCATGCGTTTCTGACGGGACAGCATACCAGGCCAGCGCTGGAAGCAACGTATCGACGGGAGTGGCAAGCGCACTTTGGGGGGCGTTTGCGGGTGGGGCGGGCCGTGCAGGGCCTTTTCGGCAGGCCTATTTTGAGCGAAGCGGCAGTGGTTGGCTTGCGCTACTGGCCGCGAGCCGTGCGCGCCCTCATGCGGCAAACGCACGGAGAGGTATTTTGAGATGAGTATTTCCGCCGGAAATCAAGTAGAGCAGACATTGAAAAACCTGATCCTCCGTCTCCTACGTAAGCATATCCAGGCTCTTTGATAGAGCTTTCAATCTGGCAAAAACTTGCACCGGCACCGGGGCGGTAATTTGCGTATACTTCGCTTAATGAGCAGCTACCTGTGTGCCATCGGCACAGCCAACCCTACCCATGTTATTCCGCAGCCCCAAATTGCCACCTTTATGGCCGAGGCCCTGCAACTCGACGACAACGAGGCACGCAAGCTGCGCGCGCTCTACCGCGTCACCGGCATTGGCCAGCGATACTCGGTTCTAGCTGATTATAGTCGCTCCAACGGTGACTTCGAATTCTTCCCCAACACTCCTGATTTAGAGCCGTTTCCGTCGGTAGGGCAGCGCATGGCGGTGTATCGGGAATGCGCGCTGCCCTTGTCGGTGCGGGCGGCGCAGGACTGTCTGCGGCAGGTGCCCGAAGTGACGCTGGCTAGCATCACGCACTTGATTACCGTGAGTTGCACGGGCATGTATGCCCCAGGCTTGGATCTGGAACTAGTTCAGAAGTTGGGCTTACGCTCTAATGTGCAGCGCACCTGCGTCAATTTTATGGGTTGCTACGCGGCCTTCAACGCGTTGAAACTGGCCGACGCTTTTTGCAAAGCCGATGCTGGCGCCAATGTGCTCATCGTAAGTACGGAGCTCTGTACCATTCATTTTCAGAAAAACCGGGAGGAAGACCACTTGGTGTCTAACGCCTTGTTTGGGGATGGATCGGCGGCGGCACTGGTGCGGGCCGTGCCAGCGGCGTCGGGTGCTAGCTTGGAGCTCGCGGCTTTTCATTGTGGGATTGAGCCTAACGGGCACGCTGATATGGCCTGGCACATCAACGACTTTGGCTTCGAGATGACGCTTTCTTCGTACGTGCCGCGCCTCATTCAGAAAGGCATTCGGGAGCTGACGGATGGATTGCTCGAAAACCTGCCGATTCAACTAACTGACATTCAGCACTTCGCTATTCATCCCGGCGGACGCAAAATTCTGGAAACCATCGAGCAGGAATTGGGGCTGACAACGCACGACAATCGCTTTGCTTACCAGGTGCTGCGTGACTACGGCAATATGTCGTCGGCGACGGTGCTGTTTGTGCTGCACGAGTTGCTTCAGTCGCTGACGGCAGCGGATAAGGAAGCGCCGGTGCTAAGCTTCGCCTTCGGGCCGGGCCTGACGCTGGAGGCTATGCTGTTGAAAGTGGCTTTTGGCGACAATTAATTTCGAGGAAAGCTTTCTGTTTGCTTCACCCGCATCCATTCATCAAAAAAGCCCCCAGTCGCATGAACCTCCGCCAGCGGGCCACCGAGCCCGAACTCATGGACGACCTGACTCTGGCCTCTGAGGCGTTGCGGCAAAATCTGGATGAGTTGGAAATCATTAATACCCGCTTGGGTGGCTACGGAGTCGTGACGGATGCGCTGGCCCGGCTGCGCGCTAAAATGCCCCCCAATCGGCCGCTGCGCCTCGCCGACCTGGGCAGCGGCGGCGGCGACACCCTGCGCTACATCGCTCGCTGGGCCAAGCGCCACCATATACCCGTGGAGCTGGTTGGCATTGATGCTAACCCGTTTATGCTGGATTACGCCACCGAAAAAAGTCAGGCTTACCCGGAAATAAGCTTCCTGCAACAGGACATTTTCGCGCCGGAATTTCGCGCCCAGCATTTTGACGTGATTACTTGCAGCTTGTTCTGTCATCATTTCACCGATCCTGAATTGGTTAGTCTGCTCAGCCAACTACACCAACAAGCTGGTTTAGCGGTGATTATTAATGACCTGCACCGGCACCCGGTAGCCTACCACAGCATCAAGTGGCTGACTCGGTTGTTTCGGGGTTCCTACTTGGTGCGAAATGATGCGCCATTGTCGGTGGCGCGGGCCTTCACCAAAGCCGACTGGCAGCGCATTCTGCAGCAGGCCAACATCGAGAGCTACGAGCTGAATTGGCGCTGGGCCTTTCGGTGGCAAGTGGTTATTTAGAAATACACCTCCTGCATTAGCCGAAAGGTGTTGGCGTGGGCTTCCACAATATCGGCGATGCGCTCGGAGTAGCCGCCACCCATGCACACCACTACCGGTAGTTGGTGTCGATGGCAGAGATTGAGCACAAATTGGTCGCGCTGACGGCAGCCTTCGCGGGTGAGGCCCAGATGGCCGAGCTTATCGGTAGCCAGCACATCAACGCCAGCTAGATAAAACACAAAGTCGGGCTGCACCTCATCTACTAAGCGCGGCAGCGTATCGGCCAGCAGTTTCAGGTACGTAGCATCATCGGTTTGGTCGGCCAGGGGCAGGTCAAAGTCCGATTGCTCTTTACGGTGCGGGTAGTTGCGGGCCCCGTGCATGCTGAAAGTGAATACCCGCGGCTCGTGCTGGAAAATAGCCGCTGTACCGTTGCCCTGGTGCACATCAAGGTCCACGATCAGGATTTTCTGAATAGCAAGTTCGTAAGCTAACAAGTAGTTAGCGGCGGCGGCTTGGTCATTGAGCAAGCAGAAACCCTCTCCCCGGTCGGCAAAGGCGTGGTGCGTGCCGCCCGCTATGTTCGCGGCTACGCCGTGTTGCAAAGCGCGGCGTGCGCACTCAATTGTGCCGCCCAAAATCGTGACTTCCCGCTCCATCAATTGCTCCGACCACGGAAAACCCGTGGCCCGCTCTTCCTGACGCGTAAGCTGCCCAAGCCGCAGACGCCGATAATAATCAGCAGTATGGGTGCGCAGAATTTCGACTGCGACAGGCGGCTGGGGGGCGAATATGTTGGCTTCCGTGATTGTGCCCTCGCGCAGAAGTTGCTCAGGCAGCAGCTCGTACTTGAGCATCGGGAAGCGGTGGCCAGCGGGCAGCGGGTGGGCATAAAGCGGCGCCCAGGCAATTGAAAGCATGCAATAGGTTATTAGTATGAAACTCGACCGTCATGCTGCGCGCCGCGCCGCATGACGGTCGCGGTAGCAAGATTATTACCATCGCATCAGCACGCAAGATGCTCCGCTCGGCATGACGGCCTAGCCTGCCACTTAGCAATGCAATTCCGTAACCTTTGTTAGCACTTGAGCACAAAAAAAGCCCCGCTACACGTAGCGGGGCTCGGCTTTAAGTGGGGCATACTGGGCTCGAACCAGTGACCCCTACCTTGTCGAGGTAGTGCTCTGAACCAACTGAGCTAATACCCCAAAGCCAACTGGCGGCGGCCGGAAAGAGTCAAATATACACGCCCAAACTATTGATGCTACCTGCTTTGGCAACAAATTTTTTCAACCTCCGCTGCGCCAGCGCGTAATCTGCAAGTGTAAAACCAAGCAAGCGCCTCCCATCCTGTTTTCTCTACAACCCAACTAGCGCTTTTTACCCCTTCGATTCACTTGTTCTGTTTTATGAAAAAATTACTCCTCCTCTTCACTTTTTGTGCTGCCGCTTTTTCTGCCTCCGCCCAGGATGGCCCGATTGGCGTGCGCTCTTCTACCGACTATGGCGTTGGCAGCAGCGACTCGCGCAACAATGGTTTCGGCATAAAAGCAGGCTTCAACCTGGCCGATTTGCGCGGTCAGGACAAAGACGCTTACCAAGATCTGGAAAGCCTCAAGTCGTACCACGCCGGCATATATGCCCAGTTTGCTTTGAACGAAAAATTCTCAATTCAACCAGAGTTCTTGTTTTCGCGCAAAGGATTTGATGCCCAGGCGTTTGACTTAGTAACTGGCCGGCCAGCCGGTAGCAAAGAGGAAACTCGCCTCGACTACCTGCAAGTGCCTGTGCTACTCGTTTACAATATCGTCGATAACGTCAGCCTCCACGTTGGTCCGCAGGTTTCATTGCTTGTAAACGCCAAGTACGCTGGTCGTGAGCGCAGCATTTCAGATGTTGGCCTCAATAGCCTGGAGTACGGCGTGGTAGGTGGCGTGGAAGCTCGCGTTGGTCCGGCCCGCCTTGGTGCCCGCTACGATCTGGGCTTGGCCGACATCTACAACGACCCGCAAGACGCTGGTGCCGATGCCTACGACAATGTAAAGAATGGCGTGTTCCAGGTGTATCTCGGCATCGGCATTTCTAACTAATCTGCCCCAATCACTCTTTCCAAAAAGGAAGCCCGTTGTGGCTTCCTTTTTTTGTGTCGTTTTCCTTGCTGTTCGCTATGCTGTTTGCTACCCTGCTCCTCGCCCTCCCCGATCCTGCCGACGCCCTGCCCCTGCTCAACCGTAGCCGAGAAATGCTGGCCGAGCGTGGCATGGGTGTGTTAGGAGCCTGGGCCCTGCTAAACTTGGTGGTGAGCGGCTACTTCGTAATGCACACCGATAAGCGCACTGAGTGGCACTACTTCCATCAGATGAACGTAGGCTGGAATATGGTGAATGTGGCGCTAGCGGTATACGGGATACTTAATGCCCATCCCAACCAAGTTGCTGGCATGACGCTGGCCGATAGCCTCACGGCTCAGTTCAACTTCGAAAAGATTCTGCTCTTCAATGCCGGCCTCGATGTGGCATATGTAGCTACCGGCAGCTGGCTTCGAGCCCGCGCCCTTTCCACCGACCGCCGCCCCGAGCGACTAGTTGGCTTTGGGCGCTCGTTGTGGGTGCAGGGGGCTTTTTTGCTGGGTTTTGATGTGTGTTTCTATTTCATCTACCACCAATTTGCGTCGCAGCTGCTGGCGCTTCTCGGATAGCCGGAACAGCCCACAAAAAAGCCCCCAGAAACACTCTGGGGGGCTTTTTACTTATCAACCAATTCTAAGTGGTTAGCGCGTGGCGTGTACGCCTTCTAATATCTCCTCGACAATCTTTTTGTTGAAAGCCGGAATATCGCTAGGGTTTCGGCTGGTGATGAGGCCTTTATCAACCACTACTTCGCTGTCTTCCCATAGAGCGCCGGCGTTTTTGAGGTCGGTTTTGATGCTGGGGTAGCTGGTCATTTTCTTACCGCGTACGAGGCCCGTTTCAATGAGGGTCCAGGGGCCGTGGCAGATGGCGGCCACTACCTTGCCTGAGTGCATGAACTCGGTCACGAAATCGACTACTTTTTGCTCCACGCGCAGCTTGTCGGGGTTAATTTGTCCCCCAGGCAGTACTAGTGCATCGTAGTCTTCTACGCGGGCCTCGCCGATGAGCTTGTCTACGCTCACCTTGTCGCCCCAATCGTCTTTGTCCCATCCCTTGATAGAGCCGCTTTTCAGCGAAATAACGTGGGTTTCGGCTCCCTCATTCTCCAGATATTTCTTCGGCTCCTCCAGCTCCGATTGCTCGAAACCGTCGGTGGCGACGATGGCTATTTTCTTTCCTTTTAGTTTATCACTTCCAAATAATGACATGGTTTCTAGATCTTTAGAGTACACAATACGCAAACAAAAAACCGGGCCGCGCAGAGCGGCTCCGGTTTAGGTTTAACGAAGAAAAAGCTCAACAGGTTATTCAGCGCTTTCCTTTTCGCCCCGCTCGCGCTTGAGCTGCTTGCGCACGTAGCGCACGCGCTCATCGAAGCCGTCGGGGTCGTATTCCACGTCTTCAATGTCCAGGGCATCGAGCATGTCCATTAGGGCGTCGGCGTGGTCGGTGCGGGTGGCGGTTCGCACATTGACAAAGGCCATTTCCGACCAAAGCAGTGCCTTCAAGCGAGCCCCATCCTCGCTCAGCATCTGCATTTCAACCACCAAGTTGGAGTTATCGAAATGAATAAGCTGGGTGCGAATAAGCACTATTTCGCCGTGGTTGGCGGGACGCAGATAGGCGATATGATGCTTGGTAATCACCCACCCGGCCTGCGACTCGCGAGCCAATTCGCCCAGGTTCAGGGCGTAGTGCTGGGTGGTGTGTTCCTCGCGGGCATTAAGGAAATAGTCGAGGTAGCGGGCATTGTTGAGGTGGCCCAGCATATCGCAATCCTGAAAGTGAATGCGATGCGTGGTTTCGGGCGTGCGAACCAAAGGCGAATTAGAAGCCATAAACGAGGCGGGCTGAGTGCTTATCAGGTATTGAGTGAAAGAAAAGTACGGTGCCCCTACCCTTGCGGCTGGGGTGAGCTACCGGGGCTAGGCAGCAAAAAAGAGTCGGCTACGACTTGGTGGGGGGCTTTTTTGCGCGCTTCGGTAGGGCTGTCAAACACGATAAGTACGTGCTTATCGTCGAGCACGGCCATACCCTCAGCCTTATCCTGACCCGAGGTAGGCCCGTGGCCGTGCGGTACATCGAAAAGGCGCTCCACCTTATCGGGACCGATGAGACTGTCCTGGGGATGCACCAATGCATTGGGCCAGCGGTACACGGCAATGGTGCCGTCGAGATCCATCGTAGGACCGGCCAGCATCAGAATATCCGGGCCAACTTGGCGCAACTCGCGCAGCCCCATTCCGCCCAAGGCCAGAAAGTGCTTTTTGTAATAGACCTGCTCGGCGCCATCTATTTTGTCGAGGCGCAAGCGGCCTTTTTTGTCTTCCTTCGGTAGCAGCTCTAGCACTATCGCCCAGCCCCGGAGAACGGGCCCGCGCAATCCTACAAACAGCCGCCCATCGGGGGCCGCCGCCAAGCCTTCAATATCAAAGCCGTTGTCCTTGCCCGGAATTTTAATGAATGGCTTCAGATGCGGGTCTTCCGACAGAAAGTCGAACAGCTCGTTGGCGTCGCTGTCGCTGTTGCTGTGCAGCTGCGATACAGTCAGCATTTTGGACGGATCGCTTGGGTGCGGCGCTTCTTTGTGCAGCTCGTAGTTGCCGGTTTTGGCGTTCAGCACCAGCGGAATACGCGCCAGCAAGTACCGGTTCGGCTCTTCTTCGATCTTGGCCAGCCGGGCGATTTGCTTGGCCGTATCCGTGTCTTTGTGGTCGGGCTTTTTGCGCTTCAGGCTATGTGAGCCGATCAGCCAGAGGTAGTTATCGGCCTCGCCCATGCCTTCAATATCAATCTCTTCGTCCTCATCGGAAGGTAGGTCGAGGAGGTCCGTAAGCTCATACGAGCAATGCTCGCCAAACTCGTGGGGGCCAACAAGGCGCAGGCGCTCGATGGTGGTGCGCTCATCGCAGCTCAGCCAGAGGTTATCGCCCGTGCGCAGCACCGTGGAGAGGCCATCGCGCACGTGTTTTTTGTCAGCATTAAAGCTGAGCTTCGGATGGAAATGGAGTGTGTAGGATTGGCGGCGCACAGCGAGGGGATGTAAGTAGTGGTGTGCAAACGGCGCCACCGGGGTAAGAGTTTTACCCTGGTAGCGCCGTTCTATACCAGTCACAGTGCCTACTGGTGTCTTATGACTTTTTCTTCTCGTCCTCAGCCGGTGGGCCCAGCACTTTCACCTTGTCCTCCTTGCTCAGGCCCGACACGATTTCGACGTTGATACCATCCGATAAGCCCGTCTTAATCATGCGCTTCTGGAACTGCTGGGGGCATTTTCGATCTCCACAAACACGCTGTCCTTATTAACTTTGCCAAACTGGAGCAGGCTTTCGCGAATGGCCAGCACGTCGTCGCGGCGGCCTAGTACGATATCGCCGTTGGCCGAATAATTAGCCCGCAGAAACTGTCCCGGCTTGAGGTTAAGACGAGCGCGCACTTGAAACTTGATGGCGCCTTCTTCCAACACCCCTTTCGGCGCAATGTATTCGAGCGTGGCCGGAAACGCTTGGTTCTCCAGCGCACCAATAGTCAGGTTCAGGTCCATGCCCTCGCGTACTTTGCCTACTTCGCTCTCGTCAATTTTGCCCTCAAACACGAGGCTTTTCATGTCGGCCACGGAGGCGATGGTGGTGCCTTCGTTGAAGTTATTACGCTCTACTACCGATGCCCCCACTTTAATGGGCACATCTAGTAGCAAGCCGGTGATGGTCGAACGAACCAGGTTCAAGGAGCCGCCGGTGTTGCGGGAGGCGCCGCGCTGAGCAATCTGGAGGTTACTTTCGGCCGCGTCCAAAGCCTGTTTCTTCGCCCGATAATCATTGAGGAAGCGTAGGTATTCCTGTTGGGCAATTACTTTTTGGTCGTAGAGTTTTTGCTGCCGATCCAGCTCCGTTTTGCTGGTTTCCAACGCAATACGCGCGGCCTGAATACCGGTTTGGGCGCTGTTGACGCTGGCGGCGTTGGCCACCGTACGGATACGGGCAATGAGCTGGCCTTCCTTCACGGGCTGCCCCGCCTCCACGTACAGTTCCTCCACAATTCCCGACACTTGGGGCTTGATCAGCACCTCCCGGCGCGGCACTATACTGCCCGTGGCCACCGTTTTCTTCACGATATCAGCGACGAACGGTTGCTCCGTTTTGTACACGATGGGGTCCACGTTGGCTTGGCGATAGAAGTAGTAGCCCAGCCAGCCGAAACCAGCCAACAGCAGTAAAACGATGAGAGCGAGGAAGAAGCGTTTCATGGGTAAAAGTTTGAATTAGTTATTCTGGGGGCAATTTCTGCCTTACTCATCCTTTAAAGCTACCACCGGCTGCACGCGGGCGGCAATACTGGCGGGCACCAATCCGGCTAGAGCACCAGCCGAAACCAGCAGCGCAATAGCCGTCAGCGCGACGCCGACATCTACCTGCGGATTGGCAAAAAAGCTCATCTGCTCACCCGCAATCATTTTATTAATACCCGCCATCAGCGCAGTACCGGCCAGCAGGCCCACCATACCAGCAGCGGCCGTCAGCACGATGCTTTCCTGCACAATCAAACTCACAATGCTCCAGGGCGTAGCGCCCAGCGCTTTCCGAATCCCGATTTCCTTGGTGCGCTCCTTCACCACAATTAGCATGATGTTGCTTACGCCGATAATACCGGCCAAAATAGTCCCGATACTCACCAGCCAGCTAAAACCTGATATGCCCGTGAACAAACCCTGCACGCGGGCATATTCCTCCTCCACATTGGCTGAGCCGAAGGCGCGGTCGTCGGTGGGCGCTACTTTGTGTTGGCGCCGCAGTACCTCTTTCACCTTCGTTTCCACGATGGCCGCCGGAATGCCGGGCTTCGGGATAAAAGCGAAGTAGTCTACCTTATTTACTTGGTTAAAAGCAAGTTGCAGCGTGGTAAGCGGCACAAAGATGGTCTGCGCATTCTCCTGAGCTTCTTCGGGCCGGCCACTGCCCTTAAACACGCCCACCACGCGAAAGTAGATCCCCTTGATGTTGATGTACTTACCCATGGGGTTGGCTCCCATGAAGAGCACATCCACCACCCGGTCGCCAATGATGGCCACTTTGCGCCGCTCCCTGATGTCCGTTTCGTTTACAAAGCGGCCTCGCTGCAAATCCAGAGCCTGAATAGCGGGGTAGCCAGGGTACTCGCCTTTCACCGCGAAGGCTCCACTTTTTGGTGGCACTTGCACGGTAAAGGTGCCGTGCAGCTCACAGCGCGGCAAAATGAACGCGGCTTCGGGCACCTGGCGCTCAATGGCCCGCACGTCGTCGTTGGTGAGCTGAATAAACCGGCCTGCCTTGAGGCCCATGTAGGGCACACTGGTGCGCTGGGTCCAAACAAAAACGGCGTTTTTGGCTACGTCAAACTCCTGCTCTACTCCGTTGCGGAAGCCCTTGCCCGCGCCCAGCAGCACTACCAGCATAAAGATTCCCCAGAACACGCCGAACGCCGTGAGCCCCGTACGCAGCTTGTGCCGCCGTATGGTGCTCCAGATTTCGCTCCATTTATCTAGGTCGAACATGGTTTTCGGGAATGATGCTAGGCTCCAGGTGAATTGTTGAGAAGACGCGGGGGGCTTTTTTTGCGACCCCATCAAAACGCAAACTAAAAGTCTGCGCTACACTCTATTCGGCTCTTAAGGCTTCAATAGGTTTCACATTAGCTGCTTTCATAGCGGGTACCAAACCGGCAATGGCCCCGGCAATTACCAGCAGCAGAATAGCACTGATGGCCACCGTCACATCGACTTCCGGCCGGTCGAAGTAGGAGGTAGTGCCGCCGGCTTGGTCCAGCGCGTAGCGCACCGCATCTAGCACGGCCACGCCGGCCAGCAGCCCCAAGTAGCCCGATAAGCCCGTAATGACCACCGACTCTTGCAGAATCATGCTGATAATGCTCCAAGGAGTAGCACCCAGAGCCTTGCGCACCCCGATTTCACGGGTGCGCTCCTGCACAATAATGAGCATAATGTTGCTCACGCCAACCACGCCCGCTACCAGCGTAAGCACACCAATAATGGACACAAACAGCTTAATACCAGTGAATAATCCCTGAAAACGCTGTACTTCCTCTTCGTTGTTCTCTAGGTTAAGCGCTTCCTTATCGGTAGGGTCAAACTTGTGGCGGGTAGCCAGCAGCACGCGCACCTGATCTTCGACCTGTTTTACCGGAATACCCGCGTGCGTCGTCAGGCCCATAAGCTGCACCTGATTGTATTGATTGAATGTCGTTTGGAAAGTGCTGAATGGCGTGTATGCCCGTTCCTCGTTGCGGCCTTGGTTCTGAGTGTTGGTGAAGGTGCCCACGATCTTGAAGAAAACGCCTTTCACCTGCACGTACTGGCCCAAAGCCGACTCATCACCAAAAAGCACCTTGCGCACCTTTTCGCCCAGAATCATCACTTTACGCCGCTCAATCACGTCCATCGGGTTCAGCAAGCGACCCGAATGAAGCACTTCACCGTTCAGCTCAAAGAAGTCGGCACTGGCCCCAAACACTTGGTACGAGCCGTTTTTGGTGCCCCGCATAATGGTGTACTCGCCAAAAAGCCGGTTGCGGGTGGCCAGCAGCTCCACGCCATCTATCTGGCGGCGAATAGCATCCTGATCAACGTTGGTGAGCTTGATCTCGCGACCGGGCTTGAGGCCATTATAGGGTATAGACGTTTTGCCACCGCTGATATACAGGCTGTTGCGAGCCCCGGAGCCAAACTCTTTGAAGATGCCGTTCTCCATTCCCTTGCCCGCGCCCAGCAACAGTACCAGCATAAAAATACCCCAAAACACCCCAAACGCAGTCAGGAAGGTGCGCAGCTTGTTGCGGCGCATCGTGCCCAGAATTTCCTGCCATTTGTCGATGTCGAACACGGCTTTTGAGGCTGCTTTATGACGTACTGTGGAAATTAATTTGTCGGTGACACTAATGAGCCGACGTATGGCCTGCTGGGGGGCTTTTTTAGCCCTACTTGCAGCTCTGACGCACTTTTTCTAAACGCTGCATCACGTTCTTAACTACCGTTTCGTTAGTAGTGTATAGGGGCAAATCGAAGGTGATACTATCGCCGCCTTTTTTCTGACTTTTGATTTTCAGCTCGTAGTAGCTCTGATCGTCGTCATCCGTTTCCCGCTCGTAGCTCAGGCCTGTTACGTTGGCCCATTCAAAGTCGAGCTTCATTTCAAATACGCCGTCTTTGAGCTTCACGCCCCAGCCTGAGTCGCCCTTGCTATAGCTCACCGACACCGGCTGCGACATCTCCACATCGGCTTTGTTATCACGAATTATCTGCTGGGCGTGGCAGCCACTGAGCGCAAACTGCAAGTCCTGATGCGGCTTCTTAGGATTGCGCATCAGCTGAGTTATCTGCTTGGACAACGCTTGCTTGTCTACAGTGCCAGATACGTTCTTCGAAACGTTGGTCGTAACCTGCGCCTGGGCGGTGCCAGCCAGCAGTAGCATTACCCAAATCAGTAAGTTCTTTTTCATAGCTCAGAAAGGTTAGCGCGTTTGTTCTGTAGGGTAAGACGTGAGTGGCTAGAGTTGCTTGATTAACGAACTCGCTCTAGTCGCGGGGTTTGTATGCTAGCTGATGAAGCGCTGAGCTGCCAGCATCTCCTCATCCGTGCCTTGTTCATCATCTATCACCAGCCCGTCGCGCACCCGGATTACGCGGCTGGTTTGGGCGGCAATGTCGTTTTCATGGGTTACGATGATAACCGTCATGCCCTCGCGGTTTACCTGCTTAAAAATGTCCATCACCTCCTGGGTGGTGTGGGTATCGAGGGCGCCCGTGGGTTCGTCGGCCAGAATGAGCTTGGGTTGGCTGATAAGGGCGCGAGCAATAGCCACGCGCTGTTTTTGCCCCCCAGACAGCTCGCTGGGCAAGTGGTCGGCGCGGTCGAGCAGGCCCACGCGGTCGAGGTACTCGAGAGCCATGCGGTTGCGCTCCTTGCGCCCTATTTTCTGATAGTAGAGCGGTAAGGCCACGTTTTCCATGGCATTTTTAAAGCTCAGCAGATTAAACGACTGAAACACGAACCCCAAAAACTGATTGCGATACTGCGCCGCCCGCGTCTGCGAGAGGTTGCGGTCGATGCGGTTGCCCGCCAGCCGATATTCCCCACTGTCGTAGTCGTCGAGAATCCCCAGAATGTTGAGCAACGTGCTTTTCCCCGACCCCGACGAGCCCATAATACTCACCAGTTCGCCTTCCCGAATGTGCAGGTCAATGCCTTTGAGGACGGTTAGTCGGTTGGGACCTACTTCGTAGCTTTTACGGATATCGCGCAACTCAATCATAGCAGGGAGAGCAAAAACCGGGTTAAGTGCCTAACCTAGTAGTGGGCAATACAAAGTAGAATACTTTTCTTCAGATTTCAAAGACACTTTCATATCAATTTATGAATAAGCTCTGATAACCAGCGCCTTTGCTTTTCTAATGCGTGCCGAGTAGCTTGAAAGATGCAGGTAATGGACCAACGGTTGCCTCAGAAAAAAAGAAGCGCCGACCAGAGCAACGATATTCTCTATTTTTCCGAGTCTTCATCTCACATTTATCTCGCCTCATAAAATGAATAAGCCAAAAAAGCCCCCCAGCATCACGCTGGGGGGCTTTTTTAGATAGGTTGTCATGCTGAGCCTGTCGAAGCATTTCTACTGCTTCAGTAGGCTCACCATGACAACCTCATTTTCTTGTTTTGCGCATCTTATCTAGCGTCCACCGCCCGACTTGCGAGACTGCATTTCGGCTTGCATTGCCCGCTTTTTGGTTTGGTACTGTTGGTATTGAGTCGGCGTGAGTACTTGCTTGAGTTGGCCTTCGGAGCGAGCATTAATGGCTTTCAGGTCAGTCATCAGGGCCGTGCGGTCGGCACCGTGCTTTTTCTGGGCGTCATTCACCTGCTCTACCGTGGAAGTTAGGATGGCGCGTACTTTCACTTGCTGATCGGGGAGCAGTTTTAGCTCGTCGGTCATTACGTCGGTCAGGTCGCGGGCAGCACGGCGCTCAACGGGCGCGGCTGGGGCAGGCGCCGGGGCAGCGGTGGTCGTCGTGGGGGCGTTAGGAATGTTCGCCTTTTTGCGACGGGCACAGCTAAACGTAGTGGCCATCAGCAAGGCCAGAGCAAGTAAGAAGGGAGCGGAACGCATGGGACAAAAGGTAGGAGTGTGCCCTGCATACGCGAAAATCCGGCAAATGGCCATCTCCTCCCTCCTACTACGGATAGTTGCCCCTGCGCTACTTACCAGAATCTACTCACTAACGGCCAGTTGCTGCCTCGTTTTTGCACCATTAGCTACCAAACCAGCCTTAATTTCCTGGGCCGTGTAGTGAGCCAGCGCCATAATAGTCAGCATTGGATTGACGCCGCTACAGGCGGGAAATGCCGAGCCATCGGCCACGTACAGGTTACTGACCTCGTACGTTTCGCCGCTGGGTGACAACGGATGCGTTGCGCGCACGCCGCCCATACGGCAGGTACTCATCTGATGGGCACTGTACAAGCTGAACTGGTTCGGTTTCCAGCCTAAGTGCGGTAGCTTTTCCAGAACTTCGGGATTTTGAACCACGCCGTTCTGCGCGTGGAGTGTGGGCAAGGTTCCGTGAGGCAAATACACGGTATGCGCCCCGGCCGCTACGTGAATTTCAGCGGCGGCACGCACGCCTCGCAGCATCGTATTGCGGTCGAAAGCGCTGAGTACATAATCGACCAATGGAGCCCCGTGCTGATCAATTGTCACGCGGCCGCCATCCCGGTCGCGGGTCAGCACGATGAAGTTGCCGAGATGAGCGGCGTTGAGCATTAGCTGCTTATGCTGCTCACCCGATTGCCAAGGTAGCACCATCGCCATTAGACCCGCGTGGGCGGGGGGCGTTTCTAGCTTCACTCCGAAGTTGGTGCCATCGAGGCGGGTAAAGCAGTCGTTTACCACCGACATGCTCGGCCCGTGCCACGGGTTCATCAGCTGCGGATACAGACCTGAAACAGCCACCGTGGGGTGCAGATGCAGATGCTGACCAAGGTGCGGGTGCCGCAAACCGCTGCGCAAAAGCAGCGCCGGCGTCTGGATGGCGCCGCCCGCTACCACCACGCGCCGCGCCCGCACCGTCACGCGTATTTGCTGGCCGTCGGAGGTGGTATGCACAGCTTCGGCGCCAGTAGCCTGACCAGCCTGCACCGTCACGCGCTCCACGCGCGTATCGGCCAGTAGGCGGGCACCATGAGCGAAAGCCTGGGGTAAGTAGGTGTTTAAAGTGCCTTGTTTGATGCCGTACCGGTCTCCAAGAGTGGTGTAGCCAAGGCCTTGAAAGTGCTCCTCTGAATCGGTAAGGCCTTTTTCATTCCTTGGAATAAGCTTTGTGCTCTGCCCCAATTTGGCCGAGCCGTCCAGTAAGGCTTGGTTCTGACCATTGTGCCGAGTGTAGTCAGTGTTTACACTCAGGGCTCGGCTCACAGCGTCGAGGCTGTTTTTGAATTCGGCAGACGTAAAGTGAGGTGCCTGGTGCTCGCGGGCCCATTCTTCCAGCACATAATCGGGAGTGCGAAACGAACCGGCCCAGTTGACGGTAGTGCCGCCGCCCAGGCAGCTACCAGCCAACAATGCTACGCCACCATCCTGAGTGCTGAGTGCGCCGCGGGCATCGTAGAGCTGACCCATCATGTCTACTTCGCGCTGGGTAAAGTCGCAGCCGTGGCAGTAGGGGCCTTTTTCGAGTACCAGAACGTCATGGCCAGTCGCAGCCATCTCCGCCGCCACCACCCCGCCGCCGGCTCCACTGCCTATCACCAGCACGTCGCAGTCGTAGGTGACGTCGGTGGTGGGGCGCAGGGTTTTAAGAGGTTTCGAGGAGTCTACCACGGCATCGGGGAGTGGGCCAGGGTAGCCCAGCGCCGCCCAGGTAGCATTGCCTTTTTCCGCCGATGACGAACCGTAAAAAAGGAATGTGAGCAGCTTACGCAGCGCATGAAAGCCTTTGCGCAACTGTGGCACATTACTTCCCGCCCAGCTTTGCAGCATCTGCTGGCGCTGGGCCGCATCCAGACGCACAAAGGGTTTGAGCGGCCCAAACCAAGTGAGTCCTAAAGCTGGGTTTTCCAGCAGCTTCAACAGTTGCTTAAACTCCTGCTGAGCCCCTTCCGGTTGAGCCGAAATAGCAGCAAAAGCTTTGTCGACATCTATGCCCTGGGAGCCATGCTGGGCCCAGAACTCTGCCTTCTCAGTTTTGCCTTCAATGCTTGGGATGAATGTATCGGCGAGGGCATTAAGAAGAACGCGGTGGGCAGGAGTGGGATTCATAATCAATTCAGAAGCAAACGGTTAATCTCGCTGAATGCGGGTCTGAAAATATCGGCATTTTTTCTGATATACTCGGCATGCCGCGTAGTTTGAAGCGCAAAAAACCATTTAGCAATAGGGTTTATGCCGGCTTTAAAATGCCGAGACGCATGCGTTGAAACCTCATCATTCTCTACTTCATCTTTCGACTTCTACTATTACTCAACTTGCCATCCTGACGCAGAAAGGACCTTTTCACGCCTGAACGACCATCGTAACAACGACTCGTGCGGGCGTGAAAAGGTCCTTCCTGCGTCAGGATAACAGATGGTTACTGTTTAAGGCCTAGAATATTGCGTTTCTATTGGAACCCTAGACTCGCTAAAACCACTTCATTACCATCTCCATCATCTGCTTCACCTTGGGCGTGTAGGGCGGGTACAGCAATTTGATCGAGGTTTGCCCGATACGCTGCTTCAACACTGATTTCAGATTGGAGAAGGAGTCGAAGCCGTAGCGGCCGTGGGCGCGACCCATGCCGCTATTGCCGAGGCCGCCGAAGGGCAGCTCGGGGTGCATGAGGTGGATGATGGTATCGTTGAGGGCAACGCCACCGGCGGGAGCGCGCTTGAGCACGTAGCGACGATTTTCCGCGCTGCGGCTAAACAGGTAAAGGGCTAGCGGGCGGGGCCGGTCGTTGATAAAGTCCACGGCTTCCATGAGGGTGCTGTAGGTACGCAGGGGCAGTACAGGACCGAAAATTTCTTCTTTCCAAAGTCCCGCTTCCGGTGGCACTTCGGCCAGCAGCGTGGGCTCAATGAAGTTCTCCGACGAATCGACAATCCCGCCCATCTCCAAAACGCCCCCAGGCGCTGGCCCTCCTCCAACAGCTTACTAACGCGCTGAAAATGATGCTTATTTACAATGCGGGCGAAGGTATTGGACTGTTGCACGCCCTCACCGGTGGGATCGTGGAGGCGGCGGGTGGCGGCCCTGATTTCGTCGATTAGCTTGTCGCGGACTTTTTCGTGCACCAGCAGGTAGTCGGGGGCGACGCAGGTTTGGCCGGCGTTGAGGAATTTGCCCCACACGATTTTCTCGGCGGCATCGCGCAGATGGGCGGTTTCGTCTACCAGCACCGGCGATTTGCCCCCCAGCTCCAGCGTGACGGAGGTAAGGTGCTCGGCGGCGGCCCGCATGACTACTTTGCCTACTTGCGGGCTACCCGTGAAGAAAATATGATCGAAAGGCAGCTTCAGTAGCGCCGTCGACACGTCTTTGTCGCCCTCACACACCACTACTTCGCTGGGGTCGAATACTTCTTCTACCATCTGCCGGATGAGGGCACTGGTGGCGGGCGTCATTTCGGAGGGCTTCAGAATGCAGCAGTTGCCTGCGGCCAGGGCCGAGGTGAGGGGGTCGACGGCTAGGTAGAAGGGATAATTCCAGGGGGCAATGATGAGCACCACCCCTTTGGGCTCAGGCTGCACCCACCCTTTCGTGCCCATCATGGCCAGGGGCGTACCCACGCGGCGAGTGCGCATCCACTTGGCTACGTGCTGTATAGTGTGCTTCAGCTCCACCTGCGACACGTAAATTTCTGACATGTCCACTTCCTCCGCGGGTTTGCGGAAGTCGGCGTACATGGCTTGCTGAATGCGCGTGCGGTTGTTTTCTATCCACTGGCTCAGCCGGCGCAAGCGCGCAATCCGCTCGCTGGCTCCCTCCCGACGCAGTACTTCGCTGCGGGTTTTGAGCCGCCCAAACAGCTCCGGCAGCAGCGCAGGGTCGAAGGGTGCGGAGGCAGCAGCAATCGGAGTATCGAGGGTTTCCATGCGGGAGGATGAGGCGATGAAGTGCGTCTTCTAAGGTACGGAAATTTGTCGCTCAAGCTAGGTAGGCAGGAGTTGCTAGTCAGGCTATAGTTATTCACGAAAAAGCCCCCAGATTTAGTCTGGGGGGCTTTTTATTATTGTTGCACCTAATTTGACGGTCATGCAGAGCGGAGCGAAGCATCTCGCGTGTTAGTGAGAATAGTAACTCAACGAAGCGAGCGAAATGCTTCGGCTTCGCCTCTGCATGACGGCCTTTTGGTATAACTAACTGCCTTTTAGAGCTTAATTAGCTTATGTATTCACTGTTTCGCCGCCGTTGGGGTGCAGGGTTTGGCCGGTAAAATACGTGGAGTCGTCGGAGGCTAAGAATACGTAAGCGGGGCCTACTTCGGAGGGCTGGCCGGGGCGCTTCATAGTCGTGTCTTTGCCGAAGGAGGCTACCTTATCCGGGGGAAGCTGGCTGGAATAAGCGGCGTCCAGATGGGGCCGGGAGCTACGGAGTTGACGCGGATTTTCTTGTCCGCCAACTGCTGAGCCAACGACCTGACAAAGACCGTAATAGCGCCCTTCGTGGCCGAATAATCAATGAGCTGCTGATTGCCGCGATACGCGTTGATCGACGAAGTGCAGATGATAGAGTCACCTTCTTTGAGATGCTTGAGTGCGGCCCGCGTTACGCGCACGAAGGAGAAGAAATTGACTTGGAACGTGTCTTCCCACTGCTCATCCGATACTTCCTTCATGTCCTGGCTGGGAAACTGCTCAGCCGCGTTGTTTACCAAGATATTCAGGCCGCCCAGCTCATCGATGGTGCGTTGCACAATTTGTTCGCAGTACTGCCGGTCGCGCAGGTCGCCGGGCAGGGTGAGGCAGCGCTGCCCAGCTTCCTCTACCAACTGGCGCGTTTTATAAGCATCTTCTTCCTCGGCAGGCAGGTAAGTAATGGCCACATCGGCGCCCTCGCGGGCGAAATGCACCGCCACGGAGCGACCAATACCGGAGTCGCCACCCGTGATGAGGGCTACTTTCCCTTGCAGCTTTTCGCTGCCTTTATAGTTGGGCCGAATGTATTCGGGCTGGGGCGTCATTTCCTGCTCTTTGCCGGGCTGCTGATTCTGCTTTTGAGGCGGTAATGTCGTGGGTTTAGTTTCCATAGCATATGGTTGGTTAGGATAAAAAACTAACAACGCGGCCTGCTACGAAGGGTTATTGTTCAGGTGGCAGAAAGCTGGGGGGCTTTTTGTCGGTTGCTGGGCGGGAACGTTTTGGCAAGTTTCCAATGTAGAAGCCTTAACTACTGGCTTCTGGCTTCACCCATTAATCCCTCCATGCTGCTGACATTTGTGCGCCCGGCAATGCGTTGGGTAGCAGCCTCCCTTTTCGTGGTACTCTTACTGGCGGCGCAGTCGGCGGGCACAGTGCCGCCCATTCGGTTGCTGGCACCCACCCAAACATTTGCCCCCAGGAGTTCTACGTAGCTCAGGTGGTAGATGAGCGCCCCGACCGCCGCGCCGTAGCCTCGTTAATCCCGCCGGCTACCGCTGCCACACTAGCTCCCAGAGCGCAAGCGGTTGATTTGCAGGGCGGAGGAGCCAGCGCTATGCAGAAGTTTATTCAGCAAGCCCTTCCGGCCAATAAGCAGCTACGCCCTCTTACCATCCGTTTGCGCGAGTGCAGAGTCACGGAAACGGCTGACTCGAAAGCGCCCGGCCGCGTGGACGGCCGCATTACGATAAAAATGGCCTTCGACTGGCAGCGCGATGGCCAAACCATAGCATTAACCGAGTATCAGGGTGCGGCCCGCTACGGGCGCCCCGCCGGCCAGCTTGGCGTCGTAGAGCCCACCCTGCGCCAAGCACTGACCGAAGCCATGCGGTACCTGCACACGTGGGTAAAGCAAAATGCCCCCCACAACGCCAAACTGGCTACCGGCGTGCAGGTTTTCTTCACCGATTACACGGAGAATCAGGACACGGATACGCTGTTCTATGACCCTAAGCGCCCCCTCGATTTTTCGGATTTCACAGGCCCTCGCCGCTCGGGGGGAATACGGCGGCCGTGGTGTTTCCCAACTTCGCCTACCAAGGCTCCACGAAGGTGGTGGGGGGCAAAATGCAGCTCCGCATTACGATGAAAACCTTCGTGGTGCGCAGCTCCTCCTGGATTGCCGACCACGCCCGCACGCCTTACACCCTCAACCACGAGCAGCGGCACTTCGATGTAGTGAAACTGGTAGTGGAGCGCTTTAAGCAACGGATTCGGCAAGACACACTATCCGTCGATTACTACGCCGGCCACCTGCAGCATCAGTACCTGAAATCTTATCAGGAAATGAACCGCCTGCAGGAGCAATACGATGGTGAAACGGGCAACGGCACCAACGACGCCGCTCAGACGCGCTGGAACGAACGCATTACTAAAGAGTTACAAGCGCTAGGTGTAGTGCAGTAGTCTAGGCAACAAAAAGCCCGCATCAGTCACGGTGCGGGCTTTTTGCTGGATAGGCGTTTGGCTAAAACTAGTCTTTCACTTTGCGCTCACCGTCGTCGGCGTCGCGCTTCACTTTGGTGCCGTTGGGATACTCGGTTTTGCGGTCGCCGTCTTTGTCCACTTTCACGGTGCGACCGTCGGCATACACGGTTTTCGACTCACCGTTTTTCTTCCTTTCCACCTTCACGATGGCCGGGCCCTGACGACGAGCCGGCGCTGGCGCGGCAGCAGTAGTAGTGGTGGTCGACTTATCATCTTCTGCTTCGGCGGCGTATTCTTCGCCGGTGTAGTAGGTAGCGCGCTTCTCTTCGTAGGTCATGTAACGGTCATCGTCCTTCACAATGTCCTTAATTTTGGTGTCGGTTTCGCGGTTAATCTCGCGCAGGGCCGTGGTACGGCCGGTGGTGTCGGAGGCGTAGCGGGTATCCACTTCGCCCAGTCGGGTGGCGCGGGTGTCGTACACGCGGCGTACCTCGCGCACTTGGGCGGTATCGGTGATGCCTAAGTCGGTGGTGACGCGGTTGGCTACGCGGTTGCCTTGCTCACGGTAGAGCATCACCACGTCGTTATCGGCTACCACGGCCGTATCGGCTGAAGGCGTTGTGGCCGCATCCACGGCGGCTTTTTTGTCGGTATTGCAGGCGGCCAGCGACAGAGCGGCGGCACCAGCGAGAAGAAACAAAGCGGATTTCATGGTCGGGGGAACAGAAAATGAAAAATAGGCATTAGCTAATACATTGCCATCGGCCGCTGTACGATGACTGTTGAGCCGAGGTTGGGTCGAGCGGGCCGAAGCGGCGCTACTTATGGCTGTTTGCTGGAGCGATTAGCACGTACGCTACGGCAGAAGTCGGTGAGCTTGGTATCTGGTTAATTATTGATTAGCAATAAGATACCGCATATTTGCATATTCATCTATTTTCCGCCAAAACAATTATAGTATCCGGCGCTTACGCATCCAGTTAATTTAATTCGTCCCGTACATGTCGCATCAGCATTTTATAATTCACAAGCCGTATGGTTATTTAAGTCAGTTCGTCTGTGAATTAAAAAAGAAGAAATTGCTCGGCGACTTACACGATTTTCCGGAAGGAACGATGGCCATTGGGCGCTTGGATGAAGAAAGCGAAGGGCTATTATTGCTCACCACCGACGGAAAAATGAGCGAATTGGTGCGCAGCAAAAAAATAGAAAAAGAATATTACGCCCAGGTCGACGGAATAATTACGGACGAGGCCATTGCGCAATTACAGCAAGGCGTCGAAATTGGTATTCGCGACGTAAAATACCAGACCACGCCCTGCACCGCATTTAAATTAGACACGGCGCCGGAATTTGCTCCCCGCACCCGCAAAATCCGCGACGACCGCCACGGCCCCACCAGTTGGGTATCCATCACGCTCACCGAAGGCAAGAACCGGCAGGTGCGCAAAATGACCGCAGCAGTTGGTTTTCCGACCTTGCGCCTGTTCCGGGTGCGGATCGGTGCTATCTATTTGCACGATTTGCCCCCGGTGCCGTAATAGAACTTGATAGCTTTTACTTGCCCCAGCAACAGGAAGAAGTTGAATTGCTGTAACTTTGATGATTCCCTGCCCCGTTTATCCTTTCCTCAGGCAGGTGCTCCCCGCGGTTCAGCTTTGTACTAAGACGTTTATGCTTTGTGCTGAACTTTAGTTTTTCGCCATCTGTCTTAAGATGATGGCCTGCTTTGAGCTTCCAGCTCTGCCTCGCATTACAGTGTGTATTACTTAAAATCAAAAAATAAAAATGGCTAGATCACAAGCAACGTTTGGTAAAAAAGAGAATGAGAAAAAACGATTAAAGAAGCGTACCGATAAGGCCGAGAAAAAGGAGGAGCGCCAAGCAAACGCGGTGAAAGGCCAGAGCCTAGAGGATATGCTCGCTTACGTTGACGAAAACGGCAACATCGTTGATTCTCCTCCGGATCCAAAAAAGAAAAAGGTTATTAATCAGGAGGACATACAGATTACGACCATGAAGCAGGAAGACATGGAGCAGCCCGACGTTATTCGCAAGGGTATTGTGTCTTTCTTCAATGACTCGAAAGGCTACGGCTTTATCAAGGATCAGCAGACCCAGGAAAGCATTTTTGTGCACGCCAACGGGTTGATCAACCAGATCAAAGAAAACGACAAGGTGACCTTTGAAGTGGCCATGGGCCAGAAAGGACCAACCGCCGTTTCTGTTAAATTGGCCGAGGCTTAGCTTTTGATAAAACGATCTACGCCAGCGTACTAACCTTCGGCATAAAAGCGGCCGCAACTCTGAGGAGCTGCGGCCGCTTTTGCGTTTGCTAGCGTCTGAATAGCGCTGTACTGGCTTTGCTTACCTGTCATACGCGTACATATAGTAGCTTAAGCAGGCGGTCATGCCGAGCATTCCGCGCATGACGTTCTATTTTTCATTGATACTTGAATAGGTAGCCTTACCGCTGCCGCACTTACGTCTTACCTATGACCACCCAACCGCCCCAGGATTCCGCCGAGAAAGACCCACTCCACCCCCGCAACCGCCACCGGGGCCGCTACGACTTTCCTCAGCTGATCAAGGCTTCGCCGGAGCTGGCGCCATTTGTGGCGGTGAACAAGTACGACGACACCAGCATTGATTTCGCCAACCCCGAGGCGGTAAAAGCCCTGAATCGGGCGCTGTTGAAGCAGTTTTATGGGATTCAGAACTGGGATATTCCGGCCGGCTATTTATGCCCGCCCATTCCCGGCCGCGCCGACTACATTCACTACCTCGCCGATTTGCTCGCCTCCGTAAATGGTGATGTGATTCCGCGGGGCAAAAGCATTCGGGTGCTCGATGTGGGCGTGGGGGCCAATTGCATTTACCCTATCATTGGGCATAAGGAATATGGCTGGCGCTTCGTGGGCACCGACGTAGACGTAGTAGCCCTGCGCATGGCCAAGCAGATTGTGGCCAGCAATGGCGCCTTAGCCGGCAACGTGGACATACGCCGCCAGACTTCCTCCACCCAGATTTTCAACGATATCGTCGAGCCCAAAGAGTTCTTCGACCTGACAATGTGCAATCCGCCCTTTCATGGCTCGCAAGAGGAAGCTGAGGCCAGCAGCCGGCGTAAGGAGCACAACCTGGGCACCCAAAAAGCCCCCCAGACCCCGCCTACCCAGAACTTTGGCGGCCAGGCCACGGAATTGTGGTATCCCGGCGGCGAGGCCACGTTTCTGTGGCGCATGGCCCAGGAAAGCACCCTGAGTAAGATTAATATCTTCTGGTTTACGACGTTGGTATCTAAAAAAGAAACATTGCCCGGCCTGTATAAGTCGCTGGAAAAAGCGGGGGCTACCGAGGTGCGCACCATCAATATGGCCCAAGGTCAGAAAAGCAGCCGCATCGTAGCTTGGACGTTTCTGGACCCTCAGCAGCAGCAGGCGTGGCGGGAGAAGCGCTGGGGGCAAAACCAGCGCAAAAATAAGTTTGCGCCCATGCTGCCTTTCGATGCGCTAGTGCATCTAATGGGTAGCTATTCCATTTAGCTGCAGCGCACTTTTGCTTTCTGCACGTGCACGCGGCTGCCCTAGCATTAGGCCTGATTTAGAAAGCTACTACTCCCTCATTTAGCCCCCTTTTTATCTATAACCTCTGCCCAATTCCTGGTCATTCCATGAAAAAACTTCTTCTCCTGCTAGCCTTCTTTATCACCAGCGCAAGCTTCGCGCAGACTAAACCAACGGAAGTGCTGCTCATCGGCACGTTTCACTTCAATAATCCGGGAGCCGATGTTGTGAAGGTGAAAACCTTCGATGTAATGACTTCAAAGGTGCAGGCCGAGCTGGAAACGATGACCGATAAGATCAAGCTCTATCAGCCAGATAAAATATTTGTGGAGTGGCCCTGGGACGAGCAAAAGGACTTGGATGCGTTGTATGCACAGTATCTGGGGGGCAAATATGAGGAGTACGTAACGGCCAAATACACCAAGCCGTCGCAGCGGGATTTCTACCTGAAGAACGAGATTTTTCAGTTGGCTTTTCGGGCGGGCAAGAAACTCAAGCTGGCCAAAATTCACGCGATTGACTACAAAAAGACCGATTTCCCCTACGACAGCGTGATGAAAGCCATGAACGCCGCCCGTCAGGAAAAACTGCTGAAAGATGTAGAGTCGCTGATGGCTACCTATCAGGCCAGCACCAACAAAAAGCTCGAAACCTACACGCTTACCCAGCTCCTACTCGACCACAACAAGCCCGAAAGCCGGGCCTTTGAGAACAGCTTCTATCTCACGCTAATGAACCGGGCCGGCACCGCCGACGCCTTCGTTGGCCCCTTCCTCGTGTCGGAGTGGTACCGCCGCAACCTGTATATGTATTCGCTGGTGCAGAAGCTTACCGAAGGGCAGGACGATAAGGTGATGATATTGGCCGGCTCTAGTCATACGTCCATGATGAATGGGTTTATCGACATGGATAATTCCTTTCAGGTAAAGGAGCTAAAAGACGTGTTAAGCTTGAAAAAATAACACACGCATTCAATCAGAAGAGGCTGACGCTCTGGGAGCGTCAGCCTCTTCTGGTTTTTGGTGGAACTACGTTCTTTCTCTCAACTAACAGTTTGCATTAGCAAGGATATTGGTCGTTAGTAGACTCTAGCTTAAATGCTTACCTTAAGCATACAAGCACCTTATTCACTTAAATTAATCTCTTTATGAAAACCGTCATCCTTAGAAGCTGCCTCTTGATGGCAGTGACCATTAGCTTATTTTCTTTTGAAATTCCGGCCGGCTGGTTTGTGGCCGGCAGCCAACCTAAAAAGTATGAGATGGGCATAGAGGCGGGCGCGGGCCAAACTGGTAAAAAGGCCGCTACCATCAAGTCCATTGACTCTAATATTGACGGTTTCGGCACCCTCATGCAGGCCAGCTCGGCCCAGCAATATTTGGGCAAGCGCGTGCGCCTTACGGGCTACATCAAGTCTAAGGATGTAAAAAGCTGGGCCGGACTGTGGATGCGCGTCGATCAGGCCGGGAGCCATAAATCCTTGGCTTTCGATAATATGAGCAATCGCGCCGTGAAGGGCACCACTGACTGGAAGAAGTATGAAATTGTGCTGGATGTGCCAGCCCAGGCTACCAATATTGCTTACGGTGCTTTGCTAAGTTCAACGGGCCAAATTTGGTTTGACAACCTTAGCTTCGAGGTGGTGGATGCGAGTGTACCCACCACCGATCTGCGCCAAATGACCGCTATGCCAACCAATCTAAATTTCGAAGAATAGCCTTTCCCAATTACCAGCAACAACAGCACGTAAACGCCCGCCGAGAATACTATCTCGGCGGGCGTTTACGTGTTGGAGGCATGTACAGGCAGAGGCAATTTGCCCCCCAGAAGCTTGTACCCCCTTTTACGACCCAGCTTGGGGGGCAATTTTCCACAGCTCGCCGTCGGCTTCGTCGGTCACTACGTACAGGGCGCCGTCTGGTCCTTGCCGCACGTCGCGCACGCGCTGCTTGCGGTCGGACAGCAGACGCTCTTCACCTGTTACGCGGCCATTCTCGATTTGCAGGCGCACCAACTCCCGGTCTTTAAGCGCACCCACAAATAGGTTGCCGCGCCACGCCGGAAAGGCGTCGCCGGTGTAGAACTGGGCTCCAGAGGGCGCAATGACCGGATCCCAGTAATACACGGGGTCCACGAATCCTTGTTTGGTCGTAACGGAGTTGGGAACGGGCTCACCTGAGTACTCTTCGCCAAAGGTCACCACAGGCCAGCCGTAGTTTTTGCCTCCCTCAATCCGGTTCACTTCGTCGCCGCCCTGCGGGCCCATATCCACCGTCCAGAGCTGTCCTTTCTCGTCGAAGGCCATAGACTGCACGTTGCGCTGGCCCACCGTCCAGATTTCGGGCAGGGCGCCGGCTTGCTTGGCAAACGGGTTGTTTGGGGCCGGCTTGCCGTCGGAGGTGATGCGTAAGGTTTTGCCCATATGGCTATTCATCTGCTGAGCCTGGGGCCGTATTTCCTTGTCGGAGCGTTCACCAAGGGTCACGAATAGTAAACCATCTGACCCAAACGCCAAGCGGGAGCCAAAGTGCTTGTCGCCATCGTAAGCCGGCAACGCCCGGAATATCACCCGCACCTGGCTCAGGCTGCGACGGTCGGTGGAGAGTACGCCTTTCGCTACGCTGGTGGCATTGCCTTTATCTCCCCGAGGTTCAGAAAATGACCAATAAATAGTCTGATCTGTGCTGAAATTTGGGCTCAGCGCCACGTCGAGCAAACCGCCTTGGCCGCTGGCATACACTGCGGGCAAACCCTTAATAGGGTCGCCTATCTGCCCCTTCGCCGATACAATGCGCAGCAGACCGGGCTTCTCCGTTATCAGCAGGTCGCCGTTAGGCAGCGGCTCCACAGCCCAGGGGTTTTTGAGCCCTTTGGCTACCACTGTTACGTCGAAGGCTACCGTCGATTTGATTCCCTTAGCGCGGGTTTGCTCAGGAAAAGTGGGGCGCTGCTCAGGTACATTGGCCTCCCGGGTTTCGAGCGGCAGACGGTTGATTTGGTCGGAGATCGACGACGTAGCTTCCGTGTTATCCTGGGCCTGCGCGCGCTGCTCTTGGCCGGATTGTTTGCAGGCAGCAGTGAAGCCAGCCAGAAGAATGGCGCAAGCACTCAGTAGGTGGTGTCTGTTCATTAGGCGTTGGTTTAGAAGTATAAAAGTTGGTTTAAGCACGTACCCTATTCTGTAAGCACAACTCTCGCTGTGCTATTGTTTTCTCAGATGAAAGCGAGATAAGCAGGGCTTGGCATCAAAGCCTTTGCTGATACCTTGAAGTGGCGACACGCGGGATGTACCCATCGGGCTTATCTACCTCAACAGCCCTGCTTGTACCTCCTCCGTAGGGCTTACGCAAAAACGGCTGTAGGTTTCTAATCATCAGACTAAAAAGTAGTAAGCTGACTACAACAAGCACAAGCGAGCAGAATAGCAAGCGGCACCCTAACAACCTTGTCTGCTGCTCATACGCACTCATTTTTACCAAGAATCAGCCCTTGATTTGGCTAGATATGTGCACCAGTCGAGTCCAGCTTATTCTTATACACAAACCCATTCTTTCTGGCGAAATCTTACATGAGACGCGTATTCACGGCTGCTTTCCTATTCTTATTTCTTACTGCTTGTGCTCCTACGGCCGTCGTTAGCTCCCTCCAGCGTGCGAGCCCATTGCCAGCCAACGAGGGCTTTTTGGTTACTAAAGAGACTGAAATAGTAGATGAGCAAGCCAAAGAGTTAGGCGACATCTACATCAAAGACGCCGGCTTAGCGGTAAATTGTTCTTATGAGAAAGTACTAGCACTGGCTACGAATGAAGCCAGGCAACTAGGTGCTAACGTGTTGCAGATTTATGAGCACCAAGTGCCTGACATGCGGAGCACATGCCACCGCATTAGAGCCAAGGCGCTCCGGGTGCCCGATCTGTCGCGCTACGAAAAAGAGATTGTATGGCACCCGTCGCGGCGGCTGAAGCAGGCTGACTTTAAAGGCAGTACCGAAAGCCGCCCTTTCGAGGCCGCTACCAGCAGCAATATTCGCTACAAGTACATGGGCCGGGTATTTCAGGATAACATCCAGCTAACTGTCGAGACTTTTTTTAACTGCCAAGAATCTTATTTCAAAGGCACTCAGGATGTAGCCCACACCTTAGAGCACGAGCAGGGGCATTTTGATATAACCGAAATACAGGCGCGCCGCTTCGTTAAAGCTATTAAAGAGCAGGTAGCCGACACAAAAGAGCTGGAGATCAAGCATGAGACTATCTATCGGCAAATCATCTCGGAGGCCCAACGCATGCACGATAAGTACGACAGCGAAATTTATCCCGACCACAGCAAACAGGCAGCCTGGCTACAACAAATTGAGCAGCAGTTGAATGATTTGCAGCCCTTCGCTGACAAGCAAGTAGCCATTAAAGTCCGACTGTAGGGCTTGTATGGAATGAGAAGATAAAAAAAGCCCCCTATAGCAACAGCACATCGATGCGGTGAGCATGCACCATTTCCAAGGAAGTTGACCAGGCAAAGACGGTGAAAAAGCCATCCTGCGAGGCTACCAGCGCAACGGCATCGCGCTGATCAAATACAAACTGGGCGGCGGCAAGATGGCGGGTGCCGCCGTTCTGGGCCGGGTGCATATACTTAGCCTCGCTTTCTACTACCGGCTCCGTGAGCACCATTTTATCGACCGGCGCGCTGGATCTGGCGCGAGCTACTTTCGCCCCAAAAGCCAGCAGATGATAGTCGCGGGTGATGATGGTGGCCCCATCGACGGCCGTAAAGCCCCCCACAATCCCAATGGCCCGTTGTACCTCTTCCCGCCACTGCCATTTGGCTTGCTCCTGCTGCCGGATTTCGGCAATACCTGTGTACACGGGCATCACGGGGTACGTCATAGGATGCACAATCGACTCTTGCCACTTCTGCGACTCAGTGGGCACCACGAGTACCAGCCCACCCCGACCGTGGGCGCGCATCACGGCGGCCAGCTCCACCAGCACGTTATCTAGCTCACCGGCAGCATCCGGCAGTCCTGGGTCGGGCAGAAACTTCTGCAGCGCCGAACAGTCATCGACGGCCGTATTTTCAATATCGACCAGCTGGAGCTGCTCGCCGCGCAGGATAGCCACGTTCACGAACTTGCCGAAGCCATCGGCGCGGCGGTGCTTGGCTACCAGCAGGCCGGGCTCCACTACTTCCAGCACCAGACTCAGCGGCGGCGTGCCCGTGGCGGTGCCCCATACGTAAAGGCCCTCCGCATCGTGCCACACGCCGAGGTGAATACCGGGCTGCTCTACGGCGGGCGCCAGCTTGAGCAGGTTATAAGGAATAAGCCGCCGCTTGGTAAACTCCACGGCCTGGGTTGCCTGCCCAGGCTCCAGCAGGGCCAGCGAAATCTTGGGTGGGTGCCCTTCCTCCCGCCTCAAGCTGGCCCAAAAAGCCACGTCAATCATAACCTCCACCAGATGCGCCGACGGCGGTGGCCCCAGGTTGACTGCCTGCTGTGCACTAGCCGCCGCTCGATGCCGGGCAAAGTGCGCTTCAATCATCGGGGCTACCACGCGGGCCGCCAGGTAGGTGGGTTCAGATAGCATACAGGGCAGGTACAGGGCTTTGGAAACAGGAAGCTACTATACGTGCGCCGGCCAATCAACGCCGGGGGGCTTTTTTGGAGAGTACTTCAACTGCTCCGTAGAAGGCAGCCAATCATTGCGCGGGAAAATATCGTAACGCCGACTACCTCATCCTTTCCTGGCCGCCTCCAGAATTTTGGCGGTGGTGTGGAAGAACCGAGTTGTAGTTTGCCGCCCGAGTAGCTTATCCACAAAGCTCGTAGAAGCCGGCGGGCGGCCTTCGATAATGTGCCAGACGACGAATGCTTCCCGATTGGTGAGGTGCACAATTTCCATATCCGCCTTGGGCGAGCGAAGCGGCAGTACCAGACCAGTCGGCGCAGGCTCCGCCAGAAACATCAGGCACAGCCGCATCTCGTCCGTGACCGTGAGGTGGCTGAATGGATTGAGCGCCAGCAGCTCCTCCAGCTCCTCTGCGGTGCGCAGAAATACCGGCACTGCGTAGCCCAACGCCTGCTGCAAGTGTTGCTCAATACGCACGGTCAGCAAGGCTCTGTTCTGCTCCGGAGCGTCGAAAAATACATTGCCAGTCTGGATGTATGTGCGCACGTTGGTCAGTCCCAGCTCCGTGAAGAGGCGTCGCAGGGCTTCCATTGTCACGCGGTGGCCACCCACATTGATGCCGCGTAGTAAGGCGATGTACGTCATATGATCTGGGGGGCTTTTTTTACAATGGCAAAGATGACTTCATCAAGGTTAAAAAACCCAACCTATGTCGCGCCGCTTAACGTTTAGATAGTGGGGATATTCTTCCCCATCAAGCCGCTCCTGACAGGTAGCGGTACTTTTCCCACATAATGCCCTTTGCAAATTGAAAACCCTCCTCATTTGCCTGTTGAGTTTGTTGCCCCTATTGGGTGTGGCCCAGGCTTCCTCACCTAAAAACCAGCTCAGCACCCACATTCTCGACATCAGCACGGGCCAGCCGGCCTCCGGCGTAACGGTACGCCTGCACCAGTACAACCCCGCGCAAAAAACGTGGACTACCGTAGCCGAGAAGAAAACCGACGCCGCCGGCCGCATCCCCGATTTTCTGCCCTCGGCCAGCGCCGCTGGCACGCCCGGCACCTACAAGCTCACTTTCGTAACTCAGCCCTATTTCGAGAGTAAGAAGCAACAGTCGTTCTACCCCTTCATTGAGGTAGTATTCGAGATTAAGGACGGCGCGCACTACCACGTGCCCATCACCCTCTCGCCCTATGGCTACTCCACCTACCGCGGCAGTTGAGACCACCCGGTTTCTGTACAAACGCAAAAGCGGCTGAAGCTCCGGAGAGTTTCAGCCGCTTTTGTCGTTTTCGGCTTCGAAGAATGGCCTGGTAGTACACTACTTTAGGCTCTCCCAAAGCTCATCCTCTGCGGCGTGCGCGACTACGTCAACCCGTGCTACCTCGCCCTAGCCCGCCAACACGGCTTCTCCCTGCACACCATCGAGGACCTAAGCAAGCTGTTGGAAGGTCAAACCATCATGATTCATGGTCAGCACTACCTTGTGATCAGAGATTGGTTTAAGCTGGTGCAGAAGACGCAGGAAGGTATTCTCAAATGATAGGTATGTTACCCAATCCGAATATGATCTAGATCAAGAAAGCAGCGAAGCTAAGTCGACACCTTTGAGCCATACCCTTTGTCTGCTGACATGTCACTTTCCCTACGAAACCTTACCCGCAAACTTCCCTTAGGCGCCGCTCTTTCGCTAGACCTTCTCTTACTTGTATGCAATAGTTTAAACGGCCATTATAATGCACCAGCTGGTATCTTATACACGCCTATTGTGGTACCGCTGGTTGTCTGGCTCATTGCCTTTTCCCGAAATCGCAATCCAATTTTGAAAGCGGTGCTATCAGGCTGCCTCATCTCGCTGCACGACATAAGCATCAAACTTTATGGGGGCGGCATGCATGATCCGCAAGGCCAAGGAGTGGTTCATTTATTCTTATTTATTGCGCTGTTACCCTCCTTTCTCATCTTGGTAGCGGCCGTCGACCAAGATGGAAGCACGAAGCCTAAAGTGAGAAGAGTAGCGAAACTTCTGTTTGTTGTTTTAGTAGGGATTCATTTAGTAGTGACGAGTGATCTTGGAGCGGGGCAATGTATTAATTGTTAATAGCACGTTTAGGGAGCGGTAAGCGAGAAAGCACAAATAAAAGAGGCTGCAACTCCTATGAGTTGCAGCCTCTTTTATTTCACCAGATAGCGTGAAATTACATATGAATCGCGCGATTCTCCGTCGCGGCTAAGCACGCTTCCTTCATAGCCTCAGCGTACGTTGGGTGCGAATGGCTCATGCGAGCTACGTCCTCGGCGGAGGCGCGGAACTCCATGGCGGTTACAGCTTCGGCGATGAGGTCGGCGATGCGCGGGCCGATCATGTGCACACCCAGGATTTCGTCGGTAGACTTATCGGCCAGTACTTTCACAAAGCCGTCGGTGTCGCCGCTGGCGCGGGCGCGGCCGCTGGCTTTGAAGGGGAACGAACCTATTTTATACTCTTTGCCCATCTCTTTCAGCTGCTCTTCGGTGTAGCCTACGCCGGCCACTTCAGGCCAGGTGTACACCACGCCGGGGATGAGCAGGTAATTGATATGAGGCTTCTGACCCACAATGGTTTCGGCTACAAACACGCCTTCTTCTTCCGCTTTGTGCGCTAACATTGCCCCCCGCACCACGTCGCCGATGGCGTAGATGCCGGGCACGTTGGTTTGCAGGTGCTCATCCACTTTGATGCGGCCACGCTCTTCCATTTCGATGCCGGCAGCTTCCAGGTTGAGGCCAGCGGTGTACGGCACGCGGCCCACGGCCACGAGGCAGTAGTCGCCTTCAAACTTCACTTCCTCCCCTTTCGGGTTGGTAGCGGTTACGGTCACGGTATCGCCGTTGCGGGTGGCGCCGGTCACTTTATGGCTGAAGAAAAACTCGATGCCGATTTTGCCCAGCACGCGGCGCAGCTCCTTGCCGAGGCCACGGTCCATGGTGGGGATAATACTGTCCATGAACTCCACTACCGACACTTTCGCGCCGAGACGGGCATAGACGGAGGCCATTTCGAGGCCAATTACGCCACCGCCAATCACAATCATGTGCTTGGGTACTTCGCGAATATTCAGGGCCTCGGTGCTGGTGATGATGCGCTCTTTGTCCTGGGCAATAAACGGCAATACCGTGGGCTTGGAACCGGTGGCAATAATGACGTTTTTGGTTTCAATCTGCTGGGCCTCGCCACCGGCCGTGGGCGTAATACTGATGTGGTTTTTATCGACGAACGAGCCGACGCCGGTAAGCACGTCAATCTTGTTCTTCTTCATCAGATACGCGATGCCGTCGACGTTGGCCTTCACCACGCCGGCCTTGCGGTCGATCATCTGGTTCATATTCACCTGCAGGTTTTCCAGCTCGATGCCGTGCTCCTTGAAAGCGGTGTGGGCGTTGTGGTAGTGCTCCGACGAGTCGAGCAGCGCCTTGCTCGGGATGCACCCCACGTTGAGGCAAGTGCCCCCCAGGGTGTTATACTTTTCGATAAGAGCGGTTTTGAGACCGAGCTGGGCGCAGCGGATGGCCGCTACATAACCGCCCGGCCCCGAGCCGATAACGGTAACGTCGTATTGGTTCATATTCAGCAGGTGAATTCAATGGAAATCAACGGCCACGAAGGTCGGCAAAAATGCCGGGTACCGAAAGCCGCCGCCCGGATTTGCCCCCAGGCTATCAAAGGCACACAGTCGTTGTGCTAGTAACTGTCATGCGGAGCTGGTCGAAGCATCTCTCCCGCTTCGTTGAGAATACAAACCAGTAGAGATGCTTCGACCAGCTCCGCATGACAGATAGTGTGGCAACATCAGCACGCGAGCTGCTTCGCTGCGCTCTGCATGACCGCCTTTTCCGGACACGCTCTTATTCCACCAGCACACCGATGTAATAGTTTTCGGTGTCTACTTCCAGGTTGTTTTTAGTGAGGCCCGGCAGGTTTAGCGGCTGGAAGGAAGTAATGAGCGGTACTGTACTGTATTCACCACCTTTTGAGCGCACCCGAATAGGCAGCACAAAGCCGGGCACGTTGGCAATCCAGCGGGCCAGGGCTTTACCTTCTTCAAAGCGTACTTCTAGCGTAGGCAGGGCCGAATGGCGGAGGTATTGGTCGAAAACAGGTGTGAGATCTTGGCCGGTTTGCTTGTTGAAGTAAGCAATGATCTGGTCGGTCGTCACGGTTTGGTGGTAGAAGGTGCTGGACAGGCCGCGCAGCAGCTCGCGCCATTTGGCGTCGTCGGGGATGTAGGCCGTACGGATCATATTGAGCAGGTTGCTGCCCTTGTCATACATATCCGACGAGCCCTCCCGATTTACCTCGTAGGGCCCGATAATAGGGCTGTCGTTGCGGATGTTGCGACGCTGTCCGTGGATGTATTGCTGACCGGCCGGCTTGCCAAACTGGGTTTCCACGAATAAGGCTTCGGAGTAGGTGGTGAAGCTTTCGTGAATCCACATATCCGCAATGTCCTTGCTGGTGATGTTGTTGCCAAACCACTCGTGGCCGCTTTCGTGAATAATGATGAAGTCCCACTTCAGCCCCCAGCCCGTAGCCGAGCGGTCGGCGCCGAGGTAGCCGTTCTGGTACTTGTTGCCATACGCCACGGCGCTTTGGTGCTCCATGCCTAAGTGCGGCGTTTCTATCAGCTTAAAGCCATCCTCATAGAATGGATAGGGGCCAAACCAGTTTTCCATGGCCTTGAGCATAGGCTTTACGTTGGCCGCGAACTGCGTTTTGGCTTTGGCCAGGTTCTCAGGTAGCACCCAATAGTCGAGGGTTAGCTTACCTTTTTCGCCGGTGTACTCATCCGCAAAATGGGTGTAGTCGGCCACGTTGAGGGCCACGTCGTAGTTGTTGATGGGGTTGTTTACAAACCAGTCGAAGCGGGTAGCGCCACCCTTGAGCTTGGTGGTTTTGCGCAGCCGCCCATTTGAGATATCCTTGAGGCCTTTGGGTACCGTCACGCTGATCAGCATGCTGTCTACCTCGTCGGCTTGATGGTCTTTTGTAGGCCACCAGATGCTGGCGCCTACGCCCTGGCAGGCGGTGGCCACCCATGGCCTACCTTTACTATCCTGGGTAAACACGAAGCCGCCATCCCAGGGGGCATTTTTGGCCACTGTAGGCTTCCCCGAATAAAACACCCGAAACTCGGCCCGACTTCCTTTTTGAATAGGAGCCGGAAAAGTGACAAATACAGCATTGGCCTCCCGCGTGTAGGGCACTGACTTGCCTTGGTACTCTACCTTATCCACCTTCAGATTGGCAAACAGATCAAACTGCAGACGCGTGAAATCTTGAGTAGCGGTGAAGTAAAACAGGTTGGAGCCGCTGATAGACTTGTTAGCTACATCCAGCTTTACATCGAGGTGGTAATAGTTGATATCGTAGCAGGTGCGCAGGGGCGTGAGGGCGCCGCGCAGGGAGTCGGCGCGGGTGAAAGCTGGCTTGGGTTGCAGCAGTTGGGCCGAGGCCCCGAGCGAACAGCTCAGCAAGGCCGCGAGAAGGAGCAGAAAGATAGAACGCACAGCAGAGTAGTTGGAGTACGTGGCAAAGAACGCCATCCTGGCTGAAACGCTGCAAGCCGGGAACTTCGTACTAGGGTTTAGCTGGCAGCCCCGCCAAAACCAGCGTAGGTTTGCAGCCTCATTCTCGCTTCGTTTCATGTCGACTTCTACTACTTCCCCTACCCGTTTAGCACTGGTGCTTGCTTTTGCGGCGGTATATATTATCTGGGGCTCCACTTACTTGGGTATCCGCTTCGCTATCGACTCCATACCGCCTTTGCTGATGGCGGGTACGCGCTACGCGCTGGCCGGGGCGCTGCTGTACGGTTTTATGCGCCTGCGCGGAGCCCCGCGCCCCAGCGCTCAGGGTTGGCTTACCGCCTTTATTATCGGGATATGCTTGCTGGGCTTCGGCAACGGCGGCGTGACCCTGGGCGAGCAGTATATCCCGACGGGTATGGCTTCTCTGCTGGTAGCTACCGTGCCCATGTTTCTGGCTTTGTTAGGTTGGCTGAGCGGTGTATCGCAGCGACCTACCGCGCTGGTATCCTTGGGCTTGGTGATCGGTCTGGGGGGCGTTTATTTGTTGGCGAGCCACCCGGGCGCTTCCCACGTTGCCTTGCCGGGGCGGCAGGGAATCGGCATTGCTATGGTGCTCACAGCGGCCCTACTATGGGCCATTGGCTCGTTGTATTCCAAGAAAAAACAGGCGGCTCCCTCCCCTTTTGTAGCAGGCGGAATGCAGATGATTTGTGGAGGCTTAGTTATGCTGGTAGTAGGCCTGATACGAGGCGAAGCCAATGGCTTCGACCTGGCGCAAGTGACGGCCAAATCGTGGGGCGCCTACGTGTATCTGGTTACGTTTGGCTCCATTGTGGGCTTCACCGCTTATATCTGGCTGTTGCGAGCAGTAGAGCCTGCGCTGGCCGGTACGTATGCCTTCGTGAACCCGGTAGTAGCAGTGCTGCTAGGCTGGGCTTTTGGAGGGGAAGTGCTCAATATAAATATGCTCGGCGGCGCGGCGCTGATTGTAATAGCGGTGATGCTAGTAGTGCTCGGTGGCCGGAAAGCGCAACCCAAAGAAGTGGAAAATGAACCTTTTGAGCTTGAAAAAAAGTGATAGGCCAATAAAGTGCTTGTATCAGGCTAATAGCTCGCTTTCACGGCTCAACAGTATCATTTATTTAACATTAAATTGAATTAATAATCTCAGATTATGTATGTTTACCATGGGCACTCGTCACGCTTAAAGTAGCGGGGCAACGGTGTCGGAATCTTGTCGTATGTATCACCCCACTGCTATCTAGCTACTTATGCCAACTGCTCTTCCCGACATCCGTACCGAAGGTGACATCAAGGTTTTGGTGGATTGCTTCTGCCAAAAGGTAAACCAAGATGCGTTGCTCTCACCCATCTTTAGCGCGGTGGCCGCGGTGCATTGGCCCAACCATCTTACGTCGCTCTACGACTACTGGAGCAGCACCCTGTTTGGCCGGGCCAACCGCACGGGTCAGCCCATTCCCCAACAACTAGCTATGCCAGCCCGTGGCCCTTACCAGCGCCAGTGGATTGGCTTGTTCAATAAGGCCGTGGAAGAGAATTTTGCGGGTGCTAAGGCCGAAGAAGCCAAGGTGAAAGCTCAAACTATTGCCGTCACCGTCGAGTAGCTTTCCGCCCTTTCCACAACCATATTTTTGTAGTTCAATTAGTATAAAAAAAGCCCCCCAACACATTGTTGGGGGGCTTTTTTACGTTTGCACAGAATGACTTAAACGCCTAAAAGCAGACGCGTTGGGTCTTCCAGCAGCTCTTTCACGCGCACTAGGAACGAGACCGACTCGCGGCCGTCGATGATGCGGTGGTCGTAGCTCAGGGCTAGGTACATCATGGGCCGGATCACTACTTGCCCGTTCACGGCTACAGGGCGCTGCACAATGTTGTGCATACCCAGAATAGCCGACTGGGGGGCATTTATAATGGGCGTACTCATCATTGAGCCAAAAATGCCGCCGTTGGTGATAGTAAATGTGCCGCCGGTCATTTCCTCAATGGTGAGCTTATTATCGCGAGCCTTACCGGCCAAGCGTACCACTTCGCGCTCAATGCCTTCGAATGACAGCTGTTCCGCGTTGCGAATCACTGGCACCACCAAGCCCTTCGGCGCTGATACCGCGATGCTTACGTCGCAGAAATCGTTGAATACGATGTCGGTTCCGTCGATCTGAGCATTTACCGAGGGAAATTCTTTCAGCGCTACGCAGCAGGCTTTCGTGAAGAAAGACATAAAGCCCAAGCCAACCTGATGCTTCTCCTTGAACTTGTCTTTGTACTTCGTGCGCAGATCCATGATGGGCTGCATATCCACCTCGTTGAAAGTGGTGAGCATAGCCGTTTCATTTTTCACTGCTACTAAGCGGCGCGCTACGGTCTTGCGCAGGTTGCTCATTCGCTCGCGGCGCTGATTCCGTTCTCCGGCTGGTTGAGCGCTGGCAGAAGCGGCTGGCTGTGTACTAGTTGCAGGTGTAGCCGCCGGCGCTTGAGGAGCCGGAGCAGCCGGCCGAGCCTGAGCATTTTGCGCGTCTTCCTTGGTTATGCGTCCGTCGCGGCCGGTACCTTGTACGTCAGTGGCGGCAATACCTTTCTCACCGAGAATTTTGCCAGCAGCCGGCGAAGGGGTACCCGTTGCATACGTAGCGCTACCCGAAGCGGCGGCAGCGGCAGGCTGTGCCGGCGCTGAACTTGTGGACTGAGCGGCCGCTGGTGCTGAGGCAGCCGGAGCTGCTCCCGCAGTGGCGCCGCTCCCGCCTTCGATGCGGGCGATAACCGTCCCGATGGCAATTGTCTGGCCTTCTTGAGCCGCGTGGCGCAAGGTGCCAGCGGCCTCGGCAGGCAGCTCAAACGTTGCTTTATCTGATTCCAGCTCGGCAATTACCTCGTCGCGCTCTACTTGGGCGCCATCGGCTTTCAGCCACTTGGCTACCGTTACCTCCGTGATGGACTCGCCCACGGCCGGAATCTTCATCTCTTTCACCTCGCCACCGCCAGTAGCTGGAGCGGCACCGCCCGCGGCCGGTGCAGTCGGCTTATCGGCTGAGCCAGCAGTTGAACCGCCATAACCTGATTGGTCACTCGCCTGAGGATTTTGCTCGCCTTGGGTAATCGGATCTTTGGCAGTCTGGGGGCCTTTTTCAGCCGCTGAGCCTTGGCTGCCGTTGTTGCCCGACTCCTTTTGGCCTGGCGCTACGGGGTCAGCCTGAGGCTGAGCCAGGGTGGCTTCCTTGCTTGGAGTTGCGCTACCAGCGGCGGGTGCCGCACCATTGCCTTCGCCGCCAATGTTGGCGATGACGGTGCCGATACCAATCGTTTCGCCCTCAGCTACCAAAATTTGCAGTGTACCATCTGCTTCGGCAGGCAGCTCAAAGGTAGCCTTGTCTGATTCCAGCTCGGCAATAACTTCGTCGCGCTTCACGGCCGCGCCGTCGCTTTTGAGCCATTTGGCAATGGTCACTTCGGTGATAGATTCGCCGACGGCGGGGATTTTAATTTCCAGACCCATAGGTGGAACGATTGAAGAGTTTCGGGAGAGTGATAATCTAGGTGACTGACGTACTCGCTGCCACCATTACTGCTGAAACAAAAAGCCAATTACGTTGAAAATTCACGGCTGGGGGGCTTTTTCGACGCACTTGCTGAGTGCGCGAACGGATGGTTCGCGCACTTCATTAGTCCTGCTTCTTTGCTACTTCTACGGTGCCTTTGATATTTTCGGCGTCGACCTCAGCAGATGCGATGCCGAAAGCGCGGGCCACAATATCCTTCTGCTCTTTTACGTGCACCTTGTTGTAGCCGGTAGCTGGCGAAGCCGAAGGCTTGCGGGCAATTACGTCTTCCAACTCGCGGCGCATGAAGCGGAGCATGTAGTTCCAGTAACCCATGTTTTCGGGCTCTTCCTGAACCCAATATACTTTAGCCTTCGGATACTTGGCTAGCTCTACGTTCAGTTGCTTCTGGGGGAAAGGATGCAACTGCTCCAAACGCACGATAGCAACGTCTTTGTGCTGAGACTTTTGCTGCTCTTCCAGCAAGTCGAAGTATACTTTGCCGGAGCACAGCAATACGCGCTTTACCTTCTTAGCATCAGCATACACATCACCGAGTACTTCGCGGAAATTGCCCCCCGTAAACTCTTCTACCGGCGACACGCACAGCGGATGGCGCAGCATCGACTTGGGCGACATCACCACCAGCGGCTTGCGGAAGCTCCACGTCAACTGCCGACGCAGGGCGTGGAAGAAGTTGGCTGGTGTGGTAATGTTGGCCACCACAATATTATTCTCAGCAGCAAGCTGCAGGAAGCGCTCCGGGCGGGCGTTGGAGTGCTCTGGCCCTTGACCTTCGTAGCCGTGGGGCAACAGCATCACCACTCCATTCATCCGCTGCCACTTACTCTCCGACGACACAATGAATTGGTCGATCATCGTCTGGGCGCCGTTGGCGAAATCACCAAATTGTGCTTCCCACACTACAAGAGCCGTGGGGTTGGCCATAGCGTAGCCGAATTCGAAGCCCAATACAGCGTATTCACTCAGCAAAGAGTTGAAGATCCGAAGCTTCTCCTGTCCTTCCCCAATGTGGTTTAATGAGTTATAAGGCGCTGAAGTCTCCGCGTCGTGCAATACGGCATGGCGGTGCGAGAAAGTGCCGCGTTGGCAATCCTGGCCGCTTACCCGCACAATATGCTGCTCCTGCAGCAAGGAACCATACGCCAGCAGCTCAGCCGCGGCCCAGTTCAGAATTCGCGTTTCAAAGAACATCTTACGACGTTCTTCCATCAGCTTCTCAATCTGCTTCAGGGGGCGGAATCCTTCGGGAAGCGTAGTCAGTGCCCTGCCAACTTTGGCAATTGCCTCCTCGTTGATGCCCGTTTCGGGCGACTGCTCAAAGTCTTCGGTTTTCGCCCGACGCAAATTGCGCCACTCATTTTCGAGAGCCTGATAGTTGTAAGGCAATGGCTTCTGCTTCACCATATCCAGGCGAGCCTGCAGCATCTCCCGGAACTCGCGGTCCATCTGATTAGCTAGCTCCGCATCTACGTCACCGCGCTGCACGAGCATGGTGTTGTACACCTCACGCGGGTTTTGGTGCTTGCTGATGATGTTGTAGAGCGTAGGCTGGGTAAACTTGGGCTCGTCCGACTCATTGTGGCCATGACGGCGGTAGCACACCATATCAATAAAGATATCGGCGTGGAACTGCTGACGATACTCGGTGGCTAATCGCACGGCAAATACCACAGCTTCCGGATCGTCGCCATTCACGTGTAGCACCGGCGCATCAATAATCTTAGCTAAGTCCGTGCTGTAGATGCTAGAGCGAGCATCCTCAAAGTCGGTGGTGAAACCAACTTGGTTATTAATAACGAAGTGAATAGTGCCACCGGTCTTGTAGCCCTCCAGCAATGACATCTGGGTTAGCTCATAGCCAATTCCCTGGCCCGCCAAAGCGGCGTCACCATGAATTAGAATAGGCAGAATCTGATGATAATCGTCGCTGTACTGATGCTCAATTTTAGCCCGCACAAAACCTTCAACCACTGGATTAACTGCCTCCAAGTGTGATGGATTGGGGGCCAATTTCAGGTTTACTTTGTGCCCAGCTTCCGTGTCTACTTCCGATGAGTAGCCCATGTGGTACTTCACGTCCCCGTCGCCCATGGTCAAGTCGGGTACGGCAGTGCCTTCAAACTCCGAGAAGATTTGCTCATAGGTCTTGCCCATGATGTTGGCCAGCACATTCAGGCGACCGCGGTGGGCCATACCGATCATCACTTCGCGCACCCCTAAATCGGCCGCTTTGTTGATGATGGCATCCAAAGCGGGAATAGTGGTTTCGCCACCTTCCAGCGAGAAGCGCTTCTGCCCCAAGAACTTGGTATGCAGGAAGTTCTCGAATACTACCGCTTCATTCAGCTTCCGCAGAATGCGCTTCTTGTACTCAATACCGGGGTTAAAGCTTAATGAATCCTTCTCCACCTTATCCCGGAACCAGTCCAGAATTTGGGGGTCACGGATGTACATATACTCGAAGCCGATCGTGCGGGTATATATCTTCTCCAGCGCCGCCACGATGTCGCGCAATTTTGCGCTAGTCCCCAGCCCTAATAGCTCTCCATTCTTGAACGAAGTATCAAGGTCGGCTTCGCTTAGGCCAAAATCAGCGATGTCGAGACGGGCTTTGCGGTCTTTGCGCTCGCGCACCGGGTTGGTACGTGCCCGCAGATGCCCCCGGCTACGGAAAGCGTGAATCAGGTTACGAACCTGCGTTTCCTTATCGGCGGCTACTGTGTCCACAGCACGGACTGCCTCTGCTTCAGTAGTAGAAGCAGACGCGTTTAGCACCCCTGAGCCCGCAGGCTGAGCGGTTTGGCTGTCACCGTCGGTAAACTGTTGGGAAAAATCGAAGCCTTCAAAAAACTTACGCCAGCCAAAATCAACCGATTCCGGATCTTGCTGATACGTTTTGTAAAGCTGATCTATATAGTCGCCGTGGGCATTGGCGATGTAAGAGTAAGCGTCCATCTGTAAAGGAGCTAAGTGAGTCAGGGCAAATGTATACAGCTTAGTACAAAGCTAAAAACCCATATTCGGTTCTACAAATACGCCTGTAATTCAACCGATTACTTTTTAGACCGCAATCGTTACGCTTTGCGGTGAAGCCAATCTATTCAAAATAAAAGGAAAGCCCTTCCTCAAAGTGAGGAAAGGCTTTAATAAATAAGCTAATACAACCCAGCAATTATTGCGGAAGAACTGTCTTGAAAATGCGGTAAGGCTGATCCTGCTTACCTACTCCTTTATTCCAGGTAGGCGTTTTGTGAATGGCTGAAGTTGTAAAATACAAGTCGCCATTAGCGGTAATCGCATAAGTGTCGGGCCACTGCAAGCGCGGCTCCTTCGCTATTGTTTCCAGCTTACCAGCCGGCGTACGCCGCACGATGGCGTTGTTTTCAAAAGACGTTAGATAAACGTTGTTTTTAGCATCGATTTCCATACCGTCGGTGGCGGGAATAGTGCCTACTTTCTCTACTTGGTTACCTAGTTGAGTTGAGGATAGCGCGGCGTTGCGAAGTGCCTCGGTTTTGATGCGATAAAGTGAATGACTGGTTAGTGGTGACCAATATAAGTATTCACCATCTCGGCTTAGGGCAATACCATCGGCGTGCAGAGCCATAGGCTTACCCATCGGATCAATCATGGGGTGGCCGTCTGCTTTCAAGGTTAGGCCCGGCTCTGGATGCACAGACGGGTGATCGGCCAACAGTCGACGGGAGCTACCATTTTTCAAGTCGACTACTACAATGGCTCCCATGCCTGACTCGGTGATGTAAGCGAAGTTGCGCTGGGTGTCAATGCGCACGTCATTCAGATAAGACTTACGGGGTGCTACTGATGCCGGAAAACTGATGTTCTGTACAACCTTATTGGTTTTAGGATCAATCTTAACCAGCTTAGGGCCGCCAGGCACAGTAGCTTTCAGACCGGGCGCGGCCGGATCGAGCACCCATAGCATACCAGCCTGATCGACGTGTACACTCTGCGGACAGATCCAGTGCTTTTGGGGCTCATTGCGCACCGAGTCATTCCACATACACCAGTTGGCATCGGGATAAGGCTTCACGGAGCCATCAGTTCCAACGACTGCAATGGGATTAACAGGATTATTGTCCCACCGCGGAAAAACGCCAAATACTCGCCCATCGGGCGCGACGGCCACTCCTACAATCTGAGGCTCGCGAAACTCAGCTACTACTTGAAGCGGCGAGTTGGCGGGGGCAACGGCTTGGCTAGTAGCCGTAGAGTCTGAGTTGGTTCCAGTGGAGGCCGTTTCACCCGAAGGCGATGAGCAACTAGCTCCACCTATTAATAACAATGAGGTGCAGAGTGAGGTAGCGGTACGCCATAGCGCAGACGAAGCAGTAATATTCATAGTGATAAGAGTAGAAATGTGCAGGATGCTTTGGTGAGTAAGTACCCGGTACCTTGTCGTCGGGCTAGGCTTGCTTACGGCTCCAAAGAGGCCAGGTTTTTCTCTGGTTCTGTCCTTCACTGCCAGCGTATCAGGCTTGAGCCAGTTTGGGCAACGCCTTCTCCTGTCACTTATAAGATTTGGGGGCGATAGCGCTAAACCAATCAATAAATATTAGATTGAGTCAATTATAAATTTATTTACTGCTAAAAACAGCCATTTCATCCCCTTCAAGCCACTACTCGTCTACTAACTAGAAGGGGTTGCAACCTTTTGCGATAAGTGAGGGTTAGAACTTTTCGTCCGTATAAATGCGCGGGCGGCCCATCCTCTTCGGGCGAGTAGAAGAGTCACCAGATCAACTGTCATGTCTATTGCGTTATTCATCTTAACCTTCCTTTTTCCTCCCCAAACCAGTACCTCCGCTCCCCTTCCGCTTACCCCCGCTGTTGCCAACCTGACACCCCGGCACATTATATTTGACTCACCAGCACCCGTAGCTGCTGTTTTACCCCGTCGCTTACCCGGTTATAAAGTAACGGCCACCGTATATTGGGCCGAGCCCGGACAAACCGACTCTGATCCACTAATTACAGCTGATAATTCTCGCATCAAGCGCAATCATTCCAGCAAAGACCGCTGGATAGCTTTATCGCGCGACATGCTTAAGCAGAACGGTGGCAAATTCGAATACGGTGACTTAGTGCACGTTACCGGTATTTCTCCTAAGCTCGATGGCGTGTATGTGCTACACGATACGATGAATCGCCGTCTGCGCCGTACCATCGATTTGCTGGTGCATAAAGACGAAAAGCTTTACGGCAAGTGGGACAACGTACGCATCAGTCGCGTGGCTAAGCCCGAACTACAGTGGCAGGCTAGCTAAGCTACCCACCCAAAAATCCCCCGACTTACCTGTTTTTATTCTGAATCAGGTGCATAGATTGTCATCTCGCGGGGCTTCCCATCGGGCTGATACAGAAAGCTTAACGGCTCATCCTGGTCGCTTAGAATAGCGGTATAGGGGATTTGCCAACGCTTCCACATTTCCTGCAATGACTGTGCGTAGGCGGAGTTTAGCCAAGGTGCAAAAATGCCCCCCGTCACGTCGTCGATGAGCGTATCGTAGGTCAGGTGCTGGTCGCCGGGTCGCTGCGGACGCACAAAGTAATCGGGTATCACGCCGAACAGATAGGCCGCATAGTACACGCGAGCTTTGAACTCGGCCACCTGAATAGGGTGAAGCGGACGCTGTGCGTCGGCAACCACCTGGCGCATGGCCTGCCGAATGATACCATTATCCATCAGGCAAGCCATCAGCACCACATTATCGAGCTTAATACTGAACACCATGGTGGTCAGGTCGTCGTCATACTCAAAGGCAATGGTGTCTTCATGCGGGGCGGTTTCCAGAATAAAGATGGAAGCCGGTGTGAAGTCTTCAAACTCGATGGGCACGCGCAGGGCCTGAAACGTTTGAAAGAACGCTTGGAATCGGCGGAACATCTGCGCATTCTCGGCGAGCGGGTAGCGCGGCTTTACTAAGGGGTCGAGTTCGGTGAGCAGTTCGGTAGTCAGAATGCCGTAGAACATTTTCCCTAACCACAGAAACAGCGTTTTTTCGGGCAGCGCCTGCCAGCCGGCTAAGCCTAGCTTGGCCGTTTCCTGCATTTGCGCCTCCAGGGGCTCAACGTATTGGGTACGACACCGCGGACAGCACGGAATACGCAGCTCTTTGTAGAAGCGGATACTCTGGTCGAGCAGCAGAATCTGCCGCTCCGCCAAACCGTAACGCTCCTGCAGCCAGTCCGCAAATACTGCTACCGAATCGGTGGCCGGATCGGTGGGCGAACCGCACAAAAAGCAGTGTTGGTCGCCAAACTGCATCCGGGCAAACGGATCGTAAAGCGTGAGGTCGGACGGTGCGGTGGTTGACATAGAGTACAAGGAAATGGAGGCTGCAAAAATAGGTACTGGCTCGCGTGTTGCTGCTCCTAGTGCCAACGCACACCTGGTTTTTGCAGAGTTACTCACATAAAAAAGCCCCCCAGACTACTGTTGGGGGGCTTTTTTATGTGAGTAAAGCGATATTTATCGCGACAGCGACGAGCCTAGCTTAATCAGTACTTTCCCTAAATGATTGAGAGAAGCGGTGAAGTGATTGTTGCTTTCATCGGCCACTTTATTGGCTTCGGCGCCCAATGTCGCCAGCGTTTCGGCGATGGCGTGGTTCTCGGTATCGCTATCGATTAACTGCTCGCGCAGGGTTTTCATCTCCTGAAGTATTTTGGCCAGGCCAGTGCGCTCTGAAGCGCTGAGTACCTCTATCCAGCGGTCAATTTCAGCCAACCCATGCTTGTCGGCTTGGTCGGGAACACCGCCGTTGAGCAGCTTCAGCGTATCATCGAGGAGCGCGGCGTTCTGCTGATCGGTTACGCCGAGCGGAATGGTAGGCGTGGGAGGAGTTTGGGGGGTTTGGGCGGTGGAATCCATAGGTCAGAAAGGCAAGTCAGGAAAGAACGTTCTTGCTATACTGGCATCAGCACCTAAAAGTTAAGCTTAAACTCGTGTTGGTCGCGGTGCAGGCCTTACCATAGTCAAGGAGCATCTCCTACGCTGCTTATGTTCCCTTTTTTAGAAATTTTAGCGCGGCAGCGGGTTACTTTCTAGTGGATAGGGGTATGAAGCCTGTATCTATTCACACGACATACTCCTTTTAGCCATGAAATTCTCTTTCAAATCTCTGCTCGTTTTAGCCGCTTTCGCTCCTTTCGCTCTTGCTTCTTGCTCCGAGAGCACTGAGAAAAGCGCTGAAGCTACTGCCGAAGGTGCTGCTACCGATGCTGCTACCAATGTTGAAAACGCTGGCGACGCCGTTGAAAACGCAACCGACAACGCTGCTGCTGACGTGAAAGCTGAAGTTGCTCCTGAGGCTGGCGATACTGCCGTTGTTCAGAACAAAGAAGCTGACAAGCTTGTAGAAGAAGTTCCTGCTAAGAAAGACTAGTTCTGCCTTTTAGCTCACAAAAAAGCCCCCAGACTCGGTCTGGGGGGCTTTTTTATTGCTCATACTATTTCTTTTTCCTGCGCCTGACCAGCGCCGGACAGTTCCATCAGCACGTCATAGTAAGGTCGACCCAAAGCGCGGGCCTTGAGCCAGGCGTAGAAGCTCATGGCATGTAGGTCTTCCCGCTCGCTATCCAGGGGCACGGCATCCGCCATCTGGCTAACTCGCTCCAGAAAGCGAGGGTGACGGCAAGCGGTGGGGTCGTCCAGAATTTCGCGCACCAAATTCAGGTAGCAAAGCACATATTGATATGGGCCGCCCTCGCCGAATCGTTCTCGGAAGCCCCGCTCAATGGCGCGCAGGCGGTTCAGGGCGAGGTCGGAGTTGCCGAGTTCGAGTTGCACCAGCATCTCGCCCATGTTTTTGTTGAACACCCATTCCACGCCCATTTTCTGCTCGCACCAATGATCGGAGCGGCCAATGCCGATGAGCACCTGGTTGGTTTTGGCAAACTGGTTTTCGGCGAAGTAGTGAAAGCCCAATCCTAGCCGCGCCGTGAGCTGGTCGGCAGCCGACAAGGCTACTTCGCGGCCCTGCAACAAGTTTTCCAGCAAGCTGATACTCTCGGCATTACGGCGCAGAAAGGAGTAGTTAGCAGCCAGCAGGAAGATGTATTTCGGATAAAAATCGGCCATGTAGCTGCGCGAGCCAGCGTAGAGCGCCGCCCGCAATTGCTCCAGGTAAGCCACCGACTCGGTGAAGCGGCGCGAGCGGTACAGGGCGTGCGCAATCATATAAAGCAGCCCTAGCTGGTAATAGCGGTGGGCGGGCCGAAAGCCGTGGCGCTTTTCCATAAGCGTGTAGCAGCGGCGCACAAACGGCGCAAACGACACAAAGTCGCGGCGCACCAGCATGGAGCTGCGGGCAATGGACATGAGGCGGTACAGCAACGACGGACTGCGCGCAAACGCTTCCTGCAAATCATACTCGCGTAGCACGTCGCGCATAATTCCATCGAAGGCCTCGCCGGCCCGGCCCCGGCTGCGGGCTTGGCGCAGCCGCTCCCGAATGAGACTATCGGCAATACCGGCGCGCTCCTCTTCGTCGGCCGCCTTTTTATTGTGGTTCCGCCGGCGAATGATGTCTGTCAGTTCATCGGCATATTCGCTGCTGGCCTGGGCAATCTGGAGATTATAAATAGTGTTTAGCAATTCATACTGCTCGTTCTGGTGAGCCAGCTTTTCGGCTTTGCGCAGAATATTCCAGGCTAGGCGGGGTACGCCTACGTCAAAAAGGTACTGCGCCAGCGTGAGTTGGCCGCGCACCGACGATGCCGCCGTGGGGTCGAGCTGACGCTGGCGCAGCAGCAAAAAATCGGTGAGGTGGCGCATCAGGCGCTTGCGCAAGGCATAGTAAGCTACTGCATTAGGCTCATCAGGATATAGCTTGGCGAGTAGGTCCTCAGTTGAATATGCTTTAGCATGCAGCAGCAGCTCGTAGAGGCGCGAGTCCATGCGACCATTCACTTTTTTACGCTGTCGCTGCACGAAGCGGCCAAACTCTTTGCGGTCTTCGGGCGAGAAAGTGACCAGCGTCGTGCGTAAGTCATCCATAGAGTCAGATAGAAAAACTAAATATAGCGGTTGGGGGGCTTTTTGTAAAGTCTAATTTTCTAATGTGTATAATTACTATAAATCAGATTTTTACGACATAAAATAAGTGTTTCAAAAGTCTGATAATCGCAAAAATTGGTTCGTGTTTTCAGCTGGTAAGTAGGCACCTTCGGACAGGATTTCACTTCACCGCCTATTTAATATGAAACGCTTTCTACTTTCTCTGTTGGTGCTGGCCATGACGGTCATTTCGGGGCAGGCCCAAGATCTACTGACTAAGCAAAATGGTGAGGAGCTTCAGGTCAAAGTTCTGGAGCTAACCCCTACCGAAGTGCGCTATAAGCGCACCGACAACCCCGACGGTCCGCTTATCACCGTGCGTCGCTCCGATGTATTTATGATTCGCTACGCCAACGGCACCAAGGAAGTACTGGGACCCAACCAAAATGCCCCCCAAATTATTGCTGGCTCACCCCCAGCGCCTGGCCCCGTGGTGCCCGGCGATGAAGCGTCGGCCTACGAGGAAGTGCATTTGAATGGCCCGCGTATTGGGTTTACCATCCTCTCCCAAGGCGTGCTGGATAAAGCACGCGAGGGCAGCTATCTGCGCAATTTGAACCCGTTTATTACCCAATTTGGCTGGCAGTTTGAAACCCGCATCTTCCGGATGCCCAACGGCACGGCCGGGCTACTGGAAATTGTGCCGTTGATAGGTGGCTTAGAGCAAGGCAAGTTTATCCCGAGCATCAATGCGCTGGTTGGTATCAGGGGGCCAAAGGGGTTTGAGTTTGGATTGGGCCCGAATCTGACCCCGGTGAGCGCCAATGTAGCGCTGGCTATCGGCACCTCTTTCCGCTCGAATGGCATCAACTTCCCGGTGAACTTCGCGGTGGTACCCGGCAATGGAGGGGCCCGGTTCAGTCTGTTGGTCGGCTTTAACTCGCGTCGGCGCTAAGCGCATGCTTCTTTCTACCTCACTACTTGATAACTACCAACATGCGCTGTTTTCTACTTAGCTGCGTTCTCTTTTGCGTCACAGTAAGCGTGCACGCCCAAGACACTATTCTCCGAACCAACGGCGACGAGGTGAAGGCTCGAGTGCTGGCTATCACGCCCACTCAAATAGCCTACGTACCCACCACCGAGCCCCCTATCACCGACACGCTACATCTGCTTGCAACCGAGGTATTTCTGATTCGCTATGCCAACGGCACTAAAGAAATCGTGACTGCCGCAACTACTACCCCTTCGTCTGGAGTGGAACGTACTCCGCAGCAAATGAATGATTTAGGAAGAGAAGATGCGCGAAGGTATTTTAAAGCCACAGGCGTTTTCTGGGGTACTGCCGGGGCTACGTTCTTAAGTACGCCAGCGTATGGGCTAGGCGGTATTGCGACGGGCGCCGCCATTGCTGCTACCCCACCCAAACGTCACAATATGATTGTACCTGATCAGGCATTACTAAATGACCCAAACTATGTGAGTGGGTATCAAAAGCAAGCCCAACGGCAGAAGCTAGGCAAAGCAGCCGGTGGCTTTGGCGTAGGAATAGCTGCGGGGGCGGTAGCAACCGTTGCTATTATAGCTGCCCTGTTTAACGCGTATTGATTTCAACACTTAATTAACTTCTCTCATCTTATAGCGTGCTATTCATATGCGTCTTTTTCTACTCACATACTTACTACTCTGCAGCGCATTGCGCGCGCAAGCCCAAGACACAATCCTGCGTCGCAATGGCGATGAAATAAAGGTGCACGTGCTGGCCATTACGCCTACCGAGGTATCTTATGTCCCTAGCACTGAGCCACCAAGTTCGGACACGTTGTTTATGCAGGCTGCCGAGGTTTTCTTGATTCGGTATGCTAATGGCACCAAAGAGCTTATAAGCAAACCAGAGTCGGCGTCGGTATTGGGGCGCACACCAGAAGAGATGACCACGCAGGGTCGTGAAGACGCCCGGAAGCATTTTAAAGCCCCAGGCGCTTTTTGGGGTACTTTCGGTGCTACTGCCATAAGCATTCCGGTGCTCGGTGGGCTAGGTGGTGTGGCTGCTGGAGCTGCTATCGCTGCTTCACCACCCAACGACAAGAATCTTATCGTGCCAGACAAGACTCTGCTGAATGACCCAAACTATGCCCGTGGCTACGAGAAGCAAGCACAACGAAAAAAACTGGGTAATGCAGCAGCTGGCTTTGGAGTTGGGCTAATAAGCGGGGCGGCCATATGGATTACCATTGCGCTGGCCAATACCACCCATTTCTAATGGCCTAAGCTCAACTTTACAGCGCAGTAGGCGTAAGCTAGAGGGTAAGTAGTTCATTTCCACCCTTAAGCCCTACGACAATGGATATTGACAAAAGCACCGAATGGCGTGCCCGCGGCAACTGGAATGAAGTAAAAGGTAAATTTCGGCAGGAGCACGCCAACCTCACCGACGATGATATGGAGTATCAGGAAGGCAAGCAAGATGAATGGCTGGGCGAGCTGCAGCAGAAAGCGGGCAAGACAGCCGACGAAATAAAATCTTGGTTTAGCCGTAATTTTTAACCCCCACGGTTGACCTTTAATAACAAAAGCTCCGTACCAGCTGTAGCTAGCTAGTGCGGGGCTTTTGTTATTTTCCGCAGCTACGTTATGCTTTCATTTTGACTGTAAGGCTTTTAGCCGCCAGTTTTCTCTAGTCTTCCGCGTATGAATATTGCCCCGGAAGAGTTGCACACCTTGGGAAACCTCGACCTGCTGACCCTTCCAAAGACCGCTTTTCTTTGCTCCCGCAACTATCCCGGCTACATTGAGCATCCCACTTGTCTGTGGGCTGTGGAGCAACGAACGAACAGTCATTGTGTGCTGTCCGGCTTTCACTCCTTGCTGGAGCAAACTGTATTTCGCTATCTACTGCAAGGTGAGCAGCAACCCATCGTGTATGCCCTCGGCCGAGGTATGCGGACGAATATGGGGCTGGAATATGAAGCAGAATTAGCGGCAGACCGGCTGCTGTTTCTCACTCCCTTCGAAGAAGAACTGACCACTATAACTCAGGAAACCGCTGACATCCGCAATTTGCTGATTGCAGAATTGGCCGATCAATTCTTTATTCCGTACATGGCAGCGGGGGGCAATTTGGAGCGCTTATTTCTTAGCGGCGCCCTGGATGGCAAGCCAATCTTCACCCTCGACTTAGCCGAAAACGAACCCCTGTTTCGTGCCGGAGCCGAGTTATACCAACCTGAAGGTTTGCTGGGAGGGCCCACTCTATACTCGATGAGTGCTTAGGGTTGCCCGTTTCCACCTGGTTCTTTCTTTCCGCTCTTTTTCTACTTTCCAGCTATGTCAACTTCCTCACTCACTTCTTCTCTACCTCACTCCCCCTCGTCGGGCATCAAAGCGTTGGCCCGTTTTGGCTTTGCAGCCAAAGGCGTTGTGTATATTGTGTTGGGTACCCTTGCAGTAATGGCCGCTACGGGTACGCAGGGGGGCAAAACAGCTGATAAAGAGCAGGCCCTGCAAACCATCCAGGATCTGCCCTTTGGTCGGTTTCTCCTAGGCTTGGTTGCCTTCGGCTTGCTAGGCTACGTTATCTGGCGCTTAGTGCAGGCCTTTCGCGATACGGAGGACAAAGGCTCCGACGCCAAGGGTCTGGCTCGCAGATTGGGCTATGCAGGTAGTGGATTGCTTTATACCGGTATTGCCTATACGGCGGGCCGGGCTGCATTCAGCGGCGGGGCCGCCGACAATGGTGGAGGCAGCACCCAACAGTCGATAGTGGCAAAAATATTGGACCAGCCGTATGGTCAGTGGCTGGTTGGCGCCGTTGCGCTAGGTGTTATTGGGGCAGGCCTGTACCAGATTTACCGGGCCTACTCGGGCAAGTTTGCCAAGCATGTGAATAGCAGCAGCCTCCCCGCCGAACAGCAGCAGATCGTATTTCGCACGGGCCAGATTGGCTACACGGCTCGGGGTATTGTAATGGCAATTATCGGCTATTTCCTCCTGCAGGCCGCCATGCAGTCTAACTCAGGCAAAGCTCAGGGTACAGAAGGTGCCTTCGACTTGCTAGCCAGCATGGGTCCCGTTGTGCTCGCCATTGTCGCCTTGGGTCTGATGGCCTATGGTGTGTATATGCTGGTGCAGGCTAAATACCCCGTGCTGCGCGGCGTATAAGTCATCTCTGTAAGCGCTTTTCTGGTTATCAATCTGCCATAGAAAGGCCCTTCTCCCATTGAATAATATGCTTCAATGAGAGAAGGGCCTTTCTATGGCAGATTGATAATGACTTTTCTAGTCGGCCACGTAATCAGCCAGATACGCGTAGCGTTGCGTCAATTTGCCCCCCGCCGCGATGGTAGCTCGCTCGATAATCGGCTCGGGTTTGTCGCTCACTAAATACGGGAATACATTGTCTAACAGCTGCCGGCCGAAGTCTCGGCTGGCATTGCGGGGTAGTTCGCAGGGAAGGTTATCCACGGCCATCACCGTAATATTAGTGGGGCTGGAGTAGGGCGGCTCCAGTTCGCCGGTCTGCGGATTGTAGTCAAAAGCCGGATCCTGAATGCTGGTGCTCCGCTTGGTAGTAGGAACGGAGCCATTCATGTCGCAAGTGATATCGGCGATGGTATTGATGCGAAAATCTGGACGTTGCGTGTCCGCTTCGCTGAACAGCTTAGGCGCCGCTGGGTGCCAGTAGGCACAGGCTAGCAGCAAATCAGTAACAGGCAAAAAAGCCCCAAACGTAGATTCGTACTCCTGCGGGTTGCGGTGAAAATCGGGCGTATCCCACACGCGGCCGTCGCGGCGGCGGTTGTAGTCGCTGCTCCGAAGCTGGGTATACACGGGCTCGTGGAAATCCAGGTACAGATAATCGTACACACTCACCCGCCGAATCCCCATTTTGTCGAGCACCTCCACCGCGCCCTGCGCCACCCGCCCCGACCCCGTCACGGCCATCTTGATGGGGGGCAATTTTTTGACTTTGAAGAACTCCTCCTGCATATCCTCCATGTCGATGCATTGGTAGGCCGGTTTCAGTTCATACAAGTTGTGCTTGCGGCCATACGTCAGCAGTCCGTTATAAGCGCCCACAATCCCGGCCCAGCGCCCAAAAGCCACTATTCGCTCGTCTTGTTCATTGGTCAGCAACTCATAGTCAATCAGTGTGATATTCTTCTTTAAGACCTGCCGCAACAGCTCCCGGTTGGCCGGCTGCTTCTTCACGGTATGGGAGAAAAACATATAGGTTTTATTCGGAATGAGCTTGTCGGGTGGCACCTCTTTCACCCCTAGCAGTATGTCGCAGTCCGACACTTCCGGGCGAACTTCAATACCTAAGTCGCGGTACTCCTGGTCTTTAAAGCTGCGCACGGGAGATTCTTGCACCACAATGCGTAGGCCGGGAAATAGTGTTTCGGCCTCCACGCATTTTTTGGGGGTGAGCGTCACGCGCAGGTCGGGGGGCGTTTTTCCTTCGCGAATGATACCAATGGTTAAGGGGCGCATTTGAGAAAACGGATTGGGTGGGTTGGGGGGGCAAATCTGGTTAAATATTTTGGCGTATAGGCGCTACCACCGCCATCAGCCTAATAATCCTATCGTCCGGAGAGGTTTTCGCCTTACCTTTGTTAAAGGTTCGGCTGCCTGTGCAGCCACATCTTCTCGCCACCTCTATCTTCTCTTTATGTTGCTGAAAACCAAGCCCGCTGATGTGTTTGTGGACCGTCACAACGGCCCCGACGAAGTTGCTGTAGCCCAAATGCTGCGCACCATTGGCGTGGAATCCCTCGATCAGCTTATCGACGAAACCGTGCCGGCGGCCATCCGCCTCCCGCGGCCGCTGAACTTGCCGGCGGCCCTCACCGAGCGGGCTTTTCTGGCAAAGTTTAAGCAGATAGCTGGTCAGAATAAAATCTATAAAAACTACATCGGCCTGGGCTACCACGATACCCAGCTGCCCCCCGTTATCCAGCGCAATATTCTCGAAAACCCCGGCTGGTACACCGCCTATACGCCTTACCAAGCGGAAATTGCCCAAGGTCGTTTAGAAGCTTTGCTCAATTATCAGACGATGATAATTGACCTCACCGGCCTCGAAATTGCCAACGCCAGCTTGCTCGACGAAGGCACGGCTGCCGCCGAGGCCATGAACATGTTTCATAGCCAGACCAAGAAAAAGAACACCACGAAGTTCTTCGTCTCGGAGCTAGTATTGCCCCAGACCATCGACGTGCTGCGTACCCGCGCGACGCCGCTCAACATTGAGCTGGTAATCGGTGACCACCGCACCGCCGACCTTTCCGATGAGGCGCTGTTTGGCGCTATGCTTCAGTACCCAGCCGCCGACGGCCAAGTATTCGATTACACCGATTTCATCACCCAAGCCCACGCCAGCGGCCTCTTCGTAACCGTAGCTGCCGATCTGATGGCGCTGACGCTGCTGAAGTCGCCCGGCGAAATGGGCGCCGATGTTTGTGTAGGCAACTCCCAGCGCTTCGGTGTACCGATGGGCTACGGTGGCCCGCACGCCGGTTTCTTCGCTACCAAAGACCAGTTTAAGCGCGTTATTCCGGGTCGTCTCATCGGTCAAAGCATCGACGCGGCCGGCAACAAGGCGCTACGCATGGCGCTACAAACTCGTGAGCAGCATATTCGTCGTGAGAAAGCCACGTCTAATATCTGCACCGCACAGGTGCTGTTGTCGGTGCTGGCTGGTATGTACGCTGTGTATCACGGCCCAGAGCGCATTCGTCAGTTCGCCACAAACATTCACGCCTTGACTCAAACGCTGGAAAAGGCGCTGACGGCCTTGGGCGTGGAGCAGAGCAATGAGTTCTACTTTGATGCGCTGAACCTGCGTTTGGAAAGCCAAGAACTCCAGCAAGCTGTGAAGCGCGAAGCTGAAGCCGCAGGCCTGAACTTCCGCTACTTCGATGAGGTACGCGTAGGTATTTCGCTGCACCAAAACACGGAGGCGTCAGACGTCGCCGACATCGTAAGCGTATTCGCTAAAGTACTGGGCAAAGAAGCTGGCTCCATCGAGATGCCTGCTGATGTTGAGTTGACTTGGCCGGAAGGTTTGGTTCGTACCAGCGATTACCTCACCCACCCCATCTTCAACACGCACCACTCGGAGCATGAGATGCTGCGCTACATGAAGCAGCTTGAGAACAAGGATTTGAGCTTGGCTCACTCCATGATTCCGTTGGGCTCGTGCACCATGAAGCTCAACGCTACCGCCGAAATGATTCCGGTGACGTGGCCCGAAATCGGTAGCCTTCACCCTTTTGCTCCCCGCGAGCAAGCGCAAGGCTACAAGCAGATTTTCGAAGAGCTAGAAGCGTGGCTGTGCGAGGTAACTGGCTTTGCCGCCGTTAGCTTGCAGCCTAACTCCGGCGCACAGGGCGAGTACGCTGGCCTGCTGGTTATTCGCGCTTACCACGAAGGTCGGGGCGAAGGCCACCGCAACATTGCGTTGATTCCGGCTTCGGCCCACGGCACCAACCCCGCTTCGGCCGTAATGGCTGGCATGCAGGTAGTAGTGGTGAAGAGCGACGACCATGGCAGCATCGATGTAGCTGACTTGAAGCAGAAAGCGGAGCAGCACGCTGCCAATCTTTCCTGCCTGATGGTGACCTACCCGAGCACGCACGGCGTGTATGAGGAAACCATCATCGACATCTGCCGCACTATTCATCAGCACGGCGGCCGCGTGTACATGGACGGCGCCAACATGAACGCCCAAGTAGGCCTCACGTCGCCTGCCACCATTGGCGCCGACGTATGCCACCTTAACTTGCACAAGACCTTCTGCATTCCTCACGGTGGCGGTGGTCCTGGCGTGGGTCCGATTGGCGTAGTTGCTGATCTGGCGCCTTACCTGCCCGGTCACGTGGTGATAGAAGTTGGCCACGAGAAAGCTACGGGCGCCGTTTCTTCTGCTCCGTGGGGCTCAGCCAGCATTCTGCCTATTTCCTATGCTTACATCTCTATGATGGGCGGTGAAGGGTTGACGCAGGCTACGCGCATCGCTATTCTGAACGCCAACTATATCAAGGCTCGCCTAGAAGAGCACTACCCAGTGCTGTACGTGGGGGAGAAAGGCCGGTGCGCCCACGAGATGATTCTGGAGTGCCGCCACTTCAAGAAGGCTGGCATTGAGGTAGAAGACATTGCCAAGCGCTTGATGGACTATGGCTACCACGCGCCTACCGTGTCGTTCCCCGTGGCTGGCACGCTGATGGTGGAGCCGACCGAAAGCGAAAGCAAAGAGGAGCTCGACCGCTTCTGCGACGCCATGATCAAGATTCGTCACGAGATTCGGGCGGTGGAAGAAGGTCGCGCTGATGCCAAGGACAACTTGCTCAAGCACGCACCGCACACCGCTGCTACCATCATGGCCAATGAGTGGACCCGTCCTTACACCCGCGAGCAGGCGGCTTACCCCATCGAGTATGTGCGCGCCGCCAAGTTCTGGCCTGCCGTCAGCCGCATCGACTCCGCGTTTGGCGACCGGAATCTTATCTGCGCTTGCACGCCCATTGAGGAGTATGTAGATGCTGAGGAGAAGTTGGTTGAAACCGACCGTGGCCCATCGTACTAAGCATTGTCATACCTAAAGAAAAAGCCCCCCACGCCGAGCGTGGGGGGCTTTTTTGTGACTAGTTGGCTACTCGCTAGCGCTGGGAAAAGCAGGTGCGGTAGAGGTAGCCATTGAGCACCTTCCCATTCTCCGTCACGCGGGCCCGGACAAAGTATGCGTCAACCGTGTCGAGCACTTGGACTTGGGTGTTTACGCCGAGATTGGTGAGCTGAGTGGATTCTTTGGTCATGCCATCGTAGAGAATGCACTCCACGACCGTGTTATGAGCTACTGGTTTTTTGTTGCTCCGCGAAGAGCTAAAGGAATCGTCGCGGACGGCGCTGCAGGAAGCAAGTAAAGCGAGGCCAAACAGGCAAGGGTAGAGTTTGTGCATAGGTCAGGTTTAAGTTTGGGAAGATATAGAAATTTCAAGTTGATCAAGGTTTTTTCCTTGAAAAAATTTGCTTTTACTCATTTTGCAGACCTCCATATTTGGAACATTGCCCCCCACCGCGGCGTTGTATAGCCAGAGTTAAGCACGTACTTTGAGGGGCTCACTTTACGTTAGTCCCGCAGTGCGCGTAGCTCTTTCACTCAACTCTTCGCCAACGTATATGAACGCATTCACAAGTTTATTTCGCCGTCCGGTTACTTTGGTAGCCGTAGGCTTATCACTGTTATTGGGCGCTACCAGTTGCTCTTCTGCTCGGGTAGGCGTCACTTCCGACTACGACCACTCAGTTAATTTCCGCACCTTCAAAACGTGGTCGTGGTATCCGCAGCAAACCGCTGATGCTGAGGGCGGGCCGGCCCGTGGCTACGAGTCCTTCCTCGACAAGCGTATGCGGGCCGCAGTAGAAACCGAAATGAAGAAAAAAGGCCTGACCTACGCCGAGCAAAGCCCCGATTTGTACGTTGCTTACAACGCCAAAGTAGAGGATAAGCAACAGGTTTCGCCTTATTATGGTGGCTATGGCTATCCTTACTATGGCTATGGCATGTACGGCCGCGGTCCATATTCGCCTGTAACTCAGTACAAAGCCGGCACTGTTATCATCGACCTTGTAGACGCTAAGCGCAAGGAATTGGCGTGGCGCGGCCAGGGCCAAGCGCAGATAGATAAGAACACCATCTCTGAGGAGGAAGTGTACCGCATTGTGGGGGGCATTTTAGAGAATTATCCTCCCCAGGAAGGGACCAATTCTAACGCCCGTCGTTAATTTCCCTCTTTATTCTTTATAAAAAAGCCCCCCAGTATACTACTGGGGGGCTTTTTGCTTTTATATAATGGGCAAATTTTCAGCGTTGGCAGGTGGGCTGTAAGCAAGGCGCTTTTTAGGATCGGGGCCGAAGCGGTTAGGTCCGGCTGTGCCGTCTACCAGCGGGATTCCAGCCCCAAACAGATTTCCTATTATTGGTACTACCAACAGCCACCACCACCATCCTCCTGTCAGGTTGGTATCGTGCAGGCGTTTGACAGTCTGGACAACAACCAAGGCCGTAGTTACAGTAAGCAGAAATACCAGTGCCAATATCGCATAGTCTTTCTTATCAGCTTGGTAATACACCCACATATCAAGGCTGGCATAAGTCAGCAGGAATCCAGTGTAGAGGGCAGCGACTCTGCCCCAGAAAGCCCGACGGCGTAGCCGTCCACGAAACATAAAAAATTCCTTCAAGCTGCAGTACTGGGTTGATTTATAAGAAACTGAACATTCAAAACTATTGAATATATCTCGGCTACAAAATGGCGCTAAAGTAAAAGACTCGTCTCCATTTCTGATAGACGAGTCCTTTGCTTTGATGCTGCTCAGGTAAACTTAAATCGGGACGTTTACATGGCGCTCCGCGTGGTAGCTGCTGCGCACCAGCGGCCCCGACTCGACATACTTCAGGCCGCGCGCAAGACCTTCCTCGCGGTAGTGAGCAAACAGATCGGGGTGAATAAACTCGGCCACTTCTAAGTGGCGCTTCGTAGGCTGGAGGTACTGGCCTAAGGTCAGGATGTCGAGGCCGTTGGCGGCGAGGTCGTCCATGGCCTTATACATCTCCTCTTTCTTTTCGCCCAAGCCCAGCATAATGCCAGATTTGGTGCGCTTACCAGCAGCCTTGGTCCGACGAATCTGCTCCAGTGAGCGGTCGTATTTGGCCTGCGGGCGCACCAATCGGTACAAGCTACCCACAGTTTCCACATTGTGTGATACCACCTCCTGACCGCCAGCAATCATGGTATCCAATGCTTCCCAGTTGGCTTTCACGTCCGGAATCAAGGTCTCGATGGTGGTGGTAGGCGACAGCTGCTTTATGCGCACCACCGTTTCCAGCCAGATGCTGGCTCCACGGTCTTTCAGCTCGTCGCGGTTTACGGAGGTAATTACGGCATGCTTTACGCCCATCAGCTGAATGGCTTCGGCTACGCGGCGGGGCTCGTCGGTATCATATTCATTGGGGCGGCCGGTGGCCACGGCGCAGAACGAGCAGGAGCGCGTGCACACGTTGCCCAGAATCATAAAGGTGGCCGTGCCTGCGCCCCAGCACTCGCCCATATTGGGGCAATTGCCGCTTTCGCAAATGGTATGCAGCTTATGCTCATCTACAAGCCGACGAACTTTAGCGTACTCGGGGCCGACAGGCAGTTTTACGCGCAGCCAATCAGGCTTGCGCGGCCGGGCCGGGGCCGCCGGCTCGGGCTGAATAATTGGTAAGGTCAGCAACAGTTCGTCCATACTACAAAGGTAAGGGTCAGGCAGGAGTTAGCCGCATGTTGGGCTTGGCCCGCACAGCAGACGCTATAACAAACGAGAAGGGAATAAAGATGCCCTGCAACGGACCATTATACTGGTTCCCGCTACAGGGCAGGTAGGCTGGGGGCTTTTACACCCTGTTCTAACCGCGAGTCCCCAGATAGATAGTGAGGTACACCGACGGAAAGAAGGTTTCGTTGAGCTTCGCATCGGAGATGCCTGTAGCCCGCAGGATAGTAGGGCGGCTGGGGAAATACTCAAACAAAAATCCGGTTTCGATACCCGCCACGGCGTCACGGTAACGGCCATACTCAAAGCTGAGTGCGCCGCGCAAGTGAACACCAGCAGACGGCTTTACGTTATTGGCGCCACTGAATAATGGGGCTCTGTCGACAATGAACTGGGACTCGCCGTGTATAGCCGGGTCAAACTGCTCGGTTCGAATGTCTTCGGCACCGGCGGGCCGGCCACCAACGCGCTCGGTGTAATCGTAGTAAATATTGTACGGCATCAGCAAAGCCACCGACGGGCCGCCCCCAACCAGCGCATTTACCTGCACACCCGACTCCGGTGCTTTACGAAAGATAACGCGCTGAGCACCAAAGGATGGCCGCAGCACGAACATGTAGTTCGACTTGTTCAGTACATAAGTACCGCCCGTAAACTGGTTGCCGACGCGCTGCTCTTTGGGGTGCTTTACCTCTACGCCCTCAATACTCCAGAAGCGCGACCATTTGTCGTTCAGCACGCGGGTAGAGCGCACGTTAACGCCCCCAATCAGGCCGCCTCTGGTGTTAAAGTTTACACCATACGTAAACTCCTTCCGATACGAAGGCGTCTCGTTGGGGGTGGCATCCTGGGCCTGGGCCTGGGCAGCCGATCCAGCTCCCAACAGCAGCAGGGCAATGCCGAAAAAAAACAGAGGTCGTATGGGTAGCAACACAGCTATACAACTGAGAAATTCAAACGAAATTGGCCTCCTGACAGCGGCCCCACCGAAAGTACGTAAATTTGCGCTCAAAGTATTGCACTCTTTCTTACTATCTGACTATGAGCACCGCCACCGCCCGCTATACGGGTCAATTACGCACCGAAGCCACGCACAGTGCTTCCAGTAACGTTATTTTCACTGATGCTCCCCTAGATAACCACGGTCGGGGCGAGGGGTTTTCACCCACCGATTTGGTAAGCACGGCGCTTGGTAGCTGCATGATGACCATCATGGGAATTGTGGCTGACCGCAGCGGCCTCGACCTCACTTCCACAACCTTCTCCGTAACCAAGCACATGGCGAGCGAGCCCCGCCGTATCGCCCAGATCGATGTTCACTTTCAGATGCCCGCTACGCTTTCGGCGAAAGACCGTGCAGTGCTCGAAAACGCAGCGCGTACTTGCCCCGTGGCGCTCAGTCTGAACCCGGAAATTCGCCAGCAGGTTCACTTCTCTTACGAGTAGAAAAGCCCCCCAACACAGTGCGGCCCGGCTGAAGCATTGCTTCGGCTGGGCCACACTGTGTTATTAGGTTCGTAAGCTTAGGCGCTGAGTAGGCTTTTCACCTCGCTGAGGCGAATACCCATGTGGGATGCATTATAGCTACACTCGCCATCCTGAATAAGCAGGAGTTGAGGAGACTCGTGCCGCACACCAAACGTTTCGGCGATGGCGCCGGAAATGGGGCGAAAGCGCAACAAGTCCAAGTAATAAATTTTAGCATCACCCAGGCCAGCATCGGCCCATTGACGCTCTAGCTTGCTTTTCGCTGCCGCGCTGATAGAGCAGGTAGTACTGTGCTTGAAAATGAGAACTGGCTGCTCGTGCGACTCGCGGGCAATGTCAGTCAGTTGGTCTGCTTGGGTGAGCTGTTGCCAAGGAATCATAATTCGGAGGAAGGTTGAATGAGTTTTTTCTTCTTTCCTAGACGCAGATTCACGCGGGATGGTTCGCTTACTTTCGCCGTACCGGTGTGATCGAATTGCAACCGGCCCCGGCCATCCTGCGGAAGTGCCCGGGGTTGACTGCGGTGCAAGTCGTCCCGATTCACGGCCAGATGCGACTCTTTATACTCGGACTTGTACTTGCGGGCTTCACGTAAAGCTTTGCGATTCTCGGCCCGCAACCGCGCCGGGCTGGTATCCGCGGTTTGGGCTGAAGCGGTAGAGATGGAGCAGCTAAGCGCAAATCCGACGAGTAACAGGATAGCAAAACGCATGGGAGTAACGAGTAGTAGGGTATGAACTCGATAAATTTGCCCCCCGGACATCCTAATACTGAGGGGTTTTTAATAGTATTTGACTATACGTAAAGTTGCGCTGGTCAGGCAATTCACAGCCAACTTACTGAAATGGCAGTGGCCGCCCAAAGAGCATTCGCTGCCCTACTTTACGCTTGATGCGGCGGCGCTCGTACTTCTTCTTTTTCAACAAGCCATTTTTATCATAGCTGTTGCGTTGGCCTTTAAGTGCCGTAACCGGTGCTACGCCACCATTGTCGCCCGTACTGGTAGTGGCTTTGGGCTGGGGTGGTGCTGTTGGGCTCGGCAGGCGGTAGGGCCGGCAGGCAGTAGCAAAAGTCAGAGCGACAAGCACAAACAGCCAGCGGCAGCTAGGGGTAAACATGGCTAAATACGTAAGAATACTCGCTATCATTGGGCAGTAGCAACTAGCCTCGGCCAAACTTCGACCACCTCTCCTCAATTATTAATCCAACGCAAAAAGCTTAGGCAGCTTGCGTGAAGCTGAGGCCGTCAACCAAATGTTAGCGGCCTCAGCTTCACGAATTCGCTAGTAAGCGAGCAGCTTTTCTACCCTCTCGCGCAAACGTTGTTGAGGAAGGAAAGCCTGCTCCAGTGGCGGCGAGAATGGAATGGCTGTATCAAGAGAAGCGACACGCTGCACAGGGCCGTCGAGGTGTTCAAAGCAATGCTCGGCAATCCAGGCCGCAATTTCGCCCCCCAGACCACCCGTGAGGGTATCTTCGTGGAGTATTAACACCCGGCCAGTTTTTTCCACCGTCTGGCGCACGGCTTCTTCATCCCAAGGCAACAGCGTGCGTAAATCCAAGATGTCGGCATCGAGGTCCATTTCTTCGGCGAGTCGAGTAGCCCAATGCACCCCCAAACCGTAGGTGATGATGCTGAGCGTATCACCTTCGCGCACCACCTTAGCTTTACCAATAGGCACCGTGTAATACTCATCCGGCACTGGCCCACTTACCGAACGGTAGAGCAGTTTGTGCTCGAAGTACATAATAGGGTTTGGGTCTTCAATGGCAGCGTTCAGCAGGCCCTTAGCGTCGTAAGGGTTGCTGGGAAAAACAACTTTCAGGCCCGGCGTGTGCACAAACCAAGCTTCATTGCTTTGGGAGTGAAACGGTCCCGCTGCCGAACCTGCGCCGGTGGGCATGCGCACCACTACATCGGCGTTTTGACCCCAGCGGTAATGGCTTTTGGCTAGGTTATTCACAATTTGGTTGAAGCCACAGGTCACGAAATCAGCGAACTGCATTTCCACCATGGCTTTCTTCTTTTTGATGGAGAGTCCGAGGCCCGCGCCCAAAATGGCTGACTCGCACAGCGGCGTATTGCGCACCCGGTCTTTGCCAAACTGCGCCACAAAGCCATCCGTTATTTTAAACACGCCGCCGTAGTCGGCAATATCTTGGCCCATGAGCACCAACTCAGGGAAGCGCTCCATGCTCTGGCGCAGGGCGTCGCCGATAGCATCCACGTAGCGTTTATCGGTCTGGGGGGCATTTTCGGCGGGTTCGTGGGCAGGCGCTTCGAAGGGACGGTACATATCGGCTATTTCCTCCGCTATGTTGGCCGTTGGCATGGGCACGGCGTCGGCCACGCGCAGCCCTTCCTCTATTTCCCGCTTGATGGTTTCGCGAAAGCGCATCTTGGCTTCTTCATCCAAAATACCTTCACGCAACAGCCACTGCTCATAGGTAGTCACGGGGTCTTTCTTGGTCCACTCTTCAAACAGCTCCTGGGGGACATATTTGGTCCCCGAAGCTTCCTCGTGCCCGCGCATACGGAAGGTCAGCGCTTCTACCAGCACGGGCCGGGGGTTCTGACGCATATCCTCCGCGAGGCGGCGCACGGTGTCGTACACGGCCAACACGTTGTTGCCATCTACCTGCACCGCTTCTATGCCGTATGCCGGGCCTTTGTCCACGAATGAGCCGAACCGAAATTGCTCCCGACTAGGCGTACTGAGGCCATAGCCGTTGTTTTCAATCATAAAAATGACTGGCAACTGCCACACTGCCGCTACGTTCAGCGCCTCGTGGAAGTCGCCTTCTGAGGCTCCACCGTCGCCGCTGTACACTAACGTCACTTTTGGGTTTTTATCGAGCAAATCAGCCAGCGCAATACCGTCGGCCACGGCTAACTGGGGACCTAAGTGGCTGATCATGCCCACAATGTGGTGCTCGTTGGTACCGAAGTGAAAGCTCCGGTCGCGGCCTTTTGTGAAGCCAGTGGTCTTGCCTTGCCACTGCGCAAACAGCTGATCCAGTGGTACATTGCGGCCCGTAAATACGCCCAGGTTGCGGTGCAGGGGCAGAATATACTCGTCGGCTTCCAGCGCCAGTGTGCTACCCACCGAAATGGCTTCCTGCCCAATACCCGAAAACCACTTGCTCACTTTGCCCTGACGCAGCAGGATGAGCATTTTTTCTTCAATAAGGCGGGGCTTCAGCAGGCCTTGGTATAAGTGCAATAGTACTTCTTGAGTATACTCTTTCCGGTCGAACTGAAGGGCGGGGGTAGCTACTGACATGAGAAGAATGGGAGGGAATGATAGGGGTTCAAAAGTACGGGTTTGGGCAGAAGAGCACGCTATCCTGCTCTTGCTCTCTCCTATCTTTGTCCGGAGTTCACCCCTTTTGAGTTAAAACGGTGACGCAATAAGGCCAAGTAAGCAGGCTATCCTGCCACACTGGAGCTTGAAGGAGCCCGCCACTATCTTTTAGCCCGTAAAATTTTCAACTGCCGGTTTTTCACCAACTTTCCAGTTCAACCCTACCACTGGATTAGCTATTCGCTTTTTGCCACGCTCTCGCTCCGCTCCCACCCTTACGCAGCATCTGGTTCGGCTCCTGCTGGTGCTAGCCGTTTCCGCCTTACCCTTGTTTTGGCTGCTGGGCAGCTTACCCGCCCAACAGTGGGATGAGTCGCGCACTGGTCTCAATGCCCTTGAGATGCTGCGGAGCAACAACTGGCTGGTGCTCACTCACCGCGGCGAGCCCGACCTCTGGAACAGCAAACCACCCTTGGCGCCGTGGCTCATGGCGCTCAGCTTTAAGCTATTAGGACCCACAGAAGTAGCCCTGCGCTTGCCCTCGGCGCTAGCAGCGCTGGCCACAGTACTGGTGGTATATTTTGCCGGCAGCCGATGGCTGGGGAGCTGGCGGGCAGGCTTATTAGCCGCCCTGATTCTGCTGACAACGCAGGGCTATGTGACCTTACACGTTTCGCGTACCGGCGACTTTGATGCTCTGCTCACCCTTTGGACTACGCTGGGCACACTCAACTGGCTGGCCTATCTGGCTACGGGCCGTACCCGCCATGCCTGGGGAACAGGTGCGGCCTTTGCGTTGGCCGTCTTGACGAAAGGCATTGCGGGGCTGCTGTTTGGGCCCGGTATCATTCTAGCAACCTTATTGACGGGGCAGCTGCGCCGATTACGCAAATTTTCTCCTTGGAGGGCTTTTTTGCTGATTTTAGGTACTGGAATTACCTGGTATACCGTGCGTGAGTTGATTGCGCCCGGCTATCTGGCTGGCGTGTGGCAGTATGAGGTAGGCGGGCCGGCTGGGGAGGCATTGGAAGGTCACGGCCATCCGGTTTACTGGTACCTAAGCAAGCTGGCCGAAACGAAGTTTCAGGCGTGGCTGGTGGCAGCGCTGATAGGCATGGGGCTGGGCTGGTGGATGCCGCGCCGCAGTCGGGGCTGGTGGCTAAGTCGGGTGCTGGGAAGTGTCGCGGTTGCGTTTCTGTTGGTTATATCGGCAGTCCAGACCCAGCTTCTGTGGTACGATGCGCCCATTTATCCATTGCTGGCTCTGCTGGCCGCTGGTGGCTTGGTATGGACAGGGCGTGCCGTGGCGGCTCATTACCACCGTTATCCTTCGCCCACCGCTCGGTTAGCGGCGGTGTTGCTGATAGCAGCCCTACCCTACGGCGTTCAGCTATTGCTCATCCGTCGCTCTACCGATGTGGCTCTGCGTAACTCGTCCTTACTATACGGTCGTCATTTGCGGGCACAGGCCAAGCAGCTTCCTCACCTGCGTGAGTACATGTTGGGCGACAACGGTATTTTTAATGACAGCCCTGAATTTTATATGGCTGCCATCACGACGCAATATGGCCACCGCATCACGCGGGTGGGGCCTTGGCAGGTCGGTTGGGCCACTCCACCCCGCACTGTAGTTGCTTGCGGAGCCAAAGCTTGGCGGCCATGGCAACAGTACTACCAAACCCGCGTTCTATTCCGCACCGACTCCTGCGTAACGTTCCGGCTGGAGGCGCGCCGCTGACAGCCGCCCGAACCGAATAGCCTAACTGACGGTTTGCTATTAACCCACCTCTTCGACTCTACCTTAGGTTTTGATGATACACTTCCAAGAATTTACCCTCGCCAACGGCCTGCGTTGCATCGTACACGAAGACCATTCTACGCCGATGGCCGTGCTGAACGTGCTCTATAATGTAGGCTCGCGCGATGAAGACCCAAGTCATACTGGTTTTGCCCACTTGTTTGAACACCTGATGTTCTCGGGGTCGGTGAATATTCCGAGCTACGATGAGCCATTGCAGCGCGTGGGGGCGAAAACAACGCCTTTACCTCCCCCGACATTACTAATTATTACCTCACGTTGCCCGCTGCCAATATCGAAACCGGCTTCTGGCTCGAATCGGACCGGATGCTCGGGCTGGCCTTCTCTGATAATGGCCTGGAAGTACAGCGCAAAGTGGTAGTGGAGGAGTTCAAGCAGAACTATCTAAATCAGCCCTACGGCGACGTGTGGATGCGCCTGCGGCCACTGGCTTATCAGCACCATCCCTACAACTGGTCGACTATCGGTAAGGAAATCAGCCACATCGAGAATGCGGTGATGGATGATGTCCGAAATTTCTTTGCCAAGCATTATGCCCCCAAAACGCTATTCTGGTAGTTGCGGGCGCCGTGTCGTTGACCGAAGCCCAGCGTCTGGCTGAAAAGTGGTTTGGCCCCATTCCCGGTGGTCCGCGCTACGAGCGTCAGCTGCCCGTTGAGCCCCGACAAACAGAAGCCCGCTTTCTTGAAATCACGGCCGATGTGCCTGTAAGTGCATTCTACAAAGTGTACCACATGCCCGGTCGCGCCGATGAGGCCTACACTGCTGCTGATCTGCTTTCGGACGTATTGGGCCGGGGCAAATCATCGCGCCTTTATCAGCGGCTTGTGAAGGATCAGCAATTATTCAACGGCATTTCCGCTTCCTGCACGGGTTCCTTGGAGCCTGGTCTGCTTGTTATCAGTGGCAAACTCAACACCGGCGTAAGCCTAGAAGAGGCAGATGCCGCCGTAGAAACCGTAGTAGCCGAATTGCGCGCTACGCCCGTAACCGCTGAGGAGCTGGAAAAAGTTAAGAATCAGGCTGAGGCCAGCATTGTATTCAGCGAAATTGAGCTCCTCAACCGCGCGATGAACTTGGCTTACAGTAAGCTTATGGGTGACGCCAACTTGGTAAACGAGGAAAGTGCCCGTATTCAGGCCGTTACGCCCGAGCACGTGCTGGCAGCCGCTCAAGAAATTCTGCGGCCCGAAAACAGCAGCACCTTGTATTATCGGGCCCAGCCTAAAGCAGTTGAGGAACTAGTGGTTGCTGAATAGAGCCAACTAATAAGTGCTTGATCAAAATTATTTCACACAAAAAAGCCCCCAACACAAGTTGTTGGGGGCTTTTTTGCAAGTCGTTGCTAGCTCTTACCAGTCACTCCCAGCAGGAGCTGGCTTGGCTGGAGCAGGCTGTACGGGAGCCGTTTGGTTGCCCATCGTGTTGGTAGCTGGTGCGGGAGCCTGAGCTGGCTGGGCTTCTACCCGGCGGGTGCGCTTAGCTGGTCTATTCAGGGGCCGACCCATATAGTCAGTGGTGACGCGGTGGGTAGGAGCGGCGGTAAAGCCAGGAGCTACTTGCTGACCACCACTACGCGATATTGGGTCGCTCTCGGCATCATCTGCGTAAGCTGCTGCTGCAATCCAAGTAGATGGGGGCGCATCAGTTTTAGCAGCAGGCTGGGCTGCTGGCTGCGTCGCGGGCTGCGCGGCTTCAGATGTGGGCTGTGCAGCTTTAGGAGCAGCCGGTGCGGGCTGCTGTTGGGCCAACGCTTTGGTTCCACCCACGAAGGCGGTCAAGAGTAAGGCTGAAAAAGCAAGTCGAAGCATAGTAATGTAGGTTAGCTGTTACAGGTTGTAACGCCCCTAATACGATTTCTCGTACAAAAGTGCCTGAATAGTAGTCGATTATTCAAAAAACTATTCAGGCACCTTCAACTTTAGCTTTGAAAACCAAGCGGTTACTGCTTCTTTTTCGTGGTAACTGTCGTCGTTTTTTTCGCGGGTGCTTTTTCCGAAGAAAGCGTTGAAGAACTAGAGGTGGTCTTCGCAACAGGCTTTTTCAACGGGCGGCCCATATAGTCGGTAGTGGGTGGGCTGGGCATGTTCAGGCGCATACCGGGGGCCAATTTTGTGGTCTCCTCGTTGCGCCGTCCGGAGCGGTCGTAGCGGGAGTAGGCACCGGCGCGGGGTTTCGCACGCACATTGCTAGTGCGGTGATAGCCGTTGGTGGTTTTTTTGGTAGTCGTGGTGGTTTTCTTTGTTTGAGCCTGCGCGGGCTCCACCACAAACAGAAACACGAGAGCCACGAAGGCAAGTAAACTGATTTTCATGGGGTAAGGGGTAGAGGTGGCTGTATAAGCAAAGCAAAGGGGCAACAGCCTATCGCCGTTACCCCATTACTCTGAGTTTCACCCCACATCGAATACATATAGTGTGTTCTGTGGGGACAATTTTACATTGGCTAAGTCTTCAGAAAAGCAAAGACAACGCCAGTTAAACCCTTTGTATCATCACAATAAACTAATGATTGATGGTACTCTTGCCGTATACGTGCATTTTGGCAGCACGGATAGATGAGGCTGAAAATCGTATTTACGTACTCTAGACAATTACTCAACTGATGGCTAATTACCAGGAAGCTGGCGTATCGTCGTCAGCGTTAGCGGGAGCCGTGGCAGGCTGTGCAGCCAGGGATGAGGATGAAGAGCGACGAATTTTGCGCTTCAACGGACGGCCCCAGTAATCGGTGCTCACGCCACGGTATGGCGAGCTGCTCATGCCCGGCGCTACCATCACACCAGAAGACCGCATCATAGGATCAGTTTCGGTAGCGGCTTCCGTTTCTGTGCCAGCGGCGGCAACGGTAGCGGCGGCTTTCTTAGCAGCCTTGGTCTGCTTTTTCAACGGCTTACCCCAATAATCGGTGGTAGGCTTCTGGTGAGTGCTCAGGCTAATGCCAGGGGCACTCATCCAGCCAGTGCGGTAGCCGGTTTCTTCTTCAGAAGCGGCAGCTGGAGCGGCTGTAGTCGTTGTTGGGGCGCTGCCCCATACGTCGTCGTCAGCAGAGGCTGGAGCAGCCGGAGCGGCTGGCTCAAACCACTCGTTGGTCGTTGACTGGGTGCTATTCTTGGTTTGCGCTTGAGCGGAAGTATGGAAGATGGCGACCAGCGCCAGAGCAGATAACAAAAAGGATTTCATAGGAAGGGTGAGTTGGCGATGAGTATCGGACCAGTACCTCTGGTCACCGTCGGAAGACAAACGGGTGGCGCCCCACGTTTAGTCTTACCCCGTTTCTGTCTAGCTTTTTGCAGCAATCGTACCAATTTCTGCAAAGCCCGAATTTGATACGCGCTGTAATAGGGTCCATCGGATTTTGAGCCGGACGTGTACCTTTGCTATACTATGCAGGAGACTATCACCCAGCTGCGGGCGGCCATTGAAGCCCACGACCTTTCCACACCCGAACAATTAGAGCAGTTTCGCCTAGCCTTTACGGGCCGCAAGGGGCAGCTAGCCGACCTGTTCGATCAGCTCAAAACCGTACCCCAGGAGCAGCGCCGTGCTGTTGGCCAAGAGCTTAATCAGCTCAAGCAACTTGCCCTCGATCGGTTCACGCAGCGTCAGCAGGAGCTGGAGGCGACCCGCGAAAATGCCCCACAGAACCCTGAATTCGATTATACCTTGCCGGCCCCACAGGCCTTGGGTACGCGCCATCCGCTGAGCTTGGTGCGCGAGGAAATGGTGCGCATCTTCGCTCGCATTGGCTTTAATGTAGCGGAAGGCCCCGAAATTGAGGATGATTGGCACAACTTCACGGCCCTGAACTTCCCCGAAAACCATCCGGCCCGCGACATGCAGGACACGTTTTTCGTGCGCCGCAACCCCGGTGAGCCGAAGGAGGATTTCCTGTTGCGCACCCACACCAGCACCGTGCAGGTACGCGTGATGGAGTCGCAAGCGCCGCCTATTCGCAGCATTATGCCCGGCCGCGTGTATCGCAATGAGGCTATTTCGGCCCGCGCCCATATGATGTTCCACCAAGTGGAGGGCATTTTTATTGATGAAGGCGTCAGCTTCGCCGACCTGAAGCAGACGGTATATTACTTCGTGCAGGAGATGTTCGGGGCGGATATTAACATTCGCTTCCGGCCGTCGTTTTTCCCTTTCACCGAGCCTAGTGCTGAAATTGATATCACCTGTCTTATCTGCAAAGGCACGGGCTGCAACATCTGCAAAGGCTCAGGTTGGGTGGAAATTGGCGGCTGCGGCATGGTTGATCCGGCGGTGCTTCAACACTCTGGCATCGACCCCGAAGTATACTCTGGCTATGCTTGGGGCATGGGCATTGAGCGCATTACAATGCTGAAATATCAGATCAAGGATTTGCGTTTGTTCACGGAGAACGATTTGCGGTTTCTGCGGCAGTTTGAGGGCATTATCTCTTAATAAACCGCTGCGCTTTTAACCTAGGTCACACGCCCGCCTCTTCCCTTTTTTGCTTGATTAGCTATGACTACATCCACTGAAAACGCCATAGCTCCTGAGCAATCGGTTCCGCAGCAGATCAAGACAATAGCGGTGGTGGGTGCGGGCACAATGGGATTGGGCATCGCGCAACTCTGCGTGCAGCACGGCTTCCCGACCATCTTATTTGACCTGAACGCCGATATTCTGGCGAAGGCAGAAGTTGCTATTGCGTCGGGCTTGGGTAAGCTGGTGGAGAAGGGAAAAATGCCCCCCGCAGAACGGGAAGCCGCCTTAGCCCGCCTCCGTCCGACCACTAACTTAGCCGTTGTACAGGCCGACTTGATTATAGAGGCAGTGGTGGAGAGGCTGACGGTGAAGCATGAGCTTTTCCAGAATTTAGCGGCCCAAAATGCCCCCCAGACCATTCTAGCTTCGAACACGTCATCGTTGCCGATAACGCGGTTAGCAGCGGCAGTTCCACACCCGGAGCGGGTGGTAGGAATGCACTTCTTCAATCCGGCGCCGCTTATGCCGCTGGTTGAAGTAATTAGCGGTGTAGCCACGGCTCCAGCAGTAGCCGATGCCGTGCAGGCTCTGGCTGAAAAGCTTGGCAAACAGCCTGTACGCGCCGCCGATGCGCCGGGCTTTATCGTGAATCGGGTGGCCCGGCATTTCTACGTGGAGAGCCTGAAGCTAGTCGAGGAACAGGTAGCGTCGTTTGAGGTTGTAGATGAGTTGCTGGAAGCCACCGGCTTTCGGATGGGCCCGTTTCGGCTCATGGATTTGATTGGCGTCGATACCAACTTCTCGGTGACCAGCGCCATGTTTGAAGCGTTTCACTTCGATCCTAAGTTTCGGCCCAGCCGCATTCAGCAGCAGAAAGTAGACGCAGGCCATCATGGCCGTAAAACGGGGAAGGGGTTCTATGATTATTCTCGTTAAAAAAGCCCCCCAGCGTGCCTTTATGGCCTTGTCACTCACCATTGCACTCGGTTTGGCAAGTTGTGGCGACTCCAGCAGCGCCGAGCCGCTAATCCCTTTTGTTAGCTTTAATGAGAGCATAAGCATTCTGGACCAGCGCTACCCGCAGCTGCGCACCGACAACGGCTCAGTGGAGATAGCCGGCGGTGTGCGAGGACTTATCATCGTGCGCCAAAATGCTACCACGTACCTGGCTTTTGAGCGCAACTGCCCCTATCGCCCCTACGATGCGGCGTGTTCCACGGTAACTATTGATGCTTCCCGCTTATTTCTGATTGACGACTGCTGCGGCTCGCAATTTACGCTGCAAGGCCAGCCACGCGGTGGCCCCGCCCCCCGTCCGCTCCGTCAGTACGCCACTTCGCTGTCTGGTAATTTGCTGACAATCACGAATTAATAAATTCAGCTGAAAGAAAAAGTAGAAAGCATTTGTGATTTTTACAGCTTTGCCCTAACATTGCACCCGCAACGACTGATAAAGTCGCCATAACCGCTTCCTTAGCTCAGCCGGTTAGAGCATCTGACTGTTAATCAGAGGGTCCCTGGTTCGAGCCCAGGAGGGAGCGCCAAGAAGGCCAGTAATAGACTATACATCAGTCTGTTACTGGCCTTTCTCTTTTCTAGCACTACAACTCTAAGGCACGCCGGATGAAATGTCCGTCAGTATGAGCCTGTGTCGTTTTACTAAGGTTTGCGATACGCCTTTTCGGCCGCCTTTTTCTGTTGTTTGCGCTGCCGTTCGTAGTTCGGTAGTTTATTGAGCTGAATGGCCATCGGAGTTGCTCCTTTGGTGGCTACTTCCTGTTGTTCATATCCGGCATAGTTCACGCGCAGCACGGGCGAAGCCAGGGTGGAGCGTAGCAAAAAGCCCCCGCCGAGTTGGTAATGCTGGACTCCTGCGGCGCTCCTACTAAGCTCACCGTAACCCCAGCCAGAGGCTTGCCAGCTTCATTAACTACCGTCCCTGTCAGATTAGTGGGCTCTATGGGCTTAGCCTCCGATGTGGTGGGAGCGGCCGGTGGCGCTGGAGTTGTTGTTGCTTTCTGCAAAACCGACGTACCCGGAGTGGTTTTTCCGGTCTGAGCTATTCCCCTGATGGGTAGCAGCAGATAAAGGAAGCTGCTGAGAAAGAGGAACGATAATTTCACGGTAATTAGATTTTAGGTAGAAGGAAAACGAAAAGTAGGCAAATTGGTGGTGAATCCTATCTGTTTGGCAGATAGATAATAAGTGACAAGGCATTCGCGCCCCTCTGATTCTGATAACCCACTCTAGACCGCAAGGATGTTGCCACTGTGTTCTGATGGCCGTCAGGCATACGTTTAGTAGGCCTTCTTAACCTTTTAGAAGCCAAGGCAGTATCATCAGGCAGTCCGGCCTTGTGCTGGCTTTCCCTCTCCTCCGTCTGATATCTTATGAAAAACTTTCGTCCTTTCCTCCTCGGCCTCCTCGTACTGCTCACGTTTTCGCTCAGCAGCTGCGACCTGATAGGTGACATTTTCCAGGCCGGTGCCTGGACCGCGCTGATCGGTGTGTTTATCGTGGTGGTGCTCATCGCGTTCTTAGTGCGGAAAATGCGACGCTAGCATACACTTTGCTCAATAAAAAAGCCCTCCAGAACTGCTCTGGAGGGCTTTTTTATTGAGCAAAGTACTGGCATTCTACTTACTGGTTTTCTGATCTGGCATAGTACCGATGATATGGTCCCAGATAGTGGTACTCACTCCGAAAGCAATTTCATCCTGCCGATAATGATGCTGGGCGTGGTGATGCCACCATACTTTCAAAAAGTTTTTGGGCGGGGCGTAAGCGTGAATAGCATAGTGCACAAACAAATAGAGTGCATAGCCAAAGATAAAGCCCGATAGAATACCAAAAGCAGCGTTACCGAACACAAACCGAAACAGGAAGAAAAGCAGCGAGGCGACAAAAACCGATACAATAGGCGGCATTGCCAAGCGCGACTTATCCTTGGGAAACTCGTGGTGTACGCCATGCATGGTGTACTGAAACTTGGCACGCTTGGGCGTAGTAGCCGGCAAATGATACAGGTAGCGGTGCATTGCGTACTCCGCGAATGTGAACATAAACCAGCCTAGCAGAAACAAGCCGAAAGCCGAAAAGCCTGCAATCAAGCCATGCGTAAGCCCGTAATAGAGGCTGCCTAAGGCCGTAATCATGAAGATGGATACAGGCAGAGCAATATGGGTATGCGTAAGTCTTTCCAGTACCGGATTTTCAAACAACCGCGCTGAGCCTTTATGCTTGGGCTTAATGGCACCGGGCGTTTTTACCGGGGTGGGTTGTAAATCAGGTGTGGGAGAGGGAGCGGTATTCATATACAAATAAGCTTCTTATTCAGAGCAAAAGTACAAACCACAGCGCAAATAACGCACTATGGGCTGGCGAAGAAGCCAACTGACTAGCCAGTGGTGTAATACGAATGCAGCAAATGCCACATCGCCTCCACCGTGCAGATCCCTTCGCAGCGCAATGGCGCGCGGTCGTAAAACTGATGGCGAAGAGCTAAGGTTTCACTTATATGAACTGTTAGTGCCTTTTCGTCGGGAATATCCGTCAGAAGTGGCCGACGACTGAGGCTACGACGAAGCCGCTGTACCAATTCGGGCACCGGCACGGCCAAATACAGCGGGGTGCCTGTGGCGAGCAGCAGGTCCATATTCTGGTGAAAGCAGGGCGTCCCGCCGCCCGTAGCCAGTACCATGCGGGGCTGCTCGGCTACCAATGTCCGCAGCACGGCTGCTTCTACCTCCCGGAAATAATCCTGTCCTTCAGCAGCGAATATTTCGGGAATACTGCGCTTTTCATGAGCGATAATCTCCTCATCCAAATCACGAAAAGGCATTTCCAGGCGCACAGCCACCCCTCGGCCGAGCGTCGTTTTGCCCGCTCCCGGCATTCCAATCAGGTAAAGGCTATCATCGGTTATCATACTGCCTATCAGATTCTTATTCTATTCACCCGCTTCTGCTTATCAATTGGACCACGAGCACAGGTACTGTGCCCCTAGCCTACATACAGCTGTCAGGAAAGACGCACGCGAGGGTCAAGCACAGCATACAGCACATCGACCACGATATTGATGACAACGAAGAGAAAGGCGATAAAGATGGTAGCACCCATGACAACCGGAAAATCTAGGTTTTCGACGGCTCGCAACGTCACGGTGCCCAAGCCTTTCCAGTTGAAGATATACTCGATAAAAAAGGCCCCCGCCATCAGCGAAGCTAGCCACCCCGACACAGCCGTAATAACCGGATTGAGCGCATTTTTGAGCGCATGGCCCACAATTGTCTGGTAGCTGGAAAGTCCTTTTGCCCGCGCCGTCCGAATATAATCTTGGCTCAATACATCAAGCATGGAAGAGCGCGTAAGCTGGGTGATAACGGCCAGAGGACGGATGCCGAGCGCAAAAGCTGGCAGCAACAGATTCCGTAGCACTAAGTGGCGCCCCGTAAACGGATCGGTTTCGTAGAGCTGCCCGGTCAGATTGAGGCCCGTCCAGTGGCTCCAGTAAAAGCCAAATGTCATGGCAATGAGAATACCGGCCACAAACGAAGGCACCGAAATACCCAGCACAGACGTGGTGATCAGCGCCCGATCTAGCCAGGAATGGGGGCGCACGGCGGCTATTACGCCAAACAGAATACCGAACACGGCGGCAATCAGCATGGCGGCCAGGGCCAGCCAAAGTGTACCCGTGAAATGATCGAGCAGGATACTCAGCACGTCTTTATTGCTTTGGAAAGAGCGGCGCAAATAAGGCGATTTGAGTACCAGCGCATTTTTGCCCCCCAGCGGCAGCAGGGCCGTGCCACCATACTTGGCCACGCCCGCAGAGTCGCGCGGATGTAGGCCCACGGGCGACACATCGTTGAGGTAACCAACTAGTTGAGCAGGCAAGGGCTGATCAAGGCCCAAATCAGCGGCAATGGCAGCGCGAGTGGCCACGTCGGAGCGCTGACCGGCCAGCAGCGCTACGGGGTCGCCGGGCAGTACCGCAAACAGGAAAAAGACGGTGAGCGCTACGCCGGCCAGTATCAGCACACCTTGTCCTAGGCGGCGCAGTACAAAGGAAAACATAGGTTGGGGGGCAAAATTAGTTCGTCATCACTGTCACGTGAGTCATCCTAAAGGAGAGTTTCGCTATAAAAGATGATCGACGGTTTCCTGATCGGGGATGTCGTGGTAATGATATTTGCCCTTCACGACGCCGTTTTGCAGCACCATAATGCCCGGATCGGAGCGAATCATGGATTTGAGCACGGTAGCATCGGCGTAGTAAATCGGAGCCGACAGATTAACATCGTGGCGGAAAGCATCAATGTCGGCGGGGCTGCTGCTGGTGAGTACTAGCGGCATAATCTTATTCGGCGACTTACTGGCGCTGGCAATCAGGGCATTTATCAGATTGTATCGGTCGCGGTCCGATTTTACTGTGTTCTGCACAATGAGCAACAACTTATTGCCCTTCAGTATTTCCTGCGTATGGTCTTTGCCGTCGCTATCGAAGATGGCAAAGTCGGTAATAATCGGCCGGGAAGCTTCGGGGTTTTGCACCTCCATGCTTTTGTACTTCCAGGTTGTGTCGGTTGGGTATTGGTCAAACTCTTGCGTTTGACCATTGCGCTCCAGCACATACTTGTAGCGCGCCTGCTCCTGCGGTTTCATCAGGGCCCCGATATCGTTGCCCACTTTATAAGGCAGAAAATCGAAGTATGGCAGGTGCCCCAAGGCCCGCACACCGATGCCAATAGCCACGGCCGAAGCCACCGTGATATACATTACCCCCAGCGTACCCTTGGCGAATACCCGCCGCAGGAAGCGCTGATTGAAGAATACCACTGCCCATAAGCCTAACAAAAACAAGTCTTTGGAGAATGACTGCCAGGGCGTGAGCTTAATAAAATCGCCAAAGCAGCCGCAGTCGGTTACTTTATTAAAGGCGGCCGAATAGAACGTCAGGAAGCCGAAAAACACGAGCAGCACCAGCAACGTGAGCAGCGTTTTGCGCAGGTGCCAGCGCAGCAGCAACGACACGCCCAGCACTACCTCCAGCGAGCTGAGCAGAATAGCCATCGTGCGGGCAAAGCCTTTGAAAACCAGAAAGAAGGAGCCGAAATCTTCAGCAAACACCTCAAAATATTCTTCCAGCTTGAGGCCCATACCCACTGGGTCGTTGAGCTTTATTAATCCCGAAAAAATAAAAACCGCGCCGAGCAGCACCCAGCAGATATGCGTGATAAGTTTCATTAATTGGATGGATCTGGCAGACTTCAAGGCGCTAAGAGGCTAAGAGTTGGCTACTAAGTTGGGGCTTAAAACCCCATACGCAAACAAAAAGGTCGGGGAAGTAGCAGATACTATGATTGAAAATATCAGGCGGGCATGCTTCGGCGCCGCTCTGCCTAGCGCTCTATGCCTTTGATTTACCCTTTTCCCCTTCCAGCTTTATCAAGGCAAATACGGCGTAATTCAGCATATCGCGGTAGTTGGCCTCCACGCCTTCCGACACGTACGTTTTGCCCCCCAGGTCCTCAATCTGCTTGGTGCGGTGCAGCTTCATCAGAATAATATCAGTGATGCTAGGCACGCGCATTTGCCGCCAGGCCTCGCCGTAATCGTGGTTTTTGGCGAAGAGCAAATCCCGGTTGGCTTGTATCTCACGGTCGTAGGCGGCGGCTACTTCCGTGGGGGGCAAATCGTGGGATGAATCGGCGGGCAAGTGCAGCTGCATCAGGGCAATCACGCAGTAGTTGATGATGGCAATGAACTCCTCATTCACGCCATCGGCTACCAGCTGGGTGCCTTTTTCCTGAATGGAGCGAATGCGCTGGGCCTTGATATACAGCTGATCAGTAACGGAGGGCAAGCGCAGAATGCGCCAAGCCGTGCCGTAATCGTGGGTTTTGGCCAGAAACAGCGCCCGGCACTGCTCTATCACCTGGTCGTACTCCTGCTGGGTTTGGGTTTGCAAGATTTTCACTATAGATTTAAGGAACTTCGGATCGTGGATACGTGGGCACCTGGAAGGTAGGCTGGCAGTGAGAACTAGGGCCAATTGTGGCGCAAGCTTGTTTCGCTTTGACTTCTGCTGAAAGAAGCCCGAACCATGCAGCTTTTTGCCTAAAACCAAGTCCCTAAGCGCTCAGACCCTAGATTATCATGCTCCAGACCGCCGCGAAAGATACGTGTTTTTCCCCGAGGCAAACCCTGCGCTGCCGCGACGGACGGGTATTGGATCTGCGCCAGCCGCAGGTCATGGGTATTCTGAATCTGACCCCCGATTCCTTCTACGCCGGCAACCGCATCGCCACCACCGACGACCTGCTGCGGCGGGCCGACGCAATGCTGCAGGCGGGCGCGGCTGTTCTCGATCTGGGGGGCTATTCCACTAGGCCGGGCGCTGAGGATATCTCGGCCGAAGAAGAAAAAGCCCGCGTGCTGCCCGCCTTGGAGACCGTGCGGGGGGCTTTTCCTGAAGCAGTCTTATCCGTCGATACTTTCCGGGCTGATGTAGCCGCTGAAGCAGTAGCCATCGGCACCGATATTATCAACGATGTGAGCGGTGGCACACTTGATGCCGATATGTTTGCTACGGCGGGTCGGCTTGGGGTACCGTACGTGCTCATGCACATGCGCGGCACGCCTCAGAATATGGCGCAGCAAACGCACTACGAAGACGATATCGTAACAGATCTCGTGCGTTACTTCCGCGATAAGCTGGCTCTTCTGTATGCCGCCGGCGTAACGGATATCGTTCTCGACCCTGGCTTCGGGTTCGCTAAAACGCCGGCTCAAAGCCATGAGCTACTGCGTCGCCTACCCGAACTGGCGCTGCTGGGTTTGCCGGTACTGGCCGGTCTTTCGCGCAAGTCGATGGTATACAAGCCTCTAGGCCTCACTCCCGACGCTGCGCTCACCGGTACAATTGCCGTAAATACCGTCGCTTTGCTCAACGGTGCGCGATTGTTGCGCGTACATGATGTAGCGGAAGCCGTGCACACTGTGCGGCTCGTGCAACAAACCCTCATTCCCTCCTCCTCGTGATCGGCTCATTCTCCGTCGGCTTCCTGCGCATAGGCTGGATAGACGTGATTGACGTCTTACTGGTCACGGTATTGTTTTATCAGCTGTACAAGCTGCTAACGGGGAGCGTGGCGCTGAAGGTTTTTTTGGGCTTTATGTCCATTTACCTACTTTATCTGGTGGTGAAAGCCGCCGGCATGGAGCTTCTGACCAGTATTTTAGGTCAGTTTATGAGCGTGGGTGTGCTGGCGGGCATTATCCTGTTTCAGCAGGAGATCCGGCGCTTTTTGCTCACCATTGGCAAAGCAACGGCCTTCGATCGAGTACGTGTGTTTCCGTGGCGCCGCGAACAAGTTACTGAACGCATGAGCATTGTACCGTTTGTAGAAGCGGCCAAAAGTCTGGCGGGCAAAAACACTGGTGCCCTCATTGCTTTTACCATGACTTCGGAGCTAAAGTTCTACGCCGATTCGGGTGACCTGATTGATGCTGCCGTTAGTAAGCGCCTGCTGATGAGCATCTTCAACAAAACCAGCCCGCTGCACGATGGCGCCGTTATTATTGCCAACAACCGCATCAAGGCGGCGCGCTGTATTCTGCCCGTCAGCGAAAACCCCGACGTGCCGGCTTCGCTAGGTTTGCGGCACCGCGCCGCCATCGGCCTCACGGAAGTTACCGATAGTGTAGTGCTGGTAGTGAGTGAAGAAACCGGTCAGATCTCGCTGGTGCGTGCCGGAGAGGTATTTCGCAATCTGTCTTCCTCTGATTTGCGCGCCAAGCTAAACGAGATGCTGTTCGATTTGGCCGCCAAAACTCCCACCTCCCCAGCGTCAGCAGCTACGGAAGTCGCGGCTTAACTAAGGTTTTCTACTCAACCGTAGCTACTTTAACTTCCTCATCTTCTTCGCACTCACTAAGTTCGGCGGCAATTTTTCGGCCGTGGCGGCGGTCCAGCCAATTCATCACCGGCGTTGCCAGCACGCCATGCAGGCTAATCGATACCAGCATTGTGAAGCCCAGAATGGCCCACAATTCACGCGCTTGCGGAAACTCAGCCTTTTCCAGCGCAAAAGCCAGGTAGAAAATAGAGCCGATGCCTCTTATTCCGAAAAAGGAAATCACGCTACGTTCGGCTACATTCACCTTTCGGGCCCCCAGCAGCGTCAATAAGCCCCCCAGAGGCCGTAGCACCAGCACCAGCAATAAGCCAATCAGCATACCCGACCAAGTGAGCGGCGCCAGCAATCCATCGATAATGGCACCACCAAAGAGTATCAGAATAACCACAATTAGCAGACGCTCCATTTGATCGGTAAAGGCGTGCATCTGCTTGTGATACTCATGTTTACGCTCTCGCCCCCGCAGCGTAACGGCGGCCACAAATACGGCCAAGAACCCGTAGCCGTGCACCAGCTCAGTTACACCATAGCTGGTAAGCGTGACAGCCAGCGCCACAAATCCATAAGCGCTGGGCTTGATGCTGAGCTTTTTGGGTAGGTTGAAGATCAGGTAGGACAGCAGCAGGCCCGACAGCCAGCCCAGCATCACGCCAGCGCCCACCCGGTAGATCAGGTCCATCCAGGCCCACTCAATCAGACGGGCAGATAAGGATTCTGCCGCCGGCAGCAGGGCCAATGCTAGATACACAAAAGGGAAAGCCAGCCCATCGTTCAGGCCCGCTTCGCCGGTGAGGGCAAAGCGAACGTTGTCTTCGCGACCTTCGCCGGGGTCGCCCACTTGTACGTCACCGGCCAATACCGGGTCGGTGGGCGCCAGGCAGGCCGCCAGCAATACTGCTGAGGGTAAAGCCAAACCGGCCAGAGTAATGCCCGCTACCGTGATACCGGCAATAGTAAGCACCATCAGCACCAATACCAGCCGGATGGGAGTGCGCCAGGTGCCAAATGAAAACGGACGGTCAATTTTGAGTCCGGTGCCAGTCAGCGCCACAATCACGCACAGCTCCGACAAATGCGTGACCAGCTTAGGGTGCGCAAAAGGATCGGCGGGCGGCAAGCCGAGGGGCAACGAATAGGCAGCCATACCTAGCCCGATAAACAGGATGGGGTATGAAAGCGGATATTTTTCCAGCAAGGACGGCAGCCACGCTACGCCCAGGATGGCCACCCCCATCATGACGAGGGCAATATTGTATACTGACATAGAAACTGCGAAAGGCCTAGGTGGTCACTTACGCAGAACGTTATGCGTTCGGCTATCCTCGGCAGTAGCGGCGGTCCAAACTAGGCAATTCCGTATTCGGGCGAAAGCAAGAGCGGGATACAAACCAACAGAAGCACAAAAAAGCCCCCAGAAAGTATCCGGGGGCTTTTTTATCTTGACTAAGGTCGATTAAGGGGTATTCGTAACTACTTGGCCGGCTTCGGGCTGAGCGGCGCTTCGGTCTTTCAGCGTCCCTAGCTCCCGACCAACTTCGATAAAGGCAGCAATAGCTTTGTCCAGATGTTCGCGGGTGTGCGCGGCCGACAGCTGCACCCGGATCCGGGCCTGACCTTGCGGCACGACGGGGTAGTAAAACCCGATAACATAAATGCCTTTATCTAGCATTTTGGCCGCAAATTCCTGGGCTAGCTTGGCATCATACAGCATTACCGGCACAATAGGGTGCTCGCCGGGCTTAATATCGAAGCCAGCGGCAGTCATTTTTTCGCGGAAATACTTGGTGTTTTCTTCCAGCCGGTCGCGTAGCTCTGTGCTTTCATTCAGCAATTCCAGCACGCGCAATGATGCGCCTACAATGGCCGGGGCCAGCGTGTTAGAAAACAAATACGGCCGACTGCGCTGACGCAGCATTTCAATAATTTCTTTGCGGCCCGTGGTGAATCCGCCCATGGCACCGCCCAGCGCCTTGCCCAGCGTGCCAGTGATGATGTCCACGCGGCCCATCACGCCGCGCAGCTCGTGGGTACCACGGCCCGTTTTGCCCAAAAAGCCCGTCGAGTGGCACTCGTCTACCATCACCAGCGCCTGATACTTATCGGCGAGGTCGCAGATCTGGTCGAGGCGGGCGATGGTACCGTCCATGCTGAAGGAGCCATCGGTGACGATGATGCGGTGACGGCTGCCTTTAGCGGTAGCGTCCTGAAGTTGCTTTTCCAGGTCCGCCATGTCGTTGTGTGTGTAGCGGTAGCGCTGGGCCTTGCACAAACGCACACCATCGATAATGGAAGCGTGGTTCAGCGCGTCGGAAATAATAGCGTCCTGCTCGTTGAACAACGGCTCAAATACGCCGCCGTTGGCATCGAAAGCGGCCGCATACAGAATGGTATCCTCGGTGCCCAGAAAATCAGCCAGCTTGCGCTCCAGCTTTTTGTGAATGTCCTGAGTGCCACAGATAAAGCGCACCGACGACATGCCGTAGCCGTGGCTATCAATAGCCGCCTTGGCCGCCTCAATCACCTCGGGGTGCGACGACAGGCCCAGGTAATTATTGGCGCAAAAGTTCAGCACTTCGCCAGCCTCATTAGTTTCGATAGTCGCGCCTTGAGGCGAGGTAATGACGCGTTCTTTCTTGAACAGCCCGTTGGCTTTGATATCGGCCAGCTGGGTTTCAAGGTCGGGTTGGAGGGTGGTATACATAGGATGGGAAAGGTTGAATGTCAATTACTACACAGAAACCGGGGCAATTTCCGTTATTTTTTGGCTTGCGTTCGTGCAAAGAAATCCTGCACTCCTTGTCGGCCGCTATCTACTAACGACTGCTTTTGCGCCGCCGATACCTGCTTGATTTTGGGATTGAACCCCAGCGTATTGATACTAACGGTGCGCGGCCAGTCGGTGGCTGCCGTGGGGTTCAGATTTTCGATGGCCAAGGTATAAAATGCGCCCATGTAGCTGCCGAAATCATGAATGTCGTAGGGCGCCAGTTGGCGGCGGCCATCGGGCTGGGTATCATAGGCAATCTGCTCGGCCCGGTCGAGGCGCAAGCCTAGGGTTTCGGGGTTGATAAAAAGCCCCCCAGCGTCGGGGGTGGCAGCGCCGGGGGGCAAATATCGAGCGTGGTCGAACAGGTTGAGCGGGTAATTGGCTAGCAATCCACCATCCACCAACACGTTTACTTTCTGTTCTTTAGCCGGCTTGCGCACTACCTGGCCCTGCTCATCGAGCAGCACCGCCCGGAAATACAGCGGAATGCTCATACTGATGCGCACGGCGTCGGCCACGCGCAAGTTTGGGTGGGTTTCGTAGCTGAATACGTCGGTGCGCTGGGTAGTGAGGTTGGTGCCTGTCACGTACAGGTCGCGGCCCTTGCCTTGCTGGGCTAGCGCGTGAAGCTGGCCCAGCGTGAGGTTGGGATTCTGGGTTTTGCGGGCCACTAAGTCGCTGAGGTACTTCGTAAACTGGTCGCCGCGGTACCAGCCGTACTGTTTGAGTAAGCGCGTGCTACCGCCAAAAAATATCAGGCGACCATCATTCAGACGCTGCACAGGCGTATTATTTACTACTTCGATAATCTCCTGCGGTGAATAGCCTACGGCCAGTAACGCCGCCTGAATGGCGCCCGCCGAGGTCCCGCCAACGCGCTGAATACCCGCCAGCACCCCCTGTTTTTCCAATTCAGCCAACGCGCCGCCATAAGCAATGCCCCGAATGCCCCCGCCTTCCATCACCAAGTTGCGGTAGGTGGTAACAGGTGCGGCCGCTTGGCCTTGCGCCACAGAGGCAATACAGCAATAAAAGGCCAGTAGCAGGACAAAACGCCGCATACAGTATTGTTTGAGGGTTACCCAAAAGTAGACAAAAGCGGTTGCATCTGTCTGATGAGCTTGGGCTGGGCACGGGAGTTGCGGAGCGAGTGCCGCTATGCTTGCTGACGGGCAAGTTACTGGCATAACCACCCGACCCGGTATCTTTGTAGTCCCACCCCACCCACATTCCCCTTTTCTCAGCATGGAAACCACTCCCAGCGATACCGTTCTCGTTATTGGTGCCTGCGGCCAGCTCGGCTTCGAGCTCACTCACGCCCTGCGCCAGCGCTACGCCGCTCATCGCGTCATTGCCGCCGACGTGCGCCCGCCCAAGCAACCGGAGCTGCAAGAGGCCGGCCCCTTCGAGTTGCTCGACGTGCTCGACCGCCCCCGCCTCGAAGCCATTATTGCGCAGTATCGTCCCAAGCAGATTTACCACCTGGCCGCGTTGCTGTCGGCCACGGCGGAGAAAAACCCGGAGTTTGGCTGGCGCCTAAACATGGATGGCTTGCTGAACGTGTTGGACCTGGCGGTAAAGTATAAAGTGGCGCAGGTGTATTGGCCCAGCTCCATTGCCGTATTCGGGCCCGATACGCCCCGCCAAAATACCCCCCAACTGACCATTATGAACCCCAGCACGGTGTACGGCATCAGCAAGCTGGCCGGGGAGCAGTGGTGCGAATGGTACCACAAAAACCACGGTCTCGATGTACGCTCCCTGCGCTACCCCGGCCTGATCAGCTACAAAACCTTGCCCGGCGGCGGCACCACTGATTACGCCGTGGATATCTACCACAAAGCCGTAGCCGGCCAGTCCTACGAGTGTTTCTTGCAGCAGGACACGTACTTACCGATGATGTACATGCCTGACGCGCTCAAAGCCACCCTGGATTTGATGCACGCCCCGGCCGAGCAAATCAAAGTGCGCTCTTCTTATAACCTCGGGGCCATGAGCTTCTCGCCAGCCGAAATTACGGCCGCTATTCAGCGCCACGAGCCGGATTTTGAGGTAACCTACAAGCCCGACTCGCGCCAGCAGATTGCCGACTCCTGGCCCGCCAGCATCGACGACTCCCGCGCCCGCCAGGATTGGGGCTGGCAGCCTGAGTTTGACCTAGATAAAATGACGGCCGATATGCTCTTACACCTTCATCAAGCTGAGCCCCAAGTAGCTGTAGGTCGCTAAGCTTTTGATTTCACAAAAAAAGCCCCCCAGAAATTATCTGGGGGGCTTTTTTTGTGATTGCAAAACTGTTTTTTGCAACGACCGTTCTCTGCTAACATGCGTGTATCTCTGCGCGAACCTGCTGTGAGAAAATGATAGTCAACTACACGGCCGACGGCTGGCAGATTATTTACCAACAATCACATGCCCTATTAGCCGCGCAGATAGCTTGGCATTGGACTCCGTTTGGGCCCACCGACCGCTGGGTAGGCCTCTTGGCAGCCATAGCCCAGCACGACGACGAGCAGCGCCCCTGGGACGGCCACTACGGCCTCACCCCCACTGGTGCCCCCGCTGATTTCACGATGGTGGACTTCTCCATGGAACAGGCCACCAACGTACTTCGGGCCGCGCGATTTCAGGGCCAGTGGCGCAGCTTGCTTACCAGTATGCATCTGAGCTTTCTATACGAAGCACTCAGGGGGCAAAAAAAGGAGTTGGACGCTTTTCTAGACGAGCAAAAAGCCAATCAGCAGCGCTGGCGCAAAGGCTTAGGCATCAATAAAGCAGATGCCCAACAAGCCTACGACCTCATGCAGTGGTGCGACCGACTCTCCCTGATTCTCTGTCGTCGGGAGCTGCCGGAGATGGGTCGAGCCCTCGAAATCAGTCAAGGTCCTGATGGGAGGCGCTACGACGTGACCCGCCCAACCGCCGATGGCCCCGTGACCATTACGCCCTGGCCCTTTGCAGCTTCTCACTTCACCGTGAGCGTCGAGGCTAGTATGTTGGCTCAGCTTCAGTTCCAAGACGATGCGGAGCTATCGGCGCGCTTGCGCGAAGCTCCTATTGAGACGTTGCGGTGGAAGCTTGTGAAGTCGTAGAGCTTCAAAAAAGCCCCCAAACACCAACTATAGTGAACTTTTCAGCTTCTGCACCGGTACAGGGCTGTCCATAATGCCAACCGGAACAGTTTGCCGAACGGCTATATCAGTGATGCGCGCAGGCTTGGTAGGGTCGCTGCGGTCAGAGGCGAGCAGTATGTTGCCGTGCTGAGCGTAGTCGCTCCAGCGGCGGCGAAAGGTAGGTTGTGGATCATCGGCCTTAGCGAAGTACGACCACTCATGCACGAGCCCGCTGCTGCGCAGCACCCGAATCTCGTAGCGGTTTTCGGGTGTCACGCCTACGTCTTTGAACGTCATTTGCAGGATGTCGGCAGGCTCGTTTTCGAAGGTGGTACCTAAGCCGCGGTAAGTAAGCGTCACGCCGGAATCTTTCAGCTTAAAAGGCATGATGAGCCACCACGAGTTATTTACCCAAACCGGATACATTTTTTCGAGTAGCTCCTGACCGCCAGGTGTGTCCGTTATTTCCTTGCCGCTTTTAAAGGCTTTGCCAGTGCGCGTGAGCAGGTTATAATTGGCCACTAAGCTGTCCTGCTCCCAGTGAAAATCGCCGGTGTATTTGTCCCAAATCTGGTATTGGCCCCGAAAAAAGCTCCACGCCAAGTAGCGGGTATTCTGCCAGTTCTGATAGCCACCCATGCGAGCCATCACGGTGTCGGCAATGGCAATGGCACGCTCGTCGGAGCCAGCGAGGTCGAAGCCCTGGCCGGCCGGATAAGCTGGCGTAGCGCTGATAGTAGCCACCTCGCGAATGCGTTGGCAACTCATCGTGTAAAGCGAAAAAGCAATCACCATGCTGAGACCAACGGTGCGCAGGAAAGGACAAAAAGCCTTCATTAACAAGAAGATAGAAGATGTGAAAAATACCGACCTAGCGTTGAGCTTTGCTGACTAGTTGAGGTGCGGGCGCATCTATACGAGAAGCACGAGTGGGTGGCCATATGAAACACTCAACCGAACGCATGGCACTTCCAGCCCGTACTAGTAGCCAGTACTCCAAGCCTATCGTTCGCTTTCCCTTTCTTATGACGCCCTATCGCCTTTCCGACATCGTTGGCATTTTCAAATCTACGGCTGGCGAATTTATGCAGAACAACTCGTTTCGCCACGCGGCGGCGCTGTCGTACTACACCATATTTTCGCTCCCGCCTCTGCTGCTCATTGTTATCACTTCGGCCAGCACGATCCTTGGTGCTGAGGCCATTACAGGCCAGCTTTTTCAGCAAATCAGAGGTATAGTTGGGGCTGAGGAGGCCAAGTTCATTCAGGATTCCATCAACGAGTTCAACCAGTCACAACAAGGCGGCTTGTCATCGCTCATTGGTATTGCTACCCTGATCTTTGCTGCCACTACATTTTTCGTTACGCTACAGGAAAGCATCAATGACATCTGGAATCTGAAAGTAAAACCTCGCAACGGTATATGGCAGTTTGTCCGCGACCGTTTGCTGTCGTTTGGCTTGATTCTGAGCGTGGCTCTGCTTCTGCTTATCTCGTTCGTCGTCAGCGCAGTGCTTACTGCCTTCACCGATTACCTACAGCAACTGTTGCCCGGCGTAGCGGTGTTTTTTATTCGCTTGCTTGATCTGGCGCTGTCTCTTGCCATTACCACCACCTTGTTTGCGCTAATCTACCGCTTCCTGCCCGACGCTATTATCCGGTGGCGCGATGTCTGGATTGGCGCTTTTATTACGGCTTGCTTATTTGTGCTGGGCAAATTTCTGATTGCCTTTTATATCGCACAGGCCGAACCAGCTTCGGCCTACGGTGCTGCGGGCTCCGTTATTATTCTGCTGCTGTGGGTTAATTACTCGTCGCTGATTATCTTCTTCGGGGCCGAGTTCACGCAGGAGTTTGCCGATGCTTTTGGGCAAAAGGTACAGCCCAAAGCCCACGCTGTGCGCATACGAGTAAGCGAAGTGCCCATTGGCGAGTCAAATGAAGAAATCGCCACGGGCCGCCCGCGGGCGCAGGGCACTTGGCGAAAATAAAAGGTTGATTATTCAGACCTAGTGGTATTTAAATATTGAAGCAAACGAGTACGTTTACGGCACTGCCCTGATGTACTTTTTTGTATGAAATCACTTTACCGTCTTCTATTGCTCCTGCTTGGCTTGGGGGGCTTTTTTACGCCCCAACATGCAGTAGCTCAGCAAACTACCAGTTCCCAAACTCGAGTACTGACGGTGAGCCCAATTGTAGGCGAATCGATTGATAAGCAGGAGAAGGTTACGTACGGGCTGTTTCCGTTCTTCTCGTTCGATGACTTCCGGGAAGCCCGTTTCCTTCAAGCTCTCACGCCTGATAGCTCAATTACGCTACAAGCGACCATGCTCGATGGCAGCATCAAGCAACGCCCCTTTACTGTCAGTGACTTCCGGGCCGTGCGCGCCAGCATTGAAGAGCGCCAGAAGTTGCTAAGTGCTACTCCTGGCCTTGCCGCGGGTGCAATTGGCACGCCTGACTCGTTGGGTCAGATGTATTCCGTAGAACTTCGTACGGGCACTTCCTTTATCGGCCGACTCGTAGCTCAGCGGGCCGGAGAATATGAGTTTCAGACTACGGACGTAGGGCGCATCACGGTGCAGCAGGCCAACATAAAAAACATGCAGCCGCTGACATCAGACCAGGCCGGAAGGGGCTGGGAGCCAGTTGGCAACGGCACCCGCCTCTTTTTCGCACCTACCGCCCGCACCCTGCGAAAAGGTGAGGGCTATGTGCAGGACATTGATATTTTCATCGTGGGAGGCAACTATGGCATTACCAATAACATATCCATTGGTGGGCTAGTGGGGTTATTTCCGGGCGCAGGGCTGAATATTCTAGCTATTACGCCCAAAGTAGGTGTTGCCGTGACGGAGAAATTCAGCGTGGGAGCGGGTATTTTGTTTGCCAGCGTATTTGGCGAAACGGGCGGCATAGGCTATGGCCTCGGCACCTACGGCACCGCCGACAATAACGTGACGCTCGGGCTCGGCTATTTATTCGCCGACGGCGAAGTAGAAAGCAGCCCGGTAGTGGTAATTGGCGGCGCTACACGCGTGTCGCGCCGTGTATCGCTTCTCAATGAGACCTACATCGTCGATGGTGGCTTTGGTGGTTTGGCAGGCTTGCGTATAGCCGCCGCCCGGCTGAGCGGCAGCATTGGAATTTTGTACGGTACCGACGGCGAAGACGGAATAGTTGTGCCCGCTTATTTAGAAGTTACCTATCGATTCGGCAAAGTAAAATAGCGGCTTACACGAAGAATGAAAGCCAAAAAAGCCCCCCAATTATTGTTGGGGGGCTTTTTTGTAGCTGGTTAACTTAGGCGGCTACTGGCTTCTCTTTCACAGCTAGCTGCCCGCAGGCTGCATCGATGTCTTTGCCCCGCGAGCGACGAATGTTGGTTTGTACGCCGCGGTCAGCCAGGAACTTGTGGAAGGCGGCGATCTTGTCGGCTTCGGCGTTCTGGTAATCGGCGTTTTCAATGGGGTTGTACTCAATGAGGTTCACCTTGCAAGGCAGCCACTTGCTGATGGCGTACAGCTCGGCGGCGTCTTCCAGCGTGTCGTTGAAGTTCTCGAATACGATGTACTCGTAGGTGACTTTGCGGCCGGTTTTCTGGTGATAATACTGCAATGCCTCCTTCAGCGCCGCCAACGAGTTGGCTTCATTGATAGGCATGATTTCGTTGCGCTTGGTATCGTTGGGCGCGTGCAGACTCAGGGCCAGATTGGCTTTCACGTCGTCGTCGGCCAGCTTCTTGATCATTTTGGCAATGCCGGCCGTGCTGATGGTGATGCGGCGTGGGGCCATGTTCAGGCCGTCGGGGGCGGTGATGCGCTCCACGCTTTTCACCACGTTGGCGTAGTTGAGTAGCGGCTCGCCCATGCCCATGTACACGATATTGGTAAGCGGCGTGCCGTACTGGCTTTCGCACTGCTCCCGGATGCGCACCACCTGGTCGTAGATTTCGGCCGCGTCGAGGTTGCGCTTGCGCTCCATGTAGCCGGTGGCGCAAAACTTACAGGTTAGCGAGCAGCCCACCTGCGAGCTGATGCAGGCCGTCATGCGCGTATCGTGCGGAATGAGCACACCCTCCACGATATTGCCATCGTGCAGACGAAACGCCGACTTGATGGTGCCGTCGTTGGAGAGCTGGTGGTTTTGCACCGTCACGCCATTGATAACGAAGTGCTGGGCTAGCAGCTCGCGCGTGGACAGGCTGATATTGTTCATCTCCTCAAACGAGGAGGCCGTATTTTTCCAGAGCCACTCCAGCACCTGCTTGGCACGAAAAGGCTTTTCGCCGTGCTCCACCATAAAGGCTTTGAGCTCGTCGGGTGTGAGTTTGCGAATGTCGCGCTTGGTCAGTACGGGCAAGGATATCATAGGGCAAAGATACAACGTAGCAGGCGCTTGGGTTCCAGAATATAGACTTCTGCGCCTATTATTGAGTTACGACTTATTTCGTGGCGCTCAACTTCAAGATGTATCTTACTGCTACGCGGCGGTTATTCTGCATTCCAGGCTTAAAGCGGGACAAGTTTTGACTGGCCTTTATTAGCGCCGTTTCGCACGTGGCCGACAGCTTGGGATATGAAACGTTTTGCAGTTCATGAACACTAGTGACATCATAAATACCGCCGCTGGGCCCGACAACGAAGCTAACGAAGACCGGGGTATGTGGTGAGCAGCCGCCTTTGGCGCTGGCAGCTTGAAACTCGCGCAGAAAATCCGCAGTTAAGCCCTTCATGTCGCCAGCACCTGAGTACACAGGCATATGCTCTACGTATGTGTATACTTTGGTAGAATCGATGGGCAGCCTTACCTGAGCGGGCTTCTTTGGAGAAGATTGGGCTTGGACCATTAACCCGACGGCTACAAAGCTGAGTAGCAGCGTTAACCGGCAAATAATTCGAGTGAATGGAAGCATAGGAATAGGTAACAGCTAGAGCTTGAAGATAGTCATTACGTAGTAGGTGCGAGTCCAAACTGCGCTTCCATGTCGGGGGGCAAATTTCGGAGCTTGCGGGTGTTATAGTCGAAGCACAGCATGCCGGTTTTGGCGCGGGCTATTTCCTTCCCATCTTGGTTTTTTACCCAATACACCACATCAAAGCCGTAGCGGTGAAGATCGGTAGCGGCTAATTGAATGTGCAGCATGTCGCCGTGGAAGCCTTCTCCTTTGTATTCCATCGCCACGTCGGCCATGATGAGGCCGGTTTTGGTAGCCGGGTCGAATTCGGGTAGCTGGCAATGTTGGAGGAATTGCACGCGGGCTTCGTGTAAGATGCTTAGCAGGGCGTCATTGCCGAGGTGGGCGCCGTAGTTGAGATCGGTGATGCGGACCGGAATCTGAACAGTAAGCGGGAATGCGTCGGGCAGAGCTACTTTTACACGGGCCATGTTTGAATAAGAAAGATGAGCAACGAAGAATTACGCGCGGAGCCAAAGGTAGAAGTAAGAGTGACGCAAGACGGCTCCAGCACCTTGTACGTGCCAGCGCTGAATGAGCATTATCATTCCACCCATGGCGCCGTGCAGGAGGCGCAGCACGTGTACCTGGGCGCAGGACTAGAGCCAGCTTTGGCGTCTGGGGGGCAAATTCAAGTGCTGGAAATCGGCTTTGGCACCGGCTTAAATGCCTTGCTCACCTTGCAGCGCGGCCTGAGTGCGCCCCAGCTTATTCACTACGATACGCTGGAAAAATATCCACTACCTCCCCACGTTGTTGCTGCGCTGGGCGTGGAGCGCTACATTCTAAACCCTGAGCTACAGGAGTTTCACTACCAGCTGCATGCTGCGCCTTGGAATGAGGCCGTGCCCATCACTTCCCGTTTCACCTTACGAAAGCTCCACACGGCATTACAAGATTTTGCCCTGCCCGCAGCGCATTACAACGCGGTTTATTTCGATGCCTTCGCTCCCGAAAAGCAACCCGACATGTGGACCGATGCCGTGTTCGATCAGCTATTTGCCGCTACCGCGCCGGGGGGCATTTTGACGAGCTACTGTGCTAAAGGCAGCTTCCGGCGCAGCCTAAAGGCGGCGGGATGGGTAGTGGAGAAAATTCCTGGTCCGCCCGGTAAGCGTGAGATGACGCGAGCTAGAAAATTGAGTTGAAAAGCGACATGACGCGTCTTGTTGCGGTTCTAAGATTATAAAAATCGACTCAGCAAATCTTGGCCATATCCTTTCATCCGCTACTTCTCTATACTTGTCAATCTCCAAACTTTCTAACTTGCCCACATGAGCCGCAAACTCCTCGAAACTGATGGGCCAGACTGGGTAAAGAAGGGGATTATCACCCCGAGCAGCACCGACAATTGCTGGAGCTATACCCGGAAGATGTGCGGGCTATTGGCTTGCTGCCGCTGCTGGGCAGTTTGCTGGTTGGCCTAAGTGCGTTGAGTTTGGTAGCGGCCAACTGGCAGGGCCTACCGGAGTGGCTGCGGATTGGGCTGCTGCTGGGGGGCTTTTTGGGCGCCTACGCCAGCGGCGAGTTTTTTCTGCGCCGGGGCAATAGTTCAGTGGGCATCGGTTTGGTGGGGTTAGGCCTGATTCTCTTTGGAGCAGCCATCATCCTGACCGGGCAGATGTACCAGCTCATCGGTTACGACGTAACGGGGCTCGTAGCCTGGGCCGTAGCAGGCACCTTGCTCACGTATCTGTACCGCAGTCGGTTTCTGTTTGTACTCACCGTGGTAATCGGGGGCGTGGTGCAGGGCTATACCACCGGCCAGTTGGGCGCTTTCAGCTACGCGGCGGCTATACTGACGGCGGGCGGACTAGGCTACTACTGGTGGCGCCTCCCCGATGTGCTACTGGGCGGTGTATTGGCTAGCGGCCTGCTCTGGCAAACAGGTTTGCTTATCGGGCATCTGCACGCCAAAATCACGTGGTTTTTCGTGCCGGCCATGCTCATTTACGCCGCTGGCGACTGGCAAACCGACCGCCCCGCTGGCCGCGCCCTGCAAGGGCCACCCCTGATTACGGCCTTTGTGTTTATGCTGGGACTCGCGCTTTATGGGGAAGTAGGTAGCTACGCGGGCATGCTGCGGCCACCATTGCTGGCCTACGTAGCGGCCCTCGTATTCGTATTTGCTCTTTCACTGGCCGGCAAGCGTACCCGCGACCGGATGGGCAGTGCCACCGATTGGCTGCTGCTGCTGCCGGGCTTTTATTTGCCAGGCGGTTTGCCGCTAGCCATTGCTTCCTTGGTCGTACTTTACGCTTACTCAGGAGCCGTACTGTGGCGGGCGCAGGTGGAGCAAAACCCCGACCGCATCACGCTGGGGACCATTTTATTTATCCTGACTACTATGGTAGCTTACTTCAAGCTGACTTGGGAATTCATGGATAAGTCGCTCTTCTTTCTGTGTGGCGGCGTGCTATTACTTGGGTTGAGTTGGTATTTGCGGCGGCGCAATGCCCGCGCCAGTAGTCGCTAATCACATTTAATCACGTCCCGTATGTTCTCGCTCTTATCAGATCAGGTGCCACTGGCGCGTCGGCGGCGGTTATTGCTACTCACGATTCTGGCGCAGGTGCTATTTATTGTGGCCGTAGCGGCGGCGGGCTACGCTACCACGGCCTATGGCCGCGTCATTACCCTCCGAACCACCCCTATCGATCCGCGCGACCTCCTCTACGGCGACTACGTTACGCTGAATTATTCCATTAGTCAGTTGCCCACCAGTTTGTGGCGGGAGCCCGGTCCGCGCCCACGGCGCGGCGACCCGGTGTACGTGGTACTTCGGCCGGCTGGCGAGGCGTATGAGGCAGTGCGCGTGTATGCAAAAAAACCCGACGTACCCGCCGACCAAGTGGTGCTGCGCGGCTGGGTAGCCGACCGTTGGCGCCGCAACCTGCGCATTCGCTACAATCTGGAGCGCTACTACGTACCCGAAGGAACCGGTCAGGAGTTGGAGCGACGAGGAGCACGGAAGCCACTTCTCGTCAATATTAGTATTGCTCCCTGGGGTCAGGCCCGCATTACGGGCGTAGAAATAGTCGCATCGGACAGCCTGGCGGCACCTCGGCCTTAGCGAAACCAGAATATTTGCTCAGGCGTGATACAAGCCGTCAGCGGCTGATCAGTAGTGTTTACATCCACAACTTGGATAACGGGTGGCTCCAGCGACAACCCTATCCGCTGCACCTCCGGCCGACATTGCGCCAGAAAACGGTCGTAGAAACCCTTGCCATATCCTACCCGATGGCCGCTCAAGTCGCACGCCAGCAGCGGTACCAGCACCGCATCAAAGACCATGGGGGGCTTTTCTTCCGCTCCAACCGGCTCCGGTATTCCCCAACGATTCGTAACCAGGGGCGTGTCAGGGGTAAGGTGATAGTGGCGCAACGTATGACCGTCGGCCTGCACTATGGGTACGGCCAACTGCACTAGCGGAAACTCAGCCCAGATGCGGTGAATGATCAGCCAGGTATCCGGCTCGTGCTGCTTCGCGATAGGTAGAAACACATGCAGCCAGCGCCAGTCGGCAACGGGAAAGCTCTCGAATAACTGCTGGCTAAGCAGCGCACTGCGTCGTTCCACTTCTGCTTCTGTTAGCGTGCGGCGGCGAGTTGAAAAGGTGCGACGTATGTCTGCTTTCAGCATAAAAGGATCAGCAAAAAGCCCCTCAAGCGACCTGAGCACTCAAACTCACGCTTCGTAGATAAGCAAAAGTCTACTCTTCCTCCAGCACCGTAAACTCCAGCGCCAGCGGATCAAAAGCGTCGAGCAGCTGCTGCAGAAACTCAGGGTTGTTGATGATAATGCTCAGCACATTCTCCACCCGCTCCTGCAAGTCGCCATTGGGGAAAAGCTTGTCTTTCAAAGCCGTAAGCTGGGTAAAAACAATTTCGTGCTTGTTTTCGGCAGCTTTGCTCAGGCGCTTTTCCAAGTTACCGATGCCAGCGGCCGCTTTTTGAGCTTCGGCCGCTACGGTTTTAACCAGCGTAGGGTCGAGGCGCTGCGCGAGGTCGGTTATCTCCTTAAAAATGCCCCCCAGCGCTTCTTGCTGCGCTTTCAAGCTCACTTCCTCTTGGCCTATTGCACTGCCGACTTGTTTTTTCAACTCCGGCAGCGGCTGAAATAAGGCGTTAGCTGTCAGGCCTAGCTTACGTAATTTGCCCGCACTAGCCTTACCCACATATAGGCCCGAATTGCGCAGCAACAGTATTGGGAAAGGCACTTGGTTATCGGCAAAAACCTGCTTGAGCTGAAACCAGTAGGCTACTTCCGCGCCACCTCCGATATAGCACAAATTGGGCAGCAGCAGCTCCTGATACAGCGGGCGCAACACCACATTGGGGCTAAAGCATTCGGGCTGTTTACCGGCTAGCTCCAGTAATTCCTCCGTACTGTAGCGCAGGTCCGTATTACGCACCACAAAAGCGTTGTCTTCGGGTTCTATCCGCTCGCGCTTGCCTTGGTCAGTCAGAAAAAACAGGTTGACCGGGCGGGCATACACCTGCGGCTTATAGTTGGCAGCCGTAAGCTGCTCATTGGTGGTTTGCACCGCTTTAAAGGAAGCCTGGGCGCTAATTTCCTGTTTCAGCACGGGCACCAACGCCTGCTTCAACGCGGCCATATCGGCATCCAAACAAACCAAGCCCATTTCACCAAACAGTTCCGTCACAAGCAGACGCGTGGCCTCAGCTAGGGTCGATGATTTGCGGTATGCTTCTATAAAAGCGGCTGGCACATCCGCCGACAACTGGCTGAGCACATTCTCCTCCAACCCGTCCAACGTCATCCGACCAACAGGACCGCCTACATTTTCAGTCTGCCACTCGTAGCGCTTACCGAACAGCTGAAAGTGGTTGATTTCGGCGAAATCGTGGTCTTCGGTAGCCATCCAGTACACCGGCACAAAGTCGTACTGCGGATACTTTTCCTTCAACTGCTGGCTCAGCTTGACGGTAGTTATGATCTTATAAATGAAGTACAGAGGCCCCGTGAACAGGTTTAGCTGGTGCCCTGTGGTAACCGTGAAGGTAGTGGGCTGCGCCAGCAGTTCAAGGTTAGCCGCTACGCTGGGGGGCAAATTCACCTCTTTATATTGCTCCCGCAGACCAACCACCAGCCGCTCCCGACTTTCAGCAGAATAGCTGGCTTGTTTCTCCTCAATTTGCCCCCCAAAGGCCTCTAAGGTGGGGAAGCGGTGATAGAAAGGCTTCAGCGCTGCTTGCTGGGCTAAGTAATCGGTAACTAAAGCAGAAAAAGCACCGGTAGCGGCGTACGGGAGGGTGGTCACGTGCATGATTGGAGTGTGATAAGCTGGTTTAACCAGCAAAGCCCAACAAAGTAACGGGCTATTTCCGTAGTTGCCCGTGCCGACCTCCCGAATTTGGCCGTAATGCCTCCGAAATACCAGCCATTTTTATTCATAGAACTATATCGACGCTGTATTCGGCCTTCAGTAAATTAGCCTCACTTTTCCCTTTTAGTCCCGCTACATGGCTTCACGTCCTTACTTTCCCAACCTCGACGGCTTACGGACAGTGGCGTGTCTGGCCGTTTTTCTTATTCACAGTTTCATCAATCTTCCCAGCCCCGAGGTGCAGTCAACGGCGGCCTACCGTTACGGTCTTAATGCTTTGAGCACGGGTCACGTAGGCGTCAATTTCTTCTTCGTGCTGTCGGGCTTTCTCATCACCTACTTGCTTCTAGAAGAGGAGAAAAACTGGGGTCGCTACGACATTCCCGCTTTTTACCGCCGCCGCATTGTGCGCATCTGGCCCTTGTATTACGCCTGCGTGGCCTTCGGCTTTCTGGTAATGCCCGTGCTGAAAGCGAAGATGGGGCAGGAATGGGTAGAAAGTGCCAGCCCCCTCTATTATCTAACCTTTCTGGCCAATATGGCGCTGTTTCACGATGGAATAGATGCGGCCGCTTTCAACCTGAGCGTACTGTGGTCGGTGGCGATTGAGGAGCAATTCTATTTGTTCTGGCCGCTGCTCCTGTTGTTGTTTCGTCGGGCCCGACCCACGTTATTTATCCTACTCATTGCTTCCTCGCTGGCCTTCCGCTACCTCTATCGCTCCGACGGCGATGTACTCTACCAGCACACGTTCTCTGTTCTGTCCGATCTGGTGATGGGCGGCGGCGCGGCGTGGCTTGCCTTTCACCGGCCCAGCTTTCGGGATTGGGTAGGTTCCTGGTCTCGGCTGACCATCGTGTTGGGCTACGTAGCGGGCTGTATTCTGATTTTGGGGCAAGAGCACTTGCTTACCGGCCCTGTGCTGCTCACTGGGCGGCGCGTGGTGCTAGCGCTGTTTTTTGTATTTGTTATTCTGGAGCAAAACTATGCCACCCAGTCGTTTTACAAAATGAGCCGCAACCGCCTCTTTACCTACTGGGGCACTTTTACCTACGGTTTTTACTGCCTCCACCCCATCGGCCTGCAAATAGCTTTGATAGGTGTGCGCCGCTTCTGGCCCGGACCTGAAGATCTGAGCTTCGTGCTGGTTTACTCGGCCTTGGCACTGCTGATCAGTGCGGCTATGGCCTGGGTAAGCTACCGCTACTTCGAGACGCCCTTTCTCCGTTTGAAAGGCCGGTCGCGCACCGCTGCGCCAATTCCGTCGGCGGCCGAGCCTATTTTAGCTCCGGCCTCGCTGGGCAGCAAAAAGTAGCGTGAGATATCTGTCTGTGAGGGTATTCTGCCCTAATGGGAGCTGGTCGTTTGTAGTCAAATGCACCAAAAAGCCCCCCAGAGCAAGTTTTAGCTGGCTCTGGGGGGCTTTTCTACCTGGTTCAATGCTAGGTTTAGCGCACTAACGTACCATAAAGGTCAAAGTCGGAAGCGTCGTGAATGAGCACGGGCGCGAAGTCGCCTAAGCGCACGTGGGTGTCGGGCGTAGCGGCTACCAATACTTCATTGTCTACTTCCGGCGAGTCAAACTCCGTACGGCCCACGAAGTAGCCGCTTTCCTTGCGGTCAAACAGTACTTTGTACGTTTGCCCTACTTTCTGCTCGTTCAGCTCCATCGAAATACCCTGCTGCAGCTCCATAATCTGGTCGGCGCGCTCCTGCTTTAGCTCGGCAGGCACATCGTCAATTAGCGAGTGCGAATGAGTATTTTCTTCGTGCGAATACGTGAAGATGCCCAACCGATCAAAGCGGGTGCGCTCCACAAAATCATACAGCTCGTCGAAATCCTGTTCCGTTTCGCCGGGATGGCCCGCAATCAGCGTCGTGCGCAGGGCAATGCCCGGCACGCGTTGGCGCATGGTCTCTACCAACTCTATCGTCCGGCGCTTGCTAATTCCCCGACGCATGGTTTTGAGCATGTTATCCGAGATATGCTGCAGAGGCATATCTAAGTACTTGCAAATGTTGGAGCGCTCGGCCATTACATCCAGCGCATCCAGCGGAAACTGCGAAGGATACGCGTACTGCAGCCGAATCCAGTCGATGCCGTTTACGTCGGACAGGTTGCGGAGCAAATCAGCTAATTTCCGCTCACCATACGCCTGCAAGCCATAGTAAGTCAGATCTTGGGCAATAAGAATCAATTCTTTCGTGCCCATAGAAGCCAAACGCTTGGCTTCGCGCACTAAGTCTTCCATCGGCCGATCTACGTGCTTGCCGCGCATCAACGGAATGGCGCAAAACGAGCAAGGTCGGTTGCAGCCTTCGGCAATTTTGAAGTACGCATAGTGTGAAGGCGTGGTAATCAGCCGCTCACCCACCAATTCGTGCTTGTAGTCGGCTTCCAGCGTCTTCAGCAGTTGCGGCAATTCCAGCGTACCGAAATACGCGTCTACCTGCGGAATTTCGACTTCCAAGTCCGACTTATAGCGTTGCGACAAGCAACCCGTTACGTAGAGTTTTTCCAATCGGCCTGCTTCCTTCTCGTCGGCGTAGCGCAGAATGGTATCAATACTTTCCTGCTTGGCGTTATCAATGAAGCCGCAGGTATTGATAATCACGATGTTAGCATCACTAGTCGCCGCCTCGTGCGTTACATCGAACTGGTTGGCCCGGAGCTGGCCCATCAGCACTTCCGAGTCCACTACATTTTTGGAGCAGCCCAGCGTGATGACGTTTACTTTATTGGCCCGAGTGCCTTTTACTTTCATGTCAATTGGGTATGTCAGGAAGAGATTGAAGCGCCTAATCCTGAATGAATTGGCCCCTAGCCGCATGTCGCGAAAATGGGAGCGCAAAGGTACGTACGAGCCAACGCCTTTTCCTAGGCCGAACGTTCAATAGCCTGCATTGGCTCCTGCTCTCCTTCCATGCTATGCTAAAAACCAAGTAACAACTTCATACAGGCAAGGCTAGTTGATCTGCTTCCAGCCTTATATGGGATGATCTCGCTGCGTGAATGAAGCAAAAAGCCCCCAGCACCGCACGAGCAGCACTGGGGGGCTTTTTCTAATCCTGCAAATTACTTCTTAGAAAACAACGAGTTAACGAACGTATGCCGGTCAAACAACTGCAAGTCGGTCATCTTCTCCCCTACACCGATATAGCGCACGGGAATATTAAACTGGTCGGAGATACCGATAACCACGCCGCCTTTAGCGGTGCCATCGAGTTTGGTAATGGCCAAAGCCGATACCTCCGTAGCGCGAGTAAATTCTTTCGCCTGCAAAAAAGCGTTCTGACCGGTGCTGCCATCGAGTACTAAAAGCACTTCGTGGGGCGCATCGGGAATCACCTTCTGCATCACGCGCTTGATCTTGCTTAGCTCGTTCATCAGGTTCACCTTGTTGTGCAGGCGCCCGGCCGTATCGATAATCACTACATCGGCTTGCATCTCCACGCCTTTCTGCACCGCATCGTAGGCTACAGAAGCAGGGTCGGTGTTCATGCCATGCGAAATCACGGGTACACCCACACGCTGTCCCCACACAATAAGCTGATCCACGGCGGCGGCACGGAAGGTATCAGCAGCTCCCAACACCACTTTTTTCCCTGCTGAATGAAAGCGATGCGCTAGCTTACCAATAGTTGTGGTTTTGCCTACCCCGTTCACACCTACTACCATAATCACAAAGGGCCCCGAATAAGCACCCATATCAGAACGGTCGAGAACGGCGCTGCCGGAGTTGTTTTCGGAGAGCAACTCGGCAATTTCTTCACGCAGAATACGATCAAGCTCACTGGTACTCACAAACTTGTCGCGAGCCACGCGGTCTTCGATGCGCTTGATAACCTTCACCGTAGTGTCGATGCCTACGTCGGCGTGCACCAGCACACCTTCTAGGTCATCGAGTACTTCCTCGTCTACCTTGCTTTTACCAACAACAGCTTTGCTGAGCTGATCGAAGAAGCTGGTTTTAGACTTTTCCAGCCCTTTGTCCAGCGACTCCTGCTGCTCTTTGCTTTCTTTATCCTTTTTGAAAAAGTCGAAAAGTCCCATGGGTGAGGAAGTAGCGCGAAGCTCCAGCTTCGCGTATCGTTGCATGCAAATAGTTACCACAAGCTAGCTAAACTAATTGGGCAACGACGCACGAAGCTGGAGCTTCGCGCTACAACGCAAAAAAGTCCCACTGCTGGCGGGACTTCTTCACTTACTACAGGAACGCCACAAAGGCGTCAAATTACTTGGTCCCGGAGGCCAAATACTCCTGTACTTTGTCTACGAGCACCATTTCCTCACGGAAGGTGTAAGCGCCAGTTTTTGGCGACTTCACGGCGCGAATGACTTTAGCCCAGTCTTTTCCGCCCGCTACTTTCAGGGTTGCTACTACTTTCTTAGCCATTGCTCAGCTTACTTGATTTCCTTGTGAACGGTCATCTTCTTCAGCACAGAGTTGAATTTCTTCAATTCAATGCGCTCAGGAGTGTTCTTACGATTCTTCGTAGTGATATAGCGCGAGGTGCCTGGCTGGCCCGAGTTCTTGTGCTCGGTGCACTCCAGGATTACCTGCACCCGGTTTCCTTTCTTAGCCATCTCGACTGGGGGTTTTTGGATTAAGGACTGCAAAGGTACGAGCCTTTGCGGAATTACCAAATGGTCAGCACAATGTAAATTCTACTTTTTACTTTGGCTTAAGGCAAATGCACCCTAAACTCCAGCTCAGAGCTACTTCAGCTCCGGAAGCTTAAAGTCATCTAGGGCGCTCGATTTAGCCATAAGTGCTTCAATTTCGGCCACGGTGCGCGGAGCCTCCTTGGATAGGTTTTCCCAGCCTTTGTCCGTTACCAGCACGTCATCTTCAATACGCACCCCGATATTCCACCACTTCTTATCGCAGGGGCTGTTCTCGGGAATGTAAATTCCTGGCTCGACAGTAATGACATTGCCCGCGCGCAGTGGCCCGTAAGTACCACGGTCGTGCACATCAAGGCCAAGGTAGTGCGAAGTGCCGTGCGGGAAGTATTGTCGAGCTTCTTTGGCGTCTTTAATGATGCCCAGTTTGAGCAATCCTTCCGTAACCACCTTCCGGGCCGCTTCGTCAGGTGCTCGAAAAGCGCTGCCGGGCTTGCACTGCTCGAAGCCGGCTTGCTGGGCAGCTAGCACCAACTCGTAAATCTGGCGCTGTTCGGTGGTAAACTTACCCGTGGCAGGAATGGTACGGGTTACGTCAGCGGTGTAGCCGTGATACTCGGCCCCGCAGTCCATCAGCACTAAGTCGTTTCCAAGGCGCGGCTTATCATTGACGGTGTAGTGGAGCACACAAGCATTATTGCCGGCGCCTACAATGCTGGGATAGCCTTCAAATTCGGCCCCATATTTCCGGTATACAAACTCGTGCAGGCCCTGCACTTCCATCTCGGTCATATTCGGCTTCATGGCCTTCATAACCTCTTGCTGGCCAACCGCCGAGATACGAATGGCTTGCCGCAAGTGCTTTATCTCTTCAGAGGTCTTAATCTCCCGCATTTCATCCAACAAAGTCGACAAAGCAGCCCCATCGAAGCGCGACGTGGGCAAGGCCGCAACGGCTTGCTTGCGGGCGTCGTCGGTGCTGGCTTTCAAATAGGCTTGCAGGTAGCGGTCGGAGCCCAGTTGAGGCTGCTCTTGAGTTAAGTTGGTCAGATAGGGAGCTAAGTTGGCGGTACCTGGCGTACCAGAGTACCTGCGGATCATTGCATACGCCTCATTGCGACTCGGATTGTAGTCGGCGGGAAAGTTTGCCCCCTGACGGAAGGTTTGGATGAGGCTGTACACATCGCCGGGGTTGCTGGTATCATCGCGGGCATCCTGGGGCTGATCTAAGAAAAGAACTTGCTCGAAGCTGCTCCAAGGCAATTTGGCAGCAGCAAATTCTTTATTATCAGCTACATATTGCAATTTGAGCTGCTGCTTGGTCCCATCCGTCCCGAGGCGGCGCCCTGTCCACTGTTCGGCCCTGGGGTTGCGAGGCTGCACGTATAGCGCTTCGGTTACGCCACTTTGCCCTCCCACCGTCTGTGGCTCCTTGAAAAGAACCAGCACGGCATCCGGCTCCTCATAGCCAGTGAGGTAGAAAAGGTCCGGGTCCTGATGATACTTAAAGTCCACGTCGTTGGCCCGGTTGCGGACGGGAGACGCAAACAAAACGGCAACGGAGCGAGCTGGCAGCTTTTGTCGCAGCAGCTCTCTCCGTTGCCGGTGAAAGGCGGGGTCCATAAAATCGGCGGGGCGGTCGGGGCCAGCGGCGCGCTGAGCGCTAACCTCTGGTGCAAAACTCGCCAGCAGAGTCGCTACGCAAGCAACACGAACCAGCCGGGGGGCTTTTTTCAGCAAGGATAGGGGCATAATAAAAGAAAGACTGCGGCTAGCGCCCAAACGTTGCGTTTGGGCCGGGTAGTTTACCCGTCGCGTCTTTCGGCTCCTAAAACTGCCGAAAAATCTTTAGTAAACGATGAAGCCTTTTTCCTTGGCCTTCTTCAAGGTGGCCATGATGCCATTCTTGTTGATGGTGCGGATAGTGCTGGTAGCTACTTTCAACGTAACCCAAGCATCTTCCTCGGGAATGTAGAAGCGCTTCTTCTGCAGGTTGGGGTAAAACTTGCGCTTCGTCTTGTTGTTGGCGTGCGACACGTTGTTGCCTACGCGGGTACGCTTGCCGGTTAGATCACAAACTCGGGCCATGATATCAGGAACTTAGAGGTTTCAGTACTGGAAAAAGGGACGCAAATATCGGTAAAAGTCCGACAACGTCAAACTGGCCCACTGAAAAATAGCATGTTAGCTGCCCGTAGCGCCGCTGGGGGGCTTTTTTTTCTCGCGGCCAAAGCTCCACGGGCAGTGTCGACAGCCGCTTTTGCAGCAATAGCCCCGCCGCCGGTGGTATTGCTCGGTGAACACCATATAGCCCTCAGGAGTAAAGTAAAAGTCGCCGGGATGGAGCGGTTGCGGAGTTGCGGGCATGAACTAGTAACAAGATGATGGGCAAAAGTACGACGGTTCGCTTGTTGTATCTTTCCCGCTTCGAACGCCGACGGATAGCGCCGCGGCTCATCTATATAGCTTCTCTCAGTCTGATCTGAGCCTGCTTATGGCCCTTTTTACTCGGCTCACCTCCCGTTTGCCTTACCTAATTCTGGTGGCAGTAACGGTGGCAGCGGTGACACCCTTTCTGCTCCTGAGCTACTATAATCATCCCTTCATGGATGATTATTACAATGCCGCCAATGTGCGCACCACCGGCCTGTGGGCTCAGCAGATAGAGCTGTATCTGCGCTGGACGGGGCGCTTTTCGTCTTCTCTGTTGGTAACGGCGGCCAATCCGCTGGTTTATGGCTGGTACGATGGATTTCGCTGGACCCCGGCCCTCGCCCTGCTCGCTACGCTGGGGACTATTTATTTGGGTTTGCGCACCCTTAGCCAGCGGCAGCTGCCGCGCTTGCAGGCCGCCGTGGCGGCGGGAATTTTTCTGATATTTTACCTGCACATGATTCCTGACCCGTATTCGGCCATCTATTGGTTTACGGGCTCCGTGGTGTACCATCTGGCAGGCCTTACTTTACTGCTCGTGTTCATTGCTTCCGAACGCGCCCGACAGGCTACTAAGGTTAAGAGCCGGCTTGGTTGGCGAGCACTTGCGGTTGGCTGTGCTGTAATATCCGCGGCCGCCAATGAAATGACGCTGCTGCACCTGCTGCTAAGCTTGGCGCTTGTGCTGGGCATCAGCTGGTACCGCGCCCAATGGTCGCAACTGCGCTGGTGGGGTGCATTGCTACTGCTGACACTGGTAGTGGCCGTAATTACGGTAATAGCACCCGGCAACTATGTCCGCATGCAGTTTGAAGGGTATGCGCAGGAGGCGAACGGTGCCAATCTGGTGCAGCAAGTGCTAGCAGCCATACCCGGCACACCCGATGCTATGTTTCGGCTGCTGGTGCGCCGTGGCTTGGCCTTTAAGCTACTGCTGCCGACGGTGCTGGGGCTTTTCGTGGCTTTTTATTGGCAGCGCCGGGGCTGGCTGGGCACTACTATCCGGCTTCCCTGGTATTGGGGGGCTTTTTTTATGCTGATAAGCTACGCGCTGAGTATGCTGCTGTTTATTGGCGTTATGAAGCAAATGCCCCCCGACCGCGCCATCAACGGCCTACTGTTGTTTCTCTTCCCGGCTGGGCTGTTGAGTATCTGGGCTGGTTTAACCTACTACGCCCGCCCTATTCGGTGGCAGCTACCCACTTGGCTATTACGCTGGGGGCCGGTACTATATATTGGTGTTTTCAGTTGGATAGGCATACCGCGCCGGGCCTGGCAAGAGCTGCTTTTCAGCGCACCGTCCTACGACCAACAGCTTCTGGCCCGCGAAGCCCAGTTGCGCGGAGCATGGTCGAAAGGTGTGGAGCACGTTGTGGTAAAGCCGCTTCTAGGTATCAGGCCCTACCGAGTGCTTATTACGGAATGGGAGTTGACCACAGAACCAGGTCACTATATTAATACTGAAACGGCCCTATACTTTGATGTCAAAAGCATCGTCGTTGATAAAGCGCTACTGCCTCAGGCCCACCCCGATTTCCACTATTATTAATGCGGGGGGCTTTTCCTACTTCGGAATGTTTTTCATGTCTTTGAGCGTGCCAGCGCTGGCGAAGTCCATATCCACATCTTCCGGGTTCTGCTTGCCGGCCGCAAACACTGCTTTTCCGTTTAGGTTATCCTACCTGTTACTCTCGCGCAGCCTGGCCAAAAAGCCCCCCAACACCCTTCCCAGCGTTTTTGCGTACTTTCGAAGTAGGAAATTCTTCCGGCTTTATCCCCACTCAGGCTCTAGTTTATGGAAACCACCGCCACCGCCCACCGCAGTCAGGAGTTTATGGACCTCGAAGACCGCTACGGCGCCCACAACTATCACCCCTTGCCAGTGGTGTTGAGCCGGGGCGAGGGCGTGCACCTCTGGGACGTGGAGGGCAAGCAGTACCTCGACTTTTTGTCGGCTTATTCGGCCGTGAATCAGGGTCATTGTCACCCGCGTATTATTGGGGCGATGGTGGAGCAGGCCCAGCGCCTCACGCTAACCTCCCGCGCCTTCTTCAACGATCAGCTTGGCTTGGCCGAAAAGCAGCTGTGCGAGTTATTCAATTATGACAAAGCGCTGCTGATGAACTCCGGCGCCGAAGCTGTGGAAACTGCCCTCAAGCTAGCCCGCAAGTGGGGCTACCAGGAAAAAGGGATTGCCCCCAACCAGGCCCGCATATTGGTGGCTGAGCACAACTTTCACGGCCGCACCACTGGTATTATCTCCTTCAGCACCGACCCCGATAGCACCGGCGGCTTTGGCCCTTATAACCCTGGCTACCAAGTAGTACCCTACGACGACCTAGAGGCGTTGGAAGAAGCCGTAAAGGATCATCAGGTGTGCGCTTTTATGGTAGAGCCTATTCAGGGCGAAGCGGGCGTAGTGGTGCCGTCCGAAGGCTACCTGGCAAAGGCACAGGCGTTGTGCAAAGCGCATAATGTTCTGTTTATTGCCGACGAAATTCAGACCGGCTTGGGCCGGACCGGCGAGTGGTTGGCCAGTTATGCTGACGGTGTGCACGCCGATATTCTGATTCTGGGCAAAGCCTTATCGGGTGGCGCTATGCCGGTGTCGGCGGTGCTGGCGCAGGATGCGGTGATGCTCACGATTCAACCGGGGCAGCACGGCTCTACTTTTGGCGGCAACCCGCTGGCCTGTGCCGTTATGCGGGCTTCTCTGGACGTCATTCGGGATGAAAATCTGGTTGATAATGCCCGCATTCTCGGCGAAATATTCCGCGAGCGGATGCGCAAAGTCCAGCAAAAGCGCCCCGATGTAGTAGAACTGGTGCGGGGCAAAGGCCTACTCAACGCCGTAATTATTCGGCCCACCGACGATGGCCGCACCGCCTGGGATGTGTGCGTGACGCTGATGGAGCGCGGTGTGCTAGCCAAGCCCACCCACGGCGATATCATCCGATTTGCCCCCCGCTGGTTATTACCGAAGAGCAGCTGCACGAAGCCTGCGACATCATCGAATCGGTGCTATTGGCTTTCTAAATCCTGTTTTCTGCTCTCACTAAGCGGATTTCTCCACGCCGGGAAGTCCGCTAATTTTTTTTGATTTTCAACCCATGAGTTTAATACGTTGGCGCCTCTGGGGGGCCTTTTTATTGGTAACGTTTGTCGGTTGCCGAGGCCAGCAAGCAGCCTTCACCTTTCAACCGCCCAAAACTAAGCCCTTGGCATACACCAGCGTACTAGCAGACAGTACTTCCGTGGCGACGGCTGCGGTCAGCAAAACTCGCGCATTTTATGCGCTGGACGTTGTGGCTACTTCTCCCTCAAGCCAGAATAAGCAGGTAATGCCCAGCTCACTTAAGCCCAAAAGTCTGGCGCAAAGGGGGCTACCGGTTGTGCAATTCAAGAAGACTCCTTCGGCTGCATTGGCAAACCATACTACAACTGACCGAAAACTTTTAAACCTTGCGCTGGGTGGGCTGCTGGTAGTGGGCGGGGTAGTAGTAGGTTTAGTGCTGGGCGGCTGGCTGGGCTTGGGCATTGGGGCGCTGATTGTGTTGCTGGGCTATTATTTCCTGATCTTGGGAATGGGTGGCCCGCACGCCTGGACCGAAATCTTTCAGGAGTTTTTTAATCTTTAAACCGGGAAGCTTTTTAACTCCGCCAGTGGCAACAAGGCTCACAGGGATTGGGGCGCTACGGTAACCTTACCTTTGCACCCGTTGTTCTACCTCGTCTTATTACTGAAAAACAACCTATGGCGCTTATCCCCACGCACCGCCCCCGGCGCAACCGCAAGTCTGAAGTCATTCGCAATATGGTGCAGGAAACCAACCTCACCACCCACGATTTTATCTATCCTATTTTCCTCACCGAAGGCCAGAATCAGTTGGTGGAAGTGAAGTCGATGCCGGGTATTTTCCGCTACTCCGCCGACCGTATCATCGATGAAATTGGCGCCTGTGTAGAGCTTGGCATCAAATCATTTGCTCCATTTCCGCAGATTAACGAGGAGCTGAAAGACCGCCTGGCCCGCGAAAGCGCCAACCCCGAGGGCTTGTACTTGCGCACGGTAGCAGACATCAAGCGCCATTTCCCAGAGGTCGTGCTCATGACCGACGTAGCCATGGACCCTTACAGCTCCGATGGCCACGATGGTATTGTAGATGCCGAAAGCGGTGAGATAATGAACGATGCGTCGTTGGAAGTACTCGGCCAAATGGCTCTGGCCCAGGCCCGTGCCGGCGCCGACATTATCGGCCCTTCTGATATGATGGATGGCCGCGTGGCTTTCATTCGCGATGTGCTCGACCGCAACGCTTTCTCCCACGTGAGCATTATGAGTTATACCGCCAAGTACGCCTCGGCTTTCTACGGTCCATTCCGCGACGCGCTGGGTTCGGCGCCCAAAAAAGGCGACAAGAAAACCTACCAAATGAACCCCGCCAACCGCCGCGAAGCGCTACGCGAACTAGCCCTCGATGAGCAGGAAGGCGCCGACATGGTGATGATTAAGCCCGCGCTGAGCTACCTCGACATCATCCGGGAAGTGCGCAATGCGACTACTTTGCCCGTCACCGCCTACAACGTATCGGGGGAGTACGCGATGGTGAAAGCGGCGGCCCAAAACGGCTGGGTAGATGGCGAGCGTACCATGATGGAAGTGCTGCTCAGCATCAAGCGCGCAGGCGCCGACGCCATCCTGACTTATTTCGCCAAGGAGGCGGCGCAGGTGCTCCGGCGCGGCTAAGGCAAATGAATCCAAAAAAGCCCCCCAGAATAATCTGGGGGCTTTTTTATGAATGTATAGTCAGCGCTAAACTTCCTTAAGACATTCACCATGTTTTGAGAAGGTTAGCCTTTTATTTCTCAAAAGGCCATCTTTCCAACTTACGGCTCCAGAGCAGAAACACGACTACACCCGCCCCAATTACCGTCAGGCCCGAAAGCATAAAGGCGGGGCCGGTGCTCCAGAAAATCAGCAGCCACACCGCTACCGCTATGATAACGGGCAGGGGATATAATGGCATTCGGAAAGGCAAACCAGTGGTGCCGCGGCGGCGGCGGAGTACCACTAAGCCAACTGCCTGCCCTACAAACTGAATTAGAATGCGCATGGCCAGAATGGCCGTAATCACCTCACCCAGCCGAAACAGTAGGCTAAACACGAAGCCTACGCCCCCGAGTATGAGCAAGGAAACGTGCGGAAACTGCTTGGTAGGATGCACTTTGGCAAATACCGGCAGAAACTCACCATCGGCGGCGGCGGCGTACGGGATGCGCGAGTAGCCCAGCAGCACGGCAAACAGCGACGCAAACGCCACCCACAGCACCAACGCCGTAGCCAGCTTGGCAGCCGTGCTGCCATATATTGTCTCGACGAAGGTGCTCACGATGAACTCGGAGTGCTGGGCCTGCTGCCACGGAATGACGGTGCCTACGCTCCAATTTAGCAGCAAGTACAACGCCGCGATTCCGAGAATACTAAGGAAGATACTGCGCGGAATAACGCGCTCCGGATTACGAATTTCGCCCCCCAAGTGGCACACATTGTAGTAGCCCAAGTAGCTATAGATGGTTTTGACGGCGGCCTGCCCCAAAGCTACCGAAAACAGCAGCCCCGGCACGTCCGAAATGCCCCCCACGGGCAGCCAGGCCACTTCGTGAGTTGAGTGCGTGATGCCTCCAAAAATCAGCCAACCCATAAGACACAATACGCCCACCCACAGTAGCACCCCCAGGCGCCCAATATCATCGATACGGCGATAGAGCAACGCAATAAGCAGCAGCACCACCACGCCACTCACCAGCTTAGGCTGCCACCACTCGGTAAGCGGCACCAGATAGCCAAAGTATTGAGCGAAGCCAATGGCTCCCGACGCCACCACCAACGGCGCCTGCACCAGGGTTTGCCACACATACAGAAACGACATCAGCCGGCCCCACTTAGCTTCGCCATAGGCTAGCTTGAGAAAGCGGTAGCTGCCGCCGGCCTCAGGGTAGGCCGCCCCCAGCTCGGCCCACACCATACCATCGACGACCGCCAAAGCCGCGCCCACCATCCAGGCCAGCAGGAAGTAGGGGCCCATCAGGTGCATGACCAGCGGCAGCACCACAAACGGCCCAATGCCCACCATATCAATCATGTTCAGGGCGGTGGCTTGCACCAGCCCTAAGTCGCGGCGAAGAGTAGGCGGCTTTGCTGAGTCGAGTTGAGGCATAGGTCGGAAGGAGACAGTCGGGGGCAGAGATGAGGTAGACGGCGCCCTAAAAGTCGGAGAAAAGCAGAATGTTCAGCTAGTAGTTGAGCTAGCTACGGTTTCAGGCGTCTGGGGGGCTTTTTTTGGCTGTCGAATGGCTTACTGGTGGCCTACGTGTTGGCGGCTAGAAACGCTGCCGCTTCGTGTTTCTACTAACCTCTGTGCTGTAGTCTGCGTAGCTGTGAACTTCTTTGTCTTTCCTTCCTTATGGGCAACAACTCCGAATCAAAAACCGCCATTTACGGGGCTATTGGTGCCAACATTGCTATTGCCATCTCCAAATTCGTAGCCGCCTACTTCACGGGCAGTTCAGCGATGCTGTCAGAAGGGATTCACTCGTTGGTTGACAGCGGCAACGGCGGCTTGATATTATTGGGAGTAAACCGGGCGCAGAAGCCAGCCGATGCCCGCTATCCATTCGGGCGCTCCAAAGAGCTTTACTTCTGGTCGCTTATCGTGGCGGTGCTTGTGTTTGCCGTTGGCGGCGGCATGTCTTTTTATGAGGGCATTTCCCACATGCAACATCCCTCACCCCTCACCGATCCCACCTGGAACTACGTGGTGCTGGGCTTAGCCATCGTTTTTGAGTCCACCTCCTGTTATTTAGCCCTCAAAGCTTTCAATCGGGAGCGAGGCAATGCGCCATTCTGGAGCAGTATAGTCCGCAGCAAAGACCCCTCAGTATTTGCCATTCTGATGGAAGATATGGCGGCTTTGCTGGGTTTAGCCATTGCCCTGTTTGGCGTGTACTTTGGCCATTCGCTCAACAATCCTTACCTGGATGGAGCCGCCTCTATTCTGATCGGTATTATGCTGGTTGGAGTCGCCATCTTTTTGATTTACAAGACCAAAGGTTTGCTTGTAGGGGAGGGCGTAGACGACGAGACGATTGCAACACTGGAAAAGCTTGCTTGTGCAGACGACACTGTTCGGCAGGTTCGCCGGCCGCTGACCCTGCACTTGGGCCCGCGCGACGTAGTGCTGGCCCTCGACATTGATTTTCATGATAACCTTTCGGCTGGGGAAGTAGAGCAGGCTATTGTGCGCCTACAGAGTGCTATTAAAGCCCAGCATCCTGAGTTCAAGCGCATTTTTATCGAAGCCAAATCTATCACAGAGGTTGCGCACAAAACATCCGTTTAGGCAGTGGCCTGAGCTACCAAAAGCCCCCCGCCTGCCCGCAACTTCCTTACGACGACACATCCATGTACCACGTTTATGATAAAGCCCCCCAGAACCCTTTTCAGTCGTTCTGGATGGGTGGCTACGAATGTACTGATCAGCTTAATGCTTTTGGCCACCGGGTTGATTTTCTGCATCTTACCGGTCACTTTCAGAAGCTAGACGCCGATTATCAGGCACTGCATCCCTTCGGTATTCGCACAGTGCGGGAAGGCATCCGCTGGAGCCAAGTGGAGCGTACACCCTACCACTACGACTGGAGCACGGTAGCGTCGATGCTGGCTACCGGGCAGCGCCACGGTATCCAACAGGTATGGGACCTCTGCCACTTCGGATACCCCGACGACCTGACGCCACTGCACCCGATGTTCGCCCGGCGCTTTGCCGCCCTGTGCCGCGCCTTCGTGGAGTTTTACCGTAGCCAGCGCCCCGACGACGTTCTCATCGTGACGCCCATCAACGAGGTCAGCTTTATGTCGTGGCTGGGGGGCGATGTGCGCGGCACTTCTCCTTACTGCGTGGGCCAGGGTTGGGAAGTAAAGCGCGGGCTGATGCGGGCCTACATCGAAGGTACGGCGGCTCTACGTGAGATGGATCCTGGCATTCGTATACTCACCACAGAGCCGCTCATCAACATTGTGCCCCGCATTGGCGCCAGTCGGACCGAGCGCAACCGGACTACTGAGTTCACTATCAATCAGTTTCAATCGGTAGATATGCTGGCGGGCAGATTGTGCCCCGAACTCGGCGGCTCCCCCGATTTTCTGGATATTCTGGGCTTCAACTTCTACTACGACAACCAGTGGCAGCTAGAGCCGCGCCAAACGCTGGGCTGGGCCGATTCGCCGCTTGATCCGCGCTGGAAGCCGCTGAGTGCGCTGTTGCAAATGGCTTACAAACGCTACCAGCGCCCGGTAGTACTCACCGAAACCAGTCATCCGGGTATTGATCGGCCACTTTGGATGCAGCACATCGCCCGGGAGTGTGCCATTGCGCTGCAGCAGGGGGTTCCTCTGTGGGGCGTTTGCCTCTACCCTATCATCGACCGGCCCGACTGGGATTTTCAGGATAACTGGCACCAATCTGGCCTGTGGGATGCGGAGTTAGTGCCGGATGGACCACCCACACGAGTTCTTTACGAGCCATACGCAGAGGAGCTACTGCGGGCGCAGGCCTATATAGAGCAGGTGCTCACTTCGGCTACCGACACTCAATCAGTGCAGAGAAAGGCAACTTCCACCATGTAATAATCAGGCGCTTAGCCACGCTTTGTTATTGATTCTCTAGCAGGCTGCTGATATGCTGATTAGCAATGCCCGCTATCAGATTGGCATCTTTACAGATAAGCTTCCGCTGAATAACAGCCGTAATGGTTTCCAGATCTTCCTGATTCTTCAGCCGATCCGTCAGGGCCATAATGCGGTGTAGCGGATCGGCGCTGGCCGCATAGATAGTGTTCCACAAGCCCGCCAGTGCCAGGCTCGCTGGCCCTAATACCCGACGCACGTCGAGGAGCCGGCTTACCAAGGCCGACATATTGCTCAGCACATCGCGCTCGGTGGGGGAAAACGTGCGCGGCCGCCGGCCGACCACACACAAGTTGCCTAGGTTATCGCCGTGGGTGCCTTTTAGGGAGGTGGCGGCGTAAAACCGGAAGTTGAGGGCGCGTGTCACAAAAGGATTTGCCAGTTCCAGCGGCTTGGGGGCCATTTCTTCGAGCAACGCGGTTTCGCTCCGTCGTATGGCCACGGTGCCGAAATCCTCTTCTCCGCTAGTATCCCAGCCAAATGCCTCATAAGTAGCCGCTTGCTCCTCCGTTTCGGCCGCGGCAAACGACACCAGCACTATTGGCACATCAAACAGAGCGGCCGTCAGACAAATCAAATCATCGAGTAAGTTCTCAGGTAGCGTACGAAGAATCGTATAGCGGCCCAGAATCCGCATCCGGTTCAATTCCCCAGATGAGGTAAGCAACTGTTCCTTATTTTTCATCTACCTGATTTATAACGATAAAGGGGCCTATAGCATTTTAAAAATCTGGAAATACCCCTTTACGTTTATGTCTGATTTTTAATTAGTTTCCGGCTACATTTTTTGTGACTTTTTTTAAGTCAGCCTAGCAGCCAGCATTCTTATATACCTTCAACTATCAGTTGGCTTTGCTTATAAACGGCAGTAGCTGCCGGTAAATTACGTTGTGCTGCCAATACAGTTGTAACACCATCGGAATGTGCTTTTTATCTGGCAGCACCGTGAACTGCGGCCGCACGCCTAGCTCCACCAACCGGCTCCGAAACTTCTGGCTACTACTGGCAATGGAAGGATACGTTTTGCCCCCCACGAACGTAAGAAAAGGCGGACTGGCGGCCGTGAGGTGATACAGCGCCGATACGGCCTTCCAGCCCTGCGGGTCGCGGCCAAAGGCGGTGAGGTACTGCTCGTCGCCGGCATACTGCTTCTTGAGGAGATAGTCGTACATGTCGAGGCCGGCGGGGTCGTCGAGGATGACGCCGCGCACGGGATTTTGGGCTACTCCCAGCCGGGTGAAGTACTGGTTATCAGTCGCAATCAGCGCCGCTAAGCTTGCCCCAGCCGAGTGCCCCATCAGAAAAATACGCTGGGGGTCGCCGCCATACTCGGCAATGTGCTGCTGGGTCCAGCGCACGGCGCGGGCACAGTCGTCGGCCATAGCAGGCACCTGCACTTCGGGCGAGAGTCGGTAGTTGATAATGACCGCCACTACGCCCTGCTTAGCCAGCCGCCGCCCAATGAAGGTATAGATGCTTTTGCTGCCACTGTCCCAGTTGCCACCGTGAATAAAGAGCACAACTGGCTGGCTGTCAGCCGCTTTGCGCCGCGGGGCATATACATCGAGGCGGTGGCGCTCGGTGCTGAAGCTGGCCTCGGTGGCAGCTACGTAGGCAATATCCTGGGTGCGGCGGCTGGGCCGGGCCACCGCATATTCGTTGGCCCCGACTATTACAAGTAGCAACACAAGCAACGCTGACAGCACTAATACACGAGAAACACGCATCGAAAGGGAATAGATAGTGGGCGCTTCCACACTGGAATTGCCTCCGGATTAGCCCGCATATACTCGTGGATTTGCTTACTGGTTTGCCAGCCTGTAGCGAGCCACTAAAAAAGCCCCCCAGTTAGCCTCCTGCCTTAATCGGTGTGTACTCGCCGCCCATTTGTGCCTTCCATCAGCTACAGCGTCCCCCATAGACTATCCTTGGGCTGAGGGCGTTATATTTGTACGAGAGCCCGACCGGCATTTTGATGCTGGGGGGCAATTTTTAGCATTTTCTTTCTACCTGTTGCATGAAAAATATTCTGGTACTGGCGGCGCTGCTGCTGGCTTTTGGTGCCACGCCTACGTTGGCACAGCGCAAAAATAAAAAGGAAAAAGCGGCGGCGGCTACCGCTCCTGTCAGCAAGGCCAATCGCTTGTTGCCATTATTTGGCGGCATCAGCACGGCTCAGGCCGAGCAGGTAGTTGGCCCAAATTTCCTGGCTGATATCGACCGCAATTTCCCTTCGCGGGCCGAGGCTAGCAAGTTTTTTTCCACCAAAGGCTTTGAGTACTTAACTGAAAACCAGCCCGACACGGCTATGTACCGCTTCAATCTGGCGTGGCTGCTCGATCAGAAAAACGCTGATGCCTACCGTGGCTTGGGCGTAGTAACCAGCCGCAACCCCACGCCCGACGAGTCGATCAAGCTACTCTCGCAAGCCTTAGCCGTTAACCCAGCCGATGGGAATACGCTCAGCGACCTGGGCGCTAGCTACCTGATTCGTTTCGAGCAATCCAAAAAGAAAAAGGACCTGACCACTGGCATGGAATACCTGCAAAAGGCCATTGCCGCCGACCCAAACAATGCGGTGGCGTGGCAGCAGATGGCGCGAGGCTATTATTTCCAGGAAGACTACACCAAGGCCTGGGAGGCGGTTCATAAGGGCCAAGGCCTGAATATGGTCGGCTTCGACTTCGGCTTTATTGGCGAGCTGTTGGCCAAGCAACCCGATCCCACAGGCAAGTTCAAATAAAGCTGGAGGCAACAACGTTAGGCAACGAACTGGTAGTTAATCGCGTAAGTCGCGGCTACTTTCAACTAAGTTTTTGCCTGTGAAACCTCGTTTGCTTCTTCTCAGCTCCTTGCTGTTCTGGTCTTTAGCCTCTTCCTACATTGCTGCCGCCCAAGGTCCCGGCCAGCGGCGGCGCTATTTTAGCAGCCAAGCCCGCCCCTACTATCGGGGGCCATTTCGCGTGACGGTGGGCGGGGGCGTGGCCCTCTACACCGGCGACTTGGGCAAATGGTCGCAGAACCTGCCGGGCCCCAGCATAAGCGTGGGCGGGCTGTATCTGCTGCGGCCTCGCCTGTTGGTGGGTGGCGAAGTAGGTTACTTCCAAATAGGCGCTACCGACCAGCTGCCGGAGCGTAATCTGGCTTTCCGGGGCCGCAATGGGTCACTGACCACCTTCTTGCGCTATGAGCTGTTCGGCGATGAGTCGCAGTTCGCTTCGCCTCGCGGGCCGGCAGCCATTCTGAAGCCGTACGTGAAGGCCGGCATTGGCCTAGCCATGTATGATCCGAAGACTTACATAGGCACCGGGCGGCCCGTGAACAACCAAGTGTATTTGGCACCCGAAAGCACTGGCTATCCAAACGTAGCCGTGATTGCGCCAGTAGGTGGCGGCCTTACTTTCCGCCTTTCCCGCGACTTCAGCGCGACGGCCGAAGCGGCTTACAACTTCACCAGCACCGATAAGCTGGACGATGTCAGCCTGCGCGGCAACACCAAGAAGAACGATGGCTACGGTACTGTGGAGCTAAAAATTGAATACTCCATTAAGTAAGCTCACCTTAAAAAAGCCCCCAGAATAAAGAAAGTCGGTCGTGCGACCGACTTTCTTTATTCTGGGGGCTTTTTCGGCCCTTGTTATCAGCTTATTGCTTCACGAAACGCTGGCGGAAGGTTTTCTGCCCGTCGCTTACGCTGAGCATATACATCCCTTTAGCAAGTTGCGTCACGTTTAGCTCGCCGTTGCTCGTCAGCTGGGGGGCTTTTATGGTCCGGCCCTGCATATCCGCTACCTGCGCTGATACGGCGGAGGCATTGTTGGGCAACGTTACGCGCAGCACATCGGTAGCCGGGTTTGGATACACGCCAACCTCAGTGCCTACCAAATTGTCGCTGCCAAGCGTAGCGTTGCTGCTCGTGTTGCTTACGGCTACTACGTTGCTGGTGAGGGCGGCACCGCCCGTCACGTTGATGGTGTAGTCTTCTACTTCGCCGTAAGTAAAGCTGCTGCAACTGGTTTGGGCCGCGTCGCTCAGCGAAACACGCATGCGGGTGCTGCCGCTTCGGGCCGTGGTGGGCACCGTGAAGGTAGCGCTGAGAGTGGCTGCGCTGGCGGACGTACCACTTACTACTGTTTCGCCGGCGTCCACAAAGTCACCGTCCTTGTTCCAGTCGATGTACACTTTCCAGTATTCGGTGTAGGCCGTGGAGGAGAAGGCGGCGCTAAAGCTAATGGTCTGTGAAGATCCTGCTGCTACGCTGGTGCTCATGGCCGTGCCGTTATAATAGCCACCTACTTCCTTGGCGGAAGTACGATTGATAGTACCCAAGCTCACCAGATCAATCCACTCATACGTGTTATTGGTGCCTTTAGAAGCGCAATACGTTACGCCCGTGGGTGGAGGTGGAGTGGTGCCGCCGCTATATGCCGCGCCCACACCTACTGCATACCAGGCATTTGTAGTGGCAATTACCTGAGCCGAGCCTGCGCCATATAAGTCGGTGGCCGACTGAATGGAATAAGTGCGAGCCGCCGCGTAGTTGCTTGAGGCCGTGAGGTATACACTCTCCGTACGGTAGGCGATTTTAGCCGCCGCGTCAATGCCGATACCCGTTACGCTGAAGCTGCTGCCGATGTCATTGGTGCCGCTGCCACCCACGGCCAACCGATAAAACCAGTGGTTGAGCACGCCGCTGTTGGTATGCACGCCGCCGTTGTCGCCGCTGCCGGCGTACCAGTTGGTGCCTTTATACGTATCGGGCTGGCCTTCGGCGTTGGGGTTGCTCATCGAGCGCAACGAAGGCCGTACTTTATCAATGTCTTCACCAATCAACCAGGTAGCTTTATTGGGGTCTTTGTAATACTCCACAGCTGCTCCCCAGATATCGGAGAAGCCTTCGTTCAGCGCCCCCGACTCATACGAATAGGTAAGATTGGCAGTGCTGGAACACACAGCGTGGCCGATTTCGTGGGCCGCTACGTCGAGCGAGGTCAGCGGATCGAAGCGCGTGTAGCCGTCGCCGTAGGTCATTACAGAGCCATTCCAGTAGGCATTCTCGTAGCCTTTGCCGTCACCGGGCGTGTCGTCGAAGTGAACGTAGCTCTTGATTTTGGCGCCCGCGTTATTATAGCTGTTGCGGGCGTGCACGTTCTTGAAGTAGTCGTACGTGCTTTGGGCGCCGTAGTGCGCGTCGAGGGCGGCGTTGTCCAAATTAGCGTTGGCATACTCCGTCCAGCTGTTATCGGCGTCGGTGAAATCGACGGCAGTGGTGTAGCTGTTGCCCTTCCGGCAGTTAAAGGTTTCGATGCCCGAGCCGCGCGTAAGCTCACGCAGGCGGTAGCTGCCGTTAATGCTTTCCGTAGCGCTGGTTTTGGTGCCGCTGTAGCGGGTGGCAAAGGTGCCCGTGGCCGCCGCGTGCTTGATGATGGCATCCTTGGCTACAATGTCACCGGTTTGCGCATCTACATAAATATAGGCCCGGCTTACCGGCTGCTGCGAATAGATATTAAACTTCCAGGCCAACGTAGGCTGCTCAAACTCGGGGCTTCCGGGTTCCGCTTGGGTATTGGCCACAATCACCAATTCGCCCTCTGGCTTGTAGCTGGCGCGCGGGTTATTTTCCTGCTCTTTCAGGGTAGCCTCTTCGCCAGCATCTTCCCACATGTATTTTTTGCCCCCCACGAAGCGGAGAGCGCGTTGCAATGCGGCGTTCTCATTTATAGTTGGCGCCGTCTTTACATTTTGCACCCGCTCAAAGTTGCCCGTCATGGTTTCAACCGTGCCTTGGCGGGCGTGTACAGTGTATTCGGCGTGCTCTACCTTAATGCCTTTGTAATACTGGTTAAACTTTTCGTGCACAAAACCTTCTGGGTCCGCTTCGATTTTGGCACTCTGGAACTGGTCGTCGGCCGTCAGTTCGAGTTGTTCAGCTAACGCCTTTCGGGCTTCGCTCATCTGGTACGATTTGCCCTCCAGACGGAATTGGATAAGCGTAGGCATGCCTTTTTCGCCTACTTCTTTGTGTTTTACGCGCGTCAAATCCTGACCTTGTGCGTAAGCGGAAGAAATACCACCCAGCAAAAGCAGGGTGGCAACAGAGTACTTGTTAACCATTAATGAGGAGGTTTGGTGATGGAAAAGGGAACGGAGTACAGCCGACTGCAATCGACTTATGCCTCAAATTACGATTTTGCCCACTCCTTCACCACCCAACAACCCCCAAAATGTGACGTGGCTATATAGAAAACAGAAAGTGTCTTTTATGCTTAAAGAATCCTCTCTGCGGGCATTTGGAAACTAAAACCGCTCGCTTTCAGCCTAAAAAATCCCTCATTTGTGACTTTTGAGCTATTCGTCTCCCGTCCTGTAATCTTCCTATAATCAAAATGCCAGCCTCGAATCCTTCTACTTTCCCCAACCGTTGGCAGCTAACGGGTCAGGTTGCCCTCGTTACGGGTGCCTCAAAAGGCATCGGCGCGGCCGCGGCAGAGGAGCTGCTGAGCTTTGGCGCTACAGTTGTAGCCGTAGCCCGCAACCCAACAGATTTGAACGCTCAGGTAGCGCAGTGGCGCGCCCGCGGTCTCGACGCGCACGCCATACCGGCCGATGTCAGCAGCGCTGTCGGACGGGCGGCGCTCTTGGCTGAAGTAAGTCAGCGGTGGCCGCAGATGCATATTCTGGTGAACAACGTGGGCACCAACATCCGCAAGCGCACGGCCGAGTACACACCCGAAGAGTACCAACACATCATGGCTACCAACCTCGAATCGGTGTTTGGAATGTGCCAGGGAGCTTTTCCGCTGCTGCAAGCCGCCGGCCGAGCCAGTATAGTGAACGTATCGTCGGTGGCAGGACTGATACACCTGCGCACGGGCTCCATTTACGGCATGACCAAAGCGGCCATCCTTCAGCTCACCCGCAACCTAGCCGTTGAATGGGCCGCCGACGGTATTCGGGTGAATGCCATTGCTCCCTGGTACATCCGTACGCCTCTGGTAGCCGGGGTTCTCAGCGACGACGAATTCTTGCAGCAGGTACTGTCTCGCACCCCGATGAAGCGCATTGGCGAGCCAGAGGAAGTAGGAGCGGCCGTGGCCTTTCTGTGTTTGCCCGCCGCCAGCTACATCACTGGCCAATGTCTGAGCGTGGATGGCGGCTTTGCCGTGAATGGGTTTAGCTTTTAAAACCTGCGTGTAGCCAGAAAGGCCAGCGGAGCAGTCGCTTTACTACCCAACTGGCCTTTCTGGTTACTTGCAAGTATGAGTTTCTTACAGGAGCGCTTGCAAGGCCTCTTCATAACGCTGGGGGGCTTTTTGGTCTGCGTCGAGGTATAGGAAGGGCTCAATAAGCTCTAGCTCCATAAGCAGAAAGTTGCCTTCTACCTCTACCCCATCGACGCGGGCGTACAGGCAGCCCTGGGCAAACCGAGTCACAATATCATCGGCAGTGCGCAGCAAATGGGCAGGTGCCTGACGTGGCTCTACTCCACCACCAAGATAATGCTGCACCCGAAAGTCGCCTTGTTTGGGCGTTTTGAGCACGCAATGGCTGAATTTGCCCCCCAGATAGATAAATGACCATTCACCTTCGGTCTGAATCTGGGGCAGGAATGGCTGAGCCAGAAAATCTTCCTCGGCCAGTAGTAGATCCAGTTCCGCAGTGCGGGTAGCGGCATCGGTCGGCAGCAGAGAGAAGGTGTTTTTGGCCCCGCCGCTGATGGCAGGCTTTACAATAAGCTGGTTGGTTTGTAGCTCCGCAAACAAGACATCGGGTACGAAGCGGGAGCCGCGGGGTAGCCAGTGCGTGGGCACAATGCGCACGCCAGCGGCCTGCATATCGAGCAAGTACTTTTTATCGGAATTCCAGCGCACCGTAGCCACCGGATTGAGCACACGTACCGCGAGGCGCTCCAAGGTGTCGAGCCATGCGTAAAACTCAGCTATGCGGTCAAAGTAATCCCAAGGCGATTTTAACAACACCACCTCGTAGCTGGGCCAGTCAACAGCCAAGTCACTCCAGATTTCAGTCGTTATGCGGTGGCCGCAGCTTTGTAAGTAGCTGGTAAGCAGGGCATCTTCCTGCTCTACCCCGGCCCCGGTGTATTTGCCTACGGGCTCGTAGGTTACTAAAGCGATATTCAATGGTCTAGAAACTTGGGTTTTTAACTTATTCAAAATCAAATATTCCTCTTGTCATCCTGAGGCACGAAGGACCTTGTGCCAATTGCACGAGTCGTTCATCGGGGAGAAGGTCCTTCGTGCCTCAGGATGACAAAGAGGATGGGGCTCTACTTTTTCATTGTCAGGTAATCGGCGGCCAGTATAGCGAGGGTTTTCACGCCCAGCGTAAAGCCGCTTTCGTCGAGGCGGAAGCCGGGCGTGTGGTGGGGTGCGGTAGTGGCCGGATCGGTGCCCTTGCTCATGCCGCCAACGAAGACGAACACGCCGGGCACTTTCTCCTGAAAATAAGCAAAGTCCTCGGCGCCGGTTACGGCTTTTTGCAGCACCACTTTATCTGCCGCGCCGGCCGCCGTGCGTAGCGTGGGTACCATACGCTCGGTGAGGCGCGGGTCGTTGTAAGTCACAGGTGCATAGTTCACAATATCGACCTCCGCCGTTGCGCCAGTGCTTTCGGCAATGTTGGTGGCCGTGCGGCGGATGTCCGCCCAGATCTTGGTTTGCATCTCCTTACTCAGCGTCCGGATGGTGCCGGTCAGCTCCACTTGCTCCGGGATGATATTGTTGCGCACGCCACCGTGCACCATGCCCACCGTAATGACGGCCGCATCCTCCGTCAGCTCCGTTTGGCGACTGATGATGGTTTGTAGGCCGGTAATAATCTGGGCCGAGGTTACCACCGGGTCTACGCTCAGCCACGGGTAAGCGCCGTGGGCCGACTTGCCTTTTACTTTAATTGTGAACACGTCGGAGCTGGCCATGGTACCGGCCGGCCGATACTTGAGCGTACCTACCTCGGTTTGGGCGTTGATGTGCACCCCAAAGATGGCATCCACTTTAGGGTTGTCGAGCACACCTTCCTTCACCATCAGCTTGGCACCACCTTCCTCACCGGGCAAAGAGCCTTCTTCCGCGGGCTGAAAGATGAACTTTACCGTGCCTGGCAGATCCTTTTTCACCTGCGTGAGCACCTCAGCAGCGCCCAGCAGCATAGCCACGTGCGAGTCGTGGCCGCAGGCGTGCATCACGCCTACCTGCTGGCCGTTGTAGGTAGCGGTAGCTTTAGAGCGGAAAGTCAGCTCGTTGCTTTCGGTTACGGGCAGGCCGTCCATGTCGGCGCGTAGGGCCACCACGGGGCCGGGCTTACCACCGCGCAAAATGCCCACGACGCCCGTACGGGCCACGCCTGTTTGCACTTCCAGGCCCAGTTTTTTGAGGTGGGCGGCTACAATCTCGGCGGTGCGCTTCTCCTGGTTGCCCAGTTCGGGGTGTTCGTGGAAGTCGCGGCGCCAGGCGATTACCTGGGCTTCCTGCTGCTGGGCCAGTTTGGCAATGCGAGCGTCGAGGGCAGCATTCTGGGCCGAAACCGGCACGATTCCAGCGCTGGTCAGCAGAGCAACGACCGTAAGCGCGGAGTATATAGATTTCATAAGAGTAGGTGTTGGCGAACGAATGGACACACAAGGTACAAACCGAACGCAACACCCGGCAGCCCGCCTAAGTTGGTGCGCGCCTATCTTTATCAATCTGATGCCTGCCTCTTTTTCTCTTCGGCTTCTCCGCATTTCCGGCCCAGCGGGGCGGCGCGTCCTGCTGCTGTTGCTGGCTTTTCACCTCCTGCTACTGACACCTGCGCTGGCTCAACTGTCCCCCAGTGGTCTCGTGCCCTTCCGTCGCGGCAGCCTCTGGGGCTACGCCGACCAGCAGCGCCGTTTGGTGCTGCCCCTAGGCTACGACGATGCCGGACCCTTCATCGACGACATTGCCTGGGTGCGCCGGAGGGCAAATTTTGGCTACATCAGCCCCGATGGCAACCCGCTCACGCCCTTGCACTTCACCCGCGCCGAAAACTTCTTTCAGGGCCGCGCTACCGTTGAGCTAAACGGCGAGACTTATCAGATAGACCGAACCGGCAACCGCCTCAGTATGGCTCCTGATTCCACCCCCGAAACCGATTTTATGGAGCAGGGCGACTTGGTGCGCCGCAACGGCAAAGTCGGCTTCCGCTTCACCGTCGGTCACGCCGTAGTTCCCGCCGAGTATGATGAAATCCGAGACAGCTACAACGGCTTGCTTTTCGTGCGGCGGGGGGCAAATTGGGGTGTCATCAACCAAAAAGGCAAGTTGGTGTTGCCCCTGGAATACGACGCCATTCGGGCCACGCCCGCCAACGGCTACGCCTTCCCCATCGTTGAGCAAGCCGGCCGCTTCGGCTACCTCGATGCCGATGGCAAGCTGCTGGTGAAGCCTCGGTATCGTGAGGCGCAGCCCTTCGTGGCCGGCACCGCGCGGGTGCTGACGGAAGATGGGCAGGCGGGCTATATTAATACGCGGGGCAGGGAGTTTTTTGAGGAGTAAAATCTGTGAGTCGCTCGGCGGGGGGCTTTTTTCAGGCTTTTCTACTAAATTATCGAGCAAGTCTCAACCCCATAAGGCTCTTTTTGTGCTCACCCTGCCCATTCTCAACGTCCGGATTCAACCTTGCGGAGTAGGCGAGCAACACCTGTCACCCCAGGCGCAGGGTCACCACTGCGCCCTCTGTGACCGGCTTGTGCAGGACTTCACCCGTAGCACTCAAACCGACTTGGAGCAGGCGCGGGCGGCTTCGCCGGATGGTCGGGTGTGCGGCCGGTTCACCTTTGAGCAGTTAGTGCCTTCGATGCGGATGCGGCCTAAGCTGCGGCGGTTTTTAGTGGCGCTGATGCTGGTGTGCGGATTGGGGCTGACGAGGCATGAAGCATTGGCACAAGTGCAGAAGGCCGCACACCAGTGTAGCCAGCACTCAGATCCTGTGCTGAAGTTTGAAACAGTGGAAGATCTAAGTCCAGTAGCTCTTCTTTCGAATCAGGAGCAACTATTAGCTCCTATAGGCTCTTTGCCGAAACCTAAGTTGATGCTTGGCATGATAACCGAGGTAATGCCCGTTTATAAGAATGGCGGTTCGGATGGGCTAAGAAGATTTATCCAAGAGAATCTAAAATATCCTATCAAATCAATGCCAGTTGGAAAAGTGTTTGTCAACTTTATCGTAACAAAAACGGGCCAGGTCAAAGACTTTCGTATAGTAAAAAGTCTGGAGCCAGCAGCTGATTTGGAGGTACTACGCGTAATGCAGTTAATGGGACCCTGGAAACCGGGCTATCAACTAGACCGGGCAGTCGATGTAAGTTATACCATGCCCATCACGTTCGCTCGAGAATAATTCTCTCACTATTTGCCCCTTATGGTGAAGGACAGAACGACTACTAGGTATTCTTGCCTTGATCCTTCCCAAAAAATTCGCACCTTATAAGCCGATAGTTCTAACCCCACCTCTCCCGGCTTATGATCTTTACGCCCAGTCCTATGCTGCTCAAGCTGCTCTATACCCGTGGCAGCCTGCGCAACACGCCTAATGGCGTGGCTTTCAGCATCAAGAACCGTCTCGACACCGTCCGCTTCACCCGCCTCGACTATGTGCAGATCGATGGGGAGCGAATCACCCCCGATCATATTGCCCTGGACCTGGGCGACGGCGACATTCGCCCCGCACCCGATGTGCTGAGCCGCACCCCCGGCGGCCTGGAGTTTTTGGTGGGTCACAGCATCACATTTTACCTCACCACTGCTGCTCTTACCGAAGGCCTGCACGGCGTACAGGTGCAGTTTGCGGCCGATCCGTTTGGCGATCTGCATGTGGAGGTAGAGGACAGTATTGTCAATCAGTCGACTAACCGTACGCGCATTCCGCGCCAAGATGCCGACGACTACGCCGAGTCGGCCATTCAGGAGCGACAGCGCTTTGCGCAGGAATACACTGGCCAGGAATTCGAGCATCTGAAAAACTACTCCTTCGACCCTCACATGCTCCAGGGCAACTGCGAGCATTTTGTGGGCGTAGCCCAGATTCCGCTAGGCTTGGCCGGCCCACTAACTGTGCACGGCGAGCATGCCCAGGGTGACTTCCTCATTCCGATGGCAACTACGGAAGGCACGCTGGTAGCCAGCTACAACCGCGGTATTCAGGTGCTCAACCTGTGCGGGGGGGTGAAGTGCACTGTCATTGGCGACGCCATGCAGCGAGCTCCCGTGTTCGTGTTCGACGATGCCCGCGGCGCCCGCGACTTTTCCAAGTGGGTAGAAGCCGAGATCGACTCTATTCGGCAGGAGGCCGAAAGCACTTCACGCGTAGCTAAGCTCCAGTATATCGATACGTATCTAGCCACCAAATTTGCTTACTTGCGCTTCAACTACAGCACCGGCGACGCGGCCGGGCAAAATATGGTGGGGCGCGCCACCTTCGCCGCCTGTTCCTGGATTCTGGAAAACTATAAGGGCCCTGGCATCCGTCATTTCTACCTCGAATCGAACTTCGCCACCGACAAAAAAGCCTCCCAAATCAACGTGATGCGCACGCGTGGCAAGCGCGTAGTGGCCGAGGCCGTCGTGAAGCGCGACATCCTGCAGCAACGCATGCGCGTGACGCCCGAGCAACTAGCTTATCATGGGCAAGTAAGCAATGTAGGAGCCTTTATTTCGGGCGCCAACAACAACGGCGCGCACTCAGCCAACGGCATTACCGCCCTATTCATTGCTACTGGCCAAGACGTAGCTAACGTGTCGGAATCATCGGCGGGCGTGCTGTATTCGGAGGTAACGAAGGAGGGCGACTTGTATTTGAACATCACAATTCCGTCGCTCATCGTGGCAACGCATGGTGGCGGCACCGGTCTGGCCACTCAGAATGAATGCCTGCGAATGCTAGGATGCGTGGGCCGGGGCACTGTGAATAAGTTTGCCGAAATCGTGGCCGGCGTGGTACTGGCGGGCGAACTAAGCCTGGGTGCTGCCATTTCGAGCAGCGACTGGGTCAGCAGCCACGAGCAGTACGGCCGCAATCGATAAGAGCAGAGCCCCAGGCCAGCTAGCACAGTCGCTTCAGAGACACTGGTATTTAGTTAACAGATTGATAGCTACTCCATCCGAAAATGAAAAGAATAAGCTTACTGGTATTATTGAATGTGGCGTTGGTTAGCCTGAGCATGGCTCAGAATCAAAACATTACAATGAGCGAAGTAGGGCGACTAACAGGTGGATCTTACACACCATTTGAATACAAGCGCCTCGTAGATCAGACGAAACTCACGCCCGAACAAGCGTATTACACGCCTGACTGGAAAGCTGGTACGCTGCTGTTTACCAACGAACAGGCGCTGGCCGTACCAGCCATGCGCTTCAATATGGCCATGCGCCTTGTAGAGGTACAGGACCCAACTGCCGAAGGCGGTATTCGGATAATTCCCGCTGCCAGTATCCGAGGATTTATTCTGGGGCCCGCCGGCAAAAACGGGCAGGCTTTTGAAGTTCAGTCGTATCGGTCGGCCAGCTACAGCGGCAAAAACTTTTTTGAATCGCTCAACCAAGGCCCTGTGCGCTTATTCTTGCTGCACGAAGTGGTAGAGCGTCCAGCCGCCCGCAACGAGGCCCTTGGCGTTGAAACACGCGCTGCACAATATCTGCGCAGTACGCAGCCGTACGTTTTGCGCGCAGGTCAGGAGCGAGTTGAGCCCTTAAGCCTGACCAAGAAAGCTGTGCTGCGGCTGTTCAATGAAAAAGCCCCCCAGATAGAAGCATACGCTAGTCAGAACAATCTAAGCTATGAACAGCTGCCCAACGTAGTAAGAATGATGGAACACTACCAGAGCTTAATCAAATAACAGTCAAATAGTTATCTTTCGTATAGCTTCCGCATAGTAAAGCATGATTTTGCTACTGGCATTACATTTATGAAAAGCTCCTTTATTATCTGCCTTGGGTTTGGTGCTACCTTACCTCTGCTTTTTTGCTCGGCTAGCTACGCGCAGGAGACTGTTAACATGAGTCCGGGCGTAAATGGGCCTTCTATGGCACAGCTGCGTCAGGAAACCTTTCAGGTGGGCGTTCGGAATGCCCATCAACAGCAAATAGTGGAGCAGCTTAAGATGGCCTCACCCCTGACCTATTATGATAGCGACTGGCGGCCGGGCACTGTAAAACTGGCTAATGGACAGGAAATCAAAGCTCCTATGCGCTACAATTTGGTGGCGCGGGCCCTGGAGATTCAGCGCCCAGGTCCTCCAGCCAAGCCAGACAGCGTATTACTACTCCCGCAGTTTCAGGGAGCACAATTTGGCACTGTTTTACCATCCATATTTCGGGAGTTTGTGGCTCATCCTTACCAGTCGGATCAATCGCGCCACGACCTTAACCTGTTTGAAAAGATAAACTCCGTGCCAGGGCCCGTGGATCTATTGCTGCTGCACGAAGTAGTTGCCCAAACTACATCTTCCGCCTTCGCTCCTGGCGGTACTGGGCGGCCCGCCGATCAAAGAATAGAGCGCGTAAGTCGTCTGTATGCCCGTACGCCCAAGCGCACTACCGTGCAGGAAATAAATCTTAACAAGGCCGGTGTTCTGTATCTATTTGGAAAGGATGCGAACCGGATGGCCAGCTACGCTTCAGCTCACAAGCTCACATTCGTCGATTTGGCGCACGTAGTCCAGATAGTCGACGAATACAATAGGACAGTTCAGCCCGAGTAACCTACTTAAGTCACATAAAAAAGCCCCCCAGAGCTACTCCGGGGGGCTTTTTTATGTGGTTTGCACCTCTTGGTTACAGCGGATCAGCAGTCACTTTGAAGCGTGAGTCGGCACGCATAGTAATATCCTGAGCAACGGCGCGCTTCACGCGAGCTTCCGTGGTAAGTGTGTAGCCGGATGCCTTGAGGTACTTATCCAGTTTGGCGCCACTTGGCTTAAGGTCGATAACCTTTTGCCCTGTCGGCACTGGATTAAGCGAAGCCAGTGCTACCCGATCACTCTGATCAGTACTGATATAAAGGGTTACGCTTTCTAAAAAGTCGAAATTCTCATTATTTGGGTCGGTAATAGTGAGCGTAAGCTTGTTCAGGCTCACATCCTTCACCAAATCGGCGCGGGTATCTTCATTCTTGAAGCGTTCCTCTGAACGGGTTGTCACGGCTACCGGAGCTACCGGGATTAGCCCCACAACAGCATTGCCAGCAACCTTAATATTCTGAGTGTCATCAATGTAGAAGGAGAGCAATTGATCGATTTTCTCACAACCAACTGTCAAAAAGAGGAGCGCAAGTGGGATGATGAATAGTATTTTTTTCATGTGATTGGCTTTTACTGCATTTGAGCAACAATTTGGCCAATCGATTTCATAGATGACAAACCATTTAGTCCATCATATCGGCGGCGCGAGGAGGCTCGTGCTTAAAGTCCGGATTCCAACTCATAGGGTATTTTTCGTCCACGTATTGAATGGCTGTTTCGGTGAGGTACATGGGCCGGAAGGTATCTACCATGACCGCTAGCTCGTGGGTTTCCTTTTTGCCAATGCTAGCCTCTACCGTGCCGGGGTGCGGGCCGTGAGGCAAACCGCTGGGATGCACCGTAAACGATGCTAGATCAATGCCTTTGCGCGACATAAAATTGCCGGCTACGTAGTAGAGCACCTCGTCGGAGTCGACGTTGGAATGGTTGTAGGGCGCCGGTATACTCAACGGGTGATAGTCGAAGAGGCGCGGCACGAAGGAGCAGATGACGAAGTTATGCGCTTCAAACGTCTGATGCACGGGCGGGGGCTGGTGGATGCGACCCGTAATCGGCTCAAAATCGTGAATGGAGAAGGCATAGGGGAAAAAATACCCATCCCAGCCAACCACATCGAAGGGCGAATGAGCGTAAGTAAGTTGGTGCAGATAGCCCTCCTTTTTTACTTGCACGCGGTATTCGCCGGGCTCTTCTTCCATGATCAACTCAGTTGGCGGTCGCATATCCCGCTCACAGTAAGGAGAATGCTCCAGCAGTTGCCCGAAGTGGTTGCGGTAGCGTCGGCACGTTTCGATGGGACTGAACGACTCAATAATGAGCAGGCGCACAGGCCCTTCTTCGAAATGAAATTGATGAATAATGGTGCGCGGGACCACAACGTAGTCGCCGGGCTCGAAGCTGACTTTTCCTAGTTGACTCCACAGCTCGCCACGGCCTTCATGCACGAAAATCACCTCATCGGCCAACGCGTTTTTGTAGTAGTACTGCATGCGGCGCTCCGTAGGGTTACAAATGCTGAGCATCACGTCTGCGTTGCCCATCAGCGTCTGCCGGGCCTGCAGATAGTCGCCACCCGTAGTGGTTTGGGCGAGGGTGCGCAGATGGCTAGGCTGTAATGCTCTGTCCTTTAGCAGTTTTGCGCTATAGGGCACTGGCTCACCAACCTCTTTTATCTGAGTGGGCGGGTGAATATGATAAAGCAAGGAAGAGACGCCGTGGAAACCGAGCGTGCCCACAAGCTGCTCCGCATACAGCGACCCATCGGGCTGACGAAACTGGGTGTGGCGCTTACGCGGAATCTGGCCGAGGCGGTGGTAGTAAGCCATAGAAATAGGGAAAGCAAGGGTGGGATTGCCTAGTAATGCAAGCTGGAAGGTCGGCAAATTCCCCTAAAAACGCTACGTGCGAAGCTCACCTCACGCTGGCGCCGTACCTTTGCAGACCTACATCGCCCGTCGTATCTGCTTCATTTATAAGCTGCTGCTCACCAACTTTTTATTGGAGCAGGAGTTTGTAGCAAAACTATCCTCTACTGTGATTTGTACTTTTTTTTCGCCTAAACGGCTTGGGCCACTTGCTCTTCTGCTTTTGCTTACTGCCTTTATTCCTCACACCGGTCGGTGGGCGGAGTCAGCAGCTAAAAAAGCCCCCCAGCCGGCCCGCGTTCGCACCTTTGCTTTCGAATACAAAACGACTGTTCGCAATTTGCCCCCCGGTGCCAAGGCCGTCGACCTGTGGCTTCCGGTACCGCATTCCGATAAGTCGCAAACTATTAGCGACTTAAAAATACAGTCTCCGCATCCGTACGAAGTAGTAAAGGCGCAGTACAACAACCAAATGCTGCACCTGAAGGTGATGAATCCGTCGGCAGAGCCTTTCACTGTATCAGTGCGTTTTCAGGCAGCCCGGCGCGAGCACCTGAACCTTGCCGTGGCACCAAAGTCAGCCGCGGCGGCTACGAAGAACACCGAAGCTGGAGACCCCAATATGGCCCGCTGGCTAGAGCCCGACCGCCTTGTGCCCTTGGATGGTAAGATCAAGCAATGGGCAAATGAGGTGGTTTCGCAAGCCAATGCCCATACCGACCTCGAAAAGGCGCAGGCTATTTATAACCACGTGGTTTCTACCGTTAAGTACGATAAAACGGGTCAGGGCTGGGGGCGTGGCGATATCTATTACGCCTGTGATGCTCGCCGCGGCAACTGCACCGATTTTCACGCTGTCTTTATTGGCTACTGCCGTGCCCTTGGTATTCCGGCGCGCTTCAGCATTGGCTTTCCGCTACCTCCCGAGCGCGGTACAGGCGAGGTGAAAGGGTATCACTGCTGGGCCGAGTTTTATACTCGCGAAACCGGCTGGGTGCCTATCGACGCGTCGGAGGCGGCCAAAAACCCGGCCCAGCGCACCTACTTTTTTGGAGCCCACGATGAAAATCGCGTGGAACTGACCCGTGGCCGCGACCTTACACTAGCTCCCCGCCAGCAAGGCGCGCCGCTAAATTATTTCGTTTATCCCTATGCTGAAGTAGATGGTCAGCCCTTCACCAGTTTAGAACAAAACTTCTATTATCAGGACCTAAAATTGCCCCCCAGCAAGCGGAAATAATAGAACAGCCGTCTATAGAGATCGGGAAGCTATAGGTGTCAAAACAAAGCTGGGAATAACAGCTACTAAACGCAAAAAGGCCGATCGTCTCCTTACGGAGAGGCAACCGGCCTTTTCTTGTTAGCACTTAGTAATAGTAGATTTCTAGCAAATAGATATAGATAAGAGGTTATTGTTTAGCTACTACCAACTCGGTAGCGGCTTCGCGGACATACTCATTCGAATCGGTGCGCAGGGCGGCTACCAACTCAGCTGGTAAACTATGCCCGGCTGCTTGTAGCGCCATTACGCTAGCCAGCCGCATATACGCATCCTCATCGGTAAGGCGAGGCAACGCATATTCTACTGCTTTTGCGGGGTGCAAATCCGACAATGTATTGAGTGCATATCGGCTGACGAGCTTATGATCATCGTGGCAGATAAGGAATTCCATCAATTCCGTGCGATGAGGAATGATATAGTGAGCTACATGCTCAGCAGCCAGGTAGCGCGTGTGGTAGAGCGGCGAAAGCAACCCACGCTCCAGTAGAATAGTGCGACGAGCAGGCTTAAGGGTTTCGAGGCACTCATACAGAACATCCTCATGTAGATAGTCGGCCGTGATGGCTTCCAGCAGCAAGTCAATGCCGTTCACGTCGCCCCAACCGCCGTTCTGCTTTTCAATTTCGGATATAGTGGCCCGGTGCAGGTCGCTGCGGTAGCGCCGACGCTCCATGGTATCGTGGTCGTCGTCCCAGAAGTTCAGCTTTAGTTCTTCCACCAATACTGCTCCACCCTGCCGCCGCGCCATATAGCTCCAGAATTGCTCTAAAGCCTGCTGTAAATCTTTGTGTGCGTCGCTCATTCGTTTTCCGAAAAAGGTTAATTGCGTCTACCGTAACGGCGGGGCTTTCCACCAAAAAAACAGCCTAAGCAGGTGTTGGAGCATTATCAACAATCACCCATCAATCAATTAAATCCATTAATTACCTATCCATCCGCCACCTTTACTCTCTGTGCTAAGTGGTGGCGAACGTACGATAGGCAAGAACTATGCTCAGTTCCCAGTAAGCTGGGCCGTACTCGTATCAATAGCGCGCAATGCTTGTTGAAACTCTACATCTTGCTCAGCTAACACCGTGTGATAGGCGTTTTTGCCGTAAGCACTTCGGGCAATGTGCGCTTTAAGTTGTGTGCGTAGGAGCGGAGCCGCCCGGCGCAAACCAGCTGCATCGGCCACCAAACCTGCGCGGGCCGCTAAAGTGCTTAGAGCTTGAAGCTGGGTATCCGTGATGCGAAACGATGCATTGAATTGCTCAAAACGAAGGCCTTCTAGCTCTGGCTGATGATCTTGGTAAAACTTCAGCGCGAACTCACGCACCAGATTGCGGCTTTGCAACCGGCGGAAATACTTGGAGAAAGCCGTGGTATCGCGGGGTACAAATAAATCGGGCATGATACCGCCCCCGCCATACACCGTACGACCGTGCATCGTGCGATATCGCAGAGAGTCAGCGAAGTGAATACTGTCGGCGTGGAAGTACTCACCTTGGCGCTGACGCTTGGCCAGTTCCTGCTCATACTCAGCGTGTCCCGCTTGATACGATTTCTGGATAGAGCGTCCCGAGGGCGTATAATAGCGGGCGATAGTCAGACGCAGTTCTGAGCCATCATTGAGAGCAATGGGCTGCTGTACCAAACCTTTCCCAAACGTGCGCCGACCTACCAGCAGGGCGCGGTCATGATCTTGCAAGGCACCAGCCACTACCTCAGCGGCCGAGGCGCTGCCCTCATCTACCAACACTACCAGAGGACCTTCTTCAAATTCGCCCAGTACGCGGGAGTAGGTTTGGGTATCGTATTGGTCGCCTTTACCGTCGGTATACACGATTTTGCGGGTACCGGCGATGAACTCATCGGCCATTTTGGTGGCGCGGTCGAGGTAGCCGCCGGGGTTGCCCCGCAGGTCTAGCACCAAACGCGACATACCTTGGCGGCGCAAATCACCTAATGCCTGTTTGAACTCCTCATAGGTATTGTTGGCAAACCGACTCACTTTGATATAGCCAGTCTGGTTATCGACCATATAAGCTACTTCCACTGAATTATTTGGTACCCGCTCGCGGGTCACCGTCACGTTCAGTGGCTTGAGTGAGCCACGGCGCTGAACCTGAATTTGCACACGGCTAGCCCGCGGACCGCGCAGTTTGCCATACACCTGCTCGGTCGTCATGCGCACCCCAGATACGGCCTCGCCATTCACAGCCAGCAGTTGGTCGCCGGGTTGAAGGCCAGCATGCTCCGCCGGGCCGCCCCCCAGCGAAGCTATTACTGTAACTGTGTCCTGAAATATATTGAACTCCACTCCTACGCCGTCAAAATCACTCTGAAGGAAGGCGGAAGCCTGGGTTTGCTCTTTTGCTGGTATAAATACCGAGTGTGGATCGAGGCGCTCTAGCATACGGCCAATGGCGTAGTCGGAAAGCGCTTCGGCATCAACAGAATCAACATAATCGCGGTCTACGTAGCTCAAAATCTCTTTGAACTTCAGATAGCCGCGCGAGGTACTATCGGGGTTTTGGCCTGAGGGCCTAAATGGATTCGCACCTACCAACATACCGCCAGCTAGTACCAACGCTAACAGCCATGGCTGCCGCACTTGGAAGCGGGAAGCACGAGGCGCCGACGTCGGAGTAAGCTCCGGAGTAGGCGTCGAAACAGTGTTCGACTTGGCGTTCATAAAAGGCTGGAAGAGTAGATGTTTTAACTATAAACGGCAGTTAGCGACAAGGCAACATTCCAAATCTAGTAAAACTATTACGGGAAAATCATGCCTATTTATACCCCTACATTATTTTCAAATAACAATGCAATTTTATATTTTGTAAGACATATTTATAAGATAACAAGGTAAATACGCTGGCATTATACCAGAGTTATTAATAAAATCTTGCACTGAAAATATATAAACTTTCCAATAAAAAGAATAAAGCTCATTACAGTTTAGGAAGGCTAGAAATCAACTTAATGGAGGCGAGCAATAGCGATAGGTGCCGTATCTTTGGGCGAGTAGCCAGATTGCTGCACCTTTCTATTTTCATCTCGATGCAATGAGCCGAATTCTTGCCATTGACTACGGCAACAAGCGCGTGGGACTGGCCGTGACCGACCCGTTGCAGCTCATTGCCACGCCCCTCGAAACCATCCATAGTCAGGACCTGTTGGCTTATGTACAGGCGTACCACCAGCGTGAACCGTTGGCAGCTATTGTAGTGGGGATGCCGCGCACTTTGCTCAATGAGCCAACGGATGTGACCAGTGCTGTGGTTGGTTTGGTGCGGCGTTTGCGTCGCGAGCTGCCATCTGTACCGGTGCACGAGCTCGATGAGCGCTACACTTCGCGCATGGCGCACGCCGCGATGCTGGCTGGGGGACTTTCGAAGAAAGACCGCCGCGACAAAGCCACCGTCGACCGCGTGAGTGCCACGCTTATTTTGCAATCTTTCCTTAATTCCCGATGATTTATCCCATCGTTGCCTTCGGCGACCCAGTATTAAAGACACCCGCCAAGGACATATCAGTAGATGTTGATGCCAAAGAGCTGAAACAGCTCATTGCCGACATGTTTGACACTATGTATCACGCTCGGGGCGTGGGCTTGGCCGCTCCGCAGATTGGGCGCAGCGTACGTTTGTTTGTTATCGACTCGGCGCCTATGCTGGACGACGAAGATGAGGATGAGGAAGAAACTGCCGAAGCTCCTTCAGTTGCCGAAAATGCCCCCCAGGACCAGCCAATAAAGCGGGCCTTTATTAACCCCGTGATGGTGAGCGAAACCGGTGAGGAATGGGGCTTCGAAGAAGGTTGCCTGAGCATTCCGGGCGTGCGGGAGATGGTGTACCGGCCAGCCAATATCGTGCTGCGTTATGAGGACGAAAACCGCGTGGTGCACGAAGAAGCCTTCTCCGGCATGACGGCCCGCGTTATCCAGCACGAGTACGACCACCTGGAAGGCATTCTGTTCACGGATCATTTGTCGGGCTTCAAGAAGCAATTGCTCAAGGGCAAGCTCACCCGCATCAGTAAGGGCGATGTGAAGGCCGATTATCGGTTGCGCTTCGCAGGGCAAGGGCGGCGCTAAGCCATAAGAAAAAGCCCCCCAGCCACCGATTATGAAGAAACTCCCACTGCTTCTGTTGCTCCTGCTGTTGCCTTTGCAGCCGCGGGCGTGGGGATTTTTTGGGCACCGCATGATCAATCGGCTGGCGGTATTTACCCTGCCGACCGAGCTGCTGGGATTTTACAAAAAGCACATTGACTATCTCACCGACCACGCCACCCGGCCTGACCAACGCCGGGCCGTGGTACCGGGTGAGGCAGCTCGTCACTTCTTGGACGTGGATGCTTATGGCGACAGCGCGATAGTGCGTTTGCCCCGTAGCTGGGCCGACGCCGTAGCGCGCTATGGCGAAGACACTTTGCAGCGGCACGGCATTGTACCGTGGCACGTGGCGCGCATGCAACTTCAACTGACCGAGGCTTTCCGCACCCGCGACGCTGACCGCATTCTGCACCTTTCCGCCGACTTGGGGCACTACGTTGCTGACGCTTGCGTGCCGCTGCACAGCACCCGCAACTATAACGGCCAACTGACCGGTCAGCGGGGTATTCATGGGTTGTGGGAAAGTCGTTTGCCAGAATTGCTGAGTGCGAATTATGATTTTTTCACTGGCCCGGCACCCTACCTTGATAACCCCGCCTTCAGCATTTGGGAAGCCGTGGGCCGTTCTAATGCCGCAGTAGATTCGGTGTTGCGGTTTGAGCGGGAGTTGACCAGCCGTTTTCCCGACGACAAGAAATACGGCTTTGAGGAGCGCGGTGCTCAGGGCGCGGTGCGGGTGTATTCGCGCGAGTTTAGCCGAGCTTATCACGAGCGCCTGCATGGGCAGGTAGAACGGCAAATGCGGCGGGCCGTGCAGCTTGTGGGGGCTTTCTGGTACACCTGCTGGGTAAACGCCGGCCAGCCCGATCTGAAAAATTTGCCCCCCAGCATTTCTGCTGCTGAGCAACGCCGCTTGGATAAGGAAAGCACGGAATTGAAAAAAGCCCCCCAGCGCAGTATTCCGGGCCACGAGGACTAAAATGACATTCCCTCTTACACGTATGAAAGCCCTCTATACTATTCTGCTGCTTACGATTTCCAACCTATTCATGACGTTTGCCTGGTACGGGCATTTGCAGTTCAAGAAAATAACCTGGCTACACGGGCTGGGGTTGGTTGGCGTGATTCTGGTGAGCTGGGGCCTAGCGTTTTTTGAATACGTTTTTCAGGTACCCGCCAATCGCATTGGGTTTGATGAAAATGGCGGACCATTCAACCTGTTTCAGCTTAAGGTTATTCAGGAGGTCATTTCGCTGAGCGTCTTCACGCTGTGCGCGGTGTACGTCTTCAAAACTGATAAGCTGGCCTGGAACCATGTAGTGGGCTTCGGGCTGCTGGTGGCGGCAGTATATGTCATCTTTCGCAAATGGTAAGCTAAACGGTAGTGCCGTTGGAAAGCGGTAATTTGCTCACCGGTCGCGCCAACTTGCGTCGGCTACCTGCTCCTGGGGGCTTTTTTGTGCTACTTCCTACCTATGTTACGTAACTGGTTTCTTTTTTTCTGCTTCCTAATCTTGGGACTCAGCGGCCCCACTCTGTCAGTTCAAGCGCAGAAAGTTGGCTTAGTACTAAGCGGCGGCGGCGCCAAGGGTTTGGCGCACGTGGGCGTACTGAAAGTTCTGGAGAAGAACAAGATACCAATCGACTACATCATTGGCACCAGCATGGGCTCGGTGGTAGGCGCTATGTATTCGGCGGGTTATTCGCCAGCCGAAATCGAGGAAATCGTGATGGACCCCGACTTTCAATACTGGGTGTCCGGCGAGCAACTCCAAGACAAAGCCTTCAACTATCTGAACGCTGATGCTTCCCCGGCGGCTTTGCGCGTGGGCGTAGCCATCGACTCGTCGTTGAACACGCGTATCTCGCCCAATCTGATCAACGACGTTAACCTAAACTTTGCGCTGGCCAAGTTTCTGGCGCCAGCTGCCGCGGCCGCCAACTACGATTTCGACAATCTGTTTATTCCCTTCCGCTGCCTTGCTGCTGAGGTATTTACCCGCAAGCAAGTAGTACAGGAAAGTGGCTCGCTTGCCGATGCGGTGCGCAATTCGATGGCAGTGCCGCTGGTATTTCGCCCCATCCGCAACCCCGATGGCCGCTATCTTTTTGATGGGGGCATCTACAACAACTTCCCCACCGATGTTATGCGGTCCGCATTTCAGCCTGATATTATCATTGGGGTGAACGTGGGCGATGTGGCGTACAAAAAGTACCCATTTGAGAAGGACGACGAGCTGCTACTGGGCTCCATCGTTTTTTTGGGCGCCGACGTAGCCGATACGCTGGCCGTAGGGCCAAACGGAGTATTCATTCAGCCTGATCTGGAAGGCTACGGAGCCACCGACTTCGACAAAGTGCGCGAGCTGATCGAACTGGGCGAAAAAGCGGCGCAGGATAAGCTCACGCAGATGTTACACCGCATTCCGCGCCGCGTCGATACACTGGCGCTGGCCAGCCGCCGCCGCGAGTTTCAGAATTCGGCCCCCGGTCCGGTTTTTAAACGCATCACGGTGCAGGGTCTGGCCGAAAAGCAAAACACCTACGTAAGCCGGTTTTTCCGGCGGGAGGGCCGCAGCTATACCATCGACGAGATTGAGGAAGGCTACTACCGCCTCGCGGCCGACGACTTTTTTCGCAATATCTACCCGCGCATTCGCTACGATCAGGACCGGCAGGGCTATGTATTCAACATCGATGCCCGCCAGAATAACAACCTGTCGGCCGAAGCGGGCTTTGTACTGGCTACCCGCGCCGTGGACAATATTTATGTGGGGTTAGAGTACCGCTGGCTGACTAAATACCTGTATTCGGCGGCCGTAAATGCTAATCTGGGGCGCTTTTATAATGCGGTGCAGGGCCGGTTTCGGGTGAGTATTCCAGAGAAGCTGCCCTTCTTCGTGGAGCCCAGCGTGACTTATAATAACTGGAGCTATCAGAAAACCGGCGGCCTGCTGGGACGTGATATTCAGAATACGCTAATTGAGCAGAGCGACTTAGCCTTAGGCGTGCAGATTGGGATTAGCCCCCGCTACCGCAGTCGGGTTTCGTTGGAGGCGGGCTATTTTGGCAACCAAGATAACTACGCCAATACCCGCGAAGTATCCTCCAGCGACGTACTGGACCGCACCAGCTTCCGCGGCCTGACAGCGGCGGTCCGCTACAGCCGCAACTCCCTGAATCGCAAGCAATACCCTACGGCTGGGCGCCGAGCCTTGGCTAGTATACGCGGCGTGCAAGGTACTGAGATATATAGCCCCGGCTCCACCTCAGTATTTGAGAACGAGTACCGCGACAACCACCAATGGCTACAGTTCTCAGCTACTACGGAGCAGTATTTTATGCTGCCCAGCAAAAAGCAGATCTGGGGCTATTTTGGCGAAGTAGTTGTCAGCGGACAGGCGCGCTTTGCCAACTTCCGCTCCTCCCAGACGACCTCACCGACATTTGCCCCCCTCGTTGATTCGCGCACGCTATTTCTGGATAACTATCGCTCGCCGCGCTACGCCGCCGCTGGTTTGCGCTTCTCCCAGAGCCTGCTGGCTAGTAAGTTAGAATGGCGCTCCGAGGCTTTTGCCCACCTCGTGTATAAGCCTCTGCGCGACAGCGAAGGCCAGCGTGCACTCCAAAAGTCCGGCTTCGATCGGCCTCGCCTGACGGCTAGCACAGGTTTCGTGTATCAGACGCCGGTTGGGCCCCTGGCTCTGCACGGCATATACTACGACGACTCAGCCAAGCGCTTTGGGGTGTTTGGCCATATTGGCTACCTGCTGTTTCATGGCCGTTCGCTCGACTAAAGCACGTGACACAAAGCACTTTATTTTCAGTTCAATGAAACCACGGCGCGCCACTCCAACCGTCAAAAAAGCACTCGTTTTTTCACTTGAGAATGTGTTTGAGCGGTGGACTGCGGCTGAAATTGCCTCTCAGCAAGAAATGGAGCAATGTCGGTTCGTGGCTTGCGACTTCTCGGGCGCCGACTTCACCGATAAACGCTTTATCGACTGCCTGTTTGAGCGTTGTAATCTATCATTGGCAACGTTGGCCGGTGCAGGCTTGCAGAATGTGTCGTTTCGAGAGTGTAAGCTTTCGGGCGTGCAGTTTGCGGCCTGCCGGGATATGTGGTTTGAAGTGGAGTTTACGCATTGCCAGCTTCCCTACGCTTCCTTCCACGGCAAGCGCATGCGCGGCACCCGCTTCGCGAACTGTGTGCTGACCGAGGCCGATTTCAGCTATACCGACTTGACGGAAGCAGTCTTTCAGGAGTGTAACCTAACCGGGGCAGTTTTCGAGCAAACTCAGCTCACCGCCACCGATTTTACCACCGCTTCCGGCTTCCTCATCGACCCCGATATGAACGTAGTAAAGCGCGCCCGCTTCAGTCTGGAAGGCTTACCTGGTTTGCTCAGCAAGCACGAAATAATCGTGGCGTAGCATTACCTTACCTACCCTTGAGCCTACTTATTTCTCCACCAGAATCATGGCCGTGCTGGGGGGCATTTTTAGCGCGAATGGGCTAGCACTGGGGGGCAATTTTTCGATACCAACTGGTACTAACTGGTCGCCGCGCAGCACCACCGTGTAGCTACCAGCCGGCACCGTGACGGCAGTTGGCGCTTTGTTGCCATTGAAGACCACGACAATGTTGCGCCATGTATCGCCGCCGGCGTAGTCGCGGAGGCGGTAGGCGATGGTGCCGGGGGGCAAATTGGGCAAAAACTCGAGGTGCTGCTGTACCAATTCGCGAGTGGGCAACCGAAACGCCGGATGTGCTCGCCGCAACGCCAGCAGTTCGCGGTAGAACGCATACACCCGCGCATAGCGGGCTTTGCGGCCCCAGTCAATTTGATTAACGCTGTCGGGTTGGTTGAAGGAATTGTGAGAGCCGCCTTTCGTGCGCAGAAACTCGTCGCCGATAGGCAAAAACGGGATTCCCTGCGAGGTGAACACGATGGTGTTGCTGAGTATATCCCGCTGAATAAGCTCCTCTTCCGTTGCGCCGGGGTTCGATGACTGTAGCTTATCCCAAAGCAATTGGTCATCGTGGCAGGCCACGTAGTTGATAGTCTGGGCAGGCGACGCGGCCCAGGACGTTTTGCTGTAATTCACCTTCGAGCAATCAATCTGGGGGTGCTCGGTGGCGGCCACAATACCAAACTTCACGCTTTCCTCCAGCCCCGGATGCCCACTGGCGAAGCCCGGCTCCTCGCGCCGCGACACATGCCCACGCACTCCATCGCGCAACTCGTCGCTGAAGGCGGCAATCCGCTCTAGTCGCTGCACATTTGCTTTTACCGCGCGAGCTGTTTCGGGCAATGGGCTGGGGCCTGCGGTCCAACCCTCGCCATACATCAGAATACTATGGTCCTGCTGATCTAGGGCTACGCGCACGGCGCGCATGGTTTCAATATCCAGCACCCCCATCAGGTCAAACCGAAACCCATCGGCGTGATACTCGCGGGCCCAGTATGCCACCGACTCCACGATCAACTTACGCACCATGGGCCGCTCCGAGGCAATTTCGTTGCCGCAGGCGGTGGCGTTGGAGTAGCTGCCGTCGTCATTGTGTCGGTAGTAGTAGCCGGGTACCAACTGCTCAAAGCTAGTGCGGGCGGCGTCAGTAGTATGGTTGTACACCACATCGAGCACCAAGCGCAGGCCGCCCCGGTGCAATGCCTGCACCACCTGTTTCAGCTCCCGGATGCGGGCAGCAGGGTCGGCGGGGTCGGTGGCAAATGATCCTTCGGGCACCGAGAAATGCAAAGGCTCGTAGCCCCAGTTGTAGCGATTTTCGCTCAGCTTACTCTCGTCGATGGAAGCAAAATCGTTGGTCGGCAGCAGATGGACATGACTGATACCCAGCTCCGTCAGATGGTCGAGGCCCGTGCTCACGCCATCGGGACCTTGGGTTCCAGACTCCGTTAGCCCCAAGTATTTGCCCTTATGCTCGACGCCCGATTCAGGGTGCATAGACAAGTCCCGTAGATGCAGCTCCCCGATTATCACGTCGGTCGGCTTGGCCAGGGTTGGCCGTTGGTCATCCAGCCAGCCCATCGGGTTAACCGTAGCCGGATCAAGCAGCACGCCGCGCTGCCCATTCAGGCCCACGGCGTGCACGTAAGGGTCAGGCACTTCGGCCATTTTTTGCCCCCCAATAGTGGCTTGAACTACATAGAATCGGCCCGCTGGTTGCGGGGGTAAAGTAAAAACCCAGGTGCCGCTTTCAGCCTTGCGCATGGCAAAATCGGCCACAGCCTCCCCTCCCGTGCCGGTTGTGTACAGCTTAAGGTGGAGTGCGTCGGCTGTCGGTACCCACACCCGCAACGTGGCGCGCCCCCCTTGAAACGTGAGTCCCAGATCGGGCCCATAGTACACGGGGTAATTGGTGAAGTCGGGCAGCACCGACCCCGGCCGGCTGGTAGCAGCAGGCTTAACAGCACAGGTAGTCAGGAAAGACAATATGGAGAACAACAAGATATGTTTCATGCAGAAGGAAGAAATAGCCAGCCTGGTTGTAGCGCTACCCAGGCCGCGGCATTTTTATCAATAAAAGCCCCCTACTCTTCCACGCCTACCGTTCGGCGAATGCCGAGCTTTTTCATGCGAGCTTCCAGCGTTTTAGGGTTGATATCTAATAGCACTGCCGCGCCATTTGGCCCGCTTACCCGGCCACCCGTGCGCTGCAGAGCAGCCAAGATATGGTCGCGCTCCTGGTTTTTGAGCGTTTTAAGCGGAGCCGCATCAGTGGGTTTGGCGGTGGGAGCTCGGGTAGCGGAGAAGCCCGCAAATTCCAGAAAAGCCCCCTGCGACACTATCACGGCCTGTTCCAGCACGTGCTCTAGCTCGCGCACATTGCCTGGCCAGGTATACTGCCGCAGGGCTCGCAAATCTCGCTCGCGCAGCCCCCGCACGGGTTTGGCCAGCTTCCGGCTGAGGCGGTCCAGAAAGTGGCGAACGAGTGGTTCAATATCCTCAGGCCGCTCCCGCAACGCTGGCAGCCGAACAGGAACCACATTGAGCCGATAGTATAGATCGGCGCGAAAGCGGCCAGCACTTACCTCGTCTTCCAGCACCCGGTTGGTGGCGGTAATAACGCGGGCGTCGGTTGGAATCACGCGCCGGCCGCCAATGCGCTCAAACTCCTTTTCCTGTAATACCCGCAGTAGTTTAGCCTGCAGATCAAGGGGTAGCTCACCGATTTCATCCAGGAAAATGGTGCCGCCATCCGCTAGTTCAAACTTACCGATACGCCGGTCGTGGGCGCCGGTAAACGCGCCTTTTTCGTGGCCAAACAACTCACTCTCGATTAGTTGAGCGGGCAAAGCCGCACAATTGAGCTTGATAAGCGCGCGCTCTTTGCGGGTCGATAGGTTGTGAATAGCGCGGGCCACTAACTCTTTGCCGGTACCTGTTTCGCCCGTTACCAGCACCGTCGTGTCGGTGGGCGCTACTTGCGCAATACGCACCTGCACTTGCTGCATCACGGCACTTGAGCCCACGAAATCCTCAAATTTGCCCGTGGTGTTAATTTCATCCAGCAAATACGTTTTTTCCTGCTCCAGCTGCGCCCGCAACGCCTCAATTTGCTCGAAGGCAAAGACGTTCTGCACGGCCAATTGGATTTGGGGCACGAGATTAAGCATCAAGGCCAACGTCTCCTCCGTGAAAGCGAAAGGGTCTTTGCTCGAAAGTATCAGGGTAGCCGTTTGCTCATCATGTACATCCAGCGGGGCGTAAAGTACCGATTGGGTACCACGCTGTTCGCGGATGTAGCGCATCAGGTCGTAGTGTTTGGCTAGCTCATCAAAATTGTCCCCCACATAGAATCCTGGCTTCGAAAATAGGTCGGCGGCGGCTTGACGGGCTGCTTCCGCGTTCGGCAGATCATCCCACCGGTTTTCGTCGAGGGCCACGAAGTGGCCAGCAGCATCTTTGCCAAACTCAGCGAAGGCCCGGCCCGGCGTAGTGAGCAGACGCACTCGCACCCCAAAATAGTCGCAAGGCACCACCCGATTGATTTCCGTCGCGATTGTGCGAAACAGTTCTCCCCTTTCTTTAATGCTCAGAAGCGCATTATTCAAGGCCAATTGCATCGCCGTTTCCTGCTGGCGGCGCGCAATATCTTCGAAGGCCAGAGCATTGGTGACTGCCACGGCTACTAGGCTTCCAATTTTCTCCAGCAAATCGCCATCAGAGGGTGAGAAATCTGGCCGCCGACGCGCCACCAGCGACAGCAGCCCTACCAGCCGCCCGCTAGTGCGCAGTGGCACAACCGTCAGGTAACGCATTCCGCCCGCCAACAACGACTCAAAAGGTTGAAAATCCGGATACGCCTTGAGCAATTCTGTCAAGTCGAATTGCTGCAGGTGTGGCTGACGAATAAACGTTTCGATTGGGGTGTTCTCCACGGGCATCTGACTGGGTTTGTTCCCCGCCATGTATGGCAACTGCACTTCCCCTAAGTAGTCTCGCAGAAAAACGCGACGGTATTGATGGTCCGCATCCAGTGTCAGAATAGTGATTGCGTCAAAAGGGAATATCAGCCGGAGCTTCTCCGTCACGTTGCGGAACAGCGTATCCTTATCACGAGTCGTAGCAATGGCTTCGTTGATATAGAGCAGCAATGAGTCGTCTTGATCAGGCATAAAAGGAACAAATTTTCTCCTTAAATATCAGGATATATAATGAGGATATTCTCAAATATGAGGAATTATTTTTTGTATAAAGCAGCAATAAACAGCTACCTATAAACTAATTTTATGCGATTGGAGCGTGTAGTAGACATATTTTAATGCATTAAAAATCTTTTAATCACTTGGCACATGGTTGGTTATGAGTGCAGCAACAACAGTTGCTTCAACCATGTTTTCTCGACTAACTATTATTGCTCCGCTATTAACTCTTGGGCTGTCTATGACAGTTGGGGCAGTACACGCGCAAACGCCAACTATCTCTGATTCTCTGGCTTTGGATGGCACAATTCGCGCGGTGCTCGATGCTAACCCAGCCATTACTACACTAGAAGAGGAAGTAAATGCCGCTGCCAGCCGCGTAACCCAGACGCGGGGGGGCTTTTTGCCCCAGATAACAGGCACCGCTACCTATACTCGTATCGACCCGGTGGTGAAGCTTCAGCTTTCTCCAGACTCGCCGGAGTTTCAATTTGCTCCTAACAACAATTACGACGCCCACATCACGCTGCAGTACGGTATTCTTGACTTCGGAAAGAAGAATGCCTCGTACAATTTGGCTGAAAGCCGACGGATAGCGGCCGCCGACCAAGTAAACCTAACTCGTCGCGATTTGGCTTACTCCGCGGCACAGGTGTACTACAATATTCTGTTTGTGCGCGAAAGCATTAAGGTGCAGGATGCGCAGATTGCTTCTTTGCAGCAGCACCAGCGCGAAATGGAAAAGCGCGTGGAAGGCGGTGTTAGCACCCGTTTTGATGTGACGACCACGCAGGTGCGCATTACGCAGGCTCAGAACACTAAGATTGATCTGCAAAACCAGCTCCGCAACCAGCAGGTGCAGCTGGCGCGCCTCCTGCACAAGCCGGAATATGAGAACGTACCCGTGCGGGGCGCTTTTGCTTATCAGCCGCAGGCTGTTGACGTAAATGCAGCCTTAGCGCAGGCGAGCGAGAATCGGCCGGAGGTAAAGCTGGCGCGCGACGCGGAAAACACCGCTAATCTGAATCTGAAGTTTATTGAGCACAGCAACAAGCCAATACTTGGTGTTGGGGCTCAGTTGGGGGCCAAAAACGGCTACCAGCCCAACCTCGACCAGATCCGGCCGAACTCAGTGGGCGTCGTGCAGCTCTCTGTGCCCATTTATGATGGCAACAAGAATAAGAACCAGCGGGTAGAGGCCTTGGCTGCCATTCGGGGCACGCAGGCGCGCACCCAGGATACGCAGGAGCAAATTCGGGCCGATGTGCAGCAGGCCTTGAACAATATGCAGGCAAGCGCGGCGCGCCACGACAACGCCTTGCAGCAGATTAATCAGGCCACGGATGCCTTCACGCGGGCGCAGTCGCGCTACCGCTACGGCGTAGGCTCCAACCTCGACGTGCTTGATGCCGAAACCTCGCTGGCACAGGCTCGGCTAGCCCGCTTACAGGCTATTTATAACTATACGCTTGGCCAGTACCAATTGAAGCGCGCCACCGGCGAGCAGATCTGGTAATAGTGCGCACCTCGTTTTCCTTTCAGCCATGACTCACACCACCATTCTTTGCCCGATTGACTTTTCGGCGGCTACGGAGCGTCTGGTGGCGTATGCGGCCGCGCTGGCGGCCGGTACCGGAGCGGAACTGCGTTTGCTGCACGTGCTGGAACCGCAGCCCACGTTGGCTATGGCCGTATCGGACCTTGATATTGCTAGCCAGTTGGCCCACCATCATGCCGCCGCCAAGCTAGCTGGTGCCCAGGTCAGCACGGTCATCCTACACGGCGACGCCGCCCAGGAGATCGTAGCCGAGGCTAAGCGCCACACTACTGATATGATCGTTATTGGGGCGCATGGCCAAACTGGTCTTACGCGCTTCTTGATGGGAAATACGGCCGAATCGGTAGTGCGCACGGCGCCTTGCGCTACTTTCCTGATGAAGTGCCGGCCCGCCGAAACACTCCGCCAATCGGCCTGACAATTTGTTAATAATGGCTTTGTAGCTCCCTACTGCTAGCTATTCAAAAAAGCCCCCCAGCGGCTTACTACCAACTTCAAAACACGCATAACCAAGTAATTTATATGGCAACCCCCGTTCAAAAAGCGCCGGCTGTAGCTTCTGCTCCTCACCAAGATTCGGCTTACACACCGGAAATTGAGGCACCGGAAGGCCGCTCAAAGCGCCCTTTTATTCTCGTTATTCTGGCCCTGCTACTCCTCGTGGGGGCTATTTTGGCTGGCAGCGCTACCAGTTTGGGCAAACGCACGAGGAAACCGACGATGCTCAGGTGGAAGGCGATGTATATCCCATTCTGCCCCGCGTAGGTGGCCCGGTGCTCAAAGTAAAAGTGCAGGACAATCAACTCGTAAAGAAGGGTGACGTACTCGTGACTCTCGATCAGGCCGACTACCAACAGCGCGTGAATGCTGCGGAGGCGGCTCTGGCAGCGGCTCAGGCCAATGTAGTGGCGGCTCGCGCCGGAGTAGGCACGGCGCAGGCCAATGTGCGCACCGCCCAATCGACGATTGGAGTAAGCGAAGCCAACCGCGCCCGGCTCCAAAAAGACTTGCAGCGCAGCACTTTCCTCCGTCAGCAAGACATCATTCCGCAAAGCGAGTACGACGCGGTGCAAGCTAACTTGAAAGCTACCAGCGCGCAGCGTGCTACGGCCGCCGACCAGGTGCAGGTAGCCCGCCAGCAGGTAGCCGCCGCGCAGCAGCAAGTAGCCGTGGCCGAAGCCGTAGTAAAGCAGCGCCAAGCTGACCTCGACAATGCTAAACTACAGCTAAGCTATACCACCATCACCGCACCCGGCAACGGGATTGTAAGCAAGAAAAGCGTACAGCCCGGGCAGGTTGTGTCACCGGGTCAGCAGATTATGGGACTTGTGGCCAGCGGCAATACCTGGGTTATTGCCAACTTCAAGGAAACGCAACTGGAAAACATGCGCGAGGGCCAGAAGGTAGCGGTAGAGGTTGACGCGTACCCTAGCGAAGAATTTGAAGGCCACATTCAGTCGCTTTCGGCGGCGACGGGTGCCCGCTTCGCCCTTTTGCCCCCCGACAACGCCAGCGGCAACTTCGTGAAAGTAACCCAGCGCGTGCCGGTCAAAATTGTGCTCGACAAAGTTGATCCTCAGCATCCCCTGCGTGCCGGCATGAGCGTGACGGCCACGGTGGAAACCAAGTAACAGCCTACATGGAAACCGGATTTACCAAGTGGATCATCGTCGTGACGGTGGTCCTCTGCGTCTTGCTGGAACTAATTGACACCAGCATCGTGAACGTGGCTCTTACCCAGATGATGGGCAACCTGTCGGCCACGCAGCAGGAAGTAAGCTGGGTGGTGGCCTCCTACGGCATTGCCAACGTTATCGTGATTCCGATGACGGGCTTTTTGGCTGAGCAGTTTGGCCGCAAAAACTATTACCTGTTCTCGGTGATACTGTTCACCCTCGCCTCGGTGGCGTGCGGACAAAGTACCAACATCTGGGAGCTGGTGGCTTTCCGCTTCATTCAGGGTGTTGGGGGTGGAGCCCTTATGGCTACTTCGCAGGCTATTCTGATTGACACCTTTCCGCCCAAGCAGCTGGCACTCGGCCAGGCAATATTTGGTATGGGCGTCATCATTGGCCCCACCATTGGCCCCACACTGGGCGGCTACATCGTGGATAACTTCGATTGGCCCTGGATTTTCTACGTGAACGTGCCGGTGGGCATTTTCGCCTCCATCTTCACCATGCTGTTCATCCGCGACCCCGAGCGCATCAAAAATGCGATTCCAAGGCCGCTACGCGAGATTGACTGGTCGGGTATTTTCCTGCTGATTCTTGGGGTTGGCTCCTTGCAGCTAGTGCTAGAGCAGGGCGAAAGTGAGGACTGGTTTGAGAGCCTCTATATCAACGTCTTCACTGTATTTTCTGTCATTGGCGTGGTCGGCTTTATCTGGCGGGAGCTAACGGCCAAGCAGCCCATCGTGGACTTACGGGTACTCACGCGTAGCCGCAACTTGGCCATTGGTGCCTTCCTGTCGTTTATTCTGGGCTTCGGACTGTTTGCGTCCGTGTTCATCTTCCCAATTTTCTGTCAGCGAATTCTGGGCTTTACGGCCGCGCAAACGGGGTATCTGTTGTTACCGGGTGCTTTGCTGTCGGGCTTTATGATGCCGGTGGTGGGGAAGATGATTCAGGGGGGCATACCGCAGAAATATATTCTGCCTGTGGGCTTCATCTGCTTCTTTATCTTCTCGTACTGGATGAGCTTACGCATTACCCCATTGGCCGGCGAAAGTGACTTTTTCTGGCCGCTTATGCTGCGGGGCTTTGGGCTAGCATTACTTTTCTTGCCCATTACAACGATGTCGCTATCCGGTATCAGCGGTAAAGATGCCGGGCAGGCGGCGGGTCTTACCGGGATGATTCGTCAGTTGGGCGGCTCGTTTGGAGTGGCGCTGGTAGGCACTTACCTGGAGCGTTCCATGATGCAGAATCGCGTGTCGCTGTTGCCCAATATTTCCTTGTACGACCCGGAAACTCAGCAGCGTCTGCAAGGTTTTATTGCCAGCTTTATGGCTAAAGGCGCCAGCTTCGTGCAGGCTCAGCAGCAGGCCTACGCGGCCTTAGAGGGCTCTCTGATGAAGCAAACGGCCATCATTACTTACGCCCAAACCTTCCTGCTTATTGGTGCTTTCTTTCTGCTTTGTCTGCCGCTTATGTTCATGATCAAGCGCAATCGGCCCGGTCAAGCCGTTGATCTAAACGCGGCCCACTAACGCTGGCGCACCATTAGTACTTTCACTTTGTTTGACACAAAAAAAGCCCCCAGAGTTGCTCTGGGGGGCTTTTTTACCTTTTATAATCTCGTAGCCTACTGGTACTGAATATACATGGGCTTTGGCGTGAGGGCCAGCACTTCCGTCGGCGTCATGATGTGGTGCGGAGCAGGGCGGTTGTCGTACTCGTAGAACAGCTTGAAGCCGGTGTACTGCACGGGCTCTTTCTGAATGTAAGCTTTGTAGGAGTCCTTCTTCAGAATGGGGTCGCCCCAGCCATCCATATGCATCACGATCTGCACGCGGGGGTCTAGCTTGATGTTTTTGTAGTTGGTAACCATGCCCTGGGTGAAGCGGTGCACGGTGAGCACCTTGGGGGCAAATTGTTCTCGCTCACGATGCGGGCCAGAAATTTCACGGCGTAGTTCACGTCTTTGGCGTCGAACGTGCCGATCTTTTTGCCGGGGCGCACGCCTTTGGTTTCCATGGCAAACTCCGGGTCGATGCCCATGTGCACGATAGGGTCCTTAAGGTAGGGCTCCAGCTTGTGCAGCTCATTTTCCAGGTTACTCAGGCCCACTTGCACGTCCAAGAATACAATGCAGTTGTGCTCCTTGCCCCAGCGGATAACCTCTTCAATGGTGGCTTTGGAGTTCATGAGACGGTATTTACCGTCCTTACCAGGCGCCCCCTGGGCCGTAATGGTCACGTTGTGAATGGCAGCCTGCACCGGAATGCTCGGGTCAGCGGCTTGCCACTCAGCCAGCACTTTGTCAAACTTGCGGAACATCTGATCCTTCGGCTCACGGCCCAGAATACCCATACCTTTCGCCCGGATGTTGCCGTAGAAAGCCACGATGCGCTTGCCGGGCAGAATGGCTCCTGGCAGCTGGCCGTTGGCTTTTACAATAGAGTCGGCCTTGAGCGAGTCGCGGCGCATGGCAGCTACTTTCAGCGCCGCTGAGTCAACGACAACAGGCTTGGCAGCCTCCACGGAGGCTTTGGCGGCAGTAGCTTCTCCATCGGTGCGGGTGCCGCAGCCGGGCAAGGCAGAAAGAGAAAAGAGGCTTAAGGTGGCGGCCACTATGGCGTGACGCGGCGAAAACGGTAACAACACTGGATGAAGCTTGATTAGAAGGCCAAAACTACCCGCAAGTTAGCCCATTTCGGGCAGTTAGCGTTGACCCAAACGCAGAAAGGCCCCGACAATATTCGGAGCTTTTCACGCAGTTTCTTCTTTTAGTAGGCTCTAGGGAGCCTCCGAATTCTACTTTAGCAACCTTTTAAACCAGTTAAGCCGCCAAATAAATTACTGATTGGAGCAGAGTAAGGCGCGAATTGAACGAACACTATGAAGCGCACCGGTACAGGCTTGCCATTCTGCCTACCAGGCATAAAACGTGGCAATTGGCGGACCGCTTTTAATGCAGCCTCGTCACAACCTGATCCTATCCCCTGCAGGACATTAGCGTCCGCCACTTGTCCGTCTTCTTTTACTGTAAAAGCAACGTGAACACTTCCTTTTACTTTGTCGCGAATAGCCTCAGCTGGATATTGAAGCTTACTTTGGATAAACGTCGTTATGTCAGCGTTATTACCTGTAGGAAACACTGGTTCAGGTAATGGCAGCATTGCCTGTTCATATGCATATCGTGCGTCTTGAGTAGTAGATGTTGCAGCGGCAGGTGGCGGCGGAGGTGGTGCCGGTTCAGCATCGGGTGCCGGGGGCGGCGGTGGAGGTGGTGGTGGTACTTCTGCATTCAGCGAAGAAGCTCCCTTGTGAGGGGCAATTGATTCCTTGTGCTGCTCACAGGCGACGGTAACCATTAATACAGCTACCAGCGGCAGAGCCAACCACTGTTTCCAGCGGCTTATGGGGGAAGTTCGGTGAATCATGGCAATGCGACGTAATGTTTGGGTATGGGAGAAGGAGTGCGCAAGCGGAATAGAGAAACCGAGGCGGGTGGCTACTTGCCGAGCCAATAGATGGGTATAGGAATGAGAAGCAGTATTCGAGAAGGCAGTATTAGCGCTCAGGGCGGCCGCATCGGCTAGGTACTCGTGCGTAAGGGTCAGGGCACGGGCGCACAGGTGCACGAATGGATTGAACCAGAGCACGGCACGTAGCACCTCCAGGAGCAGCCGGTCGTAGGTGTGGCCTTGCTGCACATGCCCCAGCTCATGATGCAGTACTTGCTGAGCTTCTGCCGGGCTAAGTGGCAGACTATCCTCCCAAAACACGATTTGGCCAAACGAGCTAGTCGGCGGCAGCCCTTGGGTGCGTACCAGCGTGTAGCCTTCTTGCTTTTCGCGGGGCAAATTGCGGGTGCAGAGCCACAGCTTAGTCAGCCCGAAACTTAGCCGCGCCATCATAGCCAGCACCCCACCTACGTAGCCCACCCATAGCCACAGCGACCAGTCGAGCACCGTATTGCTGGCAGGGGCATTCACTTGGGCGGTTGGCAATAGCACGGTTGTGATACCCGGCAGGAGCGGACCTGAATTTGCCCCCCAAGTGCTTGGCCAACTCAGCGGGAGCAGCGGTAATCCCACCGCTAGCAATGGACCCAGCACCAAAAACACTCGATTGTAGCCAAAGCTCCGCTCACGGCGCAAGGCCAAGTGGTAGCAAAACCACCACACGCCCAGCAGCAACGCACTGAGCACCATCCATTTAAGCAGGCTGATTGGGTTCATCGGAGTCGGTAGTTGGAGGTTGGGTAGCGTGGCGGAGCAGCTCATCGAGCTGCGCGGCATCGAGGTTTTCTTCCTTCGCAAAAAAGGACACCAGTTGCGGAAACGAATTCTCAAAATAGCCCCCCAACAGCTTGCGCAACGAGAAGCGGCGGTATTCATCCTGCGCTACTAGCGCTTGGTAGCGGTGCGTCCGACCGAAGGCTTCATGGCCCACAAAGCCTTTCTGCTCCAGAATGCGAATAATAGTGGAGACAGTGTTGTAGGCGGGCTGCGGGGCAGGCATTTCGGCTACCACTTCTTTCACGAAAGAAGGGCCGCGCTGCCATAGCACCTGCATCACTTGCTCCTCGGCGCGGGTTAGCTCAGGAAAGGTTTGCATGGGGGGCTTTTTGAGATAGATGAATGTATAACTAATTGTTTAGTTATACAACTAATTCTTTAGTTTTAATTGAATATCATAAAGACGGCCGCTGAAATAAGGCTACCCGTTTTCTCTATGATAGCACGAAATCTTTTGAGCTGAACGGTGTTATGAAGGAAGCTTGCCCTCAACAACCTCCTAATGTCTTTGAAAATCAATAGCCGCCGCTTGTCCCATTTCGCCTTCCTTTTCTGGCTGAGCTTGATGGTGGCGCCCGGCCTGAGTTGCACGAAGGAACCGGCTTTAGAAGCCGCTACGCCTACCGCTCCAGCGGCACCTATCACTCCGGTAGCAAGTAGCCGCTTGCTTAGCAGCACCCTCATTGGGGAATACACACCGAGCACGCTGGCTGGCCGCGTACCCGATTTGCCCATCGTCAGTGCCCTGACGAAGTACTCGATTCGGGTGTATAAGCTGACGTACACTACGCCTAATACCAATGGTCAACCTGTGACGGCCTCAGGCGCGGTGCTGGTGCCGGTAGCTACGCAGCCGCTGCCGCTGTTGAGCTATCAGCACGGTACCATTTCGCCTAAAGACGAAGCGCGGGCTCCCTCCTACTACCGGTCCGGCGGCGAAGTATATACAGCTATATCGGTGCTGGCATCTTCGGGCTACTTGGTGGTGGCTCCTGACTATATTGGCTATGGCGCTTCCAAGAGCTTACCGCACCCATATGAGCATGCTGCTTCGTTGGCTTCGGCCTCGCTGGATATGATGCGGGCGGCGCGCGAGTTTTGTAGGCAGGAGAAGATTCAGCTGAATGATAAGAATTTCCTGCTGGGTTACTCGGAGGGCGGCTTTGCTACGCTGGCCTTGCACAAGCTGATTGAGGAGCAGCACGCGTCGGATTTTACCATCACGGCCAGCGCGCCCGGCGCTGGCGCCTACAATAAGTCAGCCTTTGCCGACTATATCTTGCAGTCGGAGCAGCCACTGAACTTCCTCAGTTCTTACGTTTGGGTGCTGGACACATACAATCGGGTGTACAACATCAACCGGCCCTACGCTGGTTATTTTCAGGAGCCCTGGGCCACGCATTTGCAGGCTAATCCGTTCGCTAAAGTGCCCGAACAGGCCAAGGAGCTATTCACGGAACCCTTCCGGGCGGGCGTGCTAAACAAAACGGACCAGCCCATGCTGGCGGCTTTCCACGACAACGACATTTACGATTGGCGCCCCCGTGCTCCGCTGGCCCTGTTTCACGGCACTGCCGATGATTATGTGCCCTTTTTCAATTCTGAAAACGCCTACAAAGCCATGCGCGCCCGCGGCGCAACGCAGGTAGAGCTACACCCAATTAAAGACGGCAACCACTTTTCTTCTGTGCCTCAATACACGCTGGAGGCGCTGGCCTTTTTCGGCGAGTTTCAGGAGATTAACTAATTGCTTTTCAAACTTGTCCTTGCTCTACAACGACCGTTTATTAAGGAGAAATTTCTTTAGTTAACATACGCAAAAAAGCCCCCCAGCCTTTTTTAGAGAGGAGCCGGGGGCTTTTTTGCGTTATTTATCTACGCCCTAAAATAAAGTTTTAGGTTGAAGCCGTTTGGCTATTTTTCGCTATAGCTTGGCGCAGCCACACGCCCGCCAGAGCAGCTAAGCCGCCAACCAGTCCGCCGAGCACGGCTGTGACCAGCACCAGTAGCCAGCCATTACCGCCCAGCGGAATCAGTTCGGCTACGCGGTGGCTCAGGTGGCCTTCGTTCTGAATATTAAGCCAGCTCGCCAACGCCAGCCAACCCAGTCCCACGCCCGCAAAACCAGCCAAAAAAGCCCCCCAGCCCCGGCGACCCAGCACAAACGCCAATACTAGGGCGATGGGCGTAATGCTCCACCAGGGCAGCACCAGTTGGGCGGCAGTAGCTACGATGAGAATCAGCAGAAATAGCCGTAGAGAATTAGTCATAGTGTAATGCTTGAGGGAAGCAAGGTAGTGAACCAGCTGTGATGCGAAGGCACTAAATGAAAGAGTGCACTAGTTACTTAAAAGTTGTTTGCTTTTCGGCCACACTGTGCCTGTGAAGGGGCCGGCAGCTTACGAAATATCGTTTTGCCTTTACCCGAACCCTTTCTGGTGTTGCATTCGTTTTGCTCCTACCTTTAAACCGGATGCCAGCCCCTTCTTTCGACCCTTCTCAACTCACCCGCGACCATGTGCTGCGCGCCCTCCGGCACATCGACCGGCAAGGGCTGAATTTGCCCCCCAGCACCGTCTACGACTTGGTGTATCGGGGGCGGCGCTACCCGCCCCGCCCCGTGGCTCAGCTAGCCTACCGCCTGGCTACCGGCCAGACGGATGCTAAGTGGCCGCTGCCCGCTGGCGGACCCACCAACGGCCTACTGGAGCACCTCGATTTTACGGTTGCTACGAAGCGGCCCAGCCTGGCCAACTCTCCTCTCGATGGCGATGTGGCCGCCCAACAGGCCATGCAGGATTTGTACACCGGCCGGCCCAGCGACTCGCCACCTACTCACCCCGAAAAATCTGCTAAGCCGTCGCAAGCCTCGGCCGTACAGGAGCCAACTTCTAGCTACAATTTGCCCCCCGCGGAGCCCTACGACCGCGCCACGGCTTTGCAGGAGTTGTTTGTGTCGGAGCAAAAGCTTGAGGACACGTTATCTGCATTGCGCCGCCGGCGCAATCTCATTTTATATGGCCCGCCTGGCACGGGCAAAACCTTTCTGGCCCGACGCTTGGCTTGGCTGGAGCTGGGCTCCACGGATATGACGCGGGTAGAATTGGTACAGTTTCACCCTAGCTATAGCTACGAAGATTTTGTGCAAGGTTTCCGGCCAGATGACCAAGGCATTTTTCGGCTGACGCTGGGTGTGCTACTGGAGTTTTGCCACCGCGCTACCCAAGACCCAGACAAGCCTTATTTTCTGCTGATTGATGAAATCAATCGGGGCAATCTGGGTCGAATTTTTGGCGAGTTGTTACTCCTGTTAGAAGCTGATAAGCGCGGCCCTGCGCATGCTGTCCGCCTTCCTTACTCGCCACCGCATGCGCCCCGGTTTTTCGTGCCCGACAACCTGTACGTTATCGGCACCATGAATACCGCCGACCGCTCTTTGGCGCCGCTGGATTATGCCTTGCGGCGCAGGTTTGCGTTCGTCAAAATGCAGCCGGAGTTTGGCGAGCCGCTACAAGGGTTTCTGGCGCAAAAAGGCCTACCGGCCGCCGTTATTACGCGGCTGGTAGCGCGGCTCACGGAGCTTAACCAAGCCATCAGCGACGACCCCGATTTAGGCGAAGATTATCAGATAGGCCACAGCTACTTCTGCCAGCCGCCCCTTGACTCAGCGGCTGCTGACAGTTGGCTAACACTTATTCTGGAGCAGGAAATTGCGCCATTGCTGGACGAATACTGGCTTGATCAGCCCACGAAAGCGGCGGCTCACAGGAAACGCTTGCTGCGGTAGCCTCACCCCATGATTCCGATTCAGAACCTCTACTATCTGCTTTGCTACGCGTGGAACCGCTTACCCGAGCAGGAGCAGTGGCTAACATCGGAAGCGACGTCTTTTCACCGGCCGCTGGAACTGCTGGGCCGTGTGCTGCTTATGGGTACGCGGCGGCTGTTGCGGCAGGGGCTGCGGCAGGCCTATGCAGAGCGCGAGGAAGAGTTGGGCGAACTCCGGGGTCGGGTGTTGCTAGAGACCTCACTATCGCGCGACCTGCTGCGGCGGGGCCGGGCAGTGTGTACTTACGATGAGTTGGGGCCGGATACACCTTTTCTACGGGTAGTACTTGGGGCGCTGGCCCAAGTAAGTCGGGCGCGGCAGGTATCGGCATCGTTGCGGCAGGAACTGCGGGCTGTCATGCGTCTTTTTCCTGCTGATTTGCCCCCTACGCCGCTTAGCAGTCATGCGCTGCGGGCCGTGCGCCGCACCCGCCCTGTTGGTCATGAGGCACTGCTGCTTAATGTGTGCGAATTACTGCACAGCAGTGCCTTACCTGAGCCAGCCGCCGATGGCCGCACTCGCTTCATGGATTTTCGGCGCGACGAGCGGTTGATGGCCCAGCTTTTTGAGGCTTTTGTGCGCAACTTTTACCGCCTAGAGCAGCGCCGCTTTCGGGTGCTATCAGAGACAATCAGCTGGCAAGCTGCCGCCGAGGAGCCCGGAGATTTGAGCATGCTGCCCGCCATGATTACCGACACAACGCTAGAGGCGCCCGACCGCAAAATCATTCTCGACACCAAGTACTACCGTGCCGCCCTGCGGCCGCGCTACGACCGGCAGCGGCTTATCTCGCCGCACCTGTATCAGCTGTACGCTTACTTACAGAACCAAAAAAAGCCCCCCAGCCAGCACTTAGAAGGCATTCTGCTCTACCCTGCCGCCACCCGCGAAATAGACCTGCGCTACACGCTCGGCGGCCACCCGGTGCGCGTCGTGACGCTGGACTTGAATCAACCCTGGCCGGGCATTGCTGCTGATTTGCTGAAGCTAATTGAGTAAAATGCAACCTTGCCCCCATCTGTCCTCCTGAGGCACGAAGGACCTTCTCACCGATGAACAACTTGTGCTTCTGCGAGCAGGTTCTTCGTGTCTCAGGAGGTCAACCGATAAAGGAGCGCAATGATGCGGACTATTCGTATCAATTCAACAATGTATATAATCCTGTTCAATGCAGCCCTGGGGGGCATTCTTTGTCCTTGAAATTGAGTTTCTCCCGATTTCTCTCTAAACTTAACTCTTCACTCATCTTCCCAAAACCTTACCCTCTTGAAAAGACGTGATTTTGTAGGACTCTCGGCCCTGGCGGCGGGGGCTGTGTTCCTGCCCAACTTCCCCGGTTTCGGTGGCACTCTGGTTAGCCCAGAGCGGTTGCTTGAGTCAGTTATGGATGCCGCAGTGAACAAGCGTTTAGCCGATGCGGCGCTCAATGCCGCTAAGTCGGCCGGTGCCACTTACGCTGATGTACGCATTGGCCGGTACTTAAACCAGAGCATTTTCACCCGCGAAAAGCAGGTGCAAAATATTCAAAGCGGCGAGAGTTTTGGCGCCGGCGTGCGGGTACTCGCCAATGGCACCTGGGGCTTCGCGGCCACCAATACGGTGACGGAAGCTGGCTTAGCCAAAGCCGCCCAGCTAGCGGTCCAGATTGCCAAGGCCAACTCGAAAGTGCAGAAAGAGCAGGTGAAACTGGCCCCCGTCAAAGGTCACGGCGAGGTCAGCTGGAAGACCCCTATTCAACAGAATGCGTTCGAGGTGCCAATCGCCCAGAAAGTGGAGCTCCTGCTCGCCGCCAACGCAAAGGCTCTTGATAATGGCGCCAACTTCGTCAACTCGTCGCTCTTCCAAATAAATGAGCAGAAGTACTTTGCCAGCACCGACGGCTCGTACATCGATCAAGATGTGCACCGCATTTGGCCAACGTTTGATGTGACGGCCATCGACCGCGCTTCCGGCAAATTCCGGACGCGGCAGGCTCTGAGTGCGCCCATGGGCATGGGCTACGAATACATGACGCCGAAGGCCGCCGGCAAAATTGCTGGTCCGGCCGGCACCGGTCTTGTTGGTTACAAAGACAGCTACGACATTCTGGAAGATGCTGCCTTAGCCGCTAAGCAAGCCAAGGAGAAAATCACGGCTAAATCGGTGGTGCCAGGCAAATATGACTTGGTGCTCGACCCGAACCATTTGGGCCTGACTATTCACGAAAGCGTGGGTCACCCCACGGAACTGGACCGCGTGCTGGGCTACGAAGCCAACTACGCCGGTACCAGCTTTGCTACCCTAGAGTGGCGCGCCAAAAAGCAGCCCTACGGCTCGAAGCTAGTGAACATTGTAGCCGACAAGCTGCAACCCGGCTCTTTGGGGGCAGTTGGCTACGATGATGAAGGTGTGAAGACCAAAAAGTGGGATATCATTAAGGATGGAGTACTGGTTGATTACCAGAAGATTCGCGACCAGGCCGCGATGGTGGGTCAGAACGAGTCGGACGGCTGCTGCTATGCCGACTCCTGGAGCTCCGTTCAATTCCAGCGCATGCCCAACGTGAGTTTGCAGCCGGGTAAAGCGAAGCTATCGGTAGATGAGATGATTAAGAACGTTGACAAAGGCATTTATATCGCCGGCCGAGGTTCCTTCTCCATCGACCAGCAGCGCTACAACTCCCAGTTTGGCGGCACCGTGTTCTATGCCATCAATAAGGGTAAGATTGACGGTATGCTGGAAGACGTGGCTTATCAGACCAACACGCTGGAATTCTGGAACAGCTGCGCTGCCATCTGCGACGAATCTGATTACCGTTTGTTCGGGTCGTTCTTCGATGGCAAAGGCCAGCCTTCGCAGGTGTCAGCCGTGAGCCATGGTAGCGCCACCACGCGCTTCAACGGCGTGAACGTCATTAACACTGCCCGCAAAATTGGGTAATGATTGCCACCGTTGCTGGGGGGCAAATTCACACATAAATAATCAGTACATCCATACCAACTAATGGCCATACTTTCCAAAGAAGAGGCTCAGGCTATCCTGACCAAAGTGCTGAGCTACAGCAAAGCCGATGAGTGTGAAGTCACGCTTAACGGTCGAACGGGCGGCAACGTGCGCTCGGCGCGTAATGCTATTTCAACTGCCGGTGCTGTTGATAACGTATCGCTAGCCGTAGAGTCGCGCTTCGGTAAGCGCTCAGGCGTCGCTACGTGCAATGAGTTCGATGAAGCAACCTTGCGTCGCTGCGTACAGCGGGCCGAAGAGATTGCTCGTCTGGCTCCCGAAAGCCCTGAATATGTTCCCTACCTCGGTGCTCAGAAATACCTGGCTCCATCGCCAGCGGCGTTTGCTGCAGCTACCGCTAATATTACCCCTGACTACCGCGCTCAGCAAACTGCCGCGAGCATGAAGCTGTGTGAGCAGAAGAAACTCAGCTCTGCCGGCTTCCTGAATGACGAGGCTGGCTTCATTGCCAAGCGCAACAGCAAGGGCCTCGAAGCCTATCAGCAAATCACCAATCTGGAGTACTCCGTAACGGTACGCACGCCCGACGGCACCGGCTCGGGCTACGCCACGGCCGATTACAACGACGCCAGCAAGTTCGACGCCGCCCGCCTCACCCAGATTGCCGCCGACAAGGCAGCTGCCTCTGTGGGCGCTAAAGCTATTGAGCCTGGTAAGTACACCGTTATTCTGGAGCCAGCTGCCCTGGTAGCCAATACCGATGCCTCCCTCCTAGCAGCTCTGATGAATGCCCTCGACGCACGTAACGCGGACGAAGGCCGCTCTTTCCTGAGCAAAAAAGGTGGTGGAAATAGGAAGGGCGAAAAACTGTTCGATGAGCGCGTAACCATCTATTCTGACCCGCTGAACGCTGAGATTCCGACCCTGACTTTCTCCGGTGATGGTCGCCCCCAACAAAAAATGACTTGGATTGAGAAGGGCGTCGTGAAGAACTTGTACACCACGCGCTTTTGGGCCCAAAAAGCAGGCATTCCGGATATTCCCCGCCCCGGCGGTTGGATTATGGAAGGCGGCACGCAGTCGGTGCAGGATATGATTAAGGGTACTGAAAAAGGCATCCTAGTTACGCGCCTGTGGTACATCCGCCCGGTTGATCCGCAGACGCTCTTGTACACGGGCCTGACGCGCGACGGTACCTTCTATATCGAGAACGGCAAGATCAAGCATCCCGTGAAGAACTTCCGCTTCAATGAGTCGCCCATTATTATGCTGAATAATATAGAGGCCATCGGTAAGCCCCAGCGCGTGGGGGGCAATTTGGTGCCGCCCCTGAAGATTCGCGACTTCACCTTCACCAGCTTATCGGACGCTGTATAATTTCTGTTGACTGCTACGAAACCCGTCGGCCTTGTCCGGCGGGTTTTGTACTTACATTCTACTCCTCACTCAAACTTCTACTTTCTTGAAACGACGCGATTTTGTCGGGCTGTCGGGCTTAGCGGCCGGCGCCCTGTTCTTGCCCAGCTTCCCAGGCTTGGGGGGCAATTTGGTTACGCCCGAGCAATTGCTGATACCCGCCGCCGACGTAGCCCTGAAAAAGCGCTTGGCCGATGCGGCGCTCAATGCCGCTAAGTCGGCCGGCGCGTCCTACGCTGATGTACGCATTGGTCGCTCGCTGAACCAAGGCATTTTTACTCGCGAAAAGCAGGTGCAAAATATTCAAAGCACTGAAAGCTACGGTGCGGGCGTGCGGGTACTCGCCAATGGCACCTGGGGCTTTGCGTCCACGAACACCGTAAGCGAAGCTGGCCTAGCCAAAGCCGCCCAACTAGCGGTCCAGATTGCCAAAGCCAACTCGAAGGTGCAGAAAGAGCAGGTGAAACTGGCGCCCGTTAAAGGTCACGGCGAAGTAAGCTGGAAGACCCCTATTCAGCAGAATGCATTCGAAGTTCCGATCGCCCAGAAGGTGGAATTGCTGTTGGGTGCCAACGCGAAAGCTATGGACAACGGCGCTAGCTTCGTAAACTCGGCCTTGTTCCAAGTAAATGAGCAGAAGTACTTTGCCAGCACCGATGGCTCGTACATCGACCAAGATATTCACCGTATCTGGCCAACGTTTAGCGTAACGGCCATCGACCGCGCTTCCGGTAAGTTCCGCAGCCGCCAAGCGCTTAGCGCGCCCATGGGCATGGGCTACGAGTATCTCACTCCCAAAGCGGCTGATAAAGTTGCTGGTCCCGCTGGCTCCGATTTAGTTGGCTACAAAAACAGCTACGACATTCTGGAAGATGCTACGGCCGCTACCAAGCAGGTAAAGCAAAAGCTGACTGCCAAATCGGTAACACCGGGCAAATACGACCTCGTGCTCGACCCTCATCACCTGGGCCTGACTATTCACGAAAGCGTGGGTCACCCCACGGAGCTCGACCGCGTGCTGGGCTACGAAGCCAACTACGCCGGTACTTCCTTCGCTACGTTGGAGTGGCGCGCCAAAAAGCAGCCCTACGGCTCGAAGCTCGTCAACATTGTAGCCGACAAGCAGCAGGCAAACTCTCTGGGTGCGGTTGGTTTTGATGACGAAGGTGTGAAAACCAAGAAGTGGGATCTGATCAAAGATGGCATGCTCATCGACTACCAGAAGATTCGCGACCAGGCCGCGATGGTGGGTCAGAACGAGTCGGATGGTTGCTGCTACGCGCAGTCGTGGGCCGATGTGCAGTTCCAGCGCATGCCCAACGTGAGCTTGCAGCCGGGTAAAACCAAGTTGAGCGTGGACGACATGGTAAAAGGCGTGGATAAAGGCATTTACATTGCCGGTCACGGTTCCTTCTCTATTGACCAGCAGCGCTACAACTCCCAGTTCGGGGGCCAAGTATTCTACGAGATTAACAAAGGCAAAATCACGGGAATGCTGGAAGATGTGGCTTATCAGACCAACACGCTGGAATTCTGGAACTCGTGCGCTGCCATCTGCGACGAGTCTGACTACCGTTTCTCGGGCTTCTTCAACGACGGCAAAGGTCAGCCTTCGCAGAGCAGCGCCGTGAGCCACGGCAGCTCGACTACGCGCTTCAACGGCGTGAACGTCATTAACACCGCCCGTAAGATTGGATAATGGGAACTTCCGCTCTAGCCCTCCCGCAGGAACAGCTAGAGCGGAGGCCAATTGTTGCATAACTATCATAAAATCAGCTAGCAATGCCCATTCTCTCAAAAGATGAAGCTCAGACTATTCTCAAGAAGGTTCTGAGCTATAGCAAGGCCGACGAGTGCACCGTAACCTTGCAAGGACGCACCCGAGGCAATATCCGCTACGCCCGCAACAACGTGAGTACCGCCGGCGCCACCGACAACGTGTCGCTGGTGGTGGAGTCAGGTTTTGGCAAACGCTCGGGTGTGGCTACCTGCAACGAGTTCGACGAGGCTACGCTGCGCCGCTGCGTGCAGCGGGCCGAAGAAATTGCCCGGCTTGCCCCCGAAGATCCTGACTATGTGCCGCTACTAGGTCCGCAGCAATATCTTACGCCAGTATCGTTTGCGCAGACTACGGCCAACGTCACGCCTGATTTCCGGGCCAAAGCTGCCGCCGATAGTATTGCTTTATGCCAAGAGCGCAAGCTTACGGCGGCGGGCTACTTAGAAGATGGCGCGAGTTTCCTGGCCATGCGTAATAGCAAAGGTCTCGAAGCGTATCAGCAGGACACCAGCCTCGACTTCTCCGTCACCGTTCGCACGCCCGATGGCACGGGTTCGGGCTACGCAGTAGCTGACTTCACGGATGCTAACAAGCTCGACGCCAAAGCCCTGACCAAAATCGCGGCCGACAAAGCGGCGGGCTCAGTAAATGCGAAAGCCATTGAGCCCGGCAAGTACACCGTTATTCTGGAGCCGGCTGCCCTGGTTTCCGATGAAGGGTTGCTCAACAACCTGATGTACTCACTCGATGCCCGCTCGGCGGATGAGGGGCGCAGCTTTTTGAGCAAAAAAGGCGGTGGTAACAAGCTCGGTCAGAAGCTATTCGACGAGCGCGTTACGATCTACTCCGACCCGCTGAATACAGAGGCGCCCGGTAACGTGTTTGACGGTAATGGCTTGCCAACGAAGCGCATCACCTGGATCGAGAAGGGCGTGATGAAGAACATGTATTACTCGCGCTTCTGGGCGCAGAAGAACAACGTGGCGCCCACGGCTTTCCCTAGCGGCTTCATCATGGAAGGCGGTACCCAAACGGTGCAGGACATGATCAAAAGCACGGAGAAAGGTATTCTGGTTACGCGCTTGTGGTATATCCGCGACGTAGACCCTCAAACCTTGCTCTTTACGGGCCTGACGCGCGACGGTACCTTTTACATTGAGAACGGTAAGATCAAGCATCCCGTGAAGAACTTCCGCTTCAATGAGTCGCCCATTATTATGCTGAATAATATAGAGGCAATAGGCAAGCCGCAACGACTGGGGGGCAATTTGGTGCCGCCCCTGAAGATTCGCGACTTCACCTTCACTAGCTTATCGGACGCTGTGTAATCGGTAGATTATTGCCATAAAAAAGCCCCCCGGAACTTATCTGGGGGGCTTTTTTATGAAGCTGTGTGAAAGATTAGGTTAGTTATTTCGCCCTAGCTGAAAGCTCACATAGGCTTGAAACACGCGGTTTTTTAGCTCTGGGTCGTTGACGCCGCTGATGTTGCGGTAGTCGCTGATGTTGTTGAGGCTGGTGGTAAAGCGGCCACCCACGGATAAGCCCAGCGGCAATTTGATGCCTGCGCCAACAGCTACGCCGAGGTCGCTTTTCTTGAAATCGCCACTCGAATCACGGTCAAAATCGAGGTATTCCTGTGGGCCGGAGCTGGTCATATCTACCTGCAAGCGGCCGTTATCCTGAGCCGAAACCAAATAGCTGAACTGCGGACCAGCCTCCACGAATACGGGGCCGAGGTTTACCTTCGCTAGTACGGGCAGGGTGAGGTAGTGTAGTTTGGTATCAAACTCCTCCAGCGACTGGTCGCGAATGAGGCTACGGGCTTGGGCGCCTTGCATGGAGTAGAGCAACTCGGGTTGCAAAGAAATGGGGCCGAAGATTTTCTGTTCATAAAAAATACCGGCATGATAGGAGGTTTGATACTCCGCATCGTCGCCGACGTTGCCGCTGAGTACGGCGCGGTTAATTCCGCCTTTCAAACCGAATTGGGCGTGCGCGCTAAGCACTAGAGAAAATAAGCTAAACAGCAATAGGACAGTGCGTTTCATAGTAGTTGCAGGTTGGAGTAAAAACCTAATACGCTGAAATGCCAAATTGTATTGTAGGCATTGGCGTATTATTTATACATGATTGATTTGCATTAATTGGGCCAGAATAAATTCATAAGCCAAGAATAGCTTCTTAAACTCCTGCGGATGAGTCAGCGGCAGGTTGTATTTTCCGGTCAGAATTTGCCCCCCAGGCAACTTTGTTGGCCCCGCGCCGTCTCTTTTCCGTCGCTTACCTGCTTCTATGCCCGCTCCGTTTACCTTCGTGCGCCTCCAATACCGTTCCGGCGACTGGGATTCTGTGGATGAGCGAATGCCCACCAACTTGCTTCACTCGCTGATTCAGTACACGACGGTGCCCGTCAATCAGAAGGAAAAGGTGGTGGCCCTAGACAGCCCCGATCTGTTCAGTTACCCGTTTTGCTACCTATCGGGGCACCGCTTGGTGCAGTTTTCGGCGGCCGAAAAGCAGAATTTCACCCAGTACGTGCGCAACGGCGGCTTCGTGTTTGTGGACGACTGCAACCACGACATTGACGGCCTGTTTGCCCGCTCGTTTGAGGAGCAGATGCGGCAGTGCTTTGGGGCTGGGGCGCTCAAGAAGATTCCTAAGACGCACGCCATCTATAAGTCGTTTTTCACCTTCAAAGATGGTCCGCCGCCTACTGCCTTCGAGCTCAATGGCTGGGGCGACGACCTCATCCACGACTACCTGAAAGCGGTGGAAATTAACGGCCGCATTGGGGTTTTGTATTCCAACAAAGACTACGGCTGTGAGTGGGACTACGACTACCGCAACAAGCGCTGGCTGGCGGAAGACAACACCAAGTTTGGTGTCAACATCTTAATGTACGCGCTAACGGCTTAACCAGTAATTCAGTAACCTTCGAACTCCTCGACTTGAGCGGGAACCAACACCCGACCATCGCTAGAAACCTTCTCCCTGCATGACCGAACAAGAAGTACACCGCCTGCTTGCTAAACTGCCGCCGCTCAAAGAAGAAATTGCCAAGGTCATTGTAGGGCAAAGTGAAGTACTCGATGAGGTGCTCGTCGCGCTGCTGGCGGGCGGCCACGCCCTGTTGGAAGGCGTGCCGGGACTAGCCAAAACGCTGCTAGTTCGCACCTTAGCGGCGGCCACCGATATGTCGTTTCGGCGCATTCAGTTCACGCCCGACTTGATGCCGACTGATATTTTGGGCACCGAAGTATTGGAGGAAGACCACGGCACCGGTCATCGTTCGTTTAAGTTTAACGAGGGACCAATTTTCGCCAGCTTGGTATTGGCCGACGAAATCAACCGGACGCCACCCAAGACGCAGGCAGCGTTGCTGGAAGCCATGCAGGAAGGCCACGTGACGTACGCGGGCCAAGAGCATGCGCTACCGAAGCCTTTCTTCCTGCTGGCAACCCAAAACCCGATTGAACAGGCTGGCACGTATCCGTTGCCCGAAGCTCAGCTTGACCGATTCTTGCTATACGTGCGCATCAGCTACCCATCGGAGCAGGAAGAACTAGCGGTACTCAGCGGCACAACGGGCACAGCCCGCGCCGAAGTAAAACCAGTGCTGGGCAGCGCGGATATCCGGCAGTTGCAGCAGCTTGTGCGCCAAGTGAGTTTGAGCCCAGAGCTACTTGATTTCGTAAACCGTTTGGTGCGGGCTACACGGCCAGCTACTACGCAGGTAAAGTTTATTCAGGACTACGGCCGTTGGGGTGCGGGCCCGCGGGCCGGACAAGCGCTCATTTTATGCGCCAAAGCGCGGGCGTTGCTGCAAGGCCGCTTCGCCGTTACCATAGACGATTTGCGGACGCTGGCGCCGCCGGTATTGCGGCATCGGGTGCTGTTGAACTTCAATGCCGAAGCCGAGAATATCACGGCCGATGACGCCGTAGCCGAATTGCTGAAAGCCGTAGCCGTTTAGCCAAGAACTATATGCTGGCTCCAGAAACCCTTCACGCCCTGCGCAACTTGCCTTTGGCTGCCAAACTGGCGGCGGAGGGCTTTCTGGCTGGTCAGCACCGGAGTCGGCGGCGGGGCGTGGGCTTGGAGTTCAGCCAGTACCGCCCCTACCAGCCCGGCGACGACTTGCGCCGCCTCGATTGGCGATTGGCTGCCCGCTCCGACCGCTACTACATCCGCGAATCGGAGGTGGAGACCAGTCTGATGATTCATCTGCTGCTCGACGCGAGTGCCAGTATGAATCACCGCGACGACAACGGCCTGACCAAGCTGGATTATGCCCGGCTGGTGTTGGCAAGTATGGCGTATCTGGCCACTAATCAGGGTGATGCGGTAGCGCTCAGCGTGCTGCGGCCGGAAGGGCTCCAACATTTGCCCCCCAGGGCTGAGACGCGGCAGCTACCTCGTCTTTACCATATGTTAGAGAAGACGGAGGGAGTGGGACGTTTTCCGAGCACGGCTACGCTGGCGCCGCTTACGTCCCGGCGCCAGCGGGCCCTGACCGTTTTTGTGAGCGACTTATATGAGGAAGAAGCCGAGATGGAACGCCTGCTCACCCGTTTGCAGGCGGTAGCCGGCGAGGTGTTAGTACTGCACTTGGTGGCTCAGAACGAGCTGAAGTTTTCCTACCGGGGCTCCATCACGTTTGAGGACCTCGAAACCGGCCAGATTCTCCAGCTTGATGCCGATCAGCAGCGGGCTGCTTATCAGCAGAACCACCAAGAATGGCTGCGTATCACGGCCCAATCGGCCCGGCGCCACGGCTTCGACTACCACCAACTCAGCACCACTGACCCGCTAGATCAGGCGATGCGCGAGTTTTTGCGCCGCCGCGAGGCGCAGATGTAAATACTTGCTCTGCCTTATTGAGTAGCCATTTCAATTCTAATTCTTACGTCAACCTTGTTCACCCTTCTCACTCCATCTGCGTTGTTGGCTTTGCTGGGGCTGCTGGTGCCCTTGGCTATCCACCTTTGGAACCGGCGGCCGGGCCGCACGGTGCAGGTGGGCAGCGTGAGGTGGCTGGCGGCGTCGGCCAACCGGCGCCTGCGCAGCCTGAAGCTGGAGCAGTTGCTACTGTTGCTGTTGCGGGCGGCTGTAGTAGCAGTATTAGCGGTGGCTTTGGCCGGGCCTGCGTGGCAGCGGCCCGCGCCGCCGGCCCGTGGCCAGGTAATAGTGAGCCCCGAACTGCTAACCTCCGCTGCGCTGCCAAGCGTACGCCCGCTAGTTGATTCGCTACGTCGCCGTGGGTACGAGGTAAGTCGTTTGGAGAAGGGGTTTCCGTCAATCTCAGCAGAAGAGTGGACTACTTTAGTAGCGAATCCAGCGGCCTCTAACTCTATTAGCTATTCAACCGAACCAGGTTTTTTGTGGGCCCGCGCAGCCCAAGCCGCGCAGCGTTTTGCGGATCGGCCCGTGCACTTACTCACGCCAGCTAAACTAGCCGACTTGCAAGGCACCCGCCCTAATTTGCCCCCTAACCTAACTTGGCAGCTTATTCCTACTCCTGATTCGAGTGCGTGGGTGCAAGCAGCGGGCCTCAGTGGGGTAGACAAGCTACGTCTACTAATTGGGCGTAGTGATGAAGAAAAAACCACTTTTCAGGCGGTTACGGTCGCGCGGCCAACTACGGCTGGTACTCTGCCAGTGCCGGGCTTGCCGGCCTTTCGGTATGAAACACGCGCTAACAATCAGGCGGCTGTGCACCTCGTATCTGATTCCGTAGCTACACCTGTGCAGGCCCCTATGCGTCTGCGCGTGCATTACACCCCAGACCAGGCCGAGGATGCGCGCTACTTAGCAGCGGCGTTACGAGCGGCGAGTAGTGGCCTGTTAGTGCCGCCAGTCATTACCGTTTCGGCCACCGCGCCCTCCCCTTCTGACTCGCTGACTTGGGTTTTCTGGCTGAGCAAAGCGCCTATGCCAGCCGCGTGGAAACTGCGGGTGGGCGAAGGGCTGAACTGGTGGCAGCAAGCGACAGGAATGGGCACTCCCGTTACAGCTCCATTTGGACCTGTTGGAGCGGAGACACTTATTCCGATTTCGCGCCGTGATACGGCCGCTATTTTGCCCGCCGCCACTACTATTTGGACAGATGGCTCAGGGCAGCCTGTACTGTCGCGGCGGGCGGAAGGGCGCGGCCAGGTATACACGCTGCACACGCGCTTGAATCCAACGTGGAGTGGCTTTCCGGATAGTCCAGAATTGCCGGCCTTGCTGCTTGGGTTGCTACAGCCAGTTATATCAACTCTTGATTTAGCCCGTAATGACCAGCGGGCAGTTGCTCCGAGCCAAGTTCAGGCAGCCATTCAGCGTAGCTCAAACTCTACCGAAAAAGCTCCCCAGAAAGCAGTTCGACTAGCTCCTGACACATTCACTGATTTGCGTGCTTGGGCAGTACTCTTCGCCGCGTTGCTCTTTGGTTTGGAGCGCTTACTGGCCCGGCAGCGACCCATTTCTTCCCCCGTTTCTCCCGCATGACACCCACTACCCAAGCTGCTGTAGCGCCTTCTTTGGTCGCCTCGTCCGCACTCAGGGCCGAGTGGCGCCGTTATGCTTTGCGCCGGACGGGCGCGCTGCTGTTGCCCATCGTGGCGGGGGGCATTTTGCTGGCGGTAGTTGCCCACTATTGGCCTGTGCCGGTGTGGGCCATAGGAGGAGCTGCGCTGCTGTTGACTGCTTACGCCCTTATCCAGCTACGGCGCTTCTGGAACTCTGACTTGGCGCCCATAGCGCGGCAGCTCGACCGGCGTTTTGCGCAGCTGGAGGATAGCACTGGTCTGTTGCTCCGTGAGCCGTCCGAATTGAATTTGCTTGAAAGCCTACAGCATCAGCGGGTGAGTAGTCGCTTGCAGGAATTGCAAGCAGCGGAAAAGACCTTGCTACCGTTTGATGTTCGGCCGGCGCTGGGTGTTGCGGGACTGCTACTTGCTCTGGCGGGAGCAGGGTGGTGGCTGCGGCCAACTTCGCAGGCCGTAGCCCCAACTGTCGCTCCTGCCGTAGCGCTGAATTTTCCCGAAGAAAAGCTTAGCCCTGCGGCCCAAGCCGCGCCGCGAATTACTGATACGCGCATCAACGTGACGCCGCCGGCCTATACCCGCCGCCCTGCTACGAATGCCGCTATGGCTTCTTTCCGCTGTCCTAGTGGGTCGCGGGTGCGGTGGACGGTGCGCGTAAACCGAGCGGCCGACGCGCCGCCTCAACTAGAGCTAGGCACGCGGCGGGTGGCTTTTCGGGCTATGCCAGGGCAAACCAACACCTTTGTGGCTGAGCAAGTATTGACGGCATCGGTGCTTTATCGGGTGCGTTTTGCGGGCAAAGCCTCCGATGACTATGCCATTGATGTGCAGCCTGACCAAGCGCCCGTAGTCCAGATTCAGAATCCTAAACCATACACTCTTATCGAGTTTGGCGACAAGCCACAAATAGCGATTCGAGTGGCTTTGCGCGACGATTACGGCTTGAGTCGGGCCCGTTTGGTAGCCACGGTTGCGCAAGGGCAGGGTGAAGCAGTGAAGTTTACGGAAGTCGTGACGGACTTAAGCGGTCCGCTGCGCGGACAGCCTGAGCAAGCCACGGCTACTCACCTGCTTAGCTTGCCAAAGCTCGGTTTGACATATGGTGACGAAGTGTATTTCTACGTGCAAGCCTGGGACAACGCCCGGGGCAGCACCCGCTCCGACACCTATTTGGTGCAGTGGGAAGACACGGCTGTTGTTGATGGCACTTCCGACCTGTCGTTGGGGGTGAATGTGGTGCCAGCCTACTTTCGGAGCCAGCGTCAGATCATTATCGACACCGAAAAGCTGATTGCCGAGCAGCCTCGCCTGCCCGCCGCCACCGTTGCAGAGCGCGGCAATAACCTGGGTTTCGACCAGAAAATTCTGCGTATGCGCTACGGCAAGTTTCTAGGTGAAGAGTTTGAGCAAGGTATTGGCGAGACGGCCACTCGTCCGCCCGCAGCGAAGAAGGAGGAAGATAACCCTGCCACCGCCGAGCAAGAGCAAACCACCGAGCCGGAAGAGCACTCGGCCGACGATGGCCACGACCACAGCGGCGACAAGTTCCCCTCCGCCACTGACGTTCCTGGTGAGGCTGCCACGGCCGCCCTCATGGAGCCTTACATGCACCTGCACGACGACAGCGAAACGGCTGACTTTCTGGAACCAGAGGTGAAGGCCAAGCTGCGCGGCGTGCTGGCTCAAATGTGGGAAGCGGAGTTGCGCCTGCGCACCAGTCGTTTGAAGGAAGCCTTGCCGTACGAGTACCGCGCTCTGCGTCTGCTTAAGCAAGTGCAGCAGCAGACCCGTGCTTACGTCAAGAAATCGGGCTTTACGCCGCCGGTATTACCGGAGGCTACGCTGCGGCTTACGGGCGAAATGGGCAATGCCGCCGCGCCGCGCCGGGAGCAGAAAATTGCCCCCCCGCCTACGCAACCAACCGTGCGCACCGCGTTGCGTTGGCTAGGGGCTACCCGCCGCGGCCAAGTCGCCAAACCGGCTGACGCCTTGTTACTTGAACAGGCCGGTCAAGCCTTGGCGCAAGCCGCGCTGGAGCGTCCGGGGCCTACCTCACCGCCTTGCGTGACCTGCGTGGGCTGGTAGCCGATGTTCGCGCCGGCCGGTCCCTGCGTCTTGAGTTGGTACCATCCGTGGAGCGCGCGCTTACCGGTTTGCTGCCAGCCCCACCGGCAGCGCCTACACGGGTGCCGACTGCCAACCCGCTGGCCCAGCGGTATTTCCAGGAATTAAGCCGGTAAGTTTTGTCTAAAATGCCCCCCACGTTTCTTTATTACGCCCTGCTTACGCTGTGCATGCTGCTGGTTGTTGGCTTGACCTGGAGCGCCCTGCGCCGGCCTAACCGACAGCGGCTTGTCTTGCGTTTATTGGCGGGCGTACTAACCGGGGCGGGCTTGTGGTTTACAGCTTTTCCGCCTTACCGCAGCGTACCAAGCTCGTCCTACGAAACCATTCTGCTCACCGAAAATTTCCAACCCGATACCGTTCGCGCTTTGCTGCGCCGCTTGGGGCCCGCTACCCGCTTGTGGCGTACCCATGCAGTAGCCGGAGCTGACACGGTGACGGTAGCCAACATTTTACAAATCAGGGAGCAACAGCCCAGCCTGCGCCGCCTGCATGTAGTTGGAAAGGGATTGCCCGTCGCTGACCTGACACTGCTTGGTCCGGTCCGGCTAGTGCCGCATGCGCCTGCAACCCGAGCGGGCTTCCGAACAGCTAATTGGGCATCCCGCGTAGAGCTAGGGCAACCGCTGGAAGTAGCAGGCTACTTCGATAATTTGCCTTCCAAAGCAGGCGATAATGCCCCCACGTGGATACACCTGCGCGCAGTAGGCGCGCCACGCGATTCGGTGCGCTTAACGAGCGGGCGGGGGGCTTTTCGGTTGAGCTACGTACCGAAGGCGGCGGGCTTAGCCGTGTACAAGCTGATAGCACGACGTGGGGGGCAAATTTTAACTACTGAGCCCGTACCCGTGGAGGTAGTGCCCACCCGCGCCCTGCGGTTACTATTATTGGCAAGTACCCCATCGTTTGAATTCAAATTCCTCAAAAACCAGCTTGGCACGCGGCAGCATGCGGTAGCCTTGCGCGTGGGCATTAGTCGTGGACTGACGCAAACCGAGTTTCTCAATCAATCTACCCACGACATTTCCCGCCTAACGCCCGCCTTGCTAGCACGCTACGATGCAGTCATTGCCGATGTCGGTACGCTGGCCACACTTTCCGGGGGCGAAGTACAACATCTAACATCCGCGCTGCGCACCGGTGGGCCCGGTCTTATCGTGCTGGCCGATGCTGCTCCGTTGCCGCGCCTCACGCCTGCTCGGGCCGCCTTTAGTATTGTGCCCGTTGCTACGGCCGCATCTGCGAAGCCGCAGCCTGTTCTGTGGCCGGGGGCTCCTGGCCGCACCACCGCTACCGTGCCGGCTACCTTGCGGCCCTCGGCCCGATTGCGGCCCATCATCACAACTGGGCAGGGACAAGCTGTGGTAGCATCTCAGCGCTTGGGCGCCGGAACAATGGTCGTATCGGTACTACCCGAAACCTTCCGTTGGGCCTTGCAGAACGATTCACTGACCTATAATGCCTATTGGAGCCGCCTGCTGACTGCCGTAGCGCGGCCCGAACCGGTAACAGCCGCTTGGCGCGTAACAACAGCCTGGCCTCGCCCCAATACTCCCGTAGAGGTACAGCTAACAGCGGCGAGCTTTCCTGTCACTGCGCCCACCGTGCAAGGGGCTGGTCCGCAGCCCATACGCTTAGCTATGCGTCAAGATACCCGTCTGTCCGAGTGGAGTACCGGCCAGTTTTGGCCCGATTCAACAGGGTGGCACCGCGTGACGCTGGCCGAAAAGACAGCACATTCATTTTACGTGTTTGGGGGGCAAAATTGGCTCGGCCCCGAAACCGAGCTGCGTCAGCAGGCAGCGCAAGCCTGGATAGCCGACCCATCTGCTTCCGTTGCGGCTTCGCCTATTCTCACTCGTCAGGCGTGGCCGGCAGCTTGGTTCTTCGGCTTGTTTTTGCTGGGGGCAGGCTTTTTATGGTTAGAAGAGAAACTGTAGCCTCAGTGCTAACGCCGTCCTACCTAGTACGCCTACCGCTTTATAGCTGAAGCGATTACAAAAGAATATCTACACAAAAAAACGGCCCGGCTTCCTATTAAAGGAAACCGGGCCGTTTGGCAACTTACCGGTGTAAGCCGGTAGCTGCTTACTTTTACTGCTGGGTCGTCGTAGTGGTAGTCGAAGTCGAAGTGCCGTCAGCTGGAGCTGTCATAGCAGCAGAGTCAGCAGGAGCAGCCATCGTAGTGTCGGTAGTAGCCGGAACGGTAGTCTCAGTGCTTACTTCGGTGGTAGTAGTTTCAGTCTCAGCAGGCTTCGACTCGCAAGAAGTCAGGGCAGCAGCAAATACAAAAGCCAGGGCAGATACTTTCAGGAAGTTCTTCATTTTGGTGTTAGGTTTGAAAAGTTGTCTAAAAACTTCCTTCATTCCCATTCGGTCAAAAGGTAACCCGGCGATAGAAAATAATTTTTAGGGAGGGTTACTAAGTCATCCTCTGTGTATTAAAGACCAAAGCGAATGGGTAAGGGTCAACCTTCCTACACTGATGAAGAGTTCGTGGCTGCCATTCAGGACGGCGACGATCGGGCATTGGCACAACTTTACCGCCTGCATCTGCCCATGATTTCGCACTTGGTGCTGCAAAATAGTGGCACCGAGGACGAGGCCAAGGACGTGTATCAGGAGGGCGTAATGGTGTTTTATGAAAAGGTGCGCGAGGGCTCTTTGGAGCTGAGCTGCCAGATCAAAACCTACCTCTACGCGGTGTGTCGGCGACTGTGGCTCAAACGGTTGGCTGAGAAAAACCGTTTTGGCGGTCGTCTCGAAGACCATGAGCCCTACCTCGAAACCGGTGCGGAGGCGGATGTCGACCAGGCGGAAGAGCGCGACCAGCGCTTCGCTACGATGGCCGAAGCCCTCAACCACTTGGGAGAGCCTTGCCGGTCGCTGCTTGAAGGTTTTTACCTGCAGGAGAAATCCATGCAGCAACTCACGGCTGAGTTTGGCTATACCAATGCCGACAACGCCAAAAATCAAAAATACAAGTGCCTAGTGCGTCTTAAAAAGCTGTTTTTCACCCATTATAAGGAAGAAGAATCTTTTTAGCGGCAAGCTCGGTTCCCAGTATAGAGGAAGCTCGCTTCCGACAAGTCCTATGAAAACTGAAGCTGATTACTACGCTTTATTTGACGCTTACCAGAGCGGACAGCTGCCTTCCGAGGAGCAGGCTGCTCTGGAGCGCCGCTTGGCCGCCGAACCGGATTTAGCCCAGCAGCTTGCTGATTTCAACGAGCTGACCGCTACGCTCCATGGCTACGGCCGGCGCCTGACTACGCGGCGTAAGCTACGGGCCATGCAGGCTGCGCTTGATGCAGAGAAAGCCGCCACGGAAGCCATTATCGAAACGGGCCACCCCACCATGCCGGTCATGCGCATTTCGCGCACGGAGCAGCACCTGCGGGAGTTCTGGAGCAGCCATCGCGCTACTATCGCGGTAGCGGCTTCGGTCGCTATACTGGCGGTATTCGCCACCTTGCTTGGTCTGGAAATGTGGCGCACCGCTCAGCAAAAGCCCTCGCTTTATGGCTACACGGTGCTGCGGCGCGAAGTAGAGCGCATCAAGCGCAACCAGCGCGCGATGAATAAGGCCCTCACCTTGATGGATGAGCCGCGCCCCACTGAGGAAGCCAACCCGGGTAAATTCAGCGGAACGGGCTTCGCCCTCACTACCGATGGCTACTTGGTAACCAGCTACCACGTGATTCAGGGGGCAGATTCGGTCCTGATTGAGAGCCGCGACCGGCAGCGCTTCCGCGCCGAGCCTGTTTTCTCCGATGTAGCCCACGACTTGGCTATTTTGCGTATCACCGACCCAAAGTTTAATGGCTTTGGTCGCTTGCCATATTCCTTCAAGCGTGGTTTGGCTGAATTGGGCGAGCGAGTATACACCCTGGGGTATCCGCGTGAGGATCTGGTGTTTAATGATGGTTCATTGAGCGCCCGCTCAGGCTTCGAAGGTGATACCGGGTTTTATCAGATTTCTATTCCCGTGAATCCGGGCAACAGCGGCGGTCCGCTGCTCGATGATCGGGGCAATTTGATCGGTATTATCAGTGGTCGGCAGACGGATGTGCAAAGCGCCGCTTTTGCCACCAAGTCATCTTACTTAATGCGCTTAGTCGATTCGCTGGCCACAGCGAAGCCTGCTCAGCCGTATAACTTACCTCGATTCAACCAGTTGACTGGCAATACGCGTCCGCAGCAGCTGCGGAAGCTACAGGACTTTGTTTTCGTAGTGAAGGTCTACGAATAAGCGCCAATAGCTATTCCTCCTAAAGCCCCCCAGATCTTGGGGGGCTTTTTTAGTAGCCTGCATCTCAACGCCAGATTTAAGCGACTGCATACCTAAAGCGTTGGCTGTGTGGACTTATGCAGGGGGAATAGAAAAAAGGACAGCCCGCGAACGAGTTTTTGCGTACACGCTTCCCGGTGGCTACACCACTATTCTGTATCGACTTTTCACTCGTTTCGCAAACCTGCGCTATGGACAACCAAACACAACTAGAAACTCAGCTAGAAAAAATTCTGCCCGAAGACATCACTCGGACACTCGAGAGTGCTTACCACGTTATCTTCCAGGGCGACCACGACCGTATTGACGACTTGCTCAAGCACGGTGGAACGCTGCTGAAAAAGACAGCCCAGCGCTTTACCACTACCCAATTGATTATCGGTATTGCCGCTATCGCTGCTGTTGCTGTGGTAGTTGTAAACAAGGTGGTGGAAGCCGCCGACGACGATGATACGTCGGCTGAGCCAGTGGAGGAGCACAAGAATAAAAAGCCAAACAACGGCCCTAAGCCTCAGGCTAATCAAGACTCGTAAGCTTTTGGCTTTGCGCTAACGCTCGGAAGCCTTTTTCTTACTTGCTACAAAAAGGCCCCCCAGATATATTCTGGGGGGCTTTTTTGCGATTATAGCCAACCTTCGTGATTCAGTAAGTGCAGAGAGCTAATCGGGTTATTTTCTATATAAAAAAGCTGCTATTTTTTATAATACATATAAGTTCCTATGTTTAGACAACTGACCTCTCTACACCACCTACTCTCACTTTTCTACCTCTTATGCCGCACAAATACTTTCTGATTTTTGGCACACTCCTGTTCATGGCTCTGGGCGAGACAGTGGGCACAGTAGCTGCCGCGATAAGACCTTTGGCTCCTACCGCACCTACCGCCATCGGACCCTACGCCAAGCGCAAACCAATTAAAGCGCAGTTCAAACACAAAAAAACCACGCGCCACAAAGGCCGTCCGCTTGTTCGTATCATCTAATACATAGTCAACAAAGAGCCCCCTGTTAGCAGGGGGCTCTTTGTTGACTGCCACTTCCAAAGTGCGGCAGCTTACTCACTTATTTTCAACCGGATGCATTGCTATCACAATAGCCAGTGCAGTTCAATAATTAAGCAGCAGCCAGTACGTCAGGAGAGTTATGCCCAGGCGAGTTGACGAGGGTGCTAACCGCGTACTCCTGCATCAGCTCGGTGGCATATGGGCGGAGCAAGTGCTGGTGGTCCACTGCCGACACGCCATCGTCGAGCCAGGCCAGCTCCGCGTCCCGATCGGGCAGTATCACGGGCATGCGGTTGTGCAAGTGGGCCATCAGGTCGTTCGGCTCCGTGGTGATAATGGTGAACGTAGGCAGTACTTCGCCCGTTTCGCGGTCGGTCCATTCGTCCCAGAGGCCAGCGAAAGCGAAAGGCTGTTCATTGCGCAGCAGAATTCGGTGGGGCACCTTGGCCTTTTTGCTCTTGCTCCCGGCCGGTGGCGCCACTTGCTGCCACTCATAAAAGCTGTCGGCCAGCACCAGGCAGCGTTTACGCTGGAGCAGCTGCCGAAACGATGGCTTCTCGGCTAGCGTCTCGGCGCGGGCATTTATAGGTTTTAGCGCGGTTTTAATGTCTTTCACCCACCCCGGCACCAAGCCCCACTGCACCAGCTGAATCTGGCCGGGAGCACTGTTGGTGATAATGGGCAGTTGCTGCGAAGGCGCCGCATTGTAATTGGGGGGCATTTCTTCCGTAAACCGGGCATCAAAACGCTCCTCAATAACAGGAGCCGGCGAGATAAATGTATAGCGGCCACACATAAGCTAATAGGAAAAGCAGTGAAAGAAAGGCATTTCAGGCCCTAGAAAGCACATATCTGGTTACGCCGGCCCGCTGGTAGAAGTTGTGTGAGAAATGCTCTTCTCAGCCTGACCCAAGAACAGGGCAGTTGTTGGGGGGCTTATTTGCGGCGTATTCATCCGAACACGATACCGCGGCGGCCGTAACAATTAGGGTAGCCTTTACCTTGTGCTTATGGATCAGCCGTTTCTGCTTTGCTTACTAGGTATTGCCAGCTTGGCGCTGGCTCATGTTGCGCCAGCCCGCGCGCAACGCAGGCCGCCAGTGTATCCCACGCTGGGCAGCGTCCTCCCCGACAAGGCAGCCATGAGTCAGTTGGTAGCACCCGATGCCAAAATAGAAGTGCTAGCGTCGGGTTTCACCTGGCCCGAAGGTCCAGTGTGGTCGAAGCAACATGGCGCCCTGCTGTTTTCTCACGCGCCACAAAACGTGATTTATCGCTGGAAAGAAGGCGAGCCACTGGCCGAACATCTCAAGCCCGCCGGCTATACAGGGCTGGGTACTTACAGTAAGGAATCGGGCAGCAATGGCCTTGCCTTTGACAAGCAGGGCCAATTGGTAGCCTGCGAGCATGGCGACCGGCGCATATCCGTGCTGCTCAAAGACGGCGGCAAGCGCACCCTCGCCGACAGCTACGAAGGAAAGCGCCTGAACAGTCCCAACGATCTGGTTATCAAATCGAACGGCGACATCTTCTTCACCGATCCACCCTACGGCCTGCCCGAACAGGAAAAAGACCCACGCCGTGAGCTGGATTTCAGTGGCGTGTATCGCATAGCGAAGTCGGGGCAGATAACGCTAGTCATTCAGGACCTGACGCGCCCTAATGGCTTGGCTTTCTCTCCGGATGAGAAAACGCTGTACGTCACCCAATCAGATCCTAAAAGAGCAGTGGTAATGGCTTATCCGGTGCGAGAAAATGGCAGCTTAGGCAAAGGCCGCGTTTTTTTCGATGCCACACCTCTTACCAGCCAACTCGCTGGTATGCCTGATGGAATTAAAGTAGATCAGCAAGGAAACGTATTTACTACTGGTCCCGGCGGCGTACACGTGCTAGCCCCCGATGGCACTCATTTGGGCCGCATCGGTCTGCCCGTTGCGGTTGCCAATTTGGCCTGGGGTGACGATGGGAGCACGCTCTACCTCACGGCCAGCAACTATTTGTGCCGCATCCGCACACTTACCAAAGGAGCCGGCTGGTAAGCCTCTTATCTAGTGCTAGTGTCGGATAGGAAAGTGGATTTGTCGCTAATTCGCAAACCACCGCCCATCCGCGGTTCTCTTATTTATCTATCCACTCTGACATTTGGCCTAAAGAGGCATCTTACAATATGTTCATCAAAGCATATTATAAGATTGCCAGCAAGTTGCCGATAAGCTCTACTAGTAGAAGTCCAAACTTTTTGGCGTGCTGTGCATTATACTCCCATCACACAGCAACCCAATTTTCAGATGGACGACAGTCAGCATGCACACCCTACGGGTGACTCAATTCTCGAAGAGGTAAACGGACCAGCGGCAGCGCAGTGCCCCTTCAGCAGTGGCGCACTCCAACGCAGCGCCGGCGGAGGCCGCACCAACCGCGAGTGGTGGCCCAACCAACTCAAGCTCAATATTCTACGTCAGCACGCCAGCATTTCCAACCCGTTGGGGGGCAATTTCAACTACGCCGAGGAGTTCAAGAAGCTCGACTTGGCGGCTGTGAAGCAGGACCTTTATGCCCTCATGACGGATTCGCAAGAGTGGTGGCCAGCCGATTATGGACACTACGGCCCGCTGTTCATCCGACTAGCTTGGCACAGCGCCGGCACGTACCGCATTGGCGACGGGCGGGGAGGCTCGGGCTCCGGCGCTCAGCGCTTTGCGCCCCTCAATAGCTGGCCCGATAATGCCAACCTTGATAAGGCCCGCCTGCTGCTGTGGCCTATCAAACAGAAATATGGCCAGCAAATCTCATGGGGCGACCTGATGGTACTCGTCGGCAATTGCGCCCTGGAATCAATGGGATTCAAAACATTCGGCTTTGCGGGTGGCCGCGAAGACGTGTGGGAGCCTGAGCAGGACATTTACTGGGGCTCAGAGGCCGAGTGGCTAGGTGATGAACGCTACTCCGGCAACCGGCAGTTAGAAAATCCACTCGCCGCCGTGCAAATGGGCTTGGTGTACGTGAATCCGGAAGGCCCAAACGGTAATCCCGACCCGGCCCTGTCTGCCCGCGACATCCGCGAAACCTTTGGCCGCATGGCCATGAACGACGAAGAAACGGTAGCCCTGATTGCCGGCGGCCACACCTTCGGCAAAACCCACGGCGCCGCTGATCCCGGCAAGTATGTGGGCATGGAGCCCGCTGGCGCTAGCATGGAAGAAATGAGCTTAGGTTGGCGCAACAGCTACGGTACCGGCAACGGCGCCGACACCATTACTAGTGGCCTTGAAGGCGCCTGGACTAGCACGCCTGCCCAGTGGAGCAATGACTACTTCGATAATCTGTTTGGCTATGAATGGGAGCTGACCAAGAGCCCCGCTGGGGCACACCAGTGGCGGCCCGTGAATGGTGGCGGCGCCGGCACCATTCCAGATGCCCACGACCCAGCCAAAAAGCACGCGCCCTTCATGCTCACTACTGACATCGCCCTGCGGGCAGATCCAGCGTATGAAGTCATTTCCCGGCGCTTCCACGAAAACCCCGACCAGTTTGCCGATGCTTTTGCTCGCGCCTGGTTTAAACTGACCCACCGCGATATGGGCCCGATTGAGCGCTACCTCGGTCCGGAAGTGCCCACGGAAGAGTTAATCTGGCAGGACCCGGTGCCGGCCGTCACCCATCCATTGATTGATGACCAAGACGCTGCTACCCTGAAAGGCAGAATCTTGGCGTCTGGCCTGTCGATATCCGAATTGGTGTCTACCGCCTGGGCATCAGCCTTTACCTACCGCGACTCTGATAAGCGGGGGGGCACCAATGGCGGCCGTGTTCGCCTAGCCCCCCAGAAAGACTGGGAAGTAAATAACCCCGCCCAGTTGACTCGGGTACTGCAAGTGCTGGAAGGCGTGCAGCGCGAGTTCAACGCAGCCCAAACCGACGGCAAGCAGGTATCGATTGCCGATCTGATTGTGCTGGGAGGTAATGCCGGCATCGAAGAGGCCGCGCGCAACGCCAGCTACGAGGTGGCGGTAACGTTCGCGCCCGGCCGCACGGATGCCTCGCAGGAGCAGACCGACGTGGCCTCGTTTCGGGCACTGGAGCCAGCCGCCGACGGGTTTCGCAATTACCTCAAGTCGCATCACAAAGCTTCGGCTGAGGAAATGCTGGTTGACAAAGCTCAACTGCTGACGCTCACCGCGCCCGAACTGACGGTATTGTTCGGGGGTTTACGGGCCATCAACATCAACTTTGATCAGTCCCAGCACGGCGTCTTTACTGATCGGTCGGGCACTCTGACCAACGACTATTTCATCAACCTGCTCGACATGGGCACTACTTGGAAAAGCACGTCGGACGCGCAGACGGCCTTCGAGGGCCGTGACCGTAAGACCGGTGCCGTAAAATGGACTGGCACCCGTGTAGATCTGATTTTCGGCTCGAACTCCGAGTTGCGGGCCTTGGCCGAAGTGTACGGCTATGCGAATGCCCAGGAGAAGTTCGTACGTGATTTTGTGGCCGTGTGGACCAAACTAATGAACCTTGGCCGCTTCGATTTAGCCTAGCCTAATGGTGAGCTTGGCAGGCTACGCTAGCCGCTGAACTGCTTTGAAAAAGGTGGCCTTTTGCAAGGCCACCTTTTTTGTTCGGGCCATAGGCTGCATGATGCTCGGAACGTTTGCGTCAATTCCTAAACAGGTTCCTTCCACTATTTATAGCAACACGTTTTCTACGGGCTGAATGGGTGCAGGCAGCTTTGATTCGCCGAGCGGCATAAGTCGGTTGATTTCAATTGTGTGGGAGATGGAGTGTGAAGGCAGCTCGTGCGTCTCGATACCATATGTCAACCTCCTCTTAAATCACATTAAGGCTAACAAAGGCAGGTGACACCATAAATACCACTGGTGTAAATAGCTCCAATCGTATCTATCAGGCCGAAGGGCAGTAGAAAGCTGAGTGATCTAATGGCACTGCCCTTAGCTCTGCCAACCTAGGGCTCCCATTTCAGCCGATTCGGCCGCCGACTCACCCTTTCCGCCATCAACGATTTCCAGACTAACGAATACCAAACTATCACTTCTCTCAAAATACTCATTACTGAAAAAAGCCCCCCAGCCAATGGCTGGGGGCTTTTTAGGAAAGTTGCGTCGAATAATATCGGTGGGGTTAGCGAGAGGCAACTAATGGTTGAGTGCCATTGGCATCCACCAGATGCTTGAGGCTAACATGATTCATTCCATCCAAATCTACTTGACGAAGGCGGTAATAAGCAGCCGCCTGCAACGGAGCCTTATCCAAAAAGGCATGACTGCGCGTTGTAACTGCCATTGCATCTCCTTCTACTCGACCAATAACCTTATAATGGATGTCATCTGCACTACGCTCAACTTCAAAATAAGCGCACCCCAGTTCAGTTGCCGTCTCCCACTTCACTTCAATGCCATCCTCAGCGGGTTGCACCTGAAGGCGTGTTAAGTCAATCGGCGATGCCGTCATAGCGTTGTTTGCGCTCAGCGAAGGGGTACGTTCTCGGCCACCCACACAAGAGGTGAACCCAAGTATCAGCAAGCCACAAAAAGCCAATAGGCTAGCCCGGGAAAAGTTATATGAATCCGTAGCTGTTGTGGTATAAAAGGCAGTCATTTGAAGAGACAAAAGAAGTTTGCTTACTGTGCTTATTACAATAATATACAATCATTAGACCTATACATAGTGTTTTAGCTTAAAATTATTATAAAAACATAAAAATCAATTCCAATCTAGTATAAGTTCAATTCCACTTACTTAATGGGGAGAAATAGTTGGCCTTTTCTTTTGGGTCCATTCAGTCTAAGCTGTCATATAATCCATTGCTATAGTAAGCAAAACGATTCCCCTACGATGGGTTTATCAAGTTATCAAGCAAGTAAAGGCTCAGTTATAAAATATTTTCAATAGCGCAATCCGATGTTGTATAACCACCGTATCTGGGAAAAATTTATTTCCACATGTTTTAAACATTTTTTCAACTACCGGCTTAGTAGGCTTTCTAACTATTCTAAGCTCATCTAATTGTTATTTAGCACACACATACGTTAGCATGCATAACTTTATAATCATATTTTTAATTATTAATTTTATAATATTTGATTGTTGTCTTTTAGAACAAATTTGATAATAGATGGTTCCAGATGCTTCCACAAATCCTCTTTATCGATATAGGGAAAGCTTACTTTATCTTTATCAGCACATCCTCAAAAATCCATTGGCATAATTATAACTAAAATAAGTTTTAGTTATAGCCATATCAAATATTGCAACAGTACTTTCCATTTAAATAAGACAACAGCGAATACTTGATTCAAATTACGTACTTAGTGTTTGAGTTTAACAATGAATCCTATAATTCAAACTCATAATTAGAGTTTGAATTATAGTAATTTAAATAACTTTCATTGACAGCAATTTTGGATACAATTAATACTTACAGTCTACAAAATCTATTATGACCTCTACCCACATAGCCATCATCACAGTTAATATAATTTTAATACAAAGTACTGAAAATCAGTATTTAACGCAGATAAATACTGATTTTCAGCATTGAATATTGGCACGGTTATAGTTCAGCTTGCGTCAAATATCTCCTCAGATTAGCACTTGGGTTTTATAATATAAAAGCTTGGTGTAATTGAATTGTGTGAGCAATTTTTTTCTTTAAAACCCAATGCATTTTGCTTTTTAGAGACTAAATAAAGTGCAGATTTCTAAAATATAAAAACATTAAATCAAGTCGTTTTAACATTAATCTCGATTTATTTGACATATTCAAGAATACAGTTTAGCAAATAATACAGCAAACCTCCTTCTTTTTGAAAGTTATACATTTCCCAGTTTACTGAATTCTATTACCCGTTTCTCCGCTCTGAGCTTTTTGCTCGACCCGTCCTCATTGCTTCCACCAACAACAGATTCTATTGCACACCTTTATGCGCCGGTATTCCCTTTACTTGCTTCTTCTATTAACGACTAGTTGTGCCTACGACAGCGTGGAGAAGCTAGCCACCGACCCGCAGCCCTGCACGCCGCCGGACTTGGTAACGTATACACAGCATATTTCCCCGCTCCTAACCAAGAACTGTCGCACGTGCCACAATGCAGCCATTCTGACGGGAGGAGTAAACCTGGAAGATTTTGCGGAAATCAAACGACGGGCTGATACAGGCCAGCTAGTGGGGGTGGTGAGTCACGCGCCGGGTTATGCCCAAATGCCAAAAGATGGGGCCAAGCTCTCCGACTGTGATATCGCACTCCTCAAAGCATGGGTAACGGCCGGAGCTCCAAATAATTAAGCTCTTGCTCGCCGCTCTGCTGTATGAAGAACCTCACCTGGTGGTCTTTGTTGATCGTCATGCTTTGCGTGGCGCCCGACACCTGGGCCCAAAAATACATGACCCGCACGGGTACCGTTACCTTTTACTCGACTAGTATCATTGAAGACATTGAGGCCCGTACCGAACAGGTATCGGCCGTGGTAGATGTGCAGAGCAGCCAGTTGGCCTTCGCCATCCCCATCAAGTCCTTCCAGTTTAAGCGCACGCTGATGCAGGAGCACTTCAATGAGAACTATATGGAGTCGGAGCGCTTTCCCAAGGCGACCTTTTCGGGCCGGGTAGTTGATTTACACCCCGACGCCCTGTTCAAAGGCGGCTCGCAACGCGTGAACGTGGAGGGCGACCTCACGATTCATGGGGTGACGAAACGCATTACCGTGCCGGGTGCCCTGGAGATGTCGCGCGGCACCCTCCTCGTGCACGCCTACTTCAACGTGGCTCCCGCCGATTATGGCATTGAGGTGCCCTTGCTGGTGCGCGAGAACATTGCCAAGACGGTCGGCATCCGCGTGTCCTTATCCTGCGACCCCGTTTCGCAGCTGACTTTATCCAAATAATCCGCCTCTACCACCCTTTTATATGCAACACACGTACTCCCTAAGCCGCCGGCTAGCAGGTTTCTTGGTAGGCTTGACCCTTTTCGCCGCGGCTCCTGCGTGGGCTCAAGGCGACCTACTTGGGCAATTGGAAGAACAAGCTCCTACCGCCCAAACTCCTGGCTACGTAGATGCTACCTTCAAAAGCACCCGCCTCATTAATGGGCACACGGTACAAACACCGGGGCAGGGTACGATGATCTTTCTGATCTCTCACCGCTTCGGAACCCTCAACAGCGGCGCGTACAACTTCTTTGGCCTTGACCAGGCAACGACTCGCCTAGGCTTAGAGTACGGGATTACGGACTTACTCACCGTCGGCATTGGCCGTAGCTCGCTGGAGAAGGCATTTGATGGTTTTATCAAGTACAAAGCTATTCGGCAGCGCACTGGGGCGGGCGGTTCGCCGGTCAGCGTGACCATGTTTGGCAGCACGGCGGTCAATACGCTGCGCTACAGTGGCGATGCGTTTGACCGCACCTTCACTCGTCGTTCTACTTACACGGCTCAGGCGTTGGTGGCCCGTAAGTTTAGCCCATCGCTTTCCTTGCAGTTTATGCCCACGATGGTGCACAACAACTTAGTGGCTACGGAGCAGGACCCAAATGACGTGTATGCTCTGGGCTTTGCCGGCCGGCAGAAGCTGACCAAACGCACGTCGCTGAATGCGGAGTACTACTACCTGCTTCCCGATTCTAAGCCAACTGGGGTACGCAATGCCCTAGCGCTAGGCGTCGATTTGGAAACAGGCGGACACGTCTTCCAACTGCACGTCACGAACGCGCAAGGCTTGATTGAGAAGTCGTTTGTGCAGCAGACGCGCGGCAATTTCTTCGATGGCGATATCTATTTCGGCTTTATCGTCAATCGCAATTTCACGGTGCGTCCCAAAGCAGGATTTCGCAAATAAGCCCCCATAGGCTTCCTACCTGACATTATTTCCACTAAACCTTCAACCCATTTTCCATCCCTTACCCTTCCCCCATGTTCAAAAAAATTACCCTCGCTGCCCTGTTGTTCGCTGGCCTGACGACGTTCACTGCGTGCGAGAAAGACGACAACACCCCTTCCAACATCGTTAACCTGACCACCAAGCTGGATGGCAAGCAAGAAGTGCCCGCCAACGCCGCTACCGGCACGGGCACGTTTACTGGCTCTTACAACAAGGATACAAAAGTGCTGACCTACGAGGTGACCTACCAGGGCATGACGGCCACCCCTACCATGGGCCACATTCACTTGGGTGCAGCGGGTACCAACGGCAATGCGGTGGTGCCGTTCACCATCACGCCTTCGCCCATCAAAGGCACGGCTACGCTGTCGGAGAGCACGGAAGCGGCCCTACTAGCTGGTGGCACGTACGCCAACCTCCACAGCTCGCAATACACTGGCGGTGAGCTACGCGGCCAGATTACGGTGAAGTAACAACTTCGCTAGTAGCTGACTTTTGCCTTAGTCTACATTAAAAAAGCCCTTTGCTGGACATTCAGCAAAGGGCTTTTTTCTGTGCCTTGCCCTACCATCTCCGGGCCTCTCGCAAAAGCTTTACCTTGGGCACTAAACTACTTCCGCGCAAGCTGAGCGAAGGACTGGGGGGCTTTTTATGACTAAGTAATGCTGGTACTATGCCCGAAGGAGCCAACCGGCATTGCACTGTGTTTTGCCGTTACAGAGGCTTTAGGAGTAGTCTACTTCGTAAACAAGCGCAGCACGGCGCGTCCCGACTCGCGGATTCGACTCGGCTGATTGCCTACTGGCTCCAGCGCAGGAGTAGCAGAGCTGGGGGGCAAAATTCCGTTTGGCAGGAAGTGAGCATCGCTGGAAAGCGACGCGGGCACCAATTGTAGCGCCAGTTCGCTGTAGGCCGAGCCCGGATCCATCTGCAGCGCGGGCTGAGCAGCAACAAGGGACGGTTCGGCCAAATGCTCGTTCAGAATCATAGTGGCATTAGCTTCCAGCGCGTAGAGCGCCTGCTGACTGGTGGTTTCCGATTTGGCATACTCCACGACGCGCACAAAATAAGCCCGGTTGGGATCCAGGTTTTTAACCATTACGGTATCAGCTTCACCATTGGCTACCACAAAGCTGCCGCCGGCCAAGGCTTGGCCTTTACCAAAACGAGGATTAGCCACGTAGTCGACGCCATCGAGGGGAATGTCATCGACGGGGCTATCCGCTTTCATGAGTACTATGCGGCGGTTGCCGGTGCCATTGGCCCACTTAAGCAGCGTGCTGGTTTTCGTTAAGGAAGTACCCGTAAGCTGGGCAGCATTCTGGTCAGGAACAACCAGGTTATGAGCGGGCCACTCGGTAGCGCCCCGAATGCAGGCCCACCCCAGCCGGTCGAGCTCAGTCCAGAAGGCAGCATCATCACGTCGAGTATTCAGCAGGATAGTCCAGGTATAGCCTTTAGCCGCTCGCACCAAATATGTAGCCGTACCATCGAGGCAGCCGCTGTGCCAACGGTTGCCAGTGTTTACCTGCCATCCTTTCGCATACCGGGCATTCACGGCCGAGGGCTCTACCATCGTGGCAATAGTAGCCGTACTCAGCAAGCCGGGGCGGCCCTTTGCGCCATCTACGGCGGTAAGCAGGCGCGTAAGGTCTCGGGCAGTGAATATCCAGCCGCCGTGAGCATTCATAGCTTCTACGTTGCAGCCGCCGTAGGCTGCCGGCACTACTTCGCCGGTGCCATAGCACGACGATTGCTGGAAATGGCTGTCGTATTCGGCTTCGCGTTCCTGCTTATCTACCAATAAGTTGCGCCCGAGATGAGCTTCGCGTACGCCACTGGGCAGCAGTAGGTGGTCGCGCACCCAGGCTTCGTACGGTTGCAGGGTTACGGCCTCAATTATCTTACCCAGAACCAGGTAGCCAATATTGGAGTAAGCAAACCGTGCTCCGGGCCTGAAGTTCAGACCTTTACTTAGCATGAAGCGCACCAAGGTAGAGTCACCCACGGGATTGGGCACATTCATTACCTGGGCTACATGCTCGGGAAAATCGATAGGGTCGCAGCTAGCGAAACCATCGCAGCTTTTCTCCCGGTCCCAGCCGGCGCTGTGCTCCAGTAGTTGTTGCACCGTGATATCGTAGATGCGGCGGTCATCAATAACTTCTGTGTAGTAAGCATCCGACAGATAGCCCTCCGGCCCAAAGGCTTTATGAGCGAGGTCGAGGCGGCCTTCCTCCACCAGCTTCATAACGGCCATAGCCGTGATGGGCTTCGACAAACTGGCCACACGCATCAGATGGTGGGGTTGTAGCGGAGTGGTGCGGGCCTGATCGGCGTAGCCGAAAGCACGGGCGTACACGAGCTTATCGCTCCGGCTCAGCGCTACCGATGCCCCCAGCACCTCCCACCGCTGCACAAACTGCTCAATAGCGGTATCAAAGTGGGCAAGTTCAGGTACTGGCACTCCCGTTTGGGCACCAGCCTGCAACGAAAGCAGCAGTAAAACGAGCGTGTAGAGTTTCTTCAAAAAGAGGAATAAAAAAGGGTAGCCAACAAGCTCGTTTCTGCTGTAGCGCAGCGCTTCTTGTTACGCCATTTTTATTCCACAATTCCAAGATTAAGCAGTCAATAATTTGATTATTATTATAAATTTTTCATGAACCTAATTCACTTATTTGTTTGAAAACCTGATACTATATATCAAAAGACAGAATAGTTTCTACATAGTTAAATTACATTATTCTATGTTTGTTGAATCACACTCAAAATGCTAGCACCTTCCGATTACTTCTCAGTACCGAAGCCCCCATTTTAAGCGCAATTAGGGGAGATAAAAAAGCCCCCGCACCCTTCTATTCCGTCCGTCGTTTAGCGAGCTAAACAGCGATACTAGCGAGAGGCGCGGGGGGCTTTTTCAGGTCAATTATTCTGTGACCGGGGCCGCTTGTGCTTGGTGCGAAGGAGTGCCGCCGCTAATCAACCGGGGCCAGCCATCACGGTATTCCAGCCGGTCGAGGAGCATAATGCGGCGGGAGTAGCCTTGCTCGGCATCGATGGCGTTGAAAGTGGGCTGGCGGGGGTCGATGGCATGGTAGGCCAGCCAATCCTGCCCGGCAGCATCCGTAATGACGGAGTTGTGGCCGGGGGCGTGCCAGTGCTCGTTGCCTTCCAGCAACATGCTACTGGGGTTGCCGGTGGCCTGAGGCAAGGTCTCGAATGGCCCGGTAGCACTGCGCGAGCGGGCGACCAGTACTCCGTAATGAGCATCGGGACCGCAGCAGTTATTGCCGGAGTAAAACAGGTAGTACCACCCGTCGCGCATCACCACCCACGCGCCTTCGACCAAACGTTGGTAATTGGTGGGCGCCTTATCCGGTATGGGCTGAATCAGGTCGAGGGCAACGCTCTGGGGGGCAAAAGACACGCGGTCGGGGGCCAGCTCCCGCACTTTGATCGGCCCAAAGCCGGAGCCCCAATACAGCAGCCGCTTACCTGTAACGGGGTCGTCGAAGCTCATCGGGTCAATGTTGATAAAGCTTTTTCCGCAGAGTAATGGCTGGCCAATATCCACAAACGGGCCGGCGGGTGCCTCGGCCACTGCCACGGCCAGGCACAGATCCTCCTTGCTAGTACCATTCGGCAACGCTGAAAAATAGAGATAATAGAGGCCGTCGTGCTCGCTCACGTGGGGCGCCCACAGCTTCTGGGTCGAATCGGCCCAGATAGGCTTTTGCGGCAGCGCATCGCCCAGCAGCTCCCACTCAATCAGGTTGTGCGAACGTGCTACCTGAATATTGATAATGAGTTGATTACGCCATTTCGTTTGGGTGCCATAGGCGTAGTAATAGCCGTCAGCCGCTCGGATAATGGTTGGATCAGGAAAGTCTTCATTGAGAATGGGATTGGTATACGTGCTGGGGGGCTTTTTTGCAGACATACAGGCAGTACTTAGATGAAAAGCGTGTGCAGCAGCGCTGTAGCTAAGCAGCTACGCCTAACATAAATACGCTGGTAGCGCGACAGTAGCTATTGTTTCCGGTTGATGGTTTACTGTAAGTAAATAAGGTAGTCATGCTGAGCGGAGCGAAGCATCTCGCGTGCTGACGTTGGATTACTACTCTTAGTAAACACGCGAGATGCTTCGCTCCGCTCGGCATGACGTTTTGTAACAAGTTCAACCTGTCGTTTACGCCATAACCTCAACTCTATTCCGCCTCACTTCGCCTCCCAATCGTACAGGAATACCTACCCTCGCTTTCGCACTATGACCAAATCCGTATTTATTGCCGCTGCCGAGCCTTATAGTGGCAAGTCGCTCGTGTCGTTGGGGCTGATTAATATGCTGCTGCGCAAAACGCCCAAAGTCGGGTACTTCAAGCCCATCATCAACTTTGAGCCCGCCGAAAAAAAGGACGCGCATATCGAAACGATTATCAGCCATTTTGGGCTGCCCATCACCTACGATGGCGCCTACGCTTACACCCGAGCAGCCGCCATGCGCCTCGTGGAGGGCGACACGCAAGGCGATATTATCGACACTATCATCCACAAATTCAAGGCTCTAGAGCAGCAATACGACTTTCTGGTGGTGGAAGGCAGCGACTTTCTGGGGGCAGGAACGGCCTTTGAGTTCGACGCCAATATTTCCATCGCCAAAAACCTGGGGGCGCCCGCCATTCTGGTAATTTCGGGCGAGGGCAAAACCACCGATCAGGTCGTGAACGCGGCCCTGACGGTGCTGCGCAACTTTGAGGCGCGGGAAGTGCCCGTACTGGCCGTTATGGTCAACAAAACGCCCCCCAACGAAGCTGATACCGTGCGCCAGCTGCTGGGGGGGCAATTACCGGCGGGTATCGTCCTGACCGTTATTCCCGAAAATCAGAGCCTGCGTAGTCCCAGCATGAAGGAGATTCAGGAGCAGTTGGGGGGCAAATTATTGCTCGGCGAACACCTCTTGAGCAACCAAGTCGACAATTTCATCACCGGAGCCATGCAGGTGCCCAACTTCCTGCGCCGCATCAAGGAGAACGTGCTCATCGTAACGCCCGGCGACCGCGCCGACATTATTCTGGGCGCTTTGCAGGCCAATGCCTCGGCCAACTTCCCGAAGGTGGCGGGCATCGTGCTCACCGGCGATATCGGCCCTGACGAGTATGTGGTGCGCCTAATGGAAGGTCTCGAAACCGTGATACCTATTCTATCCGTCTCAACGGGTACCTTCCTCACCACCACCCAGATAGGCGCTATTCAGTCGCGTATCTCGCCCGATAACCCGAAGAAGATTGAGCTGGCCATCAGCACCTTCGAGCAGTACGTAGATGTCGCCGCGCTGGAAGAAAAGCTGGCCACGTTCACGGCCGAAGGCATGACGCCACATATGTTCCAGTACCAGCTTATGCAGTGGGCCCGAAGCCAGCGCCGCCATATTGTGCTGCCCGAAGGCAACGACGACCGGATTCTGCGCGCCGCCGCCCGCCTCCAGCAGTTGGATGTCGTGGACCTGACTATTCTCGGCGACCCGGCCACCATCACGGCCGCCGTCAACCGCCTGGGTCTTAGCCTCGACCTCAGTCGCATTCAGTTACTCGACCCCGCTCACGCGCCTCGCTTCGCCGAGTACACTGAAACGCTCTACGAGTTGCGTAAAGCTAAAAACGTAAACCTCGACATGGCCCGCGACATGATGACGGACGTCTCGTACTTCGGTACCATGATGGTGTATCAGGGCCACGCCGACGGCATGGTATCGGGGGCCGTGCACACCACCCAGCACACCATCCGGCCGGCGTTACAGTTTATCAAAACCAAGCCGGGAGTATCAGTTGTGTCGTCGGTGTTCTTTATGTGCCTCCCCGACCGTGTAGCCGTATTCGGCGACTGCGCCGTGAACCCTAACCCTACGGCCGAGCAATTGGCTGAAATTGCCATTTCCTCGGCCGAAAGCAGCCTCCGTTTCGGCATCGAGCCCCGTGTGGCTATGTTGTCTTACTCTTCAGGCACCTCCGGCGAGGGCGCGGAAGTGGAGAAAGTGCGGCGCGCCACACAGCTCGTGCACCAGCTCCGCCCCGATCTGCAAGTGGAAGGCCCCATCCAGTACGACGCCGCCGTCGACCCCATCGTGGGCCGCCAGAAGCTCCCCGACTCCACGGTAGCCGGCCAGGCCAGCGTGCTCATCTTTCCCGACCTGAACACCGGCAACAACACTTATAAAGCCGTACAGCGCGAAACTGGCGCCCTAGCCATCGGCCCAGTATTGCAGGGCCTGAATAAGCCAGTAAACGACTTAAGCCGCGGTTGCACCGTGGAAGACGTAGTGAATACAGTTATCATCACCGCTATTCAGGCACAGGGGTAGTATTTAAAGTAAAGCCATTTCGTGAACGACTTTATGGAGTCACAATAAATAAATAAAATCTTTTTAACCTTTAACTCATCATTTATATTTTTAGCAATAACGAACCTAATTCACAAATTTTTGGAATTTCGCAGATCCATCTATCGAAGTAATTATCAAAGTATCTTTATGAAAGCTTATTGATCCAGAAAATTTTAAATCTGGATAAAAAATCACAATACTGTCACCACGCAGACGATATTTATAGGCAGCAAATTGATCAATATAATAAATACTATCTTTTCTGATCTCAAAAACTGCATTGTTATTAGCACTATCAGTCCAAGAACCTAATATTTTTGAATTGAAATTATCAATTAATTCTTTATCCACAGAATTCATTATCGAATCTCCTTTTTCACTCATTGCATTTTGCCTCGAATCGCAGGCAGATAATACTACTAATGCACAAACTATTTTTAACATCATTGCTTTATTATAATTGATTAATGACTAACAACACCGTGCAATTCCACAAATAAGGCAATTTAAATAAAATGTTTTTCTTTTTAACTATCTACAATAATAATTTAACACAAAACAATATTGCATAATTATATAAATTAAAATTTTAGGTAAAATTATAATTCATATAACAAAGGGGATAATTAATCAATAAAGAAATCATCAATCATATCTCCCAAGTCACTCACGCCTAAGGTGAATTGAATAATAATTATACCGAGGATTATTTTTACTATTGTAGGTATATAGAAGCCAGTTCTTTCCTTGATAAGAACATTTACTGGAGGTAAGTAAAGTAAAGATAGAAAAAGGTAAACAATCCCCGGAACGGGGTGCACCAAAAACAGATTCGCTACGCCAACAGCAAAAACGACCATACCAAACCCCCAACCAATTATACTTGATAGAGTGGCCTTTCCTTGCACTGCATTTTCTTTCATGACGCCTATGTATAGTTTGAAAATCAAGCAAACAGTAAAGCAGAACAGGTCGTCTTCATAACTCTATGTTTCAGCGGAGGCCAATAAGAAGACTAGAAAGAAGCCATCATAAGGTCGATCTTATCGAACAGTTCGCCTACGCCTAAGGATGCCCAGATAATAAAGAAGCCCAGAAGCCATTTTGCTATTCTAGGAATGGCGAATCCTGTTTTTTCCTTGATAAAAGCATTTACCGGAGGAAAAAAGGCAAATGACATCGCAATAATAAAGATTCCAAAACCGGCATCATTACCCCAGAAAGTGTTCACTACACCGATGGCCAAAGCAAGCAGCCCAAATAGCCAACCGATTAAATTCGAAATAGAAGCCGAAGCGTTTGAAGTGTTATCCATGACAATGTTTGAAAAAGTGTGAAAGTTTATTTTGCGAAAACCAGAAACAATCTGTTATGTCGGTTAATAATTACTTATACTAAGCTTAAGGCACTTTTGTGTATTCAAATTGATTCCTGTGGAGCCTTATTGTATTCAGCTAGGCAAGTATCTAGTGGCTGGCAATTTTGATGAATACAATCACAAAATTCATAACATGCTTTAGATTTTTTACTACCCTCGCATTGGCTCCTACAATCTTTCAGAGTATTGCTAGGCATAATTTCACAGCCAGTTGTAAATAGCATGATAAGAACAAATAGTGTAAACAATATTTTCATTACATTATTTTATTTTGGATACTATTTAATATTCTACTTATCAACTTATTAAATCAGATCGTTGGTTGAATGGCAGAATATATTTTAATTTATCGTAGTCCCAGCAAAGCAAATACAAATTAGCTAGTACCATTAGGGGCGCCGTAATCCATGACCCAACGAATCGCACAGCGAACGTTAGGATACAGATGTTTAAAATAATAGGAAAATAAAGTACAGCGCCAAGGGTTGCTGTGCGCGGAATTAGCAGCAAGCAGGCAGCCGTTACCTGTACCACCCCCACAAAAGTGTAGTAGAACCCTGTCCGATGAAAAGCTTCTAAATAATGGCCCATTGGGTGACAAACGGACAAATCGGTGAACCGCTCCCCAACAATTTTAACGTAGCCAGAAGGCAGAAAACCCATGGCTAAAACTATGCGGGTGAAAACAGTAAAATCACGGAGCCATTTTATTTGCCTTACCCTAGCATGAACTCGGTCAAGTGTGGAAGAAATACTCATGCTTTATTACTTCTGGATAGTTGGCCGAACACAGAGTTTGTGGCTGTGATGTTTTCTCCTATTCAATGCTTGCGTTTTTACTCTCGCTCGACAGACGGAGCCATCAGGCGCGCAGTAGTCTTGTAGATAGACAACGTACGCTCCTGCTGGTGCCGGTCAGGCTGACTATAGGTGTACTTACCCCGAGTATCGTCTATAATTGATTGCTTATATCGAATAGTGAATCAAAAGTACTTTGTTTTTCAAAGTTATCAAATAAAAACGCGTGTTTATTTTTTACTAGCAATACATTCGTTACTGTCAAGGCTTTAGCATTTTCAATTGGTAACTATTGACACCTCAGGCTCTTTTTGGTCAATAGCTCAGGTTTGAGTTGAGCAGATACTTTAACAGCGTGAGTATGGGGGGCGTGAAGTCTAGCAACACCACTTCAGGTAAACTAGAAGTGGGGGACGGTACGTAAGCGACTTCTATGTACTTATTCGTCATTAATTCCGGCAGCAGCTCTATTAAGTATCAACTCTTCCGCTGGCCCGCCGAGCAGCCCGTGTGCAGCGGTCTGGTGGAGCGTATTGGCCTGCCCGATGCTACCATCACCCACAACGTATTCACCAGCGAGGCCGAGCCCGTTATCCAGCGCAGCCAGCCCCTCCCCGACCACGAGGCCGGGCTGCGGGAAGTAGTGGGCCTGCTTACCGACCCGGCGCAAGGCGTACTCCGCGACCCGCAGCAGATTGAAGTGGTTGGGCATCGGGTGGTGCACGGGGGCGAAGCATTTGCCGCCACAGCGCTCATTACCCCGGCGGTAAAAGCGGAAATAAAGCGGCTATTTTCTTTGGCTCCCTTACATAATCCGGCTAATTATCTGGGTATTGAGGTGGCCGAAAACCTGTTTCCCCAGGCCCGTCAGGTCGCGGTATTTGATACGGCTTTTCACCAAACTTTGCCCCCCAAAGCCTTTCGTTACGCCCTGCCCACTTCGTTCTACACCGAGTTCGGCATACGGGCGTATGGTTTTCACGGCACCAGCCATCAGTATGTAGCCGCACAGGCAGCTCTTTATATAGGAAATTCGGCAGCCAAACTCATCACCATTCACCTGGGCAATGGCTGTAGCATGGCAGCCGTACTGGGGGGCAAATGCTTGGATACCAGCATGGGTTTTGGGCCGCTCAGTGGCTTGGTAATGGGCACGCGCTCCGGCGACCTTGATGCGTCGGTTATTTTTCACCTGATACAGGAGCGCGGCTATGAACCGGCTCAGGTGCAAAGCCTGCTCAACAAAAGCAGTGGGATGCTAGGCCTCACCGGCTTCAGCGATATGCGCGATATTACCAAGTCTCTGCTGGCCGGCGACCCCGCCGCCGCCCTGGCTTACGATCTTTATGCCTACCGTATCCAGAAATATATCGGGGCCTATGCTGCTGTGCTCAATGGCCTCGATGCGGTAGTATTTACGGCCGGCGTGGGCGAAAACGATGCCCGTATTCGGACCTTGGTATGCCGAAACCTGGAGTTTCTGGGCCTGCACCTCGACGACGCCCGCAATGAGAAGCGCGCGAAGGGGCTGCGCGAAATAAATAAGGCAGAAGCGCGGGTGAAGATTCTGGTGGTGCCTACTAATGAGGAACTGGCCATTGCCCGGCAGTGCGCCGAGTTGCTAACGACTTAACGCTCTTACTTACTGAAGGCGCAAGCTGCCCTGAGAACTATACAAGCCAAAAACGCGGCCGAAAGCTATTTCGGCCGCGTTTTTGGCTTGTGTCAAGCTGGTATTCTAACGCCCAAAATCATCTTGCACGCGCACGATATCGTCCTCATCGGAGGGCTGGGTGGCGTCTGTGTGCTGCCAGATTTCGGCCAGCACTCCCCAGTCTTCGAGCCCGACTAATCGATGACGCTCGCCTTGCTTTAAGGTAATCAACTGACCAACGGCATACGTTTTTAGCTCGCCTTCCTCATCGGTGGCGCTTGTCACTACACCTACAGGACCCTGCAGCACTTTCCAAACTTCGGCGCGGCGGTGGTGATACTGCCACGACAGCCGCTTCTGGGGCGCTACAATCAGAATTTTAGGACTCAGCTTGCCCGAAATGCGCAGGTCTTCCACGGCCTTCCCATCAAAATATGCATCGGCAAAGGCCTGGGCTTGGGCTTCATCAATGACAAAAAAGCCCCCCCATGGGCGCGATTGGTCTTGCTTGTCGATTGAAAACCCCTGCTCCTTAAGCTTTTGCTCGGTTTGTTGAAAAAGGATCTGCTTTTGAGAATCTGTATGCATTAGAAAAACATGTGAGTGACAAGAATATCGAACGTATCCATGGTCTCAAATAATATACCGCTTACGCTACACGAGTTGCTCACGCACTCTTGTGAGCAGCAATGCGCGTTAAGCCTGCTGCCCGTTGGACTGTGAGGCCATATTCAGCGGCAGATCAATGTAAAAGGTACTGCCTTTGCCTTCTTCGCTTTCAAACCAGATACGGCCCCGGTGCAGCCCCACGATGGTTTTAATAATCGACATCCCCAGGCCGGTAGTCTTTTCGCCGCGCAGACCGGGCCGACGGGCTTTGGTAAAACGATCGAACAAGCCCGCTTGCTGGGCCTGCGGAATGCCGATGCCGTCGTCGGCCACGGTGAAGCGCACGGTGCTGGGCTCCTGCGCTATTGTGAGAGTGATATGCCCGCCGTCGGGCGTAAACTTGAGGGCATTCGACACCAGGTTATTGAGCACCTGCATAAACTTATTCACGTCCAGATTGACGTAAACCGGCTCCTGGGGGGCAATTAGTGTGAAGTTTTTTGCTACTACCGATTCCGACTGCTTATAGCTCTCCATCATCTGCTGCATGCGCTCCACCATGTCCACCCGCTCCAGCTTGAGCTCCACATTGGCCGAATCCAGAAACTCCTGATCGACGAAGTCGCGGATAAGGTCGACGCTTTCCTTGCAAGTGGTCTGCATGATGCGGATCATCTCGTTAAGGTTCTCGTTCCGCAATGACCCAACCTGCTCGCCCATGTATTCGGCTAGCTGTTGCAGCATAATAAATGGGCCGGCCAGATCGTGCGAGAGAATTTCGAGGGTAGCGTTTTTCTTGGCGTTGAACTTATCAACGTTGGCCATATACTCTTTCTGGCCGGTAATCACGTCTAAAAAGCCCCCCAGCAAGTGTTGTTCGGTTCCGGTTTGCTGGTGGTGGGGCTTCAATTGCAGCCATTGCTCTGTGCCATCGGGAGCGAGAAGGCGAAATTCGATTTCCTTTTCTTCCAGCCGACCCCGCTGCCAGCGCCGCCAGCAATTAGCCAAGTAAGGGCGGTCGTCGGGATGCAGGCGGTCAATGAGCTGGGGTAACTCTTCATTTACCCGCGCACGATTTCCGCCTAGGAGCCGCTCGTAAGCAGCATTTACGAATGTCACTTGATTCGTCGCCGGGTCATACACAAAAAAAACCTGGTGGATATTCTCCACGAAGTCATGAAAAAACGGTACCGGATTGAGCATGGAAATGTAGCGGAAGTAGGACGAACGACTAAACTATACGATGACGACGTCTTTAGTTATTGTCGGGCTTGGCAGAGGTGGATGAATGTATCAGGAGAAAAAGGCCTAAGTAGTCAAAAATACAACCCTAGCCTGATAAGCAAAGGGCGCATAGGGCGAGGCTAGCTCACCAATATCCCTGGGGCCGAAGGTATGAAACTAGTTGTGAGCAGCACTCTATAATTTAATCATTCTTATATGAGATTTACCTTTTTTAAGAACCAAGTATTGACTTACCTATCTGAGTTTACTATATTCAACTCGTTATATAATACAAATACCCGCGCCACTCTCTATCACCTTTTGCTACCCCATTTCATTTTTATACATGGATTGACTTAGCAAATTACATGACTATACCCGCAGGGGATGTGCTAGTTGCTGCCTCACCCACGCTGTATCGCTTGGGCTTGATTGCTATGCTGCGCGAAACATGGCCGGCTCTGCGCATCTGCACCCTCCCCGACCCCGACCAGCTTCTGAAGCTGCTAGCGCAGCAGCGCTTCACCTTGGTTATTGTCGATGCCATGGCGGCCGATTCCGGCTTGTTGCCGCAATTGCTGCACCTGCACGGCGCCCACAACCAGCAGCGGCTAGTGGTACTCACCAGACGACGCCTGCCCACCGCTACCTGTAACCTATTGGCGCAAATGGGCTACACATTACTTCCACGTCGTGCGACGCCTACGGAAGTAATAAAGTGCGTTGGTAGCCTGCTCTATCCCACTGAAGCATTTTGCTGCCCTGCCCGAAAGGCTCGGCGGAGCGCACCGCCCACACCTTTCAGCCGCCGCGAGCTGGAAGTATTACGCCTAGTAATTGCCGACCACTGTAACCAGGAAATAGCCGACCGTCTCTTTCTGAGTGTGCGCACCGTGGAAAGCCACCGCCGAGCCTTGCTGCAAAAAACGGGGGCCAAAACACTGGTTGGCCTGGTAGTACAGGCCATGCGGGAGGGCTGGGTGGCAGCGTAAAATCTTGTAATTGACGGGAAGTACCGTGGCGCGCCAGGAATCGGATTATCAGGCCAATACATAGGTATCGATATGTCGCTTATCCCTATCCTAGAAGTTGCTATCTCACTGGCCTTGCTATACTTGTTTTTCAGCCAGGTAGTGCTGTCGGGGTTTGAGTTGATTGCGAGCAAAATCAACCTGCGGGGGCGATTTCTGCGCTACCAACTTACTAAGGCCCTCAATAGCGGCAACGACAAAAACTGGGCTGAGCTGATGTATCGGCACCCCAGCGTGGATATGCTGGCGCAAACCACCAAACGCCCCCCAACCTATGTTCCGTCCAGTGTATTTGTAAAAGCCATTGTCGATCTAGTGATTGACGAAGCCCGCACCCACGAGTTTGTGCAGCAGCCCAGCGGCGAGTACGAGTACCAAGTTACCGATCCGGGCGCGGGCCAGGCAACGGCGTTGGCGAAGTTTGAAGCGGGCTTGGCACACGTCTCGCCCGGCGACTTTAAACGGCTCCTGCAAAGCTTGGTGCTCAATGCCCAGGGTTGTACCGTCGCCGGAGCCGGAGCAGTAGGCGACGAAAAGGTATTTGCTGAATTTGTGCGCGGGCTGGCTGTATGGTATGATAACTACATGGAGCGGGTTACGGGCTGGTATAAGCGCGAAATCCGACCTTATTTATTTGCATTGGGCTTACTGCTGGCAATAGTGTGCAACCTTGATTCGCTCTATGTGGCCCGCTACTTCTGGGAGCACGCCGAGGAGCGCCGCCGCGTAGCCGATTATGCAACCGAAGTAGTGGCCCGAGCTAGAGTTGCTGCACTGTCTTCTACTGGCAATAAGCCCCCCGACTCTCTAAGCACCAAACAACAGGTGCGGGCGTTCATCAACCAGGCCGACTCGCTGACTAAGGGCCTCCAGCGCCACGGCTATCCCATCGGCTGGACGATACCGCCTACCGTCGACAGTACGAAGCTGCCCGACTCCTTTTACACGTACCAACCGGCAGTGGCCCATGCACCCACCCGGAGTCAGCGAATGTGGCGCTGGATCAGAGGTGAACGCACTACGGGTACCATCTTGCGGCCCGCCTACTGGGTGCATCATCAGCGGAACCTAACACCCGCACCAGCCGCTGACAGCCTGCAATCAGTAGTGCCGGCCGCTGTGGTGCAGTGGCAGCGCGACACACTCCTTCAGCTGCCAACGCGCGGCGGCCTCGTTTTGCGGGCTGCGCCACCGGCTACTACTGCCCCCAACCTGCAACAGCCGTGGTGGCTTACCGGCCTGGGCTGGCTCCTGACGGGGGCGGCGCTGTCCTTTGGGGCGCCCTTCTGGTTTGAGCTGCTCAACCGTCTCGTGAACATGCGCAACCAGGGTTTGCGCCCGCCTACTGCCACTGCTACTTCTCCCAAAGAGCCTAGCTGACAAGCTTTTGCTATGAGCAATCTGTACAACTGCCACGCACACGTCTTTAACTTGGATTGTGCCCCGTTGAGGTTTCTGGATATGTACACGGGGCGGCGGCTGGGCTCCGTGCTACGCGCCGTGTTGAAGGTGCCGGGGGCCACCACGCTGCTCGTAAAACTGACCAATCTGTTCGGCAAAAGATTCCGGCTGCCCTTGCTCCAACGCTATGCGGCCTTTCTGGAAATTGGCAGCGGCATATCCCAGGTAAGCGTATTCGAACAACAGCTGCAGCCGCACTATCCGGCCGGAACCCGCTTTGTACTGCTGGCCCTGAATATGGATTATATGGGCGCGGGAGCCGCTACGCTCAACTACGACACCCAGCTCTGGCAGCTGCTGGAAGTACGCAAGCGCCACCCGAATACTTGCTTGCCCTTCCTGTGCCTCGACCCGCGCATGGGAACGGCGGCGCAAAATCTGGCTTTCGCGGAAAAGTGGCTGAAGCGGGGGTTCGTTGGGTTGAAGCTGTATCCTTCGCTCGGCTTTTTTCCCTTCGATGAGCGCTTGGATCTGGTGTATGCGTTTGCCCAAAAGCATCAGGTGCCGGTGCTCACCCACTGCTCGCGCGGCGGCATTTATTACCAGGGCGAATTAGCCCCCCACCTGCGCTGGCCTGCCCTGCCCCCGGCGCTGCGCCAGCGCATTGCGGAAGCTACGAAACCGGGCCAGCCCTTTAAGCTGGGCGACAACGAATTTCCGCTCCCAGTGGAGGAAGGGCGCTTCAGCTTCCGCAACGACGTATTTAGTGATCTGCTGCTGGAGCCTCGCCTTTACGACCTGGTGCTGGCCCGCTATCCTGAGCTGAAGCTATGTCTGGCGCACTATGGCGGCGGCGACGAAATTCTGGCCTACCTCAAAGCCCAGGAAAAAGCCCCCCAGTCGTCCGCCGCGGCCCAGCCACCGGAAGAAGCTCCTGCCAACTGGTACGCGGGCGTGCGGTGGCTCATGCGCAAATATCCCAACGTGTACACCGATGTAGCCTTTACCCTGGCCGAAGGGCCAGTCGTGTTTCGGGGGCGGGCGGAAAATGAGCTATTCCAAACGTTGGCCGCCGACCTAGGTCAGCAGTCACCTTACCGCGACCGGCTGCTCTTTGGCACCGACTTCTTCATGGTTTCGCGCCTGCAAGCCGAGCAAACGCTGGCCGGTGAATTGATGCAGTATTTGCTAAAAATGCCCCCGAAGCTGACGCGCCATCCTCCTGGCAACGCCTGGCCACCGATAATCCCACCTGCTTTCTGCACTCTGAGTTTTATGTGCCTGTGGAGCGGATAGGCCAGCCGATCTGTAGGCGAGCCTATGCGCCGGCCCTGCCGCCTGAGCCCGGCCTGCGGCCGCTGCCCGTTTCCATCTAAAAAAGGGCGCAAGAGCAGGACGGAAGTGTGCCAGCCTGCAGAGGTACTGAAATGACTCACTTATTCACTGCCAACTTTCCTCCCTATGCCAGCCATCAAAATTGACCCCGCCCAGCCGATAACTTTTGCCATCACGTTTCACTCGCCCCACGTGGTGGCTTATCGGCTTTGGTACAAACGACCGGGCGACGAGAAGCCCAGCATCTTTGCCACCGGTACGGATGATGAAACCAGCAACCCTTCTACCCACATGCATACCGTGGGACCCTTACCGCCAGGCAGCGAAATCAGATATTTAGTGTGGCTGAGCGGCAACAGCTACACCGCGTACCGCATCGAGATAGAGGTTCTGCAGAACGGCCAGCCAGTACAGGACGGAGCCTTCTCTCTGCGAGGCACCACGGATGAGGATGGCTTCGATCAGCGAAAAAACACTTTGGAGCTAACTGTATGAACAGCCAATTGAACCTTCTGCCATTCCGCACGACTTGGCTCCTCACGCTTTGGCTGGTGCTGGCCCCACAGCTGGCCGTCCAGCTAGTAGCCCAGGGCAGTCAGGAAAAACTGACGCCTTATGCTATTCCCGAGCTGCCGGCCCTCACCTTTGTAGGGGGCAGTGCCAACAACGTGACGCGCCCCGTAACGCCGCGCGCACTGGCCACGGAGCTGGCAAACGGGGTTGACTCAGCGGGTCGGGTAAAGCAAGGGCTGGCCGTAGCCGTAGCACCCTATGCGCTGCTAGGCGGCAGCGTAGATGTGAAAGAATACCAGACGAACTGGCGCAAATATGTGCTCTACAACGCCCAGGTATCGGGAGGCAGCGTGCGCACGGGCGGCGACGCCAACGCTACGGACCTGGGCTTCGGCTTCCGCTTAACCCTAATCGACCACAGCGACCCCATGCTAGACTCAGCGTACACGCGCCAGGTGCGTAAGCTGCTAGAAGCAGGTCTGCCCGATGACCCCGATGATGCTGACCTCGCCTTTGCAGCCGCCAAAGAAAAGGTAATAGCCTACCGCAAACAGTGGCGCAAAGACAATTGGAACCGCGCGGGTCTGGCATTGGCCGCCGCCAGCGGGTGGCGACTCAATGAATCGAGTATACTGCCAGCTACCGATAGCCGCTGGCTGGGCTGGAGCGTGTGGGCTACGGGCGCGCTGCCACTGGGGGCAAATCGGGGCAGTTGGTAGGCCAGGTGCGCTACACTTGCCAACAGCAAACCCCGGAGCTGAACGGCCCCACCCAAACCGACAACCAGCTCCAGTATGGTGCACGCGCCTTGTTCGGGTCAGGTACAGTTAATTTCTTTGTCGAGGTGACAGGCACTAACCATAGCAACCCGCTTCCCAATGTAGCCAGCTCGGGCGCTGAGTGGGCGGGCGGCCTGGAGTTCAGGGCTTCCGAAGGTATCTGGATAGCCACCAGCCTGGGGCGAAAAGCCCCAAACGATGGTAAATCAGCGGCCATTTTATTTGCCGGGCTTCGGTGGGATATTGCTGATGCAGCCCGCCTCAAGAACCCGTAGCCGCTAGCTACGGCTACACTGGCTTACTGCAAGTGGCATGGCGCCAGCTACTTTCACCAAAAAAGCCCCCCAACACAGATAGTAAGTGCTGGGGGCTTTTGCTGATACTATGTTGAATACCAACAAAAAGCGGACGATTATCCCAGCTTCTTATACCGCACGCGCTTGGGCTCTACATCGCCCAAGCGTTTCTTCTTGGCTTCCTCATAATCCGAAAAGTTGCCCTCAAACCAGACTACTTCCGAGTTGCCCTCGAAGGCCAGAATGTGCGTGGCCAGACGGTCGAGGAACCAGCGGTCGTGGCTGATAATTACGGCGCAACCGGCGAAGTTCTCCAGCGCGTCTTCCAGTGCCCGGATGGCATTTACGTCCAAGTCGTTGGTGGGCTCGTCAAGCAGAAGCAAATTTGCCCCTGCTTTAGTGTAGTGGCCAAGTGCACGCGGTTACGCTCCCCACCCGACAGCATACCCACTTTCTTTTCCTGGTCGCCGCCGCGGAAGTTGAAGTTGCTCACGTACGCCCGGGCATTCACTGGGCGGCCCGCCAGGAGCATCGTTTCGGTACCACCAGAGATAGTCTCGAACACTGACTTATTCGGGTCGAGCGTGTCGTGCTGCTGATCCACATAGGCCGTCTGTACCGTGGGGCCGACTTCGAAGGTGCCCGCATCAGCTTCTAGCTGGTTGGTGATGAGACGAAACAGTGTGGATTTACCCGCTCCGTTCGGTCCGATGATGCCGACAATACCACCCTGGGGCAGGGCAAAGCTCAGGTTTTCAAATAAGAGCTTGTCGCCGAAAGCCTTGGAAATATGATGAGCCTCAATTACTTGCCCACCCAAACGAGGACCGTCTGGAATAAATAGCTCCAGCTTCTGCTCCTTTTCTTTCACATCAGCACTCACCAGCTTGTCGTAGCCAGCCACGCGAGCCTTGCTCTTGGCCTGTCGGGCTTTGGGCGACATGCGTACCCACTCCAGCTCACGCTGCAAGGTTTTCTGGCGCTTGCTCTCGGTTTTCTCTTCCTGAGCTAGGCGGTTCGACTTCTGCTCCAGCCATGAGGAATAGTTGCCCTTCCACGGAATGCCCTCGCCGCGGTCCAGCTCCAGAATCCAGCCGGCCACGTTGTCGAGGAAGTAGCGGTCGTGGGTTACGGCAATCACGGTGCCCTTGTACTGCTGCAAGTGCTGCTCCAGCCACAGCACGCTTTCGGCGTCGAGGTGGTTGGTGGGCTCGTCGAGCAGAAGTACGTCGGGCTCTTGCAGCAGCAGGCGGCAGAGAGCTACGCGGCGCTTTTCACCACCCGATAGGTTGCCTACGATGGCGTCGCCGTCGGGCGTGCGCAGGGCGTCCATGGCACGCTCTAGCTTGCTGTCTAGGTTCCAGGCGTCGAGCTGGTCGAGGCGCTCCTGCACTGCGCCTTGACGTTCCAGCAGCTTGTCGAAGTTAGCATCTTCGGCTCCGAAAGCTTCGTTGATTTCATCAAATTCCTTAAGTAAGGCTACCGTTTCGGCGGCACCTTCCTGCACTACTTCCATCACCGTTTTGGCGGGGTCGAGCTGGGGTTCCTGCTCCAGATAGCCCACTGAGTAGCCCGGCGACCATACTACTTCGCCCTGAATCTGCTTATCGACGCCGGCAATTACTTTCAGCAGCGACGACTTCCCCGAGCCGTTCAGACCAAGCACGCCGATTTTGGCACCGTAAAAAAAGGAGAGGTAAATATTTTTGAGAACCTGTTTCTGGGGCGGATACACTTTGCTCACGCCGGCCATGGAGAAGATGATCGTTTCGCTCATAGAAATGAAATTGGGGGGCTTTTTTAAAGTTTTTAGACAACAAACCAAGCTGCGTGGGCAGGCAGATTCCTCGTAAAAAGGCAGTCATGCAGAGCGGCCGCGTCGCATCTCGCGTGTTTAGCGGGAGTACTAATGAGACATCAGCACGCGAGATGCGACGCGGCCGCTCTGCATGACGTTCTGCTAGAGAAGCTCTTAGATCAATTCGCCTGTTTCAACTTGGTTCCCCACCCGCGGCCTAACCTTGCGGCGTTGGCTTACGTTCGGTTCAGATAACCTTGGCTAACTCGGCGAGCCGGCCAAAGGTAGGCAGCTTGCCCTAAGTTTCCGCCGTTTAAACACAGGGTTTCACAGGCAGCGAATGTGCTTTTCATCCCGTAAACTTGTAGTCAGCTAATACCGTTTCTTTACCCTTCCGATCCCACCACCTAGCCGCTTTCGCGTTATTATTATCATATAGTATGGAACCACAAGATCACCTGCTGGCCGAAGCCCGGCGCTACGGCTACGTCGAGGGCGACCAAGTGTGGCTACGCTCGTTTATGGATTTGCCGGCCCGTCAGGTTGGGCAGGTTAAAGAATCCGAGGAGGCTTCGCTTCAGTACTTTGCTCAGCGCTTCGAGAGCTTTCGGGCCAAAGTAGAAGAGCTCCTCACCAAGATTGAGGAATCGGAGAACAAAGGCTCTTTCCTGATGAAGGCCCTGCACCTAAAGGAGCAGATGGCCAGCTATGATGGCCTCGGCGACTTTGCGAGCCTGCACCGCCGCCTCACCGAGGCCGAGGAAGGCATCAAGCTTACCGTGGCGCGCAACCGTGAGAAGAATCTAAATACCAAGATCACGCTTATTCAGGAGGCCGAAGCCCTGCGCGACAGCATCGACTGGCAAACGGCCGGCGAGAAGCTTCAGGAGTTGCGCCAAGCCTGGATAAAGACTGGCCCCGTAGAAAAGCACCTCACCGAAGAGCTGGAAAACCGCTTCCGCGAAGCCGTGGATCAGTTTTTCGTGCGCAAAAAAGAATTTCTGGCCGATAAAAAGGCTATGTCTAATCGGGTGGTAGACAAGTACCGCGACCTGATTCGCAAGTCGGAGGCTATCCAAAACTCGGAGGATTTTGAAGAAACCACTCGCCAACTCAAGCAGCTGCAACAAGACTGGAAAGAAGTGGGGGGCTCCTTGCCTCGCAAACAAGCCAACGAGTTATGGACGCGATTTCGGGCTGCTCACAACCACTTCTTCGACCGTCTGAAAGAGCACATCAGCACCAAGCGGGTAGATGCCAAAGACGGCTACATGGACGACAACTTAAGCCGTAAGCGGGCCTTGGTTGCCGAGGCCGAAGGGTTGCTCAATCAGCCTATGTCGGCAGCGGTGGCACGCGCGAAAGAGTTGCAGGCCGCCTGGAAAAAGGTGGGTCCCGTACGCGGTGAAGAATCTGACCGCGTGTGGGAGCAGTTCATCATGGCCTGTGATAAGGTATTTGAGATGAGCGCTTTGGAGCACTTTATCCGGAAGCGCCAGCCGAATACCCAGGAGACAGGCTCGCCGGAAGAGCAGGTAAACACCCGTGTGCAGGCTCTACGCGACTTTATCAAGTACGACAAGCAGGAGTTGGAAGTGCTACAAGAGAACTTGGGCAAGCTCAATGACTCACCCGGCAACGAAACTTTCCGCAATATGTTGGAAGGAAAAATCCGCGGATTTGAGCGAAAAATCCGCACAAAAACCGATCTTATCGAATTGTTGCGCAAGCGTCTAGCGGCTTAGGCTGAACCTTACAACACTTTTTACGTTGTCGGGAAGCAAACGCTGTTGCGCCGCTTTGGCAGGCGTTTTCGGCCGGCCGGGTTTTTGCTCACCGGCTACTTACAACTTTATTTTGCCCACTTTTTTTGTAGCACACCATTATGTATTGGACTCTGGAACTTGCTTCCTACCTGGAAGATGCCCCCTGGCCCGCCACCAAGGATGAACTGATTGATTACTCCATCCGCTCGGGTGCCCCGATGGAAGTGGTGGAAAACCTGCAGGCATTGGAGGATGACGGCCAACCGTACGAGAACATTGAAGAAGTTTGGCCGGACTACCCGACCAAGGAAGACTTCATGTTTAATGAAGACGAGTACTAAGAAAGAAGTCAGGAGTTAGCAGCCGAAGTCAGAACGGATTGGATGAGTGGTATACCCGACAGTCAGTCTGCTTCAACCGCCAGCACTCAACTCTCAGCTCCTTTAACAATACAGAATCTGGTTGCGGGGTATGAACATCGTGTTCTGCTCCGCAACCTTTTTTTGCGTGTTCCGGCGCCGGCTTTTGTAGCTATTGTGGGGCACAATGGCTGCGGCAAAAGCACACTCTTCAAAGCCCTTACGGGCCGAATTCCTTATCAGGGCAGCGCGCACATATTTGGCCACGACCTGCGCACCGAGCGCCAGCCGGCAGCCAGTGGTTTATTGGCCCATCTGCCCCAGCGCAATACGGTTAGCTTTCCCATTGAAGTTCGTGAACTGGTTGTGATGGGTCGCTTCCGTCACCAGCGTTTCCTGAGTGCCTACGGCCCCACCGATTATGCCCAGGCCGATGAAGCGTTGGCCCGCGTGGGTGCCGCTCACCTTGCTCACCGCGACTTTACGCTCCTATCCGGCGGCGAGCAGCAGCTGGTGTGGCTGGCGCAACTGGCGCTGCAAGACGCCCAGCTTTACCTCCTCGATGAGCCCACCCAGCAGCTCGACGTGTATTACCGTCGCCGGGTGTTCGACCTGCTACAAAGCTGGGTACTAGAAGCTGGCAAAACAGTGCTTTGCATCACTCACGACCTCGATAATTTGCCCCCCATGACGGGCTACTTACTGAATTTGTCGCTTCCAGAGCCCGTTTTGGAAGTGCTCACGCCCGAGAGCGTGCAGAAGGCAAAAGCGTATCTGGAAAGCGAGGACAGCCTGCGGATCGAGCCTATTTCTTAGGCAACTACTCGTCTCGTTTCCCTGGTGTGCCTCGTAATACCTGCCCGATAGAACGCATAAATGGCCACGGCGTCACCGAGTTCATCACCTGAAAGTTCTCAATCCAGGAAGTGCGCTCATCCAGGAAGTCGAAGATGCGCTCCACCGGGTTGTGCTGAAATAATTCGGTAAAGATGTCGCGAGTGGTTTCGCCCTTGCGCTGCATGATATCGAGCAGTAAGGTATCGAAGAGGCGAAATTGCCACCGGTCGCCGGTTGGGTCGGGCGGCGGCGTGCCGGTGGTGGCCAGCGCTTCTACCAAGCGGGCCGTGTGCGCCTGAATGCGTTTGAATGCGTAGCCCGTACTCGGCTTAGCCCGCCCGGCGCGCGTCCCCAGATTGATAATATTTGCCCCCCGACGGGCGGCCAGCGGATGATCGGTCATGGGAATAGCGCCAACTTCTTCCGCCGCTATGCGGTAGGTCTTTACGCCGAGCGTGGTAGTCAGGTACTCGTGCATCGCCGCTTCGTAGGCAGCTTTGGGCAGTAGGTCACCAGAGAATAGCGTGTACTCTATTAGCGCTCGGCGCCGACTGAAAGGCAGCACGTACATAAAGCGCGGCTCTTGGTATTGTGGCCCCCGAAAATCCATGAATTCCACGGTTTCCGGGTCGAACACATCCTGGTCAGTTTCTACCTCCCAACCCACAAAATGCTGGAGCAGGTAGCGGTGCTTATCGGGCTGCTTATCAATACTTGGCGGGCGACTATCGAAGGCGTATCGGGCCGTGAAATTTCCTTCAACGGTACTCGCTACCACGCCGGCGGGGGGCAAATTTTCGAGATTATCGACAGTAGCGCGCATCAGCGTAAACTGTGGATTGTCGGCCAGCGCGGCATGTACGAACTGGTAGAAATCCAGGCCCCGAATCATTTTGTAACGGTGGCGACGAAGCGGAAATACTCGCTCGAAGCCCGGACTACGAAAGGCCAGCTGCTGCCATTCGTGGGCGACGATACTATCAAACGGCGACGGCGCATCTGCCCAGAACGACCATGTGCGGTCATTTTGGTCTTTGGCTACCGGTTCCAACAACAGTACCCGCTTATCGTGCAGGCGCGGCTCCTGGGCTAGCGCATACGCCAGACTCAGACCAGCGGCCCCACCACCCACTATCAAATAGTCGAAATCAGTTTGCACAAACACAAAAAAACCGGCGACGGAAGCATTTCCGTCGCCGGTTCAAATAACGGCTTAATACCTGAGCTTGTTTCTGTATTAGAAGTTTGGCGAGAGCAGGTACTTGGAGTAGAAATCGTCGATGATTTTGACGGCCGAAGCTGCATCATCCACAATTTGGACCAGTTGCATATCCTCGGCGGAGATATTGTGCTCTTCGTGCAGCATCACTTCTTCAATCCATTTGAACATTCCTTCCCAGTAACGCGACCCAACCAGCACGATAGGGAAACGGCCTATCTTCTTGGTTTGAATCAGCGTGATAGCTTCAAACAGTTCGTCTAAGGTGCCGAAGCCGCCGGGCATGCCAATGAAGCCCTGAGCGTACTTCACGAACATCACCTTACGCACGAAGAAGTAGTCGAAGTTGATAACCTTATCGGGGTCGATGTAGATATTATGAAACTGCTCGAAGGGCAGCTCGATATTGAGCCCTACTGACCGACCACCCTCGGAGCGCGCACCTTTGTTGCCGGCTTCCATAATACCCGGCCCGCCACCCGTGATGACGCCGTAGCCGTGCCGCACGAGTTTGGCCGCGATTTCCTCAGCCATCTGGTAGTAAGGGTTATCGGGCTTGGTACGTGCCGAACCAAAAATAGACACGCAGGGGCCGATTTTGCTCATCTTCTCAAAGCCCTCTACGAACTCAGCCATCACTTTGAAGATCTGCCAGGAGTCGGCAATCTTAATCTCGTTCCAGTCCTTATCCACGAACGCGCGCCGGATGCGCTGCTCATCATCGAGCTGTAGGGTACGCTGCCCGCTGGTCTGCTCCCGAATTTCGCTGATGGATGTCACCTTATTATCGTTCACATTGGGCTGACTAATGGTCTGCCCACTCCCTGCATTCAGGGTCTCGTCGTGGATTTTGGTCCGACTGGTTTTTTTAAGCTTAGTCATAGATACTGCACTTTTGAGCCCGCCTACGGGAATTAGCAAGCACTTTTGGGTGCCGCGAGCCTGTTTTTAAAGAAAATGAAAGATAATCAGAAGCCTAGCGACCAAAACGCGCAATTGCCCTCTACCCAAAACCGGGGCGTGCAAGATAAGGGTTTGGCTCTGTTGTCCAATAGGAAGAGCCTACTTACTCTCGCTGTTTTACTTCGAGCGGATGGCAATAACCGGATCGAGGTTGGAAGCCAGAACCGCCGGAATAATACCGGCCAGAATACCGATGACCACCGATACGGTGAGGCCCAGCGTCACGTTGCCAGCCGAGAGAAACAGGGGCAGCGATTCCTGCGGAATCAGCGTGATCAGAAAGACCAGAAAGATGCCGGCTGCGCCGCCAATCAAGCACAGAAAAATAGCTTCGAACAGAAACTGAAACAGGATAAAGTAATTTTTGGCCCCCAGCGACTTCTGAATGCCAATAATATTGGTGCGCTCCTTCACCGACACAAACATGATATTGGCAATGCCGAAGCCGCCCACCAGCATGGCAAAACTGCCAATAACGGCGCCCGCCACCCCAATTACAGAGAACAGCTTGGAGATGAGCTCTCCAAACATTTCGGGCCGATTCAGGGCGAAGTTGTCTTCCTCACGGGGCTTGAGCCCCCGAATATTCCGCAGTGCTCCCTGTAGCTCCGACTCTAAGTTGGTGAGGTTCTGATCGTCTTCGCGGCCCTTCACAATAATGCTAGGAGTTACGCCGCTTCCACCGCTTCCGCTATTGATGGCAAAGATTTGACTGAACATCCCAAACGGAATCAGGCAATTAGTGTCGTTGCTGGGCGTGTCGATCAGCTTTTTTCCTTCTTTTTTCATTACCCCAATCACGGTGAACTTTCGCCCACGTGCCGTGAATTCCCGGCCTAAAGCTGAACTGCCGCCAAACAGATTTTCGGCGATGTCGGCCCCAATGATGGCGACGTTGCGAGATAGATCTATTTCCTGGGGGGTAAAATAGCGCCCCTCCCCAATAGGAACCTTTGAAACCTGTTGGAATTCGTAGCTCACGCCTTGCAAATTACAGTCGGTAAGGCTGTTATTTCCCGCTTTCAGGGTGTTTCCGCCCGTGTTAGCCATAATAGCCATTCCCATATGACTATTGGGGTCGAGGGTACGCTCAATGGAGCGAAACTCGCGCTGGGTAGGCACAGGGCGGTTGAAGTATTTCCACCAAGGCTGATTAGGCTCAAATTTCCAGGGCCACTTACCGACGTAAATCACCTTTTCGCCCAGAAAATCCATGCTCTGCCGAATGTTGGACTCCAGCGAATCTACAACGGTAAAAACAGCGATGATGGCAAAAATGCCCACCGTGACGCCCAACAATGAGAGAATGGTGCGCAGCAAATTGGATTTGAGAGCTTGCCACGCGAAGCGGAAGCTTTCCAGTGTCAGGCGCAGGGCGAGCATGGAGCGAGAGGTTAAGTAGCTAAAGGGTTGGCTAGCTGAACTAATACATTGTCGACTGGGCAGTAGTTCAGCGGGTAGCAATGGAGCAAGTTATGTATTTAACCTGCCACTATTACAATCAGTTAGCTGTTCAGCTATTTGAGCATTCTATGCTGATTCCGGGCGAAAAATAACGATTAATCCGGCCATTCTACGTACTTTTGCCCCCTGAAATTTTTGTTAGCTTCCCCCCCTATTGCCCATATCCGACCATGAAACTGTCCGAGTTTAAATTTGACCTGCCCGAGAACCTGCTGGCGCAGCACCCGGCTAAAAACCGCGACGAGTCGCGCTTAATGGTAGTACACCGCGATACTGGCAAAATCGAACACCGTATTTTCAAAGACATTATTGAGTATTTCAATGACGGCGACGTGTTCGTGATGAATGACACGAAGGTGTTTCCGGCGCGACTATATGGCAATAAAGAAAAGACAGGAGCAAAAATTGAAGTGTTTTTGCTGCGCGAGCTAAACAAAGAAAGCCATCTGTGGGACGTACTCGTTGATCCGGCCCGTAAAATCCGGGTGGGCAATAAATTGTACTTCGGCGAAAGCGACATGGTGGCCGAGGTTATTGATAACACCACATCTCGGGGCCGTACCATCAAGTTTTTGTTTGATGGTCCTGATGAAGAATTTTATAAAGCTCTCCACGATTTAGGCGAAACGCCGCTGCCCCGCGAGGCTATCACCCGCGATGCTGAGCCGGCCGACAAAGAGCGCTATCAGACCATTTATGCCAAGCACATTGGTGCCGTAGCCGCTCCTTCAGCGGGCTTGCACTTTACCCGCGAGGTACTGAAGCGCCTGGAAATCAAAGGAGTAGAAACTACTGCCGTTACGCTGCACGTTGGTTTGGGCACTTTCCGTCCGGTGGATGTGGAAGACCTGACCAAGCATAAGATGGACTCAGAGAACTTCATCGTTCCTGCGGAGGCGGCCATTATTGTAAATAAGGCGCTGGATGCTAAAAAGCGCGTGTGCTCGGTGGGTACCACCACCATGCGGGCGCTGGAGTCATCCGTATCGGCGCACAACCGTCTAAAAGCCAACCAAGGTTGGACCGACCGGTTTATTTTCCCTCCGTACGAGTTCAAAATCGCTAATACCCTGCTCACCAACTTCCATACGCCGGAGAGCACGCTAATGATGATGACGGCCGCTTTTGCTGGCTACGATCTGTTGGCGGAAGCGTACAAAGTAGCTATTAAGGAGAAGTATCGTTTCTTTAGCTACGGCGACGCGATGTTGATTCTGTAAACTAGAAGTCAAAAGTTAGATACTATCTTTCTTCGTCTTCACCGAAAAGCCCGGTTACCTTTGGTGGCCGGGCTTTTGTTGCTCATTACATTCCTTTGTCACTCTCGTAGCTGTTGCTCATGTCGTCTCCTAATCGGTTTGCTATACTTGTGGCTGGCGGCAGCGGCACGCGCATGGGCGCAGGTCAGCCGAAGCAGTTTCTGGAGTTGCTTGGGGAGCCCGTGCTGCTGCATACGCTGCGCCGCTTCGCCGAAACCAGCCTAGGAGTGCAGCAATTTGTGGTGGTTTTGCCCCCCGACCAGTTTGATACGTGGCACCACCTCTGTACCCGGCATCAGGTCTCGATTCCGCACGCGGTGGTGGGCGGGGGGCATTCTCGGTGGGCATCTGTGCGTAATGGCCTGAAGCACCTGGCTACCTACACCGAAGGCATTGTAGCGGTGCACGATGGCGTGCGGCCACTAGTATCGGCGGCAGTCATTGAGAATACGTATGCGGCCGCTGCTGAGCACGGTGCGGCCATAGCCGCCGTGGCACCCAAAGACTCGGTGCGCGGCTTATCCAAAGAAGGTTCTTATGCGATGGACCGCTCCCGCTTGCGCTTAGTTCAGACCCCTCAATGCTTTGATTTGGAGCTGCTTCGGCGAGCGTATCGGTTGCCGGAGTTGCCTACTTTCACCGATGACGCGAGCGTGGTGGAAGACCTGCACCCCATTCACTTAGTAGAAGGCGACTATCGCAACCTCAAAATCACGACGCCGGAGGATATGCTGCTGGCCGAAGCCATTCTGCGTAGTCGGTAGTACACTGTGGCGCTGTGACCTTAGGTCTTGTCAGAACGCCAACTTTCTCATGTAATTTGCCCCCCAGGCGACGCGATGATGACCTACTCGGAGCCGCTTTCTACCTTTCACTGATTCCTATGTATACCTGCTTGCTCTACGATGTGCGCGACGGTGTTGCGACTATTACGCTTAACCGGCCCGATGTATTCAATGCCTTCAACGACCCGCAGAGCTACGAGCTGCAGGATGCCCTGAAGCAAGTAGCGCGCGACGCCTCGGTACGGGCCGTCGTGCTTACGGGTGCCGGACGGGCGTTTTGCTCAGGGCAGGATTTGAAGGCAGCGCAGGGAGAAGAAAAAAGGTCTTTCTATGACTCTTTGCACAAGCGCTACAACCCTATTATCCGGGCTATGCGAAGCTTACCGAAGCCTATTATCGGGCGGCTGAATGGAGTAGCCGCCGGGGCTGGCTGCTCGCTGGCGCTGGCCTGCGATGCGCTGATTGCCTCCACCGAGGCCTCCCTGATTGAAGTGTTTATCAATATTGGGCTGGTGCCGGACTCGGGTTCGTCGTACTTTTTGCCGCGCTTAGTGGGCACGCTGAAGGCGTTTGAGTTGTGTACGCTGGGCTCTAAGGTATCGGCGGAGGAAGCGTTGCGGCTGGGCCTAGTAAACCAGGTGGTGGCGCCCGAACAGCTCGACGAGGTTACGTATGCTCTGGCAGCACGATATGCCGCAGCACCTACCAAATCGATTGGCCTGATCAAGCAAATGCTGAACAAGGCCAGTGCCTCAACACTTGATGAAATGTTGGACTACGAAGCCTACTGCCAGCAGATTGCAGGCGAGTCGGATGATTATAGGGAGGGCGTACAGGCATTTCTGGAGAAGCGCAAGCCTCAGTTTCGCGGAGCGTAGTCCAGGCAATCAAGCTGCAATTTTTGGTTATTGAAAGCGCCACCTTGCTACAGGGTGGCGCTTTTGGTTGAATGGTTTGCGTGCTTATATCGCAACACTCTATCAGCCCAAAAAGCCCCCCAGACGCGCTCTAAGCTCTGCATTTCGCCGCTATCCTGTTCTCGCTGATAACCACCTGCTGAGGTGCCCGTATAGGCACTAGCTTATTTTCCATTCCTCTAACTATTTGTGTACTATGGCTTCTGCCCGTTTTCTGCTCCTAGGATGCTGCGTTGCCTTAGGTGCGTGCTCACCAGACGCCAGCCAAAAAGACCCAGTAGCGGAAGCCAGGTTTCAGAACGAAAAGCGCATCAAGGAAGCTGCCGTGACGGAGCGCCAGGAACGCGACGCAGATTTTATGGTAAACGCAGCCAGCAGTGGGTTGCTGGAACTGGAAATGAGCAAGCTGGCCCAGCAAAAATCTACTACTCCCGCGGTTCGCAACTTAGCCCAGAGTCTGGTGCAACAGCATGGGCAAGTAAGCACGGCGCTCCGCAACCTGGCGCAACAGAAAAACCTGATGTTGCCCAGCGGCCTTGGCAGCGACCAGCAAAAACAGTACGCCGAATTAAGCGCCCTGACTGGCACACCGTTCGATAAGCGATATGTGGAAATGCTGGTGGAGGCTCACAAACAGGACGTGGATGCGTTCGAGGATATGAGCAAGGACGCTTACGATGGCGACATTCGCGGCTTTGCTGCCAAATTTTTACCCACACTCGAGAAACACCTAGATGAGGTGGGCGTCGTGGAAGACCAACTCGAAAACTTGCCTTAATTTTTTTATTGTTAACCTGAATTCTAACCCATGTTCCAATTCCCAAAACACCGTTTATTTTCTGTTCTGGCTCTATTCGCTGCTTTGTCGTTTGCAAGCTGCGGAGACAACGCTGAAAAGCGCACCGACGGCACGGCCGGCGAGGCCGTAGTTGATCAAGAAGAAGCCGCCGCACAAGGTGGCGTACAGGCTGATGCCACCGTCATCGACAACGAAGAAGGAGCTACCGTCACCGCCGATGCCGACTCGTTGGAAGCGGCCGACAAGGACTAACCTTCGGATATTCTGATCCGTACACTAACGACTCTGAGCAACCGCTCAGCCGTTTTCTGCCGCTAATCGCTGACTTACTAAGTCGATGGTTGGCGGCAGACCTATTTTTTCACAGTACAAGCTCAACCATTCCACCCTTTACTAACCGCTATGAAACGTACAATCATGAGTCTGTTTTGCGCAGGTCTGCTAATGGCTACTAGTGCCTGCAGCAATGAAAAAACCGCCACGACCGACACTCCTACTAACTCAGAAGAAGCTGGCGGCAACGCCGGCGACAACTACATGAATGCTGCTACCGATGGCGACAGCGCCACGGCTACTATGCCTTCTGACACCGCTGCCGGAGGGTCGGCTGCTGCCGCTGGCACCGCGCCCGCCGGAATGAATGCAAACAGCGCAGATCCTAACGGCCCCACGGCTCCGCACAAAGACGACCCGGAGTTTATGAAGTCGGCCGCACACAGCGACCAGAATGAGATTCAATTGAGCCGCTTGGTGCTGGAGAAAGGCGTCACCGGCATGGCGAAAGACCACGCCAACATGATGATTACGGATCATACCAAGTCGACAGCCGACTTGAAAGCGCTGGCCCAGAAGAAGAACGTGACACTGCCCACCGATATGGATGCTGAGCACAAAGCCATTGCTGATCAGATGCGCAAGCTATCGGGCAAAGAGCTGGAGCAGCGCTTCCTGCAGCAAATGGTGACCGACCACCAGAAGACGCTAAATACAATGCAAGCGCACGCTAAGATGACCAAAGACACTGAACTACAAGGCTTTATTACCAAAACAACCCCTGTTATTCAGAAGCACTTGGATACATCTAAGCAGCATGCGAGCATGAAGATGTAAGTGCTCAGCGCTATTTCACCTATAAAAAAGCCCCCCAGAAGCTATCTGGGGGCTTTTTTGTTTTAATAACCGTTGCTGTCTAGCGATAGCCAAAGCGGTAGCGCAGGCCGATAAAGCTGAGGCCCCACTGCAACGGTTCGCTACTTTGAAATTCGGAGCGCAGATCTTTGGTAAGCACCCACTCCGTAGTGGCTTGAAGCCGGCGGCGGCGACCAAATCCATAGCTCGCATTTAGTCCCGCGGAGGCATGTACACCGAAAGCGCTGCGTCGAAAACCGTACTCATTGGTAAGCTGCTCATCAACAAACTCCTGCTCTTGAAAGCGCACCGACGACCAGTGAGGCACCAATCCGGCTACTACGTCGAATTGCCACCGCTTCAGGAAGGAGCGCGTGAGCGAATAGCGTAGCATAACGGGCAAAGCCAAGTCATTTTTATTGGTAATGCTATCCCGAGAAAGAAGCCCCGGAAACCTAGCCGGGGTAACTCGAAACTCCTCCCGCTGCCGCTGCATCCCAACTTGCACGGCCAAGCGAGGCTGCACGTAGTAGCCAACATAAGCGTACGGCATCAATATCTCTTGGCTGTACGTGCCAACTCCCGCTTTGGGGGGCAAATTCGTGCCCCGGTACGGGTTGGTATCCGAATAGCGCACCCGGTACAGATACGCACCCAGCTGAAAGCCTGCATACGCCTTGGGCTTCAACGATTCGTCGGTATCTACCGGGATAACGCGGGGCGAATAGTTGGTGGCCGACTGCGACCCGATAGCCAAGCCTATGCGAAGGCTGTTGGTAATAGATATGGTCCTCCAGGGCGAGGAAAGCAAGTTACTTACGCCAATATTCGCATCAATAAATCCGTAGCGGCCCAACCGACGCTGCAACCCATATACTATTGCCACATCGGTAGCTATTGAGCGCGTATTATTGGTAAGAAAGTAAAAGGGTGTATCCCGCGCCGGCCGATCTAAACCCGTACCCGCACCCAGCGCCAATGCAATATAGTTAGCCGAAAAGTTGGTCGTATTCTTACCCAGGCGCAAGCGCCGCTCAGTGTTATAGTAATAACGGCCCGCTACTTGAGCGCGCATACTCAACCCCCGATCTAGGTCAGCGCCGAGCGCAGGGCGGTAGTGCGTCAGGGCGGGACTCAGTTCGGCCAGCACCGTCCAGGCGGGACTCTTGAGGCGCCGCTCGTACGCCAGATGAAAGCCATAGCGGGTATAATATTGACCTCGGCCGAGTAAGGAATTGCTTACCGTGAAATTGTTCAGCCCCAATTTCCACAAGCTACGGTCCTCCGCTTGTACGCGGAGTTGTGCGTCAGCTTCGGGCGTTAGAATTTCCTCTTCCCCGTAGCTCAGACGGGTTGTGTCGGGAATAGTTTGGGCCGAAGCTTGGAAGCAGATACTGGCTATTAGGCTTATCCAAAGCAGGTGCCGATAGATGCGCAAGGAGTGTAAGCAGAACATAGCGGTAGAGGTATAAAGCAAGATGGATTAGAGCTGGGGGGAGAGTGGTTCCGTTTGCAAAGTCAGAGGTGCATAAGATGTGGTCACGCGCACCGCTCGCCACGAAGTGCTTTTAGATGAGGTCAGCGTTGCGCGACTGGCCGAGCTTTTTTTGCTGGCGGCATAAGCCGTTGGCACCGTAAGAGTGCCTTGCTGCACGGCCAGTTGATAAGCAAATAGCTCGGGCTGCGGCGCGCTGATAAGGACCTCCGTGCGGTCGGCCACCACCGTCAGCTTGCTCAGATTAGCAGCGAGTTGCAAACGAACACTTCCGAAGTAGTTATTCACCGTAGAATTGCCCCCCAGCCCCTGCGCCTGCACCGCCGACTTGGTAGCCTCGCAGGTGAAGTTGGCCTGTAGATTACTGGCCATCAGGTCGGTGTAGCGGGCCGTGACCTTAATGGTACCGCGGAGGTCGCGGAGAGCAATCTTGCCGAAGTTTTGCTCCAGTTCTTGCTGGCCCGTGAGGTCAGTTAGCTCCGTTTGGCCGTAGGTGTTTACTATCTTGATAGGGTTGCTGGCCGGCATCATAATGGTGTATTCGGCTCGCAAGTCGCTGCGCACGGCGGGAGCACCCGTGGGCAGGGTAAAAAAGTTGACCAAATAAATAGCGTTGCTGCTTTGCTGCAGCCGATACCGCGCCACTGGCAGATCTTGTTCGGCTACCACCTGCTCGGGGTGCCGGGCGCTTAGGCGCAACACTACCTGAACGGTAGGCTTATTCCAGCCTTGCACCCGCACCGTAGCTTTTTCAGCCTGAATGGTTACTGGCATACCCGGCGGGCACCCCCAGCTCTGCTCCAGGGTACGCGTCACGACTTTGACTTTCTGCTGGGCCTGGGCCGCTGGCAACAGGAGCGCCAGCAGCGCAACCAGCAGCCAACAGCGCGGCCAGAGGTGGGGCAAAATGGAGGGAAACATCATGAGATAAGAAGTTGAACCAGCTCACGCGTGATGGTGGCTTTCATGGTGATGAGTTGAGCTTGTTGGCGCAGCAACTCCGGCGACTCCCCGAAGCGGCGAGCATCTTGGCGCAGTTGCTTTTCCTCTTCTTCCAGCTCCGTTAGTTGGGTGCGCAGGGATTTAAATTCCCCCGATTGGCACACCGTAGGCAGTGAGGTACAGTGCGCATCAATAAAAGACCGACCTTCCTGCTCCAATGGGTCCACTGAAACGGCAATTGACGTGGGCATCGGCGTGGCTACTTCTTCACTGACCGCCAGCGTCTCGCGGATACCCGTAGTAGTAGGCTCCACGGTTCGCTGCTGCTGCCACCATACACCCAGCAGAATCAGCACGCTAGCCGCTACGGCCATCACCTGACGGAAAGCGGGAGATAACCATAAGGGCCGCACTTTCGCTGGCTTTACTAGAACAGGGGGCACAACAGCCGGAGCAACTTTATCCAGGCGGGCGGCAATGGCGTCCCATACCAGCTCGTCGGGCTCATGTTTGGTAAGCGTGGGCACTACGCGGATAATCTCCTCATCGGCCGCAAGTTGAGCTTCGATGCGAGGCCAGGTGGTCGGGTCGGGCTCGTGAGCTGGCAGGTTGCCGAGGGCCCGTTGGAGGTTAGGACCACCGGCCTCAGGTATTTCGGGGGTCTGGTTCATGAGTAGAGATACTGTAGTTTGCGTTGAAGCAAGCGCTTAGCGTGGTAGAGCTGCGACTTGCTGGTCCCTTCCGTGATGTCGAGCAGTTCGGCTACTTCGCGATGAGCATAGCCTTCCACTTCTATGAGGCAGAACACGGCCCGGTAGCCCGCCGGCAGTTCCCCGATGGCTTTGTCCAGGGCCTCGCCGGTCAGGTTGTCGTGCCAAGCCACCAGCGGTTCGGGGTGGCGGTCTTGGTCGTAGATCTCCATGCGCTGCTCGCGCCGCAGGATAAGCAGTGCCCGCCGCACCACGATGGTTTTAATCCAAGCTCCTAATGTCGACTGCTGCCGGAAGTTGACTAAGTGCTGAAACACTTCCACGAAAGCCTCCTGCAAGGCATCCTGCGCTAGCTCCCGGTTGTGCCCTAGCATGCGCAGCGCCGTGGAGAACATGGCCGTTTTGTAGCGTTTGTACAGCTCATACTGCGCCTGCCGGTCCTGGGTCAAGCAGGCAGTAAGTAAGCGCTGTTCTTCGGGGGGCAAAAGCAAGGGCGCGGCGGAGGCTAAGTTGAATTTCGGCTTAAAGTGTAAAGCTGAGCTCAGAAGGTTGGTCGGGGGCAAAATATATTTTCCGGCCTATTCATTGGCCAGTATCCGCTACCTCCAAACAGACAGATAAAACCAGAGGATATCGAACACGCATGGTGTAGCGGCACCAAAAAATATCTGGGCCCGACCAACCATTCCTCTGGTTGCCTCCACTCTATCATGCCAGCTAGCAGCTTAGAACTCAAGCCAATTGCTTGACAGCACGCCTACAGCCGCTAAACCGGTGAGCTTATATCTCATCCCCTACTCTTTTTCCTCTTCTATGCTTATGCTATCCTCCTCTACGCTGCGGGTACTTATGCTCGCCACCCTCTCTTTGCTGGCTACTAGCTGCGACCAAGAAGAAAATGCCCCCCAGCCAACGGAGGCCGTGCTTGTAAAGCCCATACCACTCAGAATGCACACTGTGGCGGTGCGCTATTATCTCAAAGCGTTAGACAGCACTTTTCAGCTGCCCCTCATCTCCCCTAACATCACCGTGGACTATGAGCAGGTTGTACCACAGGGCAACGCCGCCTATAAGCTTCTGGATGCCACTACTCAGCACCATGAGCAAGAGGTAACTGCTGCACTCAAAGAGGTGCAGCTGGCGCCTATCGCCACGTATGCCGAGGTCATTAGACCAAAAATAACGGTCACCATTTGGGAAGATCAGGCCTTGCCTTCTAGCTCTGGCATAGGCTATCAGGCGGTATGTGAGCTAGTAATCGATGGCAAGTCGGTGGGCACTACTACCTATGCAACCGTTGCGGGGCTGAACACGCCGCTTTATGTCACTACGCAATCTGAGGTTTCGCATTGATTCCTTCTCTTACAGGTAGCGCAAAAAAGCCCCCACGCACTGCGTGGGGGGCTTTTTTCAATTGCTAATGACTACTCGCCCTATTACAGGGTCGCTTTTTCTTCCGCATACTTGCTCACCTTCAGTTCTTCAGCCAGAAACTTTCCCGTGTATCCTTTGCCAGCTTTTGCCACCTGCTCCGGCGTGCCCTGAGCGACAATAGTACCGCCGCTCCCGCCGCCTTCGGGACCTAGATCAATGACGTGGTCAGCTACTTTAATCAGATCGAGATTGTGCTCGATGATAAGAACGGTGTTGCCTTTGTCAACCAGCTTTTGCAGCACATCGGAAAGGTGGCGAATATCCTCGAAGTGTAGGCCCGTAGTCGGCTCGTCGAGGATGTAAAAGGTCTTGCCCGTGTCCTTTTTGCCGAGTTCAGTTGCCAGCTTCACCCGTTGCGCTTCACCACCGGAGAGCGTGGTCGCCTGCTGGCCCAAGGTCAGATAGCCTAAACCTACTTCGTTCAGCACCTGAATCTTACGAATAATACGCGGCTGATTTTCGAAGTACTCCACGGCTTTTTCCACCGTCAGGTCGAGCACGTCAGTGATGCTCTTGCCTTTGAAACGTACTTCCAGCGTCTCGCGGTTGTAGCGGCGGCCTTTGCAGGTTTCGCAGGGCACGTGCACATCGGGCAGGAAGTTCATCTCGATGGTGCGCAGGCCCGCGCCTTCGCAGGTTTCGCAGCGGCCGCCCTTCACGTTGAAGGAAAAACGACCCGGTCCGTAGCCCCTAATTTTAGCCTCCGGCAACGACGCAAACAAGCTGCGAATTTCCGTGAACACACCCGTATACGTGGCAGGATTGGAGCGCGGCGTCCGCCCAATCGGCGACTGATCTACCTCAATTACTTTGTCAATCAACTCCAAGCCCTCAACTGCGGAGTACGGCAGTGGATCTTTCTTGGAGTTGAAAAAGTACTGATTCAGAATAGGATACAGCGTATCGTGAATGAGCGAAGATTTGCCCGAGCCCGATACGCCCGTGACGGCCACCAGTTTACCGAGCGGAAATTTCACGGTCACGTTCTTCAGGTTGTGACCTGTAGCACCCTTGAGCGTAAGCATGTTGCCTTCGCCCTTGCGCTTTTTCTTGCGCAGCTCAATGTGGCGCTCTCCACTCAGATACTGCGAAGTCAAACTGCCCGACTTAAAAATCTCAGTAGGTGAGCCGGCGGCCACAATATGCCCCCCATGAATGCCCGCACCCGGCCCGATATCCAGCACGTGGTCGGCGTTCATGATCATATCCTTGTCGTGCTCCACCACAATCACCGAGTTACCGATATCGCGCAGGTGCTGCAAGGCTTTGATTAGGCGCTCATTATCCCGCTGGTGTAGCCCGATGCTCGGCTCGTCCATGATGTAGAGCACTCCCACGAGTTGGGTACCAATCTGGGTAGCCAAGCGAATCCGCTGGGATTCGCCCCCGACAGGGTACGCACCGAGCGGTGCAGACTCAGGTATTCCAAACCCACTTCGAGCAGGAAGCCAATACGCTTGCGCAACTCCTTGAGCAGTTCCCGCCCAATCACGTTCTGCCGCTCGCTCAGGCGTTCTTCTAGGCCCACGAACCATTGGCTGAGTTGGGCAATATCCATCACCGACAACTCACCGATATTCTTGCTGTCAATCAGAAAGTGGAGTGACTCTTTTTTTAGGCGGTAGCCGCGGCACTCGGGGCACTCCTGGGCTTGGGTATACTCCTGGATCCAGGCGCGGATGTTCTCCGAATCAGACTCCATCTGGCGGCGCAGGAAGGGAATGATGCCCTCGAACGGTTCCGTGTAGTTTGCCTTTTTAGGGTCCGCGTCTTCGTCTTCGGGCACGCCGTAGAGCAGGCGCTCCACTAAGTCTTCGGGTAGCTTATCAATGGGCGTGGACAGGCTGAACTTCTGCTTTTTGAGGATGAGCTGGAGCTGCTGAAAAATCCAAATGTCGCGGTACTCACCCAGGGGGGCAATTCCACCGCGGCTGATACTCAGCTTCTTATCCGGCAGAACCGAGTCTTCTGTAATCTGCTGCACCTCACCCAAACCGTTGCAGGTGGGGCAAGCGCCATAGGGCGAGTTGAAGGAGAACGTGTTTGGCGCCGGGTCATCATAGGCGATGCCGGTGGTGGGGTCCATGAGAAAGCGCGAGAAAAACTGCGTTTTCTTGGTGTCTGGGTCCAGCACGAGCATGGTGCCCTTACCGTGGGTCAGCGCGTTCTGCACCGATCCCGACAACCGGAACCGATCCTCCGCTTTCACCACCAACCGATCAATGACAATTTCGATGTCGTGAATTTTGTAGCGGTCCACCTGCATCTTGGGCGTCAGGTCAAGCAGTTCGCCATCCACGCGCACTTTGGCAAAGCCTAGCTTGGCAATCTGCTGAAACAGCTCCCGGTAATGGCCTTTACGACCCTTCACCACGGGCGCCAGCACCACCAGTTTTTTCTCGTTGAAATGCTTGAGAATGTAGTTGATAATCTGCTCGTCGCTCTGCCGGATCATCTTGGCGCCCGTAGCGTAGCTGAAGGCCTCCGCCGTGCGGGCATAAAGCAAGCGCAGGAAGTCATAAATCTCGGTGATGGTGCCCACCGTGGAGCGTGGATTGCGCGAAGTGGTTTTCTGCTCAATGCTGATTACCGGCGACAAGCCCTCGATCTTATCCACGTCGGGTCGCTCCAGGCCACCCATAAAGGAGCGGGCATAGGCCGAAAACGTCTCCATGTAGCGACGTTGCCCTTCGGCATAAATCGTATCGAAAGCCAGACTGGATTTGCCCGAGCCCGAAATGCCGGTGAACACCACCAGCTTGCCCCGCGGAATCTGAACTGAAACGTTTTTCAGGTTGTGCTCCCGCGCCCCGTACACTTCAATGAAAGGCGCCTCTACGTCGGCCGCGTGGCCGTTGGTAGCGAGTACAGCCGGAAGCTGGGGGGCTTTTTCAGGAGTAGGAGCGGGTACGGAAGCAGTTGTTTTCTTAGCCATGCAGCGCGAATCGAATAAGTCCGCAAAGGTAGGCAAAACCTAACCCTTTCACTATCCAGAATAGCTTATTTGCCAGAGGGTTTAGCAGAATATACAGTGGGTTTAGGGGAACTAAAATTTAACTCCTGTGTAGCCACCCATACGCAGCGCAACAGTTGTCCGGCCGGCGTGCTTTGAGCAGAGCTCATAAAGCCGCGTTTGGCGCTGTTCTTGCCTATAGTAGGATAATTCCTTCACGCTACATCCTCTCTCCATGTCATTCCTACCCAAACTCACGCTTGCCAGCGCTTTTACCCTACTGCTTCTAAGCGCTACCGAACCAGCCCATGCTCAGGTAAATATCAATATCAATCCCCCTCCTGGGGACCTGCTGCCCCAGCCGGCACGCAATACTATTATATACCTGAAGTAGGTGGCTACTACGACCTGCGCGACAAGCATTACGTGGTGCAGCGCGAAGGCAAATGGAAGCGCGTAACCACTATTTCTAATTACAACCCCAGCAGCTTTCACCCGGTAGTTATCAACTACGTGGGTGCCCAGCCCTGGGTCCTGATCCGTGAGCACAAGGTGAAGTACCCGAAAGCGGGCCACCCGCACGGTATGCCCCCCGGCCAAGCCAAGAAGATGCGCGCCGCCTACCCGACTGGCAACGTAATCGTGGTGCAGCAAGCAGGTGGCCACCCCGGCAAGGGAAAAGGCAACGGAAATGGTAAAGGAAAAGGCAAGCATTAGCCCCCCTTTCACCCTTCTACTAACTCACCCCGATTGGTTATCTAATCGGGGTGTTTTTCGTTTTAGTACGTATGAAAACCTACCAACCCATCAGCTGCTCCTTCTACGACGAGCTAGAAGCCCGCGCCACCACCCGCCAGCCCTGCACCCTCACCTACCGCCTGGAACCAGATACGCCCCCCAGCACCTACCAAGGCGTCATCACCGATCTGTTTATCAAGGACAAAGTAGAATACATGCGCCTGCAAGACGGCTTTGAGCTACGGTTGGATGCGTTGGTGGCTGTAGATGATAAAGAACTGCGTAATTACTGCTGATTAGCAGTATAAAGTACAATGGCAGCCTCTCACGGGGCTGCCATTGTACTAAAAGGAGGTTTGGGCTACAGCTTAAAACTCCGCGTTTTTTGGGAAGCGGGGGAAAGGAATCACATCCCGAATATTGGCCATACCGGTCACGAAGAGCACCAGACGCTCGAAGCCCAAGCCGAAGCCGGCGTGGGGGGCAGTTCCGAACTTCCGTAGCTCTAAGTACCACCACAGCTCGTGTTCCTCCACGTGCATTTGCTCCATGCGGGTGCGCAGCTTTTCTAGGCTTTCCTCCCGCTGAGAGCCGCCAATGATTTCGCCAATACCAGGAAACAGCACATCCATGGCGCGCACGGTGCGCTCATCATCGTTGAGCTTCATGTAGAAAGCCTTGATATCCTTAGGATAATCGGTCAGGATAACCGGCTTTTTGAAGTGCTTCTCAACCAAATAACGCTCGTGTTCACTTTGCAGGTCGGTGCCCCAGTCCACGGGAAACTCGAACTTCTGCTTTGCCGCTTTCAGAATTTCGACGGCCTCGGTGTAAGTAAGGCGCTGGAAGTCATTATCTATTACAAAACGCAGGCGGTTAAGCAGTTCCTTGTCGTACTGGTCGTTGAGGAACTGTAGGTCGTCGGCGCACTTCTCCAAGGCTTGGCGCACTAAGCTTTTGAGGAAGTCCTCCGCCAAGTCCATGTTGTCCTGCAGATCGTTGAACGCTACTTCGGGCTCGATCATCCAGAACTCCGCTAGGTGACGGGCCGTGTTGGAGTTTTCGGCGCGGAAAGTTGGCCCAAACGTGTACACTTTGCCCAGTGCCATGGCTGCTACTTCGGCTTCCAACTGGCCCGACACGGTCAGGTTGGTTTGCTTGCCAAAGAAGTCCTCCTTGTAATCTACCGAGCCGTCGGCAGTGCGGGGCGGGTGCTCGGGGGGCAAAGTAGTGACCCGAAACATCTGGCCGGCGCCCTCGGCGTCGGAACCGGTGATGACGGGCGTGTGCACGTAGTAAAAGCCGTGGTCATTGAAGTACTGATGCACCGCAAACGCTAAGGCATGGCGCACGCGCAGCACTGCGCCGAAGGTGTTGGTGCGGGGCCGCAAGTGAGCTATTTCGCGCAGAAACTCTAAAGAGTGCCCTTTCTTTTGCAGCGGGTATTCTTCCGGATCAGCAGTACCAAGAACTTCTATCTCAATAGCTTGAATTTCTACTGCCTGACCTTTGCCTTGGGATGCTACGAGTTGGCCGCGCACCGACAAGCAAGCGCCGGTGGCCACGTCCTTTAACGATTCCTCCGGAAACTTCTCCGCATCGGCTACCACCTGAATATTGTGGATGGTAGAGCCGTCGTTCAGGGCGATAAACTGCACATACTTATTTCCGCGGCGGGTGCGCACCCAACCTTTTACTACTACCTCGCGCTCCAGCTCCTGGCTTTGCAGCAGCTGCTGTACACTCGACCTTCTGACGGACATCGGACTCGACTTTCTGTGGTTTATAATCTATGGGGGCAAAGGTAGAGGTTTTCGCTAGCGCAGAAATTTGCGCTGTTCTTTAATGCTTTCTGACGGCCTCAACTTTTTTACTTCAACTCAAGTAGAGAATACGCTACATTTGAAGTAGTGCCCCATTTCACCGTCGCTGGGGCTTATTGCGATTTCTGTGTATGCAACGACTTGATATGAAGCAGCTTCTCTCGCAGAAGCTGTCTCCCCAACAGATCCAATTCATTAAGCTGCTGCAAATTCCGACGGCGGAATTGGAGACGCGCATTAAGGAAGAGCTGGAAGTAAACCCCGCTTTGGAAGAAGGCGACGAGAATGAAGAGGAACTGGAACGCGACGACGATGACGACAGCGACGAGGATTTCGACGACCCAGACTCCGAGTTCGACAACGACGACAATACCCTCGATGAAGACTTTGACGACCGCTCGGAGGAGCAGCCCGAAGTAGAGCTACCCAAAGATGACATCGCCGACGCGCCGGACAACCAGGATCTGGACCTGAGTGACTACCTCAACGACGATGAGATTGCTGGCTACAAGATGCAAGGCGACGGTCCCGGCGACGCCGAAGACGACCGCGAAATGCCTCTGGCCGATACCGGTTCTACGCTGATTGACTCGCTTTTTGATCAATTGGGTTTTGCTAACCTAGATGACAAGCAGCTCGCCATTGGCCGCCAATTGCTGGGCTCCATCGACGGCGACGGCTATATCCGTCGCGACCTGTCGGCTATTGCCAACGACTTGGCGTTTGCCCAAAATATCGAAGCTACCCCGGCCGAGATTGAGCGCGTGCTACACATTATTCAAGCCTTCGACCCAGCCGGTATCGGGGCACGCGACCTACGTGAGTGCTTGCTTCTGCAACTAGAGCGCCGCCCCGTAGACGATACGGTGGAGGCCGCGGAGCGCATTCTTTCCGAGTGCTACGACGAGTTTACCAAGAAGCACTATCCGCGCATTCAGCAACGGCTCGATTTGGAAGACGACGAGCTGAAAGATGCTATTGCCCTGATTCTGAAGCTTAACCCGAAGCCCGGCGGCAGCGGCCCGACGGGTTTGGGTAAGGTGCAGTACATCATCCCCGATTTTATTCTCAGCAATGACAACGGGCAGTTCAACCTGACGCTGAACTCGCGCAACGCCCCCGACTTGCGGGTAGCGCCGGCGTACACCGAGATGTTTCAGGCCTATGACAAGGCGTCGAAAAAGGATCGGAAGATGAAGGAGGCCGTCACGTTTGTGAAGCAAAAGCTCGACGCGGCCCGGTGGTTTATTGATGCCATCCGGCAACGCCAGCAAACCTTGTTGCGCACGATGGATGCCATCGTGCGCTACCAGCGCGAGTTCTTCCTCGAAGGCGACGAAAGCAAGCTTCGCCCCATGATCCTGAAGGACATAGCCCAGGAAATCAGCATGGACATTTCGACCGTGAGCCGGGTGGCAAATAGCAAGTCAGTGCAAACCGAGTTCGGCATCTATCCGTTGAAGTACTTTTTCTCCGAAGGTATTGCTACCGATTCGGGTGAGGACGCTAGCTCGCGGGAGGTGAAGCATATTCTGAAAGAAATCATTGAGGGGGAAAGCAAAGGCAAGCCGCTTTCCGATGATAAGCTGGAGAAAATGCTTAACGCTCGTGGCTACAACATTGCCCGGCGTACGGTGGCCAAGTACCGCGAGCAGCTCAATATTCCGGTAGCCCGACTCCGAAAGGAGTTGTAGAGTTGGGGCAGCTGGGGGCTTTTTTTACGCTTAACCTACTCAGCTTATGCGACTTCTTCTGCTTGCTTGCCTGCTTCTATTAGCCACCGCTTGCGAGCGGCCAACCGGGTCCACCGTGGATTCCACCGATGCCTCGCTCCCGGCCGATGGTATGGTAGGTCGCGCCGCGTCGCCTAGCACAAGTTCGCCTTCTATTGCAGTGGCTACCGAAGGTCTGGGGGGCATTTATCAGGGGTTGCTGCCCTGCGCCGACTGCGCTGGGATTGAAACCGTGCTGTACCTCTACCCCGATAGCACCTACATGGAGCGCCGGACCTACTTAGATCAGCCCAAGGAAGGCAACAACGATCAGGTGAGCTCCGGCCGGTGGGCGCAGGTATCAGCTAATCTGGTGCGACTTACGCGGCGCTCCGCCGCCGGCCCCACTGATTACCGCATGCGCCCCCGCGCCTTACAACAGCTAGATCTGGACGGGCAAGAGATAACCGGCGATTTGGCCGAGCGCTACGTACTGGCGCAGATAGGCAACTTCTAGTTCCTTGTATTCAAAATCAACTTGGTAGCTTAGGGCCACAATCCTCTTTTCTACACTGTTGAATAAATCCTTGGCAACCGCCCTTTCGCTGGCGTTTCATCCGTTGCTAGTACCCTCTTATCTGTTTTACGTTGTCTGTTACCAGTTGCCGGGCGTGGTAGCACAGCCCGCCGTAGCAGACCGCTGGATAGTGCTGGCCGTCGTGTTTGGCTTCACATTTTTACTACCCGCCTTGGGTACGGGCGCGTTGTACTGGTTTGGCCGCCTCGATTCGTTGCTCCTGCGCGAGCGCGCCCAGCGGCCGCTACCGTTATTGCTGGCAGCTATCAGCTTTGCCGGCGCGGCCTTCCTGCTGCACCAGCCACCTTTCTCTCCTCTACTCGGCCGCATGATGCTGGGCATGACTTTGGCCGTTCTGCTGACCCTCTTCATATCGCTGCGCTGGAAAATAAGCGCTCATGGCGTAGGCGTGGGGGGCTCTTTTGGGCTGTTTCTACTACTGCACCTTACAAATGCGGCGGGCTGGGCTGGCTTGTGGTGGCTACTAGCCGCTGCTCTTTTGGCTCTGGCCGTACTGAGCGCCCGCCTGACTCTTGATGCGCACACGCCGGCCCAAGCCTGGGCCGGGCTAGGCTTGGGAATTAGCGTGGTTATAGGGCTGGTATTGGGAGTCGCCTCCGTCTAAATCCTTGTTTTAGTACCAAACTTTGCTCTTGACCGCTGCCTCGGGAGGTGTATCTTTACCGACCGCCCAACTGTCGTTTTTACCGCGCATGCCCCTTTCCACTTTATCCCCTCCCCCGACTCTGCAGAAGCGTTGCTCACCCAACTACACCACGAGCGAGCCCGGCGGGCGGAAGCCGAGCAGGAACTTGCCGCCATGCGGTATGAGCTTGAGGTAGCCCAGGCCAGTGCACAGCGTCATCAGTCGCGGCTGACTGCGTTGGCTCAGAACCTGAAAATGGGTATCATGCTCGTGGACAACGATGGCCGCGTACTCTTGGTAAACCGCCCTTATTGCCAGCTTTTTGGCATTGCCGACGAGCCGGAAAGCCTGTACGGTATTTCAGGCTTGGAAGTGGCGGTCCGCAGTCAGCATAACTACCCTGATCCGGCGGCTTATCTGGCTCGGGCCAAAGAAGTAAGAGCGGCCGGCCGTACGGTGATGGGTGAGGAAGTAATGTTGGCCGACGGTCGGGTGCTGGAGCGCGACTACATTGTGCTCGATGATGTGATGGCAGGTCGGCTGGTTTGCTACCGCGACATCACCATTCGTTACCGCCGCAATGCCCGCGCAAGTACTATTTCTCTGTTGGCGCAGCAAAGTCCGAATCCTATTTTGCGCCTTACGCCCGGCGGCGAGCTATTGTATGCTAACCCAGCGGCCTACCAGCTTGCGCAACTCTATAAGCAGGATGGCCCCAATGAGCTGCGCACTCAGCTGGTAGCCTTAGTAACAATAGCGCTCCGCACTACTGCTCATCATCAGCGCGAGATAAGCGTAGCCAATGAGCACTATCTGCTCATCGTAACTCCCGTGCCCGGCGAGAACTATGCTAGCTTATACCTGACCAACATTACGGCTCGTCGGGAGGCCGAGCAGAAGCTGGCTCAACAGCGCGAGTTCTACGAAACCATTCTCAATCAGCTACCTGTTGGCGTAGCCGCTCTAGATGCGGAGCACCGCTACCTGTTTGCCAACCCGACGGCGGCCCCAAACGCTGTAACTCGTAGCGAGATTCTGGGTATGACGAATCGGGAAGCCTGTCTGTATCGGCAGCGCCCCCAGGCCTTGGCTGATTTGCGCGACGCGTATTTTGCCCAAGCCACACATGAGCGTCAAGGGATAAGCTGGGAAGAAAACTTTCTGGAACCTGGGGGGCAAATCCAAGTATTGCGCAGCTTCCAGCCCGTATTCAACTCCGATGGCTCGCTGCGCATGATGGTCAGCTCAGGCCTAGACATCTCGGCCCGCCACCAAGCCGAAGAGAAGCTTGCGGCACAGCAGCAGTTTTACGAAACGGTTCTCAATCAGCTACCCGCCGACATAGCCGTACTGGATGCCCACGGCCGTTACATATTCGCAAACCCAGTAAGTATCAAAGATCAGGACATTCGGGAATGGATAATAGGCAAAACTGACCTGGAATACTGCGCGCATCGCCAGCGCCCTACTGATGTAGCCGAGAACCGGCAGCGCATGTTTGAGCAAGCAGTGCGCGAGCGGGGCCAGGTTACGTGGGAAGAGTTGACCGTTGGAAGCCATGAGCCACGCTACGTCCTGCGCCGATTTCAGCCGGTATTTAATCCAGACGGCACGCTGCATCTGATGCTGGCTTACGGCCTCGACATTACGGAGCGCCATCAAGCCGAAGAACTGCACCGTCGCAGCGAATTGGTGGTGCGTGAGCAGCAAGAGTTTATTCGTCAGATAGTCGATACCGTTCCTAACCTGCTTTATGTGAATGACGAGGAGGGGGACATCATGTTTTCCAATACCGCATTCGATGACCTTGTCAGTCGGAGCAACCATGCCCGGGTGCGAAAGAGCGATGAATCACCCGAAGACACAGAGGTTCAGCAGCTTAATGTACTCAACCGGCGCGTATTAGCTAGTCGACGGGAACATGCAGCCGAGTTGCCGTTTACCCTGGCTAGCGGCGAGATACGGCATTATCAGGTAGTAAAGCGGCCATTGGTTCGCCCCGAGGGTACGGTTCAGGTGCTTACCGTCAGTACCGACATCACGGAGGTAAAGCGCATTCGTCATACCCTAGAGCGCAACGCCAAGCAGTATCGCGACCTGATGCATTATACGCAAGCCCTCATTTGTACCCACGACCTCGACGGCATAGTTCTTTCTGCCAACCCAGCCATGGCAAGCCTTATGGACGTCCCGGTTCATAGCATGGTAGGAAGGCCGCTTGCTGAAGGCTTGGCCGTAGACCAAGGAACCGATCTGGAAGCGTACCTGGCTGCCTTTCGCCAACAACGAGAGGTATCGGGAATTGTGAGCGTAAAGCCGCTGGGCAACGCTGGGCCACGCTACTTACTGTATCACAATTGCTTAGTGGCTGAGGCCGGCGAGTTGCCCTACGTTATTGCCTACGCGCAGGATATCACGGAGCGCATACTGGCCGAGGATGAGCTACGGCGGGCAAAGCTGGTAGCCGAATCAGCAGCTCGCTCCCGGGAGAATTTCCTGGCTAATATGAGTCATGAAATCCGTACCCCTATGAATGGAGTACTGGGCATGGCCGGTTTGCTGGCACGCACCGATCTGAACGCTCAACAGCGCGAGTACCTCGATATTATTCGCAACTCTGGGCAGCACCTGCTGGGCGTGCTGAACGACGTGCTGGATGTGGCCAAAATCACCTCCGGCAATCTGGAACTGGAGCGCACACCCTTCGATTTGTATCAGGCACTGAAAATGGCGGGCCAAACCGTCGCTTTTCAGGCCGCCGAGAAAGGTATTAGCTTCGACGTAACGCCCCCTCCCCTCCCCGATTCCTTAGTACTCAGCGACCCATATCGCCTCAAACAAGTACTTCTTAACTTACTCAGCAACAGCATTAAGTTTACTGATAAGGGCAGCGTTACCCTGACGTGTCAGCTACTAGATGAGACGACTAAGGAAGTCACCATCAGTTTTCAGGTAAGTGATACGGGGGCAGGCGTACCCACGCACAAACAGGAAGCCATCTTTGCCAGCTTCTCGCAGGCCTACGCCGATACGACGCGCCGATTTGGGGGCACAGGCTTGGGCCTCACCATTAGCAGCAGCTTGGTAGAGCAGTTGGGTGGACACCTACTGATGTGCAGTGAGCCGGGGCGTGGCAGCACATTTAGCTTCACGCTCACCTTCGAAAAAGCCCCCAAGGCACCATTATCGCAACTAAAGCCGAGGCGGCGCTTGAGTACGCTACGGCGGCAGTGGAAGGTATGCGCGTATTGCTAGTAGAGGATAATGACGTGAACCGCCAGGTAGCGCAACTGGTATTGGCCAACTATGGAGTGGTAGTCGATGCTGCTTCCAATGGCTCTGCGGCACTGCGCCTGTTCGAGGAGCAGCGCTACGATTTGATTCTGATGGATATTCAGATGCCCGGGATGAGTGGCTTGGAGGTTACGGCCCAAATTCGTCGGCATACTAACGTTACTAGGGCCCGCACACCTATTATTGCTCTCACCGCCAATGCTTTCCATGAAGCTAATGAAAAGTATCTGGCCGCTGGCATGGACGACTGCTTGACGAAGCCTTTTGAGGAGGCCGAGTTGCTGGGAAAAATGAGTGCCTTGCGCCTGGCGTCGAAGCAGGCTACGCGGCCCTTGTTCGACTTAAGTGAACTCTACCAGATGGCGCACGGCCAGACGAACTTTGTGCGCAGTATTCTTGACTCGTTTCTTGATAATACGCCAGAGGTGGTAACTCAACTTACCGCCGCTTCCGACGCTTCGGATTGGGCTCAGGTGGGCACCTTAATTCATAAGATTAAGCCTTCACTCAAGCTGCTTCATGCCCACGAGTTACTGACGCCTATTCGAACCCTGGAAACACCTGATTTACAGCCTGAAGAAAGCGCCATGGCTACCAAGCAGCTTATTCAACTGCTGCCGCAGTTGCTTCGTGCTTTGGAGAAGTGCCGACAGACGCTCGCGTAAGCAACAGCTCATCAACCAAATAAGCCCGGCGCTGCCTCCATATAGTAGGGCAGCGCTGGGCTTATTTAGTTAAGCGGTGATTATAGAAGTTAGTCGCGTAGAGCTATACCGGCTGGCATAGCAGGCTGCAGGCGCTCTGCTACCCGCTGCACAGCTAGCTGAAAGCGGTCGTAGGAGAAGGGCTTCACTAAGTAGTCAGCTATGTTCAGCTCATAAGCTTCCATCCCGAAGCTCTCATAAGCAGTCGTAAAAATTACTTCTGGCGGCTCGGGCAGCAAGCGCATCATCTCGATACCGTTCAGGTCGGGCATCTCTACATCCAGAAACAGCACATCAACCCGGCGGCCCAAACTGAAAAAGTTCAGGCCTTCTACCCCACCTTTCAAGGATGCTAGCAGGTGTAGGCTGGGAGTGAGGCTAATGCAATGCTGTAGGGTTAAGCGATTAATCTCGTCGTCGTCAATAATAGCACAGGTTAGAATGCGGGGGGAGACAATGTCTTCAAGCAACATAACTAAACGAACAGGACAACAAAAGAGAGTGTGCGAATGAACGATCAAAAAGCGCTCCTGAAAAGCGGGCCTCGAAACAACCAAATTACCGGCCAGATTATCGGATTAGTCGTTTCTCAATCAATATAATCCAATCATCCATGAAACTGATTGAAAAATATCGGCACAGTAATTTGAGTACGCAGGTAAGTGTCAAGCCATTACACATCCAACAAAGCGAAAAGCAGGGGCTCTTGTTTTAGAATAATTCCGAGCTTTTGCTCCTTTGCTATATCCAGTGGTTGCGGGGGCTTTTTTGAATGAAGGGGCACTACTTTAAGCTCGAAAGGGCATCATTTTTTTCCATTTCCTGGCGCACCATTTCCTGCACGGCGGGCAAATCATAGTCTGCTTCGGTTTGGATATGCGGCATGAGGCGCTGCATAATACTTTCCTGTCGCTGGCCATTGGCCCAGGCATCGGCGTAGGGCGTATCCGAAAACGTGACCTGCGAATAAAGCGGCAGCCATTGATCGGGGTACTGAGCCGAGATCTTACTTTCGATCTTCTTTTGAAGCAGAAAGCGCGGGTCGGCTACGCGGTCGCGCATTTCCTCAAAGTTGTAGATAGCCAGGTCAGCCATCGCGTCGGCGTTGGGCTTGCGCTGGCGCTGAAACTCGCTGAACACCATGTTCCAGTCCTCCCCATACTGGTTAAGCAAAGCATCCAGCACGCTGCAATCCTCAAAGCCCGCATTCATGCCTTGCCCGTAGAAGGGCACAATAGCATGCGAGGCGTCGCCAAGCAGTACTATTTCATCCTTGTGCGTCCACGGAAAACACTTAACTGTAATTAGGGAGCCGGTTGGGTTTTGAATGAACTCCTCCGCTAAATCCGGCATAAACGGTACCGCATCCGGAAACTTCTCCTCGAAAAAGGCTTGCACCTGCTCCGTTGTTTCCAGGGTAGTAAAAGACTCCTGGCCTTCGTAGGGGAAAAATAGGGTGCAATTGAATGACCCATCGAGATTTGGCAAAGCAATCATCATGTATTGCCCCCGTGGCCAGATATGAAGGGCATTTTTCTCCAGTTGCCACTCGCCGTTGGGACCAGCTTCAATGGTTAATTCTTTGTAGCCGTACTCTAAATAGCTCTGCGAGAACTCGTAGCGGTCGGTTTTCTGCATGGCTCCCCGCACTGCCGAGTAAGCGCCATCGGCCCCAAACAGGCGACGAAACGGTAGCGTCTGCTCCTGGTCGGTGAGCGTGTTATGCATTTCCAGCCGCCGCGCCCGCAAATCAACGTGTTGGCAGTGCTCATTAAAGTGCATGCGAATGCGCGGGTCGGCCTCTGTGAGGTTAAGCAGCGTGCGATTTAGCCCCCCACGCGATACGGAGTAAATAGCTTGGTTTTCGCGGCCATAGGGTTGATAGGTGAGGCGGCCCTGCTGGTCGTGCATCACGCGCCGGTACATAGGAATGGCCACTTCGCGCACCTGCTCGCTGATGCCGACACCCTCGAGAGCCCGCCAGCCTCTATCCGACAACGCCAGATTGATGGACCGACCTTCCACGGCTCCACTTAGGCGCGGATCAGCGCGGCGCTCATACACATCCACTTGGTGGCCGCGCCGGGCCAAATAGAGCGCCAGCAGCGACCCTACTAGCCCTGCCCCCATAATGGTGCAAGGAGACAGATCGGTGGCAGCAGCCACGGCGGCGGAAGAAGGCGTACCCATAAGCAAAGAAGCTGAAAGCCGGCGAGGAAAGCGACGGGCGGCAAAAGTACTCGTTTACGGCCTATTTGGCCCGGTGGCCAAATGAATACGCCCAGACGGTGGCTGGGGGGCAATTATCTGACTTCTACAGTTGAGTTTTGACCTCAACAATACGCCTAAAAGTTAGATTCAAGCGTGCTTCTATCGGGCGGGTCGTTTTGGGGAGGGCATGTTGCCAGCGTTGTTGAGTGGGACCGCGCATTACCAACAGGCTACCGGGGGGCAAATCCAGCCCCAAAGGCGCATACGGCGGGGTACCAGGGCCGGGTCGGAGCCGAAAGCGCCGGGTTGCACCCAAGCTCACGGAGGCAATAACAGGATGGGGCCCTAGCTCTGGCTCATTGTCGGCGTGCCAGCCCATACTATCCTGACCGGTACGGTAAAGGTTGAGCAGCACGCTGTTAAAATCGGCACCTGTGGCCTCGCTTACCTGCTTCCGCAAACGCTGCAAGGCGGGCGTCCAGGGCTGCGGCTCCAGAATAAGCCCCGAGTAGCGGTAGCGAGCGGCAGGGTCGCCGTGCCAGGAGGTCAGGCGGGGCTGCATTACCTCTTTGCCAAACAGCTTAATGGGTTCGTGCCGCCACGGAATGGTATTGAGCAACTCCTGAAAAAGAGCCTCTGCCTCTATGGGGGGCAAAAAGTGCGGATCGAGCAGCACTTCGGCATCGGGCAGAGGCAATAACGTGAGCGACACAGCCGATTATCTATGACGTTGATTGAGATGCCTCACAATGAATTATCGGCCCGGCAGCGTACCGATAAACTTAGTCAGAAAACTAGCTGCCCACAGAGTAAGGCCAATTTTTATGGCTGCGCAAATGATAAATGGCAAAAGCCAACTGCGACTCTGGTATGGCGTAGCGCCCACGTAGCGCGGCCAAAACCAGAAGATATACACCACAATAGCCGGCAGATCGAAGAAGGCACCAAACCAGGGATTCAAACCATAGCGCTGCACCACCCAATTCAGAATTAGCCCCCCGATAACTAAGTAAGCGACTATAAACAAAACCAACCGCACTGTAGCGCCGGTCCGCTTAAGAGCGCGGAAATTAAGCGCCAACAAAGCTCCGCCAGCCAGCATCGAGAATACTACCGAAAACAAAGTAATAGTGCTGGGCGAGTAAAGTGTTGGGCCTGCTTCAGCAGCCTCTTCTGCGGCAGTAGCATCTATGGCCCGCTGCTGATCTTCGGCTACTTGCGCCACCTGTTTTTGCACTTCAGCTTCCAGCTCGGGGCGCAGTTGGGGGTCGTCGGGGTGGGGCTCACCGCGCCGGGCCAGCTCGTCGAGCGCGGCTAGCACGGCATCTTCGCGGTACTGGCTGCGGCCGCTCACATACTGGTGAAGTTCAGCGAGGGTTTTGCGGCCCATTTTGGCCACGTAATCTTCGGTCATCTTAGTAATGAAGGGCAAGGAGGCTGACGAAAGGACAGCTACAAATTCCTCTACGTAAATTCACTCCAAAACGAACAGCTAACGTACCCGTTCTGCCCATTTGCTGAGCAGCTCACCCACGCGCTGCACTTCCCCAAAGGTGTTGTACAGCGGCACCGGAGCCAGCCGAATCACGTTTGGCTCGCGCCAATCGCCAATCACGCCAGCCGCCGATAAGTAGTCGAAGAGGCCGCGGCCGTCTTTGTGCACCAGCAGGGAAAGCTGGCACCCACGGGCCTGCGGCTCGGAGGGGGTAATGATTTCAAGGATGCTGGAGGGCAAATTCAGGCTACGCAGCACGAATTCCAGGTAAGCCGTAAGCTGCTCACTCTTGCGCCGGAGCTCCGCGATGCCACCGGCCTCATCCACGATGTTCAGGGCGGCGCGGTGCATAGCCAAAGCGATAATCTGCCCATTCGCCAGTTGCCAACCTGCGGCTCCAGCCATGGGCTTGAACCCTTTTTTCATTTGGAAGCGCTCGGAAGCATCGTGGCCCCACCAGCCCGCGAGGCGCGGCAGATCGGGCCGATTGGCGAAGCGCTCGTGCACAAATGCTCCGCTCACGCCACCGGGGCCCGAGTTGAGATACTTATAAGAACACCAGCAGGCAAAGTCGACATCCCAGTCGTGCAGGTGCATCACTAAATTGCCCGCTGCATGCGCCAAATCGAAGCCAACGGTGGCGCCCACGGCGTGACCAGCTTTGGTAATGGCTTGCATGTCGAAAGCCTGGCCGGTATAGTAATTAATGCCCCCCAACAGCACTAGGGCCAGCTCCTCGCCTACTTCCCGGATTTTAGCTTCAATATCCTCGGTGCGCAGGGTGCGCTCACCAGGTCGGGGTACCAGTTCCACAATGGCATCATCGGGCGCATAGCCATGCAGCTTCACCTGCGATTCCACCGCATACTGGTCGGAGGGAAATGCGCCCCCTTCCATCAGCACTTTGTAGCGCGTGGCCGTGGGGCGGTAAAAGGAAATAAGCAGTAAGTGGAGATTGGTGGTCAGGTTGTTCATCACAATGACCTCCAACGGCTTAGCACCTACTAGGCGGGCCGTTGAGTCGGCCAAGGTTTCGTGGTAGGGCATCCACGGCGATTTACCACGAAAATGGCCTTCTACAGCCTGCCGTTCCCACGATTCCAGCTCCTCCTCAATGGCGGCCCGCACGGTGCGCGGCTGCAAACCCAGCGAATTACCGCAGAAATAGATGCTCTCGCCCCCATCGGGCGCGGGCGGAATATGAAACTGCTCACGGAAGCGGCGGAGCGGATCTTGGGCGTCGAGGGTGGCGGCGAACTCGGGGGTGGCTTGGAAAGTGGTCATCGGAAGCAAAGATAGCCACAATGGATTGGCTTACTCACACCAATTAGCCCCCGCTAGGCGGGTACTGGCGCAGGCTTCTCCATCACCGTTCCGCAGCTGCGGCAGGTGCGTAGTTCCTCCGATTCCCAAAACCGGTTCATGATGGGGGGCAATTGTTGTACGATGTCCGTTATTTCGGCGTATTCTTCGTGCAGCTTGGTGCCGCAGTTCTCGCAATACCACAGGAACCCATCCAGCTCGCCGGCGGTGCGGTAGCGTTCCAGCACCAGCCCTATGGAACCAGCCGGGCGCCGGGGCGAGTGGGGTACGCCGCCCGGCAGCAGAAACATCTCGCCGGCCCGCACCGGAATATCCACTGGCTTACCGTCCTCAATTACTTTGAGCACAATATCGCCTTCCAGTTGCAAAAAAAGCTCTTCACCTTCGTCATAGTGGTAGTCTTTGCGGGCATTGGGGCCGCCCACCACCATCACGATAAAATCTTTATTATCCGTGAATACCTGCTGATTGCCAACGGGTGGCTTCAACAGGTGGCGGTGTTCATCAATCCACTGCTGAAAGTTGAAGGGACGAGCGAGGGCCATAAAGGTTGGTGCTTGGTGAAGGTGGAGCGAGGTATCTGGTAAGGAATAATTACTGGTTTACGTAAGCAACGGGTGCGCAGCCACGCTACTGCGCCGACTGCCCTAGTTGGGCCTTCTCCAACGGATAAGCCATGAAATAATAATTCAGCGACTTTTCGAACTGCTCCACAAACTCGGCATGGGTAAAGGCGGGCTGTCCGGCCAGCCACCGCGCCATCGTAGACACCTGCAAGTTGGCCGCGCCCGTGAGTAACTCATATATGTGCTCGGGCCGTGTACCGTAGTAATCGGAAGCGCCTAGGCCGTGCTCAAAAATGATAACGGGCCGGCTCTGCTGAATGGTTTTTACCGCGCCCTGCAACACCTCCAGCTCCGCCCCTTCCACGTCAATCTTTATCAGATCGATGCGCGTGCCGGGGGGCAAAATTTGGTCAAGCGGCTGCTTGCGTACAGTAATTAGCGTGTCTACTTCGTCGGCCTTATCATACTTACGCTTTACGAAGCCGCTATAAGCCGGATTGGTGAGCACGTAGTTGAAGGACGTTTCGCCGGTTACGTTGCTAAGGCCCAACTGGTAGAAGTGACAGTTGGCGTAATCTGCAAAATGGGCCGTCAGCTTTTCGTATAAATCCGGTATCGGCTCAAAGCCATAATGTTGGCCCTGGGGGGCATATTTAAGCATAAGCTCCAGCACTTCGCCCTTGTGACAGCCCACATCCACGCAGTTTGCCCTCGGGTGGCATACCGCCCGCAGCACCCGCTCCGTGTCGCGGTCGTATTGCTGGTTTTTAGTAAAAGCAATAGGAATACGTTTTAAAATCTTTTTGGCCAACTCCTTCATGAAAGGGTTCTGAAACTATCGTAGGTAAGTAATAGGGGGCAAAAGTAAGCAACTATGTCATGCGTGGCCTTACCTCTTGGGTTTGGGTGAAGCGAGAAGGCTACAGCTCCGACATAGCCCTAATACGTTATTGAATTTATTAAGTCGCGCGGCCGGCAAACCCGTACTCCGGCCATAACCTTCTACTTTCGTGGGGCCGTTGTGTTAGCTTCCCTGCTTTGATCAAGTTCCAAACGCTCACTATTCTCATTCCCGTTTACAACGAGGACCGCACCATCACACAGGTGCTCGACCAGTTGCGCGAGGTAGAATTAGCCGGGAATATTCAGAAGGAAATCATTCTGATTGATGACTGCTCCACCGATTCCTCAGTCAGCCTCATTACCACGTACGCAGTCCGGCACCCCGCCTTGGGGCTGCGTCTTCTTCAGCATTTCACCAACCAAGGCAAAGGCGCCGCGCTGCATACCGGCATTCAGGCAGCCACCGGCGACTACATCATCATTCAGGACGCCGACCTCGAATACGACCCCGCCGACTATAACGCTCTACTCAAACCGGTAGTGCGCGGCTTTGCCGATGTAGTGTATGGCTCCCGCTTCGTGGGGGGCAAACCGCATCGGGTGCTGTTCTTCTGGCATAGCATCGGCAATGCGGTCCTCACCTTCCTCTCCAACATGTTCACCGACCTGAACCTGACAGACATGGAAACCGGCTACAAGCTCTTCCGGCGCGACATTCTTCAGGGGCTCGTGCTGCGAGAAAAGCGCTTTGGCTTCGAGCCCGAGGTGACCGCCAAAATGGCGCGTGTTCCCGGTATTCGCATCTACGAGGTAGGCATCAGCTACTACGGCCGAACCTACGCCGAGGGCAAAAAAATCAATTGGCGCGACGGGCTGTGGGCACTATGGTGCATTCTGCGGTACGGTCTAGGCTAGTAGCCTTGGGGGGCAAAATTGGCTACCGCTGTAGCGTTTTAGGCTTTAAGGATAAGGAAGCCTGCGTATTGCTCGACAAGGTCAGGCAGATTGCCACGAAAAAGCAATAAGCTAAAACCACCGAGACAATATGGTGTTTGGGCACCGTCGTCCAGCGCCATTCAGCAGGCCAACCGAAACAGGCGACGGCGTAAAGCAGCAAATCTAAGGGCAGGAAATACCTGGTTTCAATCATCAGCGGCATAGAGGCCAGGCAGGTGATAAATAAGCCCCCCACCATTAGCCAATGCCTTAGACGCAACTGCTGGACGCGAAGCAAAATCACCAGGAAAGCGGCGAACAGGACGGTATAATTTACGAGCGAAAGGGAGAGCGTAGAACCGTATATCCTACTCACGTAGGGTCCCGGGTAGAGCACGTCCAAGCCATTGAAAAAATGCCGGGTATATAGCGCCGTCATATCCGCCGGGTGGCTTACGACAAACACAAAGTATTTAAAGTAAGAATCGAACAACGGATTACCATTGCGCTCCAGCAGTGCCCGGCCCGCCGGATCCAGAAAAGTAGCCTGCGGAATGGGATAATCCGTGCCGATATTCGTTTCGTAGCGCTGCTTGTCCAGTCCCTCGTTTATTTTAAATAAATAAACATTATCGACGTCGTTTACTCTGAAATCACCATCCCCCAATCCTAAAATCAACAGGTTAGGCGATTGATAATTATTCACATTTATTAAATACTGAGGAATAGCTAACAGCAAAAAGGCCAGTGCAAATAATCCTAAACGCGCGGCCTGTTTCAGCCACGAAACATTACTTCCTGCTGTGTCGGTCTGTGCACTTGGCCCGAGAAGGAGCAGCACTAGTACAAAAGGCGTTACCAATAAGCTTAGCGGTCTAATGTACACGGCCGCCGCTACCAATGCTCCCGCCGCCAGCGCCGACCAATAGTTGCGGGCGCGGTGTGCAACCAGCAACGCCAGCACCACCGCCAGTACGCTTGGAAAATCAGATAGAGGAAAGTTGAAATAATCCCGCCACAACACGAAGCCCACCCCGACAAATAATAACCGGCGCAAGTTGTTCACAACTTTGCCTGATGCTTTTTCCCATAATGCCGGGGCAGCTACTCCAAACACAGCTCCGGCCCACAAAGCACCCATAATTTTGGCTGCTTCCGATACGGCATCCGGAAACCACTCACGCACTATTACTGCCGCCGGATAATGGAGCAGCGGCAGCAAATATCCGCGCAGTGCGCTATTAAAATTATAAAAAGAAAATCGGCTGGCGCCCTTCTGATCGAAAGTGTTGGCTAAAAACCAATAACCCGACGAATCATAATAAAAATCATGGTAGCGTGAGGTTAGGAGATGAGTTAAGAAAATCAGGAATGTGATACAAAACCATGTCCACGCACTGTAACGGCTTGCTAAATGGGCGCGCAGCATGTGGTGTATATCTCGCAGCATATTTTACCGACTGATAATTTAATGTCGTCAGCCTATCCTAATCTGCGACTACAGGTACACGAAGGGTTTAATCGGCGCTAGTGATTTGCAAATCATCCAGATACACCGGTTTCTGTGCGCCATTGCCCCACATGTATACTCCCAGAATATGGTCAAAAGCGATGTTATCCGGCATCACGAGGTCGGTGTTCAACTTGGTCCATTTGCCGGGTTTGCTACCGCCAAATAAGTGTATCCCTTTCCAGAAGACGCGCTCATTGGTGCCAGGCTTGAGAACCTCCACCACGAGTTGGGCGGGCGTAGTCGTTTCCTCAGTTCGTACCCACGCCTGCACATTCAGGGTACGCGGCTTGGTGGCGCTCAGCTCGCCCAGTGGGTATTTGAAGGTCATACCGTACTCGCGGCCCGCCCCGATGGTTAGGGAATAGCGGCCACTATACGCCTGCCGGTTGCTCAACGAGCTGTCGGCGTTGCTAACCCAGCCCCGAAACTCGTCAAAATCAGTGCTTACCAACGTTTTGTCGTTGGCCGAGGCACCTTGGCTTGAACTGCTACCGGTGCAGCCGAACAAAAGCGTGGCGGGTAGCAGCAGCGATACTAAGGCAGTGATAGGGCGCATTTAAGGTTTATATTACTCTCCAAGCTAATTTTCACACTAGCTTGCGAACAGAGGGTTTCTAGTTGTTTTAATCAAAGCAGCCGATGAACCAAGCCAAATAGCTTTACGGAATAGCAACTCCCTATTGGCTGGGGGGCTTTTTTAGGGCTCCACGCTCAGCGTGAGATCATCCAGGTAAGCGGGAGCCGTGGCCGTGGCACGCCACAGATAGATTTTCACCTGATCTGCTGGGTCTAGCACTGGTGGCATCGTCAGTACCTTATCTATCCGGCCCCAACTGTTGACTTCGGTAATGTCAATCTTCTCGTAAAAAGCAGTTGTCTGGTCGGCGTGCGTGATCTGAAAGACGACGGCCGCTGAGCCCGGGGCCGTAAGTTGGCCCCAAGCCGTCAGGCGCACTTTGTCGAAGCGCTTGGGTGAAAGCCGATACAGTTGGTTGATATAGGTGAGGCTGAACTCCGTGCCGGGATCTATTTTGACAGAATACCGTCCGGTATGGGCCTTTTCTTGGGTCAACGACGGGTTCTCGGGTATCCAGCCCTCCAGTTCTTCAAAGCTTGTGCTAACCAATACTCGGCCAGCCGCTCCGGCCGGATTTTTCTCGCTGCCGTTCTGCGAACAAGCCGTTGTCAGCAGTACTAGGGCGAGCCCAATAGCCAAATGGCGCATAAAAAGGGAATAGTGAGAGCAGATGTAATCGGCGGCAAATATAGCCGGAAGCACTACAACTACTGCGGGCGGCTATGGCCGCAATAGCGTAGTTTTGCCCCCCGCATGCTGGTCTTCATTCGCTTTATCACTTACCGGGGCAGCTTGTCTGAACTACTGATAGCGCACTGCTTTTACGTATGATTATACCTCGTCGAAACGCGCACTGGCTGGGAATGGCTGGGGTTGGACTAGCTACCACCGTGCTGCTGGTTGCGCTTTTCTCTTTTGTACTGGCTGACCCAAACGACTATTTTTTCCTGCCCGCCGGCGACGGTCTGCAAAGCTACTATGCTACCGCGTACTACGCCTTCTATGATACTGGCCACCACTTCAGTGGGATGAATTACCCGTTTGGGGAAAATTTTACCTACCCCAATTTGCAGCCGCTGATAGCGGTAGGCATCAACCTTCTACAGCGCTTGGGCATCCCCGCGGCGGAGCATACGGTTGCCATCACCAATCTGCTAGCCTTGCTGGCTGTCTGGGTAACGCCCTTAGTGATGTATGCTATCCTGCGGCGTTTGCGCATGCCAGTTGTGTACGCCGGCCTGATGGCTTTGCTCATCGGGTTTTTATCGCCTCAGATACAGCGCCTCGGGGGGCATATGTCGCTGAGCTATCCCTGTTTCGTACCGATATTGTGGTACTGCATTCTGCGCATGCAGGAAGCGCCAACCAAACTCCGCTGGTACGTTGTTTTTGTCGTTAGCAGCCTGCTTATGGGGCTGGTGATGGTGTATTTTCTAGCCTGCGGCTGCTTTTTTCTGCTGGGGCATGTGCTAGTCCTCTTCTTCCAACGCCCGCGTCCCATGGCCATGCTTTGGCGCATGACCTTGGCAGCCCTACTGCCCTTACTGCTGTTTCGGGGCTGGCTATGGCTGACTGATCCGACCACCGACCGGCCGCCAAACCCATATGGCTTTCTGGTCTACATGGCCACGCCGAGCGGGGTATTTACTCCAGCTCTTTCGCCCCTGCGTGAACTATGGGCCGCGCTCCTGCCCGCCGGCGATATTAGCTTCGAGGCCATGTCGTACGTGGGACTGGTGGCTACTGGCATCGCCCTGGTGTCGGCCTTCCGGGTGATACGGCATGTGTGGAAGCGCCGAGGCCACAAGCTCCACCTTCGCCGGGCCATGCCTACGCCGTTGTATACCAGCTTATGGGCAGGCGGCCTGTTGCTGCTGTTCTCGTTTGGCGTGCCTTTCATCTTTCCCTGGTTCTCCGATTTCGTAAAGTACCTGGGCCCGATCAAGCAGTTGCGAGCGTTGGGGCGCTTTGCCTGGCCTTTTTATTACGTTTTCACCGCCTACGCCGCCTACTATCTGTACCGTCTCTGGCGCTATCAGCGCCAGCATGGCGTGTCGCTGCTGGCGTTGCCGTGGCTACCGCTCCTCCTGATCATCTGGGCCAGCGAAGCGTGGATAAACGTCTCGACCAAAGCGCGTGAAGTAGCACTGGGCGCTGGAGCCCGCGCTTTCATGGATCGGGACAACAACCTATTGGTTAACTACTTAAGTTGGGCCGGTAAGAAGCCCAGCGATTTTCAGGCAATTCTACCGCTTCCTTATTTCAATAACGGCAGCGACAAAATTGCCTTACCCGGCTCCGAAGCGTCCATCGCCGAAACCCACCGCATGTCTATCGCTACGGGCTTGCCTCAGCTCTCAAGCTACGTCTCGCGCCCTTCCGTAGACCAAGTATTGCGGCACGTGCAGCTGCTCAGCAGCCCGCTACTAAGTAAGCCTCTACTAAAGCAGTTTCCTTCCGATAAGCCTATTTTGCTGCTGGTAGCGCCCGGCATTTTATCGCCGGCTGAGCAACGCATAGTAAGCTTGGCCCGTCCCCTCGTCGCGTCGGCAGATGTGAAGCTCTATGAGTTACCCCTGGCTGCTTTGGCCGCTACTACCCGGGCTCAGGAGCGAGCGAAAGCGGCCGTTCTACTACCCACGCTGCCAGTGCGGCCGGGCGGTCTGCGCGCCACTACTTCCAAGGGGGTACTGTTGCAGTCGTATGATAACAGCCCGGAGCGGCGGGGCAGGCTTGGCGCGGGGGCTTTTATGAGCCCGACTGGAAGTTTTCTATCTTATACGATGGACCCGTGCCAGCCCCAGCCGACACGGGCCGCTATGAAGTGAGCGTGTGGATGAATGGCAAAATGCCCGAGGGCTATGGCAATATGCAGGTAAAGCAGTACGCCAATGGCGCTCTCGTTGACCACCAAGTAGCCGATGCGCGGCATAGCACCGAAATAGATGGCGACTGGGTGCGCGTGGCCGTTCCGATACGAGTGCAGCCAGGCGTAGACCGCTTGGAAGTATTGTATGACAACAGCGAGCTGCTGGTTGATGACTTCCTGATTCGCCCCCTCGACACGGATGTATACTGGGTTGATGAGCGAGGCCGCCTGATACTAAACGGCTATTCGCTAGAACCTTGAGCGCCGTAACAAGCGTTTCCAGCCTGACCAGAAGTTGTAGTAGTTTTGTCAACTCGTTGAGCTACTACTCTTCCCTTAACCTTCGCCCCGCCTAACTCCCTCATCAGCGTAAGCGCCTCGTTCCCTGTTCACTTGCTTATGGATCTCTCTATTGTCATTCCGATTTACAACGAAGAGGCAAACATTCCGGCCCTGTATAAGCGCCTGCGGAGTGTTATTGACTCAATGAGTGGACAAACGGAACTCATTTTTGTAAACGATGGCTCGCGCGATCGGTCGCTGCTGCTGATCAGGGAGTTGGCAGAGCAGGATAAGCGAGTGCGCTACATCGACTTCAGCCGCAACTTTGGTCAGCAAAACGCGGTAGCCGCCGGCCTGAATCTTTCTTCCGGTCGGGCTGCCGTTATTATCGATGCCGATTTGCAGGACCCGCCGGAGCTGATTCCAGAGCTGCACCGCAAAATGCAGGAAGGCTACGAAGTGGTGTATGCCAAGCGCCGCCGCCGAGCGGGCGAAAGCATTTTTAAGCGCATCACGTCCAAGTTGTTTTACCGGACGATGGCCAAGCTCACCAATATCTCGATTCCGTTGGATACCGGCGACTTCCGCATTATCTCTTACAAAGTAGTAGACGCGCTACGGCAGATGCCAGAGCACAACCGCTTTCTGCGGGGACAGATTTCGTGGATAGGCTACCGGCAAACGGCAATCGAATTTGACCGGGCTGAGCGCGCTGGGGGGCAAACTGCCTGGACCTACCGCATGATGCTGCGCCTGGCCATCGACTGCCTAACGGCATACTCTGAAGTACCATTGAAAGTGGCTACTGTGAGCGGATTCTTCGTGTCGGGAATCGCCTTCCTTGTGATGCTCTACGCATTCTGGACGCGATTTTTCTACAATGACTACTTACCCGGCTGGACTTCGCTGATGGTGAGCATCTTGTTTCTGGGGGGCGTTCAGCTAATTGCTATTGGTATTATCGGCGAATACATTTCGCGCATTGGCGCCAACGTCCGGCACCGGCCGCTCTACATTATTTCTGATACCAATATTCCAACGGCCCAATCTCAAAACCCAACGCCGGGGCCCGTGCATGCCGCTGGCAGCTATCAGCAGCCGTACACCATCAGCAAGTAGCTAGTAAAGCGCAGGGCTACTTGAGCTTCGCCAGCATTCGCTCTAGCTCATCCAAGGTCGTTTCGCGGAAAGCTAGGGTTTCGGTGGCGTGGCGACCGGTCGTGGTTTCCTGAAGGGCCACGAATGGCACATCGTTTTGATAGCGAATGCCAATGAGAACGGCGCGCTTGTTGGCCGGCACGTTTCGGAAAGCATAACCCCCTTCTTCTGGCTGGCCAGTTACTAGGGTTTTAGCTTCCTTAAATACGAGGTACACGCTGGTACCTGGGTCGGTATCGGCAGTGGCCATCAGGTCGGTGGCGGGGTTACCGGTAGCATGCCACACTCGGTCGCAGTTGAGCCAGCCCAGTTGGGCGCTGCTGAACAAGTAGCGGTCGGTGGGCTCTGCTTTGAAGCTGGGCTCAGCGGGGGGCATTTCTTCTGTTGTCAACTCCTGTGTAGAGTCGGAAGTAATTTCGGTTGTGGCCGCGCTATCCAGAGACGAGGCCAACCCCGCGTGGAAAGCAAAGCGCACGGGCAGCACCATTTTTACTTTCACGGCTTTACCAGCTTGCAAACCTGGTTTCCAGCTGCCCGAAGTCTGACGTAGCACCCGCAACAACTCCTCATCGCAGCCGTCGCCGATGCCCCGCACAATCTTGGGGTTCACTACCCGACCGGCTTCATCGACCACGAAGGATGCAAAAACTAACCCTTGCGTTTGCTTAGCAATCGCTTGCTTGGGGTACCGGATCAGCTTATTGATATCCGCTGGACCTTTGCCGTATGCGGGCATTTTCTCAGGTTCGGTATAGAATTTTTCTTCTACAGGCTCCGAATCTGGAGTAAGCGCTACCCAGCGCAAGTGCTTACGCCGGTCGCCCCGTCCAAAGGAAAGGCGCATGCCCGACTGGCGGCGCGGCGCGGGCATATCAATCTGGATTGTTTGTCCTTCGGCCACGCGCAGCGGCCGCCCTTGAGCTGAGGCCTGTACCAGTACAATACCGCCTGTTTCGAGCAGGTCGTTGTTGTCGGAAACGGTGGACAGGTTAGAGAGCAGAATATCAGCCATGGAGTAACACTCCTTCAGCTCTACCCACACGGGACCGCGGGCCGGAGCTTGCTTCTCCGTCACTAAGGAGCCGGCTGGAATTCGCACAATAGTACCTTCCCGCCCAATTACTTCGCTAGCTTGCGTAGGGTCAATGCGAAAGTACTCGCTGGCTTTCAGCGTGATATCATGTAGCTCTGCCTCGGGCGGGGGCGGCACGCCGGGGGGCAATTTTACGGCCCCGCGCAAGCTCCGCCGGCTTAAGAGCGGCGCATTCGGGTTGGTACGCCTAGCCAGGCGGTGCCATGTTCCAGACGTAGTATCCAGTGGGGTAGCTGCCGGAATGGTATCCAAAAAATCCTCGGCTTGCGCCAGCGCTGGTTCTGATGCTTCGGTAGTTGCCGGCTTATCGCGCTGACACCCACTTGCTATTAATAGAAAGCCAGCTAAGCCGAGGATTTTTGGTATGCGGAACATTGGAAAGAGCAGCTTATAAACAACGAGAAAGGCGCAAAATGAATGACTAGCTCATCTTGCAAAAAAAGCACCCCAGACAACCTATTACAGATTTTTCAGGATAAAATCGGTCATCTGGCGGTAGAGGTGCAGGCGCGTGTTGCCGCCCGAAATACCGTGGTTGCGGTTGGGGTAATACAGCGTCTGGTAGTCTTTATTGGCTTTCACGAGTGCATCAGTCCAGGCCACTGAGTTCTGGAAATGCACATTGTCGTCGCCGGTGCCGTGCACGAGCAGGTACTTACCCTTTAACTGCTCCGCAAACTGCACGGGTGAGTTGTCGTCGTAGCCACCGGGGTTTTCCTGGGGTGTCTTCAGAAAACGCTCGGTGTACACGGTGTCGTAGTAGCGCCAGTTGGTAACAGGGGCCACCGAAATACCCGCTTTAAATAGATCAGCTTCCTTGGTCATGGCCAGGGCGGTCATGTAACCGCCAAAGCTCCAACCCCAGATACCGATGCGAGCTTTATCCACGTAGGGCAGCGTGCCCAAATATTTGGCGCCCTCGCCCTGGTCGATGGTTTCGAGTTTGCCGAGGTTGGCGTAGGTGCTTTTCTTGAATTTTGCCCCCCGAGCGCCTGTTCCGCGGCCATCCACCGAGACTACGATGTAGCCATTCTGGGCTAGCATCTGGTGCCAGAGGTAGTTGGTCAGGGCCACACCACCGCCCGTATTATCGAGCACGGTTTGGGAGCCAGGACCACCGTAAACGTGCATCAGCACGGGATATTTCTTGCTTGGGTCGAAGTTGGCGGGCTTGATCATCCAGCCGTTGAGCGTGGTGCCTTCCGTGGTTTTGAAGTCGAAGAACTCCACCTTGCCGAGGTTATACTGGCTCAAGGTTTGGCGCAGGGCGGCGTTGTCTTCCAGCACTTTCACCAGCTTGCCATCTTGACCGTTGCGCAAGCTTACAGTTGTAGGCTCGCCGGCGGCAGAGTGATAGTTGAGGTAATAGCGGGTATCAGGGCTAATATTCACGACATCAGTGCCAGTACCAGCTTCTCCTAGGCGACTTTTGCCTTTGCCTTTCAAGCTCACGCGGTAGAGGTGGCGCTGCAAGGGTGAGGCTTCGGTGCTAGTAAAATACACCTGCCCGCTTTTCTCGTCGAGGCCCTCAATAGCGCCAATTTCCCAGTTGCCTTTGGTTAACTGACGCACCAACTTGCCCTTCATATCGTACAGGTACAAGTGGCGGTAACCGTCTTTCTCACTACTGAAAATGAACTGTTTCCCATCGTTCAGGTAGCGCAGGTCGTCGGCAATGTCCACGTAAGCTGGGTCCGTATCAGTAAGCACCACCTGGGTTTTGCCAGTAGCGGCATCGGCGTGTAATAGCTCCAGCTTATTCTGCAAGCGGTTCATGCGCTGAATACTGAGCAGATTGGGCGTTTTGGTCCAAAGCACCCGCGGGATGTACTGATCGGCTACGCTGCCCACGTCCATTTTGGTGGTGCGAGCGGCGGCTACATCGTGCACCGACACGCTTACTACCGAGTTCTTCTCACCGGCTTTGGGGTACTTGTAGCGGTAGTCTTTGGGATATAGCGCACCCCACTCCTGCATATTATATTCGGGTACCTGACTTTCGTCGAAGGTGTAAAAAGCCAAGTGGCGGCTGTCCGGCGACCAGAAAAAGCCTTGAGCGAACGAAAACTCTTCTTCGTACACCCAATCAGCCGAGCCATTAATGATCTTGTTTACCACGCCGTCGGTGGTCACCGCTTTCTCCTGCATCGTGGCCAAATCGACCACAAATAGGTTGTTGTCGCGGGCAAAGGCGACGCGCTTGCCGTCGGGCGAGAAGGTGGCGTAGCTTTGCTTGCCGCCAGCACTTAGGGGGGCTAATTTCTTCGTAGCCCGATCAAACACGAAGTAATTCGCCTTAGAGCTACGACGATAAATAGGCTCTTCAGCGGTCCAGAATAGAATTTTCTGCTCGTCGGCATTGAAGCTGTAGCCATCCACGGCTAATGGTTCGTTGCTGCCAGTTACGCGCAAATCTTGAGCGGCTACAAGGGTGCTGACGGGTTTGCCGGTCGTCACATCCGACTGTACTAGGTTGCCGCCATCGAGAGCGGAGTAGTAGCGGCCGTCGCGCATCCAGTTGAAGCCCGGTACGGAGCGGGCCCGGAACGTGGGCTTCGACCAAATATCTTCGAGGGTAATGGCTTGTTTTTGCTGGGCAAAAGCCTGGGGGGCAATTTGGGGTACTAAAGCAGGACTAGCCGTAGTGAGCAACAAGGCCAGCCCGAAAGAGCGAAACTTCATAGAGTGAAATAAAATGACGGCGGAATTATGTGGGTTAAAGGTATTCAATAAATCAAAGAGGTCGCAAGATTTGGACCCTGGGGGCAATTTGGATTAAAGTAGCTGCCACTGCCTCACCTGCTGCGTACTAGCATCTGCGATGGAGGCGTTAGCATTCGCCTTCCATCCCCGACCTTTGTTGTCTATGCGTCTGTCTTTGTTTCTTCTGTCGCTGCTGAGCTTGCTGGCAGCCTGCACTCCTGACCCCGGCTCCGGCCCACGAATTGACTTTGTTGGTACCAGTCGCTTTGTGAGCAATAACCGCCTCGTAACGGCTCCCGGCGACACTCTTTCCACCCGCATCTTTGCCGACAACCGCGACTCGGCTAATGGGCCGCTGCTCCAGCGCCTAGTTATCACGGTGAAATATGAGCCTCAGTCGAGCCCCTTCATCTACCCTAGCCCCTACGACCCAGACAACGCCCCTAAGGATAGCGTGGTATATCTGGACTCCCTACTTACGGTTCGCAAGCTGGCCTACCAATTCACCTTTGGCACTCGCACCACTTCGGGCCGCGAAATCTGGCGCTTCGAGGTGACCGATGCGGATGGGAACAAAGCCAGCCGTCGTTTCGAGCTTACCACCCGCAAAACCGACTCGCTGACTGTACCCTACCACGAATACATTGCCCGCCTGCAAGCACCCACGACCCAACGTACGCTGAGCTTTCTGGATCTGGACGCCGGCTTACTATTTCCCAATACCGCCGTTCGCACCAATCCTATTATTCAGCAACGCATTGATGTACTGTACTTTCCTTCCTTTGGCAACGCGCCTATTCTCGTAACTCCCTCCGATCCGCTGTTCACCACGAATCCAATCTTAGGTATCAGGGCGTGGCCGACCAGAAACCTGACAGTGCTCAAGCAAACCCCGCTGCTTGCTACCGGCTTTGCCGGCGCTATCAACCCCCAGGCCATTACCACAGCTTTCGCAAATCCTCAGAACACAACGATCACGCGCACTGGGGCCCTGGCCCTCAACCAAGTATATGCCTTCCAGACGACTGGGGGGCAAACTGGACTACTACTGGTGGAAAAGCTACCAACCTCCGACCGCCCTACCGTCGATTTGCGCGTGCGCGTCACCAAGCAGCCTTAGACAGGAACTGGGGGGCAAAAATCGTTGGCTCGTAAAGAAAAAAGGCTGCTTCCTTGCAAGGAAGCAGCCTTTTTTCGCGGTAACTACGGCTACCTAGAAAGTAATACCAGCGGTTATAGAAGTAGTGAAGCGGTTCGCATCTACGGTAATCACAGGCTCGTTGCCAGAATTCAGCGTGTAAGCCCGATAGTATTGATTACCAGCATTGTAAACACCCGCTAAGTCAAGGAAAAACCGATTCTGGCGAATGCCGAGGCCACCAGTGAAATAGTTCTGAGAACCATCCTGGCCGCTGCCTTCATACGGGCTGCCGTAGCGGGCGTATCCCAGCCGGAAGCGGAAAGCATTATAGCGGGCTTCCCCACCAATCCGCACATTTACGGTGGAGCGGTAGAGCGCCGTAATGGCGTCGTTTTGCGAGCTAAAAGAGCCAGAGAGTCCGGTATCTGAATCGTCTCTCAGCCGGGCGCTGGGGTAGTTTACATATTCCAAATCACCGCTCAAAAAACCATACTTGCCAACCAATACTGCCACGCCTCCAGATGCCCGGAAAGGCGTTGTCAGGCGGTAGCTAAACTCGCCACTAGTAGATGCCGACCCATCAGAAATCCGGTCGATAACCTGCCCGTTCTCATTAACAAACTCAACGGGCGGCGTGAACTGCGTCGTGAGGGAGGTGCTATAGGTATCATCGAGTTGCATGAACGTAGGCGTCTGGACGGAAAGTCCCACCCGCACCTGGTCGTTGGGCCGATAAATGCCCCCCAGCCGCGCATTGAAGCCATTGCCCCGCGTTTCGAGGTTATCGCGCAACGTTAGGCTCACCCCGCTACCTGGGTCAGTTCCGAACTCACTGAACTCACGGGTTTGGATGAAGCGTGTACTCACGATGCCAATAGCCCCGCCGATGTAAATCTTATCCCGGTAACTGGCGCCATACCCGAAATCAAACTGCGTCTGCGAGCCCTCATTTACCACCGTTTCCTGCTGCGTGATGGGGCCACTGCGCGGCACCGTCACTACCTGCTCCGCCGTGCCGGGACCATTATCCTGAATATTGGTCAGATAAGCCCCGTAGGCCAAGCCTTCCAGATCCAGATAGTTGCCCGTATTATCTTGGTTTATAATATCATCCAGCGTTTGAGGCAGAGAGCCATTTAATAGTCGCGGCTCGCGAAGGCGCTGAAAGAATGATTGGTTATCCTGGACCGTGCCTGAATAGCGAAAGCTCGTGTTAAAATCATTGATGCGGTTCAGGCCCACAGCAAAAGCTCCGGCCCGCCAGTCCGACGTATTATCATCGTCGGGGCGACGGTTTACAAAAACAGCCCCCAGACTTCCTATCTGCAAGCCGTTGCGCGAATCTGATAGCTGGGCCCCGATGCCCGAGGTAGTGGTATTGCCAATGTTCAGGCCAGGCGTAAAGCTTATTTCCGACTGCTGGAAAAGCCCCAGACCAGCTGGGTTGCTCACGAGGTTTCCGAGGTCAGCGCCCACCGCTACGTTGGCTCCCCCGATGCCTAGTGTCCGGGATGTGCCCCCAAATTGCAACTGCGAATATCGTAGCGCATCCGTTTCGCTTTGGGCAAAGGCGTGGCTGGCCCAACCCATAAGGGTCAAACCAAGCCAGTATTTCAGGTTTTTCATGAAGGAGAAATAGACAGTTCGCCTAAAACGAACGTGCGCAGATTATTATTGAGCTTACGCCGTTGGCTTAACGAATACGTCCACGACTGCCGCCGCTGTCGCTACCACCGCTATTGCTGGGGCTCGACGAAGGCGAAGGCTGTGAGTACGACTCCGAACGCGAAGGCTGCGAATATGACTCAGAGCGCGAGGGCTGTGAATACGTCCGGGTCGTCCGCTCCGATGTTGAAGACTCCGAGCGCTGTGGACGTGATACCTGCTGGCTAGGTGCGTTGCGCATCTCCCGACGTGAGGGGAAGGCACGAGCAGGCTGATCGGGGGAAGCAGTACCAGTGCTGGTAGCTGGATCTACCGTGCGCCACCGCCGCGGCTGGCTGGCACCAGCGCCTGATTCAGTAACCACGCCAGGCTGCGAAGGCTGGGCAGTAGGCTGCGGCGAATCTGCACCTGCTGCGTTCAGGACACGCCCACGGCCCCGACCAGCGGTCGTAGGTGCAGGAGCGGCAGTAGCACCAGAGCCATCAACCACATTACCACCGCGGCTGCGGGTAGACATTACCGGACCATTGTTGGACGGACGGTCGAGGGTGTAAGCTTGGCTGCTGCGGTCGCGGCGCGGGGCCACATTTACGTTCCGACGGTTATCAGTGTAGTTGCGGTTATACACGTTGCCATAGCCCAGACCGCCGTAGCCTAAGCCACCATAGCCGTAGCCACCCAGACGGCTGTAATAGCCATTGTTGAAACCATCGTAATAGCCGAGACCATAACCGCCACCGTAGCCATAGCGCCATAGGCGCGACCAAGGATTGCCGAAGCCTAAACCAATGTTAATGAAGGAGCCACCTCCAAAAGCGTAGGGATTGTAGAAAGGATCGTAGAGGCCGCCGTAGGGCGAATAAGCACCATAATAGGCATTAGAGCCATACCAGAAAGGGTCGGTATAGGCCAGATCGTAGTAGCCGAGGCCAGTACCGCGGTATGGCTGATGAAAGCGACGAATGCGCGTCGAATAACCGTAGTCTTCATCATAATATTCGGATGAGCCACTACGCGCGTTAGATGATGCAGCATCCTCGTTGTAGTCAGGATTGGCCGCCTCATCGGTAGTAGCTTCGTAGCTGCCGTCCTCATATGAAGCGGGGGTAGCCGAGGCTACAAGAGTTGTCTTATCCTTAGACGTATAGTAAACACCGTCGCTCTCCGTAGAGGTGAGCGCCGACGTGCCAACGCAGCCCCGAGCGTAAGTAGGGCCAAAGTGGGCAATAAGGCTGGGAGGAAATTTTTCATGTCTGCTGGCGCGAAAGTGTGAACCAAGAAAGTAGAGAATACGGGTAACCTAACAGGACCCACGCTCTTCTCCGCTAATGTAGCGGACTGCTTGGGTTTTAATAACGTAATTTGCCCCGAAACGGTGCCCTTTTGTAGTGTCAAATGTTGTACCAGAGTACGAACGGATTTGCTTATTTAAAGATACTCCAAAGATGAGTAAAAGTTTGCCGAAGCGGAGCGAAGACTATTCGCTGTGGTACAATGAGTTAGTGAAGCGCGCCGGCCTGGCCGAGAACTCGGCTGTACGGGGTTGTATGGTTATCAAGCCGTATGGCTATGCCATCTGGGAAAAGATGCAGCGCCAGCTCGACGATATGTTCAAACGCACGGGCCACGAAAACGCCTACTTTCCGCTGTTTGTACCCAAAAGTTTATTTGAAGCCGAAGAAAAAAACGCGGAAGGCTTCGCCAAGGAATGCGCCGTGGTAACGCATTATCGGTTGCAGACGGACCCCGATAATCCGGGGAAGCTGCGCGTCGATCCGAATGCCAAGCTGGAGGAAGAGCTGATTGTGCGGCCCACGTCGGAGGCGATTATCTGGAGCACCTACAAAAATTGGATTCAGAGCTACCGCGACTTACCTCTGCTCATTAATCAGTGGGCCAACGTGGTGCGCTGGGAAATGCGCACGCGCTTGTTTCTGCGCACTGCCGAATTCTTGTGGCAGGAAGGCCACACGGCCCACGCTACGGCCGAAGAAGCCCTAGCCGAAACGCGCCAGATGCTGGACGTGTACGCCGAGTTTGCGGAGGAATGGATGGCGCTGCCAGTCGTAAAAGGTGTGAAGACCGAGAATGAGCGCTTCGCTGGTGCGCTCGAAACCTACTGCATCGAGGGTTTGATGCAGGATGGCAAAGCGTTGCAGGCTGGCACTTCCCACTTCCTGGGGCAGAATTTTGCGAAAGCCTTCGACGTGCAGTTTGCCAACAAAGAAGGTGGTTTGGAGCACGTATGGGGAACCAGCTGGGGCGTGAGTACTCGCCTGATGGGTGCGTTGGTTATGGCGCACTCCGACGACGATGGACTGATTTTGCCCCCCAAGCTGGCTCCTATTCAGGTAGTTATCGTGCCCATCTACAAAACTGGCCAGCTTGAGGAGTTGAAGGAGCGCATCCGGCCTATTCAAATGGGTTTGCTGGAGCGCGGCATCAGCGTAAAGCTCGACGACCGCGACACCGAGCGGCCAGGCTTTAAGTTTGCTGAGTGGGAGCTGAAAGGCGTGCCCGTGCGGCTGGCCATCGGTATGCGCGACTTGGAGAACGGCACGGTGGAAGTAGCTCGCCGCGACACCAAGGAGAAGCTACACCTGCCGCTCACCGACATCGTGAACAACATTGATCAGTTGCTTCAGGATATCCAAAAGAATATCTACCAGCGCGCTCTTACCTTCCGCGAAACTCACACTACCCGCGTGGAGAGCTATGAGGAATTCAAGCAGGTGCTCGATGGCCCCGGCGGCTTCGTGGTAGCGCACTACGATGGCACTCCCGAAACGGAGGAGCGCATTAAGGACGAGACGAAAGCCACTATTCGCTGCCTGGCGCTGGCCGAGCCAGATGAGGATGGTATCTGCATCGTGACGGGCAAGCCCAGCACGCGGCGGGCTCACTTTGCGCGAGCATATTAGTAGATTGTCTTCCCTCAAAAAAAAAGCCCCCGATAGTAGTAGCGGGGGGCTTTTTTGCTTCCTAACTCAGCTAGTTACCCGTACCGGCCGAACTGATAGCAGACGTTAATTCCTCGTCCGACAGATCGTCTAACCACCCTTTATCCAACTCTAGCCGCACGGTTTGGGCACCGCCGCTGGGCGTACAGACTACGGTCACGGTTCCGTCTTCCGCTTCGGCCAGTTTAATAGCCTGCTCGGCGGTTTCACTATCGAGGCCGGCGTAGGCCTGCACACAAGTCCAGGCTGTATTCGACTGGTCCATTATTTCACGTTGTTTCATCATGCTATAACTACGTGTTTACCGGGTAAATCAGAGGTGCACTTCTATCTATTTTAGCTACTGAATATGTTTTCTCGCCGTTTCACCGCAGAAAAAGGGTAGAAAATCTGCGTTCAGGAAGATCGGGGTGAGGGCTGGCAGCGGCAGTTGTTTTTGTGTATATTTAAGAACACATCCTACTTTCCGTTCTATGGACTGGCTTACCGTTATTTTACTTCTGCTTTTCGGACTGCTTTTTCTCGTCGTGGAAGTGCTGTTTATTCCGGGCACTACCTTGGTTGGGCTAATTGGATTTGGGTTGCTGGTGGTGGGCGTATGGCTAGGCTATCGGGATTTGGGAAGCACTGCCGGCCATTATGCGCTGCTGTTTTCGGTGGTGGCGGCGGGGTTGATGTTATACGTAGGTCTCCGACCAAAAAATCTGCATAGGTTTGCCCTCACCGACGTAAATGATAGCCGCGTACGCGATGTGCGCCGCCCCGATATGCAGCCCGGTACTACCGGCCGGGCACTATCGGCATTACGGCCCGCCGGTACTGTTCTGTTTGGCGAGGACCGCCGCGAAGCTGCCACGCGGGGAGAGTTTCTGGATGCGGGCACCGCCGTGCGCGTTCTGCGCATCGAGCAGAATCGCATTATTGTAGAACAAGCTTAACCCTTAAAGCAGTGCTGGTAGGCTCCCAAAAAGCCCCCCGATAGCCTTTTCTCTTCTCTCTACTAAAGCCTACACCCCTACTTAATGGAGTTTCCCTTTATTCCGCTTGCCATCGCGGCCGTAGCTCTGCTGGTCTTCCTGTACTTTTTCCCCATCGGGCTCTGGATTACGGCTATTTTCTCGGGGGTGCGGGTCAGTCTATTTCAGCTAGTGCTGATGCGGGTGCGTAAAGTGTCGCCCACGCTTATCGTCAACTCTCTGATTACGAGCACCAAGGCAGGCCTGGAGCTAACCGCGAATGATCTGGAAACGCACTACTTGGCCGGCGGTAATATTCCGAGCGTTATCAAAGCCCTTATTTCCGCTGACAAGGCCAATATTCCGCTCACCTTTAAGCAAGCTACTGCTATTGACCTGGCCGGCCGCGACGTATTTGAGGCCGTCACGACTTCTGTAAACCCCAAAGTCATCAACACGCCTAACGTGGCAGCCGTGGCGCAGGATGGGATTCAGCTCATTGCCAAGGCCCGCATCACGGTGCGCGCCAATATCACGCAGCTAGTGGGCGGCGCCGGTGAAGAAACCATATTGGCCCGTGTGGGTGAGGGCATTGTAACCAGTATCGGCTCGTCGCGCTCCCATAAGGAAGTGCTCGAAAATCCGGATAAGATATCGAAGCTGGTGCTGAGCAAAGGCTTGGACGCGGGTACCGCCTTCGAGATTCTGTCCATTGATATTGCCGACATCGACATCGGCGAAAACATTGGGGCCAAGCTGCAAATCGACCAGGCCACGGCCGACCTGAAAGTGGCTGAAGCCAAAGCCGAAGAGCGTCGCGCTATGGCCGTAGCCGTGGAGCAGGAGAACCGCGCCAAGACGCAGGAAGCCAAAGCCCGCGTGGTGGAGGCCGAGGCCGAAATTCCGAAGGCTATGGCCGAAGCATTCCGCAGTGGCAACCTAGGTATTATGGATTACTACAAAATGCGCAACATTCAGTCAGACACCGACATGCGCGACTCCATTGCGAATCCTGGGGGGCAAAGTAGCAGCATCAAGCCCGGCCGCGACGAGACCCGCCAGACCTGATTAGCAGAGGCAAAAGCCAGCGCATTTACAGGTTATCATTTACAGCAAAAAGCCCCCGAACCATTGCGTTCGGGGGCTTTTTGCTGTGCAATTGGGCTACTATACTTGGGCAAACCCGTGTTTGGGCTCATTCCTGCGGCAGTTCCCGGTTAAAATGGTCCTTCAGAATATCATTCACTTTCTCTTTAGTCAGTGGTTTATTCAAGAAGCCAGCAATGCCCAGTTGCTGCACACGCTCTACGTCGCGCGGGTGCAATGAAGTGGTGAGCATAATGATAATAACGGGCTCTTTGGGCGTTATCTGGAGCTGGTCGTAGGCCTCCAAAAACTCGAAACCGTTCATGACGGGCATGTTTACGTCCAACAAGATCAGCGCCGGACAAGCAGACTCGCGGCACTCCTTTTCAAACAAGGACAGCGCCTCCTTCCCATTCAGGGCCGTGAGCAACTTATCCGTCATATTAAGTCCTTCCAATAGCCTTTGATTGAGAAAGTTATTGATGCGGTCGTCGTCTACTAGGAGGGTGCAGGAAATCTTATCCACGGGCAGATGCAGTGTCGGGGCGTTCAATGGAAGAAGGAGTGTGGCCTGCATATTATGCAAGACCAGTACCTGTGGAAGTCGTACGCTGGCTGTTCATTTATGCTTAGAAGTACGGCTAGTCTTTTAACTAGACGATAAAAGCAAGCTGATGGTTTAGCTGCGCACATAGTCGGCACAACTCTTCCCATTTGTAATATTCTATACCTGCCACCCATCCTTACTCCTTGGTTAGCCGTCACGAAGGCCTTAAATCACAAAAAAGCCCCCAGCAATCAGTCTGGGGGGCTTTTTTGTGCTTTAGGAAAATACAGGCTTATAGAAGCTGTTACTTCTTCGTGATTCGGAATTCAACCCGCCGGTTGAGGCGGCGCGTTTCCTCTTGGTCGTTGCTGCCTACGGGCTTACTGCCTCCAAAGCCTTCCGTGGTAATACGAGCGGCTGAAATGCCTCGCGCCACTAGATACTTCTTCACCTCATTCACGCGGTCAAGGCTCAGCTTCACGTTCAGGGTTGGGTCGCCCTGATTATCGGTGTGGCCTTCCAGCTTGATTTCCATGTTCGGGTACTCTTTCATAATCCCGATCAGGCGTTGTAGCTCTGGGTAAGAGTTCTCCCGCAGGAAGAATTTACTCTGGGCAAAAAAGATGTTGGTCAGCTTGATAGTTTGCCCTACCGTGAACGGAATTAAGTACAGATCCTGCGTGAGCTCAGTATACTTCTGTCGATCGGTTACGTCGATATTGTCGCTTTCCGAAATGTAATCGGCCGCTTCAGCGCGGTAGCCGTAGTGTGCTCCCGAGGGTAGCACAATAGTGTATGAGCCATCCACTGGGCTAGTTTCTGCCACGCCCAACTCTTCGCCGGTCAGCAGGTTTTCGTAGCGGATTTTGGCGGCAACTGGCTTTTTGGTGCTGGCATCGAGCACGCGTCCGCGCACCAGGGTTACAACTTCCGGCTTAAACTGGGGCGTGAGGCCGATACGAAAAATATCGCGTGAGCCCTCCGTGCCATTGCGCGACGACACCAAATAGGCATCTTCCCCCGCCGCAGATACGGTGTAGTACGCATCGAAGTCAGAAGAATTGATGTTGGAACCCAGATTGCGCGGCTTAGTCCAGCTTGTCCAAGTATCATCGAGACGCTTGCTGTAGAAAATATCGCTCTGCCCGTAGCCACCGTGCCCTTCCGAGGCGAAGTACAGTGTTTTGCCATCAGCCGCCAGAAAGGGAGCAAATTCAGCCTTCTTAGTATTCACCGAGGTTCCCAGATTACGCGGCTTGCCCCAGGTTTTGCCATCGCTCTTGAGCAAGCTGACATACAAATCCTGCTGGCCCTGCCCATCTTTGCGCTCTACTGCCATTAGCAGTTCCTTGCCGGATGTAGCGAGGTAGAAATCAACGTTCTCGGGGTCGTCGTTATAGAAATCCTCTACTTCTATCTTCGTTGGCTTTGTCCAGCCGGTGGGCGTACGCCGGGCCATACTCAGGCCTTTGGGATCTAGTGAGCCATCGGGGTTGTACACGTTAATCAACACTACGGCATTACCATCCGACGAAACTGAGGCTAAGCCATTGGGGCCGGGCGTATTAATGGGTCCTCCAATATTCTTGGCAGGGTTCCACGACTTAGTGGCCGCGTCGCGCAGATTGCTGTACCACACATCCTGCACATCATCTTTGCCCCCCACGTTCTGCGGACTTTCCTGACGGGCGAAGAATAGCGTCTTGCCATCAGGCGATATAACTGGGTGCGTATCAACGTACTTCGAATTGACGGTAGGTCCCAAGTTCACCATCGACGAGTCGGCCGATACCCCGTTGTCATCTGCGGGGGCCGTTTTAAATTCTTCCTTCACCATGGTAGCCGCCACGTCGGCAATACCGATGGCGTCAATCTGATTCACGCCATTTACTTTCAGCGTGTTCATGGTTACTATCACGCCTATCGTCCGGTAAGTACCTGGTTCAAAGGTTACTTGCAGAGAGCGAAACAGCTCCGGAATGGGCCCCGGGTTCTTGTTTTCGTACACTTGGTGCTTTCCGCCTCGCGTATCGACCAATTCAATTTTAATAACTGACCCTGGATTAAAATTTTCCACGACCGTTACCTGGCGCGCAATCAAGGACTTACTGAAGCGAACTTCCACAAATTCCTCTTTCCCTTCTTTTTTCGGGATCCAGGCATCGTTGCTTACTTGCCCAAGTGGCTTGGCGTTCGGCTCACCTAGTACTTTGTCGGGCGAGAATGCCTCTTTTCCTTCTGCCTTCTGCGACGATACCTCTACTACTTTGCTGGCCCAGACAGCATGTTGAGCCTGAGCGTTTAAGTTCAAAGCCAGCACAACCGCCAACGTAAAAAACGACTTGTAAAAACGCATAGTTAACACCAAAAAGATACTAGGAAGAGAGCCTAACAAGCTCATCTTTGACTTCGTTTCTTACCCAATCACATTCAAAGTAGTTTCAGGGGCGGCTCCGATCTGCGAAAGCCAAGCCAAAATTACTCATGATGATTATATGGACATATTTTTTCTAAAAATAGAACTTTTTCCTTATTAAAAAGAAACTATATAAGCTACAACATTAAAAAAAGCCTGCTCACGCTAAGCATGAACAGGCTTTTTTATTGAAAATCAAGCAATCAGCAGTAGATGCTTAGGGCTGCAGAGTGAACGTGCGGGTAACGGAGTTGAACGGCCCCGGAATAACGGTACCATTCGTGTCAACCAACTCCAGCTTCACGGTATTTTGGCCGGCGGGCAAGCCTTCCATCATGTACGGCAACCACTGATCCAGCATAAACTCAGTGCCATTGATAGTGGCGCGCACCTTATTGCCTTCAGGAGCCAGGGTAGTGTTAACCAGGTAAAAATCTAGCATCACCTTCTTGGTATCATTACCCGAATAAGTATCCTTGGGGCGGCTATAGAACATGTGTGGAGCAGCCAGATCGGCCCCTAGTGGGGTAACGGGCGCAGACCCTACATTGATCAGGCGCAGATCGTAAGCGCCACGATGCTTGAGGCTTTCGTGGTAAGAGCGCGACAAGAACGACAACACTACGTGCTGGCCATCCGGAATATTCTTAGTGAACTCAGTGGTGTAATGCGCCGTGTAGGGCTCATTGTCAACGATATTATGAATGTGCTGGCCCTGCTGAGAATTAGCCATGTGCTCAGCATGTACGCCGCCAGTCATTTTGGTTAGCTGAAAGTTGGTTAGGTCGTAGTCGAAAGCTACTGCCCCGGAAGCGAGCGTGTTGCCGGAAATCGGTGACTTCAGCCGCATCTGCGACTCGGGGTATTTAGGCGAGTCGTTGAAAGGAGTCAGGCGAATTCCATTCTTTTCCATACTTGACAAACCGCCCGGTGCTGTATTCTCAGCAATGGTCTGACTGGCAGTTTCGGTTTGCTGACGGGCTGTGTCACAGGCCACAAGGCCTAAAAACATGGCGCCGCTTAAGAGTAAAGTTGATGCTTTCATAATAAAAAGTGGAATTATACTAAAAGACCCAGAAATCCGGTGTCGTTGAGCTACAAAGATGACATTTGATTTTTGAGTACCTTGCAGAATACGAAATGATTGCTCAAAAGTATCTTGATTTTCCGCTATGGACCCAACATTGCTGGAAGAAATTCCATCCCTCGATCTAGCCGACTTTCGGTCAGGCGACCCGGAGCGCAAGCAGCGCTTCGTTCAACAACTCGGTGATGCTTACCAAAGCATCGGCTTCGTGGCACTACGTAATCACGGCCTAACCGAAGAGCAAACCACCCAGCTCTACGCCGACGTAAAATCCTTTTTCTCGCTGCCCGATGAGGTAAAGCAAAGCTATGAGAACCCGGCTTTGGCGGGTCAGCGCGGCTACATTGGCAAAGGCAAAGAGCACGCGAAGGGCCGTAACACCGGCGACCTTAAGGAGTTCTACCACGTAGGCCAAGAGGTAGACGACCCAAATGATCCTATCAAGAACGAGTATCCTGATAACATTTGGCCGAAGGAAGTACCCAGCTTTCACCAGACCACGCTAACCACGTACAAAACGCTGGAAGCGGCGGGTAAGGATGTGCTGCGTGCTATTGCGTTGTACCTGAATCTGCCCGAAAACTATTTCGATGATAAGGTGCGCAACGGCAACAGCATTCTGCGCCCCATCCATTACTTCCCCATTGAGAACCCCGACGCGGTACCTGCCGATGCAGTGCGGGCCGCCGAACACGGCGACATCAACCTGATTACGCTGCTCATGGGAGCTTCGGCCGATGGTCTGCAGGTGTTGCGTCGTGATGGCAAGTGGATTCCCATCACGGCTCTGCCCGATCAGATTGTGGTAAACGTGGGCGATATGCTTCAGCGCCTGACTAATGGCGTACTCAAGAGCACCATTCACCGCGTGGTAAACCCACCCCGCGAGAAGATGAACTCGTCGCGTTTCTCCGTTCCCTTTTTCATGCACCCTCGCTCCGAAATGAGCTTAGCTGCCTTGGGAAGCTGCGTTACGCCTGACAATCCCAAGCAGGAAGCAGACATCACCGCCGGCGAATTCCTGAATGAGCGTTTGATCGAGCTTGGCTTGAAGAAAAAGTAATCGTGGTTGTCAGTTGTCTTCTGACAACCGATACTTGAGGTAAAAAGCCCCCCGGCATTTTTCTGGGGGGCTTTTTTCTGATAATACCGTATCTTATCTTCCAACAATGAACGCCTTGCTATTGGGCAGTTAAAAGCACCAAGCACTAAAAAGTGGAAACGGAAGAGGTTAGCTTGGTTCCCCCACCCCGCCGAAGTGGCACGCGTACCAAGCGCGTACGCGGCATCATTTTCCTGAAGGATGTGGCCGTGCTGGCCCTCACCAGCTTCGGTGGACCGCAGGCGCACCTGGCCATGATGTTCCGCTTGCTGGTTGATAAACGACGTTATCTCACGTCGGCGGAGTTGGTCGAGTTGACGGCCTTATGCCAGATCGTGCCCGGCCCCTCCTCTACCCAAACGATTACTGCTATTGGCTTTCGGCTGGGCGGCCCCAATCTGGCCTATCTCACGCTACTGGTTTGGATGACGCCCGCCGTGACGTTCATGACCGTCTTCGCACTCAGTATTAGCTACTTAGACTCCAGCCTTGTAGCTAGGCTAGTGCAATTTGTGCAGCCCATCGCCATTGGCTTTGTGGCTTATTCGGCGTACAAAATCGCGGAAAAGGTAATTCACACGAAGACTTCCGTTGCCCTGATGGTATCGGGAGCCATGCTGGCCTATTCCTTCCAGTTACCGGCGGTATTGCCTCTATTATTATTGGCTGGGGGGCTAATTACAGCCTTTCGCTACAGCAAACTGCCGCAGGTGGAGCAAAAGCAGCCCTTGCGTGTTGAGTGGGCCAACTTTATTCTCTGGCTGGGGGTGCTTATTGCGGCGGCCGTACTCGGCCACTACACTCGCTGGCTGCCGGTGCGGCTTTTTGAGAACTTCTATCGCAACGGTAGCCTCGTGTTTGGGGGTGGGCAAGTACTGGCGCCCCTCCTATTCGCTGAGTTCGTGGAGTTTAAGCGCTACCTCACGGCCCCAGAGTTTCTATCCGGCTTGGGACTAGTACAAGCCATGCCAGGGCCCAATTTTTCCTTTGCTTCCTATATCGGGGCGCTGGCGATGCGGCGGGATGAGGTTGGGGTAAGTGGCCAGTTATTAGGGGCGCTGGTAGCGGCGGCGGGCATTTTTCTGCCGGGCACCTTTCTAATCTTCTTCCTCATCCGCTTCTGGGACCAGCTAAAACAGTATCGCGTGGTGAAGGCGTCGTTGGAAGGCATTAATGCGGTGAGTGCAGGCCTGGTGTGGGCCGCTACCTTCCTGCTCTACCATCCGCTGCCCGATACGCCCATCAATCTGATACTGGTAGCTTCTACGTTCTTGCTGCTGCTGTGGAATAGGATTCCGTCCTACGTTATCATCGGGGCCGGATTGGTAGCTGGCCTGTTGTTTTAGTGAACCTCTGTCACCAACAAAAAGGCCCCCCAAGCTAGCTTGGGGGGCTTTTTAGTGGTATCTCCACTTGGCTACTGTTCCAGCATTTGCGTTTCGGGCAGGTTCATCAGGTAGTCGCCATAGCCGCTTTTACGCAGAGGCTCCGCTATCTTGCGCAGCTCATCAGCCGTAATAAATCCCTGACGGTAAGCAGCTTCCTCAATGGAACCCACCTTTAGGCCTTGGCGATGCTCAATTACACGCACGAACTCGGAGGCCTGCATGAGGCTCTCAAATGTTCCCGTATCCAGCCAAGCCGTGCCACGGCCCAGAATACCCACTTTGAGCTTGCCACGGCGCAGGTACTCTTGGTTCACATCCGTAATTTCGTATTCGCCCCGTGGGCTGGGCTTAAGGTTACGAGCAATCTCAATTACTTCATTATCATAGAAGTACAGCCCCGGCACCGCGTAGTTGCTCTTAGGCATTTTGGGCTTTTCCTCAATGCTGAGAGCCTTCTTATCAGCGTCAAACTCTACTACACCGTAGCGCTCGGGGTCATTTACGTGGTAGGCGTATACCACGCCCCCGTCGGGATTGCTATTGCTTTGCAGCAGTTGCTCCAGGCCTTCGCCGTAAAAAATATTATCCCCCAACACCAAGGCAACTTTATCATCTCCGATAAAGTCGGCGCCAATGACAAATGCCTGCGCCAAGCCGTTGGGAACTTCCTGAATGGCGTATTGAAAGTTGCAACCTAAGCTTTTTCCATCGCCGAGCAGACGCTGAAATTGGGCCTGATCATGAGGCGTCGTGATCAGCAAAATGTCTCGGATACCAGCCATCATCAAAATAGATAGCGGATAATAGATCATCGGCTTATCATACACCGGCATGAGTTGCTTGCTAACGGCCAGCGTGAGCGGGTGCAAGCGAGTGCCAGATCCACCGGCGAGAATAATACCTTTCATTTGTTAGGATGAACCTGCTATATAAATTGGAATATGAATGACCTGTAGGTCGTCCAGCGTTTAGTTGCTCTCACGAATGAAAGTTTGGTTGGCCTTAAACCACGCCAGCGTTTGCTGCAAACCTTCCCGAATACGAATCTGAGGATCGTAGCTCAGTAGGTTTTTGGCCTTGGAAATATCAGCTAGTGAGTCGCGAATGTCGCCGGGCCGATCGGGGCCGTATTCGGGCGTGATGTCGGAGCCGGCTTCTTCTTTCAGAATATTGAACAGATCGTTGAGCGACGTACGGTCGGCTACGGCAATATTATACACCTCATTCAGTGCCGCCGGATTTGTAGTCAAAGCTGCTCTGATATTCGCCTGTACGCAGTTTTCGACGAAGGTAAAGTCGCGGGTCTGGCCACCGTCGCCGTTCATGCGGGGGGCTTTTCCTTGCAACACAGCGTCAATAAACAACGGAATTACGGCTGCGTAAGCGCCATTTGGGTCTTGGCGGGGACCAAAAATATTGAAGTAGCGCAGACCAATGATGGGCATGCCGTAAGTCTTGCCAAATACGTCGGCGTACAGTTCGTTCGCATACTTGGTCACGGCATACGGCGACAGAGGCTTCCCAATGCGGTCTTCTACTTTGGGCAAATGAGGCGAATCGCCATAAGTTGACGAAGAAGCTGCATACACAAAGCGCTGCACATTGGCTTCTTTAGCTGCCACCAGCATATTCACAAAGCCCCCTACGTTCACATCGTTACTCTTAATGGGGTCATTGATAGAGCGCGGTACGGAGCCTAGCGCAGCCTGATGCAGCACCACATTTGCCCCCCGGCAAGCATCGCGGCACACTTGCGGGTCGCGAATGTCGCCTTCAATAACTTCCAGAGCCGGATGTCCTTCGAACAAGCGCACGTTTTTGCGGAAGCCGTTGGAGTAATTATCCAGCACGCGCACACGCCCGGCGCCGTACTTAAGCAGGTATTCAACCAGATTGGAGCCAATAAAGCCGGCACCACCCGTCACCAGAAAGGTCAGATTATCGAGTGGCTGGTCGTGAAAGGGGGTTTCGTACACTTTGTCGGGGAATGAGGACGGAAAGAGGAGCCACTATTTATTTGAGTGAAAATTGTGGCTTTTCGAGCCCTAGTTACTGTATTGCTGATGGTAATAATCTTGGTAGGCACCCGTTGTCACGCGCTCTAGCCATTCGGTATTTGCTAAGTACCAGTCCACCGTTTGGGCGAGGCCTTGCTCGAACGTGACGGAGGGCTTCCAGCCCAGCTCGTTCATGATTTTGCTCGAGTCGATGGCGTAGCGCAAGTCGTGCCCGGCCCGGTCTTTCACGAAGGTGATGAGCTTACGCGAGGTGCCAGGAGCTTGGCCGGTTTTCTCGTCAACCACGTCACACAGCAGATGAATCAGCGCCAGGTTCTGCCACTCATTTACGCCGCCAATATTGTAGGTGTCGCCCACTTTGCCTTTGTGAAACACCGCGTCAATGGCCGTCGCATGATCTTTCACAAAAAGCCAATCGCGCACATTTTCGCCCTTTCCATATACCGGCACCGGCTGCTGGGTGCGGATGCGGTGAATAGCTAGCGGAATCAGCTTTTCCGGGAAATGGTTGGGGCCGTAGTTATTGGAGCAGTTGCTCAACTTCACCGGCAGACCATATGTATGGTGCCATGCGCGCACAAAATGGTCGGAGCTAGCCTTAGAAGCGGAGTATGGTGAACGAGGATCATACGCCGTTTCTTCCGTGAACATCTCGGGGCCCATTTCAAGGGAGCCGTATACTTCATCGGTGCTTACGTGGTAGAAGGTTTTGCCCTCATACCCCAGCGGCTTCCATAGGTTTTTGGCCGCATTCAACAAATGCACTGTTCCGAGCACATTGGTTTTCACGAAAGCCAGCGGATCGGTGATGGAGCGGTCAACGTGCGACTCGGCCGCCAGATGGATTACGGCGTCGGGTTCTTCTCGCGCAAATAGCTCATCGATGAATGCTTGATCAGCAATGTCGCCTTTTATGAAGCGATAATTAGGCGCATTCTCGATATCACGCAGGTTTTCAAGATTACCTGCGTACGTCAGCGCATCCAGATTAAGGATCTGATACTCGGGGTACTTGGTTACAAACAGGCGCACCACGTGCGACCCAATAAATCCAGCCCCGCCGGTGATAATGATTTTCATCTACTTACAGTTGAACCGTTTAACGACTAGACAGCGGTATTTCAGCTGTTTAACCTGCGTTATCCGCCATTAATTTCTGCTGCCATTTCCATGAACTCGCCAAGCTCTCTTCTAAGGAAGTAGTGGTTTGAAACCCTAATACCTGATTCGCTTTGGTTACATCGGCATAGATGGCCGGTACGTCGCCGGGGCGAGGAGGACCGATAACGTAGTTGAGTTTCTGACCGGTTGCCTTCTCAAACGTCTGTACTACCTCCAGCACACTATTGCCACGGCCGGTGCCCACATTGAACGTTTCAACTGGCTCGCTTTCCCCTTTTAAGAGGCGTTCTACGGCCACTACGTGCGCCTTAGCCAAGTCTACTACATGGATGTAGTCGCGAACGTTGGTGCCGTCGGGGGTGTCGTAGGTATTGCCGAAGATGGTAAGCTTCTCCCGAATACCCGCCGCCGTCTGGGTCACGAACGGCACCAGGTTGTTAGGTATGCCCAGCGGCAGCTCACCAATAAGAGCAGAAGTATGGGCACCAATAGGATTGAAGTAGCGCAGCAGAATTGTGCGCACGCTGCTATTTGGCGCAGCTACTACGTCTCGCAGGATGTCTTCGCAAATCTTTTTGGTGTTGCCGTAGGGCGAGGTAGCTGGCTTGGTAGGTGTTTCCTCCGTAACGGGCAACTGATCAGGGATGCCGTACACGGTACAGGAAGAAGAAAATACCACGTTCGACACCTCAAACTCCTGCATCACTTTTAAAAGCGTGAGTAAGGAAGCGATATTGTTATGGTAGTAGGCCAGTGGCTTCTGTACCGACTCCCCTACCGCCTTGTAGGCGGCAAAGTGGATGGCACCACGCACGTCCTTTTCGTGCGCAAAAACTTCCCGTAGGGCTATTTCATCGGCGCAGTCGATGGCGTAGCACGCTATATTGGTCCCCAGAATCTCTTTCAGACCGTGCATCACAGACTCGGAAGAATTGCTGAAGTTATCAACGATTACAGGCTGATATCCAGCTTCGTATAACTCCACCACCGCGTGTGAGCCAATGTAGCCTGCGCCGCCGGTTACTAATATTTTTGTCCTTTCCATATCTAGCATGTGTTCTATAGGCTCCAGTAGTGCAAATCCTGCATCTTGTTGCGGTAGAGGCCCTTAATATCAACCAAAACGGCGTTGTCAGCCGTAATCGACTTGAAATACGCTTCGTTCTTGTCGAGGTAGGGCTTATGCCCTACGGCTACAATAACGGCGTCATAGTCAGTTCTGGTCTCTTCAGCGGATGTGAGGCGAAAGCCATACTCATGGTGCAGTTCGTCAGAGTCGGCGTACGGATCTACGATATCCACGTTTACAGAGAAGTTTTTCAGCTCCTGAATTACGTCGGCCACTTTGGAATTGCGAATATCCTCTACGTTCTCCTTAAAAGTAGCGCCCATCACCAGCACCCGGCTTTTAGCGACGTCTTTGCCCTGCTTAATCATCATCTGCACCGTTTTGCGGGCGATATAAGCGCCCATATTATCGTTGGTGCTGCGACCCGAAAGAATAACCTTGGCGTCGAAGCCTAGCTCCTTCGCTTTGTACGTCAGGTAGTAAGGGTCGACGCCAATGCAGTGACCGCCTACTAGGCCAGGCGAGAATTTGAGGAAATTCCACTTGGTACCAGCAGCCTCCAACACCTCGTAGGTATTGATGTTCATGCGGTCAAAAATCAGCGACAGCTCATTCATCAGCGCAATGTTGACATCGCGCTGCGTGTTCTCGATAATCTTGGCTGCCTCGGCTACTTTAATGCTGCTGGCCCGGTGTACACCGGCTTTTACCACCAGCTCATAGAGCTTAGCAATGATATCCAGCGATTCATCATCGCAGCCAGCCACTACCTTGATGATGCTAGTCAGCGTATGCTCTTTATCGCCGGGATTGATGCGCTCGGGGGAGTAGCCCACCTTGAAATCCTGAGGAAATGACAGCCCCGACAGTTTCTCCATCACTGGAATGCAATCTTCCTCGGTGCAACCGGGATATACCGTGCTTTCAAACACTACGTAATCGCCTTTTTTGAGCACCTTGCCCACGCTGGTTGAGGCGCCCAATAGGGGCTTCAAATCGGGCATGGCGTGCTCGTCGATGGGCGTGGGCACGGCAACGATGAAGAAGGTGGCCTCACGCAACACCTCCAGAGAGTCGGTGAACGTAATGTCGCAGCCCTCGAAGTCTTTGGCTTCCAGCTCACCGCTGGGGTCGATACCGTTACGCATCAAGTCGACACGGGCAGCGTTTATATCGAAGCCGATAACGCTGAGCTTGCGGGCAAACTCAAGGGCGATAGGTAAGCCCACGTACCCAAGACCGATGACGGCTAGCTTGGCTTTTTTCTGAAGTAATTGCTCGTACACAGGAAGAAGAAATGCTGAATTTTGACTTATGAATTTTGGATCGAAATAACAGGTAGCACCTGATTATCAGAGGTTAACTCGTATTGCATGCCGCTTTCAGGGCAGGTGGCCCGCTGGCTGGCATCGAAAGTGAGGCGGTGCCCAGCGCGGCTCATCCAGCCTTGCGGACGAGCCGGATTGCCATATACCAAGGCATACGGTGCAACATCATGCGTTACTACGGAACCGGCCCCAACAAAGGCGTATTCTCCCAGCCGCACCCCGCATATAATAGTAGAATTGGCCCCCACGCTCACGCCGCGCTCCAACACGGTAGGTTGGTATTCGTGGCGGCGTGGAAAGGCACTGCGCGGGTTGCGTACATTGGTAAACACGACGGACGGCCCCAAAAAAACATCATCGGCGCATTCCACGCCCGTATACAGGCTCACGTTGTTTTGCACTTTCACGTTGCGGCCTAGGCGGACGCCATCGGCTATCATCACGTTCTGCCCAATGGTGCAGTTTTCGCCCAATTCGCAGCCCGCCATCAAGTGGGCAAAGTGCCAGATGCGACACCCGGCGCCAATACGGCAGCCGTCGTCGAGCACAGCGGTGGGGTGAGCAAAATAGGCAACCGTATCAGTCACGAAAGCAGATAACTAGCTCGGCAGGCTGCCGATTTTGAGCCGGCAAAGGTAGGACTTTTTAAGTTTGAGAAATTTGGGGCGCGCAACGTCGAAAAGTTTTGGGTTTGGAAGCACGAGCGTATTTAGGTGCCAATACTCCCACTTACTATGCGGTCTTTGCCGAACATATCCTGGTGAATTTGCCCCCCAGCGTACCCTAGCTCGGCGAGTAAGTTGAGCACGGCCGTGGCGTATTGCTCGTTTATCTCGAAGTATAATTTGCCCCCCGGTCGCAACAATTGCCGCCCCAGCTCCGCGATGCGCCGATAAAAAAGCAGTGGGTCATTATCCGGCACAAACAGCGCGGTGGCGGGCTCGTACTCCAGCACGTTGGGCCGCATTAGCGCCCGCTCGCTTTCCAGCACATACGGCGGGTTGCTCACCAGCACCGCTAGGCTATAGAGAGCAATTCCGGCCGGCGCGGCATGTAAAATATCTACCTCCTGAAACTCTACGCTGGGCGCATAGCGGGCCGCATTGCGCTGGGCCACAGCCAGCGCCTCTGCCGAAATATCTACTCCTATCACTCGCGCTTCGGGCAGCGCCTGACTGAGAGCAATAGGAATGCAACCGGAGCCCGTTCCGATGTCTAGAACAGTAAGCTTGGGGGCTTTTTTTTGCTCTTGTATAATAAGCGCTACCAGCTCCTCCGTTTCGGGCCGGGGAATAAGGGTGGCCGGCGTCACGTCCAGCTCCAGGCCGGCAAAGTGAGCCGTGCCTAGTACATATTGTAGCGGCTCGTGGCGGAGCAGCCGGGCCTGAGCGGCTTCTAGCAATTGCTCCTTCTCTGTTGGCACCAACTCAGCGGCTTGCATGCGGCGCTTCAAGGGAGTCAGTTCCAGATAATGCTCAATCACCTGACCCGCAATGGCAGCGGCTTCAGGCTCAGGATAAATGCCCCCCAAAGCAGTAGTGAGGCGGCGCGTTAGCTCCAGGATGGTCATACGAGGCGAGGTTTGTACCTTCGGCCATAAAGCTACGTTCCTCCCACCCCGTATGCGTGATTTTGATGAACTGATAATGCGCCGCGCCCTCGATCTGGCTCGGCTGGGCCTGGGCTACGCGCGGCCCAACCCCGTTGTTGGCTGTGTAGTAACCCACCAAGGCCGTATCATTGGCGAAGGCTGGCACGAGCGCTACGGCGGGCCGCATGCCGAGGTAAATGCGCTGGCTGCCGTAACCGACAAAAGCCTGTTGCCCAAAAGTCGTGTGTATGTGACACTGGAGCCGTGTGCCCACTTTGGCAAAACGCCGCCCTGCGCCGACCTGTTGATTGACAGCGGCGTACGCGACGTGGTCATCTGCAACCTCGACCCCAACCCACTAGTAGCCGGCCGGGGCATCGATAAGCTGCGGGCCGCTGGGGTGCATGTAGAAACGGGCGTGCTGGAGGCAGAAGGGCGGTGGCTGAATCGGCGCTTCTTCACTTTTCAGGAGAAAAAACGCCCCTATGTGGTCTTGAAATGGGCCGAAACGGCTGACGGACTATTGGCCGGACGGTTTTATCAGCCCATTCAAATAAGTGGTCCGCTGGCCCGCGTGGCGGTGCATCAGTGGCGCGCCGAGGAGCAGGCCATCCTGGTCGGCACTCGCACGGCCCTGCATGACAACCCTAACCTGAACGTGCGCGAATGGCCCGGCCAAAATCCGGTGCGCGTTGTCATCGACAAGAACCTAAGTTTGCCCCCCAGTCACCATTTATTGGATGGCAAGCAGCCTACGCTAGTTTATACCTACCGCGAACGGGCGGCCAGCACTCATATTGAATACATCAAACTGCCTGAAGCGGAAGACTTGTTTCCTCGTATTTTGGCCAACCTGTTTGAGCGGCAAATACAATCGGTATTGGTGGAGGGCGGCCCTACGGTGCTAACCTCTTTGTTGCAACACGGGTTGTGGGATGAAGCGCGGATACTGCGCAATCCTAAAACGCTAGGTACTGGCATTGCTGCCCCCAACTCGGTATCAAGCATTTGCACGAGCAGGTAACTCTGGGCGAGGATACGCTGTTTGTATATCATCACTACCGCGCGTAGGCAGCAACCTGTATTAGCCTTATAAGGTCCTGTTTTCGTACTACACAACTAATTATATAAGCCGCCGCTTACCCTGCTTTTCTCATGGCTGAAGGACTCATTCTCGATCTTACGCTCACCAAAGCTGAAAAATACCGTCAGCTCCTGCCTCAGATTGAGGCCCTCACCACAGGCGAGCCCGACCTGATTGCCAACTTGGCCAATACGATGGGCGCTTTGAAGCAAGCCTTCGGTTTTTTCTGGGTGGGCGCTTACTTGGTAAAAGGTGATGAGCTAGTGCTCGGCCCCTTTCAGGGACCTATCGCCTGCACCCGTATCCGGCATGGCAAGGGCGTGTGCGGTGCCAGCTGGGCCCAGGCACAGACCCTGCTCGTACCCGACGTGGAGCACTTTCCGGGGCATATCGCCTGCAGCAGCGAATCAAAATCTGAAATTGTGGTGCCGGTGCTGAAAGATGGGCAGGTGGTTATGGTGCTCGATGTGGATAGCGACCAGCTCAACGACTTTGACCAGGATGACCAGCAGGCGCTTGAGCAACTGGCGCAGTTGATGGGAAGCTGGTTTTAAGTAGGTCCTTAGCCACCCTTTATTTCCTGTTTCACAAAACAGCCCCGTCTCCAATTCTGGAAACGGGGCTGTTTTGTGAAAGCCGCTTACGCAGCTGGCTAAGGCAATACTAGTAGCGAGGTATCGTCCGTGTTACTGTGTTGCTGCCTTGACGGATGCGCAGGGTGTACATGCCCAAGGGCAAGTCGCGCACCTGTAGCTGATAGCGGCTAGAGCCAGCTGGGGCCTTCTCCTGCCGATTAACTACTAGGCGTCCGTTGCTGTCGTACAGTTGCAGGTACATCGGGCCCTCCGTAGGCGTTCTCAGATCGAGGGTCAGATAATCCTGCATAGGCACCGGATAAGCGTCGAGATTGAACACCAGTGGCGCATCGAAGCGAACCTGCAACATACTGCTGGAGCGCATCATCCCATCGGTGCCAAGCTGGCGCAGCCGATAGTGAACAATTTGCCCTAAGCTACCGGCTCCCTTATCCACAGCTGTGGAAGCAGCCGGCGACCAGCTTTGACCAGCCACCGGCTGGCGGCTGATTTCCTGCCATTGCTGTCCATCCCTCGACCGGTCGATAACGAACCAGCCATTTTCGGGCTTCGAGGTAGTGCTCCAGCTTAGCACCGCGTCAAGCTGCCGGGGCGCTGCCGAGAAGATCAGCTGTTCTGGCGTGAGCATCGGGGCCTTCGTGCTGCTTACCGTATACCAGGCATTGAGGTGCGTAGTAGCTACCGTAACCTGGCGCGATTTGCCTTTTTGCGGCACACCTTCCCGTACCCAGGTTGCGCCTTGGTTGGTAGAGCGCCACACCTGAGCGAGAGCAGTATCAAAGTTCTGGTCATTGTCGTTGTCGGCGAGCCATGCCAGCGAAATATTCACGGGCTTGGCCGGATCCTTGGCGCCGGGCGTGCTGAGCCGCCAGATGCGGTCGATGCTTTCCCGGCCCGCGAAATTACGGCTGCGTCCATAGGAGTAGTTCTGCTGCTTCAGGCCGGTGCGGCGGTCAACGGTCAATGTTAAGCTCTGGCCCTGCGGATTCAGGGTAAAGCCCATATTGCCGAAGTTCACGTCGTTGGTGCCGGTTACCGCTTTCTGTTGGAGCAGACTGCCCTTTACATAGTGCGTGCCATCTTCCTGGTTACCGGCGGCCGGGCCGAACACGGCGCCGTTTGGGCCAAGCGTCAGGCTGAAGGCCTCCGTCGTGAGCAGGTTGCCGTTGGCCAGCTTGAGGGCACTTGTCACAGTGGCGTTCGAGCCCAGCGAAGTACCCGCTGGGTTGTCGAACCGCACATTGTAGAGAGAAGCGCCGTTCATGCTGAGTGTGTGTGGCGTGGCACCCACCCCGAGCAATAGTACCGTGCTTTGGCCTGCTACCCAAGTGCCGGTACCCGTGTTAATCAGGTTGCCTTCATCAATGAAGAGTCGGGTGGCTGAACCGCCTGGCGCCGAAGTTAGGTTGAGCTCGCCGGCATTTTCCACATCGCCGCGCACGTAGCGCATTGAGTCGGTGACGGCGAAAATGCCCCCCAGACCATTATACAGGGTCTGGGCTTTGCTGGTGTGCGGTGCCGCAGCACCACACACCAGCGCTACTGCAAGCGCGGCTCGGGAGAGTCCAAGTAAATTAAAGTATCGCTTCATGGTCATGCTGATTAAAGGACAACCCAAGCTGAACCATCATAAATAAACATGCGCGTTTGGCCGATGGCTAATGCAAGTGAATTGACAGTTAATGCTCTACCAGTATCATTGCGGAGATAAACAATACGTCCAGTAGATGAGGAAGTAGGCAAGGATAATGTATTAGCGCTCCCACCTTTCAAAGTCACATAATTAAAGCCGTTTAAGGCAGCAGCCATATCCGTGGTACTGGTAACAGCAATATTATTTGGGTTTACAGTTGCAGCAACAGGGCCAGCAGGACCAGTTGCGCCGGTAGCGCCAGTAGCTCCAGCGACACCTTGAATGCCTTGTGCACCCGTGTCACCTTTCGCACCAGCAGGACCGGTGGCTCCAGCAGGGCCTACTGGACCAGCTACACCCTGAATCCCTTGCTCACCCTTAGCACCAGTAGCTCCAGCAGGACCAGCAGGACCCGTTTCACCTTGAGGACCAGCTGGACCAGTTGCGCCGGTATCACCAGTCTCACCTTTTGCTCCGGCTACGCCGTCAGCACCAGTTAAGCCACGCTCACCCTGAGCACCAGTCTCACCAGTTAAGCCACGCTCACCCTGGATACCTTGCTCACCTTTTGCTCCGGCTACGCCGTCAGCACCAGTTAAGCCACGCTCACCCTGAGCACCAGTCTCACCAGTTAAGCCACGCTCACCCTGGATACCTTGCTCACCTTTTGCTCCGGCTACGCCGTCAGCACCAGTTAAGCCACGCTCACCCTGAGCACCAGTCTCACCAGTTAAGCCACGCTCACCCTGGATACCTTGCTCACCTTTTGCTCCGGCTACGCCGTCAGCACCAGTTAAGCCACGCTCACCCTGAGCACCAGTCTCACCAGTTAAGCCACGCTCACCCTGGATACCTTGCTCACCTTTTGCTCCGGCTACGCCGTCAGCACCAGTTAAGCCACGCTCACCCTGAGCACCAGTCTCACCAGTTAAGCCACGCTCACCCTGGATACCTTGCTCACCTTTTGCTCCGGCTACGCCGTCAGCACCAGTTAAGCCACGCTCACCCTGAGCACCAGTCTCACCAGTTAAGCCACGCTCACCCTGGATACCTTGCTCACCTTTTGCTCCGGCTACGCCGTCAGCACCAGTTAAGCCACGCTCACCCTGAGCACCAGTCTCACCAGTTAAGCCACGCTCACCCTGGATACCTTGCTCACCTTTTGCTCCGGCTACGCCGTCAGCACCAGTTAAGCCACGCTCACCCTGAGCACCAGTCTCACCAGTTAAGCCACGCTCACCCTGGATACCTTGCTCACCTTTTGCTCCGGCTACGCCGTCAGCACCAGTTAAGCCACGCTCACCCTGAGCACCAGTCTCACCAGTTAAGCCACGCTCACCCTGGATACCTTGCTCACCTTTTGCTCCGGCTACGCCGTCAGCACCAGTTAAGCCACGCTCACCCTGAGCACCAGTCTCACCAGTTAAGCCACGCTCACCCTGGATACCTTGCTCACCTTTTGCTCCGGCTACGCCGTCAGCACCAGTTAAGCCACGCTCACCCTGAGCACCAGTCTCACCAGTTAAGCCACGCTCACCTTGTGGGCCGATTGGGCCTTGTGCGCCGGTATCACCTTTGGCACCATCGACACCATCGACACCGTTCGTGCCTGCTAGGCCCTGATCACCTTTATCACCCTTGGCGCCGGTTTCACCCTGATCCCCTTTGAAACCGGTATCACCTTTCGCACCAGTTTCGCCCTTAGCACCATCAGCACCGGCTACTCCTCTCTCCCCTTGTGGGCCGATTGGACCAACCTCACCTTGCGGACCTTGCTGACCTTGAGCACCCGTAGCGCCAGTAGCGCCGTCAACACCATTGGTGCCAGCTGGACCTACTGGACCAGCTACACCTTGAATGCCTTGGATACCCTGATCCCCTTTGTCGCCTTTTACTCCGGCTACGCCATCAGCTCCAGCTACACCGGTATCCCCTTTGTCGCCTTTGAAGCCAGTGTCGCCTTTTGCTCCGGTCTCGCCTTGAATGCCTTGCGCGCCAGTTGCACCGACAGCTCCTTTCTCACCCTGAGGACCAGTTAGACCAGTGGCACCCGTAGCGCCAGCTACACCTTGAGGACCAGTAGCCCCAGTAGCTCCGTCTCTGCCATCTCTGCCATCTCTGCCGTCAAGACCGTTCGAACCGGCTACGCCTTGAATACCTTGGGGTCCGGTGGCACCAGTATCTCCTTTGTCGCCCTTATCTCCTTTGGCACCATCCGCACCGTTGGTACCATTAAGGCCATTTGCACCGTTAAGACCATTATTGCCAGCTACACCTTGAGGACCAGTAACTCCAGTGTCTCCTTTGTCGCCCTTATCTCCTTTGGCACCATCCGCACCGTTGGTACCATTAAGGCCATTTGCACCGTTAATCCCCGCAGTGCCTTGCGCGCCGGTATCCCCTTTGTCCCCTTTGAAACCGGTATCCCCTTTGGCACCAGTTTCTCCTTGGATGCCTTGAATACCCTGTGAGCCAGCAGGACCGGTTGCACCCGTGTCGCCTTTCGCACCATCAACCCCGTTCGTGCCAGCTAGGCCTTGGATGCCTTGCGCGCCAGTAGCACCGGTCTCACCTTTCTCGCCGCTGTCGCCTTTCAGGCCCTGTGGACCAATCGGGCCGACTGGACCAGCAATGCCCTGGTCACCCTTGGCACCCGTATCGCCTTTGGCACCATCAACCCCATTGGTGCCGTTGGTACCTGCCGTGCCCTGTGCACCGGTGTCACCTTTTAAGCCTTGAGGGCCAGTAGACCCGGTCGCACCTGTATCGCCTTTGTCTCCTTTGATACCAACAGTACCTTGAGGACCAATTGGACCTACTGGACCAGCTACACCTTGAGGACCAGTTGCTCCGTCTTGGCCGTTAATACCATTAGTGCCGTTCGTACCTGCGATGCCTTGTGGACCTTGCGCGCCGGTGTCACCCTTGTCGCCTTTGGCGCCATTTAAACCGTTAGCACCAGTGGCACCCGTAGCGCCAGCTACACCTTGAGGCCCAACCGGCCCGATAGGCCCAGCTGCACCTGTATCACCTTTAGCACCAGCAGGACCAGTTGCTCCCGTTGCCCCTGTTGGGCCAACTGGACCTTGTGGTCCGGCAATAGTCGGCAGGGTTACAGCATTAGTAGCATTTAGCCGCAGTTCGTTACCATTGATTGTAAGAAAATCTAATGGTTTAGCAATCAGCTTACCCGTGTTATCGGTAGTAACCATTCGGTTTCCGCCGCCTGCTAGTGTAGATAATGTGGTATTCCCACCTACAGTTAGCGCGCCACCTATTGCGCCAGTACCACTAATTCGAAAGTTGGCGCTCTGAAGAGCCGCGCTCTGATTCTCAATGTAAGGGGAGGCACTTGCTTTAGTACCACCAGTATTACCACTAGGGGTACTAATCGTATGCCAGCTTTCTACCCCTATTTGTGCGCTGCTAGTGGCTACTCGTACCCAGTTAGTAGGAGTAGCGCCAGTAGACCCTGTTGAGCCTCCAGCGTTATAATATAGGCCTACTCCACCTGGAAGTGATGCATTAATATTGAAAAGCATCAGCCCAGTAGCGGGGTTCGGCACCGTCGTGTTATCGGTGCTCGAAGTAAGTGCAACACGCGGAATTAGAAGGCCACGGTTACTGCTCGAAATGTCGAGCGCAGCTGAAGGATCGGGGTTGCGTGTGCCAATACCTGTCTGGGCAAAGCCCACACCAGCAAGTGACATAAATCCGGCAACCATTACAAGCCTCAGCGGAGGCAAGAAATGAGTAGAGTTGTGCATTAGGCAGAACGGTTTGTTTGTAATAAAAAAGTTTAATATGATCTTATTAAGAAGGCAGGTCCATCCTTTCGACTTTACATGGCGTTGCCAGCAAAATCATTGTGGCCATTATGGCCACGTTTAACTCGTAGGGTACGCTGCCGTAGGGGGTGGGAAAGACTCTACTCATAGATTTGGAATTAGGGGTGGAGACTATACTAGCGTTTATTATTTAAGTACAAATTATTTAGCAGGCAGTGAAGCATTCAATGAAGTAGTAAAGCAGAATAAACTATAGGATTGTATTTGGAGTCGATTGGCCAATAACTATGTGAATATCTAATAAAAAATGGGATGCTTCTAATTTCTTAAGAATTATTACAACATTTTTTATGGTTTATTCGTAAAGAACCGATTTTGCTCACTAATCAGGGGTTTTATCAGACAAATGCAGTTGTGTAGCAAATATTTTGAACTATCTATATAAAGGGATTACCGCAATTGCCAAGCCCCTTAAAGTGACAACTAGCAACCAAGGCATATTATCGTATAATGCTGACTATAAGTAATTTGTATAAATAAATACTTTTATCGATCTACTATTGATTTATACTCCAGAAAATCCATGCACTAGGAATAATTAAATTTCAGCCACTACGCGTGCTATTATGAACACTCATAAAACGGCTAGTATGCACTTAAAAGCCATAGTTTGACACAGTCAATTAGTGCTTGTTTTACACTTGAATATTTCTAAGAATGTATGAGTTGACTGATTATATAAGCTTTAGAATCGTTTGAAACATGTGTTATACTGTAGTTGCTGAATCACTAGAGAAAAACTCATTTCATAAAGTATAGAATTCTCCTACTTACTTAACAACTGGCGAATCTTTCGGCGGCTTCACTACCGAAGGGGTAAGAAGAAATCCTTATGGCACCTGCTACACAGGTCAGTATAACTGTTCAACTAAATTTACACCTTAATAAGTGTGAGCACACTCCCTTCTATTCACTGACTTAAGCATATAAAAGCCGATAGTCTTATCGGATAAATTATCTTAAACCTGTATCTTGGCTTATGCGCAAAGTAGTACTATACATTGCTGCGAGCCTTGACGGGTATATTGCCTCGTCCAATGGCTCCGTTGACTGGCTGCCGCCCATTCTACCAGAATCAGATTATGGCTATGCTGATTTTTTAGCTTCCGTCGATGCTACACTGATGGGTCGCACTACTTATGAACAGATGCTCACCTTTGGTGAGTGGTCGTACCCAGAGCTTGTCAACTACGTTTTTACTAGCAACCCTCCCGCTGAGGCGGCACACTCATCCGTCAGGTTTGTAACGGCGGAGGCAGTTGAGTTTGTCGGGCAATTGCGGCAGCAGGAAGGCGGCACAATCTGGCTTATTGGCGGCAGCAAGTTGGCAGCCCCGTTGCTGGCGGCCGCGCTGGTGGATGAGCTGATGCTATTTGTGGTTCCGAGGCTACTAGGCGACGGTATTCCGCTGTGGGAAGCTCCAAAATCTGCACAGCCGATTAAGCTGCTACGCAATCATGCCTGGCCCAATGGGATGATACTGTTGCATTATCAACTCACTAACATCGAATAAAAAAGCCCCCAGAGTAGATCTGGGGGGCTTTTTTATTCGATGTTTATCCTCGTTCGTAGAGTAAGTTACGAACTAGAACAGACTGGGCGTTTCCGTTTTTAGTTGGGCAATAACCGTTTCGCCGCCTTTCACTTTATCTCCAAGCTGCACTTTCAGTATTGTATCCAACGGCACATAAATATCGACGCGAGAGCCAAATTTAATGAAGCCGAACTCTTCGCCCTGGCTTACTTCGTCGCCTTCGCTCACGTACCACACAATGCGGCGGGCCATAGCGCCGGCAATCTGCCGAAAAAGGACCATCGGCCCGGCTTCCGATTGTACTACTACCGTAGTACGCTCGTTTTTGGTGCTGCTTTTGGGGTGCCAAGCTACTAGGTAGTTGCCGGGGTGATATTTGAAATAGCGCACCACACCTGAAATCGGATTGCGGGTGATGTGCACGTTGATAGGCGACATGAAGATGCTGATTTGCTTGCGCACATCATCAAAATATTCCGGTTCGTGTACGTCTTCAATCACGACCACTTTTCCATCGGCGGGAGCGATAAGCAGATCCTCGTGGGTGAGCAGGTTGCGGTAAGGGCTGCGGAAAAACTGCAACAGCAGCAGAAACGCCACGGCGGATGCCACGACGAAAATGATATTGAAGGTTTCGTTGCGACTATTAAATCGGAACAGCAACAAATTAACAGCTAGCAGAGCCAGCAGCGTAAAGAATAGTATACGTCGTCCTTCTTTGTGAATCTTCATAAATCGCAGAGTAGCTGCGCTGACCTAAGGCTGAACCCAACCGACAAAATGCGCGGCTACAAGGTTTCAGCTAATCAAACAGATAAGAAAACTGGGTTTATTGTCGGGTTTAGTCACGAATGTACAAAAGCCTGACAAAGATAGCCCGGACTAAAGGGTCCGGGCTATCAATTAGACAGTTTTACGACTACTCTGTTTACATACGCGCAATTCAGCTATTTGGTCTAATAACCCATGAAGCTGACTGTGGCGCAACCACGAAAGGCCTAGTAGCCGCCGCGGAACTTGTACGTCTGAGCTACTTTATCAATTGCTACTACGTAAGCCGCGATGCGCATAGGCACTTTATATTTCTGGCTGGTAGCGTACACTTTCTCGAAGGCGTCGTTCATGATGCGCGCGGCGCGCTCAATCACCATGCCCTCGCTCCACTTGTAGCCCAAGCGGTTCTGCACCCACTCGAAGTAGGACACGGTAACGCCGCCAGAGTTAGCCAGAATGTCGGGCACTACCATAATACCCTTGCGGTTGATGATGTCGTCGGCGCTGGCTGAGGTTGGGCCGTTGGCACCTTCCACGATCAGCTTCGCCTGAATTCGCTCAGCGTTGTGCTCCGTTATTACGTCCTCTACCGCGGCAGGCACCAGCACGTCTACAGCGCTGATTAGGAGGTCGTCGGGGTCCATGGCAGTGGCGCCAGTGTAGCCCTCTAAGCGGCCGTTATGCGCGTTTTTGTAGGCAATAGCTTCGTCGATGTTGATGCCTTCTTCGTTCCAGTAGGCACCGCTGATGTCAGATACACCTTTGATTTTCACGCCTTTCTCGCAGAGCAGCTTAGCTGCCCATGAGCCTACATTGCCGAAGCCCTGCACCGCTGCCGATGACTTGGTGGGGTCCATGCCGAGCTTTTTCATAGCCGCAATGGCAGATACCATTACGCCCCGACCGGTAGCTTCTACCCGGCCTAAAGAGCCCCCCATTACCAGGGGCTTGCCCGTCACAACGGCGGGCGACGTAGCGCCAGTGGTTTTAGAGAACTCATCCATCAGCCAGGCCATTTCGCGCGGACCAGTACCCATGTCGGGAGCCGGGATGTCGCGGTCGGGGCCAAACACGTCTTTCAGAGCCAGCGTGTAGCCGCGGGTCATACGCTCGATTTCGCCGGCACTCATCGTGGTTGGGTCGCAGATAATGCCCCCCTTGGCTCCGCCGTAGGGAATGTCAACAACGGCACACTTCCAGGTCATCCAGGCAGCCAAAGCTTTTACCTCATCGAGGTGCACGTGCATGTCGTAGCGGATACCACCTTTCGAGGGCCCCAGAATTGTGTTGTGAACCACGCGGTAGCCTTCAAACACCCGAATTTGGCCATTGTCCATGGTCACGGGAATATTGACGATTACCTGCTTATCAGGCGCTTTTAAAACGTTGTAAGTTGATTCATCCAGACCCAGAATCTCCGCCGCGATATTAAAACGCGACATCATTGATTCAAGCGGATTTTCGCGGTCCACAATTGGGGCCGGCTCTTTGTACACCGTGGTGACAGCCATAGAAGAGGAAGAGTTGAAAAAGGGTGGGACTATAATTCAGGACGCATAAAGGCCGGGTGGAGCCCCAAATGCCCCCTGTGTTTGGGGTGGTCAAAGGTACTAGGTTTGTGCATACGCTGAATAAACCGCCTTGGTGCTTCGCTGTGCAATAATTGCCCCAATCCATATGCTTTTCCCAGTTCGGGGAAAGGAAACAGGCTTAAGCTCCACAGCTGAATGCCGCGGAGCCCAATTAGCAGATCCCTAAAAATCAAGGATATAGCAGAAGATTTCTGGCGGCAAAATCCACAAATCAAGCAGTGCGCTGATATGGTCAGGCTTACTCCACCAATAGCTGTAGCAGCACCAGCACCGGCAGGACCAGCAGCAACGCATCAAAGCGGTCAAGCAATCCACCATGGCCCGGCAGAATACGGCCGGAGTCTTTCACGCCTACACTGCGCTTCAGCATCGACTCAGCCAGGTCGCCGAGCACCCCAAATACGGCGACGACGGCAGCAGCAACCAAGCGGTGTGAGAGTGGCATATCGGGCAGTAAATAGCCTAAGGCCCAGCCCATCACCAACGTAAGCAGGGCGCCGCCAATCCAACCTTCCCACGTTTTGCCGGGCGAGATGTTGGGGGCCAATTTGTGCTTGCCCATGGTTTTGCCAGCGGCGTAAGCACCAATGTCGGCGGTCCAGACGAGGAAAAGCAGGGCGAGAACTCGGCGGAAGTCGTAGCCGGTTTCAGTGAAGGCCAGTACGCTGAGCAAGCTCATCGGGATGCTCACGTAGAATAAGCCCAGCAGATTCACCCCAATGTTCCCAAAGGGGTTTTTGGAACGGGGCCACAGAATCATTTCCCGCAGAATCAGCAGGACGGGTATGAGGACCAGGCTGCAAAGCAAGACCCGCTGAATTAAAAAGCCAAACGAATAAAAAGCCACTGAGCTACCCGGTGCAGCATCCGCGTTGTAAATCTGAATGGCCGAGTTGCCTTCCGTATTGTAATGTCCAGCTCCGGCAATTAAGTGCACGCCCATAAAAAGCAACACACTCACCCCCACTCCCATAGCTGCCACCGGAGCGTAGCCAGTCTTGCGCATCATGCGGTAAAACTCAAGCAGCATCTTGGCCTGTACCAAGGCAAAAAATACGGCGAAGCTCCACGCGCTGTACCAGATGCAGCCGAATAGTAGCGCAGCGCCAATAGCGCCAAAAATAATGCGCTGCGTGAGGTTGGACATCGGCTTCTTGCCCGGCGGCTGGTCGGTCAGAGTAGATTCGGCTGGGGCGGGCGTGGGGGGCAAAATAGCGAGGTTAATGAAACGTAAAAGTTAGGAAGCCGACTTATCATCATCGACCTCAATGCCCCGGCCGCTGAGCGTGTGGCGCTCATGTGGCACGGGCGCATCGGCAGTGCGAACGGCTATACCAGTGCTGGCAATGGTATGCGCCTCCGTTGGTTCGGTAGTAGGGGCCATTTTTTGATACAGATAATACAGAATGCCAGCCGATAGCAAGGCCGAAAGCAGCACCAGCGGCCACGGAAGGCTTTCCGTTGAGTCAGGATTGAAGGCATCAGTCGTCAAAGCGCGCTGCTGCACCAAGTATAGCAGGACAAGCTGAAAGGCATTCTGGGTAAAGTGTGCAGCCATAGGCACCAGAATATTGCCGCTCCAGGCGTAGAGGTAGCCAAAAATCACGCCTAAAGCCAAGCGCGGAATGAAGCCAAAAAACTGGAAGTGAATGGCGCTGAAAATAGCGGCCGACAGCCAGATACCGACGTGGTGACTGCCCGTCCACTGCACTAAGTTGCGCTGGACGACCCCGCGGAAAACCAACTCCTCACTGATGGCCGGCACGATGGCAATGACGAGCAGCGCTACTAACAGGCGTGTTACTGTATTAAATTGAGTCAGCGACTTGGTCATGGCTTCTGCCTTATCCTCCAGTTGGCGGGCCCACGTTTCGAACCCCTGCATGAACGGCGGGAAGTGCATTTTAGCATTCCATTCTATCAGGCTCGACATGGCGGGGAGGCTAACGATGACAAGCAGCCCGGCCAGTAGCAGCCATTCGGTGCGCGTGGGGCGGCGGGGGGCAAAATACTCAGTCCAGCGGTAGCCTTGCATCCAGGCCAGCACCAACGCCGAACCGGCAAAGCCGATAAACAAGGTCAGGCCCTGGCTGAGCATAAGTAACGCCCAACCATCGGGGTGCGAGTCGGGCCGGCTTGTGACGTTGCCCATTTCCAGCAAGCCAATACCGTAGATGCTGCTAGCCAAGACTGCAATTAAAAATGTGGCTATGCACAAGCCGCCCACCATTAGGCCAACGAGCAAGACCAGGGTCAGCAATGGGTGCAATCGGCTGGACACGAAACCTTTCATAGCAGACAGGTGGTTACGGGAAACTTGGAAGTGTCGTAAATTTGCGCAAATTCCTCTAACTGCCTACTTGTGGTACACATCCGCGACCTCGCTCTACCCGATTTCCCCTTGCTGTTAGCTCCAATGGAGGACGTTTCCGATCCACCGTTCCGGGCCGTATGCAAAGCCAATGGGGCTGATTTGATGTACACTGAGTTTATTTCCTCGGAAGGCCTGATTCGGGACGCAGCCAAAAGCCGCAAAAAGCTCGACGTGTTCGACTATGAACGGCCCATCGGCATTCAGCTGTTTGGCTCCGATGTGGCCACCATGGGCGAGTGCTCTGCCATCAGCACCGCTGCTGGCCCCGACCTGATTGACATTAACTACGGCTGCCCCGTGAAGCAAGTGGCTTGCCGGGGAGCCGGAGCAGCCCTGCTGCGCGATATTCCAAAAATGGTGGAAATGACTTCTGCCGTGGTGCGGAATACGCACCTGCCCGTGACGGTAAAAACTCGCCTGGGCTGGGACGATGACACCAAAAACGTGGAGGAAGTAGCCGAGCGCTTGCAGGATATTGGTATTGAGGCGCTTACCGTGCATGGCCGCACCCGCGTGCAGCTCTACAAAGGCGAAGCCGACTGGACGCTTATTCACCGGATCAAAAACAACCCGCGCATTCGTATTCCCATCTTCGGCAACGGCGACATCGATTCGCCCGAAAAGGCGGCGCTTTACAAAGAGCGCTACGGCGTCGATGGTATTATGGTGGGCCGGGCCAGCATTGGCTACCCCTGGATTTTTCGCGAAATTAAGCACTACCTGGCTACTGGCGAAAAGCTGGCGCCGCCCACTATTGAGGAGCGCGTAGCCATGTGCCGCATGCATTTCGAGAAGAGTATTGAGTGGAAAGGTCCGCGCGTGGGCGTGTTTGAGATGCGCCGCCACTATGCTCAGTATTTCCGGGGCCTGGAAGGCGCCAAGCAGTGGCGCACCCGACTTGTAGACGCTGAGCAGCCCGCAATCATTCTGGAAATTCTGGAAGAAATTGCCGCTGCCGAGCCGGTAATGGTAGGATAGCACTCCGCTTTAGCCAAACACGCCTGCCCTATACAGTGGGGCGTTGTCGTATACTTTATCTAAAAAAGCCCCCAGTTCCCTGTATAATGCCTTCATCTGCTACGGTCGTTCCGGCGGCTACTATCGCGCCGGCTCAGCGTATTCCAGCCTCGGCCTGGGTGTTGCTGGTTGTGCTGGCTTGCATCTGGGGCACCTCGTTTATTTTGATGAAGAAAGGGCTGGAGGTGTTTTCGGCGCTGGAACTGGGTGCAGCGCGGGTGAGCATTGCGGCGCTGGTACTGTTGCCGTTCGGGTTGCGCCACGTGCGGCGCGTGGAGCGTGGCCGCTTCAAGTATTTGCTATTGAGCGGCGTGGTGGGCACGTTTATTCCGGCGTTCTTATTTGCTTATGCCGAAACCAAACTGGCTTCCGGTCTGGCTGGCGTACTTAATGCCCTGACGGTAGTGTTTACGCTGCTCGTGGGCGCTCTATTTTTCCGGCAGCGCATTACGCCGCTGCGGGCGTTAGGCATCGGGCTCGGCTTTGTAGGCACGGTGGTTCTGATGGGCCTGGGCGGCAGCGGCGGCTCGGCCACTCCTACCGGCTTGGGCAATGCCTGGTATGGCCTCTACATTGTGCTGGCCACCATGGGGTACGGGGTGAGTGTAAACGTGATCAAGCACCAGCTGCATGGCCTGCCGTCGCTGGCCGTCACCAGCCTGATTCTGCTGCTGATCGGTGGGCCCGCCCTGATTTTTCTTTTCGGCTTTACCGATTTTCTCACGAAGCTTTCCAACGTGCCCGGCGCCTGGTCGGCCCTGGGCTACATTGCGCTGCTGGCCTTTATGAGTACAGCCGTGGCGATGGTACTGTTCAATAAGCTGATTCAGGAGTCCACGGCGCTTTTTGCCAGCTCCAATACCTACCTGGTGCCTATTGTAGCACTGGGCTGGGGCGTGTTGGATGGCGAAACCATCAACCTGCTGCATTGCCTGGGGATGATTATCATCCTGGGGGGCGTTTTTATGGTAAACAAAGCGAAGTAGCTCCCGCCACCACCTGCATCTTACCGTCGTCGGCAGAATTTATTCGGTACTTACCAGCCGTGGTGCCATACTAAAAGGCCCAGCGCCGTGAAGGCCGCCAATGCCAAGCTCCAGGGCCAATTAGCTTGTATAAGTCGACGCCACTTAGCCGGTTTATAACGTCTTTTTCGCACTGTTTTGGGCATGGCACAACATACGCAGTAAGTAGTATTGCCGGATTTTGGCCCTCTGCCTGCATATTCTAGCAGGTTTATGTGCGGCTAAAAAGCCCCCCAAACCTCAAACTGAACCCACCGGTGCGCTCGTCCACCCCGAAACTCCGGAGACACCCAAGTAGCCGATGGCTCGAAGCGGAGGCCACCGTAGGCAAGCAATACTCCGCCGCTGCCCTGTACTACTGTGCGCTTCAGCTGCTCAGCACGCAGCGTATAAGGACTCTGCCGATTAAGTATTCCGCCTTGCATCGTAGCATTGTAGCCCACCGCTCTTCCTTCCAGGCGACCTTGGGCATAAAGCTGAAATTTTTGCCCCCCAGCACGTCCGGCCGCCGAGCTTACGCCCAGGTTTCGGAAATACGGATTCATCTTGCCCATGCGCAATAGCAAACCTGTGGCTGCCAATGTATTCAGCGTACCCACCGAAGCCCGCGCCGTACCAATTAGCTCCGCAAATTTGCCCCCCAGCAGCTGTTTTTCGAAGCCTAGCTGATAGCCCAGCACCAAATCGTTTTGCACTTGATAATCCCAACCTCGCGGCGTGGGTGCATCCAGCAGTTCATGTACTTTGGTTTGAAAACCCTTGGCCCCGGCAGCCGGCCCCATAAATCCTACGTCGATACCAGCAGTAAGGCGCTGCCGTCGTTGGGGCTGATTGGCCACACGGTACAGCGAAGCATAGATATAGGAGGCATATGGCCGGTCGCCCACCCGAATAAAAGCATCCTGTATTCGCAGGGGCGTAAAGCCATCATAAAACACCTTCACGCCATGATAGCGCACCGCCACCATTTTGCTCCCCAACAGGATTTTATTTACTGGCGACTTAGCCAGCACGGGCAGCACTACATTCAGGGTCATGCCTTGGGTGAAATAGTAATCGGTGCGAAAAAAGGCGTCGTTGGCGAAGGAATAAGCGATTATGTGGTCGGAGCTGACAACGCTACTGTCGGGGGCATTATTTGGGCCCGCCCGGTTTCGATAAGGATAAAAAACAGCAGCAAAGTGCTCAGCCAGTAGCGCATAGTGCGCTATGTACGCAGTTCACGGCCGGTTCAGTTTGGGCTCGTTAGCAAGCAAAGCACATCGTATGGTTTCTTGAAATAGTTGTGAGAATCAAGGATTTAATTGAAACCCTTGTGCGTCATTCGGTGAAAGCTACTGCTACATTTGCTGCGTGTGGGGGGCTTTTCTGTAGTTTGGTCTGAACACGAATCAGCCTTACCTTTCTTTATCGCCTAAGCTGCACGAGCTAGCTTCTTCGAGCACTGCTCTAGTTTCAGAACTTCTGCCTGGTCTTAGGGCCAGTATCACACGCAACACATGTCTATTCGCACTGATAATAAATGGGATTGGGAAATCGGATCCAAAACCAGCTGGTGGGGTACTAGCCTACCCGACCTCTGGGCCTACCGCCATTTAGCGTCGGGGCTGGTACGCCGCGACTTCCTGCTCGTCTATCAGCAGACTATTTTGGGGCCACTGTGGGTGCTGTTGCAGCCGCTCCTTACCCTGATTACGTATGTCATTGTCTTCGGCAAAGTAGTTGGCATCTCAACAGGAGGTACCCCGCCCGTACTTTTTTATCTAGCAGGCATTATCCTCTGGAACCTGTTCAACGATACATTTACCAGCGTTTCATCCACTTTCCGCGACAATGCCCAGGTCTTCAGCAAGGTCTATTTCCCGCGTCTTATTATTCCCTTTGCGCGCCTAAGCGGTTATCTGTTCAACTTCGGTATACAGTTCGGCTTGCTGGCAGTGGTGCTGGCATATTATATTATTTTCAAGGGCTTACAAATACCTGATATTCAGTGGCTGCTGCTTGCGCCCGTAGCAATTTTGCTGGTTGGAGGTATCAGCTTTGCACTAGGCTTGTTCTTCTCTGTATTAACGGCAAAGTACCGGGACATGAGCTACCTAATAGGATTAGGAACCCGTCTACTCATGTTCCTGACTCCGGTCATTTATCCAGTCGGGTATGTGTCAGAAAAGTGGCGCTGGCTCGTGCAGCTAAATCCTCTTACGCCCCTATTTGAGCTATTTCGCCGATCCCTTTTGGGCCAAGGAGTAGTAACTTTTCCCCTATTCGCTTACAGCTTCATCACTACGGCTGTGCTCCTGCTGGCCGCGCTGCTTATTTTCAATAAGCAAGGGGATAAGCTAATAGATACTATCTAAGGTTGTATGTCAGAAGTAGTTATCCAAGTTGAGAAGTTATCCAAAGTTTACCGTTTAGGCACCATCGGTACGGGCTACCTGCTACAGGACCTGCAACGTTGGTGGACCACAACGGTCAGAAAACAACAGGATCCTTTTTTTCAGCTGCCCGACGCCCAGTCGCCGAATGCTGCCCAGAGTCAGGCTCTTTGGGCCCTGCAAGACATAAACTTTGAGGTGAAGCAGGGCGAGGTCTGGGGCATTATTGGTAGCAACGGCGCGGGCAAATCCACACTCCTTAAAATCGTATCGCGCATTATTCGTCCCTCCGCTGGTTTTGTCCGAGGCCGAGGCAAGGTGAGCAGCCTGTTGGAAGTAGGCACAGGGTTCCACTCAGAGCTTTCTGGTCGTGAAAACATCTACCTCAGCGGCTATATCCTGGGAATGAGTAAAGCCGAAATTCGCACCAAATTCGATGAGATAGTAGCCTTTTCCGGGGTAGAAAAATTTTTAGATACCCCCGTAAAGCGCTATTCGTCCGGAATGTATGTGCGACTGGCTTTCGCTGTAGCCGCTCACTTGGAGCCCGATATTCTGATTATCGATGAAGTGCTTGCCGTCGGCGACGCTGAGTTCCAGAAGAAGTGCTTAGGCAAAATGAAGGAGGTAGCCCACAGTGAAGGGCGTACTATTCTCTTTGTCAGCCATAGTATGGCCGCCATTACTAGCTTATGCGACCATGGCTTGTGGTTGCAACATGGCAAAGTAAAAGCCCAAGGTGAAGTCACGCACGTTGTAAACAAGTATCTAATTAATAACCAGCAGTTCAAAACAAAACAAAGTTGGGAATCTCTATCTGAAGCGCCAGGCAATGACAAGATTCGGTTCAAATCAGTTGAACTTATCCCACATCTGCTTCAACCTGATGCACCACTTGACATTCGGACGCCTCTCACACTAAAGTTTCAATTCTGGAATTTTTCGGATGATATTTTAATTAGCACTCATTTCGTTTTGTATTCATATGGGGGAGAGTGCATTTTCGACGTACCCTCAACTGCCACAGTATTTCAGAAGGGTCTAGTATCTGGAGAGTGCACTATACCCGGAAGTTTCCTGAACGATGGGTCTTATTACATTTCTCTATTCGTAGTAAAAGACACTTCCATATCTCTTTACGATTACGAAGAGTGCATTAGCTTCGATTTGGAGGATTATCGGAGCGATATAAAATGGTATGGAAAATGGCTGGGCGCCGTTCGACCGCTCTTACCTTTTCAATTACAACAAATTGAATAAGATCTTAAAATAAAAATACGCTCCCTTATTATTCATCAATAATTTCTAGAAAACTTATTCCTTAAGGCTCCAATCAGATCAAATTTTCTTATATGAATTTTAAACAATTCATTCTGATAATACTCGATCACCCGGTCAATTGCACTATAATATTTAACTGGTTCGATTTTCTTAATCGCCTTAAAAAATAAAACTATCTGCGAAAAATTGTAAAAATTAGTTTGACCTGAATATGCACCACCTTTATGTATTCTATAAACACCCATCACTTCCCTGAAATATTTAGCTTTACCATATTTGCATAGGATAAAATAGAGCCCCCAATCAGTGTACGGCAAATCAAAGAGCCAATCAGGTAATGTAGCGCCCAATACATTCCGATGCAGAACTGATAATGTATAAACAGGATTATGAATTTGGATAAAGTGCTCTATAGACAATGTATCATTTCCCTCTTTATAGGCTGGATCTATAGATTCAGCCGAAGAATTTTGTAATTGATTTATAACAATCACTTTATGAAAGCAGAAAGAATATTCTGGATTATTTTCCAAGAAATCTACTTGCTTTTGTAGTTTAAAAGGATCAGTCCAATAATCATCGCCATCTAGCCAAGCGATATACTTGCCCGTACAAAGGCTATACGTAGCCTTTGTCATGGGCACCATTCCAAGATTATCTTCAGGCAGGAATAAGCGGATAATATTCGGATATCTTTTTTGATAATCTTTAACAATTTGCCGAGTATTATCTTGAGAAACATCTTCGCCAATTACTAACTCATACTTAAAGTTAGTTTTCTGCATGACCACTCCCTCTATTGCTTGAGCAATATAGCTCTCATGATTATACGTAGTCATCCAAACACTAACTGTTATCATAAAATCTTATTCTTTATCAATCTGTTTAAGGCAAAAACTGGTTCTACTAGATTAGTATAAAATTCTGGATCATTCTTTTTATATCCTCTTTAGAATTAAACATCAACACATCTATTATCGACAAATGAGAAACAAAATCAATAGTAGATTGATTATATGGAATTAAAGTGGGAGAAATAAAAAGTAAATCTATATTGTGTTGTTTAAAATTTTCCTTTGAATAAAGATCAGCACCGTTTATGGAATTTATATACACTGTAGCTTGCTCGTGAAGACAAATATCAATTACCCTATCTTCCGACTTTAACTCAGAATTATTGTATATACTGGATGACCCAACAAATTCAGTATCAATGTAAATATATTCAGATATTTGCTGCAAACTAGCGCGTGATAATTCAGCTATAGTTGTATAATCTCTTTTAAAAATCTCTAAAATTACACTTCTTATTGGCTCATAAAATGAAGCTTTGTTATAATTCTGATCAAGTGTTTTCAAGAACTTTTTAATCCATAATTGATATAACTTACTATCTATTAATGTATCACTTATTTTACAAAATGAACTTGCGTTTTGCAAGGGAACTGTGAACATATACGGTGTCTTATTCACAAGTATTCTGTTCCTATTGATCCATCCTTGTTTTATAAAAGCAACATCATCGTATACAACAAATTTATCTACAGCAGCTATTAGTTGATAATAACCTATGTATGGAAATAAATAAGGCTGCATAATCGCTATTTTCATAAAGCACAAGAGCAAGCGAATTATTCGACAGAAATTAATATAGAGCACTAAAATTATTTAAGTTGTGGTATCTATCGTTTTAGTCCATAATACATGCCTCGCCCAAACAATCCCATTTCATCATAATTAACACGCACTCCAGCATCCTCGAAGGCCTGCTTATATTCAGAATCGGTCCACAACCCTAAGATGTGTTCTTCAGTGAACTCGTGAATACCTTGTGGGGTCCCAACCATGTAGTGAATATCCAAAAATGAAGTAAGGTCTTTTCTTTCACTTTTATACATCCATGCAATTTTAAGATCTGGTTGATCCACAAAATTCGCCGTAGTCTTACCCACCCAATAAGTATCTGGACTAAACCAAGGCTCGATGACTAACAGACCGTTTGGACTTAGATGATCGGCCATACATTGAACTGCTTTTCTCAAGTTTTCTAGTGTTCTCACATAAGCTATTGAGCTAAATAAGCATACAACAACGTCATATGTCTTAGATAAAGAAAAATCAGTCATATCTGCCTGATGAAATAACACATTAGGGCATCGCTTCTGTGCTACATTTAAAAGGTCAGGGTTTAGATCTAATCCTTCTACATAGTAATGTGAGCTTAGGTATTCTAAATGCTTTCCCGTACCACATGCTATATCCAGAAGACTTTTTGCTGCGGGTAGCTGACTCTGAATAAGTTTGTGCAGTTTATCACATGCTACACCATAATCCTTGAAGTGATATAATGCATCGTAGTAATCGGCTGTTTTATCAAACATTGTTGCTGTTTTTGCTATTGGTACGAATTCAGTTTGATTGAATTATTACTCAGATGAAATGGTATGGAGGGAAGTAACCTACTTTGTTATTAGGGTCAGCATTCACACTTTTACATAAAATGCTGTATATATCAGCGTTATATACTTGCTTCAGGCAGCTAAGTGGCATTTTTTGGGCCCCACATCGTTGTTTAAAATCGGCGATACTATCTCCATCCTGGAGCCCCCCGCCCATATTTAAAAAAGGAATATTAACGGACTTCAAGTATTGTATAGCATACCATAGTAATGGCATGGTATGATTCCTTCCTTCTGGTAAAGATATGTGGAATAGTGCCTGCGCTCCATGAGGCGTGTAAGCGAAGACAGATACAGCTTCTATTTTACTATCACCAAAACCAACCAATAGAACATTATCTAGGTTGACGATATATGATAGTGTTTCTAAAGAAAATAGATATCCACTTGATGCGTTTTTTTGTTGAAAAAACGCATGATAGTTTTCAAGAAAAAAATCTATAAGTATTGATTTATCAGTTATAAATTGGGGAGCAATTTGTTCCCAGTTTTTAAGCTGTCTTCTGCGATTACGATCAAGATTACTAAAAAGGTCTTCAATGCTTAAACGCAAATCCAGTATATATAAACTGTTATAGCTATAAACATCAGAATTCTCCAGATATGTTTGGTTTGAAATAACAGGATTTATTGAAATAAACCCACAAATATATCCTCGGCCTTTTGCAAAATCCTTCCAATATCTTTGAAACTCCGGAAATGCCTTATTACCAATAAATCCGGAAAATCCATAAGGAGTTACTATATCTACGTAGCCTTCAAATGTGCGCTCTGATATGGGGCAAACTATTTTTACATCTTCGTCTTGAAAGCAATAAAGATATGTATCAAGGCCGGTGGTTAGGTGCATAGCATAACAGCTATGCCAACTATGAGCAAAATCATAGCTAATATCCTGTAGCGTTTCCTCCCAATGAGCTCTTGACTCTAAAGGGATTAATTGTTGTCGCACACCCAATGTATTATATTTAAGTATTTACGCTGTTATTATTATGAAGCAGATTAAATACTAATTACTGTATTACGACATTTTTTATAATGGAGGCTATCTGTAGAACTGAGTCTACAGATAAGTCGTAATACAGTGGCAGGCACATCACTCTTGAAGAAATATCTTCGGCAATAATGCTGCTCTGCTTATCAATGTAGTTCAGTTCATTTAGCGATGGATAAAAGTACCGTCGCGGAAAAATCTGCTCAGCATTGAGTGCAGCTATTACTGCAAGCATTACTTCTTCATTCGGAAAAATAATAGGGTAGTAGGCATAATTATAAACTACATGCTTAGCAACCATAGGCTTCACTAATCCAAGGCCATGAAGTAGTTGATCATATTGCTTGCTAATCTCTTCTCTACGCCGAATCAGATCAGTTACTTTAGGTAGTACACACAGTCCCATAGCCGCATGTAACTCTGAGTTCTTTCCGTTGATTCCCAACCCCCAATACCTTTCCGGACCATTATGACCGAAGTTAGCCATATATCCTATCTTATGTGCTAGCTGATCATCATTGGTAATAATAGCTCCACCTTCACCTGTATGAAACAGTTTAGTGGCATGAAAACTCAGTGTAGACACATCACCGAAGTTTAGCACTGACTGACCTTTGTACTGTACTCCAAAGGCGTGCGCAGCGTCATAAACAATCTTTAGCTGATGCTTCTGAGCAATTATTTCAATGGCTTCCACATCACATGGGTTTCCATAGACGTGGGTAGCCAGAACTGCACTCGTACGAGGCGTGATAAGTTGCTCTATTAATTGCGGATCGAGACAAAGCGTATCCCGTTGGATGTCGGCAAAAATTGGCTTGCATCCTTCCCATACGATACTGGAAGTAGTAGCAACGTAGGAGAATGGTGTGGTAATTATTTCTCCTTCTAACTCTAAGGCCTTGATGGCTATTTGCAAAGCGATGGTGCCATTGGACACCAAGAACACATGCTTGACCCCTAAATAATTCTTTAGTTTTTGCTCCAGTTCCAGCACCAGTGGTCCGTAATTCGTTATCCATGTCCGCGCCCAGATACCTTGAAGATATTCGGTGTACTCTTCTAAAGGCGGCAGGTATGTTTTCGTTACATGGATCATGAAGTGGGTACTTAGAAGCGAAGCTTTAGGAGTTGATGGTGGAAGGAGATAACAATGAACTTGTATACGTAATACAAAATACTAACTATCTGACGTGCAGCAATTACCAGGTGAGCAACAATGGCTTGTAAGCCCCTGATTTAATGTTACACCCAAACAGTAATCAGACCTTCTTCAAGCCCAGCTTGCTATGCTTGTAGCCGTAGCCAAAATACACGCCGAGCCCCATCACTAGCCAGGCAAAAAACAATAGCCAGTTGCTCACGCCTAGCTGCGTCATCAGGTAGAGGTTGGTGAGCAGGCCCAGCACCGGCAGTAACGAGAGCCGATTGCGGAAGGAAGCAATGCTCAGGTACACGCAGAAGCCCAGAAACACCAGCATCGGGATATAGTGACGGAAGCCTTCGTAGCCACTGTCGCCGCGCACGGCACGGCCGAACTCGGCTACCTGCTCGCCATTATAAGTCAGTAATAAAATGCCCCCCACGAGTACTACCAGCGGCACAAGGAACTTGCCATTGAGGTAAGGCACCTTGAAGCGTGCGTCGGAAGTGCCGTGTGGGTCAATGAGCAGAATGCCGCCACACACCAGCGCAAAGGCGAATAAGGTACCGATGCTGGTTAGGTCGATTACTAAGTCCATATTGAGCAACAAAGCCGGGATACCTACGAATAGGCCCGTGACGATGGTGCTAAAAGACGGGGTGCGGAAGCGTGGATGAACGCGGGCAAACACGGGGGCAAAAGGCCGTCGCGCGACATCGACATCCAGATGCGGGGCTGGCCAATCTGGAACACGAGCAGCACCGACGCCATGGCGAAAATAGCACTTACCGCTACTAAGCCCGCCAACTTTGGCAGACCAACTTTGGTGAAGACAAAAGCGAGCGGGTCGCCTACACCTAGCTCCTTATATGACACCATGCCGGTGAGTACCAGCGTGATAATTACATAAAGCACCGTGCAGATGATCAACGCGTATATCATGGCGCGGGGCAAATCGCGCTGCGGGTTTTTACACTCTTCGGCGGTGGTGCTGATGGCGTCGAAGCCAATGTAGGCGAAGAATACGGCCGATACGCCTTTGAGCACACCGCTCACGCCGTTAGGCGCAAAGGGCGTCCAGTTGCCAGTATTCACATAGAAAACGCCCACTATAATTACTATGGCTACTACAATGAGTTTCAGTAGGACCAATAGATTGGAGGCATTTTTTGATTCTTTAATCCCCACGTACACAAGGCAGGTAATCAGAAACGTAATACCGAAAGCAGGCAGGTCGATGACTAGGCGAAGTGAATCAGTGAGTTCCGGCGCGCTAATCCAGGTTTGGTAGCCAGCCATATCGGCGGGCGAGGCCTCGGTGAGGGGCCGCCCGGCTAGCATCAGTTCCAGCACAGTATGGTAGCCCTGATAAGCGCTCTGAAAACCCATACTTAGGTAAGCAGGCACCTCTAGCCCAATGCCTTGCATGAGCCCGGTGAAGTAATCGGACCAGGAAATAGCTACCACGATGTTGCCTACCGCATATTCCATAATCAGAGCCCAGCCAATTATCCAGGCCGTCAACTCCCCAAAGGATGCGTAGGCGTAGGTGTAAGCCGAGCCACTGATGGGAATGGTAGCGGCAAACTGCGCGTAGCACAGCGCCGAAAATGCGCAGGCAATGGCGGTGAATACAAAAAGCAGCGACACGGCCGGGCCACCGTCGTGGCTGGCATTGCCGATGGTGCTGAAAATACCGGCCCCAATAACAGCAGCAATACCCAGCGCGGTGAGGTCGCGCACGGTGAGGTTGCGTTCCAAGGCGCCTTCTTCCGTACTGCCAGGGTGGGCGGCAGTGTCGACAGGCGGGTTTTGCAGGATGGCGGAAATGTCTTTACGACGGAAGAGGGAGGAAAAAGAACTCATTCGAAAGGTGAAGGGCAGAAGGTTTGGGGGGCAAAAGATAAAGAATATTGCGGCGGGGCTGCACACCCCGGCGCTAGCTTCTTGTCAGATGGCGCCCAATTGAAGACCAGAGCAGCGGAGCGCTTTGCCCTGGCTTGGCTTGGGGGGCAAAATTTTTGGCTATTTCGTGTGGAATTATCTCCGGCGTGGCATCAGCAGGGAAACGCTAATCCCTCGCAATTATGTCGCATCGCCCCACTATTACTATTCCAAAGCCCTGTCATGAAGGATGGACCCAGATGACACCCGCTGCCCAAGGCCGTCACTGCGCCGCCTGCGATAAAGTGGTTGTGGATTTTACGCGCATGACCGATGCCGAAGTAGTACAGTGGCTCCAGCACCGGCCGTCGGGTAGCACCTGTGGGCGCTTTGCGACGCAGCAGCTGAATCGGCCACTGGTAGTAGCGCCGATTACGCACGCCCCGCGGTGGCAGCAATGGGTAGCGGCGACGGTGGCAGTAGTAGGATTGCAGGCGGCAACGGCACCGGAAGTGCAGGCTCAGCGTCCTATCTCGACGCAGCAGCACGTCATTACGATGGGAATGGTGGCCGTACCGCGCCGTGTAGAGCCGTTATCACTTAAGCCGTTGCCTCTGGTAGTTCGGGGCATGATACTGGACTCCACTACCCAAGAGCCAATGCCAGGCGCTACAGTACTTATAGCGGGTACTAACGTGGGAGTTAGCACCAATGCGGACGGGCAATTCGAGTTGATTCTTCCCGACGAGTTTAGGGAATTGAAAGCTGTCAAATTGATATTCAGCTCAATAGGCTATATCAACCGGGAGTATAGCATTGATTTAAAAAGTTCTGCTGCGCTGGTTATCAAGCTTGCGCCGGATACCGTGCTATTGGGAGAAATTGCCATGACTGGTGGCTACTATGTAGCGCCCTGGTATACCCCGCGTGGCCTGTGGCAGCGGGCTATCCTTCCATTTCGACACCACTAACTTCGATTTTAGCAAACCTTTTGCCCCCCAAAGGCATTCTTTCGGGGTATGAGAAATATCCTGCTGCTCACCCTATCGCTATTCTTTGCTACTGCCTGTACGCTTAAGCCTACCAACAAGCATGACATTTTCACCGAACGTGCTCAACTGCCGCAGGAGGAAACGCCGCACTTGCGTAACTCCTTGGAGTGGTGGTACTTAACGGGCCATTTGAAAGACAAGGCAACTGGTGAAACCTATGGCGTGGAGTACGTATTCTTCCACTTCAACCCCACAGGCAAGCAGGACTACCAGATGGTAAACTTTGCCCTCACCGACCCGCAAACCAAGCAGTTCCGCTACGACTACAAGGTAGAACGGCTGCCCAAGCTGCTGCCCGCTACGCTCCCACTCAGCCTATCGATGAAGAAAAAGGATGAGCGTTGGACCTTGAGTGGTCAGGAAGGACGCTACCATCTGCAGGCGCGCATGGCTGCCCATCCGGGCTTAGCCGTGAACCTTACTACGACGCCTGCCAAAGCCATCTTGCTACACGGTGGTACGGGCTACGAGAAATACGGGCCGGTGGCCCAGGCTGGCTACTATAGCTACCCGCGCCTTGCAGCTACTGGTACCATTGAAGTCGATGGTAAGCGGCGGGAAGTGGAAGGCGAGTTGTGGTACGACCGTCAATGGAACTGCAACTCAGTGACTACGAAAGACCTCGGCTGGGATTGGTTTTCCGTTCAGCTCGATGAGCCACGGGAGGAGATCATGGCGTATCAGCTTTTCAATAAAGCCACCGGCCAAACAGTGAGCGGCGGCTCACATTTTGGCCCCCAAGCCCAGAACACGCACCTTGCCGCCGAGGACTTTCAGCTCGAAACCCTCGATTATTGGACGAGCCCTACCTCCAAGCTGCGCTACCCTAGTAAGTGGCGCCTGCGGGTACCCAAACAAGGCTATGACCTGACCATTGAGCCGATTATACCTGACCAAGAATTGACGCTCAAGCTACTGCCCGGCATTAAGATGAGCTACTGGGAGGGCATGTGCCGCGTGACGGGTACCCACAATGGCAAGCCAGTCAGCGGCAACAGCTACGTAGAAATAACGAACCGCAAAGAAGTAAAATCACCTCGTACGCTTCCGGTGGAAAGCCCAGCGCCTAGCAGCATTACGCGTTAGAAGGCCGATTCGCTATTCGCCATTCAGGATTATCCGAAAGGTGGTTCCTTTCCCTAGCTCCGACCATTTCACAAATAGTCGGCCTTGGTGGTAATTCTCGATAATTCGCTTAGCCAACGCCAAGCCTAGGCCCCAACCCCGCTTTTTGGTAGTGTAGCCGGGCAGAAATACACGGTCAAGCTTGCTCTTGGAAATGCCTTTGCCGGTGTCGGTGATGTCGATGGCCACCTGGGACTTATTGCGGGCCGGGCGACGCAGATGAATAGTAATGCTACCACGGCCATCCATCGCATCGATGGCGTTTTTGCAGATATTCTCAATTACCCAGTCGAACAGCGGAATATTAAGCTTGGCTGGTGTGTGCGTAGGCAGGCTGGTTTCAATCTTGAACACTACTTTCTTTGACACCCGACTTTGCAGGTAAGCAATGGCGTTCTGAGTCACCTGCAAAATATTTTCATCCTTGAGCACGGGCACCGATCCAATGTTGGAGAAGCGCTCCGTAATAATTTCCAGGCGCCGCACATCTTTGCCCAACTCCTCCACAATGGGCTCGTCCCGGAACCGCTCCGACTCTTTCAAGTAAGTGTGCCAAGCCATCAGACTGCTTAGCGGTGTACCCAGTTGGTGAGCCGTTTCTTTGGCCAGGCCTACCCATACGCGGTTTTGCTCGGCTCTGCGCGAGTAGCTGAAGGCGAAGTAGGCAATGACGCCCAGGCAAGCAATGATAGCCAGCTGCACCAGCGGATAATAGCGCAACTGCGTGAGCAGCACGGAGTCTTGGTAATAAATGTAGTTGCGCAACCCCGCCGCGTATTCCACTACGATAGGCGGGTGCTGGGCCTTCATCTTCTCAATTCGCTCGCGCAGAAACTGTATCGAGGCTTCCTCCGATATGCCCTTGGGCAGGTCAATGTTTTTGGTACCCTGAATATTCCCCTGATCGTCGGTGAAGATGATAGGAATGGTGGTGTTGGCATCAATAATCTGCTCCTGTACAAACACCAGGTTGGTTTCCTCCTCCGTGCTGATAATATAGCGCTGAGCCTTAGCATACAGATCAATCTGTTGTTGCTCGCGCTCAGAGAGGCGGCCTACCAGAATATTGGTGTAGATAACCGTAGCGGCGGCGATGAGCAGGGCACCAGCCAGCACTACGAGCTTGATACGGGACTTCTGATCGTAAATCGGTAGCAAAGGCGGAAAAGCTGTAAGGCAAAAAAGCCCCCACGGGAGGCGCGAAGAACTACAAACGCACAGGCAACGAAGATACGTGCCCGCGCCCGATGCAGACGCTTTCACCTCAACTCAGGTTCCACAGTTCTGCTTCGTAGCAGGTCGCTACACGAATTTTTTAAGTTTATCTGTGCACTAAAAAGCCCCCCAGTCTGGTTATAAGCGTTTTGGCACGATACTTTACATACCCTCGAACCACTATGGAGTGTCGGCTGTTTTCACACTAGCGATTTCCGCCGTATTTTTGCCCCCCAGATTCTCGCACTAGCACCAGCTATGCTCCACCCATTCAAGGCTGTCAGCCTGTCTTTCAAGAAAGCGCCCTTAGCCATTCGGGAGCTTATTGCATTAGACGAGGCCGCTTGCCGCCGCTTCCTACATACGCTCCATCACGATCTGGGTCTCAGCGACCTGCTCGTGCTCAGCACCTGCAACCGGACGGAGGTGTATTACACCGCCGATCACGACCAGAGCACGGCCATCATTACGGCACTAGGTCACCTGAAGGGCTTGCCCGAGAGCCACGCCTATGCGTCCTACTTCGACGTGCTCGATACCTATGAGACGGCCGTTCAGCACCTTTTTGAGGTGGCTATGGGCCTCGACGCTCAGGTGGTAGGTGACTTACAAATCAGCAATCAGGTAAAGAACGCTTACCAATGGGCTGCCGATGCGGACGCCGCTGGTCCGTTCTTGCACCGCCTAATGCACACTATCTTCTTCACTAACAAGCGCGTACAGCAAGAGACCAGCTTCCGCGACGGGGCCGCGTCTACCTCTTACGCCACCTTGGAACTGGTGGAGGAATTAACCGCCGACGTTGCTAACCCTAGCATTCTGGTGGTAGGATTAGGTGAAATTGGGGCTGATGTCTGCCGCCACCTCGGCGACAGCAACTTGTTCTCCAATGTGAGCATTTGCAACCGTACCCGTACCAAGGCCGAAGAACTAGCAGCTGAGTGTGGCTTGCGCGTGCTTGACTTCGAAGACTTGGTAACTGGCTTGAAAGACGCTGACGTAGTTATCTCGTCCATCAACCGCGATTCGCCCTTCTTCACCACCGATATGGTGGCGCGCCTCGACGTACTGAACTATAAGTTCTTCATCGACCTCTCGGTACCCCGTAGCGTGGAGGCCGAGGTGGAAAACGTGCCCGGCGTGCTGGTATACAACATCGATGCTATCCATAGCAAAGCTAGCGCGGCGCTAGAGCGGCGCTTGGCCGCCGTACCGCAGGTGCGCGCTATTATCGCCGAAAGCATTGCTAGCCTCTCCGACTGGACCAAGGAAATGCTGGTGTCGCCCACTATTCAGAAGCTGAAGAATGCCTTGGAGCAGATTCGGCAGGAAGAAATGGATCGTTACCAGAAGAAAATGCCCCCCGAGGAAGCCAAGCGCATGGACGAAATTACCCGCTCCCTGATGCAGAAGTTTTTGAAGCAGCCAGTACTGCAGTTGAAAGCAGCCTGCAAACGCGGCGAAGCCGACCAAGTGATTGATATTATCACAGAGTTGTTCGACTTAGAGAACCAGCCGACAACTGCTCATTAGTAAGCCTTTACTTGGTACTAACACCAAACGAAAAAAGACCGCTAGTAGCGGTCTTTTTTCGTTTGGTTTCGTGAGCGAAACAGGTGATTACATAGATTCGCAGCAGTCCTCGAGTGAGTCGATCACATCAAGCAGCTTAGGAATAGACAGTGAGTAGTAGATCTTAGTGCCTACTTTGAATGAGGACAGAATGCCACGGTCTTTCAAAGTGATAAGATGCTGAGAAGCAATGGCTTGAGGCAAGTCGAGGGAACGGTAAATCTCCGTTACAGTCATCTTGTCCTCCTTACCCAGCAAATCCACGATTGCAAGGCGTTTAGGGTGGGCCAACACTTTCAGCATTGCGGCAGCCTTGTCTACTTTCTTGGATTCTACGCGCGCCAGCAGTGGTTTCATATACTAGTACAAAGGTGGAAAACTTAGGGAGAGAATAAGGATCATACGATATTCTATACCTGCAAAGTTCCTTTGAAACGAACATAGCCCTGAAAAGATTTGGTGTTCGCCGAGTTTCTTATGGCTTTACCCACAAAAAATTTAGTTATAAAAGCTAATTCCTGAGCGCTAGCATGGGTCTACTTACCTTTGCACCATATTTTTCACTCTGTTAATTTTCTTGTATTTCTAATGAAAGACCTACTGGCCCAATTTGAAAATAAGCGTCCCGAAATAGTTTTTGAATGGAAGGATGCTGAAACTGAGGCCGAAGGCTGGGTCGTCATTAACTCTCTGCGCGGCGGAGCCGCCGGCGGCGGAACCCGCATGCGCCAGGGCCTGGATAAGCGCGAGGTCGAAAGCCTGGCTAAAACCATGGAAGTAAAGTTCACGGTATCGGGGCCAGCCATCGGGGGGGCAAAATCGGGCATCAACTTCGACCCGCATGACCCGCGCAAGCGCGGCGTGCTGGAGCGCTGGTATAAGGCCGTTATTCCGCTGCTCAAGAATTACTACGGCACCGGTGGCGACTTGAACGTGGACGAAATCCACGACGTGATTCCTATTACCGAAGACTATGGCCTGTGGCACCCCAGGAGGGCATTGTAAACGGCCATTACCACGCCACGGAGCCGCAGAAGATTCAGAAGCTGGGGCAGTTGCGCCAGGGAGTAGTGAAGGTAATTGAAGATGCGACGTTCACGCCTAGCCTAAGCCGCAAGTACACCGTGGCCGATCTAATTACTGGTTACGGCGTGGCAGAGGCGGTACGCCACTACTATGAGCTCTGGGGCGGTGAGTTAGTTGGTAAGCGTGCCCTCATCCAGGGTTGGGGTAATGTAGGGGCGGCGGCGGCATATTACCTTGCCAGCCAGGGTGTTCGTATTACGGGTATCATCGACCGGGCCGGTGGCTTGCTAAATGCGAATGGGTTTTCGCTGGAAGAGATTCGTGAGCTGTTTCTCGCTAGAAAAAACAATACACTCACTGCCAGCGGCTTGCTCTCATTTGAGGAAATTAGCCAGCGCATCTGGTCCTCAGGAGCCGAGATATTTATTCCTGCCGCCTCATCCCGTCTGGTTTCGCGCAGCCAAGTAGAGCAAATGCTGGCCGGCGGCCTGGAGGTGATTTCCTGCGGAGCCAATGTGCCTTTTCAGGATCCCGAAATCTTCTTCGGGCCTACCGGCGAGTACGCCGACCAACACGCTTCCGTCATTCCCGATTTTATTGCCAACTGCGGTATGGCTCGGGTATTTGCTTACTTGATGGAGACCAACGCCGAAATCACCGACCAAGCTATTTTTAGCGATACGTCACGCGTTATTCGTCGGGCTTTGGAGCGCACACGCCAGCAGGGCGACGGCCGTACGGGACTGGCGCAGAAGTCGTTTGAAATGGCCTTGCGGGAGCTTGTATAGTTCGTTGATTGTTCGCTAAAGAGGGCAATCATATTTTATAATACCATGACTGTCAACGAATTTCTTCAATATCGATTTTTCGGCAACAACATCGGCACTTACCTCGTGTGCGGGGTTATTATGCTGGTGGGCTACGTTTTCAAAACCCTGCTGTCGCGCTTGTTGTCGCGTCTGCTGTTTCGGTTTCTGCGCAAGCAAACGGAGGGTGTTAGCGAAACCCAGTTTCAGGTGCTGCTCATCAAACCAATTGAAGTAGTCGTCGTTTTGATCACTATTTTTCTGGCGTTCAAAGTGCTTAACTATCCGGTTCGCACTTCCGATCTAGACAAAAGCGAGCACTGGCTTGAACTGCTTGTTTTTCGGGTTTACCAGATTGGCTTTATCACGGCCATTTGCTGGGTCGTTCTGCGCCTGATCGATTTTTTTGTGCTGGTATTCAGCCGCAAAGCCGAAATTGTTCCTTCACGTTTGAATAATCAATTGATTCCTTTTGCCAAGGATCTGCTGAAGGTGTTTGTGATGATTATCGCCTTTCTGATTATCCTCGGCAAAGGCTTTGGCGTGAACGTGACAGCCTTGATTGGTGGCCTAGGCATTGGTGGACTCGCGGTGGCATTTGCGGCCAAGGAAAGCCTTGAAAACCTCATTGCTTCGTTCACTATTTTCCTTGACCGTCCCTTCAATGTAGGCGACCTGGTAACTGTGGGCGGCGTAACCGGCACCGTCGAGAAAGTAGGTTTCCGCAGCACTCGTCTGCGCACAGTGGAGAAAAGCTACGTCACGGTGCCTAATAAGTCGATGATTGATAAGCCCTTGGATAATTTATCGCTGCGTACCGCCCGGCGCGTCAACTTCACGCTCACCATCAGCCACGAAACGACCAGCGACCAGCTTCGTCGCATTATTGCCGATGCTACGGCCACTATTCGGGCGCACCCGCTTACGACTAATGAGGTGCAGTTGCAGTTCACAGCTCTCACGCCTACAGCCAAGGAAGCCGCTGTTCAGTATTTTGTCGAGACGAATAACTACGATGAGTTTCTGGCGGTGAAAGAGGAATTGAACTATGCTATTGTGGAGGCAGTGGAGCGCCACGGCGGCAAGTTTGCCAATATGCTGGCCAGCACTCAATCGCCTGCCGACCGGCTGCAAGGTCTCGAATCTGTTGATCAGCCCGTTTTGGGGAAATAACAGCTGCGTAGCTTCTTATTGCGCAAAAAAGCCCCCCAGAAATATTCTGGGGGGCTTTTTATATGTCAGATTATTATAGACTGGTTCTAGCGACCGCCGAGCAGACCGCCCAGCAGGCCACCCATACCGCTGCCGCCACCGAGGAGGCTGCCCAGACCGCCGCCGCCGGCGGAACGGGGTGCCGAGTTTGGGCGACCACCCAAACCGCCCAAGATGGACGTGAGGGAGCCTAAGCCGCCGCTGCCTACGTGTGAGCCACGCTGGGGCAATTGCTGGCCACCGCCGCCTAGTACGTTGCCCAGCAAGCCGCCGCCGAGCAAACCGCCCAACAAGCCGCCCATGCCGCTGCCGCCCATGCCGCCCATCAGACCGCCCATGGAGCCACCGCCCATTAGGCCACCTAAGCCACCGCTGCTCATCGCACCACCCCGGTTACCGCCCATTACGCGCGACAGCACCATCGGGGCCACTACACCCAGCAAACCACCCATCAGGGCGCCTTTGGGGATGCCGGCACTTTCAAGCTTATCAGTAATGCCGCCGAAGAAGCCCTGCTTGGCAGGATCGTTAGCATCGTGAGGCACTTTCTCGGCTTGGTCAACTACTTGCTCCAGCGTGTGCTGCTGTTGCTGATTAATGCCGAGATACGTGGAAATCTTGTTAACCATTGCCTCTTCGTCGTTGGAATAAGCTCCATCGGCGCGGGCAAAGCTGATCAGGTCGGTTACCAGCGAAAAGCGTAGCTCACTACCTTTCAACGCGTCCAGATTCTGCTGTACAGTGCTGTTAGTGGCATCCTGAGCGGCGCTTACTACCTGTTGGGTAGAGCCACTGGAGAGACCAGCAGCTTGAGCGAGCTGCTGCAAAAACTCTATCTCGGCATCTGAGGCCTGACGGTCGGCTGAGGCTAGGCTGGCAATGACGCTTAGGTAAGCGGTTTTCTCCTGTTCAGAGTAATTCTGTAATACTTGCGTGTTGTCCATAGCGGTTAAGGTTGGGAGGAAAGAAAAGTACTGCTCTCCTTAACGCACTCTATCGGGAAATGTTGATGCTCGACTATACCCCGCAATAAAGAGTTGTGGTACAACCCTTTTGCCACGCTTTTAAGTACGGCTAGAAATCGAAATACTCGTCGGGTTGTGGCTGGGCTGGCTTCTTTACCGGCTTTTTCAGCTCAAATGGCTTTCGCGCCTCTGCCGGCCGGGTTGCAGGCGTCGCCACAGGATCGGTAGTGGCAGATCCATCCAACGCATCACTCAGATTAGGGCGCGGACCGCTGCCGGGGGGCGTTGCGGCGGCCCGGTTGGCCTGCGCACGAGCCCGATCATAGCTTACTTTGAAGTTGTTCTCATCACCCTGAATAGCCAGCAACAGGTTGGGCCCAGTGGTGCCGCTTCCCCCCATAGATGCCCGATGTAGCAGCCCCGGCAACACCGGAATGGAGAGGTGGTAATCCATCTGCTGGTCGAAGGTATGCGTGCCCGTAACGCGAATAATGGAGGCAGTGCGCACGTTAGAGCGGATTTCCATTTCCGGCATATACACTGTCCGGCTCTGAATATAGAAGTTGTTGGTGAGCTCTGCGAAGCGCAAATGGCGCAATTGGTCCCGACGGGCTATCATAGAAAGCTTCTGCAACGGCTCAAAATTATTGAGCTCCCCATCGCGCACCGTTGCTCTTACTTCGGCTTCCATTCGGTCAGTAAGCGGCGTCAGACGGCGGTCAAAGTACAAGTCCGACTCGCCCGAAGCCGTGAGGCGGCCGCGTAGGTGACGAGCCGTAATAAACTTCTGGCCAAAGTCCTCAAACACGTAAAACAGACTATCAAGCGGCAGTTGTGAGCAGGCCATGGTGGTATGCACCTTCAGCAAATCGGGCTGGCGCGCATCAATGCTTCCTCGAATGCTGGCTTGGCCGCCAGCCGCTGCCACACTCAGCGTAGGCGAAGAAATAACCTGGTCGCGCAGGCGCACCGTGCCATTGAGGTTACGTCCCCGGAAGCGCCGAAATTGCACTCGGCCTACGCTGGCCTGTACGTCTAAGGCCAGATTGGGGGCTACGTGAAACTCGTATTCGGATTGCGGCCCTCGCTTTTTACCCTTTGGGGGGCTTTTCTGCGCAGCGTCAGCTAATTGCGCGCTCAGCAACTGGTCAAAATCAAGTAAGCGCGACTCCACATCGGCCTCCACTAAGAGCTGTTGGCGAGGTAGCAAGAGCCACCCCAGCGCATTTTTGAACAGGCCGTTTAATTGAAAGTCAGAGCGACCTATTCGCCCCTTAAAATCACTGACTGCTACATCGTTGCGACGCAGAATAAAGTTGCCGCTGAGCCCCGTAAATGGCTGCCCGAAATCGCGCAGGCGCAAACTCACACCTCGTAGCGTCAGGTCGCCGCTAGACTGCACAGCGGCGGCGGCAGGTTGGGCCCGAAAGGCTCGCAGGTTGCCGTTGAAGCGCACGGCTAGGCGCGCGTCGCCACTAGCTGTACGCACGGCGGCTACCGGGTAGAAGCGCAACGCACGGGCTACGTCAAGGTCGGCCCGCAGGTCGAGTTGTACTGTAGGGTCTTCAAAGTTATGATAGCGCAAATTGCCCCCCAGCGCCCGCCCGTGCAGCGTGCCGCGCACCTTCCGCAGAGCCAACGTAGACGTGCGCAACGACCGCTTGTTGCCATTATCAAAGGACCCCGTCAGATAGACGTTTTCTACGGTTTCGCGGTACTCAGGATGGTAGAAGGAAGCATCGCGACAGCCAAACTGCACATCCACCCGCGGATTGCTGCGCGCAGACATAGCTCCGCGCACCGTACCTCTAAAATACACTTCTCCCCGACTACGATAAGCGCTTAAGTTGCCAGCCAAGCGCGGGGGCAGCAACGCTACTACCGATTGGACATCGGTTTGTCGACCTTCCACGTGTAAATCCAACTGTGTTTCGCCCCCATAACCTACCGTACCCGCCACACCATACGTAGCGGGCCCAATACGCAAATCAGAGGGCTGAATGGTAACTCGTCGGCCTGGGCGGTCAATAGTTATCAGGGTCTTCAGTGTCAACTCCTTTTGCCGAAAGTATTTATCCTGCCCTAGCTCAATCGCTTCGATACGCGCCTTCCCATCAGCTTGAATATCAATGAGCTCATCCGTTACTGAAAGGCCCGCGCGCAAGTCGTGGGCTCGGATAGTATGCCGCTGACGCCGCGCTGCATCATCGTATATTACCAGCACCCGCCGCAGCACAATACGTTCCAAGTCAAATGCGAAGGGCTTATCATCGGATGTGCCCGATGAATCGACCCGAAAGACGTCCCAGTTAGGTTGGCTTTGCGCATCATAGCGCACCTGCACCGTTGCTGAGTCCAGGGTCACGGCCCGAATGCGATAGCGACCAGCTACAAGGTCCCAAATGTCGAAGGCGCAGTATAAGCGACGCGCGCGCGCCAGAGCCACGGTATCTTGGGGTAAAGAGCCCCCCACTACCACATTCTGCAGCGTTACCGACACTCGCGGAAACTGATCGATCAACGAAAGATCAATTTTACCCACTTGCACAGGTGTACGCAGGTGCCGGTTGGCTTCCCGCACAAACAACGCAATGATGCGCTCCTCCCCCAGCCAGATTCCCAAAATGCCCCCCAACAGCAGCAAAATGCCTCCCAGCAGCGAGTACAGAAAAAACTTTTTTAAACGAATCAACAACCGAAATTTTCTGGTAGTGAATCAGTTGAGAGGTTTTTTGGACTCCCTCACTAAAAATTATAGCCCGAAGGTCGCGGTTTTTTTTGCGTATTCGAAAATGACCTGCCATATTTGCCATCCCAAACGGGAACAAAGGGAGATTAGCTCAGCTGGTTCAGAGCATCTGCCTTACAAGCAGAGGGTCACTGGTTCGAACCCAGTATCTCCCACCAAAAGGACAGTCGGTAACGGCTGTCCTTTTTTTGTTTGTAGTTTTAGGATTGGTAAGATACATAGCAGGTTGAAGCCCGTAAAAAATCAATATATTTATCCGTTTTAGTGGGATCTTTATAATAAAGTAACCTGCTGGAGCGTATAGCGTATTCAGCTTGTCATTACAGTAGCTACACCGCTGCATTAATAATACCCTCTCTCCCTACCCTTTCTGTATTATGAAACACTTACTGACTTTTAGCCTTTCCTTATTACTGGCTGTCACTTTTACTGCTTGTGGTGAAGAGAATGAGCCAGATGCAACAGATCCTAAGATAACTCTACTGGTTAATAAAGATTGGCGCGCAACGGCTGATGTTAGTGTAACCACAACTAGTGCCGGTGCTACCACAACAGTCGATAATTACGCCGCATTGCAGGCTTGTGGTAAGGATGACTTCATTCGCTTTAACGATAATGGCGAATTAGAGATAAATGAAGGCCCTAGCAAATGCGCTGCTCCCGATCCGCAGACAGCGAAGGGCACCTGGAGCTGGAATGCTGATAAGACGGTTATCACCTTTACGGAACCCTGCTTATGCCCTAATTTCCCTCCTACGCTCAGCGGTCCGGCCGATTTAACATCCTCTACCATGACTGTTAAGCAGACATCAACCAGCAATGGTAATACTACTGTCCGTACCGTTACTTACGGGTCTATCTAAAATTAGCACAGTAGTCACAAAAAAGCCCGCTTCAATTATGAAGCGGGCTTTTTTGTGACTACCAAGTAGCTACTCAACAACCAGTCTGTGTTACTACACTTGCTCGGCTAGCTGTTAACTTGCGCCGCCACAGCAGCCCTATTCATGCCTGACTTGTTTCGCTTTCGTTTCTTTAAGTCGAGCAGCCAGTGGATTGTGGGGGGCTTTTTTGGGATGCTGATCGGCATAGGTTTGTGGCTGCATAATGACTACGGCGTATCGTGGGATGAGCCGAACAACCACCTCAATGGGCTAGTCAGTGCAAAGTATCTGACTCAGTTGGTAGCTCCCGAGTTAGTAGCCAGCCAACCTAGCAGTCGCCTGATTCCCGACATCCAGAACTTTGCGGATGCTGACCATGGTGTAGCGTTCGAGCTGCCGTTGGCCCTGCTCAGCTTTGTTTTTACTCATGGCGATTCACAGGCGTTCTATCGTCTTCGTCACATTTGCGTCTTTCTCGTTTTCGTGCTTGGGGTTTGGGCCCTGTATCAGCTCGGAAAGCAACGGTTTGAAAGCTGGCGTTGGGGGTTATTGGGCGCGGGGCTGCTCGTGCTCTCGCCCCGGTTTTTTGCCGAAGCTTTTTACAACGGCAAAGACATCGTGTATATGGCCTTCTTCACGCTGGCTATCTACACGCTGGTGCGGCTGCTGCACCACCCGACGCGGGGGCGCGCCCTCGTCCACGGGCTCGCCACGGCGCTGGCCGTCGATGTGCGCGTGCAGGGGTTGCTGCTGCTAGTCGTAACGCTGGTTATGCTGTGGCTGGAAGCCCGCCACCGAGCGCGGAATGAGCGCGGAATGTTGCTGCGAGTGGGCGGAGTATATAGTATGGCCGCGCTGATTTTTACAGTGTTGGGGTGGCCCTATTTATGGGCCTTGCCCTGGAAAGAACTTTTAGCGGCTACGCAGCGAATCAGCCAATACCCCTGGGCGGGGCGGGTGGTATACTTTGGGCAAGTCTTGCCGGGCACGCAGCTTCCCTGGCATTATATCCCAGTATGGATAATCATCACAACGCCTTTACCTTACGTAATATCCGCCTTAATCGGAGTGGGCCTCTGGCTGCGGAAGATAAGTTGGCGAGGGCGAGCAAGCGTAAGTTCATTTGCCGGGCGCCTCGATCTGCTTTTCGTGAGCTGGCTACTGGTACCTGTGCTACTGGTCATGGCATTGCGTCCGGTAGTGTATGATGGCTGGCGGCACTTATACTTCATCTATCCAGCGCTGATACTTCTGGCGGTGCATGGCGTGCATACGCTCGCGGCAACAGCGCGGCAGCGACCTCAGTGGCGGCCGGTGGCTATAAGTGCGGCCCTAGTTGTCAGCGGCGGAATGGTACACGCGGCCTGGCGCATAGTGCGCGACCATCCGCACCAGCAGACGTATTTCAGCATTTTGCCCCCCAGCTTCGCTCAGCACAACTTCGACCTCGACTATTGGGGCCTTTCCTACCGTCAGGGGCTTGAATGGGCACTTACGCACGACCAAGCTCCCACAATCAACGTACACTCGCCCTGGCCCAGTGGTCACCTAGTTTATACGAACTCACTAATTTTGCCCCCCGCCGACCGCGCCCGCCTACGCTTCACAAACCACCAAAACGCCGACTATATCCTCACTAACTATCGTTATCGAACGCATTCTTTTCCCGACACCATCGGTCGGGAAGTACATACTATTCAGGTTAATGGCGTGCGCATCCTATCGGTTTTCCGACGCTCTGATAAGTAAGTCGGCTGGTAGCGGGTTAACCTTTTTTATAACTATACCGCTCGCGTGCCCGGTATCGTTCCTTACTGCGTGATGTCACTGCTTGAAGTTTCTACTGCTCAGCACCGGCGGCAATTTCTGGAGCTGCCGGCTCAAATTTATCAACACCATCCTAACTGGATTTCGCCCCTCGATAATGATGTTGAGGCCGTATTCGACACGCGACGTAATCCCAACTTTCAGCATGGCACAGCCACTCGCTGGGTTCTGACCAATGCACAAGGTCGGGCCATTGGTCGCATCGCCGCTTTTGTAAATGAGCTTACCGCACACACCGATCCTACGTTACCGACCGGTGGAATCGGTTTTTTTGAGTGCATTAATGATCAGGCCGCGGCCAACCAACTCTTTGGTGTTGCCCAGGAGTGGCTACTGACGCGTGGGATGCAGGCCATGGATGGGCCTATCAACTTCGGGGAGCGCGACCGGTTTTGGGGTTTGCTGGTCTCGGGCTTCACGGAGCCTAACTATGGGATGTTTTATCATCCGCCCTATTACCAGCAGTTGTTTGAAAACTATGGCTTTCAGGTGTACTTCAAGCAGTATACCTGCCACCGGGAAGTAGCTGAGCCTCTGCATCCAAGCTTTGCGCGCACCGCCGAGCGCTATGCGCAGGAGGAGCCAGCTTACACGTTTGCCCACTCAGTAGGTCGCTCAGCCGACCAGATGGCCCATGATTTTCATCATGTGTATAACCTGGCTTGGGCTAATCATTCGGGTATCAACCCGATGACGTTGGACAAAGCGCACCAGCTGGTGCGCCAAATGCGGCCCGTTATGGACACGCGCTTGCTTTGGTTTGCTTATCACCAGGGTGAGCCCGTTGCTTTCTTTGTGAGTTTGCCCGAGCTGAATCAGATTTTTAAGCACGTAGGGCCAAGGCTAAATCTGGGGGGCAAAATTCGGTTTGTATGGGAAAAATGGCGCTATGAACGCCGGCAGCCGCGCAAAATGTTCGGGGTCATCTTCGGCGTTGTACCCGCTCACCAAGGCAAGGGCGTCGAGTCGGCGATGCTGGTGCACGCTCAGCAAACGCTTGTAGCGGCCGGTTACACCGAGATTGAGATGAACTGGATCGGCGATTTCAACCCTCGTATGCTAGCCCTCACCCGCTCCATCGGAGCCCGCATTTCCAAAACGCACGTGACGTACCGCAAGCTTTTCGACCCCACCCGAAAATTCGAGCGTAGCGCGATAATCAGGTAGCGCTGAGCTACCCCTGCTGCCGAAACAGCGTATCGAGCGCCAGCACCTGCGGTATCAATAATTGCTGATCATCATTGTACACGACGTAATCGGCCCGCTGGACCTTTTCCTCCTCGCTCATCTGCTTGCCGACAATAGCCAGAATATCGGCAGCAGTACGGTGGGGGTCGCGGCGTAATACGCGGGCTTGCCGCACGTCTTGGGGGGCAAAAACCGTAATAATACGGTCGAGCTGGCGGTAGGCACCCGACTCAAAAAGCAAAGCTGCCTCCTTTAGCGAGTAGGCGTGTCCTGCTTGCTGCTGCGCCGCAGCCCAGGTTTCAAAGTCGCGGCCTACGTGCGGGTGCACCAAAGCATTGAGCTGGGTTAGCTGCGCGGGGTTTGAGAAGGCAACGCGGGCCAAATAGGCTCTATCCAACTGGCCCGACTCGCTAAACGTCTGGGAACCGAATGCAGCCAACAATTCCGCTCGCAAGCTCAAATCATTCGCCATTATCCATTTCGCCCGATAGTCGGAATCGTAAACCGGTACACCCAATAATTGAAACAACCGGCATATAATACTCTTCCCCGACCCAATTCCGCCGGTGATACCAATCCGCAGCATACTCATCTAACCCGTGAAACCCGCACGGCGGGTGTTTTGATAAGAGTGCCGCGGGCTAATGCCGGAGCCTGTACAAGCATAGGCTCCAGGCTGGAATCGGGAGCAGTTAGCTTACGATAATTCAGCATTACCCGCAGTTCCTGCAGGTTTAAACGGGCAGTGTCCTCAGGGAAACATTGTACCTCTACGGTTACGGTAGCAGGAAAAAATCCGAACTTCTCCCCCACCGGAAAATTATTCAGCTCAGGTACTATCTGCACAGGCACGGTTAGCAGAGGGCGCGGCTGTAGGCGCACCTGAATTTCCTGTACATTGGTTTCCACCGAGGCCGGACCGCCGATAGGTACGATAATAGCCCCGTCGCTACTACCGGCTGGTGCTTTGGGCAAGTGCACAGGATAGGGGCTGGCCAGTCGATTTACGGTACGGGCTGGCCCCCGAAATGCAATGCTTTCGGGTACAAAGCGTGCGGCGTAGGGCAAAGCGGAGCCATCAACATCCGGACTGAGCGTCAACGGCAGCCTACGCGTTATTAGCTCATCAAATTCAACCCAAAGCGTATCGGTCAGAATATAGTTGAACTGCATACCTTCCATCGCGGTCTGCAAGGCTGGCCGCAACGAACTTCCTGTGACAAAGCGGGTAGCGGTGGGCACTCTGCTTACGGGTACCTCTGCTGGCTTCACGTCTAGCATCAGAGCCTTGCGCAACAACTTCCACCCGCGCCCCGTCACGTTTACGGCTACTTCACTGGGAAGCGGCTGCACGGGTATGTAGCGCGTGGTGTCGTAGCGCCAAGTCAAGGGGTAGGTAATGCGGGTAGAATACGTTTTGTTCAGCGCATTCAGCAGCCAAAACGTGGAAGCCGCCATAAAACAAACGGTAACTGCCCGCCAGTAGCTGCTCTCCTGTCCGTAAAACGGACTGGTGAACCAGCGAACCAGACGGGCAGCACGAGTGAGCGGCAAAGCGGTATAGTTAAGGGAATTAGGGCGTCGTTACAGGAGCCTTCGCGGCCGGCGTTACTTCGCGCGCGATAGCGCTACGGTCAAACTTGAGGCGGGTGCCTCGGTCTACTTCAATAATCACTGATTCTTCGTGCACATCCACGATTTTGCCATGCAGGCCACCAATCGTAACCACCGTAGCACCTTTGATCAGCGACTCGCGGAACTTACGTGCCGTAGCCGCCCGCTTCTGCTGAGGCCGGATCATGAAGAAATAAACCACGGCGGCAATAGCCACCGGAAACAGAAACTGGGTAATGCCCCCCGCCGGGGCTTGCAATAAAAGCGTGAGGAACATTGGAGAGGTGTTGGGTTGAAGAAAAACGCCGCGGCCACCAAAGAGCTAGCGGCGCCCGAGTCAGCAAAAATAACAAGAGCGGCTTGTGGGCCGCTCTTGCTTACCGTTTTATTGAGCTAACGGTCCGTTTTGGCCGTCAGGTAGGATGTTGGTCCGAATAGCAATCTGGGTGATAGTAGGCTGCGTGTTGGCCCGAATAGCTATTTGCTTGTTCTGAAGGCCAGTTTTGCCTTGGCTGTCAAACTGCACATCAATGGTTCCTTTGCCGCCGGGAGCAATGGGCTCTTTGGTCCAGTTAGGAGTAGTGCAGCCGCAGGAAGCCGTTGCATTTTCAATTAGCAGGGGGCTTTTTCCGGTGTTGGTGAACGTAAAGGTGTGCTTCACTACCTCGCCCGGCTTGATGTCGCCGAAGTTGTGCTCGGTTTCAGCGAAGGTCATCACCGGCGCATTCGGATTGGGCGCTTCCGTTTCGCTGGCCACATTGGGGTTATCAACTACCGGGCTGGCGGTAGCCTCGGCGGCAGTAGCGGCGGCATTCATGCCGGCCGCGCCTACTTCCGTGGACTTTTCATTGTTGCAAGCGCCTAGCAACACGGCAAAGGCGAACAAGGAGGGAATGAGGGTACGTTTCATGGAGTTTGTTAGCAGACCATCTTATTTGGACAGCCTAAGTTCTTCGTTTTCAATTAAAAAAGCTACAACAGGTGAATGCTGGGCGGGGTTCCGGCACCTAGCAGTCACTTGCCCCTAGTGAGGCGCACAAAATTAGGCGCTGGGGGGCTTTTTTCTACTTCAAATTATCAATTACCGCCTGGGCAAATTCGCTGGTCGAGGCCTTGCCTCCCAAGTCGCCAGTACACTTTTCCTTTTGCAGCAAGGTAGCATCCAAGGCAGCTTCGAGGCGGTCGGCGTGCGTGTGCTCGCCGAGGTGATGTAGCATCATCAGGGCTGAGCGGAGCAAAGCTGTAGGGTTAGCTTTGCCTTGGCCGGCAATGTCAGGAGCCGAGCCGTGCACCGCTTCAAATACGGCCATATCATCACCAATATTGGCCCCCGCTACTACGCCTAAGCCCCCTACGAGGCCAGCGCAAAGGTCAGACAGAATATCACCGAAGAGGTTGGTCGTCACGATAACATCAAACTGCTCGGGCTTATTGACGAGCTGCATGCACATGTTATCAATAATCTTATCCTCAAACTGAATTTGCGGAAACTCAGCAGCCGCCTCTTTGCAGGCATTGATCATAAGTGTACCCGCCATCTTGAGGATGTTAGCCTTGTGCGCCAGCGTTACCTTTTTGCGGTTATGCTTGGCCGCGTACGCAAACGCCGCGCGGCAAATTTTGCGCGAGCCCTCCACTGTGATGCGGTTGAAAGAGTCGGCAATGCCTAAGCGCTCATCCCACACTTCAAGACCGGAATATAAGCCCTCGGTATTTTCGCGAAACAGCACCAAGTCAATCCCTTCGTAGCGCGTCACAATGCCAGGGTTGGTCTTGGATGGGCGCACATTTTGGTACAGATCGTACTTCTGGCGCAGCGACACATTGATACTGCGGAAGCCTTTGCCTACGGGCGTCGTGATGGGGCCTTTCAGAGCCACGCGGTTTTTCTCCAACGAATCCAGCAACGCCTGCGGAATCAACTCGCCCGATTGGTCGAAAGTCGTTTGACCAGCGTTCTGCTCTTCCCACTGCACAGGCACCTGGGCGGCACTGAAAATATCCGTAACGGCCTTCGTGATTTCGGGTCCGATGCCGTCGCCGGGAATAAGGGTGATTGTATGCATTCTATTGATCTACTGATTGTTTGATGTGCAAATGTGTCGCAAAACGAATCGGCATTTTTAGGTAAAGTGCAACCGTTACTTGGCTGCGTGAAATGCGAGTGTGCTGATGCGCCCCGATGGAAAACCATCCTAAGCACATCAGCACACCGTCGAATCAGCGCATTACCTAAACCGTCTTACGAGAATTGATTTGGTTGATGAGCTGGTCAACATCGCCGAGCAACTGCTCCGCTTTGTCTTTGGCTTCGCGAATGACTTTCTGCCCTTCCGACTTAGCCGTTGAAGGGCCGGCATCTACCCGGCTCGTCACCAAGCTTTCGGTAAGATCAGCGAGTACCTCACGGTACTTTTCGAGCTGATAACTCAGCCAGCTGCGGGTTTCGCGGCCTTTTTCAGGCGCGTACAGCAGACCCAAAACGGCTCCGGTAAGGGCACCGCCCGCGAAGCACACAAGGCCGGTAGTGGTTTTGCTACCCATATTTTTTAGAGAAGTGAGTACAAACAGGTGAGAAATGAGACGTTAGTTACTACTGAGTACGCAAAGACGCAAAATGAGATATATAGTCAACCGAATAATGGGTCGATGTCTCGCTTGCTTTCTGCTTGTACTAAGCTTTAACCATTACTGATTGTCAAGCAAGCCACGACCCGACTTGCGGATAGCACCGCTAGCCGTCAAATCCTGGGCCAGCTTGTCCAGAATACCGTTGATAAACTGCTTGCTTTTCGGTGTGCTGTACATCTTGCTGATTTCGATGTACTCGTTGATGGTCACCTTCACCGGAATGCTACGGAAAAGGTGCATTTCGCAGAGTGCCATCTTCAGCACGATCTTGTCGAGTTGGGCTACGCGCTCCACGTCCCAGTTCTGCACTGACTCGGCAATCAGCTTTTCGTAGCGCTCGTCATCGGCAAGCGTTTGCTGATAAAGGCTTTGGGCAAATTCCTTGTCCTCGGCCCAGTTGGCTGACAACGCCATGAGCTCCAGGTTCTCGTCGGCCGCTTCGTCAAGCATTTTTATGGTCTTCACCACTAGGTTTTTCACCACCGGACGGTTTTCCTCCCAGTTCAGGTCCGCCTCATCTAGCTGGGTAGCCAGTGCGCCTTCCTTAAACACGAAGGTCTTGTACAGGTGCTTCAGCGCTTCCTGGTCTTCGGTATAATTGCCCCCCGGTGCGGCCAAGTACGCCTGAAACTCTGCGTCCTGCTTTATTTCCTGACGCCAAGCGGTGCGTAGCGCTTCCATCTCCTGCTCGCCGTTCCATTGCAGCTTGCGCCGAATGGTGAGGTCCTGCAGTTGCTTGTTGCCCACGAGCTTCTCCAGCACTTGGTTTTGCTCAAAGCGAGTAGTGTCGAGTAGTGCTTCCTTAGAAGGCGTAAACCGACGCGCTTCACGGTCGCGCTCATCCTCCATCACCCGCAGCAAAGCGGTAGGCAGGTTCAGCAGATGAATATATTGGTCGTGAATGCTCTCCGCTGCGTGCAGCATTTGCCCCTCAAAGAAGGTACCCTCTTTCTTGACCTGCTTTTCGTAGAAGCTGATAGCATCGGCCACAGCCTCGTTTACGGCAGCATCTTCGGTTTTTTCCGGGTCAGCTTTGGTTTTGTGCCATTCCTTAAAGATGACCTCGGCCAGCTTGCGCTGACCTTGCAGCACCTTACGGTCCTGGGGTTCGGGGGAAGTGAGGTCGGGGGCAAATTCCTCGGCAATGCGGTCATTGGCCAGCAGAAAATCTGACCCTACTGCCTGATGGTAAGCGTATAGGGCCTGCATAACCTTGATGCGAAGCGAGCGACGATTGAGCATTCTGGTGTGGTGTCTGTTACGAGTTGTGAGTTGCCTGTTGTTAGTTAGGAGATACTGCTCTATAAAAAAGCTGTTCTGTTACCGGTCAAAAGGCAACCCACAACGCGCAACGCAATTAATAAGTTGATTTTACCTTGCCTAATGCAGCAATACGCTGCTCAGCTTGGCGAATAGCGGCTTTTTGAGGATGAATTCCCTCAAGCTCAGCCTTGTTAAGCACCTCTGTGGTGAAGTCGTAAATCTTTTCAGTCTGACTCAGGGCCGACTTGCGGCTACCGCCAATTACCTCGGAGTAGACGTTAATTAGCCCCCCAGCATTGATAAGGAAGTCGGGAGCGTAAATGATGCCGCGCTCTACCAGCGCCGGCCCATGCACGTTCTCGTCCTGCAGCTGGTTGTTGGCGCAGCCCGCAATAACGCGGCACTTCAAGCGGTCAATTGTGTCACTGTTGATGGTGGCACCCAGCGCGCAAGGTGAATAGATATCTACTTCCTGATCGTAGATTTCATCGAGGCCCACGGCTACCGCGTTATACTTGGCCGCCATTTCCAGCTTGCGGTCCTCGTAGTAGTCGGTCAGCACAATTTTGGCGCCTTCCTTAATGAGGTGCTCCAACAAATAGCCCCCCACGTGGCCTACGCCCTGCACTGCAATGCGCTTGCCGGCCAAGCTCTCCGATCCGAAGGCTTTCTTGGCAGCGGCTTTCATCCCCATATAGGTACCAAAAGCCGTCACGGGTGAAGGGTCGCCGGAACCGCCCATGCTCTCGGGCAGGCCAGCTACGTGCTTGGTTTCCATACGGATATACTGCATATCCTTGGTCGTCATCCCTACGTCTTCGGCCGTGATATACTTGCCGTTGAGATTCTTCACGAAGCGACCAAACTTGCGTAGCAAGGCTTCGGTTTTTTGCGTTTTGGCGTCGCCAATGATGACGGCTTTGCCACCGCCTAGGTTCAAGCCCGAAATGGCTGCCTTGTAGGTCATGCCGCGTGATAAACGCAGCACGTCGTTCAGGGCTTCTGCGTCGGAAGCGTATTCCCACATGCGAGTACCGCCCAAAGCTGGGCCGAGCACCGTGTTGTGAATACCGATAATGGCCTTGAGGCCAGTTTCGTGGTCGTGGCAGAATACGACCTGTTCGTGTTGATGCTCGGCAATCTGACCGAAGACCGAAGTATTGGTCAACTCTTGGATTTCAACCATGCGGGACAAAAATTAAAATTGGGTGGGTGGGAAGGTAAACTGGGTGGAAAGCGGTTGTTGTATCTTTGAGGGCAAGACGAAGCTCCAACATGGTGAATCGTTGTGGTCGTAACTAACGTTAGACGTACGACGATTTGCGGAGCTGGAGCTTAGCATTACCCCTCAATTTGGGGGCAAAAGTAACCCGATTTTCTGATTTTGCCCCCCAGCCGTCGGGCTTACACCGCTTGGCGACTCCCTTCGCTACCCCATTCCAACACCTCGACCTGTGCGCGCTCTTGCCTCTACCAATAAGTATTTGTACCGCTATAAATGGCATTTCCTGGGTGGGGTGCTGTTCGTGGCGCTGTCGACGCTGCTGGCTATTTTCCCGGCCCAAATCGTGCGCTACGCCTTCGATTTAGTGAATGAAGGCATCGACTTATATCACCTTTTTGCTGGCACGCAGGCGCAAAGCGGCGTGTACGAGCTGTTTGGTCGCAATGTGCTCCTCTACGGTCTGCTCATTGTAATTATGGCGCTGCTGCGGGGCATTTTCCTGTTCTTCATGCGCCAGACGCTCATTGTGATGTCGCGGCGGGTAGAGAACGACCAGAAGAACGAGATTTTTCAGCATTACCAATCGTTGCCGCTGAGCTTCTACCGGCGCCACAATACCGGCGACCTGATGTCGCGCATCTCCGAGGACGTGGGCCGGGTGCGCATGTACATCGGGCCGGCCATCATGTACTTCCTGCAGCTCGTCGTTCTATTTGTGCTCATCATCCCGCTGATGCTGATGGTGAACGTGAAGCTGACGATTTACACGCTTTTGCCGCTGCCGATTCTCTCTATCAGCATTTTCTACGTCAACAATCTGATTGAGCGCAAGTCGGATGAAATTCAACGCTCGCTTTCTAGCATGACAACGTTCGTGCAGGAGGCGTTTTCGGGCATCCGGGTATTGAAGTCGTTTGTGCGTGAAGAGGATTCGCACCAGCAGTTTACCGTCGCCAGCGACAACTACCGGGAGAAGTCATTGAGTCTGAACTTTGTGAACTCCCTGTTTTTCCCGCTGATTCTGTTTCTAGTCGGCTTAAGCACCATTATCACCGTCTGGATTGGGGGACAGGAAGTTATTCGTGGTACTATCAGTGTGGGTAGTATCGCCGAGTTTCTGATTTATGTAAATCTGCTTACTTGGCCCGTTACGGCCCTGGGCTGGACTAGCAGCCTCGTGCAGCGGGCAGAAGCTTCACAGGCGCGTATCAATGAGTTCATGAATCAGAAGACGGACATCATCTCCCGCCAAAATGTAGAGCGCGACATTCAGGGTGATATCATATTTGATAACGTGTCTTTCACGTACCCTGACACTGGTATTCAGGCTCTTAAAAGCGTCAGCTTCCGAATTCGTCCCGGTCAAACCTTAGCCGTTATCGGCAATACGGGCTCAGGCAAAAGTACCGTGGCTGCCCTGCTCTGTCGTCTTTACGACGTAACCGACGGCAGCATTCTGGTAGATGGCACCGATGTGCGCGACTATGCCCTGACGTCGTTGCGGGAGCAAATTGGCTACGTACCCCAGGATGTGTTCCTGTTTTCGGACTCAATCCGCAACAATATCAATTTCGGCCTCGAAAACCCGACGGAGGAAAGAATGCTGCAAGCGGCCAAAGACGCCAACGTGTACGACAACATTGTGCAGTTTCCGCTGGGCTTCGACACCAAGCTTGGCGAGCGAGGAATTACACTATCTGGGGGGCAAAAACAGCGCGTCAGTATTGCCCGTGCCTTGGTTAAAGAGCCCAAAATTCTGATTCTGGATGACTCACTCTCAGCCGTCGATACCAACACGGAGAATGCGATTCTGGGTAGCCTTCAACGCATTATGGCCAACCGCACCAGCCTGATTATCTCTCATCGGGTATCATCGGTGAAGCTGGCTGATGAGATTCTCGTGCTCGACGACGGCCAGATTGTCCAGCATGGTACCCACGCGGCACTGATGGCGGACGCAAATGGCCTCTACCGTGCTCTCTACGAACGGCAGTTGCAGACGGAAGAAGTGTAAGGTTGGCATTACGACACAAAAAAGCCCCCCAGAACAAGTCTGGGGGGCTTTTTTGTGTCGTTGCTATTATTGACCAAGCATTACCCGGCGCATCCCTTTTCGTTCGCCGGCGGTGCATTGTACAATGTAGTAGCCAGCAGGCAAGCGACTTACGTCGAGTGAGGTCGGCTTATTACCAACCATCATATTGCGGGTCAGTACAGGTCGGCCTTCGCCGTCGTTTATTTCCACGCGGGTAGGGCCGGCGGCATCGGTGCGCACGATAAGGCTCTTGGTTAACGGGTTATTATCCAAGCTCACCTTGAGCGCTCCAGAAGTGGCGGCTGGCGCTTCCATCTTATCAGTTATCAAGGAAGGGGCACCAGTAGCTGGCTCAGCAGCCTCGGTGGACTTCTCAGCGGCAGCCGATGCGGTTAGTGCAGGGGCGGCTGGCTTAGCTGCGGGTGCTACGGGCTTCGCAGCGGTTTTCGTTTGGGCTAGTGTTGGCACCGTTAGCAAAAAGACCATTCCTAAGCCCAGCAATACAGTAAATTTTTTCATATGCATCCGAAACGAAAGAGACAAAGTCAATATCCTGTAAAAGTATAACACAGTTGGTATTCTTCTATTCTAATTTTCCTCTTTACAACTGCATTCTATTCAGCCTCAACCGATAAGTAGGTCCCAGCCTAATTGCTGGCAAACGCCTTCTTCCTTTCATCAAATTTTTAGGTTTGTATTAGGGTAGCTTTATCAGTTTTAGCCGCAAATTTTATCCTTCCGAAGATTGTGCCAAACCCAAATCGTCTCTTATCTTTGCGATTCGATTCTATCGGGGTGTAGCGTAGCCTGGTATCGCGCCAGCATGGGGTGCTGGAGGTCGTAGGTTCGAATCCTGCCACTCCGACAGAAACAGTTCGCTGTTTAAAAGAAGCCTTCGAATTTCGATTCGGAGGCTTTTTTTGGGCAGTAAAAGGAAGGCTTGGTGCCCCACGGCACCTCTCTCGGGGTGTAGCGCAGCCCGGTAGCGCGCGTCGTTCGGGACGACGAGGCCGTAGGTTCGAATCCTGCCACCCCGACTTACTCTAACTCTCAAAAAAGCCCCCCAGACGATTGTTTGGGGGCTTTTTTATATATTATAATTTAATTATTATATCTACTATACAAGATGAAGTTAGGGTTGCGTTCTTTGCCAGCTTGGTATTCAATCACTTTATCTCTTTACTTCCTTTTCCACTATCTGTATGAAGAAGATCGTTTTTCTGGCATTACTCTTATCTCTAAACTTCTCAATAGCTCAAGCTCAAATAAGTAGAGGCACCTCTTTAATTGGGGGAAGTATTGGATACAATTGGTCTACTAATGAGAGCAAGTATGTTGGGTCAGTCATTCCTGCCGGTCCAAACCCAATAGAGCTCACTTATCAAAATTTTAATATCAATCCAAATGCAGGTTACTTTATAGCTGACAATCTAGCTGCAGGGCTGTCTTTTGGATTTGGTACAACAAAAGAAATTAGGCCTTATTCTGAAAGTGCCGATCCCGCCCGCCCGAACAAACTGATAACAAAATCTATCACTTATAATGTAGCGCCTTTTCTGCGTTACTACTATTTCCCGATTGAGAGCTTCGGATTTTATAGCCAATTATCAGCTGGATTAAATCATCAAGTTACTACCACTACATTTGATGGAATTGATAATGAACGTAAAAGTAAAACTAATGGGGGGGTGTCAGTATCACTCCAGCACTAGTTTTCTTTCCTTCTCATAAACTAGGTTTGGAACTGACTGCTGGTAGTATTGGCTATTCTCGCACTCGCACTAAGCCTTCAAGTTTACAGGAGGGACAATATGATAGGGAAACTAAAACCTCAAGCTTTGGAGCCAATTTTGGCTTGAGCAATCTCACGCTAGGAGCCTCTTATTACATAGGTCGCCAATAAAATTGCCATTTTACCAAGCACAAAGCTGGCCCCGATGTATATCCGGGCCGGCTTTGTTTTGAGGTTTCTCTACTTAACTACTGCCAACACTTCCGCCGGCCCTGCGTCCGGAAATTGCTCCACATACACCTGGCGCAGCGGTATCTTCTGTTGCTTTGCGTATTCTTTGATACCACTGTAGAGCTTGCCGGGCGCCAGCATATAACTGGCTTCAAGTCGGGCCTGTACTACCCGCTGCCCACCGCTGAATGTGCTGTAGCGGTAGCCGGGGGGCAAATTCTGCGAAACAGTATCCGCTACGATAAGGCCGATAAAGGCTTTTACTGTGTCGCCGGCCGCCTCGGGGTCATTATAATAGATATTGCCGAGTGTGCCCTGGAGGTGATTCTTCTCCTTGTACTGCTGCGCCTGACGAAACAGAGGCCCAAACTCATCTCCCTGAACGGGCCCATTGTAGTAGCGCCCAGCCAAAAAGATGGGCTTCGCAGTTGTAATCACCGTTACTTCAGGCTGACGGAAACCTCCCAGATAAGCATATACGCCACCCAGAATAAGCACCAGAGCAAAACCGATAAGCCAGAACCAACGCATTATGTAGTGTTTAAAGTGAGTGCTACAAAGTACAATGTGAATTAAGAAGTACGAGCGCTACTTCCCAGATCCACTTTTTCACTGTTCAGCTCCATGCTCACGTCTTTGTACTGCATTTGGTAGAGCTGCTGATAAAAGCCCCCATGACGCAATAGTTCTTCGTGCGTTCCTGATTCCTTGATCTCGCCGCGGTCGAGCACAATAATGCGGTCGGCCTTCTGAATAGTGCTGAGACGGTGCGCAATAACCAGTGAGGTGCGGTCCTCCATAAGTTTGTCGATAGCCTCTTGTATCAGCTCCTCCGTTTCGCTATCGACCGAGGAAGTAGCCTCATCCAGAATAATAATCTGCGGCTGGTATACCATGGCCCGCACGAAGCTAATAAGCTGGCGCTGACCAACGGAAAGTGTGGCCCCGCGCTCCATTACCGGATAATGCAAGCCGCCCGGCAGTCGCTCAATAAAGCGTCGGGCACCGACCAAATCGGCTGCTTCCCAGATTTGGGCCTCCGTAATATCCTTATTTCCCAGCGTGATGTTGTCGGCGATGGTGCCTGCAAACAAGAACACATCCTGCAACACCACCCCAATATGGCGGCGCAACTCCTTCAGGTCGAACTCGCGCAAATCGTGCCCATCAACGCGAATCGTGCCTTTGTTAATTTCGTAGAAGCGGCTCAGCAGGTTAATAATAGAGGTCTTGCCGGCACCAGTAGCTCCCACAAAGGCAATGGTTTGGCCTGCTTTTACGTCAAAGCTGATGTCGCGCAGCACGTACTCTTCGTCGTTGTAGGCAAACCAGACTTTTTCAAAGGCCACATCCCCACGGATGGAGGCTGGCGCCAGCGTGCCAGTATCGGCAATAAGCTCCTTGCTATCAAGCAATTTCAGCAGACGGTCCGTGCTTACTAGGCCAAGCTGCAATGTATTGAAGCGGTCAGCAATTTGCCGAATTGGCCGGAAGAACAGCGCATTATACAGGATAAAGGCAATAAGCGCTCCCTTTGAGATAGTGCCCTCAATCTGGCCCTGCGCCGCATACCATACCAGCAACCCTACGCCAATAGCGGCCAACACCTCAGCCACTGGGAAGTAGATGGAGTAATACAGCACCGACTTCACATTGGCCCGTGTGTGCTCCTGGTTAATGGCTTTGAACTTGCGAAACTCGCGCTCTTCGTTGTTGAAGATCTGCACTACGTTCATGCCCGTTAGGTGCTCCTGCACGAAGGAATTGAGGTTGGCCACCGCCGTGCGTACCTCCTGAAACGACTGCTTTACCTTCTCCTTGAACACATACGTGCTGATAATCAAAGGCGGAATGACCGACAAACTCACCAGCGTGAGGCGCCAGTCAATCCAAAACATGAAGCCCATAATGAACAGCAGTTGGAGAATGTCGCCAATCATGGCCGCTAACCCCTCGCTGAACACATCCGACAATGTTTCTACGTCGGAAATATTGCGGGTTACCAGCACTCCAATGGGTGTGCGGTCGAAGAACTTAAGGCGCAGATTCAGAATGTGTTGATACAGATCAACCCGAATATCGCGCACGATATACTGACCCAGCCAACCGCCGAAGTAGGTTTGCAGATAGCTTACCAGCGTGTGAGCTACCAGCAGCACCAGCAGCAGCACAAACATCTGGTTCACGCCCGTCAAGTCGCCCTGCTCGATGCTTCGGTCCACCATTTTCTGGATCAGAAAAGGACGTAAGGTGCCCAGCGCGGCCGTAGCAACGGTCAGGAAAATCAGAAAATAAAATATCCGCCGGTACGGCCGCACATACTTCATCAGGCGGCTTAGCACCTGCCAATCGAAGATGTTGCCGGTTTTGGTGGCGGTAGTTGTTTGCTCCACAGAGGATTTTTTAATCAATACAGGGTACTAAGGAGAAGTAACCACACATAAGCCTTAGAGGTTGCAAAAACAGCAGCGGCTTACACTCACTTTTGCCCCACACACTCGTCACTCCTGCGGAGGAAAGATGTTAAGAAGTCGGCACAAAGTACGGCATTCCGGTAGGCTCTTCGGCTGCAACCAACTCCGACGGGTACTCAACTCGGCTCAGGAATAAGCCTTTCGCCACCGCAGCGCCACTAGCGGCAATACGGCTTTGGGTATGTAGAGTATGGCCAAATTCCTCGGGAGTCAATTTGCCCCGGCCTACGCTCAGCAGCGTTCCTACCACCAAGCGCACCATGCCGCGCACAAAGCGATTGGCCCGAATGCGAAACACCAAACCGCCCGGAATAGAATGCCAGCCCGCTTCATAACACACACAGATGTAATGGTTTTCGCCGCCTTTCACTTTGGAAAAGCTGGTAAAATCGCGGGAGCCGATGAGGTAGGCGGCCGCAGTATTCATCGCGGCTACGTCCGGCGCCCGATCTAGGTAAAGGCTTTGATTAACCCCGAACGGATCAGGAATGAGGCGCACGAAGTACTCGTAGGTACGTGCTTCGGCATCGAAGCGGGCGTGGGCTTTGTCGGGTACGGCATGCAAGCGCCGCACGGCAATGTCGGGGGGCAATGCGCGGTTTAGGCGATATAAAATGGTGGCCTCGTCCAGCGTGGGGGGCAAATCGGCGTCGAAGTGCGCTACCTGGTGGCTGGCGTGCACGCCCGTATCGGTGCGGCCACTGCCTACTGTATAGACGGGCTGGCGCAATACCTGCGAGAGGCAGCGGTCTAGCTCTTGCTGTACCGTCAGGGTGTTAGGCTGCACCTGCCAGCCGTGAAAACGGGTGCCATCGTAGGCCAGATGAAGAAAATAGCGCATGTAGAGCGGAGGCTTTGACGAGCACAATTGCTGCACTGTCTGAGGCCGTTTAATAAGGCGCAAGCTACTGCTTATGCTACTTTACTGAAGCGTAAAGCAGAGAATCCATAGTTTGGCCATCCTTAGTGATACTCTTACGCAAGCGCGCTTCTAGCTCATAGCCAGCCTTTTCCAGCACGCGTGCAGAAGCAGCATTCGGGGCAAACACCACAGCATACAGGCGGCACAAGTCAAAATTGGTGAACGCGTAGTCCGTCAAGGCGACAACTGCCGCTGTCGTGATGCCGCGGCCCCAAAACTTCTGACCTAAGAAGTAACCAATTTCTGCTGAACGCCGATTGACATCTTGCTTGAATAATACGCTGATGCTCCCAGCCGCTTCCCCATCTACCTCTATGCACAAGTGCACGTCGGTCATGCCTTCCGGACTTAATACAAAGCGCAGATGGTGCTCAGCATCAGTGAGCGTATAGGGATTGGGAAACCGGTCGCGCAGGTTCAGCCAGATGGCGCGGCTATTGCCGTGCGTGCTTAATGCCTGAGCATCACTGAGCTGCCAGGGCCGCAGCCGCGCCCCATGCACGGGTAATTCCAATGTGGGGCGCAGCCAGGCAGCAGACATAAGCTGGGGGCAAATTTAGACCTTCTCGTAAATTACTGCTGCTCCCTGCCCTACTCCTACGCACATAGTAGCTAGTCCGTAGCGCACGCCTTCGCGGCGCTGCATTTCGTGCAGCAACGTCGCCGTGATACGCGAACCGCTAGCACCCAGCGGGTGGCCGATGGCAATAGAACCGCCGTTGACATTTACTTTCTCAGGATCAAGCTCTAGGTCGCGCATGCAGGCTATGGACTGAGCGGCAAACGCTTCGTTCAACTCAATCAAATCCATATCGTTCATGGTCAGGCCTGCGCGCTGCAATACCTTTTGGCTGGCGGGCACTGGTCCGAGACCCATGTAAGCCGGGTCTACACCAGCAACAGCGGAGGCTACCACGCGGGCCAGAGGCTTGAGGTTATAACGCCGCAGTGCCTCTTCGCTCACTACTATCACCCCGGCCGCGCCGTCGTTGATGCCAGCCGAGTTGCCAGCCGTCACGGTACCATCTTGGGGCTGGAAAGCAGGTTTCAGCGTGCCTAATTTCTCCAAGGTAGACAAGCGCGGTGGCTCATCGGTGTCAAACAAGGCAGCATCACCCTTGGGGTTGGGCACGAATACAGGTACGATTTCGCGGCGGAAACGGCCTTTCTCGTTGGCACGGTGATACTTGCGCTGGGAGTTAAAGGCAAATTCGTCCTGCTCCAAACGCGTGATACCGTATTTGCGAGCTACGTTCTCCGCCGTTTCGCCCATGGCATATGGGTGATGCAGCTTGGAAAGCTTCTGATTGACAAAACGCCAGCCCAAGGTGGTATCATGAGCCGTAAGCTCCCGGCCGAAGGCTGTTTCTGACTTCGCCATCACGAAAGGAGCCCGGGTCATGCTCTCGGCGCCACCGGCCAAGTACACGTCACCCTCACCGCAGCGCACGGCCCGCGAAGCATCAATAATGCTTTGCAAACCCGAAGCGCACAGGCGATTTACGGTGTTGCCGGGCACCGTAGTAGGCAAGCCGGCCAGCAGGCCAGCCATACGAGCCACATTGCGGTTGTCTTCGCCGGCCTGGTTGGCGGCACCGATAATAATGTCTTCTACGGCCACCTTATCTAAGGTTGGATTGCGGCGTAATAGCTCGCGCAGTATGTGTGCGGCGAGATCATCGGGGCGGACGCTACTGAGCGCACCGCCAAACCGTCCGATAGGGGTGCGGACGGCATCTACTATATAAGCACTTAGCATTGGCTTGGAATGCGGTTATTACGGTCGTTGTTGGCTACTTTTGCCGGCCCGTAGGCTTCGGCAACGCGGCGCGAACCGTCAAACCACAAAGATGATACAAAGAATCCAAAGCGTGTTCCTTCTTTTGCTGGCCTTGGCCATGCTGAGTGTATTGGTATTGCCCATCTGGAGCAAAACCGACCCCCTAACCGGGCAAGAAGTGGTGCTATCGGCCTACAAACTGGCTTTTACAAACCCTCAAGCGGGCTCACCAGCGCCGACGCCAACCTATCTCATTGCTATTTTGGCGCTGGTTTCAGCGGCAGTGGCGGTGTATGAAATTTTCCAATTTAAAAATCGTTTCCGCCAGCTTAAGCTAGGCTTAGTCAACTTTCTGCTGATAGTAGCTACCATTGGCGCGGGCTTCTACTACTCTGGGGTAGGCGAGCAGCTGCTCAATATCAAAGTTCCCGGCGAGTTTGAGGCCGGCTTTTACCTGCCTACTCTCGCGCTGCTGCTCAATGTGCTGGCCAACCGCTTCATCCGCCGCGACGAGCAACTCGTGCGCAGCATGGATCGGCTTCGGTAACTTCTACTGCACTACCGAGTCACAAAAAAGCCCCCAGAAACATTCTGGGGGGCTTTTTTAATGCTTAATAGATTATCTATCGACCTCGGTTGCGCTCTACGAATGCCTCCAGCTCACGGGCGCTGGAACTGAAGCGAAACACGTCGTAAACCCGATAGAAATTCTGCCGATCAGCCACCGCAGGGTACGCATATTTGGCTAACTCCAGCTTGTCTTTATCGAAGTCGAACTGCGTGAGCAGGTGGCGCAAATCATCGGCCCGAATACTCGTTTCGCTCAAGGCTTGGCGGGCCACTAGCAGCTTGTCGCTATCGAAGGAACGATTTGCCAGCGCTTGTGCCAACGCGTCGACGTCCTGCGGCGTCATTACCTGATAAGCGCCAGGGTAAGCCGTGCCCGGACCGTTGTGGTACGCCCCATAAGGGTCAACGGGCGCGTTCGGCTCCCGTCGGTCATCGTCGTAAATGACGTCATCGGGATACGCCCGACGGCCAGGTCCGCGGCCCAAGCCGAGCGGCACGGCCGCTACTTTCCGCAACGCTGGCGCGAAGCCATTACGGGCAATAAGCACGTAGCTAGTCTCCAACCCCGGATCCAGAAACACGCGTGTACGGTAATTGACGGCCCGACCGTAAGGCGTCGGAATTCGAAATTCAGCCCAGTGGAAACCCGGAGCAAGGCGGTCGATGGACACTTGGCGTACGCCGCCACGCGTCAGCGGCTGCCCATCGAATACCAAGTGAAACGGCACCCCGCGCTCGGAAGCAAAGTTGACAATAACCGGCGCCGCACGCAGCTGGGCCGATAATAGCATCAGCAAACTGATGCTCAAAAGTAAGGCCTTTTTCATGTGTGAAGAATGTGAGAGCAATAGGGATGCTCCCGATAGCTTCTTTAAGCCAAGTATTATGCCATTTTGAATATAGTAAATCCTATTCGATTTCATAGTAAGGTTAGCGTTTTAATTATCAGCCTCTTATTACTTTAGGTAGTTTCTAACTATCTCTATTACTTGTTCTTAGGTGTGTTGCTGAAATTAGCTACCACAAGATTGAGGGATACACCAAAGCACAAAAAAGCCCCCGTACGCGTACGGGGGCTTTTTTGGTTCTATGCAGATCGTTATTCAGCTATGCGTGTCACTTTAAACTCCGTACGACGGTTGCGCTGGTGCTGCTCCTCGGTTTTGGCGTTGCGAACTACAGGTTGCGTTTCGCCATAGCCTTTGGCCGTAATGCGCTCTTTCGCAATGCCTTTGGAAATGATATAATCGACAGCCGATTGAGCGCGGCGCTGCGATAAGCTGGCGTTATAGGCGTCCTTACCGCGCGAGTCGGTGTGGGAGCTTAGCTCAATCGTGATTTTGGGGTTGTCATTCAGCGTTTCAACCAGCTTGTCCAACTCGATTGCGGCATCGGGACGAATGTCGGCTTTGTTGTAATCGTAGAAGATATTCTCGACTACAATGGCCACGTTCTTCACGATCTTATTGAGCGTGAGTGTCGCGGGCAGGCGAATGTCATTCACTAATTCCGGCAGCTGATCCTGAGCAGGCATCTTGCCTACCGTCGTTACGGAAGTACGGGCCGTGAAGTAGCCGGGGCGGTCAGCCACCAGTGCATAGGTCGTGGCCGAGTCAAGTTTGAAGCTAAACTTACCTTCAGCATCGGTAGTGACTTCCAGAAGTTTACGGTTGCCATTGGCAAACAGCTCCACGTTTTCGGAGGCGACGGGCTTCGTAGTGCCGGTTTTGGCGTCGCGCTCCAGCACAGTGCCATCCACGAAGAAGTTGACGAGCTTTGTGGTGTTGCGACGGAAGCGGTACAAGTCGTCGCTGCCTTTGCCACCTGCCCGGTTCGAAGAGAATACACCCACGTTTTGGGCCGTGAAGTAGGGAGCAAAATCGTCGCCGCTGCTATTGAAGGGCGCGCCTAGATTGCGCACCTTGCCCTTATCAACCACAAACACATCCAGCTTGCCGATGCCGGGGTGCCCGTCGGAGGAGAAAAACAGCGTGCCATCGGGAGCAATGGCCGGAAAGCTCTCATTGCCCGGCGTATTGATTTCAGGACCCAAGTTTTCAGCGGGCGCGAAACGGCCATTGGCGGCTATGGTCGCTTTATAAAGATCGGTGCCGCCTTCACCACCTTTGCGGCCGGAGGCGAAGTACAGCGTTTCACCATCGGGAGAGAAAACGGGCGAGAAGTCGTCGGTGGTGCGGTCGTTGATATTGATGAGCGCGGGCTCGGTCCAGGCGCCACTGCGGTAGTAAGAAGCCCATAAGTCAACGCTTAGGTAACCCTTTTTCTTACCACTATTGGAGCGGGCAAACACGACCATTTTGCCATCGGGGCTATAGGTGGCGCTTGCCTCGTGCATGCCTTCGGTGTTGAAGATGGGCTCCAACTTGCGGACGGTGCCGCCGGTCATCTTCTCCGCATCCTCAAAGCGAATGGCATACAGGTCATTAAACCCTTCCCCATTGCCTAAGTATTTCTTTCCATCTCGGCCCGAGGCAAACACGATTTCCTTGGTATCCGGAATCATGGTGGCGCTAAAGTCCGCCGACTCGGAGTTTACTTGATCAAGGGGTTGGATTTCATCGCGCGTTTTTAGCGCCAAAAGCTCTTTGCTCAAGCGTGTATTTTTGGCCTCTATTTCGGCCCGGGCAGCTAAGGCACGGTTGGTGCCCAGCTTTACGTAGTCATCAAACTGGGCAATGGCTTCATCGTACTTACCATTAGCTTTCAGCGCCAATCCATAATAGAAGCCAGCATCAGCGTTCTTCAAGCCCGCTCCGACGGCCATTTTATAATATAGCTCTGCCTGCTCGATGCGGTTGGATAGTCGATACGATTCGCCAACCCGAAAATTGCTCTGGGGGCATTTTTGCCCCGCTCTGCCTGCGCTTTATATAGGGCAATAGCCGTTTCATATTCACCGCGAGCAAAGCGCTTATCGGCTTTCGTACCAGATTCGGAGGTCGCGCAGCCGCTGAGGCCCAACGCAGCCACTGATCCGGCGGCAGCCCACACAATAATAGAATTCTTCATAGAAGGAAAGCAGTAGGAAGGGTAAAGCTGGCGGCGTAGATTAGCAATGCTGTTATGCCTAGCAATAATACTAAGTTTCGGCAGGAGTAGAGCCGTAAGTTTAACGCTGCGGCGAGGGTTGAAAGTATTTGGCTAACCAAGTCTCAGCGGCTGGCGCGGGCCACGCCGCCGTTAGCTTGCCGTGCTGGGCAATGGTATTGTCAAAATAAGGCGTTTCGGGCTGGAGCTGGCCAGTAGCCACCGCCTCACGCAATGCCCGCCGGTCGAGCAACTGCACCTGCCCATCAACGAGAAAAGCTAGGTGCGATTTCTCCAGCAGATTTACGCCCAATTGCTCCTCCAAGCCGTGCACAAAGCGTACGGAAGTATCAATAGAGCAGCCACTTGCACCGGCTACCGCTTCATCTAATCCCAACACCAAAAACTGTCCGTGCCGAAAGGCGGCCGAAGCGCGCAGCGTGCGGCCGTGGCTGGTCCACTCGGCGGCAAACTGAGCCAACGCGGGCTCAACGGCCGCTAGCTCTGCCTCCGTCAGTGGCCGGTCGGCCTGATAAATCCAAATGCGGGCGCTGGGGGGCAATTCTTCGAACGGAACAAACATGGAGGAGTAGCTTGAAACTTAGAAATACACACTCTAATCATACAAAGAAACAGCCTCGCCGGGAAGTTCCGACGAGGCTGTTTCGAATAAACAAAAATGCCTTTCGGCTCGACGCTAGGCGTTCAGACCTTCAGCACTAGCAATCAGCTCTGCCAAATCGAAAACTTGCACATCCGACTCGCGCTCCTTGTTCTTCACACCGTCGCTCATCATGGTCATGCAGAAAGGGCATGATACCGCAATAATTGCCCCCTGCGCGTTGGCCCGAGGGCTTGGCGTAGCGCCGGCATTGCCATCTTCTACCCCACGCGTTTGCGCTAATGCAGGAGCGTTGCCGTCAAGGGTAAACAGAGCTTCTTCCGTGCGCTCAATGTTCACTTCTTTGTTGCCCGGCTCCGCTTCTTTCCACATCTGCGCGCCACCGGCCCCGCAGCACAGCCCATTAGCGCGGCTCCGCTTCATTTCCACCAAATCAGCGTCGAGAGCTGCGAGTACATCGCGGGGCGCCTCGTAAATATTGTTGGCCCGACCTAAGTAACAGGAATCGTGGAACGTAATGCGTCGACCTTTGAATTCGCCGCCGCCCGCCACGCCTACCTTGCCTTCATTGATAAGCTGCTGAAGAAAAGTGCTGTGGTGAATCACTTCATAATTGCCCCCCAGCGCCGGGTATTCGTTCTTTATCGTATTGAAGCAGTGTGGGCAGGCCGTCACAATCTTCTTGATCTGGTAGCCATCCAGGGTAGTGATGTTCTGCATGGCCTGCATCTGAAACAGGAACTCATTGCCGGCGCGCTTAGCAGGGTCGCCAGTGCAAGTTTCTTCCATGCCCAGCACAGCGTACTTTATGCCTACGTGTTCCAGAATGCGTACAAAAGCCCGGGTCACGCGCTTATAGCGGTCGTCGAAGGCGCCTGCGCAACCCACCCAAAACAGAATTTCGGGTTGCTCGCCGCGGGCAGCCAGATCGGCCATAACGGGAACTGTAACTTGACGCTTGGTGATTTGCTCAGCCATTTAGTTGGTTTTTGATATCGTTTGTCATGCTATAAGTTGGGTGGCATGACGCTTTGGTTTATGCTGTTACAGCTTGTTTCTCGGCCAAATACAGTTCATCGGCCCAATTGAAGCGGTCGGAGGGCGAAAAAGCCCACGGCGCACCGTTATTCTCAATGTTGGAGAACATAACATTCAACGAATGCGGTGCAGCCGACTCTTCTAGCACCAAGAAGCGGCGCATCTCAATGATAGCCTCGAGCGGGTTAATATTCACTGGGCACGACTCCACGCAGGCGTTGCAGGTTGTGCAAGCCCACAGCTCTTCGGGCGTTACTTTACCACGCAGCAACGTGTTTTGATCAGCTTCTACTTTTACCCGCTCCGTGCCTTTGCTGGCGTCACCGTATTGGTTAGGCTGAAAAATCAATGGAGAGTTGTACTTCTCCTCCATCCGGTCGCGGGTATCCATAATAATCTTGCGCGGCGACAACAGCTTACCCGTAATATTAGCCGGGCACGAGGCAGTGCAACGTCCGCACTCCGTGCATGAGTACGCGTTAAGCAGATTAGTCCAAGCCAAATCTTCTACGTCTTTGGCTCCAAACGAAGTAGGCGCCAACGCCGAGCCATCGGGCCCTACTGGTGGTGCAGGCACCTGATAACTGGGGTCCATCATGGCTTTTACCTCGTGGGTAATGCTGTCCACGTTCGAGAACTGTCCCTGCGGCACTAGCCGCGAGTAGTACACGTTCGGGAAGGCCATAATGATATGAAAGTGCTTACTGCTCGGCAGGTAGTTCAGAAAAATCAGAATACCCACGATGTGTGCCCACCACCCTGCACGCTCCAAGAAGTGCAGCAAGTTCAAGTCGCTCGGAAATATGCCTAACAGTAATGAGCTAACTGGAAATGAACCCGGCATCTCCAGATTTTGCAGACGATGCCACTTCAGATCCGATGTGTTCATCACGAACAGCGCTACCATTAGCACTACTTCGATGTATAGAATCATATCGGCATCAATGCGCGGCCAAGCGCGCATTTCGGGCCCGGAGAAGCGACGCACCTTTTTCACGTTGCGCCGCCACCAGAAAGCAATAACCGCTACAATCACCAGCGCACCCAAAATTTCATTGGTCGCCATCAGCACATTGTATACTGGTCCTAGGAACTGCAAAACACGGTGGGTGCCGAATACACCATCAATTACAATTTCTATTACTTCAATATTGATCACCAAAAACCCCACGTACACCACAAGATGCAACAGGGCTGGGGTAATACGCTTGAACATTTTCTGCTGCCCAAACGCTACCAGCAAGGTTTTTTGCAGCCGCTCCCCGATATTGCCCGACATATCCCGGTCGCGGCCTACTAGGATGTTGGCGCGGATCTTTCGCGCTTGCCAGGCAAACAAGCCGAAGCCGATAATGGCTACTAGCAGGAAAATAATGTTTTCGATAGTCACGGGAAAGCAGTTGGGTGGTGGGTTCGACCGAAAAGTACTCGTTATGCCTAACAAATTTAAGATTTTAGGCGAAAACTTTTTTAAGGTAAGTGTTGCAGCTTGCTTTTGGTTTACTACTTTTGCCACTCCTAAGCCGTAAAGGGCAAAGGAAAGTTGGTAACGTAGCTCAGTCGGTAGAGCACAGCACTGAAAATGCTGGTGTCGTTGGTTCGATTCCAACCGTTACCACAAAAAAGCCCTCTCCGCGATTTGCAGAGAGGGCTTTTCGTTTTAAGGCAATTTCGATTTGCCATTAGCTATCGTATTAAAAGGGAAATTCATACGTTGTCTTGGGAAACGGTTTATAGAAATGTATATCAACCTGAATTTCAACACAATAAATCAATAAATGTTATTACAAGGATACATCACATCTTTTATCAAAATGATTAATTTTATATTTTTACTATAAATAATTAACTTGTTGCCAGAAACTTCCCTATTTTATGCCTACAACTAAGGATATATCTTATAGACATACACTTAGGATGTATAGGTATCGATGAAAGTCAAAATGCCGTCCGCTGACACTGCAACTCCCTTGGAGCGCATACCAAGTGTTCCACCTACGATTGCAGCGGTTCCTGCACACGTTCACCGGCCTATGTGGTCGGTGATGATACCCACGTATAATTGTTTGCAGTATTTGCAGGAGACGATAGAGAGTGTGCTTGCACAGGACCCAGGGCCCGAACTGATGCAAATAGCAGTTGTTGATGACTGCAGTACTGATGGTGATGTGAAGGCATTAGTGGACGCTGTTGGAAAGAACAGGGTTGAATTTTTCCAACAGACTAGTAACCTCGGGAGCCTACGTAATCTTGAAAGCTGTCTAAACCTTTCTACTGGCCATCGGGTCCATCTTTTACACGGCGATGATAAAGTGGCGCCGGGATTTTACACTGAAATAGATACGTTATTCACTAAATATCCTGAAGCAGGTGCTGCCTTCACACATATAGCCTATATGACTGAAGATGCAATGTTTATAAACCCTCCATTTGAAAGGGAGGAAGGCATTGTAAAAGACTTTTTACTAAAAATGGCTATTACTATTCGAGTACAGCCGCCCGCTATCGTAGTAAAAAGAAGTGTGTATGAACAGTTAGGGAGCTTTTTCGCGGTACACTACGGCGAAGATTGGGAGATGTGGACTAGAATAGCAGCACATTTTCCGGTTGCGTATTCACCTAAATGTTTAGCGCACTATCGATACCTAACTAATAATAGCATTACTCAGCATTCTATAAAAACCGGACAAAATGTAAGAGATATAATAAAGGTGTTTAACATTATTCAGAATTACTTACCTATCGACAAGCGTAGTAGTTTAAGAAATGCAGCTCTCACAAATTATGCTATTTACTGTGCTTCCTTAGCCAATAATCTATACTTTACTGATACTGAAGCTGCTTTGGTACAGGCTAAAGGCGCATTCACAATGAGCAAGCATAGGCGCGTATTGTATTCTCTTTTCAAATTCTACTTGAAATATTTTATAGGATACAATCATATAAAATATTTATGGTCTAAATTTATATTCCCGGGTAAAACAATTAAGTTATTACTCTTGCCTTTTACTTTTTAACTGCTTTATCAAAAATTAAAGGTATATTTTATAAAATTCTTTATCTACATATATAACAACAAAACAACTTTATGATAAGTGAATTTTATCATATGTTTCAATATATAAAAGGAGACAGTTTAGCACATAACATATTTTATTATTATTTTATTATCAGGCACTTGCCGCAACACTCTTTATTGTAAAATCTGGATAAGCATACATTATTATTTTATTTCTTTATTATATAATTTGTTTTGATTATCGGCTTGTAAGTTTGACGTAGAGCATTTTTTTGATAAGTTTCCTTTATCTTATCCGTCAGTCTCTATGAACTTGCTAAACGCCTCCACAGAACGTATACCCACCACCATTTACCCAGATTCAGAACAGGCCTCCGTAGCTGTAGCGCATCATATTGCTGATTTGATCAAGCAGAGGGCATCGGAGAAACGAAGCTGTGTGCTCGGCTTAGCAACGGGCTCTACCCCCACTCGCTTGTATGAGGAGTTGGTTCGTTTGCATCAGCAGGAAGGGCTTAGCTTTCAGAATGTTGTAACATTTAACCTGGACGAGTACTTTCCCATGGCACCCGAGTCTCTGCAGAGCTACGTGCGTTTTATGCGGGAATACTTATTCGACCACGTCGATATTCCGGCGGGCAATGTGCATATTCCGGATGGCACGGTGCCCGCGGAGGGAGTTGCAGAGTTTTGTCGGCGCTACGAAGAGAAAATCAAAGAAGCCGGTGGAATTGATTTACAGATTCTGGGAATTGGACGCACCGGCCATATTGGTTTTAATGAGCCTGGTTCGGGTGCTACCTCCCGTACCCGCCTCATCACCCTCGACCATATTACCCGCACCGATGCGGCTAGCGACTTTTATGGAGAGGAGAACGTACCGCGCCGCGCTATTACGATGGGCGTGGGCACTATTCTGGAAGCCCAGGAGATAGTGCTGCTGGCATGGGGCGAGGGCAAAGCGGCCGTCATAAAGCGCATGACCGAGGGCGACATGACGGACTCGGTACCAGCTACGTACCTGCAGAAGCATCCCCATGTGCGCGTCGTGTTGGATGAGGCTGCCGGGGCTGAGTTGACTGCCCGAAAAACGCCCTGGCTCGCTGGATTGCCTTGCAACTGGCAGGATGCCGCCTTCGTGCGCAAGGCAACTACCTGGCTGGCTCGTCAGTTGCAAAAGCCAATACTCAAGCTCACTGACCAAGATTACAATGAGAATGGATTATCGGATTTGCTAGCTGAATCGGGACAGGCTTATAGTATTAATATCAAGGTGTTCAATGAATTGCAGCACACCATTACGGGCTGGCCGGGGGGCAAACCTAATGCGGATGACTCGCACCGACCCGAGCGAGCAGAGCCGTTTCCGAAGCGGGTGCTCATTTTTAGCCCCCACCCTGATGATGATGTCATATCAATGGGCGGCACTTTTCTGCGCTTGGTTGACCAAGGCCACGAGGTGCATGTAGCTTATCAAACGTCGGGCAACATCGCGGTATTCGATGAAGAAGCTATTCGTTTCGCCGAATTTGTGGCCGACTATGACGAAGCTTTCCGCCTCGATGAGCAGCCTGCTGAAAACTTATACAGGCGCGTCGTCGACTTTTTGCAGAATAAGGCCCCCGGTCAAGTTGATTCAGGTGAGGTACAGCAAATTAAAGGATTGATACGGCGGGGTGAGGCGAAGTCGGCGTGCCGGTACGCGGGTGTGCCCGACGAGAACGCGCACTTTATGGACTTGCCGTTTTATGAAACCGGACGCGTACGCAAGAAGCCCTTGGGGGAAGAGGATATCCAGCTTACCATCGATTTGCTGAATAAAATCAGGCCCCAGCAGATTTACGCCGCCGGCGACCTATCCGATCCGCACGGCACACACCGCGTTTGTCTATCAGCCATTTTTCAGGCAGTACAGCGGTTAAAAGCAGAAGGCGCTGAGTGGCTGCAGGATTGCTGGGTGTGGCTCTACCGCGGGGCATGGCAGGAATGGGATGTGGATCAGATTGAAATGGCGGTACCCATCAGCCCGGAAGAGTTGACGCGCAAGCGGCGGGCCATCTTCAAGCACCAGTCGCAGAAGGACCGGCCGTTGTTTCCTGGTGCTGATCAGCGCGAATTCTGGCAGCGGGCCGAGGAGCGCAACCGTACCACTGCGCAGATCTACGACCGCTTAGGTTTGCCTGAGTATGAAGGTATTGAAGCGTTTGTACGCTGGCATTACTAATACCCTCATTTTTTGGTTAAGTCTTCTGCTCGACCAATTACTTGCCATTGTGTGTCGAAGCCCTGAAAAAAGCCCCCAGCGCTATACCTCAGATAGCTGGGGGGCTTTTTTCAGGGCTATGATGACTTCTTACTGACAACTTTGTTTCTGCGCGGCACTGGCAAAACTATAGCCCAGTCGTAGGGCCTGCGTGAATGCAGCGCATGCTTCTTCCTGCTGGCCCTGGCGCTGAGCCACCCGCCCCAACAAATAATGCACCTGCCCATTAGTAGGGTTGGCTTTAGCTACCAGCTGATAATCTTGTTGGGCGCGGCCGTAGTCGCCGAGGCGGTAGTAGGCGAGGCCACGCAAGGTAAGCGCATACAACGTGGGGGCCCTACCCGCCACGGTACGCTGCCGCAGCCCCGTGCTCAGGTCGCGGATGGCTAAGCGGAATTGCCGTTTGGTGAGCAATCGTATTTCGCCCCGCAGTATCCAAGCACCGGCACGGGTTGAGTCTAGAGTCACGGCTTGGGTGAGCAGCTGATCGGCTACGGTAGGCTGCTGCTGGCGCGCTTCATAGCGGCCCAAACGGTGTAGAATAAAAGCTCGGTCGGCGGGGTGCGTCGTGTTGGGCAGCGCTGCACGGTAGTCATTTTGCGCCACGGCGGGCTGATGATAAACCAACTCCGTGATTTCGGCGCGACGACGCAGTGCCTCCGTGTAGTTGGGTTTGAAGTGCAGGGCTTCGGAAAAAAAGCTGTGCGCGGTGCTCCACTCCCCCTCGGCGTAGGCGCGCAGGCCGTCATCATAATTTCCCACAGCCGTTACGTGGTCCATGGTCACTTTCACCGAAAATATAAACAGCACGAATAGCCCAATGAACCCAGCTGTTAGGAGATAGTCGCGGCGCGTAAATTTTCGGCGCTTCGGAATAGAGCGGTAGTGGCGCTCCGCCGACCCCGCTGGGGTGCGGGTGCGCATAGGGGCTGGTGGGGGCGGCATAGGCACACCATACACGCGCTGGCCCTGCTGCCGGTAAGCCTGCTGCTGACGCTGTGCCTCCAGTGCTTGCGCGGCGCGGCGCAACTGATGATCGTAGACAGCGCGACGGCCTGCATCGGAGAGCACCCGATAAGCGGCGTTTACGGCCTTAAACTGCTCCTCGTATCGGGTGCTACCGCCGTGCTTATCGGGGTGGTACTGGATGGCCAAGCGCTTATACGCCGCCTTTATATCGTGGGCCGACGCCGTGGCTCCTACACCTAAAACTTGATAATGATTCTGACTCAAAACACGGCAGTATAGGGTAAAAGTAATTCAATTTTCAGACACAAACCCGCCTTTTTCGTATGTGCATTTGGCTCGAAAAACCAGCTGTTAGGCGCTTTTTCCGGCCTTCGACCTACTAACAATTTTTCTTTCCATTCTATCCTACGCCGTATGGCTTTCGACGACGACTCTAAAACGCCCCCCAATGACAGCCTGATAGGCAACCTGAAAGGCTACCTCGATACGCGCATTGATCTGGTGCGCCTTGAAGCGCAGGAGAAGGCAAAAACGGCTTTTGTGGCTACCGCGCACGGTGCTACAATGGCGATAATTGGGCTGTTCTTTTTCATTTTTCTCAATGTGTTTCTAGGCTTGGTACTCAATGAGGCGCTCGACAGCCCCTACTGGGGTTTTGGGGTACTGGCGGGCTTCTACTTATTGCTGCTGATCATCTTTGTCGTAGGCGTCGACAAGAAGCTATTTCAGGGCCTGGCCAACAAGACATTGGATAACACAATTTACAAATCTGATAAGCGTAACTAACTCATGGCAGAGCTACACAACCCGTTATTCGAGGACGAAAAAGAATTTCTGGAGCGCCAGAAGCTCGAATACGAGCGTGCCCTGCTGGGCGACGTTGACCACATCAAAGAGAAAACACAGGAAGTGGGCAAATATGCCGCCATTGGAGCAGGCATTCTGGGGGGCATTTGGCTGATTTCTAAAGCACTGCGTAGCCGCGACGATTCGGACGATGATGACAACGAGGGCTACGAAGAGTTTGAGGACGACCGTCTGGCTCGCAAGGCACAGAAGAAGCGCGAAAAGCTGGAAAGAAAGCAGAGCAAAAACGCGCATCGGGCGTCTTATGTTTCTAATCCGGCAGTGCACGAGACCAGCCGCCAGAGTGTTGGCGACGACTACGGCTTCGGTGGTGGACACCAGTTTGACCGCGGCCAACAGCACCCGGCCGCCGGCCGGGCCGATTTGGCGCCTGATGTATATCATGCCTCCGCCGAAACCGACCCTTTTCCTCCTCTAGCTTACGATGATGAGCGCCGTTTGCCGGTGCCAGCATTTGATGCTAGCCAGTCGTATTCCCAGAAGCAACCCAGTATGGTAGCTTCTGTATTGCAAAGTTTTCTGCAGTCGGATACGGGTAAGATGCTGACCGCTCAGGTAACAGCTGTTTTAATGGCGTATGTGGCCAAAAAAGTCGGTGAATATTTGCCAGTGAACAAAAATTCCGACCTTGCAGACAATCCGACGGTAACGCATATGGAGCCGGAGACAAAGGACATCGACTTTACTTATCACCACGACGACGCGGATGCGCCACAGCAGTCTCTATGAAACGCTTAGCAACCGCCGTCAGCGCGGCCAGAAATCCCTGGCTGTGCTCCTCGACCCCGACCAACTGAACGAGGCCGGCTGTCGGCATTTGCTAGCACTGAGCGAGGCTCATCCTATCGATTACTTCTTTGTGGGCGGCAGCCTGGTGATGAATGCTCACCAGGCGTCGCTCATATTTTTTATTAAAAGTAACAGCACGGTGCCCGTACTGCTGTTTCCGAGTCATAGTCTGCACTTAGACACTCAAGCCGACGGAATTCTGTTGTTGTCACTTATTTCGGGTCGCAACCCTGATTTCCTGATTGGCCAACATGTGGTGGCAGCGCCGTTGCTGAGGGCTAGCAACCTTGAGATTTTGCCTACTGGCTATATGCTCGTAGATACCGGCCGACAGACTACCGCCAGCTATATGAGCGGTACTACGCCCCTACCCTACGATAAGCCCAGCATTGCGGCCTGTACGGCCATGGCTGGCGAGCAACTCGGGCTGCGCCTGATGTATCTTGATGGTGGCAGCGGCGCCATGTATCCCATTACTCCAGCGATGATTCGGGCGGTGCGGGAAGCGGTAGAAGTGCCCGTAATAGTGGGCGGCGGCATCAACACGACGGACAAAGCGCAGGCAGCTCTAGAGGCCGGTGCTGACGTTATTGTGGTCGGTAATCAGATTGAAAAAGCCCCCCAGTTCCTAGCGGAGGTATCTGGAGTTATTCAGAGCTTCAACGCAGTGCTGGATACAGTATAAATTACCTCTTTGGAGAAAAAGCTGTTGGCTTTACAGCAAAAAAGCCCCCCAGACCTACGTCTGGGGGGCTTTTTTGGTGGTTATAAGCTGTAATTAGATATTCATCGCTGACTCGCGGCGGCGCATTTTGCCAGCTGGGATACCGAACATCATTTTAAAGCGACGGCAGAAATAAGCCGTGTCCTTGTAGCCCACTTCCTTGCCAATGTCGCGGATGCTCTTCTTGGTAGTGCGAAGCAGAAATACGGCGCGCTCCATGCGCTGGTATTCAATGTAGTCCTGTGGGTTGATGCCGGTCAGCATCTTGAAGTACTGGCCTACATAGTCTTCCGATACGTTGGCCACGCTCGACAGGACTTTATTGGACAAGTCGCCACCAATGTTCTCCTTAATGTAGTTGAACAGGTCAATCAGGCGTGGATCCTTGAAGTAGGTGCTGTTGGTAGCCAGTTGCTCCACAAACATCTTGTTTTTCAAGATGTAGCGCACGATTTCGACTACAATGTTCTCGGTGTAAATCGTGATCAGACGCTCACGACCGGGCAGTTCCTGCAAGCTCTCCTCTACAACTTTAATGACTAGGTTAGCCAGCTTGGAGTTATTCGTAATCAGGAAAGCCGGCACATCCAGCGAGGCGAAGAAGTTGACCGAGTCAAATACCTTGGCCTCAAAGCTTACGTGGCTATGACTCTCTTCCGCATCGCCAATGAGGTCGAGGTCAGAGTTGGAATGGAAAAACTTATCCTTATTGCTGATCAGGTCGTCGTTGGTGATCAATTTGCCCCCAGAGCCGCCGTAGTTCACTTTTGTAGCGCGCCCGCCGGGAATGAACAGCATTTCACCTTCTTCTACTGCTTGCTCCTCATCGCCAAAGGCAATATGGCCTTTGTGCAGTAATATCAGATTGTTACCAACATCATAATAATTGCGCACCGTAAACGGCTGTTGCAATACCAGGTTCTTCGCCTTGATGTAACGTACACCAAGCGATTCAATCACTTTATTGTAATCTTCCATATTCGGGGATGTTTTGGGTAGGGATATCTAGGGGGCCGCACAGTCGTCTAAACGTAGACAATGCAAAACAACATATAAAAATTCACAATAACGAAAAACCCAGTCATTTTCTGACTGGGTTTAATGCAAATAATCTGAATTTTAAGCTATGAACTTCTTATTTTAATAATTCCCGCGAGATTACAATTTTCTGAATCTCGGAAGTTCCTTCGTAAATCTGAGTGATTTTGGCGTCGCGCATGAAGCGCTCCACATGGAATTCTTTCACAAAACCATAGCCTCCATGCACCTGTACGGCTTCTACGGTAGTTTCCATAGCTACTTTAGAGGCAAACAGCTTAGCCATAGCGCCTGACTTGGCATAGTCAACATGGTTGTCCTTGTCTTGGGCGGCTTGCAGGCACAGCAGACGAGCTGCATCGATGTTGGTAGCCATGTCAGCCAGCTTGAACTGAATAGCTTGATGCTTAGATATTTCAACCCCAAATGCTTTGCGCTCTTTGGAGTATTTCAGGGCTAACTCAAAAGCACCAGAAGCAATACCCAGTGCTTGAGCCGCAATACCGATACGACCGCCAGCAAGGACTTGCATGGCGAATTTGAAGCCGAAACCATCTTCGCCAATGCGGTTCTCCTTAGGCACTTTCACGTCCGTAAACATGAGGGAGTGCGTGTCGGAGCCGCGGATGCCCAGCTTGTTTTCTTTCAGGCCAATCACAAACCCAGGCATGTCTTTCTCCACAATAAGGGCGTTGATGCCGCGATGCTTTAGCTCAGGATTAGTTTGGGCAATGACCAGATACACCGAGGCCGTTGAGCCGTTGGTAATCCAGTTTTTGGTACCGTTGAGCAGATAATGGTCGCCTTTGTCCTCAGCGGTAGTGCGCTGCATGGTAGCATCCGAGCCCGCTTCTGGCTCAGAAAGGCAGAAGGCGCCAATGATTTCGCCGCTGGTGAGGCGAGGCAGGTATTTCTGCTTCTGCTCTTCCGTGCCGTATTTCTCTAAACCCCAGCATACCAGCGAATTGTTCACCGACATGATAACTGAGCAAGAGGCATCTACTTTCGAGATTTCCTCCATCGCCAGCACATAGGATACCGTATCCATGCCGCCGCCGCCGTACTCAGGGCTAACCATCATGCCCATAAAGCCGAGCTCGCCCATCTTCTTGATTTGCTCGGCAGGAAACTTTTGGTGTTCGTCGCGCTCGATTACGCCGGCCCAAAGTTCAGATTGGGCAAAGTCGCGGGCGGCCGCTTGTACGGCTAGTTGTTCTTCGGTGAACTGAAAATCCATTCGTAAAAAGCTTGGGTGGGAAACGTGGGTGGAAAGGTAAGCACTAACTCGGCAGAGACGGGCAAGTTACGCTCATTCGAGTGCGACTTGGCCACATGAATAACTGACTGAGTGATACAAATGTCTAGCTTAAAATGTTAAAAAGCCCCCCAAAGATATTGGGGGCTTTTTTAGTATACGAATCTACTTAGCACAATCAATCATCAAGTTAGTCGCGGCTGCGGCCACCCATGAAGATGCTAACGTAGTAAAGCAGCGTTGCTAGGGAGCTGAGAGCGGCGACAACATACGTCATGGCAGCCCACCAAAGAGCATCTTTGGCCATAGCATGCTCTGAGGTTGTCACGATGCCTCGCTTGTCAATCCAGGCCAGCGCGCGTTTCGAGGCATCAAACTCAACTGGCAGCGTAACGAAGGAAAACAAGGTGGTGAGAGCGAATAACGCAATGCCTATACCCAGCGGAATCATAGAGGTGTTGATCATGAATACACCCGCAATGAGAATGAAAGGCATAAACTTCGATACGGCGCTCAAAGCGGGCACCATAGCGGAGCGGAACTGCAACATGCTGTAGGCCGTAGCGTGCTGCACGGCGTGCCCGCACTCGTGGGCTGCAACTGCTGCCGCCGCTGCCGAACGCTCTTCATACACGGCCTCGCTCAGGTTTACGGTCTTATCAGCGGGGTTATAGTGGTCGGTCAAACGGCCTTCGGTAGAAATAACGCGCACATCGGTAATGCCATGATCAGCGAGCATAAGCTCGGCTATTTGCTTACCGGACAAGCCTGATTGCAGACCTATCTTGGCGTATTCAGAGAACTTGCTGCGCAAGCGCCACTGAATCAGCCAGCTTACAACCATCGCCAGAATGAGGAATAAATACATGGGCTTGGAGAGAAAAGTAAAAGTTAAGAAGGAAGCTGACGTATGCGCTCCACGATCCGCGTGGTACTGTAGCCGGCTACGAGCGGTACGGTAAGTACCTGCCCGCCACTATTCAACACAAATTCGTGGCCGACAATTCCACTGATTGCATAGTCATCGCCCTTCACCAGAATGTCGGGCTTGATCAATTCAATCAGGGCCAGCGGCGTAGGCTCATCGAACAGCACTACGGCATCGACGAACAAAAGGGACGCCAGGATGCGTGCCCGTGACATTTCGTCTTGCAGCGGCCTTCCCGGCTTCAAACAACTGACAGAAGCGTCGGTATTCAGACCCACTACTAATGCTCCACCTAAGTGACGCGCCTTCTCCAGATAATCGACGTGCCCCAGATGAAGCAAGTCGAAGCAGCCATTGGTAAAAACCACCGGGCGGCCCTCCGTGCGCCACTGCTCCAGCAATGGTGCTACCTTATTACGATCAATAATTTTATCCTTGCTCCACATCGGCAGTTGTAGCTACGGCTAAAGATATGGCGCTACGGCGGGCTATCCGACCTGATTTTATCATACTCCACACAAAGCTTATTCCACCCATCAGGACGACCAATAGAGTTTGAGAACCGTGCACCACCAGCGCATAGGCAATACCGGCTTCCTTTGAAACACCATACACAAGCAGCGTAGCCTGCACCATTACGTGAAATGTGCCGATACCGCCTGATACCGGTGCCGCCATCCCAAATGCCCCGAAGGTGAGCACCGCCAAGGCAGCCATCATGCTTAGGTTATAAGTTTCAGGAAAGGCGAAAAAGGCTAGGTAATCCATCAGATAATAAACCAGCCAGGTGAAGAGCGTATGCAGCAAAAACACGCCTTTATTCTCGAGCTTCAGCACACTAAATATACCCGACAGTAACCCCTTTGCCAGTCCAACAATCCGGTTGAAAAACGCATTCTGACGCAGCCTTTCCAGATTCCTAACGAGGGCGTACACTGCCAGCAAAAGCAAAAGCAATGAAATGCCAGCAATAGCCAGCAAGGTAGTTCGGTAGGCCGCAAATGACTCATAGTTATCAGTTAGCAAGCCCATTACAAACGACCAGAATTTATCAAACTCCAATAGCAGCGTGACTCCCAACAGCCCTAGAAGCATCAGCACATCAATGAAGCGCTCCGCGATAACGGTACCCAACGATATTTGCACAGGTACGCCACTACTCCGACGCAGCACGGAGCAGCGAATCACTTCCCCCATGCGGGGCAGTACCATATTCGCGAGGTAGCCCACCATCATAGCATGATATACATCCCAGTAGGAGGCTTTATAGCCGGTGGGGTCTATCTGCATTTTCCACCGGTAAGCGCGGCTCAGATATCCCAATACGGATATAGCCATGGTGACAAGTAGCCAGAAATAATTGGCCCCACGTACATATTCGCCGATACGGCTCAGATCCTGCCCCCGCACGGCATACCACATCAGCAACCCCGATAAGGATACCAACAGTGCGTACTTGAGTATAGAGAGCAGTTGCTTCATGCTGCTTGACTTGTTAAATAATTAGCTGGCTGATCATTCCTCAAGACATAAGAACGAACAGCTAGTTAAGCTACACTAACCGGTTATGCTGATCGGGGAAAACAAGCGTGGGCTTGTGCGCACGCGCCTCCGCAAAGTCGATGAGGGCGTATGAAAAGATGATAACGATATCCCCTACGGCCACGCGCCGGGCAGCAGGCCCGTTGAGGCACACCATACCCGAGCCGCGCTCCCCGCGAATGGTATAGGTTTCAAATCGCTCGCCGTTATTTACGTTAACTATCGTCACTTTCTCGTTTTCTACCATGTTGGCAGCGTCGAGCAGGTCCTCGTCGATGGTGACGCTGCCTACGTAATGCAGTTCGGCCTGCGTGACTTTAGCGCGGTGAATTTTAGACTTTAGAACCTCGATATGCATGAGAAAGAATGCGGGTGAAATAAGGGCGGCAAAGATAAGGGTTCGGGCCTGATTGTGCCATCGACTCGCTTTCTGCTGATAACCGACAGCTTACTACCGCTTCACAAAAAAGCCCCCAGGTGGCCTAGTATTGCTACTGGCTTGCCTGGGGGGCTTTTTATAACCTTACTTATCCTAGTTAGCAGGAGCTACTGCACGATAAGCATTTACGCGGCCATGACCATATTGTGGATCACGACCTGGTTTGCCCAAATCATCAGCTGAAGCGCGCAGAGCGGCTTCCACTTTTGCTGGATCCATCTGACCACCGTTTTTGCCAACGATGAGTGCAGCTACGCCAGCAGCGTGTGGTGCAGCCATGCTGGTACCCGCTGACCAATAGTAGGAGGAAGTAGCTGGATTCAGATTACTACCTGTGCTGAAAACAAGATCAAATACATACACATACTGTGTAACCGGGCCTATTTTAGCAATCTCGTTACCTGGATAAGCTGTATCACCACCGGGAGCAGCGAAGTCGATTTCCGAGGTTCCGTAGTTGGAGTAAGTAGCCAAAAAGTCAAGGTTAGCGGTAAGCGGATTAAGCGCCCAGCCCCGAGGAGAGGTAGCCGAGATAGAAATCACGTGGGGTGCATCAGCGGGCATTTGAACCAAGTTCCGGTCTTTGTTGCCATCGATACCATCGTTACCAGCTGCAGCGATAATCGTTACGCCTTGCTTGGCAGCGTAAGCCGTTACCTTACTGATCGCAACAATCAGTTCTTGAGTTGCTTTCGTATCGGATACAACAAAGTCATCCGCAGGATTGTCTGGGGTGCCGTTATCATCCAAGTATTTGCCGTTCCGTGGTATACCAGCCCCTAAGCTCATGTTAATTACATCAGCGCCTTGGCTTACAGCATGCAAAATACCTTCAAGCATCCAAGAGAAGCTGCCGGAGCCAGAGTCTCTCAGCACTTTCACTAAAATCAACTTTGACTCGGGAGCAACACCAATGATACCCAGTCCATTATCAGCAGCTCCAATGGTACCGGCAGTGTGCGTACCGTGGCTTCCTACACCTGTAAGGGCATAGCTAAGTTTTTCGCCAGGAACAAAGTTTTTGCTGGCTGCCAAATCAATATTTGGAGCCAAGTCGCGATGATCCAAGTCAAATCCTGAGTCCAGAACGGCTACTCGAACCCCTTTACCCCGATAGCCAGCGTTCCACGCTTCTGGAGCATTGATAGCATCATGGCCCCACTGGAGATCAAAGTAGGTATCATTATCACCGCTTTTTGGCGGATTGCCATAGGTAGCATCGATTTCAACTACTTTCTCTGCTTCTGGGTCAAATCCTTGGAAGGTAAAATCTCTAACAACAGACTTTACACCAGCAATTTTGGATGCCTTGGCCGCAAAGCTTGGATCATCAGAAGTTGCCGACGCGATACCTACTTCATCGAGCAGAGCAGTTACAGTACCGTTAGCCGACTTAGCCTTGTCAGCAATATCTGCAGGCAATTTTTCGCCGGAGGCAATAATGATATAGTGGTTAGAACTCAGTCTAGCGGAGTTAGATGCGTTAGAAGCTGCTTCCTGCGAGGTGCTAGCGCTAAGGCTTTCGCTTGGAGTCAGTTCTTCTTTGCTGCACCCAAAGGTGAAAAGAAGGCCAAGACCTAAACAAGAAAGGAATTTGGGAGTAAAGTGTTTGTGCTTCATGCTTGAGTTTATATGATTTATCAATGCACTAACATAATTCAAATAATATTTAATCTAATCCATTTGGTAGAAAAAATATTAATTTTCCTTTTAAATTTTACTATATATTGATTTGTATGGGCTTTATAGTATTGCGCTATAGGCTTTTAGCACTAATCAATAAATTATCAATCAAACGCACTTCTGCCAGCCATGCAGCAATGCAGAGAGCTACGTCTTGAGGCTGTGTAAGTTCTTCTACTGTTTGTAAGGTGCAAGCATCAGCTATTTCAAAATACTCCAGCGTAATGGCTTCTTCCATTGCCAGAAATTGGAGCACCTCATTCTTTACACTAGCTACAGGCCGGTTCTCTTCTAATAATCTGGCACCCAATTGTAAGGCTTTATAGAGTTGGGGGGCTTTTTTTCGAGCCTCAACCGACAACCGCCTATTGCGCGAGGACATAGCTAGGCCATCAGTCTCGCGAACGGTAGGGAAAGTGATAAGCTCCAAATCAAATGACAAGTCAGCAACCAACTGGCGAATGATGGCAACTTGCTGCAAGTCCTTCTGGCCAAAATATGCCCGATGGGGGCGGCTCAGGTGAAACAACTTGCTTACTACCGTAGCTACCCCATTAAAATGACCGGGACGGTGGGCCCCTTCCATCACTTGCTCCAGAGAGCCAAAATCGAAGCGTAGCTTGCTCTGCTCAGGATACATTTCCTCTACTGAGGGCAAGAATAGCGCTGTGCAGCCAGCCGGCCCGAGCAAAGCAGCGTCAGCTTCGGGCAGGCGCGGATAAAGCCGAAAGTCGTCGGGGTTGTTGAACTGAGTCGGATTAACGAAAATACTGACTACTACTACGTCGTTTTCAGCGGCGGCGGCTTGTACAAGTCGCAGGTGACCATCATGTAAGGCGCCCATAGTAGGCACTAAACCAATGCGTTGACCTTCACGGCGCCATTTTTCAGTTTGGGCTTGCAACGCGGCGGCCGATTGCAGTATCTCCATAAGGTAGAAGGCCTGCGGGAAGGACCCGCAGGTGGGTTTTATTGAACTTTCGCTTAAAAATGTTTAATTTTGTGCATCCAAAACTATTGCCTCTTACTTAATCACCTCTACTAACCCGATATGTCCAAGTTGAGAATACTCTATGCTGCTACGGAAATCAATCCGTTTTTGCAGACGACCAAGGTAGCGGAGTTTCTGCGGATGTTGCCGCAAGGCATGCAGGAAATGGGGATGGAGATCCGCATTTTCGTTCCTCGTTTCGGCATTATCAACGAGCGTAAGAACCGGTTGCACGAGGTAGTTCGCTTATCGGGCATCAACATTGCCGTGGGCGAAGAAGAGAAGCCGTTGATTATCAAGGTAGCATCTATTCCTAATGCTAAGCTTCAGGTTTATTTCATCGATAACGAGGATTATTTCCACCGCAAATCAGTGTTGGTGGATAAAAACGACAAGTTCCACGCCGACAATGACGAGCGCGCCATCTTCTTTTGCAAAGGTGTGCTCGAAACCGTGAAAAAATTAGGTTGGGCTCCCGACATCGTTCATTGCAACGACTGGATGACTGGCTTGATCCCGATGTACCTGAAAACGACGTACAAGAAAGACCCGATTTTCAAAGATGCCAAGTCGGTGTTTACCATCTATAATAACGAGTTCGACCACAAATTCAGCGGTGACATCATTGAGAAAGCGAAGATGCTGGACATTGATGACAAAATGCTGGCTGCGCTGAAGTCAGCGGACTACGAAGGCTTCATCAAAGTTGGGATGGATTATGCTGACTCGGTAGTAAAATCTGATGAGGACTTCAGCGACAACATGAACGCTATGTTCACTGAGTATGCCCAGAATACCCAGAAGAAGTGCATCGGTCAGGTGGGCGCCGACGAGAACTTGTTGACTTCTTACTACGCGCTTTATAATGAATTGGCCAGCTAGCGCCTTCCGCCTCACCGCGACCCTCTGCTTTTCTGCCGCTTTCCTGCTTACTACTAGCTGCGACGACCCGAATGACATTCGGGTGGAGTTGCCGGGCACGGCCCCTATCACCACCGACTACAGCGAGTTTAAAGCGCCCGTAGCCACCATTCTGCAAGACTCGCTGGAGACGCTGAAAGCCGACAACTTTTTGGTTGGCCGAATTAGTGATGCAGCGCTAGGCACTACCACGGCCCGTTCATTCCTGAATTTGCAGGTGAATATGCCGGCTGACTCACTGCCTGCCAAGTTCAGCGGCACTGTACTTGACTCGACGTTAATGGTCATGAGCTTTGACCAGGTTTATGGCAGTGCGACGCAAGCCGTGCGCTTCGATGTGTCTGCCTTGCAGCAGAGACTAGACGACCGGAGTTCTTACAACGCCAATACATCTGTCCCAGTAGGTCAGGTTATTAGTGCTAACGTCGCTGGCTCGCTCAATCGAACTCGTCGGGAGCGGCAACGCATTGCATCTACCGTTACTACCGATACGGCTACTGCTGTTGTAACGGTTCAGGACCGCCGGGTAAGGCTCGCGCTGTCGCGCCCTGGTCAGACTCCGGGACTACTGGGAGGTGTTTTTTCGAGTTTGCAAAGCGAAACCTTTACTCAGACTCAATTAGATGCTCTTTGGAAGGGCATAGCTGTTGCGCCAACTAATAATTTCACAGGTACAGTTGTAGGTTTCAATCGGGCCAACGACCTGCGGGTAGTATTTTACTACCACGATGCTACTACCCCGAGGAAGTGGCGCTCGTATTCCGTTTATTTTGGTAGCCCACCCCGTGGTGCTAGTGAGGCCGCGACGAGCATCAACCTCAATGCGCCGCGCTACTTCACTCAGATTACCAGCGACTTATCAGCCGCTGGACCGTTTGCTCGTCTCACAAACGGTTCAGCCGCGGTAACCTCTGCTGAAGCAGGTAGTATTACTTACGTACAGGAAGGCGTAGGTTTCGGCACTCGTCTGGATATTCCGGCTGGCCTAAAAGCGCTAAAAGATCGGAAGGACATCGCCATCAACCGCGCTGAACTAATTGTGCCCGTAAAGCCATTTGCGAATGCTTTATTCCCGTTGCCACGGCGGCTTTATCTATACGAAGCCAATGCTAACAATCAGGTATTGCAGAGCTTAACGAATAATTTTCGGACGGATCGGGTAGTATTAGGCGATAGTATCGGAGCCCAAGGACAACGCGTAGAAGCTCAAGCGCGTTTTTATGACTTAGGGAGCAACAATAAATATTATAGCGTTCTGATTACGAATTACGTACAGAACTACATATACACTCAGACGGATGCCACCCGCCCGGCTACATTGATTCTTTCTCCCACACTTCGGACACTACCCACCCTCACCCTTAACCGAGCTGTACTCGACGCTGACAACATCACGCTCCGCGTCTATTATTCTAAATTGCGCTAGCAATTTGTCCCCCAGGCGGCCTCAGCACGTCGGCACGACCTTTGTGCCGGAGGCGGGCCGTCTTTTTTTCTTTCAAAACTATATTTCCTGACGCGCTATGTGCGGAATCGTTGCTTACATCGGCTATCGTGAAGCCTGCCCCATTATCATTAAAGGTTTGCGCCGCTTAGAATACCGCGGCTACGACTCGGCCGGTGTGGCCCTGCTCAATGGCACCCTGAACGTATACAAAAAGAAAGGTAAGGTTCAGGAGCTTGTTGATTTCATTGAGGAGAAAGACACGCACGCACAGATCGGGATGGGTCATACGCGTTGGGCAACGCATGGTGAGCCCAACGATGCTAATGCTCACCCGCACTATTCAACCTCCGAGCGCATTGCCATTATTCACAATGGCATTATTGAGAACTACGCAGCGCTAAAAACTCACTTGCAGCAGCAAGGCCACGTATTTCATTCAGATACAGATACCGAAGTCTTTGTTAATCTGATTGAGGAGATCAAGAAGCAGAACGGCTGTTCTTTGGAAGAAGCCGTGCGCTTGGCTCTGCACGAAGTGGTAGGCGCTTACGCAATTGTTGTGTTGAGCAAGGACAACCCAAACCAGCTAATTGCGGCCCGCAAAGGCTCGCCGTTGGTTATTGGGGTTGGCAAAGACGAGTTCTTTCTTGCCTCCGATGCGACGCCCATTATTGAGTACACTAATGAGGTAGTGTATGTAAATGATTATGAGCTAGTCGTTATTCGGGATGGGAAGCTGGAAATTCGCTCGAAGGAAGATGTTAGCCAGACGCCGTACATTCAGAAGCTAGAGTTAGAACTCGAAAGCATCGAAAAAGGTGGCTACGAGCATTTTATGCTCAAAGAAATTTTTGAGCAGCCTCGCTCTATTCTTGACTCCATGCGTGGCCGTCTGGAACTGGAAGCTGGCCATTTGAACATGGGTGGCGTGCGGGCCTATGAGCAGAAATTCGTGAATGCTCAACGTATTATCATCGTAGCCTGCGGCACGTCTTGGCATGCTGGGTTGGTAGCAGAATACTTGCTCGAAGACCTAGCGCGCATCCCAGTAGAAGTAGAATATGCTTCGGAATTCCGCTACCGCAATCCGGTTATTTCGGAGCGCGACATTGTTATTGCCATTTCTCAGTCGGGCGAAACTGCTGATACACTGGCTGCCATTGAACTGGCGAAAAGCAAGGGTGCTACCATTTTTGGAATTTGCAACGTAGTGGGCAGCAGCATTGCCCGTGCTACTGATGCAGGCGCGTACACCCACGCCGGCCCCGAAATCGGCGTAGCTTCCACAAAGGCATTTACGGCCCAAGTAACGGTGCTTACGCTGCTGGCGATGATTGTGGGCCACAAGCGCGGCACCTTATCCGACGTGAAGCTGCGCGAATTGATGGTGGAATTGAGCAATATTCCCTCGAAAGTAGAACAAGCTTTGCTGCTCGATACGGAGATTCGGCAGATTGCCGAAATTTTCAAAGACGTTCCAAACTTCCTGTATTTAGGCCGCGGCTACAACTTCCCTGTAGCCTTAGAAGGTGCACTCAAGCTAAAGGAAATCAGCTACATCCATGCGGAGGGTTACCCAGCCGCTGAGATGAAACACGGCCCTATCGCTCTGATTGATGAAAACATGCCGGTGGTGGTTATTGCCACCAAAGACAGCTCCTACGAGAAGGTTGTCTCCAACATTCAGGAAGTGAAAGCCCGTAAAGGCCGCATCATTGCAGTGGTAACTGAGGGCGACCAAGTGATTCCAGCTATGGCCGAATTCGTGATTGAGGTACCCGCGACAAGTGAGGTACTGATGCCGCTCGTGTCGGTAGTCCCTTTGCAGTTGCTGTCATATCACATTGCCGTATTGCGCGGCTGCAACGTCGATCAGCCTCGTAACTTGGCTAAGTCGGTGACGGTGGAGTAACACATCTAATTCACAAAAAAGCCCCCCAGAATGTTTCTGGGGGCTTTTTTGTGAATTAGACTATAATGTAAAAGACTCGCCGCGCAAATACATGGTTTTCAGCAGCGGGCACACTTTGTAGCGTTCGTCATGGGTGTCCTGCCACATAGCCTCTAACACAGCATACACACGGCTAACCCCAATCAGATTGGCCCACTCAAATGGCCCACGCGGATAGCTGGTGCCCAGTTTCATGCTTTTGTCAATATCCTGGATACTGGCTGTCCCTTCCTGCAACGTATAACAGGCTTCGTTGATAATCATGCAGATAACTCGTGGCGTGACTAGGCCCACGCGGTCCTGCACCACACGATAGCCAGTTCCCAACGCAGCGCAGATTTCGGCGAGTTTGTTAGCATCTGCTTCATTGTATAGACTGACTTCCAGCAGCGGCCGATTCAGCAGAGTTGGCAAGCCACAAAAGCCAAAGTATAATTTGTGAGGCTTACCATTCTCGTCTTCCCATTGACTATCCGCCAGCGAATTCCAAAGTACTTCGGCGAATATAGGAAAGGTAAATTCCTCTAGCCAACGTGTAACTCCGTAACGATCAGAAGGAATACAAAAGGTAAATGCAACGTCAGCGCTGACCGCAGCAGCATCTATAATGTGCTGGATTTCTTCCCAATCTCTTTCAGGACCATTTTCGGTATCAATGAACGTATACTCGTGCGTCGGCCCAAACTTTTGCCTAAACTCGGCTTCTACATGATTGCCATCAATAATCAGCAGGTGCATATTTTCTCGTAAGTTTCGGCCTAAAGATACCTTCCATCCTCACAACCCCACCAAAATGCCCCCCACCATCATTTATTCCCCCGACGCACCGGCTCCCATCGGTCCTTATAGCCAGGGTATTCAGGCCGGCAATACGGTTTACGTTTCGGGCCAGATTGCCTTGGATGCGCACACCGGCCAGCTCATAGGTAACGGCGACGTAACGACCGAAACGCACCAAGTAATGCGCAATCTGCAAGCTGTGCTGCAAGCGGCGGGCCTTACCCTGCGCGATGTGGTGAAGTGCAGCATCTTCGTCAAAGACCTCGGGAATTTTGGACTGATTAACGACATCTACGGCAGCTATTTCGAGGCCGACTATGCCCCGGCCCGCGAAACGGTGGAAGTTAGTCGCTTACCAAAAGATGTGCAGGTTGAAATTTCCTGTGTAGCCGTCCGGGCCTGATGTGTTTAGGCGAACAGATTATCGCACACAAGACTAACGCTACTATCACCCAACGACAAAACCGCCTGAGTCAACCACCGACGGGCGGTTTTGTCGTACCTTCGCGCCGCGTTTTCTGAGTCTGAGCGCGACTATTTGTTTGTATGGAAAGAGAAGTTCGGGTGCGATTTGCGCCCAGCCCTACGGGGCCGCTGCACATTGGCGGCGTGCGCACCGCGCTGTATAATTATCTACTGGCCCGCAAGCTGGGGGGCAAAATGCTACTGCGCATCGAGGATACGGACCAGAACCGCTTCGTGCCCGGTGCCGAAAAGTATATCATGGAGGCCCTACACTGGGCGGGCATCGAGATTGATGAAGGTCCGGAGCAAGGCGGTCCGCACGCGCCCTATCGGCAGAGCGAGCGAAAGCCGATGTATCGGCAGTACGCGCAACAGCTCATCGACAGTGGCCACGCTTACTACGCCTTCGATACTCCCGAAGATCTGGATGCCATGCGCGCGCGCCTCACGGCCGCCAAGGTGCCGAATCCGCAGTATAATGCCATTACGCGCAACCAAATGCGCAACTCTCTTACCTTACCTGAAGATGAGGTAAAGGAGCTATTGGCTAACGATACACCCTACGTTATTCGCCTGAAGGTGCCCCGCAAAGAGGAGGTACGCTTCCAGGATCTGATTCGAGGATGGGTAGTTGTGCATTCCTCTGCAATTGATGATAAGGTGCTCATGAAGTCGGATGGGATGCCAACCTATCACTTGGCCAACATCGTGGACGACCATTTAATGGAGATTACCCACGTGATTCGGGGTGAAGAGTGGCTGCCTTCGGCGCCGCTGCACGTGCTGTTATACCGCTATCTGGGCTGGGAAAGCACTATGCCGCAGTTTGCCCACTTGCCCCTGCTGCTCAAGCCCGATGGCACGGGCAAGCTTAGCAAGCGCGATGGCGATAAGCTCGGTTTCCCCGTTTTTCCTCTCGAATGGCATGGCATCGACGGCGAAACTGGTCAGCCGACTGTGAGCAGTGGCTACCGTGAAAGCGGCTATCTGCCGGAGGCGTTCATCAATTTTCTGGCCTTTTTGGGCTGGAACCCAGGTTCGCAGCAGGAGCTGTTCACTATGGACGAGCTGATCGAGTCTTTCTCGATTGAGCGTGTGAGCAAGTCACCCGCCCGCTTCGACCAGAACAAAGTGCGCTGGTACAACGAGCAGTATCTGCGTGCCAAGCCCGATACGGAGCTGGCGCAGTACCTGCTGGCGGCTTTGCGCGAGCACAACATTGAGTGCTCGGAGGAAAAAGCTGTACTGATTGCCGGCGTAATGAAGGAGCGTGTGACGTTTCCGCAGGATTTCTGGCGTGAAGCGCAGTACTTCTTCGAAGCCCCAACTACCTACGATGAGCAGGTAATTGCGAAGAAGTGGAACGCGCCCACGGCCGCCGCACTAGCCGAATTTGCTCGTGAGTTGCCTACCTCTTCCGACACTTCGCCCGACGGCATCAGAGCTTTGCTTACGCAGGTACTCGAGCGTCAGGGCATCAAAATTGGGCAGGTTCTGCAAGCACTGCGCGTAGTGGTGACAGGCGTTAGCGCCGGTCCCGATCTGATGGCCACAATGAGCATTATCGGGCCTGCTGAAACTGCGCAACGCATCGAAACGGCCGTGCAGAAGTTGCCTCAATAACCTAGGCGGAAGGGCAGTGTTCTTTGCTAGCACTACTTTCCGCATCCACTACAGGGGCCGCGCCGTATTGCTACGGGGCGGCCTTTGCGTTTTGGAGCAGGGTGCTGTGACCTAACACACCGAAAACGGACGACGATATGGCTAAGAAACCCGTCAAAAAGAAGAAAAACGACCCGGAAAAGAAGGCCAGGGTGCATAAAGACCTAGAAGGTTTTGAGATAAAAATCAACCCGCTGGGCGAGATCACCTCCACCTATACAATCGAAGAGGTCAACCAATTTCTGAATCGCCACGTGCGCGACAAGAAGTTGGTGAACCGCGATGGGCAGTTTGGTGAGAAAATCGAGGAAGACGAAGATTTCCCGCTGGAAGAGGGCACGCCGGAGCCGGAAGAGTCGGAGGAGGAGTTCATGCGTCGCACGAGTCGCGAGGCGAAGAAGCCCAAAAAAGCCCCCCGTAGTGCAGCCGATGACCCTGATGAGGACGAGATGATTCCCACCACCGAATCGCCAGAATAGCAGCACATCACTTTACTCAAAAAAGCCCCCCAAAGGTCGTTGGGGGCTTTTTTGAGTAACAGCTACTTACGCTGAGCGCTGCCTTTGCCGAAAGCCCAAATTAGCATCTCAATCTCTCAAGCAATCATAGCATTTCACTATACTTGAGAAAATTTTGTTCTTCTATCTTTCGCTATGCAATCTCACGACGTAGACTACCGCATTCTGGGCAACGATATTCAGGTCCTCGAAGTAGAACTCGACCCCAATGAAACCGTCATTGCCGAGGCCGGTGCGATGGTATACATGGACGAGGCCATTGCTTTCGAAACGAAGATGGGCGATGGGTCGGAGCCCGATCAGGGATTGATGGGCAAGCTGTTTTCGGCCGGGTCACGCTTGCTGACGGGTGAGTCGTTGTTTATGACGCACTTTACGCATCGCGGTGGCCATGGCAAAAGCCGAGTGGCGTTTTCGGCACCCTATCCCGGCACCATTCTCCCGCTTGATTTGCGCACTCTACCGCAAGGATTAATTGTGCAGAAGGATGGCTTTCTGGCAGCGGCGCGAGGCACTAAGGTTGCTATTCATTTCAACCGTCGCCTGGGCGCGGGCATTTTCGGCGGCGAAGGCTTTATCCTTCAGAAACTAACTGGCGATGGCAAAGCCTTTATTCACGCCGGCGGTACCATCATTGAGAGGCAGCTCAACAATGAATTGCTGCGCGTCGACACGGGCTGCGTAGTTGCCTTCGAGCCCAGCATCGACTTCGACATTGTGCGCGCTGGGGGCTAAAATCGATGATTTTCGGGGGTGAAGGATTGATGCTAGCCACCCTGCGCGGCACGGGTAGAGTCTGGATTCAATCGATGCCCGTGAAAAAACTGATTCAGGCGCTTATGCCTAATGGCGGCAATGCCAGAAAGGAAAGTGGTGGTATACTAAGCAGCTTCCTGGAGGAGTAAGCCCACGGGTTAAACTTGCCCCTCCACTATTGAGGCAATTCTTGGCTCTATGCTATTGCGCGGCTTTACTAACCGTCGCTAAAGCTGCGTGGCTATGAATCCGATGCTGATTACTAATGTGCAAACCAAGACGCCAAGTAACCCCATGGTTACGATGGCACTCAGCGAAGAAAGCTCGCCATTATTAGCAGTAGCATTGCGGCGGGATACATAGGGGCGGGAGCGGGTAGTAGGGGCGGGCACAGTGTGAAGTCTAATCGTTTGAGATTTGCACAAAGTCAATACCCGCGTAATATATCAACAATAATGCCGTCTAAAATAGTTATATCTCATCTTTATTTTCGCGTATTCTCTAAACCTATAAAGTGCTAGAGCACAAGTCTCGTTTCAGCAATACTTAGCTTAGAGCTTTCTCACCGATTGCAGCTTACCCGTATTGTACGTTTCTATTTTTTCTGGCTGTCCAGTCGGCGAGTACGAAGTCCAGTCGCCCAGCCAGTAGAAATGGGCATCGGTGGCGTCAGTCTCGAATTGGGCCTGCCCACGTTTTGCTACCCGACCATTGGGGTGATAGTACGTGATAAGCTGCCGGCCAGCCGGCCGACGCAAGTAAACTTCCTGCCGCTCAAGCTGCCCAGCAAGGCTATAATACCGCCAGCGCCCTACTGGCTGACCATGCTTAAATCGCCCCTTGGTGCCTATTTTTTGATATTGCTCATCGTAATAAGCGTTCCAGCGGCCGTGCCGCTCACCAGTGCGGTCGTACTCATTAAGCGACCAAAAACCGATGGGGAGTCGGTTGCGGGAGGTAGCGGTAGAAGCGGAACTAGCACAAGACGAGAGCCATAGCCCCACGGCTACAATCCAGAGTTTCTGACGCATGCGAGAAATGGTTGAGGTTAAAGCGGAGTAACAACAACGCACTGGACGCCACCAGGAGTTTCACCTGAAGATCCGGATTTCTTTAATTATCTACTTTGGGCTTAGTTACCTGATGTTCCATTTATAAAACGCGCATAATTTCGTCGAGCAGCTCACGTGAGTTGCTGAGGCGGGGCACTTTATGCTGGCCCCCAAGCTTGCCTTTACTACCCAGCCAACGCTCAAACGTGCCCGCTGGAGCCACCGTAAGCTGGGGCGGGGCTAGGGCCATATCGCGGTGCCGCTTGGCGTCGTAGTCGGAGTTAAGCTGGCGTAGCGTCTGGTCGAGCACAGCAACGAACTGATCGGGACTGGGGGGCAAATTTGTGAACTCAATAAGCCATTGGTGACCGCCGCGGGAAGTGGCTGAGGCATCAAAGTAGATGGGAGCAGCCGTATAGTCGCGTACGGTGGTATTGGTGGCTCGGCAGGCAGCGGCAATAGCGGCATCGGCGTTTTCAATCACGACTTCCTCCCCAAAAGCGTTCAGAAAATGCTTGGTGCGCCCGGTAATGCGTATTCGATACGGCGCAAGGCTGGTGAAACGCACCGTGTCACCAATTTTGTAGCGCCACAGGCCAGCGTTGGTGCTAATTACTAATGCGTAGCTGTGGCCAAGTTCTACCTCCTCAAGCTGAAGCGTACGTGGGTTTTCTGCTTCGAACTGGTCAGCGGGAATGAATTCGTAATAAATCCCGTGGTTGAGCAAGAGCAGCAAGTCCTCTGAGTTGGGCTCGTCCTGCACGGCAATGTAGCCTTCCGAGGCATTATAGATTTCTAGGTAACGCATCCGCTCGCTCGGAATCAGTTCTTTGAACAGCGCTCGATAGGGCCCAAAAGCCACCGCGCCGTGCAGAAAGAGGCGCAGGTTAGGCCACACTTCCGTGATGTTATCAGCGCCAGCGAGGGCAGTTACGCGCCGCAGCAGAAGCATCATCCAGGTGGGCACACCAGCCAGAGTGGTTACATCTACGTGCTGCACGTGGCGAGCTATGCGCTCAATTTTCTCTTCCCACTCATCCAGCAACGCCAGTTCCAGCGGGGGCGTGCGCAGAAACTCGGCCCAACGAGGCAAGTTCTGCATAATGACGGCCGATACGTCGCCGACGCGGGAATCGGAGTCGTCGGGGCGAAAAGGATTGGGGCCATGCGTGCCGCCCAAAGACAGCGTTTTGCCCCCCAGAATCTTTTCCGCTGGATACAGCGTCGTGGCCAGCGCCACCATGTCGCGGCCGGCGCGATAATGCCCCGCATCCAGCGATTCACGCGTGACGGGAATGTATTTGCTCCGCGCGTTGGTAGTGCCACTAGATTTGGCAAACCACGTCACGCGGCCGGGCCATAGCACGTCGGGCTCGCCGCGCAAGACGCGCTCAATAGCGGGGTACAAATCTTCGTAGCTACTTACGGGCACACGCTGGGCTAGCTCACGGCCGTCGAAGGCATCAGCGAAGCCGTAGCGCTGCCCCCATTCCGTAGCTCGCGCCGTGTGCAGCAGTTCCTGCAACAGCTTGCGCTGCACCTCGTGCGGGTGATTTCGGAAGTGGTTAATAGCAGTTAGTCGCCGCTGCAGGGCCCACGTCAGGACGGAATCAATCATGGAAATAGTGGGATTGAGCGGTAATTTGGCGAATAGTTACAAACAAAAAACCTCTCCTATCAAGCTCAGCCCGATGTGAGAGGTGAAAGCCTGATTTTAGCCTTCGCTAGATCTTGCGCTTGTACTCGAAATGCTTGCCTAGGTATACACGGCGCACGGTTTCGTCGGCGGCTAGCTCTTCAGCAGTGCCCGCTTTGAGCAACTTACCCTCAAACAGCAGATAGGCCCGATCCACGATGCTGAGCGTTTCGTTCACGTTGTGGTCAGTGATGAGGATGCCGATATTCTTATGCTTGAGCTTGGCTACAATCCCCTGAATCTCCTCTACGGCAATGGGGTCAACGCCGGCAAAAGGCTCATCGAGCAGCACAAACTTCGGATCGACGGCCAGGGCACGGGCAATTTCGGTACGGCGCCGCTCCCCACCGGAAAGCACCCGACCCAGGTTTTTGCGCACGTGCGTAAGGCTAAACTCATTGAGCAGTTCCTCCACTTTATCACGCTGCGCTTTCTTAGGCAAGTCGGTCATTTCTAGCACCGCCAGAATATTCTCTTCCACCGTCAAATCGCGGAACACGGACGCCTCTTGGGCTAAGTAGCCAACGCCGCGCTGGGCCCGCCGAAACATGGGCAGCTTGGTAATATCTTCATTGTCAAGGTGAATGGAACCCGAGTTAGGCTTCACCATACCCACAATCATGTAAAAGCAGGTGGTTTTACCAGCCCCATTCGGCCCCAGCAAACCCACAATCTCGCCCTGTTCTACGGTCACGCTCATGTCGTTGACTACGGTGCGGGCTTTGTAGGTTTTGATAAGGTGGTCGGCGCGTAGAATCATGGGGTAAAGGTAGGACGGTTGGCGGGGTTTCAGCGTATCGAAAACAAGCGGTCAGGCTGCCATAAGCCGCCTGACCGCTATCTGTTTGTTCTATCAGTTACGCTTTCGGGGCGAGCAATTGGGTGCGTAAGGCTTGCTGAGCAGGCGTTGGGGCAGGGCTGGCCTCTACTACGTTAGTTAGCTCGACCTCAAACTCCTGGGGCGAGGCTTGGCGCTCCTGGGGGCTTTTTGGTCTTTGGATTGGAAACGCACCTTCACTGGTGCCGTCGAAGTGGGCTCCACCAGTGGGCGCAGAAGCTTTTCCGCGTTCGACATATCCAGCTTGGTGCCGTTCACGGCCAGAATCACATCGTCGTCCTTCAAACCAAACGCGTTCTGATCGGGCGCGGTAGAAGCTACCTTAAACTGCTGTTTTTCGGTGTCGTAGCCGAAGCCTAACCGGCCAAAGGCAAGCACTTTGCTTTGCTCTGTAGGCGCGTAACGCCAGCCGATTTTGGCGAAATACTCGGCGTAGGGCAAAGGCTGGTTACCGATAACATACTGATCGAAGAACTGCTGAATTTGTGGATTGGTGAGCGCCACAATTTCCGGAATAAGCTGGCTGTCCTCGAAGGAGCGCGTGGGGCCGTACTTCTGGCGCAGTGTCAGGAGCACGTCGCGCAGGCTCTGGCGGCCCTGGCTTAGCTCCTGAATACGAATATCGAGCAGCAGACCAATCAGCGCGCCCTTATCGTACACGTTCTGGTACATATCCTTGTAGGGCGGCACTAGAATATTGCGACTCATTTCCGTAAACGACACGTCCTTGAACTTCGAGGCGTTGTCGATTTTCTCCTTCATCTTTTCCCGAAACGCATCGGGCGTTACCAAGCCGCCACGTACTTGCACGAGTTGAGCGAAATATTCGGTTACGCCCTCATACAACCACAAATGCTGCGACATTTTGGGGTCGCGGAAGTCGAACTCACCGATTTCGCGGCTGTGAATGTTCAGCGGCGCCAACATGTGCAGAAACTCGTGCGAGGCTACTTCCTGCACCATGCTACGCAGGCGCGCCGAGTCGGGAAACTCAGGCAGAAAGTACACTGAGGAGTACGAGTGCTCCATGGCTCCAAAGCCGCCGTCTTTGCTGATTAGCGGCGAGCCAAGGGCCGGGAAATACATCAGAAAATGGTACTTCGGCACGGGCATTTGTCCAAAAAACTGCGTCAATGCTTCCGCCATCGGACGCATGATTTCGCGCACGTCAGCAGCCTTTATCTGTCCCGTTTCCGACACAACTGATACGCCAATGCGCGCGCCGCCAGTAGCAAAGCTCGTCGTATCGGGGCGGCTATAAAGGATTGGGCCGTCGGCTAGGTCCACATAGTTAGGCGCGGTGTATACATCCTGGGTGGGCGTGGGGGCCTTTTTTTCCAGAGAAGTGGCACCATATAGGTCGGCGGGCTTCGCCACGGTTACCTGGTAAGGAGCCATTTTGTAGCCCTCCAAGTAGCCATAAAGCCCGTAGTGGTTGAGCACATAGTTGTTGCCGGCTTCGAAATTGGTGCCGCCGGGCTGGAAGATATAATCGTCGCCCTGCTTGGCATCCCAGGTATCATCAACCAAGTATTCGAGGCGCGCCAACCCTTTCGCTTTGTTGATGACAAACAGATTAGGATTCGGCTGCGTGACTTTCAGGGCTTTGCCTTTTTTATCGAAAGCCTTGAAGTTGGTGACGAAGCGGCCGTAGTCTTTCTTGGAGTAAGAGCCGGGCACCACCGAGGGCATTACGTAGGACACCTGCGACTCTTTTACGGGCGGCGTATTCACGACTACCCGCACCTGGTCATTGGTCACATTCTGCAAATCGACGGCAATCTGATAGCCTGCGGAGGCAGGTTGCTGCGCCTGAGCCGCCACGGCGGCCCCTAATCCAAGCCCGAGGGCAAGACCAAGAATTTTCATGCAATAAGGATATCGGGGAATGAAAGGAGCGGTTAAAACGAGCGCACAAGGTAACCATTGCTCTTCGCGAATTCTCCTCAACGCAGAATTGCCAAGCCGGATTCCCTATACTGCATACCGGCGCTGAATACGCCGTTACTTTTGCCCCCCAGAATGGCCCGTTTTACTACCCTTAGTCGCTATACGCTTGGTTTGTTGCTCGTGGTGGCCGGCGTGCTGCATTTTGTAGCCCCTACGCCGTATGTGCGCATTATGCCGCCATATTTGCCGGCCCCGCTTATGCTCGTGTATCTGAGTGGCCTCTGCGAAGTTGGGCTGGGAATCGGGCTGCTTTTCCGACGAACAATGCGTTGGGCGGCTTGGGGCACGGTGGCACTATTTATTGCCGTGTTGCCTGCTAACGTGTACATGGCTCAGGCCAATGACTCCTTATTTCATTTGCCAGCGTGGCTCGTGTGGGGCCGGCTGCCGTTGCAACTAGTGCTCATTGCCTGGGCGTGGAGCCACACGCGAAAGGCGGAGCGCCTTGTCTTCTGACCTTGGCACCGCTTTCGAGCCGTTGGGGGGCTTTTTTTTGATGATTAGCCCGGTTCACTAAGCTGATGCTGGGTATTGTACTTTTGCCCCACGTGCTCTATCTCGCTTTATGGCAACAACTCTATCGACTTCTTCTACGCGCTGGCAACGTTTGGTGCATCACCCCGCGAGCTTACCGGCCGTCTATATTCTGCTGACGGTGGCCGCTACGGTGGTGCAGTTTCTGAAAAGCAGCAATCTGCCTTACACCAACTACAACAACTACATCATCTTTCGCAACGCGTTTTATCACCTGTTGCAAGGCCAGGATATGTACATCCTGCACCTAGTGGAGCAGTACGATTTGTATAAATACAGCCCCACGTTTGCCCTGCTCATGGGTCCATTTGCTGTATTGCCCAATTTTATCGGCTTGCTGGGCTGGAATGCGCTAAACGCCGCGGCCCTCTACTGGGCCGTGCAACAACTACCGACCATTGATGTTAGAGCCCGGCGTGTAGTTCTTTGGCTATCGGCTATTGAGTTGCTGACTTCCATGCAAAACGCCCAGAGTAACGGCTTGGTGGCCGGGCTTATCATAGGCGGAGCGGTGGCGCTGGAGCGCGCCCGGCCCAGCAGAGCGGCGCTGTGGCTTTTGCTGAGTGTGTTCGTGAAGCTGTTTGGATTAGTGGCGTTCGTCCTGTTTTGGCTGTATCCGCGCCAGCGGGTGCGCTTTGTGTTATGGTCCGTTGGGTTAGGAATTGTGCTGGCGCTGTTGCCGCTGGTGGTGGTGCCGCCCGCTGAGCTGCTGGCCCAATACCAAAGCTGGGGCGTTATGCTGACCGCCGACCACTCGGCTTCGTTTGGGCTATCGGTGATGGGGTGGCTGGAAACTTGGTTCGGATTTTTGCCCCCCAAGACGGCTGTGGTACTCGTAGGAGCCTTGCTGTTTTGCTTACCGCTGCTGCGCTTCAAACAATACCAGCACGCAGCATTCCGGACGGGGCTGCTAGCGGCAGTATTGCTGTGGGTGGTCGTATTTAATCATAAGGCGGAGTCGCCCACGTTCGTTATTGCGGTGGCGGGCGTGGGGCTGTGGTGGAGCTTACAACCCAGCCGGCGCTGGCCCGATCTGTTGCTGCTGTTTAGCGTGGTTCTGTTCACGGTGCTCTCCCCTACCGATCTGTTTCCACGCTTCCTGCGTAAGGCGTACGTGGTACCTTACGTGCTCAAGGCCGTGCCCTGTATCTTCGTTTGGGCGCGCCTGACCTATGAGCTACTAACCCGCAATTTTGCCCCCAGTCTTCTACTTCTGCTGCCGAAGCAACTGCTACGGCGGTTTCAGCTGCCTCTCTTTCCGTCTAGCTTATGCCCCCGAATACGCTCAATTATTGATGAAGCTGGTCAAGTATGGAGTGGTGGGAGGTTTCGGGGTAGCCGTTGATTTCAGCTTGACCTATCTGGTCAAGGAGAAGCTACGACTGAACCCCTATGTAGCCAATGCCATTGGCTTTAGCGTGGCTACCTGCATCAATTTTTTCCTAAACCGCATCTGGACTTTTCGCAGCCACGACCCGGCCATTCTGGGTCAGTTCGGATATTTTGCGCTGGCGGCTATTATTGGATTAGGTCTCAATACTCTGCTCCTCCGCTGGCTGTATCAGCGCTGGAAAGTGCCGTTTTACGTTGCAAAGCTAATTTCCACTGGCGTGGTAGTGATCTGGAACTTCGTGATTAACGCCTTTTATACCTTTGCCTAATCATAGACAAAGGTATAAAAGGCGTTTGACCGCAATATTAACTTGTAAATAGCCTTATCAATAAGTTTATATATAGGCTTTCCTTCGCTACTTTACTGCCGAGTTACGAAGCAATAATTATCTGTTTTTCTAATTTATTAGTATGCTCTGCTCCTTCCGTCTTGCGCTTTGCGCAAGTGCAGTAATGATCTCCTTATCTGCTCAGGCACAAGTAATTAATGATCCGCTAATCGCTGCTGCAGCCCGCGATTCATTACTTCAGCAAGCCGATGCTATCCGCCAACAGATAGCTAAAAACGCTGGGCGTTTTACGGTGTCTGCGCCTCGCACCGCCACCGCCCGGCACGTAGTACGAGGCTATTATTTTACGTCAGGCATTTTGCCTACAAACTCTTCAGGTTCACCTGCAAAATCTTCAGGTACAGTATTTAAAGCAGGCCAACTAGCTTGGAAGCATGTAACCAAAACATATTTGAGTGGTGCTACTAATGAGCGGTATACAGGCTACGCCAACAACGGACTGGTAGTACTGCGCGAACGGCGGCACAACGGGTCAGTTACTTGGTTAAATCTGAATGCGACGACACCTTTGGAGGGCCAGAAAGCGAAAGCGGTGAGTACCGGGACTTACACGTGCGAAGGCTATGTGCGTTGGGGCCGCAAATTGTATTTGGCTCCCCGCCAACAGGTTGAACAATAAGTGAATGTACTGAGCTTATAAGTAGTTCTTACTCTTCCCAGCGGATATCCTTCAAGCGCAGCTGTAGGCTTTTCACACCTCGGAACTCGTTCATTTCAACGGTGTAGCATACGCTAAAGGGATGGCCCTGCATGATACGGTCGAGATACTCACCTAGTCCAAAACCGATGGCATCTATTGTGTAGTGACCATCTTGGGTGAGCACGAGTTTGAGGTGAGAGTTGCCCACAATCCGCGCGGAATGAGGCACGATGTATACATTTCGCGACTCAAATACCGGGTTGGAGTTGCCCGGCCCGAAAGGCTCCATTTGCCGCAGCAGATTAAAGAAGCCCGGCGTCACGTCGCTTAGCCGCAACACCCCATCAATTTCTACGGGCGGAATGAGCTGCTCAGGCAGAATGCGACCAGCCACAATGCGCTCAAATTTCTCGCGAAAAGCCGGCACATTTTCGATAGGCATGGTAAGGCCAGCGGCGTACATATGCCCCCCAAACTGGTCGAGCAGATCAGCGCATTCACCAATCGCCTCATGCACATCAAAGCCCACCACGGAGCGAGCTGAGCCGGTGGCTTTGCCGTCGTTGCTGGCCGTCAGGATGATGGTAGGACGGTAGTACTTATCGAGGCAGCGAGAGGCCACGATGCCCACTACACCCTTGTGCCAATCCTGCTTGAAGAGCACCGTGGAACTGGCCGTGCGCAGCACCGCGTCGTCCTCAATCATTTGCAGCGCCTCTTTGGTCGTGCTGGTGTCGAAACCACGGCGCTCCTGGTTGGTTTTATCAACTACTCCAGCCTTCTCCTTGGCTTCCTCCTTGGATTGCGCCAGCAGCATGGCCACCGAGCGCTTGGCATCGCCCATGCGGCCAGCGGCATTAATACGCGGGGAAAAGCCAAAAACCAGACTTGTGATATTCAGCTCATTTACGCCCAAGCCAGCCAACTCGCGCAGGGCGTCGAGGCCGGGGCGCTGAGGACGCTGGGTGTCATTGAGCAAGCGCAGCCCATGATAAGCCAGAATGCGGTTTTCGCCGGTGATAGGTACGATATCAGCCGCGATGCTCACTGCCAATAGATCGAGTAGTTCGTGGAGTGGCTCTTCATCCAGCCCCAGATGCTCACCTAGCGCCTGCATCAGCTTAAAGCCTACGCCACAGCCTGATAACTCTTTATATGGGTACTCGCAATCGGTGCGCTTGGGGTCGAGCACGGCCACGGCGGGGGGCAATTCTTGACCGGGTAAGTGATGGTCGCAGATGATAAAATCGACGCCACGGGTGGTGGCGTAGGTTACTTTATCCACCGATTTCACGCCGCAGTCTAGCGCAATAATCAGCGCGTAGCCGTGCTGCGCAGCATAGTCAATGCCGGCTTCCGATACGCCGTAGCCCTCCTGGTAGCGGTCAGGAATGTAATAATCGATGCGCTTGGGGCCGAACAGCGGGAGCAGATACGAGTAAACTACCGCTACGGAAGTAGTACCGTCAACGTCGTAATCGCCGAATACCAGCACTCGCTCGCCTTCATGCAGGGCCCGCACGAGGCGCTCTACGGCGCGGTCCATGTCGCGCATGCGCAATGGGTTAGGCAACTCCTGAAGTACGGGCCGGAAGTAAGCGCGCGCTTCCTCAAAGGAACTCACCTCTCGCTGACAGAGTAAGCTAATGATGGCCTCGTTTACACGCAACGCATCAGCCAACTGCCGCACGGTGGCCGGGTCGGGCACAGGCTTACGAATCCATCTCTTTTCCATACTAGTCGGCGGGGGTCGCCTACAGCGGACGACGACTTCAAAAGTAAGCAGAAAAATGCCGCCTCGCCCACTAATGCGTATTTTTGCCCCCCAGCCTTTTGCCCTAGTACTTTATGAAAAAGCTTCGCGCGTTTTACCAGCAATACCGGCAATATATCCTCACTGATGGGCTGATGTACCTGGTTTTCATGCTGTTCATTGCGCTACTGTTTATTTTCTTTTCCTAGACGAGCGCAAATCACAACTGGTTGGGGTAAGCAATAACTACGCTTTTGCCCCGCTTTCTACGAGTTATCGCCGCGCAGCTTGCGGAAGCGCTTGCGGGCTTCGGCTACATAAATACTCCCCGGGTACTTCACCAGAACCTGATTGTATAGCTCTTGGGCTTTGGCCTGATCCTTCACGTCTTCTTCCATAATCGTGGCTGTCAGGAAGAGGGCATCATCGCTGAGCACGTCGTACTTGGGATTGCCGGTGATGCGACTGAGCGTTGTAATGGCACCTTGGTAATCACCGATACGACGCTGAAGCTGGCCTTTCAGATACCAGGCATCGTCGGTGAGGGCGTGGCCGGGGTATTTCTGCAAGAGGTTATCGAGGCCCTTCAACGCTTCCGTGAGCTTATTCTGAAACACCAGCTGCTCCACGACTGCATACTCACGCAGGGCCACGCCAGACGTGTCCTGGGCGGTATTATCGGTGATGAGCAGACTGAGCTGCATAGCATCGTTGGCGATTTCGCGGCTGGTGGCCTGTTTCAGAATATCGAGGTGGCTCTGGGCTAGCTTGAAGTTACCAGCATAATAATTTAGGCGAGCGTTGCGCAGTTTGGCGTCATACCCCACCGGTGAGTCCTTGTGGGACTTTTCCACCTGCGAATACAGCAGCGTGGCTTCCCAGGGCTCATTGCGCAGCAGATAGATATCGGCGAGGTTAAGCTTGGCGTCGTCTACCACCGTCAGGCTAGCGCGGGGCATATCAATTACCTGCTGCAAAAGGGCCATGGCCTTCGGCTTATCGTCGAGCTGAAAAGCGTAGAGCGTAGCCATATTGCGCAGTACTGGGGCAGTTTCGGGCGTGCGGCCCAGCTCAGTTAGCACCTGCTCGTACTCGGTGATGAGGCTACGGATTTTGGCGACATCAATCGGAAAGGTATTGCGCACCTGCTCTTCGCGCGTCTGTACCAGGCGCTGCCGAGCCACGGGATAAAACGGCCCTTGGCGGTGCTCCCGAATCACGTACTCATAGCCAGCAATAGCACTTTCGTAGTCTTTGTTGCGCTGGGCAATAGCGGCTAAATCCAGCACGCGACCACCTTCGGCGCGAGCCCGGCGGTCGAGGGCTTTGGCCTGCACGAGGGCCCCGGTGAAGTCGCGGCGCTGCACCTGCAGCCACAGCAGCAGCTCGCTATACACTACTTGGTCGGGGTTCTGCTGCACATTCGTGAGCAAGATCTTTTCCAAAGCGTCGAAGTCCTTTTCCTCGCGCAAGCTATTCTGGAGCATGTTGCGCACGAAGGGTAATTGCCGGTCATCGTCGCGGATAAGGCGCAGCGTTTCGGCCATCAGGGGGGCATTTTGCCCGCTCTGGGTGTACAGCTGAATGAGCTGGGGGCAAATTCAGTCTCGTTGCCGGCTAGCTGCCGGCCGCGCAGATACGTTTTCTCGGCCCACTCCGAAAGCTTACGCTTCATAAACTCCGTGGCTACGGGCACCACTTGCTCGCTCGTAAGCTGACTTATTACTTTTTCGTATTGTTTATTAGCCGCTGCTTCGTCACCACTGGCGGTATAAATGCCCCCCAGCAGTACGCTGTAGCTTACTTCTTTGGGTTGCTGCCGAACTGCCTTCTTCATGAGCTTCTCAGCGTCCTTGTGACGCTTTAGCGCTTGCAGAGCGCTCACATAATCGGGCAATACATTGGGGGCCATCTGCTCATCGACACGCAAACGACCAAAGAGGAAAACGGCTTTTTCATTTTCGCCCTTGCGCACGTACTCGCGGGCCAAGGCAATATCGCCGCCCTCCTCCTGCTGAGCATGTAGCGGCACCGACAGCCCCACACTTAGCAGAATCAAAAAAGCAAAACGAAGCTGACGAAGATCAGGGAACAGCATAGCGGCGGATTGATGACGTGTGCAAATAACTGGTTAGGCGCCAGTTTCATTTCACTATCGAGAAAAAAGTGATGCGCGAGTAAAAGATCGGCATAATCCAGTTAGCATAATCTCTCCCTTTTTTCAGAATAACAGGAGGCGCATTTGGTACCGAGGTAAATACACGCAACAAAAAAAAGGGCCGCTTATGCGGCCCTTTTTCAATGACTTAGTAACGTTGATTTAAAAGAACTTCGTGCGCTCGTCTTTGATATTGGCATTCGATTTTACTGCCTCGTAGATGGCGCCATCGGCGCGGGCAGTGCGCTGCGAAGCAAGCTGCTGACGAATAGCCTTCAAATCGGCAGGAGCAGCGGCTGGCGTGATGCTCACTGGCTCCACAATTACGACACCTTGCTCACCCTGGATAGGCGTGGACTTCTGGCCGGGCTTCAACCCGAATACTTTACCCACAGCTACGGGCTCAGCACCTAAGCCCTGAATAATGCCAGAACTGGCAACTACGTCGTTAGCCGTTTTTACCTGGGCTTGCGAACCGTAAGCGGCAGCAATTTGCTCCAGCGTACCCGTTTTGCCTTTCAACTTCTCCATGATCTGCTGAGCCTTCATTTCGTTGCGAACTGCGGCAGTCAGCTCAGGCCGGATGCTGGCTACATCAGCGGTGCCTTTCGTGCGCTCGCCGGTGAGGGCAGCAATCACATATTGGTCGCCGATTTCGAAAACCTCCGACACATCACCAATTTTGGTTTCTGGGCCGCCTTGGTTTGCACCGAAAGCCCAACGCACGATTGCCCGGGCACCTTGTAGGTTGTTTACGGCTTGGTCACCGCGGCCAAGCCCTTTAACCTCCAGCTTTTGCAGCGATTTATCAGCAGCCACTGCTTTGCGGAAAGCTTCTAAGTTGGTAGCAGCGCCTTTCAGCTCTTGTGCTTTCTGGTAAGCAGCCTCACGGGTAGTTTCACTTGGTACAAGGTTCTTCTGTACGGCGGCTATCTGGTAAGTCTGATTGGTTTTGGGAGCCGTAACCTTGATGATGTGGTAACCGAAAGAGGTTTCTACCGGATTAGGCAACAAGCCAGCGGCTGTAGCCCCGAAAATGGCTTTCTCGAACTCTGGCACCATACGGCCTTGCGTGAACCAGCCTAAGTCGCCGCCGGTAGCGGTGGTACCATCGGTACCGTACTGACGAGCCATAGCAGCGAAATCAGCGCCACCTTTGATTTGAGCCAACACATCTTTTGCCTTAGCTAGTGCAGCAGCTTTGGCTTCCGGGGTTGTATTTTCTGGCTTGATAAGAATGTGGCTGGCGCGGGCGGCAGGCTGAGCACCGGCTTTTTGGCCAGTTACTTTAAAGATTGAATACACACCATTCTCGGCGTAAGGACCATACACTTGGCCTACTTGCAAGGGCAACTGCTCGCGGAGTTTCTCGGGCAGATCGGCAGGCGAAACGTAGGCACCGCTGTACGGCTGGTCGGAATTGAGTTTGGCGAACAACGAATCGTTGGGTGCTGAGCGGAACTGAGCCGTTAGCTGATCAACAGAAGCGCGAACGGAGGCGCTGTCTTCTTTCGAAGCCGTTACCGGAATGCTTACGTATTCGATGTCGCGACCATCTTCCACCTTATAGCGGCCTTTGTTCTTATCCAGATAAGCCTGCAATTGCGCGTCCGTCACTTTTACGGACGAATCCGAAATAGAGAAGTAAGGCACGATGAGGTAACGGATGTTGGCGCGAGTGTTCTGAGCTTCGTTGAAGCGCTTAGCCTCAGCCGACGTTACGTAGGTGCTTAGCTTGATCAAGTTATTGTACTTGGTAGCTAAGCGGTCGGGGGTCAGGCCTGCTTCAAAATTCCGCCACTGATCTTGGGCTTGGGGGGGCAATTTGTCGAGGTTGCGCAGGTATTCTACAACCTTATTGCGGTCGAACTGGCCAGTTTGTGGGTCAGAGAAAGCTTGGCGGATGCTGGGGTGCACATTGCGGCCCTGCACCATGTCGTAGAGTTCATCTTCGCTTACTTCTAAGCCCAGCGCTTCGAATTGCTCTTTAAAAGCGATGCGATAAATGGTCTGGTTCCAGGCCTGGTCGCGCAGGTAGCCGAGGGTGTTTTCGTCGGGCTGATGGCCCTGTTGCGCGATAAAAGCCTGCTTGGCTTGCTCAAGGGTATTATTGAATTCGTTGAGCTCCACTTTTTCACCGGATATCTCCCCTACCGTCGTATCGTTACGATTGAAGAGGCGGTTCTGGCCCGAGATCAGGTCGCCACCGATAATGAAGAGCAGCAGGCCAAAAACGATGGCGCCGACGGCCCAGCCCGATTTTTCTCGAATCGTGTTAATTAATGCCATGTACTTGAAAAAAAGCGCAGTATAGAAAAGTGGAAAGAGGCGCAAAATAACCAGAATCCGCCGGACATTCAAAGCGCATTGCTAGAATGCCCCCAGCAGACGATCGTCTAGCGGCGGCCTTTTTTGCGCGGAGCAACGTTGCGCGACTGTGATTTGGTAGGCGCAGGCTTCGTGGGCGCAGTCGGACCGGGAGTATTGGCTTTGGTTTGGCCCAGGTAGCGATACCACATCATGCAGGCAAACGACACCATAAACAGCCAATAATTACGCGAAATGGCGTCCAGACTATTCGACATGATAGTCTCGTACACGCCAATAACTAAGGCTACTACCGCCACGGAAAACAGCACGGTGCGCCCCAGCGCTCTATCAAATTGAAAATCCATGCGGTTAGAAAAAGTGAAGCCAACGCAGAGCGTTGGATAAGTGGTGTGGTCGCTTAAAAAAGCCCCAGCCATGCAGGAAATAGTTTACCCGCATGGCTGGGGGGCTTTTTTATTCCTCTACTGGTGCCTCAACGGTGAAGACGCCCGCGGGCTTAAGAATCTTGTAGCGCGAGAAATTCTGATTGGCCGTCAGGCCGGTACCTGTCAGAATTTCGGTAGGCGTTTCGACGCGCACGAACTTTTCAGTGTAGATGATGGCCTTTTGCTTGTCGTAATACAGCTCTTCGGAGTTCATTTTTTGCTTCTTCTCCTCATTGCTCACCCGCACATCATTGCGTACTAGGTACAGGTCTTTGGCTTTGTCGTACCGGCCGTACTTGCCCTGCAGCGTATTCACGATGCCGCCATCCTTTGAGTAAAAGGTCACCTTCATGCCCTTCGGGTATACTTGGTCGCCGCTTTCGAATTGCTGCGACACAGGAGCCGTCAGCTTGATCTGGAGTTTGGCCGAGTCGCTGACCAGCATGGTCACGTTGGTAGCTTCCAGTAGTGGCCCATTATACACCACTTTCTTTTTGACCTCGGCGTCATTTTTCTGGCAACCCGTACTTAAACCGGCCACCATTAAAATGCCCCCCAGGAGCCTCATCCAACTACGACTATGCGTTAGCATGCGCGCCCCTCGATTACTCAATGCGCCGCTTAATAAACCAGCGGTTGTTTAGCGTTAAGCCCACTTGCACTCGCACATAGTCCTCGCGCACGTTGCCGTTGGGGTTCGCCAAGTTAATGTCCGTGTTGCCGCGCTGCCCATAGGTGAAGGCCAAGTTCATACTAGCAGCTTCCAACGGCGTGGCCGATGGTACGGGCAGGCTAAAGCCCCAGCTTACCGCCCGGTCGTACAATGTTTGCCCTTCAGGGCGGTAAGGCAGTTGGGTAGCGCTTATGCCTGCGCGATAAGTCACGCGCTTGAAGTAGCTGTCCACGGAGGTCGGATCGGGCGTGTATTCGCCCCCCAGACCTACACGTACTGTATTCTCTAAAGCTATTCCGGTGGTGGCACCGCCAGCTATACCGAACGAGCGAAACTTCGACCATTGCTGATGAGCAACGTCGAGGTTGGCACTGAAGTTTTTGTTGTTGTCGATACTAATGCCGAACTGGGCCATAGCGGGCACGCGGGCCTCGCCTTTCTGGCTATCTTCTAGCTGAATACGCTCCAGCTGATTGCCAGCTACATCTTCGCGGTCCAGAGAAGTGTTGCGCACGCCATCTATGCTCGACCGGAATGTATAAACGCCCCCCAAGCTATAGTTGAGCTTGCTGTTGATAGCACCCCGATAATGTGCCGCTCCCCGAAAGGTGAAATCGGAGTAGCGTACGTGTTCCAGCAATACTACACTGGCTAGCTGCGATGCATCGGTAATGTCTGCGGGCGCCACCTGTGTAGCTACGCGCTGGTCGATGCTACCAAACACGTACGCGGCCGTGCCGCCCACCGTCAGGCCTTTAGCTAATCGGTATGCCTGCCCTATGTACGCTTCCGAGAGGCCACCTTCGCCTTGGTAACGCTTGAGCACTTGCGTACCAGTTGGACCAGAGGCTACGGTTTCGACCACATTGCTCTCATAATCGACGGCGCTGTACGGCTTGAGACCAACAGCACCAGCCCAGCTTTTGGACAGCGGCACGGCCAAGGCCAAGTAGCCCAGCGTACCACTTCCGTCGCGCTGAGAGTTAGTTTGGTTACGAAGCGTTTTGATTTGCCCATTCACAGCCATTTCGTAGGTCGTACGAGCTGTGTAATAAAGCAAAGCCGGGTTCAACTCGTTGATATGAATGCTATTGGGCGCTGCCAAACCGACACCGCCCATTCCTTGCTGACGCACCCCGCCAGTATTGAGGTTGAAATCGCCCAGACCCAAGCGTGAGTACGGCGAGTTGCCCAGCCCTTGTCCTTGGCTTTGCGGCGCTGTTGCCAGACCCATCAACCCAAAACCGACCACGCCGGCTAATTTATTCTTCCACATAGTCAATGTTATGCACCAATATTCGGTGAAGCCCGAGCAGCACGAGTTCGGGAATTACAAAGATAGGGCCTTTGAGCCGCGATTGAAAAAAGGGTGCGTCGCCACCCGCTAGGAGTACTCCTAAAGCTGGCCGCTGAGCACGGTACTGATCAAGTATTCCATTCACTTCTGCCACGGCCCCATTAAGCACTCCACTACGAATGGCCGACTCCGTGTCAGTGCCAGTGAGTGGAATCTCAGTTAGCAGGTCGGGGGCATTTCTAGTAACGGCAGCCGGCCCGTAAACGTGTGTAGCGCCTGAAAGCGTAGCCGCAGCCCCGGCGCAATACTACCGCCCCGGAACGTATGACCACCTTCTACCCAGTCGCATTTAATAGCTGTACCAGCATCGATAATCAGCGAGTCGCAACCCGGCCGGAGCCATGCTGCCCCCACTGCCGCCGCTAGGCGATCAGCGCCGAGGGTCTGGGGAGTGCCATATCCATTACGAATAGGTAAAGGCGTAGACGCCGGTTTGAACTCCACTACTTGCCCTGCCACTCGGGCGCGCACTTCAGCTGCGCACGCATCTGTTGGCTCCGCCACCGACGCTAGAATAACGTGGGCTGGCTTCCACCGCTCTACGACCTCATTAACTTGCTCTTTGGTCTGAGCAATGGCGTTTTCGCGCAGCAAATCATCCTCGAAGCAACCGTATTTCACGGTGGTATTGCCAATGTCGAGGGTGAGAGTGCGCATGAAAACAGAGCTTACCTATGGCGTTAGTTTAGCTCGCTCTTCTTTTGTGGAGAAATAGCTGGCTAAAGTTGGCTGAAGGCAGTCGGAGTAATTGGATAAAAAAACTAAGAGCGGCTAGGGAGCGCCAAAAGCAAAGGACGCCTTACCAACTTGAACATGAGTCGGTAAAGCGTCCGCAGGTTGCTTCTTACAAGAAATACTTCAGGCGAATAACTTCCTTCTCGTTCAGATAGCGCCACTTGCCACGGGGCAAATCTTTTTTGGTGAGTCCTGCATACTGCACCCGGTCCAGAGAAACGACCTCATAACCTAAGTGCTCAAATATGCGGCGCACAATGCGGTTGCGACCAATGTGCAGTTCAACGCCCACAAAGTGCGCATTGCCCGCTACCACGGCCACATCATCAACCTCCGCTTTGCCATCTTCCAGCTCAACGCCTTCGGCAATCTGGCGCAGATGATCTTCGGTGAGCGGTGTGTTCAGCTCTACCTGATAGATCTTCTTGTTCTTGTGCGACGGATGCGTAAGCTTTTGGGCCACCTCACCATCATTAGTGAAGAGCAGCAGACCAGTCGTGTTGCGGTCTAGGCGGCCGACCGGGAAGATGCGCTCCTTGGAGGCAGTCGCCACCAGATCCATTACCGTTTTGCGACCCTCTGGGTCATCGGTAGTAGTGATGAAGTCTTTTGGCTTGTTGAGCAGTACATACACCTCCTTTTCACGCTTGAGGTTGGTTTTGCCATACTGCACGGTATCGGTGGGCTGTACTTGGTAGCCCATTTCGGTAACTACCTCGCCATTCACCCGAATTTCGCCGGCGGCAATAAGCGCATCCGCCTCACGCCGTGAGCAAACACCCGCATTAGCGATGTATCGATTCAAGCGCAGCGTATCACCGGCCGAATCATCTTCCTCGCGCCGACGCTTGTTGCCGCGGGTTTTATCCTCTTCGTAAAACTTTAGGTTCTTGTAAGCGGGAGCTTCGCCAGGCACTTCGTCACGCTTAGGCTTATCTGCCCGGTTGCTGCTAGCACCACGTGCCGGCCGATTCTCGGGTCGCGCCGGGCGCTCACCAAATGGCCGGGCGTCGCGGGGAGCCGAGGAGCCAAAGTCGCGGCCACCAGCCTTGTTCCGGTCGCTGTAGCTACTGCGCTCACCGGTGCTGCGGGGGGCAAAATTACCTCGTTTGTCATCCGGATTACGACTCCCAAATCCACCTTCGCGGCGCTGCTCACCGCGGGGGGCAAATTTACTGCGGTCATCATCACGACGTGGTCCACCGAAGCTGCTTTCGGTACGGTCGCGCCGCTCATAGCCACCTTCGCGGCGCTGGTCATCGCGGTCAGTGTCTCTTTCCTGAGGGGCATTTTTGAAATCGAAAGGCCGCGCCGGACGTATTGGCCGGTCTGGTCCCGTTTCATCGTTCCGTGAGTCGCGGCGAGTATCGGGCTCGTATGGAGCCTTTGCGGGCACCGGCTTATCAGCTTCGAAGGGATTAACCTTATTAAATTTCCGGTTGCGCTCACCTGATCCTCCGCGAGGAACAGCTGGCTTTCCCTCCTGCCGATACGGCTGGCCCGGCCAGTTGGCCTTAGGCTGATAGGGTTGCGCGGGCCGCTCGTCAGCGCGGTCACGGTCGCGACCAAAGCCACTGTCGCGGCGGTCGTCAAAGCGACGGGGAGCATCACGGTCAAACGAGCGAGTGGGGCGTTCGTTATTGTTGCGTTTGAAAGGCGGGCGACTGTCGCTGTCACGTCGGGGGGCAAAGTTGCCGCGTGGTCCGCGCTCATCCCCCCGACCGAAATCACCGCCGCTTGGCCGGCTACCTCTATCACCAAATTTGCCTCCTGCGTTTCCTCCACTAAAGCGACCACCGCCGCCGGTGTTACCACCAGTGTTAGGCCGACCAAAAGCAGGACGCGAAGGAAAGTCGCTGCCCCGCCGGAAGTCATTGCCGTCCCGATTAGTGGGGCGGTCCGAAGACTTGCGGAATTCTTCAGAGTCACCCGCGTTACCGGAAGGACGAGAGTCGTTGCGGCCATTGCGGCCGGCGTTAAAATCAGGTTTGTGCTTTTTGCCCATGGTCGGGGAAGTAAGTGCCGTATCGCTACGGTACGGTTTGAAAGTAAATATCGCTAAATAAGACGAGGTGATGCTAACGCACTAGCCAGCAAAACAGTGCCCGAACCTGCACCGCAACCCTGTTGTGGGTAGCCGGTCGCAAGTCCGGGCAAATTCTATTGATAGCAAGAAGGCTATTAGTCGCGGCGCGCCATTTTAGCCTCGATGGAGTGCTGGGTATGCGGTACAGCCCGCAGACGCTCCTTCGGAATCAGTTTGCCAGTGCCAATGCACACGCCGTACGTACCATTCTTAATGCGCACCAGCGCATTCTCCAACTGCTGAATGAACTTCATTTGGCGCGAAGCCAACTGGTTCATGCTTTCCTTTTCGGCCGTATCAGCGCCGTCTTCCAATACCTTGGAGGAAGAAGCTGTATTATCGGTACCCGAATCGTTACGACGGCTCAGTGTTTCTTTGATAAATGACACCTCCTTACGGGCAGCCGTAAGCTTGTCTTGGATAATCTCTTCGAACTCCGCTAGATCTTCTCTGGAGTAGCGTATGGTTTCTTCACTCATGTCAGCTCAGGAAAGTAAACTATTGAATGTAAACTAATTAGCAAACCTTTTTCAAATGAAGATCAGCTTTTCACCCCTCCTAACACCAGTACAACCAGTTTAGTTGTTAGAAGATAAAATGGCTTCAGGGAGTTACGAATTTGGTATTATAACGGATTCCGCTGGTGCATTTGGCCGCAAAGCTACGCTTTTGTACGCTAATTGACCACAATACATTCATATTGCCACAAAGCGAAATTCGCTCTCGAATTAAAAGCCCAGCATCTGAATGGCCGCAACTGCTGCCTCTACTCCTTTATTGCCATGTTTGCCCCCCGCTCTATCCCAAGCCTGCTCCAGGGTATTGGTTGTTACTAAACCGAAGATGACGGGCTTGTTATATTTTAAGCCTACGTTGGTAATACCATTGGCGACGGCATGGCAAATGTAGTCGTCATGTTTTGTGTCGCCTTTGATAACTACTCCCAAACAGATAACGGCATCAATCTCTTCGTGCTGGGCCAACAGTTGCGCGCCCAATGTTAATTCAAAACTGCCCGGTACGGTATTGCGGAAAATATTATCGGCTTGGGCACCATGCTTAAGCAAGGTTTCATGCGCACCAGCACTAAGTACGTCCGTAATTTCGCGGTTCCATTCGGCTACTACCAAGCCAAAGCGCTTATCGGCAATATCAACGAAGTGGTCAGAACTGTAGTCGCTAAGGTTTTTAAGAGCGGTTGCCATGAAGCACGGATTTGTTGAATGATTGTATCGCACTAACCAGAACGACCGGTGATTTCCGATTCGGTAAAGCGACGTAAGTAAACTCTGCATTGATAAAACTGATAAAAGGAAAAAGACGGTATAAAACCGCCCTTTTCCTTTTATCAGTTTTGGCTAATCTGCAAAAGCTGCAAACTCGCGACGACTACTTTCCAGCTATTGCCTGAACGCGGGCAAGGTACTGTTTGGCCTCCGTAACCTCAGCAGCATTCTGATATTCGTCCACAACTTTTGTATAGGCTTTTATGGCACCATCGTAGTCTTTAGCAAGCTCGCGGGCCATAGCTTCCTTCATTAGGTAGCCGGGTGAGAAGTATTCGTTAGCCTTGTAATTGGCGGCCTTCTCATATTGATCAGCTGCTTCCTTAAACTTGTTCAGCTCCAGGTATGCGTCTCCGATCAGGGAGTAAGCCCGAGCTTGTACCAACAAGTCATCAGAGGTAAAGTCTTCCAAATAATCAATGGCGTTCTGGTATTTACCATCTTTCAAAGCGGCTACGCCGGCATAGAAGTTAGCCAAGTTAGCCGCTTGGGTACCATTATACTCAGAGGCTATAGCAGCTAAACCATCATACTGTCCATCGCCCTTGAGGGCTTTGTTCAATGAGTCAGCTTCCCAGTAGTTGACAGCCTGATACATGGCAGCCTGCCCCTTTTCATTCTGGGTATTGCGCCACGTGTAAAAAGCAAAGCCGCCGATAACAGCTAGCACAACGACCGCTAACAAGCTCAGTAAAGCTGTCTTGTTGCGCCGGACGAAGTCCTCCGATTCTACCAGCCGGAGGGCCAGCGCGTCAGGGTCTTCCATCAACGGATGCTCGGTCACACCGTCCGCGACAGGTTGGTTTGGATCTGCGGGTACCTCTGTGCGCTGGCGGGCATTAGGGGTATTGCGCGTGTAGGGAATCTTTGACATTACGGGGGGCAAAAAGGCAGCCTCACGGCTGGGGAAAGGCAACGAGGTTAGTCGCGGATGTAAGGATAATCCTGCTGCACGTACACGTCTTTGTACAACTCGTCGGCAGTCGGATAAGGGGAGGTTTCGGCAAATTCTACGGACTCATTTACGGCCACTTTAATTTGCTCGTCAATGGCATTCAGGTCGTCCTCGGTAGCCATGCTGTTCGTCAAAATAGTGTGACGCACGGCCTCGATGGAATCGCGTGAGCGATAATCTTCCAGTTCTTCTTTCGTACGATACTTCGCTGGGTCGCTCATGGAATGGCCCTTGTACCGATAGGTCTTGAACTCGAGCAGCGTAGGTCCTTCGCCGGCGCGGGCGCGCTCCGCGGCTTGGGCTACAGCATCGTGCACATCTTCTACATTCATAGCATTCACTGGGAAGGAAGGCATGTCGTAGCTCTCGCCTAGCGTATAGAGTTCCGTAACGTTAGAGCTGCGTTGCACAGCGGTACCCATTGCATAGCCATTATTTTCGATAACGAAAATAACCGGCAGCTTCCACAGCATAGCCATGTTGAAAGCTTCATGCAAGGCACCTTGGCGCACAGCGCCATCGCCCATGTAGCAGATGCAAAGGTTACCCGTCTTGTTATACTTTTCGGAAAAAGCAATACCGGCACCAAGCGGAACCTGACCGCCCACGATACCGTGGCCACCCATAAAGTTCACTTCTTTATCGAACATGTGCATGGAGCCTCCTTTGCCTTTCGAGCAACCGGTAGCTTTCGCAAATAGCTCGGCCATGATGGCATTAGGCGACGTACCTAAGGCTAATGGGTGGGCGTGGTCGCGGTAAGCGGTAATCCACTTGTCGTCTTTGGTTAGGGCTGATACGGCACCCGCTACGCAAGCTTCCTGACCTATATACAGGTGGCAGAAACCTTTGATCTTTTGTTGTCCGTAAAGCTGCCCCGCCTTTTCCTCAAACTTGCGCATCAGCTGCATCTGCTCATACCACTGCAAATACGTTTCCTTCGGAAACTTTGGCTTTGCAGGTACGGTAGCCTTGGGCGCACCAGTCGCTTCCTTCGCCTCTTCATTCGAAGGTGGCATACCTGAGTCAGGTTGGTTTACCGTTTTGGTAACCGACGCTGGGTCGTTACCGTTGGAAGTGCCTTTCGGGTTTGCCCCTTTTTTAGCCGACTTAGTCGCTTTTGAGTCAGCCTTTACTTTCGTCTCCGCCATCGTGCTTTCGGTTGTTCGCGTTTGGGATGCGAAAGTACGCAAAAGGATTGCAATTTCGAACCGGATGATTCTGGAAAGCCTACACCTATTGTTCTTTAAAAACTACGACGAAGCCACGTTGGCTTTCTCGCCTCACATCAATTGCTTCGTCGGCGACAATGGAAGTGGTAAGACTAACTTGCTCGACGCTATTCACTACCTGTCTCTCACGCGTAGCGCTTTCGCTACTGCCGATGCGCAAAGTATAAAACAGGGTGCTGAGTTCTTCGTGGTGAAAGGTCGCTTTCAAACACCCCTTGCCGACACTGACACTATTCAGTGCAGCTTACGCGTAGGTCAAAAGAAATTGGTCACCCGCAACAAGCAAGCCTACGAGCGCATTGCAGATCACATAGGCCGCTATCCTGTTGTGCTTATCTCTCCCTATGATACCGACTTGATTCGGGAGGGCAGCGAGGAGAGGCGCAAGTATTTCGACAGTATTATCTCTCAGCTCGATCATGATTACCTCGAGCTTCTCATTACCTACTCTAATTTGCTACGGCAGCGTAATGCGCTGCTCAAGCTGGCTGCCGACGGCCGCGGCTACGACCGTGATTATTTACTGGTGCTTGATGAGCAGTTGGTCCCTGTTGGGGGGCAAATTATGGAGCGCCGCCAGCAATTTCTTACGGACTTCACCCCTCTCTTTCAGCGCCACTATCAGCAGTTAGCCGATGGCCGTGAGCAGGTGACGCTGCAATATAAGAGCCAGCTACCAGGCGCTGACTTTGCGCATTTGCTCCGCACCAATGAGCGGCGTGATATTACCTTGCAGCGCACCACGATTGGACCCCATAAAGATGACTTCACTTTTCTAATGGATGAGTTGCCTGTAAAGAGCTATGGTTCTCAGGGCCAGCAGAAGTCTTATGCCATTGCATTGAAGCTCGCCCAGTTCGAGATATTTGCCAGCCGCAAAAAACATAAACCCTTACTGCTCCTCGATGACATCTTTGACCGGCTAGATGAAAAGCGCATCACCCGCCTTATGCAGCTAGTAGCCGAGCATACCTTTGGCCAGGTATTCCTTACCGATACTCACTTAGAACGTACCGACCGAATTCTAGCTACTATCTCAGAACAAGTAGCTCGCTTTGCGGTGCATAATGGTACTGTCACCGCTCTCTAGGGGAGCTTCAATAGCGTACCTTTGCAGGCATCTAATTTTGCCCCCCAATGGCTATTCTGCTATTCGGTTCGCGCATTATTGTATTGCATTCTCTTGAAAAAACCAAGCAACTCCGATAACTCTCGCCAGGCTGATATTGTCCCTTTAAAGGACGGTATTAAGGCACTGCTCAAAGCGTACCGCTTACAGGGAAAGCTGAACGAGGTGTTTGTCGTGTCGAGTTGGGAACGCATCATGGGTAAGGCAGTAGCCTTAAAGACTCAGGAGATTTATATCAGTAACAGTAAGCTATTCGTGCGCCTTAGTTCAGCCCCCCTCAAGCATGAGCTGGTTATGGCCAAGACGCGCGTGATGGAGCTCATCAATGATGAGGTTGGCGAGACAGTTATTAAAGAGGTGATTTTCCTATAGCGCTACTCTTATAGCCCTCTATATTCTCTGCTTATCAGAGTGCGCTTCTAGTTGCCTTTTCTATTTCGGACTACAAAATAGTAGCACTTGGCTTGCTCTAATCTTATCTGCAGCGCGAGCTCACGCCTCCGCTCCATTACAACCTGTTTACTAGCGTCCCAAGGCCTAGCTTATTTAAGCACTTGCCTCGTGCTGCCTTTTAATTTTTATTCTTGTTAACGGCCATCGGTTGCTCCATCGCTCACTGTGCAGTACTCCTACAGGTATAGGCGCAGGACCCTAGCATTCCTTCTGAATTTAGATCCTCTCATCATCTGGTTTGATCTCGCTTATATGTCGTCTCCCCTTCTCCCAGGCTTCCGTTTAGTATCCCACTCCCGGGTAACCCTCACTGAACTTATGATCCCATCCTATGCCAATCTGGGGGGCAAAATTCATGGCGGAATTCTGCTATCGCTTATGGATAAAGTTGCCTATGCTGCTGCCGCAAAACATGCTGGCACCTATTGCGTGACGGTGAGCGTAGATGGTGTAAACTTCCTCCAACCAGTAGAGGTGGGGGAGCTAGTATCGTTGCTGGCTTCCGTCAATTACGTAGGTCGTACTTCCCTCGTAATCGGCATTAAGGTCATTGCGGAGGACGTGCGAACTGGTGTTGTGAAACACACCAACACATGCTATTTCACAATGGTCGCTAAGGATGATAACGGGCGCCCTACCCCTGTGCCTGGCCTGATACTAGAGACGCCAGATGATACGAGGCGCTTCATGGAATCCATTAAACGAAAGGAGCTCAAAGCCCAGTTTGGTGTTGAGTTTGATAACGCTCGCTCTTTGCTAGCGGTTACTCAGCAAGCCGATTTATTACGTAACGAGAACTGTCAGTTAGGTTACTAAATCCTACACATTTTGCTTTCTCATGAGGCATTGAAGATGTCCTCAATACAAGTCCGTAACGACAGCATGTTTCACGTGGAACATATTTGTCACTTGGGACTGTACACTTTCAATAGGAGCTCATTATAGGCTTCTAATAGGGCTATATACTTAGCCTGAAGGGCCATAAGCTGCTTACTAGGATCATTATCGGCAACTTGTAACGAGGCCGGTCGCTGTGTTACACTGCTTGTAACAGATACACTAGGTGTAACGGACACAAAGGGTAACGCTGCTTGTTGTAACGATGTAAAATCGTGCGAAAAATCATGTGTAATGATCTCACCAACCTGTTTTACAAAACCGTAATCAAGAGTCTCCTCTTTGAATTTACGATAAATAGTTGGACGAGTAATACCCAGTTCCTCCACGATACGAGTGATGGAAATACCACTGTTTTTGATGGCATCTTGAAGAATTTTGCCCTGGTGCGGCATAAGTAAGCATTATGTATTAGTTAGTCTGTAAAGGTGTCAAATTTGTTTCACATGTACAAATATGTACGTTAAAACGAACCGTTACATGCAATGTAAACACGATACAATGATACAGATTGTAACGTGTAACAAGATACTGATACGTTATTACTGTAATACCCATACATGTTACAATAGTTGTTACACATGTAAATAATCATCTCAAAACCCCTTAATAAAGCTGAAAAGGCACTTTTTGCGACTAGAGACACCTCTGACACCTGTAACATCACATTAGAGGCACTAAACCTATCAACTAGCGTGTAAGTACTGCTTGATTTTTACGAGGATGAAAGTGCATGACCACATACGGACAAGACTCAGTAGTGATTATTGTAATAATAAGCCCACCAGTCTGTCAGGATAATCAGTAGTGATGCCGTCGACTCCAAGCGTAATAAGACGTTGCATCTCGGCGGGCTCGTTCACCGTCCAGGGGATAAGTCGCATACCACAAGTATGGACCTCGGCTACCAGTTTTTCATTGACGAGGCTGTGCTCAGGACCGTAAACGGCGGGTACAAACCCAAGCTCATTTAAGTGCTCAGCAAGGGGTTGTTTATCCTCAACCAGCAAGCACAAAGGCAAGGCTGAAACCTGGCTTCGGGCGGCTTGTAAAACTCGTTTATCGAAGCTCAGCAGTGTCGTTCGCGCAGCTATATCAGTAGCATGCACAACCGTTAAAACCAACTCAACAAAGTGTGGCGGTGAGGGATGAAATATGCCATCGCCAGCCGGGCTACTTTTAATCTCGATACTAAAAAATGGTAGTGGCCGGCTGAGTTCATGTGCGTACGTATTCGCCTTCATAATGACCTCCTGGAGCAGGGGTTTGCAAGCATCTTCTGGTTGCTGCTGCGGAAAGCGGGGGTTGCGTATAGAGCCGCAATCGTAGTGGCGGATAGCAGCGTAAGGCATCTGAAAAAGATTGTGCTCACGCTCTCTTGCGGGGTCAATGCGCTTGCCGGCGGCATCCTGGCAAATGGCAGCTGATAGCCAGGGCTCGTGTGATACAACCACCTGCTCATCGGCGGAGATAATGACATCTAATTCCAAGGCATCTACTCCAAGCTCTAAGGCATGTAGAAAGCCCGCAAGCGTGTTCTCGGGACGTAAGCCGCGGCAACCACGATGACCGTGGATTTCAGGGATAGAAAGATTCTTGGGGGGCATTTTCAGCGGTTTACGAAACTCTGAATACGCGTGCACCTCTTTGCTGGATAGCTTTAGCGGAAAAAGTACCACAGATTATCCGTTGCCGATTCGTTGAGCGGATTCTATTTCCAGCATTCATTCGAGCCACAGACTGGTAGTGGAATACGGTACTTTTGCCCCTTGTGTACTCATTTCCCTCTACCACATTCTATGAAGAAAGCTTTGTTGCTCGGATTACTAATTATTATTGTCGCCGTTGGCGGTTACTGGTACTATCACACGGTGGTAACAGCTAGTCCGCAGTACTCACTCGCACAGGCTGCTAATGCCGTCCGCATACATGATGTGGCTACTTTTGAGCGCTACGTAGACATCGATAGGGTAGCACGCAACCTAGTAGATCAGGTAGCGGATGAAAGCTCCGCGCTGGAAGGGTTAAACGTGAATGGACATATTATTCAAAGCGCCTTACGACTACTGAAACCCCAGCTGGCGAAGTCTGCGCAGCAAGAAGTACGACAGTACATCGAGTCAGGCTCGGCGGAAAAAGCGGCCGCAGCGGGGCAACAGATTGGCGGAATGAATATATCGGTGCTTGGGCTGGCCGGACGGGTTATTGGTCCGAATCCAGCATTCAAAGGAATTAAATACGTGAATCAACAGGACGGGCAAACCTTAGTTGGTTTAGAAATAACGCAACCACAGTACGACACGACTCTCGTAGTGGAACTGAAAATGCTGGACCAGGGCGACTACTGGCGCGTGACAGAAATAGCCAATATGGGTACCTTAATTAAGCATACAGCCCGACTGGAAAAGCAGCGTTTACTGAAAAGCCAATAGCGGAGTCAGCAGTTTGCCTAAAGTAATAAACACAAAAAGGCCCCGACGTAAGATAACGTCGGGGCCTTTTTTATAATGTCAGCGCAGGTTATCTGCGTCCTGAGAACAGGAAATAAATAATAGAGCCAAGGAAAGGGAAGAACCATATTACCAGACCCCAAATGATTTTTTTACCGATTGGCCAATCCTGCTTAATGAGGCTAATGACGGCAAGAACTGCTAAGGCCAAATAAATAATACCGGCAATAGTAGTTGTGCCATCGCTACGGCGACCGGAGCAGCTGCTGAGTAACAGCGATAGCGTGAGAGAAAGAGATAGGGCCGCAACCGGCAGGCGTTTCGTTAGAGTGAGAAGCTTGTTCATAGCAGGTGTCTTTGGAAGGGGAGAAATGTTGTTATGATGCCCTTTACGCACCTGCTGATATATTAGATATGATTATGCTTATTTTTAATATTTAATTAATTGATTATCAGCTAATTAAATAAGTATGATTGAATTTCTTTCCAGAAAATAGAGCCGGAAACAGGAACCAGTATCAGGGTAAGAATTATGCCGTAGATGGCGCCATAAAAGTGCGCGTCGTGGTTGATATTATCGCCTTGCTTACGGCCTTGATAATAAGAATAGGCAAGGTATAGCACTCCGAAGATGACGCCTGGAATGGCGAAGGGAATAGGGAAGATATAAATCCCTCCCTCAATAGGCCGGAACAGGATACTGGCAAAAATCACGGAGGCGACGCCACCCGACGCACCTAGGCTGTGGTAGTTGGGGTCGTTGCGATGGCGTAAATAAGTGGGGATATCCGACACAATAATGCCCCCCAGATACAGCAATAGAAAGCGCCAGATACCGCCCATCACGCCAAACACCTGCACGAAGACATCCTGAATGAGGCCGCCAAAGGAGTAAAAGGCCAGCATGTTAAAGATGAGGTGCATCCAGTCGGCATGCAGAAAGCCGGACGTGAGGAAGCGGTACCACTCGTTGCGGCGGCGCACCAGAAAGGGCGTCATGATCCAGCTTTCCCGCAGAGTTGGGTTTGACCAGGCGTATAAGGAAATGCCCCCCGTCAGGATAACGAGCACGAGCACCACATTCAGATTAAGCATCAGGAGACAAATAAAGAGGTAATAAGAAGAAAGCCGCATTTACGGCTCCTATGCGCCTTTGACGGCACCAGTAATAACCAAGTCAACTTAAACCGCAAGATGCTGCCAGCGGGCCTAAATTTGGCCAGAACATGAGACTAACTCTCGCGAGCCATTAGCTCTAATGCCCACTGCCGCAAAATGGCCTTGCGCTCGGCCGGTGCGGTTACGTGCTCTAGGTGCTGCAGAGCATCTTGGAAGTAGTCGTTGATGAGCGCTTCGGTTTGGGAGCGAATACCAAGCTGGTCGTACACTTCCGTAATGGCCTGCACCTTGGCCGCAACATCCGCGACTGGCTGACCGAGGTGCTGCGCCAGTACAGTTTGCTGGGGGGCTTTTGCTTGGGCTTGGGCCGTGAGTAACAGGAAGGTTTTCTTATCCGACACGATGTCGCCGCCCACGCGCTTGCCGAAAGTGGCTGCGTCGCCATACACATCGAGTAGATCGTCGCGTAGCTGAAAGGCAATGCCCACGTCGGTTCCGAACTGGCGCAGGTGGTCGGCATCCGCAGTGGAGGCACCGCCGAGCAGGGCTCCCAGCTCCAGACAGAAGCCAAGTAGCACAGCCGTTTTCAGCCGAATCATATCCAGGTATTGCTCAATGGAGACCTGTTCATTGGTCTCGAAATCCATGTCCCACTGCTGGCCTTCGCATACCTCGGCGGCCGTTTGGCTGAACTTGCGCAGCACCGTTGGCAATAGCGCTGGCGGTACGTCTAGGAACAGCTCGTAGGCCCGGACCAGCATCACGTCGCCGCTCAGGATAGCTACGTTGGCGTTCCACTTCTCATGCACCGTGGGCTGGCCCCGGCGCAAGGGAGCTTGATCCATGATGTCGTCGTGGAGCAGGGTGAAGTTGTGAAAAACCTCCGTGGCCAGCGCCGGCCGTAACACAGGATCTAGTTCGTCGGTGAAGAGATGGGCGCCCATCAGCGTAAGCAAAGGGCGGATGCGTTTGCCCCCCAGCGCCATGATGTAGCGGATGGGCTCGTAGAGGGCTACTGGCTGCTGACCGTACTCAAGACTAGCCAGGGCGGCAGTTATTTTTTGCGTGAAATCAGTGGGGCTCACAGGGGCAAGATGAATTGGGGCTGGAAAGGTACGGAGGAACGCGTTGGAGTAGATTAGACGCAACGCTGGGGGGCAAATTAGCTCAACAGAAAAGCCTGACGTCCGCACACCGTGCAGCCATCAGGCTTTCTTATTTTAAAAGGCCACTACTTAGCGGCGACGCTTACCGCCACCACCTGGGCCACCGCTGCTCTTGCCGCCTCGGTCCCGCTCAGGGCCACGCTCCGACCGACGGCCACGGCCGTTTTCCTCGCGGCGAGGCGCATCGTTGCGGCGCTGCGACATAGGGCGCTCATCTACCAGTTCGAAGTCGATAGTACGATCAAGCAGGTTCGCGGCTTTCACGATGACTTGCAGCTCGTCGCCGAACTGAATAATACGCTTGGTGCGCTGCCCGACGAGGCGGTAATTGTCCTTGTCGAGTTCGAAGAAGTCGCCGGGAATGTCGCTCACTCGGATCATACCTTCGCACTTGTTCTCCTCCACTTCCACGTACATACCCCACTCGGTGAGGCCCGATACGACGCCTTTGAACTGCTCGCCTACGCGGGCCGCCATGTACTCCACCTGCTTGTATTTGATGCTGGCGCGCTCGGCATTGGCGGCTAGCTTCTCCCGCTCCGAGGAGTGCTTGCACTCTTCTTCCACGGGCTCGGCTTCCACATTTTTGCCCCCCTGCAGGTAGTGTTCCAGCAAGCGGTGGGCCATCATATCGGGGTAGCGACGGATGGGCGAGGTAAAGTGCGAATAGTGGTCGAAGGCCAGACCAAAGTGACCCAGCGGTTCCGTCGTGTACTTGGCCTTAGCCATGGTACGGATAGCCAGTGTCTGAATCACGTTCTGCTCGGGCTTGCCCACTACGTTTTCCGACAGGCTATTCAGCTCGTTGCTGAGTTTCTTCGGGTTCTCTAGGTTCAGGTCGTGGCCGAACTTTTTGGCGAACAAAGCGAAGTTCTGCAGACGGTCGGCATCCGGAGCATCGTGGGTACGATACACCATTGTGAAGCGCGGCTTGGTCTTCTTTTTCTGGAACACGAAGTCGGCCACTTTGCGGTTAGCCAGCAGCATAAACTCCTCGATGAGCTTGTGCGCATCTTGGCGCTCCTTCACATACACGCCCACTGGCTTGCCGTTCTCATCCAGCTGGAATTTTACCTCCTGGGTTTCGAAGCCAATCGCGCCTTTCTTGAAGCGTTGGGCCTGCAGCTTTTTGGCAATATTGTTCAGCGTATTTACCTCTTCGGCGTAGTCACCCTCCCCCGTTTCGATTCGTTCCTGGGCTTCGCCATAAGCAAAGCGCCGGTCGGAGTGAATGATGGTTTTGCCAAACCAGGAGTCGTAGAGCTTGCCGTTATCGTCGAGTTCAAACACGGCTGAGAAGGTCAGCTTGTCTTCATTCGGCCGCAACGAGCACAAGCCATTCGACAGGCGCTCGGGAAGCATCGGAATCACGCGGTCGACTAAGTAAACGGACGTTGCACGGTGGCGAGCTTCGCGCTCCAGCATTGACTCGGGCCGCACATAGTGGGTAACGTCGGCAATGTGAACGCCGATTTCCCAGTTGCCGTTTTCTAGCTTTTGAATGGATAGCGCGTCGTCAAAATCCTTGGCGTCGACGGGGTCGATGGTGAAGGTGGTAATGTCGCGGAAGTCGCGGCGGCGCGCAATTTCATCTTCCTGAATGCGGTCCGAAATGCCTTCCGACTCTTCTTCTACATCCTGGGGAAACTCAAACGGCAACCCGAACTCCGCCATGATGGCGTTGATCTCGGCTTCGTTCTCGCCGGCTTGTCCAAAAGAACGCACGATTTCGCCCACAGGCTGACGTCCGGGGGCCTCGGGCCACTCCGTGATGCGCACAAGTACTTTCTCGCCGCTACGGGCATCTTTAATGCCTTCGTGGGGCACAAAGACATCGAAGTACATCTTGCGATGGTCGGGAGATACGAAGCCGAAGCCGGCGTTCTGCACCGTCAGTTGGCCTACTATTTCTTCCCTCTCCCGCTTGACTACTTCCAACACGTCGCCCACCGGGCGGCCATCACGCTCACCGCGCAGACGTACTCGTACCGTGTCGCCGTTCATGGCAAACTTTAGGCGGTCGGTGAAAACGCGGATGTCGTTTTCGCTTTCCTCGCTTACCACGAAAGCGTACTTATTGGTGGCCAGCGCTACCGTACCGGTGATGATGTCGCCACCGGAACTGGGCCGCTCGCGAAAGCGCTGACGGTCGTCGCCAGGAAAGTCGAAGCCAGCATCGCGGCGACGATGTACTAAGGGATCCTGCCCAAACTGAGCCTCAATAGCAGCGCCATCTGGCCGAGATTTGCCCCCCTTATTACGACTGCGCTCAGGGCGCTGGCCGGCGTCGGGCTGCATGCGTAGCGCGGCTGGATCAGTGAGGCGGTAGTCGTCGTTTTGGAGCAGGGTAAGCTGATTGGATTTGCGCAGGGCTTTGAGGTGATCAAACACTTCTTCGCGCTGCTCTTTAGTGGTCACGCCCAAGCGGCGCGAGAGTTGACGGTAGGAAAATACTTTGCCGGGGTTGTCGGCAAATACCCGGTACACTTGCGTTTTGGTAACGGGGGCAGCAGCGGCTTTTTCGCCGCGAGCAGCTTTCGCGCGAGGGGCGCGGGGAGCTGCAGATTCATCTTGTTTCTTCATTCGAAAAGAAGGTGCCGCCCAGTGGTTGTCGTTTTCGCAGGCGGCCGAGTATAGGTAGGTTGGAGTATACGCAAGCGCGTTTCTCCGGGGTTAAGCAAAAATTTGATGTCGCCGGTAAGGCGGTTGAGGTTGGGTGGAAGCAACAGCTTCGACGCCTCAAAGTAGATACTACGAAATATTAGGGAAAAGAACTATTTACTGCGAATAATGATGGGTTATATAATTGTTGCTGGTGGTAGATAATGGGTAAAAAAGCCCCCCAGCTAGATTCGAGTTGCTGGATAGAAAATGACAAGAAAGCCAGGCAGTCTTGATGAGTTAGGTACTGTCATGCTGAGCTTGTCGAAGCATCTCTACCGCAATACTAATCTCAACGGTCTGGCAACGAAGCGGTAGAGATGCTTCGACAGGCGGACGCCAGATCAAGCATGATCGCCTTTTTTGATTGAAGTTACTTTGGCAACATCAGCACGCGAGATGCTTCGCTGCGCTCTGCATGACCGCCTCTTTGCTTACCCCCTATTCAACGACTCACTGAATAGAAGTCGAACCCTACGCTACTTCCGCCGCTCGCCGTGCCTGGGCCGCCCGGATATCAGATGGCTCATCTTTCGGGATGGCACTGAGCAGCGTGCGGGTGTAATCGTGCTGCGGATTAGCATAAACAGCCGCCGCTGGTCCGCTCTCTACAATCTGCCCTTTGTTCATTACCAGCAGCCGATCCGACATGAACCGGGCCACCGACAAGTCGTGGGTGATGAAAAGGTAGGTAATGCCGAAATCCCGCTTGAGCTGGTTGAGCAAGTTCAGCACCTGGGCCTGCACCGATACGTCTAGCGCCGACACCGACTCATCGCAGATGATGCACTTAGGCTGTAAGGCCAAGGCTCGCGCAATACAAATGCGCTGGCGCTGCCCACCCGAAAACTCGTGTGGATAGCGCAGGTAATGTTCCTCGCGCAGCCCTACGGTGCGCAGCAGCTCCATCACCTTTGCCTTCTGCTGTTGTTTGGTGCCGCCCACACCGTGTACCTGCATGGGCTCGATGATGGCCTCTCCTACCGTCATCATTGGGTTGAGCGCCGCGTAGGGGTCCTGAAACACCATCTGGAACTCACGCCGCCGTCGCCGCAACTCGCCCGCCGGCAGCGTAGCCAGGTCAGTGCCTTCGAACAGAATGCGACCCGCCGTTGGTTCCACTAAGCGCAACAAGGCCCGACCTAGCGTCGTCTTGCCGCAGCCTGACTCGCCTACCAGCCCCACCGTCTCGCCCGGATAAATGTCGAAGCTCACGCCATCAACTGCTCGCACGTACTCTTTGGTCCGATTGAACAAGCCTTTGCGGATGGGAAAGTGCACGTTCAACCCTTCCACCCGCAGTAATACCGGCCCGGTAGTTTCGGCTGGTTTCAAACCGTTTTTGGTAGCTAAATTGCCCCCCAAAACAGGCTCTGAAATAGTAGATTCTGAAGTCGATTTTAGGTCAAAAACTGGCGTAAAATGTTCCCCGTGGAACATTTTGGGGATTTCGACTGGCATGTTTTCGGTTAGCACCGGGGCTCTATCTGGCTCAACGCTAGGAGCTTCAGGCTGAGGAGAGCTTATTTCGGTTAGTTGGCCGAAAGCGTCTTCAGCCATAAAATCGGCTACAACCGGCAAACGCTGCTTACCCACGGAGAGCTTGGGCCGACAGGCCAAAAGGCCTTTCGTATAGGGGTGCTGGGGGTTTGTAAAAATATCGAGCACGAGGCCCTGCTCTACCACCTTTCCCCGATACATCACCAGGATGCGGTCGGCGATTTCGGCAACCACTCCCAAGTCATGGGTGATGAAGAGAACGGCCGTGTTATTTTGGCGCCGCAGGTCGTCGATGAGCTGAAGCATGCGGGCCTGCACCGTCACGTCGAGGGCGGTGGTGGGCTCGTCGGCGATGAGGATGGCGGGGTTACAGGCCATGGCCATGGCAATCATCACGCGCTGCTTCTGTCCCCCAGATATTTCGTGCGGATAGGCTTTGAAGATTTTCTCCGGCCGCGGCAGCTGGGCGGTAGCGAACAGCTCGATAGTTCGGGCTTCGGCGTCTTTCGCGGACAGCGACGTATGTAAACGCAAGGCTTCCACGACCTGGGCCCCGCAGGTATGCACGGGGTTTAGCGAGGTCATCGGCTCCTGAAAAATCATCGAAATTTCGTTGCCCCGCACCCGCCGCAGCTGCTCATCGGAAAGCTTTAGCAAGTCAATTTCGCCCAACTCCTCCGACTGAAACCGCGTCTGGCCCGTGGTGACCCGGCCGGGGGGCATTTGTATCAGCCCCATCAACGCCAGCGACGTCACCGACTTCCCCGATCCTGATTCACCCACGATAGCCAGCGTCTCGCCCCGACGCAGCTCAAACGACACATCGTTCACTGCCCGCACGTCGCCGCGGTGAGAGGTGAAGTCGATGGTGAGATTGGAGACGGTGAGGAGAGGCTGCACGGAGTGAATAAGCTAAAAGAGGAAACAAAAGAGCAAGACGGCGCTAAAACCAAAGCTACCTAAAACGGCTGTCATCCTGACGAAGGAAGGACCTTATCACGTAGAACGAGTAGCCTAACAAAGACTTGTTCTAGTATGATAAGGTCCTTCCTTCGTCAGGATGACAGAAGTTTTTTAGAGCAAACTTTAAATTCTACAACTGAACGTGCTCAGTAGAGGTGGGCTCGGTGTCGCGGTGAGGTACTACGGTTTTCGTAGGCGAATCTTCGTGCTGGAAAAACTTGCTTTGATTGAGTAGAATAAGCGCTACTCCGATAAAGATTGCTGAGTCAGCGATGTTAAAAATGGGCCACAGCGAGAGGTGAGAACCACCGATTAGCGGCCAACTCATGGGCAGAAAACCTTCATAAAGGTCAAGGTAAATCATGTCGATTACCTGTCCGTGCAGCCAGGGCGTAGGCGCTTCAAAAGGGGCGTTGTTGTAGATCACACCGTAGAACATGGAGTCAATCAGGTTGCCGATGGCACCGCCCAAAATAAGCCCCCCACATGCCAGCAGGCCGGGATGCGTGTGCCGGAAACTGTGCTTGCGAATGAGGTAGGCAATAAACGTGACGGCTACTAGGCGAAAGGTCGTCAGGATGATTTTGCCGTAGGGCGCCGGCAGTTCCACCCCGAAAGCCATACCTGGATTGAGGGTGTAGTGGAGCTTAAACCAGTCGCCGATGAGCGGAATTTCGCCTGGCATTCCTGGCTCCATGTAGGCGTGCACAGCCCATTTCGAGACCTGATCGATGAGGATAACCAATAAGGCCAGCAAGTAATATTTCCAGTACTTCATTCTTGTGCTTCTAACGCTTGAGTACAAGCTCCGGGGGGCATTTTGTGCCGTTTTGGGCCTGATTTATGGGTTTTTGAACGACTTTAAACGCACCCTCCAATGCTTTGTGCGAGGTTATACCAACCGAGCTTTTTACGTCTCGGTTGGCTATTCAGTATCAAGCAGTTACCACCTCAAGCTGAGCCGGCACGCTGTAGTCATCAAACTCCAGCGTCACGCCGCCCGTCAGCTCCGGGTTGAAGGTGAGCGAAAGCGCCTGGGTTTCGGTGCGGATATAGTCGCCAAAGAACTGCACGGCGGCCGCCAAATCAGGCTGCTCGCCGCCTAGCGTGATGCGGATTTTGTCCTGCACTTCCAGGCCGCTGTCCTTGCGCAGGTTTTGCAGACGGTTCACCAGCTCGCGGGCCACACCTTCGCGGCGCAGCTCGTCGGTCAAGGTCACGTCGAGCGCCACGGTGAGCGGACCATCGGTGGCTACGAGCCAGCCGGGCAGGTCGTCGGTGCGGATTTCTACGTCGTCGGGGGCCAAATTCAGCTGCTCCCCTCCTACTTCCACGGCCAGCGTTCCGGTCGATTCCAGCACGCTGATTTCCTCGGGCGTCATCTGCTGAATGCGGGCCGCCACAGCTTTCAGCTTCGGGCCATATTGCTGACCCAAACGCTTAAAGTTGGGCTTCACCGACTTCACCAAGACGCCGCTCGTGTCGTCCAAAAACTCCACGTGCTTCACGTTTACCTCGGCGCAAATCAGGTCTTCCACCAAGCCTACCTGGTCGCGGGTGGTATCGTTCAGCACGGGTACCAAGATGCGCTGCAAGGGCTGGCGCACTTTTAGCACCGACTTTTTGCGCAGCGAGTGGGTCAAAGAGCTGATGCGCTGAGCCAGTTCCATACGCTCCTCCAAAGCCGTGTCAATCCGACTAGTATTAGCTTCTACAAGCAGCGTGAGGTGTACCGATTCGGGAGCCAATGGCGTGTTATTCGCCAATGCTTCCTGACGCATGCCGTCGGTCATGTTCTTATAAAGCCACTCGGCGAAGAAGGGCGCGATGGGCGCCATCAGCTGCGCCACGACCACCAAGCATTCCTGCAAGGTCTCGAAAGCGGCCTTTTTATCCGTGGTCAACTCGCCCTTCCAAAAACGGCGACGCGAGAGACGCACGTACCAGTTGGAGAGCTGATCGGTGACGAAATCCTGGATGGCGCGGGCCGCTTTGGTGGGGTCATAGTTGTCATAATGCCCCCTGACTTCCAGAATCAAAGACTGCAATTTCGACAACACCCAGCGGTCCAACTCACTTAAATCAGTAAGCGGAATACGGTCAAACTCGCGGGTGCGGAACTCGTCGAGGTTGGCGTAGAGCGCGAAGAAAGAGTACGTGTTGAACAGCGTCCCGAAGAAGCGGCGCTGCACCTCCGTCACGCCAGCGGGATCGAATTTGAGGTTGTCCCATGGTGGTGCATTAGCGATGAGATACCAGCGGGTGGCATCGGGGCCAAACTGCTGGATGGTGGCAAACGGATCGACGGCGTTGCCGAGGCGCTTGCTCATCTTTTGCCCATCTTTGGCTAGCACCAAACCGTTGGCAATCACGTTCTTAAATGCTACCGAGTCTTCCAGCATCACGCCCAGGGCGTGCAGAGTGAAAAACCAGCCGCGGGTTTGATCTACACCTTCGGCAATGAAATCGGCGGGGAAGTTCTTTTGGAATTTTGCTTCATTTTCGAGTGGGTAGTGCCACTGCGCGTAGGGCATAGCGCCACTGTCGAACCACACGTCGATGAGGTCCGTTTCGCGGTACATGGCCTGGCCGGTGGGCGATACGAGGAAAATATCATCCACGTAGGGCCGGTGCAGGTCAATTTGCCCCCCAGCCGTCAGCGGGTTGTGGGTCATGATCTCGACAGCCACGGCTTTGTCGATTTCAGCGCTCAGCTGGGCAATGGAGCCAATGCAGATTTCCTCCGAGCCATCCTGACTGCGCCAGATGGGCAGCGGCGTGCCCCAATAACGCGAGCGGCTTAGGTTCCAGTCTACCAGGTTTTCGAGCCAGTTGCCGAAGCGGCCGGAGCCTGTGCTTTCAGGCTTCCAGTTGATGGTTTTGTTGAGTTCAATGAGGCGATCTTTGACTGCCGTCGTCTTGATAAACCAGGAGTCGAGTGGGTAGTACAGCACGGGCTTATCCGTGCGCCAGCAGTGCGGGTAGGTATGCTCGTACTTCTCCACTTTGAAGGCCGTGCCATCTCCTTTCATCCGGATGGCGATGCTCTCGTCCAGAGTTTTGTAGTCGGCACCGGTCTCGTCGTGGCCGTCGTAGTTTTTCACCAAACGCCCTCCAAACTCGCCCATCTGCGGCACATAGCGGCCCGTCCGATCCACGATAGGCGTGAGTTTACCTTCGGCATCGGTCACCAGCAGGGCTGGGATGTCATTGAGTTGGGCTACGCGGAAGTCATCAGCGCCAAACGTGGGCGAGATGTGCACGATACCAGTACCGTCTTCGGTCGTCACAAAGTCGCCGGCAACGACACGGAAGCCTTTTTCTTCGCCTTCGAATGCAGGAAAATTTTTGTTCTGGCCGAACAGACGTTCGTAGTTGATACCTACGAGGTCTTGACCTAAAAACTCGCCTTCCAAACGCCAAGGCAATACTTTATCGCCACTTTTATAGTCTCCTAAAGAAGCTTCAGCACCTTTTTCTGTGAAATAACGATTCACCAAATCCTTAGCCAGCACCACCCGAATAGGTTGATATGTGTACGGATTGAAGGTGATCACTAGCGCGTAGCGGATGTTCTTGCCTACAGCCAAACCTGTATTGGCAGGCAGAGTCCAAGGCGTGGTAGTCCAGGCGAGAATGAACGTATCGATTTGCCCCCCAGAAGCAGAATTGCCCCCCAAGTCTTCCACCGAGTTATCTACACCAGTAAACAGCTTCTCTGAAGCCTCATCCCGCTTCACTTTAAACTGCGCCACGATGGTCGTGTCCTTCACGTCGCGGTAGGTGCCGGGCTGGTTTAGCTCGTGCGAGGAAAGGCCAGTGCCGGCCGCGGGTGAGTAAGGCTGAATGGTGTAGCCTTTGTATAATAAACCCTTGTCGTAGAGCTTCTTGAGCAACGCCCAGCAGCTTTCGATGTACTCCGGCTCGAAGGTGATGTAGGGGTCGTCGAGGTCAACCCAATAGCCCATTTTCTGGGTCAGGTCATCCCACTGCGCCTTGAAGCGCATCACGGTTTCGCGGCAACGCTGGTTGTAATCGGCAATGGAAATCTTCTTGCCGATATCCTCCTTCGTGATGCCCAGCTCCTTTTCTACCTGTAGCTCGATCGGCAGACCGTGGGTATCCCAGCCGCCCTTGCGCGACACTTGCTTGCCCAGCAAGGTCTGGTAGCGGCAGAAGATATCCTTCACCGTCCGGGCCATGACGTGGTGAATACCCGGCGCCCCGTTGGCCGACGGCGGACCTTCGTAAAACACATAGGTGGGCTGGCCCTCGCGGGTGCTCACGCTCTTCTCAAAAATGCCGTTTTCCTGCCACCATTTAAGGATGTCAGTACCAACCTGGGCGTAGTTAAGCGGCTGTTTGTATTCGGTGTATTTCATGTGCGGGTATTGTAGTTCTGGCGGGCCTCAACCCCTAACCCCTTCTCCTAAGGAGAAGGGGAACTAGCTTTTAGTTATTCTAGAAAACTAGTTTGTTCTAGTCATCTAGTAAGTAGAATTAGTCCCCCTTCTCCCCTAGGAGAAGGGGCTAGGGGTTGAGGCAATCGTTAAAGAAGACTAGCTTTCGGTACCTAACCTCTTCACCGTCATACGGCTGAGGTTAAGCTCTACGTCATCGTCTTCTTGGTGATAATCGTCGTCGTAGTGCTGAAGTAGTGATTGATCGATGGTCTCATCCTTGCCGTGCTCAAACGTCACGAGCAGGCAGGGAAGCAGAATCAGGTTAGAGAAGTTGGTAATGAGCAAGCTCGCCGACATCAGCAACCCCAAGGCTTTGGTGCCACCAAACTCGCTGAAAGCAAACACACTAAAGCCCAGGAACAGTGTAATGCTGGTATAAATCATACTAGTTCCCGCCTCCCGCAAGGTAGTGCTGATAGCGGCCTTCACGCGGCGCCCATTCACGGCTAGCTCTTGCCTGAATTTGGCTATCAGGTGAATGGAGTTATCGCCATCGATACCCAAGGCAATACTGAAAATCAGGGCAGTACTGGGCTTGAGCGGAATACCGAAGTAGCCCATTAGCCCCCCAGTCAGGATAAGCGTAACTAAGTTGGGCAGCAGCGTAAAGAACACCGCCCGCACCGAGCGGAACAGAATCAGTACAACCAACCCAACTAGCGCGAAGGCAATTATAATACTCTCCTTCAGCGTGTTAATCAGGTACTCGTTGCCTTTGGTAAAGAGAATAGTCGTGCCCGTCAGCTTAACCGTCATACCCGAGCCATTAAAGATCTCTTGAATCTGGGGCTGAATTTGACGAGTAATCAGGGTATCGAGGTTACGAGAACCGATATCGGCAATCTTGAGAGAGATGCGGGCCCGCTGGCCGGTAGAATCAGCGAAGGAACGTAACAACTTGTCACTCATCGGACCATTCGCCGATTCTTTCCCTCTTGACTTAGCCAAGTACCTCAGGATGAAGTTCTTCTCGGAGTTGTCGGGGAGGCGGTAATACTCCGGATTGTCGTTGTAGAAAGCTTGGGTAGAAGCCTTTAGGAAAGTAACGATGCTGACTGGTGATGACAGAACTGGCTGGGTGCGTAGGAATTTCTCCAAGCGGTCCATCTTCTCCAAATTCTTGATCTTCAGGATGCCCTGCTTCTTGCCCGTGTCAATCACTATTTCCAAGGGCATGATGCCGTTGAAATGCTGCTCAAAGAACTTTAAGTCGCTATTAACGGAGCTTTCCTTAGGCAAATCGTCCACCATATAGGAGACAGATTTGATCTTCGTGATACCCAATAAGGAGATGGCGACGAGGCCCGCTCCAATCAGATAGACCGTGGGGCGGCGCTCCAACACCAGATGTTCAAAGAATTCCAGCAGTTTGGTTAGCGGCTTAGCGTCAAGGTGTTCTAGCTGTTTGGGCGTAGGCGGCGGCAGGTACGTAAACACCGCCGGAATCAGAATAAACGAGACGGCAAAGGCCACGAAAATATTGATCGTAGCAATCAGGCCAAACTGATACAGGATGGCAATGTCGGTGAAGCAGAAGACAAGAAAACCGACGGCTGTCGTCGTGTTATTCATCAACGTCACCAATCCAATTTTGCGCACGACGCGCGTCATGGCCAGGATCTGATTACCCGATTTGCGGTAATCATAATGGTAACGAGAGAGCAGGTATGTGCAGTTGGGAACCCCGATAACAATCAGGATGCTGGGAATCAGGCCAGTCAGCAGGTTGATTTTGTACCCTAGCAGCACCATGGTGCCCACGCACCAGATTACCACTACCAACACCACTAGGATGGGGAAGATAACGGCTGCCCACGTTCGGAAGAACATAAACAGGGTAGCACCCATCATGAGCACCGTAAGCAGCACAAAAAACTTCATTTCGGCTGCCACCTTTGTGGTCATGGTGGAGCGCACGTAGGGCAGGCCGGCGTAGTGCAGCCGGATGCCCGTTTTCTCGCTAAAAGCCTCTGCGTGCCCCAAAATCTCATTCATCACGGCCTGGCGGCGCGACGAATTCAAGTACTTAGGGTCCATGGTGAGGGCCAGGAGCGTAGCACCCGTGCTAGGCGAAATGAGTTGGCCTTTGTAGAACTCGACCCGATTCACCTCCCGCATCAGGCTGTCTAGCTCGCGTTGCGTTTCGGGGGCTTTTTGGAAGATTGGGACGGCTTTAAACTGCTGCGTAGCAGTGTCTTTGCGCAAAGCAAAAACCTTTGTGACCGACAACACGCCGTTCACGCCTTCTACGCCACTCAGGGTATCGGTGAGGTTGCGTAGCTCGGTGAAGTTGCCCAGCTTATACACGCTGCTGTCCTGCAAGCCCAGCACGAGCACGTTGCCGTCTTCCCCAAACGTCTTCTTGAAATTCTGAAAGTAGACGACGTCCGGATCGTCCGGGCTCACAACTTGGGCAAAGTCGTAGGTCATTTCTACGTCTTTGGCTTTCCAAGCCATAAATACTGTCATCGCGGCTATGAGCAGGATAAGAATCCGCCGCTGCTTGATGACGAAAAGCGCAAGAGAGCTCCACATAGGCCGTTAAAATGCAGCAAAGGTACGGAAAGCCGAGTAGGTAGTAAGCCTACAAGTTTTCGACCTCCGACAGTTTCCCCAGGCAACCGAACAAGAGGCATTTGAATCTTTCAACCTAAAAAGTTGTAAACACATACACTTCAACCCTCGTAAAAGTCCGATCACCGCAATTTTTGCCCCCCAATGCCGTTTTAGACACTGGTTCGCCACTGTCCCGCTTCCATGATTTTGTACCAAACGCCCACTGTGTCCCTCGCTTATCATGCTGCTACTGCTACCATGCAGCTGCAGTACGCGGCGGCCTCATTGGCGGAAACATTTGAAAAAGTGTATCAGCTGGCGCTTGAAGCTATGCACAATCTGGGTGTGGATAAGTTGCTTTTGGATCTGAAGCGCAACGCTCCACCCACCGACGATGACGAGGAGTTTCTGTTAGCGCCCATCATGCGTCACTTGCCGGCTCACTCGTCGCGCCCATTGTTTATTGCGGCTTTGCTCTCGGAGGGTCAGTACCAACACCAGATGGGCTGCTACTCCCCCTCCTTCGACCGCGCATTTGCCCCCCAGCAAGTCGAATTCAATTACTTTACTTCCCGCCGCGAGGCCACCGATTGGCTGGGCGATAATTAAGATATTAGTTATAAAAAAGCCCCCAGAATTAGTTCTGGGGGGCTTTTTTAATGCATTACTAAATAGGATTTACAGCTTCTCAAAAATGCGCTTAAAGCTGACGGCTTCACCAATGTAGTTGCGCAGCTCGCTGATCGGCATTCGGGTTTGCTCGCGGGAGTCGCGGTGACGCACCGTCACGGTGTTATCCTCCAAAGTTTGGTGGTCGACAGCAATGCAGAACGGCGTACCAATAAGGTCCTGGCGGGTGTAGCGCTTACCGATGGCATCGCGCTCCTCGTACACAAGGCGGAAATCATGGCGTAGCTCGTCGAAGATTTCGGTGGCTTTTTCGGGCAAGCCGTCTTTGCGCACCAGCGGGAAAATGGCGGCTTTCACCGGAGCCAAGGCTGGATGCAGACGTAGCACGGTGCGGGTTTTGGTTTGCTGCTGCTCGCCCTCCCCTTCCGTGATGGTTTCCTCGGTGTAGGCTTGGCAGAGTGTGGCCAGGAACAGACGGTCGGCGCCCACGGAGGTTTCTACTACGAAAGGCACATAGTTGCCGTAGGCCTTGCCGTTCTCGTCGAGGTCGTTGTCAAAGAACTGCTGCTTTTTGCGGCTTAACGTTTGGTGCTGCGTCAGGTCGAAGTCGGTGCGAGAGTGAATGCCTTCGATTTCTTTGAAGCCGAAGGGAAACTCAAATTCAATATCCACAGCGGCGTTGGCGTAGTGAGCCAGCTTGTCGTGGTCATGAAAGCGCAGCTTTTCAGCGGGTAATCCGAGAGCTTCGTGCCAGCGTAGGCGTGTTTCTTTCCACTGCTGGTACCACTCCATCTCGGTGCCAGGGCGCACGAAGAATTGCATTTCCATTTGCTCAAACTCCCGCATGCGGAAAATGAACTGCCGGGCCACAATCTCGTTGCGGAAGGCCTTCCCAATCTGGGCAATGCCAAACGGAATCTTCATTCGCGCCGACTTTTGCACGTTCAGGAAGTTCACGAAAATGCCCTGAGCTGTTTCGGGCCGCAGATAAATCAAGCTGGAATCATCAGCCACCGAGCCTACCTGCGTGGAGAACATCAAATTGAACTGGCGCACCTCAGTCCAGTTGGCAGTGCCCGATACGGGGCAGGTAATTTTCTCATCAATGATGAGCTGGCGCACGCCGGTCAGGTCCTCGGCCGTAAGCAGGCGGCCCATATCGGCCAGCAGCATGTCGGCGCGTATTTTGTCGCCGGCATTTTCGTACTGGGCGGCTTTTTCTTCCAGCAATACGTCGGCGCGGTAGCGCTTCTTCGAGTCCAGATTATCAATCATGGGGTCGGAGAAGCCGTCGACGTGGCCGCTGGCTTTCCAGGTGAGCGGGTGCATAAAGATGGCCGCGTCGATGCCCACCACATTCTGGTTGAGCTGGGTCATGGCCCGCCACCAGAGCTGCTTGAGGTTGTTTTTCAGCTCTACGCCATTGGGGCCGTAGTCGTACACGGCTTGCAGGCCATCGTAGATTTCGGACGATGGAAATACGAAGCCGTATTCCTTGGCGTGGGCCACAATGTCCTTTAGCTGGGTATTTTCGAGAGAAGGTTTCTGCGTCGCGTTGCTCATAAGGGCAAAGATAGACCGCAGAATTAACTGATAGGACTGAAAAAACAGATTCGTAGCTTACAGCCCCGCTCAACCAGAACAGACCGTTCTGATATTTGCCCCCCAGTCACTGCCCAAATCTTTTTTATGGCTCAGTTGGCCGCGCACCGGGCTGCTTGCGTATCGGGGCCATTGCGAGTGGTATTCCCGACTGTAAACTCCAGCTCAGTGCACAACAAATAAATCTGGCGCATCATGTCAGGTAACAATTTGATAATCTTGCCCCGTTTTTGGTGGCATTACCTTTGGGCGACCATTTTTTTGTACCTATTTCCCCTCCTATGTTTGGCTTAGAGCCTCAAGTGTTACTGCTGCTGATGCTTTGCTTGGTAGCGGCCTGCGCTTTCGAATTTGTTAATGGCTTTCACGACACGGCCAATGCCGTCGCGACGGTTATTTATACCAATACCCTGCGCCCCTGGGTGGCCGTCATTTGGTCGGCTTTCTGGAACTTCATTGGCGTGTTTGCCGGTGGTATTGCCGTGGCCATGGGTATCGTGTACTTGCTGCCCGTCGAGAGCCTTGTTGATCAGAATGTGTACCACGGCATTGCGATGGTTGGCGCGCTCATCCTGTCGGCTATTCTTTGGAATGTAGGCACTTGGTACTACGGTATCCCAGCTTCCAGCTCGCACGCGCTTATTGGGTCTATACTTGGCGTTGGTATTGCGTTTTCATTGCTACCGGAGTCCAGCGGCGCGGCCGTCAACTGGAGTAAGGCTGGTGAAACCGGCGTGGCGCTGCTCGTGGGGCCGCTGTTTGGCTTCACACTGACCATTCTGCTCATGTTTATTCTGCGCCGTTTTGTGCGCAACAAGGCTATCTTCCGCGAGCCCCACAAGCGTAAGCCCCCACCCCTCTGGATTCGCCTTATTCTGATTGTGACCTGTACGCTGGTAAGCTTTTTCCACGGCTCCAACGATGGTCAGAAAGGCGTAGGCCTTATTATGCTGATTCTGATTGGCATTGTACCTACGTTTTTTGCCCTCAACGACGACCTGAACCCGTTGGACATGCGCGCCTCCTTGGCCCGCGTAGAACAAGTGGTGCAGAAGGTGGACGTAAACGCGCTGAGCGCCGAAGACCGCAAAACCTTAGTGGATATTCAAACGCAAACGGCTGCCCTCGACAGCGTATTTGTGGGTAAAACCAGCGTGCGCGAACTGCCCCAGAATGCGCGCTTTGAGATTCGTAAAGCCATCCTACTGCTGGACAACCGCACGAAAAAACTCCTGGATAGTAAGCAGCTTTCCTTAAGCTCATCCGACCAAGAAACCTATAAAGCCGGTATTACTGACCTGCGCACTTACACCGATTATGCGCCATGGTGGGTGCTGCTTATGGTGTCTACTTCCTTGGGTATCGGTACGATGGTGGGCTGGCAGCGCATCGTCAAAACCATTGGTGAGCGCATCGGTAAGGAACACCTGACTTATGCGCAGGGCGCCTCTTCCGAACTGGTCGCGGCCACCATGATTGGGGTATCCACGGCTATCGGTTTGCCTAGTTCCACTACTCACGTTCTATCGTCGGCCATTGCTGGCTCTATGGTAGCCAACCGGGGCGTGAAGAATCTAAACCCTCAGATGGTGCGCAACATTGCACTGGCCTGGGTGCTCACGCTGCCCGTAACTATGGTAATGTCAGGAGCCCTGTTCTTGTTCTTCCGAGCTATCCTGTAAGGTTGAGTCCTTCTTGATTAGAGCCAAAAAAGCCCCCTTAATCAGGGGGGCTTTTTTGGCTCTAGCTCATTGTGTAAATAAATGTGGAAAAGCTATTGGGGGGCTTTTTCCACTGGTTTTAGTGAGTAAAGTATCGAATTAGTAGGTAGTTATCCACTTTTCCACAGGTAAAAACGAGTGTATTGTGGATAACTACATTCTAGCTCGGCCACTGTACTTCTAAATCGTCGGATATGAACACGCCAAAGTTGACAAACTGCAGCTCGTCCTCATCGAAGTATAAGTCAATCATTTCCTTCTCATAAGAGAGGCGCACTTCGCCAGTTTCCATACGCTCCGTTTCCGGATTCGTATAGCCATGCCGACTCATAAGCTCCTCGATGGCAGCCTGGCTTTTGCCCTGAATTGGCTCCCCGAACAAGCGTAAGCCCGGATGGTCCGTTTCGATGCAGCTGAGGCGATAATCGTCTTCGCGGTCGAAGTAAAGCGAGTAGCCCTCCTCCAAGTAGTTCCAAGCTTGATGCTCGAACTCATCGTCATCCTCCGACTCTTCAATTTCTTCAGGCTCACCCATCAGGGCGCGCACCTCGTCCATGGAGGCTCCAAACTTAAGAGGCCCCATGCCGGTGCCCAGGGTGATTTCGTTTTCTTCCATGCTGGTTGGTTGGTCAGGCTTAATCATAGCCGTAGGGTGAGGTCTAAGTTTAGATAAAGGTAGGAATCTGTGGCTCACTTGCCGTAGCGAGCCTGAAATTCGGCGCGCTGCCGTTCGTATTCGGGGTCGTGTTGGGCCTGATCCCATTTCTGTTTGAAGATGGCGGCAGCGGCAGCTTTCTCGGGGTCTTCGGGGGCGCGAGGCAGCTCGGCGCGGCCGTGGGAACCGCTCTGACCTTTCTTATCATCGGGCACCGGGCCATCGTACTTTTTCCCACCCTTATGATTGGCGTAGCGACGAGCCCGGGTAAAGCCCATTTGCAGAAACTTGCGCGCCATATCGGCCCCAACGAAGTCGTTGCTTTTCAAATAGCCCTTAAAGAGCTCGTAGATCCGTTCCGATGATTCCTGCGCTATTTCGGGCGTACGAAAGCGCCAGTGTGGCAGTATTTCCGATTTATAGGGCTCTACCAGCAGCACGCCTTGCTCACCCTTGCCCACACGGTAAAGCTCTGGCTGTTGCCGAAAATCCACTTTTTTAAAATCGAGCGAGTAATCAAAGGGCATGGCGCCTTACAAAAGCTGAACTGCTTTATACGCGAGATGCCGCGAATTGTGTTGGGGGGCTTTTTTGCGAAACGCCCGGTTTATCCACAGGGTTAATAACTTTTTAAAAGAAATTTTAAGAAATATTTTTTTAATCCCCCACCATTAGGGCTGTGCATAAGTTGATAAGATTTCAGAGTTATAAACAGTGCTGAAAACTTGTGTACAAGCTTGGGCTTATGCACCAGCTATCAACAGGGTGTGTGGATTGTAACTAATTGATTGAAAGCAAAATATCGTCTTTATTCACAATCCACGACGTTATCCACGAATCCACAATTCACATGAAACCGGCAGTGTGGATTAGGTCTTTTCTGCGGAGAAGTTGTCCACCCTTATCCACAGCCGAACTGTGCTGTGTTGGCATCTACACACACAAAAAAACTTGTCCGCAACTTCTCCACGAGTTATCCCCACGTTACGCCCATATTATCCACAGATTACGAGCGCTGGAGTAAGCCCGTGGATAACCCCGTGTATAGCTTGTGGAAAACCATAAAAAAGCCCCCCAGCGCGCCCAGAAGTGTATTTGCGCTGTGTGGATAGCGTTTTCAACCATTCGGGAGCCTGTGGGAAACGGCTATGATGCGGGCGCGCAGGTTGTGGTAGCACTAGCAAGCCAAACCCGCATACTTCAGTAAGAAGAGTTTCTATTGCACCAAGTCCAGCAGCTTGCGGACAGCTATGAATTGCGCTGAGCCCGGAAGCGAACTACATACTTCTATGCTAGTTAATGCCGGGCAGGCAGCTACCAAAAAAAGGATGATTGGTACGAAAAGCTCCTTTTCTAAAAGGTGATATTTTCCTCCTGCTCCCAGTTAGCGCGTACGTCCAGCTTCTTGGGGAAGAGATAAACCGGCTCAGCGGGCTGCTTAAACTGCGGGTCGCCGCCATACCAACTGCCATTTGCATCGGCATCAATCAGAACGCGGATTTGATACGAGCCGGGAGCAATATTGCTGAATACATAGCGGTTTTTCGGACTATCAAGCACGGCTACCGGCTGAAAGGTGTCGTTGATCAGCTGGATCTGGTAGCGCGTGAATTTGGTTTGGATAGCTCCGGAGAGTGTGCCGGAAGGCGACTGCTCAGAAATACGCAGCCGCAGTGGCCGCAGCCCCAACGACTGACCCGTAACGCTGGCAATAGCGGTACTATCGAGGATGATGGTAGCCGTTTTGCGGGCCTTAAAATTCGGTCTAACGGTCAACCGGACGCGGTCGGGGCTGAGCGTACCATCTTGGGGCAGGCGAAGCGGCCGGCGGGCCGTGGAGTCTTCTACCAGCGTACCAAAAGGCTGACTGGGGGGCAAAATAACCGGTTCAGTAAACACAAATTGAACCTGTCCCTGATAATACACTTCCCGCGGATTACCTTCTACTGTGTAAGCTGGTCCGCGCCGGGCCGGAGCGTTACCCTGAAATCGTACGTTAATCGTATCACGGCCTACGTTGCCCACGCTGTCGGTGGCAGATAGCAGATAGCGGCCCTCGCTGACGGCCTTCGTTTTGTAAACCACCACTGATCTGCCCTGATCGGCAACCTGTAGCGCATTGTTTAGCTGCGCCACGGCCTCTGGCGCAGTTGCGGAACCACCAGGCAAAGGCGCCAGCGAGGCCTGACGGACGCCTTCGTTGTAGCTTACTTTAAACTGCGTGGGCGAGCCCTGCCGGCCGGTTGCCAAGGGGCGTCGGGCATCTGGGCGCACCAACACGAGCGCAATCGAGTCAAGGCCGGGGGCTACCGTAACCAACTCCGGCAGGTAGGCTATCCTCTCCCCTTCCTCGTAGCGGCGGGTGTTATTCTTGTCTTGCAAAGCAAACAAACGATAGCGGCCCTCCCGCAAATTTTGGAAAGAATACTGCCCATTTTTAGCGGTGCGCGCCAGATAGTAAGGCTTGCCCCGACGAATATTAGCGGTATCAGCCTCAGGGTAAAGAATAACTGAAATGTCCTCGGCCGTTCGTTTGGTGAGCAGGTCCGTCACGCGCCCGAATACACGACCCGAATCCAACGTGGCACCCGTACTGAAGCTCAGCATTACGTTGGGCGCTACGTTGTTCTCCGTGATATCCGTAACGGCGCTACCGAAATTGAACGAGTAAGTCGTGTTTTTATCGAAGGGCTGCTCAAAGGTGAGCGTGATGCCACCTTTGTCTTCGCGCACCTGATATTTATTCTCCTCCGGAATGACGGGCGCGATAATGAGGTTCTTCTGCAAGTCCTTCAGCTGCACCGTCTCCGAAAATTCCAGCCGAATACTGCGCTGCGACACGTTGCGGGCTCCTTGCTCCGGGGAAGTACGCACCAGCTTCGGCGGCGTCAGATCTTTAGCTCCGCCCTCCGGCGAACCAACGGACGCACAGCCACTCATTGCTACTCCAATTCCTAGTAAAAACAGCAAACGAGGGCGCACGGACATTAATGAGTATTTAGTGATTTAGTGAAACGGCCAGCTCACCGTTTAGCAGCTACGTAAATTAAGCTGGAATATTGCCCTTCATGCTCGGCTGCGTACTGATTGGACTTATAGCCGGCTTTTAATACGCTCAATAATCCTCCCTTACGCTCGGCACGGTGCTTTTCGCTGAGCATGCTCACGTAGTAAGCATCCAAGGGAAGCGGCAACGTTTCGCGAACCACAAGCTTATGCTTTTTAAGCAGCTGAGTCATGGTTTTGGGGCTGAAATGATACAAGTGACGCGGCACGTCGTAGGCCGCCCAATCCTGGCGATAATGCTGGGCATCGAAGCTCTCCACGTTGGGCACCGCAATTACCAGCACGCCATCGGGCTTCAGTAAACTGATAAGCTGCTTGAGCGTGGCGGTCAGCTCGTGCACATGTTCGAGCACGTGCCAGAGCGTAATGGCGTCGAACGACTCGGCAGAAAAGCCCCCCAGATCGTTTGTGCCAATAGACTGACCTACGCGCCGCGCCGCTTCTTCGCGGGCCCGCGCATTAGGCTCTACACCGGCTACCTGCCAGCCATTTGACTTGCAAGCCGCCAGAAAATGACCGGTGCCGCAGCCGTAATCCAATACTTTTCCTTTGCGGGGGCTTTTTTATTCAGCAACGCCACCTTGCGCCGCATGGTAAAAAACCGTGCGACTTTGTAGGCTTGGTTGATGACACCCTGAGCGCCACTGTTGTGCGACACGTACTCGTCCGACTCGTAGTAGCGCCCAATATCAGCTGGGCCGGGCCGTGGATTGGTGAACTGAAAGCCGCAGCTCTCGCACTGCACAATGGCAAAGCTTTCCTTGCTGACCGACTTATCTTCTACTACCAGCTTGTTGCGAAACTCGCTTTTGCCGCACACCGGGCAGGCTGACAGACGTTCGTAGGACACAGGTTGAAATTTTGAATGCTCGGTTTTAACTGTGAAATAGCTTGTAGACTGCGTTAATTAAGTATTTCTACCATAAACGCAGCCTACAGGCCTCATTCCGCACTCAAAATTCAGCATTACTTTCCTAAGTAGACCATCAAGACCGAAATATCCGCTGGCGACACGCCGCTAATGCGCGCAGCTTGGCCAATCGTTTCGGGTTGTACGCGTAGGAGCTTCTCACGCGCCTCATGCGACAAAGCCGGCATCTGCTTGTAATCCAAGCGGCCTTGAATCACGAAGTTTTCCAGCTCACCTACGCGGGCAGCCTGTAAGTGCTCCTTCTGAATATAAGATTCGTACTTGATGGCAATAATAGCCTGCTCCAAGCTGTCCGCCTGATACTGGCCCAACTCCAACGCGAGCGTCGGAAGGTGACGTGTAAGGTGCTCCAGCTCTACATTGGGACGGCGAAGTAGGTTTACGGCCCGCGTTTTCTCGCTGATAGTAGCCGAACCTAGTTCCGTGAGCAGCCCGTTTATCTCGGCTGGCTCAATGGATTTCTTCTGCAAATATTCTATAATCTCCGCCGTCTCACGCTGCTTTTGCTCCACCCGCTGCATGCGCTCCTCCGAGGCCAAGCCGAGCGCGTAGCCCATCGGTGTAAGGCGCAAATCGGCGTTGTCCTGGCGCAGCACGATACGGTGCTCGGCACGGGAAGTAAACATGCGGTATGGCTCGTCGGTGCCTTTGTTCACAAGGTCGTCGATGAGCACACCGATATAAGCCTCACTCCTTTTCAGCACAAACGGCTGCTTGCCGTGGACGCGGTTGTGGGCATTAATACCCGCCATTAGGCCCTGGCAGGCGGCTTCCTCGTAGCCCGTGGTGCCGTTAATCTGGCCCGCGAAATAGAGGTTGCGCACACGCTTGGTTTCCAGCGTCAGATTGAGCTGGGTAGGTGGGAAAAAGTCGTACTCAATGGCATAGCCGGGCCGGAACATCTTAGCATTCTCGAAGCCTGCAATTTTGCGCAACGCCCGGTACTGCACGTCCTCCGGCAACGAGCTGCTGAAACCATTGATGTACATTTCCACCGTGCTGCTGCCCTCCGGCTCCACAAAAATTTGGTGGCGGTCCTTGTCGGCGAAGCGGTTGATTTTGTCCTCCACTGATGGGCAATAGCGTGGCCCCAATCCCTTAATGCGACCCTGAAACATGGGCGACTTCTCGAAGCCCGTGCGCAAGATTTCGTGCACCTCTGGGTTGGTATACGTGATATAGCACGGCCGCTGCTTGACCAGCGTAGGCGTGTCGAGATAAGAGAAGCGGCCGGGTATTTCATCGCCGGGCTGCTCTTCCATTTTGGAGTAGTCCAGGGAGCGGCCATCAACGCGGGGCGGCGTACCGGTTTTCATGCGGCCGGCTTCAAAACCCAACTCCAACAACTGCTCGGTCAGGCCAGAGCTAGCTTTCTCAGCTGCCCGGCCACCACCAAACTGCTTTTCGCCAATATGAATCAGGCCATTAAGGAAGGTACCGTTGGTAAGCACCACCGCCTTGCCACGAAACCCTACGCCCAAGGCCGTTCGGATACCTACAATGGTTTCATCTTCAACTAGCAAGCCGGTTACGGCTTCCTGCCAGAAGTCCACGTTGAGCGTTTGTTCCAAGGTCAGGCGCCACTCTTCCGCGAAACGCATCCGGTCGCTTTGGGCGCGCGGGCTCCACATTGCTGGTCCTTTCGACCGATTCAGCATTCGAAACTGAATCATGGTCTTGTCAGTCACGATGCCACTTTGCCCCCCGAGCGCATCCACTTCACGCAGAATTTGTCCCTTAGCCACCCCGCCCATCGCCGGATTGCACGACATCTGGGCGATAGTGTTCATGTTCATGGTTACGAGCAGCACCTTGGAGCCAAGGTTAGCGGCAGCAGCAGCGGCTTCGCAACCCGCGTGGCCGGCACCTACTACAATAACATCGTAATCTTCTTGCTGAAACATGGCTGGGGGGCTTTTTTTGCTGTCATACTAACAGCAAAGCACTTATAAGTAAAAGGCAGACGACAACCTATCCATCGTTGCTGCCTGACTGCTAGATTGGATTGCACAACGACGAATACGCCCTTGTACGTTCCTGAAAACCAAAAAACCGCCGCCGTTCAAAACGGCCTGCGGTTTTCTGATAATTTCTTAGAAAAGAGAAGAGGCAACGTGCTCAGAACGTGCGCAAAGATAGGCAGTAATCCTCTTTTTTGCGCATGGCCGTCTGGCTCAGTAGGTCTTTGTCTTGATAGCCCAGCAAGTGCAACATGCCATGAATCATGACGCGGTGTAGCTCATCGCAGAACGGTACGCCCAACTGCTCGGCGTTTTCACGCACCCGCTCTACACTAATGAAAATATCCCCTTCAATGATATCCGAGATGTCGGCGTTGTCGAAGGTAATAACGTCGGTATAGGTATCATGGTCGAGGTACTCCACGTTCACGCGGTGGAGGTACTCATCGGAACAAAATATATAAGTGAGCTGCACGATTTCGTGCTCGTGTACCTCAGCTATGCGTTCTATCCAGCTGGTCAGCGCTTCAGCTTCAGCTAGCTCAAACTCTACATCTTCAACTATAAACTCAATGCCGTGTACCTCGTGCGACTGCTCGGGCAGGCCGTTATTCATTTCGTCCTCGGTACCGGGCGGGTGTTGGTTCATGCCGCGTTATGATCGGAAGATAAGGAATCAGAGCCCGACGCTTCCAGATCGGAAGTAGGGGCTAAAAGAAAGGTAAGCTGCACATTACGTCCATCTTTCTGAAATTCCACTTCGTCGGCGAGGTGGCGAATCAGGAAAATGCCTCTTCCCCCTGGGTTTTCCAGATTTTCAGGAGCGGTAGGGTCAATCAGATTGGTAAAATCGAAGCCATCACCCTGATCTTCAACCTCAAATTTGATCCGATCCGGAGCTACTTGCAGCGACAGGTACACGTTCTTGTCCTTGTCGAATTTGTTACCGTGACGAATGGCATTATTAACGGCTTCCGTAACGGCTACCATAATATTACCATAGATATCATCCTCAATATCAAAGGTATCCTTCGAATTGTCGATGAAGCTTTCTACCACGCGAATATTCTCAACGAGCGAAGGAATCTGTATTTTAACCTGCTTCATAGTAAAAGTAAGAGGGAGGGCAGCAGCAGTAAAAGTAGCGATGAGCTACTTCATTTTCTGAAAATATTCACTTACCTCGCGTTGATAGTAAGGCGTGAGGGCGGGTGGTACCGTACGAAGTAGCTCGGTTTGCCGCTCTTTTTGCCGCTTATATTGATCAAAAGCGGGTGGAAAAACGGGTGGCTTCGCTTGAGCTGTTTGTGCTTCACGCTTGTCATCCAAGTCCCGCTCCCGGGCCGATTTCTCGGCTTCCAGCAAGCGAGTCAGGATTTGGCGCTGCCGCATAACAGTTTCCTCCGTCAGCCGCTTGTTTACGAGGTCGGTTTCGGTTTGTTCCATTAATTTTTTTAGGTCGCCGGTGCCGCCCTGGCCTTCCTGACATTTCCCTTTTTGCCCCCCAGATTGCTGCTGCATCTTATCCAGCTCCTTGAGCGCCTCACGCAGCATTTGCTGCTGACCAGCCAGCTTAGCCAGCTCCTCCGATAACTCGCGTCCCTGTTTACCGCTCTGCTGCAATTGCTGAATCTGTTGGTTGAGCTGTTGCTGCATTCGGCCCATTTGCCCTTCGCCGGCGGCTTGGCCTTTCTTTTTCTTCTTGCCCGGCTTGCCGTCGCCCTGCTGGCTTTGCTGACTCTGGCGCTGCTGTTCCTGCATTTGCTGCAAGGCGTCGTTGAGCATAAGCGCCAAGTTGTTCATGCTCGTCATGGCCAGCTGCTGGCTGTTGGTAGCACGGCCCACGTTGCGCTGCCGAATCTGGTTGAGCGATTCATCCATTTGGTTGTTCATCTCGCCTACTTCACGGGTCACGAAGCTCTGGATCTGAAATACCTTCTTGGCCAGTGCATACAGCGAATCCTGCACGATGGCCGCATCGTCCTTGAGCTTGCGCTGGGTCTGGCCGAGCTGCACGAAGCGCGGGTCCGTCTGGTCTACCTGGCGGAAATCTTTCATCAGGCCTTCCTGATCAAAACTGATTTTGAGTAGGTTTTCAAGAATATCGCGCAGGCTATCGATGTTTTCCTGCTGCTTATCGCCTTCCTCTTCTTCCTGCTGCTCCCGCATCTGCTGGGCCATCTGCTGCATTTTCTGCCCGGCGTCCTGCTGACTCTGGCTGGCTTTCTGGTTTTGGTTTTTGCTGAGCTGCTCCTGGCTTTCCTGCATTTCCTGCTCCACCTGCTGCTGCTGTTCTTTCATCTCGTCGGCGCCATTTTCGCCATCGAGCTGTTCGTCCAGCTTTTTCAGGTCTTGGAGGTTCTGCTTCACTTCGTTGAATTCTTGCTGCTTTTCGGCCTGCTGCTTCTGTAGCTCTTGCTGCTTTTGTTGCTGCTGGGGGCCTTTTTGCTGCGACTTATCGTTCTGCTGAGTTTGCTCAGCTAGCTGTTGCTGCTCTTTGGCCAGCTCCTCTAACTTGTTGATAGTGTTTTCCTGCTTTTGCTCAAACTGTAGCTGCTTGAACATTTCCAGCGCGCGTTCCAGCTCCTTTTGCAAAGTATTTTCCTTGTTTTCGAGCTGCTGGAGGAGCTTCTGCATTTCGGGCTGCGTCTGGTCTTGCTGCTGTTCCAGTAGCTTTTGCAGCTCTTCGTACAGTTTCTTGGTTTCGGGGTCAAGCAGCGTTTCCATCAGCTTTTCCAGCTCTTTGGCCTTTTCTGCCATCTCCTGGCTTTTCGGGTCCAGCTGGTCTTCGCGCTGATTCATCTCCTCAAACATCTTCTTCATGTCGGCTAGCTGCTGATCCATCTGCTGCTTCTGCTCCAACATATCCTGTAGCTGCTTACGGTCTTGAAAGTTCAGGTCGCGCTTGGTCTTGAGCTTATCTTCGGTTTTGGCCAACTCCCGCTCCAATTTCTTGGACTGCTCCGCCGACTTGCTCAACTGGTTCTGCACCGACTGCGACTGCGCATTCAGCTGCTCGCGTAGCTCCTTGCGGGCCGGCAGACGGAACTCTGAGCTGCGCGTGCGGGCACTTTTAGGGCCGTTCACGCCGTCATTATCCCACACCTGCACGAAGTATTCGAGCCGGTCGCCAGGCTTCATATTGAGGCCAGCCAAATCCCACTGGTAAGCGTAGGCCTGCGCTGGACCACTTTGCAATGGCAGCGTCCGCGTTTTATAGCCCGTAGTAGATTTAGGCCCCGACGTGACTCGATAGTTTAGCTGTAAGCGCGTGAACCCGTAATCATCGCGCAAATTGCCCCCCAGTGCTAAATAGCGCAAAGATGTTGTATCGGAGAATGCCTCCAAGGTTATTTCCGGTACCTGATCTGGTATAGCCGTGATTTGGTACTGAATAGGGTCGCGGTTGAGGCTGGCGGCATTGCGCAGGCGCACGGTGTATTCCTGGCTGCGCAGCACCCGGCGCGTGGCCTGAAACTGGTCGTTGGCAACTGTGGCCGTTACGGTTTCATCAGGGTTTTTGAACAGCAATTGCAGCTCATCGGTAGCTGTAGTGGCGAACTCCCACCGCACGCTGCTGCCCTCTGGCACCGTCAGGTTGCCGCTGTTACGAATGGTTTCGGCGGGTTTGCCGAGGTAAGTTGGGTACGTGACATGTACTGCAAAATCGCGCAGGTCGGGGCGGGCGCGCACGGTCAGGTCATAGTCGTCGGAGGTAAAGCCAGCGCCGGCCAGCTGAAACTCGGTGTTATTCTGTAGTTGCTGAAATTGGTAGCTGTAGCGGTTGCTACTGCCAGGTTCCTTGGTTAGGCGCCGCTCGCGGCCGTTGTAGCGGATAGAGATTTCGTTGGGTAGCGCCTTGCCTTCTATCCGCACCTGTAGCTTAAAGTCTTCGTTGCGGAAGGCTTGCAGCTTCTTGTTTTCAATGATAAACTCAAACGGCGCGGGGGGCGAATAGGCCCGGCGGTAGTTCAGAATGCGACCTGTACCCTGCACAAACAAGCTGGGGTACACGAGCAACACGCCCAATACGATGGCAGCCGGCACCGCCACATATTTCCACAGCGGCCGGCTCTGCTCTTTTATTTTGATGCCTTCACTGAACTCAAGGCCCGTAAACTGAGCCGCGCGTTGCTCTAAGCTAGCGGCAATCAGCGCATTTTCGCGCGCCTGTCCCTGCAATTGCAAGGCATTCAGTAATTTATCTTGTACCTGAGGAAATAGCTCACCCACGCGCTGAGCCGCCTGTTCGTCGGAGAGTAAGCGCCGCAGGTTGGTGAGGGCCGCCAAGGGCTTCCAAATCCAGTGCAGGAAGGTGTAGACCACCAAGCCCAAAAAGCCAAACAGCAGGCCGCCCCGCACCCACGTAGGTAGATACAGGAAGTACTCCAGCAAGCTCAGTACTAAGAATAACGTCAGTAAAAGCCCCCCCGCCACCAGCACACCGCGCACGAGCAGGTTGAGATAAAACTTACGCTTGAACGCATCGAGCTGACCGAGCACCTGTTGCAGCGCCGGCAAGCGAGTAGTTGTAGTTGCGTTAGTATCTGACACCGATTCTTTCTTCACAAGGTGTAAAAACGCCTTTCCGGGCTGAGGAAAGATACGCATTAAAGCCGCGCGTGACTTTCGTCACCAGTCTATTTCGGAACGACAACCGCTGGGGGGCAATTGTTCCAAGATAACGCTGCACCAAGGGTAAGTTTATTGTTACTGCAGCTCCACTACGGCTGGGCAATGATCGGAGTGCATCACATCAGGCAAAAGACCAGCACTAGCCACGCGCGGTTGCAGGGCATCGTCTACCAAGAGATGATCGAGGCGCCAGCCCACATTGCGGGCGCGGGCCCCGGCTCGGTACGTCCACCACGAATAATGCCCCCCAGCGTCGCCATGATGGTGACGAAACGAATCGGTGAAGCCGTCGGCCAGAAAATCAGCAAACCAGCGCCGCTCTTCAGGCGTGAAACCCGTGCTGTTTTGGTTGGCTTTGGGGTTGTGCAGATCGAGCTCGCGCTGACAGCAGTTGAAGTCACCTACAATGACAAGCGGCGGCAACGTGGGGCGCAAGTCGCGCACATATTGGCGGAAAAAGTGTAGCCATTCCACCTTAAACGCCTGCCGCTCGGGGCCGCTGGTACCAGATGGCATGTAGGTGTTTAGCACCGAAAACTCGTCGAAATCTACCCGTAACACCCGCCCCTCACAGTCGTAGCACTCCGTACCGCAGCCCACGGCTATGTTGTTGGGCTTGTGCTTAGAAAACGTCGCCACGCCACTGTAGCCGGGCTTGGCGGCCGGATGCAAATATGCGTAGTAGCCCAACGCTTCGAAGCCCGACACGTCGAGCGGCTCGCGGCCGGCTTTTATTTCTTGGAGGCAAAGTACGTCGGGGGCGGCCTCCCGCACCCAGTCAAGCAAGCCCTTGCTCAACGCGGAGCGCAGGCCATTGACGTTATAGCTGATAATCTTCAAGGGAAGGAATAAGGGGTGTTGAACGAAGGACTGGCATTGTAAGCTAGTCCTTCATCCACTTATCAAAATACTCCAGAATGTGCCATTTCAGCATGCGCTCCTGCTCTTTCAGGTTAGCAAAAGGCACGGGCCGCAGTAGCTTATAGTGCGGCCAACCATCCTCGTCCACCTGCTCCAACTCGTAGTGGCCCGAGAGGCTAAAGAGCCGGCAGGTAGCAATGTGCATCAGGTCCTGCTTCTGCTCTTTGGTAAACGGACCAGCACCCTGACCAAGTTCCTGCACGCCAATAAGTAGCAACAACGCGTTCAGATCGGGCTTTTTACCAAACCGCTCCCGCATCTCATTCATTAGCTGCCACCAACGGGCTTCAAATTCGGCCTCGGTTTCCTGCGCGTCCATACTTATGCGTCGTGGGCATGAGGAGGCGCGGCTGTTACGGCTTCTTCTTTCAGAGCTTCCCAGTACTCCACGGCGCGGCGGAAATGCGGAATCACGATGCTTCCGCCGATGAGGTTGGCAATGGCAAAGACCTCATAGATCTCCTCGTCGTTGAGGCCTTCTTCGTGGCATTTCCCCAAATGATACTTGATGCAATCATCGCAACGCAACACCATCGAGCAGGCTAGGCCCAGCATTTCTTTGGTCTTGACGTCGATGGCGCCAGCTTGGTAGGTGTTGGTGTCGAGGTTGAAAAAGCGCTTGATGACCTTGTTGTCGGCCGCCATGATCTTTTCGTTCATGCGCTCCCGGTAATCGTTGAATTCGGTGACGATACTCATATTGAATGGAGGATGTAAGTCAGAGGTGAGAATCTATAACACGAAAGTAGGCAGAAATGCCCCGCATAGTTGCTAGCTATTGCTACGCCGGCTACCTTACTCCTTGCCTGATTTCAATCTTTTTGCAGTTCTAGCTATGCGTATTGTTCGGTTGTGGCGTGTGGGCCTGATGGTGTTTTTGGGGGCCACTTTCTTTACCTCCGGCATGGCTAAGCTCTATGCTGGCCACCACTTTCCGGGCTGGATTGGTCCTGTTTGGCTGATTGAAAAGCTACAGGCCTATCAGCTGGGTATGTACGCGGCCTTTATTGCGTTTAGCCAAGTTATAACCGGCTTCTTGCTGCTCACGCGCAGGTTTTGGCTGCTCGGAGCCATAGCACTGATGCCGATGCTGCTCAATATTCTACTGATTACCATTTCGCAGCAATGGGCTGGTACGCCTTACGTGATTGGGGTGCTGCTGTTGATGAACATAGCGTTGCTCTTATCGGAGTATCGTCGTTTGCGCGTGCTTTGGATGGATGCGCCTTATGCGCCTCGCCTTGGAAGTCAACCTAAGCGCACCGTAGCCGGGCACTTGCTGTGGACGTTAGGTTTGGTGTTGGTTGTAGCTGCCATCTTTGTCTCCTATCAAGCACTTAGTCTAAGTTACTGGCTGGTGGGAAGTGGGCTACTTCTGGCGTGGCTTAGCTTTTTAGCTGACCAACCCAGAAGCGTGGCTACGTTTTTGCCCCCAGCGCCTCATGATTCGTACTGCACTAGCCGACTTTGTCTCCCTCATTTTTCCGCAAGTTTGCTTGGCGTGTGATGAGCCGTTAGCCCGCGGCGAAGACCATATTTGCACGGGCTGCCGAGCGCAGTTCCCGTATACCGATTACCACAAATTGCCCCCAACGAGAATCCGTTGGCCCGTAAGTTCTGGGGTAAGTTGCCCGTGCGATATTCCCTGAGCTACCTGCGTTTCCTGCGGCGCGGTCGGGTGCAGCATTTACTGCATCAACTCAAGTACCAAGGGCAGCGGGATATTGGGCGCGTACTAGGCCGTTGGTACGGTACTGAACTTGCGGATCACGGCTTTGCTACGGAGTTTGACTTAATTGTGCCAGTGCCATTGCATCCGAGCAAACTGGCTAAGCGAGGCTATAATCAGTCGGATACTTTCGCGGAAGGCTTATCAATGAGCCTTCAGGTGCCGTGGAGTGCTACTGCCTTGCGTCGCACCGAGCATACGTCTTCTCAAACCCAGAAAAACCGCGCGGAACGCTGGCAAAATGTAGCGGAGGTGTTTGAAGTAAATCAGCAAGCAGACATTTTAAATAAACGCATTCTCATCGTAGATGACGTGCTGACTACTGGTGCTACGCTCGAAGCTTGCGCAACGGCATTGCTAGCCGCGGGCTGCAGCCAGGTTAGTATTGCGACCATTGCCTGCGCCGAGAATTAACATCGATTTGGATGGTATGTAAGCCGTAACCACTCTGGTAGTTTCCCAACTGATTGTGATATAAAGAAAAAGCCCCCAGCACTCGGCTGGGGGCTTTTTCTTTATCATTGATCGACTACTAAGTCAGATTACTTGTTTGAACCAGCGTTAATCATGGCGCAGCGGAAACCGATAGCAGCAGTGGCTGAATCTTCAGCCATGAAGCGACGGGTACCAGGCGACAACCAATACGCTACGTCTTTCCACGAACCACCTTTGTATACACGAACGTGGTCATCGATGAGCGACTGGTAGCCCTTCTTGTCGTAGCCAGTGCTGCTGCCGTTACCCGACTCTGCTGGGTCCAGGAAGCCGTTGCGGCGGAAGGGGTTCAAATCTTCTACGTCCTCAAACGAGAGCGGACGGTAAATGTCTTGTACCCACTCGTTTACGTTGCCAGCCATGTTGTAGAGGCCGTAGTCGTTTGGAGGATAGTTGTAGATGTACTCCGTAATCATGGCGCCATCGTTTAGGCTACCAGCGATACCGGCATAGTCACCGCGGCCACGCTTGAAGTTTGCCAAGAACTGGCCCATCTTCTTACCGTAGGGGTTACGCACTTGACGACCATCCCAAGGATAGATACGCTTGTTCTCTTGGTTCTCGTTGCCAACCTCCTGGGTACCAACAAGGGCCTGAGCAGCAAATTCCCACTCAGCCTCTGTGGGCAGACGATAGTTAGGCAGCGTGTTGCCATCTTCAATCGAAGGCTTTGCTGCGCCAGCACCTTCAGCAGCATCAGCGGCTTCGTCGGCAGCAGCGTTCTTTTTGCTGCGGCCAAATAGCCCACCACCTTTTTTGCTGGTTGTGCCACCACCACTAGCTAACGTCTCGTTCACTTTAGCGGTGCGCCAAGTGCAATAGTCGTTGGCCTGCAACCAGCTAACACCTACTACTGGGAAGTAGCGGAAGCCGGGGTAGCGCAGATAATAGTCTACGTAAGGGTCATTGAAAGAAAGCTCGCGTGCCCAAACAGCGGTATCGGGCAATGCTGACTGATAGAACTCCTCTGCTGAGTCTTTGCGAACGAAGTGCAGATATTCCAACCAGTGAATGTTTGCTACTTCCGCCTCATCCATGTAGAACGATGCGATAGTAACCGTCCGCTCCACGTTGTCGCGGGTCATGGCCACATCTTCTTCGGCTGAGCCCAAAACGGTACGGCCACCTTCAATGAAGATCAGGCCCGGACCTTCTGGAATACCAGCGTAGTCGGATACCTTCATGCCCTCTTCGGTGTTGTACTCGATGCCCGTCGTTGAGCTGTACTTACCAGGTTTGGTGGCGGTCGGCGCCCCTTTACTGCAGGCAGCCAACGCGCAGGCTCCCACGATGGCAAAGCGTAAGTATTTGGAAAGATTCATGATGTAATAGAAACTACCTGAGAGAAAATGATTTAGAGAAGGTAATTTGACGCAAGTTACTTATTTGTACTGTTGTTTAGAAAGCGGGAGTCGGAATGGCTTTGAAGTTGCGGTGCCGTAAACGGCGCCACGCGTCTTCTATCCGATCGAAATTGCGGACGCTGACCGAAAGTTCATGCGCGCCACCCAAATCGGCACTAAAATCACTCAGGCTGACATCGTAGCTGTAACCGAAGCGGAAAACGCCGGTGCTGATGCCCGCAATAGCAGCGATAATCTGCTGCGGTTGGGGAGCACCGGGCAGCGGCATTCCCCGATACACGGCACCGAGAGTAATAGGGGAAACGGTGCCATACAATCCAACTTCCGCCCGCTGCGAACCACCCTGCCGGGTGTAGCTGGCCGTACCGGTCAGGCTAATCTCACGAGTTTTGATGGGAGTGGAAGTGCGCACGAAATAATGTTTGTAACCAGTATTAAAGTTCAACCGCATCGGCAGCTTGGTTTGGGTCGCAAAACCCAGATCTGGCTGATTTAAGTGGTGTGCAGCAGCCCCTATCCAAAACCGTTCCGTATATAGTAAACCACCCACGCCAATCGTAAGATAATTTATCGGATCCACGTCCAGAGTCTCTGCAGTAGGAGTTCCAATGAGGCCTTCATCCGAAAGTTGGTCGCCAAAAACAAGGTTTCCGTAGCTTACACGCTGATTTCCGTAGCTAGCCTGCAAGCCCGCGCTCAAACTTATATATTCCGTAAGTCGAGTGTGATAAGCATACAAGCCCCCTACCTCAAAGCGCGTGTAGCCGACTGACCCGGTGCGGTCGTAGTTGAGCAAAAGGCCGACGGCACTGCGTTGGTTGCGCATGCGGTAGTCGGCGGCTAGCTGGCTGGTTTGGAAGGTGCCCGCTAGGGTCGGGAATTGATTTCGATAGTTAAGTGAAACGCTATAATCATCGAGCAAACCGGTAAAAGCCGGGTTGGTGTGCAAGCGCGTAGCGTAGGGTTGGGAGAAGTATAGATCTTGGGCCTGCGCCTCCGAATGCAAGCCAATGCTACAACCTACTGCCAACACTACCGGCGCCACAAAGCGGCTCCAAGTACACCGAAGCCGCTGGGGGCAAAACAAGAAAGTAGAGGTAGATGCATAAAGAAAAAACACTAACGCGCCACCTATCCCGTTTGGTACACGGGAAGCAGGTGGCGCAAGAAGTAAAAGGCAATCTTGCCCAATAAAGTAAGTAAAATGTCTGTGGATCGAATGTTAGCCCTAGCGACGACCATCAGGTTAACATTGCACTATTTTTGCCTATTCAGGATTTAAAACTCAGGTAGCACGTGCTCCGGTGGATGGGTTGTGCCCCGAACTTGTACGCTTCTCCTGATTCAAAGCCTCTTACTCATGCGTAAAATTTTTGTTGGCCTACTCGTATTTTTAGTGGTGCTGGTGGCCGCCGTTGCCCTCGCCCCGCTTTTATTCAAAGATAAGATCAAGCAAGCCCTCGACCGCCAACTGGCTGAGCGGGTGGCGGCTAAGGTAGAGTACGATCCGGCCAATGTGAGCCTGAGTTTATTCCGCACCTTCCCCGATCTGGCCCTCAGCATCGACAAACTGCGCATCATCGGGCAAGATTCGTTTGCCCGCGACACGCTGGCTTACCTGCCGGCCTTTCGGGTAGGGCTAGATTTGATGAGTGTAGTGCGCGGTGAGCAGATCAAAATTAAATCTATTCAGCTTGATCAGCCTGATATTAATCTGCGGGTATTGAAAAGCGGCCGCGCCAACTGGGATATTTTCCTATCCGATTCTACTCTGGCCACACAAGGCAAGGATACCAGTCAGTTGAGCATCGCCATAAAGGGCTGGGAAATCGTGGGGGGCAAAATTCGCTATGAAGACCTAACGATTCCCTTTGCAGCCCAGGCTCACAATGTAAACCATACCGGCTCAGGCGACTTCACGCAGAACGTGTTCGATATGGTGTCGCAGACCACGGCCGATCGTTTCACGATGAACTATGCCGGCACAGATTATTTATCCAACACTAAGCTCAATGCCGACGTGACGATGGCTATGAACTTGGATAAGATGCTGTTCACGTTCAAGGACAATCAGGTGCGCATCAATGACTTCCCGGCCAGCTTTGCCGGCACCATTGCCATGCCCCAAGACGATATCGACTTCAATCTGACCTTCAAAGCCCTCGAAACCGACTTTAAAAATATCCTGAGCGTGGTGCCCGGCATATTCACGGAGCGCTTCAAGAATATCGAGACGGGAGGCAAAATGGCCTTCGATGGCTATTATAAAGGCACCATGAGCGATGTAAAATCGCCGGGCTATGGTGTGAATTTGCAAGTCAAAGACGGTATGTTCCACTACCCCGACCTGCCACAAGCGGCCCGCAATATCAATGTGGATATGGTGGTGGACAATCCCTCGGGCTTCACCAACAACGTGAAAGTGAATGTGAAGCAATTTCACCTCGACTTAGGCAAAAACCCCGTAGATGGCTCCGTAGCCATCGATGGATTGGAGCCAATGCGCGTGGATGGGCGCGTGAAAGCCAACGTTGATTTGGCAGAGGTAATGAAAGTATATCCGATTGAGGACTTGCTGCTGAAAGGGCAATTATTCGTGGATGCGACGGCTAAAGGCGCTTATTCAGCCACTCAAATGCCGGTAGTTCAGGCCGCTATGCGCCTCACCAATGGTTACGTAAAGTCGAAGCAGTTTCCAGCACCCATTGAAAATCTAACCCTAAACGGTACGGTCACCAACACCACGGGCAAACCCAACGACACGCGCATTAATATTCCACAGTTCCGCATGCTGCTTGATGGCGAGCCGCTGGAAGGCCGTATTGCCGCCCAAAATATCGACAAGCCCATTTTCGATACCAACGTGCGCGGCACTATAGACTTGACCAAGCTGACCAAAATATTCCCGCTGGAAGGCATGACCGTAACGGGGCGTTTGAACGGTAACGTCGCCGCCAAAGGCAGCATGGCTGATATCGAAGCCGAGCGTTACCAGAACGTAGTAGCCTCAGGCACGGTGAATGCCCAAAACGTAACCTATAAAAGCGCCGATTTGCCCCAGGGCGTAAAAGTGACGCGCGCTACGGCCAATTTTAATAACGACAAGATCGTGCTGCAAAACATGAACGGCTTTGTGGGCAGCTCCGACATTGCCGCATCCGGCACCATCAGCAACTATATGGGCTACCTGTTTACGCCGGGTCAGCCCTTGCGGGGCAACCTGACGGTGAATAGCAACCGATTCAATGTGAATGAGTGGATGGTGGATGAGGTGACTGCGAAGCCTACTACCACCGCCAAAACCGCCGCGCCTGCCCAGGCACAAGGCGTGCTGCAAATCCCCAAATTCTTCGACCTGACCCTAAATAGCAACGTCGGACAAGTGGTGTATGATAACCTCAAACTCGACAATGTGAAGGGCACCGTCGTCGTTCGCGACGAAACCGTGCGTATGGATGGGCTGACCTTTAACACATTGGGGGCAATTTTGCCACAACCGGCAGCTACAGCAGCAAAGATTTGCAGCACCCCAAGTTCAACCTAGGGCTGAACATCAAGAACCTGAACTTCCAGAACGCTTTTCAGGCTTTTAATTCCGTTAAAACATTGGTGCCCCTGGCCGCCAACTTGGAAGGCATTTTCTCTACGAATTTCAACATAAGCGGCGAAATGGGTCCTGATATGATGCCCGTGTACAGCTCGCTTACCGGCAAAGGCCTGTTTGAGATTGTACGGGCCGCCGTTAGTGATTCGGAGGTGATGGACAAGATCAGTGCTCTGACACAGTTTCAGGAGTTGAAGAAGTTTGTAGTCGAAAACAAAGACGTAGCGGCTGAGGTACTCAACGGCAATTTCATAGTAAAGCCGTTTGATGTGAACGTGGGCCAGATTAAGATGACCGTGGGGGGCTCCAACAACGTAAATGGCAATCTTGAATACATAACCGCCCTGAACGTACCCACCGGCAAGCTGGGCAACCAACTCAATGCTCGCCTCACTTCCCTCACCGGCGTTCAAAACCTGGAAGGCACTGACCGCGTGACCCTTGGCCTAACCATTGGCGGCACCGTCAAGAATCCGCAGGTGAAGCTGAACAGTGGCAGCGTAAAGGCGCAAGCCAAAGACTTGGTGCAGAACATTGTGCAAGCCAAAGTGACCGACGCAAAATCACAGTTGCAGGCCCGCGCCCAAGTGGCTCAGGATAGTCTGCAGCGTGACTTAGCCCGTCGTCAGCAGGATTTGCAGGAAAAGGCTCGTCTCGAAATTGAAAAAAAGCGCCTCGAAGCCGAAACCAAGATCCGTAGTCAGGCTAAAGACAAGCTCAACGGTATCCTATTTGGCAAGCCCAAAACGCGTCCTGCCGAACCAACAGAACCAGCCGTTACACCGGAACAAACGCCGGCTTCGGCTGATACTACTAGTACAGACAACAAGTAATTCTTCCATATTGGAAAAAGCCCCTCATTAGTTACTAGTGGGGGCTTCTTTGTCTTAGCAATAAGTGAGAGAAGCAGCTACTTTGGTTGATATTCATTGTAAAAGCATATTTATTTATTTTTGATATAATAAATCCTATAAATCTGGCTTGAATATGGCTAGAGTAGTGCGCAGCCAACTAAGCTTCGCTGCCTTCATTTTCATCTGCACCTTTTCATGAAAATCTCACACTATCTGCCCGTTGCATTACTTGCTGGGCTTACGTTAGCAAGCTGCGCCGACGACAAAAGCAGTAACAACGCTACCAAGCTGCAAATCCGCCTAACGGATGCACCCGGCGACTTCCAGAAAGTAACGCTGGATGTCCGTCAGATTGAAGTGCATCTTAAGGATGAACAGAGCGCCGATGGCTGGGAGTTACTGCCTTTCACGCCCCAAACGCTCAATATCCTCGACTATGTAAATGGTCGCTCCGCGCTGCTGGTAGATACTGATTTCGAGCCCGGTGATTTGAAAGAAATTCGCTTGGTACTCGGTCCAAACAGCACCGTCACTACTCGTGATGGCCAAGTGTATGATCTGAAAACGCCTAGCGGTCAGACTTCTGGCGTTAAGCTGAAGCTGAACAAAGCAACTTTGCGGGAGCGTGAAACCTTCCAGCTTCTGCTCGACTTCGACGTAGCCAAGTCGATTGTGCAGCGCGGCAACTGGCGCCCCGGCAACGACAAGAAAGAGCGCTTTCTGCTGAAACCAGTTATTCGCGTTATCGCTCAGGACATTGCTGGCGGTCTGCGCGGCACAGTTACGCCTAGCGCGTCATTACCCCAAATATTGGCTATCCGCGCTTCTATTACGCCCGCCGATACTTTCAGCACTTCCGCTGACGCCTCGGGCGGTTTCCAGTTGAGTAGCTTACCCTCCGGCGTTTACCGCGTAGAGTTTTTTCCCACTACTACCGCTCCTGCTAATCAGCCAGCTTACAAAAACGTGGTTCGCACCGACATCACAGTTACCAATAATCAGGTGACGGAGTTGGGTCAAACCAAACTTGACTAAGTCTGACTTAAAGTTAAAAAGCCCCCCAGACGTCGTCTGGGGGGCTTTTTTTGCTTTCAAACCAAGTGGTTACGGAATGACACTGCGCTTACATCACACTAAGTGCAGGCTCCAGTGCCCGAACCAACTCCAGCAACTCCCGCTGAGTCGATTGGGTTTTATCATGGGCGTACCAGCCGTGAAGCTGGGTAGCAAATTCTTCAAAAGGCAGATTTTGACTTTTTAACTCCCGAAACATGGCCTGGGCAGGCGCCGGACGTGGACCCCATGTAGCGGCTTCCGTAAGCATATCAGCATGCAATACAATGAGTTTGGGAATTGAACGCCCGCCGTCGGTGAGATAACGATCCATCAGATCCAGGTTCTCATCGCGCAACAGGTAGCGAGATTCCAACTTGCCGTTGCTGGCTTGCACAATGGCTTCTATTACGGGCACAATCTGGGCCGCGTCGCCGCACCAACCTTCCGTGAGCGTGAGCCACACGTACTTATTTTGCAGATTGGCCAGAGCCTCGTGTAGTTCAGGCAGCAGTACAATTGTTTTATCTACCCGGCGCATCCGCTGCACATTCAAGCGAGCATATTGTAAAATCTGCTCCGTTTGATTGGTGCCGGTAGTGAGGTTTTGAGCCATCAGCTCATCAATAAGCTGACGATAAGAGGCGTAAGTATAGGCTGAGGCTAAGCGCTCGGGAGTCAAAACAGAAGAAAGGGGAGCAGACATAGAATGGGGCGTTAAGGAGAATGGCTGGATAACAAACAAAAACCCTTCTGGTATGCAAGCCAGAAGGGTTTTTACGTAAGCGCCGCAAGCTCAGTAGCTACAGGCTCACGGTTTCCTTAGCTGACATCTCGCGGCAGTAAGTAATAAAGTCGGTATTGATGGGCTCTAACCCATTGTCGCGTAGGCGAGTAGCTACCTGACCGCGGTGATAGTTGGCGTGCACGTGTACGTGGGTCAGCACATCCGATACCTGACTAACATAGGCGTCACCCACCGAGTTGGTATAAGTAATCATGCGGTGCAGTTCAGTTTCGTCGGCTGCCTGAGCCATCTGAAGCAGACGCCCGGAGGTTTGGGCGTGAAGCTGGTGCAAGCCTTCCAGCGTGTGCTCCTGCCATACTTTTACTGGGCTTTGCGTATCGGTGAGGCGAGCAATCCAGATAGCCTGAGCATTGAGTACGTGGCTGAATAAGCGCAGGGCCACAGCCGGGATTTCGGCGCCGCCCGCAACCGCTTTATCCATATGCGCTAGCAAGGTATCATTGGCCCAGATGTTATAAGCGGCTAGTTTTTCGATGGTGTTGATCATGGGAGTTGAATGATGAAAACGGATTAGAAATCAACCGTAGCAACTGGCTGTCGAGAGGTAAGTGACAGCCTTAGACGGACAAATTTATCTGAATCAAGGAACTCAGCCTATCGGGGATCTTGCCAAACCAACGTTTCTCGCGTGCGTCTTTTCGTAAAATCAGCGCATCGCCCATCGCCTTTGCCCGTGATACCGCCGTCGGGCTGACAGATGATTTTGCCATCGGCGGCGTAAAGTGTAGTGAAAAAGTCGCAGCAAGGCGCCGTTTCATAGTACACCACTTGGTCGTTGTAGAGGTAGCGGAATACCTGCACAGGTGGGTTGGCAGGTTCTTCCGCCAGTATTTTTTGAATACGCTCACGCAGCCAGACGGGGCGCCCGGTAGTGTCGGCAATAGAGGAGCGAACGGGTGTGGGCATCACCGTATTGGCGCTGGTCGGGGCGGGAGTATCGGTGCCCGATACGCTGCCCGTCACGGGGGCATCGGTGGGGGTAGTCACGTTCACACCGGTCTGACAACCCACTGATAGCAAGGCTGTCATCGACAGGGAAACAAGAAGTAGAGCAGAGCGCATAACTACTGGAAGGAAGCAGTGAACAAGTAGCAACAAGCTACTTGCAGGGCGAAAACCTCGCTGAGGCGGACCCATAATCGGAACAGTAGTCCTTACGCCGCGCTTTAGTAATTGTTTTTGAGGCCTATTTCGCTCTACTCAACCAACCCCCATACCCGGGGGGCAAATATGAGTAATCCGACTACCACGGCGGCCAGCGCAGCCAGTAAAACGGCCCCCGCGGCTACATCCTTGGCCTTCCCAGCCAACGGATGATACTCCGGCGACACCAAATCAGTGAGCGCCTCAATGGCGGTATTTGCCAGTTCCGCCGTCCAGACGGTGCCAACGGCCAGCGCTACTAGCGCCCACTCCGTCCGGCTGATGCTAAAGTAAAATCCCAACCCTATCACGACCACCGTAGCCAACGCGTGAAAGCGCAGGTGCACCTCCGAGCCCAGCGCCGACACCACCCCGCGAAAGGCATGCCCGAAGCTTGCGGCGCGGCGCCGAAGTAGGCTATGCTGCCTGGGAGGCAAATCAGCCATGGTTGTCGAAGTCTTTAAAGGTCGTGGTGCGCAAGTGGTGCCATTCTGGCTTCAACACGCTGAAAATTACCGTGTCGCGCCGACGCCCGCCCTGCGTGTAGCGGTGGCTGCGCAACGTGCCTTCCTCCGTGGCTCCCATGCGCCGCATCGCCGCCTGCGACTTCAGATTATGGGCATCGGTTTCCAACTCCACTCGCTCGCACGCCAGCACATCGAAGGCATGCCGAAACAGTAGATGCTTGGCCGCTCGGTTCAGACCGCTACGTTGAAATTCCGTGCCCACCCATGTGTAGCCAATGGACAATCGCCCATCCTCCAGATTGATGTTGTAGTAGCTGGTACTGCCGGCTACTTGGTTTGTCAGCTTGTCTACTATCAGGAATGGATAGCGCTGCTGCTGCTCGCGGCCCTGTACTGCCGCCGCAATGTAAGCGGCCAGACTAATGCGGTCATCGCCGCGGGTAAGGGTAAACTGCCACAATTCAGGATCAAACGCAACAGATTGCAGTCCCTCAAAATCTTGGGCAGTGAGGGGCCGTAGTTGAGCCCGGTTATTTTCAAGAATAATGTCCTGAGCGAAATCCATAGAGACGGCAGGTGCGTGAAAGTCAGCCCTAAAGATGCTGGAAAAAAGGAAATCGGTGACTTAATCAACGATAAGGCAATACGAAACCGGGCGACCAGCACTATAGCTGGTCGCCCGGTTCGAGGACTACTTAATAAGTCGGTGCCTGGGGCTACTTCTGTATCTCGCCCACCATATCTTCCGGCTTCAGCCACTCATTGAACTGCTCTTCAGTCAGGTAGCCGAGCTTCAGAGCGGTTTCCTTAAGCGTGCTGCCTTCACGGTGCGCAGTTTGGGCAATTTCAGCGGCTTTATAGTAACCAATATGTGGGTTCAAGGCCGTTACCAGCATCAGGGAGCTGTTTACGTGCTTCTTGATATTCTCCTCAATCGGCTTGATGCCTTCCGCGCACTTGTCATTAAACGACACGCACACATCACCGATAAGGCGGGCCGAGTGCAGGAAATTATAGATCATCAAGGGCTTGAACACGTTCAGCTCGAAGTGGCCGTTCATGCCCCCAATGTTGATAGCTACGTCGTTGCCCATTACCTGCGCGGCTACCATCGTCATGGCTTCGCTTTGGGTGGGATTTACCTTGCCGGGCATGATGCTGGAACCAGGCTCATTATCAGGAATATATAGCTCACCAATGCCCGCCCGCGGGCCTGAAGCCAGCAGACGAATGTCGTTGGCAATCTTCATCAGCGAGGCCGCTACCGTTTTCAAAGCGCCGTGCGCTTCCACAATCGCGTCGTGGGCAGCCAGGGCTTCAAATTTGTTTTCGGCCGTAACAAAGGGCAGACCCGTTAAGTCGGCAATGTGCTTGGCTACGTTTTCGGAGTAGTTGGGGGGCGTATTGATGCCCGTACCTACGGCCGTGCCGCCCAAGGCCAGCTCCGATAAGTGCGCCAGCGTGTTTTTAATAGCCCGCAGGCCGTGGTCGAGCTGCGATACATAGCCCGAAAACTCTTGGCCCACGGTGAGCGGCGTGGCGTCCATGAGGTGGGTGCGGCCAATCTTTACCACGTGCATATACTCCTCCGACTTGCGCTTGAGCGTATCGCGCAGCTTCTCAATGCCGGGCATCGTCACTTCCACCAATATTTTGTAGGCCGCAATGTGCATGGCCGTGGGGAAGGTGTCGTTCGAGCTTTGCGACTTATTTACGTCGTCGTTGGGGGCCAGCGCTTTCTTCTCGTCGCTGAGCTGGCCGCCCTGCAACACGTGGCCGCGGTAAGCTACCACCTCGTTCACGTTCATATTCGACTGCGTGCCCGAGCCGGTTTGCCACACCACCAGCGGAAACTCCGCATCCAGTTTGCCTTCCAGAATCTCATCGCACACGCGGCCAATCAGCTCAGCTTTTTCCGCCGATAATACGCCGGCGTCGCGGTTGGTGAGCGCAGCGGCCTTCTTCAGATAAGCAAAAGCGCGGATGATTTCCTTCGGCATCCGATTGATATCCTGAGCAATGCGGAAGTTATCAATGGAGCGCTGGGTTTGGGCGCCGTAGTAGGCGTCGGCGGGCACCTGTACGGGGCCCATGGTGTCTTTCTCGGTGCGAAAATTCATGAAGCAAAAACTGGTGTGATAAATCCGTTTTGGTGCCGGTAAAAGTAAGGAACCTCCCGGCAACTGCCCGACTCGGCCTGCTTACTTTACGACTTCCAGCCACCCTTTTACGCGCGGGGTGCAAAACCGCTCATTTTCGAGGGTGTAGTAATATATCCCGGCAGGTTGCCCAGCCGCCATCCAGTCATTCGCATAGTTATCAGACGCGTACACTTCCTTACCCCACCGGTTATAGAGGCGGAGGCGGGTACCCAGCTCAACAGCTACGGCCTCCGATGGCTTGAACACGTCATTTTTGCCGTCGCCATTGGGCGTAATAATGTTGGGGGGCAAAACTGGCCGCAGCAGCGTCACAGTCACCGATTTTTCGGTTACGCAGCCGCTTTGCGTAATGTGTACGGTATAGCGCCCCGAAGTAGGAGCCATAATACTAGCCGTCGTCTCCTGGGTCGACCATAGGTACGTGCTACCCGGCTCGGCGGTGGTGCGCAGTCGTATGCCACCAGCTATGCAGCCCGTCGTGTCAGATGTCAGGGTCGGCTCAGTTACCAGCCTCACGATGGTACTATCTCGGCTACTACAGCGGCCGTTGTTTACAATTACGGAGTACTTACCAGGTTGCGTAACGCTGATGGTAGGAGTAGTGGCGCCGATACTCCAGCGGTAGGTGTTGCCCGGACTATTCGCGTTGATTGTAAGTGAATTACCTGCACATAGTATCAGGTTCTTGGGCAGCGCTACGGTAGGCAGCGCCTTCACGCGCACCAGCACGATGGTCGAGTCGCGTGTGGTATTGCCACAGGACGCATTAGGTGACATCACTGATAGCTGCACACGATAGAGGCCCGGTGCGGTGAACGTATGCGAAGGCTGCCGGGCGGTGTCGGCGGGGGTGCCATCTCCAAAATTCCAACGATAGCGCAACTTGCCCTCACCTATACTAGCATTAGCAAAGCGCACGGCGTAAGGCGCACAGGCCGAATCGACGGGCGCAATTGCAGCCTGCAACGGCGAGCTAGTGCTGCCAGCATTCTGGTCAATTTTAAAGGTTAGCACATCAAGTCCACCTGCTCTATTGGTAGGCGAATATGCTCCGGCGATGGTCGGATAAGTAAATGCGCATAGCACCTGATAAAGCCGTCCCTGCGAATCAAAGCGGTGAACCTGACTATGTGCGTGGGCTGTCGTATTGCCAAAATAAGATCCGAATAGCAGCTTGGACGCATCGCTACTGAGGGTCATAGTGTAATAGCCGGCGATGGTATTATTAGGCAGCGCATTTACGAGTGGCAAGCCGGGCGTGGCGGTGAAACCTGCCGCATAAATGTTGTTGCAGGCGTCCAGCCCGAAGGCCGTTGACAGGATAGGGCCCATAGCTGGCCGGGCCGTAAAGCGCACATCAGCCAAACTGGGCGCCAGCTTCGTGATAAAAGTAGAGCTATTGCTGGCCGATACCGCGCCGGGCGTAGCCGCGAGCGTACCCGATGTACTACCAAAAACATAAACGTTGTTGGCCTTGTCCAGCTGAAGGTTGGTGATGTTGTCGCTCCCATTAGGCGAGCCATAAAAGGTAGAAGCGGCGAGCCTTCTACCGTCGGCTTGTAGCCGGGTAATAAAGGCCTCACCCGGAGCGCGGTATGTAGTGGTGAGGGCACCGGCAGTCGTCGGAAAATCGACGCTAAGCGTACTGCCTCCCACCACAACCTCGTCCGTGGAGGTGATGCCAAACGTCGTTACGGTTTCAGTAGAATTGCCCCCAGAAGCGTACTCCAGGTAAGAGAAGTCAGGTTAGCATCAAAGCATGCCACAAAGACATCCTGGCTGCCACCTAGTGTTTGGTCGTAGGCGGTGGGGCTAAGGGGTAGATTAATGGAAGAAGTATTACCGACTATATACAGTGCGCCTGAAGCGCCTAACGCTAGGTCGGCGCCCGTTTCAAAGCCGCTGCCCCCGTAATAAGTAGAGGCCAGCAAGGCTGAGCCGGTAGCATTCAACTTGCTTATCACTAAGTCATTTCCTCCGTTGAGGGTGCGGTCGAAGGCTGCGGTAGTGGGAAAATTACTGGAAGTAGTATGGGCGAGTAAATACAATTCACCAGTCGGAGTAGTGGTCAGGCTGCGAATTTCATCGTAATTATTGCCCCCCAGATAGGTCGCATAGAGTAAGGTAGAGCCGGTTGGGTTTAGCTTGCTGATGGCAATATCCTGTAAGCCTGCAAATACATTTTGGTACGCTCCGGGCGTAATGGGGTAGCCTGATGTCTGAGCCAACCCACCGGTAAAAATATTGCCTTCCTTATCGTAGCCCGCTGTTTCGCCCCACACACTTCCTCGGCTGCCCGAAAACGTGCAAGCCACTACCGTGGGGTCAATAATGAGGGGCCGGCTGCGGTCGTAGCCGGCCGGAAACTCATACCGGACAGTGCTGCCTGTCAGTTGGTAGCGGCAGACGACGGTCTGCCGCACGCCATGCGCATCGGTCTGGTAGGCGTAAGGTTTTTGCTCTTCTACATCGGTCACGGAAGTACGCACGAGTAAGGTTCCATCGGGGCGCAGATCGAGTCCTAAAGCCCCCCGGTAAAGCAGCGCGATTGGTGCCGGACTAGCTCCGGCCGCAATGGTGAAGTCGTACTTCAGGTTGCCTGCTTCGGTGCCATAGAGCCGCAGGCTCACCCCCGGATAAAGCGCTGGGTACTCAACGGCGCTGAACGAGCGCACATTGCTGGCCCAGTGGGCCGGGTCATTGCCCAGAAAGTAGTTGTGGTGGGCTGCCTGCAGTTGGTCGCCTGCTGGAGTTTTTACCGCTTGAGCACCCACAAAATCGACAAACACGGCGTGGCCGCGGATGGCGGTAGTTGGGAGTGCTGGGTGCGGATGAGTGAGCGTACCAGCCGCTTCGTAATCGGCGTGTGCCTTGTTTACATCGGCAGTGCTATGCCAGTCATATACCAAGCCGGTAGCACCTACGTACACATCGCCGCCCGGAACAGAAGCCTTAAAGCGAACCGCCGCCGGCCACTGGCTTTTATTCTCAATAAACGAAATGCTGTTTCTGCGCGGTACATTCTCAGCAGCTAAATAATTGGATAACAGGCATAACGTGGCAACTACCAGTAGCCGCCCGGCAGGGGTAAAAATGGACATTCGCACGAGAATGAGGGGGGAGCACTATATAGGAATGAGCAAAGAAACACTAAGTCACAAACTTTGCCAATGCCACCCTTTTTAGCTGTGCCCGCGTATAACGCTACCCGGTTGCCCGATGACCGTAAGCGCTCTTTTCCACCTCCAAACGCCCCAAGCTATGAGTAGCATCAAAAAAGTAATTGAAGTACTGGCCAGCTCCGACAAAAGCTTTGAAGACGCTCTCCAGCGCGCCCTCACCGAAGCCAGCACCACACTTAAGGGCATCCGCTCCATCTACATTAAAGACCAAAGCTGCAAAGTGCAGGACAACCGGATTGTGGAGTACCGCATTACGGCCAAAATCACCTTCGAAGTGATGCACAAGTGGAATGCGGGCGCCGTAGGTAGCGCCGAAACCGAGCAAGCCGAAACTCCCGGAACCGGTGGCGGCATTCCCGATTATAGTCAAGTAGAAATGAAAACCCAGCCCGACCTGCCCCGCCAAGTAGAGCCCGGCGGCAGCGCTACCACCGCCGAAAGCGGCGGCGGCTACAGCGGCTAGATATTTTTCAGTTCTCAAAAAAGCCCCCAGAGCTGATCTGGGGGGCTTTTTTGTGGTGCCAGTGACCATAAACTATTGAATACGAAACGGGACGGAGATGCGCACTTGCTGGGCCGTGCGCCGCCCCCCGATAATGCCCGGAAACCAGGATGGTCCTTCGCGCACCAGCCGCATAGCCTCTTCGTCGCACTCTTTGCTGAGGCCGCTTACTACTTTCAAGTCCTCGATAGTACCGGTGGCGGTTACGGTGAACCGTAGCTTCACCGTTCCTTGGGTACGATCACGCATCGCCTTATCAGGGTATTCCAGCTCTTTTTTCAAATACTCGTGGAAAGCAGGCAGCCCGCCGGCCGGGGCCGGGCCAACGGCGGACGGAGTAGGCATTTTGCCTTTGCGCGTCACTACTACTTCGCTGAGACTCCGGGTGTCTGGGGAGAGGGCCAGCGCGAGCGGCGCGCTTGGATTGGTCAGCTTATATTCCTTTCGCTCGTAGCCGATGGAGGCAATCACCAAAGTCGATTGAGTATCGGCTACGGGCAGCGCGAAAGAACCGTCGGCCTGCGTGCTTACGCCCTGTTGGGTGCCTTTCACTAGCACCGTTACGCCGGGCAGCCCTGCACCGGAAGTTTGATCAGTAATACGGCCTCGAACCAAACTCATACCGGCGGCTGCCGCGCCGCTGCTGGCCAAAGACCGCGCATCGCTGCTGGGGGGCATTTTGGCCACTTGTTTACCCGAGTCGATGGCAGTGCCCGCGGCCGAGCGCGCAAGCGCCGTGCGGGCCCGGTCGGGTGGGAGAGGAGCCGTAGCTACCGCCGGGGCTTCACTCGCTGCGGCTACGTTTGGCGTAGAAGCGCTGTCGGTGACTACTTTATCCTTCATAGCATCCATAGCAGCATCTTGAGTCCTGATTGCTGCTATGTCAGCATTGACAGGTTCAGCAATGCGAGCCGGGCTTGTCCGCATAGTTGCTTTTGTCCGAGCGGAAGCCGGAGCGCGCGGCGGCGTCGGCCGAGCCGCATCGGATTGAGCCACATCAGCTGCTGCTATTTCTGCTGGCATTGGCGTTGATTTCATCGCCTCCAACTCAGGCTTGGATGCGGCTAGCGGCGCTGCATCCTGTTGCGACGATGCTGCCTCTTCCCGGCGCATCATCGCCGCTACCGGCTCTGACTGCGCTTCGGTCTTTGCTTGATTGAGGCGCCAGCCGACAAGGCTAGCGATGAGCAACAGTAATGCGCCGGCCATTTGCAGCCAGGGCCACTCTGCGGCCGTTTTGCGGCTGGTATCTTGCGCTACGCGGGTGCGCAGACGGCTTTGCAGGTCGGCCAAGCTGTGGTCGGTAGTAGTAGCGTCGGTCATTTCCAACCCTTCTAACACTTCTGCACAACGCTCACAATCAAGGGTATGCGCCTCCACGCGGTGCTGATCGGCGGGCGCGAGTGTACCGGCCACGTACTGCCGTAGCAAGGCCACGGGCAGGTGCCCGCCGGGTTCGGCAGACGGGAGTGGAGAAGGTAACTGATCAGTGGGCCGCATCGGGAGAAGTAGACTCTAAGTAACGTTTGAGGTTGCGCTTGCCGTTTTGTAGATGACTTTTTACCAAGCCCAATTCAAAGCCGGTGATGGTGGCAATGGTACGATAACACTGCTTTTCGAGGTAAAACAGTTCCAGACATCGTCGTTGACCGGGCGGTAGTTCGGCCAGGGCGAGCTCCAAGGCTTGCAGGCGTTCTTCGGTCAAAGCGGCTTCGTCGGGGTCATCAGCAGGTAGATGCGCGGCCACCGCCGATTCCATACCGGCTGCATCGGGAAAGTGCAGCACGAGCGCGCCACCGTCGGGGCCGGCGCGCTGTCGGGCCCGCAAAATCATGAGGCAATGGTTGCGGGCCGTGGTATGCAGCCAGGCCGGAAAATGTTCGACCTCGTGCCGCCGCAAGCTTTCCACCAGCTTTTCAAACAGCTGCATCACCGCGTCTTTCGCGTCGTCCTCGTCGCGCAGGTAGCGCCGGCAAATGGCTAGCACAGTCACCATATGTCGCTCATACAACGTGCCTACATCGGCCACGTCGCCGTGCTGCCGGTAGCGCACCAGCAACTCCGCATCGGATAGCGCGGCGGGCAACTCAGGACGACGGCGGTTAAAAAACATACAGGCGGAACGACCAGCAAATGAATCGGGAAGCTACGGCCTGGGGGGCAAAATTCCGCGTTTAAGCGGCCGGGGCGTCAACGCGTCAACTTATTTCCACTGCGCCGTGTGGAATTACAGCTCAATGGGCATCAGAATAACTGTTCTACCCAACTACTTGCCTGATGCGCCACCACTTTCTGTTCTTCATTGCCAGCTTACTCGTTGCCTTGCCAGCCGCTGCCCAAACGACTTCACCAAGTCCGGCCGCAATCCAAGCTCCGGCCGATACGCTCACCGCTGCGTCTGAACCAGTGCAAGCTCGAACTGCGGTACAACTGCCCTGGTGGCTGCCCACCGCCGCGCAGTGCGCTGATATTCGGGCACTTGAAGCGATTGAAGCCCCCAAGCAAGCTGCCCGCCGCGAAAAGCGGATGCAGCAACAAAGCAAAAAGCTGGCGAAAAAGTATCCGCAGGCAACGGAATAGAAAGGGATCATACATAAATCCCTGCCCATAAACGACTCATGCCCAACCAATAAAACCAGAAAAATTTAGGCTAAACTTGTTTTCCTGCTTGGCTTTGTTCAGATTTGGGCAGCTAAACGGCTACTTCACCTCATGCGTACGGCCTCTACTCAGTATTATTTTACCTCGTATTTTTTCTACGCTACCGCGTAGAACCGAGGCCGCTTGCCCCCCATCACCCCAGACAAACCAAGCGCCTTCGGACCTCCGAAAAGGCGCTTTTTTTATTCCTTAAGTATTCTTCGATCATGCAGTTCTCCGCTTCTTTTTATTACGGCTTCTATTATTTCTTCTACCGGAAGAAACAGGGAGTCTTTTATTCTGCTTAACCTCACAAGAAGCAACGAAAAAGGCCCCCTGCACCCCAGGGGGCCTTTTTCATACCATAATTTCATATCTCATTCCATGACGCCTACCATTGCCATTCAGGGTTTCGCCGGGAGCTTTCATCAACTCGCCGCTCATCAGTACTTCGGGCCCGAAACGGCCGTGACGCCCTGCGCAACCTTTACGGAAGTGGTGCGGCAGGTGACGCGCGGCACCGCCACTGGGGGCGTAATGGCCATTGAAAACTCTATTGCCGGCAGCATTCTACCCAACTACAACCTACTCCAACAGTCGGCGCTGCGAGTAACGGGCGAGGTGTATCTGCCCATTCGGCAGCATCTGCTGCTGCTGCCCGGCCAAACCCTGGCTGACTTGCGGGAGGTGCATTCGCACCCAATGGCCCTGCTTCAGTGCGCCGATTTTCTCAACCAACACCCTGAATGGAAGCTGGTTGAGACCGAGGATACGGCCCTTAGCGCCCAGCGTATTCGCGAAGGCCATCTGACGGGCATCGCCGCCGTGGCGGGCCAAGCGGCCGCCGAGCTGTTTGACTTAGAAGTAGGAGCGGCGGATATCCAGTCGGTGCCAGAGAATTATACGCGCTTTCTTATCATCAATACCGCTGAAAATGCCCCCCAGCCGGCCGCGGCCAACAAAGCGTCGGTGTACTTTCACACTTCCCACACCAAGGGCTCCTTGGCGCGGGTGCTCAACAAAATTGCCGACCACGACCTGAATCTGTCTAAGCTTCAATCGTTTCCCCAGCCCGGCCGCGCCTGGCAGTATTTCTTCCACGCCGATCTGGAATTCGACCACGCCGATCAATTCCACGAAGTACTCCAAGACCTAGAACCGCTCACCGAAGATTTACGCGTGCTAGGACTTTATCAAAGGGGAGACACTCAATTAACAGCCTCAACACACGATAGTTAGAATCTGTAACTACTACTATGAACATCTCCACCGCCGACCGCCTCCAGCACACGGGCGAGTACTATTTCTCCCAGAAGCTGCGCGAAATTGAGGCCATGAATCAGGCCGGTGCCGCCGTCATCAACCTGGGTATCGGTAGCCCCGATTTGCCGCCGCACCCCAGCGTAATTGAAGCCTTGAGCACCACGGCTGCGCAGCCCAACACGCACGCTTACCAAGGCTACCAGGGTAGCCCGGCTCTGCGGCAGGCGATGGCTGAGTGGTACCAGCGGGCGTATCAGGTGGAGCTAAACCCAGTCAATGAAATTTTGCCGCTATTGGGCTCGAAAGAAGGCATCATGCACATCAGCATGACGTTTTTGCAAGCTGGCGACGAGGTGCTGATTCCTAATCCGGGTTACCCGGCGTACCGCGCCGCCGCCCAGCTCAGCGGCGCCACACCCGTCGATTACGACCTAACCGCCGCCAACAACTGGCAGCCCGACCTCGACGCCCTGGCCCAGCGCGACCTGAGTCGGGTAAAGCTAATGTGGATCAACTACCCGCACATGCCCACCGGCGCCCCCGCCGACATGGCGTTTCTGGCCCACCTCGTTTCCTTCGCGCAGCAGCACAATATTCTGCTGGTGCATGACAACCCGTACAGCTTCATTCTCAACGAGAATCCGCAGAGCTTGCTGGCGGTGCCGGGAGCCAGAGAGGTCGCGCTGGAGCTGAACTCGCTCAGCAAATCGCACAACATGGCGGGCTGGCGCGTAGGTATGCTGGTGGGACGGGCCGAGTGGCTGCAACAGGTGCTGCGCTTCAAGAGCAACCTCGACTCAGGCATGTTTCTGCCGGTGCAACGCGGCGCTATTGTCGCGCTGAGGCTGGGTGCTGAGTGGTTTGAGCAGCTCAACGCCACGTATCAAGCCCGCCGCGAGCAGGTATTCAACTTGCTCACTACTATCGGCTGTCAGTTTGATCGGCAGCAAACGGGGTTGTTTGTCTGGGGGGCAATTCCGGCTGGCTACGCCGATGGCTACGCGCTCAGCCACGAGTTGCTGCACCAGGCGAAGGTATTTATCACGCCGGGGGCATTTTTGGCAGCAACGGCAACGACTTCATTCGGGTGAGCTTGTGCCAGCCAGAAAGCGTGCTGACGGCTGCCTTAGAACGCATTGTTACAGCCCGAAAAGCCACACCTGTTTCTCGATAAAAAGATGATAGTCACCGTAATAGGTATTGGTTTAATTGGCGGCTCCCTAGCATTGAGTCTCAGAGATGCTGGCTTGGCTATGCATATCATCGGCGTAGATCAAAGCTTTGAAAATCAAACGAAAGCTTTGGCCCTGGGTCTTGTCGATGAGGTAGTCGACCTTGCATCCGGCATCAGCCGCGCCGATCTGATCGTGCTGGCCGTGCCCATGGATGCCATGCTCACGTTGCTGCCCCAGGTGCTGGATTCAGTTGCTGACCACCAAATAGTTATCGACGTCGGCTCGACCAAGCAAAAGCTGCTGACGGCTGTTGCGCAGCACCCGCGTCGGGCCCGTTTTGTGGCGGTGCACCCCATGGCCGGTACCGAGTATTCGGGGCCCGAGGCGGCGGTCCAGGGCTTGTTTCAAGACAAGGCCGTTGTAATCTGTGACGCGGAGCACAGCGACCCGGCCGCCGTAAGTCGGGTGGGGGGCATTTTTGAGCAAATTGGGATGCGGCTGGTGTACATGGGCGGGGCTGCCCACGATCTGCACACAGCCTACATCTCCCACATCTCCCACATTACCTCTTTTGCTCTGGCTCTCACGGTGTTAAATAAGGAGAAGGAGGAGCAGCAGATATTTAACCTAGCCAGCGGCGGCTTCGAGTCGACGGTGCGTCTGGCCAAAAGCTCGCCGGATATGTGGGTGCCTATTTTCCGCCAAAACCGCCTCAACGTGCTCGATGTGCTCAGTGAGCATTTGCGCCAACTCCAGCACATGAAAGACGTGCTGGAACAAGAAGATTATCACGCTTTTCATCAGCTCATCGAGCAAGCCAACCTCATTCGTAAAATCTTGAAATAATGGACCAAGCCCAAACAACTACCACGTCGGCCGCTGAGCTCACCAGCAAAAAGCCCCTGCTCATCTCCGGCCCTTGCAGCGCCGAAACCGAGGAACAGCTCCTCGATACCTGCAACCAACTAGCCCAAACCGGCCGCGTGGATATGCTGCGCGCCGGCATCTGGAAGCCGCGCACCAAGCCCGGCGGCTTTGAGGGCATCGGCACGAAAGGCTTGCCCTGGCTGCAAAAGGCCCGTGAGCAAACCGGCCTGCCGGTGATGGTGGAAGTAGCTACGCCGAAGCACGTAGAAGACAGCCTAGCCTTCGAGATGGACGTGCTTTGGATTGGCGCTCGCACCACCGTAAATCCTTTTTCGGTGCAGGCCGTGGCCGATGCCCTGCGCGGCACCGACGTGCCGGTATTTATCAAAAACCCCATCAACCCCGATGTGGAGCTGTGGGCCGGGGCCGTGGAGCGCTTGGCCAAAGCCGGCGTGAAGAAAATTGGACTAATTCACCGGGGTTTTTCCAGTTACGGCAACACCGAATACCGCAACGCGCCGCTCTGGCAATTGCCTATTGAGATGAAGCGCCGCATGCCCGAGTTGCCGCTCATCTGCGACCCCAGCCACATCTGTGGCCGCCGCGACTTACTCGCCGACGTAGCCCAGAAAGCCATTGACCTCGACTTCGACGGCTTGATGCTGGAGTCGCACCGCGACCCCGACCAGGCTTGGAGCGATGCCGCCCAGCAAGTAACACCCACCAACCTGGTTGCCCTGCTCGACAGCCTCATCTGGCGCCACGAAACCACCGATAAACAGGAATTCTTGACGGTGCTGGCCAAACTCCGCGACCAGATCAACCACATCGACGACGAGATCATGCAGCTTATTAGCAGCCGCATGGCCGTAGCCGAGAAGATTGGTACTTACAAAAAGGAGAACGACATCACCATTCTGCAGCCCAACCGCTGGAATGAAATCCTGGATCGTGGCGTGCAGAAAGGCGCCAAGCTGGGCCTAACCAAAGACTTCATCCTCAAGTATTTCGACGCCATTCACCTCGAATCCATCAACCGCCAAAACCGCGTGATGAACCCTCACGATGACGTTAAATAGGGAGCGGGGGGCTTTTTTGAAAGGCAATAAAATATCGACAGCTCATTCCATAAGTTGACTGACGAATCACGGCGTTCAACGTAAAACGTTTCCGTAAAGCGGTCATGCAGAGCAATAGCGAAGCATCTCGCGTGCTGATGGTGGGTTACTAATCCAACGAAGCGAGCGAGATGCTTCACTGCGTTCTGCATGACCGCCTAGTATTATTAAGACCTATTACTTTTCAGAGGCGGTCTTGTTTAACTGATACATACTCTTTAACAGTCATTTCTATTGGATAAGCGAGATTTTGATGCGGTAGTCGTCGGTTCAGGGCCGAATGGGTTAGCGGCCGCCATTACGCTCCAGCAAGCTGGCCTATCCGTTTTGATACTGGAAGCCAAAGAAGCTATTGGCGGCGGGTTGCGGTCGGCTGAACTTACGCTGCCCGGCTTCGTGCACGACGTTTGCTCGGCCATTCATCCCTTAGCGGCCGAGTCGCCTTACCTCAAAACCTTGCCGTTGGCAGAGCATGGCTTACACTTTATTAATCCACCAGTAGCCGCCGCTCACCCTTTTGATACAGGCCGAGCCGCAACTCTAGATAGTTCACTATCGGAAACGGCCCGGCGGCTGGGGGCAGATGAAAAGACATACCGGCAACTTATCCAACCTATTGTCCGCGACTGGTCGGTGCTGGCGCCCGCTATTCTGGGGCCGCTGCGCATCCCGAAGCATCCGTTGGCAATGGCCCGTTTTGGCCTCGATGCGATTACTTCAGCTACGATGCTGGCCAAGCGTTTTCAAACGCCCGAAGCGCGGGGGTTGTGGGCTGGTATGGCTGCCCACGCCATTCAACCGCTTTCCAACGTTACTACCTCGGCCATCGGATTGGTTCTGATGGCTATGGGGCATGTGCGCGGGTGGCCACTACCGCAGGGCGGCTCGCAGGCCATTGCGCAGGCGTTGGCGTCGTATTTTACATCACTGGGGGGCAAAATTGAGACAAATGTGCACGTCAGCTCACTTACCCAACTGCCCTCCAGCCACGCCGTCCTGTTCGATGTCACGCCCCGACAGTTACTTCAGATTGCGGGGCATACCTTTTCGTCGCTTTATCGCTGGCAGTTAGAGCGCTACCGCTACGGCATGGGCGTGTTCAAGATTGATTGGGCCTTGGATGAACCTATTCCGTTCACGGCGCTGGAATGTCGCCAGGCTGGCACCGTTCATTTGGGAAATTCATTGGAGGAAATCGCCGATTCGGAGCAGCAGACCAATGAAGGCAAGCACCCCGAACGACCTTTTGTGCTTTTGGCCCAGCAAAGCCTGTTTGACCCCACCCGGGCGCCGGCCGGCAAGCACACGGCTTGGGCGTATTGCCACGTGCCCAACGGCTCGCAGGTAGACAGAACAAACGCCATTGAAAGCCAAGTAGAACGGTTTGCTCCCGGCTTCCGCGACCGGATTCTGGCCCGACACACCATGAATACCGCGCAGATAGAATCTTATAACAATAACTACGTTGGTGGCGACATCAACGGGGGTATTCTGGATGTGACGCAGTTGTTTACTCGCCCGGCGTTGCGTGCTTCGCCCTATCGCACCTCGGCGAAGGGTCTATACATCTGTTCTTCCTCTACGCCTCCCGGTGGCGGCGTGCACGGAATGTGTGGACACCACGCCGCTCGGCAAGCCTTGCAGGATATTTTCAAGCGCCAGCCAGCGCCTTTACTCAACAGCTAGGTTTAGGGTTTTCTGTTACAAGCACTTTTTAAAGCACCAAAAAAGCCCCCCAGAATATCCGGGGGTTTTTTATTGGTTGTTGAAAGAATAGGGCGCAGAACTAGAAAGAAAAGTTTACTGAAGCTTTAATCACGCGGTTTTGAGCGTCGAAACGGTCGTTTTTATCCAGGGAAGTGAGGCCGTAGTCGTAGCCGGCGCTTAGGCCCAGGCCGCTGTCGAACTGGTAACCCAGGCCACCAACTACGCCAAAGTCTAGCTCCCGGAATTGGTTGCGCACGTCATAGTCCTGCTTAAAGGCGGAGAAACCTAGCGCCCCGGCTTCCACCCGCACTTTGTTGCTGACCAAGTACGACGCTTGCGGGCCAGCGTAGATGTAGAAGCCGCGCGTGAGGTACGCCTTGGCCAATACAGGCACATCGATATAAGCCATGCGCGAGGTAGCCGTTACGCGCGCATTTAAGAAGTCGAACCGCTCTAAAGGAACGCGCCCTGCGAGTTGGGTGCCTTTTTCGGAGTATACCAGGCCGGGCTCAATGGCAAAGCGCGCGCCCAAAGGTAGCGTAGCATACAAGCCCGCATGAAAGCCAGGCCGCATTTCGCGCGTTACGGCACCATTGGTCAATTCGGCTACATCAAGCACGCTTTGCACCGCATCACCCGACCAGTCGGCGACGTTGACGCCCGCCCGCAGGCCAAACTGCACACCCCGGCTGGGGGAAGTCGAGATAGACGTAGTGGTAGAATATTGCTTTGGGCGGGGTGCCAAAGGTGCGTTATAGGGCTGCCGAACCTGAGCCTGAGCCCCGATGGCAGTAGAAAAGAGAAGAGCAAGCGCGGCCAGGCGACCGCAAAGACGCAGATTTTTCATATCCAGGAAATAGTAGAGAAGAAGAGAAGGAAACGCTGCTATTCGCTATGTGCACTTCGGAATAGCTGAGCGTTGCAAGGTATTATTGCAAAACCGTGCCAATCACAACGTTATGCAGCGTTAACAGCTATAGTGTTCTGATTTATAGCCAATTAAAAATCAGAATAAGTACAAGCATTCCCCTCTATATTTCTTGGACTGATCCCAAAAATTATCTGTAAAGTGATTTGAGCCCGTGCTGTTGACCGGAGTACGAGGTCGCCCTTTGTGATGAAAATTGCCCCCCGCTCAATCCTGCGGAGTTGTTGCGATCAACTGGTCAATTACGGCGAGGGCAGAGTTGTTGGCAGGCAGCGCCTGCACCAAGAACTGGCGTGCCAGCACAAACTGATTATGCGCCTGAAGATTATTTTTCTGCTCCAGATACAGATGGCCCAAGTAGAGTCGCTGGTACCCTTGGGCCAGCGGATCCTGGTTGGGAACAGCGGCTTGCTCCGTAAAAAAGGTAATAAGGTCTGGACCCTGATTATTGCTTAGATATAAGTCGAGCAACTCGCGGTAGGTGCTTTCATCCTTGGGCGCCAGCTGGTAGAGCTGCTGCGTGAGCCGCACAATTTCGGGCTTGTTCTTGCCTTTGAGGGCAGCCAGAAGCTTGGGTTTTACCGTCGCCAACTCCGTAGGATTGATGGGTTCGGGCTCGGTGGCAGGCGTAGTGGTGGTAGTAGCCGGCGTGGTGCGTGGCTTCGAGCGGGCCGGCTTGGCAGGTTTGCCCTCCGCTACGCGCTTTATTTGCTCCTCAATATCGGCCAGCATATAAGCCGCATCAGACTTGAATTGCTCGTCGGTGTACAGATTCATGGCTAAGCGCACCTCATCGCGCGATTTTTCCAGCTGCTTCAGCTCAAGCAGAGAGTAAGCCAGGTGATAATGAGCATCGGGGAAGTCCTTCTTCAACTGAATTGAGCGGCGGAAAGGCCCTACCGATTGGGCGAAGTTGCCGAGCCGCTCGTGAGCATACCCCAAGGCATAATAGGAGAGATAATCGCCGTAGCCGCGCAGGTGCGCTACCTCGTAGTGGCGCACCATAAGGGCAAAAAGCTTGTCCTCGCCCTTTGCCTTCTCGGCGCAGTCGCACTGCTGAGCGCTGTAATAATAGTCGCCTAACGCTTTGTCTAGCTTGTAGTTAGTGGGGTTGCGGCGCTTGAGGTTGAGCAGTGCCGTTTCGATGGGAAATCGATAGGCCGAGTCGTAGGAACGCTGAGCGCGCATTTGCTCCAGCGTTTCAACCAAGGCCAGATCCTTCATCGAAAAGATCTCATACTCGCGAGTGGTGATATTATATGACAGGGCAATTTCCTGTTTGCGCATCACCACGGCGGGCCGGCTATTTTGGGGATCAAACTTTTGAAGCAGGGCAAAGGCTGAGCTGTATTTGCGCTGGGCGACCAAGTCGTTGGCCTGTTTTAAGGCAGCTGATTCGGCTTTGTCAGTCTGGGCCGAAGCGGCAGTCAGGGTCAGCAGGAAAGCAAGAAAAAACGAGAAGACAGAACGCATGAATAGAGCAGGAAAAATGAATGCGGCGGCAAAGCCTTGCCGAAGATACCGGGTTGAGAAATAATCCTGACTTTCGCTAACGTTTTACTGTTCCCACTTATGCTGTCGTACGCCATACTCAAGCCCCTGATTCAACTGGGGCTGCGCGTTTTTTTCCGTCGAATAGAAGTGCGCCACCGCAAGCTGCTGCAAACGCCGGGACCGTTACTAATCGTCGCCAATCACCCTAATACGCTCATGGATCCGCTGGTAGTGGCTGCCAATCGGCGCGATTCAGTGGCTTTTCTGGCTAAAAGCACCTTTTTTAAGGGAGCTTTTATGAAATGGCTGATGGCGCAAACCAACTCCATTCCTATCTATCGACGCCAAGACGCGGATGGCACTGACCCCGCCGCCCAAGTAAGCCCCGAAGAATTGGCCCGGCGCAACGAAGCTACTTTCGGCCGCAGCTACGACTACCTCGACCAGGGCGGCACCATCATGATTTTTCCGGAAGGCACCAGTGTAACCGAGCGGCGGCTGCGCCCCCTCAAAACCGGGGCTGCCCGCATCGCGCTGGGCGCCGCCGCTCGCCACGATTTCAAACGGGAGGTGCAGATTTTACCGGTGGGCATCAATTATTTCGATCCCAGCCGATTTCGCTCCGATGTGCTGCTCAACGTGGCCTTGCCCATTCAGGTAACCGACTACGCGGCCTTGTACGCCCACGACCCCATCGCTGCTGCCGATGAGCTGACCGAGGAAATCAGACGACGGCTGGAGGATAACCTGGTGATTACCCGCGACGCGGCCGAAGACGAGCTGGTGCAGCAAGTGGAGCGCACCTTTGGCGAACACCTCGCGCCCGACGATGATGAAACCCTGTATGACAACTTCGAGCTCAGCCGCAACTTGTCGGAGGCCATTATTTACTTCGAGAAGCACGACCCCGCTCGCTTGCAGGAAGTGCGCGAGAAACTAAGCGAGTACCTACGTGAGTTGCGCGCGTTGCGCCTCACCGATGAGTCGCTGGAGTCGGGCAACAAAGGCGAGCGGTGGCTGCGGGGGGCAAAAACGGCGTTGAAGCTGGCGCTAGGCTTCCCCGTGTATGCGTACGGGGTAGTCAATAACTACCTGCCCTACCGGATTCCGTCGGTGGTAGCCCAGCGTGCTACCAAGGAAGTGGAGTTTGTGGCGCCTATTCTGATGGTGACGGGCATGGTTACGTTCAGCCTCGCCTATACCGCCCAGATTGCCCTTGTGCAGCACTTTGTGCAGGACTGGCGCCTGACCACGCTCTACGCTCTGAGCTTGCCGCTTACTGGGTTTTATGCCCTTTACTATTGGAATAACCTGCAGGACCGCCGCCAACGTTTGCGGGTGCTACGGCTGTTTCGGCAGCAGCGCCCGGAGATAGAGAAGCTGCTGCGCCAGCGTACCAGCATTATGCGCTTGCTCGCTAACGCACGGGCCGCCTATGTGGCTGGTAATGAACTGTAATGCAAAATTCGTGAGGCCTAAAACGTAAATTTGCCTCCCACACCCAGCGTCAGCACATCTGTCAATTTCAGCCCCGACAGGTTGGTGGCTAAGCTCACTACATACAAGTCATTGGTGCCCAGCTCATAGTAAAGCGACACTGCGCGCGGCTGACCCGTTGGACTAGGCTTTAGGGGGCGTGCGAGTTTTCCACCTATAAAGGCTCCGAAGCGCACCGTAGACGACCACCAGTAGTAGCCCTCGTAGTATTTCTCGTCGCGGGAGCGGTTCAGGGTACGGGAGGGAGTGTAGTTCACTAAGCCCCCAAAAGAAAGCGGATGCACCCGCCACGCCGCGCCACGAAGTGTAATAGTGTAGGGCGTGTAGGTAGTTTTGAGGGTGAAAATGCCCAGCGCTTTATTGCCCGCATAGCGCTGGGGTACGTAGCCAGCCAGCGCATCCACGTCGAGCCGCTGCCGAAACAGGCTATAGCCCACGCCACCGCTCACCATTCCGATGCCGCCCGCCGTTTGTAGTACGGCGTGCTGCGGCACGTACCAAGCCCGCGTCGAACGTGTGGCTGCCGAGTCAGTTGGAACTTGGGCTGCTGCTGGCAAAACAGATAAAATCAGCCCAAAAAAGCCCCCAGAAGTAGAAAAACACGCATAATTAAAAGGCAACTTTCTCGAGCTTGTACTGATCAGCACCCCATACGGTCAGAATCACGTATTGGCGCTTCTCGAAAGCATACGAGTTGATATAGGTTACGCCATCGGCGTACGGCTCGCCGATGCTGAAGCTATGGGCGTGGCCATTGAGGTGAAAAAGCAAGCGGGGGGCTTTTGCTAGCGCTTCGGTGTAAGGCTTGATAAGCGTGGGGTCAAAATCTTCGTTGGTGGGCGGTACATGGCAAAGCAAGATCTGGCGGCGTACACCCACGGTATCAGCGAGTTGCTGCTCAAGCCAGCCGATGTCAGGCACCTTGCCATTGAAGCCATATTCGCGGCTATTCGTGTCGATGAGAATAAAGCGGGTGCGGTCGTAGGTGAACGTGTAGTTCAGGGGCCCGAAGATTTCCTGATACGCTTGCCGGCCGTTAGCTACTTGGTCGTGGTTGCCGATAACGGTTAGATAAGGCACGTTCAGATGGCGCAGACGGTCATTCACCCACTGCATCTCGCGGCGCAGCCCAAAATCGGAGATGTCGCCGGCCACCACTACCGCCGCGATACCGCGCTGCCGATTCACGCTTTCCACCAACGACCCGGCTTCATCGTAAAACCGCTGGGAGTCGCCGGTAAAGACAAAGCGCAACGTGTCGCCGCCGGTGGGCTTCGGCGTTGCTTGCAGGCGCGCCAGGTTTTTGGCTGTCAGGTCGCGGTCGGCGGCGGGGGCGCGCACGTCGTTGGGGCTGAATTCGAACAGTTCGCAGCCGGTGAGTAGTACTGTGGCCGCCATCAGAAATACTCCCTGACGAATACGGCGCTTCAATGTAATGAGCATTAAATCAATTATTTGCAAAATATAGGGTCTCGCTGATTTACAGCATAACGGGCATTATTCAATCTACGGCACTGCTGCTTGCTGCTATTCATCGAGGTATTCGTGTACAAACTTAATCGCCATGGAGCCTTCGCCCACGGCCGATGCCACCCGTGCCATGGCCCCCACCCGATTGTCGCCGGCGGCAAAGATGCCCGGCACGCAAGTTTCGAGCAGATATGGCTCGCGGTTGCGCTTCCACAGGGCAGCGAAGCGAGGATCAGTTACCAAGTCGCGGCCCGTGAGCAAAAAGCCGCGCTTATCACAGAGCAAAATGTCTTGAACCCATTCGGTGCTGGGCTTCGCCCCGATAAAGACGAACATGGCGCGGGCGGGCCGCACCTCTTCCTGCCCCCGATTTACGATTACTACTTCCTCCAAATGATCCTGCCCCCGCACTTCCTTCACCTGCGCAAAAGGCAGAATCTCAATGTTTTCGGTTTGCCCAATCTGCTCGATTAGATAAGCCGACATGGAAGCCGCCAACGACTCGCCCCGAATCAAAATGAATACGCGGCGGGCATAAGTGGCCAGATACATGGCCGCTTGGCCGGCTGAGTTGCCACCGCCTACAATGTAAACGTCCTGTTGATCGCAGGAGCGAGCTTCGGTGCGGGCCGCGCCGTAGTACACGCCAGCGCCGCTTAAGTGATGCTCGCCGGGGACATCCAAGGTGCGGTAGCTTACGCCAGTGGCCAACACCAGGGCCCGGGTGCGTACTTCGCTGCCATCGGCCAGCGTCAGGACTTTGTACTCATCTTGCAAGCATAGATTAGTAACCTCTTGTGGGCCAACTAGTTCGGCGCCTAAACGAACGGCTTGTGCCCAGGCCCGATGCGCCAGTTCGGCACCGCTCAAGCCCGTGGGGAAGCCGAGGTAATTTTCTATTCGCGAGCTGCTGCCGGCTTGCCCGCCGGGGGCACCGCGCTCAATAACCAGTGTCTTCAGCCCCTCCGACGCACCATAAACCGCAGACGCCAGTCCCGATGGCCCAGCACCAATCACGACTACATCATAAAGCTCGGCGGAAGCTTTCTGCGACAAACCTATTTTGAGCGCCACCGCCGCTCGCTCGGGTCGGGCTAACGCAGAGCCATCTTCAAAGACAACGACGGGTAAGTCGGTGGGGGTGAGGCCCGTGCTTTGCAACAGCGTATCCGCTTCGGGGTTGGTTTCATAATCAAGCCATTGATACGCCACCATATAGCCCGCCAGAAAGTCTTTGAGCTCATGCGAAACCGGCGACCATTGAAACCCAATCAGCCGAAGACCTTGAAAGCGTGGCTTATAATGCGCTTGCCAAGCAGCTAGCAAGTCGCGCAATGTGGGGTAGAGGAGTTCCTGCGGTGGGTCCCAGGGTTTGAGGAGATAATAATCGAGGTGGGCGTTGTTGATGGCTCGAATAGCCGCTTCGGTATCGGCGTAGGCCGTGAGCAGCACCCGCTTGGCATCCGGAAAAATGGCGCGGGCTTTTTCCAGCAGCTCCACGCCTTCCATTTCGGGCATGCGCTGATCGGCCAAGAGCAGGGCCAACGGCTCGGCACGAGTGTCTAGCTCCTTCAGAATTTCCAGAGCCTCCGGCCCCGAGCTGGCCCGCAGCACCCGATAGTCACGGCGAAACTCGCTTCGCAAATCCCGGTCGATGGCGCTGAGCACCTGCGGATCATCGTCTACAACAAGGAGAACTGGTTTTTTCATAGCAGTGATAGGTGCTTCGTAAACTATGCGCTAATAGGTTAGTAGGATGTCATGCTGCGCTTTGCCTGACGGTCAATCGTATCCATGCAAAGGTACAGACGGGCCGGGGGGCTTTTTTACTTCAACTACTCTCGGCCTTCTCAGAAAAAGCCCCCCAACCTTACAACGCTGGAAGCCACACGCTAAACTCCGTGTGCCCAGGTACTGAGTTCACCTCCAGACGCCCATTATGGCTTCGTACAATACGCTGAGCGATATCGAGGCCCAGGCCGGAGCCGGCACCGGCTTCCTTTGTAGAGAAGAAGGGCTCAAAAATATGGTTCAGCACATCCGGCGCGATACCCGTACCGTTGTCGATGATGGCAACGCGCACAAAGCCACTCTGCAAATGGGTGCGTACCGTAATCTCGCCGCCCACAGCCACAGCATCGATGGCGTTATCGAGCAGGTTGGTCCATACCTGGTTCAGGCTACTGACTTGGCCCCGTACCAACGGAAGCTGGGGAGCAAAATCGCGAGTCAGCTGAATCTTTTTGTCGCGGAGCTGATGGCCCAGCATGGTAAGGGTGCTTTCCAGACCGCTGTGAATATCGAGGGGCGCGCGGTCGGTGGCGCGGTCCATGTGCGAGTAGGTCTTTACGCTGGCTACCAAAGTGCTGATCCGTCCGCCGGCCTCCTGCACATCTCGGATTAGACGTTGGGTGGTGAGTTGGCCTTCCAGCCAAGCAAAAGCAGCCGGTAGCGCGGGCTTGGGCAAGTTGGCGGCTACGGGAGCAAGTATATCCTTGGTCACTCCAGCCTCCAGCAGCCCGGCCGCGAGGCGGTAGCCATCGGCTACTCCTTGGTCTTCGAGCCAATCGGCTAGATCGTCCTCGTAATCAGCGCACTCCAGCGCCGACATAGACTTCTCATTAGCATTTATTTCCGTAGCTAATAGCGTCAACGCTTTCAGCGCTTCCGGAGTAGGGCAATGCTGAAGCAAGTCCAGCAGCTGCGAGGGCTTAGCCAGGTTCAACTCCTGCAAGGCTTGCGAGGCGCGGGCAATGGCCGCCGCCGGATTATTCAGCTCATGCGCTAATCCCGCCGACAGCTTACCGAGGGCGCGCAGCTTGTCGTCGCGTTCTTGCCCGCGGGCCTCATCACGGGCCCGGTCGCTCATCAAGGCCACCAAGCGCTGCGTCAGTTCCGGGCTTGTTCGCTCAAGCTCCGGAAACAGGTCGCGGTGCAGCACGAACGTAACGGTAGGCATGGTCGCGATGCTATAGCCATTCACAACGCGCAACCGCGAATACGGCAGCACGCCACTCACTTGCCCCGCACTTATCCGAAAAATAGGCTCCCGATTGCCATTGCGCACCGCAAAAAACTGGAGTTCGCCTTGTAGTAAGGCCATCATATACTCAGCTGGGTCGCCGGGTTTGAAGATTACCTCTTCGGCCGCGTATTCGCGCCGCTCGCCGTGAGCAAGGAGCCAATCGATGGTTTCGGGGGGCAAATCGGCGAATGCCGGAATAACGGCTAGATCGGTAGGGGCAAGGCTAACCATACAAATGAGATAGCTAAGGGGAAATAAATCGATACATAACAAGCAGCGCTGCGCCTGAGTTTGGCTAGCTCATCTGGCGGCAGACTGGGGGGCTTTTTTCGTAATCCAAGCCCTTAAAGACCTTAAGCAAGGTAAGCCAAATTCACTTTCGGCTGACCTAATGCAACGGATACTCACCGCCGCCGACGTCCCAAACCGGTGAGCACCGGCAAATCTCGATCTTGCCAAACTTTTCCTTCCCGCTGAGCATTCTATACGTTCATCCGAACCAATTCATGGCCAAAATCAAGACCCTTTATTTCTGTCAAAAGTGTGGTGCTCAGTCAGCCAAATGGATTGGCCGCTGCCCATCGTGTGGGGAGTGGAACACCTACGTGGAGGAAGTAGTCGAAAAAGAAAATAACCAGTCTACCGGCTCCTGGAAGCCGCCTACAGCTTCACCCGGCGCCAAAACTAGCGCCAAGCCCCGCCCCATCGGCGAGATTCACTACGAGGAGGAAGCCCGTATCGACACGCATGACGGCGAGCTAAACCGCGTGCTCGGGGGTGGCCTCGTGCCCGGCTCCCTGGTGCTTATCGGTGGCGAGCCGGGCATTGGCAAAAGCACCCTTATGCTGCAGATTGCCATGAGCTTACGGCAACTCAAGGTGCTTTATATCTCGGGAGAGGAAAGTGAGCAGCAAATCAAGATGCGGGCGGAGCGCCTCGGCGACCAGCATCCCGGCTGCTATATCCTCACCGAAACCAATACTCAAAATATCTTCCGCCAAATCGACCAGCTACAGCCCAATGTGGTGGTAGTCGATTCCATCCAAACCCTGCAATCGGGCTTGGTGGAGTCAGGAGCCGGCTCGGTGTCGCAGGTGCGGGAGTGCACGGCCGAACTACTCAAGTACGCCAAGGAAACCGGCGTTCCCGTGCTGCTCATTGGCCACATCACAAAGGACGGTTCTATTGCCGGCCCCAAGATTCTGGAGCATATGGTCGATACCGTGTTGCAGTTCGAAGGCGACCGACATCTGAGCTACCGCATTCTGCGCACCATCAAAAATCGCTTTGGGTCTACTTCTGAGCTGGGTATTTATGAGATGCAGGGCGCCGGTTTGCGCCAGGTATCCAACCCTTCGGAAATTCTGCTTAGCCAGCGCACCGAAACACTCAGTGGCATTGCCATCGGGGCTACATTGGAGGGGAATCGGCCCTTGCTAGTGGAAGTGCAGGCCCTAGTGAGCCCCGCTACGTATGGCACACCCCAGCGCAGTAGTACCGGCTTCGACTCCAAGCGGCTACAGATGCTGCTGGCCGTACTCGAAAAGCGGAGCGGCCTCCGTCTGGGGCAGCACGACGTGTTTCTAAACATTGCCGGTGGGTTGCGTTTAGAAGACCCGGCCCTCGATTTGGCCGTATGCGCTGCTGTCGTTTCTTCCCTCAATGACATACCGCTCAGCGGCGAGACCTGCTTGGCGGCTGAGGTAGGATTGAGCGGCGAAATACGTGCCGTCAGCCGTCTCGATCAGCGTTTGTCGGAGTCCGAAAAACTCGGCTTTCAGGAAATGTACATTTCGCAGTTTAATGCTCGAGGTTTGGACTTAGGGCGCTTTGGTATTCGGGTACACCCGGTTGGGAGGCTGGATGAAGTATTAACAGGACTGTTTGGGTAAAAAATTTAGGCATGTTTATAGCTGGTAACAAGTAGTGAATCGCTGCTTCTATTCCGGTAAAATACATTTTTCACCCTTTTTCAGATGCCAAGAGAGCTTTTACGCCACTCAGCTTCCCAATTTCGAACTCATACCCCAACAAGAAGTTACGAAAAAGTGATTCTCAATATTGCACTTTATAGGTTTATATGCCTTATCTTCGGGGTAAGAATTGTCTTATAACGAGAATATACTGAATTGATCCGCTCAACCAGTTATTAGTATTTAGCTAAGTATTCACCACGGATCCTCCGTGCTGTCGATTGCCTACTGCATGAATTCTGCTTCGAAAAAATCGCCTCTCCGTTTTCTTATTGGTCTGCTGACTGTTGCGCTGTTGGCGCCCGCTATGAGTCGGGCACAGGGCACTGTGGTGCTGACCGGGAAGGTGAGCAACCATAAGACGGATACTATTGCTGTTTCTTTTCGCGAGCATCCGCTCGACGCGAAAGAGCACATTACTTACGCGCGCCTCGATAGCAAAGGGGAGTTTCGGCTGGCCGTGGCGGTGCCTGGTCCTACCCGCGCCGACCTCGTGTACGGTGATGATGTAGCTGATCTGTTTCTGGAGCCTGGCAACGCAATTGAAGTGCGTTTCAAAAGCAATGACCTAGCTTCCAGCATCAAGTTTAAGGGCCCTGGCTCCGCTGCCAGCAGCTATCTCGTGGAACTGGACGAACAGTTTATTGAAAATGATGGCTTTCAGGTCCTGCCCGATAACATCATGCTTTACGAGCCTGGCTTCCTGTCTTTTCTGGATTACCGCCGCAAAGCCGAGCAGAAATTTTTGGACGGTTACGCGCAGGACAATCAGGTATCGGCCGCTTTCAAGGCCTATGCACAGGCCGAAATCGATTATAGCTATGCTAACGACCGCCTCACGTTTCAGGATCTGCGTGAGCAGGTGGTAGCCACAGAAGGCCGCCTGAAAATGACGCCTGAGTATTATGGCTTCCTCAACGACGCGAAGCTCATCAACAATCCCAGCGCTGCCCAAAGCGAGCAACATCAGGAGTTTTTGCTGAATTACATCCATCATACCGCAGTAGCGGCCAACCATCAGCGCACCGATCCCGACTTTTACTGGGTGTGCTATGAGTTGGCCAAGAAGCAACTGACAGGTCCGGTAAAGCCCTTGGTTATGGGTCGTGTTCTGCAGGAGTCGTTCCGTTTCGGGCATGTGAAGCAGTCGGCAGCGATGCTAGCTGACTTTCGCAGCGTAGATCCTAAAAATGAGTTTTTTCCGCTGCTACAGCGCGATTTTGAAACTCACAAAGCCTTCGCTATTGGTGCGCCGGCTCCCGACTTCAAGCTCGTAACGGTAAAAGGCGACACAGTGTCGTTGCGTGATTTTGCCGGTAAGCTCGTGTACCTGAACTTCTGGCGCACGACCAGCGGTCTGAGCTTGCGCGACCTACCGTATGCTCAGGATTTAGCGAGGAAATTCGAAGGCAAAAACATTGTGTTTCTCAATATTGCCCTCGATGACAACGACCCCGCCTGGAAGCAACTGGTAGTAAGCAAGAAGCTGCCGGGTGTACATGTGCGGGCGGCGGGCGGCTTGCGCTCAGCGCTGGCTCGGGCCTACGCTTTACAAGAGGTGCCCTCGTATTTTTTGCTGGCTGAAGATGGCTCTTTCCTCAATACCAAGCCTAAGCGTCTAAGTAGTCACGCGGCAATCGACGAGATAAAAGAGTCATTTGGCAAAGCCTCCACGTACACCAGCGCCTTGCCCGTAGCAACCGATAAATAAGCTCACGGCCCTAAAGCAAAAAAGCCCCCCAGACTAACTCTGGGGGGCTTTTTTGCTTTAGGGCCGTGAGCTAGGCTGCCCGGAAGCCGGTAGCTTGCTTAATCGTGCGCTCGGCGCCGGAAGCTGGCTCCGAGTAGCTATGGTCGCTTACCTCAATGGAAAGCTTCTTACCCAGCAACTGCTTTGTGTCGAGGTCTTTGCCGGCTTCGGCATGAATGCCAACAGCGGAGTACAGGGACAGCAGAATGGGCATGGCCGCCGCCGAAGTATAGAACCGTTGCGTCACGAAGCCGTCTTCGTTTTCCATGCGCGCCGCGAAGAATGGCACATTCTGGTGCTCACTGGTGCCTTCTTGAATATCAGTAATCTCAACTGTATGGCGGCCATCGGGCAAGAAGCCCTTTTCCTGGCCTTTTTCAACTGGAATTTTCATAGTAGCAGATCAGAGTTAGATACTAGTTAACGGTAGAGGCAGAGTGAGGTTTATAGTGCTTGTATAAAATCACTATGATATACTTTTATCTCAGCTCAACAATCAGAATTCCAGCTAGTTATGGAAATATTCCAAAGTCTTTTCCTTATATTCATATAGCGCTTTAATACTGTCAATCACCAGCTCAACGGGCAGGTCATGGCCGGTTTTATCTCCCACTCTACAATTCCGAATCTATGCTAAACAAACTTACCGGCTGTTGCCTCTTGGCATTAGGCTCCGTAGCGTTTTCCGCCTGCGACCAGTTCGGCCTAGAAGACTGGCGAGGGAATGGACAGCCTGCCCCCCGGCCCAAGATAGCCTTGACCTCCCCTAATATGGACGCTCGCCAAGTAGTAAATGGCCCCCCGTCGCGGGCTATTGGGACTTACGCAGGGCTCTACGACCCACAAACCAATGTATTGGTTTCTACTATTGGTTACTCTGTGGAGCCTGTACTATCGGCTCACCTGCACCGGGGGCAGCCAGGAACGAATGGGCCCATCGTTTTCTCCTTTCCTTCGCTCACACACCCTGTGGGAGCTACCGTTACCCTTTCCGAAGAGGATGAGGTGTTGCTACTCAACAACGGGATGTATGTGGATGTGCATACGCCAATTTTTCCTCAGGGCGAACTTCGAGGGCCTGTCAGGCGGCAGTAAAGCAGGCTCTGCTATAGCCCAGCCGCAAGAATACTAAAGCGATACACGCTCACTTCATGCTCCCCAATCATGCTACAAAAACTCACTTCCGGTTTTCTCTTACTCCTGAGTCTGGGCATTACGGCTGCCTGTGACCAATTTGATATAGATGACCTGCGCAAAAAGGTGCCGCCTAGTCCTCCCGAAATATCTCTGTCCGCGAGACTCACGAACGACCAACTAGTGCCGAGGCCACTGTTTCCCAGCAGCGGCTTAGCTTCTTTTACGGGCACCTATGACCAGCAGACTAACGTCCTGACTTATGTGGTAGCATTCAATAGCAGTGTATTTAATTCTGTAACCGCAGATGAAGTGCACCTGCACCGGGGCGCGCCCGGAACGAATGGGCCTATTGCGTTTACCTTGCCCGCCCGCAATGGGACCGTCACGTTATCCGAAGCTGACGAGGCTCTGCTATTGGCGGGGAATATGTATGTGGACGGAGAGTCGCTGGTCGACGCGGGGCAGCGGCTCGCTGCCCTAACTCGGGGGGCTATTATAAGGCAGCCGTCCACTCCTGTTCCCGTTCCGGGCCCTCAAGTAGCTCTGACAGCCCAGGTAAATGGTAGTCAGGTAGTGCCGCCCACTTCTTCTGCTCGTGCGGGCATTATCAATGCATTATATGATAAGGACACCAATGTGCTCACCTACTGGTCACTTATTAGTTTACCATCTTCATCACCAGTGGTGCATTTGCACCGCGCCGCGCCGGGCACGAATGGGCCCATTATAGCGACGTTGCCTTCAAATAGTGGTTTCTTGCCCTTTGAAGGCAAGGCGAGCATTCTGGAAGCTGACGAAGCGGCATTGCTCTCCGGTGACACTTATATAGACGTGCATAGCGCTGAGTTTCCGAATGGCGAGGTTAGGGGGGCAGTTGTGCCACTCTAATATAGATTGTATTTTAGTTATAAACGCAAGAGGACTAAATTGTTATGAACCGAATTCGCCGCTTTGTCGTACGTTCTACGAAGGTGTTTACGGTTCAGATTTCCGCGTTAGCGGGCCCAACTTTTCTTCTTTTCTATAACCCACTCTTTACTACCTAACCAATGCTTAAAAAACTCACTTCCGGTTTCCTCCTGGCCTTTGGCCTGGTGGCTTTTTCATCGTGCGACCAAGTCAATTTGGATGAGTTGCGCAAGATTATCCAGCCCGCTCCAAACCCCAATGTGGTATTGACGGCGGTGCTCAATGGCAGCCAAGAGGTGCCACCAACTCCCTCAGCCGCTACGGGCACTTTTTCGGGAGTGTACAACAAAGACACCAACGTACTCACCTACACGGTAACCTACACCGGCCTGACCCCGCAAGCCGGACACCTGCACCGCGGCGCGCCCGGCACGAATGGCCCCGTAATTCACCCCTTCCCCCAACTGACGTCCCCCATCACGGCAACCGCCACCTTCACGGAAGCCGACGAAGCCCTATTGCTCAACAACGGTTTCTACGCCAACCTGCATAGCGCCGCTTTCCCCGGCGGCGAAATAAGAGGAGATATTAAAGTGAAATAGATACCTGTAAGTTGTCAAGAAAGCCCCCCACACGACATGTATGGGGGGCTTTTTTGTGCCTCAGAAACGCTGTCGAAACTTTAGGGGGCTTTTTTGTTCCGGCATTGCCGACCTTTGCCCGCACCATGGCCTCTACGCTCACCGACGCACTCAACCTGCTTTCCAAAACTACCCCGCGCCGGGCGCTTAATACCGCGCAGGTGGTTGGGAGCTACGCCCTAAGCAAGCTAACCGGCAAGGCGCGCCACTGGGGGCTGCCAATGGCTCTGTCGTTTGAGCCAACGACCAGTTGCAACCTGCGTTGCCCAGAATGCCCCAGTGGGCTGCGCTCCTTCACCCGGCCCACCGGTATGCTGCCCGACGAACTGTTTAAGCGCACCATCGACGAAGTAGCGGCGCGGCTCTGGTACCTGATTTTTTATTTTCAGGGTGAGCCGTACCTGCATCCGCACTTTCTGGAACTGGTGAAATACGCCGCCGATAAAGGAATTTATACCGCTACCAGCACCAACGCGCATTACCTCAACGACCAAAACGCCCGGCGTACCGTGGAGTCTGGCCTAGACCGGCTGATTATCTCACTTGATGGCACCACTCAAGAAACCTATCAGCAGTACCGCGTGGGGGGCAAAATCGATAAGGTGCTGGAGGGTACGCGCAATGTGCTACGCTGGCGCAAAGAGCTAAAGTCGAACACGCCGCGCGTGGTGTTTCAGTTTTTGGTAGTAAAGCCCAACGAGCACCAGATTGAGGATGCTAAGCAACTGGCCAAGGAAATGGGTGTGGACGACGTATGGTTTAAAACCGCCCAGATCTACGACTACCAGAACGGTTCGCCCCTCATCCCAACCATCGACTACTACTCGCGCTACGAGAATAACCAGAATGGCACCTGGAGCATCAAGAACCGCCTGCTGAATCATTGCTGGAAGATGTGGCACTCCTGCGTTATCACCTGGGATGGCTTGGTGGTGCCCTGCTGCTTCGATAAAGACGCCGAGTATCGTCTCGGTGATTTGTCTCAACAAACCTTTCGCGGCTTATGGCAGGGCCCAAAGTATCGGCAGTTTCGTGCTTCTCTGCTTAAAGGCCGCGACCAGATTGAGATGTGTCGCAACTGTACAGAAGGAACGCGCGTGTGGGGCTGAATAAGAGATTGATGCACAAAAAAGCCCCCAGAAGAATTTCTGGGGGGCTTTTTTGTGCATCAATCTCTTATTTATGATCCTTCTTCAGGTTTTTGCCTAGGTCTTCTACCTGCTTCAGAAACTCCAGACTGTCTGAGTCGCCAGTTGGGCCGTAGGAGGAGGAAATGGTGCCGCGTGTACCGTCAGCACACTCCAAGGCATAAAGGATAGACATATCATCGGGGTCGCTCTCGCCCTCGAAGCGGTAAAAATCTACGATGGTCACATCTTGAGGACCGTAGCTGATGGTTTCGGAGCTAAAAGGGCGCAGGCGGCCGTCTTCAACCCGAAAATCTTCGGTGAAACCGTCCTTGGCTAGCTTTTGCTCTACCATAATCAGGGAGCGTTCTTCTTCTTTATCTTGCATGATCAGGGGGCGTTTGGGAGTGGAACGGTTCGGCAGAATAGGGAACAAAAAGAACCCCGTGCCGACTATACGCAGTCGGCACGGGGCGAGGTTGTCTGAATCGACAATAGTGAATGTTATTTACTTGGTAACGGTCCAGCTTTCTGCGCTGCCGCTTCAATAGTGCGTTGCAGCCGGTCGACATCGATGGTACCGCAAGCACCGCCGCAGCCCTTGGCGCACCCCGTGGTACTAGGGGAGAAAAAAGCCCCCCAGAATATCCGGCCCACATAGAAAGTGGCCGCCAGAAACAAAACGCCGATCAGGAAATATTGGAATAGCATAACGCCCACAAAACTACGCAATCGGAAAAAAAGTTTGGCGCTGACGCTTACTACTTCCAATAATCACCAATGGTTTGCTGCATCTGCCGGTGTATCTGACCGTTGGTAGCTAACACTTCCCGGCCAAATATGGGGTCGCCATTAGTGAGAAACTGCGTGACATGGCCACCGGCTTCACGCACTAGCAGCACGCCAGCCGCTACGTCGTAGGAGTTAATGTTGAACTCAAAATATCCATCAAAGCGCCCGGCTGCAACGTAGGCGAGGTCTAGCGCCGCTGAGCCCACGCGCCGAATACCGTGCGTTGACTGCATGAATTCACCCATGATTTTTAGGTAGGCATCGAGCCGGTCGAACTTGTAGTAAGGAAAGCCCGTGGCTAATAGCGACTCGTGCAAATTGGCCGCCGCCGATACGTGAATCGGCTTTTCATTACAGAAAGCACCGCCGCCCAGTGCTGCCCGGAAGCACTCATCCTGGTTGATTTCATACACCACGCCCACCACTAGCTCGTCACGGTGCATCAGCGCCACACTCACGCAATACGCGGGCTGTCCATGAATGAAATTAGTAGTACCATCGAGCGGATCGATAATCCAATTGTATTCCTCGGTGCGGGCTTTGGCGGCGGTGCCTTCTTCCGTAATAAAGCCAGCTTCTGGCAGCAGCGCATGCAGTTCGTCTACCAGCTGCTTCTCGCTTTGCTGATCGACGTACGAAACCATATCATGCAAGCCCTTGTGCTCCACGGTAGCTAGGTCGAAGCTAGCTGCCTCCTGGCGAATAAACTGCCCGGCCCGGCGCGCTATCTCCGCTACCTGAAGGCTTAATGCGTTGAAATCCATAGAGTGAGTTGTTGTCTGAACTTTACATCAGACTAAATAATAGAGAAAATCTATGTGGTCAGTTATAGCGCTAGCTCGAAAGGAACCCACTGACCATTAACCAGTTTCTCGAGGTGACCCCATTCTGGGTTACTCTCAAGACGGCCTTTTACGCGAATAGGCGCAATCCAGTCATGTTGGCAGTTATCTAGAGGTTCTGAAATAACTTCCCAGTCAGCCGGAAGAGTACCGTACTCCTCTAGTGCAGCTGCTATAGCTTCTTGGATATTTTCGTGCCATTGATCCCAGCAGGCACCAGCATCATTCAGGGTATTATAACCAAACAGATAAACACCGTTACCTGTATCATAAATCATAATACGCTTTGTGTCTGAAACGGGCTTACGGACAACTGCAATCATTCTCATGTTAAGCGGCTGTAATAATCCGTCGCCTCATTATTGCTTTACCTATAGTCAGTGCTATCAGTAATCCTGCCAGCACTTGCATCGTTGGGCCAATCAGCTCGCCGTGGCGCACGTAAAAAGTGAGTTCGGAGTTGAGTTGAACAGTGGCCCGGCTGGCCGCAGGCACCCACCAATCAGTCTGGGTCGTGATTTCACCTTTCTGATTAATAAAAGCCGAAATGCCTGTATTAGCCGAGCGAGCAATTGCTCGCCGAGTTTCAATGGCGCGCAGGGTGGCGTATTGCAGATGCTGCTCGTGGCCGGGCGAGTCGCTCCACCAGCCATCATTCGTGATAATGCCCAGCATGCTTGCCCCATTCTTGACGTATTCAGCCACAAAGTCGCCGTACACCGATTCGTAGCAAATCAGGGGGCCCACCCGCAACGCGGAGTCGGTAGGAGAGCGAAATACAGTGCGCTCCTCTTGACTGCCGTAGCTGCCCACTGTGCCACCCAAGTCGATGTTGGCAATCAGTTGGGTAAGGAGTGGCGGCACCTTTTCCACACCGGGCACTAATCGGGACTTATGGTAGAAAGTAGCTGGGGTGCTGGCGTTTGGCAGAAAAGCAGCCGTATTAAATACATCGTAGAAACCCGCATCGTCGCGGTAGCGGGCTGTGACGCTGGCCTTTTCCTTGCTCGGATACGCCACTAGGCTTGTGATGCCCGTGATAAGCTCCAGATTTGGATGCTGAGCCAGCATAGCCCGCACGCGCTGGGTATTCGGATTCGCATCAAACTGCGTTTCCCACTGTGCCTGATCCAGCGAGGTTTCGGGCCAAAGCACGAGGCGCGTTTTGGGCGTTAGGTTTTCGGTGGTAAGGGTTATCAGCCGAGTAACCTGCGCCTCAATAGGAATAAAGTTCTCGGCCCCCTGAAACTTCTCCTGATAGGGGTCGATGTTGGGTTGAATTACCAAAACCTCAACTGGGGGGCCTTTTTCCTGATAGTTATAGCCAATAAGTTTAGAAATCCCGATGGGCAGCAAAGCAGCCAGCAACGGAACCAGGATCAGGCGCTGCACCTGCACGCGGCTCAACTCTGGCGCCCCCGGCCGACTAGCCGCCGCGTATTGTTGCAGGGACATAAACGCCAGAATATTTACCACCCAAATCCAGACGGAACCGCCCAAAAAGCCGGTGTATTCGTACCACTGCACCCAACTATTCGCCTGAGCAAAACCGTTGCCGAGCGTAAGCCAGGGCCACGTGAGGTCCCAGTGCAAATGCAGCTGCTCGAAGGCAATCCAGTAAATGGGCAGTGAAAGGTAGCCCAGCGTAGGACCAGCTAGTTTTTTGGTGTGGTAGAACGCCATAGTAGGCAGGCACATCAGCAACGCATTGAGCACGACGGCCGCAATTCCGCCGCCCAGGGTGCTATAGCTCACCCACCACGTGGTAAAAGCATTCCATAGCACTAAGGTCAGATAGGTATAGCGAAATACCTTCCAGCCGCTGGCCCCGCGCCGTGTAAGCAGCTGTTCCATGCGCAGATACGGCACCCACCCTACAAGCAGCAGCAGGGCCATAGCAGCCGGGTGCACGGGCCAGCCAGCCCACAAAAGCACCGCGCTGAGCAGCGCCAACAGCGAAGGTTGCCAGTAAGCCCACCCTGTACGGGGGCGCGGAGCCGCGGCCACTACCGGCGCTGGGCTAGTCTTTACTTCCTTGAACGACAACAACGATTTCTCCTTTAATGGATGAACGGCCCGCAAAGTTGGCTGCCAGCTCGGGCAGCGTGCCGTTTACGGTTTCCTCAAATAACTTGGTTAATTCCCGGCTCACCGACGCCTGCCGCTCAGGCCCAAATACTTCGGCCAACTGCTCCAGCGTCTTCACAATGCGGTGCGGCGATTCGTAAAAGATCAACGTGCGGGCTTCGGTGGCCAGTTCCCGCAGGCGGGTCTGGCGGCCTTTCTTCACGGGCAAAAACCCTTCGAACACAAACCGCTCGGCCCCAAACCCCGATTTGAGCAATGCCGGCACAAAGGCAGTAGCTCCCGGCAAGCATTCTACTTTTAGGCCCCGGCTTAGGCATTCGCGCACCAGCAGAAAGCCCGGATCAGAAATACCCGGTGTGCCCGCATCCGACACCAGCGCCATCCGTTCGCCTTTTTCCAGACGTTCGATCAGGCGGGCTACGGTTTGGTGCTCATTATGTAAATGATAGCTAAGCAACGGTTTCTTTAAACCCAGATGCTGCATCAGGCGGCCGCTGTTGCGGGTATCTTCGGCCAGCACCGTGTCTACCTCGCCCAATATGCGAATGGCCCGCAGGGTGATATCCTCTAGGTTGCCGATGGGAGTGGGCACGAGGTATAGAACAGTGGTCGTAGGGGATTCGTCGGGCATAGTTGCACAAAGGTAGGCCGATGCGAGGATGTGCTAAACAGGAAGTTGCAAGCTCAACAAACAGCTACTCAACTAGCGCCGTGCTCGGCGGCTATTCGGTCAATGGCTTCCGCTAGGCGGTGGTCGCGTTTGGTGACGGTATTGCCCGCATCGTGGGTGTAGAGTCGAAACTCAACGGTATCGTACACATTGGACCACCACGGGTGATGATTCTGGCGCTCCGCCTCGGCGGCCACGGCCGTCATGAAAGCGAAGGCCGCCTTGAAATCGGGGAAGCGGAAGGTGCGGGTGAGGGCGTTATCGTGTTCGGTCCACATGGGGGGCTTTTTTTGGTAAGAATGATCGACAATAAAGCGCTCGGCCCGAACGCTTTTTACTTGCTGTACGCCACGGTGTTTCTGTCCAACTTAAACCAAATTTCGCAAACCATAGTACACTTCAAGGTAATCCACCCACGACTTTAAACGACGCTTTCTATGGCCATTGATCCTAATAATCGTCCCGTCCGCGTCATCAACGACGACACTACTGATCAGGAATTAGCCGCCGGTCATATCATCCCCGATGCTGATCCGCCCAAGAATGAAGCTGCCCGTGGCGGTTTTGGCAACCGTGATGGCAAAGAAGGCTTTGGCACGGACAGCGGCAGCGGTAACACCTCTATTTCCGTGAACGAAGATGCGGATAAAGTAGGCCATCCCGCCGATAATATGTTGACCGTAGGCGAAGGCGCCGATGAAGGAGCCGACCAAGATATGCCTGACTCTGACCTGCCCAGCGCTGATACCGTTCGGCGGCCACGTTCCGCCTCGGAAGCCAACGCCACTAAAGCCCAGCGCACCCTGCATGGTGCCGGCGAAAGCGACGTGGATGGTATCCGCAACACATTGACTAAAGACGACCACGATGTGTCGACGGTGCAAGACAGCCCCGCTGGCCGCGCCACTCCCGAAACCAACGCTGATTTAAACGACCCCAATGCCCAAGAATCAGGTATTCTGCGGGGCGAATAACGCTTATAGTTCCAGTATTTCACCACTTTAACCTGTTGAAATCATGCCGTACAAAAGCAATAATACCAACCAGCAGTCCAAGGAAAATAAAGGTAATCCGGCTACCGGCGGCAAAGCCAAAGGCGACCCAAACAGCACACCGCTCAACGAAGACGAGTTGACGCAACGCTTAGCCGATGAATACACCAACGACGGCGAGGCTGATATTCCGCCTCACATGACCAACAATCCTAACCGCAACTACGATAAGCCCAGTTTAGATAAGCCAGCTTATAGCTAGATGATAAACAGGTGTTTGCCTGAGGTATCTAAAGAGCACTTCTTCCGTTGGAGGAAGTGCTCTTTGATTTACAAACTGGGCATTGACCAGCACAGAAAAGCCCCCAGAACCTCCGTTCACATGGAGTACTTGCGGGTCAAGGTTAAACAAGAACAGTGTAACTCTCAAAACGCTAATGGCTCGCTACGCTACCACTGATTTGCACGGCTGTCTGCGCACCTTCCGCCACGCGGTAGAGAATAAGTTGCGCTTGGGGCCCACGGATGAGATGTACGTGCTGGGCGATTATGTAAACAAAGGCCCTGATAGTCGCGGGGTACTTGATTACCTGATGCAGCTACAAGCCGCTGGTTTTCAAATATATTGTTTGCGTGGCAACCATGATCAGGAGTTGCTCGATGCGGCCCACGGCCGGACTTCTGTTACTTGGGCGTCGGCCGATGACCGGGCGTTGACGCTACAAAGTTTTGGGGTGACGGAGGCGGCTCATATTCCGACTCATTATCTCCGCTGGCTCAATGAATTGCCGTATCAGCTGGATATTCCGGGCTTCACATTGGTTCATGCCGGCTTCGACTTTCATTTGCCCCCCCAGCAGATGCGTCAGGATTGGAACACAATGCTCAATACCAAGCAGTTCGTATTTGATGCCTCGCGGCTCCAAGGGCGGCGCTTGCTCCATGGTCACGTTCCGACGCCTACGGCCGAAGTGCAGCGGCGAGTAGAGGCCCGCCAGGGAGTAATCGGCCTCGATACAGGCTGCGTTTACCGCCACAATCCAGAGCTATCTCACTTGGCTGTGTTGAACTTAGATACGTTTCAACTTCAGCTTATTCCTAATCAGGAAGAACCTTACCCAATAGCACACCGCTGAATGGGCGCGCAGATCAAGATTTGAAGAAAGAACTATCGGTTAATCACTTGCTCAAAAAAGCCCCCAGATAGCTTCTGGGGGGCTTTTTTATTGGTCTTGAAGTACGTTGTCGTGCAGCACAAGCTGGGCATCTTCCCGGTATGGGTTGTTGGGGTCGTCGGCTACCTGCCGCAGAATAGCACGTGCCTCAACGGGGTGCTTATTGCGCCAATGCACCATCCCGAGGTGGTAGAGCGCCTTGCCTGCCAGCGGAGAGTTCGACTGCTGACTTACGCGGCGTAAGTAAGAGCGTGCCGCTGTTGCCCGGTCTTGCTGAAGCAGAAAAATGCCATTGTAGTAGAGGAGCGTATCCTGGCCCACTTGGTCGGGGGAAAGGCGCTGCAAAATGCGAAGCGCATCGGGGTAGCGACCTGCCTGATACTGGTGCATGGCCTCCGCCAGCAATGGCCGACGGGCTATGCTTGGTTCATCTTCCGACAAACCCATATCTGGCTGATAATAGCGGCTCCAGGCAGCAGGTGCATCGTCTTCGCTGGGGCGCAGCATCAGCCAAGTGCCAATGCCTACCAGAATCACGCCCATGATGGCCAGCAGCCAGCGCCGACGAGTACGGCGGCGCGTAGTAGCTGGGCTACGTTGCACTCTGGTTAGCGCTTGCTGACGTTGATCTAAGCTTTGATCCAACGCCTGAAGCTGTTCCTGCAATATCTCGTGTCCGGCCGCCCAGCGCAAATCGGCCGTCAGCTGCTCATAAGCCTGGTGCGCTTTGAGTAGCTCCGGGTCTTCGAGCATGCGCTCTTCAAACGCTTCCTGCTCGGCTGCTGATAGCTGACCGTCAGCAAAGCGCTCCATATCTTCCAAATATGGGCGTAAGTCGAAGGACGACGTCATAGAAGAGGTGGAACTTTGAACCAAGGCAGCGCGGGAAGCTAAAGAAGTAGGAGGAATGAGACGTGTAGGCCACTAAACAAGAAAAGGGCCAGCATCCGGTTAAGTATCGGTGGGTGGAAGTATCTGATGGTCAGCGTCGGATGTTTGCAGAGCTACCTCATACAGCTTGCGCAGATAAGTAGATTTCTGAATACGAGCCACTACAGCATTGGGATAGCCCATTTTGCCGGCTACTTTTTCGAAGTTATAACCCCGAAAATAAAAGTAAGAAAGTACCTGCCGACAATCGGCGCCCAAGGCATGAAATGCTTGCAGCAAATGCTGACGCCGATTGGCCTCGGCCTGAGGCAACCGTTCGGCAGCGGCATTATCGAGGCGCTCCCGGGCCATGTCATAAATAAAAGCGCGTAGGTCGGGGGGCATTTTGGTCAAGCGGCCATCGGTGGCGCGGTCGTAGAACTCCAACAAGACGGCTCGCAACGTGGCGTGAGCGGTGGTTGGTTCCTGCTTATAGTGCCACTTCGCCCAGCGCGCAAAATGGTCGCGGTTCTGCTCGTAGAAAGTAATCAAGGATCTCTGGTTGCCCACACGAAGCTGGGCCAGAAGTTCGGCGAGGGGCGATACCATAGAAATGCTCACGTAGCGTATGGCAAGTAACAAGGAACAAACGACATGCGGAAGAAGTATCCCGAGTTTGCCGGCAGCTTATTAGTAAATTGCTGGTACCTGCTGCTGAACATTGCCACGAGCTGTGTATTTATTGCTAAATGATTCACCCCTACCTTTGAGGCTATGGAAACGACCACAACTACTCTCGCCCCCGATACCGTGCTGTTTGACCTTATTCGTAAGGAAAAAGAGCGCCAAACCCACGGTCTTGAACTCATTGCTTCCGAAAATTACGTCTCGGAGCAAGTGATGCGGGCGCAAGGGTCTATCCTCACCAATAAATATGCCGAAGGTTTGCCCGGCAAGCGCTATTATGGCGGCTGCGAAATTGTAGACCAAGTTGAGCAGCTGGCCATCGACCGTGCAAAGGAGTTGTTTGGCGTAGAGTGGGTGAATGTGCAGCCGCACTCCGGTGCTCAGGCCAACGCTGCTGTGATGCTCGCCATCCTCAACCCCGGCGACAAAATTCTAGGCTTCGACCTAAGCCATGGGGGGCATTTAACGCACGGCTCGCCCGTCAATTTCTCCGGTAAGCTGTATAAGCCGTCCTTCTATGGTGTAGAGCCCGAAACCGGTCTTATCGATTGGGAGAAGGTAAAGGAAACTGCTCGCCGCGAGCAGCCTAAGCTTATTATCTGCGGGGCCTCGGCCTACTCCCGCGACTGGAACTACAAAGCCCTGCGTGAAGCCGCCGACGAAGTAGGTGCTTTGCTACTTGCTGATATTTCGCACCCCAGTGGCCTGATTGCCAAAGGATTGCTGAATAATCCGTTCGAGCATTGCCACATTGTAACGACGACTACCCACAAAACGCTGCGCGGGCCGCGTGGGGGGCTTATTTTGTTGGGTAAGGACTTTGAGAATCCTTTTGGCCTGAAAACGCCGAAGGGGGAACTGCGCATGATGTCGGCGCTGCTCGACTCCGGCGTATTCCCCGGCACGCAAGGCGGGCCGCTAGAGCATGTAATTGGTGCTAAAGCAGTTGCCTTCGGTGAAGCCCTCACCGAGACGTATGCCGACTATACGCGTCAGGTTATCCGCAACGCTAACGCCCTGGCTTCAGCATTTACGGAACGCAGCTATCAAATTATTTCGGGCGGCACGGATAACCATTTGATGCTAATTGATTTGCGCAGCAAAGGTCTCACCGGCAAGCTGGCGGAGAACACGCTTATCAAAGCTGATATCACCATCAATAAAAACATGGTGCCCTTCGATGATAAGTCGCCCTTCGTAACCTCGGGCATGCGCATTGGTTCGGCAGCCGTCACCACGCGTGGCCTCGTTGAAACGGATATGACGCGCATCGTGGAGCTGATCGACGACGTGCTCATGCACCACGATGACGAGGCGCACCTCAGCCGGGTGCGCGGGCAGGTAAATGAGTGGATGCAGGCTTTTCCACTGTTTGCCTAGGCAAAAAAATAGCGCGGACATACGAACCGGATGTGGGAAAAGCGTTAAAAAAGCCCCCCGCCACCATCGTTTTTGGCTGGCTGCGACCTAGGCAGCCAAAAACTTCGTACGTCTGGCGCAAGCACTTAACTACACAGGTGCTACCTACTTCATGTTATTAACTCAAGTATCAGTGGATCAAACCAGCATCCAAGCCGAAAACCGGCCGGGCGAGCCCCAGGAGATGTCTTTTATCGATCATCTGGAGGCCTTGCGCTGGCATATCATTCGCGCCGCCATTGCGGTCTTAGTGTTTACGCTGGGGGCTTTTTTAGCGAAAGACTTTCTCTTCCACGACCTGATTCTGGGTCCTTCACGCCCCGATTTCTGGACGTACCGCATGTTCTGTGAGTTCGGGAAGCTCGTCCACGCTCCCGATCTGTGTGTCGATCCCATCAAGTTTGACATTCAGAACCGGCAGATGAGCGGGCAGCTAACGATGCACATCAGCAGCTCCTTTATTGTAGGGTTGGCGATGGGTTTTCCTTACACCTTTTGGGAGCTGTGGCGCTTCGTGAAGCCAGGTTTGTATCCGCACGAACAGGCGAACTCGCGCGGTGCAGTATTCTTTGTCTCAATTCTCTTTATTCTGGGCTTATTGTTCGGGTATTACATCGCTGCGCCTCTGAGCATCAACTTCTTAGCCTCTTATCAGCTCGACCCTAGCATTGAGAATCAGATTGACTTGCAGAGCTATCTGAGCACGCTCACCACGATGTCGCTGTCATGCGCTTTTGTATTTGAGCTGCCGATGATCGTGTTTTTCCTAGCTAAAGCGGGTCTGATTACGCCCGAAATCATGCGCCTGTACCGCAAGCATGCCATCGTGGTTATTCTGGTTGTGGCGGCTATCATCACACCTCCTGATGTATCGTCGCAGCTGATTGTTACCATTCCGATTTTGCTGCTGTACGAGGTAAGTATCAATATTGCCCGCGTCGTGGGACGCAACAGACTACAAAAGCTTAACGATGATCTGGTTGCCAATAATGGCCAGAGCTAATAGAGTACGAAACTCTATCATTCATAAACTGTAGCACAGCACCGAAATGAAGATTGCTATTGGCTCCGACCACGCCGGATTTGAGTACAAGCAGATGCTAGCCAAGTGGTTGCGCGAAGCTGGCCACGAGGTGCAGGATTTTGGCACTCACTCACCCGATTCCGTGGACTATCCGGATTTTGTGCATCCGTTAGCCTCCGCTATAACGGCTGACGAGTTCAAGCAGGGAATTCTAGTTTGCGGTAGCGCAAATGGCGTCTGTATTACCGCCAACAAGCACCGCGGTATCCGCGCGGCCATTGCCTGGGAGCCTGAGCTAGCCTCCTTGGCCCGCCAACACAACGATGCCAATATTCTGTGCGTGCCGGCGCGCTTCATAAGTGAGGAAACCGCCCGCCAAATCACTGATAAGTTTCTTAACACCGAATTTGAAGGTGGTCGCCACCAAACGCGCGTCAATAAGATTGACTGCTAGCTACTTGAGCCGGTACACGCGTGGCGTGCTGGTTGGCTGATAGCGTCCAAAAATGGCGGGCAGCTTATAGCGCAGTTCCGGCAGTAAGCCAACCTCATCAATGAGGTAAGTTGGCGGCTGGGGGGCAAAATTCTGCGACAAGCGGAAGATGGCAGCGTACTCGTTGAGGTGACCGAAATCAGCCTGGGCTAGCCGCCAGTCAAGGTAAGGCGAGGCCAAACTATTCTGCACATACGGGCGCCGGTCGGGGCCGAGTACCAAGAGGCGCTGTCCTTGCACAGCTGTATATGCTGGGTGCGGCTGTATGGCATAATTGCTTTCGGCCGGAATCTGAACCAGTTGTTCGAGCCCGAGTACCGCACGGTAGCGGATTACCAAAATACCCCCCAGCACGACCAGCAACAGCACATCGGGTACCCACGGGCGGAGCGCTTTTTGCCAGAGAAACAACCCAAAATAGGTGAGCGGCGGCAGCGCAAGCACCAGTGTGCCGGGAGCCACACCGCCACCAGCTGCCATCATCAGACCCGAAGTCAGCAGCCACACCAGCATCATTTGCCGAAATTTTACCTGGAATACCAGTCCCAACGACGTAGTGAAGGTCCGCGCGAGCGCCAGCAGTAAAATGGTGCCGGGCAGAATCAGCAGCCGCAGCTGTACCCACAAGGGCAGCCCATCAGTACCCGCGACTAATCCTTGAAGCGTCGGGCGCAAATGAAATTGAACGAAGCCAGGGAGGCTTTCTGTGTATAGGAAAAAGGTGGCAACGACGATGTACGGAAAGAAGAACCCGCACAGCAACAGCAAAAAGCTTCGGAAGGAGTTGGCAGCGAAGATGATAACGGCGAATAGCCCAACCAATAGAAACAGCGCCAGCGGCAAATAGCATAAGGCCGCCAAACCCGTCAGAAAACCTGCGCGAAACAGGCGGCGGTTGTCGTAGCCCTCGCGGGTGGTGGGCAGCAAAGCACTCAGCGCCGTTACAATAAACGTGTGGCCCAGCAGCAGCGGCGAAAGTGTATCGAGCTCGGCGGTAACGCTGGCCACGAGCAGGTAAGTAAGAGCCGCAACGTAACCCCGTTCCGGATGAACATCAGCGCGATTGAGTACTAGGTTGAGCCGCAACGCTTGGAAGAGAAGCAACGCCAGCGCTAAAATGCGATAGAGCCACAGCGGCCGACTAGAAACTAGGTCAAGAGCTGCAAAAACGACGGCCGACAACGGCGCCGTGCTATCGTACAAGTCGTGGTAGAGAAGGGCGCCCGCATGCATCCGCTCCCCAATCAGCAATGCGCGCAACTCGGCAGCCGTAAGCGGCACGCCCAGCCAGAGCAACGGCAGTCGAATGGCCAGCACCAGCACGAGCAACGTGATCAGACGGGTAGAAAGCGGACTTTTAAAAAAACGCAGCAAGGCGAAGCGTGAGCAAAAGGTTTAGTTAAAAGGCTAGTCGAAAGTGCTGAACACAATACTTAATCGGTTTTTGCTGCGTAAAGCTAAAACGAAAGCGCGTGGAAGGCCTCATCTGAGCCCGTTGGCTTTGATTATCGCCCTCGGGTTGGAAGTCTGCTTACGGAGTGTGAACTACTCATTGCCTAAATCTTACCTTTGTCGGCTATTATGGAAAGTAAACGTCAGCAAAAATTCGCCAGCTTGTTGCAACAGGACCTGGCCGCCGTCTTTCAACGCGACCTGCCTCACCTGTTCCCAGGTTTGCCCCCCGGCATCAGCACCGTGCGCGTATCTCCCGATTTGGGCGTGGCCCGCGTATACTTGAGCCTGTTGTTGGTTAAAGACAGTGAGGCCGTGCTGCGCGATATCCGCGACAATGGCAAAGCCATTCGCCAAGCTTTGGCCAAGCGAATCCGCAAGCAGGTGCGTGTTATACCGGAGTTGAATTTCTTTCTTGATGACAGCGCATCGTATGCTGCCCGGATGGATGAGGTAATCAACACCCTGCATATTCCGCCCGCGCCGGCTCCCGACGACGAAACGGATACGCCCACCGAGGGCAAGCGCCCCAAGCTATTTGCCGACGAAGACGAGTAAAGTTTGGGTAGGCAAGGGTGAAGCAGTACACTTTATTAAAAAAGCCCCCCAGAACACTTCAGAACGGCAATTGACCATTCACAACAGGTAACAGAACTTTGTATTACGACCCGATTAAAAAGTCGCTGGGAGAGGTGTTTAACCGCACGCCCTGGCTGCGCCGCCTCTTCTATTATCTGCTCGATTTGCTGTTGCTGCGCACCTGGCACGTGCACCGCGAGCTGCGCCATTGGTCCAAAGGCCGCACCGATGAAGCCCTAAATATTCTCGATGCGGGCTCCGGCTACGGCCAGTACACTTACTGGCTTTCCGGGCTGAGCAAAAAATGGCAGATACTGGCCGTCGATGTGAAAGACGAGCAGATTGCTGATTCCAACCACTTTTTTCGCCAAATCGGGCGCCGGAACGTGCAGTTCGCCGTGCAGGACTTGGTGCTGTATCAGGAGCCGAATACGTTTGATCTGGCGTTATCGGTAGATGTGATGGAGCATATTCTGGAAGACGTGGAGGTGTTTACGAACATTCATGCCTCGCTCAAAGACGGTGGTATGTTACTGATTTCCACGCCATCTGACCAAGGCGGCTCCGACGTGCACGGCGACGACGAAACCAGCTTTATCGAGGAGCACGTACGCGACGGCTACAATATCCACGAGATTCAGCAGAAGCTGCGCACCGCCGGCTTCGACCGCATTGAGGCCCAGTACAGCTACGGGGAGCCCGGCCAGATTTCGTGGCGCCTCAGCATGAAGTACCCCATTCTGATGCTGGGTGCCTCCAAGTGGTTCTTTGTCCTGCTACCATTCTATTACCTAATCACGTTTCCGTTCTGCTTGCTTCTAAACTGGATCGATGCCAACTCCAAGCACGATTCGGGTACAGGTCTTATCGTAAAAGCCTGGAAATAGCCCCCCAACGCATCAGCTTTCCGCGAAGCGGCGTATCTTGCCTTGCTGCTTTTCGCCAGATGCTTGAGTCAGTTGACGAGCGGATGGAGAGAGAAGCCTCATCTAACAACCACGAGGAGCGTCCGTGCCACCTCAAAGATTTCATGCGTCGCGCCAGTTAACTCCGTGATAAGCTCCGCTTTTATTCCCCGTTTGCGCCCCGCATGAACGTTTCGTTGCTCATAGCCCGGCGTTACTTTTCGTCTAAGAAAAAGCGCAACATCATCAGTATCATCTCCAACATCTCCATGATTGGGGTGGCGGTGGGTACCATGTCGTTGATTATTGTGCTGTCTGTGTTCAATGGGCTCGAGGACCTGGTGCGCACGCTCTACGGCAAATCTGACCCCGATCTGCTGATCACGGCGGTGGAAGGAAAGTCATTTGAGGTAAACAACACGCTGCTCAACCGCCTGCGTACCGCGCCCGGTGTCAGCTTGGTGACCGAAGTAATTGAGGACAATGCCCTGCTTCAGTACCACGACCGACAGATGGTGGTGAAGATGAAAGGGGTAACTGGCAATTATTTCGCGCAAACCAATATCGACTCATCCATTGTAGAGGGCGACCATCGCCTGCGCCGCGGCGGCGAGGCTTATGCCCTCATCGGGGCTGGCGTGCAGCACGAGCTGAGCATTGCCCTCGACAACCGCTTTTCGCCCCTACGCCTGCTGTATCCGCGCAATACCGGCAAGCGCACGCTGTCCATAAACCCCGAAAATGCCTTTTCCGAGCAGTCTATTCTGGCGGGGGGCGTTTTTCTGATTGAGCAGCAGATTGACAATAGCTACGTGTTCGTACCGCTCGATTTTGCCGAGGAACTGCTGCAGTACGGCAACCGGCGCACGGCGCTGGAAGTACGCGTGGCTGAGGATTACCCAGTAGAAGAAACCCAGGCCGATATTCAGCGGCTTATTGGTCCCAAATTCAAGGTGCTGAACTCCGATGAGCAGCACGTAAGTCTGCTGAAGGCCATCAAAGTAGAGAAGATGTTTGTGTTCATCACCTTCGCCTTTATCCTGCTTATTGCCTCGCTCAATATCTTCTTTTCCCTGTCCATGCTAGTCATAGATAAGCGCAAAGACATCGCAATTCTGATGGCCATGGGAGCCACTAATCGCACTGTGCGCAATGTATTTCTGCTGGAAGGAGCCATTGTGGCCTTAGTGGGCGCCGTAGTTGGACTTGTGCTAGGCATGACAATTTGCTGGCTCCAGCAAACCTTCGGATTGGTATCCATGGGTATGGCCACCAGCGTCGTCGATTCTTACCCGGTGAAAATGCAATCCTCAGACATTGTACTGACGAGTATCGCCATTATTATAATCACCATCTCGGTTTCCATCCGACCTGCGCTGAATGCCTCGCGCCTCGATGTACGCGAAAATCTGTAACGCCAGAGCCCATATCGGAGTATGCATGCTATAAACCCGTCGTAGTACTATAACCGGCGGAACTGTAGTCTGTGCTCATCATAATTAGTGACAGATTATACGTTGCTTTTCGCGAGAAAAGTTAATATTTGATGTTTGTCATTGATTTCTACGCCGTTGCCGGCGCTGATTATGAAGGTTTCTACGTCGCAGCCGTTTCAAATTGTTTATTCGCTGCTCGAACACGAATACTTAGGCTATTTGTTTGAATCGTACGTGGTGCAGCGCAACCCGCGCGGACAACTAACCCTTCAGCATCAGACCGTTTCGGTTAAAAATGCCCCCGAATTTGCTGCCGGTCTCGACGCAATCGATTTCGAATTGATTGCTCTCACCGACCAGATTCAGCAGGATTGCGTCATTAAAGAGTTCTGGCCCAAAAAGACTACCCCCGCCGATTTCTTTTTCAAAATCTATGACCCTGAAAAGGGCGACAAAAGCCTACAGGAGCAGATAGCCCGCTACGTGCAGGAGCGCATGAGGCAGATTCTGGCGCGTCTGGGGGGCAAATGTGTCTTCATTATGGGCAAAGACGGTGAGCCAACTTGGCGCGAAATAAGTATGGCCGATGAGCCCGCGTCAGTGCTTTTCCACTTCCGCCGTAACGAGGATAATACCCACTATTTCCCCACTATCCAGTACAAGGGGCAAAAGCTGGATTTTCAGTTTAAGAATGCCGTAGTCGTAAGCGCGCAGCCCGCGTGGCTGATGGTTAGCGATGTACTCTATAGCTTCCGCAATGATGTGGATGGCAAGAAGCTGCAACCCTTTCTGAATAAGAAGTTTATCGTCATTCCACGTCAGGTAGAAGACAGCTACTTTCAACGCTTCGTGGCTCCGCTAGTCGAGTCATTCGATGTGCACGCACGCGGCTTTGATATTCGCTCGGAGCGCTATGTAGCCCGGCCTCAGCTCACCTTTTCCGATGTGCCTGGCGTGTTGGTCGTAACGGAGGAAGCGCCGCGCGCTGGTGCTCGCAATGGAAATTTGCCCCCCAGTGCCAGCACTACCGTTTCTTCCGGCCACATTCACTTCGATCTTTCCTTCCGCTACGGCGACCACACCGTGCCGAATAGCTTCGATAAGCGGGTGAGCGTAAAGCTGGAAAAAACCGCCGATAGCTACATTTTTCATCGCCTCATTCGCAACATCGACCACGAGGAGGCCATGATAAAAGAACTCGCTGACCGCGCGCTGGAAGTGCGCAATGGCCGCGCGGTGCTGGAAAAAGCCACCGCGTTTCGTTGGCTGCACAGCCACGCCGAAGAGTTGTCGCGCCTTGGATTTACGGTGCAGCAAAGCACTACATCAGGCAAAGACTACTTCATTGGCGCCATTACGGTAGAGGTCGGCATCACCGAGTCCAACGACTGGTTTGATGTACACGGCACGGTTCGCTTCGGAGAGTTCGAAATTCCTTTCGTAAAGCTGCGCTCCTACATTCTGGGCCGGCGCCACGAGTACCGGCTGCCTAACGGCCAGATTGCCATCATTCCGGAAGAGTGGTTTTCGCAATACTTGGAGCTTTTCGCGTTTTCGGAGGAAAACGATAACACGCTTACACTGCGCAAACATCATTTGGCCTTAGTCTCGGACTTGCAAAATGGTAACCTGGCCACCGTGACTATGTCGCGGAAGCTGGAAAAGCTGCGCGGCTTCGAAACGGTGGAAGAACAGGCTATGCCTGCTGGGTTTAAAGGCAAATTGCGCCCTTATCAGAAGGCCGGCTACGACTGGCTGCACTTCGTGAAAGACTATGGTTTCGGTGGCTGCTTAGCCGATGACATGGGCCTAGGTAAAACCATTCAAACCCTGGCTTTGCTTCTTCAGCGCAAAGAAAGCGGCGATAGTTCTGGCTCGGCTTCGCTACTCGTAATGCCTACCTCATTGGTTTTCAACTGGATGAGCGAAGCCTTTAAGTTTGCGCCTAGCTTGCGTTTGCTTATTTACACGGGTACCTACCGCGACAAAAACGTAGAGCAATTCTCGGACTACGATGTGGTGCTAACCAGCTACGGCATCGTGCGCCTCGATGCGGAGCTCCTCAAAACCTACAAGTTCGACTACGTGATTCTGGACGAGTCGCAGGCTATCAAAAACCCTTCGTCTACCACATCACAGGCAGTACGCGGGCTGCACTCGCGCCATCGGCTTATTCTGACTGGTACGCCGGTTGAGAACAGCACGATGGACTTGTGGTCGCAGATGTCATTTATCAATCCCGGCTTGCTGGGCTCGCAGGCGTTTTTCCGCAAGGAGTTTCTTAAGCCCATTGAAAAAGGCAAAGACGAAACCCGCACTCGAAAGCTCCATGCGCTTATCAAACCCTTTATTCTGCGGCGCCATAAAGCACAGGTAGCTAAAGAGTTGCCGGAGAAGATAGAGCACCTAAGTTACTGCTCCATGACGGATGAACAGGCGCAGTGCTACGAGGAAACCAAGAGCTTCTACCGCAATAAGATTCTGCGCAATATTGAAGAGCACGGCACGGCTAGCACGCAGTTTATGCTGCTGCAAGGCCTGACGAAGCTACGCCAGATTGCCAACCATCCGCGCATGGCCGACGAAACCTACGAAGCAGAATCGGGCAAGCTGCGCGAAGTAGTGCGCATGATTCGGAGCGTGGTAGCAGAGGGCCACAAGGTGTTGGTGTTTAGCCAGTTTGTGAAGCACCTCGATATTGTGCGGGCTTCACTTGATGAAAAGCAAATTGAGTACGCTTATCTCGATGGCAACACCCGTGACCGGCACAAGGAAGTTGCCCGTTTCCAGGAAACCGAGGATTTGCGGGTCTTTCTTATTTCGCTGAAAGCTGGTGGCGTCGGCCTCAATCTTACCGCCGCCGATTATGTGTTTATTCTCGACCCGTGGTGGAACCCGGCCGTGGAAGCACAGGCCGTTGACCGCGCCCACCGCATAGGCCAGCAGCGAACCGTGTTTACCTATAAGTTTATCTCAAAGAACACGGTAGAAGAGAAGATCCTGGCTTTGCAGAATAAGAAAATTCAACTCGTCACGGACTTGATTTCAACCGACGAGACAATTATCAAGAGCCTGACGAAAGAGGATATTGAGGAGCTGCTAGGCTAGGCAGAACGGTACAATTGTTTGTTTTGTCCCCACATATTGTGTTCTGCGAGCAGCTCAATGCGGCAGCTTTTCGCGCAGGGCACTGTAAGTCCAGGTGCCAGCCAGAGCAGCCAAGATCATGACGGTGGCTGCGGCGACGCCGCTCCCTAGTTGCGCAAACAATGGACCCGGGCAAGCCCCCGTGATGGCCCAGCCCACGCCGAAAGTGATGCCGCCAATCCAGGTGCCATGGCTATATTTTTTGTCCGCAATGGCGATGGTCTCTCCGTTAATGGTCTTGAGGTGGTTGCGCTTGATGAGCTGAATAGAAATCAGGCCCACGAGAACAGCCGTGGCCATGATACCATACATGTGAAAGCTTTGGAAACGGAACATCTCCTGAATCCGAAACCAGCTGACGGCTTCGCTTTTGGTGAGAATTAGGCCGAACACAACGCCCAGCATTAGGTATTTGAGGTTTTTCATGACGGATTGCGTGTTAAAATAGGAGCGGGTAGATAACCCAGGTCATGAGCAGGCCGCCCACGAAAAAGCCGATAACCGCGACCAGCGATACCCACTGCAAATTGGAGAGGCCCGAAATGGCGTGACCCGAAGTGCAGCCACCGGCGTAGCGCGTACCGAAGCCGACCAAAAAGCCCCCCAGCACCAAAAACACCCAGCCTTTCCAGTTCGCTAGGTTATCCAGCGCAAACAACTCGCGGGGCAGCAAGCCGGTGAAGTCAGTCAGGCCCAGCTCAGCTTTCAGGTCGCGGACTGTTTCGGCCGAGATGGCAATGGTATCGGGGTGGCCGAGCACCTGATAGCCTAAAAAGCCCCCCACCGCAATACCGAGCACAAAAAACAGGTTCCAGGTTTCGGCCCGCCAGTTATAAGTCAGGAAGGGAATACCGGCCGGCACGCAGGCGGCACACACATGGCGCAGTGAGGAGCTGATGCCTAGGGCTTTGTTGCCGAGCAGCAGCAGAGCTGGAACCGTAAGGCCAATCAGTGGCCCCGCCACGTACCAGGGCCAAGGCTGGCGAAGTAAGTCAAGCATAAGAAAAAACTAGATGGTTAATACTCTCTGTCGCCACCCACGGCAAATGAGTGGTCAGAAGATAGAGTAGGTTAAAGCTGCCCTAAGAGTAACACTGGGACTGATGCGGGCCGCTGTATTTAGTGAGTGGCCGCAACTGGCTGGAATGATTTTACCTCTTCACTTAAATCAAACACTGGCGTGTCTACCAGCGCAGGAGCTACAATGCTGCTGCCCGCGGCCGAACGGTAGCCGCCAGCGCAGTGTACTACTACGGGCTTAGTGGTCGGAATTTCGCTGACCCGCTCGCGCAACACGGGCAACGGAATGTTCAGGGCGTCGGCAAACAGCGGCTCAGCTTTGGCTTCCGACTCGTTGCGGATATCTACAATGGTGTAGTTTTCTGGGTGAGCGCGAAAGGTGGCTACGTCCAGCTTCGGCATGGTGTCGGTGGTAGCAGGCGTGCCGATTAGCGCGCCTTTGATCAGCGGTTCATAACCGATTTTAGCGGCCTTCTGAATCAGGTCTTCTTGGGTCTTCTGATCGCCAGCTACTAGGTAAAATGGCTCATTCGGTCCGACAATAGAGCCCAGCCAGGTTTCAAATTTGCCCCCCTGCTGAATGTTGAGCGCACCTTCCACATGACCCTGCTTGAATTCGGCTTCGGGCCGGGTGTCTACTACCAGTACCCCTTGCTCCAGCTTGGTGCCAGCAGCTAAGCGCGGCACTTGCTGTACGCTGGGGGCATAGGCCGGGGCGCCGGCTTTGTTGAGGGCCACATCGTAGCCAAAGTATTTGGGAATGAAGGGCTGGTCAGCCAGTAGCTCCTGCACGAAATCTTCTTCGCTTAGCGGGCGCAAGGCATAATTGCCCGCTTTTTCCGCGCCAATGGTGCTACTGTTCGCGCCGCTCAGAGCCTTGCCGCAAAGCGAGCCCGCGCCGTGGGCTGGATACACCAGCACCTCATCAGCCAAAGTCATGAGCTTGTCACGGAGGGAATGATACATCTGGCGGGCCAACTCCTCGCGCTTGGCAGTAAGGTTGCCGGCGCTTTCGCGCAAGTCGGGCCGGCCTACGTCGCCGATAAATAAGGTGTCGCCGGTAAATACGGCTACGTCCTTTCCATCTCTGCTGAGCACGATACTGAGGGAATCGGGGGAGTGGCCGGGCGTATTGAGGGCGCGGAAAGTAAGTTGGCCAACGGTGAACGAGTTGCCCTCATCGAAGGCTACGTGGGCGTAGTCGGCGCCTACTAGCTTGCTCACGCGGATGGTGGCCCCGGTGCGCTGGGCAATTTCCCGGTGCGAAGACACAAAGTCGGCGTGGGGGTGGGTTTCAATCACGCTCACAATTTGGGCGTCGTTCGCCTGGGCGTAGTCGTAGTACGGCTGCGGGTTGCGAGCCGGGTCGATGAGCACTACTTCACGGGCACACTCGCTGAGAATAACGTAGGAGAAATGAGCCAGCCCTTTATCTTCAAACTGTTCGATTTTCATGAGAAAAGTAAACTAGTAGGTGAGAAAAATTTGATATTAATTAGTTGATAAACTGATGCTTATGGCGTAAAAACCAGCTCGCGCAGCAAAATAAACGTGCCCATAGCCAGCGTAAACCACCCAAATGCGGGCTTGAGCTTGGCTCCGGGAATGAAGCGCGCTAGGTAAGTGCCGAGCACAATACCTGCGAGCGCAAAGGCCAGAAAGCCGAGCAAAAATGGCCAGCCGATAGGGGTGCCGGCGCTAAGGTCGCCGGTGAAACCAATGAGTGAGTTTAGGGCAATAATGGCGAGCGAAGTGCCCACGGCCAGCTTCATGGGTAAGCGTGCCCCTAGCACCAGAGCCGGAATAATAAGGAAGCCCCCGCCCGCGCCTACAAAGCCCGTGAGCGTGCCCACCACCAGCCCAATGCCCAGAATCAGAGGATAGTTGAAGTCGATTTTATGGCCTAGCTCTTCGTCAAGCACTTTCTTGGTTTGCTTCACGCGAATCATTGACGCCGCGGCCACCACCATCAGAACGGCGAAGGCTACCAGCACCAGTAGGTCTTTGGTAAAAACCAGGCTACCCATGGTAAATAGCTCGTGGGGTATAGCTGGCAGCAATACCTTGCGGACGGCAAACACGGCCAGCAGCGAAGGAATAAGGAAGACTATAGCCGTTTTCAGAGACACCAGCCCTTTGCGGAAGTAGCCCGAGGCCCCCACCACGGAGGTGCTTCCTACTACAAACAGCGAATAGGCCGTGCTCAGCACGGGGCTCACCCCCATCAGATACACCAGCACGGGCACCGTCAGGATGGAGCCGCCTCCGCCCATGATACCGAGGGAAAGGCCGATGAAGATAGCCGCGAAATAACCGAAGTAAGGTAGCATTAGAACGTATGAAATTATGATTGATTGTTCATATGAATGAGTAAAAAAAGCCCCCCACCTTATAGAAATGTGCAGGCGGCCAGACACTGGATTACGTCGATTACTTCGCGCATCTTCAGTGAATAAAAAATGTTCTTACCCTCCCGATGGCTGCTCAGAATGCCTTTCAGCTTCATGCCCGAAAGATGGTGGGAAAGCAGGCTTTGCTCCACGTTCAGCTTTTCACTGATATCCGTAACCGACATGCTTTCGTGGGCCGCTAGGAGCTGCACAATAGCAATGCGCGTGGGGTGAGCCGTAGTTTTCAGAATGAAGGCCACTTTCTCCATTTTCTCAACAGAGAGGCCCATATCGACGGAAGCAGCAGTAGGGGTCATCATGATTTTACAAATGTATGATCATTTGTTCATGTATACAAATTTGCCCCCCATACTAGTTCCAAGAACGCTGAGTTCTTCATCCAACCAAACTCGCTGCGTGTAAGCTATAGCCCACAACAGCCCCGCCCAGTACCAGCCACGCCGAGTTGACCTTATACCGCAGCAGAAGCACCGCACTGACCAACAGAAGGATAATCGTCGGCGTATCTACAACCGCGGTGCGAGCCAGTGTGAATGACACAGCGGCCATAAGAGCCCAGGAAGCGGCGTTCAGTCCGTCGAGGAAGGCGCCGGCCAGAGGCGACTGGCGCAAACGCGCTAGCAGCGGGATGCTTAGTCCGACAAAAACGAAAGCCGGCAGAAAAATGCCCCCCGTAGCCACTAATGCACCGGCCCAGCCGAGCAGTACGTAGCCCACGAAAGTAGCGGTAGTAAATACCGGTCCCGGCGTAACCTGCCCGACCACCACTGAATCAAGCAGTTGTGCCTGACTGAGCCAGTGAAAGCGCTGTACTAGGTCGGCGTCGAGGAAGGCCAGCAGCACGTAGCCGCTGCCGTAAAGCACTGAGCCGATTTTGACGAACACCAAAAACAGTGGCCCCAAACCGAGCGGCGCGCTGCCGATGCCGTCACCTGCCCGAAGCCCAAAAAACGCTGGCAACAGAGCCAGCATTCCCACCGCTCCCATCAACAGCAGTAGCGCCGGAGGTAAGCGTTTGGTTTCCAGCGTTGGCCAGCGCAGGGCGCCCGTAACTACACCGGCACCAAACAGGATGAGTAGCTCGTTTACGCCCAACAGCGCCAATGCCAGCCCAGCACCGGCCAGCAGGTGCAACGTTCTGGTTTTGAGCGCCGAGCGCCCCAAACTCCAGAGCGCCTGCGCTACCACCGCCACAATGACTGGCTTTACGCCATAAAGCACGCCGGTGAGGGCCGGCAACGTGCCGAAGCGCACGTAGGCCCAGGCGAAGCCCATCACGATGAGCATTGCGGGCAGAATGAAGCAGGTGCCCGCCACCAGCAGCCCCGCCCAGCCGCGCCGTTCGTAGCCAATATGGATAGCCAGCTCGGTGGAATTGGGGCCGGGAATGAGGTTGGCCGCGCTAAGTAAATCCAGAAAACGCTCCTGGGTAAGCCAGCCCCGCCGCCGCACGACTTCTTCCTCCATCATGGCAATGTGCGCTGGGGGGCCACCAAAGGCCGTAGTGCCCAAGCGCAGAAACAGCAGCGCCAGCTCGCCAAGCGAGGTAGAGGGCTCAACCTTACGCATAGGTTACGGGTAAATACTCGGTTATTAGTTGGACTCCCGCACTCCCGATGCGCAGAGATAAAATATTGAGTAGCAACTCTTGAAATCTGGCATTGAGCAGCACAGTTCTACGAGGAAGACGGCTGGGTAAAAAAGGGTTCGTATGAAAAAGTCGAAACATACAGGGCAATAACGTCAAACCAGATGTGGGGCACAATTTTCCAAAAATGGCTGGCTGTTTTCTCTTCCCTCTGTGTTTTCTTCTTAACTATCTGCTTATGAATCGTAAAAATCTGCTGCAATGGCTGCCTTTCGCCATTCTGGCCCTTGTGCTACTCACCGATCTGCGTCCGATGGTATTGGGCAGCATACAGCGCGGATTGCTGGCCACTGGGCTGTGGAAGCCAGACCTCCCGACGTTAGCCGCTGGCCCGCCCACAGCCAACGCAACGGCCGCAGGTGGCGCGGCCACCTACCCTCACAATCTGCCGCTAGTTACGCTGGGGGGCAAAAATGTTAATCTAAGCGAGCTGAAAGGGAAGGTGGTGTTTGTGAATCTATGGGCGAGCTGGTGTCCGCCCTGCGTGGCTGAAATGCCGGGCATACACGCGCTGTACAAAAAGGTGGATAAGTCGAAAGTTGCGTTTGTAATGATTTCGCTCGACGAGAGGCCGGAAAAGGCACGGGCCCTGCTCAAGCGGCGCGGCTATACTTTCCCGGTGTATTTTCCAACGGGGACGCTCCCGGCACCCTTCAACTCCAGCGCCATTCCATCTACCGTCATCCTGGGTCCTGATGGGCAGGTTGCGGCGCGCCACGACGGTATGGCTGAGTATGATACGCCGGAGTTTAAAGCTGCGCTGGAAAACCTATTTGTTCCTGGCAGCTAGGCGCGCTACAGTCGTTGGCTATGCGCCACAAAGGGCTCCAGGCGAACGCGCAACGACCGGGGCGCAGGCTGCTCCGTCTCGTCGGGCAGGCATTTTACCAGTTCAGCGAATTGGGCCGCCGCCAACAGGTGCCCGGCCATACCCCAATGTGGATATTCGCGACGCGGCCTGCGGGTGCGGGTCACTGTTGTTACCTGCCGGTGCCGGGTATCAACTTTAATGCGGGCATAAAGGCTTTCTACCTCGTTTTCCGCGCCTTCCAATATCTGAGCAAAGTGCTCGCCATCATAAAACAAAACCCCAGTAATATGGTGGATGGAGTTGAAGTTGCGGGCGTGCGTAATTAAGGACTGCATCTCCTCGGCACTTAAGGGCGCCACAGCTCGGCTAACATAGATTAGTTGATAGAACATAGCGGCCCGCGCACAACAGGGCTTCGCCGCTCACCACGGCTGGGGTTGCGTTTGGATAGGAGAAGATACAAAATTGGCTGCACTTTGTTCTACTCAAGGGGGCACCTGAAAAAACGCATTTGGGAGGAAGCTGAACGGTTGCTGGCAATAAATAACAAAAAAACCCGAACCTTGTATATTACGTTGAGGTGTTGCGGGGAGCAAATTTGCCCCCCACGATCAGACAAGCAAACTACTTTACTGCCCGAGCCGAAACCTGTAGTATTGAAGGTGTTCGGTCAGGTAACGGTAGTGCCGACAGCGTAGAGTGTGTCCGTGCGCGGGCCACTATATCGGGTTGTACGCTCTCAGAAGCGCTACTATTCGGAGAAAAGAAAATTTAAATGAACCAGACTGACCCTTTTTGGCCAGTCTTGACGTTAGCTGTATATGTCAACATCCGTTAAGCGCCCACGGGCGCGCAAGCCCATTGAAACTACTGGCCCCGCAATGTCGCATGCCGATCACCTGCTTTCCCTGCATACCCGCGAGCAAGGTAAAACGGTAATGTACAAGCAAGACGCTTGGGGTCATGTCGAAACTCGCTTTGTACGCACCCAAAACGTACCCGTGTGGGAAGCTAAAGGCTTCACCGTTCGCTAATAAGCATCTGTCTTCCTAACTCCGCTTCCTGCTTCTATAGTTGAACCAGTAAAGCATTGTTTGCTAGCCTGCACCCACAAAGTGCGGGCTTTGTCGGGTTATGCCTAGAACAAAGCAAGTTTTATTCATTGGGGGGCTTTTTTACTTTGTAGGATATTGAAAGCCCATTTGACAGCCACGAGTGCTGCTGAAATACCGACTAAGCCAGTGTCAGTTTCTTTCGGCCCAATTTCTGTCTCTTGCTCTGCAGCAGCGATGGTCGGTGCTACATCCTCTGGTTTCTCCCGTGATTATCCGCAGCATTCCCCACTTCTGTTTGCAATACGATCAAGTGCTTAGTGTACTGCGCCTTGAATGGACAAGTGGTCATGATACGCACGCACTCCAACCCAGCTCGCAGCAGCTGCTGGGCCTGATCCGAACCTTGAAGGTGCGCCATCTGCTGCTTGATATGAACACCGTGCCGGACCTGTCACCAGCCGACCAAGAATGGCTCGGCGACCATTGGATGCCCGAATTGGTGACGCTCACGCTCGAGCGGCTGGTGCTGATAATCGACAGCTTCCGGGTGCATAATCAACTGGCCATCGATGCGCTACACGATCTGGTGCAACCTGGAATCCGCTTCGACGCCCAATATTTCACCGACTCTGAGTCGGCTCTGCACTGGCTTACCGATGGCTCAAGTCGCCTGCCCGCGCTGAGTGCCGAGTGGAACGTCCGTCATTATAGCCAGGCCGTGCACCTGGCCCGCTGAAGCTAGCGCCTACGATTATTCACTGACCACCACAGCCAGCTGATTATTAGCTGCATTTATAGCCAACCGACTAGCTTTATTCAGGCCCGGCGCTGTTCCAGTCATCTTCACTGGCTTCCAACCATCGCGGTGCCCGGGTCGGCAGGCATAAATTTGTTGCCCGTTGCTCATCAACATCAAGCCGTTTTTCGTCCAGGCCAAATCTTCCGATCCTTCCAGTGCTGGTCCCAGAAGCGTGATAGCCTTGGTGTTGGTATCAAACCGCTTGATTAGCCATTTGCCCTCCGGCGTTTTCTCTAAGAAGCTGAGCGCAGGCTGATTAGGTATCGGCTTCAGCGAGCGGCCAATGTTGCGGGCGATAATCGTGTCGCTCTTAGTGGCCAGATTTAAGTAGTGCAACTCGCTGCTGGGCGTTGCCAGCGCATACACCAGCAGGCGAGATTGATCAATCCAGACATGGTAGCCGACTTTCAGGTTGTTTACCAAAATGGTTGGTTGACCGCCCGCCAGGGGGTATTTGCCCAAATCCTGTTGCCCGTTGTCGCGCTGAATAATGCAAGAGAGAAACTGTTGATCGGCCGTGAGCAGGGGCGAATATTCCCGCTCACGCGTAGCCGTAATCTGCTGCGTTTGGGCCGTTTTGTAGTTGTAGGATTTCAGATCGGTGCGGCTGCTGTCAGTAGCGGACGAGTAGTAAAGCAGCGGGAGCGTAGGGTGGAAAAAAGGCTGGTTGTCGTAGCCTTTGTGCGGCGTAATGTTGCGCGGCTTAGATAGCACTACTGTGTTGCCCTTCACCGACAAGTCTACCAGATAAATGTCGGTATCTACCTGCGCCGAAGCCAGGGAAGGGAAAAGGCAGCAGAGAAGGAGGAGGAGTCGGTTCATCAGATCAAGGCTAAGAAAAGTGAAAGTAAGGCTAGTTCACGAAATATGGCTTTTTGCGCGGAGCCGCTTACCTTGTTCATGGTTGCGCCCCCTTTGTGCCCGGCTGTTGAGATGAAAAAACGATATACGGCTAGCCTGCTTTTGCTTTTGACACTAGCAGCATTCGCAGGTCCCGATGCAGGTGTGCAAAAAGTTCGGCGATACCGCCAAACCCACGAACTGCCGCTGCTGACGGAGTACATGCAGTTTCTGGCCATCCCAAACGTGGCTGCGGACAGTGCCAATCTGCGCGAAACGGCCCGCTTCATTCTGGGTATGATGCAGAAGCGGGGCATCAAGGGGCAGCTATTGCAGGCGAAGACGCCTGGTGTGCCACCCGCGGTGTATGGCGAGGTGCGTACGCCCGGTGCCAAGCGCACCATTGTATTTTATGCGCACTACGATGGGCAGCCGGTCAATGCCGCGCAGTGGGCCAGCGGGCTGAGTCCGTTCAAGCCTCAGCTAACCAACGCCGCCTTGGCTCAAGGGGGGCAATTTATACCGCTAATGCAGGCTGGGGAAACATCCAAGCCCGACTGGCGCCTCTATGCCCGCAGCAGCTCCGATGACAAAGCCGGAGTGATGGCCATTTTAGCGGGCTATGAAGCCTTGGTGCAAAGCAAGCAGCGGCCCGGCGTCAACATCAAATTCTTTTTCGAAGGAGAAGAAGAGAAAGGCTCGCCGCACCTGAGCGAGATTGTGGAAAGCAACCGCGCGCTGCTCGCCTCCGACCTCTGGATTATTTGCGATGGTCCCGTGCATCAATCGGGGCAAAAGCAGGTGGTATTCGGGGCCCGCGGCGACGTGAATATCGGCCTGACCGTGTACGGCCCGAAGCGACCTTTGCACAGCGGGCACTACGGCAATTGGGCTCCCAATCCAGCACTTCTGATGGCCCAGTTGCTGGCTTCTATGAAGGATAGCACCGGCCGCGTGACCATAGCTGGCTTCTACGACGACGTAACACCGCTTACCGCCAAGGAGCAGCAAGCCCTGCGCCGCGTGCCCAACCTCGACGCGCAGATACAGCAGGAGCTAGGCTTTGCCCGAGCCGATGGTGGGGGGCAAAGTTTGAATGAATTAATTAATCAGCCCTCCTTAAATGTAAATGGCATGCGCAGTGCCAATGTGGGGGCGCAGGCGGCCAACGTGATTCCTACCACTGCCGAGGCAACGCTAGATTTGCGCCTTGTACTGGGCAATGATTGGGAGCGGCAGGTAGCGAAAGTGGTCAGCCACATTCGACGCCAGGGCTTTTTCGTGACAACCCAAGAGCCTACCGACGCCGAGCGCGCCCGCTATTCGCGCATTGTGCGCCTGACGCCGCATACGGGCTACAATGCGGAGCGCACTTCCATGGATTTGCCCATCGCTCAGGAAGTAGTGGCCGCTGTGCAACGTACAAGCACGCAGCCGGTGGTGCAGGTGCCTACCTCCGGCGGCAGCTTACCCTTGCACGTGTTCAAAAAAATAAACGCGACCACACTCACCGTGCCCGTTGCCAACTACGACAACAATCAGCACGCCGAAAACGAGAATATTCGCTTGGGCAACCTTTGGGATGGCATAGAGACTATGGCCGCCATCATGCAGCTAAAGTAAGCTGGCTGTGGAGCTACAGGAGCTCCTTTTGCATACAAACGCTGTTCTCGACGCCCGCGTACTGCCCGTAATTGGGGATGCGCCGGTAGCCGCTTCTGTTGTAAAGTCGAATGGCTTCGGGTTGTTTCATCCCTGTTTCCAATACGCAGCCTTTGTAGTTTAATTCCTCGGCCCAGCGCTCCAGTTCCGCTAGAATAGCGGCCGCAACCCCCTGGCCTCGCCAATCGGGCTGTACATACATGCGCTTGATTTCCACTAGCTCGCCGCTGAATTCCTTGAACGCCCCGCACCCAATCGGCACTTCCTGCTGATACGCGACCACCACGTGCTTAATGGCGTCGACCTTGTTGAACTGGGCATAAAAGGCATGGTCGGCACCGTCGCGTTCCCCCAAGTCGTGGTCGAGTAGTTGTACCAGTGCTCGAAAATCGGGATTGTCGGAGGTGGTCCGGATAAGGCGTAGCATAGCGATAGAGGTTGTTGCGGGCGAAGCGGCTGTCATAAGAATTGCCCCCCAAGGTGCAATACATTCGTTTTTTAGGCTTTGGCTTCCTTCCTTTTAAAGTAAAAGTAGAACGGCACACTCGTCAGCATCAGGGCAAGGCCCATGAGGGACTGCTGAGGTTGGGTAACGATGGTGTTCACAGTCAACGCCAGGGCAAACAGCAAGATGATGAGCTGAATAACGGGGTAGCCAGTTACATGCACTGTTATTTTGCCTTGGCGCTTCAGCTTCAGCACTGCCACTGCTAGTAGGCCATAGAAAAGGAAATTGCCGAAGATAACTAAGTCGGTCAGCCGATCGAAGGTGCCGGAAAGAACCAGCAGGCAACTCCACGCGCAGGTGTACAGCAGTGCCACGTGGGGTGTCCGGTAGCGCGGATGCACTGCTCTGGCTTGGGCAAAGAAGAAGCGCTCCTGCGCCATGCGGAAGTAAACGCGGCTATGGGAAAGCAGTACGGTATTTAGGGACCCGAATACGCTGATCATAATTAAAACTAGAATCCACGTTTTGCCGGTCTTTCCCAGTATAGCCTCGGCTACCACTGCTGCTCCTATCTCATTGGGACTCACTGCCGCCAGCGCTGGCAAAGATAATACCCGCAGGTAGGCATAGTTGACCAATACATACAGCCCGATGGCGATACTTACCCCAAACAGAATGGCTCGCGGCACATTGCGCCGCGGATTCTTCACCTCACCCGTAACGAAAGAAAGGTCCATCCAGCCGTCGTAAGCCCAGAATACGCTGAGCAACGCCCCGAAAAAGGCATTGAAAAAAGGCGTGCCCGCCACTGCAGCCGTGTTGAGGTTGGGCAACGGGGGTGGCGTCGGAGTTGGTGGGGTAGCCATAAACAGCCCCAAGATGATGAGCAGCAGAATACCCATGATTTTGGCCGCCGTGAATACATTGCTGAGTTTGCCACTGCCGGCGACCCCGCGGTAGTTTACCCACGTCAGAACGACGATGGTGCCAATGGCTAGAATCTTTATTCCTGAGTCGGCGAAAGGATAAATGAACTGGCCGATGGATACTTGTGCCAAGTGCTGTAATGGGTTTGGCAGCGGCAGCAGTGTATTAATGGTTTGCGCAAAGATGAAAGCCAGCGCGGCCACGGAGGCAGTACCAATAATGGTAAAGTCGCTCCACCCAAACAGGAAGGAAGCAAAATTCCCAAACGAGAGCCGCAGGTACTCATAAATGCCCCCCGACTCTTCCGTGAGAGAGGATAAACCGGCTAGGTTGAGAGCCCCGCATATGGTAATGAGGCCCGCCAGTACCCAGGCAGCCAATATCCAAGCTTCACTAAGGCCACTTTGGGCCAAGGGGACAATTTTCTTGAACACCCCGGAGCCAATCACAACGCCCGCCACGAGGAAAGTGCCGGTAAATAACCCAACTGCACGGATTAAAGTAGGGCCGGAAGCACTGGTCGGCCTAGCGAGTTTGTCCATGCATGAGGGCTAAGCAATGGTTAAATGATGGAAGATAAGTGAATTGCTCTGCGAAAAATCAGCATACAATGAACTAGGTCGCGTTAGTCAGCTTAATAATTGTTTGTTACGCAATCATAGGATAAGAAAGTTAGCCTGACAATCAGTTTTAACTACACACCACTAAAAAATGAAATCTATCACAAGTGAAATACTAAAAAATGCTTGTGCCATACCCTTCTCTGCCCTCGGAACAAGTGATTATATCTGCTGCCCTATTTGTAGTGAAATATGTTTTTGCATCTTTAAAGTTATTTAGTGTAAAATACTTTTTATTTTGATTATTATATATTATCAAATATCTATTATAAGAATAAAAGTTCTTTTTTCCATACGTAATAGTAGTCAATCCATTTTCGTTATAGGTTAATCTATTCGTTCGAACATCTGCTTGTGTATACATATTTCTATAATGTACTTGTAACGCTCCGGCCAGATCCCACTCACAATCAAATATAGGAGCAGGGCCTAGATATGGACATATACCGTCTAATATTAGTGTATTTTTTGCGGTGAGTTTAGGAACCGATTTCCGTAAAGAATCAAGTATCTTTAATTGGCTTATATATGACTGTGAAAAAAAAGTGCTAACTGTGCAATTTATGATATACCCAAATCCGCATAATATAGATGTGATAAATGAAAAGAAAAAAACTTTGATATGATTGTTTTTTATATAAAAAGATAGTAATCCAATTGATCCAAAAAAACAAGTTGCTACCCCGATTGCGGCCGTAGTTGTGACTCTGTTATTAATACCAGTAGGCGTAGGTTGTAAATTATTAGCAGTTAGAAATATCAAATATCCAGTTATATAAATTGCTGCTCCTGTCAAGATTGTAAGTAGCCAAAATCTTCTTGTGTAAGTTTGAATTTTAAACTGAATAAGATACAAAAAAATTATTAAAGACATAGCGCTAGCAATAAAGTATATTTTTTCGCTTGTACGAGTTTGAAACAAGTGCCATATATGTTTAGGTAGTTTAACTCCATATATATAAAAATCATTCATAGCAGCCGCTTTATACGCCTGGCTGATAGTAATTAAATAATTAGAAGTATATCCACCTATTCGCGTGGAGTATTTAACTTTAAATAAAATACACAATAAATAGATTGCTATGCTTGCTACTATCAAGCTTGTAGTTTTTACATTTTTATTACGTCCTTTCCACCATACTACAAAAAAATTTATGGCAAACAAGGGAACTATAACTTCATAGGCTAAAATAGAAACTGCTAGGCTTAATAGGCTTATTAACATCCATTGCCATTTACGTTTTCTGTCGCTTATTGATTCTATATATTCTATGCTGGCATATAGATTAATGAAGAAAAAACATGTACTTACGTTAATATTAAAGCTCGCTAGCCATATTCTAGTTGTGGAGTAATGAGGTAATAGAGTATATATAAGGGGTATTGTGAACGCCGCAATACGTGGAATTTGTAATTTATTTAAACTCAGGTAAAAATATATTACCAAAAGAATTAAGAAGAATAAATTGCTAATATGATAGCCAAGAGGTGAGGTGCCAAAAAACCAATATAATGTCGATAGTTGTATGATTTGGATGGGGCGAGTTATGAGGACATCTTTATATAATAAATAAAAATTATATATAAACGTGAATAGATTACTAGACTTGATATTAGTAAGTACTCCTAGAAAAGCCCAATCATCACTATAAAATCCTATATCAGAGAGAAAATATATTTGTAGAGTAGTAGTGGCAGCTACTAAGAATACGATGTCACATAGCCGCTCATTTTGATTGATAAAGCCTTTTATCATTTAGTCGTATTTAGTGCAGTTATGTAGTATTTGTAACCTTGCTCGGCCTGCTATAGGTAATCCAAGTCTTTGGGTGCTCTAAAATACTTGCTATTTTCTTCGCACAAAAATTAGCTATATCCCTAAATAGATAACTGAAATACAACCCAAACTCGCATTAGCCTGTTTGCAGCTATGCACCTCACTCTCCGCACGCACGTAGCGCAGTCACCCGCTCAGGTTATGGCCGGCTTTACCCGCGAGCTATTCCTGAAATTAGCGCCACCTTTTCCTCAGATGAGGCTGCATCGCTTCGATGGCAGCCGCCGTGGTGATCAAGTGGAGATTGAATTGAGGGTGGGGCCCATCAGCCAGCGCTGGACCAGCCTGATTACCGACGACGGCGTATTGCCGAATGGTACCCATTTCTTTGTGGATGAAGGCCAAATAATACCTGGCCCCTTACGATTCTGGCGCCACCGCCACCTGATGCAACCCAGCCCCGAGGGTGGCACTGTTATCATTGATGCCATAGAATTTCGGACAGTTTCGCCGTTGATGGATGCGCTGCTGTATCCGGTGATGTGGGCGCAGTTTGCCTGGCGCAAACCGATTTATCGTCGGCTATTTCGGTGAAGGGGCGGGGATTGGCGTACTTTTGCCCCCCAGTTCCCTTTTATTCCTCGCCGCCATGCCCGCCATCGTCACCCTCAAACCTGGTAAAGATCAATCCTTGCGTCGCCTGCACCCGTGGGTGTTTTCGGGCGCCATTGCCCGCATGCAGGGCCAGCCGCAGGAAGGTGAGGTAGTGACAGTGCATGCCTCGAATGGCGAGCAGTTAGGCGTGGGTCACTACGCGCCGGGCTCTATTGCCGTGCGTATGCTGGGCTTTGGGCCCGAAGCCACGGAGCCGAATGCCGCCTTTTGGGAAGACAAGCTGCGCAATGCCTACCAACTTCGTCAGCGGTTAGGACTGACGACTCAGGCAGAAAATTTGGAGCAGGAGACTTCTGAAAAAGCTCCCCAGTCTGCTAGCAACCACACAACCGATGTATATCGCTTGATCCACGCGGAGGGCGATGGGCTGCCGGGTCTGATTGTGGACGTGTACGGCGACGTAGCCGTGCTGCAAGCGCACAGTGCTGGCATGTACCTAGCTCGCCCGCAAATTGCAGATGCCTTGAAGGTGGTATTAGGCGATAAGCTACGAGCCATCTACGATAAGAGCGCCGAAACCGTACCCGCCAAAGCCGCTCCTGAGGCGAAGAATGGCTACCTGTTGGGCAGCTCTACCGGCACCGAGCACTTAGTACACGAAAATGCCCATCCCTTTGCCGTAGATTGGGAAACAGGGCAGAAAACCGGCTTTTTCATCGACCAGCGCGACAACCGCGACCTGCTGGCCCGCTACTCGGCTGGCCGGCGCGTACTGAATACGTTTTGCTACACGGGGGGCTTTTCGGTGTACGCGCTGCAAGCTGGCGCTACGCTGGTGCACTCCGTGGATAGCTCTAAGCGCGCCATCGAGCTGACTGAGCGCAACGCGGCCCTCACAGGCTTGGAAGACAAGCACGCGGCGTATGCCCAGGATGTATTCACCTTCATGAAAGCCAGCGAGGAGCAATACGACCTCATCGTGCTCGACCCACCGGCTTTTGCCAAGCACCTCTCCGCCCGGCACAATGCCCTGATGGGCTACAAGCGTCTGAACGCGGCGGGCCTGCGTCGTATCGCGCCGGGGGGCATTTTGTTTACGTTCAGCTGCTCACAAGTGGTTAGCCGTGAGCTATTTCAAGGAGCAGTGCTGGCGGCGGCCATTGAAGCAGGCCGGCAGGTGCGGGTGCTTCATCACCTCACGCAGCCCGCCGACCATCCGGTAAGCTTATTCCACCCGGAAGGGGAATATCTGAAGGGTCTAGTGCTGGCGGTGGAGTAGCGGAGGACATATTCTTTCAGCTTAATTCGGCCAAAGAACAGGCAAGCATAGATAAAAAATATCTATGGCGTATACATATGTCATAGTATGTCGTATATTTGCGTCATACTTCATAGTTTGTTTATGACTTACGCCAAAACCACCGCTTTTACTGAGGAACAGCAGCAACTAGCTCGCGTAGCCAAAGCACTCGCGCATCCGGCACGGGTGGCTATCATTCAGTTGCTGGCTTCAAAGAAAACCTGCATTTCTGGCGACATCGCGGCGGAATTGCCGCTTTCCCGCACCACCGTTTCGCAGCACTTGCAAGAGCTAAAGGCGCTGGACCTTATTCGGGGCGAGATTGATGGCCTCACCGTGTGCTACTGCCTAAATACAGAATTGCTACGTCAGGTGCATCAGCAGTTTACGGCCTTCTTCGTCGAGTCGACGGCTATGGATAGCTGTGCCCCGGGTAGCACTTGCTGCTAATTTTTCTTTCACCTCTCCATCTTTCTGCACTCATGGAAACTGCTGTTTTTCCCCGCATGCACGTCTCGCTGTACGTGTCGGACCTGACCGCTACGGTCAACTTTTACACGGCTTTCTTCGGGCAACCAGCCGCCAAAATTCGGCGTGGCTATGCCAAATACGTTCTCGATAAGCCCTCGCTGATTATCTCCTTCGTCGAAAACCCAGACCGTGTGGCCAGCAATTTCGGCCACTTGGGCTTTCAGGTCGAAACGGTACAGGAGATGGAGCAACGCCTGGAAGTAGCACGCAAAACTGGCCTGCTGCCCCGCGAAGAAATGGGTACCAGCTGCTGCTACGCCAAGCAGGACAAGTTTTGGGTAAACGACCCCGATGGCGTGGAATGGGAAGTGTATTACTTCCACGAAGACGCCGAATTCAACGACCCGCGCTACCAACACGAATACGACCAAGCCAACGGTAGCAATGGCCAGTGCTGCATTGCGCCAGCCGCCAAAGCCGCGCCGGTAGCCGAGGAAGTTCCAACTACCGCGCCCATGGCATTCACGCTGGTAGACGCTACGCCGGCAAATACTACCGCTGCCGCGTGCACGCCCGGCGGCGGTTGCTGCTAGGAAAAATGCCCCTAGTTTCGGTTAGTTGATCCTAGGGGGCTTTTTCTGAACTTCTGAACAATGTCACCACATGAACTCAACGCACCCAGCTTTTCCAACCCCTGCGCCCCAAGCGGTAGCCCGTAAAAAGCTTTCCGGCCTCAATAGAGGTCTAACGCTCTGGATATTCCTGGCCATGGGGGTGGGCGTGGCGCTGGGCTACTTTGTGCCGGGCATGGAGCGTGCGGTAAACTATTTTTCGGTAGGCACGGTGAACGTGCCGCTGGCCATCGGTCTCATCCTGATGATGTATCCGCCCTTGGCTAAGGTGAAATATGAGCAGCTGCCCACGGTTTTCAGGAACACCCGCATCATCGGCTTGTCGTTGGTGCTGAACTGGATTATTGGGCCGCTGCTCATGTTTTTTCTGGCTATCTGGCTTTTGCCTGATAAGCCTGAATATATGATTGGCCTGATTCTGATTGGTATTGCCCGCTGCATAGCCATGGTGCTGGTGTGGAACGACTTAGCCGACGGCAGCCGGGAATACGCGGCCGGTTTGGTGGCGCTGAACTCCATTTTTCAGGTGCTTTTCTACTCGGTGCTGGCGTGGCTGTTTATTACTGTGCTGCCGCCGTATTTCGGGCTGAAAGGCTACGCTGTGAACATTGGTATCTGGGACATTGCCCAGAGTGTGCTCATATATCTCGGCATACCGTTCGTGGGGGCTTTTTGTCGCGCCTGGTGCTGCGTCAGCTCAAGGGCGATGCCTGGTACGAGCAGGTATTTATCCCCGCTATCAGCCCCATTACGCTCATTGCCTTGCTGTTGACTATTGTGGTCATGTTTAGCCTGAAAGGGGAATTGATTGTGCGCATTCCGCTGGATGCGTTGCGCATTGCCCTGCCGCTGGCCTTGTACTTCGGTATCATGTTCGTGCTCAGTTTTGCGGCCGGTAAGTGGCTGGGGGCCAATTATGCCGAAAATGCTTCCATTGCCTTCACCGCTACCGGCAACAACTTCGAACTCGCTATTGCCGTGGCCATTGGCGTGTTTGGCCTGAACTCGGGTCAGGCTTTTGCCGGCGTCATCGGGCCGCTTATTGAAGTGCCAGCTCTGATTGCCTTGGTCAACGTGGCTTTCTGGTTTCGCCGCCGCTGGTACGCGGGCCGGAGCGTTACTGCACCCTGATTTCCAATATACTCCCTTGTATGTCTGATAAGAAAAACGTGCTGGTGCTCTGCACCGGTAACTCCTGCCGTAGTCAGCTCATGCACGGCTACTTAGCCAAGTTCCTGGGCGACCAAGCCAACGTGTACAGTGCGGGCATCGAAACGCACGGTGTCAATCCGAAAGCTATTCAGGTGATGCACGAAGATGGAGTGGATATAGCGCACCACACCAGCAACCACGTGGACGAGTATGCGGCCGTGCCCTTTGACTACGTGATTACTGTCTGCGACAACGCCCGCGAGGCCTGCCCGGTATTTCCATCCTCGGCCACCATGCTGCACCACAACTTCCCCGATCCGGCCAAAGCCACCGGTACCCCCGACAAAATTTTGGATCAGTTTCGGGCCGTGCGCGAGCAGGTGAAAACGTATGCTCAAGCATTCATGCGCCAGTATTTTCAATAATTCTAGCTATCAATTAGATTTCTGGGGTGACCCGAATAGAACTGGGTTGCTGGAGTCTTCTTTCATCGCCGTCCCATGCATTGCGACGTACCTAACCTTTGGCTGGAGCACAAGGATGCGCTCCGCAACTACATCCGCAAACGCGTGCCCGACGAGGCGCAAGCCGCTGATTTATTGCAGGATGTATTACTGAAAGTGTACGGATTCTGTCAGGCGCGCTCCGGTGTGGCCAATGTTCGCTCATGGCTGTTCCAGATTACCCAGAATGCCATTGTGGATGCCGCGCGCAAAAACCGTCGACTACGGCCGCTGGATGAAGGCCTTGATGTGGAAGCTGAATCTGAAAGCGAAGCTTATCAGGAAGCTGCCGAGTATATTCTGCCCATGATTCAATTGCTGCCGCCCACTTACGCTGAGCCCCTGCGCCTAGCGGATGTGGAAGGCATGAAGCAGCAGGATATTGCCCAGCAACTGGGCTTGGGCTTGTCGGCCACCAAGTCGCGGATTCAGCGGGGGCGGGAAATGCTGCGCGACGTGTTCACTGAGTGCTGCTTGCTTGAAACGGATGCGCAGGGGCACTTGCTGGGCTTCGCCATTCGAAGTGATTGTGGCTCCTTGCAGACCTACAAACAGACGTTAGAAAAAAAGTAAAAAAGTCTGCGTCTTTTAAGCCGGCTGGTCGTCATGACGGGGAATTTAACTTCTAACCCCACATAAACCGACCATGAAACGCTTCCACGTCAACGTTCGCATCAAAGACCTCACTGAATCTGTCGCCTTCTACACGGCACTTTTTGGCACAGAGCCCACTGTGTTGAAAGAAGATTACGCCAAATGGATGCTTGAAGATCCCCGCATCAACTTCGCGATTTCCCTTCGCCCCGAGAATGCTGGCATTGAGCACCTTGGCATTCAGGCCGAAAGCCCCGAGGAACTAATCGAAGTATATGGTCGCCTCAAAAATGCCAAGGCCACTATCCGCGAAGAAGGCAAGTGCACCTGCTGCTACGCCAAATCGGAGAAAAGTTGGATTACGGACCCACAGGGCGTCGACTGGGAGGCTTTTTATACTTTCGGTTCGGCTACGGTGTACGGCGAAGGTCAGAACGCCCGGCCCGCTTCCCAGACGCAAAATGCTGTTGAGGTGTAAAAAAGCCCCCCGACCGTCTTTGTGCCTTATTGGTACACTTTGATGAACCCAAAAGCAGTAGTGTGAAGTTTAAGTAGGTGTATTTCATCCTGCTCACTAACAATTGTGGTGTAGTAGTGGTAGAGTTCAGCAGCGTGCCCCGCCGATGTAAGGGGAATCACGCTGCTGAATAGCTATTTTTAGGCCCCTAGGGCTCCGTACACACCCACTTGGCGTGAAGCAAACCAGCACCAAAAAGCGTACATCCGCATCTTCTCTTAAGCAACCCGCTGCCATCATTGGGGCCGGTATTGCCGGTATTGCTACGGCCGTGCGGCTGGCGCTCAAGGGGCACGCCGTTACGGTATTTGAGGCGCAGGAGTCGTTTGGGGGCAAGATGTATCAGTTTGAATTACCCGGCGGCTACCGCTTCGATGCTGGCCCGTCGCTGTTCACCTTGCCGCAGTTGGTCGACGACTTGTTTCGGCTGGCTGGCCGCGACCCGCAGGACCACTTTCGCTACGAGCGCCTCGACCCGATAACGCATTACTTTTTCGCCGACGGCACGCGCCTAAAAGCCTGGGCCGACGAAGAGAAGTTTGCCGCTGAAATAGAGGAAAAGCTAAGCGTGCCCGCCGCCGACGTGCTAAGCTTTCTGCGTCGGAGCGCCTCCGCTTACGAAGCCACCGAAAGCACGTTTCTGCATAAATCATTGCACAAAGCTGCTACGTATCTTAGCCCCGACGTGCTGCGGGCGGTGGCGGCGCTACCGGGGCTGGGCCTTACGGGCACCATGCACCAGCGCCACGCCAAGGCGTTCAACGACCCGCGCTTGGTGCAGCTTTTCGACCGCTTTGCCACCTACAACGGCTCCGACCCGTATCAGGCGCCCGCCACGCTCAGCTTGATTCCGCATTTGGAGCATGGTATTGGCGCTTTTTATCCCGTGGGGGGCATTTATAGCATTGCCCAAAGCCTCGTCGGTCTGGCCGAGGAGCTGGGGGTGGAGTTCCGCTACAACGAGCCCGTCGAAGAAATTCTGACTGCCAAGGGCCGCGTGACCGGCGTACGCACGCCCCAAGACGTGTACGATTATGGCTTGGTAGTCAGCAATATGGATGTGGTGCCGACCTACCGTCGGCTGTTACCGAAGCAGCCCGCGCCCGAGCGCACCCTGAGCCAGCCGCGCTCCTCTTCCGCGCTCATTTTTTATTGGGGAATAGCCCACGACTTTGCCGAATTGGACCTGCACAACATCTTTTTCTCCCAGGATTATCAGCAGGAATTCAAGGCCATTTTCGAGCAAAAAACCGTCAGCGCCGACCCGACGGTGTACGTGAATGTGACGTCCAAAAAAACGCCCGCGGACGCGCCTGCTGGCCACGAAAACTGGTTTGTAATGGTGAATGTACCGCACCATCAGGGCCAGGATTGGGATGCGCTTATTGCCCAAACCCGCCGCGCCGTGCTCGATAAACTAACCCGCACCTTAGGCGTAGCCGTAGAATCCCTCATTCGGGCCGAGCGGGTCTGGGATCCGCGGGGGATTGAGGAACGCACGTCGTCTTTTGGGGGCGCTTTGTACGGCAGCAGCTCCAATAATGCGCTGGCCGCATTTCTGCGTCATCCTAACTTTTCACGCCAACTTGAGGGCTTGTACTTTTGTGGCGGCAGCGTGCACCCCGGCGGTGGCATTCCGCTTTGTTTGCTCTCGGCCAAAATAGCAGCTGAGTTAATCAAAGGCTAAGGAAAATGAGTTAAGGCAGCACACGTTGTTTCTGCCTCTGATAAACAACCTATGTCTGCCAATTGCCGCTATTAGGTTTTAATTGCTAATTTTCTCCTCTGTGTCTTTTTCCGAATCCACGCAAAGCTTGCCCATCGCGCCGCCTACGGGCACCGATCCGGGGCAACGTCGTTTGCGCATAGCCCAGGGCATTCTGCTCCTGTTTCACGTTACGGGCTTTCTGGGCTTGGCGCTTTCCCAAGATCCCAGCTTCTTCCTGCAATTCACGCCCCTCAACTTGCTGCTGACGGCGGCATTGCTGCTGGCTTTTCACCCCGACCATAGCCCCACCTTTATCTGGTTTAGCCTGGTGGTAATGGTGACCGGCTTCTTTATTGAAGTAGTGGGCATCAATACGGGCTACATATTTGGGCAGTATACCTACGGCGATACGCTGGGTATAAAGGTGTTAGGTGTGCCGCTGCTGATTGGGGTAAACTGGTGGATACTAACCTATTGCACAGGTATACTGGCCCGTTACCTCCCCCTGCCCAGTATTGGGCGGGCGGTAGTAGCGGCCCTGCTCATGGTGGGCCTCGATGCCTGTATTGAGCCTATGGCCGGCCCGCTGGATTTCTGGCGATGGCAATACGACCTGATTCCCCTACTCAATTTCAAGGGCTGGTTTATCATTTCGTTTATTTTACAGATTTATTTCAACCGCACAGAGTTCACCAAACGTAATGCACTAGTGCCCTTTGTGTACCTATTGCAATTGCTATTCTTCTTCGGATTAGGGCTGGTGAAATAGAAGGATAAAAAGTTAGAAATCATCTTGTTAACTGAGGAAGGCAAGCACTTGGCGCGCTTTTCCTGTAGCTATAGTATGTTACAGACTTTTAAGAGTAACCTGCTGAAAGAAGCTCAGCTAGTCTTTGCTCGCTACGGCGTCAATCGATTATCGGAAAGCGAGCTAATAGAAGCCCTGCACGTAGCCCCAGCTACTTTTTATGGCATGTTTCGCGACAAGAACGACTTAGTCGTGCAAGCCATGGCCTACGATTTGGAGCGGCAAAAGCAAGAGCACCAGGAATTGTTCGCTAATTTCTCGACGCCCATCGAGCGTCTATTGGCAGTGTGTACGCACGGCTATAATGAGATCAGTAAGGTGTCGGGCAATTCCTTGCTCGAGATTCAGCATCTGCATCCCAGAGCCTGGAATATGATGCAGGACCATTTAAAAAATTACGGCTTTCTGATGATCCGAGACCTTATCCAGGAAGGAGTACTTCATCAGCAGCTGCGTCACGATATTGATATTGGGCTGGTAACCAAGATATTAATGGAGATGCTGAATATGGCTTTAAACCATGAGCTTTTCCCCCCCGACCAATACAGCCGCGCCGAAGTAATGCGGAGCGGGTTCTTCTACTATATGCGGGGGCTATGCACCGATTCGGGGCTACGCCTGGTATCGTCGCACTTTGCTAAGCTTTAAAAAAGCCCCCCAGCCACTAGCACGCAGTGGCAATAACGCAGAGGATAAAACTCACCGTATGGCTTAACCCGCTTGTATGCAGAACATTATCTTCTTCGGTGATAGCCTCACGGCTGGCTACCAACTACGAGCCAACGAAGCTTTTCCCGCCCTCATTCAGCAGCGCCTCGACGCGCTGAAGCTGCCTTATAAAGCCCTGAACTATGGTATAAGCGGTGATACCACGGCCGGCGGCCGGCACCGCGTAGCCAGTGTATTGGCCCGGCAGCCTGTCGATGTATTTGTGTTGGCGTTGGGCGCAAACGATGGCCTGCGTGGCATTCCGGTTCGCGAAACCACCCAGAATTTGCAGGAAATCATTGACCAAGTCAAACTCAAGTATCCGGTGGCCAAGATTGTACTGGTGGGGCTAGAGTTTCCCTTCGACTTAAGCGCCTTTGGTAGCCACCAGTACGGCCGCTACGCCGCTGAATTCAAGGCGTCTTTCCGCACGCTGGCCGACAAAAACAGCGTGGCCTTCGTGCCGTTTTTGCTGCAAAATGTGCTTGGCGTGCGCGCCCTGAATCTGCCGGACGGCGTGCATCCCAACGCCGAAGGGCATAAAATTCTGGTGAACAATGTGTGGGCTGTTCTACAAACAGTTCTAGTCTGAACTGCTGATTGAAAGATAAAATCGTTTGTCATGCAGAGCAGAGCGAAGCATCTCGCGTGCTGATGCTAGATTACTACTCTCAATAAACACGCGAGATGCTTCGCTCTGCTCTGCATGACGGTTGCTTTCATGTAAGTGAATTCGTTTAAAAACACAAAAAAGCCCCCCAGACAGTATCTGGGGGCTTTTTTGTGTTTTGATTAAGGATTGATTACGCTTTGTACATCAAGTCGTAGTACTCGGTGGCCATGCGGTTCGATTCGAACTCTGGCTCTACTTCGCGCATGCCGGTTTTTACGACGTCCAGGAATTTTTCGGGCTGGTCGTAGTAGAGGGGCACTATCTCGTTTTCCAATACCGTCAGCAGGCTGTCGGCCTCAAAGTCATCCTTTTCGCTTTCGTGGCGATTGAGGTCGGCGTGAGGGATGAGAAAGCCGTTTTCGCCGTGGCGCACAAACTCTGGGATCCAGCCGTCGGCGATGCTCAGGCTGGCGCTGGCGTTCATGGCGGCCGTCATGCCGCTGGTACCTGATGCCTCACGCGGGAAGCGGGGGTGTTCAGCCAGATATCCGAGCCTTTCTTCATGGCCGCTGATAAGCCCAGCTCATAGCCCGTAAGCACCGCGCAGGTTTTGAGCGGACGGGTTTGCCGGATAATATCGTTGAAGAGGTTGATGGCGCCGTAGTCCTTCGGATACGGCTTGCCGGCCCAAATCACCTGTACCGGCCGATCAGAATTGGAAACCAACTCCTTAAAGCGCTCAAAGCGACGCAGAATCAGATCGGCGCGCTTGTAGCCGGCAAAGCGCCGGGCCCACACTACGGTCAGCGCATCGGGGTCGAGCAGGGTGCCGGTTTGGTCGGCTACAATGTCGAATAGCTGCTTTTTCAGCTCACGCTTGCGGGCTTTCAGTGCCGTATCATCGTTGGCTTCCAAAGCTTCGTGAAGCTGCTTGTCGCGCCAATAGGTGCCATTCTGGGAGTTTGTGATGGGAATAATGGGGCAGATACCCGCATTTTCGCCCCACATCTGGTTAGCCACAATCCCGTGCACTTTTGATACGGCGTTGGCTTTGCGCGAGAAGCGCAGGGCCGTAAGCGTATAGTTCAGGCGGTCGTTTTCAACGCCGGCCACGCGGGTTACTTCGTCGGCGGAAACGCTACCGAAAAAGCTCATCTTGGCGAGCAGCTTCATGTCGTGCTCCTCGTTGCCGGCCAGCTCCGGCGTGTGCGTGGTGAATACCAAGCGCTTCTGTACTTCCTCCAGCTTGCGGCCGTGCTTATCGTAGAGGTAAAAAGCCAGCGGCAGACCGTGACCTTCGTTGAGGTGGTAAGTGTCAACTTTCACGCCTAGCTCATCCAGCAACTTGCCACCGCCCACACCCAGCAGAATGGACTGCGCTACGCGGGCGGCCGTATCGGCGTCGTAGAGGTGGTGGGAAATGGTGCGCGAGATAAAGTCGTTCTCCGGAATATCGGTGGTAAGGAAGAACATGGGAGCCGTGCCGAAGGTATCGGGGGCCAAATACATGGCCTTCACTTTCACCTCTACATCGTGAATGATGATGGGGAACACGAGGCCGGTGTCTTCCAGAAATGTGTAATGCTTCTGGCGGAAGTCGGCGCGCATGGTTTGGTCCTCGTTGCGACCTTGGTCGTAGTAGCCGAACGACCATAGAATACCGATACCAACGAGGTTTTGCTTGAGCTCATAAGCTGAGCGCATGTGCGAGCCAGCCAGGAAGCCGAGGCCACCGGAGTACGTTTTGAGCGCTTGATCCAGGGCAAATTCCATGGAGAAATACGCGGCCTGGGGGGCAAATTCTGGAGCGGGCGTGTACGGGTTGAATTTGAATGCCATAAAAGGGGAAAATCGGAATGAAAAGGTAGGGGGCGGGCCAAGCTCGGCCTTTGCGGCGGCCAAGGTCAGCATTTCGTTTCAAAAAAAGCGGGAGCCGAATCAAATGTTCGGCTCCCGCTGTAAAGCAGGATCGGGAGGATGAAAGTAGTTACGAATGGCTGTGCTCTAGCTTCTTGAGCTTTTTGTAGGTCTTTTCGGAAATATGCAGTTGACGCTCCACCGCCGTACGGATGGCAGCAGGCAGGGTTTTGTCGTCGAGGGCATCTTGGTAGGCTTTGAGGGCCCATTCTTCACCGTACACGTTGGAGCCCAGAATGGCTTTCTCGTCGGAGCCCGTGATGAGGGCTTTGGCATCCATCCAGCCGCGGTAAAATTTGCCTTTGAGCGTGGTGCCGGTTTCGGGCTCGCCGCCCAGCTTGCGCAGGTGGCCATTCAAATCCTTCGAGAATTGCTGGCTCTGACTAACGAGCTGCTTGTAGTAGCCTTGCAGCTCGTGGTCTTTGGTTTCCTCCACCGCTCTTTTGTAGCCCTCAATCCGGTCATTTACAAAGAGCAGCAGTTCTTGCAAAGTGTCGATGCTGTTGTTCGTTTCGGTAGCCATAGTGTTGAGTAGTAAGGGTAAAGAATAGAGTAATGCCTGATGAATCAGGTAGAAATAGCAAACGATGAAGCATAGAAAGGGTTGGCGTTTTAAGGGTAGTTATTGCCTAATGAGCGAAGCATAACTAACTCATAAATAGGATTTAGTAACTAAAACATAATTATGGCATTACACTCAGCCCTAAACTAAACCGGTACTTTTACCCGATAGCTCTTCTTTCCCATCCTTATCCCCGTCTATGAAACTATCACGCGTACTCACTGCCGCGCTGCTGGCCTTATCCGTAGCCTGCGCCAAAGTAGAAGACCTTAACCCACAAGCTTCTACCCTCACGACTACCAGCACGTCGCAAGACGTTAACTCGGCCGGCTTCCCCGAAACCTTCGAGACGGGCACCAAAACCGCCTACACCACTGGCTCCGTCACGCTCGGCTCGGGTTCCTGGACGCTGAACGACGCGCTCATCGGTAACACCGCCGCCGATGCCAAAAGCGGCGCTCAATCGGCGCGAGTACGTAATGTCGGTTCGCTTACCATGAACTTCAACGCCACCACCGGCGCCGGCGCCGTGAGCATCAGCCACGCTAAGTACGGCACTGATGGTACCAGCACTTGGGAGTTGTGGGTATCCGTAAACAGTGGCGCTTACACCAAAGTAGGCTCGACTATCACTACCAGCAGTGCTGCGCTGCAAACGGCCACGTTTGCCGTAAACCAAAGCGGCAATGTGCGCCTGCAAATCCGGAAAGTATCGGGCGGCACCTTCCGTATCAACTTCGACAACATTGCCGTGGAGCAGTACGGCACCACAACCACGCCGCCCCCGACCACGGGGGCAAAAAGTTCTTGTTTGACGGCTCGCACGGCGAGCTGGCCGGCAATGCTGACTGGGTACTCGACGTAGAAAACGGCGTGGCCGTGCGCTTCCCCTCGCCGGCCCAAAGCGGTATCACCAGCACCACTCCCGAAACCTACTGGACCGGCGCTATTTCGGCTTGGGGTGTGGCTTTGGCCAAACTCGGCCACCAAGTAGAGCAACTGCCAGTTGGCGCGGCGCTTACCTACGGCAACACTTCCAACCCGCAGGACTTAGCTAATTACAGCGTTTTCGTAGTCGATGAGCCCAACGTTCTGTTCACGGCGGCTGAGAAAACGGCCATTGTACGCTTCGTACAAAACGGCGGCGGATTGTTCATGATTTCCGACCACGATATCTCCGACCGCAACAACGACGGCTACGACTCGCCCGACATCTGGAACGATCTGATGGCCAACAACTCGGTGCAGGCCAACCCCTTCGGCTTCAAAGTGAACCTCGATAACTTTTCTGAAGACAGCCGCAACGTGCGCGTATCCAGCACCAATCCTATCCTGAATGGTTCGCAAGGCGCGGTTAGTCAGCTTTCCTTCCATAATGGCGCTAGTATGACGCTCAACCCTACCGCTAACTCGACGGTGCAGGGCCTCATCTGGCGCACTAACTCCACTCAGGGTAACAACCTGGCAATGGCCGCCAGCAGCACCTTTGGTACCGGCCGCGTGGTTATCGTTGGCGACTCATCCCCGGCCGACGACGGCACCGGCTCGCCCGGCAACACTGTGTACTACGGCTGGACCGAAAACGCGAGCCACTCGCGCCTGCACATGAATGCCTCGCTGTGGTTGGCTAAACTACAGTAGCTCCTCGCTTTACATTGCTGAAAAAAGCCCCCCAGTCTAGGTTGGGGGGCTTTTTTCTTAACTTCATAATGCTCACACGCAATCCAGTTGATAGTAGAGTGCTTTTCCGAATGTGCTTACCTTGCTCCCCTACTTACTCCCATCCCCACCAACCCTATGAAATTCTTGCGCCTTTTGCTTCTGCTCGCGTCCGGTTTGCTGGCGTCTACCTCCGCTGTTGCCGTGGCTGCGCCCGAAGTAGCGTCTACTACGGCATCGAAGAAAAAAGCCGGCCCCATCACCCGCATCGACCCCACGTTTTGGTGGGTAGGCATGAAAAATCCAAAGCTTCAATTGCTGGTGTATGGCCCAAAAATAAGCTCCAGCAAAGTCAGCTTGAAGTACGACGGTGTGACCCTGGACGGGATACAAAAGCTGGAGAGTCCGAACTATCTGCTTGTTAATCTGACCATAAACGCCAACGCTAAGCCGGGTAAGCTGCCACTGGAATTTGACGGTGAGCGAAAGATAAAATACGAGTATGAACTGCGGCAGCGCACCACGCCCTACGACAAAACCAAGGTACAGGGCGTCACCAGCGCCGACTTCGTGTACCTGCTCATGCCCGACCGCTTTGCCAACGGCGACCCGAAGAATGATGTGATCAAAGGCACCATGGTAAACCGTGTGTCGCGCGACTCCATGTACGCCCGTCACGGGGGCGACATAAAAGGCATTGAAGACCACTTTGGCTACCTCAAAGAGCTGGGTGTCACCGCTATCTGGCCCACCCCAATCGTCGAGAATGACATGCCCAAGGCCAGCTACCACGGCTATGCCCTCACCGACTACTACGCCGTGGACCCCCGCTACGGCACCAATGAAGACTACGTAAGCTTCGTGCGCAATGCCCACCGCAACGGCCTGAAGGTGATTCACGATGTGGTGCTCAACCACATGGGCAGCAAAAACTACCTCTACCTAGATCAGCCGGCCAAAGACTGGTTTCATCAGTGGCCCACTTTCACCAAGGGCAACTACCGCGACGGTACCGTGAACGACCCCTACGCGTCGGCCGAGGACCGCAAGCTGTTCAATACCACCTGGTTTGACACCACCATGCCCGATCCGGCCCAGGAAAACCCGCTGGTGGCCACCTACCTCATTCAGAATTTTCTGTGGTGGGTAGAGTATACTGGCCTCGACGGCTACCGCATCGACACGTATCCGTATTCGGAGCCTGGCTTTCTAATGAAATGGGGCAAAGCCATTCAGGACGAGTACCCGCAGCTGGGCATGTTTGGCGAAACCTGGGTGCAAGCCGCCGAAGGCGTAGCCCAGCAGGCCTACTGGTCGCGCAATGCTTTTCCGGCCGTCAATGGCTTCAAGAGCAACCTGAACGGCGTCACTGACTTCATGCTGTATTATGCCATTCAGGATGCGCTGAACAAGGAGCCGGGCTGGTCGGAGGGCATTTCCAAGATCTACTACACGCTCCAAAGCGACTGGCTGTATGAGAATCCGAACCGCAATGTGGTCTTTCTCGACAACCACGACCTGAGCCGGATCTTTTCGGTGCTGGGCGAAGACGTGAGCAAGCAGAAAATGGCTCTGACCTGGCTGCTTACCTGTCGCGGCATTCCGCAGCTGTACTACGGGACCGAGATTCTGATGAAAAACTTCTCCAACCCCGACGGCCTCGTGCGCGCCGACTTTCCGGGGGGCTTTCCGGGGGATAATGTGAATAAATTCACGGCCGCCGGCCGCACAGCGCCTGAGCAGGAGGTGTTTACGCTGGTAAGCAAGCTGGCCAACTACCGTAAGGCCCACCCAGCTTTGCACAGCGGTAAGCTCATGCACTACATCCCCGAAGATGGCGTGTACACCTACTTCCGCTACAACGACAAGGGCGAAACAATCATGGTGATGATGAACGCCAACAAGCAGGATAAAACCGTGGCTGGGGGGCGTTTTGCCGAGCGCCTGACCGGTTTTACCTCCGCAACCAACGTGGTTTCGGGGGCTACTATACCGGACTTGAAGACACTGCGTATTCCGGCCCAGACGGCTTGGGTGCTGGAGCTGAAGCGGTAAGTTCTGATGTTTTTAGCCCGCAGAGGACGCTAAGATTTATATGATTGATAGCTAAGAATATAGCTTAATGATCTGTATCTTGAAACTCCCATATTGCGAAAGGTCAAGAGGTTACAATAATAGCCTTTGTCTCAGGCGCCTTCTGCGAGCTAAACCTAACAGAACGATATGACCGACCTCACCGATAAAGTTGCCATCGTCACGGGGGCCAGCCGGGGCATCGGCCGGGCTATTGCGTTGCTGCTGGCCATGCAGGGGGCAAAAGTGGTGTGCGTGGCCCGCTCCGCCGACGATCTGCTGGATGTCGCCCACAAAATCAACGGCCTGGCCGTGCCCGCCGACATATCGGATGAGGACGACGCCCAGAACATCGTGGAAGTGGCCCTGCGCCACTACGGCCGCCTCGATATGATTATCTGTAACGCGGGCGTCGGCAGCTTCGACCTGCTCGAAGACGTGGATGCTGCTGAATGGGACCGCATCTTCAGCGTAAATGTGAAGGGTACTTTTCTGGTGTGCAAAGCGGCCGCGCCTCACTTTAAGCTGCAAGGCCACGGGCATATTGTAGGCATCGCCTCCGATGTCTCAAAGCGCACCTTTGTCACGGGCGCGGCGTATGGCGCCAGCAAATACGCTCAGGATGCCGTGCTCAGCGCCCTACGCAAGGAAATGCGTCCGCATGGCGTTAAGGTAAGCACCGTCTATCCGGGGCTGGTCGATACGTATTTCAATGGTTCTCAGCCCGGCGGACCTGAAGCTGAGAAAACCCACCTCCGGCCCATCGATGTAGCCCAGGCGGTACGCTACATCCTGGAAGCGCCGCCCCATGTAGTGGTCGATGAGCTCATGCTCCACCCCCTCACTCAGGATTACTAAACGCTTAATAGTCTGAGGAATAATTTGATTGGATAGCGGCTGCGTGTCCTGCTACAAGGGCTGGGCTTCTCAACTTTATATAGCATCAACTATCTATCTTCCTATCTTGCCTCCCTATGCACAAACTTCTACCTATTGCCGCTTGCGCGCTGGCATTAGCCGCGTTCCAGCTTTCTCCTTCGACATCTTCCATTTCCGTGAACGATACTACTACGCTGCCTGACCCCAATACCACCGACGAAACTCCTCAGGATAACAAGCTCGTTATCTACCAGTTACTGCCCCGCTTGTTCGGCAATAAGAAGACCGTGAACAAGCCCTACGGCACCAGCGCCGAAAACGGCACTGGTAAATTCAATGACATCACGGCGCCCGCGCTTCAGGCAATTCGCGAAATGGGTGTTTCGCACGTGTGGTACACGGGCGTTATCGAGCATGCTACCATGTCCGATTTCACCAAGTTCGGCATCCCGCTCGACGACGCTGACGTGGTAAAAGGCCGGGCCGGCTCGCCCTACGCCATCAAGGACTACTACGACGTGGACCCCGATCTGGCCGTGGACGTGAAAAACCGGATGAAGGAGTTCGAAGCCCTGGTGAAGCGCACCCATGACAACAAGCTCAAGCTCATTATCGACTTCATTCCCAACCACGTAGCCCGCACGTATAAGTCGGATGCGAAGCCGGCGGGCGTGGTAGACCTGGGCGAAAAAGACGATAAAACGAAAGGATTCGCCCCCCAGAATAACTTCTATTACCTGCCCGGCAAACCATTGGTTGTGCCTGCTTCCTACAATCCGCTAGGCGCGGCAGCGGGACCGAAAGAAGACAAGAAGTTCGCTGAGAATCCGGCCAAGGTCACTGGTAACGACGTGTTTTCGGCCACGCCTAGCGTCGACGACTGGTTCGAGACCATTAAGCTCAACTACGGCGTCGATTATCAGAATGGCCGGAAAGGCTACTTCGAGCCCGTGCCCGATACATGGAAGAAGATGCGCGACATCCTGATTTTCTGGGCGAAAAAGGATGTAGACGGCTTCCGGTGCGATATGGCCGAAATGGTGCCCATCGAGTTCTGGGCCTGGGTAATTCCGGAGGTAAAAAAGGTGAAGCCCGATCTGGTTTTCATCGCCGAAGCCTACGACCCGAAAGTATACAAGCAGTACATCGCCCAGGGAAAGTTCGACTTCCTCTATGATAAGGTAGGCCTCTACGACGGCTTGCGTCGCCTGATGCGCGGCGAAGGCAACACCGACGACATCACCAAAGTCTGGAAAGAAGAAAGCCGCGGCTTCAGCTCTCATATGCTGCGCTTTCTGGAAAACCACGACGAGCAGCGCATCGCCTCCCGCGACTTTGCCACCGACCCCCGCACGGCCATTCCGGCCATGACGGTATCCGCCACGCTGGCCACAGGGCCCGTCATGATTTACTCGGGGCAGGAAGTGGGCGAGCCGGGCCGGGGCGCGGAGGGCTTCAGCAGCGAGGATGGCCGCACCACCATATTCGACTATTGGGGCGTGCCGGAGCACCAGAAATGGATGAACGGCGGCAAGTTCGACGGCGGCCGCCTCAGCGCCGAGCAGCGCCAGCTGCGTGCGTTCTACTCGCGCCTGCTCAACCTCACGGCCACCTCCGACGCCATTCGGCGCGGTAAGTTTTATGAGTTGCAGGATGCTAACAACCTCAGCAAAGAGTACGACCAAAAGCAGGCCTACAGCTTCCTGCGCTACACCGACAAGCAGAAACTACTGATTGTAGTTAACTTCAGTCGCGACAAAACCATGCAGCCCACCATCATCATTCCGAAAGAAGCGATGGCTGCCATGGGCCTGAATACGCAACAGCAATTTACCTACACCGACTTGCTCAACGAAGCTCCTCCAACCGACAATCTGTACCTGACTTTGGCCCCGCTCAGCGCCTATGTGTTTGAGATTAAGTCCAAGCAGTAGCAATATCTCTCCTTTGTCATGAGGACAAAGAAAGGAGAACTAGGAGTTTCTGAACTAACTAATACGCCCCACCACAATTCCCACCCATCATGGCAAGCAGCCCCGTTGTAGCCACCGCTAGTGCCCGCGAAAAGCCCCGCCTGAGCTTCTGGCAAATCTGGAATATGAGCTTCGGCTTTCTGGGCATTCAGTTTGGCTTTGCGCTTCAGAATGCCAACGTAAGCCGCATCTTCGAGACGATGGGGGCCGACGCCGACAACATTGCTTTTCTGTGGCTGGCCGCGCCCGTTACGGGCATGCTGGTGCAGCCCATTATTGGCTACCTCTCCGATCGCACCTGGAGCCCACGCTGGGGCCGTCGGCGGCCATTCTTCCTGATAGGGGCCGTTTTGGCCTCGCTGGCGCTGCTGGCCATGCCCAACGTAACTGCCCTGTGGATGGCCGCTGGTATGCTCTGGATAATGGACTCCAGCATCAATATTAGCATGGAGCCCTTCCGCGCCCTGGTTGGCGACTTGCTTCCTTCGGAGCAGCGCACGACTGGTTTTGCGGCTCAAACCTTTTTTATCGGCGTCGGAGCCGTGGTGGCCTCGTCCTTACCATGGATGTTTACCAATTGGTTTGACGTACCGAATACTGCCCCCGCCGGCCAGATTCCGCAGTCGGTGAAGTATGCGTTTTATATGGGCGGGGCGGCATTTTTTCTGGCTGTGCTCTGGACGGTGCTGCGTACGCGGGAGTATCCGCCCGAAAATATGGCGGAGTTTGAGGAGGAAAAACGACGCAACGCTGGCTTTTTCAATGGCGTGCGGGAGTCCTTCGCGGGCATTTTTGCCATGCCCAAAACTATGCGTCAGCTGGCGCTGGTGCAGTTTTTCTCCTGGCTGGCTTTGTTTTCCATGTGGATTTATACCACGCCCGCCGTTACCAGCCACATCTACGGCACCACCGATGCCACTTCCAAACTCTACAACGAAGGCGCCGACTGGGTGGGCATTTGCTTCGCCGTGTATAATGGCGTATCGGCCATTGCGGCCCTGTTGCTTCCTTACCTTGCTCGCGCTACCAGCCGCCGCTTCACGCATATGCTGTGCCTGGTAGCCGGCGGAGTGGGGCTGATTTCAATCTATTTCATTCAGGACCCGAATATGCTGCTGCTCTCCATGCTGGGAGTAGGGGTGGCGTGGGCCAGCATTTTGTCGGTGCCTTACGCCATGCTGGCCGGTGCGCTGCCGGCCAACAAAATGGGCTATTATATGGGTGTGTTCAACTTCTTTATTGTGATTCCGCAGGTGGTAGCCGGCCTGATTCTGGGGTTTTTCACCAAGAATGTGTTTGACGGCGAATCCGTCTACACCCTCATTCTGGGGGGCGTTTCCATGATTATCTCCGGCCTGCTCACCCTGCGCGTGGATGATGCCGATGACGTCCGTATTCCGGCTAAAGAGCCCGTTGTATTGGGTACTCCCGCTTACGACGCCCCAGTGGAAACAGATCCGCGTTTGTAAAAGCGTCTGCTCAACTTCATAAAAAAGCCCCCCAGCACCGCTTTACGCATGCTGGGGGCTTTTTTATGAAGTTGAGCTAATCGAAGCAGTACAATCTGATGTGCGGCTCCGTATTAGTACGTGAATATCAGGCTTTAAAATCAGCATTTACGCAGCAACGCTAACCCCAAAGATGACCGTATTCTTTTAAGTTATACGGCCGCATTCCTGCCCTGCGCAGTTGAGCGCGGCCCGTTGCATTAAAAAGGGTGGTTTATGGTTATTGCTTGGGTTTTCTTTGGGTTGTTCTTCGCTTTATGTGCGCTCATTTTGCTCCGCGTACTTCGCATACAACCCATTGCGCCACCGAGTGCAGAGCGGCCGAAAGTGAGTATTCTAATTGCGGCCCGCAACGAAGAAGCAACTATTGAGCGCTGCCTCACCTCCCTCACCCGCCTCAACTACCCACCCGAACAGCTCGAAATCCTGATTGGCGACGATGCTTCCACGGATAATACCATGGGCGTTGTGCAGCGCTTCATTGCAGATAAACCGCAGTTCAAGCTGATGCCCATTCGGCACCGGCTGGGTACGGCCAAAGGTAAAAGTAACGTGTTGGCTCACCTGAGTCGGGCTGCCACAGCGGATATTTTCCTGATTACGGATGCCGATATGGCGCTGGCGCCGGATTGGGTTCAGACGATGCTGGCGGCGGCTCCTGCTGGCGTGGGCGTCGTGACGGGCGCCACCACGGCCGATGGCAGCTTATTCGGTCGCTTGCAGGGCCTCGACTGGCTGTTTGGCTTGAATATTATCCGCTTGCTCACCGAGATGGGCCAGCCCGTAACCGCAGTGGGCAACAACATGCTCGTCACCCGCGAAGCGTACGAATCGATTGGGGGCTACGAGGCGCTGGCGTTCAGCATTACCGAAGACTTGCAGTTGTTTGCCCAGATTGTGGCCCAAGGATGGGGCTACCGCAACCTCATGGATCGGCGCACGCTGGGCGTATCGGTGCCCCAACCGACGGTGATGCATTTGCTGCGTCAGCGTAAGCGCTGGATGAAAGGCGCTACGCGCCTACCCTGGCAACTCTCCGTTTTATTTAGCTTGTACGGCCTATTTTATATGGTGCTGTACTGGCCTGGCTTGTTTACTCCTGCGGTCGTGCTCAGTATATTCAGCGCCAAGCTAGCCTTGCAGACAGTATTCCTGCACATCACACTACGCCAAGTCGGGCGCCGCGAAACCTTGGCGGTGCTGCTGCTCTACGAGGTGTATCTATCGGTGATGTCGGTGGCTGTGCTGAGCTATACGCTATGGCCGAGCTACATTCAGTGGAAAGAGCGGCGCTACCGCTGGGCGGAAGGCTAGGCCTTATTGTAATTGAGTAGCGCTGAGTATAAAGTTAAAAACAGCGTTGGGGGGCAAATTAGGCGCCGCCCATATGCAGCCACTGCTGCGCGGGCTGCTCTTCGGTAAACACCTGAATGGCCGCGCCTTGCTGTACGGCCACCGGATAAGTTGGCTCCAGCAAAGCCAGGCGTTCCCGGATAAGCTCGCTATGATAAGGCGTGACTAGGTAAGCAATACGCCGCGAAACATGCGGCAGTGCGGCACCCATTCGGGTCCGAAAATCAGTTAAAACCCAGGCAAAATCTTCGGCCGATGCCAGTCCGCGGCTGCGCAAATCGATCAGCCATTGCCCCGCACCAGCCGAACGCGCCAGATGCAGTGCGGCCGTGTATCCCTGCTGATGCTCGGCTGTAGATACGGGCCGCGTCCAACGCAGAAAAAGCAGTTGTAAATCGGGCCGATAAGAAAGACGTAGAAAGTCGAGGTCGAGGGAGAGCATAGCGCCAAATAGCCTGCGAAGATACCGGCATATCCGCGCTTGTTGGGTCTTAACAGCTATACGCCCTCAAAAGATTATGATCTTCTAACAGGAGCGCTTCTGCTCTGACTTTTGCTGGATAAGCTTAGTCAGAACAGCAGAAATAAGCTTTAGACTCTGGAAGATTGCGTGCGAAAAGCCCCCCAGACCAGTCTGATTTCGGGATTATGGTAAAAAACTGGTAATCTTAAGTCTAAGCACGTGCGTCCTAAGGGTATGGTACTGTGTCTTTGCTCACCCTTCCTTTTTCTCACACGCAGTAGTAAAGTACTTTTTATGACCCCAAAATCATTTTGGCTGCTGGGCTTGGGCCTCACACTGGCGATGAATCCAGTGGTGGCGCAACAAACCCCAGCTCCTAAGAAAACCACCAAGCCAGCGCCCGCACCCGGGGGCACCAAGTTGGTGGAAAAAGTAACTCGCAAAGGCACCGAGCTGGTTATTCCTTACGAGAAATACCTGTTGCCCAACGGCCTCACCTTACTCGTGCACGAAGACCACAGCGACCCGCTGGTACACGTGGACGTAACGTATCACGTAGGTTCGGGGCGGGAAGAAATCGGCAAGTCGGGTTTTGCTCACTTCTTCGAGCACATGATGTTCCAGGGCTCGGACAACGTGGCCGACGAACAGCACTTTAAAACCGTAACATCGGTGGGCGGCACGCTCAACGGCTCCACCAACCGCGACCGCACGAACTACTACGAAACCGTACCCAGCAATCAGCTTGAAACGGCCCTGTGGCTGGAAGCCGACCGGATGGGTTTCCTACTCGACGCGGTAACGCAGCAAAAGTTTGAGGTGCAGCGCTCGACCGTGAAAAACGAGCGCGGTCAGAATTACGATAACCGCCCCTACGGCTTAGCTGGCGAGAACGTATCCAAAAACCTATACCCTTACGGTCACCCTTACTCCTGGATGACCATTGGCTACCTGGAAGACCTGGACCGGTCGGACGTAAACGACCTGAAGAACTTCTTCCTGCGCTGGTACGGCCCCAACAACGCTACAATCACGGTGGGTGGCGACGTGAAGCCGGCCGAGGTAGTGAAGTTGGTGGAGAAGTATTTCGGCTCTATCGGCCGCGGTCCGGCCGTGGAGAACATGAAGCTACCCGCCCCCAAGCTGACGGCCGACCGCTACGTGAGCTACCAAGACAACGTGCGCTTTCCCATGCTGCAAATGGTGTTTCCGACCGTCCCGCAGTACCATCCCGATGAGGTAGCCCTCGATGCGTTGGCCGAAATTATGGGCCAGGGCAAAAACTCCTTGCTGTACAAGAACTTAGTAAAGAGCCAGAAAGCCGTACAAGCTTCGGTTTCTAACCGTTCTTCGGAATTGGCTGGCGAGTTTGGCATTACGGCCCTGAGCTTTCCGGGCAAAGGCCTAGACAGCATGGAAGTATTGGTGCGGCAAACGCTGGCCGAGTTTGAGAAAACTGGTGTCACGGATGAGCAAGTGCAGCGCTTTAAGTCAAGTAGTGAGGCTGACAGAATCAATAGCCTGGCCAGCGTGAGCGGCAAAGTATCGCAGCTGGCCGCTTACCAAACCTACACCGGCAACCCCAACCGCTTGCCGGAAGAGCTGAAGCAATTGCGCGCCCTAACCAAAGCCGATGTAGTGCGCGTGTATAATCAGTATATCAAGGGCAAAAAAGCGGTAGTTCTGAGTGTGGTGCCGAAAACAGCGCCTAACCTGCTCGCGAAGGCCGACAACTATACTATCTCGAAAGAAGGCTACAAAGCTCCGGCTGACATCTACAAAGGCCTGACTTACGTGAAGGCCAAGGACACGTTTGACCGCAGCCAGCAGCCGAAAGGTGGCGCGAACCCAGTGGTACAGGTGCCGGCCGTATGGCAGGAGCAATTCAAGAATGGCTTGCGCGTGATGGGCACCCGCAACACGGAAATCCCGTCGGTGACGATGCTGCTCACCATTCGCGGCGGCCACCGCTTAGAGCAAGCTGACCGCACCAAAGCCGGCATCGCCTCGCTCACGGCCGCTATGCTGAACGAAGGCTCGCAGAAGTACACCGGGGAGGAATTTAGTGCCGCCCTCGACCGCCTAGGCAGCACGGTGCAAGTAAGCGCCGGCGCCGACAACACGACGGTGTATGTGCAATCGTTGACCAAAAACCTGGACCAGACGATGGCCTTGGTGGAGGAGCGCTTGATGCGTCCGCGCTTTGACGCGGCCGACTTTGCGCGCATCAAGAAGCAAACGCTGGAAGGCATTGCCAACCAGAACACGCAGCCCGTGGTCATCGCCGACAAGACCTACAGCCGCTTGCTCTATGGCGCAGATGATATCATGAGCATCCCGACCAGCGGTACGCAGAACTCGGTGCAGAATATTACGCTGGAGGACGTCAAGCAATTTTATGCGAAAAACTACGCTCCCAACATCTCGCATTTGGTGGCCGTCGGCGACGTAGACCAAAAAGTACTCATGCCGAAGTTGGGTTTCTTAGAGAATTGGAGCCGCAAGGAGGTAGCGCTACCGGCCATGACCGTGGCTGCCAAGCCAGACAAGACCAAGCTCTACTTTGTGAATAAGGACGGGGCCGCGCAATCGGAAATCCGTATTGGCTACCTGGCTTTGCCTTACGACGCCACCGGCGACTACTACAAGGCGTATTTGTCTAACTATATTCTGGGGGGCGCTTTCAACTCGCGCATCAACCTGAACTTGCGCGAGGACAAAGGCTACACCTATGGGGCCCGCTCGGGTTACTCCGGCAGTCGCTACGCTGGGCCCTTTACGGCTAGCGCGGGCGTGCGGGCCGATGCTACGGCTGCGTCGGTGAAAGAGTTTGTCAAGGAAATCGACTCGTATCGCAAGAATGGGGTGACGGATGAAGAGTTGGCGTTCCTTAAGTCGTCGGTGGGCCAGAGCGATGCGCGTCTCTATGAGACTGGCCAGCAGAAAGCTGCCTTCCTGGGTCGTTTATTGGAGTACGACCTGACGCCGGATTACCTGAAGAAGCAGACGGAGATCCTACAAAACTTCACGAAGGAAGATGTGAAGGCTAGTGCCGCGAAGTACCTGCCCCTAGAAAGCATGGTGCTGGTGGTGACCGGCGACAAGCAGCAGCTGCCCGAGTTGCAGAAGCTGGGCTACGAAGTCATCGAGTTGGACCTGGATGGCAACCCCGTCAAAGCCGACATGTCCGCTTCCTACAACGTCGTGGCCCCGGCGGCGGCGGCGCCCGAAGCGGCGCCGGCCACGGATAAAAAGGCCAAGCGGAAAATGAAAGAAGACGGCAAAAAGATGAAAATCAAAGAGAAGAGCGAGAAAGCGAAATAAGCTGACCCTTGCTTCCTACAGAAAAGCCCGGTTCCGCATGGAGCCGGGCTTTTTATTTGAATGAGACAGCGTCGTTTACCTGGTTGCTATTCCTTAGCGAACGTCTTTGTTTATAGAATGGCTACTAGCCTGCCAACAACAGCTCGGCCACCTGGCGGCCCGTAGCCAGCGCCGCATTCTGCGAAGGATAAGCCGCGTAATCGCCACAACGGTACAAGCCATCAGCTACCCGCAACTCCTGCTGGGGCGCCTGACCGGCCGCGTAAACCGGTAGCGCGTACGGAATGTGATAAGTGCGTAAATGCTGCCACTGAGCTGCTTCCGAACCAAACCAGGCCGTGAGTTCCTGGCGTAAACGCTCGGTGAGAGCTTGCTCGTCGAGGCCATGCTCGCCATGGGTGCTTACCGATACCAGCGTGCGTCCTTGGGGGGCAATTTCGGGTGCTATATCACTGGGGAAGCTAACGTTGTGCGCCAAGGAATTGGAGGTAGCGTTTAGGCGGAGTAAGCCGTCGCCGCGGCCGGGGGAGCGGTTGGCCGCGAAGTAGGTGCAGGTGGTGCGCCGCCAGGCTACTGTTGGGGCGGCGTGCGGGCTGGGGGGCAAAAGGTGGGTGGCCGCCTCGCCGTCGGTGGCTACCACTACGGCGCTTGCTTCCAGCGTGTCGCCATTGCTGAGTTGCACAAAATTGCCCCCCACGGCTTCCACCAGAGTATTCAGCCGCACACTGCCCGCGGGCAGGCGACCCGCTAACTGCTCGGGGATTTGCTGAATGCCCAGGGCCGGTACCACGGCTTCGCCAATGACGAACTGTTGAAAGACAAACTCAAAGAAATTACTAGCCGTGCTCAGAGAGCGGTCGAGGAACACGCCGCCGAAAAAGGGCCGGAAAAAGGTGTCAATGATTTGCTCGCTCCAGCCATAGCGCCGCAGAAAGGTGAGCGTGTCGGTGGCGGGACGCGCTAATAGCTGCTGGCTCGTTTGGGCGCGCACATCGAGGGCTAGCTGCACAATCCGCAGCTTATCGGTGAGTGACCCGATAGGCGACGTTAGGGCTGAAAAAGCTGCGAAGGGCTTCTGTAAGGGGTTTTGCAGGGTTGTTTCGCTACCATCGGCCAGGCGAATTACGGCCCCAGAACGGAAAGCTCTTAAGTCGGCCGCGCCATAGTCGAGAAGTCGTTCTACTTCCGGGTAGCGGGTGAGCAGCACCTGAAAGCCCCGATCGAGCCGGAAGCCTTCAGGCGTGACATCGGTGCGTACCCGGCCCCCCACGGCATCGGCTCCATCCAGCACTAGCACCGGCCGGCCGGCGCGGTGTAGGTAATTAGCGCAAGCCAAGCCAGCCAAGCCAGCTCCAACAATGATAACAGGGGCAGTAGTAGACATAGGTTGTTGAAAAGGAAGACTGGGGGGCAAATTTGGCTAAAACAGCTTCGGGCGCGGCTTCATAATCTTGCGCGTTCTCATGGTGTAGTGCTCCGCTACGCCCGTCCGCTGCAGCTGCACCTGCCACACGCCCATCGGCTCGCCCAGCCGAAACCCCGTGGACTTATCCGCCGGATACCGCTGCTTAATCAGAGCGTAATCGGCGGCGCTAATATCCTTGCCTACTGTGCCGTGGCAGCGTAGGCACTGCTGGTCGTTGAGGATGAGGGGGCGCTGGTAGCTAAACTGCTCCGTGTTTAATCTGCTCACGAGGCGCGTAGTATCCGGCCGAAGCTGGCTGGGGGGCAAATTTGCTTGGTTCTGCGGGTTGCGCGCCTGCTGGCTCAGGCGGCGCGGTGCGGCCTCAAGTACCTTCGCCAGCGAATCGACGGAAGCAAATGTTTCGGGGCGGCAGTAGGGGAGAGCCGCCGCTACACCGCCGCTGGCTAGCTTTTCGGCCAGTACGCGGCGCAATTCGCGGTCGGCGTGGCTGGTGAGCGAGTCGCCAGCCCAGCGCGTGGCGCGGAGCAGATCGGCGGGCATAATGCGCTTTACCGCCATGTTTTCCAGCTTGATGGCGATCTTCTTCCCGTCTTTGATGTGCTCTATCTGATCGGCGCTACAAGCGCTCAGCAGGGTGGAAAGAAGCAGAAAAGCCCCGGCAAGCGGGCGGAAACTATAGCGCATGAGGAAAGAGTAAGTCGGCACAGCAAAGAAAGGATAACCAGCGTACTAACTACCTGCTACCCCACCTCCAGGTTTCGCCAACAATTTCATCGGAGCAAAAACTCCTGCAAAGCAGCGTACTCCGGCTCTAGTAGGATACTGCGCTTAGTCCGGCTCAGCAGGCCTTGCACTGCGGTTGGTACCGGCACTACGGCTCCAATAACGGGCTTTACTACTTCCGGAAACTTCACTGGGTGCGCGGTTTCCAGGAAAATGCCTTGGTCAGTAGGGTGGTCAGTGAGATAATCTTCTAGTGCCTTCAACGCAACTGCGCCGTGAGGATCCAGCAAATAGCCCGCTTCCTGATACACGCGTTGGATGGTTTCTTTCGTCTGCTCGTCGGAAATAATAGCCCCACTCACCAGCTGACTGATATCCGGGTGGCTTTGCCCAAACAATTCCAGGATGCGGCCGAAGTTGCTGGGGTTACCTACGTCCATTGCGTTAGAAAGCGTGACGACAGCCGTGCGGGCGGTAAAAGTGCCCGTGCGCAAGTAGTCAGCCACGGCTGAATTGGCGTTGCAAGCCGCCACAAAGTGCCCGATAGGTAACCCCGACGCGTGGGCGAGCAGGCCAGCGCAGATGTTACCAAAGTTGCCGCTGGGCACCGCCACCACCGGGGGGCTTTTTTGCGTCCATTGTTGCAGGGCGTAGCAGTAATAAAACTGCTGAGGCAGCCAGCGGGCCACATTGATGGAATTGGCCGAGGTGAGCTGTCGGTGCGCGGCTACTGCAGGGTCGAGGAAAGCCTGCTTCACGAGGCGCTGGCAGTCGTCGAAGTTACCGCGCACTTCCAGCGCCGTGATGTTCTGGCCCAGCGTAGTCAACTGCAACTCCTGCAAGGCACTTACTTTGCCCGAGGGATACAGAATAACGACTTCTACGCCTTCTACGCCCAAAAATCCGTCGGCTACGGCCCCGCCCGTGTCGCCGGAAGTTGCCACCAGCACCGTAATGGTCGCTTTTTGCTGCCGCGAAAAGTAGCCAAGGCAGCGGCTCATAAACCGCGCGCCCACATCCTTAAAAGCCAGCGTCGGGCCATGAAACAGCTCCAGCGCGGCTATCCGCTCTGTTACGCGTACCAGCGGGAACTCGAAATCCACGGTTTCCGCGCAGATAGTGCGCAGCACATCAGCTGGAATGGTGTTTCCCACATACGGCCGAATAACTTCAAATGCCACCTCCGCCCGCGGCATCGTTTTGAGGTTGTTAAGCAAATCGGGCGAGAACTTTGGAACCTGCTCCGGAAAATATAAGCCGCCGTCGGGGGCCTGGCCGGCAATGGTAGCCGCCTGAAAATCAACGGACGGAGCTTGCTTATTGAGGCTATAGTAGCGCATAAACGAAGAGGAATTTAATCGTCGGTGACGGCTCTGAAACCGCACATTGGACCGGCCAGACTATTGCTTAAAGCGCACACCAGCTGAGTTAATGGTGCTGACGTGGATATGAAAATCAACGCTCAGCTTTTCATATACCACCCGCATAGCGCTGGCCACTGCCTGGGCCGTGGCTTCGTCTTCACTCAACATAAAAATAGATGGCCCAGAGCCCGAAATGCCACCGCCCAAAGCCCCCGCTTCCAAGCTACACGACTTCACGGCCGCGAACCCCGGAATCAGAATACTGCGGACCGGCTCAACGATTACATCCTCCAGTGAGCGGCCAATCAGCTGGTAATCGGCCTTTAAAAGTCCGGCTACCAATCCAGCCACGTTGGCCCACTGGTGGATAGCAGATTTCAGCGAAACCTGCTGCTTAAGCATCTGGCGGGCGTCGGCGGTGCGCACCTCAATCTGCGGGTGCACGACCGTCACGTGCAGCGGAGGCGCCGACAGCGGCACTACATCCAGCGGCTCCATAGCACGAATAAGCGTGACGCCGCCATAGATAGCCGGCGCAATATTATCGGCGTGCTGGGCACCGGAGGCCACTTCTTCCCCAAACATGGCGAAGCGAACCAGCTCCTGCTGCGAAAAAATTCCCCCCAGCAACTTATTGGCGCCTACTACGGCCCCGGCCGCGCTGGCCGCGCTACTCCCAATGCCACTGCCCGGCAGAATAGCTTTATTGATGCGCACCTCGAAGCCCGTGCCCGCTGGCGCTGCTTTCAGCAAGGCCAGCAAGGCGGCCCCAGCCACATTGCGCGCGGGATCGGTGGGGAGCTGGAAGTCGTCCTCATGCGTAATTACTACGCCCGGCTGGTCGGTGAGGCGCATGTGCATGGTATCGTAAGGCGCTTCCAGGGCGAAGCCCAGTATGTCGAACCCACATACCATATTAGCAACCGTAGCCGGCGAATACAGCGTCAGAAAATCAGAACTAGGCATAATAAAAGGGTAGAGGTGCGAATACGCATCTCAATCGTTGCGAAAGTTGGGGAATAGAAGAGGGCAAGCGCAATCAGGCTGAGGCAAGACACCAGTATGCGTCGCTACGCCCGTGCGGCCCGAATAATATCGGCGAAAACACCTGAGGCCGTGACATCAGCGCCCGCTCCGGCCCCTTTCACCACCAGCGGCTGCTCCGAATATCGATTGGTGAAGAACAGCACCGCATTGTCTTTGCCCTGCAACACGTAAAAATCATGGCCCGGCGCCACGCCCTGCAAACCAACGCTGGCCTGCCCATCGGCGTAGCGCGCCACGAACTTCAGCCGCTGGCCTTGGGCCGCTGCCGTATCATACAGGCCACGGAAATGAGCTTCGTGTACGGCCAGCTGCTGGTAAAAAGCCTCTACATCGCCTTCCAAGCAGGAAGCCGGCAAGAATGACTCGTTGTGAATATCGGTCAGCTCCATTTCCTGGCCGGCTTCCCGGGCCAAAATCAGGATTTTGCGGGCTACGTCGGTGCCGCTGAGGTCGAGGCGCGGGTCGGGCTCTGTGTAGCCTTCGGCCTGCGCTTGCCGAACGACATCAGCAAAGGGAACGGTGCCATCATAATGGTTGAAAACGAAGTTGAGCGTGCCGGATAGTACCGCTTCAATGCTCCGCACCTCGTCGCCGCTGCGTAGCAGATCGTTGAGCGAGCCAATAATAGGCAAGCCTGCGCCCACATTCGTTTCAAACAGGAATTCTGCGTTGAACTCCCGCGCTAACTCTTTAAGGTGAGCGTAACTCACATAGTCGGAAGAGCAAGCTACCTTATTGCAGGCCACCACCGCCACACTTTTCTCCAGTAGCGCAGCGTAGATCTGCGCTACATCGGCACTGGCTGTCACATCAACAAAAACCGTGTTGCGCAAATTAAGCTCGTGCAGCTGCCGAACGAGCTCCGATAAATCAAGCGGCTGCCCTTGCTCCAGTGCCGTCTGCCAGCCGTCGAGTTCAATGCCGCCGTTTTCGGTTAATACAAAGCGCTGGCTGTTAGCCAGTCCTACCACGCGCAAGTTTAGCCGCAGCTTTTCGCGCAGCCATTCCTGTTGGCGCGCCAGCTGTTCCAATAATTTGCCCCCCACATTGCCTACGCCCGCCACAAACAAGTTTACCTGCTTGGCAGTAGCCTCAAAAAATGCCTCGTGCAGCACGTTGATGGCCTTGCGCACATCGGTGGCCCGAATTACGGCCGAGATGTTACGTTCTGACGAGCCTTGGGCAATAGCGCGGATATTCACCCCATTCTGGCCCAATGCGCTAAACATGCGCCCGCTGATACCAGGGTGATTGCGCATATTATCGCCCACCAAAGCCACAATAGCCAAGTCGTTTTCGCAGCGCAGCGGCTCTACTTTGCCAGTTGCTCTTTCAGCGGTGAATTCTTCATCTACAGCCTTTTGCGCCAGTTCAGCATCGGCGGCTCGGACCGCTACGCAGATGGAATGCTCCGAGGAGCTTTGGGTAATCAGAATCACATTGATGCGCTGCTGGGCCAGTGCCCCGAACAGCCGCCGCGAGAACCCCGGAATGCCCACCATGCCGCTACCTTCCAGATTCAGCAAAGCCAGCTGCGCAATGCTCGACAGGCCCCGAACCACGTCCTTATTCGCCGGTGGATTCACTTCTACCAGCGTGCCTTCATCCTGGGGGGCAAAAGTGTTCTTGATCCAGAGGGGAATGCCCTGGCTTCTTACTGGCTGAACGGTAGGTGGATATAATACCTTGGCGCCGAAGTGCGATAGCTCCATTGCTTCCTGATAGGAAATGCGTGGGATAGGTCGGGCCAGCGTTACTAGGCGCGGGTCGGCGGTCATCATGCCGCTCACATCCGTCCAGATTTCTAGGCGCTCCGCGGCTAGCGCAGCCGCAAAAATAGCAGCCGTATAGTCGGAGCCGCCGCGCCCCAGCGTGGTCGTAACGCCCTGCGCATCGCTGCCAATAAAGCCCGGCACTATATAAACCTGACATGGCTGCGCCGCCACAAACGCCTGAATCTGCTGGTTGGTCGTCTCCCTATCGACGGTAGCGAAACCGTGGCGCGAATCAGTACGGATAAGCTGCCGGCTGTCGTACCACAGGTGAGCTACGCCTTGTGCTTTGAGGTAAGCGGCCAACAACCGCGACGACAGTATTTCGCCGAAACTCATTAGCCGGTCGAGCGTGCGGTCGGACAGCTCTCCCAAAGCAAATATGCCGTCGCAGATGCTGTCTAGCTCATTGCAGTGGGTTTTGACCAAACTCAGCACCGCGCTTTGCTCCGAAATAGGCAGTAAATCCCGCACCACACCCAAGTGTCGGTCTTCTAGGCGCTGCAATTGCGTGCGATAGTGAGACGAGCCCCCTGCGGCCAAGCGGCCGGCTTCAATCAGCGCATCCGTGGTGCCGCCAAGGGCCGATACCACTACTACCGTAGCCGTCTGCTGGGCTGCGTTTTCGACGAGTTGCGCGACGCGCTGAAGATTGGCCGCTGTCGCCACCGACGTACCTCCAAATTTGAGAACCTGCATAAGACAGAAGCTAAAGGACACAAAAAAGCCCGTCGGGACCGGCTTGGCTTCGGGTCAGGAAGCGGCCGGCGACGGGCTGCGAACATCAAGGAAAGGAGAGGTATCGCAGCCCGTCTAGCGGGTTGTAATACCTGTTGTGTAGCTAAAGGTGGGCGCGAAAAAAAAGCCCCCCAGAGCTGAAAATTTGCGAATTGAGTTAGGAAGTGCGGCCATCGGTGCAGACTTACGACGGTAAAGTAGGGATTTTCTGGAAAGGATAATATCCGATGAGCTTTATATTATTGTTAAAAAAGCCAGTTGAACGTGCTATTGTTGCGCTAGCTTTCCTAGTGCAATGCAACTTGTCGTTCGCGTGGCCTGTTTGTTTTCAGTACCTTTGCAGTCCCAATATAATTCTCTGAAGGCAAGATGCTAGAAAAACTGGAGGCCATTCGCCAACGCTACGACGACGTGAATGAGCAGCTAATGCAGCCCGAGGCGATGAGCGACATGAAGCGCTACAAATCCCTCAATAAAGAATACAAAGACCTTGGCCGCATTGTAGCTGAGTATCGCAGATACCAGGAGGTGCTCTCTAATATTGAGGGTGCTCGCGCAGTTATATCCACGGAAAAGGACGAAGATTTCCGCGAGATGGCGAAGGCTGAACTCGACGAGTTGTTGCCTGAGCAGGAGCGCCTAGAAACCGTTATCAAAGATTTGCTGCTGCCCAAAGACCCCAACGATTCCAAGGACGTAATTATGGAAATCAGAGCGGGTGCTGGCGGCGATGAGGCGGCCATTTTTGCCGGCGACTTGCAGCGGATGTACATGCGCTACGCTGAAAAGCAAAACCTGCGCATGGATCTGATTGACGCTACCGAAGGCACCAGCGGCGGCTACAAAGAGATTATTTTGTCGGTGAAGGGTGAGGATGTGTACGGCAAGCTCAAGTTTGAGAGCGGCGTACACCGCGTGCAGCGCGTACCCGCCACCGAAACACAGGGCCGCATTCATACCTCGGTAGCTTCCATCGTGGTAATGCCGGAAGCCGAGGAACTGGACGTGGAAATTGACATGAATGATGTGCGCAAGGACCTGTTTATGTCGTCGGGGCCTGGTGGACAGTCGGTAAACACGACTTACTCAGCCGTGCGCCTAACTCACTTGCCCACGGGCTTAGTGGCTCAGTGCCAAGACCAGAAGTCGCAGCTCAAAAACTTCGATAAAGCCCTGCAAGTGTTGCGCTCACGCATCTACGAAATAGAGTTAGCCAAGAAAAACGAAGCTGAAGGCGCCCAGCGCAAAAGTATGATTGGCGGGGGCGACCGTTCCGACAAGATTCGCACGTACAACTACCCACAGGGTCGGGTTACGGACCACCGCATTGGCTACACGGTATATAACTTGGCCAGCGTGATGGAAGGCAACATCGACGATTTCGTGGAGCAGCTGCGGATTGCCGAAAGCGCGGAGCGTTTGAAAGAAGGCGTATCGTAAACGTATAAAAAGCCCCCGGTGAGTGTTTTCTGTGAGAGAACACTCATCGGGGGCTTTTTAAGTTTGATTACTACTTATCTAGTTGATTCGTGCGCTTATTCTTTCCCATTCTACTCATTCTGTTCAGCTTCGCAGCCCTGCTGCCAGGCTGTGAGCCCAAAGAGGAAATTGTAACGCGCGACTCTAGTGCTCGCCTAGAGTTTTCGGCCGATACGCTGGTTTTCGACACCATATTCGTGCAAACGGGCACCGTCACGAAGCGTTTGTGGGTGTATAACCGCAACCGCCGAGCCGTGCGAGTGGAGCAAATCGGCCTAAAAACGGCCAACTCACCCTATACCCTAACTGTTAGCGGCGCTTCCGGTCCCTTGACTCAGGATGTAGAGATTCGGGGCCGTGATAGTTTGCTGTTGCTGGTGAAGGCGAAACTAGGACCGGGGACGGAGAACACTCCGTTTCTGGTAGAAGATCAAGTGCAGTTTCGCACTAATGGCAATGAGCAGCAGGTAGCGCTGGTAGCTTACGGCCAGAACGCCTACTTCCATACGGCCGAAACACTTGCTTGCAATACCGTCTGGCGGAACGATAAGCCCCACGTCATCTATGATTTCGTGCGGGTTGATGCAGGGTGCACGCTCACCATTGAGGCCGGCGCCCGGGTGTATGTGCATGCTGGGTCGGGGATTGTAATCAAAGGGCGTTTGCTGGTAAACCCGGATTTGGCCCCCAGTGAGGAGTTGAAGCCCGACGACCCCCGCTTCGTACGCTTCGCCGGCGACAGGCTCGAAGCGGCTTACCGCGAAATTCCCGGCCAGTGGCGCGGCATTCAGTTTGATGCTACCAGCCAAGGGAACGTGGTCCGCTACGCCGAAATCAAGAATGCCGGATTTGGGTTACTGGTTTTCAATCCTGAGAACCGCCAGCCTCGGCCTAATGTGTTGGTGGAGAATACTATTATCAAGAATATCTCCGGGGCTAGCCTCAACTTTGCTAGTGGCAGCGCCAGCTTTGATGGCGCCGGCATTCTTAGCTTTTCCGGCGACTTCACCCTGCGCAATTGTCTGCTCACCAACTGCGGTGAGTTTGCGGTTCGGGGCTTGCAGGGGGGCAATTTCGCGCTCAACTTCTGCACTATCGCCAACTATACGCGCGGCTTTGTGCGGCCAAATCCTTCGCTGGTTTTTTCCGATGTGCTTACGCTGGCGAATGGCCAGCCCGGCCCGTCGGTGCTACCTACGGTAAGTATTTTGAATTCCATTGTTTGGGGCGATAACGTAGATGAACTGGGGTTTGAAAACGTAAGCCGCTACGCGAATCAGATTACGGTTCGCAATAGCCTGCTCCGTACCAGGGTCTACGAGGGACCAGGCGCCGCTTCTCAGCCCGGCTTTGGCGGAACTGGCACCGACAATATCCTCAATAAGGACCCAAATTTCTACAGTTGGCCCGATCGGCCTCGGGGCAACCGTTTCGACTATCGCCTTGATACGCTTTCGCCGGCCAGTAATCGTCCTCTGCTGTCTCCCCTGCTCCCTCGCGACTTGCTCAATAAGCCCCGCGCGGCTGCCACTCCCGACATCGGTGCCTACGAGCGCTTGAATCCGTAGTTTGTCTTATGATTTGGTTTCAAAAACGTCTGCGCCTTCCCGCTGTGCGGCGGGGCTTCCATCTTATCACCGACTTACTCACGGCAGAATTGCCGGAGCTGGAAGGAATTAAAGTAGGAACTGCGCACTTTTTTATCCAGCATACGTCTGCCAGCCTGAGCATTAATGAAAACGCGGACCCCACGGTACGACAAGACTTCGAGTCGTTTTTTAGTCGTATAGCGCCCGAAAACGCTCCCTACTTCCGCCATACCCAAGAAGGCCCCGATGATATGCCGGCCCATTTGAAAGCAGCCCTTCTCGGCACGACCGTGAGTGTGCCCATCACCGATGGTCGGTTAGCATTGGGAACTTGGCAGGGAATTTATTTGGGTGAGCACCGCAACGACGGCGGGCGACGGTGGGTAGTAGCTACGCTGATGGGAAAGGCCAGCAAATAAGTAGGCCACACAGGTTTTAATTACTAAAAGACAGATTATACAAAAAAGCCCCCACTTTATCAGTGGGGGGCTTTTTTGTATAATAATAAGCAGCCGCTTACGGATTAATCGTCTCAATACTGCCGTCGGGCTTGCGCTTCAGCTCGGTTACTTTCACGTTGCGCAGCCAGGTTTTGCCTGATAGTTCGGTGTCATGGTAGAAGATGTACCACTTGCCGTCAACTTCCACGATGGAGTGGTGGGTTGTCCAGCCTTCTACAGGGTTCATAATGACGCCCTGGTAGGTGAAAGGGCCATAGGGAGAGTCACCAGTGGCATACGCGAGCAAGTGGGTGTCGCCGGTGGAGTAGGAGAAATAGTACTTGCCGTTGTACTTGTGCATCCAGCCGCCTTCAAAGAAGCGGTGCTTGTTGTCGCCCGACAAAAAGGGCTTGCCATCTTTGCCTACAATCTTTACTTCCTTTACGGGCTCCGCGAAGCTTAGCATGTCGTTGGTCAGGCGCGCTACCCGCGGACCCACGGCCTCCTCATTCGGGGCGGGCTCCTGTTCTTTGGGCTTGCTGGCGTCGTATTTACCGGTGCGCCAGCGTTGCAACTGCCCGCCCCAAATGCCTCCCACGTACATATAGGACTTGCCGTCCGTATCCGTAAACACGGCTGGGTCAATGCTTAAGCTGCCTTCTATGGGCTTGGGCTGCGCCTTGAACGGGCCTGTTGGCGACTTACTGGTGGCTACACCAATGCGGAAAATATCCTGCTTATCCTTTACCGGGAAGTAGAGGTAATACGTGCCATTCTTGAAGGCTGCATCCGGCGCCCAGAGCTGCCGCCCGGCCCAAGGAATATCTTTGATATCCAGCGCTACGCCGTGGTCCGTAACCTTGCCACCAATGCTGTCCATAGACAGAATATGGTAGTCGCGCATGGCAAAATGGTCGCCGTTGTCATTCTCCGGCATGCCCGTTTCAATGTCATGCGACGGATAGATATAGATGCGGCCATTGAACACGTGCGCGGAAGGGTCAGCCGTATAAATCTCCGAAATCAGCGGCTTGTTCAGGTACTTTTTCGCGCCAGCAGAGTCGGTAGAAGCTGTTGCTGTGGAGTCGGCCGGAGTAGTGGCTGATTCGTTTGTGGATGTCTTGCTCTGGCAAGCGCTGCCCACCGCCAGCGGAAGTAGGAAAGCAAGCGTGCGCCATGATGGTAACAGGAACTGGGGGGCTTTTTTCATAGATGATGGTTTGACCAGAAAGGAGGAGAGAAGTGGTAGCGATGCGTACGGAAGAAATGCAGAAGCAGTATAGCAGTTCAGGCTTCTGTGGCAAAGAAAATCAATTCTAAGATGTAGCGGCTACGCTCAAGGATGTTGAACACCAAGGCGCAAAGTTTGCCCCCTAAGCTAGTTTAGTACGCGCCCAGCTGCCGAATAGCGCAACGTATCGAATAGCACCAGCTTTTGCACGCCTTTCACCTGATAGTCGGACAAGCGCCCATCTGTGGTGTGCATCACCACGCGCTTTTGCGAAAAAAACAGCGGATTATCCTGCGTAAGTGTGGCCGTAATTTCCTGGGCTACAGCCGGAGTGGCGACTACCGACAAAACCGTGATGCGCTCTACAGCATTGTCAATGCCTGTTTTGCGGCAGTAAGTCCGCCGCAGTGTATCGCCCTCAGCCACCGAATCGACGGCATAAGCACCGCGCAGCGCTGGCTTGTTGATATCGGCTTGATAGAAGATTTGTAGCTCCTTGCTCCAGTCTACTTCGGGCACGCGCGTCGTCTCTATTTGCCCCCCACGTAGCTCCACGCGCTTTTCCACCGCCGGATTGCGCTGGGTTAGTTCCTGAGTTTGGGCGTCCAGAAAAGCCTTGATATCGAAATACATAGGCTTACGTGTCGCCCTCGTCGGAGTGGGGCCCGCCGCTTCAGTTCCGCAAGCCGAAGCAAGTGCAAGTAATCCCAGCAGCCAGGAGGACGCCTTACGCATTCGTAGTACTGATGGCAGCGGGTTGCAATAGCGACTGGCCCGTCATAACAGCCGGTTGGGGTATTCCCATTAGGGCTAATACAGTAGGCGCAATGTCGCCGAGTTTCCCGTCGGCCAGTGTACCACGGTACGTAGTATCCGCCAAAATGCAGGGCACCAAATTAGTTGTGTGCGCCGTATTCGGAGTGCCGTCAGGGTTGATCATCATATCAGCGTTGCCATGATCGGCAATAATGATACAGGCATAGTCACTGGCTAAAGCAGCCTCTACTACGTCTTTAGCGCAGGCATCTACGGTTTCTACAGCTTTCACTGCTGCCTCAAAGACACCCGTGTGACCTACCATATCGGGATTGGCGAAGTTGAGTACCACAAAGTCGGCTGATCGAGCCAGTAGCTCCGGCACCAGCGCGTCGCGCAGGTCGTAGGCACTCATCTCCGGCTTCAGGTCGTAGGTGGCAACCTTGGGAGAAGGGCGCATAATGCGGGTTTCACCCGCAAATACCGTTTCGCGGCCACCCGAAAAGAAAAACGTTACGTGCGGATACTTCTCCGTTTCGGCTATTCGAATCTGCGTTTTGCCCGCTTCAGCCAATACTTGGCCTAATGTGTCGTCCAGATTATCCTTCTCAAAAATCGGCGTCACTCCTACAAAGGTGGCGTCGTAGTTCGTGAGGGTGAGATAATGCAGATTGAGCCGATGCATGTTGAACGCATGGAAATCCTGCTGGGTGAGTGCCTGCGTGATTTCCCGGCCCCGGTCGGTACGGAAGTTAAAGCAGATCACTACGTCCCCTTCCTGAATAGTAGCTATCGGCTGACCATCAGCCCCCACTTTCACGATGGGAAGCAGGAATTCGTCCGTCACGCCCTCCTTATAAGAGTCAAGCATGCTCTGAATCAGATTTTGCGACGGCGTACCTTTGCCATTTACCAGCAAGTCGTACGCTACTTTGATCCGCTCCCAGCGGTTGTCGCGGTCCATAGCATAGTAGCGCCCCACAATGGTGGCAATCTTGGCGCTATTCCGCTCCAGGTGCTTCTCTAAGTCGTTGACGTAATTTACGCCGCCTTTCGGATCCGTGTCACGCCCGTCGGTAAAAGCATGAATAAACACCTTGTGCACATCGGCGTCGTGCGCCAGTGTGCAAAGAGCTTTCAGGTGCTCGATGTGCGAATGTACGCCCCCATCAGAGAGTAACCCCATGAAATGCAGGTTCTTACCATTGGTGCGCGCGTACTCAAATGCTTTTTCCAGCGCGGGGATAGTTCCTAGCTTACGTTCCCGGATAGCTTTATTGACTCGGACTAAATCCTGGTAAACCACACGGCCAGCTCCTATATTCATGTGCCCTACTTCCGAGTTGCCCATCTGGCCATCGGGCAAGCCTACAGCTTCACCTGAAGCCTGTAGGCGACTGTGAGGAAAACGTTGAAAAAGGGAGTCAACGAACGGAGTATTAGCAGCATCAATGGCCGAAACAGCTTTGTTTTGAGCCAGACCCCAGCCATCCAGAATAACGAGCAGCACCTGTTTGTTCATACCCACAAAGATAAGGGTAGGGACCCGAACCCTAGATTGTGTTCTTCCCAGATCTTTTCAATTATCTTAGGACTGGTGCAAATTAGTGGGGAATAAATCAATTTATCGCCTATTGGCATAGTTTTGGAGTTAACACTTTCGTACTTTTCCACTGTATGAAACGCAAAGTTTTTCGGGCTTGCCTGCTGGTTTGGCTAGGACTACTCTCCATAGCGAGCTATGCACAAAGCGAAGCCTTTGGAGCCGTTCGGGGCGCCATTCGCAATGGGTCAGCTCAAGAGTTAGCTCCTTACTTAGGTGCTAAAGTAGAGTTGAGCTACGATGGGGACAAGAAAAGCTACAGCGCTGCTGAAGCCGAATCAGCCCTCAAAAACTTTTTTACTAAAAACCCTCCTGCCGCTTTTGACTTTATACATCAGGGAAGCAGTAATGAGGGAACCAAGTACGCTATCGGCAAATACACGGGCAAAGCGGGTACCTACCGGGTATTCGTGAAGATGAAGCCCGGCGGTGGCTCACCCACCATCGACACAATTGACTTCACTCAGGAATAACGGCCGGGTAACCGGCTTAGTATACCCAGACAAAGAATTTTTTATATGAAACGAATACTACTCCAGTTCTGCGCCATTCTATGGTTTGCTTTGCTGGCTGTTGGAGTACAAGCACAAGGAGAGTCGCTAGGGGCTGTTAAGGGGGCAATTCGCAATGGCTCGGCCCGTGACCTTTCGCAATTCTTTGGCCCTACGGTAGAGCTCGCCTTCGATGGTGATAAGCAAAGCTACAGTGCCACCCAGGCCGAGTTTGTGATGAAGGACTTCTTCGCCAAAAACTCTCCGGCCAGTTTTGAGTACGATCATCAAAAAACCAGTGCTGAGAGTATTCAATATGCGGCCGGCAAATACGTTGGCAAAACCGGTTCTTACCAAGTGTTTGTGCAAATGAAGCCTATCGGTGGCGCTTTGGTCATCGACTCTATTAACTTTACAAAAGAGTAAAGCGCAGGCTGACCGGCCTAGGTCTATCACATTAGCTATACATTTCAAACCCAGCATCGACCAGATGCTGGGTTTATTGTTTTCAGGCATATTTAAGCGCTGATGGCCTGTGCCGTACGAAGAGCCCGAGGAGCAGAGGCTTTGTCAGGTGGTTTTTCTATTTTTGCACTGTGCAAAACGCTCCCTACCTCACCCCTGAAGCCATATCCACGTTTATCCGCACGGCCTTGGCCGAAGATGTGGGCGACGGCGACCATTCTTCTCTCGCTTCTATTCCAGCGGATGCTCAGAATCGGGCACATTTATTAGTGAAAGATAAAGGTGTGCTGGCTGGTGTTGCCTTGGCGCATCAGATTTTTCGTGCTGTCGATCCTGATCTGCGAGTAGAGGAACTGCTGAGCGATGGAGCCCGCGTTCAGGATGGAAATATTGCTTTTCGCGTAGAGGGGCGCTCGCAGAGTATCCTGACGGCTGAGCGGCTGGTGCTCAACTGCATGCAGCGGATGAGTGGCATTGCCACGCACACGGCGCATCTGACCAGCCTCATTCACGGTACCAGTGCCCAGCTGCTCGATACACGCAAAACCACTCCCAACTTTCGTCTTTGTGAGAAATGGGCGGTTCTTATTGGGGGCGGGGTAAACCACCGCTACGGTCTGTTTGATCAAATTATTCTCAAGGACAACCACGTAGATTACGCTGGTGGAATTCGGGCCGCTATTGAAGCCACGCATGCATATCTGAAGCGCACGGGTCGCCAGCTACCCATTGAAATAGAAACCCGTACCCTGGCCGAAGTACAAGAGGCACTTGATACGGGCGGCATCGACCGTATTATGCTCGATAATATGCCCCCCAGTCAGTTGCGGGAGGCGGTAGCACTTATCGGGGGCGTTTTCCTACGGAGGCGTCGGGTGGCATTACGGAAGATACCATTGCCGCCGTGGCCGCCACGGGTGTCGACTTTATTTCTGTGGGGGCGCTTACTCACTCACTCAAAAGCTTAGACTTAAGTCTTAAAGCGTACTAAGTGGTTATCGGAGCCGCACAGACCCCACAGATTAGCCATTTACCCATTCAGCAATTCCCATTACTCTAATGCAGCAACCAAATCAACGGGGCTTCCGTCAGGCGCAAGGAGCCGCGCCACTGGCCATCCGTACCAAGAAATACCAATTGAACACCAATACCTATACCCGCATGGCCATGACGCAGGTGTGGAAAAAGGAGTGGTGGTATGCGCTTATTCCGCTGGCCATCGGGCTGTTGCCGGCTCTCATCTGGCCTTCGTGGTGGTGGATAGGCTTAGCGGTTCTGCTGACCGTGCTATTTGTGCTCCTGCGCTCAGCTCAGATTACGAGCGTGACGCAGATGGAGCAGAGCAAGCCGTTATTTGAGCGGTTTAACTACGAGATTGATCAGCGCCAGATTTTGCTCCGCCTGAATGAAAAGCAAGGCATGAACTTAAGCTGGGACATGATTGGGCGGGCTCAGCGCGATGTTGAGGGCTTTACAATGTGGCTGCGCCCCGGCGAGGCGCCTGGTGAGATAGCGGGATGGCGACGCTGGATTGCGCGCACCTTTGATGTACCCGTATTCTTGCTGTTGCCTTTACGAATCTTTAATTCGCCCAATGATATAAAGCTGTTTGATGCCATGCTGCGCCGCAAAAACCTGCTGCCGGCCGCACCAACAGCCTCCGCTGATGCACCGGCTGCGTAACATTTGCCCCCCAGGGTCGGTAACCCTTACTTAGCGGAATGGTTTGCTGGCTCGCTGCTCGGAAAAGCAGCGAGCCAGGTAATTGCTCAGCCTTCATCTAGCTCATCTCAGTTTAACTCTATGAATAAGAACCTGTTGCTCTCTGGCGTGGCCAGCCTCGCCTTATCAATGTCTGCTTGTAGCAGCGAGCCTTCTTCCTTCCGTCCCGATAAGCAAGTGTCGGTTGATCAAGTGGCGCCCGGCTCCCGTTCGTCTGACAATTTTGACCAAGGCACAGCCTACGAAACCAACCAAGCAAAAGGCGCCGCAATTCCAAAGCCAGTTAGCTCGGCAGTAGAAGGCGTTGACGGCAAGCCCAAGCCTTCGGCCGAAGCTAGCATCTCGGCTAACGCCGAGGAAGCGATGCGCACCAATAGAAAAGAAGAAGCCGCTAAGATCAACGCTAAGCCTAGCCAAGCCGATACTATGGCAAACGGCAGCGAGATTCAGCGCTAAATTATTTAAGAAGCTTGCATTCAGTGACTTAATAATAGCCGCCGTTGGCATCGTGCCAACGGCGGCTATTACTTTAGCTGCTATTCTCAATAACCTCTGGGGGGCAAATCTCTTGCTCACAGCCGCTATAATGACAGCTCATCCGCCAGAAAAAGTTATTTTATTTGTAACATTGTTGCAAATATCGTTTATCAGTACTCTCTAAAAGTGCTTGTCTGGCCAGCAGGCATCTCCTTCCAATCCATTCATGTTGCACCCTACTATTGAGTGGTTTGTTAGTTGGTTTGACTCCCCTTATTACCATCTGCTCTACCACGACCGTAACGAGGAAGAGGCGAAAGCTTACATTGATGCTTTGCTGGATCATCTACGGGTCAAGCCGGATGCGAAGCTGCTCGATCTGGCGTGTGGCAAAGGCCGCCACTCGGTTTACCTAAGCCAGAAAGGCTACGAAGTCACAGGCGTCGATCTGTCGCCGGAGAGCATCACTTACGCGCAGGGATTTGCGCACGAGCACCTGCATTTCCAGGTGCATGATATGCGCAATCCGCTGCCTTTCGGGCCATTCGATTTTATTTTCAACTTGTTTACGAGCTTCGGCTACTTTGCTCACGAGACGGAAAACATCGTGGCGTTACGCTCCGCAGCGGCGGCGTTGCGGCCGGGGGGCAAAATGGTGATTGACTTTATGAATACTGAGCGCACGTTGCGCGAGTTAGTACTCGAAGAAGAGAAAACCGTTAGGGGTATCACCTTCCACATCACCCGCCGCCTCGATGACGGATTTATCGTCAAAACGATTCGCTTTCAGGATGCGCTCGGGTATGAGCAGCAATTCGAGGAGCGGGTTCGAGCGCTGAGCTTAGACAACTTTGAAGAATATTTTCAGATGGCGGGGCTGCGCTTAGCTGAAGTGTTGGGCGACTATCAGCTAGGTCCGTATAACGAAGCCCTTAGCCCCCGAATGATCTTTATAGTAAAAAAATAGGGGTGATGGACCAACAACAGGGTAGCTATATCCTGCTTCACTATTCCCTTTATTAGTGCATACCTAATCAATACAGTACCCATGTGGATTGCCGTTCTGCTACTATTTCTAACCGTGTTGGGCGCGGGCCTGCTTACGCGTTTGCTGCCTACGGCCCGCACTACGTGGATGAAGCCGCTGCTAGCGTTTAGTGGAGCTTACCTGTTTACCCTCACCATCACCCACCTGCTGCCCGAAGCCTTGCTGCTGGTGCCCACCGATGAGATGCACCGCATCGGTTATTATGTGCTGGGGGGCTTTTTTGGGCAGCTATTGCTGGAAGTCTTCTCGCAAGGTGTTGAGCACGGCCACATTCATCACAATACGGCGCATGATGGGCAGGTGCCCTTTCTGCTCCTGTTCTCGCTGGTAATCCATTCTTTTCTGGAAGGTAGTATTCTGATTAAGCAGCCCGACGCCACGCTCACCAACGAGAACTTTTATGCGATTCTGTGGGGCGTAGCCTTGCACCACATCCCAGCCGCATTCGCCCTGATGGCAGCACTGCTGTTGCGCCTGCACAGTTTCAAGCGGGCTCTGCCGTATCTGGTGCTGTTTGCGCTGGCTGCGCCCATAGGCATTGTGGTCAGCAATTATGTAGTCTTAGAGGATCTGATGACTGGCGGCTTGTATGCCGCACTGCTAGGCTTGGTCGCGGGCAATTTTCTTCACGTATCGACTACCATTCTTTTCGAAACCAGCCCAGAGCATCGTCTCAATTGGCCTAAGCTTGGCGCTACGCTGGCTGGTACGCTGCTGGCGCTGGCCATTGATGTTTAGCAGTAGCCGCCGCTACAGATCTACCAGCGGGCCTGATTTGTTCAGAAAATACTCCAGCTGGGCAACGCGGGCACGCTGATGGGCTAATTCAGCTTGGAGTTCCAGCAAGCGCCGCCGCATAGCCATTACAACGTCGATTCCTTCCGCGCTCAGGCCTAGTTCATGGTGCAGGCGGGCCAATCGGGCTAGGTCGTCGGGCTCGGCGCGGAGCGTGTCGGGCGTATCAGCGGGGTGCAGGAGGCCTAAGTCTACAAACTCTTGAAGGTCAAGCTCGCTGAGGCCGTAGCGGATGGCGCAGTCGTGGAAGGTAATGGTGATAATGGACGACGTTTCCATAGCAGATCGTAAATAGCGTGTGGCAACGGCAAATGGAGATTAGATCATGACGCTTCGCCCCGAAGTTGGGCCAACTGTCGAAACAGCTCCTTTTCTTTCTCCGTGAGGTGCTGAGGCAAGGTCAGATCCAGGCGCAGATACAAGTCGCCGAACTGGCCGGGCTGCTTATAAATGGGGAAGCCTTTGCCCCGCAAACGTAGGCGGGTGCCGTTCTGGGTTTCAGGTTTTACACTGATCTTAACCGGCCCCGATAGCGTATCGACCACCTGCTGACCGCCGAGCAGCGCGGTATAAATGCTCACCGGCACATCCAGCGTTAGGTCGGCGCCATTGCGGGTGTAGCGCGGGTCGGGGGCAATGCGAAACGTAATGTAGAGCGAACCGGCCGGGCCACCGTTGCGACCGGGCGCACCCTGGTCGCGCAGCCGGATGGTCTGGCCATCTTCTACGCCAGGCTGAATGTTAATACGCAGCTTTTTGCCATTGACAGTGAGCGTGCGTGGGCCGCCTTCGTAGGCCTCAGCCAAAGTCAATTCCAGCTCAGCCTGATAATCCTGCCCGGCGCTGGCTCGTGCAGAATGCCCCCCAGCGCGACCTTCGCCCCCCATACCACCGAAAATGGAGCTAAAGAAATCAGAGAAGTCGGTGTTGCCGAATGGGTCGCTGCCACCGGCCTGGCCGTAGCCGCCAAAGCCACCGGGCTGCCCATACTGCGACCAGTCGAAGCCGCCCCCGCCGGCGCGGCCCGCACCGGCGGTTTGTTGATAGCGTTGCCAATCGGCCCCTAGCTGGTCGTACTTGCGCCGTTTTTCCTCGTCGCTGAGCACTTCGTTGGCCTCATTTATCTCTTTAAACTTGCGCTCAGCCTCCGCATTGTTCGGGTTTACGTCGGGATGATACTGACGGGCCAGCTTGCGATATGCCTTCTTGATCTGGTCGGTAGTAGCCGATTTATCCAGCCCCAGCGATTTATAATAATCCTTGTATTCCACTTGGTGCGTTAGTGAAGGTTGAATGCTGAATTTTAACGGAATAAACGACTTCGGCTTTTAGATATCAACTTACGAACGCCGGCACCCTGATGTAGAATTCAACAGACAGCAGGCCGCTTACTTTTTCAGCGGATCGTGGCCCCAGTTCATGAGCGAATAGCGCCAGCGAGAATGCTCCACGTCTTTTTCGGGGCCTTGAGCTAGGTGTCGGCTAATGTACGAGTGAACCTTGTGCATGTGCGCCTCATCTGCTTCCGTCAGGTCCGCTTTTTTCTTGTTCAGGATCTCAATAATACGCTCGCCTGACTTATGGCCAATGCTGGTACCGTCGCCGCTGTCCTGGCCCACCGATTTGGATTCCTCCGTGCCAAGCCATTTTTTTAGCTCGGTTGCGGTCATATTCACTTGCGCCTTAAAATCGGCGTAAATATTGTTTGATGCTTTATCGGCCGCCATATGAACTGCTGATTTAGAGGATGAAAGAAGGTGCCACTGATGTGGCTATTTTTCTTTTCTAACGCGCTTGGCTTACGGTGGGTTGCTGGCTTGTATGTGTGCACGCCCAGCTGTTGCCTCTTCAATTCGCTTTACTTATATCTCCCACTCTCCATCCCACTTTCCTCATGAAATTACGTGGTATCGTGCTTCTGGCTTTCGCCTTAACTACCAGTGCTGTAGCCGCTTCGGCTCAAACAAAAATGCCCCCCCGCAAGGCTGCAACACCTCGTCCGAAGCCAGTAACGCCCGGCGTGGCTACTATGAAGGATGGCGTGATGATGAAAGAAGGCAAAGTAATGGTGACCCAAATGGGCCGCACCACGCCCCTGACGCAGGAAATGAGCCTTATCAACGGTACGAAAATAACGCCGACCGGCACGATAACGACGCCCGCGGGCGTCAGCACTCAGCTGACGGAGGGCGATATTGTTTCGTTGAGTGGCCGTATTACTACTAGTGCTCAAAAAGCAGCGCAAGACAGCCTTCTCCTCGTTAAAAAGGAGGACCTCAAGAATAAAGGCAAGAAAAAGAAACGCTAGGCTTAGTCTGCTAATCCACACAGTCAGGCGGCTCAGACCAGTAGGATTTGGGCCGCCCGACTGTGTTTTAGACTTGGGTGTAGTCCAGCAAAATCAGGGCAGCCTCGTCATCGTCGCGGGCTTCTACTACCTCGTCCATCACGTATTGGATTTCCGCATCGGTCCAAGCCTGGGATTCGGCGGCTTTCACAAACGCAGCCAGCGCTACAAAGCGACTTGATGCAGCAGGTACAGTCCAGCGTACTTTTTTGCGAATTCTCATGCGAGAGAAGTAGAAAAATTCAGGTAAAAAGCCCCCCAGCTTAGCGTGAAGGCGCCGCTTTTACCACCTTCACCTTTACTGGAACCACCCCGGCATCAATCAAATCAATTTTGCGGGCGGCTTTGCGCGATAAATCAATAATGCGGCCTTTCACGTGCGGTCCGCGGTCCGTGACCGTGACTTTTACTGAGCGGTTGTTGCGCGTATTGGTCACGCGTACTACCGTACCGAACGGGAGCGTGTTGTGGGCGGCCGTCATTTTATTAGGCCGATACACGGTACCGCTGGCTGTTTTGCGGCCATTGAATTTGTTGGCGTAATACGAGCCCTGACCGCTCTGAGTGAACGTGTTGGCGCTCCCAGCGCAGGCGCTCAGCAGCCACGGTAAGCTTAGCAGCCAGCAAAAACGACGAAAAGAAAAGTGAGGCATACGCAAATATAAATGACACTAAACCGGAGCCTACACTTACTCCGCCTTTTCGGGAATGCGCATGGCAAGCAGCATGGCAAAATTGCCCTGAAATACGTTGAAATCGACGGGGCCGCGGATACCTGGTACGTGCGATTCGTCGCTGTGCTGCCAGATAATCCATCTTTCGCGGGGTAGTAGGGGCTTTTCCACTTCGTAATGCGCCAGCCACAACGGATACTTGTCGAAGTGACCAGCTAAATGGCGCTTGTAGAAGTTGTAGTTGGTGTAGAGAATAGGGCGCACGCCGTAGTGGCGCTCTATCAGGCGCAGCCAGGTAGCTACGTTGCGCCGCATCACGGCCACATCGTGAAACTTAGGGTCCTCCACATCGAGTACGGGGGGCAAATCGCCGGCGGCTATGGGCACGTTGCGCACAAAAAGATCGGCTTGCTGGGCGCCGTCGTAGTTGGGCTGGAAATAATGATAGGCTCCGCGGTAAATGCCCACAGCCCGCGCTTCGCGCCAGTTGCGCTGGAAACGGGAGTCGCGTAGGGTAACGCCTTCGGTGGCTTTAATAAAGGCGAAACGCACTTGGTGCTCTGCCACTTCCTGCCAATCAATGCGGCCCTGATACGATGATACATCAATACCGTGCACCGTGTAACCGGTTAGTAGGGGCGTTTTCTCGCGGCCCGTCAGCTGATGAGCCGTATACTTAGCATAAGTAAGCCGTGCATAGCGGTTGATCTGCCGCCAGTTGCGCCCGTAAAAAACCATTGCCGCCAGCAGCAACCCCAGGCAGATTAGCAGGGGCAAACGCCACCGAGAAGCGGCGGGGCGGCGGGGAGCAATAGGGCGTGTTCGGGGTCGGTTCATCAGCGTGGCCATCACAAAGGTAACGCACATACCTGCCTGGCTCGTACCTAAGCTAGTGGTTCCGGCACAGAAAAAGCCCCCCACCCATCATGGGTTGCTTATCAATGACTGCTTTTCCCGACCTTTCGCTTCTTAACGCTCCGCCACATGGCTACTTCCAACCTTTCCGACGCCCGCGACGAATCAGGCCACCTAATCCGTGAGTTGCACGGCATCACCCTGGCCCAGATTCTGGAATACCTGGTAGCGCATTATGGCTGGCCTGGTTTGGATGAGCGCATTCATATCAATTGCTTCGCCGTCAATCCCAGTATCAAATCCAGCTTGGTATTTCTGCGCCGGACGCCTTGGGCCCGCACCAAGGTGGAGGAGCTTTATATCAAGACCCGCAGTCAGGAAGTTTTGAGCAAGAAAAATCAAGTGAAGTAATACTGGGGGCAATTATTCATCTAGCGCTTTGAAGTAAAAAATGGCAGACGTTTCGCAGAAATCGGGTTCCCAGGCGCTGCTGATTGGCTTCGTGTGCTTTGTGGTGTTTGAAACCGTGACGTACTATGTCTTGCGTTTCGCTACCTCCGGGCTCGGCATGAGCGACCAGATGCAGCCCGAGAATACGATTGTCAGCAATTGGGTGAAAACCGTGGTGTTTCTGCTGCTACACCTGCTGGTGATAGTGGTAGCGGTGCTTGTGCTCAGCAACCGGCTCCCGCGCCGGTATCGGGGGCAGGTGATGGGTTGGTTTTATCTGGCACTCGTTACGGGGTTTGTGCTGCTGATACCGCTATTTGATTAAGACCAAAAAAGCCACTGCGGTTAAGCAGTGGCTTCAGTGAAAAGGTGTCGGTCGGTCCCGACGTTATAAGCAACTAAGCGGAGCCTAGCGCAATTTGATATCGATTTCGCGGCGACGGCTCGCCGAATCTTGGAAGGGAATGCGGACACGCAGCTCGTTTTCCTCGTGCACAGCATCAATGCGGTCGAGGTCGAGGTTGGCGGGCAAATCCAGGGTTTGAGCAAACAGCGGAGCGCTCATTTTGTCGTCCTCCTCGTGGCGGTAGTCGCAGTACACGGTCAGACGGTTGTTATCGAGCAATACGTGGAAATTTTCGGGGCGCACCGACGGCGCCGCCACCCGCACTACCACACCCTTCGCCACCTTATCGACGCGCAGCTGCGCCTGGGCCGTGCCACCGCCCAACGTGTTGAGCAGGTTAAGCTGGGGGGCAATATTGCGAATGAATTCTTGGCTTATCAACTTCATGGTCAGGTCTCTTTCTTGATTGTGATGGGGTTATTTCAAACGATGTACCAACCTCTATCGTGCGCCATCAGCGCCGGGTTTCGGTCAGATTGACGTCTTAAAAGCCGTCTGAAACCTATGTAAACAGCCATAGTGGCAGGTGAAAGTGCTGTGCCTACGCACAACTTTGGGTGCCTCCCAACCATGGCTCGCGTCGCTTCCGTATAGAATACTTTGTCGTACAGCTCCTGTTAGACTATATGCAGCTTCAAACGTTTAATACGACGCGTACCGCCCGCTACTATTGTGTGGGCGAACCCGGCCCGACGATTCGTCACGTCTGGTTTTGCTTGCACGGCGAAGGCCAATCCGTTGCCGATTTTGCCGCTCAACTTGTTAACCTCGTAACGCCCGAGCGCCTGCTGATTTTACCCGAAGCCCTCTCGCGCTACACCTTGCCGCCCGCTCCCGATGGCACCCTGAGCACAGGCGCTACCTGGTTTGCCGCCTCCGACTTATTGCCTGACCTCGCCGACCTTACCAATTACCTCGATTCGCTGGCCGAAACAATTCTGGCCGACTGCCCACCCGATACCCCCGTGACGGTGCTGGGCTACGGGCATGGCGCGGCCGCTGCTTGTCGTTGGCTGGCCAGCAACCGTATCACCTACGAGCGCCTGATTCTGTACGCCGCCATCTTTCCGCCCGAAATTGACCGCCGGGCTACTCTTGTAGGTCTGCCCGACCGGCCGGTGAACGTAGTAGCCACCACCGTCGATATGTACACGCCCGAAGCCGCTGGCGAAGGCCTTGTGCAGGATTTGCTCGATGTAGGCCTTACGGCGCAGCTGAGCTATGTAGCCGAGGATGGCCTCACGCTGGCAGCCTTGGGTGCAGGGGCTGAAGCCCTAAACTATGAGCCAAACCCCAACCCTACGGAATAAAAAAGCCCCCAGAAACATTCTGGGGGGCTTTTTCGTGAGGTGCCTTCAAAGGACTGATTTTAGGACTTCCTCTTTTCAGAGCTGCGACTGTCATTTGAACTGCCATCAGTCTGCCCTTCCTGCATGCTGTATTGATTGCCGTTCGACTGCTTTTGGCCTTCGCCCGACTGCACGGATATATCACTGGCTTGCTGGCCCATCCGCTCCGACATCTGACCGCTACCTATATTTTGCCCCCCACGAATATCGATTTGATGACGCATGGTTTTCTGGGTGTCTTTTGGCACCATCACGCGCAATACGCCATCTTCGAAAGAGGCCTCAATCTGGCTGGGGTCTACCGTGTCGGGCAGCTGAAATGACCGCTGAAATGATCCGTAGGAACTTTCCACGAGGTGGTAGCGTCGGTCGTTCTGCTCATTCTGGAACTGCCGCTCGCCCGAAATAGTCAGGCGGCCCTGATGAAAATCAACTTTAATGTCTTCGCGCTTAATACCTGGCAACGCTGCCTCAATCTGATAGCCGCGCTCCGTTTCATACGCATCTACCTGGGGCGAGAAGCTGGATAGCCGCCCCGAGAAGCTACCGTGTCGTTGAAAAACCGGTCGAGCATGGCACTAAAAGGCGACTGGCTCAATCCGGAAAACGAGTCCTGATATTGCTGAATAGCCATGGCGATAACAAAGTTTAGAAGGTTAAACCATTGTTTCAAACACGGGCTTTTTACCGCTTTTTTTTGTGCCAGGTTTCACTAAAATGCGCATTTTTAAGCTCGTCAGGGCATTTTTTGATAATTTTTCTAGCGCCTCTGCCTGCTCTTGCCTGGCAATTTATCCGCCTCTCTGCTACCTAGGAAGAAAGGCCTTGTTGTCGCCTCTCAGGCTACTATTGCGCATCGTCGGTTTGTTCCAGCAATTCCATCTGCCACCGTATCTCTTCCAGTTTAATTGGGTAAGGAATTCCGTTCCGAATGGTTTGATACAACGCCTCAAACAGCTGCATGTAGTCGCCTTTGGGCGCCGGCTGAGAATGAGTTGTGAAGTTGCCGTCGGTGCTGGCTAACGTCAGAATACCCTCTTGGCCAGGAGCTTCCAAGCCGTAGGTGGCATTTTGGGGGGCAATTCCTTGCTGAAGCTGCGTTTCCTGCACATCAGTGCGGGCCTTGCTGAAGCTGCCTTGCGTACCATGAAGCACAAAAGAAGCTTGGGGCTGGGCTACTAATAGGCTGCTAGTCAGAAATACCTGCAAGCCATTGGGGTAGTGGAGGTGGAAGGAAAAGTAATCCGGAACCTGCGAGCCAGGCCGAAACATTCCGGTAGTCTTGCGGCTGAATAAGGGCTTGCCAAATAAGCAAATTGACTGATCGATCAGGTGCGGTCCCAAATCATACACTAGCCCACTGCCCGGAATGGGCGTTTCTTTAAATGCTTTGGTGTTAAGCACTGTTTTGTAGCGGTCGAAGCGGAAGTGAACTTCGATAAGTTGCCCAAGCTGCCCGCTGTCTATTACCTGCTTCACGCTCTGAAAATCACTATCCCAGCGCCGGTTCTGGTAGGCTAACACGTGCCGGTTCATGCGCTGACTAAGCTCCTGCAGCTCCCGGACTTCGGCCGAAGATGTAACTAGCGGCTTCTCAATCAGCACATGCTTCTCCGCTTGCAATGCCTGTTTGGCCAGTTCAAAGTGCGTGTTGCTGGGCGTATTTACTACTATTAGCTCAATTTTTGGGTCTGCAAGCAGCGCTCCCACGCTATCGTAGCTAATCACGCCGGGGTAATCCTGTTGTGCTTGCTTCTGGTGGCGTTCCGTTACGGCTCGCAGAGTAAAACCTGGGTGAGCAGCTAGAAAAGGGGCATGAAATACTTTGCCCGACATTCCATAGGCCAAGAGACCCGCTTGAATTGAAGTTGTTGTCATAGTCAAAAGGAAGGCAGCTGTGGCCTGCATGGTAAAGGCTTACGGCTCAAATAGCACAAGATACTGGCTGCTGCCAGAATTAGTAAAAAGAATCTGCAATTAATCCTAGTATAAATACGGGTATATGTTTACATTAACACTACGGTGTTAATAATTCGGGCCGAATTAGGCAACCAAGGGCTATTGGCAAAATGTTTGCAATTTGAAATGCAGAGGCACTAATTCAATTCAATTTTGTTTCGTGACTCTGCCAACGATAAATACGTGCTGTTGACAGAGTAAAAACTGATCAGGCAAGTGGATGTATAAGAAAAATGCAGTTCGAAGCGTTGGTCATCACGCAAGGCTGCCTTTTTGATCCCACCTGAAAGTTGAGGTGAGTCGCTCTTTACATCTTCCTGCGCTACAGCGCTTTTCTTTCATTGGCCACTATAGGTCATTGACGCTTATACGTTTCTCCGCTCCTTTTTTGCCGCTTCATAGGTCCTGAGTACAGGCTCAGGGCACACATACAGCTAGTCAGGCTTGGGCCACCCGCCCACTTATTACACTGAGCCTACCAGCTGTCGAGAGAATTTTTCTACCCACCCTTTCCTCTCTACTTGTGTCCTTCGATTTAGAAACAGGCGCCTCCATTCCGTCCAGCGAATGGTCGCTACCTTATCCCGTTGCTAGCCAGCCGGTAGTAAATACTGCGCCCTTAATTGAGACCGCGCCCGCGGCCATCTACGATAAACTTATTCTTCCCGGCGACTTCCCCGACCCGACGATTACCAAAATCGGTGATACGTACTGGGCCAGCGCTACTTCCGCGGAGTGGGGGCCAATTTTCCCGCTTCTCAAGTCTACGAACCTCGTCGATTGGGAAGTAGTGAGCTATGTATTTCCGGATAAGCTGCCCGAGTGGGCTGACTCTAATTTCTGGGCACCGGAAATCAGCCATGAGAATGGCAAAACTTACATCTGCTACACAGCCCGCAAAAAAGGTAAGCGTGGCCAGCTGTGCGTTGCCGTTGCCAGCGCCGACGACCCCGCCGGTCCTTACACCGACCACGGCCCATTGGTGGGGCAGCGCATGGGCTCCATCGACGGCTTTCCGCTTCGCGACGAAAACGGTGCGCTGTATATGGTGTGGAAAGAAGATGGCAACGCCTTTCGCAAAGACACACCCATCTGGGCCCAGCGCATGAACGAAAGCCGTACGGCGCTGCTCGGCAAAAAAGTAGAGTTGTTCCGCAACGATACGCCTTGGGAAGGCTGCCTTGTAGAAGGCTCCGCCATCGTGCGGCAGGGCGAATACTTCTACATGTTCTATGCAGGCAACGGCTGCTGCGGCAAGTGCTGCACGTACGCTACGGGTGTCGCCCGCTCCAAAAAGCTGCTCGGACCTTGGGAAAAATGTCCCCAAAACCCTATTCTAAAGAAAAACAAAACCTGGAAATGCCCCGGCCACGGCACTGTGACGGAGTACGACGGCCGCTGGTTTCTGCTGCACCACGCTTACTACACCGACAGCCACGAGTTTGTAGGGCGCCAGGGCCTGTTGAGCGAGTTCACCTGGAACGCCGAAGGCTGGCCTGAGTTTGTAAATAACAGCCCTCAGGCAGAGCCATTGCGTGATTTGCGAGTGCTAAATGTGGATGATAATTTTCCTGGTAACCGCCTGTCGGCTGCCTGGCAGTGGCCCGTGAATGAGCAGCCAACTGTGGGCGTCAGCGACGGCCAGCTACTCCTGACGGCGCGCCCTGCGGGCCTCGGTGCTTTAGTGGCTCAGCGGACCTTCACAGCTACCTATAAAGCGGCCACCACACTTGATTATGGTGCCTTGGCGCCCAACACCTACGCCGGACTAGCTGCTATCGGCGACCCCCACAACGCTTTGGCGCTGGTAGCCGGCAACGGCCATCTGCAACTGTGGCACATGCAGGGCAATAAGCATTTGACTCTCACGGAAGTAAAGCTGGAAAATTGTAAGATGCTCAGTTTGCGCCTGGAGGCTTGGGGCGGCAGCCGTTTTCGCTTCGCCTTCAGTACTGATGGCGGCACCGCCTGGCAACCCGTTGTGCTCGATAGCTTTGCCCTGAACGGCACCTATCTGCCTCCATGGGATCGGGGAGTGCGCGTGGGCTTACTGGCTCAGGGTCCCGAAACGGCCACCGTAGCCTTCGATAATTTTGCATTGCGCAACTGTCGCTAAGAGGTAGTTTTATCAACGCAAAAAAGCCCCCCAGCATCGTGCTGGGGGGCTTTTTTGCGTTGATAAAACCTAAGCGGAAGTGACTATAAATACCTTGACTTGTAACTGCCAGTCAGACGAAAAAGAAAAGAAGCATCTTGAGTCTACAGAATTCAAATTCGGTCTGTTTTCAAAGTTCTTAGTAACTACGTTTCAAGTAAATCCTCCATCGTTACCCTTACTCATGTTAACCATTCGTCGCGCTGCTATCACTGACCTACCTGGTATTCTGCTGCTCATCAGTCGGGTGGTGCCGATAATGCACGCCGCTGGCAATTATCAGTGGGAAGCATCTTACCCCAGTGAAACAGTGTTTCGGCAGGATATCGACCGACAACATCTGTGGGTTGCCGAATTGGGGGGCAAAATTGTTGGTGTGGCGGCCCTTACCACCGATCAGGACCCGGAGTACGCCCAGGCCGATTGGGATGCCTCCCTGCCCGCACTCGTAACGCACCGGCTGGCCGTCGATCCGGCCGCGCAGGGGCAGGGTGTAGCTGCTGCTCTGCTTCAGCAGGCTGAACTGTTGGCCATGGAGCAACGGCTGCCCGTGTTGCGCGTCGATACCAACTCGGAGAACCGAGCTACCCAACAGCTTTTCCCCAAATTAGGCTACCGTTTCGCGGGCGAAATCACGCTCGCTTTTCGTCCCGGGCTGCGCTTTTTCTGTTACGAAAAGCAATTGGCATAAGCCTTCCTCAAAGAAATACCTTACCGGATTTCAGGATAATTTCAATCAGCGGTAAAGTACTTACTGCTATGGTTGTTCTGTGTCAAGGTAAGGACACAATTGGCTGAATAGCGTCCGGCCAGCCACCGTCCTTAAATGGCTTTCTGTCCTAGCTATAATCCCTACGCCTATTTCTTTCTGGTAGAGGAGTGAAGCGGTCAAAAATTACATAAACTCTATTCATTTATATTATCCCATTAATTTTTTGTTACTAATTATAGGATTTTATATTTTATTAAGAGCTAAGTTCAATTGACATTGTACTTTTGTCATTGGGTTGCACAAGGTTGCGCAGCTGGAACTTGTTTGAATGCTTTTCTCTTAGCTCGAGTATGCCAAAATTTCTACAGAGTTCATTTCGCTTTTTGTTGCTGTTTTCGTGTCTGGCTTTCCAACCGGCTCCTGCCGGTCAGCAGGCGGCCAGCCTCACCGCAACGAACCCCCAGGAGACCTTCGATACTGGTTCGAAGACTGATTATGCAGCCGGAACCGTAGCCTTCGCTACCGGCACCTGGACGCTGACCGATGCCGTGCTAGGTAATACCGAGACCGACCATAAGAACGGCGCGCAGGCCGTGCGCCTACAGCAAAACGGTAAGCTCACTATGGAATTCTTCGTGCCGAATGGGGCTGCTACCGTCACCGTGCAGCACGCTATTTACGGCACCGACGCCAGCAGCAGCTGGGAGCTATGGGCACAAGCCCAATCGTGCAACTGCAATAAGTGGACGAAGGTGGGCAACACGGTATTTACGACCAGCAGCACACTTCAAGCCGCCGCTTTCAATGTCAATATTGCCGGCAACGTTAAGTTTGAGATTCGCAAGACGTCGGGTGGCCCCAGCCAACTGAACATCGACGACTTTGCCATAACCGACTTCGGGGTCGCTCAGCCATCGATTGACAACGACCACCTTGCTTTGGGTAACCCTAGTGGTGCTGTCACCGACGTTAGCTTTCCTAGTAATTATCTGATGGTGAAGCCTCAGTATAAGCTAAGCTACAACAGGGATCAGGGCAAGCCTAACTGGGTAAGCTGGCATCTTGATGCTTCAGATCGGGGTACTGCTCCCCGAGTAGACGTTTTTGGACCCGACCCGACCCTTCCTGAAGGGTGGTATCAGGTGCAGGCGACTAGCTACACCGGCTCGGGTTTCGATCGCGGCCATAACTGCCCTTCGGCCGACCGCACTTCTAGCCCACAAGATAATGCGGCAACTTTTTTCATGACCAACATGATGCCTCAGGCACCAGGTAACAACCAAGGTCCCTGGGCAGATTTGGAGGAGTATTCTCGCTCTTTCTTGCCTAGCGCAACGAATCCTGCTGGTAATAGTGAGGTGTACATTATCTGCGGTAGCTATGGCGTAGGCGGCACTGGTAGCAACGGTGGCGTAACCAATACCCTCGATCAGGGTCGCATCACCGTTCCAAATCGCACGTGGAAGGTGATTGTAGTGATTCCTGTTGGCGATAATGATGTGGCCCGCATATCAGCTTCCACGCGTGTCATTGCCGTGGACATGCCCAACACACAGACACTGAATACTAACTGGGGTACCCACCGCACCACGGTTGACGCCATTGAGGCCGCGACAGGTTATGACTTACTATCTGCTCTACCTATGGAGGTACAGACGGCTATCGAGTCGAAAGTTGATACTGGCCCAGTAGCAGTGCCAACCAACTAAGTCCATTCTTCCAGACCTTTTCAAAACGACATAACCGTCTATATGACAAGTTTTTATAAAACTACTGGGAAGTTTGGGCAGTTGCCGACTTTTCTGACTTGCCTACTTTTCTTCGTTACACTACAGAGTTGGGGACAAGTAGTAGTAAAGCCCGTGCCTCATAAACTGGCAGATGGTGCCTACACAGAGGCTTTTACTAACATAGCCGGCTGGCAGACAGATTTTGCTTCTGGCATTGGTGCTGCTCCTTATAGCAAAGCAACTCCTTCACCTACTTTACCTAATACTAACACAGTATTTGCTACTGGCAGTGGAGGTGGCGTACAAAAAGGAGTTGTTGGTTCTGCTACCGAAGGAAAGATTGTACTGTTAGCAACTGGTACACCTAGTGGAAGCAATGCTTCCGCTTTTGATCTTAACATAGACTTTACTAACTCCTCATCTGGTACCATTAGCTTCGATTGGGCTCAAGTAAGCAACTCAACGGGAAATAGACAGTCTACCTTTAAAGTGCAAACCAACACTGGTGACGGGGGGGCTTTTGTTGATTTCACAGGCACGACAACGGTCATAACTAATAACGTAGCTGCAAATGGCAGCTTTGTTAATCTTCCTTTACCAGTGGAATTGGCTGGCAAGCCGGATGCTAAAATCCGCTTCTTTTTAATAACCTCAGTAATACCACCAGCAACAGACGCTCTTCCCAGCACTGGTAGCCGTCCAAAAATTAGCATCGATAACCTAGTGGTTACTACTGGTACGGTCACTCCACCTGTTCCCGCCGCTACCATTACCACTACCGCTTCTGCTTTTAACAGTCCTTACTGCATTACTGCTACCGCTGGAAGCACTCCTTTCAATGTGGCCTATACTAGCAGCGGCACTTTCACGGGCGGTTTTAAAGTGCAGTTGTCAAATGCCTTGGGGGTATTCCCAACGAACGTAACCGACAACATTATCGGTAGCGGTACTAGCTCGCCCATTGCGGCCGTTATTCCGCCTGCTACGCCAAGTGGCACTAAGTATCGGGTGCGAGTAATAAACGACGCGCCTGCTACCTATGGCACTAACAACGGCTCTGACCTGACGGTAAGCTTTCTAGCTGAAAGCAACCCGGTGACTGTAACGCCAGCCACTGTGCAGTCGGTAATCACAACCGGCACGGGCGAGACACTCACGGCCAGTGCTGCCGTTACTTCCACTTTTTCTTGGCTTTATAGCACTAGCACATCTGGTACATATACTGCTATCGGTGGGGCTACTACGGCCTCTTACACCGTGCGGGGGGTAGATTTTCCGGGTGTAGGTACTTACTATGTGGTTGCTCAAGCCACTCTAACTACCGACTGCGGCACGGTACCTGGCCAGAGCGCACCTATCACGGTAACAGTATCAGCGCCTCCTACTACGCCGGCCTTATTGGTGTCGGCATCCACCCTTGCCGATTTTGGTAATCTGGCTGTCGGAGCCGGAACCGGGTTGAAAAGCTTTACGGTAGAGGGCAATAACTTAACGAGTGGCATTATCATTACGCCACCCGCCGGGTTTGAAATTCGGACGGGCAACAACCCATTTGCTTGCTGCACCATCGAGTTGCAGCCGGCTGGTGGCAATGTGCCTAGCACTACAATTGACGTTCGATTTGCTCCAGCTGCTCCCCAAGCCTACAGCGAATCGATTCCGGTGACAAGTGCTGGCTTACCTAATCAGTCGGTAGCAGTTACCGGTACGGGTGTCAACCCAGTTTATCCGGCTACACTAAGCACTACGGCTGTGACCGAGCTTACTCCAACCAGTGCTACTACTGGCGGCACGGTAGCTGCAGATGGCGGAAGTGCAGTAACTGCTCGCGGCGTCGTGTGGGCTAAAACACCCAACCCAACTATTGCTGTAACTACCAAAACGGCTGATGTTACCGATGCCAATACTTTTACTAGCGCCATAAAGGACTTGGTACCAGGTACTACTTACTTTGTGCGGGCTTATGCGACTAATGGCGTAAGCACAGCTTATGGCCAGGAGATTTCCTTCACCACTGTAACGGTACCATTGGCTGCTGAGCCTACCACTCAGGCCAAACTCACCGCCAGCCAAGTAACCAGCACCTCGCTCCAACTAAACCTAGCAGGAGTCGATGGCAAAAAGCACCTAATAATAGCTCGTCGCGGCAGCGCCGTAGATGCCGAGCCTACTGACGCTACCACGTACACTGCGAATGCAGAGTTCGGCAAAGGGAGTGTGCTGGATGTTGGCAACTTCGTAGTGTACAACGGCACTGGCGACAACGTGACTATAACGGGGCTGCGCGCCAACGCCACGTATCATTTTTCGGTCTTCGCCTTCAATGATAATGACCTGCCCTACGCCGAAAACTACTTGTTAACTGACCCTGGTGTTTTAATCCAGAAAACCTCAGCTGCTCCCGCCGCACTACTGCTGGAAGAAAACTTCGATTACGCAGCGGGCTCATTACTAACGGCTAACAACTGGACGGCACATGACGCTGGTGGTACCAACTCAATTGCCGTTACAGCTGCCGATGGCCTGTCTTACTCTGAGTACAGCGCCAATAGTGGCAAAGCGGCCGCTACCGTTGGTAGTGGCGAGGATATTAACAGGCAGTTTGCAGAGCCTGTATACGCAGGTACACCGGTATATACATCGCTGCTAGTAAATGTCAAGAGTGTAAGTACTGCCGATTATTTTTTCCATCTCGGTCCTTCATCAATTGGGTCCACCTTTAGGGCGCGGCTATATACGCGTCCTGGCGTTGCGTCGGGCACAGTGCAGTTTGGCATTAGCAGCAATGGTACTGCCGCTGCGATCAAGTATACAACGGTTGAATATCCGTTAAATACTACCCATTTAGTGGTGATTAAATACGATTACGATGAGGCTGGTGCCACTACTAAGCTGTTTGTTAATCCGGCGGCTGGTGCGGAGCCTGCAATGGCAAGTGCCGAAGCGAGCGAAATGGGCAACTCACCTGCGAATATTGGTGCTGTGGCAATCCGTCAAGGAGCCAATGTTCCGAAGCTAACCATCGACGGTATTCGGGTAGGTAACAGCTACCGAGTAGTACGCACTGGTCTTGTTTGCTTGGAGCCAGTACCAGCCTTTACGGCCGCTACGGTTTGTGCTGGTTCTGCTACTGCCTTCACCAATACTTCAACCGTTGTGGAATCCAACGCTACCTATGCCTGGGACGTGGAGAGTGATGGCAAAGTAGATTACACTAACGCTGGCAACATCAGCCACACCTACGCGGCGGCCGGTACTTACACGGCTACACTGATTATTACGCAGGGCGCTTGCTCCGCAACGTACACGCAAAAGGTGACAGTGCGGGAGCTGCCAACTGCAACACTAAGCGGCGACGCGACTGTATGTGTGGGTACTCCTGCCAAGCTGACGGTACAGTTGACTGGTATTGCTCCTTGGACAGTAGGCTATTCAGCCAATGGAGTTGCTGCTCCAACGCCACTGATTGTAACCGCTGCTGAGGTAGATGCCAACGGAAATTATACGTTCGATGTGGCTCCTAAAGAAACCACTGCTTATGCATTGACTTCTTTAACGGATGCTAACTGTAATGGTGCTGCTCTGACGGGTTCAGCGACTGTAACTATTACAACGCCTCCTACGCTGACTGTTCCAGCTACTCTGACGGCCAACACCGATAATGATAAGTGTGGTGCTTCTGTTGCTTTTGCTGCTACGGCCATGGGTACTCCGGCGCCCGAACTCGTGTACAGCATTGTCAAAAATGGTGTTAGTACCACTATCACTTCTCCTTATTTCTTCCCTGTAGGCACTACTACCGTTAAGGTCACGGCTACGAATAGCTGCGGTACTGATGTAAAAATCTTCGCTGTAACGGTGCAGGACAAGCAGGTGCCTACGGTTCTGACTCAGAACATAAGTGTGACCTTGAGCAACGGCACTGCCTCCATTACGGCGGCACTGGTAAATAATGGCAGCCTTGATGCCTGTGGAATTGCATCCATGACGCTGAGTAAGAGCATATTTAGCTGCGAAAATATTGGCCTCAATAAGGTTACGCTGACCGTTACTGATATCCACGGTAATGTGGCCAGCCAAACCGCTGACGTCGATGTGAAAGGCACGATTCCTAACCCTGTTATCACCTATACGCCTTCTTCAACGGTCTACACAGGTGGAGTACCCACAAACTTGTATCTGGGTTATGGCCCGCAAAAGCTGACTCTCAACGCTTCAGGCGGCAAGAGCTATCAGTGGAGCCCAGCCGCTGGTCTGAGCAGTGCGAGCATCGCGAACCCCGTTTTCACCGCTACCACCGCAGGTACCTTTACCTATACCTTAACTGTCGCGAACGAATTTGGCTGTGTAGCTACCAAGACCGTGACGATAAAAGTAACGGAAGTGCGCGATGGCAAGAAGAATCCTAAGATTCAGGTTTGCCACAATGGGCAGGCAGTGTATGTGAACCTGGGTGAGGTGGAGAGTCACTTGCTCAATCACAAAGAACAGCTGGGCAACTGCAGCAGCAATACCCTCACCGCTTCGGCCGCAGCCACTGCCGTAACGACAGAATTCGCGGCTACTGCTAATGTATTTGAAGCCTATCCAAACCCCTTCACGGAGCGTGCTACTCTGCGTTTCCGCGCTGCCGAAACGGGCAAGGCACAAATGTTAGTTTACAATTCGGTAGGCAAACTGGTAGCCACCATCTATGATGGCGTAGCAGAAGGTGGCCGCACGTATGAATTCACGGTAGAAGGTGCTTCCTTGGCTGAGGGCGTCTACACTTGCCGCCTGACCACCAGCGGTAAAATCGAAACCAAGCGTCTGGTGCTGGTGAAGTAGCCTGCTTAGCGCCTATAAGCACATTTTTAACTAAGACGAAAAGCCCCCCAGATTACTTCTGGGGGCTTTTTTATGTATAAATTATTATTAATGATAAACAATAGCAACTAATTACGAAATGTTCGTATAATTACGAAAGATTCGTAATAGGTATAGATGGAAAGACTAACCCAACCCGAAGAGGAAGCCATGCAGGTGCTATGGCAACTCAATGGAGGCTTTATCAAGGACGTGCTGGATTTGCTGCCCGAACCCAAGCCGCCCTACACTACGCTGGCCTCCACAATTCGCAACCTTGAGCGCAAAGGCTATTTGCGGAGCGAAAAGCTAGGCAACTCCTACCGATTTGCCCCCCAGATTGCCGCCGAAGAGTATCGCAAGCGGTTTATGAGCGCCTTCGTAAGCGAGTATTTCAAAAACTCCTACAAAGAAGTCGTATCCTTTTTTGCGAAGGATCAGAAGATTAGCGCGGAGGAGCTGAAGGAGATTATCGGCATGATTGAGAACCGCTCAGCCAAGGACGAATGACAGCGCTGCTTTTATATCTGCTGAAGGCCAACGGGGCGCTCTTGCTGTTCGCGGGCTTGTATTATGTGGCGTTGCGGCGGCTGACTTTTTACGGCCTCAACCGGGCGTACCTGCTGTTCGCTCTCCTGTTCTCGGCTACGTTCCCAGTCTTGGATATAACGGCCATATTTGCCCCCCACAGCCAATTAAGCGGCTCGCTGCTGACGATTGTGCCTAATTGGTCGGGCAAGTTGACGGCCCCGGCTGCTCCCGTAGTAGACTGGTCAAACGTGCTGGCTGGGCTCTATTGGACGGGCGTGGCGCTAATGAGTCTGCGCCTGCTGGGCCGGCTCTTCTCGCTCTATCGCTTGCACCAAACGGCGGTGCCCCAAGTAGTGAATGGCGAGCTGGTGTGGTGCCTGCCGGGAGCCAGTAGCCCGTTTTCCTTTGGTCCGTTTATTTACTTAAACCCTGAACAATACCCAGCCGCGGAGCTGCCCGCCATTCTGCATCACGAGCGGGTGCACGTGCGCCAGTGGCACACCTTGGATGTATTGGTAGCGCAGGTGGGGCAGGTGCTGGGTTGGTTCAATCCGGCGGCGTGGTGGCTGGGGCGAGCAATACAAGAAAACCTGGAGTATGTAACGGACGACGCGGTTCTGCGCGCAGGCTTAGTGGCTCCGAAAGAGTATCAATACAGCCTACTGCGCCTCAGCGGCCTAATCTCGGGCACCGCGTTGGCTAATCATTTCACGCTTCTCACCCTCAAAAACCGGATTGTTATGATGAATAAACCTTCTTCCGCCCGCGCACATCTGGCGCAGTATGCACTAGTGCTTCCGCTTGCCGCAGTGTTGTTGGTAGGCTTTACGACTTCGCGGGCCGGGCAGGCTACAGCAGCAAGCGCAGCCATCACGCAAACGGGTGGAATGAAATACTATGTAGATGGACAACCCGCCGCGCCATTGGCGGTAGAAAAGTTGAATGCTAACCCCGACGCCATTGCTACTATGCAGGTGCTAAAAGGCGAAGCAGCCCAAGCCCTGACTGACAATGCCGCCACGACTAGCGTGGTGGTGGTGACGACGAAAGGGCAGGAGAACTTGCCTGCGGTGCAGGCTCTGAGCGCTAAAATCAGCAGCGCAATAGCGGCTTCTGAACCGGAAGAAAAAGCAGTGCCCATCAGCAATTTGCACCCGGAGGCGCTGGCGTACATCACCCAGAATTTTCCGGGACATCGGCTGATTGAGTTGCTGGAAGTGACTGGGGGCGGAGCCAGCGAGGTGCGCTACAAGGCCGTTATTGCCACGGGGCGCCGACCCAAATATGTGGTCTTCGATACGCAGGGCAAGGCGCTTGGCAGCTTTGACATGACCGGCAAACCCCTGCCAAAAGAGTAAGCCAATACAGATCACAACGGGACATTTTAACTTTCTATTTCCTCCTATTATGCATAAGACAACTGCCGCCGCACATGTACTCAAAAAATGGTCTGTCAGCTCCTGCCTGCTGTTCTCAAGCCTAAGCATGGTCATGCCCATCATGCAGGCAACTGCGCAGTCTGCCCCGTACAGACTGCCGTGGGCTTGCCCGATGGTATCCTGTATTATATAGATGGACAACGCGTGAACAAGGAGGATCTGGACAAGATAAGCCCCAATGACATTGCCAGCATGAATGTACTGAAAGGACCAAAGGTGCGCGCGGTACTCGGCAACGTGTCCGAAACGCAGGCCATCCTGATCACGACCAAAGCCAATGAAAATTCGGCGGCGGTGGTGGCGTTAAATAAAAAACTCAACAGCAGCGCCGACATCGCGGGCAAGCTGCTGCTCATCGACGGGAAAGAAGTGACTCGCACCGAATTTGAGCGCATGGTGCCTAGCCAAATCTATCAGATAACAGTGCTGTCGCCGGAAAAAGCGGTGGAAGCCTACGGGGAAAAGGGCAAAAACGGGGCGGCTATCATCACCACAAAGTAGAACCCTGCGGCACAGCAGGCGCGTAGAAAGCGTGACCATTCACGCGCCTGTTATGCCGCTCCATCGCCTCTTGTTCGATAAGCTCAGCAAGATTTATGAGCCGTCTGCCACGATTAATGACGTGTTTAAAGGCCACGACATCACCTTTGTGACCAACGAAAACGGCGAGCCCGTTACGCTGTTTATCGGCAAGCGCCGCCCCGACGGCGTGATCATCGGCGAGCGATATAAGCGCACCATTAAAAGGGCCGCTGGTAATGCGCAAGTAGCATCAAGTCATTGGGATCTGAAAGGAAAGTCACATATCTAGTATCTAGAAAAAGCCCCCCAGATACTTTCTGGGGGCTTTTTCTAGATATAAGGTGGTCATGCATCGGCTCTGCATCTGCGTGACGTTTTTAAAGCACTGTGGTTAAGCAAAAACTACCCTTCCCAAGTGCCAAACTTGCCGGCTTGATAATCCTGGTAGGCCTGCTGAATTTCGGCATTAGTGTTCATCACGAAGGGACCAGCGGCTACAATAGGCTCCTGAAAAGGGGCGGCATGACCGAGCAGCACTACCGCATCAGACAAGGCTTCAAGTTGCAGCTCGTCGCCGTCGTGGTTGAACTCCATCAGGCGACGCGCTTCGGTCTGCTCGCCATTCACGCGTAGCTGGCCCCGGATGGTGTAGAAGAAAATGGTGCGCTCGGCAGGAATAGTCAGCATCAATTTGCCCCCCGCCTTCATTTCCACGGTGGCTAGCTGAATATCGGTTAGGGGCTGCATAGCGCCAGCCGTGCCCAGCCAGTTGCCCGAAACGGCATTGATAACTACCCGGCCTTCGTCCTCCACTACCTCCGGAATATCCGCTTTTTGTAGGCCAGTGTATTGGGGTTCGGTCATCTTGTGCTTGGCGGGCAGGTTTACCCACAGCTGCAGAATCTCCAGATCGCCGCCCGTGCGCTTGAAGGCGGGCGATGAGACTTCGGCGTGAATGAGCCCGCTACCGGCCGTCATCCACTGAATGCCGCCGGCCTCAATCACGCTTTCGTGGCCACCCGAATCTTGGTGCATGATGTCGCCGGCCAGAATGAACGTCACCGTCTCGAAGCCGCGGTGCGGGTGAGGGCCAAAGGGCAGGCCGCGGTTGTTGGGCCGATACACCTGCGGGCCGTGGTGGTTCAGAAACAGAAATGGATCGAGGTGGTCGACCGACTGTGTAGGTAACGCTCGGTAGGTAATCAGGTCGGCGATGGGCGCGCTGACGGCTCGGTGCTGCTGCTTGATGGTGCGCATGAGGCGAAATGGGTGAAAATGAGTGAAAATGAGTGAATCGTCAGGACTGCATTTGAGCGGTCGGGGTGAGCAGCTTACTAAACCGATGTGGCGGAACAGGGTTTATTTGCAGATCAGTTAGCGGCCGATTCCGGGGCGCTTTGTGAAGACTTTGTGCAGTTGTTTAAGGCGCAAAGCTGCAAGTAATAGTGGCAGTAGCCCTGCTGACTGACGGGCGGCAAGATGAACCCTGTACCTGTCGCCCACAAGCTATTGCTCCACCGCTCGTAGGGAAAGGAATGCCTTGCCTAAAACACTAGGTGTCGTCGCGGCGTTTTACCTGTATTGTTTACCACATGGCATCATGGTTCCCGAGAAGCTAACCGATCTACTGCACACCAATTACCGCTCCGACCTGAACATGTTTGTGGGACGCTGGGGCTATCAGCCTGCTACCGAGCTGTTGCCCCGCGCCTATGAGCTTTTGAAAGACAACGCTTTGGCTAACGGCTGCCGCTTCTGGCTACAGGATATCCGGCGCCGGACTTTCAACGACCCCGTTATTACCAACTGGCTGCTCACCGAGTACTTCCCGCAGATGAGCGCGCAACTTGGCGGGCGTCTGCGCGTGGCCTACCTCACGGGCCCAGATTTGCTGGCCGCCATCAGGAGTATGCCCAACTTTTTGCCCCCCAGCGCCTACGATGATAAGCCTTACGTTGTCGCCTTTTTCAGCACCGAAAGTGATGCTATGCAATGGCTGCAACAGGAGCAGATCCGCGAGCTGGTCGTAAGCAAAAATTAGGGATCTACGGCCGCTGGGGGGCTTTTTTATCGATGATTTGCTTGGCTACTTCCACTAGCGTTTTGCCCTCGTAAGTGGGCGATGGCGCCAGCGGATACAGGGTTTGGCCTTTGCGAGCAATGAAACCAGCAGCAAGGCCCGCGTGCAGCGCACCGGCAATATCCCAGCCGTGCGCGGCAATGAGTGTAGTAGAAGCGGGCTCAGCACCGGCTTGGCGGGCGGCGGTGAGGTAGGTGTCGGGGTGAGGCTTGTAGCGGCGCTGCTCATCCACGCTTAAGCCCTGCTCGAAGTAGTGAATGATGTCGGCGTAGCGCAGCTGCTCATCGAGCACGCTGCGCGTGGAGTTGGTAAATGCCACCAAAGAATAGCCCGCTTTCGAAAGCATTTTCAGGCCTTCGGGCACGTCTTTGTGGGCCGGTAACTCGGTCATGAGGGCCAGCAGTTTGTGCTTCTCGGCCGACTTCAGCGTTCTTTCCTGCAGCATAGCGGCCGTCATATCCAGGGCCGCGTCGCCGATGGTACGAAAGTCGTGGTAATGATTAGTCACAGTATCCACCAACGAATACTGGAGCAATAAACCAAACCACTGCTGGAAAGCCGCTTTGTTGTTGAAAGCTTTAATGAGCGCGTTTTTCAGCTTGCTCATGTCCAACAACGTTTCGTTTACGTCGAAGAGAATAACCTTGGAATTGCCGGTAGGACGGGGCTGCTGCATACGTGAATAAAAACTAGCCAAAAGAACAAGTAGACCTGCATACGTAGCCACTTGTTACGCAGACCGCTACCATCCGTTTTAGCGAAAAAATGGTAAAACCCCCAGCTTACTTCTGCTTGCGCAAAAAGGCCCGGACGGTCTGGAAGTATTGCTCTGGCACTTCCCAATAGGCTTTGTGGGAGGCGTTTTCAAAAACAACTAACTGCGAGTTGGGCGTCTGCTTTTGAAAATAAGCCACCGTGGCGGGCGCGGCCTCATCGTAGCGGCCGCAGAGATAAAGTACTGGCACAGTGAGCTTTTTAAGGTCGTTGGCGCGGGAGTAGCTTTTGAGCGAGCCTGTGGCCTGCGCTTCATCGGGGCCCCACATGGTCTCGTACACTTGGGTTCCGAAGGTGGGATTGGGTGGCATCGGGCCGTTGCGGTACAGGTGTTGGCGGTTGTAGAGCGTGACGGCTTCTTTGTAGGCCTGCTTGCTGGCCTCGTCGGTGGCAGCGTATAGGCGCATCGCCTTTTGCTGCGCCGGCGGTAGCTGCGCAATGTAGCGCTCCGCATCCTGCACCCAGCGTTTGGTGTCCAGCAACGGGCTCGACTGAATCAGGCTGACGACGGCGGGGGGCTTTTTGGTGAGCAAATACTCGGTGGCCAGCGTGCCGCCCCAGGAGTGCCCCAACAAATGCAGCTTGGAATAGCCCAGCGCCGCTATTACCTGATCCAATTCGGTTACAAACCGCTCCATCGTCCACAGCTGCGGATTATCCGGCTTATCCGATTTGCCGCAGCCCAGCTGATCGTACAGTATAACCGGCCGCTCATCGGCCAGCGCTACAAAGCCCTCGAAGCTGCCGCTTCCTGAGCCCGGCCCGCCGTGCAGAAGCAGCAACGGAATGCCCGGCTTGTCGGCGCCTAGGATTTTATACCAAACTTTGCCCCCCGGCACCTCGATATAGCCTTCTTTCATAGTGGGTTGGGCCTGCACAGCGAAGCCTAGCGCCCAGAAAATGGTGGCGAGTAGCAGCGTGCGCCGTGACAGGAAAAAATACTTCATAGGGTTAAATAATGGGGCGGGAGTGGTGCCGGCCTAAACTTGCACAAAGTTCGGCAGACGAGGTAGCGGCGCGGCCTATTCGTACAAGTCCTGCGGGTCGGCGGCAGCCAGATCGACCAGAAATTGCCCGATGTTGGTAGTCACTGCTTCCAGAAACGCCTCGCCTTTTTCGAGCGTCGCCTCGGCGGGGTCGCCCACGCCGGTATCAGCCGATACCTTGCTCCACTCGCGTTGCGCCCACGCCCAGCCTTGCCGAAAAGCCTTTACTTTGAATTGCTTAGCGGCACCATCGCCGGCTTCGGCCAGCGGACGCACCAGTTGGGGGGCAATATGCTGCATGACGCTGGTTTCCAGGGCATCTGCGTGGTCGCCGGGGGCTGTGAAGAACTGGCTGCGGTCGGCGGCCTTGTACCAGTTGAGGGTACAAAGGAATACGCTCGGAAACTCCGCCTGCAGCTCGCGCAGTATCTGCCGAAAATCGTTGCCGCCGTGCCCATTCAGCACTACCAGCTTCGGAATACCTTGCCGCGCCAGCACCTGCACCATATCGCGCAGAATTAAGTGCTGCGTGCTCGGGTTCAGGTTCATATCGAGCGTAATATCCAGCTGACCAGTGTTTACGCCGAAAGGAATGGTGGGCAGCACGGTCACTTTTGCCCCCCGGTCCCAAGCCTTGCGAGCTGCTTCGGCTGCCACATAGTCGCACTGGTAGTTGTCGGTGGCGTAGGGCAGATGGTAGTTGTGGGCCTCGGTGGCGCCCCAGGGCAGCAGCACCACTTCATACTTCGTTTCTTTCACCTGCTGCCAGGTGGTTTCGGCAAGAATATACGGGCGTGGGGTCATAGGAGAAAAGCGAACAGTAGCTGTAATGATGGGTGTAGCGCCAAAACTAAACGGATATCAACCTACGTCAAGTGGCGGCGGAAGATTAGATAGCCAAGCTCGAACTTCCTCTATGCTTTTCCCTTCCAGCTCCAGCAGGGCCTCGTAGGCGTTGCCGCGCAGCTGCAGGAGAGTCGCGAAGGCGGGTTCCGTTTTCAGTCCTTGCACTTTGAGCTGGCACACGGCCGTGCGCCATGCCCCTCCCCCGGCCTGCAACACCAAGTCTTCCACAACCATATGTCGGAAGGCGTGCTGAGCTTCGGTGGGGCAATCCTGCCCAAAAATCTCGATTTCAAAATCCGCATAACGAAAGCGGCATACCACCGACGCCCGGTCGTTGATGGGTTTTTGCCCTAACGCAAACTCCGGCAGATGGGCATAGTGTGCGTTGAGAAGCTGTAGGAAGGAAGGCACCTTCGCGGCTGAAACGGCACATAGCACGTCAAGGTCGCTACTGCTAATGTCAATGTCCAGCGGAATGGTGCCGGCCAGCACGGGGTCAAAATCGTGCAGTGCGGTGAGTATACCCAATCTTTGCAGCGTAGTATAGGCTAGTTGCTGGCGTGGGGTGCCGGTACGCAAGTAGCTCGGGTCTTTCCAGTTTCTCACGCTGCGCGATCTTATATGGTCTTTTCACAAAGGTCGGTATCGAGACGCCTATTCGCGTTCCTGTCGTTGTGGAAGGTAGTAGTTTGACACGCGGTAGGTTATTCATCAACCAGACGCAAGTAGGGATTTCTCTACTAACTGCGAAGCTGTTCCGACATGCAGTGGGGGGCTTTTTTGCTTAAGGTACGTTGATCGGCAACAGCACTGCTTCACACAATCTCCGACCTCGTCCGTTACTTTGCGTAGACAAGTTACTCTTAGAAATCCACCCCACCCCACCATGCAAACTTCCCGACTCGAACACGATTTTCTTGGCGAACGGGCCATCCCCACGGATGTCTACTATGGGATTCAGACCCTGCGCGCCCTCGAAAATTTCGACATCACGGGTATTCCACTCCGCTCAGAGCCGCTGTTTGTGCAGGCGCTGGCCTACGTAAAAAAAGCCGCAGCCCTGGCCAACCGCGACCTGGGCGTGCTCGATCCAACTATTGCCGAGTGCATTGTGCGGGCCTGCGACCGGGTGGCGGCCGGCGAGTTCGATAGCCAATTTACCACTGATATGATTCAGGGCGGTGCGGGCACTTCGGTGAATATGAACGCCAACGAAGTCATTGCCAACGTGGCCCTGGAGCTGATGGGCAAGCAGAAAGGAGAATACCAGTTCTGCCACCCCAATAATCACGTCAACTGCTCCCAATCGACCAACGACGCTTATCCGACGGCTTTCCGCATTGCGCTGAATAATAAGCTGGTGGGCTACAGCCAGGCGCTGGGCCAGTTGGCCGATGCGTTTGCGGAAAAAGGCGTTGAGTTTCGCAACGTGCTCAAAATGGGCCGCACCCAGCTCCAAGATGCCGTGCCCATGAGCATGGGCGACGAATTTCAGGCCTTCGCAACCAACCTGCGCGAGGAGCTACTGCGCATTGAAGACAGCCGCAGCCTCATCAGCGAGATTAATATGGGCGCCACGGCCATTGGGACGCGGGTAAATGCCCCGGCCGGTTACGCCGAAATCGTGACCGAACACCTGCGTACCATTACGGGCCTCCACCTGATACTGGCCGGCGACCTGATTGAGGCCACCTACGATACGGGCGCGTACGTGCAACTATCGGGGGTGCTGAAGCGCACGGCCGTGAAGCTCTCCAAGATCTGCAACGACCTGCGCCTGCTATCTTCTGGCCCCCGCACGGGCATCAACGAAATAAATTTGCCCCCTTGCAGCCCGGCTCCAGCATTATGCCCGGCAAAGTGAACCCGGTGGTGCCGGAGGTAGTCAACCAAACAGCCTTCTATGTTATCGGGGCCGACCTGACCGTGACGATGGCCGCTGAGGCCGGCCAATTGCAACTCAATGTAATGGAGCCGGTCATATCCTTCGCATTGTTCACCAGCATCTCTTACCTCACCCGCGCCTGCCACACCTTGCGCGAAAAATGCGTGGTGGGCATTACGGCCAACAAAGAGCACGCGGAGCGCTTGGTGCGCAACAGCGTGGGCATCGTTACGCAGCTAAACCCGGTGCTGGGCTACGAAACGGCCGCCGAAATTGCAAAAGAGGCCCTGCGCACCGGTAAATCGGTGTATGAAGTAGCTGTGACCGAGCGTCAGTTGCTGACTCAGGCTAAATGGGACGAAATATTCACCTTCGAAAACCTGATCAGGCCGCACTTTATCCAGTAGCTGAACAGAGGTTGTGGCCCATGGTGAAAATAAGGTTTTATCGTGGGCCACAACCTTTTAGCGTCTTTTAAGACCCGCCATCCAAATACCACCCGCTACAAGGGCCACTATGCCCAATACGGTGGCCGTAGTACTCAGGCGGCGGGGCGAAGCGCCAACAGTTTCATGCGCTTCGACGGCTTCCTCAATGGTTTCGCCGTTGGTGGCGCGCAGAATCAGGCGAGTGGTTTCCTCAGGCTGATCCCATTGTGGAAAGTGCCCACAGTTGTCAAACCAGCGCAGGCGGGCATCGGGAAATCTGGCTAGCGCCCGCTCGGCCTGACTCGGAAAACATACTCTGTCTTGCCGGCCCCAGCCAATGATGAGAGGTGCTGTGATACTGCCCCGCGGCGCGCCTTGCTGCTTTTCACCGTAGGCCAGGTTATACAGCAGCTCATTGAAGGAAGGCGCGTTGGCGAAGGTCCGCATCTCATCCAAAGCTACCTGGGGGGCAATTTTCCAGGGTTTCGCTGAGAACTGGGCAAACAATATAGTGCGGCTCGAACTATTGCCGGTTAACTGCGGCATCACCGGCTGCAAGGCACGCACTAGTTTGGTTGAAACGGCCACAGTATGATAAAAGACCGGAATCTCCCAGCCTTCCCAGAACCCGCCCGGGTCCAGAGATACGACTGCGCCCACCACGCCGCCCCGGCGCGCCAGCTCCAGCACTAAGCGCGCGCCCATGGAACTGCCTACCACGTCGATACCCAGTAGACTTTGCGCGTGCAGAAAGTCCGTTACCGCGTCGGCTAGCGTGCCGATAGTAACCGGGCCATCCAAAGGGGGCGTATTGCCAAACCCAGGCAGGTCTACGGCAATCACGTCGCGTTCAGCCGCGAGGCCATCGAGAATGGTTTGCCAAGAGCGCCAGCTGCCTCCGATACCGTGTAGCAGTAAAAGTGGCTTGCCGGTACCGCGCCGGATGTGGTGCATATCCATGAGGAAAGAGTAGAGGTGGGAAGATTAAAAAGCCCCCCAAACGCTACTTGTGAGCGTCTGGGGGGCTTTTCGTTCGCGAATATCGCGTAGGTCGAAGCTGATGCGCTGTACTTTCTACGCGATAGTGATGTGCTTAGATACTAGGTCGAAGCTAATAAGCATCAACGCCGCACCAAAAGACCAAGAGGCAGAGAAAGCTCTTGCTACGGGTTCGTCGACCACATACCAGCCTCTTTAATAAACACCCGCCGATTAAGCTTCAGCTGCGCGATGATAAGCTCAGCCAAATCTTCGGGCTGGGCTACTTTATCGGGGTTGCCATCGGTGAGCTTATTGCTGACGGCCAGTTCGGTAGCGATGGTGCTGGGCGTGAGCGCCGACACCCGAATATTGTGTTTGCGTACTTCCTGCATCAACGATTCGGTGAGGCCCATGACGGCAAACTTTGAGGCGCTGTAGGCGCTGGTGCCCGCTGCGCCGCGCTGCCCGGCCGTGGACGAAATGTTGATGATGTCGCCGGTCTGGCGGGCTATCATCTGGGGCAGTACGGCGCGCGTGGCATAGTACACGCCCATCAGGTTTACCTGAATAATGCGCTCCCACTCGGTGGGGTCGAAGTCCAGGAACTTGCCGAAGGTGCCGATGCCAGCATTATTAATGAGAATATCGATGGAGCCAAGCTCCTGCTCTACGCGGGCAGCGGCGGCTTCTACGGCGGCGCGGTCGGTGATGTCGGCGGCTACAACGGCAGTTTTGCCCCCAAGGCGTTTATCTCGGCGGCTACGGCCTGAAGCTGCTCCTCAGAGCGGGCCAGCAAGCCTACATGCACGCCTTCCTGCGCCAGCGCCAAGGCCACTGCGCGCCCAATTCCTTTGCCCGCGCCCGTCACAAGGGCGACTTTTCCTGCTAATGATTCCATGCGATTTCAACTAAAAGAGAGAGTAATACACGGCATAACTACCGAAGCCGACAGGTGTTTGGCCGCCTGCGGTAAGTAGCTGGTACACGCCGTTTTCAGTTTTAGTGAAAAGCGGAATGCCGAGAAAAGTCCCTCTCAGGAATGAGCACAAACGCGTCAGGCGAAGTAAACAGGTGTAGTAGTCTAGGCCATAAGCAACGAGCAGCCCCACTTTTGCCCTACCAGCTGATCATTGAGACAGCTGATGAGTTGCTGCACCGTTTTCACCTGCTCCAGCTCCGTATCAGGAATGCGGACGTGGTAGAGGTTTTCGAGGCGAATAACCAGCTCAAAAAAATCGATCTGATCCATGCCCAAATCCTCGCTGAAGCGGGAGTCGTTGGATGGTTTGGCTGCGAGCGTGGGTTTGATAGGCAGGTAGCTATACACCTGCTGCTGAATGGGTAGCATGCGAAAGAAAGAATAGAAGTTGAGGCGTCGTGCGCCGTTGCGAAGCCGCTTATATAGGTCGTTAAAAGGTGCTCCCACGCTTGTGGCAGGAGCCCAATTGTTAGGCTATACGACGTATCAACTGGCTTTTTACCTTATCAAGGCACCTGATTTTTTCCTGATACATGAGTGAACACCTCGAAAAAAGCGCAGCAAACGCGCTGCGGGGCACGCACTCTGTGCGCAACCAGTAAGTCGGAATAAAAAAGCCCCCGAAGCAAATCTGGGGGCTTTTTAGGATGATTTTGTATTCGGCAGCAGTTGCAGAAGCGAGGAATTACTCCTTCCCAAACCGCTCCAGCATCACCGTCGGCTGATCTTTGTAGGTGGTGCGGTGGTAGGGCCGGTAGCCAAACTTCTCGGCCAGGCGCAGGGAGGCTTTGTTGGCCGGATGAATAATGCACACGGTACGCACGGCCCCAAAATGCGCATCGCCCCAGGCAATGGCCGCCGCTACGGCCTCCGTCGCGTAACCTTTGCCGTGGGCGGAAGCAGCCAGCACCCAGCCAATTTCGGGCGCGCCGTGGCTCGAGGGCACGATGTCGCGCTTCGGATCGGCAAAGCCCACGGCACCGATAAAGGCGCCGGTTTCTTTTTCCTCAATGGCCCAGAACCCGAAGCCCATCAGCGCCCAGTGCCCAATGCTGCGCAGCATAGTGGCCCATACTTCTTCCTCCACCATAGGGCGGGGAGTCAGGTAGCGGTAAAACTTGGGGTCGGACCACATAGCCACATACTGCTCAAAATCACTGGGTTTGTACCCCCGCATAAGTAAGCGAGCCGTTTCGAGCACGGGTACCTGGTGGAGGGGCGGATTAAGAACTGGGGTAGGAATTGACTCCATAAAGTATAGGTAGTAGCGACGCGCTGGCTAAAGTAATAAGCGCAGCCATAGTGATGGCGCTAGTAGGCAGGCCGTGGAGTAAAACGAGAGGTGTCGGGTGACGAATACTTCTCACGCATGCAGTTTTTCTACTACCCTATTGATATCAGTTCTCCCGCCTAGTTCGAAATCGAACGCTCTGTCCGAGAGCGAACAGTTTTCAGCGGTGGTATTTGGTATGGGTTTATTGTAAGTATTTGTATTGTAATAGATTACGTAAGTGGCACGGGTGTTGGAAATTTATCTGTACCTCTACAATTCAACTGTTCACAACCGCACACGCTCTGCTGTTTCCAGCAGCAGGCTCGGCCACCAGCAGGAACATTATAGAGGAAAATAGCCGCTGCCAAGCGGCGCATTTGGTAACGCCTCCATCATTTCTAACCCCAAACTTTTTATCATGAAAAGCTCCTTCACTTCCGCTGCTTCCTGCTTCGCCGCCCGTTTTGCTCCCCGGCCAGCCACTTCTGCTTTGGGTTATCTGCGTCGGGCCACCTTGGGCGTGCTCTTGTTTGGTGGTGCCTTGTTTGCCAGCCCCGCAGTGGCGCAGCAGCAACCCGTAGCCATCGACAAAGTAGAACCCACCGTTTTTCGGGTGCGCACCCAGAACTTGGCCAAGCAGCACGGGCAGTTGCAAGTTTATAGCCTCATCACTGGCCAGAAGCTGTTCGATGAAGCATTCGACCAATCCTATTATACCTGCCGCCTCAACTTCGATAATTTGCAGCCCGGCGAATACCTAATGTGCCTGAAGGTCGGGAAAGACAGCTATCGGTACACGTTACGGGTGAAATCAAATGGAGCAAACGAAGAAGTAGCCGTGCGCAATGTGAAGGTTCGGCTGGGCAAGCAAAGCCAGCAGCTGGCTACCCTCAACACTTCGGTACCAGTAGCAGTAATTCCCACGCTGGCAGCTGGCGGGCTATAAGAGCCACGCAGAAATAACGCCCAGCAAAAAAGCCCCCCAAAGCATATTTGGGGGGCTTTTTATTAAAAACCGATTTTCGAAACGCTTACCAGGAGCCGCTGTTGTCGTTGGTATCGTCGAAGCCACCGCCGCCCGTGTCATCGGAGGCAGTATCATCGTAGGATGACGTTTCATCGGCGGAGAAAAAGTCGGGCTCAGAGCTCTCGGCTGGTAGGTCGGAGAAATAATCAGGGCTCGTTTCCTCAACGTTGCCTGTGCCCTCCAACGCTGGGAAGCCACCAGAAGCAGTTGCGCCGCCCATACCGGCCGCGTAAGTATTCGCAGGATCAAGGTTTTGGGACGCGGTGTTGTCGGGACCAGCTATGCTGTTGCCGGCTTGGTCGGAGTGCCCGCCCGAGGCCATTCGGTTGCCGAGGTAAGCGCCCGCGGCGGCGGCGGCTCCCGTTGCCAAAATGCCCCCCATGCCGCTGCTTAGGCCACCGCCCCCCCTGTTCATAGAGCCGGTACCAAGAAAATCGGGTACTGGCTGGCGCGCTGGGCCACGGCTATAGTTGCCAGCCGGCCCCGCAGGTTGGTTGCCGCCGCGCGATTGGGTACCCAGGAAATCAGGCGTCTGATTACGATTCTGATCCTGGTTGGAATAAACAGTTCGGGGGGCAGCTGGAGCCTTGCTCCGAAACATCCGCATCACCAGCCACAGAATACCGCCAATTACCAGAGCCCCAATAGCCAATGTGCCCATCCCCAGGCCCGGCGACGACGGTTCGGGCGGCGCTACGGCCGGCCTATAAGGCTCCGAGGCTGGTTCAGAAGCCGCGGGCGGCTCATTGTTCAGGCTCGATTCGTCGGTCATAAGGCCAGCGCCTGCCGCACTACCCGGCGCTGATGCCGCACCTGGAACCGCCGCAGTTGTGACCTGCTGCTTGCTCTGGGGGGCAAAAGTGGGGCTGGCGGCCAGCATCAAGTAGTTCAGGCCCGCACGTAAGCCCGCAAAGTAGCGGCCTTGCTTGAAGCTGGGGGCCATTTTCTGACTAATAACTTCATTGGTCAGCTCCGGTGTAATCTGGGCGCGCAGGCCGCTACCCGCCTGAATCGTTACCTGCCGCTCTTGGCCCGAAAGCAGCAGTACAATACCGTTGTTTTTGCCGCGCTGCCCAACGCCCCAGGCTTCCCCCAGTGCGCGGCCATACTCGGCTACCGGGCGGCCGCCCAGCGTGGGCACCGTCACGACAACAATCTGGGTGCCGGTGCTATCGGCGTAGCGCCGCAGACCGCCTTCCAGCGTTTTAACGTCGGCGGGAGAGAGAAGCTGTGCTTGGTCGGTTACGAAGCGGAAAGGCGCAGGTCGCGGCGGCAGCCCATCCATGGGCTGTTGCGCGATACTAACAGGCCCACTTAGGCCGGCCGACACAAGAAGGAGAATAACGAATAGGAAGCGATGCATAGGAATAAGGTGGAGTGGGAGATAAGGAGCATTCTTTTGCCTTCTACGCTTCCACCGACTAAGTGGCCATAGTTGCCTGACACTTAGCCTATCACCTGTCTGCTACGTACGCTTCACATATTGCTGCTGCTCTCCTCTGGGCCTCCTGGAGCTGTCAATCCGCCACGTTATTTTCTGCCAGCGCAAGCTACTCAGCCGGGGCTGCGGTATTAGGTTGAGAAGGAGGAAGCACCACTTCGGCCATTGCTTTAAGGTCGAGGTCGGGAACAAACCCATCGCACACAGTAAGCACGGAGAATAAATAGCGTCGTAGCTCCGCTGGCTGCGGTTGGGGATGGCGCAGTGCCGCCTGCACTAAGTGCAAAGACAAATCGGCGAGGATAAGCTTTTTGCGCTCTAGCGGATCAGTGGCCTCTACGGCCGCGGCCTCACTCAACGCATGTGCTTGGTGAACCAGTTGAAGAATAGCGTTTTGCATAAAGTACGACGTGTCTATTCAGTCTGCAGATGCTCTGCCTTCCAGCGCATGGCCGTCAGGACGCGGGTGTGGCCGCTGGGATGGTCAAAGAAAATCATTTCCTCCAGCGGACTAGGGTCAATTTTGCGATACTCCGACAGCTTCATGGCAATGGTAGCAAAGCCATCGGGCTGGCGGGCGGCGTTCAGGCCAAACACGTCGGCCTCCTGCTCCTGGGTACGGATAATAGTGTTGAAAGCGGGTGTGGCCACAAACATAAATATCGCAAACAAAGCCATTAGCAGCGGCAGCCCACTCACGTCGGCAATGCTGGCAATACCCCAGCGCGGCCCGTAGCGCCCAATCAGGCGGTGAAAGGCCCAATCGACAAACCACAAGCCGATACCAATAATCAGGACAAGGAAGATCAGCATTTTGGGAATGTGATTCAGCACGTAATGGCCTAGCTCATGGCCCATTACGGCCTGCACTTCTTCGGGCGTAGAACGATTGAGCAGGTTGTCATTGAGCGAAACCCGGATAGTGCTCCCCAGTCCGCTCACATTGGCGCTAATGCGCTTACTCTGCTTGGAGGCGTCCACGAGGTAGACGTTGTCAGCGGGTACGCCGTTGGCCCGCGCCATGCTCAGAATCTGGTCGCGCACAGGGCCCGCCGGCAACGGCGTGTACTTGTTGAACAAGGGCGAGATAAATACCGGCGACACAAATATGGATATCATTAAAAAGATAGCCAGTATACCCGTGCCCCACACCCACCAGTTCCGTCCCGTGCGCCGAATGGCCGCGTACAACGCCAGCAACACCAAACTCCCGAATACTAACGACAGCGCCAAGCCTTTCAAATCATCAGTCAGCCACTCCCCAAAGCTCTGGTTGGATAGGCCATACTGATGCTCGCGGAAATAGTCGTCGTAGAGACTCAGCGGGAAGTTGAGCAGGTACGCCAGTAGCAGATAGAGCGCCGCGTAAGCTAGCGTGGGCAGCACCTTGCCCGGCAGCCGCGAAGTCCAGCCTTTGATGACCTTAGAAAGACCCAGCGCCAGAAATATGGCTGCCACACCCAGCGCATACACCAGCCCCCAGATCTGCAGCCAGTAGCCACCCTCAAAGTAAGCGTCGGAGCTAGCCTTTTGGGCGGGCGTGAGCGTGTTGAGGTAATGCTGAGTGGCGGCTTCGATGTTAAAAGCAGCGGCCGAGTCGGGTGCTGCGGCCAGCGCCGGAACCATGAGCAGACCCAGAACCAGCAGGGTTAGAAAAGTTGGTTTGTAAAGAAGGGCCATAGATTTGGGTAGAAGGAGAGATTAAGTCTGGTAGTGTAGACGATAAAGCAGAGGGGAATAATTCAGGTAATATAGAGTAATCAGAATCTATTTGCCTTCTCTCTGGGCAATCTCTTCACGGATAGGCAGAAGAAGCACGAAGCCGCACTCGAACGTACTGTTGCAGCCAGATCGGATAGAGGTTGTAAACGACATTGGTAAATCCAATAAGCAGCGCCCAACGGCCGTACCCATGCGCGGCGGCGTACAGGCTCGTCAGTAGAAAAAACAGAAAGAGCACCCAGTGAAACCGCTCCTGATGATAGGTGGCGCCTACCAGGGCTGCTCTATTGGAGTGAGTGCGGACGCGCTGGTACTGCGGATACTGCCGACGAATGAGGCGGTGAATAAGGTCGCCGTGCTGGGTGAAGCGGTTAATAATGTGCACGCCCAATCGGCGGTAAGCGGCCGGCCGGCGGCTAAGCTGTAGATACCTGAACCAGGAAGTCGGTACCGCAAACGCCAACAGGCTGATGAGTAGCAGCGCGTACAGCCACGGCCGCGCCATCTGCTGGTAGCAAAACACGCTGATAGGCGTCAGGCCCAGCACCGACCAGAACACGTTCGGCACAGCATTATACCAGGCTAGCCGGGCGGGAGAAGGACCAAGCATTTTCTTGCCAGTCGGTAACATGAGACAAAGACGAAAGGAAGCCTAAGCTACGCAAGATGCCGGCTCGGTGCCACACCGCCCTTAGTACCGTCGGGCGGAGAGGCTGGGGGGCTTTTTTTAGGGCTTCCTGAAAGGGGAGGATTACTGGCGCAGAAGCTAAACCACAGCATGATACCAGTCCTAAAATAGATTGAAATAATGCTATGAAATTCGGGTTTAACTTTATTAATTAGGTGTAACAAGCTGATTAACAGCTATTTCAACCAAAATAATCATATTTTCTTTCTTCACTCCAACTAGCAATTGCCATGAATTACAAACGCTACCTCCTGAGTGCAACCTTACTTCTGACCCTCGCTACCGGCTGCAACGACATCGATGGCCTCGATGGATTGCTGGCTTCCCAACGGCCTATTTTAACCGATGATCTGGTGAACCCAATTGGGATGAGTGTAGCGCCGAATGGCCGTGTGTGGGTAAGCGAGACGGGAACGGGCGGTAACGATGGGCGAGTATCGGTGGTAGCGGGCACTGGGCAGGTGTATCCAGTATTTACGGGTTTTCAGTCTGATCTGCGGCCGGATGGAGAAGTAACCGGTATTGGCCACGTACTCTACCGTGACGGCATCTTGTATATTCTGGGGGGCTATTCTGGCAAATTGTATCGGGTAGATGTGTCTGCTTACCGGCTCGGCGACCCTGCGCGGCCAGCTTCCAGCCTCACATCGGAAGATATCGGCTCGTACGTGCTGTCGCAGAACCTCTCCGACCCGATTGATTCCAACCTCTACAACATGACCTTCGGCCCCGATGGTAGCCTGTATATCACGGATGCGGGCGCCAATGCCATCATCCGGCGTGATAAGGACAACGGAACGCTGAGCGTATTTGCCCGCTTCCCCAACATCAATCCCCAGACCCAGCCCGTACCCACAGGTATTGTGCACGATGGCAGCCGGTTCCTGGTTAGCCTGCTCACCGGCTTTCCCTTCACCACTGGCGCCGCCAAAATAATGCAGGTAAGCAACAGCGGCGTGGTGAGCGACTACCGCACCGGCTTCACTACCCTCACCGACATCGCCTTATCGGCTAACAAAGCCCCCGTAGTTACTCAGTTGGCTGAATTCGTGTTTCAGCCCCCAACAAACGTAGGCTTCCAGCCCAAAACCGGGGCCGTACGCAACGAAGCGGGCACCGTCCTGCTAGGTGGCCTCGAGCGCCCCACCGATATCGAGCGTATCAGCGGCAGTACCTATTATGTTCTAAGCAACGGCGACGGCACTATCCGGCGCGTAACGTTTTAAACGAACCCTATTGTTGGTGCTTAATTGCACAAAGAGCGCAAAACGCCCAGCCATTAGGTTGGGCGTTTTTGCGTGTAGTACTGTACGCTAAGGTGCTTACTTACAGAATCCACAGGTCAGCGTCAGACCGCGCAAAATTCATACATTCCTGTATCTTTCGTTTGTGGCTTTGCCCGCGAATACCCGCTTGAATAGTTCGGCCTGGGGAGCAAATTTGCCCCCCGGTCGGCTCGTTTCCACCCACCCTTATCCCGTACGTATCGATGAGCCAGATCCCCGATTCGCCGTCCCGGCGCGAGTTTATCAAGCAAAGCGCCGTAGCTGCCGCTGGTATCATGATTGTGCCGCGCTTCGTGCTGGGGGGCAAAGGCTACACCGCCCCCAGCGACCAGCTGGTAATAGCCGGCGTCGGCGTGGGCGGCAAGGGCGAAAGCGACTTGGCTATGTTTGTCAAATCAGGTAAAGCCCGCATCGGCTACCTCTGCGACGTCGACGACCGCCGCGCTGCCAACGCTCGCAAGGCGTATCCGCAGGCTCCTTACTACAAAGACTGGCGCCGCATGCTGGACAAGGAAGCGAAGAAGATCGACGCCGTATCCATCGCCACGCCCGACCACAACCACGCCGTCGTGACGCTGGCAGCTATGCAGCTGGGCAAGCACGTGTACGTGCAAAAACCACTCACTCACGATCTGCACGAGGCCCGCGTGCTCACTGAGGCGGCCAAACGCTACAAAGTAGTAACCCAGATGGGCAACCAGGGCGCCTCCAACGACGGTGTGCGCCAGCTTCAGGAGTGGTACGATGCCGACATCATCGGCGACGTGCACACCGTATACTGCTGGACCGACCGGCCCGTCTGGCCCCAGGGCATTGCCTGGCCCACCACTAAAGGCACCGTGCCTTCGGAGCTGGATTGGGACCTCTGGCTCGGCACGGCCCCCTACCGCGACTACGTAGATAAGCTGGTGCCCTTCAACTGGCGCGGCTGGTGGGAATACGGCACGGGTGCCCTCGGCGATATGGGCTGCCACCTGCTGGAAGCGCCCTTCCGCGTCCTGAATCTGCAATACGCCAACGCCGTGCAGGCCAGCGTGGGCAGCGTTTACGTCGATGAATTTAAGCGCGGCTACTTTCCCGAGAGCTGCCCGCCCTCCAGCCACGTCACGCTGACTTTCCCCAAAACCAACAAAACCAAGCAGGATATCACCGTGCACTGGATGGATGGCGGCATTCAACCCACCCGCCCCGACGAACTAGGCCCCAACGAGAAGTTTGGCGACGGCGGCAACGGCACCCTCTTCGTCGGGACCAAGGGTAAGATGATGGCCAGCACCTACTCCGCCGATCCGCGCCTGCTGCCCACCTCCCGCACCAACGAAGTGAAGGTGAAGCAAACCATCGCCCGCGTGCCCGGCGGCGCCGACGGCCACTACGGCCAGTGGGTAGACGCCTGCATCGCCGGCCACGGCAAGCAAACCGTCAGTTCACCCTTCGAGCTGGCTGGTCCGCTGACCGAAGCCCTGCTCATGGCCAACCTCGCCATCCGCGGCTACGACCTCCAGCGCCCCAAAGCTTCCGGCCAAGGCTTTGACTACCCCGGCCGCGGCATCGAGCTGCTCTGGGATAATCAGCAGCGCAAAATCACCAACTTCGACGAAGTCAACCAGTTTGTGAAGCGAGACTACCGCGCCGGCTGGAAGCTGGGAAGCTAGAAAGCCAGAAGTATGCTCAAGAGTAAACCAGATCTATAATGGCCTGTCACACTCCCAGCCGTCATGCAGAGGCGCAGCCGAAGCATCTTGCGTGCTGACGTGCCTGTCATCGCATCAGGTCAAGTAAAACAAGAAGAGTCGTTTGCACCGCAGACGACTCTTCTTGTTTTAGCGGGTTTGTTCACGTCAGTTGGGTGGTCCGTTGTTTAGTAGTCACTATGTCAGTTTATAAATAAACTCTTCTATCTCTGTTTGGCGCGCATTCGCAAAACCTTTGTCCGTGCCGATTTTCACAAAACCGCATCTTTCCAAGACTCGCTGCGAGCCTAGATTATCAAATGCAACTCGTCCAAAAATAGGTCTGGTGTTTTCGAGGATAAGAAAGTTCATCAGTGCGGTTGTCGCAACTCCCTTTCCCCAGAAGCGTCTGTCTATCCAATACGTGATTTCGGCGTCGCCTTCCCGCTCAAACTTTGAAATGCTACCAGCAATAATTTCATCCACCAAAATGGTCTGCATATGGATGGTCGGGTCATTCAGAAATCTGGTGTATTTCTCCACATATGCTTCTTTATCAGTATGGTTTTCAGGCATAAATGCAGCTAAGTAACCTGCCTCTTCGTCAAGCTGGAATTGAAATAAAAATTCTAAGTCGGCTCTTTCAGTTGGCCTGAGGGTTACCTGTATCTGCTGCATCTTGATAGTTCTGCTGTTAGCCTTTACGCTGTGTAGTATACTAGCCGCCTTGGTCAAAAAGCTACTCTAAAAGGCGGTCATGCAGAGCAGAGCGAAGCATCTCGCATGCTGACACAGGATTACTACTCTTACTAAACACGCGAGATGCTTCGTTCCGCTCTGCATGACGTTCTGGTGTTGAAGAATTATTTAGCAATTCGTTTAGCCCGGCCAAGCACTCAAATCGATAGGCTCCCAAGTCGGATTCATTGTCGCAATCAGGGCTTCTTTTTTCGCCCGGCTCCAGCCTTTGATTTCTTTTTCGCGCGCAATAGCTTGAACAGCATCGGGATATACCTCAAAGCACATGAGCAGATTACACTGATAACGACCGGTGAATTTGCCCACAGTACCTAAGCTTTGACCGTGTTCATATAGCCGTCGGTCCAAGTTGTTAGTGATGCCGGTGTAAAGGACTGACCTAGAAGGATTGGTCAGAAGGTAGATGTACACTAGTTAGATGTCTTTATGGTAACATGTTCAGTTTAAAGATATAGGATTGCAACATCAGCACGCGAGATGCTTCGCTCCGCTCTGCATGACCGCCTGGAGTAGAACCACCTGACAAGAAAAAGCCCCCCATGATGCCAACCGGCTCCTTGGGGAGCTTTTTCTAAGCTGCTCCCGCCTCGTAGCGAAGCCACAGAATCCCGCCGGGGCGCTGCTCGGCGCTTAGGAGCTTGAAGGGCGTGGCTGGGCCCGGCGCATCGCCCTGCTCGAATATGGTGGGCGAGGTAGGCGCGCCATCCACCACGGGGTAATGCAGCAGACTCAACTCATCGATGAGGCCGGCTTTGAGCAGGGAGCCGTTCAGGTGGCCGCCCCCTTCCAGCAGGATGGTCTGGATGGGGAATAGCTCGCCTAGCTTGCGCAGGACCAGCGCAAAGTCAATTTCCTGGGCGCCGCCGAACAGGTACGACACGCCTTTCTCGCGCAGGTAAGCCAGGTATTCGTCGCTTACCTGCTCGGTGAGGATGCTGATGATGTGGTCGTCGTCGATGGCGGCCGATTCCCAGCCTAGCTTCCCGTGGGCATCGACGGCCACGGCAAACGACTCGGCCCCGTGCTCGGCCACGAAGTCGGTGCGGGGCAGGGGGGAGGCTACGGGCTTCAGGTCGGGGGCCAGGCCGTGGGTGAAGTCCTTTTCCATGGTCACGCGCCCGCACAGCCAGGCCTGGGCCTCGAAGGTGGCGGCCGTCGTTTCGTACTCCTTGGTATTGGGCGTGTCGCCCCAGCGGCTGAGAATGGTGCGCCCGTCCAGGGAACTCATCATGTGGCAGATTACCCGAGGTTTCATAAGTGTTGGTTAGTGGAAGAGTAGGCTTCTTATGATTACTTGCGGTATGATGATATCGCTAGAAATGCAGAAGGCCCAACCATATTGGTTGGGCCTTCTAGTCTTAGTTTTAGGAGGACTACGACGCCAATCGCCAATTGGCATTGGGTGGTAGTTGCCCGGTTTTACGCAGATGAGATAGAAACTCTTGCTTCGTCAGTGGTCCACTGAGTCTGCTGCGTTCATACTCCTCTGTCGTCTTACCAATCATTGAAAGATTATTGGCCGGATGCGAGTTGGCGGAGGATGACGTCTTGGATGGTTTCATAGCTCGGTAAATTTACGTCTTCGACGACAAGTTGGTCATCTTGTAACGTAAAAGTAACCGAAAGAAATTTCCTGTGCCTTGTATATCCGACAACTTCGTAAGCTCCAGCTTCTTTGGGGTAAAGCCCACTACGAGTAGGAAGTTCGAGAAGCTCCTCTATTTCATCTTGTAGAATGCTGAGACTGTTACACCAGTACCAGTTGACTTTACCGAAGTTGATACTATAGCCTTCGAACACCTTACGAACCGCAGGCCTCGCAAGCGTCTGGATTATCCAGCGAGCAAGCCATATCCGAAGCATTCTGGGCCGATACGTTCAGCGGCTCCAGGGTCTCGGCGGCTTGTTTCTGCACCGTGAACTTGATGGCGTCGGCGGCAGCTTTGGTGCGCAGGTAGTACATGCCGGTTTTGAGGCCTTTCTTCCAGCTGTGGAAGTGCATGCTGGTAAGCTTGCCGAAGTTCACGTTCATCACGTGCAGGTTCAGGCTCTGGCTCTGGCAAATAAATGCCCCCCGGTCGGCCGACATATCGATAATGCGGCGCTGGGAGATTTCCCACACCGTCTTATAGAGGTCTTTGATGTGCTGCGGGATGCGGGCGATGTTCTGCACCGAGCCGTTGGCGGCAATGATTTCGTTCTTCATCTGCTCGTTCCAGATGCCGAGCTTGATGAGGTCCTTGAGCAAGTGCTTGTTTACGACCATAAACTCCCCGCTCAGCACGCGCCGCACGTAGATGTTGGAGGTGTAAGGCTCAAACGACTCGTTGTTGCCGAGAATCTGGGCGGTGCTGGCCGTGGGCATAGGCGCCACCAGCAGGGAGTTGCGCATACCGTGCTCCATTACCTGAGCGCGTAGCGTTTCCCAGTCCCAGCGGCCCGAGTCGGGCGTCACGTTCCAGAGGTCGAACTGAAACTTACCCTGGCTCATGGGCGAGCCGGCGAAGGTTTCGTAGGGGCCATTTTTCTTGGCCAAATCCATCGAAGCCGTGCAGGCTGCGAAGTAAATGGTCTCGAAGATATCCTTGTTCAGGCCCGTGGCTTCGTCGCTCTCGAACGGCATCCGCAGCGCAATAAACGTATCGGCCAGCCCTTGCACGCCCAGCCCGATGGGGCGGTGACGGCGGTTGGAGCGCTCGGCCTCGGGCACGGGGTAATAGTTGATGTCAATAACCTTGTTCAGGTTCTTGGTAGCGTGGTACGTGACATCGTAGAGCTTTTGGTGATCGAACACCAGCTGGCCCTTCTGCTCACCTTCCTTCACGAAGCGCGGCAAGGCCAGCGAAGCCAGGTTGCAGACCGCAATTTCGTGCTCGTCGGTGTACTCCATAATCTCGGTGCACAGGTTCGACGACTTGATGGTGCCCAGATTCTGCTGGTTGGACTTGCGGTTGGCCGCGTCCTTGAACAGCATGTAGGGCGTGCCGGTCTCAGTCTGGCTTTCCAGAATGGCAAACCACAGCTCCTGCGCCTTGATGGTCTTGCGGCCACGGCCTTCCTTCTCGTACTTGCGGTACAAGCGCTCGAAGTCCTCGCCCCAGGTGTCGCCCAGGCCGGGGCACTCGTTAGGGCACATCAGCGTCCAGTCGCCGTTTTCTTCCACGCGCTTCATGAACAAGTCGGGCGTCCAGAGAGCGTAGAACAGGTCGCGGGCACGATTTTCTTCTTTGCCGTGGTTTTTCTTGAGGTCGAGGAAGTCGAAAATGTCGGCGTGCCAGGGCTCGATGTAGATAGCGAAGGCACCTTTGCGCTTTCCTCCCCCTTGGTCCACGTAGCGGGCCGTGTCGTTGAACACCTTCAGCATCGGGATGATGCCGTTGGAGGTGCCGTTTGTGCCCTTGATGTAGGAGCCCGTAGCCCGCACGTTATGAATGCTCAAGCCAATACCACCCGCCGACTGCGAAATCTGAGCGCAGTTTTTCAGCGTGTCGTAAATGCCCGTGATGGAGTCGTCCTTCATGGTGAGCAGGAAGCACGACGACAGCTGGGGCTTCGGAGAACCCGCGTTGAAGAGGGTAGGCGTCGCGTGGGTAAACCAGCGCTCCGACATCAACTCATAGGTTTCAATGGCCGAGTCGATATCGTCCTTGTGAATACCGATGGCCACGCGCATGAGCATGTGCTGAGGCCGCTCTACTACTTTGCCATCCACGCGCAGCAGGTAAGAGCGCTCCAGGGTTTTGAACCCGAAGTAGTCGTAGCTGTAGTCGCGGTCGTAGAGGATAGCCGAGTCGAGGGTAGCCGCGTGCTTGTGGATAACTTCCCACACGTCTTTGGCAATGAGCGAAGCGTTTTCGCCCGTCTTGGGGTCCTCGTAGGTGTACAGCCGCTTCATGGTGCTGCTGAACGACTTCGAGGTCACCTTATGCAGGTTGCTCACGGCAATGCGGGCCGCTAGAATAGCATAGTCGGGGTGCTTGGTGGTGAGCGAAGCCGCAGTTTCGGCCGCCAGGTTGTCAAGTTCAATCGTCGTAACGCCGTCATAAATCCCGTCAATGACCTTTTTGGCCACTTCTATTGGCGAGACATACACCATGTTGAGCCCGTAGCAGAGCTTCTCGATGCGCGCCGTGACTTTGTCAAATTTCACGGATTCGCGCCGGCCGTCGCGTTTAATTACCAGCATAAGCGTGTGCGTTTTGGTAGTTGGATATGAGTTTGCCGGCTCTGTGAGAGCAGGCAGTATAATCGGGAAATTGGGGTAAGCCGCGAATGGATGTGGCTAATCGTTGCGGAAGATATTTCTTACAGTTGGGTAGGACAAGACTTATCAACAGAAGTTATCCACATAGTCCAAAAATGTAGCGCTGGGGGGCAAAATTGATGGGTGGCACTAAGGGATAGGTGCTAAATTTTGGGAGTGAAATTGGGTTGTAGTGTTGAGGGAAATTTGGTAGGCGGCACTAAGGAGTGGCCTCACCCCCTAGCCCCCTCTCCTAGGGGAGAGGAGGAACTAGCGTTTAGCTCTTCTGGAATATTAGTCATTATTAGAAATCTAGTTTGATAAAGCTAGTTCCTCCTCTCCCCTAGGAGAGGGGGCTAGGGGGTGAGGCCTCGTTGAACGACAAACCAGCCAATAAAAAAGCCCCCAACCAACGCCGGGGGGCTTTTTATTTAGAATCAATACCTTAAAAATCCTCGTCGAGCGAGAAGGCATTCTCGGTACGCTCGCTCATCACACCGGCTTTCTGATACTCGGCCACGCGCTTCTCGAAGAAGTTGGTTTTACCCTGGAGCGAAATCATTTCCATGAAATCGAAGGGGTTAGAAGCATTGTAGATCTTGCTGTAACCCAGAGACACAAGCAGGCGGTCAGCCACGAACTCGATGTACTGCGCCATGTTTTTGGCGTTCATCCCGATCAGGTTCACGGGCAGTGCATCCGTTACGAACTCTTGCTCAATGGTTACTGCGTCGCGGATGATGCTATGCACACGCTCTTCCGAGAGCTTATTTTGCAGGTAGCCGTAGAGCAGGCAAGCGAAGTCGCAGTGCAGACCTTCGTCGCGGGAGATTAGCTCGTTGGAGAAGGTAAGACCAGGCATCAGGCCGCGCTTCTTCAACCAGAAGATTGAGCAGAACGAGCCAGAGAAGAAAATGCCCTCCACAGCTGCGAAGGCGATGATGCGCTCGGCGAAGTCCTCAGAGTTGATCCACTTCAGGGCCCACTCGCCTTTCTTCTTCACGCAGGGTACGGTTTCCAGGGCGTTGAAGAGGCGGTCTTTCTCCTTGGGGTCTTTGATGTAGGTGTCAATCAGCAGCGAATAGGTCTCGCTGTGAATGTTTTCCATCATGATCTGGAAGCCGTAGAAGCAGCGCGCTTCGGGCATCTGCACTTCCTGCATGAAGTTCACAGCCAAGTTCTCGTTCACGATGCCATCGGAGGCGGCGAAGAAGGCTAACACGTGCGAGATGAAGTGCTTCTCGTTATCGTTGAGGTTTTCCCAGTCTTTCTGGTCTTGAGAGAGGTCTATTTCCTCAGCGGTCCAGAAGGAAGCCTCTGCCTTTTTATAAAATTGCCAGACATCATCGTTCTGGATGGGGAATAGCACAAAGCGGTTGGGGTTCTCAACGAGCAGTGGTTCCATAACAGATAGCGTATTGAAGGTGAAACGTGACCAAAAATATGATCAGGTAGTGGCTTGCCAACCCTGCGTTAAACAGAATTGTTTAGTCCAGCTTCGGATAAAATTTGGCTGGTCAATGGATCAAATATAAACCCGACTACTGGCAAAATGCCCCCGAAAAGCATTTTTATTCTGTTAATTTTTAGCTATGCTCACTGATGACTTGTTGATAATATTTTTGCAGTAAGGAGCCAAATCTGGCCTAAAACGCCCGAATTTTGAGTACTTATCAACATTTCGACTGTGGACAATCCAACTTATCCACAAAAAGTGTATTCGCGTACCCGGCGCGTGCTGTTAAAAGACTGTTTGCCAGCTCAACAGGAGAGCTGTTCTGGCAGCCGACCAAATGAAGACTAGTGAGTTAGGTTTGGTTTTGAATCTTAAACCTGTTACTTTTGCCTTCCCATTTTTAAAACACGCGAGACGCCGATGTACGCAATCGTCAACATAGCTGGCAAGCAGACCAAGGTCGAAGCCGAGAAATTTGTTTATACCCACAAACTAGCCGGCAACGTCGGAGACGTAGTTGAGCTGGGCAACGTGCTCCTGACCGATAATAACGGTTCGCTCACTATCGGCGCTCCGTTCCTGGACGTGAAAGTGAAGGGTACCATCTTGGCCCAAGTAAAAGGTGACAAGGTATTGGTGTTCAAGAAGAAGCGTCGTAAGGGCTACAAGAAGCTCAACGGCCACCGTCAGGACTACACCAAAGTAATGGTCAACAGCATCGGGTAATTGAATTGACTGATTGCGTTGCTAGGTGAAGATACACTTAGCACCACCAGACAATTCAACACCACTAACGCACAACATATACAACAATGGCACATAAGAAAGGCGTCGGCTCATCTAACAACGGCCGCGAATCGCATTCTAAGCGCTTGGGCGTGAAGATCTTCGGCGGTCAAGGCATTATTGCTGGCAACATCATCGTTCGTCAGCGTGGCACCAAGCATCACCCCGGTCAGAACGTGGGTATCGGCAAGGACCACACCCTGTTCGCTATGGTAGACGGCACCGTGCAGTTCCGCAAGGGCCGCAAGGACCGCTCGTTCGTATCGGTAGTACCCGTTATCGACGAGACTGAGCTGACCGAAGCAACTGCTGCTTAGTCTGAGCTACTAGCTAATCGGACGCCACGCATGTTGTGGTCAGATGATAGAATAATCAAAAAGCCCCCCAGACTCTACCTGGGGGCTTTTTACGTTCGTGTTGGTAAGGTGAGAAAATAGCTAGCTCAAACGGTATACTACTGGCTTACTCGGACTGGCGTCTAACTCCAAGCTGGTAATCTGAAGGTTAAGCAGATACAGGCCATCTTTCAGCTCATCGGGCACGAAGATCAGCTCCGTAATCGTGCTGGCGCGTCGGGTATGCTCAGGATATTGCCAGAAAGCATGGTGAGCGAGGAGCTGGCCGCCATCTTCTTCCCGGTCTACACTAGGCAAGTCCAACAGAAGGTGTTCGATGTGATGATCGGCAAGGTACTGCGCTAGTGCTAGCTCTATATAGGCAGGATTGGTACCGGAATATTGGCGGTTGCGCTTGGCTTTATGATTAGGTAGCGTCCGCAGAATAATAGCCTCTGGCAATACCGCAGAGTCAGGGAAAATGCCCCCCAGCGCCGATTGTGCGTCCGCTAGCATCACTACTTGGTCGCCATTGGTCTGCTGGCGTGGCTCCACGGAAATAAGCCGCGCCACAAACAGAAAGCGCCGCAGGCAGCGGTTGATAGTTGCCTCCGAATCGGTGGCGATGTGGCCGTAGCACTCCGTATGCGTGCCGTTGCCGTGGGGCGTGAGGTGAACACGCTTATAATTAGTGCTGCCGCCCTCCGCTACACTCCCCACAAAATCGCCTACCCGAATGGTGTCGAACTGCACTGGCTCGGCCCAAAAGCAATTCACTTGGTTTGAGCCAGGTGCTAGAGGCAGCGAAATATCCAGCGGTGCGCTGGGGTTGAAGGAAAAGGTGTGACCGTAGTAGGGATAGGTAGCAAGCATTCGGGGGAGCGAAAGAGGAGGAAATTACTGCGCGATATCAATACGCTTTTCGGCAGAGGCTTCTTGTTTTGCCTGCTGCTTGTAGAGTAAGTCATTCAAAATCTGACTTATCTCTTGCGCGTGCGTGAGAATCATAAAGTGTGTGCCGCCGGGAATAAGGTAATCGACAGGCGCGGGAGAAGGCGGAAAAACCCGGTCGCGGGAGCCCAGAATCTGTACGCAGCTACCAACGCCGGTGCTGTCCCAATGTAGGAGTCGCTTGATGGCCCAACTAGTATAAGCGGAGTCCATGTCGAGCAGAATGGCCTTGAATATTTTGTATTCCAGGTTGTCATCAATCCCAAAATACCAGCGTCCGGCCCACGGAAAAAGCTTGAGCAAAGGTGGAGGTACCAATTTGTACACCCGCGTCGCCCGAATGAGGCGCAGTAGGGGAGGTAATCGGTCAGCATCCGGAATGCTGGACACCAACACTGAGCAGGCCCGCGGCCGGATACGGCAGATTTCCTGAGCCACCACGCCGCCAAAGGATACGCCCACCACAAAGCAAACCTGATCCTCAGGAATTGCCGTCGCCATCCGTTGCACGTAGTCCGGCAACGGCTCATCGCCTATCGGCTTCAACCATTCTAGCACCTGAGACGGACCATGCAGCAAAGGACGCAGCTTATGAAAAACGCGCTCATCAGCACCCAAACCAGGAATCAGGTAAAACATGAGCAGTAGATGGGTTAAACGGAATTGTGAATAGCCGCTGAATTAATCACTAACAATAACGTCATGCAGAGCGGAGCGAAGCATCTCGCGTGTTTGCTTGCAATGGTAATTCAACGAAGCGCGCGAGATGCTTCGCTGCGCTCTGCATGACGACCAAGCTTAGTAACCAACCACTAGACTGAGAGAAAAAAGTGTTTTTAACTCTATAGCAAACAGCACATACGCCTACGGTTCGAGCCGCAGATACACGCCTTCTAAGTAAAAGATATTGTGGGGGGCAATTTCATCGTCATCCTCCTCGTCTTCGTCGACTTCTTCCTCTTCTTCACCCTCCCCTTCATCATCTTCATCTACCAACGTAGCCGGATACGTGCAGGCGAGCTTCATAGCCACGTTTGGAAGGGGGACGGGGGGCTTTTCTTCGGTGGTGTACTCCAGAAGGCAGGGCCATTCTGTGACGGTAGCCAGCGCCTCGGCTACTTCCTCTTGCAATGGCTCCGCTCGCTCGCCAGCTAGGCGAAGCAGTAGGTCTAAGGCTGGAAACTGTAGGCCTAAGTGAAAGAAATGCAGGCTGTTGTCGAAGTAAGTAGTGGCCCACACCGTTACGTCATCGGTCGTGTCGAAAACGATGGCAGTGATTTGGACGTGCTCCACAAAAAAGTCGGCATCGTCGGCGAGGGCATCAATCAGGCGTTCCATAGGCACAGATTACGCTGATTTTATTGATTTAGCCAGCGGCCTGAAATAATTCTAGGGTGATGTGGTCAGCCAGCAGTTTTCCCTGATCCGTTAGAATTAACACCTCATCGTGCAGCGTGGCCCACTGGTTTTGCTCCAAATCCCGCAAGTACTCAGTGCGTTGGGCGCGTAAGTCTACCCCAAATTCCTGACGCAGACGCACTAAGTCGCAGCCTCGGGCGGTGCGTAAGCTGGTCATCAGGTATTCATTGGCGCGGTCGGTGGGCGAGAGGACTTCGCGGGTAGTGGGTACCTCATTCTGCTCCAGCAGGCTGGTGACGTAGCGCATGTTATTCGCTACCGCAAACTCCCGGCTCGTGCCATCAAAAGAATGGGCGCTCGGACCTAGGCCCAAGTAAGGCACCCCGCGCCAGTAGTTTGAGTTGTGGCGCGACTCGCGGCCGGGGCGGCAAAAGTTGGAAATCTCGTACTGCTCGTAACCATGCGCGGTTATTTGGGCCAACAGCATTTCAAAGTGTTGGGCCACGAAGTCGTCGGGTGGCGGCGTGAACTGCCCTTTACGCAGGCGCCGCCCAAACACGGTATCCGGCTCAATAGTAAGCGCATAACACGAAAGATGAGGTACATTCAGCGCAAAAGCCGACGCCATATCCTGCTCCCAAATACGGTGGTCGGGAGCGGGCACTCCATAAATCAAGTCCACCGAGATATTCTCGAAGCCCGCATCCTGGGCCAGCCGCACGCACCGCGCCGACTCGACGGCGGAGTGAGCCCGGTTCATCAGGCGCAGGTGCGGCTCGTGGAAACTTTGCAGACCAATACTCAGACGATTGATGGGCGACGCAGCCAGTTCCCGAAGCTTATCAGCAGTAAGGTCGTCGGGGTTCGCTTCAAGGGTAATTTCGGCCTGGGGGGCAATTTTAAACTGTTGATGAATGGCGCCAAACAAAGTGTCTAGTTCTGCCGCCGTCAGCAAAGAGGGCGTGCCTCCACCAAAGTAAATGGTGTCGAGCGTGGCCTCAGGACCTAGGTAGTCACGGCGCAGCTCTACCTCTCGCACCAGCGCATCTACTAGCCGGCCTTTCAGTGCCATAGAAGTACTGAAATGGAAGTCGCAGTAGTGGCAGGCTTGTTTGCAGAAAGGGATGTGGAGGTAAAGGCCGGGCATTCGGAAGGAGAGTAAGCGTATGAAGTAACAGCTGGAGTTGTGCAATTAGTTTAGCCCAACTCAATTCTGATTACTCGGCAAGCTACTCAAACCCCACCGCCTACTTATTTATTTGCGCTCCAGCACTTCATCAATGAGCCCATAGTCTTTGGCCTCGTCAGCACGCATCCAATAGTCCCGGTCAGAATCGTCATGAATTTGCTGGTATGTTTTGCCTGTATGGTGCGCATAAATGTCATAGAGCTCTTTGCGAATCTTCAGAATTTCGCGGGCGGAAATTTCAATATCAGCTGATGGACCTTGGGCACCACCGGAAGGCTGGTGAATCATGACGCGGGCGTGGGGGAGGGCCGAACGCTTGCCCGCGGCTCCGCCCGCGAGTAGAAGGGCGCCCATGGAGGCCGCCAAGCCCGTGCAAATAGTAGCTACATCCGGAGCCAAATATTGCATGGTGTCATAAATGCCCAGACCAGCATACACGGAGCCCCCCGGCGAGTTTACATAAAGCAGAATATCCTTCTTGGCATCAACTGACTCCAAAAACAAGAGTTGGGCCGTGATGATGTTTGCAATTTGATCGTCTACTGCGGTCCCCAAGAACACAATGCGGTCCATGATCAGGCGAGAGAATACGTCAATCTCAGCAAAGCGTGTAGGACGCTCCTCAATCACGGAACGGGTCATGTTGGTAATAAAATGATTCGCCTGTCCTTCGATATGGTGCAGATACTGATCAACACCCAGGCCATTGAGGCCCTGACCTTTGACGGCGAACTTGCGGAATTCTTGTTTTGTCAGCATAAGTGAAAAGGCGAAATAAGAGGCACACAAGTTTTCTGCGCACAGGTAAACGTGTGCGTGACTAAGGATGAAACAGCGAGGAAAAAGTTAGCCGGAGGCTCGGCCGCGCAGGTGGCGCCTCCAAAAGGAGCGTAAGCTAGCGGTGGCCATCTGAATCCAGCTACTACGGTGCGGGCTGTACAGGCGCTGGTGAATAAGGGCTAACTCGCAGCGCAACTGCCGTTGGCCAGCCAAGTGAATTCCCTGGTATAGGAGGCGTTGTATTTCCGTGTCAGCACGCAAATCGCCATCAACTAGCAGCTGCACTTCCCAACTAGCCGGGTCAAAGGGCGGGGAAGTTGGCAAGAGCTGATGCTCAATTTGTTGCATGCGCTTCAGTTCTGGTCGCATGACTTAGTAGGCTAAAAGCTCGGCCCGAACAGCCCGAACTGATTTGCGTAACCGCTCGAGGCACTTAAACTTTTGCACCGTGGCCGAGCGCACACTACTGTAGTTATGAGTGGACGCAATCTGCTCCAAAGGCTGCTGGAAGTAGTAGAAGGAAAGCAGAATGCTCTTACACTTCTCACCCAGCTGCTCTACATAACTCAGCACCGAAAAGGCCTCTTCCGATTCTGGCGTGGCCACCGCCGTCTCATCGGCCGCCTGCGTGTCCTCTTGCCACTCGGTGGAAGGATGCCGGTTACGGCGGCTGAGCTCCTGCCGCCACAAGTTCCGACTAACGCTTACCAAGTACGTGCTGGCCGAAGCCGTTAAAACCAACGTTCCGCCCATGGCTTTCTCGTAGAATACAACCAAGGCATCGTGGAATACATCCTGCGCGTCCTGCTCCGTGCCGCCCAACTGCTTCACCTGCCGCCGCACCATTGGGAACGCGCGCCGGTATAGTTTGGTAAGTGCGGCCTCACGGTCGTGCAGCAAGGCTTGCCGAAGCGCGGCCACCGGTTCAGCTGGTATTGTTGGGGATGAATGAAGTAGTTTCATGGGAGCGAGCAGTCTAGTGGTTAATCATTATTGGCCACAACTATCACCTGCCGTTAAAAAAGAAAGTAAAGTTTACTGTTCCCACTGCGCTTTCTGTACTTGCCAACTGATACCAAGCGACTGGTAGATAAAGGCAACACTTTAAATTGGCAGGTTGCTTTTGGAGAAGCCACTGAAATTAAGTGCACACTCTCCACGTTCTTTGCCCTAATGTGTGCCCGTCTTTTTTTTTACTGTGTAATAGGTATGCTGCTGGCGGGCTGGCCGGGTGCAGCACAGGCACAGGTAACGCCCACTCCAGCCGCGCCCAACCAGCCAGCGCTCCAGACGCCCCCGCTGCCACCAGCCCGCCCCGACACTAGTACCACGCACCTGCGTAAGTCTCTGCGGGGGGCAAAATTTATTCAACTTAATACCGAGGAAGCAGACCGAACCACCTTTGCACGTTACCGGTTTCGTTCTAACGCCCCCGACTCGCTTACCGCTCTGCGCACCATCCGCGACGTAGTACTAGCCCTGCAAGCCGACGCTTACCTTACCGCCTCCGCCGATACTATGCGTTGGAGTCGCGATACGGTGCAAGTACGGATATATGTGGGCGAGCAATTTCGGTGGGCCCGCTTGCGCAATGGCAACCTCGGTGACGGCCTGCTGACCAAGGCCGGCTACCGCGAAAAGTTCTTCCGCGACCAGCCTTTCCGCCCTCAAGACTGGACCCAGCTCCAACAGCGCGTCTTGGCTGAGGCCGAAAACCAGGGATACCCATTTGCCACGGTCCGTCTCGATTCCGTTGCGCTCATTGCCTCCGATATTGAAGGCCGTGTAGTGCTCGACCGAGGCCCCGTTATCGTATTCGACTCTTTACAGGTGCTGGGCAATACCAAAACCCGAACCCAGTTTTTGACCCGTTATCTGCAGATTTTCCCTGGGCAACCCTACAGCCAGCAGCGTGTAGACGCCATCACCCGGCTGCTGCGCCAGCTACCGTATATACAGGTTAAGGCTGAGCCGGAGGTGCGATTTGCCCAAGGGAAAGCGCGGGTATACCTGCTACTCGACGACCGGCCCGCCAACCAGTTCGATGCCATTGTAGGCGTGCTGCCCAACCCAAGCCCCGGCCCGGGCCAGAACAAGGTGCAGCTCACCGGCGACGTGACCATCAACCTGCGCAACATTCGCGGTGGGGGCAAGCAGTTGGGGCTCCAATGGCGCAAAGTAGACGCTGCCTCTCAACTCCTCGACGCCCAATATGTGCACCCCAACTTTTTTGGCTCGCCCTTGGAGGTGGGGGGCAATTTTAACCTTTATCGGCAGTCTGATGCTTTTCTAACGCTTCGCCCTCGCCTGCAGGTGACCTATCCGACGGTGCGGGCCGGGCGCATAAGCTTTTTCACCGAATTTCGTAGCTCGCGCCTGTTATCCGACTCTACCTTTCGGGAGCTACAGGCTCTCCCCGAAAACATCGATTCCGAGTACACTTCTTACGGACTGGATTATTCCAAAAGCTCGCTCGACGACCTGTATTTCCCGCGCCGGGGGGCTTTTTTTAGCGGCTTAGCCGCTGTAGGCAACAAGCGCATCAGCAAAAACACCGACCTCAACGACACGCTTTACACGCGAGTCCCTCTGCGCTCTACTCAGGTTACACTCGGCGGCCGTGCAGAATACTATTATCCCATTGGCCGCAACGGTGTGCTACTCGGTCGGGTGCGAGGAGAGTCTTTGCTCAACGACCGTCTGTTTCTCAACGACTTGTTCCGATTGGGTGGCTTGGCTACGCTGCGCGGTTTTAGTGAGTTTGCCTTCTACGCCAGTTCTTATGCTGTCGGCACCGTGGAGTACCGCCAGTTCACTGGCCCCGATTCCTTCGTGTTTATCTTTCTCGATCAAGCGTACTTGCAACGTAAGCTAACCCAAAGTACCAACGCCGATACGCCCACGGGCATGGGTGCAGGCATTAGCTTTCGCACTGGTGCGGGCTTATTCCAGCTAGTTTATTCTGTTGGTCGATCAGCGCAGCTAAGTCAAAAACTGGCACTTAATGCCTCTAAAATTCACTTCGGAATTACCAGTCGCTTCTAGGTCCAAACACTTACTCAAAAATTTGTCAGAGAATAAAGAGGCTGATTATCAGGGCGGAAAGCTCAAAATGCATTTTTTTGCTGCGCGTCACCACCTAATTCCGAAAAAGCCTCTTACATTTGCAGAACCAAACAGTGCGGGGTGGAGCAGTTGGTAGCTCGTTGGGCTCATAACCCAAAGGTCACAGGTTCGAGTCCTGTCCCCGCTACCTAAACAAAAAGGCCGTTTCCTAATAGGAAACGGCCTTTTTGTTTACCTCTGCGATGGTCGAAATTAGAAGCCCCTCCGGATTATTTACCCAGCATGCAGGACTCTACGCTACGTACACGACCGATTGCTCCTTCGGTGCATACTCGTATGCCTCTAAATGCACCAATACTTGGTCCATCGTCAGTTCCCCACGCACGAAAGCCTCAAGCAATAATTGCTGGTATGGGCTAGGAGTAAGAAAGGGGTGAGAAGGCAACTGAAATGCTAATAAAAAGGCGAGACGGTGCGCTTCACGCGGGCCCAAAGAGGATGGAGTGCGCATAAATAACTTAAGTATAAGTACGGATGCAAAGATCGGCAATAAGTACTTTTCACACAAGCTGAGCCATACTACGGAAATATACGGGTAAGCGCTTGCCATCACTGCCGATGGCCCTGCCTCCTTGTAGGAGCAACGTATACATAGCTGAAAGAGTAAAGCCTTAATTAGAAGCCAAATAAAAAATTTGATAAGCCGCTGGCTAAGTGCACATTACTAGTGGGCCAAAACTTAGCCCACTAGTAATGCAGGGCCAACATATGCGTAGCTGGCTTAATTGGGAGCCAGCCGTTTTGTTTTTAAAGAGAGAAGAAGAGCTTCTAAGCTAAAAATCGAGCATTCACAAAGAGTACAATAGCTCGTAGCCACTCAGGTAAGTTTCTGCTCGGCTGGTTATTGCTGACGACAGTTCAGCTTAGTCATAAATTTTCTTGCTTGCTTTCAATTGCGAGAACGTTTGCATGTATATTTAGTAAAGATCTATGGACGCTTCTTGTGGCCTGCGCCAGTTGCGTGTTTAGTGAAGGGGCCCGCGCACCCCACCAGCCTGCGCCACCTCCATACTCCTGATCTTACAGGCTACTGGTGTCTTATGAAATGTTAAGTGTCTATGTATCAGATATTATACTTTGGTTTTTATGTTGCGTATTTCCTCTTTTTTGAGGCACTGTACCTACGCTGTCGGCTTGCTTGTTGTAGCAACTGTTAGTGGAGGGCTTTTCTTCTTAAATTTTGCGGTTGCTCGTCGGCCGCTCGTTGTTCAGACTGTGGCTTCCGATGGGGGGCTTTTTTCCAGTTTAGAAGCACCTAACAGGCTTTTTGGGGGTGGGCCGGCTGAGATCCCCGCCCTTGGCCTTGCGCCAGCTTCAGGCTTACCGACTATTCCCATGCAGGAAGGGGTTGCGGCCGCGCTGATGGACGTCCGGCACCGAGCCTACTTTTTATACCAATCCAGCAAATCTTCTCCGGCCACTTTCGCTGCAAATCCTGATCAGGGACTTCGTGCCACGCTGGACGCGGATGGCTATACGGTAGCTACTTCCAACCACGCCGAGGCTGCTCCGGCTGGTCAGCTAAGCCTGAAGCTACGGGGCATCGGACGGGACGGGATACTGGAATTTATGCCTAAGAAATCTTCCTCAGGCGCTGATTTCCAGGAAAACAAAGTGGCTTATGCCCATGGCCCCGACTTCGCCGTCGATTATGAGAACTCCCCGGCCGGATTACGGCAAAACTATACCCTGTTTCAGCGGCCGGCTGGCCTGGCTGGTCCGGTACAAGTGCAGTTGGCGCTTCATACAAATTTGCAGGTAGCAGCGCAGCCGAATGGGCAAGCGCTGCGCTTGCTCAGAGCTGGTAAAGAAGTGCTGCGCTACGCGGGCCTGCGCGCTTGGGACGCCACTGGCCGGGTATTAGCGTCGCGCATGCAGCTCAGCGACGATAACAAAACGGTGGCGCTGGTGGTGGATGATACGCGCGCCATTTATCCCCTTGTCATTGATCCGCTCATTAGCACGCCTAGTACTATTGCGGAGCCTGGCTCGAAGAAGCGAACCTCCTTCGGCCATCGCATAGCGGGTGCTGGCGACGTAAACGGCGATGGTTTTGACGATGTCCTTATTGCCGCCGCCGACACCTTTAACAATTCTGGTTCTGTTTACAAAAGCCGGGTGTACCTCTATCACGGTAGCAAGAATGGATTAGTTACTACCGATCCTACGGTCTTAGTAGCCCCTGCAAATACTCGTGCCTTCGGTCAAAATATGGCAACAGCAGGAGACATAGATACTGATGGGTACGCCGATGTACTCATCAGCGCTGAAAGCATTGGGAGTGGACCGAGGCTTGTATATTTCTATCGCGGCTCTAGCACGGGCCTCCTTACCGAAACTCCTACTATCCTATCTTCTCCTGGGAGTAATAGCAGCGATTATTTTGGCAATAGCGTCGCGGGAATCGGCGACATAGACGGCGATAGCTATAACGATGTATTGGTTGGAGCCTTTGGTACGAATAGCTATGAGGGGCGCGCGTACCTTTATCGTGGTACAAGCTCGGGGTTGAATACAACGCCTAGCATCATTATTAATCCAGCCAAAACAGGCGAGGATTGGTTTGGCGTCAGTGTGGCCGGAGCCGGCGACGTGAACCAAGACGGCTACGCGGATGTGGTGATTGGGGCACAGGGCGCGAATAATAATCGGGGGCGTGCGTACGTCTACCTCGGTTCTAGCGCTGGACTGGCTCCGTCCCCCACCATACTAAATGAGCCCCATGGGGTGAGGCTCAGCCAATTTGGGGTAAATGTGTGTGGGGCAGGAGACGTCAATGGCGACGGTTATTCTGATATTCTGGTCGGGATTATTGCCGGTCTGGGTGGCACCCCCAACCGCGCCTACTTCTACAATGGCAGCCCTACCGGGATAAATACAACCCATGTAACTCTTGATGACCCTATGGCAAAGCCGGGGAGCTTTTTTGGGCTGGACATTGCCGGAGTAGGGGACGTTGACAACGATGGGTACAGCGATGTATTGATTGGCGCCTATGGTTCCGAGGGAAATAAGGGTAGAGCCTATCTCTATCAGGGGTCCAGTTCTGGGCTGCGTACTAATAGCCCCATTACATTGAGCAGGCCAGCAGGAACGAATGGCTTCCTATTCGGCAGCGTAGTAGCCGGGGTCGGCGACATCGATGGGGACGAGGATGACGATATCATGATCGGCGACCCGTATGCCAACAACCGACAAGGCCAAGTCTATCTATACCAAGGGGCTAGTGTTGCCCCCTTACCAGTTGAGTTGGTAAGCTTTACGGCTGTAGCCAGCGGCGCATCGGCGGTGAGCCTAACCTGGACTACGGCTTCTGAAACCCAAAATGCCGGTTTCGCGGTGGAGCGCAGCACTGGGGGGCAAATTTTTGCCACCATCGCCAAACTTAAGGGCGCCGGTACGAGCACTGCCGCGCACCACTATAATTTCCGCGATGCGCAGCTACCCTTGGGAGAACCGATTGTTTATTATCGCCTTCGCCAAACCGACCTCGATGGTACCATAAGCTATTCGCCGGTGCGGGCCGTACACCTGTCTAAAGCTGCACCTGGCTTCGACGTGTATCCGACGGTAGTGGTTGCTGGGCGCGCGCACTACCGCTATACCGGACCAGCCGTCGCGGCTACCTTGCATATTATCAACCAAAGCGGCCAAGTGGTTCGCACCCAATCGGTAAAGGATATGGCAGAAGGCGACCTAGCGCTGGCAGGCTTACCGGGGGGCATTTATGTGGTGCGCTATCAAACCTCAGACGGTCACTTCCAGAGTCGCTGCGTGATAGAATGATTGGAGGCGTCAATTTCTAAATTTCCAGCTTAAAATAGCCCCCCTTGCCTTTCAGGGAGGACTGCCGGATAACCAGATCACCGGAGATAACGAAGGTACGGGGTTGAAATGCTTCCTTTAGCCGCATCTGCTCCAAAAAAAGCCGCGCCGCTTGCTGCCCAATACGGTAAGGGTGAAGGTCCACGGTCGTTAAGCCCGGTTCGATCATCGACGCCATAAACTCGTCGCCGAATCCTACCACCGCCATATCTTCCGGCACTCGCAGGCCGCGCTTTTTGAGCGCCACTAGCAAATCGAAGGCATTGGTGTAGTTAATGGCAAAAATGGCGTCAGGCGGCTCCGGCAAGGCCAGCCACGCATCTAAGGCGGCTACGGCTTCTTCCGGCTGAAACTCTATGTGCACCTCATACTCGGGGCGGAGCGGCATTTGGTTACGCTTAAGGGCATGCTGGTAGCCCGCTAAACGATTACGGCTGATGAGCAAAGACTCGGGTCCGGCCAGGATGGCAATGCGTTGCGCGCCCTGTTCAATCAGATGCTCGGTTACGTTGAAAGCGCCATTCCAGTCATCCAGAATCACTTTAGCGCTATCTACCTCGTTGCTCACCCGGTCAAAATGCACCACCGGAATTCCGCGGCAGGCCAGCGGCTTCACGTGGTCGAAGTTCTGGGTTTCGCGAGAGTGACAAATCAGTAGCCCATCTACACGGCTGGCAATAAGTGCCTGCACGTTACTGACTTCCACATCATACGATTCCTTTGACTGACAAATCATGACGCGGTAGCCCGCTTCCGTCACTACTTGCTGAATACCACTGATAGCCGTGGCAAAAAAGGGCCGCTCAATATCCGGAATAACAACGCCAATGGTCTTGGTTTCGCTGCTCTTTAAGCTCTGAGCCAATAAGTTAGGCTGATAGTCTAACTGCCGGGCCACGTCAATGATAGCCTGCCGGGTATTGGAGTTGATGTCGGAGTGGCCATTAAGCGCGCGCGACACCGTGGAAGGCGCTACGCCCAGCACTTTTGCCACGTCGCTGATGGTGGTTTGGTGCCGTTTGCGCTCCGGCGCCGGCAGAGCCTTGTTATCCGTGAAGTGATAGTCGCAGGACTTGCAAAAGAACCGTTGGCGGCCCCGAATGAAGCCTGCCCGCATCACCGCATCAGCGGAGGTGCACTTTGTGCATTTCATCATAATATGAATAGTATTATTTCGAAATGCTCAAACAGTAGAGAAGAAGCACTCCGAAATATCCTCCTTGATTATTCGAAGATAATCTAAAATTATTTTTTGTCTTGAGGAGTTTTAAGATTACCTATCGAAACCGTTTCCGGTAACGTTTTCGATATTTTTATTTAGAAATCAGCCCGTTAGGCCATGTTTTTTTTTGCTTTCGGTTGCAATTGTTATTCTATCTTCGAGAACAAGTCACCCAGAATAGCTTGTTGCGGGGTTTTCAGCAAACCTTTAGATACAAGCTATGGAGCTTAAAGTTAATTGGACTTTTATAATAAATAGTGCCCATGTTGCACACGATGCGCTGGTTCGGACCTCATGATCCGGTTTCTCTTTATTCACTCCGCCAAGCGGGGTGTAGCGGCGTAGTTACGGCCCTGCACCAGTTACCGGTAGGAGTGGTGTGGCCAACAGAGGAAATTCAAGCGCGGCAGCAGTTGATTGAAGCAGATAATGGCCAGTATTCGGCCTTGCACTGGGCAGTAGTAGAAAGCCTGCCGGTGCATGAGGATATTAAGAAAGGCTTACCCAGCCGCACACAGTATATAGAGAACTATAAAGAGTCGTTGCGCAACTTGGCCGCCTGTGGCATACAGACGGTGTGCTACAACTTTATGCCGGTGCTGGATTGGTCGCGGACTAACTTGAACTACCAGATGCCTGACGGCTCACGGGCGCTACGGTTTGTGTGGCAGGACTTCGCCGTTTTCGACCTGTGCATTTTAAAGCGTCCTGGCGCCGAAAACGATTACGACTCAACCGTAGCAGCCGCAGCTCGGGCTCAATTTGCCGCTATGTCGCCGGCTGAGCTGCAAACGTTATCGGATACCGTGCTGCTTGGGTTGCCTGGCTCCGAGGAAGCCTTTCAGCTAAGTAAATTTCAAGGTTTGCTAGATGAGTACGCAGCTATTGGTGCTGCTGAGTTGCGCGAAAACCTGTACTACTTTCTGCGGGAAGTAGGTCCGGTAGCAGAAGAGGTGGGCGTTAATCTGTGCATTCACCCCGACGACCCGCCGTACCCGCTTATGGGCTTGCCGCGCGTAGTAAGCACTGAAGCTGATCTTGCTGGGCTGCTGCAAGCGTATGATTCGCCGGCCAATGGCCTGACGTTTTGCACAGGCTCCTTAGGAGTTCGGCCAGATAATGACCTGGCCGGTATGGCGCGCCGATTTGCCCCCCGCATTCATTTTATTCATCTCCGGGCCACCAAGCGCGAAGAAAACCCGCGCAATTTTCACGAGGCCGATCATCTCACCGGCGACGTGGATATGTATGCGGTCGTGAAAGAACTGGTGCGTGAAGAGCTGCGCCGGGCCCAGACGGGTGAAGGCAACGCGGCTATTCCCATGCGCCCCGACCACGGTCATCAGATGCTCGACGACTTAGAGAAACGCACCTATCCGGGCTACTCGGCTATCGGGCGGCTGCGTGGGTTGGCGGAGTTGCGCGGGTTAGAGCTGGGAATTCGGCGCAGTATGCAGGAAGCTGAAAAAAGCCCCCCAGCGCACACTACTGCTTCTTCTTTCGCTTCGCGCGTCAATTAATACGTCTCATTTGCCCTCTCACCTATGCGATTCCGCTTTCTGCTCCTGCTTGTAGTTCTATGCGTTGGCTCCCTTCAACAGGGGCTTGCCGACGATGGCTACCGCTTGTGGCTAAAGTATGATCAGCTGCCAGATGCGCGCTTGCGCAAGGCTTGGCAGGCGCAGGCTAAGGGCATTACACTAGAAAATGGAGCATCGCCTACTTTACAAACGGCCGCCCACGAGCTGCAACTCGGGCTGCAAGGTTTGTTGGGCCGCCCGGTGTTGGTGGGAGCATCGGGCGGTAAAGGGCGTATCCGTTTGCAAGTAGCCCCCGACCCCACACTAGGCAAGGAAGGCTACAAAATATCGGAGCAAAATGGTGGACTAGTCATAACCGGCCCTACCGATGCGGCCGTGCTCTACGGCGCCTTTGCCCTGCTTCGCCACATCCAGACCGGACAAATGCCCCCCACGGCAGCCCTGACCAGTCAGCCGCGCATTCAGTATCGCATGCTTAATCATTGGGACAACCCCAATGGCACCGTGGAGCGGGGCTACGCGGGTTCTTCGATCTGGAAATGGCTGGAATTGCCCGAAGTCATCGATCCACGCTATCAGGATTATGCCCGCGCCAACGCCTCTATTGGTATCAATGGCATTGTAGTTAACAACGTGAACGCCAGCGCGCGCTACCTGACGCCTGAATATTTGCGCAAGGTGGCAGCGGTCGCCGATGTGATGCGGCCCTATGGCATTCGAGTGTATCTGTCGGTGATGTGGGCGGCCCCTAAACTCATTGGGGGGCTTTCTACTTCCGATCCGCTCGACCCCAAAGTGCGGCAGTGGTGGAAAGCGCGCACTGATGAGATTTACAAGACTATTCCTGACTTCGGCGGCTTTCTAGTGAAAGCCAACTCGGAGGGCGAACCCGGCCCCCAAGACTACGGCCGCAACCACGCCGACGGTGCCAACATGCTCGCCGAATCGTTGGGTCAGCACGATGGCATTGTGATGTGGCGAGCCTTCGTGTACAAAGCCAACTCCAAAGGCGACCGATTCAAGGAGGCATATGAGGAGTTTAAACCGCTCGACGGCAAGTTTGACCCCAAAGTGCTGGTGCAGGTGAAAAACGGCCCCATTGACTTTCAATCGCGCGAGCCATTTCACCCGCTGTTTGGCGCTATGCCACGCACCCCACTCGTGCTGGAAGTGCAGTTGACCCAGGAGTATCTAGGCTTTGCAACCCATTTGGTGTACTTGGGGCCACTTATCAAGGAATGCTTGGAGTCCGACACCTACTCCCAGGGCAAAGGTTCGACGGTGGCAAAGGTGGTCGATGGCACCCTCGAGAAACACAGCATAAGCGGCATTGCCGGCGTTGCCAACATCGGCTCCGACCGCAACTGGACGGGCCACCCTGTGGGGCAGGCCAACTGGTACGCTTTCGGCCGGCTGGCTTGGGACCACACGCTGAAATCGGACGCCATTGCCGAGGAGTGGACCAAAATGACGCTGACAGCGGAGCCCGAGGCTGTGCGCACGATTTCGCAGGTTCTCAACCAGTCGCGCAACATTTATGTGCGCTACACCACGCCGCTGGGTCTGCACCACATTATGGGGCAGAGCATCCACTATGGCCCCGAGCCTTGGCTGGAAAAAAGCGCCCGCCCCGACTGGACTTCAGTGTACTATCACAAAGCCGACTCCGTCGGTCTCGGCTTCGACCGCACCGCCAAAGGTTCCAACGCCTTGAGCCTGTACGCCCCACAGGTGGGCCAGCTCTGGGGAAATCCGGCCACCTGCCCACCCAACTACCTGCTGTGGTTTCACCACGTGCCCTGGGGCCAGCGGCTGAGCACCGGCAATACGCTCTGGGATGAGCTAGCTACCCGCTACTACACTGGTACCGACTCGGTGGTGTGGATGCAGCAGCAATGGGAGAAGGTGAAGCCGAAAGTAGACCCCGAGCAGCACACCGATGTAGCTTCCCGCCTGCGCATTCAGCACCGCGAGGCCCTTTGGTGGCGCGACGCCTGCGTACTCTACTTCCAGACCTACGCAAAGCGACCTATTCCACCTTCGCTCACGCCTCCCACACGCCCGCTCGCCGAAATCAAAGAGCTGGTCGACATCTATCAATTGCGCTAATCTATACCGTATCATCGTTTCTCGTATGGCACACGTCGAGCACCTTATTTCATCGCACACCCAGCCTAGCGGAGAGCATCAGCTTAATCCATTTTCCCTGGAAGGAAAGCTGGCGCTAGTTACGGGTGGTGGTACCGGCATCGGGCTGGAAATAGCTCGCTGCATGACAGTTGCGGGCGCAACCGTTATTATTACTGGCCGCCGTGAGTCAGTGCTACAAGAGGCTGTTGCTGAGCTCGGCGAATCTGCTCATTACCTCACCAATGATGTCAATGAACTAGCCACTTTGGAGTGCTTAGTAGCTCAAATTGAAGCTACCTATGGCCCGTTGGATATTCTGGTAAACAACGCCGGGATAAATATGAAAAAGCCTGCGCTCGAAGTTACTGACGAAGATTTTAACCGCATTATTCACACCAACCTGAACGCCGTTTTTGCGCTTACCCGGGCCTGCGCCAAGCGCATGGTAGAGCGTCAGAGCGGGGTGATCATCATGATTTCGTCGATGGCGGCCTACTATGGTATCGACCGGGTAGTAGCTTATGCTGCGTCTAAGTCCGCAGTAGAGGGCATGGTAAAGGTTTTGGCCTCAGAGTTCTCCAAGCACAACGTGCGGGTGAATGCCATTGCACCAGGCTTCATCGAAACGGAGATGAGTCGTACCGCCATGAACAGCGACCCCGACCGCCGCGACCGGGCCATGCGCCGCACGCCCATGGGGAAGTTCGGCCAGCCCTCTGATATTGGCCATGCAGCTGTATTTATGGCTTCCGAGGCCGCACGCTATATCACCGGCGCTTCCCTCCCCGTGGATGGAGGCAATTCCATTGGCTTCTAGGAGCTAGTTCCACTAGAAATTAAGCTTACTCTCACACCTCAAACATCCCACTTCCATGCATTCATCATTACGAAAAACGGTCTTCGGGCTGAGTTGGCCGCTAGCGGTGGCCACCAGCCTGCCCCTAGTCGGGGCCACGCTCGTCCCTGTGCAGGTACAAGCCCAGGATACTCAAACTATTTCCGGTCGTGTAGTGGCGGCCGATGGTACCGGGTTGCCCGGTGTAAACGTGGTGGTCAAAGGGTCCAATACTGGTTCCGCAACCGACGCAGATGGCCGGTTTACGGTAGCAGCAGCACCAGGATCTACTTTGGTATTTTCATTTGTAGGCTATACCGCTAAGGAGGTACCCGTCGGCAACCAGTCAACGCTCGATGTAACACTAGCCGAGGATACGAAGCAGTTGAACGAGGTAGTGGTAGTTGGTTACGGCGTGCAGAGAGCAGAAGCGGTAACGGGTTCAGTTGCTTCTATCAATGGAGAGACCTTGCGCGAAGTGCCATCTGCTAATATCTCACAGGCCTTGCAAGGCCGTTTGCCAGGTGTGCAGTTTTCGCAATCCTCCTCCCAGCCGGGCGCGAGCACGCAAATTCGGATACGCGGAACACGCTCACTTTCTGCCAGTAATGACCCGTTGATAGTATTGGATGGCATTCCTTTCCCAGGATCCATCGGTGACATCAACCCCAACGATATTCAGAGTGTAGATATCTTGAAGGATGCGTCTGCCACGGCTATCTACGGATCGCGGGGGCAAATGGAGTTGTCCTGATAACCACCAAAGCGGGTAAAGCAGGTCAGAAACCGCAAATAACATACGATGGGTTTGTTGGCGCTAAGACAGTCTTCGCCAAATACGACATGATGGAGGGGCCTGAGTTTGTTGCGCTTCGCAAAGCAGCGGGCGTCTATACTAACTCCTTGGATGAAGCCGATGATGTGAATACCGATTGGCAGGATTTGCTGTATAGAACTGGTATTCAGTCGAACCACAACTTAGGTGTTTCCGGTGGTACTGAGAACGGACGTTATAACTTCAATGCGGGCTACTACCAGGAAGAAGGCGTAATCCCTACCCAGCAATACACCCGCTATTCCGTACGTGGTACGCTCGACCAAGGAGTTGGTAAGTATATCCGGTTGGGTTTCACTACCAATAATACTTATGGCCTATCCGAAGGCTCCAATGTGGGTATATATGGCACCTTGAATTCGTCGCCAATCGCCAATCCTTACAATCCTGATGGTACCTTGAAAAGAACCATTAGAATGCCCTTGGATGAGCAGTGGGTCTATACAAAAGACATAGTAGAAGATTTGAGCGATAAATGGTTGAGTGAAACCAGATCGTTGGCCACTTACAACACCATATTCGGGGAAGCTAAAATTCCTGGAGTAGAGGGGTTGAAGTATCGGGTCAACCTAGGGGTAAACTATCGGCAGGCCCAGGGTGGTGGTTATACCGGACAGGGGATAAACGCTGTTAACCCCACTACACCTTCCACGGCATCCGTTAGTAACCAGGTCACTACAGACTGGACTATTGAGAACATTCTTTCCTATGACCGCACCTTTGCTGAGAAGCATAATATAAATGCCCTGGCCTTATATTCTGCCTCGAATAACATTTTCAACCAGTCGCGGATTGCAGCAAGAGATATTCCTTCTGACGCCTTCCAGTACTATAACCTAGGGCTAGCCGCCGGCGAAATCACCGTAAGCCCCGGTGATCAACAGTACCGGAAATTCGGTCTGTTGTCCTACATGGGACGAGTAATGTATTCCTATGATGACCGGTATTTGTTGTCCGCTACGGTCCGTTCAGATGGTTCCTCCAGACTTTCTGAAGGATATAAATGGAATACCTACCCTGCGGTGTCGGTAGGCTGGAATATAGCCAGAGAAGCATTCATGCAGAGTGTTCCTGCCGTAAATATGTTGAAACTGCGAGCTGGTTACGGTGTAACATCAAACCAAGCTATTGCCCCGTATGCAACCCTTGGGCTTTTAGCTACCAGACCATACAATTTTGGTCCTACTAACTACCAGACGGGTCTATTCGTAAGCCAGTTGCCAAACCCTACCTTAGGTTGGGAATTTTCTAAAACCTGGAATTACGGGTTGGATTTCGCTGTCTTGAACAACCGCCTTTCTGGTACAGTTGAGTATTACGTAACCAACACCGAAGATATTCTGCTTGGTTTGCCATTGCCTCCCACTTCTGGCGTGGACAGCTATACTGCCAACATTGGCGCTACCCAAAATAAAGGGATAGAACTCTCTTTGAATGGTGTGATCTTAGAGAATCTTAACGGCTGGACTTGGGAAGCTGGTGTCAACCTGTATGCCAACCGCAACAAGATTGTGTCACTTGCTGGTGAGCAACAGAGGGATGAAGGCAACTGGTGGTTTGTTGGCAAACCTATCAACGTAATCTATGATTATGAGAAAATAGGCTTGTGGCAAGAAGAAGATCCATACAGAAACATTCTTGAGCCAGGAGGAAATGCCGGTATGATTAAGGTGAAATACACCGGCGATTATAACCCAGATGGTACCCCTGTCAGACCAATCGGTCCACTAGACCGTCAAATTCTGGACGTAAACCCTGACTTTCTAGGAGGTTTCAACACCCGTGTTGCCTATAAAGGATTTGATTTGAGCACAGTAGGTGCCTTTCAGAGCGGTGGTATCCTCAATAGTACCTTGTATGGTTCATCTGGCTACCTCAATCTGCTGAACGGTCGCCGGGGCAACGTAGATGTGGATTACTGGACTCCAGAGAACACGGGCGCCAAATATCCTAAGCCAGGTGGTCTCACGAGCGGCGACAACCCAAAGTATGGCAGTACGCTAGGTTACTTTGATGCCTCTTACTTGAAGATACGCACCATTTCCCTTGGCTATAACTTTGACAACAACGCGTGGTTACAGAGTGCTGGAGTGAATAGACTGCGACTTTACGTGACAGCTCAGAACCCATTTGTGATGTTCTCCCCTTACAACAGAGAATCAGGTATGGACCCTGAGACGAACTCTTTTGCCGACCAAAATGCGGCAGTAACTACTGGCGTTCCGGCCCGTCTGTTGACAATTGGTACTAACGCACCTGCAACCCGCAGCTACCTCGTAGGCCTGAATCTTACCTTCTAAAAAAGAGAAAAATGAAACCCTTTAACATAAAATTTTTCATCGGAGCGGCCCTCATCTCCATGTCCGCGGCTGGGTGCTCGGATCTGTTGGAAGAAGAGCCTCGGAGTATTTACGAGCCTAGCTTCTTCCAGACAGAAAGAGGTGTTGCTGGTGGGTTAACATCCATGTACGCTCACTTGCGCTACATCTACGGGGATGCTTACTTCTATAACGCTACTCTTACCGGCACAGATGAAGTAACGTATGGCAGAGATGCTGACGAGAACTTTCTGGCTATGGACTTCTCCGGCCGAGCAGCACTTAACGCCAATAACAGCCGGGCAGATAGATTGTGGACTGCTGCTTTTCCAAACATCAATACAGCCAGTGGCATTATCAAAAATGCCACCGCAGTAGGAACCGTTTCTCCAGCCCTTGTTGCCGAAGCGAGATTCTTCCGCGCCTTCGACTACTTCATGCTGGTGCAAACGTTTGGCGGGGTGCCCTTAGACTTGGGTTCCGGCGAACTGGAATTCAACACCAATCCAATCAGAACATCAGTCCGCAATACGGTACCCGAGGTCTATACGAAAGCAGTTTTCCCTGATCTGCTGATCGCAATTAATGATTTGCCGGCGACCCCACGGGTTATTGGAGGCGCAACCAAAACGCTTGCCCGCCTTTATCTAGCAAAAGCTTACTTGACCTACGCTTGGTGGCTCGAAAACCCTAACAACATTCCGACCTTCCCGGAAACTCCAAGAACAGATCCTGACGGTCGTAACGCCCAGTATTATTATCAGCAGGCGTATGACATAGCAACAGAGGGTATTGCGAGTCCTGGTCCGTTCCGTTTGCAGCCAACATATTATGATGTACACTTGGCAACAAACGACCGCAATGCTGAAATGCTGCTGTTTGCTGACCATACCGAATCAAGCGAGTTGTACAATGGGGGTAGCCTTACCTTTGGTAGTGGCGGTGCCCCGGATAACTTTGCCGGCTGGATGATGACTTGGAACTATACCAACATCAGAAGCGCCAGCAATCCCAATGGAACAGGGGCTACATCTTCTGTTCAGCGGGAAGCAGCTCAGGCGTTAGGCCGTCCTTGGAATCGGATGGCTCCTACCATTGGTGCAATTGAGAACACCTTTGCCGATAAAACAAATGACTCTCGTTACGATGGTACTTTCACCACGGTATACCGTGGTAACTGGCCCAAAGCAGGAGTTGCTAACCCCACTTTATACAATGCCAATAATCTGCCAGTTGCCCCAGGTGGCGCAATCCTGACTTTCCTGGATGCAGAACCTACCACTCCTATTACGTACCCTACCGGAGCAGGTGCGAGCAATATAGGAGCAGGAACGCTGCCTGGCAGAGCGGATTATGTGATTTCGCCGCGTGGTATAAGCAGAATTGTGTATCCAGGCCTTTGGAAGCTTGGACCTTACCGTACGGATAACGGTACTGGCTTAGGACAGCCTAATGCTGGCAGTACACGTCCGTTCAATATTGCCAAATTCTCTGAACTGTATTTTGTAGCAGCAGAAGCAGCTGTAAAAGGAGCAACCCCCAAAGCTGGTCAAAGTGCTAGGGATTTGATTAATGTTATCCGTGCCCGGGCCGGTAAGTGGCGTTTTGACAATAATGGAAACGTGGCCAAAGTGCAGGATAATAGCGCTGCCTTGGTTGCGGCTACTCCGGCTACTATAGACATCAACTACATCCTGGCAGAACGTTCGCGCGAATATTATGCGGAAGGTTACCGTTGGTATGATCTGGTGCGTACTCAAAAATGGAATGAGCTGTCTTCTACCTACCGTATTGGAGGAACCAACTACGGAGATCATACACCTCTAACCGTTACACGTACCATTCAGCCGCAGCACTACTTGCGTCCTATTCCGCAGGTTCAGCTTGACCGTCTGGATGTACCAGCAGATGTAAAAGCGGCTTATCAAAACCCAGGCTACCAGTAGCCTGACGAAAAAGAGGTAAAGGAATTGGCTGTTCAATACGAGCAGCCAATCCTTTTACCCCTTGATAGAATACGCTTCATTAACCAAGAAAATAATAACTGCCGGCAGTATCACCGAACCCGAGTTCGTTCGGGTTCAGTGAGCTGCCGGCAATATTTTTTAAAGATGCATCTACCATTCCACTAGCTAAGTTCAGCGGCGGTCTGCTTTGTGAGCGAAGTGGCGGGGGGCAAATATTCCGATTGATTGCCAAGTGTCGCCCTCGCTTACACACTTGTCATCTTATCAAGTGAACATCCTAGACCTAGAAAGTATACCCACCAAATAGCATGAAAATAAAAGCTCTCCTACTGACAATCTGCCTATTTCTGCTCCATAACGCAGCTCTTTTTGCACAATCGATTGAGTTGGTAAATCCCATTATGACGGGCTTCTACCCCGATCCTAGCGTCATTCGGGTGGGCACGGATTACTACTTGGTTAACTCCACCTTTTCCTATTTTCCAGGCATTCCGGTGATGCACAGCAAGGACCTGAAAAACTGGAAGCAGATTGGAAACGTCATCAGTCGGCCTTCGCAAATGAACTTCATGGGCGACCGGATGACTCGCGGGTTATTCGCCCCAGCCATTGAGCACCATAATGGCACGTTTTACGTCACCTGCACACTCATTGACCACAAGGGCAATTTTGTGGTGACAGCCAAAAATCCCGCGGGCCCGTGGAGCGACCCGATTTTTTTACCCGAGGTAAAGGGCATCGACCCTTCGTTGTTTTTCGAGGGCGACAAAGCCTATGTTATCTATAACAGCGACCCGCCAAACAACGTGTCCCTGTATTCTGGCCACCGCACTATCAAGATTATCGAGCTAGATCCCGTGAAGCTGCAAACCGTGGGCGAGGCCAAAATCCTGGTCAACGGCGGCGTCGATTTGAGCAAAAAGCCGGTCTGGATTGAAGGACCGCACATCATGAAGCGCAACAACTGGTATTACCTGTATGCGGCCGAAGGCGGTACGTCGGTAAATCATACCGAGGTGGTTTTCCGCAGCAAGTCGCCGCTAGGGCCGTACGTGCCTTACGAGAAAAACCCCATTCTCTCGCAGCGGGAGCTGCCTAAAGATCGCAAAGACCCTATCACATCGGCGGGACACGCGCAGTTTGTGGACGGGCCCGATGGCCAGACCTACGCCATCTTCCTGGCGGTACGGCCCTACGAAGGCAACCATTACAACACGGGCCGGGAGACGTTTATCGTACCCGTAGTGTGGAAAGATGAGTGGCCGGTGATGGACCCCGGCCCTGGCGGCGTGCAGTATTCATACACGGCGAAGTTTCCCGAAGTAAAACAGCCGGGCGCCCGGCCACAGAGCGGCAATTTCAGCTACACCCTCACCTTCGACAAGGAGCTTGACCCGGCGCTGTTGTTCATGCGCACAGTGGATAGCACGAACTTTTCGCTGAGTAAAGACAAAGGACTCACGCTAAAGCTGAAGCCGGAAACCTGCTCGGAACTCGGCAACCCGGCCTTCATTGGCAAGCGCCAACAGCACCTGTATGGTAGCGCCGAAACCGAGTTGACTTTCTCGGCTAAGGCGGAAAATGAAACCGCTGGCCTAGTGGTCTTTCAGGATGAAAAGCACTTCTATTACCTCTGCAAATCGGTGGAAAAGGGCCAGCCCATGATACAGCTATTCAAGAGTACCGACGAGCCAAAGAAGATGGAGCCGCTGGCAAAAGCGCCTTTGAAAGCTGCAGCGGGCAAAGTCCAATTACGCATTAGAGCGGAGGGCGACACCTACAGCTTCCATTTTTCGGAAAACGGCAAAGCATGGACGCTGCTCAAAGACAAGGTAGATGCGCGCTTCCTGAGCACGCAAACGGCGGGGGCTTTATTGGCTGTCTGTTCGGCATGTACGGCACGTCGGCCGGGCAGCCCACCGTCAATACAGCCTCTTTCAAGTGGCTGAAATACGAGGGTCACGACCCGATGTACAAGAAATAGAGCGCAACGCCCGCGCAACGTCACGCCCCTAATTTCTAGCTGCTTAGTTGATGAACTTACCTTTCAAACTCCTTCAGCGCCTCAAGAGTGGTGGCCTGCTTTTGCTATCTCTGCTGTGTATCGGCTTAGGCGACGGCCTAGCGCAGCGCGCGCCCAAGCCGACACGCTCGACTTCAAGGGGGCTTTTTATACGGGAAAATACCCCAATCTGCTCCGGGAAGCGGGCTACAGCCAGGCCGACATCGATAAGAAGGTGACCCAAACCTATCAGGCGCTTTTTGAAGGACCCAACCGAATTTACTTCGAAGTAGGTGATTCGATGGCCTACTTTTCTGACCTGAAAAACCATGATGTCCGGACGGAGGGCGTTTCCTATGGGATGATGATAGCCGTGCAGTTGAATAAGAAGGAGGTTTTTGACCGCATCTGGCGCTGGTCGAAGAAATACCTGCAACACCAGGAAGGGCCCTTGAAAGGGTATTTTGCCTGGAGTCTCAATCCGGCCACGATGAAGCGCAACTCCGAAGGACCGGCCTCCGACGGCGAACTATACTTCGTCACCAGCCTACTGTTTGCCTCCAACCGCTGGGGCAATACCACTGGCATCAACTACTACCAGGAAGCTCGCAACATTCTGGATGCGATGTGGAAAAAGAACGGGACCGGCGACGTGTACAACCTGATCAACACCCAGCACAAGCAAATCACCTTTGTGCCCGTCGGCGACATGTATAACTGGACCGACCCTTCCTACCACGTGCCGGCTTTTATGGAAGTGTGGGCCGAGTATGCTAAGGACGGACACGAGCAATTCTACCGGGCCTGCGCCGATACGTCGCGGGCGTTTCTGCGCCGCGCCTGCGACCCGGTAACGGGCCTCAATTACGACTACACCGAATTTAGCGGCAAGCCCCACGCGACCAAGTGGGCACCGCCCGCCTTCCGCTACGACTCCTGGCGGGTACCCATGAACATTGCCATGGATTATGTATGGTTTGGCAAGGATAAAGCCTGGCAGGAGCAATACGCCCAGCGCTTTCAGGGATTCCTGCGCAGCAAGGGCATCAACACCTTCGAGGACCAGTTCAACGTGGACGGCTCGCGGCCCGATTTCATTCTGCAAGCCGGCAACGTCAAGAAGCTGCGGCACTCGCTGGGGCTGGTAGCTACGTCCGCCTCAGCCTCCCTGACCAGTCAGGACAAGCAGAAGCTGGACTTTGTGCGCGCCCTCTGGAATGCCAAGCTGGAGCCATATGAGGATGGATATTTCGACCCTTACTACGACGGTATTTTATATCTGTTCAGCTTAATGCATTTGAGCGGAAAATACCAGGCTATAAAGCCTCAGCAGCGCTAAAAAACTCGAATGCATGTACGCTTTTTCTATGGGGGGCTTTTTCAGTAAACTCGGTTTGTGCTGCGGAATATTCTTCGCGCTGGCTGCTCGTTTTCCGCTTTCTGCGCAAACTAAGCAGGCGCAGAATCCTGTGATTTTTGCCGACGTGCCGGATCTATCGATGATTCGGGTGGGGGGCAATTATTACATGAGCAGCACGACCATGCACATGAGTCCGGGAGTGCCGATCATGAAGTCCACGGATTTGGTGAACTGGCGCCTGGTAAGCTACGCCTACGACACCCTGGCCTCGAACGATGCCATGAACCTGGCTAACGGCCAAAGCACGTACGGCCGCGGCTCGTGGGCCAGCAGCCTGCGCTTTCACAACGGCACGTACTACGTGTCCACGTTTGCCCAAACTTCCGGCCGAACGCACATCTATTCCACCAAGAACATCGAAAAAGGCCCCTGGAAGGCGGTGTCGTTCAAGCCCAGCTACCACGACCACTCCCTGTTTTTTGACGACAATGGCCGCGTGTACCTGGTGTATGGGGGCGGCAAGCTGCGCCTGGTGGAGCTTGCCGCCGACGCCTCCGGCGTGAAGCCCGGCACCACCGAGCAGATACTGATTGAAAATGCCGGTGCGCCAGCCGGCCCCAATACTGGCCTGCCCGCCGAGGGTTCGCAGCTCTTCAAAATCAAAGGAAAATACTACCTCTTCAACATTGTGTGGCCCAAAGGCGGCATGCGCACAGTCGTTGTTCACCGCGCCGATAAGCTAACCGGACCCTACGAGGGCCGGGTGGCCTTGCAGGACCTGGGTGTGGCCCAAGGCGGCCTCATTGACACACCCGACGGCCAGTGGTACTCCTACTTATTCCGCGATTTTGGGGCTGTGGGCCGCATTCCGTATCTGGTGCCGGTGACGTGGGCTGATGGCTGGCCGGTGTTGGGCACGGGGGGCAAAGTCCCCGAAACGCTGGCCCTTCCGGCCAGCAAAGGGCTGATTCCCGGCCTCGTGGCGTCGGATGATTTCAGCCGGCGGCCGGGCGCGCCGTCTCTGCCCTTGGTGTGGCAGTGGAATCACAACCCCGACAACACGCTCTGGTCGCTCACCGACCGCAAAGGCTACCTGCGCCTGAAAACAGGCCGCGTGGATACCTCCTTTGTCCTAGCTCGCAACACGCTCACCCAGCGCACCATCGGACCCACGTGCTCCGGGGCCACGGCCCTGGACGTCTCGCAGCTGAAAGACGGTGACTTCGCCGGCCTCGCGCTGCTACAAAGGCGATACGGGCTGGTAGGAGTGAAGCGCACAAAGGATACGAAGTCCATTGTAATGGTCAGTGCGGAATCGGAAAAACCCGTGGAAATACAGCGCATGCCGCTGACGCAGAATAAAATCTATTTCAAGGCCGAATGTGATTTTACGGACCGCAAAGATGTAGCTGTTTTCTTCTACAGTCTCGACGGTAAATCCTGGCAAAAAATAGGCGCGCCGCTTAAAATGGCTTACACGCTACCGCATTTTATGGGCTACCGATTTGGGCTGTTCAATTACGCCTCAAAAAATGCCAGCGGCTATGCTGATTTTGATTATTTCACCATTTCAGAGCAGATCAGCAAAGAATAAAAGAACGTCATGCAGAGCAGCGCGAAGCATCTCGCGTGCTGACGCAGGATTAGTAATCCCACTAAACACGCCAGATGCTTCGCTGCCGCTCTGCATGACAATACGCATTCATTCAATAAGACATCAAATGATAAAATCTAAACTGTGGTATCAGCTGGTTGCATTGGTCTTTGTTAGCGCAGCGGCCAGCGCGCAGAACCCTTTTATCACCGATCAATTCACGGCTGACCCCACGGCGCGCGTATTCAACGGGCGGGTGTACGTGTATCCGTCGCACGATATTCGGGCCACTCCCGGGCACGGACGGGCCGGCTGGTTTGTGATGGAGGACTACCACGTGTTTTCATCCGCCAACCTCACCGACTGGACCGACCACGGCGTCATCGTGACCCAAAACAAGGTGCCCTGGGTGAAGCCCAACAGCTACAGCATGTGGGCCCCGGACTGCATTTACCGCAATGGTAAGTACTACTTCTACTTCCCGACTACCCCCAAGGACACAACTGTCATCAAAGGCTTCACCATCGGCGTAGCCGTGGCCGACAAACCCACCGGCCCGTTTGTGCCGCAGCCGCTGCCTATCAAGGGCGTGCGCGGCATTGACCCGAACGTGTTCATCGACAAGGATGGGCAGGCGTATTTGTATTGGTCGCAGGGGGAGATTTTCGGCGCCAAGCTCAAAGAAAATATGCTGGAGCTAGCCTCTGAGGTTAAAACTTTGGGGGAATTGCCCACTAAGGGCTTGAAAGAAGGCCCATATGTATTCGAACGCCAAGGCACGTATTACCTCACCTATCCGCACGTAGCCAACAAAACTGAACGCCTCGAATACGCTACCAGTACCAGTCCGCTGGGACCGTTTACCGTGAAGGGCGTCATCATGGACGAGTCGCCCACGGGCTGCTGGACCAATCACCATTCCTTGCTGGAGTTTAAAAACCAGTGGTACCTATTTTACCACCATAATGACTTGTCGCCCAACTTCGACAAGAACCGCTCGGTCAGGATCGACAGCTTATCCTTCGCGCCCGATGGTTCTATCCGAAAAGTGCAGCCTACTCTGCGCGGCGTGGGCCTGACCGACGCCAAGCAGAAAATTCAGCTGGACCGCTACAGCCGCCTGAGCCCCAGCGGCGCCTCCATTGCTTTCCTGGACACCGCGAATAAGTTTCAGGGCTGGAAAACGGTATTGGCCACTAACCAGAGCTGGGTGCAATACAATGGGGTATCCTTCGGCAAACAGGCGCTGAAGACGGTAACCATGCGCGTGGCCGCCGCGGCTGGTGCCACAGTGCACATCAGAATTGATGGAGCCACCGGTCCCATGTTGGCTCAGGTAATCGTGCCGAAAGGCAGCCAATGGCAGGAAATAAAAGCCCCCCTGTCTGCCTACAAGCCCGGCACGCATACGCTGGTGGTGGCGTCTAAAACAGATACACCCGTTGAAATTGACTGGGTCAGATTTGAGTAAGCGGCGAAAAAAGCCCCCCGCTTCCCAACCGTCTGATTTGCCCCCCAGCCACCCGTTCTGCAAGACTTTCTTTCCAAGCTATGAGAAACATATATGCTGTCATCTTAGGGATTCTGCTGCTGAACACAAGCAGTTCTCTGGCCCAGCCGACCGTGAAGGAAGCGCCCAAGGGCTTCGATCAACCCACGGCGGGTATTGCCACCGGCAAGCTGGATAGCATCAGCTATACTTCGAAAACGGTGGGCACGGTGCGCAAGGCGCTGGTGTACACACCGCCGGGCTACTCCAAAAGGAAGAAGTACCCGGTGCTCTACCTGCTGCACGGCATTGGGGGCGATGAAAAGGAGTGGCTCAAGGGTGGGCGCCCGCAGGTGATTCTGGATAATCTGTACGCGGCGGGCAAACTCAAGCCGATGCTGGTGGTGATGCCCAACGGCAGGGCCATGAAAGACGACCGACCCGTGGGCAATGTGTTCAGTCCGGAGAAAGTAGCGGCCTTTGCCAACTTTGAAAAAGACCTGCTCACCGACCTTATCCCCTACATCGAAAAGAAGTACCCCGTACTCACCAACCGCGAGAACCGGGCCGTGGCCGGGCTGTCGATGGGCGGGGGGCAGTCGCTGAATTTTGGGCTGGGCAACCTGGATAAATTTGCCTGGGTGGGGGGCTTTTCTTCGGCCCCCAACACCAAGATGCCTGAGCAATTGGTGCACGACCCCGGGAAAGCTAAAAAGCAACTCAAGCTCCTCTGGATTTCGTGCGGCGACCAAGACGGCTTGGTACCCATCAGCCAGCGCACCCACGACTACCTCTACGAGCATAACGTGCCCCACGTGTATTACCTCGAAGCAGGCGGGCACGACTTTAAGGTCTGGAAAAATGGGCTGTACATGTTCTCGCAGTTTCTGTTCAAGCCCGTTGATGTGGCGGCCCTGCCCAGCTACACGGTGCTCGGCACGCCGGCGGCTACCAACGTGCGCAACGCGAAATATCCCCAGATTATGCCCGACAACCGCGCCGTGTTTCGCCTGAAAGCTCCTGGCGTGCAGCAGGCGCAGCTAGACCTCGGCCGCAAATACGACATGGTAAAAGACAGCAGCGGCACCTGGACCGTGACGACTGACACGCTGAGCCGGGGCCTGCACTATTACTCCCTGGTCCTCGACGGCCTACCCGTGGCCGATCCGGCCAGCGACACATTCTATGGCATGGGACGCATGGCCAGCGGCATCGAGATTACCGGCCGCGGCACCAGCTTTTACGCCCTGCGCGACGTGCCCCACGGCGAGTTACGAGTGAAGCGTTTCTTCCCCAAAGTCACCAATTCGTGGCGGCAATTCTATGTGTATACGCCGCCAGGCTACGACGCCAACGCCACTACAAAGTACCCGGTACTATTCCTGCTGCACGGCGGCGGCGAAGACGAAACCGGCTGGGCCAAGCAAGGCAAAACCGATTTGATTCTGGATAACCTCATTGCCGAGAAAAAGGCCAAACCCATGCTCGTGGTGATGCTGGATGGCAATATGGGTGGCCCCGGCGGCCTGGCGGGCTTCGGCGAGCAGACGTTGAAACGCTTTGAAGACGAGCTGAAGCAAACGGTGCTGCCAGTGGTGGAAAGCAACTATCGGGTAGCGGCCGGAGCTAATAACCGGGCGCTGGCGGGCTTGTCGATGGGCGGGCTGCAAACCCTGTACGCCGGCATACGCAACACTGATATGTTCCAGTATCTGGGCGTGTTTAGCTCGGGCTTTTTTGCTAACAACCCCCAACTCTCCGATCCGCAGTATGCCTTCATGAAAGCCAATGCAAGCACTATCAACTCCAACCTCAAGCAGCTGTGGCTCTCGATGGGCGGGCCGGAGGACATTGCCTACGCCAACAACAAGGTGATGCGAGCAAAAATGGATGAGCTAGGCATCAAATACGTGTACAGCGAGTACCCCGGCGGCCACACCTGGCCCGTATGGCGCCACGATTTGTATCTGTTTGCCCAGAAGCTGTTTTAAGCAAATAGACATAACTACCTCAAATCTAATCCACATTCCCCTTGCGAATCAGAGAACGAATAAGGAAGCTTTGCTGGCTCTGGGGGCTTTTTTGCTCCTGCTTTGCTGGACTAGCGGGCCGTTGGCGGTAGCCGGGGGAAAGCCCGCGCCGACCCCGCTGCGGCTGTGGTACGACCAGCCAGCCGCCAACTGGAACGAGGCGCTGCCCCTTGGCAACGGCCGCCTGGGGGTGATGGTGTTTGGCGCGCCAGAACGCGAGCGACTCCAGCTGAACGAGGAAACTATTTGGGCTGGTGGGCCCAACAATAACGTGAAGGCCGACGCCCTGCCGGTGATTCGGCAGCTACGGACGCAGCTGCTGGCCAAGCAGTTGGTGGAGGCCCAAGCGTTAGCCCAGAGCCAGATGCAGCCTGCCGGCAACAGCGGAATGCCCTACCAAATGGCTGCCAACCTATATGTGAGTTTTCCCGGCCACGAGCAAGTCACGAACTATCGGCGCGACCTGGATATCGGCCGCGCCGTGGCCTCGGTCAGCTACCAGCTGGGGGGCATTTCTTACCGGCGCGAGGTGTTCAGTTCTCTGCCCGACCAAGTGATAATCCTGCGCCTTACGGCCAGCCAACCGGGCAAAATTAGCTGCCAGCTTGGCGCGGAAAGCTTGATGCAACATACCCTGCGCACCGAAAACGATCAGCTGGTACTTGATGGCCGCGGCAGTGAGCACGAAGGGCAGGAGGGTAAGATTCGCTTTCAGACGCGCGCGCAGGTTGTGGCCGATGGCGGTACCGTGCAAACCACCGATGCAGGCATTCGCATTGAGCGCGCCAACAGCGCCACGCTCTACATTTCCATCGGTACCAACTTCAACAACTACCACGATGTAAGCGGCAACGCCGCAGATCGGGCTACCGCCTACTTGACGAAGGCCGTAGGTAAGCCCTACCGGCAGGCGCTGGCCGACCACATAGCAGCTTATCAACGCTACTTCAACCGCGTGACGCTGAACCTAGGGGTGACGCCCGCGGCCCAGTTGCCCACCAATCAGCGCCTCGAAAACTTTGCGCAAGGTCACGACCCGGCACTGGCGGCGCTGTATTTTCAATATGGTCGCTATTTGCTTATCAGCTCGTCGCAGCCGGGCGGGCAGCCGACCAACCTGCAAGGCATCTGGAATGACCAGCTGAAAGGGCCTTGGGACAGCAAGTACACGGTGAACATCAACACCGAGATGAACTACTGGCCAGCCGAAGTCACTAATTTGACCGAGCTGCATCAGCCCTTGTTTGCGATGCTTAAAGACCTGAGCGTGACTGGCCAGCAGAGCGCCCGCCAGATGTACGGGGCCCGGGGCTGGATGCTGCACCACAACACCGATATCTGGCGCATCACGGGGCAAGTCGACCCGCCCCAGTACGGCCTCTGGCCCATGGGTGGGGCCTGGCTGAGTCAGCATCTCTGGGACCATTACCAGTTCACTGGCGACGAGCAGTTTCTGCGCGAATATTACCCCGTGCTCAAGGGGGCGGCCACCTATCTGGTAGATGCCTTGCAAGAGGAACCGACCAATAAGTGGCTGGTGGTGGGCCCTTCGGTGTCGCCCGAAAACACGTATTCGCTTCAGGGTAAACGTATTGCGATTGTGGCCGGCACTACAATGGATAACCAGTTGGTGTTCGATCTATTCTCGAAAACTATCCGGGCTGCCGAGCTGCTCCGCCTCGATCAACCATTTGCTGATACCCTGCGCGCCCTGCGCGAGCGGCTGCCGCCCATGCATATCGGGCAGTATGGGCAGGTGCAGGAATGGCTGCAAGATGTGGACGACCCCATTGATAAGCATCGCCACATTTCCCACCTGTACGGGCTGTACCCAAGCGGCCAAATTTCGCCCTACCGCACACCCGCCTTATTTGAGGCCGCTCGCACCACGCTCACCCAGCGGGGTGACGCATCTACGGGCTGGTCGATGGGCTGGAAAGTGAATTTTTGGGCCCGGATGCAGGATGGCAACCACGCCTACAAGCTCCTCACGGAGCAACTGCGCTTACGCTCTGGCGCGGGCGGCAACTCGGGCGAAGGCGGCGGTACGTATCCTAATCTGCTCGACGCTCACCCTCCGTTTCAGATTGATGGCAACTTCGGATGCACAGCCGGCCTAGCGGAGCTGCTGGTACAGAGCTACGACGGAGCCATTGATCTGCTGCCAGCCTTGCCCGACGCGTGGCCGACGGGCGAAGTAACGGGCTTAGTCGCCTGCGGTGGATACGTGGTGGACCTTGCCTGGAACCAAGGCAAAATCACGCGTGCACGCATTACTTCGCGTCTGGGGGGCAATTGTCGGGTGCGGGTGCATAGTCCAGTGGTAACTGCTGGGCGCACCAAGCTGAGCCCGGCGCAGGGCGACAACCCCAACCCGTTTTATCAGACTCCCGCCATAAAAGTCCCCCAGGTATCCGAAAAAGCCCCCCGGCGCCAGTCCGTACTGCCAGCGTCGTTTGTGTATGATTTTCAGACCAAAGCCGGTAAAACCTACGAATTGCGAGCCCAATAACCTGTCAGCTACTACTTCCAATCCACTACTCCGCCCCTCAAGCCTGATTTTATGAGAATGAGCCTTCGCCTATCGGTTATCGTCTTGCTGATCCTAGCAACTGCGACTGGCCTGCTAGCGCAAAACCCCATTATCCGCGACGTATTTACCGCCGACCCAGCCCCGCTAGTGTATCGCGATACGCTGTTTCTCTACACCAGCCACGATACGGCCTCGGTGAAGGAAACCAACTACAAAATGCCCGACTGGCGCATCTATTCTACCACCGACATGGTGCACTGGAAAGACTACGGCAAGCGCCTCTCGCCCCGCACCTTCGCCTGGGCTACCGGCGACGCCTACGCCGCACAATGCGTGTACCACAATGGTAAGTTTTACTGGTTTGTATCCACGTTTCACAAGAAAGACGACAACAGCCAGGGTGGCGCGGCCATCGGCGTAGCCGTGTCGGATAGGCCTACCGGGCCATTTAAGGATGCCATCGGCAAGGCTCTCATTGTGAATGAGATGACCAAGGACAAGCCCCACGCCTGGGACGATATCGACCCCACCGTTTTCGTGGACGACGATAAGCAGGTGTATATGTATTGGGGCAACTTAAGCTGCCGCTGGGTGAAGCTCAAGGATAACATGACCGAGCTGGACGGCCCCATCAACGTGATTACGCCCAAAAACTACATTGAAGGCCCCTGGGTGTACAAGCGTAAAAAGCTGTACTACCTAGTGTACGCCAGCGAGGGCACCAAGCCCGAAATGATTGAGTACTGCACGGCTCCCAGCGCCGCCGGCCCGTGGACGTACCGGGGCATTATTCAGGAAAACGTACCCAATAGCTTTACCACCCACCCCGGCATCATCGATTACAAGGGCAAGAGCTACTTCTTCTACCACAACGGCTCCTTACCGACCGGTGGCAGCTACCGCCGCTCCATCTGCGTGGACTACTTGTACTACAACAAGGACGGCACCATCAAGCCCATCGTGCAGACGACCAAAGGCGTCGCGCCAGTGAAGTAAGGGATTTGGGGCACATTGCTCACCTCTACCACAGATCTCCACATTCCACGCTATGAAAAACATCTTTCTTATCACCCTGCTGTTCCTAAATGCGGCTCTCAGACTGCGCGCCGAAGACGGGCACCAGCTTTGGCTCCGGCCGCAGCGGGCCGCGCCGGTCAAGGTAGTGGCGGCCGGCAAGAGCTCGGCCCTGCTCGCTACCGCCCGGCAGGAGTTGCAACAGGGCTGGCAGGGCGGCGCGGGCGCTACCGTGACGCTACGTATTGTGAAAGACAAAACCATCAAGTACGACGGGTTTCGCCTGGGGCCTACCAGCGTGCGAGCGCTCACCGAGGCGGGCCTACTCTACGGGGTGTATGAGTTGCTGCGGCGCCAGCAAACCGGCCAGCCCGTGCAAAACGACCTGCTCAATCCATCCTACGAGCACCGCCTCCTTAACCACTGGGACAACCCCGATGGGTCGGTGGAGCGGGGATATGCCGGGCAGTCCATCTTTTGGCGCAAGGATAGCGCCCTGGTATCGACCAGCCAGGACAAAACCCGGTGGCAGAAATACGCCCGCGCCAATGCCTCGGTGGGCATCAACGGGGCCGTTATCAACAATGTGAATGCCGCTCCACAGATCCTTTCGGCCGAATACTTGGCCCGCGTGAAGGCTATTACCGACGTGCTGCGACCGTACGGCGTCAAGACCTACTTGGCGGTGAAGTTTTCCTCGCCGGTGCTGCTCGGAGGCCTCAAAACCGCTGACCCGTTGGACCCGGCAGTGGTGAAGTGGTGGCAAGGCAAAACCAAGGAAATTTACCGACTAGTGCCCGATTTTGGGGGCTTTCTGGTGAAGGCCAGCAGCGAAGGCCAGCCCGGCCCCCAAGACTACGGCCGCACTCACGCCGACGGCGCCAACATGCTGGCCGACGCCGTGCGGCCCTACGGCGGCCTGGTAATGTGGCGTGCCTTCGTGTACAGTCCCAACGATAAGGACCGGGCCAAACAGGCCTACAACGAATTTGTGCCCCTGGACGGTAAATTCCGCGACAATGTCATCGTGCAGGTAAAGAACGGTCCGATTGATTTTCAGCCGCGCGAGCCGTTCAGCCCGCTCTTTGGGGCTATGAAGAAGACCTCTGTAATGCCTGAGTTTCAAATCACGCAGGAATATCTGGGACATTCTATCGACCTGGCGTTTCTCGCCCCCATGTGGGAAGAGTGCCTGGGCAGCGACACCCACCAAGCCGGCCCCGGCAGCACAGTGGCCCGCTGCACCGATGGCAGCGTGTACCCGCAAAAGCATACGGCCATGGCTGGTGTGGCCAACGTGGGCCTCGATACCAACTGGACCGGCCACGACTTTGCCCAGGCCAACTGGTACGCCTTCGGCCGCCTGGCCTGGAACAATCAACTGAAAAGCGCTCAGATTGCCGATGAGTGGTTGAAATTGACCTTCGGTGGACCGACTACCGCCGCTGATTGGAACACCAACTTTTTGCCCCCCGTAAAGCAGTTGATGCTGGATAGTCGGGAAGCCGTCGTGAATTACTCGATGCCGCTGGGTTTGCACCACATCATGTCGGCCACCCGCGGGCACTACGGCCCTGGGCCGTGGTGGGCTCCGCCCAAAATGCGCGCCGACTGGACTCCTCCCTACTACCACCAAGCCAACGCCAACGGTGTGGGCTTCAACCGTACCAAAACCGGTAGTGACGCGGTAAGCCAATACCACGAGCCGCTGGCCACTCAGTTCAACAACCCAGCTACTTGCCCCGATGAGTACCTGCTGTGGTTTCACCACCTGCCTTGGGATTTCAAGATGAAAAGTGGCAACACTTTATGGAGCGAGCTGTGCGCGCACTACGATAAGGGCGTGCAGCAGGTACAGCAGTTCCAACGTACCTGGGACCAGGCCCAGCCCTACGTCGACGCGGAGCGGTTTGCGGCAGTGCAGAATAAGCTGCGCAGCCAAAGTGGCAATGCCGTGCAGTGGAAAGACGCTTGTTTGCTGTACTTCCAGCAGTTCAGCCGTATGCCCATTCCTGCTTCCATCGAGCCGCCTATGCATACCCTGGAGTCAGTTATTGCCAACGACATGCGGCCCAGAAGATCGACTGAATGATTTTAAACGAAACATGGTCAAGCAGAAGGGCGGAAGCTTCCGAGTAGTTTTTCTTCTGTTGTGGCCCTCAGGCTTTATCATTTAAATACTTCCTTTTGCTGTAGGCACCGACTACCCAGCGAGTTGAACCTTACACGTTTTAACAGCAGTCACATGATGCATACCCTTTTTTCTGGTTCCTTATTGCCATGGCGCACTCCTCTGGGCCGGGGTACGATATTGCTCGCGCTACTAGGCAGCTGCCTAACTGGCCCTACCGAAACAAACGCCCAGGTGCGCTTGCCCAGGCTTGTCAGCGACGGTATGATACTCCAGCGTGATACCAAAGTGAATATCTGGGGCTGGGCCGCGCCCAATGAGAAGGTCGCCCTAAAGTTCAATGGCAAAAAGTATCAGGCAACAACGGGCGCAAATGGCAAATGGCAAATCGGCTTGCCCGCTCTGAAAGCTGGGGGACCTTATCAGCTGGACATCACGGCCAGCAACCACATTACGCTGAAGGACGTGTTGGTGGGCGACGTGTGGGTGTGCTCGGGGCAGTCGAACATGGAAACACCCATGAGCCGCCTGCGCGACCGGTTTCCGGAGGAAGTAGCCACAGCCAACAACCCCCGCATCCGGCAGTTCACGATGCCCACGAGCTATTCCTTCAAAGGTCCCAAAGACGATATAATGGGCGGAAACTGGGTCAGCGTGAGTCCGCAGAGCATTGGGCAATTTTCGGGCGTGGCGTACTTTTTTGCCAAGGACCTCTACGCTAAGTATCAGGTGCCCATTGGGTTGATTAAAAACGCCATAGGTGGCTCCCCGGCTGAAGCTTGGCTGAGCGCCGAGGGCCTTAAGCAGTTTCCGGCCTACCAACAGCAGGGCGCGCAATACAAGGACAGCGCGCTAGTGGCTAGTATTCAGCAGCGCGACCAGGCCGCCGGCCGCGCCTGGCAGCAGCGCCTCTATAAGGCTGATCGGGGCCAGGCGCCCGGCCAAACCAAGTGGTCGGCACCCGACTACGACGCCACGGGCTGGGCCACCACGGGCGTGCCCGGCTTTTGGGCCGACCAAACACCGCTAGGTCAGGTAAATGGCGTAGTATGGTTTCGCAAAGAAGTGGAGGTGCCGGCCGCTATGGTCGGCAAGCCCGCCCGCCTAGAATTGGGCACTCTCGTCGATGCCGACTCCACCTACATTAATGGGCAGCTAGTAGGCTCTACCGGCTACCAGTACCCGCCCCGCAAGTACGATTTCGGCCCCGGCGTGTTGAAGCCGGGCAAGAACATCATTGTGGTGCGTCTCATCAGCAACGGCGGGCGCGGCGGCTTCACGCCCGACAAACAGTACCAGCTCAGCGCCGGGGGGCAAATTTTGGATCTGCGCGGCCCTTGGCAGTACAAGCTGGGCGCCACGCTGCCGCCCGCGCCCGGTAGTACCTCCTTCCAGAATCAGCCTGGGGGGCTTTTTAATGGCATGGTGGGGCCGCTGCTGCCCTACGCCATCAAGGGCGTCATCTGGTTTCAGGGGGAGTCCAACACGGGCAAGGCGCAGGAGTATCAGCAGCTTTTCTCGGCCGTAATCAAAGACTGGCGCCAGCAGTGGCAGCAGCCGACGCTGCCGTTTTTGTACATACAACTCGCCAACTTTATGGCTACCCGGCCCCAGCCCGGCGAAAGCGGCTGGGCCGGCGTGCGCGACGCTCAGCGCCAGACCTTGCAGGTGCCAAACACGGGCATGGTCGTCACCATCGACGTGGGCGAGTGGAACGACATTCACCCGCTGGACAAACAAACCGTGGGCAAGCGCCTAGCTCTGGTTGCCCGTCAGGTAGCCTACGGTGAGAAAAAGCTGGTAGCCTCCGGGCCGCTGTACCAAGCTATGCAAGTGAGAGACGGTAAGGCAATACTCCAGTTCACTAGTGTGGGAGGTGGTTTGGTGGCCAAAGGTGGCGAGCCACTAAAGCAGTTCGCCATAGCTGGCGCTGATAAAAAATTCGTGTGGGCCCAGGCCCGTATTGAGGGTAATACAGTCGTCGTGTGGCACGACCAAGTACCAGTGCCTGCATTCGTTCGCTACGCCTGGGCTGACAACCCGGAAGGTGCCAACCTTTATAATAAGGAAGGATTACCGGCTTCTCCTTTTGAGACCACGGTCGCGCCAGCTTCGCCTTAATCGTTATTGAATAACTTAGGGATTGTGTACATAGCTCATTTGCAAATGGTACTATTCTGTAAGCTTTCCTGCTTAAATAGTCATCTACCTGAAAGCGTTGCGTTTGACTATTTGAAGATATTTTACGAAATAAAATTGTTGTTCTTTTTCCTATCGCAACCGTTTTCGGAAACGGTTGCGATATTTTTATTCGCAATCCAAGGTTTTTTGGCCATATTTATAAAGTCAGTAATCGAAGCTTGTAGTGTATATTCGGATACCGAACTGCCAAGAGGCTAATAGTAACCCCCCGTTAGTCTTGTAAGATAGATCGTTGTTGAATCTCTTGTGAATTGAACTTTACCGTACACAAGGGTTGATTGCTCCGCGCTAACCTATCCTTCTTTTTAATCCCATCCCACCCATGAAATACCTGCTCGGGTACGATATAGGCAGTTCATCCATTAAAGTTGCCTTACTCAGCATAGACACCGGCAAGTGCGTGGCCAGCGTCACGTCGCCGAAGAAGGAAATGGAGATAATGGCGGAGGTAGTCGGCTGGGCGGAGCAACGGCCCGAACGCTGGTGGCAGGAAGTGGTGAACGCCACCCGTGAGTTGAAAAGCGAGTACGGCTTCGACGCTTCACTGGTGGCCGGCATCGGTATTACCTATCAAATGCACGGCCTTGTGCTGCTCGACAAAAACGGTAAGGTGTTGCGCCCCGCCATCATTTGGTGCGACAGCCGCGCCGTAGACTTTGGCAATCAGGCGTTTGCAGAGCTAGGAGAGGAGTATTGCCTCCAAAACTTCCTGAACTCGCCTGGTAATTTCACGGCCTCTAAGCTTAAATGGGTAAAGGAAAACGAGCCCGCTATCTACGAGCAGATTTATAAAATCCAGCTGCCCGGCGACTACATCGCCTACCAGCTCACGGGCCAGATGCAGACGACCGTATCGGGCTTGTCGGAAGGTGTTTTCTGGAATTTTCGGGAGCAGGCAGTCGCCCAGGATTTACTCGATTATTACGGCATCAGCCGCGACCTGCTACCCGAGGTAGTCGACACATTTGCCCCCCAGGGCCAGCTCACGGCCGAAGCGGCTTTAGAATTAGGACTACACGCGGGCACGCCCATCAGCTACCGCGCCGGCGACCAGCCCAACAATGCCTTCTCCCTCAACGTATTGCAGCCCGGCGAAATAGCCGCCACAGCCGGCACATCGGGCGTCGTGTACGGCATCACCGATCAGCCCGCGTCCGATCCGCACTCGCGCGTGAATGCGTTTGCCCACGTGAACAGCACGATCGAGCAGCCACGCAATGGCGTGCTGATGTGCATGAACGGCACGGGTATTTTGAATAGCTGGCTGCGCAAAGTAGTAGGCGAAATGCCCTATGACCAGATGAATCAGCTGGCCGCGCAAGCGCCGGTTGGATCGGAGGGGCTGCTGTTTTTGCCCTTCGGTAATGGCGCCGAGCGTATTCTGGAAAACCGGCCCACCGATGCTGAACTGCGCGGCTTGAGCTTCAATATCCACTCGCAGGCCCACGTACTGCGCGCCGCCCAGGAGGGAATCGTCTTTGCATTGAACTACGGCATGGACATCATGCGCAGTATGGGCGTACAAGTACAAAAGGTGCGCGCCGGCAACGCCAACATGTTTCTGAGCCCAGTGTTCCGCGAAGCTTTCGTAAACACCGGCAACGTGACCCTGGAACTCTACAACACGGACGCTGCCCAAGGTGCCGCCCGTGGCGCCGGTATTGGAGTAGGCGTATACGCCAGCCCAGCCGAAGCTTTCGGCAGCTTGGAGCGCATTCTGACGCTGGAGCCTACGCCAGAGCTGCAAACCCAATATCAATCGGCCTACGCCCGCTGGCATAAGGTCCTTACTCAACAGATTCTTTCAACCACAACCACCCAGACAGATGTCGTCCAACACTCTTTCTAAAACGGAATTCTTTAAAGGCATTGACACCATTCGCTTCGAAGGACGCGAGTCAGACAATCCGCTAGCCTTCAAATGGTACGACGAGAACCGCGTCGTGGGGGGCAAAACGATGAAAGACCACCTGCGCTTCGCCGTATCGTATTGGCACACCTTCACCGGCACGGGCGGCGACCCATTCGGGCCTGGCACTAAGAGCTTTGCCTGGGACTCGCACCACGAAATCATCAACCGCGCCAAGGATAAAATGGATGCGGCCTTTGAGTTCTTCACTAAGCTCGGCACGCCGTACTACTGCTTCCACGACATCGACCTGGTAGACGAAGGTGATTCGCTAGCTGAGTATGAGCGCAACCTGCAAGCCATTGTCGACTATGCCAAGGAGCACCAAGCGGCTAGCGGCATAAAGCTGCTGTGGGGCACGGCCAACGTATTTTCGCACCCGCGCTACATGAACGGCGCCAGCACCAATCCTGATTTTCAGGTAGTAGCCCACGCCGCCACGCAAGTGAAAAACTCCATGGACGCGACTATCGCGCTGGGTGGAGAAGGCTACACGTTCTGGGGTGGCCGTGAGGGTTACATGACCCTGCTCAACACCAATATGAAGCGGGAACTCGACCACATGGGGCGCTTCCTCAGCACGGCCCGCGACTACGCACGCAAACAAGGATTCACTGGCAAGTTCTTCATCGAGCCCAAGCCCGCCGAGCCTACCAAGCACCAGTATGATTTCGACGCGGCCACGGTTATTGGCTTCCTGAAAGAGTACGGCCTGGAGAATGACTTCATGCTGAACCTGGAAACCAACCACGCCACGCTGGCCGGCCACACTTTCCAGCACGAGCTGCAAGTAGCCGCCGATGCCAACATGCTCGGCAGCATGGACGCCAACCGCGGCGACTACCAGAACGGCTGGGATACCGACCAGTTCCCGAACAACATCAACGAGTTGACTGAGTGCATGCTCATCATCCTGGAGCACGGCGGTATCAAGCCCGGCGGTATCAACTTCGATGCTAAAACGCGCCGTAACTCCACGGATCTGGAGGACATTTTCGTGGCCCACATAAGTGGCATGGATACGTTTGCCCGCGCTCTGGTAACGGCCAATGATATTCTGGAGAAGTCGCCTTACCGCAAGTTCCGCACAGAGCGCTACGCTTCGTTTGACTCTGGCGACGGTGCTGCTTTTGAGAAAGGCCAGTTGAGCTTAGAAGACCTGCGCACTATTGCCCATAAATCGGGCGAGCCCGTGATGAAGAGCGGTAAGCAGGAGTGGCTGGAAGCTATTATCAACCAATACATCTAAAACGAGTAAAACCGAACCGGCTGGCTGCTTGGGTGGGAATTTTTGTGGCCGGCCGGGGACGTTTTACAACTTAATGTAGCGCAGTATGATTGATCAGCAGATATCAGTAGAAGAGCAAAGTGTAAGCACCATCCGCCTCTTGTCGGTGGATATGGTGCAGAAGGCTAATTCCGGCCATCCGGGTTTGCCGCTAGGGGCCGCGCCTATGGCATACGTGCTGTGGTCGCGGTTTTTGCGTTATAATCCGCAAGACCCCGCTTGGCCCGACCGGGACCGGTTTGTGTTGTCGGCGGGCCACGGCTCGGCGCTGCTGTATAGCCTGCTGCATCTGTACGGCTACGATTTGCCGCTTGAGGAACTCAAGAACTTCCGCCAGCTGCACTCCAAAACGCCAGGCCACCCAGAGTCCAACATCACGGCGGGCGTGGAAGTAACTACAGGTCCGCTGGGCCAGGGCTTCGCCAATGGCGTGGGTATGGCTATGGCCGAGGCTCATTTGGCTGCCATGTATAACAAGGAAGGCCACGAAGTAGTCAACCATTACACCTACGCTATTGTGAGCGATGGTGACCTGATGGAAGGCATTGCGGCCGAAGCTGCTTCGCTGGCTGGCCACCTAAAGCTGGGCAAGCTCATCTACCTCTACGACGACAACGACATCAGCCTCGACGGGCCCACCAGTCTGTCTTACACCGAGGACCCGTTGATGCGCTTTGAGGCCTATGGCTGGCATACCCAACGCGTGATGGACGGCAACGACCTAGACGGTATCGAGCAAGCTATCCGCGCGGCACAAGCAGAAACGGACCGGCCTTCCCTGATTTCAATTAAGACTATTATTGGCTACGGCAGTCCGCAGAAAGGTACTAGCAAAGTGCACGGCAGCCCATTAGGCGACGAAAATGTGCGCAAGGCCAAGGAGTTTTTTGGTTGGAACCCAGACGAGTCGTTTGTGGTGCCTGATGAGGTGCGCCAACACTTGGCAGAACCCGGCCAGCGCGGCGCTCAGCTGCAGCAGGAGTGGCAGCAAAAGTTTGAAGCCTACCAACAGCAGTTCAAGCAGGAAAGCGAGCTGTTCCTAACATCTTTTGCCAGCGATCTGCCCGCTGGTTGGGACGCGGAGCTGCCCGTTTTCTCGCCCGCCGACGGTGCTCTGGCTACCCGCCAAGCGTCGGGCAAGGCGCTGGGTGCGTTGAAAAAAACGATTCCCTTCCTCTTCGGCGGCTCCGCCGACTTGGCTAGCTCCAACGAAATGCCCCCGGCGGCGACCTGAGCTTTCAGCCGGGTAGCTATGAGAAAACGAACATCTGGTTTGGCGTGCGCGAGCACGCCATGGGTGGCGCCCTCAACGGCATGTCGCGCCACGGCGGCGTGCGCGTGTACGGCGGCACCTTCCTCACCTTCTCCGACTATATGCGGGGGGCAATTCGCCTCACTGCCCTAGCCGAATCGGCCGTTACGTTTGTCTTCACCCACGATAGTATCGGCTTAGGTGAAGATGGACCTACGCACCAGCCGATAGAGCAGGTGGCCGCGCTGCGCACCATTCCTAACATTATTGTGCTGCGCCCTGCCGACGCTAACGAAACGATAGAGTCGTGGCGCGTTGCCATGACCAAGCCGGCTTCGCCCGTGGTGCTTATTTTGTCGCGCCAGAAGCTGCCCACCTTGGATCAAGAGAAGTATGGCTCCGCGCGCGAAGGTGTGGCCAAAGGCGCTTACATTCTGAGCGAAGCTGATGGTGGCAAACCTCAGCTCATCCTTATTGCAACCGGCTCGGAAGTGTCGCTGGCTATGCAAGCCCAGCAGGAGCTGCAGAAGCAAGGCATTGCGGCGCGAGTCGTGAGTATGCCGAGCTGGGAACTGTTTGAGCAGCAGGATAAAGCTTACCAGCAGCAAGTGCTGCCGCCGGCCGTGCGCAAGCGCGTTACCATTGAAGCTGGTTCGCCCATTGGCTGGCACAAGTACGCGACCGACGAAGGCACCGTGATCAGCATGAATCGTTTCGGTGAGTCGGGTCCGGGCGAGGAGGTAATGGCCATGTTTGGCTTTACGGTGGAGAATGTGGTGGAGAAGGCCAAAGCATTGCTGGAAGATAAGCCTGCCGAAACCGAGCCCAAGGAAATCCTTTCGTAAACCTTAAAAGTGGTTAAATAATAAGCCGGCCGTCATGCAGAGCGGAGCGAAACATCTTGCTCACGCCGTTAGATTACTAATCTGACATCAGCACGCGAGATGCTTCGCTTCGCTCTGCATGACGGCCGGCTTATTATTTAACCATTCTAACTCAATGACCAAATTGCATCCGAACCGACCGCTGGGGGCTTTTTTGAGATGGATACGCCACGTGCTGCTCTGCGCAAGTGGGGGAGAAAAGCCGGGCTCCTAGCCGGGCTCGGACTTGGCTTAACTATTCATGCCACCGCCCAAACGGTGCAGGTAACGGTGCAGCCCGGCGACCCGAAGCTGCAAATCAGCAAGCACATCTACGGGCATTTTGCTGAGCATTTGGGCCGCTGTATTTACGATGGCTTTTGGGTTGATGAAAAGCTGAACGTACCCAAACAGGGCCGCATCCGCATGGATATCGTGGAGGCGCTGCGCAAGATTAAAGTGCCCAATCTGCGCTGGCCCGGCGGCTGCTTCGCCGATACCTATCATTGGCGCGACGGCGTGGGCCCCACAGCCCAACGGCCTAAGATGCTGAATATGTGGTGGGGCAACAACCTGGAAGACAACAGCTTTGGGACCCACGAATTTCTGGAATTATGCAAACTGCTAGGCACCGAGCCCTACTTAGCTGCCAACGTGGGCAGCGGTACGGTACAGGAAATGGCCGGCTGGATGGAATACCTGAACTCCAACGACGACACGCCGCTCGTGCTGGAGCGACGCAAAAACGGCCACCCGGAGCCGTACAAAGTGACGTGGTGGGGTATTGGAAATGAAAGCTGGGGCTGCGGCGGCAACATGACGGCCGAATACTACACCGATGTGTATAAGCGCTACGCCACCTTCGCCCACAACTACCCCGCCTCGCCGCCGCTCAAGAAAATCGTGAGCGGAGCCAATGGCGACGACGCCCACTGGACAGAGACGTGCATGAAAAACATTCCGCTTAACCAGATGTGGGGCCTCACCCTGCACCAGTACACGCTGCCCACCGGCAGCTGGACGGGCAGCAAGGGTAAAGCCACCGGCTTCAACGAGCAGGAGTACTTCAACACCATGAAGAACTGCCTGAAAATGGAAGCCGTGGTGACCAAGCACGCCGCCATCATGGACAAGTATGACAAGGACAAGAAGGTCGCCTTGCTGGTAGATGAGTGGGGCGTGTGGACCGATGTGGAGCCGGGTACTAATCCTGGCTTTCTGTTTCAGCAAAACTCCCTGCGCGACGCGCTGGTAGCCGGCACCACGCTCAACATCTTCAACAACCACTGCGACCGGGTGCGGGGGGCAAATTTGGCCCAAGCAATAAATGTGCTGCAAGCCCTCGTCTTGACCGATAAGGAAAAGATGCTGCTCACGCCCACTTACCACGTCTTCGACTTGTATCAGGTGCACCAGGATGCTCAGTATCTGCCCCTACAATTCACCAGCCCCGACTATGTGATGGGCAACGACAAAGTGCCGGCCCTGAACGCTTCCGCCTCCAAAGATGCCAGCGGCGCGGTGCACATCTCACTGGTAAACCTGGATACCAAAAAGACCCTGAAGCTGGAAACTGCTCTGCCCGGCGTTATCTGGAAAAACGTGACCGGCCGGATTCTGACTTCGGCTAAAGTCAATGATTACAACAGCTTTGATAACCCCAATAAAGTGAAGCTGGGGGGCTTTTCTGGTGCTAAAAAGCGCGGCGGAAATCTAGCCGTAGAGCTACCGCCCCAATCGGTAGTAATGCTGGAGCTGAAGTAACAACTTCTTGATGCTACCATAATCCGTATCTATTTCTCCGTTGATATTACGCTTCCATGAGCATCAAAAAAACCTTTACATACGCCGTACTGACTAGTGTTTCGCTCGGCTTTATCCAGAAGTCTGAGCCAACCTTAAAGGACGCGTTCAAGCAAGACTTTTACGTTGGTGCCGCGCTCAACTACAAGCAGGTTAATGGTCAGGATACCAAGGCCATTGCGTTGATTAAGCAGCAGTTCAATACAATCAGCCCCGAGAATTTGCTCAAGTGGGAAGCAGTTCATCCACAGCCAGATAAGTATAATTTCAAGCCTGCTGACGATTATGTAAAATTCGGTCAGGAGAACAAGATGTTCATCGTGGGGCACACGCTCATGTGGCACCAGCAAACGCCTAAGTGGGTGTTTGAGGATGCGACTGGCAAACCAGCAACGCGAGAGGTAGTACTGAAGCGTCTGGAAGATCACATCAACATCGTAGTAGGGCGGTATAAAGGCAAAATCGGGGGCTGGGACGTCGTAAATGAAGCTATCGACGATCAGCAGGGTGACTTGCGCAAAACCAAGTGGCTCGAAATTCTGGGCGAAGATTTTGCCGCCAAAGCCTTCGAGTACGCCCACAAAGCCGACCCTAAAGCGGAATTGTACTACAACGATTACAGCCTCTACCGTCCTGAAAAGCGGGAAGGCACAATCAAACTGGTCAAAAGCTTGCAGGCCAAAGGCATTAAAGTGACGGCTATTGGCATGCAGGGCCATTACGGCCTAACAAAGCCTAGCATTGAGCAGATAGAAGAGAGTATCGTCGCGTTCTCCAAGCTTGGTGTAAAGGTCAACTTCACGGAACTGGACATTGATGTGCTGCCCAACCCTAGCCGGCGCCAAGGCGCAGACATCGCCGAGACGTTTGCCACCGACGCGAAGTACAATGTGTATACGACCGGTCTGCCCGACTCCGTACAGCAAAAGCTGACGAAACGCTATGCTGACTTATTCACCCTCTTCCGCAAGCACCGCGATGTCATTGATCGTATCACCTTGTGGGGCGTAACGGACAACGATTCTTGGCTAAACGATTGGCCCATCAGAGGTCGCACCAGCTACCCATTGTTGTTTGACCGCCGCTACCAGCCAAAGCCCGCTTTGCAGGCCGTAATGCAGACAGCAAAGAGCAAAATGTAGAACATGGGGCGGGAGCTAGCCTTGACCTTCAGCTCTGCCTCCTTCCACCCAAAGCTATGTTACTCAAACCCATCCAACTGTACTTTTATTGGCGCCGCAAGTGTCAGCTACCGATGCTGCTTATACTGCTAGCTACGCTGCCAACGCTAGCTGGCCCTACAGTACCAGGCGCTGAAGTCTACGTTTCGAGCCAAAAAGGAAAAGGCGGCTTTACACTGGCAGCTGGCGGCAAAACCGCGGCTCTATACGCCAGCAACTCCGACTGGCCAGGCGTGCTACGCGCCGCCAAGGACTTGCAGGCCGATATCAACCGCGTTACCAAGCTTACGCCCACCTTCGCAACTGATAAAGCGCCGGCCGGAAAAGAGGTAGTCTTGATCGGGACGCTTGGAAAAAGCCCCCTGATTGACGGATTGGTAAAAGCGAAAAAGCTTGATGTGTCGGGCGTGGCGGGCAAGTGGGAAACCTTCCTGCTGCAAGTGGTGGAACAGCCCATGCCTGGTGTAGACCGCGCCCTAGTTATTGCCGGCAGCGACAAGCGCGGCACCATCTTCGGAATTTATGATTTGTCAGCTCAAATTGGCGTGTCGCCGTGGTACTGGTGGGCCGATGTGCCCACGCCGCCGCAGCAGGCTTTGTATGTGGCGCCCGGTCGGCATACGCAGGGTGAGCCTAAGGTGAAATATCGCGGCATATTCCTTAATGACGAGGCGCCAGCCTTGAGCGGTTGGGCCAAGGAGAAATTTGGCGGTATCAACTCTAAAATGTACGTCCATGTATTCGAATTGATTCTGCGCCTAAAGGGCAATTACCTGTGGCCCGCTATGTGGGGCAATGCCTTCAACGACGACGACAAGCAGAGCCCCGTGCTGGCCGACGAGTACGGCATCGTAATGGGCACTTCACACCACGAGCCTATGGTCCGCTCACAGCAAGAATGGAAGCGCTTCGGCAGCGGCCCCTGGAACTACCAGACCAACGAAAAAACCTTGCAGGACTTCTGGCGGCAGGGTATCAGGAACATGGGTACCAAGGAAAGCATCGTAACCGTGGGCATGCGTGGCGACGGCGATGAGCCCATGAGCGAGGGCAGCAACATCACCCTGCTGGAAAAAATAGTAGCCGACCAGCGCAAAATCATTGCGGAGGAAACTGGTAAGCCCGCCGAGCAAACGCCCCAGATGTGGGCTCTTTACAAAGAGGTACAGGATTACTACGACAAAGGCATGCGCGTGCCCGACGACGTGACCCTATTGCTCTGCGACGACAACTGGGGCAATATCCGCAAGCTGCCCAAGCTAGGCGACAAGCCCCGCAAAGGTGGTTACGGCATCTACTACCACTATGATTATGTAGGTGGTCCGCGCAACTACAAGTGGCTCAACACGAACCCAATTCCGCGTATTTGGGAGCAGATGCACCTGGCGCACGAGTACGGCGCCAACCAAATCTGGATTGTAAATGTGGGCGACCTGAAGCCCATGGAATTTCCCATCAGCTTCTTTCTCGACTACGCTTGGAACCCTGATAAGATCGGTGCCAACCAAATTGACGACTATACCCGGCAGTGGGCCACTCAGCAGTTTGGTGCCAAACACGCCGCGGCCATTGCTGATATATTGGCTAAGTATGCCAAGTACAACTCGCGCCGCAAGCCGGAATTGTTGAATGAAAAAACGTATAGCCTGACCAACTACCGCGAGTTTGAAACCGTGGTGGGTGACTACAACAAGTTATTGGTGGAAGCAGAGCAACTAAACGAAAAAATGCCCCCGAGCACCGTGACGCTTATTTCCAGTTGGTGCTACACCCCGTAAAAGCCTGCGCTAACCTGAACGAAATGTATTACACCATCGCTCAGAACCAACTCTACGCCCAACAAGGCCGCGCCAGTACCAATGATCTGGCCGCCAAAGCCAAAAAGCTGTTTGAGCGCGATGCCGAGATTTCGCGCTATTACAACCAGACGATGGCTAAGGGCAAGTGGAACCACATGATGGACCAGACCCACATTGGCTATACGTATTGGCAGCAGCCCCCCACTGATAAAATGCCCGAAGTAAAACAGCTTACTCCTGCCGCCACCGCCGACATGGGCGTAGCTATCGAGGGCGCCGAAGCGGCTTGGCCCCAACAGTCGGGCGAGGCCGTGCTGCCGACCTTCAACTCCCACCAGCAGACCACGCGCTACATCGATGTGTTCAACCTTGGCACGGCTCCCTTTGAGTACACCGTTCAAACCGGTTCACCGTGGCTGCGTGTTACCAAGCCAGCTAAGCTCGATAAGGAGCAGCGCCTGCTGGTTAGTGTAGATTGGAGCAAAGCACCTGCTGGTACCACGCGCGTACCTATTACCATCAGCGGACCAAATAATAAGAAAGTCGTAGTGCAAGCCGTGGTGGGAAGTGCGGCGGGGGGCAAATCCAATCTGGCGAAAGGCTTTGTCGAAACCGATGGCTATGTATCGATAGAAGCCGAGCACTACAGCCAAGCCGTGAACGGCAGCAACGTGAAATGGCAGACCATTCCGGACCTGGGCCGCACTCTTTCTGGCGTAACGGTTTTCCCCAGAACTATTCCAAGCCAGACGCCCGCCGGCAACAGTCCGCACTTAGAATATAAAGTGCAGCTAAAGGGCAGCGGCCCAGTAACGGTGCAGGCATACATGGCCCCCACACTCGACTTCACCAATACCACCGGCTTGCGCTACGCTGTGTCATTTGATGACGAAGCACCGCAGATCGTCAACCTACATACTGGCCTAAACCCGGATAATGGCAACCGGCCTTGGGAGCAGGCAGTGGCAAATAATATCATCATTAAAACCTCCAGCCACACGCTAGCCAAGCCCGGCGAGCATGTGCTGAAATTCTGGCTCGTCGACCCTGGTGTGGTGCTGCAAAAGCTGGTAATAGACCGTGGCGGTGTGAAAACCAGCTACCTCGGACCACCCGAGAGCTTCTCCGGCGCTACGACCGCACCGAAAGCGACTGAGGCATCCAAGAGTAGCATAGGTAAGCGGTAATTCATTAGCGCCTACCTATGCTTAAAAGCTCTCCACTGGGGGCTTTTTTTGTGTCCTTACCCTTACTAAGGAGCTTTAGAACCGCACTGAGTAAAGTTGGAGAATTAACTGGTCAGCCAAGTCGGCTTTCAGACGCAAATAGTTGCTTTAACAACTTAAACTATACCGATTTACAGAAATTAGCTGTCCTTAGCCTGCAGTGCTTTCATAGTTTAAAAACAGGCGCAATTATTGGGAAAAAACGGGCGGATGCAAACTAGATTGCTCTTCCGTAATATGTCTTCTTCCCCAATTGTTCAAGCTACACGGCTCTGGCAGGATATGCTGGGCCAGGAACACGAAATGTTGCGCGCTTTTCTCTGGCAGCATGTGCAGGAAATGGAGCCCGATGAAGCAGGTCCCATTGAGTGGAAAAACCGTCAGCCCAAGACCCGCATCTACCTGCAAAGTGGCCAGGTTATATGCGTGCTGGGTACGTATGAGAAGTGGTATCGGCGCTGGCTGGCTTATACCAAATGGCACGCCGTCCCGCTGCAGCAGTATGGTTTGAATTAGCCTTTACCCGAGCGGACGGCAGAAGAGCAGCGTTTTTCACTATAATACTGGCTACCGCCTTACAGTCTGAGCGTTGGTAGGCTGCGTTTGCTGAGCTATTGCTTACGAAAGCAAACACAGTAGATTTGTTCATAATTCTATAGAGAGTTGCAAATAAATTCTATTCCTAATCAGTAGTATAGTGTTGCTCTTACTCAATGTCAGGTGTTAAATTATTCTTCTTATGTCTTGCGGGCCCACTTTCCATTCTTAGCAGCCACGCGCAAAACCCCGCTGGCGCAAAACCTGCTGAGACCTCACAGCAACTTTCAGTACGCATTGTACTTCCCACCTCCGTGGGCCTGATTGGAGATTATGCCAGCATCCTTTTGTCGAAAGAGGATGACAAGCTGAAAAAGCTTACCACCCGCCGCCGTCCACGCACCAGCAATCCGACCGTCGTCTTTGCCGTTCCGCTACCGAAGAACTGGCTAACTAAAAAGTTAATAAAAGATGATTAGTACTATTGCTCCCTAAGCTGATCTTTCCCGCACTGGCAGGCGCAAGATGGTAGCGGTAGTTTAGTAATTTGATGCTCCCCTTTCCGCCCGGTTTACCTCGCTGTCTCAGCACTGGCTTCGTCTATGAAATTTGATGGTCAAATAATAATTAGCATTCTGCTGGCCCAACTGGTGGTAGTGCGGATTTTGCGTAGGTTTTTCGACCTGCCCAACCGCCTGCCCTATTGGGATAAGCTGCTCGGCTGGATTTGGGTGCCGGGGGTGGGGCTAGGTATTCTTGACCTGCTAATTAACTTCCGCAACGATCAGCTGGACGAAGTGTATATGCTCTTCGTCTTCGTGGTTGTAGTGCTGGTAGCATTGTCATTGCGCGATTACCGACCGGCTCGTACCGTGCTGCTGGCCGTCGTGCCGTACACCGTGTACTCCGCCATGGAGCTGGTGCTGGCCCTATCGAATTGGAAGCTGGACGAGGACTACGAGAATGCCTTTGATGCTTCGCAGGGCTTCACGGTGATATGGATGATCACCTTTCTGCTGATTGCGCGCAACCAGAAAAAGCACCTAGAGAAAGAGCGCCTGTTGCGGGAGGAAGAAGAACAGGAAAAGCAGCGCATTGCATTGCAGAATGCCGAACTCGAGCGCCTCGTGGCCGAACGCACCGCCACGCTCACCAAGCAGACGGAGGAGTTGAGCCAGGCCTTAACTGAGCTCAAAACCATGCAAACCCAGCTTATTCAGGCCGAGAAAATGGCCTCTCTAGGCGAGTTGACTGCCGGTATTGCCCATGAAATTCAGAACCCGTTGAACTTCGTGACCAACTTTTCAGATGTAAGCGCCGAACTGATTATGGAACTGGAGGAGGAAAAGCGCAAGCCCACCCGCAACATCGATCTGGAAACCGAGCTGCTGGTTGATTTAAAGCAGAATCTGCAAAAAATTACACACCACGGCCAACGAGCAGCATCCATTGTGAAGGGAATGCTGGAGCACAGCCGCGCCAGCACAGGCGAGCTGCAACCGACCGATATAAACATGCTGGCCGACGAGTACCTGCGCCTGGCTTACCACGGCTTACGAGCCAAGGATAAAACTTTTAACGCCACCCTGTACACGAACCTGTATCCTGAGCTAGGACAGGTGAATGCTATTTCGCAGGATATAGGGCGGGTGATGCTAAACCTCTTTACCAACGCCTTCTACGCCGTCCAGAAAAAGAAAGAGTGCGTATCCGATGGCTACGTACCCACGGTAAGCGTAAGCACCCGCCGCACCGAGACCGGCGATGTAGAGGTACGCGTGCGCGACAATGGCATGGGCATGCCAAGCACCGTGAAGGATAAGATTTTTCAGCCCTTCTTTACGACCAAGCCCACGGGAGAAGGCACCGGTTTAGGCCTGTCGCTGAGCTACGATATCGTAACCAAAGGCCACAATGGGTCGCTTACCGTGGAAAGCCAGGAAGGTGAATACACGGAGTTTACGATCCGTATTCCGGGTTGATTAAGCGCCTCAAACGCACTCTTCCTTGGTAAGCTTTTCATTTATCATAATGGCCGCCAGTGAGCCTTCAGCCGCGGCCAGAATAGCCTGCTGCATACCGGCCGTCGTGTCGCCGGCGGCGTAGAGGCCCGGCACCGAGGTTTGCTGCTTTTTATCCGTCCAGACGGCGCCTTTGCTGTTGAGACGGCAGCCTAGCTGCTCGGCCAAATTGGTGCGTTGGTGCTGGTGCGGATGCACAAACAATGCCTCTCGTACCAGCTTATCACCATTTTTGAACAGCACATGTTGTAGGCCTTGCTTCTTGGTGCCATCCAGGCGTTCAATAGGCTCTTCCCTCACCTTAATGCCCTGTCGCTGAAGACGCTGGCGAGCCTTATCGGTCAGGCCGCCGGGCCCATCGGTGCATACCACCACCTCCTTCGACCACCGGCTGACGAGCAGTGCGAGTCCGGTAACGCCTTTTCCGCGCCCGTATACTGCCAGGGCTCGGTCGCGCACTTCCCAGCCGTGGCAGTAAGGGCAATGCAGCACGCCCCGACCCCAGAACTCGCGCATACCTTCCAGAGGAGGTAATTCATCTTCTACACCCGTTGCCAGCAGCACTTTACGCGCCGTGATGCTCCGGGTGCGGCTGGCCTCCGTATCGGCAATTATGGTAAAGCACTGGTCGCTCGCACTAATTTCGGTGGCACGCAGGGGACACACTTCGACACTGGGATAGGCGGCCAACTGCTCGAGCCCGAGACGCAGCAGCTCACTGGGCTGCACTCCATCGCGGGTGAAAAAACCCCACACGGCGGGCGAAGGATCGTTGCGCGGAGCGCCCCCATCGCACACCAGCACGCGGCGCAGACAGCGGCCCAGCACCAAGGCTGCGCTGAGTCCGGCGCTTCCGGCCCCAATTATAACCACATCGTAATCAGTAGCGGGGCGGAGACGGCGCGCGGCTTTGGGCAGAGGAACAGAAGCAGGCATAAGAAACGAACGTTGACACCCCTATACCAAAAAAGCCACCCAGCGGTTAGGCTGGGGGGCTTTTTTTAAGTAGAAAATTCATCAAAGCCTTTAGCCAAATGAAATGTAAGCGACTGAAATTAATACACTTCGGTTCGCTTACTGCCATCAACCAACTCGTGCACCTCTTGGGTGAAGCTCGCCTGTGAGGCTAGCTCTTCCAGATTCAGATGCAGGCGGTATTTCCAGAAATGCTGCGGATTGGACGGAACGTTAATTTGCTCATCGTGTGGATTTTCGCGGCGCAGATTGGTATCCATCGCCAGCAGATCCTGAATGGGGAAAATGGCCCACATGGCAGGTGAATGCAGGTGTTGCACAACTATCTCGCGTGCTACCCAAGGCTCGCAGTACTGGGGGGCAATTTCGCCGCGGTGGCCGAGCAGGTCTTCGAAGAAGCGTTGCGTAAGGTCACGATCCTCTTCCCACCAGCCGCGCAAGGTGCTCATATCGTGCGAGCCGGGGCTGACAACGGACAAGTACGGGGCATGAGCCGGGTTGCCAAACTCTACCTTGGAGTCGGAGGGCATGCGCTGGATGTTGAGGCCCAGCATACCCAGCTCACGCATAACGCCGGGTACGGAAGCCGGCACCATGCCTAAGTCTTCGCCGCAAATAAGCATATCGGTGGCGTAGCGCACGGGGGCAATTTTACCAGACCCTGGCGCCGCCAGAAATCCTCATGGCGCCGGAAGAAAAAGTCGTTGTAAATCTCGTTAATCAGATGCCGGTTATGATCGTCCAACTCCTTAAACGACGTGCTCAGGTACACTGTGATGCGCGGGTGGTAGAAGTCGGGCTCGTCGGCGGGCACAAACAGTACCTCGTTCACTAGCTTATACAACCCCGTACGCAACCAGCGCAGGTGCTCGGCGTTGTTTGGGTCTTCGGCAATGCGCTGGTCAAATAACGCTTCAATCTGTCGCTGGGTGCGCACGTAGTCTTTAAGGCGAATCGCGCCATAGCCGGCATCTTCCATAAACTCATCGAACACGGCCTGGGCCTGGGCATGGAAGATGTGCTGGAGCATGTGCCAGCGGATATATGGCTCGCACAAACGCCCATAATCAAACCAGCCCAGCCGCTGCTCAATCTCGTGCCGATGCATCGGCAAAGCGGGTGCGAAGTGCCCCAGCAAGCCCTCCACAGAGTGCCCCGGAATTTCCCAGATGCGGAAAAAGCCCAGAATATGGTCGATGCGCAGCACGTCGAAGTAGCGGGCCAAGTGGCTCAGGCGGTTGCGCCACCACTGATAGTTGTCCTCGGCCATGCGCTCCCAGTTGTAAGTCGGGAAGCGCCAGTTTTGACCCGTCACCGAGAAGTCGTCTGGCGGAGCGCCAGCCTGTCGGTCCATATGGTAGAGCTCGGGTTGGGTCCAGGCATCCACGGAGTGGCGATAAATGCCGATGGGCAAATCGCCCTTGAGCACCACACCGCGCTGGCGGGCATATTCTACGGCTTCGCGCAGCTGCTTATCAAGATGAAACTGCGTGAAAAAGTGCAAACCAAACTCATCGAAATCGGGCTGGTCGGGGGCCGTAAGTTGGTCGAGGTTTTGGGGCGTCTGAAACTCGGCGGGCCACTGCTGGAAGTCGGCTGTGCCAAACCGGTCGCGCAGGGCCGAGAAAGCAGCGTAGGGCACCAGCCATTCATTCTGCTCTGCCCAAAACGCTTTAAAAGCAGGATCGGCGAGAAAAGTGGCTTTTTCCTGCTGATATAAGCGCTTGATGAACTTCCACTTAGCCTCCATTACGGGCTCGTAGTCCACGAAGTCGCGGGCGTTCAATTCCTCGCGCAGGCGGGCCAGCTCCTTGCGGTCGGCAGGCTTGGCTAGCTCCGCAATACCTTCCAGATGCAGATACAGCGGATGCAGCGCAAACACCGAAATAGCCGCGTAGGGGTACGAATCGACCCAGGTGTGCGTAGCGGTGGTGTCGTTGATGGGCAGAATCTGCATCAGTTTCAGGCCCGCTTCCGCCGACCAGTCGGCCAGCATCTTCAGGTCCGAAAATTCGCCCACGCCTAATCCCTGCTTCGTGCGCAAGGAAAAAACCGGCAGCGCCACGCCGGCCCCGCGCCAATTGCCGGCCGGATAGCGAAACCCTTCATCAGACCGCACCCGCAACGTATTGGCCGGCGTGGGGGGCAAAATTACCCGGTCGTCGCCGGTTTCCAGATGAATGATCTGGCCGGTTTGAGCGTCGCGGATGGCATACTTATACTGGGTGTTCTGGCCGGGCTGCTCCAAGGCTACCTGTGCTGTCCAGATTGGATAGTCCCGATCAGATAGAATAACCGCCCGACTGGCATCCCAAGCCCCCAATGCTGCATCGGAGCCTAGAATACAGACCTGATGCTGCGGGGCTACCCGCGGCGCCACCAGCTGAAACCGGATGGCCCCCGCTGACCCTATCTCTGTAGTGGATGTGGTGCCCTGATTCGGGGCAGAAGCGTCGTGCGGCCCCCGCCGAAACAGCGCTTTGGTGAAGGCGGCCGTATGTAGCTCATTGTCGGGCTCGGCGGGAGCGCGCCAATAATCCTCCAGCACAAGGCGAGTAAAAAGCCCCCCAGTATCGCCGACTACCCGATTGGGTCCCCATTCCCACTGCTTACTACCGTCGCGCTCGTCGAGGAGCACATACTTGTATTCGATGGGGTGCGGGTGGTCGGAGGGAATGCTTATTTCCTGGGTCCACAGACCGGTGCGGGCTGCGTAGTGCAAAAAAAGCGCGTGGTCGAGGTTCCAATTGCCCAAGCTGGGCTCGGAGCCGCAGACCGCTATGCGCTGGCCGGGCTCGGTGTAATAGGGCAGAGAGAAGCGAATGATCATTCGGAAAAAATCAGGATGGGCGCGAAAGATAAGTTTTACTACGCTTTATGGCTGTGCTAGGTAGTAGCTACCTATTTGAGCAGACAAGGTTCGAAGGATTTTAGGCACGATACAAAAATTTGATAATCTGAATCTATATAGTTACATAGAGTATACAATAAAATAAATTCTATTATTTCTTAATTAAATAATAAAAATACACTCAAAATGATGAAGATTTCTACTCTCGCCAAGTGGGGCCTGGCCGTCTTGCTGTTGTCGTCGCTGAGTAGCTGCGAAGACGTGCTGGATAAATACTTTCCCAGGCCCACACCCAGTGTTCCCAGTTTTCCTAATCTGGGTTTAGATATTCCCTTCTACGCGCTGTCGGGAGGAACAAAGCTGGATGCGTATTCCACAAAAGATCCGGCTACTCCTACGGCTTCCGTGGCCATTGCCGGCTTGCAGAGCGGCGAAACACTACTGGCTATTGACTTCCGCCCCGCCACCGGGCAACTCTATGGGGTCAGCAGTGCCAGCCGCCTCTATGTGATCAACCAAAACACGGGCGCGGCCCGGGCCATCGGTACAGGAGCCTTTACGCCCGCTGTGGGGGGCAATTTAGTCGGCTTCGACTTCAATCCCACCGTCGACCGCATTCGTCTGGTGACTTCTACCGGTCAGAACCTGCGCCTCAACCCCGAGACCGGGACGGTGGCCACCACCGATGGGCCAATTAGCGGAGTGGCGGGCGCTAGTATCACGGCAGTGGCTTATACCAATAATGTAGCAGGAGCCTCAACGACAAGTTTATACGCCATCAACTCGCAAAGCCGGCAACTGTATCTGGTTAGCCAGCCCAATGAAGGCACCGTGGCCTCAATAGGAGGGCTGAATCTGAATATTACAGGCGATGGCGGCTTCGATATTGATGGGAAGTCGGGCACGGCTTTGGGCTTGTATTCGGTCAATGGCAATCCGACTCTGTTTGCCGTAGATCTCGCCACAGGTGCCGTCAAATCACTGGCGCAGTATACCGTAAGCACAGATTATTCAAGCATCGCCATCCCGACTTCCCCTGTGGCTTATGCCGTCACTATCAACAATGACTTGTTAATTGTTGACCCAACCAATCCGTCCTCTGCCATTTCTAAGCCCATCACAGGGCTGGCTCCAACCGAAGAGTTGGCTGGCCTGGATTTTCGACCCCTCAATGGGCAGCTGTACGCCCTAACCGTGCAGCAACCCCAGGGTGGCCCGCAGATGGGTAATGGCCGCTTGTACACTATCAACGCCGCTACTGCCGAGGCTACGCGAGTGGCCAGCTTATCTATTCCACTAACGTTTAGGGGTTCCTATGGCTTCGACTTTAACCCCGTCGTGGATCGTATTCGCATCGTAAGCCGCTCTGGCCTGAACATACGCGTCAATCCGGCCGATGGTACAGCAACCCAAGACACTGACCTGAATCCGGGTACGCCCGTGGTGGAAGCGGCGGCTTATGATAATAACTACGCAGGCGCTACCACTACCAATTTGTACGTAATCGATACTAGAGATTTCAGCCCCCGAGCGCCTTTTCTGTCCGCAAAGCTGTTTCTACAAAACGCGCCCAATGCAGGAACGTTGATAGAGGTTGGTAATCTGGAACTGAACGCCGGCCCCGGCAGCAACTTCGATATCGGGGGCACCACCAACACGGGCTATGCTGTTTTAAATACTACCGGTAGTACGGAGCTATATACGATCAATTTGGCCACGGGCAAAGCTACCAGCAAAGGCGTGTTTGGCAGAAGCTCAGGCGGCATTGGCACAAGCGGCTTTACAGTTGGCTTAGGATTCTAAGTTTGCAAGTCGATAGTTTAATGCGCCTACACTACATAAAAGCTCCCCAGATAACATCTGGGGGGCTTTTTATTTGCGTTTTACAGGATGCAGATAAAATTCTAAGCTCTGCGAAAGCAGTGTATTTGATAGGGTAAATTTTTATTGAAAAAGTAACATCTAATTACTGAAGAGCTACGTATGGCAAATAATCTAGTTCAATTATTTCTTCTTTACATCCTATAATCTGGCTTCTATGCTAAAACACTCTTCCCTCGCCACCTGGGGCGCGGCTGTCTTACTTATGACTTCGCTCAGTAGCTGCGAGGATATTTTGGAGCAGTACTTCCCCAAGCCCACTCCTCCGCCCGTTATTCCCACCTTCCCGCCCTTAGGCCAGGACATTGCGTTTTATGCCTTGTCTAATGGCATCCGACTGGATGCCTATTCTACGGCCAATGCCGCTACGCGTACCAGTTCGGTCGCCATAACAGGTTTAGGTAGTGGGGAGACGCTCTTAGCCATTGACTTTCGCCCCGCCACGGGGCAGCTCTACGGGGTCAGCAGCGCCAGTCGCCTGTACGTCATCAACCAGAACACGGGCGTGGCTCGGGCCATTGGGGCCGGACCGTTTACCCCCGCGCTGGGGGGCAATTTGGTGGGCTTTGACTTCAATCCTACTGTGGACCGCATTCGCCTCGTGACCTCGACCGGTCAGAACCTGCGCCTGAACCCCGAGACGGGGACGGCAGCCAACACCGATGGCGCCATCAATGGGGCAGCTGGCGCTACCATTACGGGGGTAGCCTACACCAACAACACAAATGGAGCTGCAACGACGGCCTTATACGCCATCAACACGCAGAACCAACAGCTCACCCTAATCAACCCACCCAACGATGGTACCCTCGTGTCCGTGGGTAACCTGAACCTCCCAGTGAGTGGCAATGGCGGCTTTGATATTGATGCCAAAACCGGTACCGCCTTAGGCCTCTACTCAGTCAACGGCCAGCCCACGCTCTTCACCGTAGACTTAGCCAACGGTACCGCCCGGCCACTAGCTCAGTATGCCACCAACGCTGGCTATACAGGTATCGCTATCCCCACCCAGCCAGTTGCCTATAGCGTTGCGGGGATCGATATTTTGAATTTGGTGATCTTTAATCCCACCACGCCTTCGAACGGCATTACGCCTGCTCCGCTCATAAACAAGCCTATTACAGGATTAGGCCCGGATGAGAGTGTGAAAGCACTGGATTTCCGCCCTGCTACTGGTCAGTTATATGCCCTCGTAGCCCCACCCTTACTTACCGGGCCAGCAGCCTTAGTTCCGGTTCAGGCCCGACTTTTCACCATCAATCCGGCCACCGGGGCGGCCACGCTCGTGGCCCCAGTGAGCCTTCCGGGATTCTATCGGAATGTGACAGATTTTGATTTTAACCCTGTCACTGACCGCATCCGTATTTTCACAGATGGATTTAACGGGACCATTACCACGACCCAGAACCTACGGGTGAACCCTGTGACCGGCGAGGCGGTGGAGGATACCCCCATTGCCGCTGGTAGCCCGATACCCTTTGCCCTGGCCTACAGCAATAACGCAGCGGGGGCGACGAGCACGAGCTTGTATGGTATCCACTGGGTATTGAGGGACCGTCAGGAATCCATCAGTACGGTCTATCAATTCACCTCGTCCGCTGAGAATGTCCCGGTCGTCGTGGGTAATACACAAGCTGAGCGAATCATCGGGGGCGGGATGGATATTGGCGGCATGAGTAACACAGCCTATGCCATGCTGAGCATCACCTTCCTGAATGGAAGGTCCCTGTATACCGTCGATTTACAAACCGGCCGAGCCACCTCAGTTGGCTATTATCCTGCGGGCGTAAGCAGTGTCTTTGCCCTCGGTCTGGGCTTTTAGGTTCACTGCCTTTGCACACATAAATTTTGCAGAGGGACCTAGCACAGCTGCTAGGTCCCTCTGCAAAATTTGTTTGTAGGTTCTCTTATCCTTCTTGCCTCTATCAATCAACCTGTTATCACTCCTATATGAAAATAACCTCAACTTTTACCAAGCTCGGAGCCGCGGCCTTGCTAGTGGGGTCGCTCACGAGCTGCGAAGACATCTTGGAGCAGTACTTCCCTAAACCCAATCCGACCCCGCCTACTATCCCCACTTTTCCCCCTTAGGCCAGGACATTGCCTTCTATGCCTTATCGGGGGGAACACGGCTCGATGCCTACAACACGAGCAATGCCGCTACGCGCACCAACTCGGTCGCCATTACGGGCCTCGGTAGCGGCGAGACGCTCTTAGCCATTGACTTTCGCCCCGCCACGGGGCAGCTCTATGGGGTCAGCAGTGCCAGCCGCCTGTACGTCATCAACCAGAACACGGGCGTGGCTCGGGCCATTGGCGCAGGACCGTTTACCCCCGCGCTGGGGGGCAATTTGGTCGGCTTTGACTTCAATCCTACTGTGGACCGCATTCGCCTCGTGACCTCGACCGGTCAGAACCTGCGCCTGAACCCCGAGACGGGCACGGTAGCCAATACCGATGGGGCCATTAACGGCGCGGCGGGCGCCACCCTGACTGGGGTAGCCTACACTAATAATACGACTAAAGCAGCTACAACTATACTTTACGACCTCGATCCGGTTACCGACCAGCTCTACCGCCAAGACCCGCCCAACGATGGTGCATTGATAGCGGTCGGGAGCCTAAGCTTAAACATCACCGGTAATGGCGGCTTCGATATTGACGCAAAAACTGGTACGGCCTTGGGCTTGTACGCCGTAAATGGCAACCCCACTTTATTCACGGTGGACTTGACCACTGGTGCGGCGCGTCCATTAGCCCAGTATGCGGCTAGCCTAGATTACTCTGGAATTGCTATTCCTACCCAGCCCGTGATGTATGCTGTCGGCTTTATTACAATTTCCGGAAGATCTACGGTTAACTATCTGTACACTTTTGATCCGACACAGACATCTGGGAGTACCACTGTAGGTATAGGATTAGCCAGGAATGAGGAAATTAAAGGCTTGGATTTCCGTCCAGCTACTAGCCAGCTCTATGCTCTCGTAATAGGTTTAGGAGGCCGTTTTTTAGATGGAACTATTTTTAACGATAGCTATAGATTATACACTATTGATCTGATAACGGGTGCAGCTACACGTGTTGTCGATCTAAGCATCCCCTTACCTTATTCTGTTAGGTATGCCTTTGACTTTGATCCTGTTACGGATCGCATTCGCATAGTTGCCGCTGGTAGGCAAAATTTATTGGTAAACCCCTCCAACGGTACTGTTACTGTAGAGGGTGATGTGACTGCAAACGTGGGTGGGCTGGCTTATGATAATAGCTATGCTGGCGCAACGTCAACTACGTTGTACGCCATCGGCAACAACAAGCTGTATATTCAGAATCCGCCAAGTGCAGGTACACTAACTGAAATCGGAACAATAGGATTAAATGGGTTCAGTACTCCCGTAACTATTAATCTTTTTGATATCGGGGGGACTACGAATACTGCATATGGTTTCACAATTGGTGGTAACAATAAAAATATCGTTTCAAGTCTTGACTTAGCCACCCATACAGCCACCTACCTTCGGAATCTCGATCTGGCGGGTGGCCCCTTTGTATATGCGGTAGCCGTTGCTCCAGGTTTTTAAGGCCTTTTTTAGATTAAACAAAAGCTCCGGCTCACGAGCCGGGGCTTTTGTTTTTAAGCGAACCGGTAGATACAAATAAAAGTCAGTGCTAAGCTCGGCGCTACGACTTATAAGTATTGAAGTTTCGTGCTTCCTGCTGTATCAGTCGCCATATATAGAGCGTTCTACCACCAAAAAAGCCCCCCAGCCAACCCCGCGCCGCTTTTTTTCGTTGGGTGATACTGAACACTTTAAGCACAACCACACCATCAAATCCTTGCCTACGTACGTTCGCCGCATCCTCTATGGTATCCTGGGGCTGTTGGCATTTATTATCCTGCTGGTAGTTCTGGTAGTGGTGGCTTTGCAGTTTCCGGCTGCGCAGGACTTTGCAGCCCGCAAAGCCAGCGGCTATCTGCAAGATAAGATCGGGACGGAAGTGCGGATCGGGAAATTCCGCACCGATTGGCGCAATGCCATTTCCCTCGATGATGTGTATCTGGAAGATCAGAAAGGCGATACACTGTTGTCGGTGGGGCACTTAGGTGTCAATATCGATTTGTGGGCCCTTACCAAATCACAGATCAATGTGAAGTCGGTGGAGCTAAACGATGGTACCGTGGGCATCACGCGCACCCTGCCCGACAGTACTTTCAACTTCGACTATATCACGGCAGCCTTTGCCACCGGCGACACTACTACCGCCCCGGTAGATACCGCCAGCGCGGGCTTTCAGTACAACATCGGCGATGCGCGCCTGACTAATATTCGCCTCACCTACGACGACCAGGTGGAAGGCATGGCCGTGAAGACGCGGGTAGGCGAGCTGGCCGTAAACATGGATGCTGTAGACGTGGATGCCTCTACCTACCGCATCGATCAAGCAGCGCTGCGCAACACCGCCATTAACATTGTACAGAGCAAAAATGCCCCCCCGGACACCGCCGTCAGCGAGCCGCTGGAACTAGAGCTGGGGTTGAATAAAGCGTTGCTCGACAACGTCAGCCTAACGTACAAAAATGCTCCTTCGGCTCAGTACATCAACACCCGCGTAGGGCAGGCCGAAATCACGGCCGATAACATTGACCTGCGCAACTCACGCGTGGCGCTGAACACACTGCGTTTGCGCAACACGACATTTGCCTACGCGCAAAACGAAAACGTGCCCGTTGAGGAGCGCATTATTAACCCGGCTGAGGCCGTGCGCGACCTGAACGAATCGGTGGAAAAAGCCACTGGTGAGGAAGCCAGTTGGGTCGTCACGCTTAAGAAGTCCGACATCAGCGACGTGGATGTCGCCTTCGACAACTTCAACGAGCCCGCCCAGAAAACCCGCGTGCGGGGCATGGACTACAATCATCTCAAATTCACCGACCTGATTCTGAATACGGAGAACCTGTTTTACTCCGAGAATCGCACTACGGGCCGCATTGTCAATCTGGCGGGTAAGGAGCAAAGTGGGTTTGAGGTGGAAAGCGCCACGGCCGATGTAATCTTCGACTCGGTGCAAACCCGCCTCGACAACCTCGACCTGATTACGCCTCACACCCGCATCCGGCGCACGCTGGCCATGGGCTACGAAAGCCTGGATGCACTCGCTGATATCAAGAAACTCGGCCAGTTGCGCATTGAAGGCGACCTACGCGAAACGCGCCTCGGCTTCCGTGATATTCTGTATTTGTCGCCCGATCTGGCCAATACGCCCCCTTTTACCACGGGCGCCAACCAATCGGTGCTGGTGAGTGGGCGCGTAAATGGCCGCGTGGGTGACTTCCGGGTACAAAATCTGGATGTGGTCGGCTTCCGCAATACCGTGCTGCGTGCCAGTGGCCGGATTCAGGGTTTACCCGAAGTGGACCGCCGCCTGTACACCGACCTCAACATTGCGCAGTTTACGACTACCGCCGCCGACATCAAGAGCTTAGCTCCAGCCGGCACCATTCCACCAGAATATCAATTGCCGCCGCGCATTGCGGTATCAGGCACGTTCCAGGGACGCCCAACGGCGATGGTGTTCGACACCAATCTGAAAGTGAATACCAGCTTCGGCAACGCGACGGCCGTGGTAAATATGGAGCCTGGCCCCGCCGGCCGCGAGCCCGTTACGGCCCGCTTCTCGGTGCAAAACTTCAACGTGGGTGCCGTGCTCCGCGACCCGACTATTGGACGCGTTACAACCACCGGCCGCCTCAACGCCCGCGGCCTCGACCCGGCTACCATGCAGGGCCGCCTAGTGGCCGACGTGCAGCGGGCCGAGTACAATAACTACACGTACCGCGACATTGCGGCCACCGTCGACATTGACCGCAACCGCTACGTGATTGCGGCCGAAAGCAAAACCGATCCTAACCTGAATCTGGATGTGTTGGCTACCGTGAATCTGCGCGACGCTAACAACCCGAGCTACGAAGTGTCGTCGCTGAACCTGCGGGGGGCAAATTTGACCGCGCTCGGCTTCTACACCGGCGGCGACTTGCGCGTGCAGGGCAACCTAACGGCCAACCTCAGCGGAGCCGACGCGAACTCGATCAACGGTACGTTCTCGGGACAAAATGTGGTCGTGGTGCGTGATAACCAGCCCTTTGCATTTGGCACGCTGGAAGGCAAAATAGTGCAGCAACCCGGCCGCTCCGCGGTAGACGTGACCTCCGATATTTTTACGGTGAAGCTGGATGGCAATACGCCTTTGGGCGACTTAGCAACGGTACTTCAGCAACACATCGACCGCTACTTCGACCTCCCCGATGTGCGCTATGTAGCGGGTGGTCCGGCGCGCAACTTTACTTTCGATGTGCGCGTGCTGGAGCCCCGCCCGATTGCGGCGCTGGTGCCAGGCTTAACCAAAATTTCCCCCTTTAACCTGACCGGCGGCTTTGACAGCCGGGATGCTAACCTGACGTTGAACAGCCGTATTCCGGTCATCATTTACGATGGCTACCGGCTCGATTCCACGCAGCTCACCATTGCTTCTGACCCTCAAAAGCTGGATTACGCACTGCGCATGCGCCAGGCTAGCCAGGATACCAGTCTGCGCCTGCCCAACCCCAGCATAACGGGCAACGTGGCCAACAATAAAGTGGCTACTAATGTGCGTGTTGGTGAGTCAGACAATAATCAATTGCTGAATCTGGCGGGAGTGCTGCAAGTGCTGAATCAGGGCGATGCGTATGCGTTCAGCTTCGACGAAAACTTGGTGGTGAACAACCAGAAATGGACGGTGGCGCCCAACAACGAGGTACGCTACACGCTGGCTTCGGGTGCTATTCGGGCCGATAGTGTACGCCTGAGTCAGGGTCAGCAGTTTATTGAATTGCAGACGCTGCCGGGGGCTGAATATCCGTTGCAGGCGCGCTTGGGCAACCTCGACTTGAATATGCTGGCCGTAGCGGGCGGCTTGCAGGACTCGCTGGTAGGCGGTACGCTCAACGGGCAGGCGGTAGTGCGTAGCATAGGCCAGCCGCGCCAAGCTTTTACCGCCGATATGACGCTGAGCAGCTTGGCCTACAACAAGTCGATTATCGGTGACTTATCGTTGAATGCGACCAACCCCACCGCCGACCGTTATCAGGTAGACGCCCGCCTGACGGGTGGCCCCAACAACAACGAAGTACGAGCCACTGGTTACTACTTGGCGGCTGGCGCGTTGGATATGGCCATCAACGTGGCTCGTCTCAATCTGAATACGGCAGAGCCGTTTGCGCTCGGCGAAGTAAAGGAAATGAAAGGCTACCTCACGGGGCAGTTTACGGTGAAGGGGACCACAAATGCCCCCCAGCTGCGCGGTACGCTCAATACCAACGACGCCGGCTTTACGCTAACCCAACTTGGGGCCCCCTTTACGCTGCCCAACGAGAGCCTGACCTTCGATGAGCAGGGTATCAAGTTTCAGGACTTTACCATCCTCGATTCACTGAATAATAAGGCCGAAATCAACGGCTACGTGTACACCAAGAACTACATTGATGATTACCGCTTTCAGCTACGGGCCGTGACCAACGACTTCTTGGCCGTGCAAAGCACCCAGCGCGACAACGAAATATTCTATGGCAAGCTGCTGGTCGATTCGGACACGCGCATTACCGGCGACCTCGCACTGCCACGCATTCGCACTACGGCTACCGTGGTGGAAGGCTCCAACCTGACGGTGGCGGTGCCCAACGACGAGGCCGTAGCCGTGGAGCGGGAGGGAATTGTGGAATTCATTGACCTCAGCGCGCCGCTCGATACTATGCTGGCTCGTCAGGCGCCCGTCGATTCGGCCCAGACGGCGGAAGGGTTTGATATTGCCGCCGTCGTGACCGTGACGGATGAAACGCCTTTCACCATTATTATCGACCAAGCATCCGGCGACAACCTGAAGGTGCGGGCCGCGGGCACGCTGAATACTGCTATAGACCCGGCGGGCACTATTACGCTCAGCGGCCGCTTAGACGTGACGGAGGGTAAGTACGCTATGTCGCTCTACGACTTGGCGTCGCGGGAATTCGAAATTGCTCAGGGTAGCTCCATTGTGTGGAGCGGCGACCCCTATAATGCGCAGACCAATGTGACGGCCATATTCAATGTAAAAACGGCCCCCGCTGAGCTATTGGCCGGCCAGGGCGAAGCCGATGAGAGTTTGCAGACGATTGGCCGCAACCAGCTGCCCTTTGAGGTGCTGCTGAAAGTAAACGGCGACCTGCTCAAGCCCATTATCAGCTTCGATATCCAACTTCCTGAGGATACTCGTACCCAGCTGCGCCCTCAGATTGAAAACCGTCTGGCTCAGTTGCGTCAGCCCAGCCAATCCGACGAACTGAATAAGCAGGTGTTTTCGCTGTTGGTCCTGGAGCGCTTCTTGGCCGCCAATCCGTTCGAGTCAAGTGGGGGTAGTTTGGTGGCGGAGCAGTTGCGCGGTAGCGCCAGTCAGGTGCTTACTTCACAGCTCAATAAGCTCACAGGTAGCTACTTATCTAATTTGGGCGTGGAGCTAGGTGTGAATTCACAAGCTGACTTCTCCTCCGGCTCCGAAAAAACGCGCACCGATCTGAACGTAGCCGTGCGCCGCCAACTCTTCAACGACCGCGTGACGGTGCGCCTGGGTACTGATGTGCCCTTGGCCGGTGGCAACCAAGCTTCCAGCGGGCAGCAAAGCGTAAGCAATTTTGCCGGCGACGTGAGCATCGAATATGACATTCTGGCCAATGGCCGCCTGCGCCTGCGCGCCTACCGTAACAACGCCTACGGCGACATTGATGGGCAGTATGTGCGCAACGGGGCATCGCTCATTTTCCAACGCGACTACAAGACCCTGGCTGACTTATTTCAAGGCATCGACAAAGACGTAAAAGTAGAGCGCAAGCAAAACCGTAAACGCGAAAAGCAAGAAGAAAAAGCTGTTAAAGACACGGTGCAAACCGTAGCGACGCCCCGACGCGAAGCCGGACGCCTGACGAGGCGCCAGACGACTTCGGGCCGGTAATTTTATAGATTAAAATTGTCAGGCCGAGTGCCGCGAAGCATCTCGCGTGCTGACGCAGGATTACTAATTAGACAACCTCATGCGCGATGCTCAGCAGGATGTTCTAGTTACTAGCATTCAACATCAACATTACTCCGTGCTTTCTACGACTTACACCTTACTTCTTTCCTTCAAAAAAGCCCCCCAGCGCCGGTTGCCGCTGCTGGTGCTCGCTTTGCTGCTAGCCAGCTGTTCCGGTACCAAGTTTATCCCGGAAGGCAGTAAGCTCTACACGGGCAGGACGGTCACTATTAAGTCGGAAAGCGCAATTCCGAACGAATCGGTGCTTACAACAGAGCTGGAATCGGTGATTACGCCCAAACCCAATAGCTCCATTCTGGGGCTGCGGCCTAAGCTCTATTTCTGGCACATGGGTGAGGGCAAAACCAAGGGTTTGGGCAAGTGGCTGGCCAATAAATACGGTGAAGAGCCCGTACTGCTGAGCGTCGTGGACACCAACACCGTGAAGGGTCTGATGACCAACCGCTTGTACAACAACGGCTACTTTAAGCCCGCGGTCAGCAGCAAGGTGAAGGTAAAGGACAATACCGCTTCCGTTGACTACGTGGCCACCGTGGGCAAGCCCTATTTGATTAAGGAAATCCACTTTCCCGACCGTGACACGCTCCTTGATCGTGCCATTCGGGCCACGGAGCCGAACTCCCTGCTGAAAGTTGGCGACCCGTACAACCTGCAAACCATGATTAACGAACGCGTGCGCATCGACGCGGCGCTCAAAAATCAGGGTTTTTATTACTTCAACCCCGATTATATTCTGTTTCAGGTAGATAGCACCTTGGATAATGAGGCAAACGTCTATCTGAAAATCAAAGGGACGATTCCGCCGCAGGCTGCCAAGCCTTATGTGCTCAACCGGGTGACGCTGGATACCGATTACACCCTTTCCGATACCACCGAAGGAGCGAAGGAGCCAATCATGTTTCGGGGCTACCGATACTTTCCCGACGAGAAAGTATTTAAGGCGAAAGCCATTACTAACGCCACCTTCATCTACCCTGACAGTATTTACCGTCGCCGCCGCTCCGACCAGACGCTAAGCCGGTTGATGAGCCTGGGTACGTTCAAGTTTGTGGACATCCGGTACCGTTCTGCGAACCAGCCTGATTCGGGTGGGTACGGCCGTCTCAACTCCTTGGTGCGCATGACGCAGGTGCCTAAAAAGTCGCTGCGGGCGGAGTTGCAGATGAACGTGTCCAACATCTTCACCGGGCCGGGTATTGTGGTGCAGTTCCGCAACCGCTCCGCCCTGCGCGGGGCCGAACAACTGACGATTAATGGGCGAGCCTCCTTTGAAACGGGCAATGGTATCCAGTCGGGCGTGACCTCCACTACCATCGGGGTGGATGCCCAACTGCTGGTGCCGCGCCTGATTACGCCGCCCTTCAATATTCGCTTGGTCAACTCGGATTTTCAGCCCCGCACCTTTTTCAACGCGGGCTACAAGTATGTGCTGCGCACCAATTTCTTCCAGCAGGATGTATTCAACGTGGGCTATGGCTACAGCTGGAAAACCAAGGTGACCAATGAGCAGCAACTGCAACCCATCGACGTACAGTATCTGCGCCTGGCCAACACCGATGCCGAATTTGATCGGTTGCTAGAGGAGCGCCCCTTTCTGGCCAACAGCTTCCGCCAGCAGTTTATTCTGGGCAGCAACTACAGCTATACCTACAACCAGCAGGTGCTGGAGCAGCGCCGCAACCAGATCTATTTCAACGGCGGCATTGAGCTGGCCGGCAACTTGGCTTACCTGCTGCAAAGCACCAAAGGGGCTCCGCGAAACGAGCAGGGCAACTACGAGCTGTTTGGTCAGGAGTTTTCGCAGTACACCAAAGTCAATCTGGAGTTCCGCAACTACTACCGCGTGTCGCCCGATGCTACCAGCGGCAACCGGTTTGCTACGCGGCTACTGATTGGGGTGGGTGTGCCTTACAAGAACTCCAGCGTGCTGCCCTACCTGAAGCAGTACGGTATTGGCGGCCCCAACAGTGTGCGGGCCTTCGCGGCGCGGGGCGTGGGGCCGGGTACGTATCGGGCGCAGGACCCGGAAGATGTAAACGCCTTCTACGACCAGGTGGGCGATATGCGCCTGGAAGCCAACATCGAATACCGCCACGACTTGTTTCCTTACGTGAAAGGCGCGCTGTTTGTCGACGCGGGTAACATCTGGCTGATCAATGCCGACCCGGACCGCCCTACTTTCGATGCAAACGGTCAGCCCGACGGTAAAAACGGTCAGTTCAAGTTCAATAGCTTCTTTAGAGAATTAGCCGTAGGTGCCGGCGCCGGTATCCGCATCGATGTGCAGTTCTTCGTTATTCGCTTCGATGCGGCCTACCCGCTGGTATATCCGTTTGAGAACGGCGCTTTTCAGACCCAGAATGGCGACGAGTACAACAAGCTGGACTCTGGCTTTAAGGCAGTGCGCTTAAATATTGGTATTGGCTATCCATTCTAGTATAGTATCCATCTGCTTACGAAGAGTTCAAAAAAGCCCCCGATGCGCATCGGGGGCTTTTTTGGGCTCTCTCCAACTATGTATTGGTGTTGGGAAACTGAGTAAAATCGAATGAAAGCAGATTTTACATTTATTGTTTATCAATAAATTTTTATTGTAATTTGTGTGTAGACTTTTATTCAAACACTCATGGAAACGAAAGACAAGTTTATTCTGAACACCGTGCATGTGGTGTTCTGGGTGATATTTATCGGCCTGTGTATCAAAAGCATGGCATTGCTCATCGCCCTTTTGGTAAGCCTGTTTGTAAATCCGGAAGGGGCGCGAAACCTCTACTCGGAACTCGACCTGTATACTCTTTACCAACTCGACACCCGCCACTATGTCTCTGTGGTGTCGTTTATGATTGTCTTATCGGGTCTGAAGGCTTATATCGCTTACTTGGTTATCAAGATCTTTTCGCGATTCGATTTCACGCGTCCGTTTGATGCCAACGTTTCCTTGTTGATAACGGAAATTAGCCACGTCGCGCTCCGGACGGGGGTAGTGGCGCTGGTGGCCAACGGCTACAGCGACTGGCTAATCAAAAAAGGCGTGGCGGTGCAGCAGGATTGGGGCAGCAGTGAGTTCTTGTTTCTGGCCGGCGTGCTGTTTATCGTAGCTCAGGTATTTAAGCGTGGGGTTGAGTTTCAGGCCGAAAATGAGCTAACCGTCTGACGTATGCCCATAGTTGTGAATTTGGACGTGATGATGGCCAGGCGTAAGATGTCTTTGAATGAGCTCTCCGAAAAAGTTAATCTAACATTATCCAATCTCTCCGTACTAAAAACCGGCAAGGCAAAGGCCATCCGCTTCAGTACGCTTGAGGCTATTTGTCAGGCCCTGAACTGCCAGCCGGGAGATATTCTGGAATTCGTGGAGTGACATTCTCACTCCTCGTTACCTAAACTTTGAGGACCTAAAAAAGCCCCCAGACCAAGATCTGGGGGGCTTTTTCTTTCTGCGAATGCTTACGCTTCCACGGCTACGCGCTTCATGGCTCTTTCGGAATCACCGTTGGAAACAGCAGCGGGCACCACCGTCACTACCACGTACTTGGAGGTAGGGGTATTGCTCACTTTAGCTACGCTTTCGATGGGCACCAGTGGGTTGGCCTCGGGGAAGTAAGCGCAAACGTTGCCCTTCGGAATGTCGTAGGGCACGGCCACAAACTTCTCTACCGTGCGCTGCTCGCCTTGGTAGTGGCTGGTGATATCGATGAGGTCCTTAGCTTTGATGTTGCGGGCGGCCATGTCGGCCTTGTTCATGAACAGCACACGCCGCTCATTATAGACGCCGCGGTAACGGTCGTTGTATTCGTAAATGGTCGTGTTGAACTGGTCGTGGCTGCGTACCGTCATCAGCACCAACTGGTCGGGCTCTAGTTGGTACTTGTCCAGCGTAGTGGTAGTGAAGTTAGCCTTGCCATTCTCCGTTGTGAACTTGCGCTCGCGGGGGCCGTTGGGCAGATAAAAGCCCCCCGGGCGCCGCAGCTTCTCGTTGAAGTCCTCGAAGCCCGGAATTACGCGGGCAATGTGGTTGCGGATGTTATCGTAGTTCTGGGTCATGGCCACCCAATCCACTTTCGTGCGATTGCCGAGCGTGGCAATAGCCATTCCGCTGATGATGGCTACTTCGCTCAGCATCTGCCCATCCAGCGGTACTAGTATGCCTTTGTTCTGGCTCACCACGCCCATGGAATTCTCGCAGGACGTCATCTGGTGTCCCGACTTCTGCATATCGATATCCAAGTGGGTGAAGCAGGGCAGCAGCAGGCTGGTTTCGCCGGTTACGAGGTGGCCGCGGTTGAGCTTGGTGCCCACAAATACGGTCAGCTTCTGCTTACGCATGCCTTCGGCAATCAACTCGGTATCAGGCCCGGCGGCCAGCAAATTGCCCCCCAGACTGAAGTATACCTTGATTTTGCCCAGCACCATTGCCTTGATGGTTTCTACCGTATCCAGGCCTTGCTCGCGGGGTGGCGAGAAGCCGAATTCCTTTTCCAGTGCATCCAGGAAATTCTTGTGCGGCTTTTCCCAGATGCCCATCGTCCGGTCGCCCTGCACGTTGGAGTGGCCGCGCACCGGGCAAGTGCCCGCGCCCGGCTTGCCAATGGCGCCCTTCATCAATTGCAGATTGACGATTTCCTGAATGGTTTCGACGCCTTTCCGCTGCTGTGTAACTCCCATGGCCCAGCAGGTGATAATCTTTTGCTTGTTGGCAATGAGGTTGGCCGCTTCCAGCAATTCAGCGCGGGTAATACCGCTGATCTCCTCAATTTCCTGCCAGCTGGTGTTGCGAATGTTCTGCTCAAACGATTCGAAGCCCGTGGTGAACTCGGCTATGAAAGGGCGGTCGATTACCTGGCCGGGGTTACGGTCTTCGGCCTCAAACAAATGCTTCATCAGACCGCGCAGCAGGGCCATGTCGCCATCCACGCGCACCTGCAAGTATACGTCGGTAATCTGGGTGCCGTCGCCCATAAGCGCACCCAGCGCCCGCACCGGATTCATAAAATCCTGCGGGTTTTTGAAGTGGTTCAGGCCCGCTTCGATCAGCGGATTGACGCTGATGATTTTGGCTCCATTGCGCTTCGCCTTTTGCAAAGCCGTGAGCATGCGCGGATGGTTGGTGCCGGGGTTCTGACCGATAATCAGAATGACCTCCGCCTCATATAAGTCGTTGAGCGTAACGGAGCCTTTGCCCAAGCCCAGCGTGGGGCTGAGGGCCGAGCCACTGCTCTCGTGGCACATATTGGAACAGTCGGGCAGGTTATTGGTGCCAAACTCGCGCACAAAAAGCTGAAATAGGAAGGCCGGCTCGTTGGGCACTTTGCCCGAGGTATAGAACGCCGCCTCGTCCGGCGACGCCAACGCGTTCAATTCGCGGCCAATAATTTGGAAGGCTTCGGGCCACTCAATGGGCTCGTAGTGCGTGCCGCCGGGGCGCTTCACCAGCGGGTGCGTAAGGCGGCCAGCGTTGTTCTGGTCGCGGTCGGTCATGCGTGAGAGGTCGGCGAGGCTATGCTTGGCAAAGAACTCAGGGCCAGCGGCTTTATCGTCGGCGTCGGAGGCGGTAGCTTTGGCGCCATTCTCGCAGAACTCCGCTACTGAGCGATGATCATCCGGGTCGGGCCAGGCGCAGCTAGAGCAGTCGAAACCGTCCTTCTGGTTCATCTTGAGCAGCCCGCGGCTACCCCGGTTCACGCCACCTTCGCTCCAGCTAAACTGCATGGATTTGATAACGGCCGTCACGCCCGCCGCTACTTTCATGCGCTCCTCTAGCTTCAGGCCGGTGAGCGTCTCGACGGGCTGGGCCAAGATGGGAAACAGGTATTTGGCGCGTGCTGTTTCGGGAGCTGGGATATGTTCTTCTTCCTTGTTCAACTGTCCTTCAGGGTTGTAATGGTCGGGTGCGGGTGCTTCGCCTTGGTCGGAGCGCTCCCCGCTTTTTGGCACGTTGTCCTGGGCGGTTTGCTCATGCGTCTGGCCGGCTTTGCTGGGGTCTGCGGCGGGAGATTTTTCCATAACAAAACGAAAGAATGGGATGAAATAGGGTGGGAAAGCGGAAGGCCGAACTAGCTGAAATTCAGCGCCCAGCTATTCCTTAACCAAAGTAGGCAATTCTTGGTTTTCACTCCTTTTCTGGCTCGAAAGCAGAACCCGCAAAGGAGAGCTTATGTAGCGGAATATGTCGGTTACTTAGTGCCGACAATCCAGGTCTTTTTCAATTAAAACGTTAAGCGTTTGGCTTTCGGTGAGCAGAAGCGTGGCCGAAAGCCCATTCTGGTCGGTGCCGGTCCACTGATTGGCCAAGATAGCGGGCACTTTCACGGTGATGGCGCCAGCCCCATACGTCACCCGAAAATGCTCCGTTTCTACGCGCTCCAGCGCGTAGGTCAGAGTGTCGGTAGCGGTAGGACCCAGCGGTAGCACCGCCGCGACCCGACCGGCATCGGCAAACTGGTGCACCTCAGCCTCGGAGAGGCGCAGGCGGAGGGAGTTGTCTTCAATGCGAAGTTTCATGGGGAGCTGAGTTGGTACGAATGCGCCATTCTCCACAATATACGTTGTAGCGCCCCTGACGAACGAAACCGCAGAGCGTCATGCCAAAGTTTTGAGCGGCCTGCACCGCCAGCGAGCTGGGCGCCCCCACGGCGGCCATGATCGGGATGCCCGCCACCGCCGCTTTCTGCACCAGCTCAAACGACGCCCGCCCGCTCACCAGCAATACCGTATTGTGCAAAGGCAGTTGCTCCTGTAGCAGCGCTGCCCCAATTACTTTATCCAAGGCATTGTGCCGCCCCACATCCTCACGCAGCAGGAGCAATTCACCTTCGGGCGAAAACAAAGCCGCCGCGTGCAAGCCACCCGTTTGCTCAAACAAGGCCTGCGCCGCCCGCTGCCGCTCCGGCAACTGATGTATGACGGCTGCATCTACGTGGGGGGCATTTTTGGGCAACATCGGGCAGGAAGCGGCGTGCACGGCCTCGATACTGGTTTTGCCGCAGACGCCGCAGCTGCTGCTGGTATAGAAGTGCCGCTCCAAGCGGGGAAGATCGGGGGTAGAAGTGGGAGCTAGCTCAGCCCGAACTACGTTTTCGCGCTCGTCTTCTTTTTCCACATCGGGGCAATAGATGACACCCTGCAAATCTTGGCGGCTCCGAATAATTCCTTCGGTGAGCAGGAAGCCGGCGGCCAGCTCAAAGTCGTGGCCCGGCGTGCGCATGGTGATAGAAAGCGTGCGGTGCTCCCGCTGACCGCTGGGGCCGTAGCCAATCCGGATTTCCAGCGGCTCCTCGGCGGCCAGTACATCAGAGGCTACCGTTACTTCTTGACCCTGTACTTTGTGTACGGTCACGTAGTCGTAGCTGGTGGGGGGCAAAAATACGGGTGCGGACACGTGAGTAGGAGTAGAAGGCGGAAAAAGCGGTGATTACAAGGTATTGATTAACTCTATGGTACCGCAGTTAGTTTAACCAATCAACGCCGGCACGACTGCGCCGCGCAACATCATCAGGCTACACCTAAATTTGCATTAGCTAGGTTTCTATAGTTACTTATCTGTTCTATGCTCACTCAAGAAGACCGTCAACGCTACCGCCGCCACCTCCAGCTGCCCGAAATAGGGGAGGAAGGGCAGGCGCGCTTACTGTCCGCGCGGGTGCTGGTGGTAGGCGCCGGCGGCCTGGGCTGCCCGGTGCTACAATATCTGGCTGCCGCGGGCGTCGGCACGCTCGGCATTGCCGATTCTGACCGGGTAGAGCTCAGCAACCTCCAGCGCCAGATTCTGTTCGGCAACGCGGACATCGGTCAGATGAAAGCGGAGGCCGCGGCCCGGGCCATAAAGCGCCTCAATCCATCCATCAAGTGCGAAACCCACGCCCGGCGCGTCGATCGGGTGAGCGTCGAAAAGCTGGTTGCCGCCTACGACTTGGTAGTCGATGGCTCCGATAATTTTGCCACCCGCTACTTGCTCAACGATGCCTGCGTGAGCGTGCATCGGCCACTTGTGTCGGGGGCCATTTATAAGTTTGAAGGACAGGTATCGGTGTTCAATTATCAGGGCGGACCTACGTATCGCTGCCTGTTTCCAACGCCACCTTCGGCCGCTGAGGCACCCAACTGCGATACTACTGGCGTGCTAGGTGTGCTGCCCGGCCTCATTGGCTGCGCTCAAGCAACGGAGGCGCTCAAGGTACTGCTGGGCTTGGGCGAAGTGCTGCGCGGTCGGCTTTGGATATTTGATGCGCTGAGCTTTCAGTCGCGCATTCTGCGCTTCCCGCGCCACCCCGAGCACTCCTTACTCAACCTCAGCACCGCTTCCTCCACCGATTATGCGGAACTCTGCTCAGCCACGCCCGTAGCCATCACAGCGCCGGAGTTGGCCGACTTACTGGCCTCCGAGGCGCCGCCGTTTCTGCTGGATGTGCGCGAGCCGGAAGAATATTACCGCTTTCATCTGCCGGGGGCCACGCTTATTCCGCTGAGCCAGGTAGTAGCGCGCGCTGGTTTGCTGCCTCGCCACCACCCCATTGTAGTGTATTGTCACCACGGCGGACGGAGTGCGGCGGCTATTACGGAGTTGCAGACTAAGGCGGGCTTTACCAACCTGCAAAACCTGGCAGGGGGCATTCATGCCTGGGCGCTGGAAGTTGATCCACAAATGCCGCAATACTGAGGGAGGATTTCAGAAGCTAGTGGTTTACTTGGCGTCCGTGCTCAGTATAGCATTGGATGCATCTCTGACCCATTCCCGCCCCTTATGCCCAATTCTACCGTGTTGGCTACCACCACCCGCACCATTGCATACCGTCCTGACCTAGGAATTTTAATTGTTCGCTGGCATCAGGATGCCTCCTTATCGGTTTTGCAAGCCGATTATCAAACCATGCTGGATGTGGCTATTGAAAACAACTGCGCTCAATGGCTGCTGGATGTGCGCCGCCGCGAAAACACCGATCCACAGCTGAGCGCGTGGGCTAGTGCTACTTTTTACCCCCATGCCGCCGCTCACTTACTGCCCCAGCGCTTGCGTTTGGGTATTCTCAACTCCGCTTATATCTATGACCGCTTCCGCAACGACCCCGCGCACCAGCAGCACGTAGCGTATATGCTCGCGCCAGAACGACCTTTTCTGGCCAATGTTTTTGATGATGAAGGCGAGGCCGCGCGCTGGTTGCAGGAAGGCAAAAAATAAGCAGAGGCACGAGTTGCCGATGCCTGTTTACACCTTTCTTTGCTAAAAGTTATACGTCCTAAAAATGCCCCCCAGTATCGCCCCAGCTCCTCGCCGCATCCGTTTTGACCGCAATGAGCTGGCCGGGGCATTCGGGGATTTGGGCACCGATCTGCCGCTGCTGATTGGCATCATCGCCGCCTCCAATGTTGATAGTGCCAGCGTGCTGATCATGTTTGGGCTGATGCAGCTGTTTTCGGGATTTTGGTATGGCCTGCCCATGCCGGTGCAGCCGCTGAAGGCATTTGCTGCGCTGGTTATTGCCCAGAAACTGCCCGGCAACGTCATCTTCGGCGGCGGGCTCGCTATTGGCGTGGTCATGTTTCTGCTCTCCGTGCTGGGGCTGATTGATGGACTCGCCCGTTTGGTACCGAAGCCCGTGGTACGCGGTATTCAGCTGGGGCTGGCGTTGCAGCTGGCTTCGCTGGCGCTGAAAGACTATGTGCCCGCTGATGGTCTGGGGGGCTATTTGTTGGCTGCCGCGGCCTTTGGCGTTACGGTGGCGCTGCTCGGTAATCGGCGCTGGCCGGCGGCGCTGCTGGTAATTGCGTTGGGGGGCATTTATGCCTTGGTTTTCAAGCTCGATCTTACGTCTTCCTACGCCGCGCTGGGCTTTCATCTGCCTACCTGGCACACGCCCAACCGCGCCGATGTACTGACGGGTGCTCTGCTCTTGGCCTTGCCTCAGATTCCGCTTTCGCTCGGTAACTCCATTCTGGCCACCAAACAGGTGCTCACCGATTTCTTTCCCGAGCGCCGCATCACTGTCCGCCAAATCAGCTTCACTTACTCGCTGATGAACCTGATCAATCCATTTTTTGGTGGGGTGCCGGTGTGCCACGGCTCCGGTGGGCTGGTAGGGCACCATGCGTTCGGAGCGCGCTCCGGGGGCTCGGTTATTCTGTATGGGGGGCTTTTTTTGGTGATGGGCCTGTTTTTCAGCCAAGGCTTCGCCCAGATTGTGCAGATATTTCCGCTGCCTATCCTCGGCATTCTGCTCCTATTTGAATCTCTCACGCTGGCCGCTCTCATCCGCGACTTGACCGGCTCCCGCGCCGATTTGCTGGTGGCCTTGCTGGTGGGTTTGTTGTGCGGCGGTTTGCCTTATGGGTATCTGGTAGGGCTGGTAGTCGGTACGGCGGTGTACTACGCCATGCAGCGCGGCTGGGCAGGCTTGGGTAAGTAAATCGGGCAGCAAATACCCGCATTACGTAGGCAAACTGTGGTGTTACATTATTCAGGACTGGAAACAAAACGATGCCCATGCAACACCAGAACAAGCAAAATGCCATTGCTTTTTATGAGCTGATGTTTAACGAGTGCCAGCCGGCGGCCGCCATTGCCCGCTACGTTGGCAGCGAGTACATCCAGCATAATCCGCACGTGACAGATGGCAAGCAAGGCTTCATCGAATATTTCGAGCGAATGGAGCGCGAATACCCCGGCAAGCACGTGGAAATAAAGCGCGCCTTCGCCGATGGCAACCACGTTATCCTGCATTGCCATCAGCACTGGCCCGGCGACCACGACTATGCCGGTATCGACATTTTTCGCTTCGACGAGCAGGGCAGAATCGTGGAGCACTGGGACGTGCTGCAAATAGTACCTCCCGACTCCAAGAACAGCAACGGCATATTCTAGCGCCTACGATGCACTCAAGATGCCCCGGATAATCGTTTGGTATATAGGGGTTTCGGTCATTCCGTTGTGCCCAATTCCGGGCAGCGTAATAAGCCGATCCGAGGGCTTGAGCAAAGGCTTGAGCTTCAGCGACGAGCCGTAGTACACTACCTCATCCTGGTCGCCGTGGATGAGCACCACCGGCGCTTTCACCTGCGGTAATAATTCGTGGGTGCGCATAGGATAGCGCAGCAATACGCCCGGCACCCAAGGATAAAAGTGCTGAGCCAAATCCTGAAAGCTGTAGTAGGGAGCTTGCAGAATAAGCAATCGGGGCTGATAATGAGCGGCGAGCCAAGTTGCTAGCCCCGTGCCCAGCGAGTAGCCCATCACTACCGTCTGGTTCTCGCGGTATCGATTTTTTATATAGCTGTACGCCGCCTCAGCGTCATCGATAAGCTGCTTTTCGCTGCTGATTGCGCCCTCGCTTTTGCCATAGCCCCGATAGTCGATCATAAATACGTCGTAGCCCAGGCGGGTGTATACTGGCGCTACCTCGCCCCAATCAGCCAGTGAGCCGGCGTTGCCGTGCAAGTAAAAGATGAGACCTTTCGGGGCTGGCGTAGTAAAGAGCAAGCCATGCAGGCGCAGGCCGTCAGCAGTTGGTGCCCAGCACTCCTCGAAGGGGAAAGGGAAGGAAAAACGGTGGTCGGGGGGCAATTTCTGCGGAAAGAACAGCAGGCTTTCCTGTTTGTAATAAAGCAGGCAGCACACCGCTCCATACAGCACCAAAGCGACGCCAAATGCAACGAGGAGAAATTTCATGGCAAGGCTTGGGCCGGGTTGCGGGTGGCCAAGTGGATAAGCCAATATACCACTTAGCCATTATATAACCGACAACGGTGTAGCTTAGCCGCAGCAGTTGCTTGTAGCCTGGCTAATTATTTATGGCTCAGTAAGTAAGCTTAAAGCTATCAGCCCGCCCGCAGCTCGCCTAGCCCAACCAAAACCATGGTTTATCGTTGAGCTTACCATGAAGCGCATTCCCCCCTTTTATTCGTTTGTGCGTGGTATCGGGGGCAAGGATGTATACCACGACAACGATGAGTGCGCGATTGCGAGGAGCGTAGAAGAGGTTTATCGGCTGCCGGGCAATGGGAAGAATCGAACGCACTGCGCTTTCTGCGCTATTCTTAACAAAGCGCTAGGTCGAAGCAGATAAGCTACATCTGGTTCTGGTTCTCCTCATCAAGAAGCATAATTACCTCGTCCAGAGATAGTTCGCCAGCTATGAATTTATTTAATAGCTGTTGTTCCTGTTGCGCAGGGGCTAGGGGAGTGTTTTGCGTAATAGTTAAAGCCCAGGCTACTGCCCGCTCACGCCCATCACGCTGCATTAAGTCGGAAGGCTGCAAAGGTTTCATACCTGCAATTTCCAAACACCTCTCCTTTTGCGCAAGCTGAGCAGGGCTCTTATTTCTTGAAAAAATACTTAAATATTAGCACTAGGGGGTTACTTCAGGCATGGGTAAATACGTACCCAGAATCGGTTTATTTTAAATAAACACACCAGGAACACACCAGGAACACACCAGGAACACACCAGGAACACACCATTAAAATTCCCTTAAAAGTCTAAATGCTTCTGGTGTGCTAACTACTAAAGGCAAAGGTCTAAAACCGAAAGCCTAGCCTCCAATTGTTGACATCGACTCGAAGCTGAGCTGGTGCACGGGACGCTGCCGTTCGGCCTCGAAGCCGTCGGCGGCGCGGTGGCGGAAGGCGTAGACGAGTGCGGCGCGTACGTCTTCATCGGAGCTGCCGCTGCGTAGCAACGCCCGCACATCGAGCACACCTTGGTCGTACAGGCAGGTTTTGAGGCCGCCTTCGGCCGTGAGACGAATGCGGTTGCAGGTGCCACAGAAAGTGCGGGAATAAGCGGCAATAATGCCTATTTGGCCCATATGGCCAGGAATGGCGTAGGCCGTAGCCGTGGCACCGGCCGGCGTGGGCAGCGCGTGCAGGTCTGGAAAAGCCCCCCGCAAATGCTCTCGGATACGCACATGGTTCCAGGGCAAGGCAATGGCACCGTGGCTGCCGCCGTTGAAGGGCATTTCTTCAATAAAGCGCACATCGACGGGCAACTCGCGGGTAAGCTCGGCCAGTGGAATCAGGTCTTCGATGTTTTGCCCGTCCATCACCACGGCGTTTATCTTGACCGCAATATTGGTAGCCAGCAATTTGTAGAGCGTGTCTAATACGCGGGGCAGTTCGTCGCGGCGGGTGATGCGCAGAAAGCGGGCTTGGTCAAGCGTATCGAGGCTTAGATTGACGCTGCGGATGCCCATACGCACCAGCTCCGGGATGTGCGGAGCCGTGAGTACGCCATTGGTAGTCAGGCTAATATCCTGAATGCCCGGAATCCGGCTCAGCCGATCCATGAAGGGTACCAAGTCGCGGCGCACGAAGGGCTCACCACCGGTAAGTCGTACTTTGCGCACACCTAGTCCGGCCAGAATACCGACCACGCGCTCCATTTCTTCGTAGCTCAGCAGGTCGCGCTTGGGCATGTACTCGATGCCTTCGGCGGGCATGCAGTAAAAGCAGCGCAGATTGCATCTGTCCGTAACGGCCACGCGCACGTATTCGAGCGGACGGCCGTGATTATCATACAAAACGGAAGGAGCAACAGACATAGATGAGGTGAAAGGCAGCGGCAATCTAGTACGTTCGGCGTCGTAAACCGGACGGTTTCGGAACAAAAATGGTTCGATGTACTTTGCTTTACGCAAGGCCTGCGGGTAAGCTCAATTTACGAACTGACATCTCAACAAATGAAACTCAAACTTTCTCTTTTCGGCATCACAAAAGAAATCGTGGGCAGCTCTGAATTAGAGCTGACCGCGCCCGACACGCAGTCCGTTGCGGGGCTTATGGAGCAGCTTCGCACCGAGTATCCAAAGTTACGCGAGCTGACCAGCTGTGCCGTGGCCGTGAACAGCGAGTACGCCGCCGATGATTATCAATTGCACGAGCGCGACGAAATTGCGCTTATTCCACCCGTGAGTGGCGGCTAAAAAGCCCCCCAGTAGAACCTCCTCGCCAATTTCTGTTTGCAATACGCTACCTATGCTCATTAAACTCACCGACCAGCCTATCGATGTTGCCGCTACCATTGCGGCCGTAGAGGCCGACGGCGCAGGGGCCGTCAATGCCTTTATCGGCACGGTCCGCAACCAATCGACCGGCCGACCAGTCGTGCGCCTGCACTACGAAGCCTACGATGCCATGGCCCTACACCAAATGCGCCTTGTAGCGGAGCAGGCCCAGGAGAAGTGGCCCATGCTGCAAAAAATAGCGGTAGTCCACCGCAAAGGCACGCTCGAAATTGGCCACGTAGCCGTAGTAATAGCCGTATCCACGCCCCACCGCGCCGAGTCGTTTGCCGCCTGCCAGTTTATCATCGACACGATAAAAAAAGTGGTGCCGATCTGGAAGAAAGAAGAGTTTGAGGACGGGCAGGTGTGGGTAGCGGCACACCCTTAGTCTTTAGCCAAGCTCTCGTTGCGCGGCTTCGCGCTCCTCGGGCGTATTTACATTGCGCAATTCCCGCGCGTCCGGCGCCTTCAACACTGCCACATTCGAGTTGATGAGCGCCTTGCGCGGACAAGAATACCCCAAGCTCAAAAACCGCAGGAGAGTAGCGTAGCTACTGGGCTCCCAAATGGTGATGAGCGGCTCCGGAAAGTCCTTGTGCGGACTTTGGTAGGCGGTGGCCATCTTACCCGGTTGGCGGTGCGCTACGAGGTGGTTCAGGGTATCGGTGGATAGAAAAGGCAAGTCGCAGGCCACCACCAGCCAAGCCGCGTTGGGGTCAAGTTGGAAGGCTGATAAAATGCCCCCCAATGGGCCTAAATCCAGAAAACGGTCGGGAAGAGGCTGGAGCGTAGCGGGTAGCTCGGCGGCTTGATCGGGGCGGCAGGATACGTGCACGTCGCTGCACACGGTGGCGAGTAGCTCGGCGGCGTACTCGCGCTGCTCCTGCCCGTGATAGCGCAGGCGGCCTTTGTCGGTCTGCATCCGCTGACTTTGCCCCCCAGCGAGTACCAGACCCCGCAAAGGAGGGACGCTGGCTTGCCACCACTGCTTTACGAATGCCGCAATTCCGTCCGTGTCTGCTAAGTCGAGGCTTGGAATTTGGCTAGCGCCAGGCAAGTGATTCTGTAGATACTCAGGTAGCGCTTGGCCTTCCGTCACGCGCAAAATGAGCTGCACATCGGTCAGCTTATCGAGCTTGCGGTCGAGCGGCTTGGCTGGATCGAGGATGATAATTTGCTGCTTGGCGCGGAAATGATTGCCGTTCACCAACACCAGACTTTGGTGGGCCAGCCACTCCGGCTGACTAAACTTATCCATCGCCCGCGGCTGATCTAAGCGGCGAAACTGAATCTTGTCGGTCAGCTCGGCCGTGGCGCCGGCTTGCAACATAGGACTGGCTCCGGCGGTGTCGTCGGCATCAGCGGTGGCGTGGTCGGCGTCTACGTAGCCCACGCTCAGCTCGGGCGCCAGGTGAGGCAGCAGCCGCGCGACCAGATCCTTGATTTTGCCACAGGGCGCGCCCAAAATGGCCATCTCGTGCCGCCCAAACTCACCGATGTTGGGGCGAGCCAGCGCGGCATGCTTGGTGCGGGGCTTGGGGGGCAAATCGGCGGCAGGATTATTCATCGACATGGTGGAAGTCTTTTTTGCCGCCGGACTTCTCGATCAGGCGGGTTTCGCTGATAACAATGTTGTGCGATAATGCTTTACACATATCATACACCGTCAGCGCCGCCACCGAAGCGCCCATAAGGGCCTCCATTTCTACGCCGGTTTTGCCCGTTACGGTGGCTGTGCATTCAATGACGATAGCATCGGGCGCGGCTACTTCAATGCGCACTTGGCAGTCGTCGAGGCCCAGCGGATGGCAAAGCGGGATGAGGTCGGCGGTTTTTTTGGCGGCCATTACGCCGGCCAGAATGGCGGTCTGAAATACTGGCCCTTTCTTCGTTGGCAAATCGCCGGCCTGCACCAATTGGAGGATTTCGGATCCCAACACGACACGACTACGAGCACGCGCCACACGGCGAGTCGCAATTTTGCCCCCCACGTCAACCATCGACGGTTGGCCAGCAGCATTGAGGTGAGTAAGCGAGCGGGATTCAGACATAAGTAAAGAAGATGTATATTCTTAAATGACCGTCATGCAGAGGCGGAGCCGAAGCATCTCGCGTGCTGATGTTGCAACGGTAGCCCAACTAAACACGCAAGATGCTTCGCTTTTACTCTGCATGACCGCCTATTTTAACTAAGTTGAGGAGCTGCCCGCCACACGCTAAAACTATAACAGCTTACGTGGCAAACAGGGCCGAGTAAAGCAAATTTACGTTACGCAGCCATGAAGGCGCGCCTGTGCCTTCCGCCCACCTATTTTCCATCTCTATGATTTCCGTCGCTGAAGCTGAACGCCTGGTTCTTGCCACCGCCCGCCCGCTACCCACCGAAACGGTGCCCTTGCTGGTTGCCACGGGGCGCGTGCTTCGTCAGGACCTCACCGCTGACCGCGACTTTCCGCCTTTCAACCGCGTAGCCATGGATGGTATTGCGCTGACTTACGCGGCAATAGCTGGGGGGCAAATTGAGTTTCCCATCGAGAGTATTCAATTCGCCGGCGCTCCGCCGCAGCCACTACAGAATCCGCAAGCTGCCGTCGAAATCATGACCGGTGCCGTGCTGCCTCCCGGCGCCGATACGGTAGTGCGGTACGAAGATGTGACGTTTCAAGTAATTGAAGAGCAGCGTATTGCTACCGTTCAAGTCTTGCCTGAGCGTGCGGGCCACAACGTACACGCCCGCGCCGCCGACCGCCGCCAGGGCGACTTATTACTGCCCGCAGGCACACGCCTCGGGCCAGCCGAAATAGCCGTAGCGGCTACCATCGGCGCGCCTACGCTCTCCGTCACGCGGGCGGCTCGCCTAGCTATCGTCAGCACCGGCGACGAGCTGGTGAACGTTGCTGAGCAGCCATTGCCCCACCAGATTCGCCGCTCCAACGCGGCCATGCTGCAAGCTGCTGCTCACGCTACTGGTGCAACGACCGAGGCGTTTCATTTCATCGACGACCAGGATGTTCTACGCCAAGGCTTGCCCCAGCTGCTCAGCGACTTCGATGCCGTAGTGCTCAGCGGTGGCGTCTCGAAAGGCCAGGCCGATTTTTTGCCGAGCGTGCTGCGCGAGCTGGGCGTGGAGCAGATTTTTCACGAAGTAGAGCAACGGCCGGGCAAGCCCTTTTGGTTTGGACAGCAGCCCGGCGGTGCCGTGGTATTTGCTTTGCCCGGCAACCCTGTGTCCACCTTTGTGAATTATTACCGCTACGTGCAGCCCTGGCTGCGCGCCTGCCAGTCGCCGGAAATGCCCCCCACGCCCACTGCCTTCGCCGTGCTGGCTGCTGATGTCAGCTTCCGGCCGCGCCTCACGCACTTTCTGCCTGTGCGCCTCGAAATGGCGCCCGACGGCCGCCTGCTGGCCCATCCGCAACGAGCCGGCGGCTCCGGCGACTTAGCCAGCCTGCTCCACTGCGACGGTTTCCTAGAATTGCCCCCGACCAAACCGAATTTCCCGCTGACGAAGCGTGGCCACTCCTACGGTTTCGGAATTGAAGAAGCTACTCAAGACCAAGTAGAACAGAGTAAAAAGGCGGTCATGCCGAGCAGAGCGAAGCATTTCGCGTGCTGACACAGGAGTACTACTCCCACTAAACACGCGAGATGCTTCGCTCTGCTCGGCATGACCGCCTAATAAATAGGTAATCAGCTTAGCGTGGTGGCCTCAATTAAGCCAATACGCTAATCACCGATTCTGAGAAACGCTCCATTTCCTCCAGTTGCGGGCTGCACTGCAACAGGAAGAAATCCACACCCACAGCTTCGTAGGCGCCGATGCGGTCCTGAATTTGGGCAGGCGTGCCGGTGAGGCCGGTGCGCAAGCCACGGTTCGATACCGAGTAATCATGCAGCGACACCTGCTGTTCCAGTTGCGTGCCGGCCAACCACTGCTGGTAGTTGCCGTAGCCCGCGGCGGAGGCTTGCACATTGGTAATGCGGTCTAGCTCGCGCTTCACGTCCTGCTCATTATCGCGCACGATGCTGTAGCCGGCCACGCCAAACTTCATGGGGGGCAAATTCTTCTGCTCCCGACGCCGACGCATATCAGCAATGCGCTGCCCGATTTGCTCCGGTGAGTCGCCGTGCATCACGTAGCCATCGCACTGCGAGGAAATAAGGTCCTTGGCAGCTTCCGATTCGCCACCGGCGTATAGGAAAGGCTTCTTGGCTGGCTTGGGCTGCAACACATTGTCCGTCAGTTGGTAATATTTGCCTTCGTAAGAGAAATGATCTTTCTCCCACACGTTGGTTACCACATCTAGCCACTCCTTGGTGCGGGCGTAGCGGTCGTCGTGCTGCTCGAAGTGCAAGCCGTACTTGGTCGCCTCATCGCGCCACCACGACGATACCACGTTCAGCGACAAGCGGCCCGGCGCAATCAGATCGATGTTGGCAGCCTGCTTAGCCAGCAAAGCCGGATTGTGGAAAGTCGGCCGCACCGCCACCATAATTTCCAACTCTTTGGTCACCGCGGCCAAGGCTGCGGCCGTGCTCCACGCCTCTAGGGCTGGCTCTTCCTGACCTTTGATATCGTTCAGATACAACTCCGCAATGAGCGTGAGGCTGTAGCCCCAGTCTTCGCTGCGCTGGGCCAATTGTTTTACGTAGTCCCACGACGTAGGCATTTGCTCATCAGGAACGTTGCGGAGCCAACCGCCAAAAATGGGAAGCCAATACCCGAATTTCATATCGTAAGAGCGTTTGCGGTGGTTAATTCGAGTTGTTGCTCCAGGTAATCCACGAAGCGGGCGTAGGGGTCAAAACCAACCACGTTCACGGCGTCAGCCACGAAGTTGGACAGGGCGTTGACGTCATAAAACAGCGCCTCACCAGTACGGTCATCGATCAGGTACTCAATACCGCCCACGTCAATTTTAGCGGCAGCTACGATGCGCTCCACGGCCTCAATTATCTCATCGGGCGGCGTTGTAGCTTCTACCTGAATGCCTTTCTTAGGCGCTTCCGTCAGACAGAAGTCGCCGGCTGTGGGCTCGTCCGGAATCTGGCAGATTTCGGCGGGGCAGAGGTTAAAGCTTTCGCCAGTAGTGAACACCTTCATGGCGTACAAAAACTTGCCATCCAGCGTCTCCACGCGGGTAATATGCCCCCCACGCGGCGTCACGTACTCCTGCACCAGCGCCGTCTGGTCGATGCCCAAGTCAATTTGATTGGCGTCCACGGCCGCTTGCAGGCCTTCTGGTGTATCAAAGCGGATGATGCCCGCGCCACTGCCACCAATGTTTACTTTCACTACAATCGGGAAGCGCAGCTGCTTGGCCGCGTCTACGGCCCGCGAGGCGTGATTGATTACAAACGACTTGGGGTAGTTCAGGCCCAACGACTCGAACAGCGAGAGTTGGCGGGCTTTGTTCGTCTCAATAGCCGTAGCCGCCGAGCCGTTGATAATACGCACGCCGAGCCGCTCCAAGTGCGTAGCGAAACCAGCGGTGTGAAAAATACCCTGACCGTGTCCGCGCAGGTAGGCCGAAGAACTCATCCGATTTACCACCAGACTATAGCGGCTTTCCTTTTCGGAGGGGTCAAACAGATGATGAGCGGCGTCAATCTTTTCGTAGGGCAAACCCCGGCGGTCCAGTTCCGCAAACAGCGGCTTAAACCATTCGGGGTGCTCATAATAAATGCCAATAGGCTTCTGTAAATCAGACATGTTAGGTGGTATAGTATGAAAGTGAAAGCACTGGAAATCGGCGCGTTACCAACGGAAGCAAAAGCTGGGGGGCTTTTTTCTGCTTGGACCAAGCCGAATAAGTTGGGGCGCCGTGGGGCCACAGCTGGCACGAGTTGCGTTAGCCAGTTAGGGTGCTCGGGGAGGGCAGCCACCGGGTGAAGCCACGAAAGCAGAAAACACCAACCAGCCGCTGAAAACGCGTCAGGCTAGGTTACGGGCAGGAATGAGAAGAGGGGGGAAATCAACAACAACCTTGTCCTACCGAGCCCATACAACAGCAGGCCAGCGCAGACTGCGCGCGACAAAGCTGTTGCGTAGCAACGAGGGATAGAGAGAAAGCGGAGGTGTTGAAAAGATCCACGGTAACTTGTTTTTATATGGTCAGGACTTGGCACCGTTCCACGGGGAGTGGGGGTTGCCGGCGCTTCACGGAGCCTGTCTCTCTGCGCCTCTGTATAAAAACAATCCTTTGATGGGAAAGAATTGGTAGTGCAAATGTACCAACTGGTTATTTAATATTCCAAATCTGGGGTGTGCACTATTGAAAAGCGAAGTGTTGCGCTGCTACGAAAGCAGCCACGTTCGCAAGCGGGTAAGCAAGCTGCCAGATGAATCGGAGGCCAGTTGAGCCGCGTCTGGCTCATCATCGGGTACGGCTGTCATCAGAGCACTGTGGTCGGTTAGAACCTGCTGCGCGGCCTCCAAATCCTGCTGGCGCACGTGTAGCCGTACTCCGCCCGAAATAGGCCCGTACGGCCGATTCTCGTTGCTTATGAAGCAGGCAATACCAGCCGCTTCCAGCTGGTTCTTGGCCAGGTGCGCTGATATGGAGTTGGCAAACGATTCTAGCAGGACAACTGTGCCGTCGGTTGGCTCGATGAACATAGGGTATGGATTTCAGCTAAAACACGAGAAGCACCCCATTAGGTGCTTCTCGTGGTAAAAAGTATACGCAGGCTTCACTACCGAAGCGGCTTGCTGACTTATTTGAACAAGTCCAAAGCTTTAATAAACGTTTGGGACACCCCCCAGGCGAGCGGCACACCGACATATAGCCATGCTAACGCTGTTTTTAAACCCGAGGATGGTGCATTATGGGCCTCTGGAATGGTGGGATTTATTCTATTTTCCATGTGTAAAGATGTTTATGATTGAGTACTTAGACCAGCGCGCACTAAGCAGCTACTTTCTTAGGAGTAACTTCTTTGTAGTGGTATTTCTCGTTCACAGCCGTCACGAGCATGTTGGCAATCAGGCCAACTACCAGTACGCCGGCCATCACATAAAACACCGTCTGGTATGCCTCCGCACCGGTCAGGCCTTTGTCTTTCTGGCTTTGGTGTAAGTAGTTCACAATCAGAGGCCCCAGGATACCAGCCGTAGACCAAGCCGTGAGCAGGCGCCCATGAATAGCGCCTACTTGCATGGTGCCGAACAAGTCGCGCAAGTAAGCCGGAACGGTAGCAAATCCGCCTCCATACATGCTCAGAATCACGCAGCACACGATGACGAACAACGCCAACGAGTGGTTGGCTGCCAGCGTGGGCACCAAGGCGTAGAGCGCAATGCCTAAGCCAAAGTAAATCATGTAGGTAGGCTTGCGCCCCATCTTATCCGAGGCCGACGACCAAAAAAAGCGCCCCAGCAAATTGAATAAGCTCAGCAGGCCCACAAATCCAGCCGCCGCGGCCGCCGTTACGCCCAGGCCTGTCCCCATAGAGGTATCAGAAAAAGTTTCCTGAATAAGCGGAGAGGCTGTTTCGAGAACGCCAATACCCGCTGTCACATTGGTGAGCAATACCACCCATAAGAGCCAAAACTGTGGGGTTTTGATAGCGGTATCGGCATCCACATTGGCCGTCGTAATAAGGGTTGACTGTTGGGTGTTGGGCACGTAGCCTTCCGGTTTCCAGCCTTCGGCGGGTACCCGAATGGTGAATACCCCAAACATCATGAATATCAGGTAAATAGCACCCATTGTGAGCATGGTAGGCGCAACGCCCATAGGAGCCGAATCTTTGAAATAAGCCATCAGGGCCACGGCCAGCGGCGAGCCAATCATGGCGCCTCCGCCAAAACCCATAATAGCCATACCCGTCGCTACGCCCGGCCTATCTGGGAACCACTTGATAAGCGTGCTCACCGGCGAAATGTACCCGATGCCAAGCCCAATACCGCCCACAAAGCCATAGCCGAAGTACACAAGCCAGATGTTGTGCATGGATACGCCCAGTGCCGAGATAAAAAAGCCCCCCGCAAAGCATAAAGCTGACGCCAGCATTGCTTTGCGCGGTCCAACGCGTTCGAGCCATTTACCAAATACCGCCGCCGACAAACCCAAGAGCACAATGGCAATGGAGAAAATAACAGCCAACTGGCCGGGCGTCCAGTCGGTAGGGGCGGGCGCGTTTACATCACCGCTGATGAGAGCTCCCATAGGCTTTTTGAATACGCTGAACGCGTAAGCCTGACCAATGGCAAGGTGAATGGCCAATGCGGCCGGCGGAATCAGCCAGCGGTTGAAGCCCGGCCCGGCAATGGTACGGCTGCGATCCAGCCATGAGGTAGAGGTTGCCATGCAGTAGAAAAAGAGTGGTGGGAAATAGGTGAACGGGAGAGCGCTAGGATATGCTGAGGCAGCAAAGGCGCCTCTTGCATTGAGAATCAGGAAGGTAGAAGCTTTTGTTTCAGATTATCAACCTGAAAGCTATAAATATTGCTAAATAGCTATAGCTAGTAGCCGTAGCTTACTGCTCGGCGGGTTTCCGACCTAGCCAGCCGCGTAGGCCTGGCTGCCGACTACCCCTTAGAAATCTTCCTAGTCCGCGAACCATCCGCTCGGCCATCTGCTCTTGAAAAGCAGGCGAGGTCAGCAGGCGTTCATCGTCAGGATTCGAGACGAAAGCCGTTTCTACCAGCACATTGGGGTATTCGGTGGGACCATTCAGCCCGAAGTTAAAGCTGCCTACGTTGCCAAACCCGGGCAAGCCCGTCGCCAGCATTTCAGTATACAGCGCAGTTGATAAAGGCCGGAACGCCACGTAGCGATAGTAGGTGCTGGTGCCGCGTACCGTTTTATTGCCGGAGGAGTTGACGTGAATACTGACCAGCAAATCTGGATTAGCTTGGCGCAAACGCAGAATTCGGTCGCCGTTGTCTACGCTTACATCGGCATCGCGCGTCATCAGCACGCGGGCTCCTTTGCGTTCCAGCGCACGCTGCAGGCGCTGGGCAATAGCTAAAGTGAGGTCTTTTTCGCGGGCACCGCCCGCGCCAATGGCCCCTACGTTTGAGCCGCCGTGGCCCGCATCGACGGCTACAACCAAGTCCCTCAAACGCATCTTGGCTGGGGGGCGCTTTACGCGAATGGTCAGCACATTCTTCTGGTAGCCAATGCTGTAGCCCCAGTTTTGCCGGTGGCGCAAGTGCAGTACCAGCCGAAATACATCGGGCTGTATCTGTTCGTAATGCACGTCGCCGAGCGCTTGCAGGCCTGCCCGCTGCGTTATCCAGTTGGTGTTGGAGGTAGCGCCAAATACATCGATGACCAGCCGGCTGGGCTCGGTGAGGAGCTGGGAGCGGTAGGGCAGGCGCTCGGTGAGCGGCACGCGCACATAGTCGTAGAGCGAGTCGCCTTGCACGCTCCAGGATCCGGTGAGGGAGGCAGGTACAAAGCCCCCGGGGGGCAAAAACCGCACATTGTTCTCGGGTATCCAAGCGATTTGGTTTTCGGCCAGCTGCACCCGGTATTGACTGCCTACTTTTCCGTTGATGTGCAGCACCACTAAGGAATCGAGGTAGCCTATTTTGGCCCCGCCTAAGCGGTCTTCGCCCAGGCCATAATTTAGGAAAGCCAATGGGCCCTTCGTAACCGCTAGCTGGGGGGCATTTTGATCCAGAAAACGAACCTTCTGTGGGCTAAAAGCCACCGTGCGTACACTGTCAGGAGTGAGCAGCTCAAAGGTAATGGGCCGATCCAGAAGCGTGTCGCCGGGTTGCACCACGTACGTGCCCTGATAGATGCCTAGCTGGCCATTGGTAAGCGTGGGGGCCAGTTCAGTCATTAATTTGCCCCCCAGAAACGTAGCAGAGGCACCGGATTGTCCTTTCAAGCGCACTTGCAGTCGGTCGCCGGGGTGCAGCCACTGATCGGTGGCGGGTATGGTTTCGGCCGTTTCAATCGGGGGTGTTTGAGCCAGTGCATTCGTGAGTGAGAGCAGCAGGAGTAGGAGCAGCGAAAGTTTGGGTATACCCATGAAGAGTCAGCAGATACTATTTCGTTTATGAAGGTTTGCAACCATTTATCTTCAGTGAAGCATCATAGCGCCGATTGCCGGCCCATCTTCTGAACGAAGTTTGGTAAGAGGCAGCTACGGCTCAGCGATGTCTCAGTTTCTCCTACACTTACTATTGCCTGTATTTATGCTCAAGACGCTATTCATTACCGCCTGCCTGCTCGGCTGCACCCTGGTCGCCAATGCCCAAGACCAGCCAAAGCGCGCCTATGAAGCCGGCATCGAAGTCGTGAACTATACTCCTTCCGGCAACGGCCACCGCTACGACAACTCACCCGCCAACAATCCGGCCCAGTGGGCGTCCGGCGTGTTTTTGCGCTATACACCTACTCGGTTCGGGATGCGATTGGGGGGCAATTTTAGCCGAGGAACCGTAAAGCCTAGTTACGATTATTGCGCCGATTGCTTAGAGGGAAAAGTAACCGACAAAGAACTACAGCTAAAGGTAGGCGCCCAATACGCGCCGCTGGAAAAATTCGATTGGCTGTACGCTTTCACCGACCTCTATTACCGCCGCTACACCTCCACCGGCGACCTTACCGGCGGCATTTGCGGCTGCCTGGATGTCACCCAAACCCGTACTTCCAATGGCGTTGGGCTGAATGTCGGCCTGGGGGCCAAAATCAGCGTGTTTAAAAGCGTTTACCTGAGTCCGGAAGTCTACTACGACGTGCTACGCGCCCGCGACGAAACCAGGCAGCAGGCTAACCTCAACGGTAGTTTAAGCTCTACCTATCACGAAACCACGACCATGCATCGTCCGGCCATGCGGCTACGTGCTACCGTGGCTTTCTAGGGCTGCTAGTTAGCGGCAACTGGGTACAAATATTTGTGCAGTAGAGTTGCGGCCGTTTCCAGCAAGGGCAAATCGGTGGTGCGCTCCTGGCAACGCTGCATATCGTAATGGCAAAGCGTACCAAATGCTGTGCCCTGCGCATCGCGAATAAGCACTCCACAATAAGATATAACGGGCGTATCAATCAGGTCTTTAACGCGGGAATCGGTGGCAGCATCGTTGATTTCCAGAGGAGCTTGTTGCCGCCCTACCAAGGAGCAATAGGTGGCTTCCATCGGCGCATCTTCGCCCTGTTGTACGTTGGGCTCATACCGGTCGTATAATACCTCGTTGCGGAGTTTGTCGCCATCAAAACGAAACACGCCGGTGTAGCGGTGTGGGGTGCGACCGTTCAAATACTTAAGCGCAGCATGTGCCCCTTGTTGGTGCAATACGGTAGAGAACTCATCAATTTCGCGTAGCATGGACGAGTCCGGCGTTGGCGGAAAGGTAGACATATGCAGGAAGGGGACGGTTGTAGAAAGAAGGGCGTAAGACAGTTCCCCGGAACGCGTTAATCACTGGAGGAAGCTGCAATGTATTGAAGATTGATGTACGTACGCTGGTTTACGCCATCAGTTTTTAGTTAGGGACAGATCACTTAAAAAAGTAGCGACGCATAAAAGCCCCCCAGATGCTCTGAGAAACGTTCTATGCGTCGTTGCTAGCGGGTACGCAGGCTTTATTTCTTCCCATCGCAAGCCGCTATACTGGCTTTTTGCGAAAGGAAGCCCCTCGGTAGACAATTACTTGGCGGGGGAGGGGTGCAAATGGCTGTACAGCAGGTCGGCGGCGGCTTCCATCAGTGGCAAATCGGTAGTGCGCTCCTGGCAGCGCTGCATATCGAAGTGGCAAAGCGAGCCGAATGGCTTGCCCTCATTATCCCGAATCAGGACCCCGCAATAAGACAAGACGGGTTTATTGGTCAGGTGATTGAGGCGTGGATCAGTGGCGGCGTCCGTGATTTCGAGTGGCGTCTGCTGACGGGTTAGTAAGACGCAGTAAGATGCCTCTAGGGGGGCGTTGGGGCCGTGCACCACATTCACGGGGTCGCGCCGGTCGTAGAGGGCTTCATTGCGCAGCTCGTCGCCTTCAAAGCGGAAAACGCCAGTGTAGCGGTGCGGCGTGCGGCTGTTCAGATACTGGAGCGCCGTATGAATTCCGTGCTGCTGCAACAGGGAGCTAAACTGCTCTATATCGGGAAGCACAGGCGAAGCGGAAGTCGAAGCAGTGGTCATGGGAAATAGTGGCGGCTGAACAGAACGGAAAAAGCGAAGTGAACCTCTGTAATTGACTGATAATCTGAGAATAGAATGGTGGTGCGTTCATCAACTGGCCATGAGCCAGCCGTTTTGCACCCAGCTTCCGTGAGATTTAAAAATACCTAAAAAAGCCCCCCATCTAGCACATGGGGGGCTTTTTATTCAGGCAAAAAGCAGTCAAAAAAGGAATGCTTCCAGCATAGGTTATATAGCCTAGGGTTTCTCCTTCACAGCCTCCCCCAGGTCCTTAATGTCGCGGCCCGCTTCCATGGCCACAAACTCCGCCTGCAGGCCCCTGATGCGCAGTTCGTCGCGCCCTACTACGTCGAGGCGAACTGCCTTAAATCGGTCAGTGAGGCGACGATAAATGCTGGTAGCGTAGTCCCAATCGCGCTGGGTCCACTGGCGGCGCTTGGCGCGCGTCTGGCGGAGCAATTGGGTATAGGCCGGCTCAATGTTCTGAGCAGTAAGCTGGTCGATGGCCGCATAGCTACCCAGCAGATCAGTGGCAAAGGTTGCCTCGGCAGCAGGGTCTAGCGGCTGACGATTGCGGGCGCGGGCGGTGGCAGTATAGTCGGCGGCGCGGCCGCTGGCGCGGTCGAGGCGGTCACCGGCACGGTCGGCTAGCGTATCAAGCTTGCGGGCTTCCTGGCGCACTATTTCCTGGCGCTCACGGGGCGTGGTGTCGCAGCCGCTGAGCAGGATAAGGCAGACAAAAGACAGGCCCGCAGCCTGCACTAAAGAGCTCGGAAAAGGGGCAGTAGGTTTCATAGAGGCGTGTACGCAACCGCTGCCCAGTTGGATATTTAGCTCATTGGCTTCCAACCAAAAAAGCCCCCCGCCCTGCGCGCTAGGTCAGTATTCTTCATCGGTGCGGTCGCGCAGGTCACGTAGCTGGCTTTGCAGGCCCGGAAAGTGCGGACAGATTTTGGCTAAGCGGCGCAGCACGCGCAGGGCAGTCCGGTCTTCGCCCAGCATACGCAGGATAGCCACCCAACCGGAAAGCGCCCCAAAGTGCCGGGGCTCCCGGCGCAGCGTTTCGGCAATATCCAGCAGAGAGGCGCGATACTCACCCCGCATATAGTAAGCTGTGGCGCGCTTGTTCCAGCCTTCGGCATACTCCGGCCGGTTATCAATCAGGTACGTGAAATCGGCAATGGCGCGGGTGTAGTCGCCGGCCGCCAGGGCGCGCATGCCCGCTTCCAGATGCTTGTCGAGAGCGTGGTCGCCGGTAGTCAGCCAAATCTGCCAGATGCCGCTCTGCAACGCTTCAATCTCCGCTGGCGCTTCTGCCTCCTGTAACCTGGCAAACAGATCATCGAGCGTAGTCATAGCTGAAAGGTAAAGCTGAGGTTAAGTGTACGCTGGAACAGCTGCCGCGTTTGAGTGAAGCCTGCTGGGGGCTTTTTACCCACTCTCCATATTCTACCGAATGTATACGCTTTTCTCAAAAGCAAAAGCCAACAACTTAGTTGCTGGCTTTTGCTTTTTGGGTTGAAAGGGTAGCTTAAAACAGCTCCTTGGCCACGCGCCGAATCGACTCCGACTTACCCATGGAATAATAGTGCAGACAAGGCACGCCGTGGGCCATCAGCTCGCGGCTCTGATTGATGCACCACTCAATGCCGATGCGGCGCGCATCCTCGTTGTCGCGGCACTGGCTTATAGCTTCGGCCAGCTCCTCCGGAATGTTAAGGAAGAAAGTGCGCGGCAGCATCGTGAGCTGGCTTTTGGTCGTCATTGGCTTCAGGCCCGGAATAATAGGCGCCGTAATGCCCGCCGCCCGACACCGCTTTTCGAAGTTGAAAAACTGCTCATTGTCAAAAAACATCTGCGTGACAATGTACTCCGCGCCACGGTCCATCTTCTGCTTCAGAAAGCGAATATCAGAGCCGTAGTTGGGCGCTTCAAAGTGCTTTTCCGGGTAGCCAGCCGTGCCGATGCAGAAATTGGTCGGAAACGTATCCTCCTGCTCCTCATCCAGATAACGCCCTTGGTTCATGCACGCTACCTGCTCAATAAGGTCGCTGGCGTAAGCGTGGCCGTCGGGCTCCGGGATAAAGTGAGACTCCGACTTTATCGGGTCGCCGCGCAAAGCCAGCACGTTGTCGATACCCAAAAAGTGCAGATCAATCAGAGCGTTCTCGGTTTCCTCTTTCGAGAAGCCGCCGCACGTCAGATGCGGCACCGTATCTACATCAAACCGGTTTTTGATAGCCGCGCAAATACCAACCGTACCCGGCCGCTTGCGTACGGTTTTGCGCTCCAAAAAGCCGTTCGGCTGCTTGCGGTACACGTATTCCTCGCGATGGTAGGTCACGTCAATAAAGGGCGGCTTGAACTCCATCAGCGGCTCAATATTGCTGAACAGGTTCTGGATATTCTCGCCCTTTCTGGGGGGCAAAACCTCGAAGGAAAACAGCGTTTTGCCGTCGGCTTTGATCAGGTGGTCAGTTACTTTCATATAGAACACCAGCAGCAGACTGGTGAGAGTAGTGAGAGGAGCTTCGTGCTTACAGCGCCGTTACGGGTACGCTGGTTGGGTTATAATTGAGGTTGGGTGAAAGCCAGCGTTCCAGCTCCGCAATCGGCATATTTTTGCGCTGGGCAATGTCTTCTACCTGGTCGCGAGCTATTTTGCCGAGGCCAAAGTAGCGCGAATCGGGATGCGCGTAGTACAGGCCACTCACCGACGAGGCTGGGTACATAGCCAGGTTTTCGGTGAGGATGATACCCGTTTGCTGGTCGGCATCAAGCAGTTGAAACAGCGTGATTTTCTCCGTGTGGTCGGGGCAGCCAGGGTATCCGGGCGCGGGCCGCACGCCGCGGTACTTCTCCTGAATCAGCTCTTCCTTCGTCAGCCTCTCATCAGCCGAATAGCCCCAGAACTCTTCCCGTACGCGCTGGTGCAGGCGCTCCGCAAAAGCTTCCGCCAGGCGGTCGGCCAGCGCCTTAATCATGATGCTGGAATAGTCGTCGTGGTCGGCCTCGAACTTTTCGATAAGCTTTTCAATACCCAAGCCTGCCGTCACGGCGAAACCACCAATGTAGTCTTGGCGACCTGATTCTTTGGGGGCCAAAAAGTCGGAGAAGGCGAGGTTCGGGATGCGGGGGCCTTTTTCACCCTGCTGACGCAAGGTGAAAAACTCGGTCATTACCTGTTCACGCGTGTCGTCAGCATAGACCTCAATAGTGTCGTAGCCAACGGTATTTGCGGGCCAGAAACCGACCACCGCGCGGGCAGTGAGCAGGTTTTCGCTGATAACTTTCTGGAGCATTGCCTGGGCATCGGCAAATAGCTTGGTAGCCGATTCGCCAAGGTTTTCGTCTTCCAGAATGCGCGGATAGCGACCTTTCAGCTCCCAAGTATGGAAGAACGGCGTCCAGTCGATGTACTCGGCCAGCTCGGCCAGCGGATAATTGTCGAGTACTTTCGTGCCGAGGAAGGTTGGCTTCGTAATCGGAGTAGTCTCCCAATCAGCCTTAAACTGGTTTTCGCGAGCCGCTTCAATAGTCAAGTAGTTCTTCTCCCGCTGGCGGGTAGCATAGTCGGCACGCAGAGCCGCGTATTCGTCGCTAACGGTCTTGGCGTAAGCCTCAGCACTGGAACCAAGCAGACTAGCTGCCACGCCCACCGAGCGCGAAGCGTCGTGCACATGCACCATGGGCCCAGAGTAGTTGGGCGCCACCTTTACGGCCGCGTGCAGACGGGAAGTAGTAGCGCCACCAATGAGCAGCGGCGTTTTGAGGCCGCGCTTTTCCATTTCCTGCGCCACGTACACCATCTCATCGAGGCTGGGCGTAATAAGCCCGCTTAAGCCAATAACATCCACGTTTTGCTTTTCGGCTTCGTCTAAGATGCGCTCTAGCGGTACCATCACGCCCAGATCGACAATGTCGAAATTGTTGCAGGCCAGCACCACGCCTACGATGTTTTTGCCGATGTCATGCACGTCGCCTTTCACGGTAGCCAGCAGAATCTTGCCGGCCGTCTGCCGCTCCGAGCCTTGCTTATCGGCCAGCAGGTAAGGCTCCAGATACGCTACCGCTTTCTTCATCACCCGCGCCGATTTTACCACTTGGGGCAGGAACATTTTGCCGGCGCCAAACAAGTCGCCTACCACGTTCATACCGGCCATCAGCGGGCCTTCAATCACCTCCAGCGGCCGGCCTACTTGCTGGCGCACTTCCTCGGTGTCTTCGTCGATAAACTCCGTGATGCCGCGCACCAAAGCGTGCTGTAGGCGCTCCGCCACGGGCAGGCTGCGCCAGGCGTCAGCTACTACTTCCACCTTGTCCTTCTGCTTCACCGTTTCGGCAAAGTCCACGAGGCGCTCTGTCGCGTCGGGACGGCGGTTGAGCAACACGTCTTCCACCAGTTCCAGCAGGTCTTTCGGAATCTCGTCGTACACGCCTAACTGGCTGGGATTTACAATGCCCATGTCCAGACCAGCACGGATGGCATGGTAGAGAAATGACGTGTGCATGGCTTCGCGCACTACGTCGTTGCCGCGATAAGAGAAGCTGATGTTGCTGACGCCGCCGCTGGTGAGGGCGCCGGGCAGGTTAGCTTTGATCCAGCGGACGGCCTCGATGAAGTCCAGCGCATAGTTGCGGTGCTCCTCCATGCCGGTACCCACGGTCAGGATGTTGGGGTCGAAGATGAGGTCCTCGGCCGGGAAGCCCACCTCGTTTACCAGAATGTCGTAGCTGCGCTGACAGATCTCCTTGCGCCGTTCCAAAGAGTCGGCCTGACCATTTTCGTCGAAGGCCATGACCACCATGGCCGCGCCGTACTGGCGCACGGTGCGGGCGCGCTCCTTGAATACTTCCTCGCCTTCCTTCAGGGAAATGGAGTTGACGATGCTCTTGCCCTGCACGCACTTCAGGCCGGCTTCCAGCACGCTCCACTTCGAGGAGTCAATCATCACCGGTACCCGCGAAATGTCGGGCTCGGAGGCAATCAGGTTGAGGAAGGTAGTCATGGCCTGCTCCGAGTCGAGCATGCCTTCGTCCATGTTCACGTCGAGCACCTGGGCGCCGCCTTCTACTTGGTCGCGGGCCACTTGCAGAGCTTGCTCGTAGGCGCCTGTGCGGATAAGGCGAGCGAAAGCGCGGGAACCCGTCACGTTGCACCGCTCACCCACGTTCACAAATAAGCTGTCGGGGGTAATGCCAAACGGCTCCAAACCAGCCAATCGAGTGGCTTTGGGCACTTCGGGTAGTTGGCGCGGCTGATATTTTTCGGCCAGCTTTGCTAGCTCGGCAATATGCTGGGGTGTGGTGCCACAACAGCCACCCGCCACCGTCACGATGCCTTCTTTCAAATAGTTTTCAACGACGGCCGCGAATTCCTGCGCCGACTCATCATAACCGCCAAAAGCGTTGGGTAAGCCGGCATTCGGATAGGCCGAAACGTGCACATCGGCAATGCGGCTCAGTTCTTTTACATACACGTGCAGCTGATCCGCACCCAGGGCGCAGTTCAAGCCCACGCTCAGCAGCGGCAAGTGACTAATAGAATTCCAGAATGCCTCTACCGTCTGCCCCGAAAGCGTACGGCCCGACGCATCGGTAATGGTGCCCGAAATCATGACGGGTACCACTTTGCCTCCTTCGTCGAAATACTTCTGCACGGCATACAGCGCCGCTTTGGCATTGAGCGTGTCGAAGATAGTTTCAATTAGCAGCGTATCGGAGCCGCCTTCCACTAGCCCACGCACCTGTTCTAGGTAAGCAGTAGCTAGCTCGTCAAAGGTTACGGCGCGGAAGCCGGGCCGGTTCACGTCGGGTGAGAGCGAAGCGGTACGGTTGGTGGGTCCGATGGCGCCGGCCACGAAGCGCGGCTTATGCGGTTCGCGGGCCGTAAACTCATCGGCGACTTCGCGGGCCAGACGGGCCGACTCGTAGTTCAGCTCGTACGCCAGATGCTCCAGGCCATAATCAGCCTGGGCGATGGTCGTGCCACTGAAGGTGTTGGTTTCCACCATGTCGGCCCCGGCAGCAAAATACTCGGCGTGAATGCCGCTGATGATATCAGGGCGGGTAAGGCTGAGTAGGTCGTTATTGCCGCGCAGGGGCTTGGGATGATCGGCGAAGCGCGTACCCCGAAAATCTTCCTCCGTCAGCGGGTGGCGCTGAATCATGGTGCCCATGGCACCATCGAGCACGAGAATGCGCTGTTGAAGAATGTCGTAGAGGGGGAGGCGGGGCGAGTCGTTTTCATAAGATCTCCTTACTAAAAAGGCGTTTGAACTACCGCCTATCCAGAAAGAGAACCTCGAAATGAGGGCTCCGCACTTATCTTCTTCTGCCTTGGGGGGCAAAATGGGAGTTGGCACCTTGTTTTACTCAGGTTGCCAAGACGTCACAGGGCCCAGTCCCTCGGTCTTTCTGGATAAGTAGCTGAGCAAAGATACAGCAAGACGACGAAAAAAGTTTACTCTGATTTTAAGCGCTAAAATAAGAAGGGACTGACCTGTTGGTCAGTCCCTTCTTGTATCAATGCGGGAGCTCTATTCAAAGAGACTTCTTCCGCTCGGCCTGAAACTTCTTCAACTGCGGGTCGATCACCTTTTTGTCCCCCACAACGACAATTGTCATTTCATCGGGGCGAACGTACTTCTTGGCCGCGTCCTGCACGTCTTTGGGCGTAACGGCGTGAATATCTTTCACCTGATTAGTGAGGTAGCTGTCGGGAAGACCGTGCAGATCAAGGAAGCTGAGCTGACTGATGATGCCGGCGGGAGTGGAGTTGCGCAGCACAAACAGGCCCGCCTCGTAGTTTTTGATGCCTTCCAACTCTTCGGCTGTGGGAGCCTCTTTTTGCAGACGCTCCACTTCATACACAATTTCCTTGAGCGAATTGCCCGTGTGCTCGGTGGTTACGTCGGCTACCTCGGCCCACTCACCCACACGGTAGCGGGCATTCACGTTGCTGGAAGGAGAATAAGTATAGCCTTTGTTCTCGCGAATATTACTAGTGATGCGCGAGCCAAAAGAGCCCCCCAGCAAGGAATTCATCACACGTAAGCGCGTGAAATCGGGATGGGTCGGATCGACGACAGGTAGGCCGATCACCAGCGTAGACTGGGGCGCGCCGGGGCGGTCCTGCACCATCAGGTCGGTTTTGGTGACGGGCTTGGCAATCTCGATGCGCGGAGCAGGGCCTTTAGTCCAGTTGCTTAGCGAGGAAGTAACTGCCTCGCGCATCGCCTTTTCATCGAACTTGCCCGCAGCGTATACCGCCGTGCGCTGAGCTCCAAACTGCTTGGTGTAAAAGTCGCGGACCTGCTCCGGACCATAGGCGTTTACTTCGGCGTCAGTCGGAATGTCGCGGCCGTAAGGGTGCCCTTTGTACAGAGCCATCGAGAACTTGGTTCGGGCCTGAGTGCCCGGCTGGGAGCGGGAAAGATTGTTTTCGCGCTTAAAGTCATTTTTGATGCGCTCAATCTCGGAAGGTGGGAAAGCCGGGTTTTGCACCACGTCAGCCATTAGCTTTACCAGTTCCGGACCGTATTCCGACAGTACCGAACCAGTGATGAAGGTCTGATTGGGGCCTACCGATACACTGAGTGAGCCACCCATCCGGGCCGCTTTTTCTGATATCTGCTTGGCTGAGAGCGTGGTGGTGCCTTCCCGCATGAGGCGCCCCACGATGTCGGCCAAGCCGTTCTCGTTGGCGGCCTCGTGTACGTTGCCAACTTGTACGATCATACTCACCGTTACTTTCGGAATGTCACCGTAAGGTACCAGCGTGGCTTGCAGGCCATTATCCAGCGTAAATTCCGTCTTGGGGGGCAAAGTGAAGTCGCGGGGGGCGCCGCCGGCGGGCGGCGTTTCTTTTTGGGCTAAAGCTGGGGTGCTAAGGACACAGGCGACGCTCAGCAGGCCAATAAGTATATTTTTCATGAGGTATGTCTTTGGAGGAGTTACCAATTGTAAGCCGAGTGATGCACTAGCTTTTAGCCAATGGATTAATCGTTAGAATCGTCCGGTTTGTGGGCCGCAGGTATTCGCGCAGCGTTTTCTGCATCAGCTCCGGCGTCACTTTCCGAAACTCGCTTTCCAATTGATTTATCCGCTTCGGGTCATTCTCGAATAAAGCGAAACTGGCCAGCAAATCGGCCTTGCCGAAGCCGTATAGCTGACTTACTTGGTCATATAAGTCGGAGCGCATTTTCACAATAGCCAAATCCAGCATCTCCTGGCTTACGCCTTCCTTATCAAGCTTCTGAATTTCCCGGTCCAGCACGGCTACCACAGAATCGGCTGAAACGGTTTTGTCATACACCAGGCTGCCATCCCAGAGCATGGGGCCGTTGTAGTTGAACATATTACCCAAACCCGAATTGATACCGCCGCTCACCGAGCCGGTGTAGCCACGCTCCTGCACCAAGGCCTGGTACAAGCGGCTGTCGTTGCCCTGCAATAGAATCTGGTCGAGCAGGCCCATGGCATAATACTCCGGTGTGTTTTTGTCGGGCATGTGGTAGGCGAAGGCCAGGGCGGGCTTGGTGGCCAGCTTGTCGTCTTTGCTGAAGCGCTGCTCCTTTTCCTGGCGGGGCTCCGTTAGATCTACTTTAGCAGGCAGCGTCGATTTTGGAATGTTCTCGAAATACTTCTTAATCCACGTTTTTGCCTCGGCGGGATTGAAGTCGCCGACTACAACCAGCGCCGCGTTGTTGGGCGCATAAAAGGTCTTGAAGAAGGATTGAACGTCCTCCAGGTTAGCCGCGTCGAGGTCTTTTAGGTCGCCGTAGAAATTGTGGGCGTTGTGCCAGTTCTTGTTGGCGTACTGGGGCATATCCAGCCACGGAAAGCCGCCGTAGGGCTGATTGAGCACGTTTACCTTCACCTCGTTTTTCACCACGCCCTGCTGGTTGGTTAGGTTTTCCTGGGTGATGTTGAGGCCGCGCATGCGGTCGGCTTCGGCCCAGAGCATGGTTTCGAGCTTGTGCGCGGGCACGATTTCGAAGTAGTTGGTGAAGTCGAAGCGGGTGGAGCCGTTCAGGATGCCGCCGTTTTTCTGCACTACCTGAATGAACTCCATTTTGCCCAGGTTTTTGGAGCCCTGAAACATCATGTGCTCAAACAAGTGCGCGAAGCCCGTGCGGTTGCGAGGCTCAATGCGGAAACCGATGTTATAATACGCCGCAATGGTGGCCACAGGGGCCGTTTTGTCGGGTGAAAGCACCACCTTCAGGCCATTGTCGAGCGTGTAGTACTCCACGGGCACCTGGTAGGTAGCTACTTTGGCTACCTCCGTGGTCTGGGAAGCTTGGGGGGCATTTGTGTCGCCGGCCACCCCCGACGTGGTTTTCTGACTACAGGAATTCAGGGCAAAAAAGCCCCCCAAACCCAATAGTAGAGTGGGAATAAATCGTTGTGTTGAGAGCATAACTAGTGGAGGCTGGGAAGTGGAAGAATTTTGGTTTTACGATATTAAGAAAAGCTAAGCATTTATATAAAAGATGCCATTCTTAATTGTACCGTTGCTTTCCACTTGGCCTTCGGCTGCTATATCTCCACTTTTAGCGTGGCGGGCTTCGGTGTTATCACAAACATTTCACCATGAGGCACAATCGTAATCTGGCCGTACTCCTGGAGTAGCTGCATGTAGGCCTCGGCCACGGGGCGCGGGTTGCGGTCGAGGTCATAGAGGCCGCAAGCGTTGACGGTCCCGACTTTGCGCGTCAGGCCAATATCCCAGTCTACTTGGTCGATGAGGGAATACCAGGTGAAACCCAGCACGGGCACACCCTCCGCCCGCATTCTGAGAATATTGACCCACTGTTTCCAAAGCCAAGTAGGAGCATCTTTAGCCTCGAAAACGTTGGTTTCGGTGTGCATTACGGGCTTGCGGTAGCGGCTGTAATATTCCAGCGTAATGTTGTACCAACCTAGCACATCCACGCTAGTGCAGATTTCACCGCTGGGCAGAATAATCTTCTCGTTGCGGCCGTAGTAGTCGTTGCCCATAATCTGGTAGCCGGGTGGCTCACCGGCCATAAACCAGTCGTACTCCTTGCGCGTCAGGCCGTTATCGAGCAGATATGTGAGCACATCGGCGTCGGGGTGATGGGCATACAGAAGGTCCAGAGCCAGGAAGCGCAGCTTGTTATCGAGCTTAATCTGGGAGCAAGGGCTTGCTTTTAGCTCGTGGATATACTCAGCCGATTCGCTTTGCACAATGATACAGTCGGGGCGCTGCAGAGCTATTTGCTGGGTGGCCATAATGCTGGCGGCCACCAAGTGCTTCATAGCTGTTACGAAGCCTTTATCGGTGCGGAGTTGCTCATTCCAGGCTCCGTCCTTGGCGCTCATGCGGGCCGTCACGTATATTTCGTTGATGGGCGTATAGTAGCGCACCCACGGGTAGCGTTTGGCTACGGCCCCGGCAAAAGCGGCAAAATGTACGGGCAGTTCCGGGTTCTGAAAGTTGCCCAACCAGTCGGGCACGCCGAAGTGGAGCAAATCCAGAATGGGCGTGATTCCCAGGCGCTGCATCTCATTCATGACTAAGTCGGCAAACTCCCAGTCGTAGCGGCCCGGTCCTTTGTGCATGCTGTAGTAGGGCAGGCCGTAACGCAATACTTTAAGGCCCATGTCTTTCACCAGCTGCAGGTCTTTTCGCCAATGCTCGTAGTGTCCGCACTCGGCCAGCAGATCGCGGCGGGTGCGGCCGTTTTCGATGGTGGGGTAGGAGCACTCAATGCCGGTGGCAAACATAAAGTTGCCGGGAGTTCCGGTGGGTAGCCCGCTGCCGTCGTGGCCGCCGGCTCCGCCGTACTGGTCGCCCTCATAGCTGCCGTTGCCGAATTTGTCTATGATATGCGTTAGGAATCCTTTAGCCATGAGGGGAAATGATTATGCGTCTCTTCTTTTTTCGCTTTCCAAAAACTTATCGGCCGTGCGCAGGCTCAGCGCCATAATAGTTAGGGCTGGATTGACACTTAAGGCACTTGGGAATACGGAGTTGTCGCAGATGTATAAGTTGGGTACGTCGAAGGCGCGGCCGTCGGGGTTTACCACGGCATCGTCGCCGGAGAGGCCCATGCGAGCGGTACCAATGACGTGCGCCGAGCGCGGAAACGCCCAGATATCGGTGGCCCCGGCCGTTTCCCAGATGCGGCGCATGAGCTGCTCGGCGTGGCGGTTCATGCGGATCTCGTTTTCGTGGTTGGTGAAGTGCAAGCGAGGCTTGGGCAACCCGCGGGCATCTTTTTCCTCGGCTAATTCCAGGAAGTTGTCTTCGTGGGGCAGGCAGTCGCCCAGGATGTTGATACCGGCAATGTGGTTGTAGTTGCGCATATACTCGCGCAATTTTGCCCCCCAGAGCTTACGCTCCCGCACTACCTGGCCCGCAAACGTAACGGGCATCATGCCAATACTTTGCAATAGATAACCGCCCGCAAAGTCGGCATCGGCTGGACGGTGGGTATCCTCCGAAATTAGCCCCCAGGAATGCCTTTGTAGGGTCGAATGTCCTCGGGGAAAGTGCCCCACACCTGCACGCCGGGGTGAGCCATAAAGTTGCGACCTACATGCCCACTACTCAGCGCTAACTCATTCAGCAGCAGCAGACGCGGTGTTTCCACGGCCCCGGCGCAGATAAATAAATGGCGGCACCGCTGGCGCTGCGTAATACCGTTGTGCTCATATACCACGCCCGTTATGCGGCCCTGCTCATCGCGCTCAATCTCGGTAACGAAGCAGTTGGGACGGATTTCGGCGCCGTGCGCGACGGCTAAAGGCAGAAACGTGACATCCATGCTGGCTTTGGCACCGGTGCTGCAACCGGCCTGGCAGAAGCCACGGTTGGTGCAGGCCTCGCGCCAGCCCACCCCCTCCTGGTAGTAGCGCGCCGACAAAGCCGCGTTAGCCGCCGGCGACGTCTTAATTCCTAACTGCTGACAGGCTCGCTCCATAAGCTGAGCGGCCCCATTAAGCGGCAGCGGCGCCAGCGGATAGCCGCGGCCACGCTTAGGTCCCCAAGGGTAAGGCGTAGGGCCCGAGATACCCAGAAAGTGTTCTATCTCCTCGTAATAGGGTTCTAATTCCTCGTAGCCAAACGGCCAATCGACGCCCACGCCAAAGTCGCGGTTTAGGTGGAGGTCATCGGGTTGGGCGCGGGGCGTGTAGGCGGTGTAATGGAGGGTAGAGCCGCCTACGCCAGTGCCAGAGTTGTTTTTGCCAAATGCTACCGGGTTTTTTCCTGCGGAAAGGCGCTCGTCGTTCCAAAAAAGAAACTCCTGGGTTTTTTCATCGGTAGCAAAATCAGTTTTGGGATTGTGCCAAGGGCCGGCTTCCAAGGCTACCACTTTCAACCCAGCCATAGCCAGGCGCGCCAACAGCGGCGCACCGCCTGCTCCGGTGCCGATAACCAGGCAATCGACCTCGTCGGTCGGAAGTGGAATTTCGGCTGGCTGGGGCTCGGGCTCCAGGGCCGAATCCTGCATAATCTGCTTCAAAAGAGGATCTTGCACCTCCTGCTTCAGCGGATTCAGCACACCTTCTTCTATTACTTCTTCGTCGGGCATATAAGATTAGTAAGCACACGCCACGGCGCGTTCAATCGGTAGAATAGTAAGAACAAAAGGCTGCGCTCTTCGGTGAAGGCAGCTTGTTTTACAGACTTGGCGGGGGCGAAATAGCTTCCGGCTCGCGGGGCTCTAACTCGTTTAAGCCTAAGCGAGTCCAGCCGGGTGCGTCGGCCATACCCACGTACCCAATCTCTTCCTGAGCAAGCGGGTGAGCGTAGTAGAGTTCGGTTAGCTCGGCTAACATTTCTTCAAAAAAACGAACGGCGGGTACCGTCTGCCATGCTTCGCCGGGTGCTTCACCAACCTGAACTAACTCAAGTACACTAGCTTGCTCGTCTGGGGTTAGCGCTCGGAATTCTTGCTGAAACAGGGACTCAGCGGCTTGGTTTATGCCCCCAGACCCAAGCGATACGCTTCGCGGTCGGGGGCATGGTGTCGTAACGCCAGCCATCGCTGAGACCGGCGGCCAGGCGACGGTCTACGCTGGGCGCCAACTCGATAGGCGCGTCGGGGCGGTCGGGCTGGGGAAAAAGGCAGGCGGCTACTGCTCGCAGCAGGTCGTAGGCAGCTGGCTCCAGAAACTGAGGCTCGTAGGCCGGCGCATCGAGGCGCTCTTGGAGAGCCGTGCGAGTAGCTTCGGTGACGAGGTCGGTGGCGAGCAGCGCGCGCACGGTACCGTCGGGATAGTGAGGAGAAGTCATGGGCAGAGCAGCTGATAAGGGAAGCTACAGGTAGTAAACTGCTTGGAAGCCAAAACTTCCCGCTACGCTTATCGCTTAGCACCAATACCTGCGTAAATGCTTAACTGTTGAGCTAGCGTTATGGTTGCCGCTCCCCGCAGTACGCTGCCGGCCGCCTACTGCCAGGCCGCACTAAAGCGGTGCCTGGGTTACTGGTCGCTGGATAATTTGCCCCCCGTAACGTGGACTAGACTTCCCGTCATGAAAGAGCCATCCTGTGAAGCCAGCAGCACGTAGGCGGGGGCCAGTTCCTCGGGCTGACCGGGGCGCTGAAGCGCTACTTCGTAGCCAAACTTCTCTACTTCTTCCAGGGGCATCGTGGCCGGAATGTTGGGCGTCCAGACGGGGCCGGGCACGACGCAGTTTACGCGGATGTTCCGTTCGCCCAGGTGGGTAGCTAAGGATTTGGTGAAGGCGTGAATAGCCGACTTGGTGGCCGTATAATCGATGAGCAAAGGGTTGCCGGTAAGCCCCACGATGCTGCCCGTATTGATGATACAGTCGCCGCTTTCCATGTGGGGGAGGGCGGCCTGCGCCATCCAGATATAGCCAAGAATATTGGTGTCGAAAGTGCGGCGAATCTGCTCTTCGCTGATGTCCTCGAACTTTTCCTGGGCCATTTGGAAGGCCGCGTTGTTGACCAGAATATGCAGGCCACCTAGCTCGGCGCGGGTACGGCGCACGGCCTGGCGGCACTGCTCAGGGTCGCGCACATCGAGGCGGAGCAACAGGCAACGGCGCTTCTGCGCTTCTACCAATCGTTGCGTTTCCTGGGCGTCCACGTCGTTTTCGTTGTAAAGCACGGCTACGTCGGCGCCTTCCATAGCGAAGGCCACCGCCACAGCGCGTCCGATGCCCGAGTCGGCGCCGGTGATAAGGGCAATTTTGCCCCCCAGCTTATTAGCGGCCCGGTAGGTTGAGAAACTCATGCCCGGCTGGAGCTTCATATCGGCCTGCTTGGCGGGGTAAGGAAGCTTCTGCGCGTGCTTCTTCATGTCCTTCGCCGTGGGATGATCAATCGGCGTAGGGGCTTTTTTGGTGGAGGCGTTTGGGGCGGGGGCAGAAGCTTTTTTGGCCATAACAGAGCGATGTGATAAAGTTGAGTCACTGTCTACGCAGAATCTCGACGGGAGGTAGTTGCGTGATATTGTATACAAGAAACCCCGCTCCGGAATGTTCCGAGGCGGGGTTCAGTATTAGAAGCCGTTTGGCTGCCGAGAAGGCTAGTAATTCACTATGTCCTGCTTGGGCGAAGCCTCCGTGGCTTCGGCCACCTCCAAGGAAGGATAATCGATGTAGCCTTTGTCGTCGCCGCCGTAGAAAGTAGCCTGATCGGGGGCGTTGAGGGCAGCACCCTGCTCGAAACGCTCTACAAGGTCGGGGTTGGCGATGAACGGAACGCCGAAGGCAATAAGGTCGGCTTCGTTGTTTTCCAAAGCGGCTTCAGCTGTTTCCTGGGTGTAGCCGCCATTCAGAATAAACGGACCATCAAAGATTTTACGCAGGTGCGGAGCTATCGGCTCCTGCCCAGCTTTTGCGGCCATCGGGTGGCCCGGCAGCGCCTCAATGATGTGCAGATAGGCTAGGCCAAACTTATTGAGCTGCTCCGTTACGTAGCTGAACGTACCTAGCCGGTCGGAGTCAGAAATGCCCCCCACGTTGCCAGTTGGAGCCAAACGAATGCCTACACGGTCGGCACCAAATACCTCAGCGGTTGCCTCTACTATTTCCAGCACAAAGCGGGCGCGGTTTTCTACGCTGCCGCCGTATTCGTCGGTGCGCTGGTTGGTCCCATCCTGAATAAACTGGTCGAGCAGGTAGCCATTGGCTCCGTGCAGCTCGACTCCGTCGAAGCCGGCATCTTTTGCGTTTTGAGCCGCTTGGCGAAAGTCATTCACCACATCAGCAATCTCGCTGATCTCCAAGGCGCGCGGGGCCGGAATTTCTTCCATGCCATTGGCGGTGTAGGCCATCACGTCGGTTGGCTTAACGCTGGATGGAGCAACGGGCAATTCGCCGTTGTGGAAGAATGGGTGCGAAATACGACCTACGTGCCACAGCTGAATAAAAATTCGCCCCCCAGCGGCGTGTACAGCCTCAGTTACTTTTTTCCAGCCCGCTACCTGCGCTGCTGAGTGAATGCCGGGTGTGAAAACGTAGCCTACGCCCTGCGGCGAAACCTGGGCACCTTCGGTAATAATAAGGCCTGCCGAAGCCCGCTGCCGGTAGTATTCCACCGTGGAGTCGGTAGGCACATTGCCGTCGTTATTGGCGCGGCTGCGCGTCATGGGCGCCATTACAAGGCGGTTGGGTAAAGAAAGAGCACCCATTTGGAAGGGCGTGAACAGATGCTTGGTTGCAGATGACATAAGAGGGTGATAATTGACTTAAAAGAATGAAAGCACGTGTGAGCCTTCGCCCACTTGGCGCGTCTTGCCAAACCACTTGGTGGCGGTAATGGTTAATCGGCCGCCTGCTTTATGGGGACGCAAAGACTTCCTTTCCGCCTATTGGCGGTGCTTGCAAAGGTCTCGTCAATAGGATACATTTGTCAAGTAGGTACCATAAAGTAATGCAGGTACCTATTAGAAACTATAGTTGATAATCAATAACTTAAAATGATAGCAACGCCAAAGAATGCGCCGATATGCCCAATTACGGCAGCACTTGATGTACTGGGGGGCAAATGGAAGGTGTTTATTCTCTCGTACTTGGCGGAGCACGGCACCTTGCGCTTTGGCGAGCTGAAACGCCTCATTCCGAGAGTAACACAGAAGATGCTGGCCCAGCAGCTCAAAGAGTTGGAGGAAGCAGGCCTCGTCAATCGGCGCGTGTATGCGCAGGTGCCGCCTAAGGTAGAATATCGCCTGACTGCCCACGGCGAAACCCTATGTCCAGTGTTACACTCCCTGCGCGAGTGGGGTAATCTGCACCGTGAGGCGCTGGGCTTAGGCGAAGCGCCCTGCGCAGAAGCAACATCAGACGCGTTGTCAGTGGCCGGCTAACCCATGGACGGCTAGAGTTTGTGGGGGGCTTTTCTGACCATTCCGCGGCGGGTTTGCGTAGGTAGGCTACACGTGTCAACCTCCTCCTTATGCCCTCGTCTGCCGCCCCTGCTTTTATTTGTTTGCATTACTGGGCTGGTTCGGGGCGAGAGTGGGCCGCAGTAGCCGCCGAACTGGCTCCTGACTACGCCTGCCTGACTCCCGATTTAGGTGGATTTGGAAGTGCTCCGGCTCCGGTGGGTGGCTACTCAGTGCAGGCATATGCCGAAGCCATAGCCGCCTACATACGGGAACAAGGGGTTCGTACTTATATTCTGGTTGGGCATAGTATGGGGGGCAAAATTGCTCTTGCCTTGGCCGCTCAGCAGCCCGTCGGCTTGCGCGGATTGGCCTTACTCTCGCCCTCGCCGCCTTCCCCTGAGCCTATGACGGATGAAGAGCGTACCACGTCCTTACACGCCTACGGCAACCCGCAGGCGGCCGTCCGTACGCTAGCTCACATTACGGCCCGGCCGCTGCCAGAGGATACGAAAGCACAAGTCATCGAAGATAATCTGCGCACTACGCGCGCGGCCTGGGACGCGTGGCTCCTGCACGGTAGCCGCGAAAATATTCTGGCTCAAATGCCCCTTATTACGGTACCAGCCGTTGTGCTGGCCGGCGACGCCGATGCGGTAATGTCAACGTCGTTGCATGGTCTTGAAACGCTACCACATTTGCCCCCCAATACGCCTTTGGAAATAATAGGTGGGGCTGGCCACTTGCTGCCGCTGGAAGCCCCGCAGGAAGTAGCCACGCTTTTGCGGGAGTTTGCGGAGTCGCTGGCGCGCTAGGCTTCAAACGGTCTAATAGCTGATGCTGAAACCTTGATAACGGAATAGGGGCGGTCATGCAGAGGCGGAGCCGAAGCACCTCGTTCGCGCCGTTAGATAACTACTTCTGCGTCAGCACGCGAGATGCTCCACTGTTGCTCGACATGACGTTCGGGTTTATATGATGTAGCCGTCTTCTACGGTTGGCTAAATCATGGCTTTAGAGCTAAGCCAGCTTTTACGCGCGGGTTTTTCTCATCGGGCTTTTGCAGGAAAATCAACTCGTTTAGCTCGCCTTTTCGCCAGGTTTCGATCATGTCATCATAGTGGGCTGAGCCAGGGTTGCCGCTTTGGCCCCCGGGAAATACGCCGAAGGCTTTCACTTGGGGGCCAAGGGCAACCACCATGCGCCAAGAGGGGCCGTTGCGCTCCGAAATAGCATTGACGATGGCTGCGCCGCCGCCTACTTCTAGGTCCATTCGGCCGAACCCTTTGAGTTGGGCCAGATGCAAAATGTCGGTGCTTTTTTGGTTGGCCCAACGCCAAGACGGACCTTGGGGGCCAAATTTCCGTTGCAGTGAGTCGGTGGCAAACTGTAGGGACGCCTGCACCAATTGGGTCAGGGTTTCCCGCTGAGGCGTGCGCCGGTCGTCGATCCAGCGACTGGTATCTTGCAATAAGATTAGATTATTAGTCCGGTCGCGGGGCGGATAGCTCATCTCTAAGCCCGTGGCTGCGGCCCCAAAATCATCATCCCAGAGGCGCTTTACTAAGTTGCTGTACCAGAGGCTGAATACGCTGGGCGCAATGGCATCGGCGTCGTAGAAATAATTCCAGCGCTGCATGGTCTCGTATGTTGAGCGCTGGGCGGCAGTTAGTTGCTGGGGCTGCACCAAAGCCAGCAGGCGCGGCAGCATCAGCTGAGCATTCAGGTTTAGATTGTCGAGCTGCAAAAGACGCAAACTGTCAGTCGTAGCACTCTGCATAGCGCTCAGGCGCTCATTTATGCGGTGGCCCCGCTCCCAAGTGCCAAACGACCACCCCAAGTAGTAAGGATAATCGGGCCCCGCCGGAAACTGGTTGGCTGAGCTAACGAAGCCCCGCGCCGGGTTGCGCACATGAGGGTTGTGGGCCGGCGGAATCCACCCTTGCCAGTCGTGGGCCGGGTTAGTGCCATCGAGGATAAACTTGCCTTGATCGGCCCATTTCAGCGGAAACTTGCCATTGGGCCAAATAGCAATATCGTTTTGAGCACTGGCAAAGATGAAGTTTTGGGCCGGAGAGGCAAAAAAGGGAATGGCCGCGGTGTAGTCGGCGTAATTTCGGGCCCGATTCAAGCCATAGAGTGCTTTTACCTCGTTGCCGCCTTCGTGGGCAGTCCACCGTAAGGCATGTCGAATGGGTGTTTGCTTGTTAAAAACCTTCTCGTCGTGATCATACACCACGGGGCCATGGTGGGTATAGAGTACCGTGTCGAGGCGGTCAGGCAGGCCGCGCACCTTGATGCGCTCTATCACCCGGCGCACCGGCTTCCAGCGGCCGTCGTGCCAGTACTCGCGCTTTGCGTTGTCTTTGAATTTGAGCTGATACCAGTCGAGCACATCAGCGCCCACATTGGTTACGCCCCACGCTACCTGCTGATTAAAGCCAATAATAACTAAGGGCGAACCCGGAATAGTAACGCCATACACATTCACGCCGGGCGCCACCAACTGAATCTGATACCAGATGCTGGGCAGATTTAGCTGTAAGTGCGGGTCATTGGCCAAAATAGGAAAGCCCGTTGCCGATTTAGCGCTGCTTACCGCAAAGTTATTGGATCCCAACTCAGGATCTGGCTCCCGCGTGGGTACTTTATCCGACATGGCGGCTCCAAATATGGGCGGCTTAGGGGGCGTCGGAACTGGCGTAAAATCCAGGGGGCTGCCAACTGGCACAATGGGGTCCTCGCGGGTCGGATAGCTGGGAAAAAGGTCGTTGGTAATGGCCGGGCCGTACTTATTCAATGCATTAGAAAGTCGTAAGTCGTCGGAGCGGCCACTGAGGTCCCAGGCCATGAGCTTGAGCAGTAATGCACATTTCAGGGGCTTCCAGGGCTCGGGTTTGTAATCCAGTAGCTTGTATTCGAATGGTAGGTCTTTGGTCGACAGGCTACTGATATAGGCGTTCACACCGGCCGAATACGCCTCCAGCACCATGCGTGTGGTAGGGTCGGCTAGCATCACATCCAGCGACTTCTGGGCCCCAAACGGCAAACCCATGCGCCGCTGAAACCGGTCATACTCAAGGGCTTTCGCGCCTACTATTTCCGAAATACGGCCGGCTGCTACGTGGGTCTGAAACTCCATTTGCCAGAGCCGGTCGCGGGCCGTGAGGTAGCCTTGAGCGAGGTAAAGGTCGTGGTCGTTTTGGGCAAAGACGTGAGGCACACGTCGGTCGTCGAAGCGCACTTGCACGGGCGCTTGCAGGCCAGATAAAGTTAGTTCCTGCTGCTCATTTGCCTCCGTAGCGGATTCCGCGTTTTGCCAAAAGCCTACAAAAGGGCTTAGAAACTTGCCAAAAGGCGGCAGGTCGCCCTGCTTGCTGTTGAGTACCCAAGTAAGCGTAACACTGACCAGCAGTGCCAACAAGGCCTTTATCCAAGCCATAAAGAATGGTAGAAATCGGGTGAAAAAGCCCCCCAGCAGGTTGGCAAGTGCCGTTAAGTTATAGTGATGCGCTCACATAACAACGCTTACTCTTCGTTAACCAACCTATGCCCAAAAATTTGCCCCCGCTCACACGAAAAAGCCCGAACCTCTGCTAAAGCAGAAAGTTCGGGCTTTTAGAGTAGAGAAGTAAAGACTTATCGGCCTGCGGCTACTGCGTGCGCGGCAGGCTCGATGGGTACCTGAATCTGGCGGACCAAACCGGTAATCCCACGCTGCTGCAATTGCCGACGCACGGCATCAGCGGCTTTGCGGTCGGCGAATTGGCCTACGACCACGCGGTTGAGAGCTTTGCCATTCACGGTTTCGGGCGTCACCGTTACCACTAGCTTGTTGTTGATTGACTGAATCTTGATAAGCTGGTTCTGAGCATTCAGGGCGCTACCGAAGGTGCCGGTTTGTACTACATAGGCCGCCGTTGAGGCGGGAAGCGTAGCAGGTACCGACGTTTCGGTGGTGGCCACTACGGGCATTTCCGGGTCAATCGTATCGTTGAGAATCTCGGCTAGGTCTTCGGGGGCATCCGTGGGGCCAAGGGGCGTCGTTTCGGGGACTACTTCGGCCACTACCGAAATGGCACCTTGCTGAATAATACCCAGCGGGCGGGCGGCAATCTCAGCTAAATCGAGAATTCGCTGGTGGCGGAATGGGCCACGGTCGGTAACGCGTACTACTACTGATTTGCCGTTTTGGGGGTTGGTTACGCGTAAGCGGGTGTTGAAGGGAAGCGTCTTGTGAGCGGCGGTGTACTTGTTGCGGTCAAATCGCTCGCCACTGCTGGTGGGTAAGCCTTGATGTTGGATGCCGTACCACGAGGCCCGGCCGCGTAACACGACAACTTTTTTGCGAGTGGTAGCTGTGGGAGCCTTATCGTCGTCGCTGAGCCGGGTGGCAAATGCAGTTTGGGGGAAGGCTAAAGGCAAGGTCAGGAGCAGAGCAAACAGCCAACCGGCAAGAGGTAATCGGAGGGATCGAATCACACTTTTAGACAATTGGTAAACAGCCAAAACTAGAGCGCCACTTTTTGGCGGAGAGTCAATTCCACCGGCGGTAGCTGTTTCCAAGTATAATAAATTATATTTTTTGAATAAAACTTGTACGAAAATAATTTGTACTTCCTGTAGCAAAAGGCGCTTTTGTGTTTCAGAAAGATGCCCTTAGTATTATTAAAAGAAGGCTCAGGAGGGCTAAAAAGAATGATATTATTTGATTGGTACAAAATTTTGTCATTGGCCTGTTGAGCATGTTCAAAGCCGTGTTGCAAAAGTCCTCGAATTTTGTTACTGGAATAACCTACTTCCTGCCGCGAGATTTGCCGTACTTTGCTCTATGGATTTTGGCCGCCTTTCCGACCTGCGCGGCGTGGATTTCACGCTTCCTCCCGACCACCCCGAAACGGCTACGTTGCTGGCGCGTGCGCAAGCCACAGCGCCACCTCAGCCCGCCGTGTACGTGGGGTGTCCCATCTGGACGAACAAAGCTTGGCTTGGCTCTTACTTCCCGGCAGGCATCAAGGACAGTGACTACCTGCACCACTACGCCCGGCAGTTCAATAGCATTGAGTTGAACACCACGCACTACCGCATCCCCGACGCGCCCACCGTGCGCAAGTGGCGCGATGCGGTGCCGCCGGGCTTCAAGTTTTGCCCCAAGATGCCCCAAAGCATCACCCACGAGCGGGAGCTATACAACGCTGATGAGCTGACCACTTCCTTTTGCCGGGCTATCAGCGGGCTGGAAGAACATTTGGGGCCAGCCTTCCTACAATTGCCCCCCACGTTCGGACCGGAGCACATGCGCCGCCTAGAGCGCTACCTGCTCGATTTTCCAGCCTATGTGCCGCTGGCCGTGGAATTGCGCCACCCGCGGTGGTTTGCCGATACGGGCGTGCGCGACACGGTTTTTGCCTTGCTAGAAGCGCTGAACAAGACGCTGGTAATTACCGACGTAGCCGGTCGCCGCGACGTGCTCCACCAGCGTCTGACCACGCCCACGGCCTTCATCCGCTTCAACGGCCACGGCCTCGGCAACAGCGACTACCGCCGCGCCGATGTTTGGGCTGAGCGCCTGGCCGGCTGGCTGAGCGCTGGCTTGCACACGGCTTACATATTTATTCACCAGAAGGATATTATGCACTCGCCTATCTGGACGCAGTATTTTCTGGAGAAGCTACGCACGCTAACGGGCCTCGAAATTGCCCCCCCGAAGATTATTGTCCAGCCTGTGCAGGGAAGTTTGTTTTAAGCAAGAGCCAGCCAATCAATTTCGGCTGGCTCTTGCTTCAACTACTTATCTAAGCGGGTTAAGGCAGCCAGTGCAGATCCCGAAATTGTCGCTTTCGTGCTATCCGCAAATTGATAGCGTAGCTTGGGAATAGACACATTGTCTAACACGAGTTGGCTCTTATTGCGAATATCGAAGCTGGCCGACGCAATTTGGTTGCCTGGCATCACATAAAAGGCTGAGCTGCTGCGTGAGCTTAGTCCGGCCACTACATGCAGTTGTCTGAAGGCATTGCCAATTAGCTTCACCGAACTAGCATTGTCCTGCTGAATGCGTAGGCTGTCTTGGTCGAACCCTGCTACCGTGACAGCATAGCTTGACGGTGACGCCTTATCGGTGGTGAGTTTGCCTTTTACTGAGTACATAGCATTAGTAGCCAAGCTACTAAGTCGCGGACAGCTGATCATCACCGCGTAAGAGGGTCCTGCATACTCCCTTTCTTCGGGAAATATGGCGTCGAGGCGCAGGCGCTTGCCAATCTGCTTTACCTGCACATACTCGGCCGCATCGTTGCGCACCCACACTGCGTACGGGCCCGCCGAAACTTTCACGTTGAGAATATGGGCTGGGTTTACCTCCAACGCCTCAAAATCCTGAAAGCTTAAGGCTGTGAAGTTCTTATAAGGATCTTTATAGGCGCCTTTATTATACTCTTTTTTTAAGGCCATATTATAAGCCGCCAGCGAAGCGAGCAGGAATACCAAAGCCGTCAGAGCTATTTTATTGCTGGTTTTCATAATTACTTCTCAGTGGGTGCGTAATGCTCACGCTTAAATTGCTCGTACCTATTTTGTAATTCATCCAGGCTAATATCTAGGAGAAAAACATTGCGGAAAAAATCAGGTAATTCCTGCTGCAGAAAGTGCTCCTTGCGGTAGCGTTTTACTTTTTCAATAGCGTCGGGAGCTACAAAAAAGCCAATGCCACGCTTATTGTAGAGTACTTCCTGATTTTGCAAAAATTCGTATGTGCGCATCACAGTGTTGGGATTAACTTGTAGCTCACCAGCTAAGTCGCGTACCGAAGGGATTTTGTCGTCGGAGGGCCATTTTTCCAGTAAAATATTTTCACCTACATAGCTGGCTATTTGCAGGTAAATGGCTTCATTATCTTTGAACTCCATGGATTTGTTCCCCCTATTAAATTTGCTTTTCCTTTATTCGGACATAAGCAGTTGTCCAGAAAAAGAACGCTAATATGATGGGCACTAGAATAATAAGCTGTTGCTGCTGCTGGGGTAGTTCCAGAGAATACATCTCTTTGTCGGCTTGCAAGAACACATCAGCGAAAGGCATAGCCATTTTTAAGTCCTGCGTAAAAAGCGTCTTCAAAATTTGAAAATTCAGCACAGCCATAATTCCCAAACCCAGAAAAAATAAGAAAGCAGTTTTAATAAATTGTATTTTGGTAAAGAAAATTGCCCCCCAGATAGCTACTGCGTGTATAAAAGCATATATAATATAGGTTTTTAAGCCTTGCTGATCCGGGGAGAAAACGTTTAGTATTTCTTTTTCCTGCCCATACCATTCGTCGAGGCTTACAACTAGTGCTGTTACTAAATAAAAGCTAGCAGTAAAGACAATTAAGAATATTATAAAGGAATATACCCACCCCACCAAGTATTTTTCGAAATGGGATGCAGGAAGGCTAAGAGCTGCAATTGCTTGGTTTTTGTTTCCTAAATTAGAGAATATGGTGCTAGTGAAAATAAATCCCGCCCCGAATAAAAACAGCATAAAAAATATATCCTGCATTCTGGCATTTAGGGGAGGGCCGGATATGTAGGCAATAAATCCCATAATCAACATCATCACTCCTATTAATACACCCGTTGATAGTAAGTACTGATTCAAATATTCAGCGGAGTGTTTTCGGAATAGCTGTCCGAAGCGTTGGGCGTTAAAATGATTTTTCATACGTCGGCTGGGCTAAATATTGGAGGACCGTTGGATTACCGCTGGTAAGTGAATTGAAGAGTACTTCTAAGTCTACCCGGCTGTAGCGCCCGTCGGTGTTGGGCAAAATGACCTGCTGGCCGCGTACCGACTTTTCCGCATACAGCACATCAAGGCCATCAGTAGTAGAATGAGTGGCGAAAGTGAGTCGCTCGGCCACCTGATCTAGCTCCTGATTCAGCACGATTTTGCGGTCGTGCAGCACTACTACCGTATCAATGAGGCTATCGAGGTCGCGCACTTGATGGGTAGAGATAATCATGCAGCGGTCTTCGGTAAGAGCGGAAGCCATAATCTTGCGAAACTGCACTTTGGAAGGAATGTCGAGGCCATTCGTAGGCTCATCCATTACCAGCAGCCCCGTATTGGTAGCCAGACTAAACGCAATCATGAACTTCTTCTGCTGACCAAAGGAGAGTCGGTCTAAAATTGCCCCCCGCGGCACTTCAAACTCTTGCAGATACCGTTGTAGCTCGGCCTCTTGAAACCGAGGGTAGAAGCAGGCAGTGTGCTTCACAAACTGCTCGACGGAAAGTGCAGGTACAAATATTTCTTCGGGCAGAAAATACAGGTCTTCAAGCACCGATGGAAGTCGCTTGGCTGCCGGCTGACCGTTGATCTGGCAGGAACCCGCTTGCGGGAAAGCCAAGCCAATCATGTTCTTAAGGAGAGTAGACTTGCCAGCGCCGTTCTTTCCTAATAGCCCATAAATGTGTCCTCGTGATAAGGATAGGCTTAGATTCTCGAAAAGTAAATGCTTTTTGGAGTATCCAAAACTCATATTGTTTACATGAACCATAAGAAGTCTGTCTTAGTGTATTACATATCTAGTACACTGTAAATGTACTTGAGTATTTGTCTTTTCAAATACTTTTAAATAAATGTTTCTTATGATGCTGATTGGCCAGTAAGTGCTCGCATTTTTAGGCTGGCTTCGAACATTATTCAAGCCTTGTTACTTGGTTTCTTTCTCAGCTTCAGCTACCAGATACACTTAGCCCGTAGGTAAAGCGTTTTCGCTCCGCGCAGGCTAGAGAGCATCTACCAATGCAGGCCGAAAGCCGTATCTTGGAACACAACACACTATTGTCAGCGCTTTTCGTCCCCGTTGCTTCGGTATGAAATTATCGTCTTCTCTACAGCTGGCCCTTGGGCTGGTCTTTTCTGTTGTCATAACCCCGGCTATTGCCCAAACCGTGAGCGTGGAGCCTGAAAGCCATTGCTTGATGCTACCCCTCGACCCAACGAGTAGGGCGCAGGCCTCAGCACTGGTGGTAGAAGGGGAAGTGCTGGATGCCCGCAGCTTCTGGGATGCCCGCCACCGCCGCATTTATACCGCGCATCGGGTGCGTGTTTTCAAAGTATTTAAGGGTGCCGCCGCCGCCGAGCTAACTGTTATTACGGAAGGCGGCACCGTAGACCTGAGTCGGCAGGAGCTGACGAATACGCTGCGTTTGTTTCCGGGCGAGCAGGGCGTGCTGTTCTTGTATCCGGCCCCGTTTTCTGGTATTGAGTCGGCAGGCCAGGCATGGACGGCCTACGGCAGCGAGCAAGGCTTCATTCGCTACGATCTGACGAAAGCTTCGGCTTCGGAGCCTTTTCGGCAGTATCCGCTGGTAAGCCAAAGCTTTTATGCTGACTTGAAGCTGACCACGGGTCAGTCGACGTTGGAAGTGAGCGCTAACCCAATATTGGCTGCAGCGCAGGCCCAGCGGGCGCGGCCGGCCGTAGCGGCTAAGGGTACGGCACCAGTCGTGTCTGGTGTTACCCCGCTCCTCATTACGGCCGGTACCAACTCCGTGCTAACTATCACCGGGTCTGGCTTTGGCGCCACACGCGGTACCGGCTTTGTCTCTTTTCTGAATGCTGATGATGGGGGCGAAACTCGGACCCGTGCCAAAGCATCGGACTACATCAGCTGGTCCGATACCCGGATTCAGGTACGTGTGCCTTCCAACGGCACGGTGCCTTCTCTGCCTAACAGCAGCGACCCCGAGCGCAGCGCCCCCGCTGGCACCGGCCCCGTGCGCGTGACATCGGCTGAACAGCTAGAAGGCACAAGCGGCGTTCCGATAACAGTATTGTATGCCGTGAGCAATGTGGAAACAGACGGAACCGGCGAAATTGTCCGGCCGGGCCATATCAATCAAAATGGAAAGGGAGGATACACGCTCCGCCTCGAGTCGGGCCTGGCTGGCAACGCGGCGGCGGTGGCTGCTTTCCGCCGGGCTTTGGCTACTTGGCGCTGTCAAACCGGTATGAACTGGGAAATTGGCGCTAACAGCACGAAGCGCGGCTCGGATGAGGACTCAGAGAATGTTATCGGTTTTGACTTTGGCACCGGCGATACACAGCTACCTACGCGCGTATTGGGCCGTACCACCAGTTATTACGAAGGCTGCCGCATAGGAAATGGGCCCGTTTATTTCTGGGTTTCAGAGATTGATATGCAATTGGATACTGAAACCGCTTGGCAGTATGGACCAGGAAATCCTTCTACCAACCAGATTGACTTCGAATCGGTGGTAGTACACGAGCTGGGACACGCGCAGCAACTCTCCCACGTAATTCTGCCGGCCGCCGTGATGCATTACGCGGTAGCGCGGGGGCAGCAAAGTCGGCAGATAAATCCGGTAAGCGATATAGCTGGGGGGCGTTTATTGCTGCGCACCCGCAGCTTTGTTCCGCCCGCGTGCGGTAGCGTAACGCCCATGCTGCCCGCACCCCTAACCAGCGTAGACGCCAACGCCCTAGCGGGCATCGGTAACCAGGTCAACTGGACTACACAGGATGAGTGTTTCCTGCGCGAATTTGTTATTGAACGCGCCGTTGATACAACTGCTTGGCAACCATTGGCTACCGTGCAGCCCGGCAGCACCGGGGGCCAGTACACGTATATAGATGCTAATCCGCTGCCGGGACGCTCGTTCTACCGCCTGCGCGTGCGCCGCCCCGATAACAGCCTCGACAACACGCAGCCACGGGCAGTTACGGCGCTGGCCGGTGGCCCGGTGGTGGAGGGTTTACAGCTTTTCCCTAATCCATTGGATGAAGGACCGGCCAGCTTGCTGTACATAGGAGCTGCCACCGGCCAGCTCACCCTCGATATTTATGATGCCGTAGGGCGGAGGCGTCGTACGGAGCAAGTCAACTATCAATCGGGCCGGCCTTTTTTCCTCACCCTCACCGATCTGCGGTCAGGATGGTACATCGTGCGCTGGCGCGACCAGACGGGTAAAACGGGCTCACTCAATTTCGTGCGCTCCACAAACGAATAAAACGAATAAAGCCAATAAAAAGCCCCCAGTAATCTTCTGGGGGCTTTTTATTGGCTTTTTCAGATTGGCTTTGCTCTAGCGCTCCAGCAGCATAGCTCCGTATGAATAGCCACCGCCAAAAACGGTAATGATAATTCGCTCGCCGGGCTGCAGGCGCGGGTGATAGTCGGCGAGGGCAATGGCGGCACCCGCGCAACCGGTGTTGCCCAGGTCCTGAATGTTAGAAATGGCGCGCTCCGGGGGTAAGCCTAGTGCCTGCACCACATTCTTGGTGATGCGCAGGTTGGCCTGATGCGGAATGAGGTATGTCACATCATTGACTTCCAGCTTATTGTGCTCCAACACCTCGCTTGTAACGCGGGCCATATACTGACAAGCGTGCGTGAACACGTCGCGGCCGTGCGGCATCACGATGCCTTTTTCTACAGGTTTGAGTGTCACGGCGGTATCGGCTTTGCCTACATGAGCAGCACCACCGGTTCTCACGTCTACTATGCGCAAGTCGCTTTCTGCTAAGCGCTCCTTACTAATGAGCAGGGCTGCCGCCCCATCGCCCCACAGGTGACCAGCTATGGTATCTTCTTCGTTGTTGTAGGCCGTGTTGTGCTCCGATACGATTACTAAAGCCCTAGTGGCTTTATTCATAGCAAAATAACCCTCCACAATTTCCACGGCATTCAGCAATGAAGAGCAGGCGGAGGAAATACTAACTACCGGAATGTCGGCAACACCCAACTCACGCTGCACGGCATGGGCTAAAGTATAAATGGTGTCGTGGGGCGTGTAGGTGGCGCCTACAATGAGGTCGATACTATCGGCGGCAATAGCGGGCACCGCCGCCAACACGCGACGCGTGACCTCGGTGGCCATGGTGTTGGTATTTTCGCCAGGCGCAGCCTTGCGCCGCTCCCGGATGCCGGTGCGCTCAATAATCCAGTCGTGGGAGAGGCCGTTTAGGCGGGTAAAATGCTCGTTGGTAATAACCTTGGTGGGCACATACGCCGCTACCTGATGAATGTACACGGGTGGGGTGGGGCTGAATGAGGGCAGTAAATGAGGCTGCAAGTTACGGCGCTGCCAGAGAATGCGCCATCAAATGACGTGATGGCTCGTACTTTGTACCCTCATTTAACGTTCAAACAGCCTTCAAGTCTCGGAGTTACGCCGCTATAGTAATAAGATTATGATATTTTCCTTTGGTACACGCATGGTTTTCACGGGTTTACTGCTACTGCTGAGCTTAGCTGCCAGCGCCCAGAAATACCGCACCGCCGCGGGCCTGCGTGTCGGCAGAGACAACTTTGGCGTAACGGTGCAGCAAAAAATATTTGAACGAACCACACTGGAAGGCATCGGGCTGATAGGTACCCGCGAGGTAAGCGCCACACTGCTGGCCGAGCAACACTTTGGTTTGCTGGGCAAAAGCCTGAACTATTACCTCGGCGGCGGTGCCCATATTGGCACCCAAAAAGACAACGGTGGCTTTGGCGGCTTCGATGCCATTGCGGGCGTGGAATACAAAATTGCTTTCGTGCCCGTGGTACTTTCCCTGGATATCAAGCCCAGTGTTGAAATCAGCAGCGATGACTGGTTCCGGTTTCCGGCGGCTTTGTCGGTGCGCTATATTCTGATTAAAGACAAAAAAGAGGGCTTCCTGAATGGCGTCTTCGGGGATGGCGACGACCGCGACGACCGTCGGCGGCAGCGCGAGCGCGAGCAGAAAAAGCGCGACCGTAACAAAGACGACTCGCCCCGCCGGGGCCTGTTCGACTTCTAGAAAAAGCCCCCCGCTACAGCGTAAACACGCTGATCAGGGCTGATACTATCATAGAAATGCTTAATACCAAGCCGTAGGCTGCCATCATCAGGAGCACTTTGGCGAGGGTTTTAAGCCACGGCTGTCCGAAGTTGTTGCGTAGCGCCAAGTAAAAATACACGGCTGGCAGGAAGAAGAGCACCGGCTCAAACCAGTCGCTCATATGCAGATAGCCAAGCAGCAGATTCACGATGAACAGCACAAACACGAAGCTGTGAAAGTGAATAGAGAAAATGAGGTGAGCCAAGTAGTACTGGTGCTGCCGCCGGTATAGCCCCTTCAGGAGTAAGGCAAATAGCGGCATGAGCACAAACATGACCGTAGGCAGCATCCGAATCCACTTGTTCGTGATTTCGTCGGGGCTGGCATTGAGCGACCGAATGGTTTGGCGTAGCGCAAAGCGGCGCATGGTGGTCGGCTCTGCTCCGCGGCTGCGGATGGCCGAATCGAGGCGCGCGGGGGTTGGGTCTTTGCTTAAGGTAAGAAGCTCCGCCTGACTAAAATTCAAGTTGAGGGCCGAAGTCAGCGGAGAGTCGGACGAATCAGCCTCATATACTTGAAACTTGGTTGACTCAGGAGCGTTGGCGCGCACAGAATCAGCAACTTCTTGCACGCTTTTCATCTTCAACAGCCTACTAGTGGGCTCTTTACTAACCGTGCCCATGCTCAGGGACAGCAAAAAGAAAAAGACGAAGCTCAGAAAGACGTACAACCGAATAGGTGGAACGTACGGCATTCGTTTTCCTTCCAAAAACCGCTTGGTAAGCTCACCAGGCTTGAAAAGCAACAGCTTAGCCGTGCGAAACACCTTCCCGTCGAAGTGAAATAGGCCTTCCAGCGTTTCTTCCAACACATGCCCGGCCGAGAGGCTAAGCTCATGATTCTGCTGGCCGCAGCGGGGACAAAATTCGTTGGGCAGGTCGGGAGGGAAGCTGTAGTGGCAATTGGCACAAGCCGGAAGTTTGGTAGCAGTATGAGCCATAAGCAAACAAATAAACGATTGGGCCGCAAGCCACGGAAAACGCGGGCACAAGTACGAGCTTTTAATTTAGCCCTCTATATAGCTTCGTTGAATTTTACGCAATAAAAAAGCCCCCAGAAGATTGCTGGGGGCTTTTTTATTGCGTGACGAAAGATATTTAGCTGCTGCGTACACGGCCGCTGCCCGCCGTGGAGGCATTTATCTGCGGCTTGCCGGTCACGTACACATTGCCGGAGCCAGCTAGGCTGGCGTCGAGCGTTTTGGTGACTTCGATGCGGCAGTTGCCCGAGCCGCTGATGGTCACGCGGCAGGTTTCGCTGCGCATGTTGGGGGCATTTACCTGACCTGAGCCGCTAATGCTTACTTCGTGGCGTGGGCTGGTGCCCGACATGGTGATTTCGCCCGAACCCGATACCGACGACTTTAAGCGGTTGGCTTGCACGCGGCCCAGCTTCATGTGGCCCGAGCCGCTCACGGAAAGTTGCAGCTCGTTGCCCTGAATGGGGTCGGTGGTGGTCATATTGCCCGAGCCGCTTACGCCCAAAGCCTCAATGGTAGGCATGGTCACGTAGACGGTGACCGGCCGTTTGAAGCTGTACGACGACCAGCTGAGGCCCCCCGTCTTCTTTTCCTGTTTGGCGCCTACGCGCAGCTTGCCGTTGGTTACGGTCGTTTCTATGTGTGAAAGGTCTTCGGGCGAAGCCTCAACTTCTACCTTCTGCGTGCTGCCCTGCCGTAATACGATGTTGAAAGAGCCCGCCAGATTAAGCTGCGTAAAGGCCGGCACACTACGCACTTCGCGCTCAGCAGTTGGCGCCAGACGGAAAGCCGACAGCACAAATAGAGCGGCCAGCAGGGGAAGAAAGAACAAGCGTAGGTTTTTCATGGCACTCAGAATAAGTGAAAGGTTAGGAATCAACTATAAGATGGGGAAGATTTATCAACCGTTGCCTGCCTCTCAGACTTTATGAATGGAAGTATAAGTTATTATAAAAAAGCCCCCAGAGCTTGAATAAGTGACTGGCGCTGGAGAAAAGCGTCACGGTTTAGCGCGGCGGCACGTACCTTGGGCTACGATGTCACTGAAGCTGCTTGTCCTACTCAATTTCGCCTTGGCGGCCTACCTCACGGGTCTTATCTGGACGGTGCAGCTGGTGCATTATCCCAGCTTTGCCTTTGTGGCGGCTGATAAATTTGTGGCGTTTCATCGGACGCATTCTTCGCGCATGGGCTGGGTGGTAATGGCCCCGATGGTGGCCGAACTGGGGCTGGCAGCGTGGCTGGCTTGGCAGGGGCGGGCGCTGGGAAGCAGTGTGTGGTGGAGCCTAGCGCTGGTGGTCTTTATCTGGGCGGTAACGTTCTTTGTCTCCGTACCTTTTCACAACCGCCTCGCCCAAGGCTTCGATTATATTGCCATCGATGGACTAGTGCGTACCAACTGGCTGCGTACGTTAGCCTGGACGGCGCGCTGCTCATTGCTCGGCTATATGCTCTGGCGCTTACTATAGGCGTAATTTTGCAGTTTTTGCTTTCTAATTTTTACTAGAATTAATGCTTCCGCCCGCCGAATATTTCTGGCCCGAGTTACAAGTGCAAACCAGCCGCAGCAGCGGGCCTGGGGGGCAAAATGTCAATAAAGTAGAGTCGCGGGTGGAACTGCGGTGGCAGGTATCGTCTTCCCATCTTGTCAGCGACGAGCAGAAGGAGTTGTTGCTCCAAAAGCTAGCCTCGCAGCTCACCACCGAAGGCTACCTGCTGGTAACGGCTCAGGAAGACCGTAGCCAGCTGCGCAATAAGGAAATTGCGCTCCAGAAATTTCACGATTTGCTCAAGCGGGCTTTGCACAAGCCCAAAGCCCGCAAAGCCACTAAGCCCAGCAAAGGCGCCGTGCGCAAACGCTTAGAAACCAAGAAAAAGCACAGCGAGAAGAAAGCCAATCGGCGGCTGGATTTGTAGAGGCAATGGTCGTTTATGACTCGGCAGTCTCTAATTTAAGTCCAAGCCAAACAGCACCCCAAACCAGGGCTTGCGCTGGTATATCCAGTGCTGGCCATCAGGGCCTAGTAATTGATCGGCTCCGATGGCTAGGCCCAAATTAAAGATGCGGGCATCATAAATAGCTGCGGCTCCCACGTGCACCACAAAGCCTTCATATTCGGCCACACGTGTCTGCTGATTCGTGACGTCAGGATTGATAGTAGAGGAACCCAACCCAGTGAACAAGCCATATCCTAAGCCAACAGTCCGAACCTGCGGCTCTTGCTTTCCATTTAAGTGCTGCCGGCTATTGACATGATAAAAATCTAGCCGACGGCCATAATAAACTGCCGCGTTGAAGTTGGTATTAAGCTGTAAGGGCAACGCTCCTTGGGGTGGACGAGCCTTAAAAGGAATTGTAAAGACGTCTAAGTCAAACTTACTGTCTAGCAGAATGACGTGCTGCCCGCGGCGCAATGGATAGCTAAGACGGCGCGGGCTATGCGTTGCAGCCTCGTTGTCATCTTTGGGCTGCGACAGGAATCTTAAGGAATCCTGCACCTGCTCCACATATACAGCGCGCTCGTTCCCAATGGCAGCAGCCAAGGCCGGGTCGTTTGTACGAAAAAGCTGGTAGTCGCCAGATGCAAGAGTGGGTAATGTTCCTACCGCAACGCAACCTGTAAAAAGCCCCCCACTCGCTAGCAAGCCTGCCAACAATAGGAGACAGAAACGTAGTTTGCGGTGCCGGCTATTAAAACGCAGCATATTCTTTCAGTTGACATTTTACAACTTCTGGGGATGGAAGCTAAGCTAAATCCAGCCCTTTCGCTTAAACCAAAAGTAGATGCCAACGGAAATGAACACCATGGCCGCCATGGCCCCCGGATAGCCCATTTTCCAGGTCAGCTCGGGCATGTACTCGAAGTTCATTCCATAGACACCGGCAATAAAGGTTAAGGGCAGGAAAAAGGCCGAAAACACCGTGAGTACGCGCATGGCCTCATTTGTGCGCTGCGACGACAACGACAGGTACAGGTTCATGAGGTTGGTGGCAGCCCCATCGAGTTGCTGATAGAGCGTTTCTACTTTCACCTGCAGATCCTGGGTGTCTTGCAGCAGGGTGCTATCGGTGCTAGCAGACTGTCGCCGCAGCATGGTCAGAATGTCGCGGGTGAGGAGAAGGAGCTGCTTCGCGGCCGAGGCCTTGCGTTTGAGAAAGTAGAGGCCCTGCAGCGCGTTGGGGACTTCCTTTTTCAAAAATATTTCTGCCTCATAATCGTCCAGCTCCTTCGTGAGCGTGAGGGCAGGCTGCACGTAGCTATTGAGGGCATAGCGAACGAGGTGAATGGCTATTTCGGAGGGTGAGTTGCACTCCCGGCCGGGCGCACGGGCTACCTTTTTTAATTCGCTCAGCACGGGGTGCGGCAGCCGGTGCACGGTAATCAGATAGTCGGCGGCGTAGAAAACGGCAATCTTGGTGCTTAGCTCCTGAATGGTATCGGCCTCGCTATTCTCGGGCGTGATGAATACCCTTAAAATGACAAAGTTTAGGCCGTTAGTAGCTTCAAACTTAGGTAAGTGCGTGGGCTCCAAACAGTCGCGCACCAGCGAGTCGGGAAGCTGGTACTGCTCCGCTACGGCTTGCAGTTCCGCTACGGCAGGATTAGTAATATCGAGCCAGGCAAAAAGGCTTTCTTGCTGGGTAAGAAGATGTTCTGTCATAAGCCATAGAAAGTAACCGGCACGCTGCCTCGGCTAACGTACGGTGCGGCTGTTGGGTACGGTTACTTTCCGGCGGGCTAAAGTTGGACTACAGCAGCGTGCCGCTCAGGAATAGCAGGGCAAACGAGAAGTAAATCACTAGCCCGGTCACATCGACCAGCGTAGCTACAAAAGGGGCCGATGAAGTAGCTGGGTCGGCACCGAGGCGCTTGAGCAGCAACGGTAGCATAGAGCCGCACAAGGACCCCCACAACACGATGCCGACCAGCGAAAAACCAACCGTAAGCCCAATTTGCCAGTAATATTCGCCGTATTCATTAGGATACAGGCGCGACCACAACAAGATACGCAACAGGCCAACCACTCCCAAAATGCCCCCAGCATCAGGCCAGTAGCCAGTTCGCGCCGCATCACGCGCCACCATTCACCCAGGTTCAACTCACCCAGCGACATGGCCCGGATAATAAGCGAAGTAGCTTGGGAGCCCGCGTTGCCGCCCGCACTGATGATGAGCGGAATGAACAGCGCCAGCACTACAGCTTTGGCTATCTCTTCCTCAAAGTAGCCCATGGCCGTGGCCGTAAACATCTCCCCAATCAGCAGAATTACGAGCCAGCCGGCGCGTTTGCGCACCATGCCCAGCAGCGGAATACTGAGATACGGCTCGTCCAGAGCCTGCGAGCCACCAAGCTTCTGGATGTCTTCGGTGTCTTCCTCTTCTCGAATATCCAGAATGTCATCGATAGTCACGATGCCAAAGAGCACGCCTTCATCATTGACGACAGGAAGCGCCACCCGGTCATTTTTGCGAAACACCTCAATGGCTTCTTCTTGATCCTGCATGGTTTGGAGGTGCACGAAGCGCCGATCCATAAGCTCACTCACGCGCTTACTAGGGTCGGCCAGCAACACCTCCCGGATACTGATATCGTCGATGAGCACACCACGGCCGTCGGTGACGTACAGCAAGTTTATGGTTTCCGATTGCCCCCCGTGCCGCCGAATATAGTCGAGCACTTGCTGCACCGTCCAGCTCTCGCGAATAGCAATATAATCAGGGGTCATCAGGCGGCCCACGCTGTACTCGGGGTAGCCTAGCAGCTCCAGCGTTACCTTGCGCTCTGCCTCCGATAGCGTCTGAATCAGCTCTTTTACGAAGTCATCGGGCAGAAACTCCAGCAGAGCCGTCCGGTCGTCGGGCGACATCTCATTCAGGATATCCGAGATTTTATCTTGACTCAGATTGGCCAGAAAGTGCCGCTGCACGTCTATTTCCAGGTACTCAAACACCTGGGTGGCCAACTGCAAAGGCAGCAGCCGAAAAATAATAAGCTGTTCGCGTTCGTCTTCCTCTTCAATCAGCTCCACCACTTCGGCGGGCTCAAACTTCTTGAGCAGTTCTTTTAATTTAAAAAATTCGCCCTCCTGAATCAGGGACGTAATCTGGTCGGTGGTAGGGTGCTGATTCATGAACTACTAAAGAGGAGTGCTTCGCTAGGCAAGGATGAGTTAGTGAGAATTGGCCTCTCAAAATTAACCTAAAAAAACGGCCTTGCTGTAAACTAGTCGCTAATTTCGAGCGGTAAGAGCTGAACCTGAAAATTGACTGGCGAAGTCGATTCGTGTGGTGCCGAGGATGGCGCTACGCTGGTGGCAGCGTATACTTTTTTGAGTGACACAGTAAAAGGGTTACCATACCATTATCCAGAACGTAGGGAACAAGCGCGGGTGGGTGGCATGCGCCTCTTACCTTCATGCCGCAGCCGTCGATCGACTGGCCTGAAAAAGCCCCCCGGGGCTCTCTATATCCGCTATTTGTTTTTATCCTGCCAATTATGCCCAAAAAATCACCTCTCGGAACGCTAGTAGCCCTGGGCGGCGGCGACGACGACGCCATGCTGGCTATGCTCACTGATATGCTGCCAGCGCCTACTGCTCCGGTCGAGATTGTCACCACGGCCTCCAGCAACCCTGGCCGAAGCAGCCGCGGCTACCAGGATAGTTTGCACGACTTGGGCTGCCGCTCGGTGCATCATTTGCGCATAGACGAACGCCACGCCGCCGATACGGAGGAAAACCTCAGGCGCCTGGAGCGAGCGGCTATGGTTTTCTTTACGGGCGGTGATCAAGAGCGGATTACGGAGTTCTGGCAAAAAACCCGCGCCCTAGCCGTGTTGGCCGACCGTTACCGCCACGATGCGGCCTTTATTGTGGCCGGCACCAGCGCCGGTGCAGCCGTGCTCCCCGATTGTATGATTGTGGAAGGCCATGGTGCCCGCTCGCTCACAAAAGGAGGGCTGCGCACGGCCCCCGGCCTGGGCCTGTTGGGGGAAGTGTACTTGGATCAGCATTTTGCCGAGCGAGGGCGCTTTGGGCGGTTGGCGCACGCGGTGGTGCAGCATCCTACGCGTTTGGGCTTAGGACTAGGGCAGGAAACGGGCATCATTGTGCGGGGCGGCCAAGAAGCGGAAATCTTCGGTGATGGGGTAGTGATGGTGGTGGATGGGCAGCATCTGCATGGCAGCAATTTAGGGCGCATTGGCCGGGGCGAGCCGGTGGCAGGCCAGGACCTGCGCGTGCATGTGCTGGTGAGTGGCCAGCGCCTGAATTTGCACAGCCGGCAAGTTGTAGCTAATCAGTAGACATTATTGCTAATTTGCCCCCCAATATCCAATGAAGGCAAATTGTTCAAAGTTTAGAGCGTCTTGTAAACTACTCGGCACGCCTACTAATTTGATTAATTTTTCTACTTACATTTAGTGCCATAAACCGCAAATTCTCACTCATTCCCCTTTTTTATGAAGTTACAATCTCTACTCCTAGTGGGTGGTGCGCTACTTACGAGTACTGCGGCCTCGGCGGGTGGCTATCAGGTGACGCTAGCCGGGCAGAAAAACAACGGCATGGGCGGCGTTGGCGTTGGCTTATCGCTCGATCAGGCTGCTATGTTTTACAACCCGGGTGCGCTGGCAATGGTACGCGAGCGGGGCGTACAAGTAGGAGTTAATGCTACGTTTGCCCGCTCGGCTTTTGTGGCCGAAGGAGGAAGCACGCAGCGCGAGCTACGCAACTCAGTAGTTACGCCTTTTAACCTGTACGCGAGCTTTGGCCCAGCAGAAGGCAAGTTTCGGGCGGGTATTGCGGTGTACACGCCTTTTGGCAGCACGCTGAAATATGCTGAAGGTTGGGAGGGCCGCACGGCTCTGACAGAGATTGAGCTTCAGTCGATTTATGTGCAACCCACTGTAAGCTACGCCATTACGGATCAGATCAGCGTGGGCGCTGGCCTGACGGTATTGGCTTACGGTGCGGTAAACCTGCAGCGCGATGTGCCTTTGCCTGATTCCTTTGGTCATATTGAGCTGGACGGCGAGGCAGAACGCAAAATCGGTTTCAACGCGGGTGTCTTCTTTAAGCCATCTGAGAAGTTTAGCCTAGGTATAAACTATCGTTCAAAGATTGATGCCGAGGTGAAAGGCGGCGACGTTACGTTCACTGGCGTCGATCCTAACTCGGTATTAGCGGCTCGTTTTCCTAATACCAAGTTCGACGCTACACTACCCCTGATTGCTACTACCAGCATCGGTGTCGGTATTATGCCTACCGAAAAGCTCACCATCGGCCTCGACGTGAACTATGCTGAGTGGAGCAAGTACAAAACCCTGGAATTCACGTTTGCTGATCCTATCAACGGCTCCAACACCAGCGTATCGAAGCGTAACTATGAAGATGCGCTGACTTTCCGCTTAGGTGGACAGTACAAAATTACGGATGGCTTGACCGTGCGTGCTGGTGCTGCTTATGATGAGTCGCCAGTACGCGACGGGTACGTGACGCCCGAAACGCCCGACGCGAACCGCGTTAGCGGTACCATTGGTGCTTCGTACGCCGTAGGCAAATTTGGAGTAGATTTCTCAACCCAGTTTGTAAGCATTTCCAAGCGCAGCCAGACGCAAAGCCAGTTGGTGGCCAATGGTACTCAGGACCGCGTAGCAGGTACCTACAAAACCAACATTGTCATTCCAGGTATTGGCCTGAACTACTCCTTCTAACTCTTTGCCTCGCTTGTATCGATATGGCCTCTAAACTGTTTACTAAATCCGCCCCGTTCCTGGCGTTTCTTGGGTTGGCTCTCACGGGCTGCCAGCCTGATCTGGAACAAGACATCAAGCCCAGCAGTGGCACCGCGGACTTCTCTCGCTACATCTCTGTAGGTAACTCTCTAACGGCTGGCTATGCAGACGGCGGCTTGTACTTGGAAGGTCAGCTAAACTCTTATCCCAACCTGCTGGCGCAGCAGTTCCGTAGCGTAGGCGGCGGCGAGTTCGTGCAGCCTTTGTTCACAGAAGCTCAGCGCAACGGTACTGGCTACCTGCGTCTGGCTGGCTTTACTGCTACCGGCAGCCCCATCACAGCTCCGGTTACCACAGAGCTAGCTCTGCGGGCTGGCGCTACAGCGGCTCGTCCGCTCTACACTAAGTTTACCGAGCCTATTAATAACCTAGGTGTACCCGGCATTCGCATGTCGGATATTCTAACGGCTGGCTACGGTAGCGTACAGGGTAATCCACTGTTTGAGCGTATTACACCTGATGCTCAGCCTACTCAAACTTATCTGGCCCGTGTAGCAGCATCCAACCCAACTTTCTTCTCGGCTTGGATGGGTAACAATGACGTGTTGGGTTATGCTACATCGGGTGGAGCAAGTACTGCTCCAACCAGCTCAATAACAAGTACAGCAACCTTCACGGCTAACAACAATCAACTCATCGATGCGCTCACGGCAAATGGCGCAAAAGGGATTGTTGCTACTATTCCAGACGTTACCAACATTCCTTTCTTCACGACGGTAGGACCATCATTTAAAGCTACATTACTGACCCCGCAGCCCGGCTTGCCCAATGGTGTACCTGGCCTAGTAATTCAGACAGGTTCAGCCCCAGGTGGCGCAACCTCTACTAACCGTAGACAAATTCTTACTGCTGATATTCGCGATGCTAGCGGTGTAGGTCGTCAACTCTTTACTCTGACTTCCTCTCCTTTCCTAGGCTTGCTTAACCAGCGTACGGGTCGCGCCTGGCGTTATATATATGGGCAGAGCGGCCAACCAGCCGCCGGTTTTCCGATCTTCCTGACTACTTATGGTATTGATACGCTTCAGACGTTTGGTACTAGCGCGGGAAATCCTATTCCAAGCGCCTTCGTGCTTGACGATGTTGAGCAGACGGCAGTACGCACAGCTACTACCGCCTTCAACAATGCCATGATAGCCAAAGCAACGGCAAAAAACTTAGCTGTATTTGATGTGAATGGCTTTTTCGCTCGTGTAGCCAGCGGTGGTATCGTGACGAACGGCGTGAACAATACCGCTCAGTTTATCACGGGCAACTTGTTCTCTTTGGATGGTGTGCACTTAACTCCTCGCGGTTACTCCATCGTGGCTAATGAGATGATTCGCATCATCAACCAGCAGTACGGTGCATCTGTACCGACGCTGAATGCTAATGATTATCCTGGTGTGAAGTTCCCTTAATTCGCCTCATTAAAAAGTGAAAAGGCCTTCTCCTGCACAGGAGAAGGCCTTTTTTGTGTGAATCAACTGACCGATGTTATGATAATTGTACGGGCTGAAGCACGGGGGGCAAAATAGGAACTGCCTGGCCAGCAAGGTGCGCGGCAATAACGGCCGCATGATAGCGGCCGTTCTCAATAAACCACCGACTGGTATTTAGCCCCCGCACACGGTACCAGCCAAGTATACACCCGTGCGGTTGGTTTCGAAAGTCTCGGGATCGTGCCAGGGAGTGCACACGGCATCTGGCTGCGTGTCGATGCCTAGGGCAGCAAGCAAGCTGTAGTCGGGACGGTAGCCAGTGAGGGCGTAAATGAAGCTGGCCGGTAGGGTTTGGGGGGCATTTTCTGTCACTACATCTATCTCGCCGGGTCGGATGGCCGAAATAGTGGTGTTGAAAAGGGCCTTGATTCGACCCTCGGCAATACGATTCACCAAATCTGGCCTAATCCAGTACTTCACCGATTCGGCCAACGCTGGTCCGCGCACTACTAAGGTCACATCAGCGCCCGCGCGGGCTAATTGCAGCGCCGCTTTGGCCGAAGAATTTTTGGCCCCCACCACAATTACCGGCTGACCGACATGGGCATAGGGCTCTTTGTAGTAATGGCTTACGTGGGGCAGTTCTTCGCCTGGCACGTTTAGCTTGTTGGGCACGTCAAAGAAACCCGTCGCTACAATCACTGATTGAGCCTGAATAAGCCCCAGATTCGTGCGCAGCTCGTAGGCACCCGCTTCGCCTTCCAGCCCTAGCACGCGCTCATATAGGCGGAGATTGAGTTTTTCGGCGAAGGCTACGCGACGGTAATAATCCAGTGCATCTTCACGTAGGGGCTTGTAGCCACTAGTCGGGAAAGGGTAGCCACCAATTTCGAGCAGTTCGGGCGTGGAGAAAAACTCCATATTCGTAGGATATCCCACGATAGAATTAACCAGCGCGCCTTTGTCGACAACACAAACCGACAGACCACGGCGCTGCACCTCAATAGCGCAGGCCAAACCCACCGGTCCTGCACCGATTACTACTACATCAAAAGAAGGATTCGTCGTCATATATAAGTATACCAACTCAGCCTACCGAGAGTTCATGGCTCACCAATTTGCGGCTATGTTCGGTCGTTCTGCTTTTGTTTCAAGGCTTGCAAAGCTCCTGTCGACCACAGGGCCCAACCCATCAGCACAGGCTGAAAAAACAGCCGGCCAAGTCGTTTAGCATCGGTATCGAGGCCAAAAGCCGAGATATGATGAGTGTACTGGTGAATGTTGCCGGGAAAAACCAGCGCATAGAAGGCTGCCAAGCCCAAACCCATCCGCACCCGGTTCTGCCCTTTCAGTACTAGCAGCGCCAACCCCAGCCCAATTTCCACCACTCCTGATGCCAGCACGGTGGTATCCTTATCCAGCGGCACAAAATCGGGTACCTGGGCCTGAAACTGCTGCCGCGCAAAAGTGAGGTGCCCCGTACCGGCTACAATCATAAAGGTGCCTAGCGCGCCGCGGGCTACATTCTGCAATGTGGAGGTATGGACCTGGTGTGGCATAAGCGCTAAGGATAAATATGGAAGTGTAGCCACGCTATACGGAGGCAAGTGCTTGAAGGGCTTAGGCTCCATCAATTACCGTTATTAAGTCGCTCTATTTCGACGACATTATCATCATGAATCATTCAGCAACATTCCTTCTAGCCTAATGCGCCTGTAGCCAGTTGCTGCCTGTTCCCACCTCTACTTCCATCGGTACGCTCAGCGGCAAGGCGTTTATCATCAACTCTTTAATATGAGGAGTGATGTATTCGATTTCCGCCTTGGGCGCATCAAATACCAATTCGTCGTGGACCTGCAGAATCATCTTGGTGCCTAGCTTTTCCTTTTCCAGCCAATCGTGGATGCGGATCATGGCAATTTTGATGATATCGGCGGCGGTGCCTTGGATGGGCGCGTTGATGGCGTTGCGCTCGGTGAAGCCGCGTAGCGTAGCGTTGCGTGAGTTAATGTCGCGCAGATAGCGGCGGCGACCGAGCAGCGTTTCGGCGTATTCTAGCTCCCGAGCTTTGTTAATGCTTTCGTCCATGAAGCGCTTCACGGCCCCGAATTCCTCAAAATAGGCCTCGATAATATCCTGCGCTTCCTTGCGGGAAATGCTCAGGCGCTGGGCCAAACCAAACGCTGAAATACCGTAGATGATACCGAAGTTCACGGTCTTGGCTTTACGGCGCATCTCGGGATCCACGGCTGAAAGCGGCACATCAAATACTTTACTGGCCGTACTGCTGTGAATGTCGATGCCTTGGCGGAAAGCCTCAATCATCGTTGCGTCCTTGCTGAAGTCGGCCATGATGCGCAGCTCGATCTGCGAGTAGTCGGCTGCAACCAGTAAATGGTCGGCGTCGCGGGGCACGAAGGCTTTGCGGATTTCGCGGCCTTTCTCCGTGCGAATCGGGATATTCTGGAGGTTAGGATTGGTGCTGCTCAGGCGCCCGGTGGCCGTTACGGCTTGATTGAAGGAAGTGTGCACGCGGCCATCTAGCTCACACACAAGCTGCGGCAGTGCTTCCACGTACGTGGAGCGCAGCTTGGTCAGCTGACGGTATTCCAAAATCAGCGCGGCCACAGGGTTGTCAATAGCCAGCACGCTCAGAATCTCCTCGCCGGTGGCGTACTGGCCGGTTTTGGTTTTCTTGATTTTACCGCCACCGAGCTGCATCTTATCAAACAAAACCTCCCCAAGCTGCTTGGGCGAGCCAATATTGAACTCTTGCCCGGCCGCCTGAAAAATCTGCTTTTCCAGATCCGTAATGTAGCCTTGCAGTTCAGCGGAATATTCACCCATGGCCGAGCTGTCGATGCGCACGCCTTCATACTCTACATCGGCCAACACGGGCACCAGCGGGTTCTCTACTTCGTTCAGTAGCTTCAATAGGCCGATTTTAGCCAGTTTGGGCTCGAATACGTGCTTGAGCTGCAAGGTCACATCGGCATCTTCGCAGGCGTAGTCGCTGACCTGGCTGGGGGGCAAATCGGCCATGGTTTTCTGGTTTTTACCCTTGGGTCCGATAAGTTCTATGATAGAAACCGGCGTGTAATGCAGGTAGGTTTCGGCCAGAATGTCCATGTTGTGGCGCATATCGGGCTCCAGCAGGTAGTGAGCCAGCATGGTGTCAAATAAAGGCCCACGCACCCGCACGTTGTAGTGCTTCAGAATAGTGAGATCGTACTTGATGTTCTGGCCAATCTTGCCAATGGTTTCACTCTCAAGAAAAGGCCGAAACTCGTCCACAATAGCCTGAGCGGCAGTCATATCGTCGTGCGGAACCGGCACGTAGTACGCCTCGCCGGGCAGATAGCAGAACGACAAACCCACCAGCCGCGAAGTCATCGTATCCAACCCAGTCGTTTCGGTATCGAAGCTGACTTCTTTCTGCTGCATCAGGAAGCTCAGCAAGGACTTACGCAGTGCCGGCGTATCAATCAGGTGATACTGATGCGGTACGTCCGCGAGGGTGCGTTTGGTGGCGGGGGGCAAAAATTCATCTTCCTCCTCATCCTCCGCGGTAGCTGTAGAAACTGGCGCACCAAACAGCGCAATTTGCCCCCCAGCCGCCGCGCGCCGCGCCCGTGGCGAAGGCGTAGATGTGGTTGGCGCGCCCCCGCTCAGCACCCGCGCCGCCAGCTGCCGAAACTCCAGATCATCGAACAAGGCGCGTAATTGTTCCTCGTTAGGCGGACCCATTTTCAGGGCGTCGGGCTCAAACGGAATGGGCACGTTCACATGAATAGTGGCTAGCTCCTTGCTCATCAGGCCCTGCTCGGCAAAGTTGCGCACGTTTTCCTGCTGCTTGCCTTTCAGCTCATCTACGTGGGCAATCAGCCCTTCCACCGAGCCGTACTTTTGGATCAGCGTTTTGGCCGTCTTCTCGCCAATACCTGGAATGCCCGGAATGTTATCGGACGCATCACCTTGTAAGCCCAGAATGTCGGTTACCTGCTCTACGCGCTCAATCTCGAAGCGCTGCAGGACATGGGCAAGATCCAGCACTTCAGCGGCATTACCCATAAAGGCGGGCCGGTAGATCTTGATTTTTTCGGTAACGAGCTGACAGTAGTCTTTGTCGGGCGTCATCATAAACACCTCAAAGCCTTGCGCTTCGGCGCGCTGGGCCAGGGTGCCAATCACGTCGTCGGCCTCGAAGCCGTCCACCATCAGAATCGGGATGTTGAAGGCATCAATTACCCGCTTGATATAGGGGATGGCCGTGCCGATATCTTCGGGCATTGCCTGGCGCTGAGCCTTGTACTCGGCGAAACTGTCGTGGCGGAACGTTTTCTTCTGAGCATCGAAGGCTACGCCGAGGTGGGTGGGTTTTTCCTTCTGTAGCACCTCCACGAGCGTGTTGGTAAAGCCGAGTACGGCGCCCGTATTCATTCCCTTGGAATTGATGCGCGGATTCTTGCTAAAAGCGAAGTGGGCGCGGTAAATAAGGGCGAAAGCGTCGAGGAGAAAGAGTTTTTTGGGAGTTTCGGGGGCGGTAGATTCGGTCATGGGGGCGAAGATACAAGCGGTAGGTGGGCGAGCGTATGAAGTAAACGCGCCAGAGCCTGCCGTGTTCGGTCAATAATACTACGAGTATGCTAAAGCCCGTGTACTTTGGAGCATGAAATACACTTACCTTTTTCCCCTGCTGCTGGTTTTATATTCCTTGAGCGCCACAGCCCAAACAACGGCTGCCATTCCTACGCTCCCAGCCGCAGACCACGCTAAAGAAGTAGCCGCTTTCCAGCAGGAACTCAACGCTGAATACCGCAACCCGGCCGAGTCGCCCTTGCCCGCGAAGGAGCTAAAGAAATTCAAGGGACTGCCGTTTTTCCCACTCAATCGCGCTGCTCGCGTTGAGGCCCGTTTTATCCGCGATTCGCTGGCTGCTCCTTTTGAGATGGAAACCAGCACCGCCCGCCGGCCGATGTACCGCAAATATGGCGACGCTTATTTCACGCTTGAAGGGCAGGAATTGAAGCTCACTATTTACCAAAGCCTTGATCTACTACAGAAAGAAGGCTACCAAGATTATCTGTTTGTTCCCTTCACCGACCGCACCAACGGCCATAGCAGCTACGGTGGCGGCCGTTACCTCGACTTACACCTCGGCCAAATTCAAAACGGAAAAGTGGTGCTGGATTTCAATCGGGCCTACAACCCGTTCTGCGCGTATGGGGGGCAATATTCCTGCCCCGTGCCGCCGGTCGAAAACCGCTTGCCAGTTGCTATCAAAGCGGGCGTAATGAGTGATCATTAGGAAGTAGCGGTGGCAGCCCCAACGTCTGCTTACTGCCACCCGTACAGTCAGGCATGCGCTACATCTCCCTCGACCTCGAAACCACCGGCGGTAAGCCCCAACGCCATCAGATTCTGGAATTAGCGGCCGTAGTAGAAGACACCAAGCGCCCAAGGCCACTGACCGATTTGCCGGTTTTTCGGCGGGCGGTGCGGCACCCGGAGTACGTAGGCACAGCCGGCGCGCTGGCCTTGAATGCGCGCTTACTGGAAGAGTTGGCGCGCAAGGAGCCCAACCCGGAAATTTGCCCCCCAGAGGAGCTACTGCCTCAATTGCGAGACTTTTTACTGGCTGAAGGCTTCAATGCGGACAAGCACAACTGCGTGACGGTGACGATGGCCGGGAAGAATATTGCCTCTTTCGACCTGGGCTTTCTGCGCGAGCTGCCCGGCTACGGCACTTTGGTGCGGGCTGAGCCCGCTATGCTGGACCCTGCCGCGTTCTATCTAAACTGGAAGAAGGATTCGCGCCTGCCTACAATGAGCATCTGCAAGGCCCGCGCAAAGTTTGACGATAATACCGTGGCGCACGAAGCCGTAGCCGATGCGCTGGATGTTATCCAGCTGTTGCGGCCGTTTTATGAGTTACCAGTATATCAGCAAGTGGGGACGCGTAGCGCCGAAGAAGCACAGTAATTACCAGTCGCCGCTGGCCCCGCCGCCGCCGGAGCTACCGCCCCCGAAGCCGCCAAAGCCACCGCCTCCACCCCCGAAGCCGCCGCCTCCGCCGCCAAATACGCCGCGTCCGCCACTGAAGTCGCCGAAGATGATGGGCGGAATACCCATGCCCCCGAAGCCCCTACTGCGGCGCCCGCCGGAACCACCACCGCGATTGCGCATCAGTAGAAACAGCACCAGCACCCCGATTACCAGCCAGAAAGTCCAGCCGGAGCCGCTGTCGTCGCTGCTGCGTTCTCGTCGGTTTGTGGCTGGGTCGGCTTTGTATTCGCCCTTAGCCAGCGCAATAAGCTGATCCGTAGCCCGGTCGAGGCCATCGTAGTAGCGCTGTTGCTGAAAGGCCGGCACCACGGTATTGGAAATAATACGCTTCGCCAACGCATCCGGCACAGCGCCTTCCAGGCCGTAGCCCGTTTGAATGCGGGCTTTGCGCTCTTTTTCGGCTACCAGAATCAGGATGCCGTTGTTGGTGCCTTTTTGCCCAATGCCCCACGCTTCGTACAGCTGCTGAGCGTAGTCGGCCAGCTCATAATCACCTAGCGTTGGGATGGTTACGACAGCAATTTGAGAAGACGTAGAGTCGTCGTAAGCAACCAGCTTATTTTCCAGGGCTGCTACCTCATCGGGGCGCAGCATACCGGCCAGGTCGTTCACCAGCCGGGGCGGACTGGGTCTGGGGGGCAAATCTTGGGCGAAGGCTGGGGGGCAAATTCCGGCAACGGCCAGCCACAGCAACAGACAAGGGACTAAGATTCGCCAGAAGGCAGAAGGGGAGGGGTGCCTCATGCGCGCGGGGGCGTCGGTTTGCCAAATGAGATTGAATCGTCGAGCTCGTTGCTGTCGGTGCCCGCATCGTAAGGGAAAAAGTGCTGCAACTGCTCGCCTACCATGCGCACGCCTTTTTCCAGGCCGGTCACATAGTCATTGGCCCGGAAGTGCTTCAGCACTGTTTCTTTGGTGGTTTCCCAGAAGTCGTCGGGCACGGCGGCGTTGATGCCGGCGTCGCCAATAACAGCGAAGCGGCGTGCTTCCCAGGCCAGATAAAAAAGAACCCCGTTGCGCTGCGCCGTACGGTGCATGTTCAACTCGGCAAATACCTGCGCGGCCCGGTCCAGGGGTTCGGGGGTTGGGCAGGTATCTTCCAAGTGTACCCGAATTTCGCCTGAGGTCTTGATTTCGGCCTGTCGAATGGCAGCAACCAGCTTGGCTTCCTGCTCCGGGGTCAAAGGGTTCTTCATGTGTTTCTGATCATGGGTTTGTAGCGGCTGGCTTTCTGTTTCACGCTTTTACGCCAAATCAGAAGCCAGCCGCTAAAACTTAAAACTGTACTGTGGGCGCTTTCTGAGAAGCCGCATCGGCCTCAAAATAGCCTTTGGCTGAGAAGCCGAATACACCCGCAAATAAGTTATTGGGGAACTGTCGGATGAAGCCGTTGTAGTCGTTGGTAACGGTATTGAACTTGTTGCGCTCCACGTTGATCCGGTTTTCGGTGCCCTCAATCTGGGCCTGCAATTCCTGGAAGTTGGCGTTGGCCTTTAGCTCCGGATAATTTTCTGACACGGCCAGCAAACGACCCAGACCGGCGCTTAGCTGGCTTTGGGCTTCCTGAAATTTCTGAATGTTTTCGGGGGTAAGCTGATCAGCGTTAAGTTGCACGCTGGTAGCCTTAGCGCGGGCTTCGATAACGCCGGTAAGCGTGCTTTGCTCGAAGTTGGCGGCACCTTTTACGGTGTTTACCAGGTTTGGAATCAGGTCGGCGCGGCGCTGATAGGCGTTCTGCACGTTACCCCACTGGGCTTTAACCGCTTCATCGCGGCTGACCATGCCGTTGTAGCCGCACGACGATTGCGTGAGCAATACCATCAAACCAAACAGGTAGAGAAGAAGACGTTTCATAGGAGTAAGGGAGAGAGGAAGGGAAAGATGGTTGTGGTTACGCATCAAATATTAAATATGCGCAGTGCAAAGTACGGAAACTCGACTTAGCGGTTGTCTTTGGAGTTACTGCCGCACGAATTACTATTTTGCGGTCTTACGCCACGTTTGTCGTTTATGAAAGCTGTTATTCCTGTTGCTGGTATTGGTTCGCGCTTACGGCCTCACACCCACACCCAGCCCAAGTCGCTGGTGCCGGTGGCGGGCAACACCATTCTGGGCCACATTATCGACCGGCTAGTGGCCGCCGGCATTGAAGATTTTGTCTTCGTGATTGGCTACTTGGGCGAGAAAATCGAGAGCTACGTTCGGCGGCAGTATCCGAATGTCCGTTCTGAGTTTGTGGTACAGGAGCCCCGCGAGGGTATTGGTCATGCCTTGTGGGTGGCCCGGGAGTATTTCCGCCACGAAACCGACGGCATGCTGATTCTGCTCGGCGACACGATTGTAGACGTGGATCTAAGTCAGCTGCTGGACACGCCTGGCACTGTGCTGGCCGTGAAGGAAGTGAAAACGCCTTCCATGTTTGGGTTGGTAGAAACGGACGCCACTGGGCAGGTGACCAAAGTAGTCGAGAAGCCGCGCATCCCGAAGTCGAACCATGCGCTGGTCGGGCTCTACAAGATTGCCAATCCCGAACGCTTGGCTACGGCGTTAGAACGCATCATTGCCGATGAGCAGCGTACGCATAATGAGTATCAGCTAACCGATGCGCTTATGCTACTCATTAATGAGGGGGAGGAAATGACCACCACGCCGGTTGATAACTGGTTTGACTGCGGCCGCAAGGAAAGCTTACTTGAAGCCAACGCCCGCCTGCTGAACCGCCCGGAATTTCTGGTGACCCGCGAGTACCCAGAGTTTCCCGACACCATCATCATCCCGCCCGTCAGCATCGGCCGCGACTGCCAGATCCGCCACTCTATCATCGGGCCCAACGTCGCCATCGGCGACCGCACTATTGTGCGCAACGCAATTCTAAGCGACTCTATTATTGGCTCTTATAGTGAGCTTCGCTCCGCCGTCATGCAAGACTGTATTGTGGGTAGTGATGCTTCCTTCAGTGGTCTGAACCACAGTCTGAACATCGGCGACAACACCGAAATCAATTACAGCTAACGGTCTGGGGGGCTTTTTTTGCCCTCATTAAAGTTTGTGCTTCAACTAGTAGACGCTAAATGAAGGATGACGTTCGCTTTGGGTGAATCCCTACTTTAACATCAGCACGCGAAATTCTGCGCTTTGCCTTGCCTGACAGTCTAAGTGGAAAACTTTCGATAATATCGACAAGGCTATACGTCGCGAAGTGGCACAAAATTTTCCGACTTTCTCAGCGTTCCTCCACAACCCACCGGCCCGGCCAGCAGTACGCAGGTTGCGGCACAGGCCGTTTGCCTCTATTTTGCTCCTATGAATTTGCCCCCCAGATTCCGTTTCCAACCTGCGCTAGCCGCTGTGCTGTTAGTATTGGCAGGTTGTTACTCCCGCGATGATGTCAAAACCGATGGCGGCGCGGTATCCGAAACGCAGGTCGAGAATAACAAGACGAAAACGCCCCCCGACAATGCCAAAGTTGCCCCAGATGCATCTGCACCGGTTGCAGAGGAAACTAATGCTTCCGCTGCGCCGCTCACCCAAGTAAATGTGTTTTTGGAGGTGTCGGGCTCGATGGAAGGCTTCATGCCCAAGCCCGGCGCCGATGCTAGCAATACTCGCTTTCAGCAATACGTTGCGCAGTTTCTGTCGGAGTTGAATAACAGCCCAGCGGTAAGCCGCAAGGTGTATTATCGCATTAAAGAGAAGCCCTACCGCGACTCATATCAGCAACTCTCTGGTACTGTGCGCAGCGGCATCAAGGAACCCGCCAGCAGTACCGACATTCCAACGGTGCTCGACACGCTGGTCAGTAATTACTACGATCCGAACACGGTCAGCATCCTGATTTCAGATTTTATTTACTCGCCCAAGAACACCGGCGCCATTCCCTACATCAAGACTGACATTACGGACGCTATCAGCCGCACCCAGCGCCCCGATTTGGCTGTGTCGGTGTACGGCTTCACCTCCGACTTTCAGGGCACGTTTTACCCGGCCATCATGACTGGTGCCCGCAAAGTACCCAACTGCTGCGACACCGATATTCCGTATTATTTCTGGGTAATTGGCCCCCAAGACGCCGTGCGGCGCTTCGATGCAGCCTTGCTGGCCAAACAGCCAGCGCAGCAGGTACATTATGGCATTAAGTATCCACGTCCGGCTTCCTCCTTGCTGAATCGGTACCAGAATAAAGGTGATTGGTACTACGGCGAGAAAACCGCGAGTAAGCGTGAGGCTGGTGCCACGTACCACACGGTAGCCGTACAGGAGGCCTCCGCACAAAACCCGGTAGAGTTTGTACTAGGGCTAAATCTGGGCAATATGCCTGCCTTGTATCAGGATGTAGCTTATTTGAAGCAGAATTTGAAGCTGGTTGGCCAAGACACCGACGCGAAGATCGTCAACGTGGCCGCCGCGACTGACCAGACCCGTACCAGCAGCGGTCCTGAGAATCAATATACCCATTTTGTGAAAGTCCGCCTGACCAAAATGGCCCGTGCTGCGCGTCCTTTGCAGGTTGTGCTCAATGATGCCCGCCCGGCTTGGGTAAGCCAGTGGACCACTCAAAACGACAGCAACATCAACCAAGCCGGCCCGAAGACCTTTGCTTTCGCTAGCCTTCTTGATGGTGTATCCACCGCTGTTGTAGCTGGTCAGCAGGCACCCATTTTCCAGATTCCACTTACGCTTGAGCCTGCCAAATAGCGTCAGGATGTAATAGAGCAAAGCTTGTTTTGCATTGCTCACACAATTCTGTTGAATCTTTAACGTTCAGCGAATCTCCACTCAAAGTTATTTGTACATTTCCGCTATGAAGTCATTTTTTCGCTTTCTCTACGAAATCATCGGTTCCCCCAGCCGCCATCCGAAACGCCAGTTTACCGCGAGGTGATTTTTCCTAACGTCGGCTTACTGACGCTGGGTGTTTCGCTGGCTTTGGTGCTGATTTTCTATTATCTGATCAACCGTGCGATGGGCGTCGCGACCTTTAACAAGATGCGCCACTGGACCATTTTCCTCATTGCTAACGCGATTATTGCTTTCATTATCGCCATCGTGCAGTGCAACAGTCAGCAGGTAGCCGAGCACTCCTACATCTACTGGCTGGCTACGATAAACGCGGTGTACGGCCTACTTTGGTTCTTTCTCTTCTCCGTTATCCTGCGCAAAGGCTCAACCAACGCCAGCACTACACCTTTTTAAGGGCATAAAGACGCGATAGGACGCGTCTTTATCGTTTCTATCGTTAAGCTATAATCAGGCATTGGCCTGATGGCTTCGCGGTAAGACGACAATTCATGCGTTTCTGCACGCATCCGCGAAATCTGATCAATCTGCAAACTCTGCGATTCAATGGCTAAACTCTTTTTATTCGGTATTGGCGGCACGGGCTCCCGCGTTATTCGCTCCCTCACCATGCTGCTGGCCGCCGGCGTACAGCTACCCAATTGCGACCGGGTAGTACCAATCATCATTGATCCCGACGCTCACAACGGCGACATGAACCGGACGGTGGATATGCTGAAAAGCTATCAACAGATTTACAATCGCTTGGGCCAGCGTGAGGATGGCTTCTTCCACACCAACATCAGCACGCTCAGCAGCATTTCGGCTGACACAAACGGTGGTGTGAAAGACACCTTCGTATTCGACTTCGGCGGCATCAATCAAAGCTTCCGCCAGTATCTGAGCTACGATCAACTCTCCATTGATTCCAAGGGATTGGTGGAGCTACTGTTCACGCAGGACAACCTAGAAAGCCCCCTGACCATCGGTTTCCGCGGCTCGCCAAACGTGGGCAGCGTCGTGCTGAATAAGGTAGTCGACTCACCGGAAATCCGGTTTTTCGCCGACAACTTCCAGGCAGGCGACCGGGTGTTTTTTATCTCCAGCATCTTCGGTGGTACAGGCGCGGCGGGCTTCCCACTACTGCTTAAAAACCTCAAGGACCAAAACACGCGCCTAAGCAACGCACGCTACCTACGCGACGCTCTGACCGGCGCCGTGACGGTGATGCCCTACTTTGCATTGCAGTCGGAGGATAACTCCATCATTGACTCCAACAGCTTCCTGACCAAAACCAAGGCTGCACTCAGCTATTACGAGCACAACCTGCAAGGTCTAGATGCATTGTATTACCTGGCTGATACCCCCGATACCCCCTACGAAAACCAGCCCGGCGGCACGGCTCAGCGTAACAAAGCTCACCTCATCGAGCTATTGGCCGCCCTCAGTATCGTGGACTTTATGCAGTACCCTGATGCGGAACTACGCAACGGTGGTCCGCACTTCCATGAGTACGGATTGGGTGTGGATACGCAGGAACTCAACTTCAGCCACCTGCCCGACGAGTCACGGGAAATGATTGCTAAGCAGCTGACGCAGTTCCTGTACTTTACGCGCTACCACAAGCAGCACCTGCCCACCGATAAAGCCCCCTACCACGACAATTTGAACCTGGACTATGCCATGCGCAATGAGCCCATCTTCAAGGAGCTGAATAACTTCCTCCACAGCCCCGAGTTCGGCGTGGATGAGTGGCTGAAAGAACTGGCCCAAAACCGCCGCGCCTTCCGTCCCTTTGACCTGACCACCGACGACTTCAACGCTATGATTGCCGGTAAGCCCGTGGAGAAAAAGTGGAACGACTTCTTCAACAAAGGTCTCAGTCAGAACTACTTCCTCAATAGCCTCAACGACGCCGCCAAATCCATTCAAGAGCCCGACAACTTCAAGAAGCTGCTGGCTCTGTTTGACCGCGTAACGGACAAGGCATTTGAAGAAAAGGTAAAAGTGGTATAAGAATAAAGCTTCCCTTCTCAGCCAGAGAAAGGAATTGCATTACTATTCAATAAGACATAAAGGAATGCCCAAAGTCCTTCGCTTACATAATAACGGCTCCCAGCAGGTGCAAGGCTGGCAGAAAACCGCCCCCATTACCAGCACCGAAATTGATACCGTAACCGACCCCACCGGCGGGCGGGCCAAGAACGTGGCCGTGTCCATCCCAACGCCGTTTGCGCGGATGCACTTGTTTGAAACGGCCTTCGATTTCCTGGCTCGTGAAGGGCAGCGCAATCCTGGTTCGGTGTACCACGAGCTGGTATCGCATTACTGGGACCTGTTTGAAGTGCTGTATAACTTCAACCTCTACACCCAGGCTGGCCGCAAAATCACGTTGCGTCGGTGGAATGCGGAGACGGAATTGCGCAAGATGCAGTCGGATGAAGGCACACGCCTGCTAGGCGAAACCTTGCGCTTGTTCCTGCAGGATGACCGATTCCGTGACTTCACGGATATGTATCTGGTGTTCTATGAGTCGCCGGACCTGCCAGGTGGGCCACGCTTGTTGGGGGGCACTTCTCCGCTTACCTTGCTCTTCACAGCCCCCACGGTAGCACCGCTAGACTTGGAGCGTGCGCAGGCTAGGGGGCATTATTTTGATAATCAGATCGTGCTGCTCGAAGACCGCTCGCCGGCTTTCCGAGAGTTCGTGTACGAGATGTTTCTGGCTTATCCGCAGCTGCAGCGCCGGGAGTTTGCAGGTAGTGTATTCGCTAGCCTCGACCGCAGCCGCATCAATCAGATGCAGATGCAGGGCGAGCATACGGCCCAGCGTTTTGCTGCCAAGTACCCAGCCATCACTGACTTCCAGGGCAACTTGGTGAGCGTGAAGTACGTGCCGCTTCCCGGCCGCGCCGACCAATCGGCGGTGATGAGCAGTGACTTATTTATTCAGCCCACCCGCGAGAGTAATACCGGCCGCCTGCGCCCCTTGGTGTTGCGCCCCAACCTGACTATGCAGGGGGCAAATTACCTCAACGGCCAGCCTTGGGACGACCGCACGCCCGTGCCCTACGCCGATGAGCTGACGCTGGAGAATCGGGTGCTGCCCGGCAAAGGCTTCAAGTACCCTTACCTTACGGTAGGCGACTTTCTGGAAGATGCGTTGGTTGAGCTGCCTTATGAGCTTAACACGCAGCGCTTCCACACGGGTAAAGTGACCTTCCAGTACGGCGCTGACACCCAAGGCCGGGCGCGGTTTCCATACCTGCTGCCGCTGAAGCAGTCCTTCTTCGAGTACTTTACCGAGCACGATTTAGCCGAGCTGGTCACCTTTACTATTGACCTCAACCATGTGCGGGTAAATGTGCGGGTGCCGGTACAAGGGGGGCGTTTTATCACGTTTGAACGCAGCTACTACCAAAATCCACAGAACCCCAAGGACGCGCAGGGCCGCGAGATTCCGGAGAAGGGCCGCATCGTAAGGGCCAACATTGGCTTGGGCGTGTTCCCATTCTACAAGATGCGCGCGCAGCCCGAGTACAACGACTTTTACAAGGTCATGCTCGTGGATGCCGACAACAGCCCTACCATGCTGCAGCGCCGCTACGACCTCACCTTCTTCGTGAGTGGCGAGCGGTTAACCGACCAAGGCGCAGCCCGTCGGGCTACCAAGTTTGAGCGTACTCAAAAAAGTGTAGCTACAGCTGGTAGTACGTATTATGAAATCACCGGCACCCACTTCGACCTTGCCGAACTTACTTGTCCGCCAGCTACGCTGGGTGCGGAGCCGGCCCGTGGTCTTATTGTGCCACGCTGGAAGGAGCTAGACCGTGGCACGCGCCGCTTTACCTTCGCCGTCGATTTTGGTACCAGCAACACGCACGTAGCGTATGCCGACGGTCCTTCGGCTCACCCGCGGCCGTTCACTATTGGCGAGGGCGACTTGCAGGTCGAACTGCTGAACGCGCCGTTGCCCGATACTGGCTACTCAGCCTTCCAGCGCTACATGCGCGGGCCCGGTCAGCTGTTTGACATTCCCCTGATTCAGAATCGGGAGTTTGTGCCCAGTATCGTGGGTGAGCAGCAGTCGGTATATGAGTTTCCGATTCGGACGGCGGTTTGCGAAACGAACTCTTATGCGAACGAGCCCAGCAAAGTGCTGAGCAACATTAATATTGGCTTCAGCATCAACACTGAAACCAACCAGCCGCCCCAAAACCGCTTCGTAACTAACCTGAAATGGTCGGCGGAGCTGGACCCGCAGGGTGTGAATCGGATTGCGGCATTCTTTAAGGAGATTCTGCTGCTGATGAAGCACAAGGCGGCTCAGTACGGTGGTATTCTGGAAGATACCCGCGTGGTGTGGTTTGCCCCCCTGAGCTTCGATATGTTCCTGCGCAATCAGTTTCAGCAGGTGTGGGACGAAGCCTTCCAGGAGGTATTCCGCGCCCGCCGACCCACGCAGTGCATTTCGGAATCGGTGGCCCCGTACTATTACCTGACGGCTACCAATCAGGTAGTGCCCAACCGCGACGAGAACGTCATCAACATCGACATCGGCGGTGGCACCACCGACTTGCTGATTTTCGCGGAGCAGAAGCCGTCGTTCAGCTCGTCGTTCCGCTTTGCTGGCGACGACCTGTGGGGTGATGGTTATGCTCGCGTACAGGGCGCGCCGAAGCAAAACGGCCTGTTGCGCCTCGGGGTGCAATACGTGGAAAGCTTGCCCGATTCGGAGCAGAACCAGGAGTACAAAGGATACCTACGGGCGGCCCTGCAAAATCCTGATTTTGGTTCGGCTGACGTAACGAGCTTGCTCTTTACCTACAACGAGGCGTTGCGCTTTACGCAGAGTCTGGGCTTGGGCAAAGGACGGCAACTGCGAGTGCTTTTCTACCTGCACTACACGGCTATTATCTACCACGTAGCACAGCTAGTACAGCATCTGGGCCTGAAAACGCCGCGTTATCTGTGCTTCTCTGGCAAAGGCAGCTTGTATCTGCGGTTGCTCAGCGGCGGCAGCAGTTTGGCGGCCATTGAGAAGATTACTAAGGCAGTATTCTTGGCAGCTACTGGTCAGGAGCCACCGCAGAACTTCCGCGTAATTCTGGCTGATAATCCCAAAGAAGCAACCACCAACGGTGGCGTGCTTTTCGAAGAAAGCGCCACCAGCGCCGCTGACTTCGACAAGATTCGAACGGTGAAGCTCAATGGTGCTTTAGAAGGCGCCGACATTGATACGGCTCGTCTCAAAATCCCGCAGGTTGATGCCGAATTGAAGCAGTCGGTAATCGATAATACGCGCCGTTTCCTCGAAATCGTGCTCGACAACGACGACGTGGCTCCACTGATGCGCGAAGTCGGCGTTGACGTGGATCGGCAGAAGGTAAAAGACTTCTTACTCCGCGAAATTGAGGATAGCCTGAACTTGGGTCTGCATCAAATTGGTCGCAACCTCGGTCAGGGTGAAACGCTGCCGGAAACGCTGTTTTTCTACCCGATGAAGCAGGCGCTGTATAACCTGAGCCGGGAGTTGATCAACCCGAATTCATAATGAAATAACGCCGTGCAGGAGCTGATTCTGTACGGCGTTATACCGTTGTATTTCTTGCTATGAAAATATTTTCCCGTTTCGCTCCCTTACTGCTAGGCGTAATACTGTCTGCCTCAAGTGTCCATGCTCAAACCGAACTAGGCAAGCCCACCCTCGATGAGTCAAAAACCCAGATTTGGTGCGCCACGGCCAAGTTCGTGTACGAGGATACGGGTGTGCCTGAACTTAAGAGCACCTTGCGTTGCGACGGTAGCTTGCAGGCATTCGAGAACAGTATCAAAGCTGATAAGCAGAGTGTATACAGCCGTTTGTATAAACCACTGGAGCGGGGGGCAATTTATAACGGTCTGACTACGGATGAGGCGCGGCTTAATAAGCTCACCACCGAAATTATTAACCGGCTCAAAAACCCAGCGCGCACCAACGACCCGGTTCGGATGCAGCGCCTCACGGCCTTAGAAACGGGCCTCAAAGGCTTTGTGCAAAACGGTACGCCCCTGGGTGACACCGGTGCTGACCTCGTAGCTGAAGAAGCTGCTGATACGGCTTCCCTGGCCGATACCACGGTGGATTCCGACGTAGGCGTGGCGCTACCGACTGGCACGAGCGTAAGCAGTCCGCGCACGTATGCGGCTGAGAGCACCATCAGCAAGCTTTTTGCTCCGATTGCGTTGGTGTTTTCAATATTAAGCCTCGTGCTTTTTGCCTTGCAGCGCGGCCATATTAAGGCGCTGAATGCGCGCGCCGAGCGTCATCGGGCTGCGCTGGAAGCGGTAAAGTTGGCCATGCCAAGTGATAGTCCTTCGCTCAAGAAACTGACGCCCGAGCTACAGCGCGAGATTGAGAAGATGGTGGAGCAACGCGTAGGCGCGGCACTAGCTCAAACAAAGCCCGCCGGTCAAAATTTGCCCCCCAGACCAGCCGCACCTGCTCCGCCGGCGCAAACTCGTCCTCCAGTGGCCGCAGCGCCAAACCCAGTAACGCCTCCTCCAGCGCCAGCGCGCCCAGCCGCGCCCGTAGCTGCTGCCCCCGCTCCGCCAGCCCCGCAGCCCGCGGCTCCTACGCCACCGCCACCGGCTCCAGTGCCAACCTATACCGCACCAGCGCCAATGGCCGAAGCGTCGGTTGCCGCCCCGGCTCCTGTGATACCAGCGGGCCCGCCCGCTGCTGCCCCGCGTGATGACTTCGATAGTTTGGTGCCGCCTGTGCAGTTGCCTACTCCAGATAATTGGTCAGTGGCGCCTCAGATTAATAAGCCGGAAAATCAACCAGTCCAGACAAGTCGCTATTATGTAAAAGTGCCTGTGAATGGTGGATTTAGTGAATACGACTTGCAGGAACAACCCCAGCACGACAGTATTTACGAAATCAAAGTAGACGCCCAGCGGCCTGAGCGCGCCACGTTTCGAATTACTTCTAACACGGCGGTACACGCCTATGCTATCCAAAGCGCGCAATATTCCCTGCGCGAAGCCTGCCGCTACCAGCAGCCCAGCACGCCCGTTTCGCGCATCGTGACAGATGAAGAAGGGACATTGTTTAAAAGCAATGGGGCTTGGCAGATTGAGCAAAAAGCCGCTATTCATTTCGAGTAGGAACGTACCTCAACGCTTTGGGCGTTGTTTCTTTGTAGTCGTATTCGTGAGTACATTCCACCGCCGCGTAAGTCAAACGCGGCGGTGTGTGTTTCTACAAACTCTTGCTTAATGCTTGAAATCGTTCTTGAAATAATTGTTGTGCTCGTGGTGGTGGGCTTGCAGATCCGCACGTTTCTGCAAACCCGCGCGCAGGCTCAACGATTAGCGCAGATTTATCCAGCCAAAAACACGCTCCGGGTGGAGCGTCGGCTGGTAACGCCGGCCGGCGAAGATTTGCCCCCCTACGCCGCCAATGCGCCCGCCGATGCATACCTCATCGACCTGATTCGGGCGGACGCCGTGCCCGCCGACTTTCAGGAAATCTTGACCGATACCAACGATTATCTGCGCCATAATAAAGGCGCCGCTGCTGACTTTGGTATCCTAAAAGATATTTCAGAGCGGCAGTCGCAGGTGCTGGAAAATGCGGTGCAGGCGAATGTGGCTACGCCCTTGTATTTGGGTCTGCTGGGGACCTTTTTGGGTGTAATTCTGGGCTTGGTAGGCATTGCGCGAAATGGCGTTTCTGATGAGGATGCGCTCACGCCTTTCCTCACCGGCGTACTCATCGCCATGACCGGCAGCTTTGTGGGATTGCTGCTGACGTTGTTGGGCAATGGTTTGGTGCGGAAGGCGCATCAGCAGCTCGACCAAGGTCAGAATAGGTATTATACTTTTCTGCAAGCGCGCTTGTTGCCCGTGCTGCACAACGACATGGCGAACAGCTTGTCTACTCTAAAAGGGGTGCTGGATGCGTTTAATCAAGATTTTATAAGCAAAGTCACGATCTTCGAGCCCATCATCGGGACGCTGACGGAGAACGTAAAAGTGCAGCGCGACTTTCTGGTGAAGCTCAATGAAATTGGGTTTGATAAGATGGCGAATGCCAACTTAGCCGTGTTCGACAAAGTGCGGGAGTCGGCGGAGCTGTTTGGATCGTTCGTCGGTTATCAGCAGCGGCTCAATCAAATGTTGGAAGAGGGTACCGCCACTGCTAACGCTGTGCGGAGCATCCTGGACCGCTTGACGGGATTTGAGCGCGGCATCAACAACGTCGGGCAGTACATCGGCCAGCACGATAACCTGATTCAGCACCAGCTCGACTTTTTCCAGCGCCACGAGAAGGAAATGACCAACGTGGCCGCCCGCACGGAGCAATACTTCGACCTGGCCACCGGCCGCCTTACCGACCTGATGCAGCAGCGCCTCAGCTTCCACGAGCGCGACGCCCAACAGGCTTACGAAAAGTGGGGGCAGTACTTCCAGCGCCTCAACGAGGAGAACGTTTTCGACCGCATTACGCACTACTTGGAGCCCTTCAAAAACCTGGACGCGGAGCAGAAAAACCTGTCCCGCGATGTGACCGCTACCCAGCGCGAGCTGATGCGCAAAATCGAGATGGACTCGCAGATCCAAGCCAAAATTCTGATGGAGCTGTCCGCACTAAATGAGGTATTGGTAAAAGCTACAGCCAAAAACCGCATGCAGCGGGCCATGGATAGCTTGTTTGGCGGCGTGAAGCCACAATAAGCGAAGCGTAGCCTTATTCCTCTTGTGAGGGGCTTTTTACAACGATTTATAACGATTCTGACGCGAGATAAAGTACTTCTTTGCGTTACATATTCTACTCATGCAGGATTCTCAAAACCGCTCTTCCAACGATTTTTTCTGGCCTAGTTACGTGGACCTGATGACGTCGTTGTTTGTGGTGATGCTGGTGCTGTTTGTGTACAGCTTCAAGCTGTTTAAGGATCGTGAAAACGACCTGAAAAAGGCTAATGGTGACCTGAAAGCCAAAGCGGAAGAGCTTGAGCAGATTACTAAAATTCGGCGCTCGTTGCAGCGGCTGGAAGGCAAATACTTCCGCTACGATCCGAATCTGGAGCGTCACGAACTGCTGGTGCCGGTGCAGTTTAAGGCTGGGCAGGATGAAATTCAGGATGCGTACAAGCCCGCGCTCTTGCAGGCCGGCCGCACGTTGCGTTCTGTGCTCAAAACCATCAAGACGGAGCAGCCGGTGCGCTACTTGGTAATCGTGGAAGGCATGGCGGCACGCTACGCCGGCAATGATGCCCGCAACCGCACGCAGGAGCAGCTTACTTACCAGCTCAGTTACCGGCGGGCGCTAAATTTGCTGAACTTCTGGAAGCAAAATGGCCTAAACTTCAGCCAGGACAGCAATATCGAGCTGATAATTGGTGGTAGTGGCTTCTATGGTACTGGCCGTTACCGCGGCGCGCGCGAAGGTGATAATAAGCGCTTCCTGATTCAGGTGATTCCGAAAGTGGGCCGAATTGGGGAAGTAGGCACGCGTTGAACGCTCCTAGGAATTGACTGGAGTTCGGCGGGGCTGTACCTGTTGCTTTGCTTTCTTGGGCTTATTGCGCTTGCCCCACCATACCAGCGTACCGGTAACGGGTAGGCTAGCCGCAATCAGGCTGACCAAAAAGGCGATAATTTTGCCCCCCAGACCCAGAATCTGACCGGTATGGATGTCGTAGTTGGCATCAATGAGCTTCTGGCCGCGACTCTTGCCGGCGTCTGGAATGGCTTTGAGCAGTTGGCCAGTGGTGGGGTGGAAGTAGTACTCGTCGCGGTGGGAGTAGAGCAAGGATGTCCGGTAGGCAATAGAGTATGCGGGCTGATCGGGGGCGACGGGGGCCGCGACATAAAGCATTTGGGCCGTGGGCGAGTCACGCCGCATTTGCGCGTAGAATATATCGATGAGGGGCTGACTGGGCGTGCTAGCGGGTTGGGCAGTTACTTTGGGGGGCGTTTTTTCCTCGGGAAAGCTGCTGCCCGCGTTGGCCGCTAAGTACACGGAGTTATTCACCCATTCAAAGCTCATTACCAGACCCGTAAGCGCGATGATGAGCGCGATGCTGGCAGTGTAGAAGCCCAGCACGTTGTGCAGATCGTAGTTGACACGCCGCCAGCGGCCGTTCCACTTGATAGTGAAGCTGCGGTGTCGGTCCTTTTTGCGCTTGGGCCACCACAGCACCATGCCCGTAATGAGCATGACCACAAAAATCAGGACCCCAATGCCCACCACCCATTCGCCCACCGCCACGGGTAGCAGCAGGTACATATGGATTTCCTGCACGATGGTGAAAAAATTGCGTTTTAGGTTTTTGAAGTGCAACTCCTGGCCGGTGTAGGGGTCGACGAAAGCGGCGAAGGAGCCTCCGGCTTTGTCGGTGCCGTAGGAAATGGCGGAGCGATTGGGCCCCATGTACATCACCCAACTGAACGTCAGGTCGGGATGGTTGCGCTGGATGGTGGCTTGCAGCCGGGAAGGCGGCAGCTCGGGCGTGGCCGCCACCGGCACAATGAGCCACGGCTCAGTGGCTTCGCGAATTTCCTCTTGAAACGTAAAAATGGCCCCCGTGATGCTCACGATAAACACCACTAGCCCCGACGCGAGACCGAGCCAGAGGTGAAGCTTGCGAATGGCTTGTTTGAGAGGCGTCATCAGCAGGAGAGCTTAAAGGGCTTAAAACTTGTACGCTACGCTGCCCACGAAATTACGCAGCTTCTGGGGAGTCATGGTGGTGTAGCCAATCCAGTACCGCTCGTTGGTGAGGTTATCCACTTTGGCCGAAATCCGGAATTTGGGCTGGTCGTAGAAAACGGATGCGTTCAGCACCGTATAAGCGGGCAGGGTAAATACGCTGGCCGTCGTGTTCTGTATCTTGTTGTCGCTGGCGTAGTTGCCGCCGAAACCTAGGCCTAAGCCTTGTAGCGGAGAGGCGGGCAGGCGGTAGCTCAGCCACAGGTTGGCCAGATAGGGCGAGGAAGCCGTAGCGGGGCGACGACCCTCATCTAGCGCGGTAGAACGCTCCAGACGGGAGTCGTTGTAGGAGAAGCCAGCCACCGCGTTGAAGCCCGCAAATGGGTTGGCTACTACGTCGAACTCTATGCCTTTGCTGCGCTGGGTGCCGTCCTGGGTTTGGGCAAACCGAGCGGCAGCTTCCGGGCGCGGATCGGCGCGGAGCAGGTCTTGCACCTGGATGTTGTAGTAGCTGAGCGTGGCGGTCAATTTGCCCCCCAGCGCATCAACTTTCACGCCCGTTTCCCACTGGTTAGCCTGCTCCAGATCAGCGACGCGCTGGCCGGTGCTATCGGGTAAGGTCACGTCGTAAGCCAGGTACGAGCCCCGGTTGTTGAAGCTATTTTGGTAGTTAGCAAACAGCGAAACTTTATCCTTCAGCGGCTGGAATACCACGCCGAATTTGGGCGACAGGGCCGTTTGCTGGTAAGCAGCCACTTGTCCGCCTTCTAGCCCGCCCTTGTTATCGAAGTGGTCTACGCGCAGAGCGGCCAGTATACTTAGCCGGTCGGTCAGGTTCAGCACATCGGAGACAAAAGCGCTGTAGGTGTTAATTTTGGTGGTGACGGGGTACGTAAAGTCCGGCGCGCCGGCCGCGTAGCGGGCTCCCAAGTTCGTGCCGTTGAACTGCGAATAATCGAAGTCGGCCTGGTTGAGCGGCACGATATCAAACACGCTGCCGAAGAAGTTCTGGTCGGAGTTAATGCGTAGAAAGTCTAGGCCCAACACGACGCGGTTGCGCAGGCGGCCGGCCACTTGGAAGTCGCCGTTGAAGAGCTGCTGCACCTCGTACACCTGCTCGGTGCTGTTATTAGTCGATTGGTCGGCGCGGGCCAGAAAATTGGCCCCCGGCGCCGCATTCGGGTTGTTAGTAGCCACCGCGTTGGGCACCAGATAGAAGTAGGGTCCGAAGCCGTTGGAGTAGCTGCGGCTGGCCGAGAAGTTCGTGGACGAGGTGAAGGCTGGCGAGATGCGGTAGTTCACCTGCCCGAAGAAGTTGGTGCTGCGCGAGTCCTGCTCCAGCCCGTTGCCCATGTAAGATTTGCGGTAGTCAATATTCACGTCCTCGGCCCGCGACACGCCGAGCTGCGTAGAGGGGGAGTAGAAGAAAATGAGCTGCTTACCCACGCTACGGCCCCGGTACAGCTCCGCGTCGAGGTTGATGCTCAGGCGCTCAGTTGGCTGAAACGACAGACTGGGCGCAATGGCGATGTTGCGGTTGAAGCCCTGGTCCTGGAAGTTATCTTCCTTCTGATAGGCTGTGTTCAGACGAAAAGCGAGCGTTTTGGCCGTATTGAGCGGTGTGTTCACGTCGGCGCTGAGGCGGTGAAAGCCGAAGCTACCACCCGAAGCGGCTACTTCGCCCCCGAAGCTGTCGTAGGGCTTCTTGGTCACGCGGTTGATGAGGCCGCCGTAGGAGGTGAGGGCGCTGCCGTAGAGCGTGGCCGACGGACCTTTGATAATCTCGACTTTCTCCAGGTTGGCCGCGTCCACGCTGCTGGTCACGTTGCCAGCCAGGCCGTTGCGCAGCTGGCTTTGTACAATGTAGCCGCGGGTGTTGTAGTAGCTGCCCCCGTCGCCGGCCCGGCCGGTGGCTTCCCACATACGCTGCACGCCGGGCGCGTTGCGCAGCGCATCATCGACGGTGAAAACCAGCTGCTCGGTCAGTAGTTCTTTGCCCACCGTATTGTATACCTGCGGGTTTTCTAGGTTTGCCAGGGGCATCTTGGCCGCGTAGTCCGACTGTTTGCGAGCGAATTTATTGACGCGGGCCCCGCTTACTACCACTTCGCGCAACTGCTGGGCGTTTTCGATCAGCACAAAATCGAGGGTGGCACTCTGGCCGCTTATTACTTCTACCGTCTTCTCTGCCGATTTCAGGCCGATGCCCGAAACAACCAGCGTGTAAGTTCCGGCCCGCATTCTACTTAACACATATTCGCCCCGGCTGTTGGTGATAGTCCCTTGGCTACGGTCTTCCAAGCCCACGGTAATAGCCTCGGCTGGCCTGCCGTCGGAGGTAGTAACGCGCCCGCGAATGGCGGCTGTTTGTTGTGCTTGAACAGTTAGAATGCTGCCAGTGAGGGCGATGGCTAAGCTAAAAGAGCGGTGGAAAGACATAGATTGCTTATTCAGAACATTTCTAAAGAGATGCAAAAGAACAACATATTTGCTTATTTAGAAATATTATGAATAGTTATTTATGGAGTATTAAGATCTTTCCTACCTCACTTTGGTTATTCCAAGAGCTAAGAGAGGCGTAGCGCTACAAACGATAAGATGTAATAGTCATACGGCTGAGCTAACCTTAATAAACACCATCAATGTGAACATACGCGACTTCATATATTACAAGAAAGCCTGCTTCATTATGATATAAAGCGAAGACGGACTTCTATCTTCGACATCTACTCCGCTGCCCCACACCTCATGCACATCCCTAAATATCCGCTGCTGGCCTTGCTGGCGTTGGCGGCTTGCCGCTCTGCGGGGCCCACTGCCAAATCGGCTACTACTTATTCAGCAAACCCTCATATGGCGGCCGTTACTCCGTCTAGCTCCTCTGTGAAGTACCCCGAAACCCGCAAATCCGATCAGGTAGATGATTACCACGGCACGTCCGTTGCCGACCTGTACCGCTGGCTCGAAGACCTCGACTCGCCCGAAACCAAGGCGTGGGTGGAGGCTCAGAACAAGCTGACTTTTGGCTACTTAGAGAAAATACCGTTTCGCGACCAGATACGGGAGCGGCTTACCAACATCTGGAATTACGAGCGCTACGGCGTGCCGCAGGTGGAGGATGGGCAACTGTACTTCTCCAAAAACGACGGTTTGCAAAACCAGGCCGTGCTGTACGTGCAGAAAAATGCCCCCAGAGCCTGCCAGAAGTTCTGCTCGACCCAAATAAGTTCTCCACCGACGGCACTACAGCTCTTACAGGTACTTATTTCTCCAATGACCATCGCTACATGGCGTACTCGACTTCTGGCGGGGGCTCCGACTGGCTGAAGGTGAAAGTATTGGACCTCAAGACGCGCTTGCCGCTTAAGGATGAGCTGGAGTGGGTAAAGGTATCGGGGGTGGCGTGGGCGAAGGATGGTTTTTACTACAGTCGGTACGCCGCGCCTAAGTCGGGCGAAAACCAGCTGGCCGGCAAAAACGAGTTTCACAAAGTCTATTACCACAAGCTTGGTACCCCGCAAAAGACGGATAAGCTGGTGTATGAAGACAAGAAAATGCCACTGGGCTTCCGGTTTGCGGGCACCACGGAAGATGAGCGTTTCCTAGTGCTAAGCCTTACCGATGGCGTGGCCGACGGCAACCGCCTAGCCGTGCGCGACCTCACCGACCCGAAGCAGGCCGACAAATTCACGACGCTCATCAGCAGCTACGAGCACAACAATTCGGTAGTGGGCAACGTGGGGGGCAAATTGTTAGTGCTCACCAACTACCAAGCGCCTTTGTACCGTTTGGTGCTCATCGACCCCAAAAAGCCGCAGCAAGCCAACTGGAAAACGGTGCTGCCTGAAACCACTTATAAGATTGATAACGTGGAGCACGTGGGTGGCCGCCTCATTGCTACATATTTAAAAGACGCGAGCAGTCAGGTAAAAGTGTACAGCGAGACTGGCGAGTTTCAGAACGATGTAGAACTGCCAGCCATTGGTACGGCCGCTGGCTTCGGCGGCCGCCGTGATGCCAAGGAAGTGTACTACGCTTTCACCTCGTTCACGTATCCGACCACCATTTACAAATACGACCTCGCTACTAAGCAAAGCACAATATTTCAGGCTCCCAAAGTGGAGGTGAAGCCTGATGACTATCTAACGACGCAGGTCTTTTATAGCAGCAAAGACGGCACGAAGATTCCGATGTTCATCGTGCACAAGAAGGGGCTGAAGCTGGACGGCAAAAACCCGACTTATCTCTACGGTTACGGAGGGTTCGATATCTCCCTGACTCCATCATTTAGCGTAGCGCGCATGCTGTGGCTGGAAAACGGGGGAGTGTTGGCTGTGGCTAATCTGCGCGGTGGCGGCGAGTACGGCGAGGCCTGGCACAAAGCCGGTATGACGCCCAACAAGCAAAACGTATTCGACGATTTTATTGCCGCCGCCGAGTACTTATCGGTGCAGAATTACACCTCGCCTAAGCACTTGGCTATTGCGGGCGGCTCAAATGGCGGTTTGCTGGTGGGCGCCACTATGATTCAGCGCCCCGATGTGGCCCGCGTGGCGCTGCCGGCCGTGGGCGTGATGGACATGCTACGCTATCAGAAGTTTACGATTGGCTGGAACTGGGCACCCGAGTACGGCACCTCCGACAACTATGCTCAGTTTCAGAATCTTTATAGCTTCTCGCCCCTGCATACGCTGAAGCAAGGCGCCGACTACCCGGCCACCATGATTACCACCGCCGACCACGACGACCGCGTGGTGCCGGCGCACTCGTTTAAATTTGCGGCGGCTTTGCAGGAAAAAGCAGGTGGTGCCAATCCGCAGCTTATCCGCGTAGATGTGAATGCGGGCCACGGCGCGGGCAAAAGCACCAAGCTGCAAATCCAGGAATGGGCCGATGTGTGGGCCTTTACCTACTACAGCATGGGCCTGAATCCCTACGGAAAATAAGCGTGCAAAAAGCCCCCAGCGGTTGAGCTTGGACTAAATCTGGGAAGAAATAGCCCTTGGGGGGCTTTTTTCCGTACTAACCTTTCGCGGGTCGCTTTGTATCTTGCGGCCCGAAACCCAATTGCCCGCCTTATTCGGCTGTTTATGAAGAAAACGCTTGTGCTCGGTCTGTTGGCCGGCGCTTCCCTGACCCTATCCGTGACCTCGTGCAAGAATCCGGATTATAAGAACATGGACGAAAATGTGGCTGTAAAGCCCCTGCCGCCCATTCCCGCCCCTGCCGACACCACCGGCGGCAAGCCCGACACCAACGTGCCCCGCGAGATAAACGCCGTCAACGCCACGGAGAGCATCAAGAAAATGCAGCCTCAGATGTAATTGAGCGCTTAAAAAGTAAAACTGCACAATGAGCAATAGCCAATTTGGAGCTATTGCTCATTGTGCTTTTCGGCTCTTATTCACTAAGGGCTACGTTTGTCATTATACACCTTTGATCTTTCCACCGATGACGACCATCCGCCGCGGCATTCGCGCCGATTTGCCCCAAGTGCTGGCTCTTATTCAGGAGCTAGCCGTGTATGAGCGCGCCCCTCACGAGGTGACCAATACGCTGGCCGACATGGAGCGCGACGGTTTTGGGCCAGAACCCATTTTTAAGTTTTTTGTAGCCGAAAAAGCCCCCCAGCAGATCGTGGGACTGGTTTTGTACTACACTGCTTACTCTACCTGGAAGGGCCGGATGCTGTTTCTGGAAGACTTGGTCGTGACGGAAGAAGTGCGCGGTACGGGCCTCGGCAAACTGCTTTTCGACGCGGTAGTGGCTGAAGCCCGCGCTACCGGCGCTAATCGTATGAAATGGCAGGTGCTGGAGTGGAACGAGCCCGCTATCGGCTTCTACAAAAAGATTGGGGCCAACCTTGACCCGGAGTGGTTCAACGGCAACCTCAACGCCGAGCAACTGCAAGCTTATGCCTGTGCCCCCGCCGCGGAAGCAGCGGTGAATAATGCGTAGATGAGCGAATAACTCAATTAAAAAAGCCCCCCGGAATCATCTGGGGGCTTTTTAATTAAGGTGCAGCTTGCTGTCAGTCCATCACCTCTAGTACGGTGCGGAAAGAAACGTACTGACCGGGAAAGCGAATTTCGAGGTCGGCGCGCAAGCCGGGGGCGGATATGCGCTGGTACTCTTCGAGCTGCTCCAGGCTAGCGCAGTAGTATTGCGCTGCGTAGGTGATGCCTCCTTCTTCCTCATTGAGCAGACGGCAGAGCTGACTGCGAATGAAAAAACCAGTGGCCATCACCTCCGGCATATGGGTTTCTTGCATAAAAGCCAGCCACTCGTCCGCTATTTCTGGCTCGATGCTGCTTGTTACGTTGTAAAGAATCATGATGTAAACGGTTGATTGTTAAATGGTCAGGCAGCCATTTGATCGGTGTAAGCTTTCCTCACACCCGCATAGGATCGAAGTGAAACTCTTGAATACGAGCCTGAATGGTTTTGGGGGGCAAATTTTCGCTGATAGTAGCCTGCACCAAGCCAGCCAGCTCGGCATCGCCGGCAAAGCGTAGCGACAGAATCTGCTTTAGCGAAAGCCGATCTTCCAACGGCCGCAGGCTTTGGCCCGTGACCTCAAAATACCGTTGCCGTACCTCCAGCCGGATCAGGCGGTCTTGCAAAGTAAGGGCATAATGCTGACGTAGCATTACCAGCACACCTAACCCGATAACGGCCAGCGCCATGATGGAAAACCAGAGCCGCGACAGATCTGAGTCGTCGCCGGCTACCTCAGCGTAGCGCCGGCCGGTGTAGAAGGCCATAATGAGCGCCGCTGGCAGCAGAACGAAATGGTGCAGCGGATAATAGCGAGCAGTGTTTTTGGTCGGTAGATTGGCCATTAATAAGGGGTGAAGTGAGCGTGTGAACATAAAAAACTCCAGCCGATGGGCTGGAGTTTTTACAAGGGTAATTGTGTCTGAACTGCCTACGTAAAGCGACGGCTTACAGACAACTGCTTAGGAGCGCTTACGTTCTGCTTTTAAGCGAAGCCGTTCGGCTTTCAACTCTGCCTGCCGGGCTTTTTCGCGTTGCTTAGTAGCTTTTAGATCTAGTTCTTGACCTTCTATCTGCTTTTTCTGCGCCCGACGATTAGCCTGCATCTCGTCCTCCTGACGATCCATTTCCTTTTTCTGCTTACGCATGTCGTCGCGCTGATTATCAATCGCGTCGGCAGTCTTCTCGCGTTCCTTGCGCTGCTCCTTCAGAGCCTGCTCATTGGTTTTTAACGCCTCTTGCTGTTGCTGAATCCGCAATTGAGTAGAGTCAACGGTAGTAGTTTGGGCCTGGGCGGTGTGGCTTAGTAAAGCGATGCCAACCAGGGTAAGAATACTTGCTAATTTTTTCATGATAGGTCGGACTTGCCGCTGTTTAGCCTGAAACGGTACGAAGCAGCCGAATGTTGCCAAATACTGATACTTATGAAACTTCCAGATAATCAAGGTCTTTGCCGTAGCTCTCAGGCAGAGTGCTTACGCTCCAGAATGCTATCAGCAGCGATACCACACCCAAAACAGCCGCGCTCCCGATAAGGCCAAGTGGGCCAGTGAGAAACTGAAAGGTGGGAGCCAGAATTATTACGGAGCCGCGGGCAAAATTAGGAGCCGTAGTAGCTACCGTAGCTCGCAGATTGGTGCCGAACTGCTCAGCTGCCACGGTTACAAACAACGCCCAGAAGCCCACGGATAAGCCCAACACGAAGCACACCGCATAGAAAGTAGTGGTGCTGGCGCCGCGCAAGCCAAACAAGTAGGCCGCCACCATGAGTCCGCAGAATACTAGGAACACTTGCAACGCGCGGTTGCGGCTTCGCCAGATCTGACTTAGCCCCCCGCTGGCAAAATCACCAAATACCAGCCCGAAATAGCACCAGAATACCGCCAAGCCGGCCGTTACCTCGCCCTGCACACCCAACTCCCGCCCAAACTCCGGCGCCAGCGTGATCAGAATGCCCACTACAAACCATAGTGGCACACCAATGAGTAGGCACTTGATGTATTTGGCCAAGCGTGGCCCGTTGGTAAATAAATCTAGAAACCTGCCGCGCACGGCCTCACTGCGCTTGGCTTGTTCAAACATGCCTGATTCGTAAACGCTAACGCGTAATAACAGCAATGCTAAGCCTAGTCCGCCCCCGATAAAGTAAGCGTTGCGCCAACCAAACCGCTCGCCCACCCAGTAGGCCAGCATAGCTCCCGATACGCCCACGGTGGCCACTATCATGGTGCCGTACCCACGCTTTTCTTTCGGCAGACTTTCGGCTACCAGCGTAATTCCAGCCCCTAGCTCTCCGGCCAAACCGATACCTGCAATGAGCCGCAGCCAGGCATACTGGTCGATGGTCTGCACAAAGCCGTTAGCAATATTGGCCAGCGAATACAAGAGAATAGACCCGAACAGCACCGAGATCCGGCCTCGCTTGTCGCCCAACACGCCCCACAAAATGCCCCCCAGCAGCATGCCGCCCATCTGCATATTGATCAGGTACAGGCCCTGGCTGGTGACGGCCGCTTTATCTGTCACACCCAGTGCGTTCAGGCTTTGCACGCGCACAATACTGAACAGAATCAGGTCATAAATATCCACAAAGTAGCCCAGGGCAGCCACAATCACCACGGCGCTAAATACAGAGGCGTGTTTAGTTTCGGGGGGCAAAATGGGAGCTGGGGCAGCGGGTTTACTCATAAAAGCAAGGTTGGGTAGATATGCTGATTTTGGGTCCGGTGAAGGTGAAGATTTTTTGGCAAAAAAGCCCCCCAGCCTGCCCGCAATAAGCAGCCTTATACTTCGCAGCCACCGTGACTGCCTGCTACTGGTACCGTATCTTCTATCTGCACGGTGCAATGGCTGATACCAAACGTAGCTTCTAGCGTGGTCTGTAGCTCATGCAGAAAAGCGTTGTTGGCGCCACCTGGGCGCACGAGATGGGCCGAAAGGGCGGTATCGCGGGTACTCAGGGGCCACACATGCAGATCGTGGACCTGCGTAACGCCGGGGCAGGACAGCAAAAACTGACGCACGGCGGCTAGGTCGATGCCCGGCGGAACGGCTTGTAGGCTGAGTTGTACGGTTTCGCGCAGCAAGCTCCACGAGCTGTACGCAATCAAACCCAGAATACCAAAGCTGATCAGCGCATCGAGCCGCAGCCAACCCGTCCAGAGCACGAGGGCGCCCCCAACCACCACGCCCGCCGACACCAAGGCATCGGTGAGCATGTGCATATAAGCGCCACGCACGTTTACGTCGCCCTGCTGCCCGCGTCGGAACAGCCACGCCGTGAAGCCATTGACCACAATGCCAATGCTAGCCAGCAGCATCACAACGCGGCCGTCGACGGGCGTGGGGTGGAGCAAGTGGTTGATGGCATCCCAGAGGATAATGCCAAGTGCTGCATACAGCAGGGCAGCATTCAGCAAAGCCGCCTGAATAGTAGCGCTCTTCAGGCCATAAGTGTAGCGCTCGGACGCCGGTCGGCGGGCCAAGCGAGTAGCCCCCAGGCCAGCGCCAGACTTAGTACATCGCTCAGATTGTGGCCCGCATCGGAAAGCAGTGCCGAAGAGTTAGCCCATAGGCCGCCCGCCGCTTCCACCACCACAAAAACCATATTCAGCGCAATACCTATAGCAAAAGCTTGGCTGTAGTCGCCCTCAGTGGGAACGGCGTGATGGTGATCGTGACCGTGGTGGTGAGCGTGTGCCATAGCTCAGTATAGTTATTTCTACTTAAACACTAGTGGCACCACCAGCTTCACGCTCACATTGCGGCCCATATTAAATACGCCACTACGACCATTCGCGGGGTTGAAAGCTGCGTATTTCAATCGGCTCAAATGGCTTTGGTACCCTACGTTGAAGAGGTTTGTGCCCGTTAAATAAATAGAAAACAGCGTTTTGGCTTGCGACGTTACCACGTCGGTGCCAATGCTGGCATTGGTCAGGGTGTAGCCGGGCGTGCGGGTTTCGGTGCCGAAAGCGGAGAAGAATCTATTTTGAGCAAACGTGTGCTCAATACCGGCGCGGGCATAGAGGTTGGCGAAGTGAGTACCTACTTTATTAAAATTGACGCGCACCTCTGATTGTAGCCGGTCGGCGGGAATGAAGGGCAGATTGCGCAGGCTGTCGGGCTGGTTGCGCTCCTGGGCCCGCACCATCGAAAAGCTGTTCTCAAAGTGAAGCCAGTCGAGCGGGTGAGGGTGAATATCAATCGTAAATTCGCCCCCCAGCAGGCGCGCATCGCCCTGGCCATACGCGAAAACCGGGTCGCCGTCGACCGAAAGCGAATCGGCGCCGGTTGCGCCGGGCAGGCGGCGCGGGAAGATGTAGTTCTGAATCTGGTTGCGGAAAGCGTCGATGCGCAGGCCTACGTGTTCGGTTTCGTAGCTGGCCCCCGCGTCAAGCTGAAAGCTGGTTTCGGCCTTCAGCGCGGGGTTGCCAATTTCGTAGCGAATAGTACCCTCATGAATGCCATTGGAGCCTAGCTCGGCAATATTGGGTGCCCGGAAACCACGGGCCACGTTAGCTTTGAGCACGAGCTTCTCGGTAGCCTCAAAAGAGCCCCCCACACTACCCGATACATTCCGGAATGTGCTCACAAAGCCCGGAAATTTCATTTCTCCCGTCGGCGCGGGCACGGGCTGTTCTTCGGCATCAAGGTAAAGGTTATCGGCCTCGATGCGACGCCAGTCGTAGCGCAAGCCGCCGCTCAGATCGAGCCTGCCGAATGTTTTCTTGGTGACCGCAAACGCGCCAGCATCGAATAGCTGGTAAGCCGGAATTAGGAACTCAACGCCTTTATTCACGTTTTGCTGCCGCATGCCGCTGGTCCCAATCGTGGTGTTCCAGCCGTTCACCTCGGGCAAAAAATAGCGCAGGCTATAGTCTACGGTACGAAGCTGAAAGAACAACGACTCCTCGTAGTAGTCGGCGGGGTTGCCAAATTCGCGACGTAGGTTTTGCTGCCAGCCCACGTTGAGCGTCAGGCGGCTTTGGTTGAAAATAAAGTTGTTCTCAGTGCCAATGCGCAAATGATTAATCTGCTGGCGGGGCACCTGCAACGTGTAGGTGCGCAGGGCATCTTCGCTCTGAGGCTCGCCTATAATGTCATCGGCGCCGCGAGCAACTGGCTTTAGAAACTGGCCCGTAATAGTATCCCGGTCGCCTTCTACCAAACCCACGAGCTGATTGAAGGTGCTAAGGGTGAGGTGCGAATAGCCCCAGCTTTTATTCAGGCCGATGTAACCGTTGCCATTTAGCTCCCGGAAGCCCGAATTGAACACGCGGCCATCATAAGGGTTGCGGTAGTTGCTGGCTACTTTGCCGCTGTTGCGAGCCATCCAATTGAAGCCGTTGAGGTTGCCGGCGTTCATCACGGAGTAACCCAGCAAGCTATTATTAGTCTGATAGTTAGTCGATACGGAGCCGATGATTTTGCCTTCTTCCACGGGGTCGGGGGCCACAAAGTTGACGACGCCGGCCAAGCCATCGGAGCCGTAGAGCAGGCTGCCAGGGCCTTTGATAACTTCGGCTCGGTCGATGCCGGCTTCGTCGATTTCGATGCCGTGCTCATCACCCCACTGCTGGCCTTCTTGGCGGGCGCCATTGTTTAGTGTTATCACCCGGTTGGCCCCCAAACCCCGAATAATGGGTTTGCTGATGCCCACGCCGGTCGTGATTTGGGAGAGGCCGGGGGTGTGCGCGATGGCATCAACTACATTGGTAGCCGCCATCTGATTCAGTTGGGTACGGTTTACGACGGTAGTCGGGATGGGAGAGCGGCGCATCTCCGTACTCGCCGATACGCCCGTAACTACCACCTGCCCAATTTCGGTGGCCGCCGAAACCAGCGCAATATCGAGTGGCTGCCCAGCGCCGGTATCTACAGTGCGCACTACAGTGGTGTAGCCTAAGCTGCGCACTTGCATTAGAAAACGACCCTTGGGTAGATTGGTGAAGCGGAAAGCGCCATCGGGTCCCGTGGCTGTAAATCGTCGCAGATCTGGAAAGAGGATGGTGGCCGACGGGAGCGGCTCGCCGGTGGCTTGGTCAACGATGCGTCCTGTAATGGGTGCGGCGAGGGCGCGGCTAGTGGATGAGGCCGGAGGAGAAGATGGTTTTTGGGCAAAAACGCCCCCCGCCAGCAGCAACAGCCCGGCGGTCAGAATGATACGCGTCATAAACATAGGTTCAGTGGGCAACTACGCACGCGCAGCCCATCAATTGATATTGGGAAACTGAAATGCCAGCCATTGCGCACTCTACGGTCCTGTTGGCGCATTTTGCTGCCTGCAAAGAGGCATTGCCATCGTGGCTGCTCTTGCCTTGGGCGGCTTGGTTGCCTGAACGTAGGGTCGGAACCTAAAGCGCCTTATGAAAATTGTCGCGAGGGCAACCCCTACAGCAAAGCAGTGAGGAAACGCAGGTAGAATTAGCCCCTGGGGAGCAAATTCATCGGGAATGTGGCTGGGAGAAGAAGCTAAGCCTGGGTGGGTGGGCCCCGCAGGCGCGCCACTTGCACACTCCGATGTGCATCAGCCAAAAAGCCCCCACAGCCTCCTGATGGGCATAGAGCACCACGAATGGCAACTCCAGCGGCGCTGGTACCTGGAAGGGGACGTTATAGAAATGATCGACCTGACAGTGCTGGTGCTGAACCGTGAGCAAGGCCTTGTCCTGCGCTTTATCAACGCGGGTGGCTTGCGCCGATTCCTCCAGTGTGTGCTCGTGCTGGTGCAGCGCCAGTATCCACGCGTCGGGCAGCAGCACCCGCGTAAAGCAGAGCAGCAGCAGAAGAGCCAGACGGGAACGCAAAGTCCGCATTTGCAACAATGTGTCAGAAGGGAATACGCAAAAGTACGCGGAAAATGATAATAGGTAGTTAAATCAACTTATTAACTATTTACGGCCTGATAAAAGCCCCCCAGAATTAATTGAAGAGCGTAGCCTTAAATTGTCAAAACTACGGAGCTACACTTCGAACCGATCCGGATTTATACGGGCTGCTATTTTTATACGAATTAAAGAAATAAGAGAAAGGTGTACTGGCTAATCTAATAAGTAAAGCATTATATTGTCAGTGCTCATAAAGTATATAATCTATTCTTAATGCGTAAATAAATAAGCTATTACATTCTTAAATAAAAATTACTGGCAAGCAATTCGCTACTTATAATTGTTGCGTTGCTTTTAGCACTTTAAAAAGCTTCTGGCTTTTACTTTCAGAATGATACTTGCTCAAATAGACTGTCTGCGGGTGCAGTACGATGAATCCTTGTGCCTGTTGCGCTACCAGTGGTGCGGTGGTAGTTCTCTGCACAGCTTTGCTCAGGCCATGAACTACCTAGCTGAGCTGGTGCAGACGCATCAAATCAAGCGCGTGCTGGTGGATATGAACGGCTTACCTGAGCTGAGCATGAAGGAACAGATTTGGGTGGGCGTTAGCTGGTTTCCCCGCGTGGCGGCCCAATCCGTGCAGCATGTAGCGGTAGTTGTTCCTCCCGCTGCCACCTACAATCAGATGGTAGTGGAAAGCTTATTGGGGTTTAGCCGGCAAATCACTCGCTTCGATGTGCAGTTTTTTGCTGACCCTGGCTCGGCGCTGGATTGGCTGACCAACTCGCCCATTCATATGCTGGCGTTGCTGGCTGAATGGCAGTCGGCCTCTTAAAAAAGCCCCCCAATGGCTCAGCAACAAAAGCATAACCTACCGACAATAGTAAGAACACAACAACTGTTGACCTTTGCAGTATAAAGACATATAAACCACCCTTTTACCACCCACGCTATGAAAACACTATCCACCCGCTTACTGCGTCGCTTTGCGGCCATCCTTCGCCCCGCTACCAAAAAAACCCCCACAGACAAAACGGAGAACCTTTTCGTCTGACGAAAATTTCTGCTAACTGCATAATTTAAGTTCTACTACCTACATCCAACAAAAAGGGCGCCTTGTACAGGCGCCCTTTTTGTTTCTAGAATTATGGAAGTTTACTTATCTGTTCAGCATCAACCGTATCGTTTCCACCTTACCATTGGTGATCAGGCGGCCGGTATAAATGCCTTCGGGTAAAGAACCGCCATCCAAGGTAATCTCATACTCTCTGCCAGCTTCAGCCCGGCCGTTGAAGGGAGTGGCTACAAGCTGCCCATACGGATTGTAGACTTGCAGCTGGGCTTGCCCTGACTCAGTAGAGCGAAAACGCACGGTAGTGCGCCCATTAAATGGATTGGGGTAAGCTTCAAATAAGCGAATGAGCTTCTCTTTCAGCACTGCCAAGTCGGCGTTGGTGCCCGTGGTGCAGTCGCCTAGTCTAACTATCCCTTTGGTATACGTGAGCAGAGCGGGAACAGCACTTTTAGCAACGCACACTACCTTGCCATTGACACAAACCAGCACCTTGGGAGAGTTATTGTTGTTGCTGCACCGCACATCCACTACGATCAGGGTTACTTGCTTGGTAGTGGTGCAGCCAGCTTCATTGGTGATGGTGGCAGTGAAGGTGAAGGTGCCCGCTTCCGTAGCCGTGAATACCGGATCAGCAATGGAGGTGCTGCTCAGTCCAGCTGGTCCTTGCCAAGCATAGCTGGCCCCGCCACTGGCCGCGAGTATAACGCTCTGCGGACCGTAGCCCAGATAAATATTGGTGGGTACACCACCAGTATACACAGCATTGACTGGCATCACGACAACTTCAGGGGCCGTAAACACCGGATTGATCGTTAGGTTGGTGTTGTTGGCATTGCCCAGCACGCTGGGGTTGCTGCTTGTCACCCGAATACGGTAGCGCGTGCCCTCCGGCGTATTAGCTGGAATAGTGGCAGCAACAGTGTAGTTACCTGCGGCTGATGCATTGATAGAACCTAGGGCCGTAAAAGTCGCAAAGCTGCCGGTAGCATCCGAAAGCTCCGCCGTATAGGTTTGATTAGCAGCTACTACGCCATTCATGCTGAAAGGTACCTGGAGCGTGCTGCCGCCGCAGAAAGTAGTAGCAGCCAAGCTCGTCGCCGTCGTGATTATTGATAGGTTAGTGCTTTGCACATACTCTCGCAACCATTTCAAGGCGGGTCGTTCTGCGCCATTTTCGAATGCTATATAAGCACCTTGGGCCGTGCGCCAGTGCCCGGGCCGGTAGCCCCACAGCGTAATGCCTTTCACAGCGGGGTGTTCGTAGAATAATGGAAACACCCGCTGATACTCGGCTAGTTGTACATCATCCTGCAAACCATCGACATCAAATTCTGTGATGTACAATGGCAGGCCAGAGGTTGCCAACAAGTTCAGGTTGTTTGTGAGCGTGGCGGCCGGCGTAGGGCGAGTGGAGAAGGCGTGGCCCTGAATACCAATTACGTCAATCAGGTTTTCGCGCTTCAGTAAGTTGATGATGTTCAGATAGCGCTGGGTGTTGGACGTTACATTTTCAACACTGTAGTCGTTGAGCATCAGCGGCGTATTTGGGAAATATATACGAGCCAGCTTAAACGAATTGATTACCCAATCCCAGCCGGTAGTGCCATTACCACCGAGGGCTTCAATGTAATTGCCGCTGCCTTGGTCCGTCGCATTCCGCTTAAAGGGAGGGTCGTTCGTGGGCTCATTCACCACTTCTAGGAAGGCAATATCGGGGTAGCGTTGCGCCACGGCCGCAAACCACTCCTTTATTTCCTCCAACTGCTCGGCGGGGGGCAAATTTTCGATCCAAGCAGGCTGTTGGTTGCCCCACACTAGCACGTGCATCCGAAATGGTACATTCTGGCGTTTGGCTTGATTATAGGCCAAATCGAGACCAGTCCAGTTCATCACGTCCCGAGTGGCTTCTACGCTGCCCCATTTGCCGTCGTTCTCCGACACCACCTGGTTCCAATATTTATCGAAATTAACTCCCTGAGAGTTGCTCAAAGCACCGCCTACAAATTTGGGCTTGCCAGTAGCAACCGGAGGGCCAGGCGGAACAAATGGCGGTGGGGGTGGCGTAGTAGAGCCTTGTTGACCATTGTCGAGGTTGCTTACAGTGAAAAATACGCCTGAAGCCCCGAATACGAACTTATCGATGTCCAACCCATTCTCGCGGCTACCAATTTCAAACGTCTGGGTTAAGTTACCCGCTGGTACCGTGAATGTACTTCCACCATCAAAGGCTGATATCCGAAACCATCTCCACGTGTTACTGGCTCCACCAGGGCCGCCGGCCGAAACAACATCCGTAGTAGTTGTGTATCCGCCACCAGCCAGACCGTTGGCAATTCGCCATTGGCTAGGATCGGAGGCCGACCGAGTACCAAATGTGTTCGGTACGTAGTAACTGTCATCGTCGAAATTACCTGAACCTACGCGTGCTCTGGCGTACAGATCATATACACCAGGCCCCGGAAACGTAACCGTGTAAGTAAGCACCCGGCTGTCGGCATTAGGACTTGAGGCGCCATTGTTCGCGTCTCGAACAAGATCTCCAACTACCCGGATAAAGCCAGTTCCGGTACTTGCTTCGGTTAAAAAGGTAATAGCCGGAGGGGTGCTTGTCGCCCGAAGTATACCGGCCTCGGCTTGTAGCGTCACCGGGGCGTTCTGAGCATAGACGGTCAGAGTGGTGACTAAAGCTGTAAGGAGAAAGCTTAAGCGTCGAAGTGTCATCATATGTGGAATTTGTTGTAAATGGTTAGTTATTAGGCAGTAGTAAATGTGCACTCAGGCAACAGCAGCTGCCAAGTTAGAATCGTACTACGGTGCCGTAATCGATTCAGTAACAGGCTGATTTTAGATAAACTATGCAAGCGTTTGCGATAGGAGGGTGCAATCGGTTGTGATAGCTAGAAGGGTCTACAAGCACAAAATTTTGTTGCTAAAGACTCGTGTTGCCTTTCCTTTATATCAGATGTACACATACTTGCTTTATACTTCAGCTTTCGGTTGATAAGCTGAAGCCTAGGTATAAAGAGGTGTCAAACTGGCAGCTGCGAGTAGCGTGGAACAGGTTTTGAAATCCGCTGCATTCAGGAAGCGGGCTCTTATGGTCCTGCAATTCTGTCCACTTTTTATTTCAAGACTCATTTTTTAAGGCGCTATGCAAGAGACAGGTAGTATCTCGATTCACACCGAGAACATCTTCCCCATCATCAAGAAGTTTCTCTACTCCGACCACGAGATCTTTTTGCGGGAGTTGGTTTCCAACGCCGTGGACGCCACCCAAAAGCTGAAAAGCTTGGCGCAGCTAGGCGAGTTTAAGGGCGAACTGGGCGAGCTGAAAGTGCGGGTAACCTTGGATAAGGAAGCGCGCAAAATCACCATTTCGGACCGTGGCCTCGGCATGACGGGCGAGGAAATCAAGAAGTATATCAACCAGATTGCTTTCTCCGGCGCTACGGAGTTTGTAGAGAAGTATAAGGAGAAGGATGCCGCCGCCAAAGACCAGATTATCGGTCAGTTTGGCTTGGGCTTCTACTCGGCTTTCATGGTAGCCGATCAGGTGGAGATTTTCTCGCAGTCATATAAAGAAGGCACCGAAGGCGCGCATTGGACTTGCGACGGTAGCACGGAGTTTACGCTCGAAACTATCGAGAAAGCAGAGCGCGGCACTGACGTAGTGCTGCACGTAGCCGCCGATTCCGACGAGTTTTTGGAAGAGGCTCGCCTACGGAACATCCTGACCAAATACTGCAAGTTTCTGCCCATCGAAATTGAGTTCGAAGGCACGGTTATCAACCAAACGCAACCGATCTGGACCAAGCAGCCGGCCGAACTGACGGATGAGGACTACACCAAATTCTATCAGGAACTATATCCGTTCTCGGAGGCACCGCTATTCTGGATTCACCTCAATGTAGATTATCCCTTCAACCTGACGGGCATTCTGTACTTCCCGAAGGTGAAGGATGAACTGCAATTCCAGCGCAACAAGATTCAGCTTTACTCGCGGCAGGTATTTATTACCGATGAGGTAAAAGACGTAGTGCCCGAGTTCCTGATGCTACTGCATGGCGTAATCGACTCGCCGGACATTCCGCTGAACGTGTCGCGTAGTTTCTTGCAGGCCGACGCGGCCGTACGGAAAATCAATACCTACATCACCAAAAAGGTAGCCGATAAGCTGGGTGAGCTGTTCCGGAAAGATCGGGCTGGCTACGAGCAAAAGTGGTCGGATATCGGTCTGTTTGTGAAGTACGGTATGCTGTCGGACGAGAAGTTTTATGAGAAGGCGAAGGATTTTGCCTTGGTACAGAACGTGGGGGGCAAATTCTTTACCCTCAGCGAGTACCAGGAGTTTGTGCAAGCCAATCAAAAGGATAAAAACGATCAGTTGGTTATCCTGTATAGCACCGACGCCGAAGCACAGCATGGCTACGTAGTGGCCGCGCAAGATCGGGGCTACGATGTGCTGAAACTGGAAGCCGTGCTCGATCCGCACTTTATTGGCCAGCTAGAGCAGAAGCTCGAAAAGACCACGTTCAAGCGTGTCGACGCCGATACCATCGGTAAGCTGATCGAGAAGGATGAAACGACCGAAAGCGTACTCAGCGACGACGATAAAACGCGCTTGCAGGAGCTGTTCTCGAAGGCCATCAGCAACGAGCAAATGCATGTGCAGGTAGATGCTTTATCGCCGCAGGAAGCGCCCGTACTTATTACAATGCCTGAGTTTATGCGCCGCATGAAGGATATGCAGCGCACGGGTGGTGGCGGTGGAATGGCAATGTTTGGCTCACTGCCGGACAGCTACACCGTAAGCGTGAATGCGAACCACGCTATTACGCAACGGGTGCTGCAAGCCGATGAAGAAGCGGGCCGCAAGTTGGCCCGTCAGGCATTCGATCTGGCTTTGCTGTCACAGAACATGTTGAAAGGGGAAGCCCTAACGGCCTTTGTGAAGCGCAGCACCGATTTACTGGCTGCCGAGTAGTACTAAATAGTACACGTAGTTTTAAGTAGTACAAAACCCGTTGCCTAACAAGTCAGCGGGTTTTGTTTTTATTGAGGCTTTATATTCGGAATTCGACTCTTTCTAGCAGCTCTGGAGGGCAAATATAAGCCGGGCACCAAATCAGGTTATCTTTACGTTCGAGGCTTTGAATATTGCTTATTTCATCGATGCGCTTCTTTCGCTTTTCACTTGTTCTGCTGGTTTTGCTGGGATTAGCTGCCGCTGCTTGCTCACGCAAAACGGTTTCCTTTAATAGTAAGGCCGATGATCCAGCACTCACAACGCTGTCTGATTCGTTGGTTCAGACTAGCGACACAACGGGTGGGAAGATTGCTAAGAAGGTAACGCTCAGTAAAGAAGAGGCCCGAGCCGCCCGGGCGAAAGAAAAAGCCGCGGAGCGCAAGCCAAAAAAGAAGAAGAATATCTTCCTCGGGGAGCCAATTAAGAAGGCCTACGTGAAGTCAGGAGCAAAAGGACACAACCAGATTACGGAGCAGTTCTATTATATGCGCACCCCCAAACCCACTGATCCGTATGTGCCTACGCGCTATTATTTCGATGCGCGCAAAGGCCGGATTGTGCAGGACAGAGCGGGCGTAGACCCCGGCGACAATAAAGTGCTGCATGGGCCTTACAAAAAAATGCAGGGGGGCAAAATTGTAGAAACAGGCTACTTCGCCGTAGGAGCAAAGCACTTGCGCTGGGAGCGGTTCAATCGGGAAGGAATTCTGCTAACGAAGATTCACTACGAGAAAGGCTTTCCGCGCGACGCCGAAATCACGTATTACGATGCGGAGCGCACAAAGATCAAAGAGATAATACCTTACTACAACGGGAAGCTGGAAGGCGAATACGCTCGCTTTCTGGAGAATGGGCAGAAGGACTGGGATGGGCAGTTTGAGAACGGCAAAAAAGTAGGAGAGTGGGCTAAGTACTGGGGTTTTCGTAACCGTCGGCACTACGAATATCTCTACGGAGAAAACGGCTACGACCCAGAGGTAAAGGAACCAGTCCTTTATAAGGAGTATAATCGCAACGGGGTGCTGGTGTACGAGAAAGATAAGCTCGACAAGCGCGACGCTGTTACTGATCGGCCGGGGTCAAAGCAGAAGTAATCTGCTCATTTTACAGCCATACTTTACTAGAAGAGTATCGGTTAGTAAAAGGCATCCTCGAAGTGTTCGATGCGAAAGCCATCGGTAAGCTGGGTGAGGGCCAGAATATCAAAGCGAATGTCGCCGCGCCAGTCTACCTCTTCCTGATACTGATCAGCAGCTAAGCGAAAAAGCTGGCGCTTGCGCTCTGTTACGAATTCTTCGGGGTAGCCGTATTGGCTGGAGGAGCGCGTTTTTACTTCCACAAAAACCAGTAATCCGGTGCTTCGCTGCACAATAAGGTCTACCTCGGCGCGCCGGTAACGGTAGTTTTGGTGGGCGACGGTATAGCCCTGCTTTATAAAAAAATCGGCCGCGGCCGCTTCGCCGGCGTGACCAAGCAGATGGCCGGAGCCAGGCATGGCAAGATGGTTGTGGGTTGGGTTTGGCGCTGAATATAGTACCTTTGTGCCTTTATTTCAGCGTTTATCGATGAATACAAATCCTGCTTTAATAACGACGGTTGCGCTTTTGCCTGTGGCACCTGCTGGGGGGCAAAATCGCCACGTCATTGTGGAGCGGCTCGGGTTGATTGAGTATGAGGCTGCGTGGGCGTATCAGGAGGAATTGCTGGCTAATACGGTAGCTATAAAAACGCAAAATCGGCAGGCCGCGGAAGCAAATTTGCCCCCCAAGCCGACTCCCAACTACCTACTGCTCTGCCAACACCCCCATGTGTACACGCTGGGCAAAAGTGGTAAAGAAGAAAATCTGTTGTTAAGTGAAGCGGAACTGGCCTTACATGGAGCAACGTTTCACCGTATCAATCGGGGAGGTGACATTACTTATCATGGCCCCGGCCAACTGGTGGGGTATCCTATTCTTGACCTCGACAATTTCTTCACCGATATCCACCGCTACCTACGCGTATTGGAAGAAGCCATTATTCGTACGCTAGCTGAATACGGGTTAACTGCCGGCCGCATCGCCGGCCTAACGGGCGTGTGGCTGGACTTTGAGGAAAATGCCCCCCAGCCGCGCAAAATCTGCGCGATGGGGGTGAAGTGCAGCCGTTGGGTGACTATGCACGGCTTTGCGCTTAACGTAAATACCGACCTCACGTATTTCGGCCATATCGTGCCCTGCGGCATCACCGATAAAGCTGTTACCTCTCTACAGCAGGAGCTGGGCTACGCAGTGCCGATTATCGAAGTAGAAAATCGTTTGCTTCCTCACCTGGCAGCTTTGCTAGAGGCTGAGCTGTCTGTTTGATTATTGAATGAAAGAAGATATTATTTTTGATCCGGTGGAAGGCGTCTCCATAGCTATCGTACCTGATGAGGCCGCGGCTACGGAAGAGGGAAAGCCTGGTTGGCAAGTGTATCTGCTCAACCATAATGACTATCCATTGAGCAATGTTATCATTAGTTCCAATGGCTATGGCACGCTAGAGGACGGCGAAAAGGTGCGGACTTCAACCTTGCGGCATGTATTTGCGGAAGTAGAGCCCCGGAGCACCGTACCCGTCGAACCTATTGACCCTGATTTGTTTCATCTCAATAATCAGTATTGGGTAAGCTACTATCGTGGCCCGCAGATCTTCGATAAGAAGTTCATCTTCGTGCCCGACTCTATTGTGTCTGCCAACCTGATTCCTATTGCTCTGCTCGGCCGCGAAGGCGTGCTGCACGGGTAAAAGTTTACGCGCAGACGAGCAGGAGCGTATCCTGTTGTTTGCTTCATCTTTGAGCCAATACGTGATGAATGCCATTGGAATTACGCTGGGGTTGTCGTTTTTGTGGTCCTTTTTAGTGGCACTGTTCGCGGTACCTTCCATCATTTACATTGCCCATCTCAAAAACATGCTCGATACGCCTAACGTGCGGACCGTGCATGAGTCGCTTACTCCCCGCTTGGGGGGCGTAGCTGTATTTGCGGGGTTTATGTCGGCTCTCACCATCTTTGCCGACCTCAACAACGGTGTTCAACAGCTTCTGGCCGGTTGTATCGTCCTGTTCTTTGTGGGTTTGAAAGATGACTTAGTGAGCATTTCGGTCACTAAAAAGTTTGTGGGCCAGCTTCTTGCTACCGGCATCGTCATGGTAATGGCCGATGTGCGCATTACAAGCTTTCAGGGGATTCTAGGAATTCATGAGTTGCCGATTGGAATCAGCTATGCCTTTACTTTCCTAGTCATAGTGGGCATCACCAACGCCATTAATCTGATAGATGGCTTAGATGGCTTAGCAGGCACCATCGTTAGTATCATCGTCACAACGCTTGGGTATTTTTTCTACCGGTATGGTGGCTCCGAATTTGGTAATTACGTGTATGTGTCGGTGTGCGTGTTGGGGGGCATTTTAGGCTTCCTGCGCTATAATTTCCACCGAGCCACCATTTTTATGGGCGATACTGGCTCACTCGTATGCGGCTTCATCGTTTCCATTCTCACTATCCAGTTTATTGAGATGGGTGCCCAATTGGGCCAGCCATTTGGTGCTTCTGCCCCATCTGTAGCCGTCGGAATCTTGTTCGTTCCCCTCTTTGATACTCTACGGGTTTTCCTGATCCGAATGATGGCCGGACGCTCGCCATTTTCGCCTGATAAAAACCATGTGCATCACCGCATCTTGGCAATGGGTTTCCAGCAAATCAGCACAGTAATGTTACTGGGTTTATTAAATCTGGTTGTTATCTTATTTGTGATCAACTTCGCTGAGCTGGGTAATACCATCCTTATTGTTGTGTTAGTGGCCTTTTCAGTGCTGTTGAGTGTCTTTCTGGGCGTGTATCGTAGCCGCACTGCGCAACAGCGAGTAGCTTCCTAAATCAGTGACAGTCAGAAGTACATATAGCGTCAGAAGTAGGGGCTGGGGGGGGGTCTGCAGCTGGTACTACTGGTATTATCCCTGAGCGCTACCGCAGCTGAATACAAGCCGTTGCCTCCCGCTCCACGCACCGGCCTTTCCGCCGATTGGCTCATCTTCGACGCCCCCCGTAATCAGCTCATTCTTTACCTCCCGGATTATCACGCACCAGCTAATGCTTACTATCAATGGGTAAGTATTCGGCCCGGCCAGAAGTTGCCAATTACCTTCACTGCGCGCAAAGACTTAAGCCTTTTTTTAGATAACAGGCTGGTTTTTACGGCAGCCACACCCGCCTCTTACTCAATTGACTTAGAGAAACTTTTGCCCCCCGGTACACCTGCGGGCATGCATCTGCTATGTGTCTGGCATCCTGTAGTTTCTCCTGACGTCTCCTCCTTTACCAATACCCCTGTTCTGACGATAATCGCAAAAGGAAAGGTAGAGCCCACACCGTATCAGGCCCAGCTTCGGGTGCGAGGCCACCAAGGACAAAATGTATTTCTGTGCTTTTTATTGCTGATTGGGCTGCTGTATGGAGGCATCAAAGCTGCATATCAGCCCGGCTTCGCCCGCATCTATCAGTTCGACAGGTTGCTTGGTAAATCAAATAGCGATGAAGCGTTTCTGACCAAGCCCACCATTACTTGGCTGAATCTACTACTGGTATTTGTGTTCTCTCTGTCCTTCGCTTTGCTGCTGGTTGCTATTCATACCAATATTCAGAGCATTGTAATTCTGCGGCGCCTGTTCGATGTGCCCGAGTCCGCTATTGTAGTTCGCGTTTTACTCTATGCTGCTCTGGTAGCTGCATTCGTACTGGGCAAATACCTGTTTCTAGAGCTGATGGGCTATATCTTCGACGTTACCCCATTCGTAATGGTGCAGTACCGTGAGTTTGTGCGCACCATTCTATTTATGGGCTTATTTCTACCCATCGTGATGCTCTTTTATCTAGCCCTTAATCAAACCTTACCTGAAACAGTGCTGTGGATATCCAATGGGGTGGTTTCCTTGATGTTGGTCGGGACAATGCTGCGGGTCACGCGCACGCTGCATAGTCGGACATCCCTCCTTAATTTGCATTTGTTTTCGTACCTTTGCGCCACAGAAGTAATACCTCTTACCATATTGCTTAAGTTGATCGTTTTTACTTACTGATATTATCAAACGCAGGCTCCAGAGCCGCGTTATGCACACTTTCTTATCGCTCCAAAACTACCCATTCACCCACCCTCTATGGCCGAGAGCAAAGACAAACCGGGGACGGGCCGACACGCCAAGCGTATCTCCAGCATTCTTGTCACCCAGCCAAAACCAACAGGCGATGTATCACCCTACTTCGCAATTGCTGATAAGTATGGCATCAAGGTCGATTTCCGAGAATTTATCCAAGTAGAGCCAGTCTCCTACAAGGATTTTCGCAAGGATAAAATCAACATTGCAGAGCATACTGCTGTCATCTTTACAAGCCGCAACGCAGTAGATCATTTCTTCCGTATTTGCCAGGAAGCAAAGCTGGAAATGCCTGCTGAGATGAAGTATTTCTGTATATCTGAGCAAACTGCCAATTACCTGCAGAAGTACATTGTTCTGCGTAAGCGTAAGCTTTTTGTAGGGCAGCGTACCGCAGCTGATCTGTTTGATGTAATCAAAAAGCATAAAAGCGAAAAGTTCTTGTACCCGTGCTCTGATATCCGCAAGGACGATTTACCAGAGTTTATGAGGGCCAACAACTTTAAGTTTACAGAGGCGGTGATTTACCGCACCGTGGCCAGTGATCTTTCGGATCTGACGGATGTAAAATACGATTGCATTGCTTTCTTCAGTCCCTCCGGAATCAGCTCCCTATTCGTCAATTTCCCTGACTTTGAGCAAAATGGCACTCGCATTGCCGCCTTTGGTCCTACTACAGCCAAGGCCGTAATTGATGCTGGCTTAGAGTTGGATATTGAGGCTCCGCATCCCAATGCCCCTTCTATGACAGGTGCCATTGAGCAATATATCCGTTATCATTATGGGCCTGACGCCGGAAAAGAGAAGAATAAAACAGACAAACAAAACGCTTAAAATAGTATAGCAGAGGCATTTTCAGGCGCTAAACCCAATGGTTAGCTCGTTTGATGCGCAGACTTTTTTCCATAGATTTGGAATCAGTTACGTAGGGTATTATGTCCTACCTAAAATCTGCGCTAAAATTGGGTGCCTATATGAAGAGATCTATACTAGGTGCTATGGTTCTGCTTTTAGCAGCCACTGGCACTGTCGTTGCCCAACAGCAGCCTCAATTCAGTCATTACGGGTTTAATGGCATGTTTCTGAACCCTGCTTATGCAGGTATCAAAGGTCAAGGAGAAGTTTTAACTATAGTACGGGAGCAGTACTTTAATTACGGCGGAACGTTTGATCCAGGCGGTAATGATCGTACTTTCTTATTATCTGCTTCTACTCCTGTTCGTATTTTGGGTGGTGGTGTAGGATTAAATATTTATCGCAATACTATAGGAGAAGCCAGTGTGACGACTGCGGCGTTATCTTATTCAAAACATTTTAAGCTTGGAGAAGGCTTGTTAGGTATCGGTGCTCAAGGAATCTTCAATAACTTAGGCAAGGGTACATATCGGGCAAACGACGCAGACGATCCGAGCGTGCCTTTTGAAAGCTCTGACAGTAAAATTGATGCAGGTGCAGGAGTATGGTATGAGGCTCCTAAATTTTATGTGGGTCTAAGTGTTAATAACCTGTTGAGATCCCGCTACCAGTTTCAGACAGAGAGCAGCCAGCGAACAGCATCGTATATCGGAGAGAATCATGCTTACTTAACAGCAGGTTACAATATTGAAGTTAGTTCTTCCGTTGTTGTAACACCCACTGTCATTGGTAAATTAGTTCTGCCAGGGGAGTTTGGTGATGATGATAAGTTTACTTTCGACAATAACTCTTTTGAAGTAGGCGCACGGGCAACTTTGCAGGAAAAATACTGGGCGGGCGTAGGGTATCGTTATGGAGAGTCCTTCACTGGTCAACTAGGCATGAGTTTTGCAGAAAGCAACTCATTCCGCGTTGGTTATGCGTTTGATTTAGTTGCATTTAATCAAGATGCAAGGGCATTTAGTTCACACGAAATAATGCTTTCATATCGCTTACCTAAAATGGGACCTGCTACCCGCCCTGCTATCCGTACGCCCCGATATAGTTTCTAATAACTTATAAATTTTATTTGTATTCAGCGAGTTAAAGCAACTTTATAAAATGGATGCCTATTCTGGCTCTATTTTTATGATATGAATAGGAGCTTTATCTACTATTTAAATGTTGCCTTCAGCTCGGGCACGAACCTTGCTAATAGTCACATCAGTTGCTAAGTTTGCCAATTGTAAAATTGTAATCTTTTGGTATCGCCGCCCAATAGTCTTTTTAAACTTCACATGAATAAGTTTCTCAAATTGCCTCTTGTCGCTTTTTCAGCGTTGTTAATGGGAGGCTGTGGTTTTGGCAAAGGACCGCAGGGTGACCTGGTTGGAGCGGAGGACCGTCCAGATTTTAATCCGCAGGAAGTGCCCTTCGGTATGGTTCCTTGCCCAGGAGGCACATTCCATATGGGCCAGACTGATCAGGATATATCAGCTTCTATGGTCAACATGAATAAGCAGGTGACAATAGCCGGCTTTTACATGGATGAGACCGAAATCACCAACAACGAGTACCGGCAGTTCATGAATGCCATTCGGCAGGATTCAATTGATGTACTGGGTGAGGAATACGTGATGACGGAACTCTACCCAGATACTACAGTATGGGTACGTGACTTCACGTATCATATGGGGGATCCACTTATGGAGTATTACTATACTCACCCCGCTTTCGATGATTACCCAGTAGTCGGTGTCGATTGGTTTGCAGCTAAATATTTCTGCAACTGGCGCACTAAGCATAAGAATGCGGCCAACGAGGAAGCTGGCTCAGCCCCAACGCCTAACTTTCGTTTGCCTTCAGAAGCTGAATGGGAGTATGCTGCTCGTGGTGGTCGCGATTTAGCTACATATCCTTGGGGTGGACCTTATCTGCGTAACTCTAAGGGTTGCATGCTAGCCAACTTCAAGCCAGGTCGTGGTGACTATGCCAGCGATGGATATGCTTACACCTCAGCTGTAGGCAGCTTCTTTCCTAATGACTTCGGTTTGTATGATATGTCGGGCAACGTAGCTGAATGGTGCGACGACGCATACATGGAGGCTTCTGTACCAGTGGTTTGGGATATGAACCCCACTAACCCTGATGATAACGAGCCCCGCAAAGTAGTACGTGGCGGTTCTTGGAAAGACATTGCTTATTTCCTTGAGACAGGAACACGCAATTTTGAGTACCAGGACTCGGCTCGTTCTTACATCGGATTCCGCACTGCTATGATTCAAATTGGTATGGGAACTAACCGCCAGTTGAACTAGAGCTTCCTAAGCGCTATCTCATTTTACATTTTCATACATTCTTCATCCTTTCCAACCAACTTTTTTCAATTCTTACTTAAAATGGCAGCAAAAGGCGGTAATTTCTTCTTTGATGTGATCATGCCCAAGATTTATGGCATCGGGGCAGCGGTCGTAATCATTGGAGCTTTGTTTAAAATTCTGCACTGGAAAGGTGCTGATATAATGTTGATGGTAGGTCTCGGTACAGAAGCCCTGATATTCTTCCTTAGTGCTTTCCAACCTACATCCAAGGAGCCCGATTGGGGTCTCGTATATCCTCAATTGGCTGAAGGTTATGATCCTTCCACTGGTGATCCTAGCTTCTCTACTAATAATAACAGCACGGGGCTGACTCGTAAATTAGACGATATGCTGAAGGATGCTAACGTAACTCCTGCTGCTATATCTTCCTTAGGCGAAGGCTTGAATCGTTTGAGCAACACTACGCAGCAATTGTCTTCACTAGGTGAAGCTACTAACGTTACAGAAGAGTACACCACGAAAGTGCGTACTGCCACCCAGTCGCTTGAGCGTATCACTGCTTCTTATGCAAACACAGCCGAGGCTATGGCTGCTATGTCAGATGCTACTTCTGATGCTAAGGAGTATCACCTACAAGTGCAGAACGTAACCAAAAACTTAGGCGCTCTGAATGCAGTTTATGAAATGGAATTGCAGGATGCTAACACGCACCTCAAATCTATGAACAAGTTCTATGGCACATTGAGCCAGGCTATGGAGAACCTAACCGAGGCTGGTAAGGAAACCGAGCAGTTTAAGCAAGAGGTTACTAGCCTTACTACCAATCTTCATTCCCTCAACCGCGTTTATGGCAACATGCTAAATGCGATGCGTGCTACCAGCTAGTATTTATACTACGATAGCCAAGAAGGGTTCTGTCCACACAGTTATAGATTAGCAAAATACAATGGCGGGAGCAAAAGAGACTCCACGGCAGAAGATGATAGGCATGATGTACTTGGTACTGACTGCTCTTCTGGCCCTACAAGTCAACTCAGCAATTTTGCTGAAGTTTAAATTTCTGGATGATAGCTTGCTGGGCGTCAACGATAAGACTTCCACTGCTAATGCCAATACGGTAAAAGGCATTGCTGCAACCGTACAGAAAAATCAGAACCAAGCGCGTGACCTAGCTGTGCTGAAGCAAAGCGAGGAAGTACGCCAGCAGACGGCCAAAATGGTGGCATATCTGCGTGATGTTCGTGACAAGCTCGTAACATCTACAGAGAACACCAAGGGTAAGAACGAGTATAAGAACATGAGTGCCGAAGATAAGGTAGCTATCACCATGTTGGGTGGCAACCGTAACGGCGCAGCTTATCCTATGAAGGATGAGTTGAATAAGTACTCAGCTTACATCAAGCAGTATGTTCCGAATGCTGCACCACTAGCCCTCGATGCTAAAGAGGATCCAATGGTGATCGATCCAGAGCAGAAGAATAAGAACTTCGCTGAGCTGAACTTCGAGAATACTCCATTAGTAGCTGCTTTGGCTGTACTTTCTCAGAAAGAAACGGAAGTGTTGAAGCTTGAAGCTGATGCCTTGAGCGCTCTAGGAGCAAAAGTTGGTGCCCAAACTATTGTTTTTGATAAAGTTGGGGCGTTCGCTAGTGCAGAGTCTAACACAGTGGCTGCCGGTACTAAGTACAAAGCAGAGTTGTTCCTTACGGCTTCTGCCAGCACGTTGCGACCCACCATGACTATGAATGGCACACCCATTCCAGTGGGTCCTGATGGAAAAGGCAAGGTAGAGTTCACAGCTACTCCTGGTGGATTTGATGCTGCCGGTAACGCTAAGAAGCAATGGATTGGCACGGTTCGTTTCAAGCAGAATGGTCGTGATACTACTTTCAAAGTGCCTGTTTCCTACACCGTAACGAAGCCTGTCATGCAGATTCAATCTGCTTCAGTACAAGCCTTGTACTTCAAATGCGGTAACAAGCTAAATGTACAAGTGCCTGCTTTGGGTGCTCAATACAAGCCAAGCTTCTCTGCTTCCGGTGCACAAGCGATTCCTGGTTCTAAGACTGGTGACATCACCTTAGTGCCAAATGCTAAGCAAGTAACCTTGAGCGTAAGCAGCAACGGTAATGCTATTGGCTCACAAACCTTCGAAGTACGACCCATTCCAAAGCCTGAAATTAAGTGCATCGTAGGCGGTCGTGAGGCTAATGAGAAGCAAGGCACACCTATTACCGCAGTGCGCAACATGAGCCTAAAGGCAATTCCAGATGCTGGTTTCCAGACTTTCTTGCCTGAAGATGCTCGCTATCGTGTGACACAGTACGAGATTACATTGGTTCGTGGTAAGCGTCCAGCCATGCCAGCTCGTACTATCAATGGCCCAGATGCTAACTTGAATGATGTAGTAAATTCGGCTCGTGAAGGCGACCGTCTGTACATCGAAGTAAAGGAAGTTCGCCGTTTGAATTTCCAAAATCAGCAGGAAGAAGTGAAGGTGTCGAAGCAGTTCAACATCCCGCTCGTCTAGTTGCTCTTTCCTGAACTAACCGTCGCTTTTAATTGCTTATCACGGTATGAATAAATTCCTTTCATTCGCTGCTCTGGCCGCCGGCCTTACACTGTCATTGACAGCTTCGGCTCAGGAGCAATCCACTACTGCGAGTAGTAATGGCTCGCACCGACCTATCCCAAACTCGGACATTATGTTCAGTAAGACGATAACTCGGGCTGTTGATTTGCGTGAAAAGCAGAATAAGCCGATGTTCTCCGAGGGCAAGGAAATCAGTAAGGTTATCCTTGAGGCAGTAAAGCGCGGTGAAATTCAGGCTTATCGCAACGATTCTTTGACAAGCACTTTCACGCCTGCTGAGGTTTTAGCTAATATGTCGTTTGCTGAGTCGGCTAATGAACTTAGCGACGAAGAAAAGGCTGCTGGCTTCACTGAGGCAGATGCTGGCGCAAATGACGACGGTTGGGGCGCTCCTGCGGCTAAACCAGCCGCTGGAACCAGCGCTCCCGCCGTAGCCGGTGCACCAGCTAGTTACGAATATCGCTACAAGGATCTGTATCAAATGGAGTTAAAGGAGGATATGATCTTCGACAAGAAACGGTCGCGGATGTATCATGACATCAAAACCATCACGTTGTTGGTGCCATCCACTCTTAGCTCGAATACCTCGGGCATTGAAAAAGAGATCGGTACGTTCAAGTACAGTGATCTGGTGAAGATGTTCCGTAACAATCCTGATAAGGCTATCTGGTTCAACCCTCAGAATGACGCTCAGCACAAGAACTTGGCCGACGCATTTGAGCTATGGTTGTTTAACTCGTATATCGTACAGGTTTCTAACCCAAGCGATGCTCGTCTGGATGAGATCTATGGTAGCCAACAGCAAGGTATTCTAGCCTCGCAACAAGCTGCTGCTGACCTGATTGAGTACGAATACAACTTGTGGAGCTTTTAAGCTTCAGCTAACAACAAAAAAGCCCCCCAGCAACGTCGCTGGGGGGCTTTTTTGTTGTTAGCTGAGTTCAAGTAATGACCAATTGATTTATTCAGCTGCCTGCTCTTGTTGCTCAAAATATGTCAGTAAAACACGCGCTTTCGCTTTGCCTATTTCTGCTACTAACTCAGCCTCGCTCAACTCACGAATCTTCTTAACGGATTTAAACTTACTCAGCAACTTTTCGGCTGTAGCTGGTCCAAGACCTTTGACATCCGTCAGTTCTGTTTTGAGCGTTGCCGCATCCCGTCGGTTACGGTGAAAGGTGATACCGAACCGGTGCACCTCGTCGCGCATACGCTGAAACAGGCGCAACGACTCACTTTTCTTATCTATGTAAAGCGGTAATGGGTCATTGGGAACATAGATCTCCTCCAAGCGCTTGGCAATGCCTATCACTGGGATTTGACCCCAAAGATTGAGGTCTTTCAGGGCTTTGACAGCCATACTAAGCTGCCCTTTGCCTCCATCCACAATAACTAATTGGGGTAGCGAAGCTCCTTCATCCACGAGCCGGCGATAGCGACGTGTTACGACTTCGTACATAGAGTCGAAGTCGTTGGGACCGATGACTGTTTTGATGTGGTAATGCCGATAGTCTTTCTTGCTAGGCTTGGCATTACGAAAGCAAACCATGGCCGCCACAGGGTTGTCTCCCTGAAAATTAGAGTTGTCGAAGCATTCGATGTGCTTTGGTAGCTCTGTTAGGCGCAGATCCTTCTTTATGGTCTCCATGATGCGAACCTCATTCAGGTCCTTGGAGCGGTCATTCATGCTCTCCTTTTCCTTGCGTAGATAGAGCACATTCTTGATGCTCAACTCTAAAAGCTTGCGCTTATCACCAATTTGCGGGGTGGATACAACAACCCCAGGAAGCGGCAAAGGAGGTAGGGCAACGTTCGTGAGAATCTCCTTTGATTCACTCTCGAACTCCTCCCGCATCTGCATGATTAAGGGGGGCAAAATTTCCTCGTCAGTCTCGTCCAGCTTCTTCTGCACTTCCAGCGACTGCGTCAGAATGATAGAGCCATTCATGACTTTCAGATAATTGATGAAAGAACTCTTCTCATTCGACGCAATCGAGAAAACATCGATATTCGACAGTGAAGCATTTACTACCGTCGATTTTGCTTGGAATTCGTCGAGGCGGTCCAGCTTTTTCTTAAGAGTATGGGCTAACTCATATTGTTGCTCCTGGGCGGCGGCCATCATGCGCTCCCGGAAATAAGCCTTGGGAACGGTGAGATTACCGCTCAACATGCTACGTATCTGCTGAATGTATTGATTGTATGTTTCCTCATCCTGCAATCCTTCACAAGGGCCTTTGCAGTTGCCTAGGTGATACTCCAGACAAACTTTAAACTTACCGGCAGCAACGTTTTCCGGGGTGAGATTATACGTGCAGGTACGCAATGGGTACAAGGCCCGAATCAACTCCAGTATCACGTTCATAGCCGTTAAGTTGGCGTATGGGCCATAATAGCGCGAGCCATCGTTGATCTTCTTTCGCGTAGGAATCAGGCGCGGAAACCGCTCATTCGTTAAGCATAAATAGGGATACGTCTTGCCGTCTTTCAGCAGGATGTTATACTTAGGCTGATGCTGCTTAATGAGGTTGTTTTCAAGCAAAAAGGCGTCGGATTCACTGTCTACTATTGTGAACTCGATGCGCTTGATATTCTTGACTAGCTGTTGAGTCTTCTTGTTGTGATCTTGCTTGGTAAAGTAGCTGCTTACGCGCTTGCGCAGGTCAACCGCTTTACCAACGTAGATAATACCTTCATCATCAAAGTATTTGTATACACCCGGACGATGAGGAAGCTGACGGATTTGCTCTTGTAAATGGGCTTTGGCGGCCATATAGTGGGAATTAGGCGCAGAATAAATGTCCTGATAGAAGTACGCAAATAAAGAACGCGAAGGTGTACAGAGGAATTTCCAAAACTCACAAAGACAGTAGAAAAACAAAATCGTGGCTGGTACGGCACACCAGCCACGATTTTGTTTTTCTAAAAAGCCAGTTCGCTATATACTACGCTTACTTAAATCTCTTGTCCGTTAAGGATATCAAGATCGGTCTGATTTAGCTTCTGATCTACTGGAATGGTATCGCGCTGGCCACCATAATAACGGCTACAGTCAATCTCAATGCTCAGCGGTTGCGCTGGCTTTGGGAAAGGTCCTTTGCTTACATCAAGGCTCTTATCGCCGTATACTTTACGCATAAATAAGCCGTAGATAGGTAGCGCCGCCCGAGCCCCTTGGCCATTGGAACCGTTACGGAAGTGGATGCTCCGGTCTTCGCCGCCCACCCACATGCCACATACCAAGTCGGGCGTGATACCCATAAACCAGGCGTCAGAGTAGTTCGAAGTAGTACCAGTTTTGCCCCCCATCTCATACGGAAACTTAAAGCCCGTTTTAAGAATGGTAGAGGTGCCGCCGCGCTCGGTGGTCGAGGCTTGCAGCATGTGCGTCATTAGGTAAGCGGTTTCCTCACTTAAGGCCTCACGGGTCTGGGGACAAATTCGCGCAATACGTTACCATTCTTGTCTTCAATACGCGTCACCATCATGGGTGAAGTCCAAACTCCTTTATTTACAAAGGTGCCGTAAGCACCACACAACTCATAAATACTCACATCGCTAGAGCCGAAACCGACAGCCGGTACAGCTTCGATAGGGGAGGTAATACCTAAGCGCTTGGCGTAAGCAACAATGGTTTCAGGACCTAGTTTCTGCACTAGGAAGGCCGTAATCGAGTTCATCGAGCGGGCCATTGCCTGCCGGATTGTGAAGGTGCGACCAGAATAGCCCCCCTCAAAGTTGCGCGGTGTGTAGGCCGGCCGACCAGCTTCTGCGGGGAAGGTGATGGCCAAGTCCTGAACCTGATAGCAAGGTGAATAGCCTTGGTCGATGGCTGCTGTGTATACAAAAGGCTTGAACGTGGAACCCGGTTGCCGTGTGCCTTGCTTTACGTGGTCGTATTTGAAGTACTTAAAGTTAGTACCACCTACCCACGCTTTAATCTGACCATTCAGCGGGTTCATGGCCATAAAGCCGGCCTGCAGGTAGCGCTTATAGTACGCCAATGAATCTAACGGCGACATCGTCATTTCCTTCTCGCCCTGCCAGCTGAACACCATCATCTTATACTTCTTATTCAGATAGTAGTTGATCGAGTCCTTATTGCCTTCAAAGCGGGTATTGAGAGACTTATAACGCTCCGTCCGCTTGATTGCTGTTTGTAGGAAGTTCGGAATCAAGCGGCCCGTTTCATCACGCCATGGCTGCTGACCTTTCCAATGCTGGGCAAACAGCTTCTGTTGCTGCTTCATATGCTCCGCCACGGCTGATTCGGCATACTTCTGCATCCGCGAATCGATGGTGGTATAAATCTTTAGGCCGTCGGCGTAGAGGTCGTGGTCAGTTTCACGGCTCCATTGCAACAGTGCTTTGCTGACTTCCCGACGGAAATAAGGCGCAATACCCTTATTGGCATTTTCAACATTATAAGTCAGTGCAATAGGTTTAGCAGTCGCTGCCGTGTGCGAAGCCTGATCGATGTAGCCATATTTCAGCATCTGACTCAGCACCCAGTTACGGCGGCTTTTGGCTCGCTCAGGATGCTCCACCGGGCTGAAATACGAAGGTGCATTAAGTACGCCCACCAAAAGAGCTGATTCCTCCAGCGTGAGGTTTTTGGGCTGCTTATTAAAAAAGGTCTTAGCAGCGACATTAATACCAAAGGCGTTCGATCCGTACTCGTTGATATTCAAGTACATCGTCATGATTTCGCGCTTGGTATAGTTGCGCTCCAGCCGAATGGCCATTATCCATTCTTTGGTCTTGATGATAAGCATACGCAGGCCGGGTACGTGGCTAAGAGTGCCATCATTAAGGTCGGCGCGAGTGCGGAACAGCACCTTTGCTACCTGCTGCGTAAGTGTGCTCGATCCCCGCCGAATGCGCCCCGCGACATAATAATAAGGAACAGCAAACAGGCCTTTCAAATCGATGCCTGAGTGGCTCTCAAAACGAACGTCTTCGGTAGCAATCAGGCCATCAATCAAGTTTTGAGGCAGCTCATCGTAGCCAACTGGCGTGCGGTTTTCGCGGAAATACTTGCCCATCAGTACGCCATCGGCCGAGTAGATCTCGGAGGCGAGCTCACTCTTGGGGTTTTCCAGCGTTTTGAGATTAGGCATTCGCCCAAACAGGTTCATAAAATTGACACTCACGGCCATCACATACACGACGAAGCCAATTAGCCCGAAGCCAAAAAGCATCCATAGTGTGCGCGTAAGGCCCGTGAAGCGCCCTGACCGTTGGGGCTTACGTGGCTGGACTTTGGTTTTGGTGGCAGGAATAGCCATTCTTTAGGGAGATTATAAGCTAGGAACGCGAAATCAGGAAGGGTATTGAGTGGTATAGAGTCCAAGGTGCGCTGACTCATCTGGCACTGGCAATTATCAATTCTTGATTTCTCTTTCGTAGAAGCGTTGATACTCAGCTAAATCCTTAGTTTGAAGTAGCAGAGGGAGATTATCAATACCGATAACCAGGATTTGGTAACCCGCACCCCGTAATCGGCTTAGCGGCGACTGCGGCCCGCGCAGTTTGAGGGCGTAGCTCTGCGCCGCTTTTTGGACCGGCAATGTTTGTACCACTACCAATTCCACTGAATCGCCGAGCGCAGAGGGCTGTACTTGCAAGTTATTGGCTCGATAGAAACGGTTATTATAGGTGGCAAGAGCGGCCGGTAGGGTAGCAACGGGTGCTGCTCCCTTAGGGAAGATGAGCACTACTGCATGCCCTGTGGCCGGGTTATTCAGATAAGGAGTGGCCGCCGGCTCAGCAGAGGGAGGCGTAGATTTGCCCCCGGCGATACTGCTGGAGTCGATGCATTCGGCTGAGCAGTTACTTCTTTGGCCGGAACTGTTGCAGAAGCAGCAGGTTTGGCTGTACTACCCTTTTCGGCTGGTTTGGTTACCGCCGTAGCGGGTTGTTTAGCAGGAGTTGGATTGACGGTTGAAGCTGGGCTAGGAGCGGAAACCGGTGGGGCTGGCACTCGATTGACGGGGACTACCGGACGATTTTCAGGTGTTGTTGCTACGCGCCGCCGAGTATCTATCTCACCAGGTCGAAAAGCAGATATGGGGGGCTTTTCTGTGGAGGCTAATGCGCCATTAATGCTGCCAGCCTTATAATCCTGATACGACTTCAGCAAAATGGCCGCTTGTGGAGCCAATGTACTGCTCGGATAGTCCTTGTAAAACTTCTCTACCGCTGCCTGGGCCGATAGTGGCGGTTGGGTACGGATAGTAAGCAGGGTATTGAGGAAAGCTACCCGATCGTTCAAGGCGTTATCCGGGTATCGGCGCTTTACCTGGTCGAGCAGGTCAGCAGACTTTTTAAAGTCTTGCTTTTTATAAAGCACAAATGCCGAATCTACCAAGATGCCTACTTGTGCATTCGCCTGCGAGGTGCGCCGCAAATATTCTGGATCGCCAACGAGGCGGGCGTAGGATGAATTAGGAAATACCTCGCGCAGCCGCTGGCTATATACTTCGGCCTTTGGGTCATTCTGATCTTTATAGATCAAATAGAGGCTGTAATATACTTCGGGCAGATGGGTGCTATTGGGGTAGCCTGCTATGAGCTTATCATAGGTTTCGGCGGCGCGAGCGGGCTCTCGTAGCTGCTGGTTATAAATGCCTCCCAGCGCGAATAAGGCCTCTTCCATTTGCTTCTGTGACGCTTGTAGTTGCGGCGCGGTAAGCGGAATATTCTGTCGGTATTGGGCTACTAAGCCACGCTCAAATGCCGCAGCATCATTGGCCCCAGTGGGAGCAGCGCCATTGGGAGAGTTGACTCCACTTCCGGCAGCACCGGGGTTGGTAGCTGGTCCGGCCCCGCTCGGATTGGTAGCAAGGGCCCCGCTAACCTGGCTGCTGACCCGCCAATTGTCTTGGAGCTGTCGATTACCCCAACGCCGCTGAAACTCAGACCGGGCCGTGCTAAGCGCCGTCGGATTGTCGAAGTACCATTGGGCGCCCGTGTTGATAGTAGCGAATGCCGCCGGATCAATGTCAGGGTTCCCCGCCCGGGTTTCGCTGACGCCGGTATAGGCTTGCGCCTGCTGCTGACGTACTTCTTGAGCTTTATCGGCGGCGGCTAGGCGTTCGGCTTGCTGTTGCCGAGAAGCAATTTCTACTTTAGCATATTCACTAAGGCGCGTGCGTAGCGCGGCAGTATCTAGCCGCGCTAAGGCTTGCAAGCTGTCCTGTGTTTCAATGATGGTAATTTGCTTAGCAAACTCCTGCAGAATCTGAGCTCGCTCAGCCGTAGCTGCATACTCGGGTGCCGTGGGGGGCAAATTTTGTACTGCGCTATCGTAATAGGCTGCCGCTAGCTGATACCGTTGTAGGTTCTCATAATAAATACGACCCGCCAGCAAATAGGTGTACGATTTCTGTACTCGGTTAGGCGTAGGCACGCGCAACGACTGCTGTACGAGGGCCAAGGCCTCGGGGTAGCGCTGCTGGCGGTAGTCGAGCCGCGCCATCTCATACAGTACCTTGTCGCGGTACTCCTTATTATTGGGATCCTTGAGCAGCTTCACAAAATACTTGTCTAGCCGCGCTCTATCGGTATTCAAATCGGAGACCTGACCTAGCAGCAGCTTGGAATAAAAATCCAGCTCATAAGGCGGATTGCGCTTCAGAATCTGGTTTAGCTCAGCATACGCCTCCTTATCCTGCCCCTGAGCCTGATATAGTTGTGCTAAAATGTAGCGGGTGCGTGAGCGCTCGTTTTTGGGTTTGATATATGGGATAGCCTTGTTCAGATTCTCAGTGGCCAGCTTCGGATTACCGGTTAGCAAATGATACTCTGCGCGGGTCAGAAATAACTCGCGGGCAGTACTCTCACGGCCTTCTTCCTTATCCAGCACATCCGATACCGCGGCGGCATTATCGTACTCTTTGAGCGCCAGATATGTACGCATAAGCCAGATTAAGGCTTCCTGCTTCACCGTGGCGTCTTCGCTGCTGCCGTTGATATAACGGAATGTCTTGGCTGCTTCTGCGTACTCCTTCTTATAATAGCGTGCTTTCCCAATAACGAGGTAGCTGTCATCCGTCCAAGCACTGCCCGGTTGGTATTGGAGGGGCAGAGATGCTTTTTTTATAATATCGTCGAGGTCGGCCGTTATTTTGGTTACGGTCGCGTCGTCGAGAGTAGGGAAGAGGGGTAGGAAACGGTTGTAATCGTTGATTCGAGCGGCGTACAGCGTCGCCTCCGTGGCGCGCATTTTCTCGCGAGCAAGAAAATAGCCGTTATCCCGTGCCACAATATTCTGATAGGTGCGGCCCACCACTGATTTGCGCTCCGAGGAACAAGCACCCATACTCATTACCAACAGCAGCAAAGCCATCGGGATTGAAAACAACCGTAAGAGCGGAGAAGTAGTCAAAATAGAAAGCAAATCAGAGCGGTGGGTTGGCTGTTTAACGCGTCCCAGCGGCCGATTCGTTCGACAAGGCTGGGAGGCATTTTCTTCTCAACGTATAGCTTCGGGTAAAATTACGGCTTTTTCCCTGCCTCCTTTTCATAACTCCATAATACTAAGGAATTGGAACCGGCATTTGTGTGTTGAAAAGTTATACTTTTGCCCCCCATCCTACTATTTACGATGCCTGCCGCTGTTCCCCCGCCTGATAAGCCCAACAACTCCAATCCGGACCGCTTGCGTGCTTTTGCTAAGTATTCAGGGTTAGGATTTCAGATGTTGGCAATTATTGGCTTAAGTGCTTGGGCTGGCACTGCGCTCGACGAGCGTTTTCAGAATGAGCGGCCGTGGTATACCATTGTGCTGATGTTGCTTGGTGTATTTATAGCGATGTACCAAGTTATTCGCTCCCTTACCCGCGACTCATAGTATTCTTATTTCTATTGGATAGTACCTCACTGCCAAGCATCACCGATAAAGCATAACCCAACATATAATGATTTTTCTACGTCAGTTTTTAATTTTCTGTGTGCTGCTGGGGGGTATTTTCTATGCTTTATCCACTCAGTTTGGGACGGCGGTCATTCATCCGCTCACCATTTACGTATTTGGGTTCTTCGCCCTCCTGACGCTTATAACCTATTGGGTCACTTCCCGGCTCATACGGGCCAACCCCGACAATTTTATGGGTGCCTACTTTGGTTCGATGGTAGTGCGCTTACTACTGTCGGTGGGGTTGGTGCTTGTATTCCTTTATAAGGGCGGTGCTCAAGAGCGCCCAGGGCTCTGGACATTTCTGGGGGGCTTTTTTATCCTGTATTTTCTCTTCGCCGGGTTTGAAATCTGGAGCGTCCTGAGTAACTTGCGCCCGTTTTCAAAACAGGGTTAGTCCAATATCCTGCTCCCACCTAAATTACTCTGAATGAAGCGTTTACTGATAGCTCTCTTTTGCATTCTTTCGCTTCCTGTTTTTGCCCAAGAGCACGCGCCCACTGTTGAAGAAGCCACCGACTCGGAAGCCTTCAGCCCCGGCGAGATGATTCTGCACCACATTGGCGATGCCCACGAATGGCATTTTGCTACCCTTGGCGACGAGAAAGACCACGGCATTCACTTCACTATTCCGCTGCCAATTATAGCTTTTCAGCCTGGCAAAGGTTTAAGCGTATTCTCTTCGTCTCAGCTTGCTGAAGGCAAAACATATAATGGCCTGAAGCTGGAGCATGAGCACCTTATCGCCGAAGATGGCGGTAAAGTTTACGACTTCTCCATTACTAAGAATGTTGCCTCGCTGATGTTGAGCGCAGCGCTGTTACTAGGCATTTTCTTTACGGTAGCTGGCCGTTACAAGACGAATAAAGGTGGTGCTCCTAAGGGCGTTCAGTCCTTTTTCGAGCCAATCATCATCTTTATTCGTGATGAAGTAGGCAAAAAAGCCATCGGGCCTAAGTACGAGCGTTACATGCCGTATTTACTCACAGTGTTCTTCTTTATCTGGTTCAGCAACTTACTAGGTCTGCTACCAGGTGCTGCTAACCTCACCGGCAACATCGCCGTCACCTTGACCTTGGCAGTACTGACGCTGCTTATCACCTTATTTAGCTCAAACAAGAATTACTGGGCTCATATTTTTGCTACCCCTGGTGTACCAAAGGCTTTGCTGCCCATCATGATTCCAGTAGAGCTTATCGGTGTGGTGGTAAAACCATTTTCGCTTATGGTTCGTCTGTTTGCCAACATCACAGCCGGCCACATCGTGATTCTGAGCTTTATTAGCTTGATTTTCATCTTTCAAAGCGTATTGATTAGCCCCGTTACCTTGGCTTTTGGCTTGTTTATCAATATGCTGGAACTGCTAGTCGCTATTCTGCAAGCCTACATCTTCACGCTACTAACTGCCATGTATATCGGCGGTGCCGTAGAGGAGCATCACCACGATGCTGATCTGCAGATTGGTGGCGACAATTCCGCTACTCCAGCGCACGGTCACTAAGTCATTCAGTATATATTTCTCACCCTGATTTTTTCGTTTTTCACTTCCCTCTAATTTCTGTTTTATGCTTCTTTCTCTGTTTTTGCAGGCTGTCAGTGACGTTTCCAATTCGGTTGGTCTAGCCGTAATGGGTGCCGGTATCGGTGCCGGTCTGGTTGCTCTTGGTGTTGGTCTGGGTATCGGCCGCATCGGTGGTAGCGCCATGGAAGCCATTGGCCGTCAGCCCGAAGCTGCAGGTCGCATCCAAACTGCTATGCTGATTGTAGCGGCTCTGATCGAAGGTCTGGGTCTGTTCGCAGTTGTAGTCTGCTTGCTGATTTCCTTCAACCTCTAGAGATAGGGGCACCCGCCTAAGCAGCCCGCTGCGCGTCGCTTCGGCGCACGGCGCGGCGGGCTGACTTGGCTTTTTAGTAGTGAGTATTTAGTAGCTGGTAGTTGGCACTGAATATAGAATCCACCTACTGCATCTGAGGTGCTGCCAGTATCTATTGAGCAGCACTAACTACCAATTACATACTGATTACCCCATACTAACTACCGCTTTATGCCTCCCTTAGTAACCCCCGAATTAGGCCTGATCTTCTGGCAGTTGGTGATTTTTGGCTTGGTGCTGCTTTTGCTGGCCAAGTTTGCTTGGCGTCCCATTCTTGCCTCCCTTAAAGAGCGGGAAGATTCTATTGAAAGCGCCCTACGTATGGCTGACCAAGCCAAGCTAGAGATGCAACAGTTGAAAGCCGGCAACGAAAAGCTGCTGACTGAAGCTCGCCAAGAGCGTGACAAGATCATGCAGGAAGCCACTCAAATGGCTAACCAGTTGATCGAGCAAGCCAAGACGAAGGCGAATGAAGAAGGCGGCCGCATGATCGTGCAGGCCCGCGAAGCCATTCAGAACGAGAAAAATGCTGCACTGGCTGAAGTGAAAAACACGGCTGCTCAGCTTTCTATTGATATTGCTGAGCGCATTTTGCGTCGCGAACTAGCCGACAGTAGCTCCCAGCAGCAACTCGTAGACTCGTACCTGAAAGACGTAAAGCTTAACTAAAGAAGCGGGTAACGAAGAGTTAGAAGGGATTGTACCAAATGGTAATCTTGCTTCAGGCTCTAAAATGCCAGTTTCAAACTCTTACAAAAAATGTCTGAACAACGAGCTGCTTCCCGCTATGCTAAGTCTATGCTAGACTTGGCCCAGGAGCGGGGCAATCTGCCGCAGGTAAAGGAAGATATGGATCTGTTTGCCAAAACTTTGGAGCAGAACCGTGACTTGCGTCTCTTGCTGCGTAACCCTATTGTGAAGCACGACAAGAAGTTAGCTATTCTGCGCGCCATTTTCGGTGGCAAAGTGTCGGAGGTGACGGAGAAGTTTTTCACCATCATCACGCAGCACAACCGCGAAAGTGCCTTGGAATGGGTAGCTACTGAGTTTCAGAGTCAATACGAAACCCTCCGCGGTATTCAGGTGGCCCAAGTCACAACGGCTCAGCCCCTGACTCCCGCATTGCGCGAGGAAGTAACCCAACTGGTACGCCGTCAGACCGGCCTCCAGAGCATTACGCTTACCGAGAAAGTTGACGAATCACTCATTGGCGGTTTCGTGCTGCGCGTGGGTGATCAGCAAATTGATGACTCGGTGCGCAACCGCTTGCGCAAGCTGCGCGGCGAGTTCTCTCAGAACCCCTACCAACCCCAACTATAACTCAGCATCATGGCAGAAGTACGTCCGGATGAAGTATCCGCCATCCTGCGGGAGCAGTTGTCCAATTTCAAGACCGCAGCCGAACTTGAAGAAGTCGGCACGGTGCTGCAGGTGGGCGACGGTGTAGCCCGCATCTACGGACTGGGCAATGCCCAGTCGGGGGAATTGCTAGAATTTGAAAACGGCCTGCAAGCCCTAGTTCTTAACCTTGAAGAAGACAACGTAGGTGCCGTAATGCTCGGCGACTACAGCGATATTCGCGAGGGAGCTACGGTACGCCGCACAAATAAAATCGCCTCCATCAAAGTAGGTGAAGGCATTATTGGCCGCGTGGTAAACACACTCGGTCAGCCCATCGACGGTCGTGGTCCAATTGCTGGTGAACTGTATGAAATGCCCTTAGAGCGCAAAGCTCCCGGTGTTATCTACCGTCAGCCAGTGAACGAGCCACTGCAAACAGGTATCAAGGCTATCGACGCCATGATTCCGATTGGCCGTGGCCAGCGTGAATTAATCATCGGTGACCGTCAGACGGGGAAGTCTACCGTTGCTCTTGACGCTATTCTGAATCAGCGTGAGTTCTTCGAGCGTGGTGAGCCTGTATTCTGTATTTATGTAGCCGTAGGTCAGAAGGCTTCTACGGTGGCCCAAGTAGTAAACGCTCTGCAGCGCGGTGGCGCTATGGACTACACAGTGGTTGTTGCGGCTTCGGCTTCTGATCCAGCTCCGATGCAGTTCTTTGCTCCCTTCACAGGTGCTGCTATCGGTGAGTTCTTCCGCGATACTGGTCGCCCAGCACTGGTTGTGTATGATGACTTATCGAAGCAAGCAGTGGCTTACCGTGAGGTGTCATTGTTGCTACGTCGTCCTCCAGGCCGCGAGGCATATCCTGGTGACGTGTTCTATCTGCATAGCCGTTTGCTGGAGCGTGCCGCGAAGATTAATGCTTCCGACACTATCGCCCGCGACATGAACGACTTGCCTGAGAGCATTAAGCACTTAGTAAAAGGCGGTGGTTCACTGACAGCTCTTCCCCTGATCGAGACCCAAGCTGGTGACGTATCAGCCTATATCCCGACCAACGTAATCTCAATTACAGACGGCCAGATCTTCTTGGAAACCAACTTGTTCAACTCCGGTGTGCGTCCTGCTATTAACGTAGGTATCTCGGTGTCGCGCGTAGGAGGTAACGCTCAGATCAAGTCGATGAAGAAAGTTGCCGGTACGCTGAAGCTGGACCAAGCCCAGTTCCGTGAACTAGAGGCTTTCGCCAAGTTCGGTTCCGACCTCGATGCTTCTACTAAGCTCACTATTGAGCGTGGCCGTCGCAACTTGGAGATTCTGAAGCAACCTCAGTTCTCGCCTGTCAAGGTGGAAGATCAGGTAGCTATTATCTATGCTGCTACCAATGGCTTGCTGGACAATGTGCCCGTTGAGAAGGTGCGCGCCTTCGAGATTGAGTTCCGCCAAGTTATGCAAACCCGTCATCCGGAGGCGCTACAAGCGCTGAAAGCAGGTAAGCTCGACGACAGTATCACGAACGCTATCCGTCAGGTAGCGAAGGACTTGTCGGCGTCTTACGCAAAATAAATAGTTAGATACCTGATAACTGAATGAGGCTGCTCCTGGAGCTAATCATTCAGTTATCAGGTGTTCAACAAGTTGATAATCTAGAATGGCTAGTTTAAAAGAAGTTCGCAGCCGCATCATATCGGTGCAGAGCACGCAGCAAATCACCAAAGCCATGAAAATGGTGGCGGCGGCGAAGCTGCGCCGCGCACAGGATAACATCCTGCGCATGCGCCCCTATGCCCAGCGGCTAAACAGCATTCTGAGCAATCTGACTAGCTCAGCCGAAAGCGGAGTAGAAAGTGAATACAGCGCGCAGCGCGAAGTGCGTCGTGTGCTTGTCATAGCTATCACTTCTGATCGTGGCTTGGCTGGTGCCTTCAATAGCAACATTTTCAAAGGAGTAAACCAACTGCTAACAAGCCGTTATAACGCTCAAGCGGCAGCTGGCAATGTAACTGTATTGGCTATTGGTAAGCGTGCTCACGAATATTTCGTGCGTCGCCGCCTACCGATGCTAGGCAATTACAACCACGTTTTTGGCTCTTTATCATTCGATACAGTGCGCGTGGCGGCTGAGGAAGCAATGGAAGGTTTCCGTTCCGGTCAGTTCGATGAGGTGACCATGGTATACAACGAGTTCAAAAACGTAGCGACGCAAATAGTACGCGCGGAGCAGTTGTTGCCGCTCGTAGCCGTTGAGGCACCCGTTACGGCAACGCCTACTGCGAATGTTGACTACATTTTTGAGCCCTCGAAAGAGGAAATCGTGCAAACCCTTATTCCGCAGTCGTTGAAGGTGCAGCTATATAAGGCTGTGCTGGAAAGCAACGCCTCAGAGCACGGTGCCCGCATGACGGCCATGGATAAGGCCACTGAAAATGCTGGTGAGTTGTTGAAGTCCCTGAAGCTCACGTACAACCGTACGCGCCAAGCGGCAATTACCACTGAGATTCTTGAAATTGTGGGTGGTGCTGAAGCACTAGCAGCGAGTCGCTAGAAAAATTTACTTCCATAAAAAAGCCCCCAGAAACATTCTGGGGGCTTTTTTATGGAAGACGTGATCTAAAGCTTTGCATACTGACGTTGTGCCAATTGCTTATCAGGCTTCGGTGCATTAGGGAATTGCTCTACAAGATCCAGCACATCCTGGGGGTAATTTCGGTGAAGTCCTTTATGACTTTCATGGGGTTTTGAAATTTGCTCGCTTTCACGCTCGTGCTAAGGCAAACGCAGCGCATGCCCGCCTTGTAGGCTGATTGCTCACCCAGTACGGCATCTTCAAATACAATACACCGCTCCGGCGCTACCTTAAGCTGCTTGGCGGCAACGGTGAACGTGTCGGCATGGGGCTTGCCCCGCTCTACATCGGCCTTGCCCGTAATGGTATCGAACAAGTGGCGGAGGTTTAAATGGTCGATGATGTATTCAATCGTTTCGGGTGGTGAAGCTGTTCCAAGACCTATTTTGAAGCCTGCTAACCGCGCTGCTGTCAGAAAGTTGGTGAGGCCGGCCGCTTCGCGGCGCTTATTCCAATAGAGTACCCGGTACAGAAACTCACGTTGGTCAGCGTACTTCTTGAGGTCTTTTTCGGGTACCGTATGCCGAAAAACAGTTTTCAAAATGTTGGTGGCTGGCATACCATTTAGGCGCTCCAGCAGCCGGCGTGCATTGGTTGTCAAGTCATGTTCGCGAAATAGGAGCTGAAAGGCGCGAGCTTGGTAAGCAGTATTATCAATTAAAACCCCATCCATATCAAAGATGAGGGCATAGTCGGAAGCGGTAGCCATACAGGAAGGCATTGATTTAATAAAACAGTAATCTGCCAGTTTACGGCAAGCGGGCTATTTCGGCTGTGAGGTCAAAGATTACGGACGCGGGCGGCTATCTTTGCGGCCGCAAACGCTGGCTTTTGTCGCCAACCGCAAGAAGCCAGGCGGTTACACACGCTACTGTTTTGAAAAAGAGCCTATTCCTGTTGCTAGCCGCCGTCTTGGCCGCGCCGACTTTTGCCCAGAAAAAGGGAAAATCCCTTGACCGCCCGAAGCTGGTAGTTGGCATTGTGGTCGACCAAATGCGCTACGATTACCTCTATCGCTATTGGGATAAATATGGAACAGGAGGCTTTAGACGGCTGCTTGGCGAAGGATTCAGCTACGAGAACACGCATTACAACTATGTGCCTACCTACACTGGACCCGGCCACGCCAGCATTTATACAGGCACTACGCCCTCCGTTCACGGTATTGTGGGCAACAATTGGTTTGTACGTGAGGCTGGGCGCGCCACGTATGTAACCGAGGACAAGACGGTGCAGTCGGTGGGCGGAACAGCGGAGGCGGGGCAACAGTCGCCGCGCCACATGCTTACCAGCACCATCACCGACGAGCTGCGGCTAGCCACCAATTTTCAGGCAAAAGTAATTGGGGTCTCCATGAAAGATCGGGGCTCCATTCTGCCAGCTGGTCATTCTGCTACCGGTGCGTATTGGTATGATGGGGTGAATGGCGCCTTTATTACCAGTACCTTTTACCAAACCAGCTTGCCTGAGTGGGTGACTAAGTTTAACGAACGAAATCTGCCGGCTCAATACCTCGATAAGCCTTGGAATACGTTGCTGCCCATCGGGCAATACACGGAGAGCACCGCCGATGATGTGCCTTGGGAAGGACCGTTCAGAGGAGAAGCCAAGCCGGTATTTCCGCATGACTTGCCGACGCTAAGTGCTGCTCCGACCACGCAGACGAAGACCACCCTGCAAACCGCTGGCGAAAAGCCCCCCGTAGCGTCGGCTCGTAACCTTGACCTGATTCGCTCCACGCCATTTGGCAACACCTTGTCCCTTGATTTTGCCATGGAAGCAATTCGGGCAGAGAAACTGGGCCAGCGGGGCATAACCGATTTTCTGGCTCTGAGCTTTTCCTCGACTGATTACGTGGGGCACCAGTTTGGGCCTAATTCCATCGAGGCGGAAGACACCTATCTGCGGCTGGACTTGGAAATAAAACGGTTGCTCGATTATCTGGATAAAACAGTTGGCAAGGGCAACGCCCTGATTTTCCTGTCGGCTGACCATGGTGCGGCACACTCGCCCGACTTTCTGCGCAGCCACCGCATCCCGGCGGGCTCAGTGGGGCCGCGCATCATGCGTGACTCGGTGCAGCGCGAACTGGTGCGCCGCCATGGGGCCGGTAACTGGGTGTTGGCTTATGACAATCAACAGGTATATCTCAACCGTCCGCTTATTGCTGAGCGCAAACAAAACCTACGGCAGTTTCAGGACGAGGTAGCTGATATTGTGTTGAGGTTTGCGGGCGTGACGCGTGCCATTACCTCCGACGATTTGCAGAAGTCACACTGGGAAAGCGGCATGCTGATGTTCTTGGAAAACGGTTTTTTCCCCAAGCGCAGCGGCGACGTGCTGGTCGTGCTGGAGCCCGGTTGGCTGGAATCGTATGCTTATCCGGTAAATCGGGGCACCACCCACGGCTCATCGGGCAACTACGATACTCATGTGCCGTTAGTGTTCTGGGGCTGGCACGTGCGCCACGGCGAATCGCGCGCTCCGGCTGCTATTACCGATATTGCACCCACAATTGCCAGCTGGCTCCACATTCAGGAACCGGATGGCTGCACGGGGAAGCCGTTGGTAGAGGTGTTGCGTTAGCTTTAATTAGAGGCTGGATTAATTAGGTACACGCAGCTTTTTATCATCTCACGGCATCTTCACGCCAGCTAATCCGTACGCACCTGCGGCCTGATAATCTTTTGCCTATTTCAAACTCGCGCACGTAGCGGTGGCTGAGTTTTACTTCTGATTTCAAGATTTTACTTTCTCTTTCACAATAATGACTCACTTTAACCCCTGGCACGATGTAGAGCGCGGTGATAACGCTCCAAACGTTGTAAATGGCATCATCGAAATCCCGAAGGGTTCGAAAGGCAAATACGAGTTGGATAAGGCCAGCGGCCTGCTCAAACTGGACCGCGTGCTATTCTCAGCAGTGCATTATCCTGCCGCTTACGGCTTTATTCCCCAAACCTACTGCGACGATAAAGACCCCCTCGATATCTTGGTTATCTGCTCCGTTGATGTGGTGCCTATGTGTATCATTGAGGCGAAAGTCATTGGCGTAATGCAGATGATTGACCAGAATGAGGAGGACGACAAGATTATTGCTGTGGCGGCCAACGATATTTCGGTGAACCACTTCAACGACATCGCCGATTTGCCCCCCCATACCTTACGCGAGATGCGACGCTTCTTTGAGGACTATAAAGCTTTGGAAAACAAGCAAGTGTCGGTAGAGCGCTTCATGGGCCGCGAAGATGCTTACCGCATCATCGCCGACAGCATTAAGCTCTACAACGATACATTTCCGCTAGGTGGCGCCACGCCGCCCGTGAAGCCTCGCCCGGCGGGCGTTGAGTTGTAAAAAGGATATTTCTGTGCTTTAAAGCGGTCTGCTGGTGGTTCACTGGCAGACCGCTTATCTTTTTTGGGGCTCTGTCGTAAGGCGGTGTATGCCTACCCACCCACCTGCATCACCCGTATGGCGCTGGCTCTATGAGAACAGCCTTTCGCTTGTCGTAACTACTTTGGTCGTGCTTACGCTTGTGGGTCAGCTCTTTACGGGGTGGTACGATTACAACGATGAACTGAAGCAGATGCAGCTCGCGCCACTTTCGTTGGGGCAATATTTTCAATCGGGCCACTTTATAGAAGCCACGTTTGAGAACTGGGAAAGCGAGTTTCTGCAAATGGGCTTATATGTGCTGCTCACCGTCTGGCTGCGGCAGCGAGGCTCCTCCGAATCCAAAAAGCTATACGAGGAAGAAGAAGTTGACCAAGATCCTGACCCCAATAAGAAGGATGCGCCAAGTGCTGTAAAGCGCGGTGGCTGGGTATTGAAGCTGTATCAAAACTCACTTAGCTTAACCTTTTTCCTGCTATTTCTGGGCGCCTTATACCTGCATGCTTTGGGCGGAGCAGAAGTCTATAACATTGAGCAGGTACATGAAGGCGAAGCTCAGGTAAGCGTGTGGGGGTATATGCAAACCTCCCGGTTTTGGTTTGAATCGCTACAAAACTGGCAGAGCGAGTTCCTGTCCATTGTTTCCATTGTAGTCTTATCCATCTTTCTGCGTCAGAAAGGCTCGCCCGAATCGAAGCCGGTGGATGCGAGCTACGCCGAAACGGGCAAATAGCGGAACTGTATCTTTGGAGCTGCGCGTTGCCTTTTTTGCCCCCCGCTTGCCTACCCGCTGCCATGCACGATAGTATCGAAAAATCGCCGGCTCCTGTTTCTGCCTTTGCGGGCCTGAAGCGGTGGACCGATGCTGTGCTGTATAGCAGCATGCTCGTATCGGCGGCGGCGGCGGGGCTTACCTGGGCTACATTTCTGTTCTGGCGCGTGCATATTCCGGCTAGGCTGGGAATAATGATTTTTGCCGCCACGCTATTCCTGTACAATATCGATAGTGTGCTGCCCTATAAGCACCGCCAGCAACTTGTGCTGTCGAGCCGCAAGCTCTGGATGATTCAGCACCGCCGTGAGCTGTTTATGTTGGCCTTAGCCGCATTAGCGGTTGCTGGGGGGCTTTTTTGGCTGGATGGTTGGAAACCGATGATTGGTTTTCTGGCTCATCTGGCCGCTATATCATTATTGTATTCATTGCCCGTTGTGCGTATTCGTGGCCGCTGGCGGGCCCTGCGCGATTTGCCGCTGCTCAAAGTGTTCCTGATTGCTTATGTCTGGGCGGCCGTTACCGTCTGGATTCCGGCTCTTTACCTGCACAAAACCCTGACCGCGCCCGTAGTACTCGTGCTTTTCGCACGTCGCTTTTTCTTTATTCTGGCGTTGGCTTTCGTATTTGATATCCGCGACTATACCAAAGACCTGTTGAGCGGCACCCACACGTTTCCGGGTCTTTTTGGAGTAAAAGCCACCAAATTATTAGCCTTACTATCGTTAGCCGTCGCGGGCGTCCTCATCCCTCAGGGCGTAACGCCGCTTTATTTGCTAGTACTTACCATCCCAATTGCCTTGGCCGCAGTAATCGTGTGGTACGCAGATGAAATGCGCCCCGATTACTACTTCGCAGTGTTGGCCGATGGGGTCATGTTGGTGCAGTTTCTCGCAGTATACTGGGTATCCTGAACTGCTTTTAGCGCCAAATCAACTAACACCCTCAAAACGGCTCTTGGGTCGTTAGTTCCGCCAAAGCTGGTCCGATGAAACGTGTGATATCGCCCGCTATTAAGCCTGCTTCACCAGTTGCTTGAGCTGCTAAATCGCCGGCGTGGCCATGCGCATAAATACCGACCAAGGCGGCGTCGAGGGGGGAGAGCGGCTGGGCCCGCAATGCCGTAAGAATGCCCGTAAGCACGTCGCCGGAACCGCCCGTAGCCATGCCAGGGTTGCCGGTGCTGTTGAAATAAAGAGTGCCATCGGGCGTGCCCAGGCACGTGTTCGCGCCCTTCAGAACGGTGTAGCAGTTGTGCTGTTGACAAAATTCGCGTAGCAAATCGAGCCGATGATAGTCGTCGCGGGCCGGTCCGGCGAGGCGTTCAAATTCCTTGGGGTGAGGCGTGAGCAGCGAATCAGCGGGGAGAGTGGCCAACAACTCCCGGTTTTCGGCCAGTATATTCAAGGCATCGGCGTCCAGCACGAGCGGTACTTTCGCTTCGCGCAGAAGTTGCGCCAGCACCTGCTGGGGGGCTTTTTCTTTGCCCAGGCCGGGCCCGATTCCGATACTAGAGTAAGGCGCAAGATCGGGCAGCTCAGACAGGAAATCGGTAGAAGGGTCGGTGAGGCACATGGCCTCCGGCACCGCCGTTTGCACCACATTGTAGCCTACAGACGGCACGCGCACGGTAAGCAGACCCACGCCGCTCCGCAGGCAAGCCTGAGCGGCTAGTACGGCGGCACCTATCTTGCCCTTGCTGCCCGCTAGCAACAAGGCGTGGCCATACGTGCCTTTATGCGCAAAGCGTGCCCGCTTTTGAAGCCGTCCGGCTACTAGGTTGGCGTCAAGAAAGTGAAGCTTGGTTTGGGTTTCCTCAATGAACGTCTGGTCCAAATCGATAGGTAGCACATGCCATTGGCCAACATAGGCCGCATTGTGAGGCAACATGAACGCCAGTTTCGGCAGCTCAAAGCTGACCGTGTGCCGGGCCCGCACGATGGCGCTATCAGCGGGTTGGGGCGCATCGGAGAACAGCCCGGACGGAATATCCACGGCGACTACGCGCGCCTGGGCGGCGTTCAGGTGCTGCACGACGGTGGCTGCCAACCCTTCCAGAGGCCGCGTCAGACCAGTACCAAACAGCGCGTCAATTACGATGGTGCCCGCCGGGATGGGGGGCAAATCTGTAGCTGATAGCTCAGTAACTATTACCTCGGGGGGCAATTTTTGGAAGTTCTTCTGAAAATCGGCCGACTGCTTTTCAGAAGGCAGCACGGCAACCCTTACCTTATAGTCGCGGCCGTATAACCGGCGGGCTACCACCAACCCGTCGCCGCCGTTGTTGCCGGGGCCACAGAGGATGAGTATTTCACCCGCTTCCTGGGGCGACTGCCGCGCGGTGAGCCAATCGGTAAACATGGTAGCAGCGCGCTCCATGAGAGCTTCAGAGCTGATGCCTTCAGCTTGAATGGTAGCCTGATCGGCGGCGCGGGTTTGGGCGGCGGTAAGAATCTTCATGAGAGGGTGTAGCGTGAAAATCAGCAGTGCGTTGCGCTGCGGTCTGATTTCCTGTTTGTTGATCCATAAATCATACGCTAATCTTACAGTAGAAAATGAATGTTATAAGCTTGGTCACTTACGTGTATAGAGTAGTTTAACTACATGAAAAAATATTTACTCGTCCTATGCTTTTTGTTGCTTGTAGCAAGCGTAATAGCCTTTTTTACCTTAAAGACTGAGGGTAAGCTGCGTACACTGCCGCCTGATAGCATCAGTTATAAGTTTTCTTCTACCATTAAGGAAGAGATAAAGAGTGGAAAACCAGGTGCTAATCAATTTGCCGCTTGGGAATACGCTTCTATTGGCGAATACCAGGCGGCCTTGCTGGCTTGGGATGATGTAGCCGGCCCGCCGCGTCGTTTGTCCGCTTCTGATAGCCTGGCCTTCGTCGCCCTACAGCCAGTGGATGCGCTGAGCTACATACTGGCGCGGGCTCGTACCGAACGAATTATTATCATTAATGAGGCTCATCACAATCCTCTACATCGAGCGTTCACTGCTTCGCTGCTTCCCGGCTTAGCTAAGCTAGGGTTTCGGTATTTGGCGGTTGAGGGACTCAGTGAGCGTGATTCGTTGCTGAATGAGCGTGGCTATCCGATAACCGAAACTGGCTATTATACTAAAGAGCCACAGTTTGGACGGTTATTGCGTACTGCCGCTCAGAGCGGCTATACAATGGTACTCTATGATTACGGTGCTGACCATAGCGGCCCAATGGATGCACAGATTAAATCTCGAGAAACCGCGCAGGCACGCAATATTCAACGTATTCTGCAAGCCGATCCTGAAGCGAAAATTGTCGTTCACTGCGGCTTCAGTCATGTAAATGAAGGACCAGATGGAATGGTTGGGCAGCCGGCAATGGCCGCTCGCCTCCGGGCACTAACTGGCATTAATCCTTTCACCATCGACCAGACGGCCCTTACGGAAGCGGGTACCATTGGAGGAGAAGAAGCCGTGTATCGCCTGGCGAAGGCAACCAACAGTTCTGTATTCCTGAATGCTCAGGACGAAAAGCCGTTTGCCCAAGCCAACCATACAATGTCGGTTGATGTAAATGTTTATCATCCACGCACCAAATACCGGGCTGGTCGGCCAAAATGGGTCTTCAACGTGGCCTATAAGCCCGTGCCCATTGTCGAACCCATTCGTGTGGGCTACCCTTGTTTGATACTGGCCTATGCTACCTCCGAAAACCTGGCCCAAGCCATCCCGGTTGATATTGTGGAGTTGCAGGGGCCACAGGACAATAAGTCATTATCTCTGAACAAGGGAGACTTCACCTTAGTAGCTAAAGGCAAAGGGGAAAATAGTCAAACCTGGACTATCAAGAATTAGCCCCCAAAGCTTGATAAGTAGTTTGGCTTGAATGGTACGGGCCTGCAAACTTCTTGATCAGTTGTTGCGTTTTGCTATCGTTACTCTTACTCTAACCTGACCCAACCGCAAGACTATGCAAACCTGGAACGACGTCATTCGCCTTGCCAATAATGGAAATATGCCCCCCGAGCGCCGCGTGGTAAAAACCGATGCCGAGTGGAAGGCCCAACTTACCCCCGAGCAATACCACGTCACGCGCGAGCATGGCACGGAGCGCGCTTTTAGTGGCGAATACTGCGAAGCCCATGAAGCTGGCTTATATGCTTGCGTATGCTGCGGTACCCCGCTCTACGACTCGCGCACTAAGTTTGAATCGGGTACGGGCTGGCCGAGCTTTACCCAGCCAGTGCAAGAAAACGCCATCAAGTACAAGAAGGACACCAGCTATGGCATGACCCGCGTGGAAGTGCTGTGCAACGTATGCGACGCCCACCAGGGTCACGTGTTCCCCGACGGTCCGCCCCCCAGTGGCTTGCGTTTGTGCATCAATTCGGCTTCTGTTCAACTAGTGCAAGAGCCGCAAAAAGCATAGACAAAGTAACAGAGGCACTCTTCCTTATTCAGCCCAAGTGTAAAAGCAGCTATCTTGATCAGGTAGCTGCTTTTTTGTGCAGCAGGCGGCACGGCTACTGCCGAAATTATCGCGATTTTTGCACCCCTCTCTTCTGTTTCGCGTTGAAATAAAGAGTTTCCACCCACTTTTGCTCCCACCCACCATGTCCTTATTATTCAATGATTTTGCTAGCTGGGAAGCGCATTGCACCCGTACCGGTGAGGCGTTGTATCAGCCCGTATTAGCCTACGAGATCGAGCAGAAAGGCCGCACCGACGAGGAAATCTGGACGGGCGTGCAGCGGGCCTATGACGTGATGCGCGAAGCCGTACATACCGGCCTCACCGAGGATATGACTTCCCGCTCTGGTATGGTAAACAACGGTGCCAAGAAGATTGCGGCCTCGCCAGTTACGGTGCTGTCGCCCGAGTTTAAGCAGCTTATTACTAGAGCGTTGGGAGCAAAGGAAGTAAATTCCTGCATGGGCCGGGTAGTAGCCGCGCCCACAGCTGGAGCCTCTGGTATTCTGCCTGGCGTGCTGGTCACGCTTCAGGATTTGCATAAACTCGACGATCATAAAATTCATGAAGGCTTACTGGTGGCGGCCGGCATTGCGCTCATTATCGAGCAGAATGCTTCATTGGCCGGAGCTGTGGGCGGCTGCCAAGCCGAAACCGGCAGTGCGGCCGCTATGGGCGCCGGCGCTATCGTCTACTGCCTGGGAGGCGACGTGGAGCAAACCTTCGCGGCCGTAGCCATTACCATTCAGTGTATGCTGGGCCTTATCTGCGACCCGGTGGCGGGCCTAGTGGAAGTGCCGTGCGTAGTGCGCAATGCCTCAGCGGCAGCTATTGCTTTCTCCTCCGCCCAGATTGCCATTGCCGGCGTCAATCCGGTTATTCCCGTCGATCAGTGCGTGATGGCGCTGGGGGAAGTAGGGCAGAGCATGGAAACCCGCTATAAGGAAACCGCCCTGGGTGGCCTTGCCAACACGCCCCGTGGCCGCGAAATAGAGCAGCGGGTATTGGTGCAAGACATCAACATTTTGCCCGACGAGGAAAACAATTATTGAGTTAAGTTTTATGAATAAAAAAGCCCCCCAGAAGTTTCTGGGGGCTTTTTTACGTCGCGTAATTCACTTGTCAGCTTCTTTGGTGTCATCGGCCTGGGGCGTAATCGGTTTCAGGTCCGGTGCCATCGTAAGCTTAGCCAGATACTCCACTGCGTGCGAGTAATGCCTACGCAGCAGATGATACTTTTCCCAAGCTGCTTCTTTATCCGCAACCAGTGGAATGCTGGTGTCGGCCAGAAGGTCATAAGTCCGCATAAACTCGTCACGTTGCGGGTCTTTCATAGGATCATTTTCCCCGCCATACTTTTCCGGTGTCGAGCGAATACGTTCCTGAAAGTAGCGCGATACCCGGTTGAGCGCAACGCAGCCGGCTTTAAAGCATAGCTCGATCTTCGGGTCGCGGCGCTGATCGACGGTGCTCATGATGAGGGCGGCCGCGTCGAGGAGCGTGCCCATCGCCGTTATCCACGAGCGGCCCGATTGAGGCGAGCGGAAATAAACTAATACGGGGAGTGACGTGTGGTTCTCCTCCAACTCTACAAACCATTCTTCCCAGGCTTCCCATTGTGGTCCGTCGTCGAGCAGGGAGCCCGTACGATTAAGCCATATCAGCAGGACGGGGGCCGACATTGGTGTGCCAGCCCGGCGCTCCAGGCGAGCTACCACTAGCTCGCGCCGCGAATAGGCTTGGTAGATAGTCGGTAAATAGGAGATGAGTAGGGTAAGCAACAGCAGCCCAAAGGTTGCTTCGGAGTAGGTTAAAATGCTGCCCGCTATGGATTTAGCATCATCAGAACCCAAGGTAAGCAAGGCACTATTACTGATTTTAAAGCACTCAATTAACGAGCCTTCGCCAATTCCCCAATAAATACCTGTGTAGCCCACGGCCACCATCAGAAGCCAGCTTATCTCCAACATAATCAGGCTGGTAGGAGCGTACATAGCCATTATGCGGTCGCGCTGGGCGAAGGTGTTAAACAGCGAAGTAAGGCTGCTAAACAGGCGCCGAATAATTAGGTAAGTCCACTTGTTGGTGATTACCAAGTCGTTGCGCGGCAATACGAAGGAGCGAATGGCTCCCATTACGGTATAAATAACCAGGGCAGCTCCGGCCGCAAAAGCCAGAACTCGCAATAACAAATCGAGCATAAGAACTAAGAATAGCGCACGGGTATGCCGCTTCTCTACTCTAGTTCAGCTCCGAGGGTTGGTTTTAACGATAAAAGATTGCCAGTCAGCGCGAAGAAAGCCTATTTCCGCTCCTTCCACATTTTGTTGAATGACTTCGGGGCCACCTCCAGCGCGTCGCGACGCTTGTTCCAGCCCACTTGGCTCAGCATACGCATCAGCACCCAGTTTTTAGCTTTGGCAGGCAGTAAGTTCAGCAGGCGCCGACTCTTCATGGTGCGCATCCACAACTGAATAGCAATACGCTCTTCTTTGTCCGTGTGGCCTTCGGCTACGCTCTGCTGCCGATTTTTGAGCAGAATATTGTGAATGTTAATCTTCACCGGACACACCGATGAGCAGGCTCCACACAAGCTGGAAGCATAACTCAGGTGCTTATTCTCCGCCATGCCCGATAAGTGAGGCGTAATCACGGAGCCAATGGGGCCGGAATACGTAGCCTCGTAGGTGTGCCCGCCGATGTTTTTGTACACTGGGCACACGTTCAGGCAGGCGCCGCACCGAATGCAGTGCAGCGCTTCGCGCTTGTCGGGCTGGGCCAGCAGGTTGGTGCGACCGTTATCCAGTAAGACCACGAACATCTCATCGGGGCCGTCTTTTTCCAGCGGCTGGCGCGGTCCAGTGTAGATAGTGTTGTACACCGTTACTTGCTGGCCGGTGCCGCTGGTGCTGAGCAGGGGCCAAAACAGGTTCAGGTCCTGCATGGTCGGAATCACCTTCTCAATGCCCACAATGGCAATGTGCGTGCGCGGAAACGTGGCCGACAAGCGGGCGTTACCCTCATTCTCAGTTACCGCCACGGCGCCAGTATCAGCAATCAGAAAATTGCCCCCCGTGATGCCTACTTCGGCCGAGGTGTACTTATCGCGCAGCAAATGGCGGGCGGTGAGAACCAGTTTCTGGGCGTCATCGGTGTGCTCAATGCCAAGGTGCTTGACGAAGATGGCAGCAATGTCGGCCTTGCTCAGGTGCATGGCCGGCGTCACGATGTGGTAAGGCCGCTCGCCGTTGAGCTGCACAATGTATTCGCCCAGGTCCGTTTCCACCGACTCGATGCCGTTTTTCTCCAGAAACTTGTTCAGGTGAATCTCTTCGGTGGTCATACTCTTGGCTTTCACCACCGTACGGGCGTGGCGGCGAGCCATGATTTTGCCAATCTCATACAAGGCTTCTTCCGCATTCTGGGCCCAGATAACCTTGCCGCCCCGCTCGGTGAAGTTGCGCTCAAACTCCAGCAAATACTGGTCGAGGTTATTAATGACCTTCGCCTTCAAGTACGACGCCCGCTCCCGCGCCAGCTCGTGGTCGTAGTACCAAGTAAGGCCAGTTTGCACGGCCGCGTTGTACTTGCCAATGTTGAAGCGAATCTTGCGCCGGTGCTCTAAATCAAAGGCTTTGGACTCTGAATCGGCGAGAAATTGAATGACTTTAGTCATGGCGGCAAAAGGGTAAGGCAGTCGGCCGAGGCCAACAGGAGAAGCGACTGGTAACTCTGAATTCTACCTTAAAGTTACGCCATACGCCCGCTATTCAAGCAGTAAATGGTTTCTTGCATATGCTCAGTTAAGCGCAGCAAGTACGCTGAACGAGCACAAAAAAAGCCCCCAGAGAAACTCCGGGGGGCTTTTTCACCAACTAAAAACTTATGGTTTGCTCGAATCAACAACAATCCGATTGTCGCGGTTCGCTAACTCCCAGGCAGTGTAAAACACTAACTGAGCGCGCTTTTCCATCTTCGGAAACTCGATTTTCTCTACTTCGTCGCCAGCGGCGTGGTAGTCGTCGTGGACGCCGTTGAAGTAGAAGGCCACCGGAATCTTGTGCTTGGCGAAGTTATAGTGGTCGGAGCGGTAGTAGAAGCGATTAGGATCTTCCGGATCGTTGAAGCGGTAGTCCATGTCGATGTTCGTGTACTTCTTATTGGCCGCCTCGTTAATGGCGTGCAGCTCCGACGAAAGTTTGTCCGAGCCAATAACGTACACGTAGTCGCCTTTGCCTTCGTGCTCCTTATCGGTGCGGCCGACCATGTCGATGTTCAGGTCAGCAATGGTTTTCTCCAGCGGAAATACTGGATGATCGGTGTAGTACTCCGAGCCTAGCAAACCTTTTTCCTCGCCCGTTACGGTCAGGAACAGGATGCTGCGGCGCGGGCCGTGGCCGTCTTTCTTGGCTTGGGTAAAGGCCTGCGCCATCTCGATAACCGAAACCGTGCCCGAGCCGTCGTCGTCGGCGCCGTTGTTTACCTCGCCATCAACGATGCCAATGTGGTCGTAGTGCGCTGATACTACCAGCAACTCGTCCTTCTTATCGGTTCCTTCCAGGTAGCCCAACACATTTTCCGTCGTGAAGTCTTCCAGCTTCTTGGCAGCGTTGATGCTCACCTTGGCTGGCTTGAACGTAGCGGCTACGGGCTTGCCAGCTTTGCCTACTGACGTTTGATATTGGGTAAGCGCAGCGGCAGTCGTGCCTAGCATTTTGCCCCCCACGGCCGGCGAAACAAAGAAAGTAGCTGCCCGCGGATTTGCTGAAGCAGGGGCTTCTTTAAATGTAATGCTGGGCCGGCTGATGTACGGCGCCATGCGCGCGGCCAGTTTCGAGAAGTTGCCGTTCGGGTCGGTATCAACAAAGAAGACACTGCGGGCACCCTTTTGCGTGGCCATAGCCGATTTGGCGCGGTAGTCGGTGCCCCATTTGCTCGGAGAACCATCTTTACCGAGCACCGGCTGCTTCTGGGCGTTCATGGGCTCGCCCAAGAGAATGATCAGATCTTTGCCCTTCACATCGCCTAGGCTAGCGTAGTCAGAGTAACCATCCTGCTCAATGCCATAGCCAGCAAATACCGGTCGAATAGCCGTTTCCTGCTGGAAAGGCGAAGCACCAGCCGCGTAGAAATCGGTCAGCCACTTGTAAGTCTGGCCGCCTACTTTCAGCGTAGCGCCATCGGCCCAGGTGGAGCGCACCATGGTAAAGTGCTGAAGATATGGATTGTCGGAGCCTTGCACTGGACCAGTCAGGCCTAAGTCTTTGAACTGCTTGCTGATGTACTCAGCGGCCATTTTCTGACCTTTCTCCCCGGTTTCGCGGCCTTCATAAGCGTCGGAGGCCAGAATGGTGAGGTGCTGGCGCAAATCGGCCTGTGTGATGGTGGGACCGTAGGTAGCAGCCCAATCGGTGGTGGCAGCCGTGGCGGCACTTACGTTGGGCTCAGCGCCTTCTTTGGTTGGCGCCTCCGTTTTCTGCTTGCGCTTTACTTTGACTTTACGCTTGGTGGGCGCATCCTGGGCTACGGCGGAGGTAGCGCAGCAGGCCGCCAACAGCAGGGCGTAGAACGTGTTTTTCTGCATGGGGTGGAAAAAGTGAATGAATCAGGAAGGGGAATGACGCAGGAAGCGCGAAAAAATTGCTTTTACCGAAAAGTCTAGCCTTCTGCTTTACTAATAAGCACGGAAGCATAAGCAGCCACACCCTCTTGGCGGCCCACAAAGCCGAGTTTTTCGGTGGTAGTGGCTTTTATTGAGATGTCATCAGCCTCAAGGCCCATCACCTCGGCCAGCACGCGCTGCATTTCCGGGATATGCGGATTGACCTTCGGCTTTTCCAGGCAAATGGTGGAGTCGACGTTGCTGATGGTGTAGCCGCGCTCACGGAGCAGGCGCACTACCTCAGCTAGTAAACGCTTGCTGTCGATGCCTTTGTACTGCGGATCGGTGTCGGGGAAGTGAAAGCCAATGTCGCGTAGGTTAGCTGCGCCCAGCAGCGCATCACAGATGACGTGGATGAGCACGTCGGCATCTGAGTGGCCTAAGGCGCCGTGGGTGTGCGGCACCTGAATGCCACCGAGCCAGAAGGGGAGGCCCTCCCGAAGTTGGTGTACGTCGTAGCCGAAGCCGGTACGAATTTTCATGGAAGCAGAAATTGGGGCGGAGGAAGGAATGACGAGCCTAAGGTACGGTAAAGTAGAGAGGAAGCCCCAAAGCAACGTGTGGGGGGCAAATTTGCGGCCCCGAAAAATAAAGTTGGCAAAGTGTAAAGTAAGAATTGCCCCCCAGCGTCTTCCTAGCTAATGAATAGCCGGGCAAAAGATTTCAAAAAATTAATGGAAACTTTGGATTCAATAAAAGTTTCCTGTGTATCTTTGTACCGGAATTATGGAAATCAAAGACCGCATCTTACTATCAGCTAAAGCGCTATTCATGCGCAACGGTATCAAGAGTGTATCGATGGACGACATTGCTACAAACTTGGCCATGTCAAAAAAGACACTTTATAAATGGTTTGAGAATAAAGATCAGATCGTGCATGCTGTGATGGTTCACTTTCTAGCGCACGAGGAAGCTGACTGCGCCGGCATGGCAGCTACAGCAGGCAATGCGCTGGAAGAGTTGTTTCAGATGATGGAATGGAGCAAGCACCTCATGACCAACATTCACCCTAGCATCTTCTACGACCTCCAGAAATATCATCCGCAAGCCTGGCAAGTGTGGGTCGACCACAAAAACCAGTTTATCCTCGAAATGATTACCGATAACCTTCGCCGTGGTATCACTGAGGGCCTTTACCGCGCCGACCTCGATATAGAAGTGATTTCCCGCCTTCGGTTGGCCCAAATTGAACTAGCCTTCAACGCCGACCTCTACCCACCCCGCCAGTTTGACCCAAGCCGGGTACAAAGCATTTGCCTCGAGCACTTTATGATTGGGGCGGCCACCCTCCGAGGTCACAAGCTAATTAATAAATACCGTCAGGTGACGGAACAGGAATAAGAACAACGATTCGCTTACTGCTTCCCGCTTATTATGAAAAACTCGCTTCGCCTTCTAATGCTCGCTTTGGTGCTGAGCTTTCTGGGGCTGCACCAATTACTCGCCCAAACGCCCTCCACGGGCCAGTCGCCGGCTGCTAGCGCGCCCATGGCGCTGAGCTTACAGCAGGCCATTGACTACGCCTTGCAAAACAAGTCGACACTCCAATCTCAGCGTCTCAATGAGCAGATTGCCTCGGCTCGGGTGAATGAAGTAACGGCCAGCGGCTTACCTCAAATCAACATTGGGGGCGGCGTGACGGACAATTTCAAGCTTCAGCGCCAACTCGTTGATTTTAGCGCCTTTGCTGGCGGGGCTGGTACTCTCAATGGGACCACCCTCACACCTGATCAGCTGCGCAACGTGCAAAGCGGTCAGAGTGTGGTGTTGGAGCCCGCTTATACACAAGTAGAATCTGCTGGTCCTCAACCGCTTGCGTTTGGCTTGCGCTACCAGGGCAACGCCTCGGCGCAGCTCACGCAGCCGCTCTTCAACGCCTCTGTTTTTCTGGGGCTGAAAGCAGCCAAAGTATACGAGAAGCTGTCGGTGCGTCAAACCCAGCAGACGGAAGTTGAGGTGGTGGAGCAGGTATCAAAAGCCTACTACAGCACCTTGGTGGCTGGTGAGCGGCTCCAACTGCTCGCCCGTAACGTGCAGCGCCTCGATACCTTGCTCTACCAAACGGAGCAGACGTTTAAGGAAGGCTTTGTTGAAAAGCTAGACGTGCAGCGCTTGCAGGTTCAACTCAATAATCTGCGCATTGAGCAGCAAAACGCTACTCGCCTGATTGATCTGAGCGTAGCCTTGCTTAAGTTTCAAATGGGCCTCGACCAGCGCCAAGTGGTGAACCTTACTGACCGCCTCGACGCGGCCGTGGTGGAAGCTGAGCGTAACCGCCTACAAAGTGCCGGCAACGAGTTCGACTATAGCCGCCGCATCGAGTATCAGGTGCTGGAATCCCAGCGTGACCTAGCGGCGCTTGATGTGCGCAACCGTCGGGCGGGCTACCTGCCTTCGCTCAACCTGACCGCCAACTACGGTTTTATCGGTTCCGATCCACGCTTGGGTGGGCTGCTGGATTTCCGCGGACCTAACTCCAGAGCTACCACGCCTAGTGGGCGGCAAGTTCTGAATCAGAACTGGTTTGGCTTCGGCAACTACGGCCTGGCGTTGCAGATTCCAGTGTTCGATGGTTTCCGCAAGCGCGCCTCTATTCAGCAGGGCAAACTGGCTTTGGAGCAAGTGCAAAAGGGCTTCACTACGCTGCAGCAAGGCATTGACTTGGAGCGTCGTCAGAGCGAAACCAGCCTGCAAAACACGCTCGACGTGTTGGCAAACCAGAAGGCAAACCTTGAGCTGGCCACGGAAGTAGCACGGGTAGCCAAAATCAAGTTTCAGGAGGGCGTAGGCTCCAATCTGGAAGTAATTACGGCTGAAACCGATTTGCGCCAGGCCCAAACCAATTACTACACTTCGCTCTACGATGCGCTAGTAGCTAAGGTCGATTTCGATAAGGCCGCCGGCACATTGTATCAGAGCAATAAATAAACATAGCGGTGGCTGGGGGGCTTTTTGCTCCACTAATGCGCGAAAAATGCCCCCCAGTCGCACCTTTTTCATCCTTTCAGTTAGTGAACCGCTTCTCCTCCATGAAATACAGCATCACTCCCGCCATTCTTGCCCTAACGCTGCTAGCTGCCTGCGGGCAGAAGGACCCGCAGGCTGAGTTGGCCGCGCTGAAAAAAGAACAGGCCGAAAATCAGGCTAAGATTGCCGCCCTTGAAGCTAAGGCAGTGCCTGCGGCCGGTGCTTCTGGTGCTGCTGCCACAGGTGCCGCTGCTACGGCAGTGCCTGTATCAGTACTAAACGTAAAGCCTGCTGATTTTCGCAGCTACTTAGAAGTACAAGGTCGCGTCGACTTCGATCAGAATGCCACTGTGTCGGCCCGTTCGGGTGGCTCGCTTACCAGCTTGCGCGTGCAGCGTGGCGATCGGGTCCGCAAGGGGCAGGTGCTCGCTACTATTGACGCGGGCGTGCTCGAGTCTAATATTGCCGAACTGCGCACTCGCTTGGATCTGGCTCGGGTAGTATATGAAAAGCAAAAGCGTCTGTGGGATCAGCAGATTGGTACTGAAATCCAGTTTCTGCAAGCCAAAAACAACTACGACGCTCTGCAACGCAACCTGAGCACACTCGGTCGTCAGCGCGAGCTGTTCAACGTAACGGCTCCATTCGCCGGCACTGCCGATGAGGTCTTGCCGAAGCTGGGTGAGGTGGTTGCGCCGGGCACACCCATCGTGCGCTTGGTAAGCGGTACGGGGGGCAAAATTTTGGCCGACGTATCCGAGAGCTACTCGGGCGGTATTAAAGCCGGCGACAAAGCCATCGTCACGATTCCGGATATGGGCAACCAAGAGTTCCCGGCTACCGTGCGCGTGGTGAGCAGCTCCATCAACCCGACCAGCCGCACGTTCACGGTTGAGCTTCGCCTCAACAGTAAGGCGAACATACAGTTGCGACCCAATATGGTAGCCACCGTTCGTATCGAGAACTACACCCGCCAGAACGCGACGGTAGTACCCGTAGACCTGGTGCAGCGCGACGAACAGAATAGCTATGTGTACGTGGTGGAGCAGAAAGGCAATCAGGCCGTAGCCCGCAAGCGCGTCATCCAGACCGGTGCCACTTACAACGGCGAGGTAGAAGTAACGAAAGGATTGGCGGCTGATGACAAAGTTATTTCCGCTGGCTATCAGAATATTAATGAAGGACAGGTTGTTAGTCTGTAAAGACGATAACCATCGTTCCCCTTTTCCCCTGAGAAGAGGTAGTTCGTCCATATCCGCACAAACGATTATACCATGCAGGACGTCGAGAAAGAATTTAAGCCAACCAGTTGGTCTATTGATAATAAGACCAGCATTTATATTATCACTCTGCTACTCTGCGTAGCGGGTATCTTCACCTACATCCGGCTGGGCAAGGAAAACTTTCCTGATATCGTGATTCCGCGCATTATCGTGGCCACGATCTACCCAGGTACCTCGCCCACCGACATCGAGAACTTGGTAACGCGTCAGCTCGAGAAGGAAATCAAGTCGGTGAACGGGGTGAAGAAGATCAACTCTACTTCTAACCAAGACTACGCCATCGTAGACGTCGAGTTTAGCTCCGATGTGGATGTGCAGTATGCCAAGCAGCTCATCAAGGACGCCGTCGACAAGGCTTCTTCCGAGCTGCCCAACGACTTGCCTACGCCGCCCACGGTGCAGGAAGTGAACTTGTCGGAGTTGCCGATTATGAACGTCAACTTGGCGGGTAACCTGTCGGTGATTCAGTTGAAGAAGTTCGCTGATGACTTTCAGGATAAGATTGAGGCACTACCCGAAATCACACGGGTTGATATTGTGGGTGCCTTGGAGCAACAGGTAAACGTAGACGTTGACCTTAATAAGCTGCGGGCTTCGCGCCTAGGCTTCTCCGACATTGAGCGTGCCATTGCCAGCGAAAACATCACCGTTTCGGGTGGTTCCATCGACGTTGGTAACCAGAAGCGCGCCGTGCGCGTGGCTGGCCAGTATGCTCGCGCGTCCGACATTGCCGACATTCAGATTAAGAACCTGAATGGCTCGGCCGTGCGCCTCGGCGATATTGCTACGGTGGAAGATGCTTTTAAAGACCGCGAAAGCTACGCCCGTCTCGACGGTAAGCCTTCAGTTACGCTGAACGTGGTAAAACGCCAGGGTGAAAACCTGATCAACGCATCTGACAAGATCAAGCAGATCATTGAAGACTCGAAGAGTTCCTTGCCCAAGGAGTTGGAAATCACTATCACGGGTGATACCTCTAACGACACCCGCGTAACCCTGCACGACCTGATCAACACCATTATTATCGGCTTCCTGCTGGTAACGGTGATTCTGATGTTTTTCATGGGCACCACCAACGCCTTGTTCGTGGGCCTGTCGGTGCCGCTTTCCATGTTCCTGGCCTTCATCCTGCTGCCTACCTTCGACTTCACGCTGAACATGATTGTGCTGTTCGCCTTCCTGCTCGCGTTGGGTATTGTGGTGGATGATGCCATTGTGGTTATCGAGAACACGCACCGCTTGCTGCATGAGCATCCGGAGTTGACCACGAAGCAAGCTGCTAAGTACGCGGCTGGTGAGGTATTCGTGCCTGTACTAGCGGGTACATTGACTACTGTAGCTCCTTTCGTGCCGCTGATGTTCTGGCCGGGTATTGTGGGTAGCTTCATGTTCTACCTACCTGTTACCCTCATTCTTACGCTGATGGCTTCGCTCATTGTGGCCTTCGTTATGAACCCGGTGTTTGCCGTGTCGTTCATGGAGCGTGAGGATCATCACAGCGGTGAAAAGCCCAAGCTGACGAAGAACTTCCTCATTGCGATGGGCTTGCTGCTACTCGTGGCCATGATTGGCTATGTAGCGGGCTCGCCCTTCGTAGGCAACCTGACGATTACCGTCATCATTCTGTGCTTCCTGAACAAGTTCGTGTTTGTGCACATGATTGCTGGTTTCCAGACTAAAGTGTTGCCCCGCTTCCAAAACGGCTATGCGCGATTGGTAAGCTGGGCTATTGGTCATCCAGCCCTCGTGATGGTCACTATGGTGCTGCTATTCTTTGGCTCCATCTTCGCCGTTGCTGCGCGCGGCCCTAAGGTGGACTTCTTCCCCAAGGGAGATCCAAACTTCATTTACACGTATCTGAAAATGCCAGTCGGCACGCGCGTAGCGGTGACCGATTCGGTAGCACGGGAGCTAGAGAAGCGTATTTATGGCGTTATTGGCAAAAATAACCCCGACGTAGAATCGGTCATTTCCAACGTGGCCATTGGTGCCGGTGACCCCGGCGAAGCTACGGCTACGGGCGTTTCGCAGTCGCACTTGGCGAAGATTGGTGTTGCTTTCAAGGAGCTAAGCGAGCGGACTGGCCCCAAGACCTCTACCTACATGGATGATATCCGGGAAGTGGTAAAAGGCATTCCGGGAGCCGAAATTTCGGTTGACCAGGAAGCTAGCGGCCCACCCACAGGTAAGCCTATTGCCATTGAAGTAGCCGGCGACGATTACCAGCAGTTGGCCGCCCTCTCCAAAAAGGTAGAGCGCTATATCGACTCGCTGAACATCGGTGGCATCGAAGATCTGCGCTCCAATCTGGAAGACCGTAATCCTGAAATTGCCGTCAACATTGACCGGGTGCGGGCTAACCGTGAAGGCATCAGCACCGCGCAGATTGGGGTAGAAGTGCGCACGGCCATCTATGGGTACGAAGCCAGTAAGTTCAAAACGGCTGACGACGACTACCCGATTCAGGTGCGCTACGCTAAGCCTTACCGCGAAGATGTAAACGCTATCCTGAACTCGCCATTGACTTTCCGCGACGCGACTGGCCAGATTCGCCAAGTGCCGATTTCCTCGGTTGCTGGTGTGGAGTACGGTACTACCTATGGTGGTATCAAGCGCAAAGACGTGAAGCGGGTTATTACCATCTCGTCGAACGTGCTCAACGGTTTTACCGGTCCCGATGTGGTTCGTGAAATTGAAACGGCGCTGAAAGCTTTCCCAACGCCCTCTGGCTATACTATTAGCATGGGCGGTGCGCAGGAAGATCAGCAGGAGACCAGCGACTTCCTCGGCATAGCTGCGGTAGGTGCGTTAGCCCTGATCTTCATTATCCTGGTAACGCAGTTCAACTCGGTGAGCAAGCCGATCATCATTCTGACGGAGGTAATCTTCTCTATCATCGGGGTAATGCTGGGCTTGGCTATTACGGGCATGAACGTAAGTATTGTAATGACCGGCGTAGGAATTATTGCCTTGGCGGGTATCGTAGTGAAAAACGGTATTCTGCTCGTTGAATTCACGGATATGCTTCGTTCTCAGGGCATGCCGCTACGGGAAGCCATTGTGTTGGCAGGTCGGACGCGTCTGAATCCGGTGATCTTGACGGCCACTGCGGCTATTCTAGGACTTATCCCACTTGCAATTGGCTTGAATATTGATTTCTATGAGATGTTCAACTCTTTCCAGCCACACTTCTTCATTGGAGGCGAGTCAGTGGTGTTCTGGGGACCACTAGCCTGGACCATTATTTTCGGTCTTAGCTTTGCAACCATTATCACCCTTGTAGTAGTCCCTGTTATGTATTTGATCAACGAACGGCTCCGGGCGAAGATCACCGGAAACGATCCTGATGCCCCAGTAACGCCCCCCGCCGACGCGGAAGAAATCCGCGCCACTCGCCCACCTGTTTTAGCTGAAGCTTAAACTTTCAGACACGAGAACTGAGAAGTGAGACGTTAGAGTAGCCGCCCTGGTAAACTAAATCTCACTTCTCAGGTCTACAGTCTTCTTTCTGTATACTTCCCCTTTTATGATTTCCTCTTCTACCTCTGTCCCTTCTACCATCGAGCAGCAAGTGCTGCGCATCATCAGCAAGCGTAAAGCCATCAAGCCCACGCGCCTGCGTATCGGCAGCAACCTGAGCCGCGAGCTTGGGTTCGACACGGTTGATGTAGTAGACATTATTCTTGAACTCGAGCGCAGCTTCAAAATCACCATCCCCGATGAAGTGCCTTTGAGCACGGTGGGTGATTTTGTAAGCTACGTAGCCTCGCACACCCCCGAAGTTCGGCAGGTAGCATAGGTAGAGAGCTCATTCAGACACAAAAAAGCCCCCAGCCTAGGCTGGGGGCTTTTTTGTGTCTGGATACTACGTTTAGCGCACGTTTCCGCCCGTATCGTTGGAGCTATCGTTGCGGGTGCGGCTGCCGTCGGTGTTATAGGTGTCGTCGGCGTGGGGCTGCACACCTGTTTTGGGCATCGTATCGTTCGGGCCTGTCAGGCTAGGGTTAGGGTTGCTACTGTCGGGCGAAGAGATACCCGAATCGGTGCGAGACTGTGCGGGGCTAGAGCCAGCCGCCGGATGATTCAAGTCAACCGTTCCCATACGCTTTGCCGACTCCGGCGCCTCCACGCCCCGATCTAGTGTGTGGTCGGGCGACGTCTGGGGGGCATTTTGCGGCTTAGGACCCGATTCGGACGTGGTGCCATCCGTGGAGGTTAAGGATACGGCAGCGCCGGAAGGGCTGTCTACCGGACCATTCGTGGTAGCCATTGCACTGCTGGTGTTAACCACAGTTGGCCGAGAGTGCTCCCAGGCTACGAAGTGGTCCATTTCTTCCTTTAACTTAGTGGTAAACCAGGCCAGTAGGGCCACATCATCGAGCAAGCCAATAACCGGAATAAAATCTGGAATCAGGTCGATAGGGCTCAGGAAGTAGATGAGCACCGCTACCGCCGCTACGATAGTAGGCGTAGGTACACCGGTATACTCGCCCGATACGGACGTGCGCACCAACCGAAACAGCACCTGTAAACTTTCCCAAGCCTCTTGGGCCAGCGTACCTAAGTCGTTTTTCTCGCTGGCTTTTTGATAGGCATCATTCAGGAGCTGCTTGATGCGGAGAGGCTTTTTTATGTATTCTTCAGCCTTGCCAAGGAAGGTTTTGAAGAGGGAGAAGAGGCAATATTCTCGCCCTTGGGGTTTGGAGTATTCATAAGAAAACGAAGTTGTGAGTACAATGCTTCCAGCCCGCGTTGGGCTGGCGCTCGCCTGTTCTATACTGCAACCGCTTAAAATGGTTTTGGCGCGGCGGCTCCCCTGTAGGCTACAAAAAAAGCCCTGTTCCGGAGAGCAGGGCTTGATGTCGGGAAAGCGGTTGGCGGCCAGTTAATTGGTTTCAACGCGACCAGCCGCGTAGAAGTTGCGATTGTAATACGCTTGGCGTAAGGAACTTATCATGACGCCGCCGCTGGTAGCTGAATGGGCAAACTTGCCATCTTTCAGATAAATACCAACATGATAAATAGGCTGGCCGGGGCCGCGACGGAAGAATACCAAGTCGCCTTCCTCCATCTCAGCCTTGCTGATGCGCTTTACGCTCTGAAACATGGAGCGCGAGCTGCGTTGGAGAGTAATGCCGTAAACTTCCTGAAAAACGCGGCTCACAAAGCCAGAGCAATCGGTGCCGCGGCGGGTACTGCTGCCGTAGCGATAAGGAGTACCGAGCCAGTCGGTGACGGTGCGCAGCAGCGCTTTATTCTCGTCGAAATCAAGCTTCAGACCGAGGGTCTGGGCGTAGTAGTTATAAGCCAGCGAATCGCGTGAACTAGCAGCGGTATGGTCGTCGGCGGGCGGAACCGGCATATCCGGTGTCCAGGAGGGGAAAAGGGAGGCTTCGGCTAAAACGGGAACCGGAGCGGCACTGGTATCAGTAGGGAGGGTGCGTTCGTAGAAGAAGGAGAGGGTCAGCGAGGCAGCGGCGAGGCAATAGAGAAGGCTATGTTTCATTGTCCGTCGTAGGGGAGCAAAATCGATTTTCGGGCGTAGCCGCAAGCGGCGAAAAGGTGGGTCGTATGAGCGAAAAGGGTGGACTGATTGTCCAAGAAAAAAGGGGTGAAAAAGCGGTTGTATAGGGGGCAAAACCGACCGATTATAACCAGCCCTATAGGTTAAAGCTAAGCCATAAAAAATTGGGTATCCAAGTTTTACCCCCTAATCAGCTGAAAAAACTTTTAATAGTATAAATTTATAAACGTAAAATTATAGCTAAACCATGGCTCAAAGCTCAGCGTTTGGCGTATACTACGCCGCCCAAATTCTTGCCCATGAAGCCGCCTCGAATTATTGAGAATTCTCCTCTTGCTCGCATTGCTCGCATCGTGCTGCAGTCGCGGAGTGTGGCCATGGTTTTAGGCAACAGCATTCACCTCAGCGGAGCTACTCGCGACGAGTTTTTGCAGGACCCGTATTGGGTGGCCCACGAGATGTGCCACATCCGCCAATTTCGGGAGCACGGGCCTGCCAAGTTCTTATGGAAGTACTTGGTCGAATCGGCGCGGGTAGGATACTTTAATAACCGTTTTGAGGCCGAAGCCCGCCTCGCCGGTCGCCTCGATGCCCACCTCTACGCCGGCAACAAGCCTCTTCCCGATCCTGAGCAGATGCACAAGGGCGCCCGCGGATAAAGCTCCAGTATATACATAAAGGCTGGGGGGCTTTTTCAGATGAAAAAGCCCCCAGCCTTTATTTCGTTATGACCGGCTAAACTTTATAGCGCAGCAAGTCGGCCGCCGTCCGCCACCAAGGTCGTACCATTGATGAAGCTGGACTCAGCGGCAGCCAGAAAGCAGATGGCCGCTGCCAACTCTTCGGGGCTACCTACCTGGCCGGTTATCTTCTCGCGGCCACTTTTCACATTCGGGTTGTCCCAGAGCATGGGAGTATCTACTGCGCCAGGCGCTACGGCATTGATGCGGGCTTGGGTATGCTTAATTTCCTGACTGAGGCCGCGTACAAATGCTTCCATAGCGCCCTTGCTGGTAGCATAAGGCACTACATTAGCCGTTGTCTGGTGAGCATGCACGGAGCTGACTGTCACAATGCTACCGTGCTTCATGTGAGGCAGACAGAGCTGACAAAGCCGAAACAGGGCCCGCATATTTACATTCATGAGGTCATCCCAGTCCTTGGGGGGCAAATCTACCAAAGGCACATAGGTCATTTCGGCGGCATTATTAATGAGTACATCTACTCTGTGCCAGCGCGCCAGGGTTTTGCGAACGGCAGCTTGAAGGTGAGCGTCTTTGCCCACATCCGTCCGAATAAAAAGTGCCTCGCCACCGGCCGCTTTGATTTGGCTTACCACTTCGCGCCCCTCCTCGGTGGTGCGCCCCAGCACTACCACGCAGCCGCCCTCGCGCCCAAGTTGCACAGCCACCGCCCGACCAATACCCGAGGTGGCTCCGGTAACGATGCATACTTTGTTTTCGAACCGTTTGGACATAGAAGGTGCGCTGGGGGCTTTTTTAGAAGAGAAAACCGAAAGAGGCTGATGCCTTTCGCGAAGGAAAAGCCACGACATCCCCTAATTGTTCAGCTCAAGCTGCTACGAGCCCACGCGCTATCTGCCCCGTAACCATCCTACGAGTCGGCTCGAGGTGGCCGATGTCTGAGTTAATGCTGCCGGCCACCCAGGTCCTGATCTATCGCAAATAGCTGAGTCAGTTAGTCCTCAACGCCGCTAGCCGCCCTGTACTAAAGCTCACACCCAAATTAGTAATGACGAGCTATAGAAGTCCGTTTTTTAGGCTGGTTAGAGTACGCGGTGGTGAGCTAACGTATTGATGGATACGAGTGAAAGCTGCGACCCTGCTTCTAGAAAAAGTATAGCTTATTCGCAACCCGGCTTCAAGTAAATACGATATAGACCCTAGTGCGACCCGCCGGTCACACGTAATTATTCGCTCTATCACCCTCACCACTATTATGGAAAACAAGCCAAATCAACCCAACCCCGGATCTGCTTCCTCTTCTACTGGCGCAAACGCTGGTGCTTCTTCTCAGAAATCTTCTTCAACTCCAGGCTCAACGGCCAAAGCATCGGGTGCTGCGGGCTCAGCTAGCACTGCCAGTGGTAGCTCTAATGATGCTAATCGTCAGAACGACAGCTACAATCAGGACCAAAACCGCGAGCAAGGCGGTGCCACTGGTGCTGTAAAAAACTGGGTTGATCAGTTGGGCCTGAATGACACGCTCAACCAACTTCCCCAGTCGGTAAAAGACCTGAGCAGCAAAGCTACCAGCCAGTTCGGCAAGCTGACCACTACCCAGCAGATTGTGGGTGGTGCCCTGCTCATTGGTGGCTTAAGCTGGCTGGCGTTGCGCTCTAAGAGCAGCGACAAAGGCTACAAGTCGTACAAAGGCAAGAGTGGCAAAAAAGATAAATCAGGATACCGCGGCTCAGTTAGCTCCGAGTCGGCCAAATATGGCTCTAAGGGTAGCTACGGCTCCAGCAACTACGGCTCAGGCGGTAGCTACGGCTCTGGTTCCGGCAGCAGCTACGGTTCGAGCGGCAGCTACAGCTCTGATTCTGACAAATCTAATTCCGGCTACCGTCCGGCCCCAAGCAGTGGCAGCAGCTACCGCTCAGGTAGCAGCAGTGGCAGCGACTACGGTTCGTCTTCCGGCAACCAGTCGGGCTATCGGGGTGGCATGGGCAGCAGCTCAGCCAGCTCATCTGATTATGACAGCAGCCTGTAGGTTGTAGAAAAGCCCCCCGGGCACAAAAAAAGCCAGACGTGAGAGCGTCTGGCTTTTTTTGTGCCCGGGGGCTTTTTATGATCTCCTATATGCAAGAATTAACGGAGTTTAGATAGTGAGAGGAGGGGAAATGGCTGATTACAAGGAGATTAAAATAAATTAATCTCAACCATTCGGCCACTCAACAGTTGTACTGTCATTCAATGCTTTTCTACCAGCCACTTTCACTATGAAAAAGAAACTCATCATCCTCAGCGCATTTGCTCTTGTAGGCACTACCGGCATCGCCACTGCCCAAACCACGACAACGGCCCCTGCCGCCACGGCTAATTCAACCCAAAAAGACTTAGCTGCCAGTGCCGCTTTATCAACTGAGCATACTACTTTATTAACTGCGCTGAAGGCTGCGGGCTTAGCCGAACAAGCGAAAGCCAAAGGACCATTTACTGTATTTGCCCCCGATAACGCGGCCTTCGAAAAGCTGCCGGCTGGAACAGTAGATAACCTGTTGAAGCCTGCGAACAAAAAGCAGCTCACTAAAATCCTGACCTATCACGTAGTGCCCGGCAATGTAATGGCGGCGGACCTGAAAGATGGTCAAACAATCAAAACGGTTCAGGGTGAATCGCTTACCGTGAGTCTGCAAGGCGGGACTGTTACTATTCGCGATGCGAAGGGCGGCACTGCTACCGTGACAACTCCCGATATCAAGGCTACCAACGGAACTGTGCACTCCATTGATGCGGTTTTGATGCCCGCCAAATAAACTGCTTGTTTATTGTCCAGTGAAAAAGGCCTGCTTCCATGAAGCAGGCCTTTTTTGATACAAATGCTTCGGCCGCTGCGGCTTTGCCCTCATGATAAGGGACCTCGCAACGATATCAGGTCGTATTTTTACCATTCACTAGCCGAACGAAACCGCCGGTAATTGCGCTTATGCGTTAACATTTTCGAATACTTATGTCCGCTGCCGATTCTGCTACTGCCTTGCTCGCCCAACACGGACTGCGCCAAACGCCCGTGCGGCGGGCTGTATTGCGGGCGTTCTTGGCCAAAACCTACGCCCAATCCAGTCATGATCTGGAGCAAGGTCTGGACGCTAACACCGATCGTATTACCTTGTATCGAACCCTGAAAACCTTCGAGGAAAAAGGGGTAATTCATCGCGTTATCGACAACACTGATATTCTGCGCTATGCACTTTGCTCGCGCGAATGCGCCCGCCACGCCCACACCGATGATCATGTGCACTTTAAGTGCTCCGCCTGCTTGCACACGTATTGCCTTAATCAAGTGGCTATTCCGGCTGTAGCGCTGCCGGGGGGCTTTCAAGCAACATCGCGCGAATACCTGATGACGGGGGTCTGTCAGCAGTGTCAGCCCGGGAGTACCGCATCTGTTCGCTGATACATGAAAAAAGCCCCCCGGCAGTCAAAACCTCCTCTTGGGACCCCCCTTTTAGCAGCTTAGTTTAGTGTTTTCCGCATTTGCTATGCCCGATATGCCCGTGCCGTTGCCTGCCTTATCCAATCCTAGTGCTCTGCTGCACACGCTACTAGATATATCCCTGACGGCTGTCAATTTACTTTCGCCGGTCTATAAGGCTGGAAGCGAAGAGATTGTAGATTTTACAATTGACTACATCAATCCGGCCGGACTGCGCATGGTGGGGCCGCTTGAGCAGCCCTACGCTACGATAAAAACTCACTTCCCCGATGCATTGTCCAACGGGGTCTTGGCCTTCTACCGGCAGGTATTTGAAACCGGCAAACCCGACCAGTACAAAACTACCTATCAGGTCGGCGGATTCGACAACTTCTTTCATCTGGCCGCTCAGCGCAGTGGAGAGCAGCTGGTAGTAAGCTTCACTAATACCGCCGATCAGGATCGGAGTGCCGTAGAGCTTTCCCGCCGCGAAAGTCAGCGCCAGGAGCTGGAGGGACTGGCCCGCGTCGAAACACAGCGCCAGCAGTTGGATACGCTGTTTAACCAGGCTCCGGCCTGCATTGCCCGCCTCTCCGGGCCTACGTATATTTTTACCGTTGCCAATCCGCTCTATCATCAATTATTTGGGGGGCGACAGCTGCTGGGCAAAACCATCCGGGAAGCGCTCCCGGAGCTGGAAAGCGAGCCTTTTTTTGGTTTACTCGATGAGGTGTACCGTACGGGCGAGACATTTTACGGCAACGAAATTCCTATCCACTTCTCTCAGGCCGACTACGAAGGGCCCAATCCGCGCTATTTCAACTTCATCAACCAAGCTACCCGCGATACCTCGGGCACTATTGATGGCATTCTGGTCTTTGCCTACGAGGTGAGCGAGCTGGTGCAGACGCGCCGGCAAATGGAGCAGGATGAAGCGCAATTGCAGGGCTTAAACCAACAGTTGGCAACTACCAATCTCGAATTGGCGGCGGCTACGCATCAGGCGGAAGTAGCCCGGGCCGAAACCGACCTCCAGCGCCAGCAGCTACACAATATTTTTATGCAGGCACCGGCCATGATCTGCATATTTGAAGGTCCTGAGCACCGATTTGGCCTCGTTAATCCTGCCTACCAGCAACTGGTAGGCGAGCGCACTTTAGTGGGGCGGACTATCCGTGAGGCGATGCCGGAGCTGGCCGGGCAACCTATTTTTGGCTTGCTCGATAAGGTTTTTCGTACCGGTGAAACATTCTACGCTCAAGAAATGCTGGTGCAGCTCGATCATGCCAACACCGGCACCAACGACCTAGGAGAGAATTACTACAACTTTATTTATCAGGCGACTCGCAATCTGGACGGCCAGATTATGGGCATTCTTGTGTTTGCTTACGAGGTAACGGCACAGGTAAAAGCCCGCCAACAGGTAGAGCGGAGCCGCCAGCAAGTACAGGACCTTAATGAGGAGTTAGCGGCTGCCAATGAAGAGCTTCATGCTGCAAACGAGGAATTTCTTACCAACAACGCCGAGCTGTCTCGCACCCAGCAAGAACTTAAACAGCTCAACACGGAGCTGGAAGGGCGGGTACAACGGCGCACAGCAGAACTACAGCGCGCCCAAGCCGAAACCGAGCGTCAGCGCCAACGCTTGGAGCGGCTGTTTATGCAGGCTCCCGCTGCCATTTGCATTCTCAACGGTCCTGACCTCATCTACGAATTGGTAAATCCTAGCTACCAGCAACTATTTCCTCGCCGACGGCTGCTAGGCCGGTCCATTTATGAGGCCTTGCCAGAAGTAATCGGTAATCGAGCCGGCGAAACATTTCGGAGTATATACGAACAGGGTGGCACTCACGAAGAGCATGCGTTGCTCATTCCTTTTGCCCGTACGGAAGATGGAGTGCTGGAAGACCGTTATTTCAATTTTATTCAACAGGCTCGTTATGATGAGCACGGCCAGATTGATGGGGTGCTCGTGTTTGCCTTTGAGGTAACGGAGCAGGTAGCGGCTCGCCAGGCGAGTGAGGCCAGCACCCAAAAGCTGCGCCTTATCACAGATGCTTTGCCGGTCTTGATCAGCTATATAGATCAGGAACAGCGCTATCAGTTTGCTAATGAGGCCTATGACGTATGGTTTAAACAACGGCCGGAAACCTTGGTAAACCGCCCTATCTATGAAGTAATAGGCGACAAGGCCTACCAAGGAGTAACCCAATACATTGAGCGGGCCTTGGCGGGAGAGCGGCTGGATTTTGAGGCAAGAATGCCCTATCGGGAAGATTTTGTTCGATACATAAGAACGAGTTACGTGCCGGATATCCGGGGAGGACAGGTGCTTGGATTTTTCTCCATGGTCACGGATGTTACGGAGGCTGTGGAGGCGCGTCAGGCTACGGAAACCAGCCGGCAGCAGACGCAGATGCTGGCCGAAGAGCTGACCGCTGCCAATGCAGAGCTGGAAACCACCAACGACCAGCTCCGCCGCACCAACGTGGACCTGGATAATTTCATTTATACCGCCTCCCACGATCTGAAAGCGCCGATTACCAATATCGAGGGCTTACTGCACGCATTGCAACAACAATTGCCCCCAGCAGTCAGGAGGGCGACGTAAATTTCATTCTGTCGTTGATGCATGGTGCCGTTGATCGTTTCAAAACGACCATCGACCACCTGACGGAAGTATCGAAGCTGCAAAAGGAGCACGATCAGCCCGCCATAACTATTGATGTAGCCGACGTGATAGAGGGGGTTCGGCTTGATTTGCTGCCTCTGATGGAGCAGGTGGAGGCAGAGCTGGAAGTGGATGTAGACAGCTGCCCTACGCTTTCCTTCTCAAAGAAAAACCTGCGCTCGATAGTGTATAATCTGTTGAGCAACGCCTTCAAATACCGCTACCCCAACCGTCCGGCTCGTGTGCGGATTAGTTGCCACACGGAGGCTGCATATGATGTTATGCAAGTGCAAGACAACGGCCTAGGCCTCGACCTGACGCGGGAGCGGCAGTTGTTTACCATGTTTCAGCGCTACCACACCCATGTAGAGGGCTCCGGCATTGGGCTGTACATGGTGAAGAAGATAATGGAGAACGCGGGGGGCAAAATTGAGGTGGAAAGCCAACTTGGCGTGGGCTCTACCTTCACCGTGTACTTCCGGCGCTGATTTTTAGAACCCCAATGGCGTTGCTCAGCTAAACAGCGGTGCAAAAAAAAGCCCCCAAAGCGCATCCGCGACTCTGGGGGCTTTTTTACGAAGAGCCTCTTATTGGACTCGAACCAACGACCTGCTCATTACGAATGAGCTGCTCTACCAACTGAGCTAAAGAGGCGTCTACTGAACACTAGCTGCTCAGGCCAACAAAGATAGGCAGCAGCCGGAAACTAGTGCAAGGCTAGGGGGCTTTTTTCTAACCTCAACCGCTACCCAGAGCCGGGCAACGTGCCGCAGCGCTTATGCGTTTGGAAAAAGCGTCTGGCCTCAATAGCCGTACTTAACTTGATCTTGAACCTCCTGCCACATGAAATCTGCTACTGTAGTACGCGCCTTGGGTAATGGCTTCGCGGGCGCCGTTGTGCTAACGGCCGTGCACGAAACCGCTCGTCATCTTATTCCTGACACTGCCCCGCGCATGGATGTGCTGGGGATGCGCGGCCTGCGCAAGCTGCTGGGCAAAGCAAATGCCCCCAGCCCGACCATGACACCTTATTCAACCTAACCATGGCCGGCGACCTGCTTTCCAACGGCTTGTACTACAGCTTAGTAGGGACTGGCAAAAATGCCTGGCAACGCGGGCTGGTGCTCGGCTTAGCCGCTGGCATAGGAGGCGTGGTGCTGCCCGGCCCCATGGGCTTGGGCGAAGCTCCTAGCAACCGCACCCCGCAAACCAAGCTGATGACCGTAGCTTGGTATCTGATTGGTGGGCTGGCCGCGGCGGGTGTGGCGCGGGCCACGCGCAAGCGCCGAAAGTAAGCCACCGGGCGGAGCAAAGCGTAGGGTAGTGCGTCCACGTAACCGGACGTGCTACCTTTGCCGCTGCTATGGTAAAACAGCTTCGCAAATTATTGGTCCAGGCCCTCGGCTTCGAGCGCTATATCCGCTTCGTGAGCCGCGTGTATTTGGGGTTGGTGAGCGCAGGCTGGGGCCGGGCAAAATACCCGGAGTTGTTTTTTCTAGAGAAGATCATTCGGCCCGGTTTCGTGTGCCTGGATATTGGTGCCAACTTGGGGTATTACTCCGTGGCTTTATCCCGCTTGGTAGGCGCGGAAGGGCAGGTGTTGGCCGTAGAGCCTATTCCTGACTTTCAAAAAATATGGCGGGACAATGTGCGCCTAAGTGGCCACAACAACCTGACGTTATTGCCTTACGCCCTCGGGGGGCAAAATATGACTGTGCAAATGGGCACGCCCGAGCGCGATGGTTTGCTGCACCATGGCATGACCAAAGTAGCAGCCTCCAACCCCAACGAGAATTACGCCCGCACCTACGAGGTGCCCATGCGCGTGCCCGACGAACTGCTGGCCGATTTGCCCCGCCTCGATTTTGTGAAATGCGACGTGGAAGGCTTTGAGCACGAAGTGTTCCGCCATCTACAAGCCACCTTGCGCCGCTTTCGGCCGCTTATTCAAACAGAGTTGAATGGTCTGGAGAATCGGCAAGCGGTTGTTAATTTGCTGGCGGAGCTGGGCTATAAACCATTTATGCTTTCGCCGCGTTCTGAACTTGTACCGTGCTCGACTGAGCAGCTTACCAGCGCCGTTACGTCCGATTTTTACTTTCAACCCGTTTCCTCGCCTTCCCGCCCATGACCAAGTTCCTCCTAACCCTGCTCATCATTTCGCTGCTCGTGCGCTTCGTGCTGCCCGTGGTGCTGCGTTTGGTGGTAGGAATGTTCATCAAAAAACAAGTTCGTCGCTACGGTCAGCAGTTTGGCCAGGCACCTCCTTTCGGCCAAGCCTCACCGTTCGGGCCGCCTCCCGGTCCGGCGCCAGTTCCCGGCGAAGTGCGCGTAGAGTTTGCGCCCCCTAAGCCAAAAGCCCGCCCCGATACCAAATTCAACGGCGGTGAATACGTGGAATACGAGGAAGTAAAATAGCCTGCTTTCATAAACGCCCCCAGTCGCCTGGTTTCTAAACTGCGCAACTGGGGGGCGTTTTTATGCCCACTAAAATCGTTTGGCCGAAACCGTCCACTTCCTGGAATAAAATAAACGACCTACCTTCGGCGTGCTTTGCCAAGCCCTGGGGGCTTTTTGGCCGTTAATCGACTCTTCTTTTCGCTGATGACTACTGTTTCTCCCGTTGCCGTGCCCTTGTGGCGGCGGATGCTGCCCCACCTGCTGGCCGTGTTGTTTTTTCTGACTCTGGCTTGCGTGTACTTCTCGCCTCTGGTGCTGAATGACCAAACCCTCGCCCAGCATGACATTGTGCAGTTCCGCGGCGGCTCGCAGGAAGCGGCAACCTACCGGGCTGAGACTGGCAAGGAGGCTCTCTGGACTAACTCTATGTTCTCCGGAATGCCCACTTACCTCATCAGTACCCGCTTTCCCGGCGATTTATCGACTTATCTGCACCAGATTTTTACTCTGAATCTGCCGGCCGTAGTGGCCAACCTATTTCTGGCGTTGCTCTGCGGCTATATCCTGTTTGTTGCGCTAGGGGTGCGGCCTTTGGTGGCGGTAGTGGGTGCTATTGCGCTGGGCTTCACCAGCTACAACCTCGTTATTCTGGCCGCTGGCCATAATACCAAGTCATTGTCTATTGCCTACGCGCCGCTGGTGCTGGCAGGGCTGCTGGTCACGTTTCGGCGCAACCGCTGGCTGGGCGCAGCCTTATTCGCCCTGGGCCTCACCATGAATGTGCGCTCCAATCACCTCCAAATCACTTATTACCTGCTGTTGCTGGTGCTGGTGTTTGGCATTGTAGAGCTAGTTTATGCCTTCCGCGAAAAGCGCCTACCTGACTTTCTCGGTCGCACGGCTCTCTTAGGCGCCGCAGCCTTATTAGCCATTGGTGTCAGCTTCGGTCGCCTTTACGTCACGGCCGAATACGGCAAGTACTCTATCCGGGGCCGCTCCGAACTGACCACGCCTTCACCTAGCGCCCCCGCTGCTGCCACTTCCGATGATGCTCCCAGCGGCTCCGGCCTCGATCGTGACTACGCCTTCAACTGGAGTTACGGGGTAAGCGAATCTATTACGTTGCTTATTCCTAACTATTTCGGCGGCGCTAGCCAAGGCGCACTGAGCGAAAGCTCGGCCACTGGCAAGGCACTTACCCAACTCGGTGTACCACCTGTTCAGCTTCGCGATTATCTAAGCCAACTTCCCCTCTATTGGGGCGACCAGCCCAGCACCAGCGGCCCCGTGTACGTGGGCGCAGTGGTCTGCTTGCTGTTTGTGTTGGGGCTGTTTGTGGCCGACCGGCGCTTGCGCACTTGGCTATTGATCGGTACCATTTTGTCCATTGTGTTGGCCTGGGGTAAGAACTTCGAGACCTTCAACAATCTGATGTTCGACTACTTCCCCGGCTACAACAAGTTCCGGTCGGTGTCGATGGCCTTGGTAATTGCCCAATTGGCTATGCCGTTGCTAGCAGTGTTGGCGCTGGCCCGCGTCTTGCGCGCCCACCGCACAGCGGCGGCGCCAGTAGCTGGCCACCCAGCCCTCACGCTTCCCGCCGCCGACTCCGCCGAAACCTCTGACTTCAAGCGCAAGCTGCTCTACGCCGTAGCTGGCACGGCGGGCTTGTGCATCTTAGCCTGGCTGCTCAGCTTAGGCGCCAATTATGCGTCTCCTATAGATGCGCAATTGCAGCAAAGTGGCTTCCCACTCGATGCCATTCGCGAAGACCGCGCTAGCCTGCTCCGCGCCGATGTGTTGCGCTCATTGTTCTTTATCCTGGCCGCGGGGGCGTTTTATACTTTTTCCTTCAGCGTAAGCTCTCCGCTACGGCCGCTGCTGCAGTGATGGCTGGGCTCACCCTCGTCGACCTGTGGGCAGTAGATAAGCGCTACCTCAACGATTCCAACTTTCAGCGCGAAACGGTTACGCAGCAGTTTGTGCCAACGCCTCAGGATCAGCAGATTTTGCAGGACAAGGACTTAAGCTACCGTGTGCTGAATCTGAACAACCCATTCAACGAAGCCAACACTTCTTATTTCCACAAGAGCATTGGTGGGTATCACGGCGCTAAGCTGCGCCGCTACCAGGATCTGATTGAGCGGCAGATTTCGCAGAATAACACGCAGGTGCTCAACATGCTGAATACCCGCTACCTGATTACGCCCCCCAATCCGCAAGCCAATCAGCCTTCGCAGGTACAGCGCAATCCGGCTGCACTTGGTAACGCCTGGTTTATAAGCGAAATTCAGAAAGTGCAGAGCCCCAACCAGGAAATTGCGGCTCTTAGCAACTTCAATCCGGCTACCACGGCTGTCATCGATGCCTCGAAATTCCCAGTCTCCAAAACTTCTTACAACGCCGCCGGCTCCACCATCCGCCTGACCAACTATTCGCCGGACGCTCTGAAATATCAGGTCAATGCTGCGCAGGATGGCTTTGTCGTGTTCTCCGAAATCTATTATAAGGACGGTTGGAACGCGTACATCGACGGCAAACTGTTGCCGCATATCCGGGCTAACTATGTGCTACGCGCTATGCCGGTGCCCGCTGGCCAACATACGATTGAGTTCAAATTTGAGCCTCAGTCGTATGCCATCGGTAATACCGTGTCGCTGGTTTCGTCCATTACTCTGATTCTGGGCTTGATAGGGGTAGTTCTTTATATCTGGAAGAAGCGGCCAGTATTGGCTGATCAGGATTTGGTAGCCGCGTAATCCAACACCTCCGCTTGGGGGTTTCAGCTCATGACTACCGCCACGCCGCTGATTCTCCAGGAGCTTGATGAGCCGGCCGCGCGTCGGCGTGGCATTCGGTTGATCTTGCTCCGCGATAATTTAACCCATCCAGAATTGCCCGGCAATAAGTGGCGCAAGCTTAAGTACAACTTGCTGGAAGCTCGCGCCCAAGGCCACGATACGCTCCTGACCTTCGGGGGGGCTTTTTCTAATCATCTAGCTGCCGTGGCAGCCGCTGGTCGGCTCTATGGGTTTCGCACTATCGGGGTGGTGCGCGGTGAAGAAAGCAGTCCCCTGAATCCTACGCTGGCCCAAGCCGCGGCCGACGGCATGACCCTGCGCTACCTCGACCGCGACGCCTATCGGCAGAAGCAGGAACCCACTTTTCAGGCTGACTTGCTGGGTCAAACGGGCCCTGCTTACGTCTTGCCCGAAGGCGGTACCAATGAACTCGCCCTCCGTGGCTGCGCCGAGTTAGTGACCGAGCTGAGCGCGCAAATTTCCTTCGATGCGTTGTGCGTAGCCTGCGGCACTGGCGGCACGCTGGGGGGCTTTTTGGCGGCGCTAAGCCCGCAGCAGCAAGCTGTCGGCGTGGCGGCGCTGAAAAACGGCGGTTTTCTGCAAGATGACATCAAGGCGTTGACAACCGCCGCTGGCCAAACGGTTTCCGCTCCGTGGTCGGTACAGACCCAGTATCATTTCGGGGGGTACGCCAAGTTTTCGCCCGAGCTACTGACCTTCATCCAGCAGTTTCAGCAGCGCCACGGCATCCTGCTCGATCCTTTGTACACGGGCAAGCTGCTGTACGGCGTCCTGGATTTGTTAAACCAGGATTACTTCGCTGCGGGCAGTACCGTGGTGGCCGTGCATACGGGCGGTTTGCAGGCATGGGCTGGTTTTAGCGCCCGTTTTGGGCAGCGAAGCGCGTGGTGGCCGGATGTGATTCATAACCAAGAAGTGAAGTAGATCTTAGCGCGGCGAATTAAAAGCAACCGGATAGTTGTTGTGACTCAACAGTGACTGGCAACGTATGCAGGCCAGTTGTTGCTATTGTTTTCTACTCACCGTTGTTCCCCGCCTGAATGATTCGCTTGCTCCGCCGTTTAGTGCCGTTGTTGTTTTTGGTGGGGCTAGGTTGGTTTTTGTGGGAGAAAGTGCAGCCCACGCTGGCCGAGCTACAAAATCCGCTGCGGCCTACTCCGCAAATCACCGTGACCCACAATACGGTGCTGACCAAAGTGGAAAGCCTGGGCCGCATGGAGTTGGTGCGTTTTCGCTTTAAAGACGTGGTAGAGTACCGCAAAAGCACCTACCGCTTTCTGCCTGACTCCAAAGTGGCACTTATCGTGGCGGGAGAGGCGGTGGGCTGCCTCGATATGACCAAGGTGCGCGCCCAGGATGTCGTGTTTGAGGGCGACTCTATCATCCGGGTGGCGTTGCCCGCACCTGAGCTGTGCACTTGGCGCGTCGATCATAGCCAAAGCAAAGTATACAGCACTGAGAACTCGTTTTTTCAGGATGCTGAGCTCATCGATGAAGGCTACCGCTACGCCGAGCGCAACGTGCGCCAAACAGCTCTGCAATCGGGAATCTTGCCGCAGACGACTCAAAACGCCGAAAAGATTCTGCGGCCCATGCTCGAAACCATGACCGGCCGCCGCGTGGTGCTGACCCAGCAAATAGCTCCACCCCAGCGCCCAGCAAAGCGCTAGGGGGCTTTTTTACTGCCACTTTATTTTCTGGGTAGCCCGGCCGGCGTGTAGTCGCTCGGGTACCTTCTCCAAAATGAGCTGCTGCAAGTTGGTGAGCAGCTGGGTGCGCACGAAGCCATGATGCACGACTAAACTGACCTCACGCACCGGCTCCGGAGCCTCAAAACGCTTTACCATCGGGTTAGTATCGGCTTCTTCCAGCACCGAAAGCTCAGGTACTAGTGTGTAGCCATTGTTGCGGCGTACCAGTTCCTTCAAGGTTTCGATAGAGCCGCTTTCGTAGCTGTACGGGTGTGCGCCATCGGGCGGCGCGCAAATAGTGAGCACCTGATTGCGAAAGCAGTGGCCTTGCTGTAGCAGCCACAATCCAGATCCCGAAAGGTCGGTGGGGCGGAGGGTGACGTGCGCATACAAGGGGTGTGAGGCCGATACATAGCCCAGGAATGGTTCTTCCAGTAGCGGTAACTCACGTAGCTGTTGGTCGTCCAGCGGCGTGATAAGCAGCCCTATGTCGAGCTGATGCGCTTTGAGTTGGCGAACTAGTTCTTCTGATTGAAGCTCCTCCACTCTTACCCGCATCTGGGGATGCCGCTCAGCTAAAGCCACCAAAAACAGCGGTACCAGATAGGGAGCCAGCGTAGGAATAATACCGAGCCGGACTTCCCCTACCAGCTCGCCTTTTTCCACCTCTACTACTTCGCGCAGCAGCTGCACTTCGCGGAGCACGTGGCGCGCTTGCTGAATTACTTTAACACCCACAACTGTAGGCTCCAGACGTTTTTTCTTGCGGTCGAAGAGTAGCACACCCAACTCATCCTCCAATTTTTGAAGTTGCATACTCAAGGCCGGTTGCGTTACGTGGCAGCTGCTAGCGGCGCCCACAAACTGCCGATGCGTATCAAGTGCAATAAGATATTCCAGCTGTTGCAAATTCACCGTTCGAAGATAAACTATAAGCGTTGCTGATACTATTATCAAAACAAATGATTTGATTTATACTTCCAACAACAGCATCTTTGACAGTAATTATATAAGATTGTCTTCGGACAACTCTCGTATAACCGACTAATCACTTAACACTAGCTTACTATGGACCAAGATCAGAATACCACATCTGGCAACGGTACGGGTACAGCCGTAACCGGCGCTGGTACTTCGCAGGATACGCGTACGGCGGCCGGCGAAAATGCTCAGACCCTTACTACCCGTCAGGGGCATCCCCTCACGAATAACCAGAACACGCGTACCGTAGGCAGCCGCGGCCCCGCGACGCTGGAGAACTATCAGTTTATCGAAAAAATCAGCCACTTCGACCGGGAGCGCGTTCCGGAGCGCGTGGTGCACGCCCGCGGCGCCGGCGCCCACGGCGTATTTGAAGCGTACGGCAAAGTAGGCGACGAGCCTATTGAGAAGTATACACGTGCTAAGCTGTTCAATACCAAGGGCAAAGAGACGCCGGTGTTTGTGCGTTTCTCCACGGTAGGCCACGGTGGGCACTCGCCCGAAACCCTACGCGACCCGCGCGGCTTTGCGGTGAAATTCTACACCGAAGATGGTAACTGGGACCTTGTAGGTAACAACCTGAAGGTGTTCTTTATCCGCGACGCGATGAAGTTCCCGGATCTGATTCACTCCCAAAAGCCTGACCCAGTACACAACCGTCAGACTGGGGAGCGCATCTTCGACTTCATCAGCAACACGCCGGAGGCCATGCATATGGTGAGCTTCCTGTTCTCGCCCTGGGGTATTCCGGCCAACTACCGGCAGATGCAGGGTTCGGGCGTAAATACCTACAAGTGGGTAAACCAAGCCGGTGAAGCTGTACTGGTGAAATATCACTGGGAGCCGCTGCAAGGCATCAAAAACCTGACGCAAGCTGAAGCGGAGGCCATTCAGGCCAAAAACTTCAACCACGCCACCCAGGACCTGTTCGACAACATCAAAAAGGGTAACTTCCCGCAGTGGGAGCTGCGCGTGCAAATCATGAGCGACGACGAGCATCCGGAGCTAGACTTCGATCCGCTTGACGACACCAAGATCTGGCCTGAGGATCAATTTCCGCATCTGCCCGTAGGCAAGATGACGCTCAACAAAAACCCCGAGAATTATTTCGCAGAAGTAGAGCAAGTAGCATTCGGTACCGGTGTGCTGGTGGATGGTCTGGACTTCTCGGACGACAAAATGTTGCAGGGTCGTACGTTCTCGTATTCCGATACGCAGCGTTACCGCGTGGGTACCAACTACTTGCAATTGCCCATCAACGCGCCTAAGAAGCACGTAGCCACTAACCAGCGCGATGGTCAGATGGCTTACCACGTCGATTCGGCGCCCGGCCAGAATAACCACATCAACTACGAGCCTTCCTCGCTCAATGGCCTGAAGGAAGCACCCCGCACGGCTCCCGACCACACGCCGGAGTACACGGGTCGCCTGATCCGTCAGACCATCGATCGGCAGAACAACTTCAAGCAAGCCGGCGAACGGTACCGCTTGCACGAAGATTGGGAGCGCAACGATCTGATCAGCAATATGGTGGGCGCACTAAGCGACGCTAATGAGGTGATCCAGAAAAAGATGATTGAGTTGTGCACCAACTGCGACCCGGATTGGGGCAATCGTCTGGCCGAAGGCTTAAAGCAAACCGCTAGTGGTGCCCAAGGTGCTTCGCAAGCCAATGAAAGCAAAAGCGCCGAAGCCGTGGAGCAAGCAGAAGAAATGGCCCACAATGCAAGACCTTATTAATAGCAAATAGTCGTAAAAAAGCCCCCAGAAATCTTCTGGGGGCTTTTTTTGCTTTATAGTTAACTATCGTTATTCGTCTTCATCGTCGGTCTTATCCTTGCCCAGATCATCTAGAGCCATCTTGATTAGGTCGGACTCGTAGCCTTTGCTGGTCATGAAAAGCTGGAGCTTCTGGCGGCGCACGCGGGGATTCTTCTCCTTTTCCTGGCGGTCCTTCTTTTCCAGCACGTCAACCAGGTTTTGGTAGTACTCGTCGCCGTCTATCTCCTTCATGCCCTGCTTAATGCAGTACTCAGAGATGCCCTTGAACTTTAAATCCTGCAGAATGCGGCGGCGACCCCATTTCTTGAGCCGGTATTTGCCCCGCACGAAGCTTTTGGCGTAGCGCTCCTCGTCCAGTAGCTTCTCCCGGCTCAGCCGAATGATGATTTCGCCGGCTTCATCCTCAGTGAGACCGTAACTACGCAGTTTCTCTTCGGTTTCCTTGAACGTGCGTTCCTGGTAAGTGCAGAAAGCGGCTATTTTTTGAAGCGCTTCGGGCGGCGTATAAAATTTCTTAGCGGGCTGCTGCATGCGTCGTGAAAAGGTGTTTTATAGTAACTCAACCCACGCACAAAAGGATCAATTGCTGGGCTTACTATTTATTGCTGCGGTCCCAAAACGCATATTATACAGCACAACGGAGCCCAGAATAATAGCGTACGCGATGGCCTGAATAGTAGTCGCAGCTTCATTGAAATAAAGAAAAGCCAGCAGAAAGCTTACCACCGGATTCAGATACATCAGAATGCCCACCGTGCCTGAAGGCAGCGTATTGAGGGCATACAAGTTTAGAAATAGCGGCAGCACCGTAAAAACAGCGCTTAAAATAGCCGTTATCAGAAGCAAATGCAGGTCGTGAAAACCGGCAAGGGGAGAAGCGCCTAATAGGCTGGCGGTGGGCAAAATGAAGGCGGCAGCGAGCGAAAGCTGCACCGTGAGCAGCACTAGCCGGTCGTAGCCTTGCAGGCGGCGCTGGGTGATAAGGTACAGGGCGTAAGTGGACGCCACCACCAAGCTCATCAGCAACGTGCGCGCCGAGCCCGTACCCAGCAACGCGCAGCTCAAAGCGCTCAGCCCAATGGCTAGCCACTGATTGCGCCGCAGCTTTTCGCGCAGCACCAGAAACCCGAGCAACGCCGTCAGAATAGGGCAGATGAGGTAAGCGAAGGAGCCTGCTTGCACACTTACTTTATTGATGACATAAATGAATAGCAGCCAGTTGGAGGTAAGCAAAATGCCCCCAGCAAGGTGCTGCCAGCTACCCCGCGTCGCTCGCCTACGGGTGCTGTGCGCCACTTGCGCCACGCGGCACGCACGGCCGAAGTGCGGAACAGCAGATTAATAATCAGTAAAATCAGGAGGGAAATGAGGACCCGAAAAAAAAGAATCTGCCCGCTGCTGTAGCTTGCAAGCATACGAAGCGGAATGGGGAAAAAGCCCCAAATAAGAAAAGCCGCGAGGGCGGCTAGGTGGTAGCGAGTAAGTTGCACAACGAAGAAACAAACGGTAAAGACCGCAAAGATACCACACGCCGTACCTTTGCTCTCTATGCTATCCTTCTCCGATCTGCCCGCTCTCACCGGCGGCACCTTGCTCCAAACGCCTCCCGAGGCGAGTCGCGTGCAGCACCTGCTGCTCGACAGCCGGCGCGTGGGGCAGCCGGCCGGGTCCCTGTTCTTTGCCATCCGCGGGGCCCAGCACAACGGCCACCGCTACCTGCCCGACCTGTATAAGCGCGGCGTGCGTCTGTTTGTAGTTGATAGGGTAGAGGAGATACCGGGGGCAAATTGGCATTCCCCGAGGCCGGCTTTCTGCTGGTTCAGGACAGTCTAGCGGCTTTGCAGGCGCTGGCGGCCTGGCATCGGCAGCAGTTTACCATTCCGGTAGTTGGTATCACGGGCTCCAATGGCAAAACCATTGTAAAAGAGTGGCTGGCCCAATTGCTCAGCTCCGATGAGCTGATTTGTAAAAGCCCGCGCAGCTACAATTCGCAAGTGGGCGTGCCGCTATCCGTGTGGGAACTGAACGCAACGCACACGCTGGGAATTTTTGAGGCGGGTATTTCGGAGCGGGGCGAAATGGCGAAGCTCGCGGCTGTTATTCAGCCCACGCTCGGCATCTTCACCAACCTCGGTACGGCGCACGATGCGGGTTTTTCTTCGGCGGAAGAGAAAGTGCAGGAGAAAATGCAGCTTTTTGAAGCGGTAGATACGCTCTTCTACTGCCGCGACCATGAAGCCATTCACAGTACTGCCCAGCAGATGCTTGGTCCGGCCCGCACCTTTACCTGGAGTCGGCAGCATCAGCAGGAAGCCAATTTGGGCGTTACAGTAACGGAAGCCAGCGCCGAGCGCACGGTGGTGCATGTGCGTTTGGTCCGCCCGAGAGTTGAGGAATACACGTTTACCTTGCCCTTCGCCGATGAGCCTTCGGTAGAAAACGCCCTGCATTGCTTGGCCGTGCTGCTGTGGTACGCCGTGCCAACCGCCGAGATTCAGCGCCGCCTCGACCGGCTGTTGCCCGTAGCCATGCGCCTGGAGATGAAGCAGGCCCTCAACGACTGCTACGTTCTCGATGATACCTACAACAACGACCTGGCGGGCCTCACGCTGGCCCTGGATGCCCTGGCCCGCCAACCTCGCCGCGGGCAGCGCACGCTCATTCTCTCCGACGTGCTCGAGTCGGGCTTGCCGGCAGCGGAGTTGTACGCTCGGATTGCAGCCCAACTGCCTGCTCACGGCGTGGGTCGCATTATTGGTGTCGGCCAGGCAATAAGCGCGCACCAGCAGTTATTTAGCGAGCTCCGGGGGGCTTTTTATGCCAGTACAGAAGCGTTTCTGGCGGCTTTTCAGCCGGAGCAGTTTCGCCACGAAACGATTCTGGTGAAAGGCGCCCGCCGGTTTGAATTTGAGCGGATTGTGGCTGCTTTTCAGCAAAAAATCCACGGTACGGTGCTGGAGGTAAACCTGGATGCGTTGGTGCACAACCTTAATTACTACCGCGCCCGCCTCGCGCCCGGCACCCGACTGATGGTAATGGTCAAGGCATTTGCCTACGGCAGCGGCAGCTACGAAGTGGCCAACCTGCTCCAGTTTCACCGGGCTGATTACCTGGCCGTAGCGTATGCCGACGAAGGCGTAGAACTGCGGCAACACGGCATTAGCCTGCCGATTATGGTGATGAACCCGTCGCCCGACAGCTTCCAAAAGCTGCATCAATATCATTTGGAGCCCGAAATCTACTCCTTCGAGCGGCTGCACGATTATCTTCTGGCCGCTGAAGAGCAGCCGATGCCAGCTATTCACCTGAAACTCGACACGGGTATGCGGCGGTTGGGCTTTGCTGAAGAAGATCTGGATGAACTGTGTGCCTTATTGCTGAAAAAAGCCCCCCAGCTGCATGTAGCCAGTATGCTGACCCATTTGGCCGGCGCCGACGAAGAGCAGCACAACGATTTTTCGCACCAGCAGCTAGCCGCCTTCCAGCGAATGACGCCGCTGGTGGAAGCGGCTTTAGGCTACCCTATGTTGAAGCATGCGCTAAATTCTGCTGGCATCATCCGCTTTCCGCAGGCTCATCTCGACATGGTGCGCCTGGGAATTGGCCTGTATGGAGTAGAAGCATCGGGCCAGGATTCAGCGGCTCTACGACCCGTTAGCGCATTGCGTACGGTCATTTCTCAAGTTAAAAAGTTGCCTGCTGGTCAAACAGTTGGCTACGGGCGTCGGGGTATCGCTACCGACTTTGAGCGGCGCACGGCCACTATAGCCATTGGGTATGCCGACGGCTATGATCGGCGTTTTGGCAACGGCGTGGGCGAAGTAGTGATACGCGGCCTACGGGCGCCAATCATCGGCAACGTCTGTATGGATATGTGCATGGTCGATGTCACCCACATTCCCGATGCACAAGCCGGCGACGTAGTAGTCGTATTTGGCGAGGAGATGCCACTAGTAGAGTTGGCTTCCCGCATCGGCACCATTCCCTATGAGCTACTGACCAACGTAAGCGAGCGGGTAAAGCGCATATTCATAAGTGAATAATTGCTTTGTAAATAAAGGTTCTATATTTCTCTCTCTATCCCTTAGCATAATTTAAAAATGTAAAATAGAAATAAGTATCCCTAGCGTCGATATAGCGACCAAAAATCACTGACGAAATTCTAAATTTTCTTAAGCAATCTTTGGGTTAATAGGTGGCTTTTGAATAGTTGTTGCCAATGCACTTATATTATAAGTGGATTTCTATTGCAATGTAAACTTACCGAAAAGCAACTCTCTTATTCTTGGTTTATAAATAAAATGGCACTGAGAACAGAAAAAGTTTTTTTCTGTTCTCAGTGCCATTTTTTCGTGCCTCTGGTGCATGTTTTGTATAGGGCGGAATTTCCGATCTGATGTGGCAGCATCTTATGTATGAAGGTTGCCATTTGGTCGGCCCCGATTAGCCTACTCCACTACTCACCCCTTTTTGCATGAAGAAAATTATTTACTCATCTTTTTTAAGCTTTTGTCTGGTAATTGCACTGCTTATGGCAGCTCCAGCTCGAGCGGCGGCACCAGCATTAGATGGATTGTGGAAGGGTCCTTTACCTGTGCCCGGAGGCCAGTTGGAGGTAGTATTCAGGGTAGTGGCGCTCACGGGGGGCTCTTTCTTTGCTACGCTTGATGTACCGCAGCAAAAGATCAGCCGTATGGCGGTCAGCGTGGAAGTACGAGGTGATACCATCGTATTCATGGCTCCCGAAGCCGGCAGTCAGTTCATGGGCTTGGTTTCCGCTGATGGGAAAGCCTTAACGGGTACTTGGCAACAGCCTGGCTACCAGGTAGCCTTGACACTTGGTTACACGTCGGCCCCGATTAGCACGGCTAAAAGCGCCCGGCTCACGCCTCCTTATCGCGAGGAGGAAATAGCTGTGCCCAATACCGACGCTAATCTAACTTTGGGCGGTATGCTCACGGTGCCAGCTGGTGAAGGCCCATTTCCTGCTGTTGTATTGATTTCGGATATGGGAGCCCAAGATCGTGATGCCACGGTAGGTGACTACCGCCCCATGGGCGCGCTGGCCGACTTCCTGACTCGTCGTGGTATCGCCGTGCTTCGCTTCGACGATAGAGGAGTTGGTAAATCAGGTGGTGACTATAATGAGGCAACACCTCCCGCCTTATTAACCGACCTACAGGCAGCTATGCGTGCACTGCGTAGCCGTCCTGAGATTAATGCTGCTAAAGTTGGGGTTGTTGGACATGGAGAGGGTGGCAACCTTGCTTTGTTAGCCGCCGCCGATGAAGAGGCTCCTAATTTCGTGGTTACAATGGCCGCCAGTGGAATATCCGGCCGCGACTTAGTGCTGCAGCAGCAAGCCGATTTATATCGCTCTTTGGGGGCTAGCGTGACGCAAATGCAAATAGGCGTTATGCGCCGCCAAGCCATCCTAGATGTTATTCGTCAAACGCCAGATAACGCCAAGGCTCAACGCTTAGTAGCTATCATGCTACGAGAAACGAATCCATCTATCGACATGGCCACGGCTAAGATTAGCGCTGGCTTGTTGACCACCGACCGGTATCGCTATTTCCTGGATTTTAATCCAGCTGATAAATTGCCTAGTGTGAAGTGCCCTGTATTATTGCTTTCTGGTACTGCCGACACTTATATCGAAGCCGACGTCAATCTTAATTCGCTGCAGAAAGGCCTGAAAAGCAGTTCTTCGGTAAATAGCCGCAAATTGCCTGGTGTAAATCATATGTTTCAGGCTGACCCATCAGAGTGGACAGTGGTGAACGGCCAACCGCAGCCAACTTTCTCCCCTCAGGCTCAGGAGGCAATTCGGCAGTGGATTATAGTACAAGCTACCGAGAAAGCTAAATAGAAGGCAAGCAAGGCAATAGCCTCAAAGAACCGTTGTGGAACCCTGTGCGTAGAACAGGGTTCCACAACGGTTCTTCTGCTATGAAAAAGTCCCTGTTTGCAATTCTTAGCGCCGCTGCCTTATTGGCTAGCTGCGACAACCTGAAAAATCCGGCCACCAAAAATGAGCCCGAAGAAGCTACTGCTGATACAGCAGTGGTCTATCGGGAAGGTGAGGCTGGTCCTGCCGTCGCGGTTGCCGACGGTGACTTGATTGATACGGATGCCCTGGATTTGCCCGACGTCGATTTCCCAGAAGTTAATCTTCCTGACGTGTCAGTGCGTGGCAATGACCAGTACAGCGTGTATGGCATCGAGGAAACAGTGCTGTTCGATACTGATAAGGCTACCATTAAGCCGAGTGCGGCCAAAGCATTGGAGCAGATATCGGCTTCTATTGGGCAACGGTCGGCTGGTAAGCAGCTGCGTATCATTGGTCATGCTGATTCGCGAGATACCAAGTCGTACAACAAAGAGCTAAGTGAGCAGCGTGCTGAGGCTGTGAAAAACTGGCTGGTTCAGAACGGTAAGATCGAAGCTTCGCGCGTGGCTATTCAGCCCATGGGCGAGTCGAAACCTGTCGCGTCGAATGCAACGGCCGCTGGTCGCCAGCAGAATCGTCGCGTTGAAATAGCCGTGATCAATAAGTAAAGAGGACTCTTGAGTTGAGCTCTGTTAGCACAAAAAAGCCCCCCAGAATTTCTCTGGGGGGCTTTTTATTAGTCAATAAGCTAATGATTGGATAACATAAGAATTACTTAATCATATCTACTTCCGCCTTGATCATGGCGTTGTAGCGCAAGCCGCCAGCGCCCGACATGGTCATCAGTGTCCAGCCTTTACCGAGCGTATAGCTCCAGGTCCGACTCTCCTTGAATTCGAACGTTGGCCGCATGATCTGCCCATAAGGAGTGTAGTTATCGTCGAAATTGGTGGTGTAGAACTTGTCACCGCTTACGATCCACTCCATAGCAACATAGAACCCTTCGTCCGGCGCTACGATGTTGTACTGAGTTAAATCAATGGTAAACCATTGTCCGCCGCCCGGCGCCGATACCACGACGTTCTCAGTGAGCAAATCGGAGTTTGGTGAGCTGTAGTTGCCATCGGGAGCATAGATGCGCACCCGGAAAGGCTCGCGCGGAAAGCCGTGTTCCCCAATGTAAAAAGAAACGGAGCGCACGTTACCCAGCTTTTTGCCTTTTTCATTTTTTACAAAAAACGCGTATTGACTACCCGGCATTCCCTGAATCATGCCGTCGCCGGGCGTGTTGGAGCGTGCGCCTAATTTCAAGTCCTTCACCTTGCTGGCTTGTACTTTTACTTCAGCCAGTTCATACACCCGTTTGGAAACTTCAATTACCATGTCGGCTTGGCTAACGCCACGCTTCACCAGCACTGCCGTGCGCTCATACCCCAGCGCCAGAACGATCAGGGAGTCCTGCGCATTTTTGGTGGGGCCGTTCATCTGAAAGATGCCGATTTCGTTGGTAAGAGCACCACTCTGCTCCACCTTCAAACCAATGGAAGAAAAGGGGATGGGCTCTTTTGTCTTCTTGTCGATAATGCGACCGGATAGCCGAGTCTCCTGGGCCATGCTTAGTGCCGGAAGCAACAGACAGAGGGTAAAGGTGAATAGTATGCGTTGGAACATAATGGGAAGTTTACAGACCGGAAGACAAGTTTGTAAGAGAAATAGGTAGGTAAAAGCTGACCTTAGAAACAGCTTAATAAGTAGAGGAAAGCAGGTAAATGTTACTTGTACATATCTACCTCGGCCTTAATCATGGCATTGTAACGCATGCCATTGTTAGCCAAGGTTATTAAGCTCCAGCCGCGCCCAATGGTGTAGTTCCAAGTCCGACTCTCCTTGAACTCGAACGTTGGCCGTAAGATCTGCCCATAAGGAGTGTAAGTGTCCATAAAATTGGTGGTGTAGAACTTGTCGCCCGTCACGATCCACTCCATAGCAACATAGAATCCTTCGTCCGGCGCTACGATGTTGTACTGGGTTAAATCAACTGTGTACCAGGCGCCACCTTTAATAGCCGATACCACGACGTTTTCGGTGAGCAAATCGGAGTTTGGCGAGCTGTAGTTGCCATCGGGAGCATAAATCCGGATGCGGAAGGGCTCACGGGGGAAGCCGTGCTCACCAATAAAGAATGATACTGTGCGTACTAAACCTAGTTTCTTGCCTTTGTCATTCTTGACGTAAAAAGCATATTGGGTGCCTGGCATCCCTTGAATCATGCCATCGCCGGGTGTATTGGAGCGGGCACCAAGTCCGATAGGCTTCACCTTACTGGCCTCAACTTTGACTGCGTTCAGCAAATAGTCGCGCTTTGGCACTTCAATGATAATTTCCTCCAGATTCTTGTCGCTTTTTCTAACCAGAATGGCTGTACGCTTAAAGCCCAACGCCATTACAATCAGAGAATCTTTCTGATTTTTTTCCGGCATGGCTATCTGGAAATAGCCGTATTCGTTGGTTAAAGCACCTGCCTGCTCTTCTTTCAAGCCGATGGAAGCATACTGGATAGGCTCCTGCGTTTCTTTATCAACTACCCGACCTGAAATTCTATCGGCCTGCGCAAAGCTGAAATAAGGCAGCATTAGAGCAGAAACGACTAGATAAAGTACACGTTTGAACATAGCAGGAATGAGTAGTTGTACCCCAAAACTACAATGAATGTGCCAATGTCATCCCTGTTTTCCTTGAATAGTTATACCTGTGCAATTTTCTGATGGAATAATTCTAAGACACTCATAGCGCCCTCTTATATACAGATGAAGAAAACCATCTTTTGGCCGAAACCTAAATGGGGCGTACCTTTGTTTGAATCCTGTCTAAATAACCGATCCTGCCCGTGGCCATCCGTTCTACTACCGCTGCCGCTACGACCCAACGTAGTGTGAAAGACCTTCGTCTGGGCGAGAGCGCGACGATTTGCTGCCTGCAAGACCCCGAGATGGCGTTGAAGCTGTTGGAGATGGGCTGCATTCCGGGCACACAGGTGCGCCTGAATAGCCGCGCTCCGTTGGGGTGCCCCATCACGCTGGTACTCGGCGACGAAGATTATACGCTCTCGCTACGAGTGAGCGAAGCGGCTACCATTTTATTGAAAAACTAACCGGCGCGGATGGCTCGCCTGGCAACTATACATACAGAATCCGCTCCGGCGGCCGTCGCTCCAGGCGTTGACACTATACATACGCCTCACTCCCGCAGAGAGCTGACGCGTATTGCCTTAGTAGGTAATCCAAACTCGGGTAAGTCTTCGCTGTTCAATCAGCTTACGGGCCTGAACCAAAAGGTCGGTAACTTTCCCGGCGTAACGGTTGACCGCAAAACCGGTATTAGCCAACTCACGCCCCAGCACCGCGCTGAAATTATCGACTTACCGGGCACTTATTCTTTGTACCCGAAGAGCCTGGACGAGAAGGTTATCACCGACTTGCTTTACGACCGCGAATCGGCGCAGTATCCCGATTTCGTGGTGGTCACGGTAGATGCTTCCAACCTGCGGCGTAACCTGTTGCTATTCACGCAACTCGCCGATTTGGGCTTGCCGGCTGTGCTGGCCCTCAACATGATGGACGTAGCTGAGCAGCACGGCGTCCAGATTGATATTGCGGAGTTGCAGCAGGAGCTAGGTGTTCCCGTCATTCCTATGAACGCCCGCAAGGGCATTGGTGTGGCCGCGCTTAAGATTGTCATGGCGCAACACCTCAATGCGCCTACGGTGAGCTTCTATGAGCCCGCGGAGGAACTGTTGCCCATGATCCGGCAGATTCGGTATTACTTCAATCTGCACAACGATTATTTGGCGTTGCACTACGCGCACCAGTTCCGGCACATCAGCTTTCTGACGCCCGATCAGCGCCAATACGTGCAGGAGTTGGTGGAACAATATGGTTTCGAGCCTACTGCTCGCCAGGCGCAAGAAACCATTGCCCGTTACGCTCGCATTAATGAGATTCTGCTCAACACGGTATCAGTGACGCGCACCGAGCGCAATGAGCCGTACAGCAATAAACTTGACAAGGTCCTGACCCATCGGGTTTGGGGCTACCTGATTTTCTTCGGGGTGCTGTTTATGATGTTTCAGGCGGTGTTTGCCTGGGCCAGCTACCCCATGGACCTGATTGATCAGGGCATTGCGCTGATCAACTCACTTATCCAAACCAACTTCAACGGGCCGCTTATTAATTTGCTCACTGAAGGGGTTATTGCGGGTTTGGGGGGCGTTTTAATCTTCATTCCACAGATTGCGTTGCTGTTTGCGTTCATCGCGGTGTTGGAAGAAACGGGCTACATGGCCCGCGTCACGTTCATGATGGACCGCATCATGCGCAAGTTCGGGCTGAACGGGAAGAGTGTAGTGCCGCTCATTTCGGGCGTGGCCTGCGCTGTGCCCGCTATAATGAGCGCCCGCACCATTGAGAATTGGAAAGACCGCATCATTACCATCTTCGTCACACCGCTGATGAGTTGCTCGGCTCGTATTCCGGTCTATACCGTTCTGACGGCTTTAGTGGTACCTGATGAAAAAGTACTTGGCTTCTTCAACTTGCAAGGCGTGGTGCTGATGGGCTTGTACCTATTAGGCTTCCTGTCGGCTATATTCTCAGCTTTGGCCTTGAAGTTCCTCCTAAAAACCCAGGAGCGGAGCTACTTTATTATGGAGTTTCCGGTTTACCGCTGGCCTCGCTGGAAAAACGTGGGTATTACCATCGTCGAGAAGGTCAAAACCTTCGTGTTTCAGGCAGGTAAAGTCATCGTGGCCATTTCCGTTATTCTGTGGGTGCTAGCATCGTATGGACCGGGCGACGCCCTGGATAAAGCTGAGCAGCAGGCCCGTGCTACAGCCGTCCAGCAGCAACTGTCGCCGGAAGAAACCGATAACCGCATTGCCTCTGAGAAGCTGGAGAACTCTTATGCTGGGCTATTTGGCCGAACGCTGGAACCGGCTATTCGTCCCCTAGGCTTCGACTGGAAAATTGGCATTGCGCTGATCACGTCTTTCGCCGCCCGTGAAGTATTTGTAGGGACCATTTCTACGATTTATAGCGTAGGCCAAGACGCGGACATGCGCACGGTGCAACAAAAGCTTGCCGCGGAGAAAGACGAAAATGGGCAGCCATTTTTTACGCCGGCTCGTGCATTTTCTCTACTAGTGTTCTATGTATTTGCCATGCAATGCATGAGCACGCTGGCCGTAGTGTACCGCGAAACGAAAGGCTGGAAATGGCCCCTGATGCAGCTAGTCTATATGACCGGCCTAGCCTACGTGTCGTCGCTGATTGTGTATCAGGTATTTAAGTAGAATCGGATTCTACTACCTGTTACTTACCAAGTAGAAAGACGGCTGGCTGCTTATGAATCTCGGGTAGCTTTCCCTTCCAATCGCCTACGGTATGCGTTTGGACAAACTCATTTGGCGCCGTGAGGCTGGCAGCAATGCATAGGCGGGTAGTAGGCTGCAAATGCGCCAGCAAGTCATCCAGCAGCGGCATATTGCGGTAAGGAGTTTCGATAAAAAGCTGCGTTTGATGCTGGGTAAGAGCCGCCCGCTCTAATTGCTTTAACGCTGCGATTCGCTTGGCTTTTTCAATGGGCAAATAACCGTGGAATACAAAGCTTTGCCCGTTCAAGCCGGAGGCCATTATAGCCAACAACAACGACGAAGGACCCACTAACGGCACTACCTGAATGCCTAATTGGTGCGCTACCCGCGCCACTTCTGCGCCCGGATCAGCCACACCAGGACAGCCAGCTTCCGATAAAATGCCCGCATCTTGGCCGGCGGATACCAGCTTCAGCGCCGCTCTGATTTCTGCTTCCGACGAGTCTTTATCAATTACCGTGAAGCGCAGATCTTCGATTACGTGCGCTGGGGCCACGCTCTTCACAAAGCGCCGGGCCGTGCGGGCATTCTCTACCAGAAAATACGAAAGCGCGGCCACATGCGTAGCTACCTGCGCCGGCAGGACCTGTGCGGCCGTATCATCGGCTAGAATAGTAGGAATAAGATAGAGGATGCCGGGCAAGAGAAGTCGGATTTGATATGTAGTGCAAGAGGTTAGTTCCTTAACCTTGCATAAAGGCATTAACCAGCTCAAACACCTTGTCTGGAGCTTCGGCGTGGAGCCAGTGGCCTACATCAGGGATGGTTTCAACCTGCGAATTGGGGAAAAGTGCCGGAATAACATGCAGTTTGTCCTCCGTCGTGATGTAATCCGATTTGCCTCCCCGAACAAATAAAGCGGGTTTCAGGAAAGGCTGGGGGGCTTTTATCTCCGCACCGACGTGTGCCATATGTGAGGTGAGCGCCTCTAGGTTAAGGCGCCATCCAAACGAATGGTCTTCGCGGCGGTAAAGGTTTTTTAGCAGAAACTGCCGTACCGAATCCTGCTTTATATGCTGGGCCATCATCTCGTCGGCCTGCTGCCGGTTTTCTACGCGCGGTAGATCTACAGCGTGGAGGCCCGCCAAAATGTTGTCTTGGTGGAGCATATCCGAGAAGCTGGGCGCAATATCCAGCACCACCAGTTGTGCTAGCAAATCAGGGTAGTCGAGGGCGAAGCGCATGGCTACTTTGCCCCCCATGCTGTGGCCAAGTAGGGTAGGAGCTTCGAGCTGGAGTTGGGTGAAAAGCTCCCGCACGTCCTCACTCATCAACTCATAGGTATGCTCCTCAGTATGGGGCGAACGGCCGTGGTTGCGTAAGTCCACGGCAATAACCCGAAGATGTTCCGCCCAGCGTTTCGCCAAGGTTTGCCAGTTGTCGAGGGTACCAAAAAGGCCGTGCAGAATAACCAGCGGTGTGCCTTGGCCCTGTTCGCGGTAGTGTAATTGCATAGATAGCGAGGTTCAAATCTTCTAGTAAGCAAACGCGTTCGGGGCTGATGCGTTGCCAATTCGGTCACTCAGGTCCAGCAAAACCAGCGCTGCCGGTCCTCCAGGGGCGTATTACGCAAGAATTCCGTCAGTGGGGCGAGGTTGAGTAGCAAAGACGTAAGCGTGAGTACTTCGCCAGTGCGTAGGTGCAGGCGCAGAAAGTCGTAGTTGCTCCAAAATAGTCGCTTCGACTTGCAAGTAACGCGTTCCACACGCACCAGTTCGCTTTGTCGGAACGGAATGCGCACACGGCCTTCATACACTTCCAATCGATTGTCCTTTGGGTCAAAAACCAGCGTGGTGTGCAGATTGCGAGCGTAATATTGAGCGTGCAGCAGCAATGCTGGCATTGAAAACCCCAGCAGTACGGCTGCCAGAGCCAGCAGCAAAACGGCTTCGTGGGGCGCTAAGTGAGTCGTGTAAAAGTAGAAGCCCAAATTAGGCAAGCCCACGCCTAGGCACAGCAACGGCCAGAATAGCAGGTAAAATTGCCGCAGAAATGTAGGCCGATAGACTTTGCTTTTCTGTGAGAAAAAGCTGGTGATAAAGCGTAGCCCGAAGACAATGGCAAACACGACCACCCCAATTTCCAGCAGGGGCCGCAGTATCTGGAATATCTTCACCGCTTACCGAACCTGAATCCAGGCCTCGCCCGGCGTATGTGGCCGCAGCGTGCCAAAGGATTGCAAGTCAAGGCCGTACTGGGCAAAAATGCCCCCCACTGCCTCGCGTCCTTCCGGCGCTACGCACACCAGCAAGCCACCCGACGTTTGGGGGTCGCAAAGCCACTGACGCTGCTCATCTGTTACCGGCCCGATTTTGTGGCCGTAGCTGTCCCAGTTACGGATTGTGCCGCCGGGCACTGCTTTTTGCTGACGGTATTCCTCTGCTTCCTTGAGCAAAGGAACTTTCGCGAAGTCAATTTCTGCCGTCACGTTGCTGCCTTCGCATACCTCCGCCAAGTGCCCGAGCAGACCAAAACCAGTCACGTCGGTCATGGCGTGCACGGCGGCTAGTTGCCCAAGTTCATAGCCAATTTTGTTAAGCTGCATCATTTGCTGGGGGGCAATTTGCTCGTGCTCAGGCCGCAGAATGGCGCGTTTTTGCGCTGTGGTCATCATGCCTACGCCCAACGGTTTGGTTAGATATAACTCACAGCCAGCCGTTGCCGTGTCGTTGCGCTTGAGGTTAGCAATATCGAGCATACCAGTCACGGCCAAGCCAAAAATGGGCTCTGGCGAGTCAATGCTGTGGCCGCCCGCTAGGGGAATACCCGCTTCGGCGCAGATGCTACGGCTACCTTCAATAACGCGACGCGCCACCTCGGGGGCAATTTATCGATGGGCCAACCTAGCACGGCAATAGCCATAACCGGTCGGCCGCCCATGGCATACACGTCGCTGATGGCATTGGCCGAGGCAATACGCCCAAAGTCGTAGGCGTCATCTACGATGGGCATGAAAAAGTCGGTGGTACTGATAATGGCCTGACCGCCACCGATATCGAACACGGCTGCATCGTCGCGGGAGCTATTGCCTACTAGCAACTTATCATTTTGGGGCTGCGGAATGCTGGTATGCAGAATTTGGTCAAGCACTTTCGGCGCGATTTTGCAGCCGCAGCCTGCCCCATGACTATACTGAGTGAGGCGGATTTGGTCGATTTCTTCGGAGATCATAGATTAAATAAGAAGGGTATCGTAGCGCTTTGCAGCTTACGGTGGAAGTTGGAATTAAGCCACGCCCCGAGAAGCAAAAAGAGACTGTGCGACTACCGTTTTGGCCGCGGCCCGTACCAGTTCCGCATTCACTACCGGGTCGCAGGTGTTAGATGGAACACGCACGATAGTGCTGTTGATTTTGGTGTTTAACCCATGGCCGTAGGTTTTGTCATAATAATCAAGCGCGATGTCCACCATTTTCTCCATGTCGCCCGCCTCAATGGCTGTCAACGCTTCCTTCGTTGCCAAACCACCCAAACGCTTACTGATGCGCTGAATGGCCCCAGCAAGCTCGGCGGGGTCTTCGCGGCCATATTCAGCTGCTAGCTTACTGGTGCGCACCGCCCGCGGAATGTCGAGCACTACGAGCGGAGCAAGGCGCATTTGCTCGAAAAGCGGCTTTGGAATGGTCACGCGGCCGATAGACAAGCTTTCATCTTCGAACCACGGCACGGCGTTGGGGGGCAAATTTGCCAATGCAAGAGCCAAGTCGTTCTCAAATTGCTCGGCCGTAGGCTGCGGCGACAACCCAATGCTGCCAAACGACGAGCCTTTGTGGCTGGCCAAACCCTCCAGATCAACAATGGGCTCACCTTGGCGGGCTAGCTCGTGCAGTACGTCGGTTTTACCGCTGCCCGTCAGGCCACCCAGCACGAACAAGGAACGCGGCTGAGCAAATTGAGCTAGCGCCCAGCGGCGGTAGTCTTTGTAGCCTTTATCCAGCAGATGTACTTTAAAACCGGCCAACTCTAGCAGCCACAGCACGGCTCCGCTGCGCATGCCACCCCGCCAGCAATGCAGCCGCACTTCCTTCTGGGGGGCAATTTTCTGCGCCAGCTTCACCATCTTGCTCATCTTCGGGCCAAAGAAATCCAGACCGATATGGATGGCTCTCTCCTGACTAACCTGCTTGTAAGCGGTGCCAATGCGGGCCCGTTCCTCATCCGTAAATAGGGGCAAACTCACGGCTCCCGGAATGTGGCCGTGGGCGAATTCTACCGGTGCCCGCACATCCAGAATGGGCACGTCGGGCGAGCCTTGCAGAAAATCGGAGAGGGAAAGACGGGGCATGTAGTTGAAGTTGGGGGATACACAGCCTGATAAAGTAAGCGAAAAGCGCACGGTCTAACGCCACAGCGGGCGTGATGCGTTCCTACACCAATTGCCGGCGGTACAGCTGAATTGTGTTTTCCAACCCGAAGTAGAGCGCATCACAGATGAGCGCGTGCCCAATGCTCACTTCTTCCAGGCCGGGCAAGTTTTGCTTTAAGTAAGCCAGGTTGTCCAGGTCTAAATCGTGGCCGGCATTCAGGCCAATACCAAGCTCCTGCGCCAGAATAGCCGCGGTGCGATAAGGCGCAATAGCCGCGGCTGGGTCAGCATGAAATTGTTGGGCATACGCCTCCGTATAGAGCTCAATCCGGTCGGTGCCCGTACCTACGGCAGCCTTTACCATGGCCGGATTGGGATCGAGAAAAATGGAAACCCGACACCCCAGCGCCTTGAGTTCCGTCACAACGCCCAAGAGATAAATCTGATGCTCGACGGTGTCCCAGCCTGCGTTGGAAGTAATAGCATCGGGTGCGTCAGGCACAAGCGTTACCTGCTCGGGGCGCACTTCCCGCACCAGATTAATAAAATCGGGCGTCGGGTTGCCTTCCACGTTTAGCTCGGTGGTCACAATCCGTTTAAGATCGCGCACGTCTTGGTAGCGGATGTGGCGCTCATCGGGCCGTGGGTGCACCGTGATGCCTTGCGCACCGAACCGCTCACAGTCGCGGGCCACTTGCAGCACATCGGGGCGGTTGTGGCCGCGGGCATTCCGCAGGGTAGCGATTTTGTTTATGTTTACGCTTAGTTTTGTCATCTCTTTAAAAAGCGAAAATTGGCTTTGATCTGAAGCCAGCGCACCGCGAAAGTACGCCGATTTTACGGGAGCTTTTTTTGGTTCGTTGGCTCGCCGCCCGTTCGTCACTGGCGGCTTTTTTTACTTTAAAATTCCCTAATATGGCCCTGAAAGAAACTATTGACGCCGCTATTAAGCAGGCAATGCTTGCCAAAGATAAAGTACGCCTCACGGCTCTGCGTAGCATCAAGGCGCAGATCCTGCTGGCCGAAACAGCTGAAGGTGCCCACGGCGCAGCCCTCACGCCTGAGGCCGAAATCAAGCTGCTCACCAAGCAGGCCAAGCAGCGCCGCGAAGCCGCCGAAACCTACCAGAAGCAGTTCCGCTCCGACCTCGAAGAAATTGAGCTGGCGGAGTTGGCCATCATCGAAGAATATTTACCTCAGCAACTCTCCGAAGCCGATTTGGTTGAGCGTCTCGTTGATATTATTCAGCGCGTGGGCGCCACTGGTCCTTCAGACCTAGGCAAAGTAATGGGGGTAGCAGCTCGCGAGTTAGGTGGCCAAGCAGACGGGCGCATGATTTCGCAAGTTGTAGGTCACTTGCTGAACAATACAAACGTGTAATTTTTAAGGAGTTGGGAGCTTAAATCTATTTCTAGCTCCAATTCCTAATTTTTTAGCCCCTTCCAAAATGTCTGGTTTCGACCTCTTTTTGCTGTTGGTGGTGGGCGTGGGCGCAGTGAAGGGATTTCGGCGGGGCTTAGTGTTGGAAGTCGCGTCGCTGTTGGCCTTTGTGCTGGGAGTAGTAGGCGGGCTCAGCCTGCTCAACGATGCTATTCCGCTGGTTCGGCATTATGTGGGCGAGGCCTTTGGGCTACTCCCCATCGTGTCATTCTTGCTGGTGTGCGTACTCATTGCTTGGGGAGTTCATCTGTTAGGCAGTTTTGTAAAGAGTGCCGTGCATCTGACCCCGCTCGGCTTGCTCGACAACTTGCTGGGCGGCGCTGCTGGGGCGTTAAAATGGATATTGGGTTTAAGCCTGCTTCTGCACGGTTTGGGCTTAGCTGGGGTAAATCTGCTCTCGCCCACCATAACTGGCGACTCGCAAATGCTCCCCGTTGTGCGACAGGCCACCCCAGTAGCCTTAGAGGTGGTGGGTTTTGTGATGCCTTTCGCTAGTACTCTTCTAACCCGCCTGCGGGGGGTATTTTAGAGCTGAACTATTGAGCTATTACTGAAGCTAATTTGTTTGTCGCTTGTAAGGTGAACAAGCAAGGCTTTAAGCTTGCAACCTTTCAACCTATTAACAGCTCAGTTTCTTAGTTATTCAACTAGTTAGTTATCCTGTGCGGCTTCTTCTGCTCGACAACTTCGATTCCTTCACTTACAACCTGCTGGACTACTTGCAGCAGTTGCAGGTGCAGGTTCAAGTCGTGCGCAACGATGTGCCTCTGGAAGCTATCAGGGAGCTGGAGTTCGATGCAATCGTGTTGTCGCCCGGGCCAGGTACCCCGAGCAGAGCAGGCGTAATGCCCGAACTAATCCAAGCGTATCATCAGCGGGTACCGATGCTAGGCGTGTGCCTAGGGCACCAAGCATTAGGCGAATTTTTTGGGGCAAAACTGCAACGTGCTGTGCGGCCTATGCACGGCAAAGTCTCGGAAATCGAATTTGCCCCCCAGGAGATGTTATTTCAAAATTTGCCTCCCAAGCTTAAAGTTACGCGCTATCACTCCTTATTAATCAGCGGCTTGCCCGAAACACTAGTGCCGCTGGCTCACACTACGGATGAACATCAAGAAATAATGGCCTTGCGTCACCACTCATTGCCGCTCTACGGCGTACAATTCCATCCCGAAGCATTACTGACGAGTCACGGCTTAGCCTTGCTCGGCAATTGGGTCAAGTGTTGTATCATTGCAATGGACGCTCGGTCGGCACCCGCCGTACCCGCGTCTGCCCGCTGAGAAGCCGAGATGATGGAATTGCAGATTAAGGAAAAGAATGGATTTCAGTACGTGGAGGAAGGCACCGGCGAGGTGCTCCTGCTCCTGCACGGCTTGTTTGGCGCCCTGAGCAACTGGCAGGACGTCGTGAGTGATTTCGCGCGCGACTACCGCGTCATCATCCCCATGCTGCCGATTTATGAGATGCCTCTTACCAAGGCTGGCGTGCCTGGATTGGTGGGATATGTAGAGGAATTTGTGGCCGAAATGAGCTTGCATCAGCCTTTTACATTACTTGGTAACTCGCTGGGCGGTCATGTGGCGCTGGTTTACACCCTGCACAATCCGCAGCAGGTGCAACGCCTAGTGCTCACTGGCAGTAGTGGTCTATTTGAAGACTCGATGGGTAGCTCGTTTCCAAAACGGGGTAACTATGGTTTCGTGCAGCAGCGGGTAGCTTACACGTTTTACGACCCTACATTAGCGACCAAAGACTTAGTAGATGAGGTATTTAACGTTACGAACTCGAACATCAAAGTGCTTCGTATCATTAACATCGCTCGCTCAGCGCAGCGCCATAATTTAGCCAAAGACTTAGGCCGAATTCAGGTGCCAACCCTGCTCGTCTGGGGCCTTAACGATACAATTACCCCCCCGATAGTAGCGCACGAGTTCCACCGCCTCATCACCAACTCGGAGCTGCATTTTCTGGACCACTGTTGTCACGCGCCCATGATGGAGCGTCCCGAGGCGTTTAATGCTCGGCTCCGTCAGTTTCTGCATAGCACTAAGCGCCAGCAGGTCGTTAGTTCCGTATCATAGAAGGCAAATCTCATTTCTGTTTGCAACTCGGAGCCAACTTAGCGAAACAAAGTTTGCTCCTTGGCGCTTGTTTGCCTTTTGGTTCGTAGCTTATCCACGTTTACTTCCGTTTCTCAGCCTACACATGCATTCTATGCTTGCCGAAGAATTGCTCAACCATATGATTCCGGCACTACAAGTGACGGACTCAACCGGGAAGGCTGCCAAATGGCTGGAGGAGTTTCACGTGGGGCAGCTGCCCGTCGTCGATAACCGCCAGTACCGCGGTCTTATTACCGAATCTGATCTGCTGGACTATGACCAGACGGAGGAGTTGCTCAGCCACCTGACGCTGGGCTATGCCGATGTGCATGTGCAGCACGATCAACATTTCTATAGCATCATGGAAATAGCTATCCAGAATAAAATTCAGCTGGTGCCCGTCCTCGATGAGCAGCGTGAATATATGGGCGTAGTGACGGTTGGTGATACGCTAGCCGCGCTCGGACAAATGCCTATCGCTGTAGGGCAGGGGGGCATTTTAGTGCTTTCTATGGATGAGCGCGATTATTCTCTTACTCAAATAAGCAGGTACGTAGAGGAAAATAACGCTAAAATTCTAAGCGCCCACGTCGCGCAGGATGAAAACGACCCATATAAAATCCGACTAACGCTTAAGCTCAATACGCCCTCTCTTACCCGCATTGTAGCTACGCTGGAACGGTTTGGCTACGTTATCACCGCTCAGTTTAGCGGTTCTACTGATGTAGGCGAGGGTGAGCAGGACCGCTTCGATGCCCTCCTGAAGTATTTAAGCCTTTAAGAGCAAATCTTTGAGGGAACGAGCAGTGGAAGTGCATAGAATGATAGGTCAGCAGATAGATATTGCAGGATCAGAACCATTCTTGGCATTGCGGAATGGGAATTGCGCTCCCCCCGATTCTCCATCTCTATTGTTACCTACTTGAGCCTGCTCGCTTGTTTGCTTTCCTTACTGCTGGGTAGCAGTATTTTGCCCCCCGGCCCGTTTCCTGACTCTGTAAGACGCGCTCCAGCTGATAGCTTGCTGCAGGCGCAATGCCCGCAGTATGCTGTTGTGCGTGTAGGCACCATTTTATTTGCAGGTAATGAAGTAACCAAGGAAGTAGTGCTACGCGCTGAGTTGGATTTCCAAGAAGGTGACACACTGACCGCTGCTACGTTGGCTGCTCGTTTGGAAAGTAACCGCCTGCGACTATTCAACCTGCGGCTATTTCATAGCGTCATTCAGCAGACGGTTTGCCGAAATGGCGAAATCACAGTGTTGTTCGCAGTGCAGGAGCGGTGGTACACCTTTCCTATTCCCACACTTTCGTTTGCTGAGCGCAATTTCAACGCCTGGCTGGACCGCCCCGATCGATGGCGTCGGGTTAATTATGGGCTATACATTGTGCGCAAAAACTTTCGGGGCCGCAATGAGGAAGTACGCGCTAATGTGCAGTTGGGCTTCAACCGCCGTTATGAGTTGTTTTATGAAGCACCTGGCTATGGTCCGCGCCGACGTATTGGTTTTGGGGCAGGCATTTCCTACGCCCGCAGCCGTGCCCTCGACTATGCCACTCTTCGCGACCGGCTCGTGACATTTCGCCCCGAAGATGGGTTTCCGCTTATGCGCCAGTATGGTTCGCTGGGGCTACGGTGGCGCCAATCGGTGCAGCGTTTTTCTGCCTTCGATGTGGCTTATTATAAGGAGCAGGTTTCCGATTCAGTTGTTGAGCTAAACCCTGTGTATTTTCTGAATAAGTCGCGGCGGGAGTACTTGGAGCTCAAACTCACCAGCACCTTGAATCAACGGAATACATTTGCTTATCCCCTCACGGGCCGATTTGCTCAAGTAGCACTGTTCCATCGTCTTTTCCTGACATCAAATAACCCTGATATTACTACCCTCGTAGGCCGTTATGCTCAATATTTCGCTCTGGGGGCAATTTTTACTATAACTATAGTTTGCAAGGCCAACTGCGGCTGGTCCAGCGGATAGGCTACGCCGACAACCGAGCGCTTGGTTACGATGCCCATGTGCGTGGGTATGATGCTTATGTTGTAGACGGCCGCCATTACGGATTAGCGCGACAAAGTGTGTCTTACCGACTTTTCGATGCTGGTAAAATCAAGTTGCAGGGTATATCTAATTCCAAGATAAACACCTTACCCTTGGTTATTTATTTGAATACCTTTACCGATGCTGGGTACGTGCTAGCTCGTACAACCATACCTGAAAACAGGTTGCCTAACCAATTATTAGGGGCTGCTGGGGTAGGTTTGCATTTTGTCACCTACTACGATCGGGTACTAACGGTAGAATACACCCGTAATGGCCGAGGCGAAGGCGGGTTCTTCTTTCGTACCGATTTTCCTATCTAAATTCTACCCCGACGGTTTACCGCAGGTTACTCTTTTGTTATGAAAATCGCCATAATTGGTAAGCCCCTCGACGACTCAACCTTGCCTTTCGTTCAGGCTTTGCTAGATGATCTGGTATCTCGTCAGACTGATATTCTTATTGCTGAGTCGTTTCACTCTTCTCTCTCATCTCGGCTTCGCTTGCCCGAAAAAATTACGGTTTTTCAGCGTGGTGATTCTCTGCGGGGCGTACAATTTATCCTCAGTATCGGTGGCGACGGTACTCTATTGGATACAGTAACCTATGTTGGAAGCCTGCAAATTCCGATTTTAGGTATTAATACTGGTCGGCTCGGTTTCTTAGCTACCATCACCCCAGAGCGCATCGCGCAGGCAATTGACGCCTTATATAAGGGACATTTCGTAATTGAGGAACGAAGTTTGATTCGCGTAGAAACGGATCCGGAGGTTTTCGGCAAGATCAATTTTGGTCTTAACGAATTCTCCATTCTCAAGCGTGATACGTCGTCTATGATTGTGGTGCATACCTACATAGATGGTGAGTATTTGAATTCCTATTGGGCAGATGGCCTGATTGTAGCTACTCCAACGGGGTCTACCGGTTATTCTTTGAGCTGTGGAGGGCCTGTAATGTTGCCGCAAACTAACAATTTCATTATTGCACCCGTATGTCCGCACAATCTTAATGTGCGTCCTCTTATCGTGTCAGATCGTAGCGTGATTTCCTTTGAAATAGAAGGTAGAAGCAATAATTTCCTGCTGTCGCTTGATTCCCGCTCGGTTCCCGTGGAGGCTAATGTGCAAATTGCTGTACGCCGGGAAAACTTCGGGGCACGACTCGTAAAATTGAATCACGTTAATTTTCTGACCACCTTGCGCAGTAAGCTGAATTGGGGTCTGGATCGGCGAAACCCTGCTGGAACACCCGTATAAGTGAAAGGCTATTTGTAATATTTGTTTTTAAAGTTCTTTACAACCCCTACTTTTGTCGCCGACTGCTACTGTGCCTATTGGCTACCCTGCTCTCTCAAAATCTGATATTACTAAACCTGGTTTGATTATGAAGCATTTCTTTACCCACACCTTAGCTGTGTTGCTCGTGCTTGCACTAGTAGCCAACGAGGCAAGCGCTCAGCAGTTTAACAGACGGAAGCAGTACAATTCCGTAGGGGTAAGCCTGAACGCCATGAACTATTTCGGTGATATTGTACCGAAGGCTAGCGTTCCCAGCTTCCGTTTTGCTGCTACACGGCCTAATATAGGTTTGACTTTCACACGCCGTTTTGCCCCCCGGATATCTGGTCGTGCTGGTCTGTCTTATGGCCGTATCACTGGCGACGACACGAAAGCTGCAAACCAAAACGATTCGGATGCTAAGTATCGCTACAACCGTAACTTCGCCTTCCGCAACGACATAGTTGAATTATCAGCAATTGGTGTTTTCGACTTGATCGAGAACCGCAATACGTACGTAAAGCGTCCTGATTTTGTGCCCTACGTATTTGCAGGTGTTGCTGCCTTCTACCATAACCCCAAGGGCTTAGTGAAGGATAACGCAACGACTTTGAATCCTGGTGATTATGTAGAGCTTCAGCCCCTGAATACTGAAGGGCAAACAGAAGGATACAGCAAAACACAGATATCTATTCCATTTGGTGGCGGCGTTCGCTACAAAATCAATAAGGACTTTGATATCGGCTTGGAAATAGGCTGGCGCAAGACATTCACTGACTACATTGATGATGTAAGCGGTAACTTTGCTCAGGACGCTGATCTTCGTAGCGCTGCTGCTCAGTATTTTGGTCGAGACATTACGCTTAGCCGCACTGGCGAGTTTGCTGGCTTTGATGATCCAGGAAATATGCGTGGTAAAAGCAATGAAGATGACTGGTACATCGTTACTGGTATCACGCTTAACTATATTCTTCAGCCACGCGTGAAGAGCCCTAAATTCCGATAGCCACCAGTATCTGGCTGTCTATTTCACTCAAGAGTCAGTCTGATGCTGCAATCGTTTCTCCGCATAACACTCCTTACTTGCCTTGTGCAAGTAGGGAGTGTTTTTTTTATTGCTTCTGCTAACGCCCAAAATACCAGTGAGTTAGGTATTGGTATTGGGGGGCTAAATTATAAAGGTGAACTCTCACCGAATTATCAGTTCGAGAATAACAGACCAGCTCTGACTATCTTCTATCGAAAGGATATTTCAGTGCCAATTACGCTTCGGGGGGCTTTTACGGGCGGAATGCTACAAGCCAATGACGAAAATGTTAAAGGTGTAAATGATGCGACCGCACCTTTAAATAGCTATCGGCAAGCTACTATGAAGGGTGGCTTGGCTGAAGTGTCGGGCGTAGTGGAATACAACTTCTTCAATTACCATAATCGCAAGGACAAGATTCACTTCACGCCCTATGTATTTATTGGAGTTGCTGGATTTTACGCCAACACCAAAACGACATTTGAGGGCCAGGGATTTAATATTCCTAGCACTAGCGGAGGTATGCTCGGTGTTGCGATTCCGGTTGGTGCAGGTATAAAGTATGCTTTATCTCCTCGGTGGAATCTCGGATTAGAGGCCGGCGCTCGCAAGACATTTTCGGATAAATTAGATCACTTAGGCGACCAAAACGATTTTATAGCGAATCCTCATACCAAAGACTGGTATTTCTACAATGGGGTAAGCATATCCTATACATTCTACAAAATCTATTGCCCCGAATAAAGCGCAGAATACCTATAGCGCTCATATACGGAAGGCAAATGCAACCATTTGCGTAACTTGCAGCCTCTTTACGCAAAAAATAGCAATGGCCTCTCGGTCCGAAATTGACTCTCAGAATTTACCTGCCCACGTAGCCGTTATTATGGATGGCAATGGGCGTTGGGCTAAGCAAAAAGGTGGCCTTCGGATTTTTGGCCACCAAAGCGCTATTACAGCTGTGCGGGACACCGTAGAAGCGGCTGCCGAGCTAGGCATTTCGTATCTGACGCTCTACGCCTTTTCGACCGAAAATTGGGCTCGGCCAGCTTATGAGGTGACCGCCTTGATGCAACTTCTAGTGCATACTATTCGCCAGGAAACCCCCACCCTACTCAAAAACGGTATTCGGTTGGAGTCTATTGGGCAGATCGATAGTTTGCCAGCATCCTGTCAGCGTGAACTAGCCGAAGCTAAAGAGTTGACCCGTGCTGGTACTCGCATGACGCTGGTACTAGCGTTAAGTTATAGTGGCCGTTGGGACCTGACTCAAGCCATGCGACGCATTAGCGAGGAAGTAGCCGCTGGCCGACTAGCGCCCGCGGCCGTGGATGAGGAAACTGTAGCCCAATACCTTGCTACGGGGGGCATTCCTGACCCCGAGTTGCTCATTCGGACAAGTGGTGAGCAGCGTATCAGTAATTTTTTGCTTTGGCAACTAGCTTATACTGAACTTTATATCACTGATTTGTTGTGGCCTGACTTTCGGCGTGAGCACTTCTACGATGCCATTCAGTCCTATCAGCGCCGTGAGCGCCGGTTTGGCAAAACCAGTGAGCAACTAACCGTTTCGTAAGTTTTTAGAATGATTGCTTCTCTTAATAAATTTATCACGCGACTAGCCCTCGTAGTGTCGCTTGGCATAGTTGGCATCGGACAGTTGCAGGCCCAAACTCCTGCAGCAGCACCTGCCGAGCCTCAGCGCTACGAGCTAGGGGGTATTACCATTAGTGGGGCGCGGTATCTGGATGCAAATACGCTTATTGGCATCACAGGTCTGCGAGTTGGCGACCCAGTAACTATCCCGGGAGAGGAGATTGGCAAAGCTATTCGCCGCTTGTGGGAACAGGGTATTCTCGGTGATGTGAGTGTATCCGTTACTCGTATAGATGGTCAACGTGTTTTCCTCGATTTCTTCCTTAGTGAGCGTCCTCGCCTATCTAAATTCGACTTTGTAGGAATTAGTAAAGGCCAAGGTGATGAACTGCGCGATAAGATCAAGCTTATCCGGGGTAAAGTGGTTACGGATGCTTTACTAAATAACACTCGCACTCAGGTACGCAAATTCTATACAAACAAAGGATTTCTTGATGCCAAGGTTAGCATTACGCAAGTACCTGACTCAAGTCTTTCTAATAGTGTCGTACTCAAAATCAAAGTAGATAAAGGGGATAAAATTCGTATTCGTGATATTGCTTTTGAAGGTAACGAAGCATTCACTGATGGGAAGCTGCAGAAGAAGCTTAAGAAGACAAAAGCTAAAAAGTCGTATAAACTGCTGACGGCAGGTAAGTTTCAACGGGCTGAATACGAAGAGGATAAGCTAAAGCTGCTGGAGTTTTATAATGCTGAAGGCTACCGGGACGCTGTTATTGTTTCTGATACGTTGATTCGTCAGGATGACGGGTTGGCCTTACGAATTACGGTAGATGAAGGCCCCAAGTATTACTTCCGTAATATCACTTGGAACGGCAACTATCTGTATGATGATAAGACACTGGCGTCGGTTCTAGGCATCAAGAAGGGAAGCGTTTACAACAAGGAAGAGCTCGAGAAGCGGATTAGCTATAACCCTACGGGGCAGGATGTGCAGTCGCTTTACATGAATGATGGCTACCTGTTCTTCAATATTGATGCGGTAGAAACCAAGATTGAAGGAGACTCTATTGACCTAGAAATGCGGATAAGCGAAGGTGTTCAGGCCCGCATTAAAGAGGTGAACATAGCAGGCAACACCAAAACCAGCGACCATGTACTACGCCGTGAGCTACGGACGCTACCGGGGGACAAATTCAACCGGGAACTGTTAATTCGCTCGCAGCGGGAGATATCGACGCTCGGCTACTTCGACCCAGAAAAAGTTGGTATTAACCCCGTACCTAATCCAGCAGAGGGTACAGTAGACATCAACTACACAGTAGTTGAGAAACCTTCTGATCAGATCACGCTTTCGGGCGGCTGGGGTGGCTATGCAGGCTTTATTGGCACCGTAGGTTTGGTTTTCAACAACTTCTCACTGCGCAAAGCCGGTGACTTTCGCAACTGGAAGCCGGTGCCAGCCGGCGACGGACAACGTTTAGCTCTGAACGTGCAAGCCAATGGTCTGCAATATCAAGCCTATTCTTTCTCTTTCACCGAGCCTTGGTTAGGTGGTCGTAAGCGCAATTCGCTCACCTTTAGCCTGAATAAGAGCATTCAGCGATTGGGACAAGCTCTTGACGCTAGTACTGATCGGTATATCAAGGTTAATAGTGCTTCTCTTGGCTTAGGCCGGCAGCTGCGTTTCCCTGATGACTACTTTACACTCAGCAATTCGCTATCAGTTAGTCAATATGATCTGAAAAATTATCCGGCTTTTGGTACGGAGTTCTTCCGGAATGGTACCGGCAACGCGAATAACATCACACTGAACACCACGCTGTCGCGCAATAGCATCGACAATCCAACGTACACTCGTCGTGGCTCGTCGCTGTCGCTTAGCGTGAATTTAACACCTCCGTACTCGGTGTTCAATGGTGCTCATCCTTCCGTGAATGAGTGGGTTGAGTTTCATAAGTGGATGTTCGACGCTTCGTGGTTTACCCCAATCGTTGGGAAGCTGGTACTCAATTCTCGGGCTCACTTTGGCTACATCGGCTCGTATGGCTCTGATCGGCAGATTGGACCTTTCGAGCGCTTCAAGTTAGGTGGCTCGGGCTTAGGTTATGGGGGTTCCTCTAACTTCCTCATCGGTACAGAATATATCGGTCTGCGTGGGTATGGTGACCCAGGAGATGCCAATTCTATTCCGACGGCTCGACAGGCTTCGAGTGGAGGTGTAGCCTACAATAAATACGTAATGGAGTTACGTTATCCAGTGTCGCTTAATCCGGCAGCAACGGTGTATGTGTTGAGCTTTGCAGAAGCCGGTAATGCTTTTGATCAGTATACCGATTACAATCCTTATAAGCTGTACCGTTCGGTAGGGGTTGGTGCCCGCATATTTATGTCGGCATTCGGTTTGCTCGGGTTCGACTATGGCTTACCACTTGACACGGTGCCTGGCCAGACTAAGAAGGAGGGTATTTTCCACTTCATTATTGGCCAGCAGATTCGCTAATTCATTAGCCAGTTAGCTAGATTCTTAAAATCTCTGCCATGAAAAAGCTACTTTCTTCTCTTTTCATTGTACTAGCAGGATTACTAACGGCTTCTGCAGCTCAAGCGCAAAAGTTTGGGTATGTAGATTCCGAGTTTGTGATGGGTAAACTGCCGGCCTACGCTGCTGCCCAGCAGGAGTTGAATACGCTGTCCGGTAACTGGCAAAAAGATATCGAGAACCAAAAGAAGGATCTTGATAAGCTATATCGCACTTATCAGGCAGAAGAAGTGTTATTGACGGAAGCTGCAAAAAAGAAGCGGCAGGATGAAATACTAAAGAAAGAGCAGGAAATAAAAGCGTATCAGAATAAGATCTTTGGTTTCGAAGGGCAATTATTCAAAAAGCGCCAAGAATTAACTAAACCTGTTCAGGATCAAGTGTTTGAGGCCATCGAACGGGTGGCGAAGAAGAAACAGCTGGCAATTGTATTTGATAAGGCTGGCGACTTAACCATGCTCTATACGAATCCAGTCCATGACTACACTGAATTTGTACTGGAGGAACTGGGTTTAGCTTCTGAAGAAAAGAACCAACCTGGTAAAAAGGGCGCAGTACAGACGGTAGAAACGCCAACTACGCCCACCGATGGTGTAGATGCTGAGGCGACTGATGCCCCAGCTGCTACCCGTCCGGCCCCTCGCACCCGGCAGCCGGCTCAGCCGGTAAAACGAAAAAATTAACTTTGACTTTCTAACTTGCAACTTCCCTTTTAATGACCACCATGAACAAAATCCGCTTTGCTTTGGCCGCGGCCGCCCTTACTTTCACAACCGCTACGACTACCCTAGCCCAGGCTCCGCTAAAGATCGGATACACTAGCGTGGACTATGTGCTCAGCCAGATGCCTGAAAGCAAGCAGATCGAGTCAGATCTGAAAGCATATAGCTCGCAGTTGGAGGCTCAGTTGAAGAGCAAAATTGCCGATTACCAGACAAAGGCTGAAGCTTATCAGAAGACTGCTAACACTATGACGGAAGTGGTGCGCGCTGATAAGGAGAAAGAATTGACGGGCCTGCAGGGCTCTATTCAGGAGTTTCAGCGCAGCGCCGACAACTCACTCCAGCAGAAGCAGCAAACACTGCTGAAGCCAGCTTTGGATAAGTTGCAAAAGACAATTGATGCTGTAGCCACTGAAAACGGCTATACCTATGTATTGAACTCGGATGGTGCTAGCCCAGTGCTATTGCACGGCCCTAAAGAAGGCGATATCTCCGACATGATCCTCAAGAAAATGGGTGTAACACCTGGTGCCAATCAAGCTGCGGCTGCTGCACCGGCTAAGACTACACCAGCCGCACCGGCTGCTACGCCAGCAGCAAACACTGCTAAGAAGGGCAAAAAGAAGTAATCTTTCTTTATCCTATTGCCTTAGAAAGCCGGGACTTAATGTTCCGGCTTTCTTGTTTTGAGACCTGATTAACAAAAGCGTACCAGCTACTTATGCTTACTGAAAATTTGCCCCCCGATGATCTGGCTGACGAAGAAATGGGCGAGGGCGGCGACGAACTCTATGAGCACCACCGTATTCAGGTAGATCGGGGGCAGGAGATGCTGCGCTTAGACAAGTTTCTGCTGAATCGACTTTCGCACACCTCGCGCACCAAGATTCAGAATGCTATTCTGGCTGAGGCAGTGCAGGTGAACGAAAAAGTGGTTAAGGCCAGCTACCGGATTAAGCCGTATGACATTATCACCATCACGCTGCCGGAGCCGCCCCGGGAGTTTAAGGTGGTACCTGAACCGATGGAGCTGGATATTCCCTACGAGGATTCGGCCTTGTTACTTGTAAACAAGCCCGCCGGATTGGTTGTGCATCCGGCTTTCGGAAACTGGCAGGGCACGTTGGTCAACGGATTGGCCCACCATCTGCAGAATCTTCCTACGGGCCGCAACGGCGAAATACGTCCTGGACTAGTACATCGCATTGATAAGGATACATCAGGCCTGCTGGTAATAGGCAAATCGGAGTGGGCTATGACACACCTCTCGCAGCAGTTCTTCCATCATACTATCGAGCGCACGTACCTGGCACTGGTTTGGGGGATTCCGAAGGAGATGGAAGGCACTATAAGAGGCCATGTAGGCCGTAGCGCGAAAGATCGTAAGGTACAAGCCGTATTTCCTGATGGTGAGCAGGGAAAGCACGCTGTTACGCATTACAAAGTGCTCAAAACATTCCGGCATGTAGCGCTACTGCAATGCAACCTCGAAACCGGACGTACGCATCAGATCCGGGTGCACATGAAGCATATTGGCCACCCACTGTTCTCCGACGCCACCTATGGGGGCGACAAAATCCTGTATGGACAGCGTACGGGCTCCTACAAGGCTTTTGTTGAGAAAGCTTTTGCTATAATGCCTCGCCAAGCATTGCACGCCAAATCCTTAGGCTTCGAGCATCCTGATACGGGTCAGCAATTACACTTCGAGTCGGAGTTGCCAGCCGATTTTGCTACCGTGCTAGAGAAGTGGGAGAAGTTTGCCGCCGATGCTAATGAGTAGGCCTAATTAGGCTGCATTACTTCAATGATCCATAAAAAAGCCCCCCAGCATATGCTGGGGGGGCTTTTTTATGGATCATTGAAGTAATTACTTCTTACGCTTCGTAATCTCAGTGATAGCGGTGCTAGCCTGCGTATCATTTGGGTCCAAAGCTATTACTTCCTTCCAATAAGGCAGTGAAGTGGCCTTCTCGCCTTTTTGATAGTAGTAGTAGCCAAGATACTTGTTAGCCTCAACCAAACCTTCCTTGTATTTAGTAGGGTCGTTTGCTTTGGCTACCTCAATGAACTTCTCATAATGAGGCTTAGCAGTACCTTGCTTGGAATCTGGATCCAGACCAAAGTTAGCACGAGCACGCATCAAATATACTGGCACGTAGGTAGGACGAGCTGTTGCTACCGCACCATAGAGTTTGTCAGCTTCAGCAAACTGCTTGTTTTGCTCATAAGCACGGGCCAGATAGATCTGGTCAGCTAGTTCAGGCTTATCGCCCTGAGCGGCAATTTTAGCTTGGTACGTGGCAATAGCCTTCGCATAGTCTTTCTTAGCAAGGTAAGCCTGAGCCAAGTCGTTTTGCAGATCACCAGCTTTATCTGGATTAGCCTGAATAGCCTTCTCGATGATAGCAACGCCTTCATCCGTACGACCAGCACCCATCAGCATTTTGCCATAATAGACATTATCCTCGGGGATAATCTTGTTGGCGGGGGCCATCTTCATGTACTTCTCCATCGCTGGCAATGCTAGGTCGTTCTGCTTGTTCTCATAGAGAGAGTAAGCCAGCAAACGGTTCATTGTCAGGTTATTCGGGTCTATCTTCAATACGTTTTGTATTTCAGTCAGGGCCTCTGGATATTTACCAGTTAGGTAGAGGAAAGAAGCGTACTTAGCATTCGTGCTAGGCGTCTTCTCCGCTATCGACATATATTTTTGAAAGGTAGACAGCGCTAAGTCGTACTGCTTGGCGAAGTAGTACATCTCAGCCAGATCGCGATAAGCAGGGGCGAAGTTCGCGTCGAGGCTAATAGCCTTCTCAAAAGAAGTACGAGCCTCGTTGAAGTTACGCGAACGCACATACAACTGACCTTTACGGTAGTTAGCCATCACCGAGTTTGGATCTACGATCAACGCGCGATCGTAGCTACCCATTGACTCGCCGCCACCATTCTCAGACTTCTGGTAAATGTCGCCGCGAGCAATCATTAGCCCCAAATCGTCCTTGCCTTTGTTCGCCGTTTGTGCAGCGTTTACATAGGCTATAGCCTTAGCCGTGTCTTTAACATCAGACTCAGCGTAAGCTTGTGCAATCAGCTTTAGCGTGTTGAATGCCTCCTTCTTCTTGGTGGCTTTTACCGCTTTGTCAAACTGGTTTGCCGCCTCTGCCTCATTCCCTTTCGCCAGCGCAGCACGACCAGCGGCTACCAACGACATAGGAGAATCGGCATTTGGAGTGATTTTGCTGAAGTAGAAAGCAGCTGAATCAGGCATTTCCCGCATTTGGTACAGGCGACCCAACTCGTACATCGCCTCAGGCGACTGACCTTGACGGAGCAGAGCACCACGGGCTTCATTGTAGCGCTCCAGTTCGAGTGACTTTTGTGCGGTCTGCGCACTCTGAGCGAAAGCGGCAGAGCCGGAAACCGACAAGGCAACGAGGAACGAAAGCTTCCAGGGCTTGAAGTTCATGAGCAAAAGGGTTAGTGAAGAAGAGTGAGTGAAAGAGTTTAAAGTTTACTTAGTTGAAGTGGTCACGATGCGTGTTTGGCCGGTGGCCGGCATCAGTCCCGACTTCAGAATAATCAACTGGCCTTTGGTGCCAGCCACAAACGAAGCAAATCCACTGCCGAGGCCCGTCCGGGCCTCACGGTTGATAACATACAGTTCGCGGCGCAAAGGATACGTCTTGAGGGCCAAATAAGCCTGATAGGGCTGCACGTAATCGTCAGGTGTTTTTGGGTTGTCGAGGGCACTTATGCCCACTACCCGCACCTTGCGCAGAAAGCTCTGCACAGACGAGTCGTCACGGTCACTTATCCAGTTGGCTCCCACCACGCCGATTGCGTCGGGATGCGTAGCAACGTAATCAAGCAGTTCAGGGTTCGATTTTGCCGCGAACACGCGCTTTGTTAAAGGCGTTCCCTGGGTTACTGAATCCTGTACATAACGGGTGGTGCTGGAGCGGTTAGCATCAAACACGACGTTAATGTCGCCTAGCCCTTTCTTGCCGCTTACCTGCGTCCACTTCGCCGTCTGACCAGTAAAAATAGCTCGCAGTTGAGCCAGCGTGAGCAGCGAGTCAGGATTGCTCGGGTGCACGATAATCGCCAAGCCATCCGTAGCAATCTTGGTTATGCGCGGCGTGATCGTCTGCTTTTTGAAATTGGCTCTTTCGGCTTCAGTCAATTGCCGCGACACAATTACAGCACGGACCTTATCCGTCATCAAGTCCTGCATAACGGCCTCTTCAGGCTTATAAGCTGCCGTAACAGTAGCTGATTGGTAAAGCTTCTGAAAAGTATCGACCTGTGACCGCACGATGGGCTCAAACGTTTCATCCACACTGATGTTGAGACGACCACTAGTTGGCGTGTCTCTGTCAGCAGGATTTCCTTGATTGCAACCTGTACTGAGTAAGCCGGAGAGCAGAAGCAAAGCGCCGGCTGCTCGCCAGTTAGCGTGCAGAAGTGTCATTGGATTTCTTGAAATGTTGCTGATAGGTGCGGACAAATCTAATAATTCCGTAGAGGACAAAAATGCCCCCCAGCGTGCGTTGTACGGCCGGCGACAACGAAAAAGCCTCAGGCGAGGCAAACCAAAGGAAAATGCCCAAGCTAATATAAGCTAAGGCCATGAACAGCGAAAAGTAGCGCATTACATTGTGAGCGCCGCGCTTCCCCAAGCGTTCATCCGTTGTTTGGCGATTCAACATAGGCGTGATCTAACGGGAAAAGTATGCAGTTAGTGCCTTAACGTATAAATGTAGGTAGATTGTTCGCTGCCCAGCCCAAAATATATATCATATAGCATATTTTAAGGCTAAGCGGACACAAAAAATCCAGGGCACATGGTTTTGCGCCCTGGATATTCTATTCAGTAAGAAGCTGCAATCCTTACTGGCAAAGTTAGTTTACTGATACTGGAAGGTTATAGGCATTGTGTAACGCACTGGAACGGCGTGGTTGTTTTGGCGACCAGGCGACCAGGGGGGCATTTTACTTATTACCCGTACTGCTTCTTCATCTGTCCCGTAGCCCAGTCCCTTAATCACCGATACATCGGATATGTTGCCATCAGGGTTCACCGTAAAGGAAACGTACACCCGTCCCGATATGGCAGCGCTCGCCGCTTGACTTGGAAAGCGCAAGTTGCGTTGCATATAGCGCCGTAACGCTTCCGGACCGCCCGCAAACTCAGGCATCACTTCGGCAGTTAGGAAGGGCTTCGTTATGGCGCCTGCTGCCGTCTTGCCTGAGTCAGCACCTATACTTGGCAGATCGGTAATCACGCCAGTATCATTGCCCGGAATAGCTACAGGGCCGACAACAGCGTCGGCGGGCGTAATATCGCTAGTTGTATTTTGTGTTGACGGTGGCTCCGTGACCGCATTGTCTGCCACTACTTGCGGCATCGCTTTAGGCAGATTAATCCTTGTTACTACTGCCCGCGTTGCCGGCGGAGTAATTGGCTGAGGTTTGACAAGATCAGTGGGGGCAAAATGATAGGCTCAAGCTTGATAATTCCAGGATCGGCTGGCAATGCCACGTCTGCAATTGCTGGAGAGAGGCGCTGCACCAGTATAGGGATGCTTAGTAGCACTAGGCAGAGTGCTAACGTAGCAGCCAGCGCCGTAGCTAGGTGCCGATTGTACAGCCGACGCAGTAGATAGGCGCCATACGCTTGGTTGCGGCCATCGAAGACGATATCGTCGAGGGTGGCGGTGAGCAGATTGAGGGTTTTCATGGGTTGTATAGGCTTAAAGGTGAAAGGAGGCCGCAACACGCTATTACCCAAGCCTTGTACTATCTACTTCTCATCTGCTTCCGCTTCGGCTTTCAAACTCTCAACGCTCTATATATTTCAACTAGTATGCATGCCGACAAAAATATTTATGCAAATAAAAACCCCAAGCAACACAGCGGTTGCTTGAGGTTTTGAGCTTCGAAAAGCAAGAGACTTACTTGATAGCGAAGGTTACTGGAACAGTAAATGATACGCTTACTGCACGGCCATTCTGCTTACCAGGAGCGAACCTAGGCAGAGTCTTCACAGCGCGAACAGTTTCTTCGTCGCAGCCGGCCCCAATGCCTTTGGTAATTTTCACATCCGTTACCTCACCTTGTGGGTTTACGGTAAAGTTTACGAAAACCTTGCCCTCTACTTGGTTGCGTAGTGCCAATGCTGGGTATTTGATGGCCTTTTGAATGGCACCAACAATAGCATCATTACCACCAGGAAATTGCGGCATTTGCTCTACGTAGGTATACACTTTCGTGTCTACTACTTCAGCTACTGCTGCGTCGCCTTCACCTTCCAAACCACTTAGGTCCACCTCATCGGTGTTACCTTTCACGGTTTCGGTAGCAACCACCTTATCCTTCAACTCATCCTGATCCGGAATTTCTTCCTCCTTTACTACTTCCTCGTCTTTCTTGATGACAGGAGGAGTAAACTTAATCGTGGAGAGCTTGGGCGGTGGCGGTGGTGGCGCCTCTGGTGGTGGCGGCGGTGGCGGTGGCGGCACTGCTTTATCCAGTGGTGGCGCTTCCATCAACTCGTTCACCTTTAAGTTCTTAGCATCTTCCTCTGCTTTACTGCCCTCAAACATGCGAGCAATAATGGGGAAGCTTACGAGAACTGCGAAGATGGCGATACCAATAAGAAGAGCGCGGGTTAAGTGCTTGCTATACAAGCGGCGGAGCACAAACGCTCCGTAGGCCTTGTTGCGACCTTCAAAGACGATATCGTCGAAGGAAGCACGGGCCAATTGCGCATTATCCATCATAGCCCTGACTTGGTTATAAGTACAGTATCAGCTGGTGAAATATCCACCAGTGCGTATTTCTTCTGGTTTGTGATGTTCATCTCGTCCAGAATGTCAACCATGTTCTTGTAAACCGATTTCCGCGCGGGCTTAATCAGTACTACAGTTTGAGGATTGGCACGCATACGATCGAGCAACACCTTACGAATACCAGTAGCGCCGTAATTGGTGACCTTCAACTCAGGCTTTACATCGTCGGCCAATAGACCTTCGTAGTAATACACTTTGTTGGTTTCCCCCAAGATTACCGTCATCGCATTCGATGATTTGATCTCGGATGGTGGATCTCCATCCTTAGGCTTTACCGGCATCGTCACCTGCATTACGTTCGGCTTATTGAACGTAGTCGTGAGCATGAAGAAGGTAAGAAGAAGAAAGGCCAAGTCAACCATGGGTGTCATGTCGATTTTGGTCGACATTTTCTTGGCCCGCTTCTTCCCGCCTTTCCCTCCGGAGTCGGCTTGTTGTTGTATTTCTGACATTTCGCTACGGAAGGTTAGTTTCCGACTAATGCCTTGGGCTTCATCTCCAAGTCAGTAATCAGGTTGAAGCGATTGATATCCTTATCCTGCATGTACTTGATAAGTTTGCGAACCGTCGGTACATCCGCGTTATTATCGCCTTTGATGGCGATGTAAACCGGCTTTTTGAAGAGTTGTTGGTTAGCAGCTCTTCCCTGTATCACCCAATCAATGATTTGATTGTTCGTAGAGTCAGTTGGAATCCCCGGCTGCTTAACGGCCTTAATCTCTTCCTTGCTACGGTCGAGGAGGGAGCCAAGCTGCTGAATAGGTACACCAAAACTGGTCATTTGGCCAAAGCGCTTCTTTTGCTGGGGTGTAAAGGAGATACCATATTTGGCACCCACTTTTTCCAGCATCAAGATTTTTGCAGGCTCACTGTCCAGTGCAAAATAGGTTTTGCCGTCTTTATCAACCGAAAGCGTGATAAGGTTGGTATCGGGCAACTTAAGGTCTGAGGTAGAAGATGGTGTGTCCACCATAACCACTTCCTCGGGGCAAACTTGGTGGTGAGCATAAAGAATGTCACCAGCAGGAATGCCAAGTCCACCATCGGGGTCATATCCAACGAGGGGGACGTTCTATGGGGCTTTACTTTAGGCATTTCTGGCTTTGTTAGTTTGAATTCAGAAACGTAGGAACCCTAGGCTTTAGTGCGTTAACCGCAACTTATGCCGTGTAAGTTTCCTTTTCGCCGTGCTGAGCGGCAAACGTCTGAATAATGCTGAAGCCAGCTTCGTCGATGCTGTACGTCAGCTCGTCAATTTTGCTTGTAAAGTAGTTGTAGGCAATGATAGCCAGCGCCGAGCCAAGGATACCCAGAGCCGTGTTGATCAGTGCTTCCGAAATACCGTTTGCAAGTGCTGTAGCATCGGGGTTACCAGCTTGTGCCAGAGCCGAGAAGGCCTTGATCATACCAGCAACCGTACCCAACAGACCTACCAGTGTAGCGATAGAAGCGATGGTTGAGATAATAACCAGGTTCTTTTCCAGCATAGGCAATTCCAAAGCAGTAGATTCTTCGATCTCTTTCTGGATTGACAGGATCTTCTGGTCTTTGTCCATGCCACGCTCACGCGACATCTCCTGGTACTTCAGCAAACCAGCTTTAACAACGTTGGCTACCGAGCCCTTTTGCTGGTCGCAAACAGCTAGTGCACCGGTGATGTCGTTTACATTCAATTTCTGACGAATTGAACGAACGAAGCTCTCGATGCTCTTGGTACCCTTAGCCTTACTTATAGTCAGGTAACGCTCAATCGAGAAGGTGATAACGAGCAAGAACAAGGTGAGCAGGATAGGCACGATAAAGCCTCCTTTATACACGATGCCGAGGTAGTTACCTTCGATTGGGTTGTTCTCATTATTACCGCCCTGGAAGTTGGCACCATTGCCAAAAACGAACATGTAGATAATAATCGAGACTATAAGTGCCAACGGAATTACGATGGCGGCGAACGCTGATCCGCCTTTCGCGTCGTCCTTAGGAGCAGCGGTAGCGGCGGCAGGCCGCACGTTTTTGTTCATGGCATTCTTCTGTTCCATTGTGCCGGAGGATTAGGGGGTTGGTAGTGAAAGGTTGAAGAGGTAAGGAGAAAATGAATGGGGTATTTGGTGAAAAAAGAATAGCCTAAAGACAGCAGCGGCTCCGCTCACCCTCATATTTGCCCCCCAATAATGGGAATAAAATATGGGTCTGCTCGTGTGCGGAGCCTAGTTTCTCAGAAGGTCTATGCATGGCAAACCTAAATAAAAACCAGCGTGCCGCCAAATGAAATATGGGTTTAAACGGTTTAAAACGGTGTGCGACTTAAAAAAAAGCTATTTTTCACCCTGTTCAGACGTAGCTGAAGCAGGCAGTTTTTTGGCCCTTTCCCAGTACGTATCCATCTCTGCCAGGGTTAAATCGGTGAGCTGATGCCCGTCGCGGGCGGCTTCTGTTTCAAGGTATTGAAAGCGCTGAATAAACTTACGGTTAGTACGTTCTAGTGCTTCTTCAGGGTTAATTCCGGCAAAGCGAGCAAAATTTACCAGCGAAAATAATAAGTCGCCAAACTCGCTTGCCGCCCGCTCCGAATCAATAGATTCAGCGTTCTGGGGGGCAAATTCAGCTCCGAACTCACCTAATTCTTCTTGTACTTTCTCCCAGACTTGTGCTGGCTCTTCCCAATCAAAACCTGCCCCGCGGGCTTTTTCTTGGATGCGCATAGCCTTCACCAGCGCGGGCAGTGATACGGGTACTCCGCCCAGCACGGAGGTGTTTCCTTTTTCTTTCAGCTTTAGTTGCTCCCAGTTGCGCTTCACCTCCTCCTCATCCGCCACTTGCGTATCGCCATAAATATGCGGATGACGAAAAATTAGTTTATCGCATTGGGCGTTAAGGACGTCAGCAATATCAAAACGGCCACTTTCGGACGCTATTTTTGAATAAAAGGCCAAATGCAGAAATACATCTCCGAGTTCCTTTTGCACATCTGCTAAGTCATCGCGCAGAATAGCATCAGAAAGCTCATAGGTTTCTTCAATAGTGAGGTGTCGTAAGCTTTGCATAGTCTGCTTACGGTCCCAGGGGCACTCAGCGCGTAGCCGATCAAGCACATCCAGTAGACGGCTAAAAGCAGCTATTTGCTCGGAACGACGAGAAGGGGAAGAATTTTCCATTAAATCAAATATACGCTCACTTTCAGCATACAGTAATATTTCTGCAGGCAAAAGCACTCGATTATCAACGATAGGAAATGATTTAAGGACTAAAAATTGTCATGACCCTAAAACTACTTTCATAGAGAAAGCAGCGCGTTTGTCTACTTTTGCGTCTTAAAATAACCATTGCTTGTGGCACTAATAAAATCAATTTCGGGTATTCGGGGCACCATTGGGGGCGCAGCGGGAGAGGGCCTTACGCCCATCGACGTAGTAAAATATGCTGCCGCTTTCGGAACATGGGTACTGAATACCACGCAGAACAACACCATCATTATTGGCCGTGATGCCCGCATTTCGGGCGAAATGGTGAGCAAACTAGTCGCCGCGACCTTGCAGGGATTAGGCGTCCATGTAATAGATTTGGGCCTGAGCACTACGCCTACTGTAGAGCTGGCCGTACCCGCCAAGAAAGCCGGTGGCGGTATCATTCTGACTGCTTCCCATAACCCTAAGCAGTGGAATGCGCTGAAGCTGCTCAATAATAAAGGTGAGTTTATTTCTGACCAAGATGGTCAGCAAGTATTAGCCTTGGCCGATGCCGAGCAATTTAATTTTGCGCCGGTAAACAAGCTGGGCCAATACAGCACGGATTCAAGCTTCCTTAAAAAGCACGTGAAGGCCGTACTGGCTTTGCCTTTGGTAGATGTAGAGGCCATCCGGGCGAAAAAATTCCGGGTGGTAATTGATTGCGTAAACTCCAGTGGCGGACTAGCCGTGCCACTCTTGTTGGAAGCTCTGGGCGTCTCAACAATCGAGAAGCTGCACTGCGAGCCTACTGGCGACTTTGCCCACAATCCAGAGCCCTTGCCCGAAAACTTGCGGGATATTGCGCGAGTGCTCGAGAAAGGTAGCTACGACCTCGGTATCGTAGTAGACCCTGATGTAGACCGCTTGGCGCTGGTAAGCGAAAACGGCGAAATGTTCGGCGAAGAGTACACCTTAGTGGCCGTAGCTGATTATGTGCTCAAGCAGAACGGTGGCGGCAATACCGTTAGCAATCTGAGCAGCACCCGTGCCCTGCGCGACGTGACGGAACGACTGGGGGGCAATTATGCCGCTGCTGCCGTTGGCGAGGTGAACGTGGTAAATATGATGAAGCAAACCAACGCTATTATTGGTGGCGAGGGTAACGGGGGAATCATTTTCCCCGAGCTGCACTACGGCCGCGACGCGCTAGTGGGAATTGCTTTATTTCTGACTCACTTGGCAAAATCTGGGTTGACGATGACGCGCTTACGGGCGTCCTATCCGAATTATCACATCTCGAAAAATAAAATCGAGCTAACGCCCGACATCAACACCGACAAGATTTTGGAGCAGGTGCAGCAGCGCTACTCGAAGCAGCCCATCAATACCATCGACGGCGTTAAAATAGAGTTTGATAAAGAGTGGGTGCATCTGCGCAAGTCCAATACGGAGCCCATTATCCGCATTTACGCCGAGTCGGAGTCGAATGCTACCGCCGATCATCTGGCTAACAAGATCATCGGAGACATCAAAGAGATTCTCTCCACTAAAGCATAGATTTGATAAGATAGCTGGATACGGAATGGTGTTTCTGTGCTGGCTGTCTAGCTCAACTCCATGTACTCATTTCCCTGTGCTATTTATCGGTGCCTATGACTCAGCAAGCCGTTTATTTCGATAATGCCGCTACCACCTCCCTCGACCCTGAGGTGCTGGAGGCTATGATGCCCTTTCTGCAAAACCACTTCGGCAACCCAAGCAGCATTCATGGGCATGGGCGACAGGTAAGGGCTGCTATCGAGAATGCGCGCAAGACCATCGCGCATCTGATAAATGCGGCGCCCGCGGAGATTTCCTTTACGTCGGGTGGTACTGAGGCTGATAATTATGCTGCTTTCGGAAGTGTTCGTACACTGGGGCTGCGCCATGCTATTACTTCGCCCCTAGAGCACCATGCCGTGCTGCATACATTGCAGGCGCTGGAAAAAGGCGGTGATATAGAGTTGAGTTACGTACGGCACGATGAGCGTGGCCGCCTAGACTTGGCGCATTTAGCTGAGCTATTGGCGGCACATCCGCGCTCTTTCGTTAGTCTGATGCATGCCAATAACGAGATCGGTAATCTCAACGACGTAGAATCTATTGCCGAGCTATGTCTGCAGCATAACGCTATTTTTCATACGGATACGGTGCAGACCATGGGTCATTATCGCCACGATGTGCAGCAACTCAAAACGCACTTTCTGGTCGGTTCGGCGCATAAATTTCACGGCCCAAAAGGAGTAGGATTTCTGTATACCCGCTCCGGTACGCAGGTTACTCCCTTGATCCACGGCGGCTCCCAAGAGCGCAACGTGCGAGCTGGCACTGAGAATGTGTACGGCATTGTAGGACTAGCCAAGGCACTGGAAATTGCCTATCGGGATATGGCGGACCATCAGCGCCATATTCAAAGCTTGAAAGACTTATTTATAACGTCTTTGCGGGCAGAAATCGAGGATGTGCAGTTTAATGGTACTTCCGCCGAAGCTGATCAGAGCTTGTACACGGTACTAAACGTTAGCCTGCCCCCCTCAGATATAAACGAGATGCTGCTCTTTAATCTCGACATTAATCGGGTGTCGGTATCCGGAGGGTCAGCGTGTACGAGCGGCGCCAATGCGGGTTCACACGTGCTGAGCGCCCTAAACTGCGACCCCAAGCGGGGCGCCATCCGTTTCTCGATGAGTAAGTACAATACGGCGGAAGAAGTCAAATTTGCCGTTGAGCAGTTGGCTAAGATGTATCGGAAAGTGCCTGCTTAAACTTGTCGCTTACCACGGAAGTAAAAAAGCCCCCCAGACTAGTCTGGGGGGCTTTTTTACTTCCGTGGTAATATTAAATGAGGTGCGTTAGAGTTATGTATTCCAAGGTGTTAATATATACTGGTAGCTTGAATGCTCATAGCTGTCAGCCGCATTCAGTACCTATTTTGGCTGCCGTCCGTACTGCATTCCACATACTTGCTTTAACCTGACTTATGGCAGAAATAAATATCCAACGCAAAAAAAACTCGTTCAGTCCGTGGCTACTGATTTTGCTAGTGCTGGCAGCGTTGGCAGTAGGAGCCTACTTTTTACTTCGCGCTGATTCGGAGCCCGCCGCTACTGCGCCGCCCGCAACAGGCGCCATTGCCCCAGCCGATACCAATGCGGAGGCACAAGCACGCGCTACGCCCCCGCCCGCCGATGGCGGCACGCAAGCCGTTACGGACATGGCTGCCGAAGAAACGCCGGCTTCGGCTGAGGAATTGGCCCGATTTGCGGCCGATGAAGATGATACTCCCGATTATGGACGGCGTGGGCTCCAACTGCTCACGGCTACGCTCGTCGATCTAGCTGACCGCAACGACTTGCGCGATAATAACATAACCGAAAAACGCAACGACCTTACCAGTGCCACTAGTCGCTTGAGCGAGAACCCCCAAGCTAGCATACGACCGGGGTTGGTGGCGGCAGCCGCTTTAATGCAGGCAATGCAGCAAAAAGCTTATCCTGCTTTAGCTCGCCCTGTGGCTGAGCTGGTACAACGAGCTGACGAGTTGCCCAATCAGATTACAGAGGCGGAAGTGCCCGCGGTACGGGAGTTTCTGGTGCGGGCCGCCGATGTAGTTAGCACATTAAGCAAGCCTGCCGTCTGATTTCATCCATGAAATAATACCGGCTTTTCTCGGAAATAGCTGCTCACCTATCTGCCTTTTATTGCTTTACTCATGGAACCAACTTCTGGCCCTATTCCACCTGCCGAGGGTATGCACCTACGCCGTCTGCGCGACCTGACCGATTTTGAAGTAGCAGATAGTAGCCCCGATGTACGCGGCTGGAGCGTGCGCGGCGCCGACGGACAGAAATTTGGCGAAGTAGCAGAGCTGATAGTGGAAGAAGACGCGCTGAAAGTGCGCTACCTCGACATTGAGCTAAGTAGCAACTTGCGCATCAACAAGAACGAGCGTCATATTCTGCTGCCCATTGGCGTAGCTGCCTTAGACGAAGAGGGGGATAACGTGTTTGTCCCGGCCCTGACGATGGAATCGGTATTGGAATATCCGCCTTATTCCGAGATTCAAATCAGCCGCGACTACGAAGAGGCGATGTTGCGGGCCCTGAAGCTGCCGTTACCCGAAACTGGTTCTGAGACTTTCTATAATCAACCTTCCTACGATGAGCAGCGCTTCTATCAGAATCGTCGGCCTGCCGAGTTAAACGCTTTTCGCCGTCGTGACCAGAACGGAAATATTATCTAGTTGATCATGGGGGGCTTTTTTTATGGAATAAGCACTGATTAACTCAAGGCTCTATAGATAGTCCAAAGGCTCCAGACAATAACCATCAGGCCCACGCCCGCAAACATCCAACGAACGGGTAGATTTCCGGCCAGGCGCGCCGCCAAAGGAGCCGCTGCTAGGCCTCCCACGATTAGGCCCAACACTACCTGCCAGTGCGAAAAGCCTATGGTGGCAAAAAAGGTGAGCGCGCTGGAGAAGGTGACAAAAAACTCGGTGAGGCTGACAGAACCGATAACATATTGGGGGGCGCGGCCTCGCATAAGCAACGTGCTGGTAACCAACGGTCCCCAGCCGCCGCCACCGAACGAGTCTAAAAAGCCCCCCGCACCGGCCAGCCAACCAATATGCTTTACGGGGCGAGAAGGCCCCGGCTGCTGAAAAGCCTGTCGCAGAATGCGCAATCCTAGCAGTAACAGATATACTGCTAGGGTAGGCTTTACCCAGGCGGAGAAATGCTCACCAAAATAAGAAAGCAGAAAGGCCCCGCTTACAGCCCCCAGCACACCCGGCACCAGCAACGCCCTAAATAGGCGCCGATTGACGTTGCCAAGTCGGTAATGACTGTAGCCGGAAGCGCCACTGGCAAACATCTCCGCCGTATGAATGCTCGCGCTCACCGTTGCCGGCGACATATTCAACGACATCAGGCTAATAGCCGTGACCACGCCGTAGCCCATGCCTAGCAACCCGTCGATGAGCTGGGCGGCAAACCCAATAGCCACGAAAAGATAGAATGTCTGGGCACTGCTGATCACTTCCCATATCTGCTCCCAGGAAATAGCCAGTGTCAACACATTCATACCTAATAGTACACTAAACGCCACGTTGCAGGTTATTGAGAGGCGCTAAAAAACCTCTATGCCCGAACAGTGACTGGCTAGTCAGGCATAGAGGTTATTTGTTTCTGTAAGACAGCTAACTAATTCTGACGAATCATCTCCGTCACGGCATTTACCCAAAGCGGATGCGTATTCAGAGACGGTACTAACTGCCAATGCTCGCCGCCGGCTTCTTCAAATAGCTCCTTAAATTCTTCCCCAACTTCGATGGTCGTTTCGAGGCAGTCAGCAACGAAAGCGGGACTGAAAGCCAGTACGTTCTTGAAGCCTTTTGCGGGCAGCGGCTTCAGAATCTCATCCGTGTACGGCTGCAGCCACGGGTCACGGAGGCGGCTCTGCAAGCGGCTTTGGAAGGCCACCGTATATTGATCTGGACTTAATCCCAAGCCTTTTGCCACCAAGCGCGACGTGGCAAAACACTGGGCGCGGTAGCAGTAGCGGTTGTTCTTGTTGTACGTATTGCAGCATTTGCCTAGCTGGCAATACCCGTTGAAGCTGCCTTTGAGCACGTGCCGCTCCGGAATGCCGTGGTAGCTGAACACTACGTGGTCGTAGTCGCGCTTCTCCATCTCGGCTTTTCCTAAAGCCACAATGGTGTCGATAAAACCTTGGTCATCAGCAAAGGAGCTGATGAAGCTGATGCTGGGCACTATCCACCACTTGCGCACGATGTCCATCACCTTCTGCTGCACGGAGCCCGTACTGGCCGAAGCGTACTGCGGAAACAGCGGCAGCACAATAATGCGGTCGACGGCGGCCTCCCGCAATTCTTCCAGCGCTTTTTCGATGCTCGGGTTCTGATAGCGCATCCCGAAGGCTACCACATATTGGGAGCCTAACTGCTCTTGCACCAGTTTCTGCAAATCGAGCCCGTGGAAGAGGAGGGGAGAGCCCCGATCGGTCCAGAGCTGCTGGTATATTTTGGCCGATTTGGGGGCTCGCAGCGGCACTACCAATCCCTGAAACAAGGGGTAGCGCACAGCGGCCGGCATATCTACTACGCGGCCATCGGTAAGAAATTCGTTGAGGTAGCGGCGCACGTCGCTGGTTTGGGGCGAGTCGGGCGTACCAAGATTGACGAGTAGAACGCCGATACGGCGCTGGGGGGCATTTTCAGGCATAAACAGTACAGAACGTCGGACGCAATACAAAGGTAGAGCACCAATGGTTTGCGCTAACTAGGAATGCGTAAAGTAGGAACAGATAGGCGAACTAAAAGTCTTGCATGCTGCTTCAGATACCTAACTTATTGGGCACCACGGTTCACTCGTCTGAAAGCCGTACCTTTGCAGCCTCATTTTCAGCAGCATCCTCGTGAATCCCGAACCCAAACCGCACCGCGCCGGCTTTGTAAGTATTATTGGCAAGCCCAACGTGGGCAAGTCTACGCTTATGAACGTGCTCGTTGGCGAGCGGCTCAGCATTATTACCAGCAAAGCCCAGACTACGCGCCATCGTATCATGGGCATTCTGAACGGCGACGACTTTCAGCTCGTCTATTCGGATACGCCCGGCATTATTCAGCCCAAATATGAGCTGCACAATGCCATGATGAGCTTCGTGTATTCTTCTTTGGAAGATGCCGACGTGATTCTGTTTGTGACCGATATCTACGAAAAGCACGACGAAGAGCCGGTAGTAGAGCGCCTGCGCCGGGCCGAAACGCCAGTTATCGTTTTGGTTAATAAGATTGACCAAGCCGAGCAGGCGGAGGTAGAAGCCAAACTGGCCTACTGGCGCGAGCAACTCCCCAATGCCGCCGAAGTGCTAGCTATATCGGCATTGAATGCTTTGGGCACCGAGCGTGTTCTGGAACTGGTCTTGGAGCGCTTACCTGAGCATCCGCCATATTATCCCAAAGATGAACTAACGGATAAGCCGGAGCGGTTTTTTGCCGCCGAAATGATTCGGGAAAAGATCTTTAAGCTCTACAAAAAAGAAGTCCCTTACAGCTGCGAAGTTGGCGTGGAGGAGTTCAAGGAAGATGAGAAAATCATTCGCATCCGAGCCACTATATACGTGGAGCGGGCTAGTCAGAAAGGCATTATCATCGGCCACAAAGGCGAGGCGCTGAAAAAAGTAGGCACTTGGGCGCGGGAAGAAATGGAGAAGTTCTTCGGCAAACAGGTATTCTTAGAAACGCACGTAAAAGTCAACGAGAACTGGCGCACCGACCCGAAAGCGTTGAGCCGGTTTGGCTATCAATAACTAAATAAAGAGGGCAGGCTTCACATTCCCTGCCTCTACCTCAAGTCCGACCATCTTTCACTTAATATCCCCGGGCACTGCCAGACGTAGGTCGGACTGGCGGCTGGGGCATCGTATCATGAAGAATACCATCGCTATTGTGGGGCGGCCCAACGTGGGCAAATCCACGCTTTTTAACCGCTTAGTTGGCCAGCGTAAGGCCATCATGGACAACGAAAGCGGCGTAACCCGCGACCGGCACTACGGCTACGGCGACTGGACCGGTAAGTACTACACCGTTATCGACACGGGCGGTTACGTGCACGGCTCCGACGACGTATTCGAAGAAGAAATCCGCAAGCAGGTAAAGCTCGCCATTGATGAGGCCGATGTGGTCCTGTTTATGGTCGACGTTGATGCTGGCTTGCACGGCTTAGACGAAGAGTTTGCCAACGTTTTGCGTCGTTATCAGGGCAAAAAGCCGATCTATCTGGTTGCTAATAAGGCGGATACAAACGCGCGGGCACACGCGGCCGGTGAGTTTTATGCCTTAGGCGTAGGCGACGGTGATATCTTCACCATTTCCAGCCAAAACGGCTCCGGCACCGGTGATTTGCTAGATGCTGTGGTTAGTCATTTCGATGACCCATGGGAAGAAGAGCCTGATTCCGGTTTGCCGAAAATTGCAGTTCTGGGACGCCCTAACGTGGGCAAATCCAGCTTGTTCAACCTGCTGCTCGGTGAAGAGCGCACTATCGTAACGGATATTGCCGGCACCACCCGCGACGCTATCCAGACGCGTTACAACGCCTTCGGCAATGACTTTATCTTGGTAGATACGGCCGGTTTGCGCCGTAAAAATAAGGTGCACGAAGACATTGAGTTCTACTCCGTGTTGCGCTCTATTCGGGCCATGGAAGAATCGGACGTGTGCATCGTGATGCTCGATGCCACTCGTGGTATTGAGGCGCAGGATGTAAACATCATCGGCTTGGCTGACCGCAACCGTAAGGGTATTGTGATTGTGGTCAACAAGTGGGACTTGATTGAGGATAAGCAGACGAATACAGTAAAAGAGTTTGAGGATCAAATTCGGGAGAAAATTGCTCCTATCAGCTATCCGCCAATCATTTTTACGTCGGTGCTGACCAAGCAGCGCGTGCACAAAGCCATTGAAACGGCCGTGCAGGTGTATAACAACAAGACCAAGAAGGTGCCTACTTCCCAGCTGAACGAGGTTATGCTGCGGGAGATTGAAGCGCATCAGCCGCCGTCGGTGAAGGGTAAGATGGTGCGCATCAAATATGTAACCCAATTACCCACGCACAACCCGGTTTTTGCTTTTTTCTGCAACCTGCCGCAGTATGTAAAGGACAGCTACAGCCGTTACCTCGAAAATCGTCTGCGCGAGCATTTCGACTTTACAGGTGTACCAATCGGTATTATTTTCCGCAAGAAGTAAGTACTTATTCAACCGAATAGAGATATTCTGACAAATAAGAGATAAGCAATTAGTACTTTTATTTGGTTGACTTATCTCAGTAAAAAGCCCCCAGAGTAGATCTGGGGGCTTTTTACTGAGATACATGGATGGAAAACACGGTTATCTGTGAATAATTAATAAAATTCTTGGTCCTGTCGGGTTACCTATTGCTGATTGGGGTATAAAGCTTCGAATCTCCTGTTAATTCGCTCGCGGCATGACGTGAGATTCACCCTAAAACTGATTTTTCAACCCCCTCTCAAATTTACCCTGATCATGAAAAAAGTATTGTTCCTCGCCCTCGCTGCTGCTTCGTTCACTTTCGCTTCTTGCGACACGAAGACTGAAAACGCTCAAGAGAATGCTGCTGAGAATGTAGAAGAGGCTGGCGAAGTAAAGGCTGACGCTATGGAAGAGGCTGCTGACTCGACCCGCGACGCTGCTGAGAACACGTCTGATGCTATGGAAGATGCTGCTGACGCAACTCCTTCTACTACTACTCCTGCTGCTACCACCACCAACTAATTCAGGTGGTGCGAAAGCACAAAAAGCCCCCCGGACTTGCTCCGGGGGGCTTTTTTATTGATTATACTTTTCTCAATTGAGTCGGCGTTGCAACATGCTGTCCACCACTTCAAACAGACGACGCGGCTCGTAGGTGCGCCAAGGCAGCTCATCGAGCTGACCCCCGAAGTTTACGTAATTATCGATGTTATATTGGCGCATTTCGCGCAGTACGTGCTCCTGAAAATTGACGCCGGCAATCCAGCCATCTTCCACGTCTTCAAACCATTCCTCGTAATAGGAGTCATCGGAGCCATGGAAATTGAACACGTTTTCACCAATCAGAATGAATTTGCGAATGCCCTCATGCACCATCAAGTCGATAATGTTGCGCTTGAGCTGCATCACGTCGTTCTCAATGGCATCATTCCACTCACCTATAAACTCGATTACACCAATACCTTGCTCATAATCAACGAAGAGGATTTTGAGAAATAAGGTATCCGATTCTAAGCTATCCCACTGAGGGTGAATATAGTAGCCGTAGATCGTGTTCGTGAAGGAATCAAGGCTGTTTTCGGCCTCGAAGAGGGGCGAGCGGGGGTCTTCGGAGGCCGAGTACTGCTCAATCCAATTATAATGCGGCTCAATGGTATGCACGGGAAGACGGATGTTTTTTGGTAGAAACGTGCCACAGAACGTTCTGTTCCATGCATCGCCAAAAATATCCGTCGGCTATAAGTTAGTGCCCGGCACTTCTAGTTTTTACTGACTGGCATGAGCTGCCATAGCTGCGCGCACCGAGCCATGCTGTTTGAGTAGCGTCGCAGCCTCAGCCTGTTCAATGCCGAGCTCATCCATCAGCATCCGTTCACCGCGGTCTACCAGTTTGTAGTTGCTGAGCTGCATATCCACCATTTTGTTGCCTTTCACCCGGCCCAGCCGAATCATGGTAGCCGTAGTGAGCATGTTGAGGACCAGCTTCTGCGCCGTACCAGCTTTAAGGCGCGTGCTGCCGGTTACGAACTCCGGCCCCGTCACGACTTCTACCGGAAATTCAGCGGCGGCGGCTACCAAGGAGCCCGCATTGCAAACAATACATCCCGTGGCAATACCCTGACGCCGCGCCTGCTCCAAGCCTCCGATAACATACGGTGTGCGGCCCGAAGCAGCAATGCCCACCAGCATATCGTTCTGGTTGATGCTATGCTGCTGCAAATCTTTCCAGGCTTGCTCAGCGTCGTCTTCCGCATTCTCTACTGCCTGGCGAATAGCTGTATCGCCGCCGGCAATGATGCCGATAACCATCCCCTGCGGCACACCAAACGTAGGCGGACACTCCGAAGCATCCAGAATGCCCAGTCGCCCGCTTGTACCTGCACCTATGTAAAATAAACGCCCCCCACGCTGCATGCAGGCCACTGTAGCCTCTACTAAGGCCTCAATCTGGGGCAACGACTTGGCAACGGTCAGCGGCACCGTTTGATCGACGCTGTTCATGCCTGCCAGCAAATCGTGCGTGGATAAAGTTTCGAGGTCGTTAAAAAGGGAGGAGCTTTCGGTGGAGTTCATAGCAAAGGTCGGAATAGGTGGGTGGGATGACGGCGCTTACGGTTACCGGCCGGTCTGGTTGGCAGAGGCGGGGCTGGGGGGCAATTTTAGCCGGCCAATCACCTGAAATTTATCGAAAACATGAGCTGTGTGAGGTGCGTCGCGGTGCAGCTCAGCAGTAAGGTCTTGGCCGGCCCAGTGCCCATAATGGTTGCCACGCGTCCAGAGCCGCGACCGGCCGACATCATAAATCAGCCCTTGGTAGCTAACCCAAATTTCATCCCGGTCCTGCCCATTGCGCAAAGCCAACTGCGACACCGTGTATTCAGGTAAAGTGTCGAGTTTTAATGATTGATCCTCGTTTTTTGGTGCCGACGATAAAGGGTTATCCATTTAAAAATGAAGAAGCTTCTAAAAAATTCGGCCTCAATCAGCCACCAAAGCAGGTTAGCCTAACAGAGCCTGAGTTAGAATCCAGCGGTTGGGCAAGTCGCCCTGCGCGGCATAGACGTAGTCTTCGTAGCTACAGGGAACAACCCGCTTAATAGCGCTATCTGCCAGGCTTTCCACCTCCAGCCACCATTTTTCGGTGCGCTTAGCTTTGTAAAAAACCAGCTTGGCTGGCGTACCGGGAAGCCCTACTGCGTAACGCTTAAAGCGGGTACTTTGGAAATCAGTCTCGCCGCGCCGATGATAAAAGCCTTCCACGAAGTACCACAGCATAGTGGCCAAGGTAGCCGCGCCTAACCCGTGCTGGTCGTAGTCGGGGCGGTAGCCATAGAGACCAAAGCTGCTGAGCTGGTCGTTGTGGCCAGCGTACCAAGCTAACTGGGCCGCTTCCTCACTAGTTAGGCCGAAGGGGTTGGCTGGCGAATAAGCCGGCGCATCTTGCCAGCGTAGCGCCGCCACGTCAAAGCTTACAAAGTCGGCCTGCCGCAATAGCGGCTCGGCTTGGCGTACATCAGTCCGCACGGCCCCTAGGCGCAATGTTTCGAAGTGTAGTTTTTCCAAGGCTGCCAATACTTCCGGCGTAGCCAAATACTGTTGGTGTGCCAGTTGGGCGAAGTTGAACAAAAAGCTGGGCTCGTGCATCAACATGCGCCGCAAGTGTGAATCTTCGGCGGCAGCCGAATCGTGCTCTGCCATATCCACGCGGGCATCTACGGTAGCAAAGCTGACGGCCCGATCAAGGGTTTCATAGGCCAGAAATTGCCCATAGTCCAGATCGTGGCTGCCCCCGAGCAGAATGGGCACTGTCTTTTGTTCCAAGAGCATCGAGACTATCTCGCAGAGGCGCCGATAGGTGTCTTCCAGAGTTAAGCCGGGCCGAAGATTGCCCAAGTCTACGAGCCGGAGTGGCGCAGTACCTTTTTGCAATTGGTAAAAGCGGTGGCGCACAATGTTGGCCCCGTGTAAGTCAGGCGAGCCGGCGGCACTACCACGCCACTCGTTCAGGCCAATGATGGCCATATCAGCATCCCGCCAATCCGGAAATGTATCCAGAAAGCAGGTGAGGTGCGCCCCAAGTGTGGTAGGGGCAATAAATGGAGGTACAAGCTCCTCAGGGAGCGGATCAAAGAAGATAGCCAGATTCATCGGGCAAAAAGCAAGGCAGGCCGGCGAAATTACGCAAATCGAGTCAGCCATCCACCACATTTGCCCCCCAGCAGCGCAATCGTACGGAGGTAGTTGGCTTTCCGCGAAAAAATCCATTTATTTAACCAGTATTTCCCACCCTTTTGCTCTTAATAAATGGAAGTTCGGCGCGCGTTTGATGTTCTGCCTAACCAGCTTGCAAAGTATCCGAAGTCGGATTGTCTGACCGCCAAAGTCAATGGCGAATGGCAAAAGATGAGCACTCAGCAGGTAAGTGAGGCTGCCAATCAGGTAAGCTTAGGGTTGCGGCAGTTGGGAATTGGAAAGGACGATAAGGTGGCCATCATCTCCATGAATCGTCCGGAGTGGATGTTGGCCGACTTTGGTATTTCCCAACTTGGTGCCGTAAGCGTGCCTATGTACCCCAGCATTACGGTTGAAGACTATAAATACATCTTCACCGATGCCGGTGTAAAGGCCGTGTTTGTGTCAGATAAAAACCTGTACGCCAAGGTAAAAGAGGCTACTGCCGCTTTGCCCGAAGTACAGCACATTTTCACGTTTGATAAAATTGAAGGCGCTCGGAACTTCGACGAATTGCTGGCCATGGGTAAGAAAGGCAACGCCGCCGATTTGGACCCGATAAAAGCTAGCGTGCAGCCCGATGACCTGCTCACCATCATCTACACCTCTGGCACTACCGGTAACCCGAAAGGGGTGATGCTCAGCCACGATAACTTGCTCAGCAACTGTCGCCATTCGCAGCCTTCGGTACCCGTCAATAAAGACGATATAGCCCTTAGCTTCCTGCCGCTCTGCCACATTTTTGAGCGCATGGTGACGTATCTGTACATGATTAATGGCGTGAGCATTTACTACGCCGAGAGCATGGAAGTAATTGCCGACAACCTGCGTGAGGTCAAGCCGCAGATCTTCACCACCGTGCCGCGCCTGCTGGAGAAGGTGTATGATAAGATTGTCGCCAAGGGTCACGATCTGGAAGGTGTGAAGAAAAACCTCTTCTTCTGGGCGCTGGATCTGGGGTTAAAGTTTGATACCCAGAAAAACCAGGGCTTCTTTTACAACACCCAACTAGCACTGGCTAATAAGTTGATCTTCAACAAGTGGCGGGAAGCGTTGGGGGGCAATTTGAAGTGTATTGTGTCAGGTGGCGGCGCGCTACAGCCGCGGCTGGCCCGCGTGTTCTGGGCGGCGGGCATTCCGGTGATGGAAGGCTATGGCCTTACTGAAACTTCCCCTGTTATTGCCGTTAGCGGCTTCGAGCCGGAGAATAACTACATCGGCGCCGTAGGCCCCGTGATTGAAAATACGGAGGTCAAAATCGCCCCGGATGGCGAGATTCTGACCAAATCTGCTTCTGTCATGAAAGGCTACTACAATAAGCCTGAACTAACCAAAGAAGTAATCGACGAAGATGGCTGGTTCCATACCGGTGACATTGGGGAGTTCGTAAATGGCCGTTTCCTCAAAATCACGGATCGTAAAAAGGAGATGTTTAAGACCTCGGGGGGCAAATACATCGCCCCACAGGTTATTGAGAACAAGCTCAAGGAGTCGCCGCTGATTGAGCAGGCGATGGTGGTAGGCGCTGACCAGAAATTTCCGTCGGCGCTGGTGGTACCATCCTTTGATGAGCTCAAGAACTGGTGCAAGCGCCACCAGGTGCCCTTTACCTCCAATGAAGAGATTGTAAAGGATCCCAAGATTGTAGATATGTATGAGGCACTGGTAAAAGACTACAACAAAGGCTTCGCGCAGTGGGAGCAGGTTAAAAAAATCTGCATAATGGATCATCTCTGGACTGTGGAAACTGGCGAGATGACTCCTACGATGAAAGTCAAGCGTAAGGCAATCACCGAAAACAACCGCGACTTAATCGAGAGCTTGTATCACCAAAACGCTCTTCGCTAGCAAAACGGCCCCGCCCCACGGCGGGGCCGTTTTCGTATAATAAGCTGCAGTAAGGAAAAGAGAGTATGGCTAAGGCGCTAAACTTTTTTATAGTAAAGTAGTATGCAAGCCTAACATATTCTTTGTATGTTTACCGGACATGCTTGCCCCCATGAAACCCGAAGAAACCGTCGATTATAACGTAAAAGTCTGCTGGCATGCCATTTCGCGCATGTATAATACGCAGGCTGCCAAGCACGACATCACGACCAGCATCGGTTTCGTGCTCCTGAATATTGATCAGGAAAATGGCACCCCCGCCACCAAAATTGCCCCCCTGCTGGGGTTGGAGACGCGCAGCCTTACGCGCATTCTGCGCAGCATGGAAGAGCGCGGCCTCATCTACAAACAAGCTGACACGCAAGACAAGCGCTCAGTGCGCATCTTTCTGACGGAAGAGGGCTTGCGGGGCAAGGAAATCTCGCGCCAAACGGTGCGACACTTCAATCAGAAAGTGCGAGAGAAAATTCCGCAGGCGCAACTGGATACGCTCTTTAAGGTGATAGGCCAGATCAACGCCATGATTGAGAGCAAATCCCTGTTTGACGACTTCACGCTTAAGCCGCTTCGCCCCGAAACAACCTCCGCCTAGGGGGCTTTTTGGCGCGTTTTGGTTTTCACCTAATCTATTTTCTGTCAACAGATTACCCGTTTCAGCTTTTATGAATCGAACTATCAAGAAAGTAGCCGTGCTCGGCTCAGGCGTGATGGGCTCGCGTATTGCCTGCCATTTCGCTAATATCGGTGCCCAAGTACTGCTGCTCGACATTGTGCCCCGCGAGCTCACGCCCGAGGAGCAAGCCAAAGGCTTGACTATGGAAAACCCCGCCGTGCGCAACCGCATTGTGAATGCTTCCTTGCAGGCAGCGGTGGCCTCCAATCCTTCGCCTTTGTACCGTAAGCAGGACGCGTCGCGCATTAAAACCGGCAACTTCGACGATAACCTCAAGGACATTGCTACCTGCGACTGGACCATTGAGGTAGTGGTAGAGCGGCTCGACATTAAACAGAGCCTCTACGAAAAGGTGGAAAAGGTGCGCAAGCCCGGTACGCTCATCACGTCGAACACTTCCGGTATTCCAATTCATTTATTAGCGGAAGGCCGCTCCGAAGACTTCCAAAAGCACTTCTGCGGTACGCACTTCTTCAATCCGCCCCGCTACCTGAAGCTACTCGAAATCATCCCGACGCCGGCCACCGATCCGACCGTGGTTGATTTCCTGATGCATTACGGCGACTTGTACTTGGGCAAAACCACAGTACTAGCCAAAGACACGCCTGCCTTTATTGCCAACCGCGTGGGCGTGTTTGCCATCATGGATGTGCTGCAAATTATGCAGCAGCTAGACCTGACGGTGGAGGAGGTAGACAAGCTGACTGGTCCGGTTATCGGCCACGCCAAGTCGGCTACGTTCCGCACTTCGGATGTGGTAGGGCTTGATACGTTGATTAACGTAGCCAATGGCTTAGCGCAAGGCTTACCGAACGATGAAGCCAAAGCTGTCTTTACGCTGCCTGACTTTCTGAAGCAAATGGGCGAGAAGAAGTGGCTGGGCGACAAGACCGGCCAGGGCTTCTACAAGAAAGTAAAAGGCGCGGGGGGCAAATCGGAGATTCAGGCCCTCGACCTGAAAACGATGGAATACCAGCCCAGCCAGAAGGTGAAGTTTGCTACGCTGGAGCTGACCAAAACCATAGAGCAGCTGGCGCCGCGCTTTAAGGTGCTAGCCAGCGGCAAAGACAAAGCCGGCGAGTTTTACCGCAAGATGTTCGCCGGCCTATTTGCCTATGTCACCAACCGCATTCCCGAAATCACGGATTCTCTCTATAAGATAGATGACGCGCTACGGGCCGGCTTTGGTTGGGATATGGGCCCGTTTGAAACCTGGGACGCGCTAGGCGTACAGCAAGGCCTGGAGCTGATGCAGGCCGAAGGCAAACAGCCCGCCGCGTGGGTACAGGAGATGGTGGCCGCTGGCCACACGTCTTTCTACAAAGTATCCGAAACGGGCACCAAGCAGTTCTACGACCTCGAAAGCAAGAGCTACCAGCCGATTCCGGGCGTCGAGAACTTTATCATTCTCGACAACCTGCGGGCCACGGGCAAAGTGCTCTGGAAAAACGCGGGCGCCAGCATACATGACCTCGGCGATGGAGTATTAGGCGTAGAGTTTCATTCCAAAATGAACACTCTCGGCTCCGATGTTATTCAGGGGCTGATGAAGGGCGTGGATATGGCCGAAGCTGGCTACCGCGCGCTCGTGGTAGGCAATGACGCACCCAACTTTTCGGCGGGGGCCAATTTGGCGCTGCTCTACATGTATGCCATCGAACAGGAGTTCGACGAGGTAAACTTGATGATTAAGCAGTTCCAGAACGCCATGATGCGGATGCGGTATTCCAGCATTCCCGTCGTGACAGCGCCGCACGGCTTGTCTTTGGGCGGCGGCTGCGAAATCTGTCTGCATGCTGATAAGGTAGTTGCCTCGGCCGAGACGTATATGGGCTTGGTGGAATTTGGGGTAGGTGTAATTCCGGCGGGTGGTGGCACCAAGGAAATGACCCTGCGCACGGCCGCGAAGTACGAGGAGGGCGAACCGGAATTTAACTTGCTGCGCAACACGTTTGTAACGGTAAGCACGGCCAAGGTTTCTACCTCCGCCGCCGAAGCATTTGATCTAGGTTTCCTACGTCGGGGCGATGAAATCGTGGTAAACAGCCAGCGGGTTATCGCCCAAGCGAAAGCCGAGGCGCTGGATTTAGCTGATGCTGGGTATACCATGCCCGTGCAGAAAACCAATATCAAGGTGCACGGCAAAGGAGCGCTGGGTATGTTTATGAGTGGTGTATATGCCATGAAGGAAGGCAATTACATCTCGGAGCACGACGTGAAAATTGCCAATAAACTGGCCTACATCATGTGCGGCGGCGACTTGTCGCAGCCTACGGAAGTAAGCGAGCAGTACCTGCTGGATCTGGAGCGTGAAGCTTTCCTGTCGCTCACCGGTGAGCGCAAAACGCTGGAGCGCATTCAGAGCATTCTGACTACGGGCAAGCCTTTGAGAAACTAACGCCGGAAGCTGGTTTTAACTCTATCACTTTCCTCAAGACTTACACTAATGACTGCATATATCGTAGCTGGTTATCGTACGGCCGTCGGAAAAGCCCCCGCGGTGGCTTCCGCTTCACCCGTACCGATGACCTCGCCGCTGAAGTTATCAAACACCTGATGGCATCCGTGCCCGCGCTTGATCCCACTCGCGTAGATGACGTAATTGTGGGCAACGCGGTGCCTGAAGCGGAGCAAGGCCTGCAAATTGGTCGGATGATTTCCCTGCTGGCTTTGCCCATAAACGTACCGGGCTTAGTCGTGAATCGCTACTGCGGCTCGGGCATCGAAACGATTGCCATGGCTGCCAGCAAAATCACGGCTGGCATGGCCGACTGCATTGTGGCCGGCGGCGCTGAGAACATGTCGCAAGTGCCGACTGTTGGCTGGAAGACAGTGCCTAACTACAACCTGGTTAAAAATCACCCAGACTATTATCTGGGCATGGGCTTAACTGCTGAGGCGGTAGCAAAGGACTACAACATCAGCCGCGAAGACCAGGATAGATTTGCTTACAACTCTCACCAAAAAGCTATCAAAGCGATTCAGGGGGGCAAATTCAAAAAGCAAATCGTGCCTATCACGGTTGAGGAAACTTACCTCGATCAAGCGTCGGGAAAAAAGAAAACTCGTTCCTACGTGGTTGACACCGATGAAGGTCCGCGTGCCGACACATCTATTGAAGCTTTGGCCCGTCTGCGCCCTGTGTTTGCGGCGAACGGTAGCGTGACTGCAGGCAACTCTTCCCAGACATCCGATGGGGCTGCTTTCGTCATTGTCATGTCGGAGCGCATGGTAAAGGAGTTGAACCTGGAGCCCATCGCTCGCATGGTGACCTACGCCGCCGAAGGTGTTGACCCGCGCATCATGGGTATGGGCCCTATCAAGGCCGTGCCGAAAGCGCTGAAGCAAGCCGGTATGAAGCTCGACGATATTGATCTGATTGAGCTAAATGAGGCCTTCGCTTCTCAGTCTATTGCTGTAATGCGTGAGTTGGGAATTGATGAGGAAAAGCTCAATGTGAACGGCGGCGCTATTGCTTTGGGCCACCCGCTAGGTTGCTCCGGTGCTAAGCTCAGTATTCAACTCTTCGACGAACTGCGCGAGCGGGGCAAGAAGTACGGCATGGTAACCGCCTGTGTAGGTGGTGGCCAAGGCGTAGCCGGTATTTACGAACTGCTGAAGTAGCCCGACGTTAGAACTTGACAGGACGATATCCTGTTTGTATTAGTGGAAAGAAAGCCCCGAAATAAACGGGGTTTTCTTTCCACTAAGTACTCGGCAAGCATAACATATTTTTGTATATTTCGGTAATGAAATCAAAGGAAGCTTTTGCCCCGAATGCTCGGCAAGCCTAATAGTTTCATTGCTATTTATCCCCATTGAATCAACCTCAACTCTCAACCTCACATAGTCATGGAAGTATCGAACAAACTCAGAAAAGGCGGTGAATTCATCATTAAGGAGACGGACGCCCAAGACGTGTTTACTCCTGCTGAATTCACTGAGGAGCAAAACATGATGTACCAGACCTGTCTGGACTTCGTGACTAGTGAAGTATACCCGCTGCTGGACCGCCTCGACAACCACGAGGAAGGCCTGATGGCGGGCTTGATGAAAAAAGCGGGTGAGTTGGGTTTGTTTGGCGTGTCGATGCCAGCCGAGTACGGCGGCTACGACATGGACTTCAATACGGCCCTGCGCGTGACGGAAGGCGTAGGTGGCGGCCATTCGTTCCCGGTGGCTTTCGCGGCGCACACGGGTATCGCTATGCTGCCCATTCTGTACTTTGGAAACGAAGAGCAGAAGACCAAATACCTGCCTAAGCTGACAAGCGGTGAGTGGGCTGGTGCTTATTGCCTCACCGAGCCCGGCTCGGGCTCCGATGCACTAGGGGCCAAAACCAAAGCCATCCTGACCGAAGACGGACAGAGCTATGTGCTGAACGGTCAGAAGATGTGGATTACCAATGCTGGTTTTGCCGAGGTGTTCATCGTTTTCGCCCAGGTTGATGGCGACAAGTTCACGGGCTTTATCGTAGAGCGTAACACGCCAGGTTTGACGTTCGGGCCTGAGGAGCACAAGATGGGTATTCGTGGTTCTTCAACCCGGCAGGTATTTCTTTCGGACGTAACGGTTCCGAAGGAGAACGTGCTTGGTGAGATTGGCAAAGGTCACCTGATTGCCTTCAACATTCTGAACATCGGCCGCATTAAGCTGGCTGCGGCTTGCTTAGGTGCCAGCAAAATGGCGCTTAACCTGAGTATCAAGTATGCCAATGAGCGGGTGCAGTTTAAGCTGCCCATCTCTAAATTCGGTGCTATTCGCCACAAGCTAGCCGAGCAAGCCATCCGCGTATACGCGGCTGAATCGGCTATTTACCGCGCTGGCATGGACATTTACCGCATGGAGCAGGAGTTGTTGAGCCAAGGCAAATCATCGAACGAAGCGCTGCTGGGTGCTGCTCGCGAGTTTGCCGTAGAATGCGCCATGCTAAAGGTAGAGGGATCGGAAGTACTTGACTTCGTGTGCGATGAAGGCGTGCAGATCTTCGGCGGCTACGGCTTTTCGGCCGATTACCCCATGGACCGTGCTTACCGCGACTCCCGTATCAACCGCATCTTTGAAGGTACCAACGAAATCAACCGCATGCTGGCCGTTGACATGATCCTGAAAAAGGGTTTAAAAGGCGAGCTAGATTTGATGGGCCCGGCCCAAGCGGTACAGCAAGAATTACTCGCTATCCCGGACTTTGCCGAGGCTGATGATTCACTGTTTGGTGCAGAGAAGAAGATCATTGCTAACCTCAAGAAAGCTATTCTGATGGTAGCTGGCACGGCCGTTCAGAAGTACATGAACTCACTGGCCAAAGAGCAGGAAGTGCTGATGAACATCGCCGACATGTCCATCAAGGTATACACTGCCGAGAGCACGTTGCTGCGCGTTGAGAAGGAAATTAGCCTGAAAAACGAAGCCGCACTGGCCAACCAGATTGACATTGCCCGCGTGTACTTGGCCGACACCATTGACTTAGTAACCAAGTCTGCCAAAGACGCGATTGCCGCCATGACGGAAGGCGACGAGCAGCGACTACTGGCTACCGGCCTTAAGCGCTTCACTAAAGCCGAGCTATTCAACACCAAAGAAGCCCGTCGCCGCATTGCCGCGGCCATGATTGAGGCGAACGAATACGTGTACTAGTTGACACATATTTCTAAGAAAAAAGCCCCCAGAGTTCGTCTGGGGGGCTTTTTTATGCTTAACAAGTAGTAACTACTTTACAGCAATTTTATTCAGCTGTAAGGCTGCCGATTTCTTGCTTGGTCGGCTCACACCTACGATAGTTTTGGGGTCTAGCCAAGCGGTAAAGTCCTTTACATAAGCTAGCTGCTGGTCATTGGCTACGTTAAGGCCTAAGCCTTTAGCCGGTTCTACTACACCAGTTTGTGCGTTCACCCGGCGCAAGTATAAGTCCGATTTGCCTTTTAGCTTTTCCTGCGTCAGAATATGGATTTCGTGACCAAAAACCGCTACTCGGTAACCGATTCCAGCAAAGGCTTCTGCAGGTGAGGCTACCTGCTTTTTATCAATGATACTGTGCCACTCGGGGAGTTGAAACTCGTTGTAGCCAAACAAGTGCAGCTCACGGGCATGCACTGGCGAAGTATCGCCGCCCTCTTCATATTTCTTTTCCGCCATGACGATCATCTGCTTTTCCGCGGTGAAGAGCAAGTCGTTTAGATACACGTCTTCCAGCCGCTTCGCCGTTGATTGGGTCGCCTTGTTTACTTCTGCTAAGTATTCGGGCTTGAAGCGGAACTCGGGGGCAAACTTCATGGTCCCTTGGCCCGCAAAATCGAACTTTACTACTTTCAGGCTATAGTAAAGGCCCGTGAGGCGCTCCGTGCAAATAGCGGCGGCGTAGAGTGTGGAGTCCGGTTGAAGGGCAAACTTGGCGTCGAACACCATAATGCTCTTGCCCTCAAAGGAGCCCCCACGGCCACCGACATCACTTTAATGTCCGGATTATCATTGCGGTAACGGCGCACCGTGAGCTTCTTCATCTCGTCGCTCAGCAGCGTTACGTACTGCGTGCCCTCGTTGTCGACATGAATAGTTGTCGAAAAAAAGCCCCCCAGATCCTGAAAATTGTAAACTCGATCCTTGAGCTTTGTTAGTTTCTCATCGTACACGCTGGCGCTGATAGACCGAATCTGCTCATCGCGGGTGACGTACTGCCACGCCACAATTTTAGTACCGTCCGGGGAGAAAGCTGCCCCTGGGCGACGGTTGCGGGCAGTAGTTTCGGTAAGCTTTTTCCGGGGGGCAATTTTACCGGTGCTCAAATCAAACGGCTGCGCGGCTAAGCTTTGGGCTGCACCGTCTTTGTGGTAGATAATGGCTGTAACCTGCTGACTACTATGCTCAAATCCATCAATGCTTTCCTCCACTGTAACTGGTAGGGCCGTTGACCATAGGCGCTTTAGCTCTTTGTCATAACGCTCCACCGCATACTCAGTAGCCGTGTGGTGCGCTAAGATTACGAAGCCACCATCTGGCAGAGTAAGCGTTTTTTTGGCTACCCGTTGGTTATAGCGGTCGTCCGTCTTTTCGGGCAAGTAGGTAAAGGCTACCGATTTTACCCGTTGCCCTAACGCCGGTAAAGCCAAGACCAGACTGATGGCCCAAATAAGGCAATGAGAAAGAGGAAATATAAATCGCACGTTGAAAGACAGTTAGATTGGAAAAATGATAATTAGCAGAAATAAATAGGATCAAAGGTATCCATCTTCGACGGCATCTCGTATATGGCGCCGCTACCAGTCGGGTAGTGCATCAGTAAGTAACCATTTCTTGATGAAGCCTTAATATTCTGGTGTTCAATATTAGGGTTTGAGTACGCTTACTTTGTGGATAGAATATTGGCGAATATGAAATTGCCGGTAAGCGCTTACTACTTATGCCTTTAAAAATGGCAGATGAAAGGAGTAACAAAAATAAAAAAACGCTTCAGGAGCTTTTAAATCGCCTTTCCTCGCCTTTGTCATTTGTTTCCTTGCCTCTTTACCACCTTTGGCTTTAACTTTGTGCCCCTTTAAGGCAGTCGTTTATTAGCTTACCTACATTATGAAATCATTACTCAAGTTTTTATTACTGTTTAGCCTGATCATAGTTGGTAAGTTGGCGAAAGAGCCTGTTGCCGGAGATATTGCTGCTAAGCGTGTTGCTCCCAATGAGCTATCTGTGCATATGGTTTCTTTCTTTTCGCGGCAGGCTACATTGCAAGGTACTACCTCAGGCGATGGTAAGCAGTGGTGGTTGCAAGAACAAGCCCAGTTAAGTAATAATTAGAGCCAAGTACCTGATAAGCAACTAGTTAGTTGCTTTTTTTATCTTCATTAGCTAAGCGCACGTTAGCTAATTCGGCTCCAATTGACGGCTGTGGCGGGCAACGACTCGATATGGCGACGAATATTGAGGTTGTCGGGCCGGCTAAGACCTGGATCTTCACTGAGCAACTGCTGAGCTGCCGCCCGCGACTCGCTCAGAATACGGCCATCCTTGGCTAAGTCGGCGATAAGTAGATCAAGTACGCCACTTTGCTGGGTGCCCATCAGGTCGCCGGGGCCGCGTAGCTTCAAGTCGATGTCGGCAATCTCGAAGCCATTATTCGTCCGCACCATAGTTTCGAGGCGAGTGCGGGAATCCTTGCTGAGCTTATAGCCCGACATCAGGATGCAATAGCTCTGATCAGCACCCCGGCCCACCCGGCCCCGCAACTGGTGTAGCTGCGATAAGCCAAATCGCTCCGAGCTTTCTATTACCATCACGGAGGCATTAGGCACATTCACGCCTACTTCAATGACGGTGGTTGCCACCATGATCTTCGTTTCCTTTTTTATGAAGCGCTGCATCTCGAAATCCTTCTCTTCGGCCCGCATCCGCCCATGCACAATGCTGATCTGAAACTCGGGAAAGGCGCGCGCCACACTTTCGTAGCCGTCTGTGAGATCTTTGTAGTCCAGCGTTTCCGATTCCTCAATGAGCGGATATACGATGTATACCTGCCGACCTAGATTGATTTGGTCGCGCAGAAATTGAAATACTTTGAGCCGGTTAGCATCATAGCGATGCACCGTCACGATGGGCTTGCGACCCGCTGGTAGCTCATCAATCACTGAGACATCAAGATCCCCGTATAAAGTCATGGCCAGCGTGCGCGGAATGGGCGTAGCGGTCATCACTAGCACATGAGGTATGATGTGCGGGTTCTTCTGCCAGAGCTTGGATCGTTGCGCCACGCCGAAGCGGTGCTGCTCATCCATAATGGTTAGGCCCAGGTTGCGGAATTGCACTACATCTTCCAGCAGGGCATGAGTACCCACCAGCATATGCATCTGACCTGCGCGCAGTGCTTCATGCAACACCCGGCGCTCTGCAGTGCGCGTACTGCCGGTGAGCTTGCCTATACTAATACCCAACTGGTCGGCGTACGCTTTGAGGCCAACATAGTGCTGATCGGCCAGAATTTCGGTGGGGGCCATCAGGCAGCTTTGGGCACCGTTATCGGCAGCCATAAGCATAGCAATAAAGGCCACGATGGTTTTACCCGAGCCTACATCGCCCTGTAGCAAGCGGTTCATCTGCTTACCGGCGCAAAAATCTTTGTAGATGTCGTGAATGACACGTTTTTGGGCACCAGTGAGGTCGAAGGGAAGATGGTTCTTATAGAAATCAACCAGTGATGGTACCTCCCGGAAAATCTGGCCGGCTAGCTCTACTTTGCGCTGGTCGCGCTGACGCAACAGCTTGAGCTGGACATAGAATAGCTCCTCAAACTTGAGCCGGAATCGCGCTGCTTGCAGTAGCTCAGGGCTCTGCGGGAAGTGAATCTGCTGCAACGCATCTGCCTTGCCCATGAGCGCATAGTGCTGAATCAGCGCCGGCGACAACGACTCCGGAATATGCGGGGGGGCAATTTTGAGCAAGTCGGCCACTATGCGGGCCAGCGCCTTGCTATCAATACGATGGTAGTTTTTGAGCTTCTCGGTAGTGTTGTAGACGGGCTGCAAAAAGCTTTGGCCCGGCTTAGCTTCCGTTACTTCCTCCAGTTCTGGATGAGCCATTTGTGGCTTGCCATTGAACATCGTTGGCTTGCCGAAGACAATGTATTCCTGGTGGTTCTTGACGACGTTTTGCAGGTATTTTACCCCTTTAAACCACACCAGTTCCAGCTCACCACTCTCGTCGGCAATTTTGGCTACCAAGCGCTGTTTCGGGCCTTCGCCCAACACTTCACGATTGCGCAACACGCCCTTCACCTGCACATACGGCAGATCGTCGTGCAGGTCCGCTATTTTATAAAACTGGGTACGGTCGAGGTAGCGGAAGGGGTAGCGCTGAATGAGGTCGCCGTAAGTGAAGAGGTTCAGTTCCTTTTGCAGGAGCTGCGCCCGCTGGGTACCTACCCCACGCAAATACTCGATTTTGGTATTGAAGAAATTGCTCATTCATGGGAATGAGCAATGCAGGATAAAAGACGAATGCGTCCTGGCTCCCTGCATTGCTCACTAAGCAAAGTGTTATTGATATTTCAACGTATTAAGCATCTGTACAATATCCTTCTTAACATAGTCAATGATCGGGGCGAGCGAATCATTGGCCGTCGCGATAGGAAAGTATAATGCCCCCCGGAAAAAATGCTTGGTGCTATCCGTTGTATAAAACTGAAACTGGCTAGGTACGTCACCCGCTAGCTCAAACACGGCCACTTTCATCCCGCTAGGCGTTTGCATAATGCTCTCGTCAATAGCTGACGCCTTGATCTGGTGCTTGCTGGTGAGCTTACGCGCATCCTCCATCATCTTATTATACAGCTTGGGATTCTGCTGCACGTTAGTATAAGTGATCTGCACATTTGCGCCTAGCTTCGGATAATAAATATTAATCCAATTGGGCTGTGCTAAGTATGATGAATCCCGCAGAATACGCGCGTGCTGCGAATACTCAAATGTATAGGGGCGGCCCGACGGGAGTTGCTGGTAGGAGTGGGGGGGCAAATCAATACGATTATACCCTTTAGGCTTAGGTGTATAGTCGCCCCCGGAAGATGTGCAAGAAGTAAGTGAGGCACCCACAAAAAGCAGAACTGCACTCAGGCTACGATAAAGTCGAAAAACAGGCATTTGAAACAATGCGAAGATGATAATCAAAGGTAGGCGGAAAAGAAGATGTTGTCTCCATCTGCTGATTCTACCAATTTATTCGCGAGACACTTGAAACGCAAAAAGCCTCGGCTTCGTGCCGAGGCTTTCAAGCATTACTACCCGCTAGGGTAATTTTAGAAAGGCAACTGGTCGAGTTCCGGCTCCTGACGGAACGTCTGAGCCTCCGGAGTCGGTGCAGCCTGAGTAGTAGTTCCGTCAGTATGAGGCTTGCCACCCAGCATAGTCATTTCATCAGCCACAATTTCGGTGATGTAGCGGGTCTGATTGTCTTTGTCCTGATACTGGCGCGTCCGGATGCGACCTTCAATATATACCTGGTGGCCTTTGCGCAAATACTTCTCCGCTACCTCCGCCAAGCCACGCCAAGCAGTGATGTTATGCCACTCGGTACGCTCAATACGGGCGCCGTTTTTATCCTTGTGATACTCGTTTGTAGCTAAGGTAAAATTGGCCACGCTTACGCCGCCTTCTAAGTGGCGTACTTCCGGGTCTTTGCCCAGATTTCCAACTAATATTACTTTGTTAACTCCTGCTGACATAGCCTGATTAATAAGGGGTTATGAAGCTAAATAAGCCGCTTCCTATTCCTTTAAAGATACAAAAAAAGCGCGGGGCATCCAAGCCCAAAACGGCTTAAAAGCTGGGTCTTCCTAAGTAATTACTGATCAAAACGGCCTTGGGCAACTGCTCAATTTCGGCACTAGTAAAAGCTGCCAAACCGCTAGCCGTTAATGCCGCAGCGGGGAGTGGCGCCTCTAGCCAAACAGGGTGAAAACGCGCCTCCACTTTTTGATGACTTAGCACATGTCGAGCTGCGTAAGCTGGCTCCTCCACGCTATTAGTGTCCAATTTGCCCCCCAAGGCTTCTACTGCATCAAGCAGGTCGGTGGGGGGCAAATTGGGGCCATCAGTTTCAGTAAGGGCAAAATCATAGAGGCCTTGCCAGATGTCTTTTTCCGTGCGTTTACGCAGGTAGACGGTGTCCTCGTAGCGCAAGACCATGTAGTGGAAATAGCGCGTGCGTGCCGCTTTGGCTTTACTTTTTACGGGCAACTCCTGCACCATGCCGTGCTGAAAAGCAAAGCACTGACCTTGTAGGGGGCAAAAAAGACAGTCAGGTTTTAAAGGCGTGCACTGAATAGCGCCAAACTCCATGATAGCTTGGTTGAACTCCGCTGGCGAGGCCGCCGGAATAAGCGAGTCAGCTAATTGTTGGAACACCTTGCGGCTAGCAGGCGCAGCTATATCCGCGCTGATGCCAAACACGCGGGCCAGCACCCGATACACATTGCCATCGAGGACAGCTACCTGTTCGTCGTAGGCAAAAGAGGCAATAGCGGCCGCGGTGTATTGCCCTACACCTTTAAGTTGGAGCAAGCCGTCATAAGAGCCTGGAAATTGCCCCCCAAACTCACTTGTAACTTGTTTGGCGGTGTGATGCATGTTGCGGGCCCGAGAATAATAACCCAGTCCCTGCCAGTGACGCATGACTTCATCCTCGGGAGCCGCCGCTAACTCCTGAACGGTGGGATAAGTTGTTACAAAGTCGAGGTAGTAGGGGAGGCCCTGCTTCACACGAGTTTGTTGCAAAATGACTTCTGAGAGCCAAATAGCGTATGGATCACGCGTGTGGCGCCAAGGCAGGTCGCGGCGGTGACGTGGGTACCATTCAAGTAGAGCAGAGGCAAAGAAAGGGTGGGCAGAAGTAGAAGAGAGGGAAGTCAATATATTGAGAATAAATAATTTAGGAAAGAAAGACAGAGCCGTGTGGAATCAGTAAATAATGTTGCAAAACCAAAAAAGGAAACTACCTTTGTGGCCCCAATTCATAAGCGAACAGCTTACCGGGCAAGGGCTTACGTGTTGAATCGGGATATTTTGCCCAGCATATTTTTTCTCTCCATAGTACATTTCATTTACCAGCGTGACTAAAGCAGAAGTAATCGCCGAGATTGCCGACAAGACCGGCATCGAAAAAGGAGACGTGTCAGCTACCGTTGAAGCCTTCTTCAAAGTAGTAAAGGATTCGATGGCCGACGGCAACAACATCTACGTACGCGGCTTTGGCAGCTTCGTAAACAAGAAGCGGGCAAAGAAAGTGGCTCGTAACATCTCTAAAAATACGTCGATCATTATCGACGAGCACTTTATTCCTAGCTTCAAGCCGTCGAAAACATTCATCGGCAAAATCAAGAACAGCAAGAAAATCAAGGAAACAGCTCAGGCTTAATTTCTCTTTTTCTTTCGTTTAATTTTTGCCGGCTAGCCGTCGGGCGTTCCATAACTGGGGGCCCGACGGCCTGCTTTTTCTGTATGGCATCACGTTCCCGTTCACATCAGTTAATTATACTAGTCATCGCTCTTGTGCTGGTGGCTGGGTTGTTTCTGTTGCCTAAGGTAACGGTGAAGCCCAAAGAAGGTAAAGGGGAAATGAATCAGGATGCAGCTCGCACGGCCAACCGTGACGGTGGCGGCCCTGCTACTAATGGGTCGAAGGCTATTGCTTCTTCGGGTGACCAAGAGCAAACAGCTGGCCCTGCGGGTGCTACACCTGAACAGCCACATCAGCAGGCTACAGCCGAGCAAAGCCGCGAAATCAAGCAATTGGCCGCGCGCTACAATAAGGAGCGCGATCCGCAGGCTCGTCTGCGCGTAGCCTCTGACTTGGCTACTAAGTATAAGGATATCGCTAAGTTTGATAGCGCTGGCTATTACTACGAGCAGGTAGCTATTGTGCGTCCGGGCGAGCAAGCCTGGAAACGTGCTGCCGATGAGTACTTCGAGGCCTTTGGCTTTGCTGCTACCGAGGAGCGAGCCAAAGCGCTAAGTGCAAAGACGCGCGAGCTCTACGAGAAGGTGTTGAAAAACAACCCCGATAACCTCGATGCCAAAACCAACCTGGGCATGGCCTACATGGCCAGCGACAACCCCGTGCAGGGCGTTACGTTACTGCGCGAGGTGCTGGCCGCCAACCCACGTAATGAGAAGGCGCTCTATAATTTGGGCATCCTCTCTATTCAAAGCAATCAGTACGACAAAGCCGTAGAGCGTTTTCGGGAGCTTGTAAAAGTGAATCCAGAGAATGTGAACGGCCAGTTTTATTTAGGCGTTTCTTTGGCCCAAACGGGTGCTAAGGAAGAAGCTAGAGCGGCTTTTACCAAAGCAAAAAGCCTAAGCAGCGACCCAAGCTTGGCAGCCTCCGTTGATGAGGAGCTGAGCAAGTTGGAATAAATCGGCAGATTTGTAACTCCGAAACTCACTGCATTTGATGCAAGAGCGAAGAATAAAAGGTCAGCCATTCGACAATAGAATCATTCAACCATTTAACCTACAACCACATGCCCTGCGGTAAAAAGAGAAAGCGTCATAAGATTGCCACCCACAAGCGCAAGAAGCGTCTGCGTAAGAACCGTCACAAGAAGAAGTAAGCCCCGCGGGGTTAGCTGGCGGACGGTTGAGGCTTCAACCAAAGTCCGTTTATCTCTCATTTAGTATCCTTGAGAGTGACTGGTTTGATGCTTTCCCCGTGGCTCGGAAGGGAAGCTGGTGCCTTGGTGCACTGGCTTCCCTTTGTGGGTTTCGGGGGGCAAATGCAGGCGCTTTTGGGGAGATTAGTTAAGCTACCGATACATTGAGTAACGAATTAATCATTAATTCTGCTCAGGATGGCGAACGAATTGCCCTGCTCCAGGACAAGCGGCTCATCGAATATCATTTCGACCGCAACGACACCAACTATTCCGTTGGTGACATCTTCCTGGGTACGGTCAAGAAAGTGATGCCCGGTCTGAACGCTGCGTTCATTGACATCGGGTATCAAAAAGACGCTTTTCTGCACTATGGCGATTTGGGCGAGAACTTCCCGTCGTTGAATAAGTGGGTGAAAGGCGTACAATCGCAGAAAATTACCGTCGGGCCACTGAAGACTTTTCAGTTTGAGGAGCCGCTCGACAAAGTCGGCAAGATCGACACCGTGCTCAAAAAGGGCCAGCAATTGCTGGTTCAAATAGTAAAAGAACCCATCTCGACCAAAGGTCCGCGCCTATCCACCGATATTTCGATGGCTGGTCGTTACCTCGTGTTGGTGCCTTTTTCCAATACCATAAGCGTCTCTAAGAAGATTGTCAGCCGTACGGAGCGAGACCGCCTCAAGCGTCTTATCGCCTCTATTAAGCCTGACAACTTCGGCGTCATTATCCGAACTGTAGCGGAGGGCCGCGAGGTAGCCGAGCTGGATAAGGATATGCAGAGCATGACGGCTAACTGGGAACAACTCTTCCAGACCCTGCGCACCGCTAAGGAGCGCGATAAGATTCTGGGCGAGTTGGGCCGTACTAGCTCTATGCTGCGCGATATGCTCAATGAGTCCTTCGATGCCATCACCGTCGATTCGGCGCCGATGTACGAGGAGATGCGCAGCTATCTGGAGAAAATCGCTCCTGATAAGTTGGGCTTGCTTAAGCACTACACCGGTAAGGTGAAGATGTTTGAGCATTTCAACATTGAGAAGCAGCTCAAAACGCTGTTTGGCAAAACTGTAACGGTGCCCGGTGGTGGTTACCTCGTTATTGAGCACACCGAAGCTTTGCACGTCATCGACGTTAACTCGGGCAATAAGAGCAACCAAGAGAGCGACCAGGAGGCTAATGCTTTGCACGTAAACATGTCGGCGGCTCGTGAAGTGGCGCGCCAACTGCGTTTGCGCGATATGGGGGGCATTATCGTCGTCGATTTCATTGATATGAAGTCGGCGGAGAGCCGCAAGAAGGTGGAGGACGCGGTGAAGGACATTATGAAGCACGATAAAGCGCGCTTCACGATTCTGCCCATCACCAAGTTCGGCCTGCTACAAATCACGCGGCAGCGCGTGCGGCCCGCTGAAAACATCATTACCGGCGAGCTATGCCCCACCTGCGGCGGCACCGGCAAGATTTCGGCTTCCATCCTCGTCACCGACGAGATTGAGAACAGCATCGAAGACTTGCTCGTAACCCAGAACCAGTCGGGTATTACCCTGCACGTGCACCCTTTCCTGTACGCGTACTATACCAAAGGCTTGGTCTCCAAGCAAATGAAGTGGTATCTGAAATATTATAAGTGGGTAAAAGTGACCAAGGACACCAGCCTTGGCCTCACCGACTACCGCATTGAGGACGAGCGAGGCGAAGACATTGAGCTGCACTCACCCGCAGCGGCTATGGCCCGCCTCCAAGACCGCGAAATAGAGATTACGGACTAACGGTTTTTTCTGCGAAAAGCCCCTGACCAAGAAGAAAGCCCGCCTCGCTCTGGATGAGCAAGGCGGGCTTTTGCGTAGAGATGGTCTGTTCTGTAATGTGCAGTCAAAAAAGCCCCCAGCAGCGTTTTATTGGCGAAAACGCTGCTGGGGGGCTTTTTTCTCGGTCGCTTATGGTTAGAACTTGATACCCAAGTCAAGCGCTACTTCTCCGTTTTTTAGGGTAGCACCATTGAAACCATTCTTTTTGAAGTAACGGTCCACATTAGCGAGGCCGTGATGATAAGAGAGACCGGCAAACACTTTTGTGCTCTGGCCCACTTGATATTCAGCCCCGAGGCCACCAAGTAAGGCAGCATCCGGAATGATAAAGTGCTTTGTGGCCTTTTCGCCACCGAATTGGTAGAATTTTTCGCCATCAATCCGGGCTGCCACTAAGCCGCCAATTTTGCCCCCCAGCTGGAAGTAAAGCTTAGTATCCGTGGTAATATCGTTGGTAAACAGCTTCACGGTTAGCGGAATCTCTAGATACTGAAGGCTAATCTTCTGTTCATTATCCTGAATGGTGGTGTTGGCATCATAAGAAACTGTACCGCCTTTGCTGGTGAGCTGTAAGCCCGTACCGAAGGCATAGTTTTGGCCAAAGAAATAATCGACAACTAAGCCACCACCGATACCGACCTTGCTTTTCTCCGATTGAAAATTGTATTGCGAAGGTGCATCGGCTCGCAGGTAAGCAATAGACGGTGAAAGCTTAATGCCAATTTCAACCTGAGCGGAAGCAGTGCCGAGGGAAGCGCTAAGTAAGAACAGGGCTATGAGTATTTTTTTCATAATTAAACGGATAAAACGACACCTGAAACACGAAAGCTGACTGGCTGGCGTTTCGTTTTGGCTATTTTCGTCCCAAAGATAGAACCGTGTATTATAAATCTGCCCCCTTGCGTACCTGTTTTGCCATTTGGCTGAGTACTCTATTGCTGCTGGCTGGCTGCAAAAAGGATAACTCCTGCGAAATTAACCCAGAAGTAGCCAAGATAGAGGCGCCCGTCCAAGTGGAGCGACTGGAGCAATTATTCTTCGCAATCAAGAACGAAGCAGAGGCCCAGCAATTTTTGGCTCGAAACCCATTGTTGGCCAACCAGTTTCTGCAGCGCCGGCAGTACCCCTCCGATGCGGCGCTGGCGGCTACTCTCACGCGTTTGGCTACCAACCCAGGGTTGCAGAAGCTAGGCCGCGAAACACTGACCGAATTTTCTAGCACTGATACGTTGCAGATGGAGCTAAAACAGCTGATGCAGCACGTGCGCTATTATTTCCCGGACTTCCGAGTGCCACCGGTCAAGACGTTTGTAAGCGGCCTGAGCCAGGATTTATTTGTGAATGATAGCCTGATGGTGCTTAGCCTTGACTTCTTTGTGGGCCCCAAAGCTAGCTACCGCCCCAATGTACCCGGCTACATCTTGCGGCGCTACACTCCAGCTCACCTGTTACCGACTGTAGCACAGGCTATTTCCAGCAAGTACAACCAACCGTTGCCCGCCAACCAGCAAACCATGCTGGGCGAGATGATACAACTGGGTAAGTCACTTTACTTCACCGAAAAAGTGCTGCCCTGTACTCCCGATTCGGTGCTCATTGGCTATACCGCTGAGGAATTGGCGGGCTTAGAGTTCAATGAAAGTAAGGTGTGGGCTCACTTTATTGAGAAAAAGCTGCTTTATAACAACAGCCCTTTCACTATTCAAAAATACGTGAGCGAGCGACCAAACGTGCCCGAAATTGCCAAAACGGCCCCCGGACGGATTGGGGCCTGGGTAGGTTGGCAAATTGTGCGCAAGTACATGGAAACGCATCCCAATGTGACACTGGCTCAACTTATGGCGATGAAGGATCCGCAGGCTATTCTGAACGAGTCGCGCTATCGCCCGAAGCGGAAGTGATTTGAAAGGGAAGCTGCTTTCAACGAATAAGAAAGGGAAATAAGAAGCTAGTTTTAGTTGCCGAAGTGCATATCGCGGTTTTCAGTCAGTATCATACAAACCCCGATTGTCCGGCCACCAGTCGGCACTACACCTTGCTGGCGCATTTAGCCCGTACGCACCGCGTATCACTTATAACGACGCGTACGTGGGAGTCACAGCGCCTTACCCAACAGTTCCCGTGGGTGCCAGAAGGTGTAGAAATGCGAGCCGCCGAAGTACCGTACCATAATAAGATGGGTGTCGGCCGGCGGGCATTGGCTTTTGGGCAATACGCAGCCTATGCCCTGCGCGAGGGCCTGCGCTTAGAGAAGCCAGATGTTATCTGGGGAATATCTACGCCGCTCACGGCGGCCTGGGCCGCCGCGCAAGTTGCCCGGCTACGTCGGGTGCCGTGGGTGTTTGAAGTGCAGGACTTGTGGCCGTCTTTTCCAATCGCCATGGGTGCCGTACCAAATAAAATAGCGCAACGACGTCTGTTTGCGTTAGAGAGAGGTCTTTATGCTAGCGCAAAACACATCCTACCCCTATCGCCCGATATGTCGCACTACGTTGAGGCGCTAGGGATAAGCTCAGCTAAAATAACCACGGTTCTCAACGGTACGGACTTCCCTTTAGCTGCCACGGCCACCGATGCGGCCGTAATGGCTCTGCGGCAGGAGCAGGGCTTAATAGGGCGTAGAGTGGTGCTGTACGCAGGTACTTTCGGGCGGGCTAATGATATTCCCACGTTGGTTGCCGCCGCCGAAAAAATGGCCCCCAGCCATCCGGATGTTACGTGGTTATTTATGGGGCATGGCTTTCATGAGCCCCTAATCCAAGCAGCAGCAGCCCGATGCACTGGGATTTGCATAATTGCCCCCCAGCCCCGCCACAAGGTGTTCACATGGTTTAAGTTGGCCGAAGTGTCGATAGTTTCTTTCTTGAATTTGCCGGTATTAGATGCAAATTCTCCTGCCAAATTCTACGATAGCCTTGCGGTCGGTACACCAGTAGTCGTCACGAACAACGGGTGGACAAAAAAGTGGGTGGAAGACTACAAGTGTGGTTGGTACACTCCCGCTGGCAATGCATCTACTATGGCTTCGTGTTTAAGTGACCTCTTGGCCAAACCCACAGCCTTAAAGCAAGCTGGAGAAAGGGGAAGGGCTACCGCTTTACTTCGCTTCGATAGAAAAGTGATTGCCGCGGATGTGCAGAAAGTGATAGAAAGCGCTGTGTCTAATACCAACTAGAACTACTTATGTACTATATTGTACCTGTAGATGGAATATAAGGCCCGCTGGGGGGCAATTTCGGCTCAGTTAAGGAGCCACTACTATTATGAGAAGGCAAGCCATAATGCTCCGCGTAGTATTTACAAATATTCGTTAGGGGACAAATAGCGCATTTGGGCTGACGTGCTACGCAGATGTAGCGGCCATGCAGAATCAGCCAGTGATGAGCCTTCGGAATCAGGAGTTCGGGGATGTAACGCACCAAGTCTTTCTCTACGGCCAGGGGCGTAGTAGAAGAGCGATTGACTAGCCCTAGTCGGTGCGACACACGGAAGACGTGCGTGTCTACGGCCATTGCAGGCTGATTGTAAATAACGGATACAACCACATTCGCCGTCTTTCGGCCGACGCCGGGCAAGCGCTGTAGCTCCTCAATGGTGCTCGGAACTTCACCCCCAAAGTCCTCCATTAGCATCCGCCCCAAGCCAGCTAAGTGTTTCGCCTTATTGTTCGGGTAGGATACGCTGCGGATAAAAGGGTAAACATCATCTGCTGATGCCGCGCCTAAGTGCGCCGGTGTCGGAAAGTGACGTAGTAACTCGGGCATTACTAGGTTAACGCGCTTATCGGTGCACTGAGCGCTGAGCACCACGGCCACAATTAACTCATAGGGATTGGAGTATTGTAGCTCAGTTTGCGGCTCCGGAAAGTTCGTGGTGAAGTAGTCCAGAAAGCGACGAAACCGTTCGGCCTTGCGCATAAAAAGAGGGAATGAGTATGAAGCAGCAAAATACGCTACTCTCATTACTCATTCCCTCTTTTCTCTTCTACGACGGCGTCAGAAAGGTGCGCGAATACTGTAGAATGGCTTGGGTAGTGGCGGGCCGGGGGCCTCGCTGCAAGCTGGTGAGGCAGCGCTGGGCCAGCAGCAAATCGGCACAGCGGGCCGCTAAATCAGCATCGTGCGCCAAGGCTTGTTCTATTTCCTGGCGCTCCTTATCCGGCAACTCGTTGTATACGTACCGGATCAGTTTCTCGTGGGTAAATGTTTTGATCATAGAAAACGGGTTGTGCGGCCATTTTTTTCCGCAGGTTGATAAGCGCGTAGCGCATCCTCCCCAAAGCGGTATTAATGCTGACCCCCGTTGCATCGGCGATTTCCTGAAAGCTCATATCGCCATAATGACGCATAACAAGCACTTCCTTCTGCGCCGCGGGCAGGTCCTGAATTAATTCGCGCAACCGGGCATGGGTCTCTTCGCGGGTGATGGTCGCTTCCGCGCCCTCCTCCGCTAAAGCCAACGAATTAAAGGCGTGGCTTGTTGTATCCAGACTCAATAAAGGTTTGCGTTTTTCGCGGCGGAAGCAGTCAATGGCCAAATTGTGGGCAATGCGGCAAATCCAGGAAGAAAATTTTCCTTCCTCATTATAGCGTCCACCCTTCATGGTGTGGATGGCTTTTATAAAGGTGTCTTGGAGTAAGTCTTCAGCAACGGCTTCATCGCGCACGATGAGCATAATAGTAGTGAAGACGCGGGCTTTGTGCCGCTCCAGCAAGAGAGCGAATGCATCTTCTTTGCCGGCAATGTAGAGCGAAATCAACGCGGAATCACTCGGCTGCATGGTTTCCATAAAGGCTACGGGTTAAGAGAACGTAGAGCTTTAGGTCAAATAGTGCAGGTTGCCGGTGAAAGAGATAATTCTTATAAAAAGATAACTGGGAGAATCAAATGTATAAAACTAGTTGACCAAATACAACGCGATAAAGAATCTGTTAAAATATTTTTTTTTACGGATTCAAAACAAACTATTAAATATTGTAAATCAAGTATTTATTATTTCTAATTTTCAAAAACTACTATCATTAACTGTTGCAAACCCCCTATATACAGGCTAGTAGTGGGTTTACTGCTGAGTAATAACAACGCACCAGCGCTGCCCCTAACAAGATATTGCAAATAACGTGCGGCAATTTCAGTGTTGATTTACCGGCTTGACTGCCCAGATCATTGTCACGTTATTCCTTCAAAAACAAGCATACGAATTCACGGCATCACCCGGATTTAGTACAATAGCACGTATCACGACTCAAAAAAGCCCCCCAGTGATTAATCTATTCCTCCAAGTATAGGTTGAGGTAGGACCACTGCAACTCTCCACACCTTTATTGGCTTGTTAGTCGCTCATGTATGGTGTGAAAACTAATTCTGGTCGCTGATTGTACGCAGCACTACCCTACTGATAAAGCGAAGGCCGACGCGTGACAGCTCTGCTTTCCAGTGGGGTTGCGCTACCTTTGAGCACGATTTCGACCTGCGTTTATATTATGTCCGTTCTTTCCTCTACCGGGCCCCACGATCCATACGCCGCTCTGCGACTGCCCGAATTTCGACGTTTGTTGTCGGCTCGTGTGTGCATGACTGTCGCTACCCAAATTCAGGGTGTTGTGGTAAGCTGGCAAATGTTTCAGCTTACTAATGATCCGTTAGCTCTTGGCTTAATTGGCCTGGCCGAGGCAATACCGAGTATTGTAGTATCGCTTTACGCCGGGCACGTCGCGGACTCCGTACGGCGGAAGAACATTATTGTGGCGGCCGTCACGGCTTTGCTTTTCTGCTCAGTCACGTTGTTTCTGCTTACCCGCCCTGTTGGGTCGTGGCTGCTGGCGAAGGATCAGTTTTATACGCTGCCACTGTATGCCGTCATATTCGTGAGTGGAATTGCGCGTGGCTTTCTAGGGCCAGCTTTGTTTTCCTTCATGCCCCAGCTTATCCCTGACCGTGAGCGCCTATCCAACGCTATCACCTGGAACAGCACTACGTATCAGGCGGCTGCGGTGCTCGGACCAGCGATTGGGGGGCTTTTATTTGCCAAAGCCGGCATCAATACCGCCTACGGTGTCGATGCAGTGCTGATGGCGCTGGCCTTGCTGCTGTACGGTAGCATTGCTGGCCGCGCCCTTCCGCAGATAGAAGGGGAGCGGCTAAATCTGAAGGAAAGTATTCTGTCGGGGGTGCAGTTTATTTTTAGTAACCAGTTGGTGCTGGCGGCTTTATCGCTCGATTTGTTCGCGGTGCTATTCGGTGGAGCCGTAGCTCTACTACCCATTTTCGCTGATGATATTCTGCGTACGGGTCCTGAAGGGCTAGGCTACCTGCGCGCGGCGCCGGCGGTCGGGTCGGTGCTAATGGCTGTGATGATGACATACTTCCCATTGAGGCGTCGGGCCGGGCGTAAGCTCCTGTGGGCGGTGGCTGGGTTTGGCGTCGCTACCATTTGCTTTGCGCTGTCGCGTAATTTCTGGCTGTCTTTAGTTCTGCTGTTCCTTACTGGCGCCTTCGACGCCGTTTCAGTAATTGTCCGCTCTACGCTGCTGCACACTTTCACCCCGGAGCATATGAAAGGCCGAGTTTCGGCCGTGAACAACATTTTTATTGGCTCATCCAACGAAATCGGTTCCTTCGAATCGGGTGCGGCGGCGCGGCTCATGGGCGTAGTGCCATCCGTGATATTTGGCGGCGCCATGACCTTACTAGTCGTTGGTATCACGGCGATTAAAGCGAATAAGCTGCGCCATCTCGATTTAACACCCGAGCCGAAGCCAGTGGCAGCAGCCTAAGTGCTTCATTGAGAGTCTTTATCCTACGCCAACAACCCTGTTTAAACACTAGAGTATTTTTCAAATAAAATATAGGAACCTGAGGTGGTGTATCAGCCTGTAAAGCTGTATTGTTGCACCCATATTAGTTACCTGATTGAGTATATAGCTCCACTATAATTTGCGACATCGCAGAAATCAAGTGATACAGCTAAGTGAATAGTAGCGTGGGTTCTACCGCTTATTCAGACTGTTTAGACGAGCTGTTTTACTAGGTGAATTTCAGGAGTTGTGGTTGCTTTCACCCACCTCACTATGTCCATCGCTACCGAACCTGCCGCTGATTTGGAGCTTCGCTTGGCGGAGTTGCAGCATACGGATGCGGAGGCGTTTATGGAAACGCTATTTCGAGCCTTCTATCGGTCGTTGGCGAATGTCGCTTTTCGTGTAGTGCAGGATCGAGCCGTAGCCGAGGATTTGGTGCAAGACGTGTTATTGAACGTGTGGAAAAACCGCGAAACTCTCCACATTACTTCCACCTATCAAGCTTACTTATTCCGGGCAGCCATGAACTCTGCCTTGCGCCACGCCGCTCGTCAGAAGCGCCAAGTCGCGTGGGACAGAGCTAGCTTACCTGATTCGGGCCGTAACACCACCGACGAGCAAGTCTACGGACAGGAAGCCGAAGCTGCCGTAGCCGCCGCTCTTGACACCCTGCCGCCCCAATGCCGCGCCGTCTTCTTATTAAGTCGGCAGGAAGGCATGAGTTACCAGCAGATTGCCGATGCCTTGGAAGTGGCCCCCAAAACGGTAGAGAACCAGATGGGCAAAGCGCTTCGAATGCTTCGAAAAGGCTTGCAGGGCTTGCTACACAGCTTTTTGTGTTGGTAAAAGCTGCAGCGAAAAAATATTTTTATCTGACGTAGGGGTAAAGGCAGGGATGTGAATCTTACTACTGAAAGCATTCCCATCTCCCAACCTATTGTCAGCTATGAAAAAGCTACTTCTCTTATTAGCAGTATCCACTTCGCTGTTCACCACGACTGCCTGTAACCACGAAGGGGATATACTAGGCCCAAGTGTTCGCGGCACGGGCCCGACCCAAACCGAAACCCGAACCATCAGTAACTTCAGCCGCCTGGAGCTTAAAATTGACGCTGATGTGATTCTGACCCAAGGCAGCCCCCAGCAAGTGCGCATCGAAGCCCAGCGCAACATTCTCGACGTGCTCGAAACAGAACTAGCCGGTGACAAGCTGGAGATAGAGTATGGACGCTACAATGTGCGCGGCCATGATCCGGTTCGAATCTATATTACGGTGCCTGCCCTAACGGAAGTGGAGGTAGCAGGCTCAGGGAAAGTGAGTAGCACAACACCCTGGACGGCTACCAGCTTCCGGGTGGGTGTATCCGGTTCGGGGGAGGCTAGCTTGAACTTCAATCGGGCCGATGCCCTGCGGACGAGCATATCCGGCTCGGGTGCGGCAAAGCTGAGCGGGAACGCACACAGCCACAACGTGAATATCAGCGGCTCGGGCCGCGTAGATGCCTACGATCTGGACACGCAGGATAGCTACGTAGCAATAAATGGATCGGGTAGAAGCTACGTGCGTGCCTCACGAACGCTTAATGCCGACATTAACGGCAGTGGCTCGGTATACTACCGTGGCGCCCCCGTCGTAAGTAGCCGAATTACGGGTTCGGGCAAGGTGCTAGCCGATAATTAGGCTGACTTGCATTGCTTCGGGGGAATTGCTAAACTGCCTTTCTCACCCCCATCCGGTATCCCGAAAATACCGACTTTAGCAGGCTCACTTGCCGCTTTCATTCATGCCCAACTTGTATTCCGACACGGATGCCCCCTGGGATCTTTTGGCCAAACACTTGGCCGGGGAGGCGTCTGCGTCGGAACAACAAGAACTGCACGCTTGGGTGACGGCTACGCCGGAGCATCTGCAATTGCTTACTGCCGCCGTTCGGGCGTGGGAGCGGGGCGGTACCGCCGCTGAGGAGTTTTCGGAGGCTGATGTTGAGCCAGCTTGGCAGCGCTTCCGGATAGCCGCTGACCTAGCTCCAGCAGCCCCAATTCAGGGAGCAATACCGGCTGGAAAAGTGGTACCGTTGTGGCCCGCTGCGCGGCCCTGGCTGCCGGTAGCAGCGGCCGTATTGCTGCTCGTCGGCGTTTGGAGCGTGCTCCGCATCTTCTTGCTCAATAACCGGCAGGAGGAAATGGTAACCGTAACAGCCGGTGCTCAGCGTCAGCAAACCACTTTACCCGATGGCAGCAAGGTGTGGGTGAATCGACACTCTACGCTTAGCTACGCTGTCAACTTCAACCAAACTGCTCGGGTTGTGCAGCTGCAAGGAGAAGCGTTTTTCGAAGTGAAAAAAGACCAAGGCCGCCCATTCACAGTGCTTGCCAATGAGACCCGCACGCAGGTGTTAGGCACTTCCTTCAACGTACGAGCCTACGGCGCCGAGGACTCCGTGGAGGTGGCCGTAGTAACGGGGAGAGTGGCTTTTAGCCCCGTGCGCCGCTTACCGACTGGTTCGGATTCGGTGCTGCTTACGGCGGGTTTGCGCGGGGTAATTCATCGGGTGGCACCCACGGCGGCCGTGCAAAAACCTATTGTAGATCCTAACTTCCGCGCCTGGCAGCGCCAGGAATTGGTATTCGACAATCAGTCGTTGGAACAGCTTGCTCAAACGCTGACCCGCTACTACGACCAGCCCGTAACACTTGCTAACCCGGCCCTCGGGCGCTGCCGATTCACGGGCACCTTTGCCCAGGCTAGCCTACCCCAGGTGCTACGCGTGGTGAGTTTATCGGCCAACTTAACGGTAAGCCAATTAGGCGCCGGCTATACACTCGACGGGCCGGGCTGCCGCTAGCAGCTCGGATTTTCTTTTGCCTTTTAACTCAACATAGCTATGCGAAACCGCATATGCCTAGCCTTGGCCTTGCTTTTTGCCCTATGCGGGCTACCTACTCAGGCCCAAAATAGCTCCGCCTCTGTGCTGGAGCGCAAAGTGACGGTGACCTTCAATCAGGCGCCGCTCGAATCGGTGCTGCGTACGCTGCGGCGCCAATATGGCGTGCGTATCTCTTACAGCAATACGGCGCTCGATCTGAGCCAGCCCGTGACGCTCAATGTGCAAAATCAATCGTTGCGCTCCGTGCTCAACACAGTGCTGGCGGGTAAAAACATCGGCTATGAGTTGGTGGGCGACCAAGTGGTGCTGCACTCCACAACTCCGTCCAAGCCTAGCCTCGACTCAGGTGCAAACGCCGCAAGCAAGGGTGCCGCGACGAAAGCAACTGTAGCGACTACTTCAACCCCCAACAAGCCGACAGCATCTAGTAAACCGCTACCAAGTAAGAAAAAAGCCCCCCAGACTTCGACCACCGTGGCTACGAATGATAGGGCGAAATCAGGAACCCAATCGGTGCCAACCGCTGCGCCACCTACCAGCGCGAGTACGGCCTCTGTGCCATCCAACTCAGTGGATACACTCGCCGCAACCGCCTCATCTGATTCTACAGCGCAGCCTACCACTCCTGAGATTTCGTCAGAAAAAACGAGGGGGCCTACTGTTACCAAACAGGTGCAGGTGTCTTTTCTGGGGCCTCTGGGGTCGAATGGATTGCGTAGTGGCCAAACGGTAAACCGACTGTCCTTGAATGTACTGGGGGCTATTCGGCGGGGGTAAATGGAGTAGAAGCCGCGGGTCTTTTCAACGTGGCCCGCGACTCGGTGCGGGGCGTGCAGGTGGCTGGTTTGGCTAACATAGTAGGGCGCAACCTCACTGGCTTTCAGGGCGCAGGTTTGCTGAATGTGCTGGGTGGCACCGCCACTGGGTGGCAAGCTGCGGGTTTATTTAACGTAGCTATCCGGCCCGTAAGCGGGGCTCAAACGGCTGGCCTGTTCAACTATGTTGGTCCTGCCAAAAAAGCCCCCCAGCCAACGGATAGTGAGAACACAGATGCTAAAATGCTCCCCGGCCGACCAACGATGCAGGCCGCGGGATTATTCAACGTCGCCTTGGGAGAAGTGCGAGGGGCGCAGGCCGCAGGCTTATTCAATGTAGGCGGTACGGTGCGGGGTGTGCAGGTGGCGGGGTTGCTCAATATTGCTGACTCAGTGGCGGGCGTCAGTATTGCGCCGCTCAACTTTGTGCGCCGTGGCTACCATCGCTTTGAGGTTATTAATACGGAATCGTGGCCGGTGAGCGCCAGCCTGAAGCTGGGTGGCTCACCTAGTTTCTATACCTTTTTCACGGGCGCTTACGATGGCTTTGGCAACCGCGACCGACGCTGGGGGCTTGGCTATGGTGTAGGCACCGAGGTATTTGCTCGGCGTCGCCTCAGCTTTAGCCTCGATGCGGTAGCTATGCACGTAAATGAGGAAAGCCGCGGCTGGACTGAAGACCTGAATCTGCACAACCAGCTGCGCCTGCTAGTAGGCTTCGCCCCGCTGAAAGCCGGTGGCCGCCTGCGCTTAGTGGCCGGGCCGACGGTGAGCGTGCTCGTCACCCAGCGCTACGATACGGAGCGTGCTCAAGTGTATTCCAGTCTGCTGCAGAACCGCAGCTTGTGGCTGGATGAAGGCAGCGCCAGTACTCGCGTACTGGGGTGGGTTGGCTACAGCGTTGGGGTGCGCTTATAAATGCACAAACGAAACTAGCCCAGCGCTTTCTCATGCAGTTGAGCGGAGAAAGCGCTGGGCTAGTTTATGCCAAAAACAAATGATGCTACCGGCTCGCCTGACTCTTAGGCTGCTTGGCGAAGTTAGGCTTCAGTCGTTTGAAAAACGTGGTGTGCGCTGCTAACTTTTTAGCGTCGGGCTGCCCGCTACGATCCATCACCCACTCGCGGATGGTGTCCAGCGCTTTGGGGGAGAAAGCCGGCTGCTGCTGTCCGTTCACAATGGGCCAATCTTTCATGTCGGGTTGAAAAGAGTGATTGACGCCCGCCAGCTTGTGCACGGTCACATCGCGGTTAGCGTTGAGACCTTTCGATAACATAGAAAGATTCGTGCGGGCCGCTACCTGTAAGTCATCCACGCCGTTGAGCGCCAGCACCGGGCATCTTACGTCAGATAATTTGTGGGTAGGATCAAAATCCATGAAGTAGCGCGACCACGGCGTGGTGAGCTGAATAGCGCGTGCTTTGGCCATCACCGGGTCAATATGCGTGTTATTGAGCCGCAGGATGCCGGCCAGCTTAGCTCGCGCCTGCGTATCATCGGGTGTCTGGCGTATTACTTCCACCATACGGTTGTGAAGGTCTACGGCCGCTTGCACTTGCTGAGCATCTGAGCCAATAAGCCGCATAATTTCTACTTGCTGACGCAGCAGCACGTCCCGACCGGTTAGGCCGTAGCCCGCCAAGGATACCACGAAATCAGGCGTCTTCGTGTGCTGGTCGGCCGCAGCTAGTAAGGCTACGTTGGCCCCTTCCCCGTGCCCCAGCAACCCCACATGCTGCGGGTCGATGAGGTCGCGCGAGCGCAAAAACGTTAAGGCAGCCTGCGCATCGCCTACCAAATCGACGGTAGTAGCAGTACGATAATCTCCGCCCGATTTGCCTACACCTCGATCATCAAAGCGCAATACGGCAATGCCGCGGCGCGTGAGATAATCGGCCAGCTGCCCAAACATGCGGTATTCCTGCTGCCCGGCGTCCCGATCCTGCGGGCCTGTATCAGATAAGAGAGCCACCGCCGGAAACGGACCTGGTCCGGCTGGTACCGTCAGCGTGCCGGCCAGCTTGAGCTTAGCCGCGGCATTCATAAACGCAACATCCTCTTCGCGGTAGGGGGGAGTAAGGCGCGCTTTTTTAGCTACGGGCGGCGTAGAAACAACCAAGCGCTTCAGTACAAGCGGAGCGGTGAGGCCAGGCTGCTTCCAAGTACCGGTGAGGGTAGCGGCTCCTTGCCCTACTTTGCCTACAAAGCTGCTGCCAGCCTGCTCCATACGTAGCGTCAGGTCGTTGCCTTTCAGCTCAACCTCTACCGGCATGCGGTTAACCCGCTGCTTAGGCACATCCAGCGCTGCATAGTAAGAGCCGTTTGTAAGCGGCATAATCGTGATAATAAGCTCTAGGCTGCCTCCTGGTACCTTCAGCATCCCTTTCCACTGGCCTTTTAGCGGGGCAGGATCAGCAGCTTGGCTAAGGTTAGGTAGCCAAATCAGCAGGCACGCTAACAGAGAAATGAATAAAGATTTCTTCATAAAGTTTAATTATGTTCTGCTTGGGAGTCAGTCAAACGCAACAATAGTTTTCTCGCCTATCACTTGCTGAATAGTGATTAATATAGGCGATTAAGCTATTTTGGGATAATTTAAGACAAATATTTTCACTAGCGCAATCGGCGTGCCGTTCGCTTGTTATCTATGCAATAGCGGAAAAAGATAATTGTCTTAATAACTAGTCTGTGACCTTACTTGGCTCGTTGAACGATCCAATCGCCCAGGGCTTGTAGTGCCGTGGGGGAGAATGTTTCCGTAAGGCCCTCATACTCGGTGACGGCACCAGTAGGGGCTGTCTGAAAAAGGTGGTTTAGGCCCGATAGCTCCCGTACGGTCACGTCGCGGTTACCCCCGGTTTTCAATGCTTTTTCGATTGACTTCAGATTAGGCTCAGCCGCTACCAGCAGATCTTTGGAGCCATTAAGCGCCAGCACCGGGCACTTAATCGTGCGCAGGTTTTTGGGCGGATTATCCTCCAGCATATAGCGGTAAGCCGGCGTAGTCATCATGTCAGCCTTATTTTCGGCTAGTTTCTGCATCTGCGCGGCTTGCTCGGGAGGCAGCGGAATGGGCGGAATCATGGCCGGAATAAGACGGGCCCGCGCATGCTTATTGTCGCTGATCTGCTGCACGATGTTGAGCAGGGCCCGTTGGCGCTGCTCTACGCCAGCCAGAATTTTGGGGTCATTGGTTTTCAGACGAGAGATGTCCAAGGTCTGACGCACGATAACCTCAGGTCCAAGCACGCCGGGCGTGGCCAGTAGCACTAGGAAGTTAGACGTTTGCGCTTTATTAGCGGCTATAATAGCAGCTGTGCCGCCTTCGCTGTGCCCTACCAAACCAAGTTGCTTGGCATTTAAGTCGCGGCGGGTACGCAGAAAATCCAGGGCAGCCTGGGCATCCGTGGCATAATCAGCGGCCGTAGCCGTGGCCGAATTGCCCCCCGACTGGCCCACCCCCCGATCATCGAAGCGCAGCACGGCAATACCGCGGCGGGTCAGGTAGTCGGCAATTACCCAAAACGGGCGGTGCCCAAACACGGCTTGGTCGCGATTTTGGGCCCCAGAACCCGAAAGCAGCACGACGGCCGGGAACGGGCCCGCACCCTGCGGCACCGTTAGGGTGCCGGCGAAGTTGATACCGGCGCTTTTGTTTGTAAAACGCACCTCCTCTTCGCGATACGGAAATGGTGCCTGGGGTTCTTGTGGCCGTTTTGCGTTCTTGCTGGCCACAGGCTTGCTCGGCGGAATAGTTGGGGTAGCCGCCGCGGCAGCCGCCACTACGGCGGTGCTGGTGCGCTGCAACAGCAGTGGCAGCTTAGCGCCATTTTGCCGCCATTTACCCGTAATTAGCCCCCAGTAGGTGCTATGCGGCCCGCGAAGGATGCTCGAATGGCATTCGACTGCAACAGCAGACTGTCGCCGCGCACCTCCACTCGCTCTACGGCAATGCCACGCGCATTTTGGGTCGGAATATCTAGGCTGGCCGTGGGCTTCCCATTATTGTCGGTGATGTGCAGCTGAAGCTGGAGCAGCTTGCCGTTCGGTATTTTCAGGGTCCCACTCCATTTGCCCCCCAGAGCCGGAGCAGCAGCGCCCAGCGCTGAGGTGCTGCAGGAAAGTAGGAGCTGAAATAGCAGCAGAAATGGGGTGGCGGTATGCATAGGGAGGGATATGAATAGCTGACGCAGGCAGGTGCAAAACGCCGGCCAGTGATAGGAATAGTATACCCATCTCTAAATTTTGCCATTGGCTACATGCTATATTTACTAAGGCAGGCGCAGAAACTCACCGACCAGTACCACCGGTTGCTGTGGCTGTCAGGCGGCTTGCGGGGGCTTTTTTAGCTGAGAATCGCGTTGCTTCCGCTACCTTGATGCCTCAGTGAGTACCAGCTGCCTAATCTTTCATCAGTAGTATGCTCGACTCTATGCTTCGTTTTCGGCTACGTTTGCTTCAGGCTCTGAGGAGCGCTTTTGCTGTTCTGCTCTTTTTATTGGTCGCGCTGACGGGCTTCGCCCAAACGGCTCCGCCTTCTGCCAGCGCCGCCCAGTGGACGACTGAGCTACGAGCATTTGCACGCCAGGACAGCCTCAAAAAGCCCCCCATCGCCGCTATTCTGTTCTACGGTAGCTCATCCATCCGCATGTGGGAAACGCTGGCCACCGACTTCCCCAATCAACCTGTGCTCAACCGCGGCTTCGGCGGCTCGCGCTTTCCCGATGCCATTCAGTTGTTTGATCAGCTGGTGGTGCGCTACCGGCCGCGGCAAGTAGTGCTCTACGAAGGCGACAACGACATTGCCGCCGGTGCCACACCCCAGGAAGTATATGCGTCGTTCTGCACGTTTGAAAAGCTCATGCGCCGGAAGCTGCCCAAGTCGCAGTTGGTTTTTCTGTCTATCAAGCCTAGTCTGGCCCGGTGGGCGCTTTACCCCAAAATGCAGGAGGCCAACAACCTCATCCGTCAATACATCGAGGCTCACCCCAAGCGGCTGCGCTTCGTGGATGTGGGTGCGCCCATGCTCGGCGCCGATGGCAAACCCCGCCCGGAGCTATTCCTAGAAGATGGTCTGCATATGACTCGCGCCGGCTATGAAATCTGGACGCAGGCGGTACTACCCGTTTTGGCTAAATAAGAAAGCTGTTAGAAGGATTGTCCCAATTATTTCGCCCGTCATGCAAAGGCAGAGCCGAAGCATCTCGCGTGCTGATGCGGGATTAGTAATCCTGGTAAACACGCGAGATGCTTCGCTCCGCTCTGCATGACGGTAGGGGTTGTTATAAATAAAAAAGCCCCCAAGCATCCTTTTATCCCACTGTTAGCATCTTAACTCTACACCCTATCCTTTATTAAAAATCACAGCAACATCTAGTGAAACAATCACTACTTTTCCTCCTCACCATCACACTGCTTCGCGCGGGCTTTAGCAGCAACGTTAGTGCCCAAGCACCGCTTGAAGTTGTGTTGGTGGCTTCCTCCCACGGAAACCCCAGCAAGCCGGAAAAATACCGGCCTATTATTGACAAGCTAAAGGCCTATCAACCGGATATGGTGTTCGGTGAGTACATGCTGCCGGCGGAGCTGAAAGTGGCCGATGACAGCACCTACAGCCGGTATACGTTTATGCCCCGCTACCGCTACATCATGCGGCGTACGCCAGTAGTGCCCAAGAACCTGGCGCGGGAAATCAGCAAGCAGGAAAAGAGGCTGCGGAAAGCGCCCGACAAGCACGCTACCCGAATAGAGCTGGCCCGCAACTACGTGCTGGCCTACGACCGGGCCAACGCCGAGTACCAACTGCACATTCTGGAAAAGTACCAAAAGCCCAAGTTCAGTCCCGCCGACTTGGCCTACTTTGACACGGTGCTCGGTGGCGCCGACTCCTTACGAAAGCTGAAGCTACTGCGCCCCGGCACCGAGTACGACCGGATTTATTTCCCTCTAGTATATGAGTTGGGACTGCCGCAAGTGTACCCCATGGATTGCCAGAAGTACGATAAGGAATGGAGCCAAGAATGGAGCCGCACGGCCGTGGCGGTAGAAGCGCTCAAGGCGCGGGTAAAAGCCGACTCCACTTCTGCCGAGGCGCTAACGGCCAAGAAAATGCAGGCCGCCGTGGTGGCCTACCACACATTTGGGGACGATATTAAGCCCACCGAAACCCTAACCCAGGAGATGATTTATTATCAATTCATGAATACGCCCGCCTACGACGCGGTAGACGAGGCCATGAATTTCTACGGCGGTGAGGCCCTGTACGGAATGCCGGGTTTTCCCACGGAGTCGGTGAAGGGGATGAAGGTGCAATATGAGCGGCGCAACCAGGGGATGTGCGAGAATATTGTGCGCCAGGCCCGTCAGCAAGGCGCCAAAAAGGTCATCGTTGGGGTTGGAGCTTCGCACGGCAAAGGCATGCGCGAAATTCTAGCGGCCATGCCCGGCGTGAAAGTGATTAGCTACAACGACCTGCATTAGAGCATGTGTACATTTTTTGTCATGCAGCGTAGATTCTTGTCATGCAGAGCAGAGCGAAGCATCTCGCGTGTTTAGCTGGATTACTAACCTGACGTCAGCACGCGAGATGCTTCGCTGCGCTCTGCATGACGGTCAAAAGGTGTTTTAGTAAGGTTTAAATGGCCTCTCAGCCGCCGCTGGGGGGCTTTTTTACGTCGGCGGCAGGCAGCTTTTCGTGTTGGGGGGCAAATGTGCCAGCCGCGTGCAGGCGGTTTCGGCGCGAACTACCTTTTGCTCATCGGTGGAGGCTGCCGCTACCCACGCCACCCAGGCGTGCTGGTGCGCGGCAGGCAGGCGCTCGTAGGCTTCCAGCGCGCCGGGCACCTCCGCCAGGCACTCCCGAAAGTCATCGGCGGATACGGTGAGCGGTGCCTCCGCATCGGGGCAGAAGAGCACCAGCCGCACCACGTCGCCGGCCTGCTTGCCCAACTGCTTGCGGATAGCGGCCTTCACCGGCAGAAACAGCCGACCCTGACCCATGGACATCAAGTGAGTGTTGGTCAACTCAAACGCATCGATGTGCCCACTCACTGGTAGTGTGCTGAAGTAGCCCTTGGAACCCGCAAACGACGCTGGCGCCGGCACGGGCGCATACGTCCAGCCACCTTTGCCGGAAAATTTCTCCAGCGTCACGTCCGCATTTATGACTTCGATGGGCATAATTGATTTAGAGAGGAAAGCCTAAAACGCCCGAGTGCTTGCGCGAGTTTAGCGTAGAGTAACCCGCGCCAATTGGGCTCCAACCTTTTCTATTAGAATTAGAATTAATGGAAATATTAAGAAAAGAAGCCAAATCATGGTGTGTCTAGGTAGTATTTGATATTTATAATTTAGTCCATAGACTGTTGTAGTAAAAATGATACAGAGTATAGAAGATAATATTGAAACTTGCTGGTCAGAGTATCTTTCAATATGATCTCTCTTATGGTTTCTTAAATCTACTTTGTAGTTACCATTTTTGTTTGGTAAAAAACCTGATAACAGTATCATGTTCTGCATTATGTAAACAGCAGAAACACCTAATAGAAAATATTGAAGCGCAATGTATAGTCCTTGAGATAAATACTTCGTCGTTTCAATATCTTCATTTTGAAAAACTCTTATAATGTTGTCAATAGCAAAAGCAAACATAACTATTGTACTCCAAGTGCTAAGTATCAACCTTATTGTTTTTGATAGTTTGAAATATGTAAGTGCGTTTATAATAGAAAATACTGAAAGAAACAATGAGAGTATTAATAAGACTTGTATGAACCAATGATCTATATTAATAAATCCATAGTCAATAACCCAGTAAATAAGCGATAATGAAAGTAAAAGCGTAATTCCTTCTGTTAGCTTAGCTATAACCTTATCTTTATAAATGCTAACTGTTATTAAGGAGAAAATTACAATGAAATAGTAAGGCCACATTTTGATGTGATTCTCAAATATATAATTCACTTCTTTCTTGCCGGGTAAGAAACAAAGTAAACTAAAAAAATAAGACCAAATAAACTTATAAATGACATGCTTCCAATTGTTAGTTATTCTAAAACTCTCAAACAAAAGTCCTGTAAATAAAGCCAAGAGGCTTAATGAAAAGAATTTTTGCTCACTTAATGAAGCCCTGTAAGCTATATAACCTGTCAAAACTGTTCCGAGAACAGCAGCGACTATTATATATATAGAAAGGTCAAGTCCTGCTGATTTTATTTTTTTTGGCACTTTATTTCTATCAGGAATTAATAACTGTATCAATTTGAAGATTGCTGCCAAAATTTATATTGGCTCTATTACTTACAGTAGCAATACATCCTCGGTAAGCAAGATAATAGCGTAAATCATACCAACTGTAGTCTTATTCACATTAATCAGGCAGCTGCCAACCATCGCGCAAAACAACTCGGCAGTTACCAACCCAACCACCCCCGCCGTACCTTTGCGAATTCAAAACGCTGTAGGCGAAACCTTCCACCCGCTGCCGGCTGTTACGTTACCTATGCCCAAAACTGCTTCCCTCCAGGTGTCGGCCCCCGCGGACGACCCGATTGACGCGCTTGATCCGCGCGAGTTTATTCTGATTAAAAATGCCCGGGTTCATAATCTCAAAAACCTCAGCGTAGCGCTGCCGCGCAACAAGTTTATTGTCGTGACGGGGCTGTCGGGGTCGGGTAAGTCGAGCCTGGCGTTTGATACGTTGTACGCTGAAGGTCAGCGCATGTACGTGGAAAGCTTGAGCAGCTATGCCCGCCAGTTTCTGGGTCGCATGGACAAGCCCGACGTCGATTATATCCGGGGCATTTCGCCGGCCATTGCCATCGAGCAGAAGGTTTCTATTAAGAACAACCGCTCCACCGTCGGCACCAGCACCGAGATTTACGATTACCTCAAGCTGCTGTTTGCCCGCGTAGGTCGCACGTTTTCGCCCGTCAGCGGCGAGCAGGTGCGCAAGGATACCGTGGCCGACGTGGTCGATTTTCTGTTTACGCTACCCGACGGTACCCGCGTGATGCTGCTGGCTCCGCTGACTCCTTCCGAGGAAGGCCGGAAGATGAGCAAAGAGTTGGATTTGCTACTGCAAAAAGGCTACTCGCGGGTGGTGACCGAGGACGGCGAAGTGTCGTTCATCGAAGACCTGATTGGGGAAGGCAAGCCGGAAGTAAAGGGCGCTGTGCACATCATGATTGACCGCGCCGTGATCCGGCCCGGCGACGAAGATTTGCAGTTCCGCCTCTCCGACTCGGTGCAAACGGCCTTTTTCGAGGGCCACGGCACCTGCCTGGTGCGCCTCGACAATGAAACTCGCACCTTCTCCGACCGCTTCGAGCTGGACGGCATGAGCTTCGAGGAGCCGAGCGTTAACTTCTTCAGCTTCAACAACCCCTACGGCGCCTGCCAGACCTGCGAAGGCTTCGGCTCCGTGCTGGGCATTGATGAAGACCTCGTTATTCCCGACCAAAATCTGACTGTGTTTGAGGGCGCAATTGCCCCCTGGCGCACCGACAAGCAAAGTGAGTGGCTGAAGCCCCTGCTGAAAAACGGCATCCGCTTCGATTTCCCCATTCACCGCCCCTACAATGAGCTGACCGAAGCCGAGCGCCGCTTGCTTTGGGACGGCAACAAGTACTTCGAGGGCCTCGACGCTTACTTCCGGTGGGTAAGCACCCAGACCCACAAAATTCAGTACCGCGTGCTGCAAAGCCGCTATCGGGGCCGCACCACCTGCCCCGATTGCCGCGGTACCCGCCTGCGCAAAGACGCCCAATACGTCAAAATCGACGGCCAGAGCATCACCGACGTGGTGCTGCTGCCGGTGAGCAAGGCCCTGGAGTTTTTCAACAACCTGGCCCTAACCGAGCACGACGCCAAAGTGGCCGAGCGCTTGGTGACAGAAGTTACCAACCGCTTGGGCTACCTGCACCGCGTGGGCCTAGGCTACCTTACGCTCAACCGCCTGAGCAGCACGCTCTCGGGAGGCGAATCGCAGCGTATTTCGCTGGCTACGTCGCTGGGTTCGGCACTGGTAGGCTCCATGTATATTCTCGATGAGCCCAGCATCGGCCTGCACCCCAAGGATGCGGAGCAGTTGATTGGCGTGCTGCGCTCCTTGCAAAAACTCGGCAACACCGTGATTGTGGTGGAGCACGAGGAGATGATGATGGAGCAGGCCGACCAAATTATTGACATCGGCCCGGAAGCTGGTTCAGGCGGCGGCAACCTCATGTTCCAAGGCACTTACCCCGAGATACTAAAGAACACCAGCACTTACACTGGGCAGTATCTGGGGGGCAAAATGGAGGTGAAAGTGCCTACCTCGCGCCGCCCCTGGCGCAATGCCCTGGAAATAACCGGTGCCCGCGAAAACAACCTCAAAAACGTCAACGTGAAGTTTCCGCTGAACGTGATGACGGTGGTGACGGGCGTATCGGGCTCGGGCAAATCGACGCTGGTAAAGCGCATTTTGGCCCCCGCCCTTATGAAGCAACTCGGTGGCGGGGCTGGCGAAGCTACTGGCCGGTTCGATCGCCTCATGGGCGTGAATGGGCAGGTGACACACGTAGAGTTTGTCGATCAGAACCCGATTGGCAAGTCGTCGCGCTCTAATCCGGTGACGTATGTGAAGGCCTACGACGCTATCCGTACCTTGTTTTCGGAGCAGCCACTAGCCAAAGCGCGCGGCTTGAAACCGTCGCACTTTAGCTTCAATATCGAAGGCGGACGCTGCGAAGTGTGCCAAGGCGAAGGCCAAGTGAAGATTGAGATGCAGTTTATGGCCGACATCTACCTGACCTGCGAAAGCTGCAATGGCCACAAGTTCAAGCAGGACATTCTGGACGTAAAATTCCAGGATAAAGGCATTGACGACGTGCTCGACATGACGGTAGCTGATGCCGTGGAGTTCTTCAAAGGCCAGCCCAAAGTAGCCGAGCGCCTCAAGCCGCTCGACGACGTAGGACTAGGCTATATCCGCCTAGGCCAGTCGGCGAACACGCTTTCGGGTGGCGAGGCCCAGCGCGTGAAGCTGGCGTCCTTCCTGACCAAAGGTGCCACCTTGCAGCAGGATAAGATCCTCTTCATCTTCGACGAGCCCAGCACTGGCCTACACTTCCACGACATCAACAAGCTGCTTAAAGCACTGAATGCCCTTATTGAACAAGGCAATTCGGTCCTCATCATCGAGCACAACGTCGACATCATCAAATGCGCCGACTGGATTATCGACCTCGGCCCGGAAGGTGGCCTCAATGGGGGGCATTTATTGTTCGAAGGCACACCCGAAGACATGGTGAAGCTGAAAGACACCAACCACACGGCCCGCTTCCTGGCCGATAAAGTGTAGCGACCTCAACCCAGATTTCTCGTAAAACGAAGGAGCCGCCATCCAGCGGCTCCTTTTTTATTGCAGCTATGATCTTAAGCGTCGAAGAAAAATTCCGAGTTGGCGAACCAGAGCCCGGCGAAAAAAACCGCTTAATCAGCAGCGCGGCTGCGAATAACGAGTTTCAGGTTCTGTTTGAAGACGACGGCACCACCGGCTACTTCTACGCGTTGCGCAACGGCAATGAGCTGGAACTGCTCGATGCGCTCCACATCTACAACGTGGCTGATATTGAAGATCGGGAAGTGCCCATAACGGCGCAAATCTTCTGGGACGAAGCCCAAAATACGGCCGTGCTGCTTATCAACGGCAAAAGTCACGCGCTGTACGACTTCCAGCGCCAGGCTGGGTTCTGCCGTAACGCTTTTCCGCCCGCCCAAAACGGGCAGCTAGGTTCGCGAGAGCTGACGGACGAATTGGTGGATAAATACTTCGCTGCCTAAGTGGCTGGGGGCAAATGTTGCTGTCAGAATCATAATATTCTGTCATCCTGACGAAGGAAGGACCTTCTCCCGCCTGAACGACCAACATAGCAACGGCAAGACGCAAAGTGTTGCGTCTCCGTGCTGTTTTGGAGTTACTTATTCCGCTGCTAAGCTGCGGGAAATGCCCATTTCCAGACCGCGCAATTCGGCTAATCCGCGCAGGCGACCGATGGCGGAGTAACCGGGATTGGTCTTTTTGTGCAGATCGTCGAGCATCTGGTGGCCGTGGTCGGGGCGCATGGGTAGGCTCACTTGGCGTTGCCGCATCACGGCTATTAGCTCGCGCATCACGGCGTACATATCCACGTCGCCTTCCAGGTGGTTGGCTTCGTAAAAATTGCCTCCCGCATCGCGCTGGGTGCTGCGCAGATGAATAAAATGAATCCGGTCGGCGAACTGGCGTACCATCTGGGGTAGGTCGTTATCGGGCCGCACGCCGAAGGAGCCGGTACAGAAGCATAAGCCATTATTTAGCGAAGGCACCGCGGTGGCTAACGCCTCCACGTCGGCGGCTGTGCTGACCACGCGCGGCAAGCCTAGAATAGGGTAAGGCGGGTCGTCGGGGTGAATGGCCAGGTTCACGCCTACTTCTTCGGCCACGGGCACAATGGCTTGCAGAAACAGAATCAGGTGCTGCCGCAGTCGCGCTGCGTCGATGCCGTCGTACGCGTCTAGCGCTTGCTGAAACTGAGTGAGCGTGAAGCTTTCTTCTGAGCCGGGCAAGCCGGCAATGATGTTGCGCTCTAACTGGTGTCGCTCGGCGTCGCTCATGCCAGCTAAGCGCGTCTCGGCTCGCGTCAATTCCTTAGACGTATACTCGTGAGCAGCCCCGCGGCGCTTCAGCAGCAGCGCATCAAAGGCTACAAACGCATCTTTTTCGAAGCGTAACGCTTTGGAGCCATCTTCTACTTCGTAGGCCAAATCCGTGCGCGTCCAGTCAAGCACGGGCATAAAATTGTAGGTGACGGTATGAATGCCGCAAGCAGCCAAGTTGCGTAGGCTTTGCTGGTAATTCGCAATGTAGTGCTCGAAGTTGCCGGTGCGGGTTTTGATCTGCTCGTGCACGGGCACACTTTCCACCACGCTCCACGTGAGGCCCGCCGCGGCTACTTCAGCCTGCCGCTGCTTGATGTCGGCTATGGGCCACACTTCACCATTCGGAATATAATGCAGGGCCGATACCACGTCGGTAGCACCGGCTTGACGGATGTCGGAGAGGCTTACGGGGTCATTGGGGCCGTACCAGCGCCAGCTTTGAATGATAGGCATAGGGAAGAAAAAACTAGGAGGACGTCAGGCAGAATGCGGTATCACGCGCGGTCGTTGTCAGAATATTGTCATGCTTCGACCAGCGCAGCATGACCTTCTGATGGGATGAGATTAGTCCTGCAATTAAACACGCGAGATGCTTCGCGGCGCTCTGCATGATTGCCTTTTAAACTGATTAATGACCAATTATACGCCACTGAAGGCATTGAAGCCACCATCCACCAATATCGTTTCACCGCTTACGAAGCGGGAGGCGTCGCTGAGCAAGTAGATCAGCGTACCGGTCAGTTCCTCGGGCACACCGAAACGCTGAAAGGGCGTGTGGGCGATGAATTTGCGGGCCCGATCTGTATGATTTCCGTCAGTGTCGAGTAACAACGAACGGTTTTGCTCGGTCAGGAAAACGCCGGGGGCAATAGCATTCATGCGCAGGGCGCCGCCGTAGCGCAGGCCTAGTTCCGAAGCCATCCACTGCGTGTACGCTTCCACCGCTTTCTTGGCCATAGTGTAGCCCAGCACCCGAGTTAAAGGCCGTTGGGCGGTAAGAGAGGAAATATTTACAATAGACCCGCGTCCTTTTTCGGCCATCACACGGCCAAAGATGGTGGTAGGAATGATGGTGCCGAACAGGTTCAGGTCTACCGCCTGGCGGGTTTGCTCAATGCTCAGATCAAACAAATCCTGGTCGGGACCGATGGTGGCGCCGGGCATATTGCCCCCCGCTGCATTCACCAAACCGTCAATAGAACCCCAAGCAGCCAGAATCTCGTCGCAAGCGGCCTGCATTTTTTCCTGGTCCAGGACATCCGTTAATACCGCCATAGCTTCGCCGCCCATGCCTTGAATTGCCGCCACGCGCGCCGCTGCTCGGGTAGCGTCGCGGCCGAGGATGGCTACTTTGGCGCCGGCCTCCGCCACGGCCAGCGACATAGCCTCGCCCAGCACACCCGTGGCCCCAGTAATAGCAACGACTTTGCCGCGTAGGGAAAATTGATCGAGAGCGGCCTTCGGGCGAGGAGTGGAATCGGTGGCTCCATCGGGCTGCACGGGAATAGTAGAAAGCATATAGAGAGGTCGCTTAGGGTAGTAGGGTTAGTTTGCTTTCAAGCCGAATATCGTCGGAGGCGGAGCCAACCATGAGCTGAAACTCACCGGGCTCGGCGGCCCATTCCAGCTTCCGATTGTAGAAGGCAAGCTTGTCTTTATCGACGACGAACGTCACGGTCTGGGTTTCGCCGGGCTTGAGGCTGAGCTTCTTAAAGTCCTTGAGTTCCTTCAGCGGCCGCGCTACCGAGGCCACCAAATCGCGCAAATACAGTTGCACCACTTCCTCGCCGGCGCGCTGGCCCGTATTGGTCACCGTCAGCTGCACCTGCACTGTTTGATCCGCACGCATGCTTGGTTGGCTAAGTTTCAAACCGTCATACTTAAACGTAGTGTAGCTCAGCCCATGGCCAAAAGCGTAGCGCGGCGTATTGGGCGCATCGATGTAGGCCGATTTGTAGCGAATGTCGCCGGGCTTGGTAACGGGCCGACCAGTGCTGTATTGCTGGTAGCTGATCGGAATTTGCCCCCCAGATTGCGGAAACGTAGCCGGCAGCTTGCCCGACGGATTATAGTCACCATACAGCACGTTGGCCAGGGCCGTGCCGCCCTCCGAGCCCGGCCACCAGCCGTACAAAATGGCGTCGGCCTGATCGGCAATGGCGTTGAAAATAAGCGGCCGACCCGCCATGATAATCACCACAATAGGCTTACCGGTGGCTTTCAGGGCCTGAAACAACTCTTCCTGCACGCCGGGCAAACGAATATCGGCGCGCGACTTGGCCTCGCCGCTCATGTCCCAGGTTTCGCCCACCGTCAGCACAATTACGTCGGCGGCTTTGGCCGTTTCTACCGCTTGCGCGAAGCCGGAGCGGGAGTCGCTCTGCACCTCGCAGCCTTTGGCGTAAAGCACCTGGGGGGCATTTTTGCCGTCGCGCTTGGTCAGGCCGTCGTACACGGAGGTTATTTGGGTGGTATCGGCCAGCACAATCCAGCTGCCGGCCAGGTCGCGCTTGGCCTTAGCCAGCGGGCCGATGAGGGCAATTTTGCGCTGCGAGGTTAAGGGCAGCGTGTTCTTCTCGTTCTTCAGCAGCACGATGGATTTCTGCGCTATTTGGCGGGCAGCCACCCGGTGTTGCGGGTCGCTGAGTACCTTTTTTTCGCGCTTGGCATCCGAGAACTTGTAGGGATCTTCGAACAGGCCCAACTCAAACTTTTTGCGCAGAATACGTCGCACAGCGTCATTCACGAGCCTTATGTCGGCTTTGCCATCTTTGACGAGCTGTGCCAGCGAAGCAGAATAAGCGTCACTTTCCATGTCCATGTCGCTGCCGGCGGTTATGGCTTTTTGGGCAGCGTCGGCTTTATCCAGCGAATAACCCCAGGCTACCATCTCCTTGATCGAGCCCCAGTCGCTCACCACGAAGCCGGGATATTGCCACTGACCCTTCAGGATGTCGCGCTGCAAATAACTGTTGCCGGTGGCCGGAATGCCGTTTAGGGTATTGAAAGAGTTCATAAACGTGGCTACGCCCGCGTCGGCCGCCGCTTTGAAGGGCGGCAGATACACCTCCCAAAGCTGCTGCTCGCTCATGTCCACCACGTTGTAGTCGCGGCCGGCCAGGGCGGCGCCATAGGCCGCGAAGTGCTTGGCACAGGCCATAATAGCGTCGGTGCCGCCCAGCTTCTCGCCCTGAAAACCCAGCACGCGGGCTTTGGCAATCTGGGCGCCGAGGTAGGTGTCTTCGCCGGCGCCCTCCATCACGCGACCCCAGCGCGGGTCGCGGCCCACATCGACCATGGGCGCAAACGTCCAGTGAATGCCCGAAGCCGCTGCCTCGCGGGCCGCCACGTGTGCCGATTCGCGGATGGCTGCTAAGTCCCAGGAAGCCGCTTCGCCCAACGGAATGGGGAAAACAGTTTGGTAGCCGTGAATCACATCGAGGCTGAACAGTAGCGGAATCTTCAGGCGCGACTTCATGGCTTCCGCTTGAATTGCGCGCGTGTCGGCTACGCCTTTCACGTTCAGCATAGAGCCCACTTGGCCGTTGCGGATGCTGTTGAGCAAATCGGTTTTGCGGTTGCTGGCCGGTCCCGTCAGCTCACGACCCGAGTATTGGTTGAGCTGGCCGACTTTATCCTCCAAGGTCATCTGGGCCAGTAAGCTGCTGACGCGCTGCTCAATAGTAGCCGCGGTGGGGGGCTTTTTCTGGGCTAATCCGGTGGTGCCGGAGGCCAGCAACAATCCCAGGAGTAAATATCTGTGAAGAGGTAGGCGCATTCAGTTTAGGGTAAAAAAGTCGCCGCTGGGGGGCAAAAACAAAGGATAAGATGTTCACTGGCGGCCACTAACCACAGCTTTTCTATCAGCATCGACGCATTTCACCCACCAAGGCGGCCGACGCATGAATTACTGAAAAGCTGCTTTTCCATTCCCCAATGTGGCCAGTGGCCGCCAAGTGAACATAGAAGCACGGGCTTCTCTCAAGCCCGCACTAGTGCTTGATTATTGTAAAGCCTCCACAATGCCGTCGTAGGCGGGCTTGCGTTGGTAATTTTCGTCGAAGGGCAGGGGCCAATCGGGGCAGCTACAGTAGCCACGCACCCAGGTATCCGCGTCGCCCACGTTCCAGGTGGTGATGCCGTAGCGCTGGGCAGCCGGCAGCGCCCTGAATGCCTGCACCACGGCTTTATATTTGTCTTTCTGCGCCGCGGCCAATGCCGGCGTGAAGGTGGCTGTAGCCAACGCCTCGCGATTCATCGCAATATCCAGCTCCGCCAGATGCACTTTCAAGCCGGTTTGAGCGGCCGTATTGATGGCGTTGGCCAGATTGGTATTGGAAATAGTACTGCTAGTATGCATTTGCAGGCCAATACCGTGAATCGGTACGCCACGGCTCTTTAGGCTATTTACTAGGCCCAGAATAGCCGTGCGCTTCGTGGTGCTGTACTCGTGGCCATAGTCATTGTAGAAAAGCAAAGCCTCAGGGTCGGTTTGATGCGCGTACTCGAAGGCCCGCGCGATGTAGTCGTCGCCGAGCTTTTGCCGCCAGATGCTGTTGCGCAACTGCCCATCATCCTCAAAGGCTTCATTCACCACGTCCCACGCCGCCACTTTGCCTTTAAAGTGCGCCACAACGGTCTGAATATGGGTTTTCATCAGGTTCTCCCACGCCGCCGTGTTGCCTTGATAGTTGGTTACCCAACTGGGCAGCGACTTGTACCAGATGAGCGTGTGGCCGTGCATGCGGGCATTATTTTGCTGCGCAAACTCCACCAAATAGTCCGCATCGGTCCAGTTGTAAACCGTCTCGCTGGGATGCACTGCGCCAAATTTCATGGCGTTTTCGGCCGTCACGCTATTGTATTCGGTCTTTACTACGTTCAGGTAAGTGGCCCGCGTCTTTAGCAGATTAATGTTCACGGCCGCACCCATCGGAAAGGGCGCTACTTGCCGTAATGTGGTGCTGGGGGGCGTTTTTGGGGGTGTAGGCGTTGGCGCCGCGTCGCCGGACTCTTTGTTGCTGCACTGCATCAGTAGCAGGATGCAAAAGACAAGTACAGGCAACGATTTCATGAGCGGGGGAGTGAAGTAGTGGGCTGTTAAAGCAATGCCTAAGCAGCGTCAGGAGCGTTTGCGGCGTTTGGTCTTGGCTTGCAGACTGCGTATTGCCCGAGCGTAGCGCTGGCCCATAAGCCGGGCGGAGGCGGCATCCAGGTGTATTTGGTCGCCGTTGTCGTGGGTGCCCTCGGCGCTGATGTAAGCGTAATGCGGCACAGTTTGGGCAAGCGAAGCTATGGCCTCATTGAGGCGAATTGCCGCAGCATTAGTGGTTTTGCGACCGAGGCTATCGGTTTTTTCTATCTGAAAGGCGGGCAGCTGACCAGTCACAAAGGGCACGCTAGGAGCTTGCAGATCCTGACGCAGCCGAGCAATCAATTCTGTCAGGTTTTGGGCATAAGCCTCACTGCCGGCCGGGTTGCTGTCCGATTCGCCCTGGTGCCAAATGATGCCGGCCAGGGTACCACTCTGCATTGCTGCTTTGGCCCGCGCCAGGGCATCGTCGTAGGGGTAGGTTTTGGTGGGGGGTAAAACACGCCCGGCTGCCAGAGGGCAATGGCCGACCCTCCTACCGCGCACGGAATCAGCCCCACGGTGATGCCGGCCTCCTGCGCAACCAGGGCTTTGCCGAAGCTAAGTCCTGGCCCCACGCCGGCTACCGGCTTATCGAAGTGAACAGGGTCTTTGGCTACTTCCCATTGTCCGGCTTGGTTTAGGCGCAACACCCGCGGATTAGGAAGTGTATCCTGCGCTGCTACCACCCCGCGCCCCGCCATATTCGACTGCCCAATGAGCAGGTAAAGCCGAAACTGCTCCTTACGCGCCGGCGGCGCCACCACCTCGCGCAGCCGCGGCCGCAGACTCTGCGCACCGACTGAGTTAGCTAGCAGGAGCATTAAGCTCAGCAGTAAGGTGGCGGCCTGCTTCATGGTTGGGGCTGGCGTTTGTCGAAGAAATCGGCCAGGGTGTACATCTGCTGGTTTAGCTCGCGCATCTTATCCAGCAGCGGTTTGTAGGGCTCCAGGTAGTTATTCACGATACCCTTGTTGGCATTGGTATTCGAGGGCTCAGCGCCCACTAGGGTAGGGTCATTGTCCTGATACTTAAACCAGTGCCAGCCCACGCAATTCTTTGATTCCAGCAAACCCAGCGTGAAATTTTGGTAAAAAAGCCCCCTGTCCTCCTGCGTCTTCACTACCCAGCCGGCGCCGGCAGTGTTGGCCAACTCCGGAGCATCTTCGCCTTTCACGTACCATTCCGTCACCATAAAGGGCTTGCCGGCCACCTGCTCCCACTCGGCCACCCATTTCTTTTCGGGCGTCCAGTTGTTGTAGTAGTTGATGCTCACGGCATCGAGGTATTTGCCGGCTACGCGCATCAGCTCGGGGTAGTAGCGCTGGGCGCCGTGGAAGCGGCAGCCGAGGTACATGTGGTTGGGGTCGTTCCTTTTCATGGCCTTGGCCACGATGGAAAAGTAGCGCTCGGCTGCGTAGGCCAGGAAATCCTGGCGGTGCTGGTCGGTAATGGTGGCCAGGGTAATGCCGCGCTCGTCGGCCCACTTTTTGGCGGCTACGTAACCGGGCTCGGCGGGGGGCAAAGTGAGGTAACCATCGAGGTTTTTGCGGAGCAGCGGCATCTCGTTGTCGGAGAAATAGCCGAAGAGGTTCTTGTCGTTCTTGTTCTTAGCCAGCTGCTTGGTGGCCTCCTCCACGAACTCCTCGAAGCCCGGATCAAATACAAAAATTACGTCGTTGGGGTAGCCTTTGTGGCCAGGCTGCACGTAGGTGCCGCCCCGCTTGCTCCCGTAGCCACTCATCAAATCCAGGTTGATGGTGTAGGCCAGCGGCTTGTCAGCTTTCATGTTTTCGGCTTGAATTTCCTTGGTTGCCGACCAAGCGCCCGTGCCGTTGAAGCCGTTCTCGAACAGAAACTTGCGGGTGGCAGCCATCCAGCCTGCGTTGTCTTTATACTTTTCCTGCAACGCCTTTTTCGTGCGCTCCGAGCGGCCCGGCTGCACGTCGTTGGGCGCATTGTGCAGGAAGTAGTAGCCCTCCGGATCAATAGCCCACCAGCGTCCTTCGATTTTCTTCACGTGGAAAAAGCCCGTGGCCTTGGTGCGCTTATCGAGCCTGCCGCCGTATTTGCTTAGCTTGATGGTAGTGGGTTTGAAGTCTTGGAGCTGGGCGATGGTGCGCGTGGGGTAACTTTTGTACTCCGAGAAACCCGCTTTCCCATCAATTTGGGAGTTGTTGATGGTCTTTTTAGCCGCTACGCGCAGGGTGTATTCGGCGCTGTCGCGGTTCTGGGCCTGAACGGCAGTAGTAGCGCCAAGTAACAGCAGAGACGCACCAACAAAGCGAACGTCATGCAGAGCAGCGCGAAGCATCTCGCGTGCTGATGAAAGGTTAGTAATCCTACTACCGCTGGCGAGATGCTTCGCTGCGCTCTGCATGACGTTCTTGCTTATCGGTTTCATGCGCTATTTGCCGTCGTATTTCTGGGCCATCTGCCGGTAGTATTCTTGTAGCACGTAGAAAGCTTTTTTCTTTACGCCGGTGCTGGAAATCAGGCCTTTGCGGTTGAAGCCGTTCTGATACACGGGGTGCTGGCGGCGGGTGGCGCGGAAGTCGGCCAGAATCCAGGGCGTCATGCCGCGCAGGCCGGAAATGCCCCCCAGCATCTTTAGCTGGTTCACGTAGAGCGCCTCTTGGTACTCCTCGCTCCAGCGAGTGTTGGCATCGCCGTGGTAACCGGCTAGGGCATCGCCGCCAAACTCGCTGATGATGACGGGCTTCTTGTACTTGATGTCGAAGGTGTACTTAGTAATTTCGCTGGGCTTGCCGCCCCAATACCAGCCGGCGTACTCGTTGATGCTGGTTAGGTCAAGGAACTCACCCAGCGGGTCGTCCACGTGAATCACGTTGTCGGGGGTGCGGTGTAGCTCCAGTGCGGCCGAAATCATGCGCGTATCATCCAAGCTGCGCGCTTTCTTCGCCAGGTTGCTCATGAACTTCAGGCGGGGCTCGCTCAAGGGCGTTTCGTTGCCCACCGACCATATCACGATGCTCGCGCGATTTTTACCCACGCTGATCAGGTCCGAAAGCTGGGTTTCGGCGTTCTGGTAAGTCGCGGGGTTTTCCCAAGCAATGGTCCAGTACACGGGCACTTCGGCCCACACCAGCAGGCCCATTTCGTCGGCCAGCTTGAGCATGATTTCGTTGTGCGGGTAGTGAGCCAGGCGCACGAAGTTGCAGCCCAGCTCCTTGGCCCAAGTCAGCATCATGCGCAAGTCGCCTTCGCCGCGGGCCCGGCCGGGAATCAGCGGGTTTTCATCGTGCATCGAAATGCCGCGCATAAAGATGGGCTTGCCGTTCAGCAGAATATCCTGGCCCTTGGTCTGAATGGTGCGGAAGCCGATTTTGTCCTGAATTGCGTCGCCGCCCGAGCTTAAGCTTACGGCATAAAGTTTGGGCGTTTGGGGCGACCACAGCGTGAGCTTGCGGGCCGGCACGCTGAAGCTGGCCCGTCCGTCGGCGTCAGTTTTCATGGTCTGCTTGATGCCGACTTCGGCAATGTTCAGGCTCACCGTTTGACCGGCTTTGCCTTCACCGCTGAGCTGGACGTAGCCACTGAGCGTTTTGGCGTCGCCCTTGGCTAGCTGTACCTTATAGTCAACAATGTATGTATCAGGCGTTTCGGCAATAAACACGTCGCGGGTGATGCCGCCGTAGTTCCACCAGTCGGTGTTGATGGTGGGTACTTCCTCGGGGCGGCGGGTGTTGTCGGCCTTCACCACCACAAAATTGCCCCCCGATGGGTTGAGCAGGCTGGTAATGTCGTACTGAATCGGCGTGAAGCCGCCCTTGTGCATGCCCAGCTTCTTGCCGTTCAGGTAAGTGTGCGATTCGTAGTTAATGGCCCCGAAATACAGGAAGTAGCGCTTGCCAGCCTTGGGTGTCAGGTTGAAGCTTTTCTTAAACCAGATGGTGCCTTCGTAGTACAGCAGCTCCGGCCGCTGCGAGTTCCAGTCGCCGGGAATCTGCATGGCCTGCGACTTATCGAAGTCGTACTCAATCAGTTCCTCTTCCTGGGTGCTGCTGGGCTTCTGGTTGTCATAGTAGCCGCCCTTGCCCGACTTCGACTGATCGAAGGCCTCGCGGCGGTAGTCGTAGAAGCCGTTTTCGTAAGGGTCGATAATGTAGTTCCAAGACCCGTTCAGGCTCAATACACGGCGCTGGGGGGCATTTTGGAGCAACGCAGACTGGGCTTGTGCTAGCTTGCTGTTGAATGTGCCAAGCAGCAACAGTACCACGGCCGTCAGCGTTTTCAGCAGATTCGGTGAAGTCATAAGAGGATTTAGTAAGTGAAATAGCGGATTAGTGAGTTGCGAAGTTGACTGTTCGGGAGGTGTAAACTGCGCCAGTTCACCAGCTCACTTCTCACTACTTAGTTGTAGCCGGGGTTTTGGGTCAGAATCGGGTTCGTCTGGATTTCCTGCACCGGAATGGGGAACAGCAGCGAATTCTGGCTGAGGCGAATGGTGCTGTTGGCGCGGGTGAAAAAAGCATTCATTACTGGAATAGCCCGGTCGGTGCGCACCAGATCAAACCAGCGGTGACCTTCAAAATTCAGCTCCAAGCGGCGCTCCACTTCCAGGCGGCTGCGCAGGGCTTCGCGGGTAGTGGTGGCGGGCAAGTCGACGGTGGTGCTGGGCGTAGCCACCGGCAGGTTGCGCGAGCGGCGAATCACCTGGTTCACGGCCGTCAGAGCGGCAGCGTTGGGGCCGCCTAGCTCATTCACGGCTTCGGCATACATCAGCAGCACATCGGCGTGACGCAGCACGATCCAGTCGTTTTCGGCATCGAAGGCGCTGGTAGGCACGTCGTTGTACTTTTTGGTGTAGTAGAGCGTAGGGTTGCTGCCGCTAGTGAAAGCGCCGAAAGAGGCAGTGGCGCGTACATCCGTCGTGCCGCTGGCTGTGAAGGCAGCTACCAAGTCCGGATCTACGCTATTGAACTGCTGGCCGGTGCCCACATTGCCATTTACGGTGGTAGCCACGGCGGCGGGCAGAGCCGGCATAAACCACGTGCTGAACGCACTACCCACCCCCAGTGCGCCCTTGCTGTAGCGCGCCGCGAAGATGATTTCGCTGTTCATCTCATTGGTAGTCAGAAAGATATTGGCGTAAGTAGGCTGCAACGCATAGGTTGTGCCGGTAGCTAGCGGCTGCAGCGTACTCACAGCCTGCTGATACTTCTTCTGCGTAAGCAGCACCTTGCCCAGCAAAGCCGTAGCGGCACCTTTAGTAGCGCGGCCGAGGTTAGCAGTGGTTTGCGTCGGCGGCAAGTTAGTTTCGGCGAAAGCCAGGTCTTCCTCAATCTGTGCGTACACCTCCGCCACTGGTTTACGACCAAATTCGTAGGCTTCGGGGATGCTTTCGATTTCGCGGGTCACCAGCGGCACTTCGCCCCAGATGCGCACGGCATTGAAGTATGCTAAGGCCCGAATGAAGCGCACTTCTGCGTAGAAACGGTTGCGAGTAGCATCGGTGAGCTTGACAGCGCCACCGCGGTTCAGCACAATGTTGCAGCGCGCAATAGTGCGGTACGTCGATTGCCAGTAGCTCTGCAGGTGCTGATTGTCGCTCACCAGCGTGAAGTCGTTGTACTCGTTGAGCCGCTCGCCCGACGACACGGTGAAGCTGTTATCCGACGGGATTTCGCCGAAGATGAACAGGCCGCGGCTGCCGCCCGAGCGACCGTATAAGTCCTGCAAGGAGGCGTAAGTCGCCGTCACCCCGTTGAAGATGCTCAATGAATCGGTGTAGCCCTCGACGGTAGGCAGGCGCGTGGGGTCAGTCAGGTCAATAAATTCGTCACGACACGAGGTAGTGCCCAGGGAAGTCAGGCCCAGCAGCACCGTTACGCCAGCACTTGCTAGTATATTTTTGTAGTTGAAAGTCATGATGAGAGAAGTTGATAGGGCTTAATTGGGCTTGGTTCGCTCTGGCTTCAGACTGGCCTGAGCACGAGGTGCCAACAACTAAGCACTAATGAGTTAGAAGCCAACTTGGATGCCTAGGGTAAGGGTGCGGTTCATCGGGTAAGAGCCCTGATCGACGCCGTACGTGGGGTTGCTGGTATTGCCGTAGTTGTTGGCTTCGGGGTTATAGCCCACGTATTTGGTGAAAGTGTACAGGTTCTGCACCGAGGTGTAAATACTCGCGTTTTGCAGGCTGGCTTTCTTAGCCCATTGCTCGGGTAGGTTGTAGCGCAACGTCACGTTGCGGATGCGCAGGAATGAAGCGTCGTGGATGAAATAGGAGTTGAACACCGTGCGCAGCGAACTAGCGGAAGTGGCGCGGGGCGTTTTGCCGTCGCCGGGGTTCTCGGGGCTGCGCCAGCGGTCTACTAGCTCCACGCGTCCGTTGGTTTGACCCGGCGAGTTGAAGGTGTACCGGTCGCCGCCGTAGAGGACCTCGTTGCCCTGCGAGCCTTGCAGCGTAACGGCCAGCGACAGGGCTTTATACCCGAAAGTGTTTTGCAGACCGTAGGTAAAATCGGGGAATGGGTTGCCGATGGGACCAATATCTTGGGTGTTGATAACGCCGTCGCCGTTGCGGTCCTTGAACTTGAAGTCACCCGGCAGCACGGCGGTATTACTAGCTGTCCATTTGGGGCTGCTGTCGATGTCGCTTTGGTCGCGGTAGAGTCCTTCCTGCTCGTAGCCGTAGAATACACCTAGCGGCTGGCCCGGTACTACCCGAATGGAGCCGGTGTAACCGAACACGGCATCGAAGGTGATTTGCTCGTTGGCGCCAGCCAAGGCAATGACCTCGTTGCGGTTCATCGAGAGGTTAGCGGCGGTGCTCCACGTGAAGTCGCCCTGCACAATGTTGGCGGTGTTCAGCTGAAACTCGAGGCCGCGGTTGCGTACTTCCCCCACGTTTGCTAGGGCCCGCGCCGAGTAACCTAACAAGGCCGGAATGTTGCGGTTGAGCAACAAATCAGTGGTATTGCGCTGGTATGCGGCCACCGTCAGGTAGATCCGGTCGCGGAACAAGCCCAGGTCAAAACCGGCATCGAACTGCGTATTCGTTTCCCAACTTAAGTCGCGAATAGCCACTCCATTAGGCGAAAAACCATAGAAGCGAGTGCCTGTGCCCGCGCCGAACACGTAGTTGGCGGCTGTCTGATAACTCTGATAGTTGTAGTCGCCGATGTTATTGTTGCCGGTTACGCCGTAGGAGGCGCGCAGCTTCAGCTCGGAGATAGTCGGAATGCCCTTGATGAAGTTTTCTTCACCCAAGCGCCACGCCAAAGCCACGGAGGGGAAGGTAGCGTAGCGGTTTTCTGGGCCGAAGCGTGAGGAGCCGTCGGTGCGCAGCGCAGCTGTTAGAATGTAGCGCTCCTTAAAGGCGTAGTCGAGGCGACCAAATACCGAAGTCAGGGCGTTCGCCGAATAGTTGGCTTGCCCAAACAGCTGGCCGGCGGCCGTAGCGTACTCAATATTGGTATTGGTGTAGGTGCCCGTTTGGCCCAGCACCGTGCTGCCTTCGTTAGTGTTGCGCTGGGCTGAATAACCAGCTAGCAGCGTAAGGTTATGGTTGATGCCGAGCGTGCGGTTGTAAGTGGCCGTATTCTCCCACACCCAGTTCAGGTTGGTGCCGTTGGCCTGCCGCGCGTCGATGTTGTTGAGTACCGGGTTAGAGATGTTAGCGCCCTGGTTGCTGTTGGTCGGCAACGACGCCGGCACATAGATCGCGCGGCGGGTGTTGAGCAACTCTGCCCCAAAATTGGTGCGGAGCGTCAGCCCCGTGATAGGCTCGAATTCCAGGTAAGTAGAGCCCAGCGCGCGTATGGCGCTGGCGCGGTCTTTATATAAATCAACGGTAGACACAGGGTTTAGCAGGTCACCCGGCGTAGTCAGGCCCGAACCTGAGTTGCGGATGGCGCCATAGTCGCCGTTGGCCAAGCGCACCGGTACCACGGGCGGCAGAATCAGCGCCGAAGTTATGATGGCTGTCTCGCCGCCAGGGCCGCCGCCCTGGATGTTGCCGCCGTTGTAGCTCCCCGAAATCGGTTTCACGTCGGTGCGCGAGTAGTTGGGGGCCAAACTCAAGCCCAGTTTCAGCTTCTTGCTGAGTTGCGCGTCATAGTTGGCCCGCAGAGAAAACCGCTCGAAGCCGGTGTTATCTACCACGCCTTTCTGCTTAAAATAGCCCCCCGAGATATAAAAGCGCGAAACGTTGGTTCCCCCGAGGCCGCCAGCTGGTACTGCTGCTGCATGCCGGTGCTGAACACCTCGTCCTGCCAGTCGGTGTTGGGCAGATCTGGGGCGCCTGGTTGCAGTTGAGCCGGAATGGCGCGGTTGCCATTTGTGAACGATTCGCGGAGGTAATCCAGGTACTGGTCACGATCCATCAGGTCCACCTTTTTAGCTACCTGAATAATGCCGGTGTTGGCGGTGAAGTTGAAGCGGGTTTTGCCGTCGTTGCGGCCGCGCTTGGTAGTCACAATCACGATGCCGTTGCCGCCGCGCGAGCCGTAGATGGCGCAGGCCGCCGCATCCTTCAGAATTTGAATCGACTGAATGTCGCCGGGTGGAATCTGGTTGTAGCTGTCGGCGTTGTTAAGTGGGTAGCCATCCACAACATACAGCGGCGAGTTGCCAGCCGAAATCGAGCCTAGCCCACGGATGCGAATAACTGCCCCGGCACCCGGCTCCCCGGATGGCTCGGTTACCTGGGCGCCGGCCACTAAACCCACCAGCGCCTCATTGGGCGAGGCCACCGGTAGTAACTCGACTTCCTTAGCCGAGACGGAAGCAATGGAAGTGGTCAATAGCTTTTTCTCCTGTACGCCGTAACCCACTACCACCACTTCACTCAGCGTCTTGTTGTCGGGTGCCAAGGCTACGTTTACCGTCTCGCGCCCATTTATGGCTACTTCCTGAGCCAAGTACCCAATAAAGGAGAACACCAGCGTGGCATCACTCGGAGCCGTGAGTTTGTAACGGCCGTCGGGGTCAGTCTGAGCTCCGTTGGTGGTGCCTTTCACAACCACGTTCACGCCGGGCAGACCCTCGCCTCGCTCATCAATTACCCGACCCGTAATGGTCACATCGGCCAGCGGACGAGAAGTAGCAACAGGCGAAATAGTAGCCGGAGCGGCCTGTAGCCCATTGTTAAAACCGAGGCTGAGGACGGGCAGCAGGATCAGCGGCCTTGTAACCCAACGCAACGGTTGAAAATGTAAAGTACGATTCATAGAGGTGCGGGAATTGTTGTTGAGCAAAGACGAAGAAACAGGCTTGCTGCTACGAGCAATCGGCAGCAATTCACGGGCACAGCCGCTAATCGAACAATAAATATTTCAATTATTGATGCTGGGGGGCTTTCTTATTCAGTGGAATAAGAGATGGTGGTGGACAGCACATAAGCTGCTGAATTGAGAGGAATTCAACATTTTCTTTAACTGCTCTGCCCTGCTAAGTACAGTAGATTTAGCAGTCAAATCATAGATAAAGGCCCTGTTTATCTACGTAAACGTTTACATTTTCCTGGGTGGGAACAAAGCCAGTCGCACATGGCAATAGGGCGTAGTCACCAGGAATTAGTGAGTTGTGATAATGCTATTCGTGGGTGCTGGCAGTGCCTGTTTTACGCGTTACGCTATAATTTGCCATTGCTTAAAATGCGTTAGCTTTACTCAGCTGAGCTATTACCCTTTCCATTAATCTCCATATTCACCCATTTTCAGCTTCATTCAAGCGTTTGATGAGTCAAGTAAATTTGAAACGGCTGGCGCAGGAACTGAACCTATCAATTGCCACGGTTTCCCGAGCCCTCCAGGATAGCTACGAGGTGTCGCCCCAAACGAAAGAGCGGGTGAAGGCCCTGGCCGCCGAGCTGAATTACCAGCCAAATGCCTACGCTAGCAGCCTGCGCCGCAACGTCAGCAAGACCATTGGGGTGGTTATCCCGGAGGTTGCCAACCACTTTTTCTCGCTGGCTATCAATGGTATTGAGGAAATAGCTCGCCAGAGCGGTTATCATGTGCTCATTTATCTTACCCACGAAGATTATGAGCGGGAAGTCGCCATTACGCAGTACCTGACCGGCGGCCGGGTCGATGGTATTCTAATGTCGGTGGCGAGCGAAGCGCAGGGCGTTGAGCACCTCCAGCACCTGTACGCCAGCAAGCCCGCCATCGTGTTCTTCGACCGCGTGTGTGACACCGTAGCCACGGCCAAAGTCACGACCAACGACTACGAGAGTGGCTTTATGGCTACCACACACCTGATTGAAGCCGGCTGCCGCCATATTGTGCATCTGGCGGTATCGGGCAATGTGTCTATCGGCCGCATGCGTATGCAGGGCTATCAGGCGGCCCTGGCCCACCATTCAATTTCCTTCGACGAGCGCCTGGTTTTGGAGGGCGAAGCCAGCGACGAGCGCAACACCGAGCTGATAATGGACCTGCTGCGCACCCGCCCCGAGGTAGATGGCGTTTTTGCCTCCGTCGAGCGCTTGGCCATCAGCAGCTACCAGGCGTGCAAAAACCTGGGCCGCTCTATTCCGGAAGACGTCAAGATTATCGGCTTCTCCAACCTGGGCGTGGCCTCCCTACTCGATCCGGCCCTCACCACGATTACCCAGCCGGCCTACGAAATCGGCAAGGAAGCCGCCAAGATTCTGCTGCGCGCCATTGAGAAGAAAAAAGCCATTTTGCCCAGCCAAAGTATCATCTTGAAGTCGGAGCTATTTCAGCGCAAATCGACAGCTTGCTAGGCAAGTAATTTGCCCCCAGACGACAAAATACACCTTATTTGGCGTCGTTGATTTCGATCCAATAGCCGTCGGGGTCCTGCAGGTAAATTTGCTTTACGCCATCTATTCTGGTAGTCGGTGTTTTACCGTCGCCCTTTAGGTTGGTGTACGCCACTTTTTGCTTTTCTAGCTGCGCGATAAAGTTGCTGAGCGAACTCACGCTAAAGCACAGATGCATATCCTTAGCTGTGACGGGCGCGCAGCCCCGCTGAATAATGTGGAGCTGAAGCGCTGGCCCAATACTAAACCAAGCGTGCGCGCCGTCATTGAAGGGGTTCGCAATTTCGGCTAGCTGGAGAGCGTCGCGGTAAAAAGTCACGCTTTTCTGCAAGTCGCGCACGCAGAGCGCTGCGTGATTGAAACGCGGACCATCCGTTTTATTTGCTTGGGCCACGACCCGCTGGGGGGCAAATAGGGCAAGTAGGAAAGCCAGAAAAAAGGCGTTTTTCATCAGATGAGGGCTACAGCGTGAATACTTTGCCCCCCACCATCACCTCCTGCGTTTTTTCATCAAACGTGGCCTTCATGCCCGTGTGCGCGGCGGCTGTGGTCATGATGTTGGCAATGGAATGGCTGTAACCGGCCTCCACGGGCGCGTGCGGCGCTTTGCGGCTGCGCACGCTCTCCATCCAGTTGCGGACGTGGTTGGAGGTCAGCGTATCGCCCCCGGTATTGGCCGATGCTACCACCGCTTCGGCCGCGGCTAAGCTCATTTCCGGCAGCAGATTGGCCTGGAGCTGCATGGCTTCAGCAAACTTCTTGGTCAGGCCGCCGCGGGGCGACACTTGGTTGGTAATCAGGTTGAGCTCGCCGCCATTGGAATAATAAATCTCGGCGGGGCGCTCGTCGCCGTTGTGCATACGGGAGCCAAATGTTACTTGGAAGCCGGTAGACGGGTCATTGAGCGGGCCATAGTCAAACACGGCCGTCATGGTATCCCAGTTGCGGCGACCGTCTTTCCACATATAAATGCCGCCGTTGGCTACCACGCTGCGCGGGTGGGGCAGGCCGGTAAACCAATGCACAGTATCAATCTGGTGGCTCATCCATTGGCCGGGCAAGCCCGAAGAATAAGGCCAGAACAGACGGTATTCCAAGTATTTGCGTGGGTCGAAAGCTTCGGCGGGTCGGTTCATCAGGAACCGCTTCCAATCCACGTCAGATTCTTTGAGCTGAGCTACTAACGCCGGGCGGCGCCAGCGGCCGGGCTGGTTCACATTCCAGGTAAGCTCCACCATCGTAATCGGCCCAAACTTGCCCGACTTAATAAAGGCTTCGGCCGCGTGGTAATTACTGCCGCTACGGCGCTGGGAGCCAATCTGGATAATGCGGTCGGAGGCTTTAATGGCTTTTAGCGCGGCCCGATTGTCGGCCATGGTTTCGGCGAAGGGCTTTTCCACGTAGGCATCGCAGCCGGCTTTTACGGCCTCAATGGCGTGCAGCGCGTGCTGAAAATCGGCGGTGCCGATAAACACGGCGTCCACGGCCTTCTTGCTGTACATCTCCTCGTTGTTGCGGTAGGCTGCTACGTCGTGGCCCAGCTTTTCTTTCCAGGCGGTCGCGCCTTCTTCCCGCCGCTGCTTCCAAATGTCCGACACGGCCACCACATCGAAGTTTAGCTCCTTGTAATGGTTCATAAAGCAGGGCATGTGCGACTGCTTATGTCGATCGGAAAAACCCACCACGCCCACGCGCACTCGGTCATTCGCCCCAATGATGCGCTTATAGCTGCTGGCCGACCAGCTAACTTGCGAAAAAAGCACCCCAGCGCTGGCTAAGGCCGTTTGCTTGATAAACTGACGACGTTCGGTAGACATGGGAATCTTCTTGGTTAGGGTGGGAGCAGTGGTAACTACTTCAGCTCTTTGATCTTGATACTGCGGAAGGAGACCAGATTGCCGTGGTCCTGCAAGAGAATGTGACCAGCCGCCGCCTCGCCGAAATTTGGCCACACCTTGTACTTGCTCTGAGCCACTAAATCCCGGAATTCCTGGGAACCGCGCACGTATTCCAGCACTTTCGCCCCATTCAGATAATGCTCCACCCGGTTATCCGGATACACGATTACGCGGCCCACATTCCACTCCCCGATGGGGTGAATAAAGCGGGGGTTTTTGTCGGCTTTCTTCAAGTCATAGAGTGAGGCCAGGGTGCGGTTGCCATCGCGGCCGAGCTTGGCGTCGGGGTGCAGCGCATCGTCGAGCACTTGGTACTCTAAGCCGATGGCAGAACCTTGGGTCTTTTCGTCGAGGGTCACGAAGTATTTCACGCCGCTATTGGCTCCTGGCGACAGTTTAAACTCAAAGGATAAGTCGAAGGCTTTGTACTGCTCTTTGGTAACGATGTCGCCGCCGTTGGCTGCCTCTTTGCCTTCAGAAGATAGCACGGTGAGGGTGCCATCGGTGGTTTTCCAGCCTTGGGCCGGGAACGTCGCAGCCTTGGCGCTGCGCCAGCTCGACGGGTTCTTGCCATCAAAGAGTAGCTTCCAGCCGTGCTGCTTTTCGTAATCCGTCAGGTAGTTAGGTACGAAGTTGACGACGTAAATGTCGGCGGGGAAAGCGCTGGGCTTCAGGTTGGTCGTCTTGATTTTGATGTTTTTGAAGTAGACCTTTTTGCCTTCCTGCTCCTTGGTAGTAATGCCGTGCACTTGCAGCCCAATGAAGCCCTTCGGATCAACGGGGTCCACCACGTAAGCCACGGGCTTATCGTTGATCCAGGTTTTCATCTCGTTGCCGATGCACTCCACTTTGATGTGGTTGTACTGGCCCACCTTGAAAAGCGGCTTGGCCTGGGGGTGCAAATCCAGCGGATAAAGCCACTGCCGGCGCGCCTCGTCATAAATGCCCCCCGACCAGCTCCGCGCCGACGGATCGACCTCTACTTGTCGACCATAGACTTTATTCTCGAAGCCCGGCGTGTTGAAGTGGCTGCGGGTTTGCACGCCGGAGTTGCTCACCGTGCTTTCAATCATCAGATCAAGCTCCAGCTGAAAGTCGCCGTACTCTTTCTCCGTGACCAAAAACGTGTTGCCCGAGTTCATCACGGTCGTGCCCACAATAGCACCGTTTTCCACTTTGTAGTCGGCCGTGCCCGCCAGGCGCTTCCAGCCCTTTAGGGTCTTGCCATCGAAAAGGTTTTGCCACTCATCGGCCGTGCTAGCCGCCGCTTGCTGGGGCTGGCCGAAAGCCAGCGCTGCTAGGGTCAGGTAGGCAAGTAAGAATCGTTTGGTTTTCAAAGGGCTCATTTGATGAGATGTAAAATCAGGTCAGGTTAAGTCAAGCTACTAAAGTTTCGGCAGTCAGCGGATATATATTGCCCGCAAAGCTCTGCGCTGCAAGTCTATAATCAGCCTATTCTACTCTTTCAGGCTGCTAGCCGTTATAACCAACCGAAAGAAAGCTGCTAGAACATCAATTCATCTTGCTGTTATATATCATCTGCCCAATACTAGTGATTAGGCAAAAAGCCCAAGCTTTCTGTAATTAGCAAAGTGCCAATCATCTGCGTACCCAACACCTACAGTAGTGCATTCGTAGGATTACACAACCACACAACCTCAACTGCTATTCATGACAACTACTGCTACTTTCGATTCGGGGGTGCCCGTTACGGCTGCACGCGTTTGGCGCTGGCTGGCGGCTCTGAGTATTCTGGGTAATATCGGCCTGAACTATTACAGCCAAGCCTATCCCTTCAATGGGCAAACTATGGGTGCGGTCTCGGCTCAGTATCCTACCCTGATCACGCCTGCGGGCTACGCATTCAGCATTTGGGGGGCAATTTTTCTGGCTCTAACCATTTACGCGGTGTGGCAGCTGCTACCTGCTCAGCGCCACAACGCCCTGCCCGATACCATAGCCGTGCCGCTCACCGTGGCTAGCGTGGCTACGGCGGCCTGGGTGGCGCTGTTTGCCTACGAACTGATTGAGCTTAGTGTGCTTACCATGCTTGTGATTCTGCTTGCGCTAATCATCGTGTATGGCCGGGCACGGCGGCAGGTGTTGGCTGGCGAGGCATCGGCCTGGGTAAGTGTGCCTTTTGCCTTGTACCTGGGCTGGATTTCGGTGGCTTCGGTGATCAACATCACGCTGGGTTTGCGCGATATGGGCGTACAGTCGGCGCTGAATGTATCTGTGCTGCTGGCGTTTGGGCTGCTGGCTATTGTCGTGGCACTAGGGCTTATTATAAGCCGGGCTTTTCAGGAAATGGTGTATCCGCTGGTGTTAGCCTGGGCTTTGGTAGCCATTTGGGTGGCGCAACGCACCGACTACCCTGAGCTGGGTTGGGCGGCGCTTATCGGGGCAGTGCTAGTGGGGGTGGGGGGCTTTTTTCTGTCCCGAAGCCGAGCTTAGCCGCCAACATCGGTAGCCATTGCCGATACTCCGCCTAACTTGCAGGCTCCACCCATATTCTCCATCAACTCTCTCCCGCTTATGCGTCAAAACCTTGTTGCCGGCAACTGGAAAATGAACATGACCTACCAAGACGGTCTGGCTCTGGTATCAGAAATCACGAACATGGTAGCCGATGAGACTACCGCCGACGTCGAAATCGTGATTTGCCCCCCAGCGCCTTTTCTGTCGGCCATTGGCCGGCAATTGCCGCCGGCCAGCAATTTTCACCTCGGCGCCCAAAACTGCCACCAGAAGGAAAGCGGTGCGTATACCGGCGAAGTATCGGCCAAAATGCTGGCTTCCGTAGGCTGCGAATACGTGATTCTGGGTCATTCGGAGCGACGCCAGTATTTCCGGGAAGATGATGAACTGCTGAGCCAGAAGCTGAAAGCCGCGCTGGCCGCCGGCCTCAAGCCCATCTTCTGCGTGGGCGAAAGCCTGGACACGCGGGAGATGAACGAGACCAACGACTTTATTGGCAAGCAGCTTCAGAATGGCCTTTTTCACTTGTCCAATGAGGAGTTTGAGCAGGTTGTGATTGCTTACGAACCCATTTGGGCCATCGGAACGGGCAAAACGGCTACCAGCCAGCAGGCCCAGGAAGTGCACGCCTTTATCCGCGAGCAGATTGCCCGCGCCTACGACGCCAAAGCGGCCCTCGATACTACTATTCTCTACGGTGGCTCGGCCAACGCCCAAAATGCTCGTGAGCTATTCGCCCAGCCTGATGTCGATGGCGGCCTCATTGGGGGCGCATCGCTCAAGTCGCGCGACTTCACCGAGATTATCAAGTCCTTTTAGGTGCTAACCGCTGAGTTCAGCGAACCAAACGTGGCGACAAGTTTGTCTGGCAAGCAGGTGTATTCTTACTAAGAAATCATGACGTTTACTCTGCTGCTCGTGGGTTGGCTAACCTTGGGCTGGGGAAGCAATTTTGCCCCCCAGCCGGCTCCGACGCCCATGTTGCCCCCCAGTTCGGCTCAGTCCATCGAGCCGTGCCGCATCTACGGCAGCATCTACCTCGAAACCGATCCACGGCGCCGCAGCTACTGCTTTGCCACGGTGTATCTGGAGCCCGAAGAAGCCTTTGCCGATGTGCTTATCTTCAAGGAATCGAACAAGCTCTTCGCCGATAAAGCTGGCTTCTGGTACTTCACCATGGCCCGCGACTTTGCCGATTACGCGCTCTTCGTAACCGACAACCGCAACCTGGCTGACTTCAGCATTCATTATACCGATGTGCGCTCGTACGCCGGCTGCCGCAAGCAGTAAGCACCCACTACCGCACCATCGTAGTAAGCCTGGCGTCCACCCAATTTATGTTGGGTGGGCGCCATTTTTTGTGCGCTAGAGTAGGGGTCGGCCACGCGCTTTATGGTACCTTGTCTGCGATATTCTTCCCTGAGTAGGCCGTGATTACTTACGAATATACTTCTTGATAAATGGAGCTAGAATTACGCCGTATTACCAAATCATTTGGGCCGAAAAAGGTCCTGCACGATATTTCCTTCGCCGCGCAAACGGGCTGCTGTGTCGGGGTGTTGGGGCGCAACGGAGCGGGCAAAAGCACGCTGTTCAATCTGCTTACTAATGGGCTGTTGCCTAGCAGCGGCGAGTTGTTGCTGGATGGCGTGGCGCTGGGCGAAACGTTCCCGATGTCAGTGAAGCGGCGCATGGGTGCGCTCATCAACCAAGGATACTTAGTGGAGGAGCTTACGCCCATCGAGTATCTGCAATTCGTGGCGCGCATTTACGAACTGCCCGACGCCATGACGCGCATCGAAAGCCTGCTAGCGCACTTGCTGGAAGACTACGAGACCGTGCGCACCAAGCGACTCAGTTCCTTTTCAACGGGCATGAAGCAGAAGGTCGCTGTGGCCTCTTGCCTGCTACATCGTCCCGAGCTGCTTATTCTCGACGAGCCCTTCAATGGCCTCGATGTGTTTTCCGTCGAGCGCATGCTCGACTTGCTGAACAGCTACCGGCCGCAGGCCATCACGTTTGTATCGTCGCACAACCTGACGCACATCGAGAAGGTCGCCACCCATTTGCTTATTCTGGACGAGAGCGAAGTGAAATACTGGGGCACGATGGCGGACTTTCTGCAAGGGCAGCAAGCCTACCTCAACGACGCGCTGCTCCAGCTGCTCCAACCCACTACCGCCTCCACCCAGGATCTGACATGGCTGACCAACCAACGCTAGGCCACTTTCTGCCCTACCTAATAAAGCGTCGTCTGCGGGCGGTAGTCTGGCCCGCCGCGGGCGAGGAGCGGGCCGTAAATATGCTCCTGCTGGGGGCAGGTTTATTGTATGGGGGGCTTTTTGGGGCAATTTGCAACAGCGAGATGAAGCCCGCCACCTTACAAGGATTTCTGCTGGGGCTGAATAGCGTTCTGTTTGTCTCTACCTTATTGGTAGATTTTATGCCCTCCTTTCGGGCGGTACAGCGGCCCTTGCCTGAGCATTTTCCCGTATCCGACAGGCTGAATCTGATAACGGCGTTTCTGCTCGATTTCATTTCTCTGCGCAGGGTTGCCCTGCTATTCGGACTGCTGTTAGCCCTAGCCATAGCCCAGAGGTTGCGCCTGGAAATTGGGTTCAGTCTGCTGCTGATTCTGAGCGCCACGGCGGCCAGCTTCAACCTGCGCTTGCTGTTGTCGTTGGGGCGCTGGCGCCACCCGGTGGTAGTGTTGCATCTGCTCAGTCTGGCGGTGGCTGGCGTGTGGCTAGCTCTGCCTAATGCCCCTTACCACGCAATGCTAGGAGTACTAATGGCCCTGTTGCCGTGGGTACTGTGGGGCGTGCAGTTGTGGTGGCTGGGGGGCTTTTTCAACGGTCGCCATCTAATAGCTGGCGCGCCCGATGGTGCCATCCGCCTATTGGCTCGCTTAGCGCCCGAGAGCAAAGCCTACGTGTTGAAAGTGTGGGTGCCGCTGCTGGTAAGCCTACTGTTTAAACTCGTGCTAATGGGCGTCTGTACCATGATGGAGCTGATAAAAGCCGACGGCACGATGCGGACAAACGGGATATTTTATGTGGCGTTCTTGCCTCTGCTAACCTTCACCTATATCAACAATAACCTCTTTGGCTACCTCATGCCGATCATAGCCAACGAAATCCAGCGAGTTGGCCTGACGCCGCGCATACTCAAGCTCTACTTCCGGTTGGTTGTACCCGTCGTGCTGACCGATTGTGTTATATCCGCTGTGCTGTTGCTGATTTTTTTTCCGTCCAGTATCTGGCACCTGCTGTGGCTGCTGCCGCTGAGCGTAGGTGCGTTACTAAGTGTCGGGTTGTGGGCTAGCTTCTATCACGCTAAGCCAGTGAAGAAGGTGAAGGAACTGAGCGCGATGCGCAACAACACCTCGCAGCTCATGAGCACAGCTTCTGTGCTGCTGATGGTTGGATTGTGGTTTATGCCATGGTGGTGGGTGCGCGTGGCCATCGTTGTCGTGCTGATGGCGTCTGTTTGGCTATTGATCAATCGAGTTCGGCGCAACGATGGCGACCTGCGCCGCCAGCTATGGCGTAGCATCGGCGCTTAACGCAACGAGCAACGACGGCTTTAAAGCCAATGTATTATAGCTGAGTTTTTCCTGCGAACTTTGCCGCCCGTCTCAGGGCGGCATTTTCGTTTCTGACTTTTCTTTTGTGCCCCTTATGGATTTTGTGGAAGTGCGCGTGCTGGCCCCGCGCGAGTTGGCCGATATTCTGGTAGCTGAGTTGGCCGAAGTGGGCTACGATACCTTTGAAGACCACGACGAGGGCTTTTGCGCCTACATCGGCGAGGGCGATTTCAACCCTGATGCCGTAGCTGAGGTAATGGCCCGCTACTCGGGCATCGGCACGCTCGACTATAGTCACCGCATCATCACGCGCCAAAACTGGAACGCCGAGTGGGAGAAGAATTTTCAGCCCCTTGTTATTGCCGATAAAGTATCGGTGCGGGCGCCGTTTCACCCTAAGCCCGAGCCGATTGAGTACGACATCGTAATCATGCCGCGCATGTCTTTCGGCACCGGCCACCACGAAACCACCGCCCTGATGATTGAGAACCAGCTAGGCGTCGATCATGCCGGCAAGCGCGTGCTGGATATGGGTTGCGGCACGGGCATTCTGGCCATCATGGCGGCTCAGCTCGGCGCCCGCGAAGTGCTGGCCGTCGATGTAGAACCCTGGACGGTGGAAAACGCTGCCGATAATGCCGCCGAAAACCACTGCACCAACATCGAATGCCGCTTGGGGGGCGTGGAAGTGCTGGAAGGGGAAGCGCCGTTTGACCTGATTCTGGCCAATATCAACCGCAACGTGTTGTTGGAAGACATGTACGCCTACGCGGCCCTGCTGCCCACTGGCTCACCTATTCTGTTCAGCGGTTTTTACCAGGAAGATTTAGCGCTGATTGAGGAAGAAGCCAATAAGCATCAATTGGTATTTCAATCGCACCTCACCAAGAATAATTGGGTTTCCGCCGTCTTCACGAAAGTGGCTTAAAGGGCTATGTTCTACCGCAAAAAAGCCCCCCAGAAATATTTCTGGGGGGCTTTTTTGCGGTAGAACATAGCCCTTTACTTTCCGCCGACTTTGTCCTTGATTGAAGAATCCCGAATAATAAGGTCAGGCTGAAGTACGATGCGGCGGGGCGAAAACTTCGTGCTTTTTTCCTCCACTAGCTCCAAAAACAGGCGCACCGCCGACTGCCCCATCTGCTCGCAGCGCTGGTCGACGGAGGTGAGCATGGGCTCCGTGAGGGAGGTAAATGACTCGTTGCTGAAGCCGACCAAGGCTATATCCTCCGGTACCCGCAGGCGCTGGGCTTTGAGCACTTGCATCGCTCCTACAATGGAGAAGTCACTGGCCGAAAACACGGCATCGGGCACTTCCGGCAGTTGCAGCAGGTGCTTCATGCCCACAATGCCGTCTTCTAGGGTCATGTCGCAGTAAAAAATAAGCTCCTCATTGATGGGCAAATCGTGTTCCCGCAGGGCATCAAAGTAGCCTTGACGACGATTTTTGTAGATATTCAGGTGCTGCGGGCCCGCAAAATGCGCAATGCGCCGACAGCCTTGCGCGATGAGGTGCTTGGTGGTCAGATAACCGCCCTCGCGGTCGTCGATGACCACGGCATTCACATCTTGCCCTTCCAAAACGCGGTCAAAAAACACGAGTGGAATCTCCCGTTTGCGGACCTTTTCGAAATGCTTGAAGTCGCGGGTGGTGCGGGCCAGCGACACCAAGATGCCTTCTACCTGCGCATTAATAAGCGTTTCGATGTTTTTGCGCTCGTGCGTTACGTCCTCGTTCGATTGGCAAATCAACACGTTGAAACCCGCTTTGCTGGCCACTGTCTCGATGCCATGCATTACAGAGGAAAAGAAGTGACCGTCAATGTGGGGTACTATCACGCCCAGCAAATTGCTCTTGCCTTTGCGTAGTGCCGCCGCTAAGTGGTTGGGCTGATAGTTAAGCTCTTGCGCCAGCTTCCACACTTTTTTCTTCGTAGCCTCGCTAATACTGGAATGATTGCTAAGCGCCCGCGAAATGGTGGAAACGGATACATTCAGCTCTTTCGCCATATCCGAAATAGACGCTCGCTTGCTTGCCACAGAAGTAGATTTTTAGAGAATAAAGAAATAGCTACGCAACACTTAATGCAAAAAATGACGCAAAAAAGTTGAGTAATCTACGCAAAAAGTATCTTACTTTTTACCTTCCGTGACACCCGGCCAGGTATCTGTGCGAAAGGACGAGGCTGGCAGGTTTTCTTTATTATAAAGATTGACAAATGGGCTGTTGCCCCAAGCATAGCGCACGGCAACCGGCTTGGCTACTTGATCGCTATAGAGTACGAGCGAATTGCCCTCCAGCTTGCCCTGGGCCCACACAAACTTGCGGTCGGTGCCGGCAATGGCAAAGCCTTTCAGGTAGGGCCCGCTGTTGTCTTTCAGTATGAGGCCGCTGCCCATATTATCGAATTGCAGTCGAACGCGGTTACCCTCCACCTTCATCGACTTATAGGCGGGGCCGGAAGAAACTACGGCTTTATCGCCGTAGGCCACGCGCCGCGCTTCTAAGGCTAGGCGATGCCCTACATCTTGCTTGTTGAGGGGGTGAATATCGTTGGGGTTGCCGAGGTCTAGGGCGACGGCCATGCCGGTTTTAGGCTGAGCAAGCGTCATCAGTTGAGCTTCCCGCAACTCAGCCCAGGCATAGTCGGCGGGTTGATCTTGCTGGGGACCAAAACTGGCCAACTGTACATATAGGAAAGGAAGGTCTTTCTGTCCGAACTGGGTGCGCCAATCCTGAATAAGGGCCGGAAACAACGCGCGGTACTGATACGCGCGCTCGGCGTTGCTCTCGCCCTGATACCAGATTACACCCTTCAGGGCGTAGGGTACTAGCGGAGCAATCATGGCATTGTAAAGCATTGTCGGCTGGTTTTGGGTGCCGCCGGGGAAGGGATTTTTTGGAACGCTGGCCGGATCATAGGCAGGTTGGTATTGCCAGGGGCCATTTAGCGGTATAGTTTGGGTAGTCGTTTTGAGATAAAGCTCCTCAGGCTTGCCCCAGATGCCCCCACCTCCGCCCGTATCTACCACGCGCACCGCAATGACGTTGCGGCCGGCACGCACGGCAGTACCTGGCACCGTGTAGCCTCTGGGTTGGGTGTAGCCGTTAGTGCTGCCCACCAATACACCATTGAACCAGGTTGAGTCACGGTCATCGATTTGGGCCAGCGAAAGCGTAAGCGGCTGACCAGCAACGGTGGCAGGCAGCGTTACTTCCCGGCGTAGCCAGATAATGCCGTCGAAGCCGCGCAGCTCGGGGTGCTCCGGCTGGTCTTCCCATAGGCCGGGCAGTTGCATCGTGGGCCAACTGGTAGGTGTGTAAGCCGGATCAGTCCAAGAAGTCTGCCCAGGTATCAGGCCCCTATCCTGACTGGCGGGGCTTTTCTTCCACGCGGCTAGGGCGGCCTGATAATCGGCCTGTTGGCGCGCCGGACCCGTGCTGGACTCCAAAGCTGCCACCTGGGGGGCAAATTCCGGGAAGTTGCGCAGAGTTTGTCCGCTGGTCCAGGCTTCGGCGGGTGTGCCGCCCCATTCGCTCGCAATCAACCCAATGGGTACCTTGTACTGCTGGTGTAGATCGCGCCCGAAGAAGTATGCCACGGCCGAAAAGCCCCCCACCGTTTCGGGACTGCACACTTTCCAGCCTTCACTCTTGAAGTCCGCCTGTGGGGCAGCCGCCGTGGCATCCTGCACATTGAGCAGGCGAATACGAGGAAAATTTGCCTGGGCTATTTCCTGCTTAAAGTTGACTACGTTTTGTTGCAGCGGCCATTCCATGTTCGACTGCCCGGAAGCCAGCCACACATCACCCAGCAGAATGTCGCGAATTTGAATGGTATTCGAGCCTTTAATACTCATCTCGTAAGGGCCACCCGTTGGCTGAGCCGGCAGCGTCACCGTCCATTTGTTTCCCGGTCCGCCCGTTTTGGCCGGGTAGCTTTTTCCTCGAAACGAAACTGTTACCGCTTCGCCCGCGTCGGCCCACCCCCAGAGTTGCAGGGGCTTATCTCGCTGAAGCACCATATGGTCGCCCACCAGCTTCGGCACACGCACGGTAGCTTGCGCCGAAAGCTGCGTAAGCAAAGTCAGTAGGAGAAGAGGATATTTGATAAGTCTCATAAAGAGTAGTACGTAGAACAAGAATTCAGCTTAAGTATTTAATTAGTAGCGGTCATGCTTCGCGGTGCGCTGTATGACGTTCTAGGGGGCGAAACTCTCTACGTCAAGCGAGGCTGAGGCGTGTAGGTGGGGCCCTGGCAGCGCGGACCTTCGGGTGTCCAGAGGAGCAGGTCGATGCATAGTTGCCGCTCTTTCATGGCTTCGTCCCAAGCGTGATACACGAGTACTTCGGTTTTGCCATCGGGGCTCATGGCGTGGGAGTGGTGGCCCGGGCCACGCACTTTGCCCGGTACTGAGTGCAGTACACGGGCGCCTTTCTCGGCACCCGCATCGGAGTAGGGTCCGAGAATAGAATCAGCAACCACAAAATCGACGCCGTAGCGGTCGGTCAGGAAGTTGGCGCCGCTGTAGAAACAGTAGTATTTGCCTTCGTGCTTGCGCATAAATGGTCCTTCCAGCGTGTGCCATTGGGCAAACACCTTGTTATCATAAATAGGCATGCGGCGGTTGGCTTCAAACAGCGTCCAGGGGTGGCGAGCCCGCATGACGGTGCGGCTTTCATTGGCCAACTTGGTCATGTCGATGAGTCGATCTACTACGAGGCCGGTGCCCGGATAATAGCCGTCGTTGGAGTCGATAAAATCGCGGGCGTAGAAAAGGTACCACGAGCCATCGGTGTCCTGAAAGGGGTGAGCATCAATAGTGAACTTGCTTTCCGGTACGTCCATTAGCGCCACTTCCTCATAAGGCCCGGCTGGTTTATCACTGGTAGCTACGTGCAGGCGGTGGCCCACATTGGCGTTGATAGCGCCGCCACCTCTGGAGTAGTACATATAGAACTTGCCGTTGACAAACACTACTTCTGGGGCCCAAAAATCGGCTCCTTCTGAACCTGCGGGCGGCGTGAGCGCGCCGCCTACTTCCTCCCAATCGTAGAGATTTTTGGAAGTCAGAATAGAGAAAATGCGCCCGTCTTTTTTCTGGCTTTGGCCGGTGGTGGCAAAGGCGTAATAGGTGCCCTCGTGCCGCAGCACAAATGGGTCGGGAAACTGCCCCGCGTACACGGGGTTGGTGTAGGTACCACCGCTTTCAGCTTTACCTTCAGTGGGCGCTTCGGGGTTGCTATCTGTGGCTTCGTTGCTGCGCGAAGTACAGTAAGGCAAGAACGCCAGCGCGCCCAAACCGAGCGTGCTGCGCTGAAGAAATTCGCGACGGGAGGAGTGAAGAGGCATAGTGGGGGGCAAAAATGACGGATTGACGTGTTGATGTAGGATGAGTTGGGCCAGATGCAATGCTGAACTGAGCGTTACTTGGTTTCTAGATCGTCTTTGCTGGGTAGTTTAGGAAATGGCGCGTGCGGCTCCGTTTGGTACCAAAAAGCCGTTGACGCCACATCATCCTGCAGGGGCAGATATCGGCCATTGTAGCGCCAGCCCAACGCCTGAATGGTAATGCGCAAATCTTGCTGGAACCGGACCGGATCCGGGATGTGCCAGCGGTACATTCCAAAACGCGTATTGGCCTGATACAGCCCGTCGGGCCTTATTACCTGGTGCAAACCCACGTAGGGTGTGGTGTACTCTTGGTACTGCTTGGTCTTCTTGTTTTCGAAGTTGTAGGAACCTAAAAAGTAGTCTTCGGTGCCGGTGCCATTAATGGTGGGCCACTCCTTGTCGCCATCCATGTAGAACTTGATTTCGCCTTCGCCCCACCAGTCGTTGCTGTTCACGCCCCAGGCCATGTAAGTGCCCACATAGTGCCCGCGGCCTTTTACGCCGTCCAATATGGTGTAGGGTACTTTGTACTGGGTTGGGTTCTGGCGCCGAAACTGGGCGTGAAAGTAAGCCGCATCGTTGGGCACATCGGTGAGTGTGTAGTCTATTTGGTAATACAGCACCATGTCCTTCTCATCGATATTCTCCATCGTGATGCGACACTTCTTACGGAAGGGCATCAACCAGTAGGAATTGAATGAGCTACCGGGGTTTACCACAACCGGAATGGAGTTGAGCATGGCTACTTGACCCCAGCCTTGGCCAAAAAAATCGCCCACCGGTACTTCAACCGAGGGCTCTTTCTCCTCATCCCAATACATGCGCAAAATGGCAAACCGCCACAGTCCGGTGGGTGTCATCCAGATGTGCTGAATGGCCCCCGAGCCATTGATTTCGGCCACCGTTATGGTCTGACCAGCTTTGATGATCACGCTGGGGCTCACTTTCCAGCCCTGGCCCAAGTCGCGGGAAGCGTTTTTGCCAGTTCCTTCCGTAGCCATACCGCCTTTTCCTTTCGCGCCGTTAAAGTTTTCGGGGCTGATAGAGCGGGTCTGGGCGTCGGAGAGCCGGTACAGATTTCCTAATTCAGACCCGAGTCCATTGAAGGTGGCTTTTTGAGCCATAACTGGCCCCAGAGTGCCCAAAAGCAGGAGAAGGAGTAGCGTGTTTCGTAGCATAAGCAGAGGTTAAGTACGGTGGCTAGTCGGGGCGGGGAAGCGAATAACCGGAAGCGCAACTATGCGCAAACGTTTGCACAATATAATAATCTGTCTTAGATTGGCCGCATCGCTCGTCCAAACTTATCTGGGCAACTTCCTACTGCACTAGTAAAATTGGCTGTAATAGCAGTCGTTACCTAGGAAGGATCATCGGCCTTTCTTCCTTCACTAGCAGCCTATGAGTAAGAATAAGAACTTTTATCTCAACCGGATCGATGCTGACTTGCTGCGGCATGCGCCGCTCCGGCAACTTTCGGCTCCAACGTGATATAGTAGTTGTTGCGGCTACTAAACAAACGTTTGCGTTTACTACTCTACCTACCCTTACCTATGAATATCAAACAACGCTTTCTCTTGCTGGCAATGCTCGCCGTTATGCCCTTCGTGAGTGAGGCTCAAACGGCGGCCACCTTCACTAATCCCTTGCTTGCTAATGGCCCCGATCCGTGGGTTATCCGGCAGGGTGATACCTATTATTACACGAATACTATGGGCAACCGCTTGGTGCTCTGGAAAACCAAAGACTTGAGTCAAGTGCGTGAAGCCAAGCCCGTAACGGTGTGGACGCCACCTGCTACAGGGCCGAACTCATATGAGATATGGGCGCCAGAGCTACATTTCCTAGATGGTAAATGGTACCTCTATTACACAGCCACCGACAAGGCAAATTTTGGGGATAACACGCGCTACGTATTCGTTCTGGAAAACGCCAGTGCCGACCCTACCACCGGAACCTGGACTGACAGGGGCAAGGTGAATACGAAATACACAGGCCTCGACGGCAGCGTATTTGAGCATAAAGGGAAACGTTATTTCGTGTATTCGGCCTACGTGGGGCCGCAAAGCGTGCTGGCAATTGCGCCCATGCAGAACCCCTGGACCCTGCAAGCCGGCAAGGAAGTGACAATTGCCACACCTACCTACGACTGGGAAAAAGGCGGCGGGCGCCAGATTCTGGAAGGACCGGAGTTTTTGCCCGGCAAAAAAGGCCAGTTATTTATTGTGTACTCAGCCAGCGCCTGCTGGGACGACAACTACTCGCTCGGCATGCTCACGGCCGACCAAAATGCCGATCTGCTGCAAGCCAGTTCCTGGAAAAAAGCCCCCCAGCCGGTGTTCAAAAAGTCGGAGGCTAATAGCGTGTATGGCCCCGGTCACAACAGCTTCACCAAGTCGCCCGACGGTAAGCAGGATTGGATAGTGTATCACGCTAAAGATGCTGCCACCGGCAAATGCGAACAGCGCAGCTCGCGCATGCAGCCTTTTACCTGGAATACCGATGGCACGCCCAACTTTGGCGCCCCTGTATCAACCAAAAAGCCGCTGCCTCGCCCTAGCGGCACTTCAAAATAAGACTGGGGGGCTTTTTTGAGAGCTTTCTATAAATGATAAAGGCGGTCATGCAGAGCGGAGCGAAGCATCTCACGTGCTGATGTTGTTTCGTTGTCATCCTGACGAAGGAAGGACCTTCTCACCCTGAAACGAGTCATAGTAATACTAGTCGTTTAACTGCCATAAGGTCCTTCGCAAGCTCAGGATGACAGATGATTTATACAGTTAGCTTGGCAACATCAGCACGCGAGATGCTTCGCTCCGCTCTGCATGACCGCCTAGAACTAGAGTTTACAATTGCATAGAATGAAAAAACTGCTGCTTTTACTGCTGCTCGGCTGTAGCGTGGGCCCCACCGCCTGGGCCCAAACGCCGGCTGCTTCCGATAACACCTTTACAAATCCACTCTTGCCTGGAGGAGCCGATCCGTGGAGCATTTACAAAGACGGCTATTACTACTACACCAACACAACGGGTCGCAACATCACGCTCTGGAAAACTAAGTCATTAAGCCAGCTAAAGAACGCTCCCAAAAAAGTAGTCTGGACGCCGCCTGCCACCGGCCCCAACTCCAAAGATATCTGGGCGCCGGAGCTGCATTATCTGGGGGGCAAATGGTACCTGTACTACGCCGCCGACGCCGGCACCAACCAAACGCACCGTCTGTGGGTACTCGAAAACTCCTCGCCCGATCCAATGGAAGGCACGTGGGTTGACAAAGGCAAAATCACGGACCCCACCGACAAATGGGCCATCGACGGCTCGGTATACGACCACGATGGGCAGCTGTATTTCGTGTGGTCGGGCTGGGAGGGCGACGTAAACGGCCGCCAGGAAATCTACATCGCCAAGATGAAAAACCCCTGGACTATAGATGGGGAGCGGCACAAACTTTCCACACCTGTTTTTCATTGGGAGCGCAATGGCGACTTAAACAATCCGAACGATCCGCCCCATGTGGATGTGAACGAAGGTCCGCAGCTGCTGCGCCACGGCAAGAAAATTCACCTAATTTATTCAGCTAGTGGTTGCTGGACCGATACATACGCTCTGGGCATGCTCTCCGCCTCCGCTACCAGCGACCTGCTTAAGCCCGGCTCCTGGACCAAAACTATAACGCCCGTTTTTCAGCAGGCGCCTGCGGTAAAAGTGTACGCACCGGGTCATAATTCCTTCTTCAAATCGCCGGATGGCACCGAAGACTGGATTCTCTACCACGCCAACGACGAGGCAGGTCAGGGCTGCGGCCGTTTCCGTACGCCCCGCGCCCAGAAATTTACCTGGAATGCCGATGATACGCCCAGCTTTGGGCAGCCCATTTCCACTGGAGTAGCCCTGCCCAGGCCTTCCGGCGAAAAGTAAACGTTGCTCACTATTAAAAGGCAGGCTTGGCCCTAAGCAGTGTAACTTCTTAAAAACGACCCGGCGGCGGCCACAACGTGCAAATTCGCTTCGGTACGCTGCCTCCTGCCAGTGCCAGTAAGTAGCTCGAAGCTTTGAGAAAACTTCCTATACATCCACACTCTCCCCAAATCTTAAGCGCATGAAGAAAGCTCTGCTATTTATTCTGCTGTTGCTGGTGGCAACGCCCGAGGTTCAGCTACAAGCACAAAATCGAAAAACCAAAGCAGCCAAAACGTCCAAAGCCGCGGTTGGTACCCGCTGGACGCCGGAAAAAGCCAACGCTTGGTACAAAGCCCAGGATTGGATGTCGGGGGCCAATTTTACGCCCAGCACCGCCATCAACCAGCTCGAAATGTGGCAAGCGGCCACCTTCGATCCTGCTACCATCGACAAGGAGTTAGGTTACGCCGAAAGTATCGGGTTCAACACCATGCGTGTGTTTTTGCATCACTTGGCGTGGGAGCAAGACCCGCAAGGATTTAAGAAGCGCATGGATCAATACCTGGGCATCGCCGACAAGCACAAGATCAAGACCATGTTCGTGTTCTTCGACGATTGCTGGAACAAGGACTACAAAGCCGGCCCGCAGCCTGCGCCGAAGCCTGGCATTCACAATTCAGGCTGGGTGCAGGACCCCGGCGGTGAGCCCACTTCCCAGGACTCGACCCTATTTCCAGTGTTGCAGAAGTACGTCACCGACGTAATGACGCAGTTCAAAAATGACAAGCGCATTCTGCTCTGGGACTTGTATAATGAGCCGGGCAACAGCAACCACAAGGAAAACTCTTTACCACTGGTACGCAACGTATTCCGCTGGGCCCGCGCTGTCAACCCCGATCAGCCGCTGAGCATAGGCCTTTGGGCCTGGGATTTTGAAAAGCTGAACGCCTTTCAGGCCATGAATTCGGATGTAATCACCTACCACTGCTACGACGACACGCCCGCTCACCAGCGCATCATCGAAATGCTGGAAACCCACGGCCGGCCACTCATCTGCACGGAGTATATGGCTCGTATTCGGGGCAGCCGGTTTGCTAATATTATGCCGCTGCTGAAGAAGCAAAACGTGGGGGCTATCAACTGGGGCTTGGTTGCGGGCAAAACGAACACGAAGTATCAGTGGGATACGCCTCTAGCCGACGGCAGTGAGCCAATTGAGTGGTTCCACGAAGTATTCCACCCCGATGGCACGCCCTACCGCCAGGACGAAGCAAGCGTGATCAAGCGACTGAACGCCGAAAAGGCCGATGCAGCTATTGAAGCCGCGCTAAAAGCCAAATAATCTTAGCCCGTAAAAAAGCCCCCAGAACTGCTCTGGGGGACTTTTTTACGGGCTAATGTTCTCCGTTCTTAAAGCTGATGTTACTTGGCTTCCGTTTCTGAAGATGCTAACTGCTTGTAGTGCACGGCGGGCAAACTGCGCAGACGCTCGGCCGCAAACTCGGCCGTCACGTCACGCTGGGGGTTGGCCAGCAGCTCGTAGCCTACCATAAACTTACGCACCGTAGCGGAGCGCAGCAGCGGCGGATAGAAATGCATGTGCAGATGCCAGCTTTCGTGCGCTTGCCCGTCGGTCGGGCGTTGGTGCAGACCGGCAGAGTAGGGGAAAGAAATCTGAAACAGGTTGTCGTAGCGGATAGTGAGCTGGCGCAGAATAGCGGCAAACGCGTCTTTCTCGTCGTTGGTAAGCTGCTCGATACTGGTTACGTGGCGACGCGAAACAAGCAGCGTTTCATAAGGCCACACGGCCCAGAAGGGCACCAACACCACGAAATGCTCGTTTTCGACCACTACCCGAGTTTTTTCCTGTAGCTCCACTTCCAGGTAAGCACTGAGCAAGCTGCGACCGTGCTCGGCAAAGTAGGCGGCCTGCTGAACGGTTTCCTTGGCCGGGTCAGATGGCACCGTCCGCTGCGCCCAGATCTGGCCGTGCGGGTGCGGATTGCTGGCGCCCATCATGGCTCCTTTGTTCTCAAATATCTGCACGTAGTTGATATCCGGCCGGGCGCCCAGCTCCAGATACTGCTCTACCCACAGGTCCACTACGCGCCGAATGGCTGGTTCGTCCATCTCGGGCAGTGTCAGATCGTGGCGGGGCGAAAAGCAGATAACGCGCGCCACTCCTGATTCGGCTTCGGCGCGCAATAGTCCGCCCACGGTTATCTCACCCACGGGCGCATCGGCTTGCAGCGCGGCAAAATCGTTGGCAAATACGAAGGTGCTATCGTAAGGCGGGTTCACAATGCCCCCACGCGCGTATTGCCAGGACAGAGGTAGCAGGTGGGGTCGTAGGTGAGCCGCACGTCGGCTGGTGTTTCTTCCTGCTGCCCCTGCCACGGCCGCTTCGATCGGTGAGGTGATACGAGTATCCACTCGCCCGTAAGTGGGTTGTAGCGGCGGTGGGAGTGTTCGGCGGTATCAAATGTCATGGCAAGTAGCGGTTGATAGTGAATAAATGAGCAGCGCGATTCTATCTGCTTGCTTCTACGCTTTCCACCACTTCTACGCCGCTTACAATACTAGCCCGATAGGTTTCAAGCGATAAGTTTAGCTTCCGCTGATAACCAGCTATCATGTGCTCTACAAAAGCATCTACCTTATCGGTTTCTACTAAGTTGATAGTGCAGCCTCCAAAGCCGCCCCCCATCATACGCGCCCCTAATACGCCTGGCAGAGGTCGGGCCAACTCCACCAATACATCGAGCTCCCGGCAACTCACTTCATACTTATCGCGCAATCCGGCGTGTGAGCCATACATTTCCTGACCGAAAGCCTGAAAGTTGCCTTCCAGCAAATGTTGACAGGCAGCTTCCACCCGCAGGTTTTCTTCCACCACGTAGGAGCACCGACGATACAGTACATCGCCTAACTCGGCCTCGTGCGCCTGAAGCTGCGACAAGGTAGCATCCCGTAAACTTTTTACCTCCGGATAATACCGCTGTAGCAGCGCCACGCCCTGCTCGCATTCGTGGCGGCGGGTATTATATTCGGAGCTGGCCAAAGCGTGCTTCACGCCGGAGTTGCACAGAATCAGACGATAAGCGGTGGTATCGAAGGGGAAATACTCGTAGTCAAGCGAGCGGCAATCTAGGCGTACAACGTGGCCGGCGCGCCCAAAGAGACTGGCAAACTGATCCATCAGGCCACTCTTTACACCAGCAAATTCGTGCTCAGCGGCCTGCCCCATGTGAGCCAGTTCCAAGCGGTCAAATTTGCCCCCCAGCAACTCGTTTAAGGCAAAAGCCAACCCGCATTCTATGGCTGCCGAGGATGACATGCCTGCGCCCAGTGGAATATTACCCCCGAACACACAATCAAAGCCAGGCACATCTGCGCCCTTTCGTTGCATCTGCGCCACAACACCTTTCAGATAGTTTGTCCACTGCGTTTTGCCGGGCTTTATCTCTTCGGTCAGGGAAAAATCATGCGTCTCATTCAGGTCCTGTGCCACGAGGCGGGCCGTATCGCCGCCGTTTAGCCCAACCGCAAAGTGAATCTCCTTGTCTACTGCGGCAGGCAATACAAAGCCGCCATTATAATCAGTGTGCTCACCAATCAGATTTACCCGACCCGGAGCTCTCACCAAAAGCGGAACATATCCGAAGTGGCTTTCGAAGGCAGTAGTTATAGAGTGGGAAGACATAAGGGTATAAGGCAAAGAATGAAACAAAAATAGGGGGGGGAGAAGAGCAATGCTAAAGGTGAGAAACCCGGTTGTAAAACGCAAACGATTGCGCCTTTTAGTTGCTAACGAGTACGTCTCCTTGCTATTCGCTTGGTGTGTAAAACCCCGGTCATAAGAATACATCAAAGCAGGTCGCTAGCGGGCCCAGAAAACTAGTAAATGACTACAGTTGCTAATGACGAATAAATCTTTATATAATTGATTTTCAAAGTATTAAGTCAACAAATAATGCTTTGCGATTAGGTTTTTCAAATTGCGCTAGTGCAAGTAGAAATTGCTAAGTTTTAGAATTTGGTATTTGAAATTAATCCTAAGGATATGATTCAGTCAGCTAAATAAGATCTGCCTGCTTCGACTTAATATAATGCAGGAATTACTGTTGATAGTTTTATCAATGAATTGTCGAGCTAACGAAAATTGCATGATTTCTCTTGACATTAGTTTAATTTCCTGTTATCCTTACAGCACTTACTTACTTGGCTGAGAGCCATAATGCCCGTTCGCGTGCGTTTTCTCTGGCCAACATCAGTAATAATTCAGTTCACCCCGAAGAATAATGCTTCCTGGTCAACTGATTTTTTTAGCAAAGAGTCCGCAAACGTTTGCGCACATAGTAAGATTTGCTTGCCATTTATATGTGCTTCCATTCTCCTTTCCTGAACGAACACCTTCCCTATCCTACCTTTTCTCTATGAAAAAGACTGTACCCAAGCTGCGCTGGCTCGCCATTCCAGCGCTTATCTGCTACCTGCCGCTTACCGTCGCTGCCGCGGCTAACGCCGCGGCCAGCGTACGTGCAGCACTGCCTTCCGCTGCGATAATCCAGACTCCTGATGTAACCGTGACTGGTCGTGTGACGGATGAAAAAGGCGAGGGCCTACCCGGTGTGAACGTAGTGGTAAAGGGCACTTCCAACGGCACCAGCACTGATGTTGAGGGTCGTTATAGCATCACCGTGGCAGACAACGCAACATTAGTTGTTTCCTACGTGGGCTATACGCCCCGGGAAATTGCCGTAGGTGGCCGCACCACTATTGATGTACCCCTAACTCCTGATGCACAGGCACTATCAGAGGTAGTAGTGCTGGGCTACACCACCCAAAACCGCCAGAACTTGACCAGCGCGGTGAGCCCCGTAGACGTGGCAGCGGCCAAAAGGGCACCTGTAGCAACTATTACGGAAGCTATCCAGGGCCGCACCACTGGCGTCCAGATTTCGAATAGCGGCACGCCTGGCCAGGCTCCTATCTTTAATATCCGCGGTATTGGCACACTCAACGGCGGTAGTGCTCCGCTATTCGTAGTGGATGGCCTTTGGACGAATAATATCCGCGACTTGAATCCGTCGGATATTGAATCGTTGACGGTCTTGAAGGATGCGTCCTCAACGTCCATCTATGGCTCTCAGGGGGCAAATGGCGTTGTCATTATCACTACGAAAAAGGGTAAAGCGGGCAAGCCAACTATTGGCTTCAACGCGTACGCTGGTGTACAAAACGTAGTAGACCGCTGGGATCTGACCAACGCTAGCGAATGGGCTGCACTCAGCCGCGAAGCTTACCAGAACGCAGGCCTGACGCCCCTGGCTTCCGCGGCTAATCCGGAGAACTATGCCAACACCGACTGGCAGGATGAGATTCTGCGCACCGGTACCGTACAGGACTATAATCTGAATTTCTCAGGGGGCTCAACAGGGGAGAACTTCAGCACCAATTTCCTGATCTCGGGGGCTATTTTAAACAAAAAGGTGCGCTGATTGGGACGGACTTTGAGCGTTATACTCTCCGCCTGAACTCAGGGCTGACGGCCGGTCGCTTCAAGCTAAGCGAATCCCTGCAGTTGGCTCACGCCCTCACCGACTTGCCAAGTGGGGCTCCCTTCCAAGATGCTATCCGCCTGCTACCTACTATTCCTGTTTATGATCCTACGGAAAGCACTGGCAGCGGCTTTGGCTATGGTAGCCCAGCGGCTAACACCTTTGGTACCAATCCGGTGGCGTCGCAGCTCATCCGGGACGAGTCGCAGTACAACAACCGCCTTCAGGGTAGCGTCAATGCGGAATACGCATTCTTCGACTTCTTATCGTATAAGTTGAATGTGGGGGTAGAAACCCTAGACTATGTCGACCGCAACTCGCGCAAATACGGCCGCATTACCCAGAACCAACCACAGAACGAGTACCAGTCGACGTATCAGGAGCAGCGAGGGGATAACTCCTTCCTGATCGTAGAAAACATTCTAGATTTCAATAAGCAGTTCGGGGATCATGGGATTAATGTAATCCTGGGCTACTCGGAGCAGAGAGGTAAAAACACCTTCTCGCGGGGACTAAACCGCGGATACGGTACTGGCCCAAACTATAACTTTGTACTCAGTGCGGGTACTACTGGTCCAGAGGTTACCGGAACCGATTCGGAGTACTCCAAACGGTCGTATTTCACGCAGGCCGTCTACGATTATAAGAACCGCTACCTGCTTACAGGTAGCTTCCGTCGCGACGGGTCTTCCCGCTTCGACCCCGAAAACCGCTACGGTAACTTTGGTGCGGCTTCCCTGGGCTGGCGCATCAGTGAGGAAGATTTCCTGAAAGAATCAGCTCCTTACATCAGCAACCTGAAAGCCCGCGTCAGCTACGGCGTAAACGGAAATGACGCGATCGGTGAATACCGCTATCAGGGCGTAATTAATCAGAACGCCAACTACGTGTACAATGGTAACGTGGTAACTGTAGGTTCGATCCAGACGACCATTCCCAGCGAAGGGATTAAGTGGGAGTCACGCTTTACCACCAACTACGGTTTAGATCTGGGGCTTTTCGATGACCGCATCACTTTATCCGCCGACTATTACACCTCCCGGACGGAGGATGCGCTTGTAAACCCGCTGCTGCCAATTTATTTGGGCAACTCAGGTACTCGGCCCTTCGTCAACATTGGTGATATCGAGAATAAGGGTTTTGAGCTCCAACTCGGCTACCAGGACAACCGCAGCGCCTTCACTTACGGGGTAACGGGCAACCTGACCACCGTTAAAAATGAAGTACTGCGCCTTTCTCAGGAAGGGCAGAGCATTCCGAGCGGTGTTACCCGGACAGAGGTGGGCCACCCAGTAGGCGCCTTCTTCCTGATTCCATTTGATGGTGTGTTCCAGACCCAGGAGGAAGTAACCAGACACGTAAACTCTGCTGGTCGCGTTATTCAGCCTTATGCTGCTCCTGGCGATGCCCGCTACCGCGATACGAATGATGACGGACAGATTAATGACTCCGACCGTATTTTCTACGATACTTCTATTCCGAAAATTCAATATGGCTTAGGTGCTAACGCTGGCTTTAAAGGAGTAGACTTTTCCTTGCTCTTCCAAGGATCGGGGGGCAACGAATTGTTCAACGTAGCCCGCGCTACTATGGACCGCACCGACGACCCTGCTAACTTCCGCGCCGACTTCACGCCTTGGCGGCCAGATGCGCCTTCCAGCTCTACCCCGCGCGCCCTGCAGGGTGGCGGTACTACGGCCAACCTGCGTGAAGCTGCTGCTTCTAACGCTCGGGGCAGCTCCCGCTTCCTGGAAGATGGCTCTTACTTGCGCCTAAAGAACATCTCGATAGGCTACACGATTCCTGAGTCTTTGACGGGCAAAGTGAAGGGTATCAGCAATGTGCGCATCTATGTGACAGGCCAAAACGTGCTGACCTTCACCGACTATAGTGGTCCGGATCCGGAGGTTGTGAACGGCAACTTTTTTGAGCGGGGTGTAGACTTTAGCTCTTTCCCCAACCTGCGCACCTTCACGGGCGGAATTCAGCTTGGTTTCTAAACTATTTTGGTTGATCAGCGCTTACTCTTAAGCGCTGATCTTAAACCTATTACCATCCTGTAGTCATGAAAATAAATAAACTTACCGTAGCAGCACTGGCTGGTATATTGTCGCTGAGCAGCTGCGAAAAAGATCTGCTGGAAAAGGTGAATCCCAATCAGCCCTCCACGCAGGACTTCTGGAAAACCCAGGACGATGCAATGAAGGCAGTGACGTCGGCTTATGGCACGTTACAGCTGCCCGGTACCTATAGCCGCTGGTACTGGTTTGCCACAGACTTGCGCTCTGATGAAGGATATAGCGCCAGCCCTTGGACCGACCTCGCCAACTTTACTCGTTTTCTTCAGCTCGATTACAACTTCGAGCCTTCTGAAGTAATGTGGACCGACCATTATCGGGGCGTGTACCGTACCAATCAAATCATTGCCAACCTGCCTACCATCACGACGATGGATGCGGCCATGCGGACGCGGTTGCTGGCCGAAGCACACTTTCTGCGGGCGCTATATTACTTTAACCTGACCTCGCTCTACGGCAATGTGCCCATGATTCTGGAAGTTTCTACGGCTACCTCACGGGCGCCCCAAGGAACCATTGAATCAAACTACGCGCAGGTGCTGGCTGACTTGGCTATTGCTGAAGCAGGCTTACCTACTGAGTACACGGGGGCTGATATCGGGCGTGCTACCAAAGGAGCCGCGCAGGCGCTGATGGGCAAAACCCTTATGCAGCAACGTAAGTGGGCTGAAGCATCAGCGCAATTCACGAAGGTTATCAGCTCAGGCAAGTATAGACTGGTTGAAAACTACGTGGATAACTTCACGATGACAAGCGAAAATAACCCCGAGTCCGTCTTCGAAATACAGTTCTCTGATGCTTTGCAGGGTGATGCGCAAGATGCTCCTGGCGGATCGGAAGGTAACAACCGGGCTCAGTTCTTTGGGCCTCGTGGCATTGGCTGGAGCGATGGTCAGCCTCGCCGTTGGTTGTTCACCGAGTTCTCCGATCTTACTGCCACTGGGGGCGTAGATCCACGTCGTGATGTTACGGTATTCAACTCTGCCATGCCGATTTATGGCCGGACATATGCTCAGCGTGGCTATAATGATCCGAATGAACTGTTCTGGCGCAAATACCAGAACGACCGTACCCGGACTTTTGAAGACTACCACTCAGGTATCAACATTCGCGTTATCCGCTACGCCGACATCCTCCTAATGCAAGCTGAAGCGCTCAATAACTTAGGGCAAACAGCGGCGGCTATTCCGCTTATCAATCAGGTACGCGCCCGTGCTGGTATAGTGCCGCTAGCGGGTAGCTTCAGCCAGGCGCAGATGAAAACCCAGATTCTGCACGAGCGTGCTGTCGAGCTAGGTGGTGAAGGTGTTCGCTTCTTCGATTTGACTCGCTCTGGCCTACTCGATAACCAAGCCGGCGTTGATCAGATCAAGACGCGCGACCAGGACTTCCTCAACTTCGTGCCCGGCAAGTCGGCCTTATTGCCTTTGCCCCGGACAGACCTCGACATTGATAAAGGTCTTAAGCAAAACCCCGGTTGGTAATCTATTACTGGCCGCGGGCGACTAGCCGCTAGTATTTCCGTTCCGGGCCGGGACAGTGCGTGACTACTGGTCACCTCTGCTTCTGGCCCGGAATTTTTTTGGCTGCTAGGGGCAACGGGCTTATAAAAAAGCCCCCCAGACGCATTCTACAGTTACTACTTTGCCTATGCACCTGATTACCTGTCGCTTGTTAGCGGTGCTCATTATTTGTACCGGTCTCCTTGGATGCCAGCGTACTACCACGGCGCCGGATGTGGCTGCCGCGTCGGTACTGGGGGGCAAATCTTCGTTTACCAATCCAGTTCTAAACGAAGATTTTCCTGACCCGACGGTTATTAAAGCTGCTGATGGGTACTACTACGCCTACGGTACGCAGACGGAGCGCAAGGGCAAAGTGCTCAACATACAAGTGGCTCGCTCCCGCGATCTGGTTGCCTGGGAGCATCTGGGCGATGCGCTGCCCCAAAAACCTGCCTGGGCCGATACTACTCAGAATTTCTGGGCACCGCATGTGAGCTTTCACGATGGGCGCTATTACCTCTACTATTCGGCTGAGCCGAACATTCGCAAATACCCGGTGAAGGGCAAGGAAGTAAATGGGCTGTGCCTGGCCGTGGCTACGGCTACATCGCCCGCCGGACCCTTTGTTGATAGTGGCCAGCCAATGGAGTGCGGGCCGAGCTTCGTCAACATTGACCCGATGAGCTTCGACGACCCCGCTACGGGTAAGCGCCTGCTGTACTGGGGTTCCGGCTTCGAGCCCATCAAAGTGCGCGAGTTGGCGCCCAATCGTACTTCGTTCGCGCCGGGCAGTACCGCCACCAATCTGATTAAAGCTGATACTTCCAAAACCACAGATAGCTATCAGAAGCTGGTGGAAGGTGCGTGGGTGGTGATGCGTGATGGCTGGTATTACCTGTTTTACTCCGGTGACAACTGCTGCGGCCCCAAAGCCCACTATGCCGTGCTGGTGGCCCGCTCGCGCAGCGCTACCGGCCCCTTTGAAACGCTCGCTCAAGCAACTGGTCGGCCCAACAGTGCCGTTCTGGTGCGCAACAACCAATGGTTGGCGCCCGGCCACAATTCCGTCATCACGGATGCCGCCGGCCATGACTGGATTGCTTATCATGCTATCAACACCCAAAAAACCGCTGCCGGAAGCCCGGCTGGCTCGGGTGGGCGGGTAATGCTCCTCGACCGGTTGGAATACCAGGATGGCTGGCCGCGCGTAGCTGCCAACGGTACTCCTTCAGCAGGCGCGGTGCCTGTCCCTGCCACGAACACTACACCAGCGGCTAAATAAGTGCCGTATTGTGTAAATGCTCCATTCATTAGTTCCTATTCCCTTTCTCTATCCTGCTCAATGTTAATAAAAACTGTCTTGCGTAAACCGCTCACAATCTTGCTGCTAGTAGGCTTGCTGGGGTGTAGTAAATCGGAGACGTCCTCGGTTACGCCACCCCCACTGGTAGTTGACGAGACGACGTATGCGAATCCATTGCTGGCTTCCGCTCCCGACCCTTGGGTATACCAAAAAGATGGGTTCTATTACTTCATGAGCACGACGGGGGGCAATTTGTCGTTGCGCAAAACCGTGAAGATGTCGGAGTTGAGCAAAGCGGCACCAAAGGTTATCTGGACGCCTCCACCGGGCAATACCTACCGCGATATTTGGGCCCCAGAGATCTATTTCTTCGACGGAAAATGGTACGTGTATTTTAGCGCCGATCCGTTTTGCTGCAACGGGCACCGCGTGTTTGTATTAGAAAACTCGTCGCCTGATCCCACTACGGGCACTTGGGTCGATAAGGGCCGAATTGCCAATCCTACGGAAGACTTTTGGGCCATCGACGGAACGGTGCTGGAGCAGAACGGGCTGCGCTATTTCCTGTGGTCGGGCCACCGCGAAACGGCTGATGGGGTGCAGCGGCTCTACATTTCCAAGATGAGCAACCCCTGGACGCTGACCGGGCCGCGCGTCGAGCTTTCCAGCCCCGAGTATGAGTGGGAAAAGAAAGGTGAGCCGGACGTCAACGAAGGCCCCGAAGTGCTGAAGCACGGTAACAAGACGTTCATCGTGTACTCAGGCAGTCACTGCTCCACCGATGACTATGTGCTGGGCCTGCTAACCGCCTCACAAACCGCCGATCCAATGGATCCAAAATCCTGGACCAAAACTCCAACCCCAGTTTTTGTGAAGAATCCCACTGGCAACGCCTACGGGCCCGGCCACAATGGCTTTTTCAAATCACCGGATGGTACGGAGGACTGGCTGATCTACCACGCCAATGTGGCGACGGGGCAGGGGTGCGGCGATGCGCGGAGCACGCGCATGCAGAAATTCACCTGGAATGCCGATGGCTCCCCCAACTTTGGGCAGCCTGTGCCAACTGGCAGCAAACTGCCGCGACCCAGTGGCGAATAAAAGGCTGCTTTACCTCTGAATACAGTTTTATAGCTTCAATTCCTCATAAGCTGATACCCAAGACTCCGCTCCTCTTCTTACTCCAAGCTCTCTTCCGTGACTACTTTGCTCTCTTCCTTTTCTAAAAAAGCTGGCTGGCTGGCTACGCTTGGTCTTAGTGTAGTAATTGGTTGTCAGCCGCCGGCTACTGCCACGCAGCCCGCTGACAACCCCACAGCCACGGCGGTTACACCTGAGCCTGCGGCTCCCGCAACACCCACAGCGCCGCCTATACCTAACCCAGTTCTACCCGGTGACTTTCCTGATCCATCGGTAACGAAAGTGGGCACTAACTATTGGGCCACAGCTACTTCGTCGAATTGGGGGCCTGTTTTTCCTTTGCTCAAATCCGATAATCTAACCGATTGGAAGATCGTCGGGCATGTGTTCCCAGAAATGCCCCCAGCTGGGCCGACTACTACTTTTGGGCCCCGAAATCAATCAGGACAATGGCAAAACCTATGTGTATTACTCTGCCCATAAGAAAGGCGGTAACCTGGCCGTAGGTGTAGCTAGCGCCGACCGGCCCGAAGGCCCTTACCGCGACCATGGCTTCCTGGTAGGGCAGCCCGCCGGCTCTATCGATGGTTTTCCGATGCGCGATGAGAAGGGGCAGCTTTATCTTGTCTGGAAAGAAGATGGCAACAGTGTGAAGGAGCCGACTCCCATTTGGGCCCAGCGCCTCAACGAGGAGCGCACGGCCCTCACCGGCGAGAAAACCGAGCTGTTTCGCAATACGGCACCTTGGGAAGGCAATTTGGTAGAAGGTGTGGCTATGGTGCGCCACAACGACTACTTCTATGCTTTTTATGCCGCAAATGGCTGCTGTGGTAGTGGCTGCACGTATGCTACCGGCGTGGCCCGCGCCAAAAACCTACTCGGACCTTGGGAGAAATACGACAAGAACCCCATTTTAGCCCCCAATGATACCTGGAAATGCCCCGGCCATGGCACGGTGGTGCAGCACGATAACCGGTGGTACTTTCTGCATCATGCCTACAAGAATGAGGGCTTTCAGAACATAGGCCGCCAGGGCGTACTAAGCGAATTTACCTGGAATGCGGAAGGGTGGCCCGAGTTTACGGGCGGCAGCACGCCCGCCACGCAAACGGCTAACCTGGAACAATATGACGTAACCGACGAGTTCGACGGACCCGCACTTGGCTTAGCTTGGCAATGGCCCGTCACCGCCAAGCCGAAAATCGCAGTGCGCGAAGGCAAATTGCAGCTTACTGTCCGCCCTGAGGTCGCGGGCGCGCTGCTCGGCCAAACGACCTATACCACCAATTATACCGCTACCACCCAATTCGATCCTACGATGCTGCCCACCGGCGTACAAGCGGGGCTGACGACCATTGGAAATGTGGAAAATACGCTGGCGCTTACGGCTGGCGGCGGTAAGCTCCGCCTATGGCAGCTGAAGAAAGGCAAGCGGGAGAATATGGGCGAAGTGGCGTTGCCGAAGGGTAAGAATCTGACGTTGCGGGTGCAAGCGGAAGGCGGCAACAAATACCGTTTTGCCTATAGTCCGGATGGTGGCCAAACCTGGCAAAATATGCCCGCTAGCGGTGACGCCATCGATGGTAGCTTCCTTCCGCCCTGGGATTTGGGGGTGCGCGTAGGCGTGTTGGCTCAAGGCCCAAGCTCAGCTACCGTCGCTTTTGATCGGTTCACGCTGGACAATCAGTAAGCTCTTGCCGGTAGCCAGCGAATGTGAACAGAATTTGCCCCCCAAGCCCTATTTGCTATGATCACAACTAAGTTTTGCTACATCAACTGTCGTTTCCTGACGGCCGTATTATTATTCCTAATTCTGAGCAGCGGGTGGGCATCGGCGCAAAATATGGTGCCGCTTAACCGGCCCACATACTATCCGCGCGCCATTCGGCTGCAGCATAGCGGCGCGGCCAATGGTCGGCTGCTGGCTAGCTTTGATTCGGGCCGAACTGGGAACATCTACGAAAGTCTCGATAATGGCCAAACCTGGCAGGCTGTAGCAGAGGTTACCGAGACCACGCCGCCCGGCAATTGTTGCAGTGGCCTATATGAGGTGCCGCGCCAGCTCGGCAACACGGCGGCGGGTACCTTATTTTGGTCAACCTCCGTGGGTACCGACAAAGGTGGACGCGGTCCGTGCTCCATTCGGATTTACCGCAGCCAGGACCAAGGCCGCACTTGGAGCTATTTCTCAACCCCTGTTAGCGGGTTTATCGGGCTGTGGGAGCCGGAATTTGCCGTGGATAAGCAAGGTCGATTGGTAGTGTATTACTCCAGCGAAGAGCGCAAAGCCAACGGCTACAATCAGATGCTGGCGCACAAAGTCTCGCTGGATGGGGGGCTGACCTGGGGCGAAGAAGTGCTGGATGTAGGCATGAATGATGGAAAAAGACGCCCCGGAATGCCTCTGGTAAAGCAACTACCTAACGGCAGCTTCGTCATGACCTACGAGATTTGCGGTACTGGCTGCGATACCTATATCCGCACTTCGCCAGATGGCACTAACTGGGGCGACCCGGCCGATGAGGGTACCCGCGTAGAATCGACGGCAGGGCATCACTTTGAGCATGCACCCACCTTGGCTTGGGCGCCGGTGCCGGGCAAGAAAGACGGTCAACTGTTGGTTATCGGGCAAATGCTGCTCAATAACGCCGACAATACAGTAGCCCCCGACAACGGCAAAGTATACATGGTAAACACCACCAACGGCATTGGCCCCTGGACTGAAGTACCCGCGCCCGTTCCCGTGCCCGATGCCAAGGATAATCCTTGCCCCAATTACAGCTCCCAACTGCTGCCCTCCGCCGATGGCCTGACGGTACTGGAGGTAGCGCTTCGAATGACAGAAAATGGCTGCCGAGCCTTCTATAGCTCGGCGCCACTCAGCCCGCCAACTCCGCAGAAAGCCCCTACAAGTAAGAAGGCTCGCAAGTCGAAGTAAGCAAGTGAGGGCTGAAGCCAAGTGTAAATGCTGCTTTTTGTGCATTCCGCATTGCCAGCGCAGTGCTTGACTTTATTTCGATTTTGTCTTTGTTAGAGACTCAAACTACCCGTAAGCAGTGTGTATCAAAGTGTATCTCACAGCATTCATGAAGTAGTATATAAGTTGTAAAGCCCGCTAGCGTTATTGCTGGGGGGCTTTTTTGTGTCTGCCTTCAAGCTACTCTTCAGGTTTTGTAACAAAACAGCAGAGTTGTTTGTGAGAGTGTATTTTGTATTTTAATGATATTAGATAGTATCTGATGGTTTCATTTATAGTGTATTCACTAGGTACTATTCTATATAAAAAGCCGCAAATCCTGCAACTACGCCGTTTTCGGGGCGTCACTACGAAAATCTGCGTGGTTTTTGCGAAATTGTAGCTGTCTTATTATGGTCCTGATGGCGTGAGTATGAAGCATCTTGTCTTTGGTTGGTTTTGTTTGCTGATAATAGGGGGAAACACACCTGTGTGGGGGCAGCAAGCCCCGCCCAAAACGCCGGTAGCGGGTGCGCCTGCGGCCGCGCCTCGTCCGAAGGGAGGCAAGCTTTCCCAGGAGCCAGCTCAATATATTCTGGATGTGCAGTCCATGATGGCCAGCACCAACAACGCTGCGGCCAAAGCTTCTGCGGCCAGCTTACAGCAGCTATGGGCTAGCAATAAGCTCACGGCCACGCAGCAGGCCTCCATTGTGGCTATTTCCCAGCAGATGCTGGAGAAGAAATATCGGCCCCGGCCCCACTTCGAGTCACTGTTCAATGCCGTGCTGGCGGGCGCGAGTCAAAACCTCTCCGATCAGCAGATGACGGAACTGCTGGGCGTAGTAGCTAAGGCGGTAGACAAAGAGGATCTGCTGACGACGGAGAAGTTTCTGACCAACACCGCGCAGTTTTTGAATACCAAAACCCTGTATCGCTCGCGCTACAATAATCTGCGGGTAGTGGGGGGCAATTTTACCTTCGCCTACAACGAAAACGATAATCCACTGCCGGCTCCGCCGCGGCCTAAGTTAGTTGCGCCCGCACCTGCACCCGTCGTAAAAACGGAGCCGCTGGCTGTAACTCCTGCCGCCAAACCCGCTGCAAAGCCTAAGCCCGCCAAGAAGAAAAGTAATGATGGCTGGGACACCGCTGACCTTTGGGACTCCGGTAGCGACAATGGCTGGGGCAACGATGACGGCTGGGGCACTCCCAAGAAGAAAGCACCAGCAAAAGCTCCCGCCAAAACTGCTGCCAAGACGCCAGCTAAAGTCGCTGCGCCCGTAAAAGCGCCCGAACCTGCTCCCGAGCCCGCCTTCGTCGATAACAGCTACGATTCGTACATGGCTCCGCCCACGCGCGGCCCGGTCCTCATTATTAAGGATGCCGACCTGCTGATGGCCACTCCCGGCGACAGCATTGTGCTACGTAAAACCAGTGGCATTGTAGTGCCCGGTCGTAGCAGCTTTGTGGGGCAAGGCGGGCAAATGGCCTGGACCATTAATAACAATCCCGTCACGGCTGACCTGACCAGCTATGACTTCGATATTGCTAAAGCTGAATTCACCGCCGAACCCGTTACCCTCACGTACCCGGCGGTGCTGGAAGCCCCTATTGACGGCGCACTTTCTTATAAAAGCGTAAAGAAAAAGCCTGGTGCCACCGACTCCGGCTACCCGCGCTTCATCTCGCTTACCAATGATGCCCGCGTAAAAAACCTCGGCGACAACATTCGCTATGTGGGGGGCTTTTCATTGGCGGGCAGCAAGATGCTCAGCGCTTCGCTCGACGGCAGCTTGTCGCGCATTACGGTGGAGGCCGACGGCAAAACCAAGTTTGCGGCCACGTCGCGGGCGTATGTGCTCGGCGATTCTATCATTACGGCTGCCCGCGCCGGCGTTACCATTTATCAGGATAAAGCCGACTCCCTGACCCACCCCGGCGTGAAGCTCAAGTACAGCAAGCGCGGCCAGGTATTGCAGCTGAATCGGGAAGATGGCTTATATAAAAATACGCCTTACTATGACTCCTACCATCAGATGGAAATCGCGACGGAGCTGCTTACGTGGCCCATTCGCACGCCCCTGATTGACTTCTCCATGCTGACTGCCAAGAACCAGGTAACGGCCAGCTTCGAGTCGAAGGAGTTTTACACAAATACGCGCTACCAGCAGATCAAGGCTATTAACAAGCTGCATCCCCTGCAAATGGTAGTGGGCTACAGCCAGACCCACGGCGATGCCAAAACTTTCACGGTAGCGCAAATGGCCTCCGATTTGAAAGTGAAGGAAGCCAACGTGCGCTCCGCCGTATCGGGCCTTGCCCGCGACGGCTATGTGGCCTGGAATGCTGCCACCGACGAAGTGACTCTACTGCCCAAAGCCACCCACTATGTGCGCTCCTCGCGGGGCAAAAAAGACTACGACCACATTGCCATCAAGTCGTTGTCGCCGAGTGGCAAGAATGCGACGCTGGACCTGAACAGCAACGACCTGATTGTGCGCGGCGTGGACCGCTTCAACTTCTCCGACGACTCGGTGACAGTGTACGTGAAGCCGGATAGCAGCACGATTCGCATTCAGAAAAACCGCGGCGTACTCTTCAACGGTACCGTGGTGGCTTCGGCATTTATATTCAAGGGGAAGGAGTTTAAGTTCGACTACGATGGCTTCTTTATTGATCTGGTGAAGATTGACTCTATCATCGTAAAGGGCAAAAACTCGAAAGGCTCGGTGATGAAGACGCGCAAAGACACCGATTTTGCCCTGACCAATAAGAAGAAAAGCTCGTCGGGTAAGCTCTACATCAACGACCCTAAGAATAAGTCGGGCCGCAAGAAGCTAGGCGCATACCCTTCCTTCGACGCTTCCACAGGGGCTTATGTATTCTTCAACAAGCCCGAAGTACTAGGCGGCGCCTACGATACAGCCGTGTACTTCGACATCCCACCCTTCCGCCTCGACTCGCTGAATAACAAGAACCGTTCGGCCGTCGGGTTCAAGGGTACATTCATGTCGGGGGGCATTTTACCGCCGATCCAAACTAAACTGAGCTTGCAGGAAGACGGCTCGCTGGGCTTCAACTACAATGCTCCTAAAGAGGGGCTGCCGGTGTACGGCGGTAAAGGTCGTCTGTACAATAAGGTGCAGATGAGCAACCGCGGTATTCAGGGCAATGGCGAGCTGACTTACCTCGTGGGCAAGCTCCAAAGTGAGCAGTTTATCTTCTATCAGGACTCCGTCGTGACCTCGGGTAAGTCGGGAAACATCGCGCAGGGACCACTCAACGGGGTGAATTTTGCCAATGTGGCACTATTGCCGGGCTATGAAATGAAATGGGTGGTGAAAGCCGACTCCATGTACATCAGCACCCCGCGCGACGGTATGGCCATGAAATTCTACGCCGGCGACTACGGGTTTAAGGGTACCGCCGTTCTGACGCCTGGAGGGCTTTATGGCAACGGCGGGATGGACGGGCCGCAGTCGTTTATTCGCTCGCAGCAGTTCACGTTTTTACCCACCAGTTACAAGGGTAAAAAGTCAACGCTGAGCATCAAATCGTCGGAAGCAAACAAGCCCGCGCTTACGGCAAACGAAGTAGGCTTCGACTACGATATCAAGCAGGGCTTTGCCAACTTTACCCGCGAAGAAGGCAGCAAAGCGAGCATCGATCTGCCCTATTCGGACTTCAAAACGACGCTAAGCGGTGGCCGTTGGGACTTCAAGAAGAAGCTCGTGCAGATGCGCGTGGCGCCCGGCGCCGACTCCACCAAGGCGTATTTCTTTTCTACTAAAGAAGAACAGAAGGGGCTAAAGTTCAGAGGTACCAGTGGCCAGTATGACCTGAGCCGCTACCGCTTGGTAGCCGGTGGTGTGCCCTACATTGCCTCCGCCGACGCCTGGATTACGCCCGACAGCAGCAAAGTGTACGTGTTGGGCAGCGGCCAAATGCGCTCCTTCCAGAATGCCGGAATCGTGATGGATACGCTCAGTAAATTCCACGAGCTGTATAAGGGCCAGATAGAAATTAAGTCGCGTACGTCCTTCACGGGCAACGCATTGTACAGCTACCAGAATGCCACGGCCGACTCGTTCGCCATCAAGTTTGCCAACTTTGCCGTCGATTCGGTGGCCGTGAAGGGCAGCTTAGCTAATGTTGGCAAGGGTGGCGGAAAAGGCTTGCTGGGGGGCAAAAAAGAGAACATCATGAACCCGCTGTCGCCGGCCACGGTAGCGGTGGCAAACATCCAGGCCGCCGAGAAATTTAAATTGGCGCCGCGGGTGCCTTATCGGGGCAACGTGCGCCTGAACTCCCAGCGTAAGGGGTTCATCTTCGATGGGCAAGCGCGCCTCGACTTCAGCTCCCAACCCTCGGCCAGTGGCTGGTTTGCCGTCCAGGATAGCATTGACCCCAAGGATATGCGCATTAAGGTGCAGGATCTGACCTCGGAAGATGGCTCCCCCATGCTCACTGGTCTGTTTATGTCGGGTAGCACGGCCAAAGTGTATCCGCTCTTCGCGGCCGTGAAGCCCGACGTGACCGACCTGAACATCTTTAAGGTAGACGGCACCATGCGCTTCGATGCTAAGAAGCGCAACTTCACCATTGCCCGTCATGATGCGAATGACATCAACATCTACGAAGGCCAGGTGTTGAAGCTGGACGACTCCACGGGCGTGATGAATTTCCGAGGCAAGATGGAGTTGATTGCCTCCAACAAAGACTACTCGCTAACTGCCGCCGGTGTAGGCAAAGCCAAGCCCGACAGCAACCGCTACGAGCTGGATACCTTCATGGCGTTCGACATTAACATGCCCGAAAAAGCCATCGAGGCAATGGCGGCCGATATAGCTGGCAGTATCAAAGGGGCTCCCGAGGCGCTCGACGGCTCGCAGAATGAGCTGTATAAGCTAGGCGAGTTTATTGGTAGCAAGGCAGTGCAAGGCTACGCGGCTCGCAAGGGCAGCTACGTGCCTCTGCAAAAACTGTCTTCCAAATTCCTGCATACGCTGGTGCTGAGCAAGGTAAATCTGGAATGGTCGGAGAAGAAGAAAGCTTGGTACTCGGTGGGTAAAATTGGGCTGGCGAGCGTAGGCAAGAAAGACCTGAATGCGCTGATTGACGGTTACATCGAAATCAAGAAGGAGAGCACTGGCGACGCGGTTGAAATTTATCTGGAAGCCGAACCCCGCACGTGGTACTACATCAAGTACACTAATAATGTAGTGCTGGCCAAAGCTCAGCACGGCTCCTTCGATGAAATTATCAGCCTGAAAGCCAAGGGTGACTACAACACGGCTACCCAGTACGGCTTCTACCTCGGCGACGACCAAGAGGTGCAGCTCTTCCTCGATCATTTCCGCAAAGACTATCTGGGCGAAGATCTCAAGAAGCGCAAAGCAACTCCCATCGTAAGCGGCAACGACGACACCGGCAACTTCGACAACATGGAGGATACCGGCAAAAAGAAGAAAAAGAAGAAGCAGGAAGCCCTAGTCGACGAAGGCACCACGCCCGCTGCCGATGCGCCAGTGGAAGAGTCGAAAAAGGAGAAAAAGAGAAAGAAAGACGAAGCGGTAGACCAAGCTGCTCCGCCTGCCGACGCGCCGGTAGAAGAGCCTAAAAAGGAAAAAAAGAAGAAGAAAAAAGCCGATGAAGAAGACCCCTTCGGCGGATCATAGAAAGTAGATTCTTTAAGCAAAAAAGCCCCCAGAAAGTTTATGGGGGGCTTTTTTATGCAATACCTTATTGTCCGTCATGCAGAGGCGAGGCCGAAGCATCTCGCGTACTGGCGAGAGGTTAGTATTCTAACGGCGCGAGCGAGATGCTTCGCTCCGCTCTGCATGACATACAAGATTGACCAATCGCCGCTGATCAAGCAAGTGCGCCGTGGCACTTGTTATGACAGCCTTTGTAGGTATTCTCGTAATGCTATGTTGCTACTTGCGTATAAGGTGGAGTCAACTTCTATCTTTGAGCGTATCCGCGCTTTCTGCCCTTCCGCCCTATGAACATTGCTATTGTGCTTGGCCTCCTTGTGGCCGCTTACCTGATCGGTTCCATCCCAACGGCTTTGTGGGTGGGAAAGTGGTTTTTCGGGCTGGATATCCGGGAGCATGGCAGCGGCAATTCGGGTGCTACCAATACCTTTCGCGTGCTGGGCAAGCGCCCTGGCTCCGTAGTAATGGCCATTGATGTATTCAAGGGCTGGGCCGCTACGTCGCTGGCTACGGTGATGCTGAATCAGGGAGCTATTCAGGCCGGGCACTTACTGTACTTTCAGCTAGCCTGCGGTGTACTGGCGGTGGTGGGCCACATATATCCCATCTACGCAGGCTTTCGGGGCGGCAAGGGCGTGGCTACGGTGCTGGGCATGATGCTGGCCATTGCGCCGGCCACCGTGGGCGTGTGTATTCTGGTATTCTTAGCGGTGTTGTTGCTTTCCCGCTATGTATCGCTCTCGTCGATGGCGGCGGGCGTGGCGTTTGCTTTTTTACAATTGCTACCCCCGTTTCGGCCAGATAATTCGCTGCTGCTGGTGTTCGGCTTCGTGCTGGCCGGGCTGCTGATTTATACCCACCGAGCTAATATTGGCCGCCTCCGCGCCGGGACGGAGAGCCGGGTACCATTGTTTGGGCGGAAGTAGTTTTAATTCTGAATGATTCTGCGCCCTTTTATACTGCTATTATCTCTACTCCTAGCAGCATGTATCACACCTAAAAGTGTGCGTGATATACGTGCTTCAGATTCTATTGAATGTCTAGATAATTCATGGCGCGGCACTTTTACCCAACTGCATCGTCAAGGGATAGATAGTATAATGGTTTTTGGCTATGACTTCGATAATGGACGTTCCTGGGACGCTGTGTACCACCTTATCTGGGTAAAAAAAGGCCAAGGGTTTACCCAATCTTTCAGAGTTTGTACTAATTATTCCCTAACAGTTCCACGGCCAATCATGACGGATTCTTTGTTCAGACTCTTTGACGGAATGAACTTGGAAAAGTTGCCGCCACTTGCTAGATGCAACCAGTCGCACGACATGGGATATTATGTTCATATTCTCATGCCTAACAAACAGGGCACTTACAATCTGAGAAATTGCCAGCGCCATCAAGTAACGATGGTTGAATTACTGCCTGGAGAAGAATACAGAGCTCCAATAGAAGATCCTAGGAGTTTAATGGTAGATATGTTTGAGCGTATAATCAGATAAGAAGCTGCCATTTCGCTAAGTATATAGCTTCTTACACAAGGATACAGCTGCTGAGAAGCCATACCATTTCCTTCCCTACTTTTACTCTTGCATTCCCAATCAACCTCACCGCCCCATGCCCACGTACCTCGACCAAAACAAAGAACGTTTCCTCTCTGAGCTGCTCGATTGGCTCCGTATTCCATCCGTTTCCGCCGACCCTAAGTTTCAGGGTGATGTGCTTAAAGCCGCCGATTTTCTCAAAGCCCGCCTTGAAGAAGCCGGCGTAGAAAACGTGGAGATTTGCCAGACGGCCGGTTATCCCATCGTGTACGGCGACAAAATCATCGACCCCAGCCTGCCCACGGTACTCGTGTACGGCCACTACGACGTGCAGCCCGCCGACCCGTATGAGCTGTGGACGTCGCCGCCCTTTGAGCCGGTAATCAAAGACGAGAAAATCTACGCGCGCGGCGCCTGCGACGACAAAGGCCAGGTGTATATGCATGTGAAGGCCTTCGAAATGATGAGCCAGGACGGGGGCGTGCCCTGCAACGTCAAGTTCATGATTGAGGGCGAAGAAGAAGTAGGTTCCAACAACCTCGGCATCTTCGTGAAAGCCAACAAGGAGAAGCTGAAGGCTGATGTTATTCTGATTTCGGACACCGGCATGTTGTCTAATGACGTGCCTAGCATCGAGGTTGGCCTGCGCGGTTTGAGCTACCACGAAGTGGAAGTGACCGGCCCGAACCGCGATCTGCACTCGGGCATATACGGAGGCGCAGTTCCAAACCCCATCAACGTGCTCTGCAAGATGATTGCCAGCCTGCACGATGAGAACAACCACATCACCATCGACGGATTTTATGATAACGTAGATGAGCTGAGCGCCGAGGAGCGTGCCGAAATGGCCAAAGCCCCACACTCCGATGAGGATTTCAAACAGAGCATTGGCCTGAAAGACATTTACGGCGAGAAGGGCTACAGCACCATCGAGCGCACCAGCATCCGGCCCACGCTAGACGTAAACGGCATTTGGGGTGGCTACACCGGTGAGGGTGCCAAAACGGTAATCGCCTCTAAGGCCTACGCCAAAATCTCGATGCGTCTGGTGCCCCACCAGACATCAGCCGAAATTACGCAGAAGTTTCAGGAGCACTTCACCAAAATTGCCCCCCAAGGCGTCACGGTGAAGGTAACGCCGCATCATGGTGGTGAGCCCGTCGTTACGCCCACAAACTCAGTGGCGTATCAGGCGGCTGCTAAGGCCATCGAAACTACGTATGGCAAGAAGCCGGTGCCTACGCGCGGCGGCGGTTCAATTCCAATTGTAGCCATGTTCAAGTCGGAGCTGGGCTTAGATACGGTGCTGCTCGGCTTCGGGCTGGACTCCGATGCTATTCACTCGCCCAACGAGCATTTTGGCGTCTTCAATTTCTTGAAGGGCATCGAAACCATTCCGCATTTCTACCGCAACTACGCGGCGGCCAGCAAATAATACTTGCCGAATAGTAGAGCAAAAAAGCCCCCCAACGCCTGCGTTGGGGGGCTTTTTTGCTCTATTTATTCTTATTGAAAAATCGATAGGCGACGTAAAACTGAAGTGCTCCGTTGCGGGCCTGGAGCTGCTGGGTTTCAGTCTCCGAAAACTGGACGGCTTTAAAAATATTGCTGAGGCCACCTAGGTAGCGCCAACCTGCGCTCAGACCGCCCGGATCTTGGTAGCCAAAACCGATGGCGTAACCATACTCCAGTTGGCGGAAAGGGCCTTCTTCCACACTAAACTCCGCTACACTTGCCAGATTGCTATTCACTGAGAGCAAGCGCCCCACCTGTGGACCCGCTTCGAAAAATATGTCGGTGACGGTGTAGCGCAAAAGTGCCAAGCCATCCAGGTAGCGCAACTCAGCTAGAATGTTCGGTCCGTAAGCCAGCGACTTGTCGCCTTTGATGGTGTACAACCCTTCCGTCTGCAACGAAAACCGCTCCCCAACGCTCAGATTCAACGTGGCACCGCCGTGGTAGCCCACCCGAAACTTGCTGTCCTCCACATCTCGCCCCACGCCACTGCTCAAATTGCCCCCCACCTTGATGCCGGGCCGCAGGCGCACGAGTTGCGCATAGCTGGCGGTGCTGGTAATAAGTAGCAGGAGGAAGCCTAAAAGTGCCTTTATCATAAAATGCCAAGAGCGAAAGACTACTAACGAAGTCATCGGTCAAAAGTAGCTACAGATACTGACGCTTTTTTATAGGATTACTATCATAAAAAAAGCCCGTCTTCCCAAGGTGGAAAACGGGCTTAGTACTTTTAATTGGAGTCTCTATTTACCACCAAAGGTGTAGCCCAAGGAAAATTGGAATACTGAATTGCGAGCTTTCATATCATCATCGGCATCTTCCTCAACGCCCGTGATACCACCATTATAGCGGACCGTAATGCTAGGACCTGAGGCAAACTGATATCCTACACCAGCAATGTAGCCGATTTGAAAGCGGTTGTAACCCTCAACACTGTCCTCTTCATCATTGGCGTTGGGTGCTTCAAGTTTAGACTTGCTTGCTGCTAAATAGCCCAGTTGTGGGCCAGCTTCGAAAATAAGGCCATCAGCGTTAATGCGGGCTAATAATGGCAGGTCAATAAAGTGGTGACGAACTGTTTGCTTGGCATCATCTTCCTCAATCCGGAATCCCTTCTGGGAATACAAAAGCTCGGGCTGTAAGGAAAAGAAGCCATCGCTACTGAGAGGAGCATTCAGCGTAACACCACCATGAAATCCAACCAACTGCTTCAACTCAACGCCCGCAAAATCTTCAAAGGTTTTTTTGCCCTCACCGGCATAGTTCGCCAGATTAACGCCCGCTCTGAGACCCAATTGTACGCCTTGAGCATGGCTGAAAGAAGCAACACCCGCAGTTAGCAAGAAAGAAAGGAAAACCTTTTTCATTAGTTAAGAATATAAAATAAGATGGTTTACACGCCTTATACAGTCAAAAGCATGGTTCTAACAGTTGTGCTTCATAATTATGCCAAATATTAAAATATGCTAATAAATAATAAAAAAAACACCCAACCAGATCGGTTGGGTGTTCTGTATTAATACTTTATAAATCGCTCTATCGGCTCGGAATTAGGTAGCCGAGTGATACCTGAAATACTTGGTTGCGGGCGTTGCGCAGTTCGTCGTCACGGTAACCATCTTTGGCAAAATCGGTGAAGGAGCCGTTGTAGCGCAGGCCAATCAGCAGGCCAGCGTCGCTCTGATAGCCCAGACCAGCCGCATAGCCAATCTCGTTACGGTTTACTTCGTCCAGATTCTGTTCGTTCTGCACTTTGCTGAACACCGTGCCGTTGGTAGTGCGCTCCGACTCGTCTTTTACCTTGAGCAGGTAGCTATACTGCGGGCCTCCCTCGAAGAAAACGCCCCCCGTATTGATTTTAAGCAGCAGCGGCACGTCGATGTAATTGTATGTCTGGGTGCCTTTGTAGGTATAGTTCTGACCTAAAAAGGTGAACTGGTCATCGGCGTATTTGTAGCCTTTCTGGGAAAACAAAACTTCGGGCTGGACGGAGAGGAAACCGTCATCTACGAGGCCGATATTCAGCATGACGCCACCATGAGCGCCAAACTTGTTCTCATATATGTCTTCGTTGGTCAGGTCGCCGGAGAGGTTGGAGTAGTTGGCACCGCCCTTTATGCCAAAGCGAATGCCCTGAGCATGCGCATCGGACGAAGCGAAGGCCGCAGCCGATAGCAGAGTGGCGAGTACAAATGCAGTTTTTTTCATGGCGCAAAAAAAGTTTGGTTAGATAAATTGCACACCTCAACCGCTGACGAAAAGTGTGCCAGCATGCCGAAAAAAGACTTTAAAAGGGATTATTTAAATTTTAAACAGAACAAAAAAGCGAGTTGCCATGCCATGGCAACCCGCTCTAAGAAGCTGAACAGCAACTACCTATTTCGTTGGAATCAGGTAGCCTAACTGTAGAGTGAAAGCATTATTAAATGCTTTTGGCTCGTTGTCGGTGTCTTTGGTGTCAATGAGGGAGTTGAAGCCTCGCGCATAGCGCAAGCCCAGGCTAATGCCACCTTCCGTCATGTAGCCGATACCGGCTACACCGCTAATATCGAACTGCGCCAAGTCAGACTTGTAGGCATCGTCGCGGCTAACACCGGTGTAATCGAGAAAGCCTGAGTTGTCCTCTACCTTGTCCTTATCGCCGTTGGTGTACTTGGTGGTCGTCTGGCTCTTGTTTTTAGAACCGAACAAATAGCTCACCTGTGGACCAAGCTCGAAGAAAAGCCCCCCAGCGTTGATTTTAGCCAGAAGAGGTACATCCAGATAGTGCAGAACACGCGACTGTTCGACTTCTAGCTTAGAAATACCAGCGCTTGGATTCTTCAAAGTAGAGCTGATTTCGTAGCCTTTGCGATTGTAAAGCAACTCAGGGGCGAAGGAGAAGAAGCCATCGGAGCTAAGCGGAATGCTCAGCGATACACCGGCATTATATCCCACTTTATAGTCACCAAAGTCACTGCTATAATTCGCACCCGTGATTTGCTCTACGTTGTCGCCGCTGATGTTGGAGTAAGTGGCACCGGCTTTTACGCCAATGCGAAATCCGCCCGGGTCCTGAGCTTGGGCGACGGAAGCCGTCAGAAGGCCTAAAGCTAGTACTGCAAACTTTTTCATAAAAAGGATAAAAGGTTTTTGTAAAACATTGTAAATCTGGTATTAATACCAGCAAGACAAACGATTGTCAGGCCCTCATACCGTAAAAGCGAGTATAAAAGTTGCGGCTCAGGTCGTAATTAATATTTGTTGGGTGGTCCCCAAAACCTCTTCCGAGCACTCGTGTTTCCGACAAGTGCAATGAGGTCAGTAGCTTAGTTATCACTTTACAGCAGACATGTTTCCGCGGTGCGGTGGCTTGGATTTTACTAATTTTGAGTCGCGATACGCTGCTCTATGGTTATTTTTGGTCGATTGAATTGGGGCAGTATTGTTTTAGCTGCTTTCGTTGGACTAGGCTTATGTGGCCAGTCAGTACAAGCTCAGAGTACAGATGCCGTTGGGGCGCCACGTGGGCCATTAGTGATGGGCGCTTATGTGCAGGGGGGCTTTATTATTGCCCATACGCCGCGGGTAGCACACTTAGTGAAAGCACACCCAACGGGATTTGAGCTGAACTGGCAGCGCCAAACCACTGGCAATGCTCCCTGGCACGCGTGGTATCGCTATCCGAAAGTGGGCGTGGCCTTCACGTACTACGACTATCACAATCCGGTGCTGGGCAAGTCGTATGCCGCTACCGTGTACCTGAATAAGGCGTTTTTGCGCACGGCCCGCCACGAGCTAAACCTGCGCATGGGCACTGGTCTGGGCTACTTTCCCACACGCTTCGATCAGGAAACCAACCATAAAAATCTGATTGTCAGCTCACGTCTGAATGCCACGCTGCAACTGCGGGCCGAGTACGATGTAGCTATTTCGCAGCATCTAGGTCTATTACTGGGCGTGGGACTTAATCATTACTCCAACGGTGCTACCACGAAGCCCAACCTAGGCATCAATATTCCTACAGTGGTCGTAGGTCTGAACTACCATCAGCAGCGCCCGTTTCGGCCGGTGGCTACGGTGCCGGGCTACGTGCCCGAGGATATTGGCCGAAATTTCCTTAATCTCAGTGGTACCCTCGGCTACAAGCAGCGCAACGAGTCGAGCCGGCAGAAGTATCTGGTGAACTCGCTGACGGTAGTTGCCGGTCGGCGTGTTAACCGCAAAAGTAATTTGGTGGCCGGGGTAGAGGGCTTTTATGACCGGGGCTTGCTGGCTGAGCAGCGCGATACGGTTCGCAACAGAGAAGCTCTAATTGATGTGAAGAAGGCTGGTGTGCTCGTCGGTCATGAGTTGCTGTTTGGGCGCATGGCCGTAGTTACGCACCTGGGGATTTACGTGTATAATCCGTACAAATCGAACAGCTTTTACTACGAGCGCATCGGCTTGAAATACCACGTTACGGAGCGCCTTTTCGGCTCCATCGACTTAAAAGTGCACCGCGGCGCCGCCGACGTAATTGAGTGGCGAGTGGGAATGAAGATCTAGTTGATCTCGTCCTTACTAGGCCTTAAGTGGTAGCGTAGGCACTCTGAAAAAGCCCCCAGGTGAAGAAGCACTCAGCAGTTCGTCTGCCGGAGCCGTTGCTTCAGCTATTGATTCCGACGCTTCAGAATCATTTTTTTCACTCAAACCCCGTTTTCGCCCACATTTGACAGCAACCAACCAGAGTTGGTTGATAATCAACCCTTATTCGCTGCTGCCATGGACGAGATACTGCTGCTGAACCGCTGGATTCATATTGGGGCCGGATTTGTGGGTTTTTTCATGGCGCCGGCCGCTCTGGCAGTGCGTAAAGGTGGACCTGCACATCGACTTTGGGGCCGTATATTCTTTTGGGCAATGGTAGTTGCGGGAACTACAGCCATCTTTTCGGCTAGTGTCAAGGGCCTTAGCTTCTTGCTACTGACGGGTATTTTTAGCTTGTACTTGGCCTGGTTTGGCTATCGCTCCCTCTATCATAAACACATGGGCCGAGGGCAGCAAGCCTCCATCTATGATTGGATAGGAGTAGGGCTGGGACTGATGGTTTTTGGGGGTACAATTGTGTATGGGTTGGTTACCCGCAATGTCATTTCGCTCGTGTTTGGCAGCATTGGGGCCAACTTTGCCGTGCAGCAGTTGCGCGCGTTTCGCCGCCCCGGCCCTTGGCCTACGGGGCAATGGCTGCACAACCACATATCGGGTTTTGTGGGAGCTTACATCGCAGCGGTATCAGCTTTTTCGGCTACCAGCCTCACGTTCATTCCCTGGCCCTGGAATTTTCTGTGGCCTACGCTGGTCATGGTGCCGCCGCTAGTGTGGGTGCAACGGCGCTATAAAGCGAAATTCTCGCAGGGGCAGCGCCCGGAACAAATTGTAGAAGTGCGCCTACAGAAGCAGGCTTAGATCTTCCTCATCAGATCCAGAAGGAAATTTATTTCGCCCGTCATGCAGAGCGGGAGCGAAGCATCTCGCGTGCTGACGCAGGATTACTAATCTTACTAAACACGCGAGATGCTTCGGCTCCGCCTCTGCATGACGGGCTTGTTGATTAGAAAAGCTTACTGCACTAACGCTTGGTTAATGCGCTTCACCAGCGCCGGGCCTTCATAAATAAAGCCGGTGTATAACTGTACCAACGCTGCGCCGGCCGCGAGTTTCTCCTGAGCGTCGGCGGCCGAAAAAATGCCCCCCACACCAATAATCGGCAATTCGCCATTCGATTTTTGGTGTAAATACCGGATTACCTCCGTGGCGCGCTGGCGCAAAGGGCGACCGCTTAGCCCGCCTGCGCCTAGCTGCTGTACCTGCTGGGGGGCAATTTGCAGCCCTTCCCGACTAATGGTAGTGTTGGTGGCAACCAGGCCGCTCAACTTGGTTTCGCGGGCGATGAGCAAGATGTCATCGAGTTGGCCATCCGTCAGGTCAGGCGCGATTTTGAGCAGTAGCGGCTTGGGTTTGGGGCGGGCCTGGTTACGGCTCTGTACTTGCTGGAGCAAGTCGATCAGGGGGGCTTTTTCCTGGAGCTGGCGCAAATTGGGCGTGTTCGGCGAGCTGACGTTGACCACGAAGTAGTCAACTACATCAGAGAGCGCATCGAAACAGGCAATATAATCGGCGGCAGCATGCTCATTGGGCGTGTCCTTATTTTTGCCAATGTTGCCGCCAATGATCATAGACGAGCGTCGCTGACCAAGGCGCGCGGCTGCGGCCTCAGCACCTTCGTTATTAAAACCCATGCGGTTAATAAGGGCCGCATCAGCCGGCAGCCGAAACAACCGCGGGGTTGGATTGCCTGGTTGAGCCCGGGGCGTCACCGTTCCAATTTCCACAAAGCCGAAGCCCAGCGCCGCCAATTCATCGGTGAGGTAGGCGTTTTTGTCGAAGCCCGCCGCCAAGCCTACAGGGTTCTTGAATTTCAACCCAAAAACCTCTCGTTCCAGACTAGGATGCTGGAAATCATAGAGGCGGCGCAGCAAGGCGGCTGTGCCCGGCACGCGGTAGCCGCGCTTGAGATTATCGAAAACAAAGTGATGCGCGCGCTCCGCGTCGAGTTGAAAAAGGAGAGGTTTGACGAAGCGCTTGTACATCGGTCAGTTAGTTAAAAATTATCCGGCCCAGCCTTCGCGGTCTAAGCTTCGATACTGGATAGCCTCCGCCAAGTGCTCGATGCGAATTTCTTCAGTACCGGCTAAGTCAGCAATGGTGCGGGCTACTTTCAAAATACGGTCGTAGGCGCGGGCGGAGAGGCCGAGGCGCTCCATGGCCGTTTTAAGCAAAGCGCGGCCCGCCGTATTTATCTGGCAGATATCCTTCACCATCTGCGAAGGCATCATGGCGTTGGAATGAATATCGGGAAAGTCTTTGAAGCGAGCATTTTGCACTTTCCGCGCCTTTTCTACTCGTAACTGAATATCAGCGCTACTTTCCGATTTGCGGGTTTCCGTCATCTGGTCAAACGTGACGGGCGTGACTTCTACGTGCAAATCAATACGGTCGAGGAGAGGGCCGCTTACCTTGTTAAGGTAGCGCTGCACCACCCCGGGGCCGCAAACGCATTCTTTCTCCGGGTGATTGTAGTATCCGCAGGGGCATGGGTTCATGCTGGCAATAAGCATGAAGTTGGCCGGAAACTCAATGCTCACCTTCGCCCGCGAGATGGTTACGCGGCGTTCTTCCAACGGCTGACGCATCACTTCCAGCACCGTGCGCTTAAACTCCGGCAGCTCATCCAGAAACAGCACACCGTTGTGCGAAAGCGAGATTTCGCCCGGCTGCGGATTGCCGCCGCCACCTACGAGCGCCACGTCCGAAATAGTGTGGTGCGGTGCCCGAAACGGCCGCGTAGTCAGTAAGGAAGCATTAGTGCCGAGCTTGCCAGCCACCGAATGAATCTTGGTGGTTTCGAGCGCCTCCTGCATGGAAAGGAGTGGCAAAATGCTGGGTAACCGCTTAGCTAACATGGTTTTTCCGGCGCCAGGCGGGCCAATCATTATGGCATTATGCCCCCCAGCCGCGGCTATTTCCAGCGCGCGCTTAATGTTTTCCTGGCCCTGCACATCGGCGAAGTCGGCAGTGTACTGGTTGACGCTGTGCTGAAATACGTCGCGGGTATCGATGCGTAAGGGGGCAATTTCCTCGCGCCTTTCGAAAAAATCGATGGCCTGCTGCATACTGTCGACCGGAATCACGTCGAGGTTGTTCACGATGGCCGCTTCTTGGGCGTTTTCGCGCGGCAAAATAAAGCCTTTGAAACCTTCTTTACGGGCCTGAATCGCAATAGGCAATACGCCCCGTATGGGCCGCAAACTGCCATCCAACGCCAACTCACCCATAATAATATAGTCGCCGAGCTGCTCCGTATTTAGCTGCTGAGAAGCGTGTAGAATACCCAGCGCAATGGGCAAGTCGTAGGCTGAGCCTTCCTTGCGCACGTCGGCCGGCGCCATATTCACAACCACCTTGGTGCGCGGCATCCGATATCCCCGAAACTTCAGGGCCGACTCAATACGCTGCTGGCTTTCCTTAATAGCATTGTCGGCTAAGCCAACTACATAAAAATTAGTCCCCTGTGATACAACTACCTCAATCGTAATGGTATTGGCATTAACTCCCTGTACGGCTGAGCCGAAGGTTTTGGTAAGCATTGATAAAAACTAAATAGGATAAGATGAAAGCTGGATCAAAGATAGACACCAAAAAGCCGGCCTCTTTTGAAGCCGGCTTTTTTAACTGCGTTAATGAGAAGAAAGATAAGCTGATGAAATGTGCTAGCTCTCCGCTTTCTCGTTGACCAATTCCTCAATCAGCATAATCATGATGTGAATTGCCTTGATGTGAATCTCCTGGATTCGGTCGGCATAACCTGAATGCGGCGCCCGAATCTCGACGTCGCAGAGAGCCGCTAATTGCCCCCCATCTTTGCCCGTAAGTGCTACTACGTGCATTCCGGCAGCCTTCGCGGCTTCGGCAGCGCGTAAAATATTGGGTGAATTGCCACTGGTGCTAATGGCCAGCAACACATCCCCGGGGCGACCCAGTGCTTGCACGAAGCGACCAAACACATGATCGTAGCCATAGTCATTGGCTACGCAGCTCATATGTGAAGCCTCAGTGAGTGCAATAGCCGCCAAGGCTGGACGGTCGTGGCGGTAGCGGCCGCTGAGCTCCTCGGCAAAATGCTGCGCATCGCAAAGAGAGCCGCCGTTGCCGCAAGTCAGAATTTTGCCCCCCAGCCGCAAGCTCTCAGCCATAAGACGGGCCGCTTGCTCGATGGAAGTAAGGTTGGCTGGATCAGCTAGAAAACGGTCGAGGACTGTACGAGCTTCCGTGAGCTCGGCCTGAATGCGGTTGGTAAGCGAATTGGTCACTATTAAGGTTGGGAAGAGGGATACTGGGTGGTCCGCGGCGTCTCGAGGTCGGCGGCGGAAGCAGGCGGAACATTGGAATGCGGTGGTGTCTCTACCACATTGGGGTTAGGGGGCAAATTGGTGCCCGGCGTCGGATCGGTAGGCACTACATATACCGGGTCGAGGCGGGTGGTTGTAGTGGTCGTAGTAGCCGATTGTGCTGGGTTCGGTATTGGTGCTGGAGCCGGAGTAGGTGGTATCACTGGGGTAACGGGTACAACGGGTGGGGCTGTGGTGGTAGCGGGACGAGTGGGAGCCGCTGGAGCCGATGTTGTAACCGGACGGGCCTGCAACTCCCGGTCGCGCTGCTCCATCTGGTGGTCATAGAGGCGGGCTTTCAACTCGTTTACCTTACCTGCCTGACGGGAAAGGTCGCGCTGCAAGGCCACATTGTACAGATTCTCTACAATCAGCTCTAAAGCCAGCAATACGGCTCCGATGACAAACATCGTGTTGTAAAATGTTGCCAACCCTAAGTCGCCACTCAATCCCATTGATGACATCATAAAGTCGCGGGACGCGGGCATCAGGATGAACAGCAGCGCCAGGAGTAAATACACCATGACGACTACATTGACTAAGCGTTTGAAAGCAAGCATAGGAAGAGAAAGCTAAGTGGAAGAAAAGCCGGTGGTCGGACCACGCGTGGAAGCCACAACGGCGGGCTAAATATAGACCTTTACCCATTTTCGTCGCGTAGTGCAACCTTGGCACCATCTTGCTAAACGCAACCAAGCCTTCAACGGTTGAATTTAAGCGCCTTTTTCACGGTCTGGGGGGCTTTTTCGGGGCGGTCAAACGTGAAGCAATTAATTAATTATCGCCCAAATTCTACACCAATATGCCGTTGGTTTGCATGCTATTCAGGCGCTGATACAAGCCACCAGCATGCGCCAGCAACTCTTCGTGGGTGCCACGCTCCACGATGCGACCGTTCTGCAATACCACAATTTCATCAGCGTGCTGCACGGTGCTCAGGCGGTGGGCAATAACCAGCGAGGTGCGACTTTGCATAAGTCGCGTTAAGGCTTCCTGTACCAGCTTTTCCGATTCCGTATCGAGGGCAGAGGTAGCTTCATCCAGAATCAGAATGGGCGGGTTGCGCAGAATAGCGCGGGCAATGCTGATGCGCTGCCGCTGCCCGCCCGAGAGGCGCGAACCCCGGTCGCCGATAAAGGTTTGGTAGCCTTCAGGGGTTTGCTGAATGAATTCGTGAGCGTTAGCAATCTTGGCCGCCTCTATCACCTGCGCTTCCGTAGCCTCCGTGTTGAAGCGAATATTATTAAAGATGGTATCGTTGAACAGAATGCTTTCTTGGGTCACGATGCCCATTTGCTCGCGCACGGAGTGGATCGTGCAGTCGCGCACGTCGTGGCCGTCGATCAGAATTTGCCCCCCAGTGGGGTCGTAGAAGCGTGGCAGCAGGTCGGCCAGCGTTGACTTGCCACTGCCCGACGGCCCCACCAGCGCCACCGTTTTGCCTTTCGGAATGATGAGGTTGATATCAGTGAGTACGGGCTGGTCGCCGTAGCTGAACTGTAAATTCCGCAGCTCAATCTGGTGCTCAAACGGCGGGAGTACGTGCGCGTCGGGTTTATCGCGGATAATAGGCTCGGTATCAACCACTTTCAGAATTCGCTCACCAGCAACCAAACCCCGCTGAATGTAACTGAACGCCCCGCCTAGCGCCTTTACTGGCACCAATACTTGGGAAAACAGGATCAGATAACCGATAAAGTCGGACGCTGTCAGCTCTGACTCGCCCGACAGCACCAAAGTGCCGCCGTAGAATAGCAAGCCAGCTACTACGCCTACGCCCAAAAACTCGGAAATAGGCGACGACAAATCACGAGAGTTGGCCATGGCCCGCAGCGTGCGTGCGTACTCGTTGTTCTGCGCCCGAAACTTGCCCAAAATGTAGGGTTGAGCATTGAAAGCCTTGATAACCCGAATGCCCCCCAGCGTCTCGTCAATTACCGTCAGCATAGTGCCCAGCGACTCCTGGCTTTGGTGAGCCTGCCGCTTGAGCCGCTTGGAAATGCCCGAAATCAGCAAGCCCGACACTGGTAAAATAAGCAAAGTGAACAGCGTGAGCTTCACCGACATATACAGCAAAAGCACGAAGTAGGCCACGATAAACAGCGGGTCGCGGATGACGCCGGTTAGGGTGTTTACCACGGATCCTTCTACCTCCTGCACATCGTTGGTGAGGCGCGACATGAGGTCGCCCTTCCGCTCGCCCGAAAAGTAGCCGAGCTGAAGCTGCGTAATGCGCTCGTACAGCGCGTGGCGCATATTGCGAATCACACGGGCCCGAACGCGGGCAATAAGGCGCAAGCCCAGATAGCGGAACAGATTGCTCAGAAATACCGAGACAATCAGAACCATACACACAAAACTCAGCGCGCCCAGCTTGCCACGAGAAAGCGTGACCTGCGTGAAGTAGTAATCGAATGTCGTCTTGATGTAGTCGATTGACAGCGCGAAGTCCGGCGGCGCGGTAGCGGTGGCGGTGTGCTGCTCCGTAGTGCCGAACAGCACGTTGAGCAGCGGGATGACCAGCGTAAAGTTGCAGAGTCCGAATATGATGCCGAGCACCGTATACAGAAAATACAGGGGCACGAAATCGGCGAATGGCCGCGCATAGCCCAGAATGCGGAGGTAAGTTTTCATGGAGGCCGCAAAGGTAAGGCATTAGCGCAGCCTACTGTTAATCGGCTTCTACCCGACCACTTTCAGCAGCCATTTCTTCACCCATGCATTGCGGGCAAGGCCAAAGCCCGCATTTACCAACCAAGGCTTGCTGGAAATAAACCGCATGAGCCGGTAGCTACGCGCCAGCTTCTTGCCTATTTGTTGATACACCGCTTGCTCGTACCAGCGCATTTGTGCCCCACTGAAATCCTGCTGCTTGAAACAGCGTAGGGCTTGCTTGGCCGCCAGTATACCGCTTTGAATAGCTGTGTCGATGCCGTGCCCTTGCAACGGGTCGATAAGGGACGCAGCGTCGCCGCAAAGCATGAAACGGTTGCCACTGATAGGCCGAGATTTGCCCCCCAGCGGCAAACCAAAGCCATTTATTTCGCTTAATTGGCTGGCCTGCGCAAAGCGTTTGGCTACCTGCGGATGCTCGCGAGTGATGGCCAGCAGCACTTTCTTTAAATCCACCTTTTGGGCTGCCACATCCGATGAGAGCATACCAAAGCCGACATTATATACGCCGTCGCCGACTGGAAATATCCAGAAATAGCCTGCTATGTACTCGCGCAGGAAGTAAAACTCGGTCGTGGTTTCGTCGGTATCGGTGAGACCCTGAAAGTAGGCGCGCACGGCTACGCACTGGTGGGCGCGGTCGAGGGGGCGTTTGGTGAGCTTGCGGGCAGCCACCGAGTTGGCGCCGTCGCAGCCAATCAGCAGCTGGCAGGTAAGTGGCGCCTGGTCGTTGGCGGGCAGCAGCGTGACTTGCTCAGCCGTGATGTGAATGTCTTTGACCGCAAAATCGAGCTGAACGTGCGTTGCGGTGTGTGCTCGCACCATCGCCAGCAGGCGCGCATCAAAGTGCAGGCGTGGGCTGTTGAAGGTTTGAATTTGCCAACGCACCCGGATATCGCCACCATCTGGGGCAAACAGCCGACTGTCGCGGGTTTCGGCTTTCTGCGGCAAGGCATACAACTCGTCATACAAAGCGGGCGAGAGTTGCCGAATAGCTTTGAGCGCTAAGCCCGGAATGGCGTCGCCGCAGACTTTATCGCGCGGAAACTGGTCCTTATCTATCAAGGCCACGCGCAAACCACTATGCTGCAACGCCAACGCGCACGCCGTACCCGCCGGTCCGGCCCCGACAATAACGACATGATAATGGTTGGTCATGGAATAACGGCCCGCAGCAACTGTTAAAACTCGTGGAGACGCTGCGCGATATTCCAGCGGAAAGCCAAAGACGGGTACACCGTGCTATTCGTTATGTTATCTACGTCGGGGCTGGTTACGCGGCGCATAATCAGCTTCGCATCCAGCCATACGTTATGGCGGGCCTGATACGTGGCGGTAAAATCGGTGTGGATAAGATTGGTTTGGATGCCGTCGCCCACTCGGAAATCTTCTGTGCGCACGTTGCCATTTTCCAGGAGCGGCCGATTGGTGTAAGGCAGCCGTACATTGCCACCGTAATTGATTAGGAAGCCGTTTTCGTCCACCACATCGTTGCCCTGCACGGTGTAGAATCCTTTGGCTACTAAGTTCAAACGGGGTAGGGGCTGGTAGCTGATAATACCAAGCAACTCCACCAAATTGCCCCCCATGGGGTGAGCCAAGGGTTGATTATAGTGCTGATAATTGCGGTACTGATCGAGGTGTTGGTAGGTGTAAGGCCGGATATAGTTGACCTCGCCCTGAAAATCAAGGTTCTGGATACCCGCTACATTAATGTAGCGGCCGCCAAGCTGCACGGATTGCTTGTTACGCCACGAGCCTTTGCCCGCCCGCGCCTCACTGATAACGAACTCATCCAGCACTACCTGCCCGTACAACTGCAACCGCCGCTTAATATTCCACTTGAAATCGAGGCCCAGCAAGGCATTGTCATTGGAGCCAATAGCCTGCTCCACAGATCGATAGAAGATGATCGGGTTGAGGTACTGCAACTCATAGCGGCCCTTGCCTCGCCCAAATACCACTGACTCAAACACACCTACATTGAAATTAGGCGCCAGATCGAGGCTGAGGTGGTGAAGCGCGAAGTACTTCTTTTGATAAATAGTGTCTTGGTTGGCCTTTTCAGCCGTCATTTCCGCAAATAGGTTCTGGTAATTGAATTTCCAGATGCGGGTATTCACCTTTAAAAATAGATAAGGCGCCGCGTAGTCCGACAGAATGAGCGAGCGGTAGCCATTGCCGATGGTGTTGCGGTCGTAGCCAAACTGGAGGTTGATATGCTTACTAGCGGCGTAAGTGAGGTAGCCGCGCCCCGACAGAAAGTCGTACTGGTCGGAGCGGTTTTTATAGGTTTTCCAGAAAGCCTCATGCGGCACGATATTGTCGCGCAGTACTCGTTGCTGCACATAAAATGGCGCTGCTGTCTGATTATCGGCCAAAAAGGTATAGAAACCCAGCTTTTCGTCGATGGTACCTTCTACCTGCACACCGCGCGTATTGAGGTAGCGCAGGCCGTCAATATCGGTGTCGCGGCCTACGGAGAGGTTGGCTACCGGATTCACGCGCAAGGTGAAGCTAGGTGTTTCTACATGGAAAAAATCGGACTGATTGCGGTAAAACCGCCCCAAAACCGGCTTTTTCGACGTATTGGCAGCAATATCTTGCTTCGTGTACTGCCAGTTGTCGCGCAATAGGTAGTCAGCATTGAATCGGTCGGCGCGAGTGATACCCACTGTGGTGCTGTCGCGAAGAATGCGCTCAGCTAAGCGGGCTACGCTAGCGCGGGTATAAGGCCGTACGGAAGTATGCGGGTCGTTGAGCGAATCGGGGCCGAAGAGAATAGTATAGCGGTCGATGAGCCGATACACGTCGCTGTCGAGTGGCACATAGGTAGTGCCTTGCACATCACTTTGGGGTTGAGCCGGAACCGCAGGCTTGGCGCTCAGCGTGTCGATGCGGAGATAGGTAGGGCCAGTTGGGTTTACCTGGGCAACGGCCTGACCAGCCAGAAAGCTCAACGCTGTGAGCAGCAATAACGATTTTCTCATACTACTTAGTAGGACCAAACGACCACTGAGGCGTCCGGCTGTACAAAACTACGCACTTGGGGGGCAAATTAGGTTGAGCGCGAAAATCGATCCGGCTTCGCTGCGTAAAAGACGTGTTAGCTGGCTTACTGAATCTTTTTGCCCTAAAATAGCCCCCCAATGCCATGCTCCTTTGCTTCAGGTTGCCGTACTAAGTCTGGTAATTTTCAAACTTCCCCTTGCTGCTTCGTTATCTCCGCCATTCTGAACTAGACCTATCTGCCTGGGAAGCTTGCATTGCGGCCGCGCCCCAGGCATTGCCGTATGCATGCGCCTGGTGGCTAGAGGCTACGGCTGGTCGTTGGGATGCAGTGGTGGAAATGAAGGAACACACCGGCACTTACGTCTCTGTATTTCCGCTGCCCCTTAAAACACGCCCTTGGGGCCGCGACGTGTATCAGCCGCGTTTTACGCAGCAGCTTGGCCTGATAACCACCGCCGCCAGCCGCCACCGCAATGTGCTCGACTATCTGGCTTTGCTGCCCGCAGGTCGTTTTGCGCATCTGTACTTGCAGTTGAGCACTCAAAACGAACTAGTAGCTGCGCCGCCCGGCTTCAAACTGGCTCCGCGCCAAACCTATCAGCTCAATCTGGCGCCTGTTTATGCTACGTTGCTTGCTGGCTATTCTCCCGACTACCGCCGCCGTCTAGGTCGTAATCAGGAACAGCCTCAGTCCTTAGTAGTTACCGAAACGACATCGGCGGCGGCTATTATTCAGTTGTTCAAAAAGGAGAAAGCGGCTGTGGGGTTGAAAAGCCAGGAATATCAGTACTTGGAGGCTCTAGTAGAAGCGTTGCCGACGCACAGCCGATTGCTGATACTGGAGGTGCGGGCGCCTGATAGCGGGGAGTTGCTGGCCGGGGCATTGTTTGTTTACCATGCCCATGTGATCATTTATTTGTTTGCTGCCGCCTCACTGGGGGCAAAAAAGTTGGTGCCCCGCTACTACTGCTCGACCATGTAATTCAGCGCTATGCAGGCTCGCCCGGCTTGGTCCTCGATTTTGAGGGCGGGATGATTCCTTCTATTGCTCGTTTTTTCGCCAACTTCGGCGCCACGCCCGTGCCTTACGCGGCCCTCACTCAAACCCGCCAACCCTGGTATCTGCAATGGATGCGCTAAACCCTACGCCCGAAGCTACTCCCGAACACTCCCAGCGCGTGCACATCGTGTGCGCCGAGCCCTCCATTGCGAATCATTTTCTGGCCGAACTGCGTGATGTGGACGTGCAGCGCGACAGCCTGCGTTTTCGGCGCAACCTTCAGCGGTTAGGTGAAATCATTGCCTATCGTATCAGCTCTTTGCTGAGCTATACTGATAAGGCGGTACAAACTCCGCTGGGTACGGCCAATAGCCAACAGCTCCGCGACTTTCCGGTGCTAGCTACCGTGTTGCGGGCGGGCTTGCCTTTTCATCAGGGATTTCTCAATTATTTCGACCAATCGCCCAGCGCTTTTGCCGCCGCCTACCGCATAGAAGGCACCTCACAAGTACAAGTGCAGGTCGATTATCTGGCTGCCCCTTCCTTGGACGAGCGAGTACTTATTCTAGCTGATCCAATGTTGGCTACGGGCAAATCGTTGGTACTTACGTATAGAGCAATGTTACGCTTTGGCACACCTCGGCAGGTACACATTGCGGCCGTGATTGCCAGCCCGGAGGGCGTAGCATATGTAACCCGCGAAATCCCAGAGGCTACACTCTGGGTGGCAGCCGTTGATGAAGGCCTCAACGCCCAGGCCTACATTATGCCCGGCCTCGGCGACGCCGGTGACCTATCGTATGGAAGCAAATTGTGAGCAGAAGTTAGTTTATGAGATATCAGCTTTACTAACACGACAATAATCTGTCAACGTATACGGAACCAAAGGCGGCACAAGCTTCGTGTTACCTTTACGCCCGAAGCTGTTGGCTGTCTTTGTCATTCAAGCTGTAACTACCTCTTGCTCGTGCTACCCGAACTTGCCAAAGAACTGGCCCAATATGCTTCTGTTTACCTGCTGAGCACTCTTAAGTTCTTTGCAGGCCCAATTGCGGGCACGGCGGCGGGCTTATCTTTCATACTCACTTGGGGGCTTACCGTGGCTGGCATGATGACCAGTGTCATTATTGTGTCGGGGGTGGGCCGTGCTTGGGCGCTGCACATTCGGAAGCGGCGTCAGCGCAAAGGAAAGCCCGTATTCAGTAAGCGCAGTCGCCGTATTGTGAGCATTTTTCGCCGCTTCGGAATGCCCGGTATTGCTTTCTTAACGCCTATTTTGTTTAGCCCTATCCTCGGTACCGTCATTGCTACTCAATTGCACGTGCCCCGTTCACGGATCTTACTCCATATGCTGTGGAGTGCGGCTCTATGGGGTGTTGCACTCACCTTCATGACTATTCAGTTCAGTCATTTGCCCATTTTTCGTCACTAACGCTACAGCTGCGAGATATAACTACGTAGAAATGCTCCCCAGACCGACGGCCTGGGGGGCATTTCTACGTAGAAAAACAAAGGCTAAAATACCCTGAAGTGGGTATTGCTTAACAGTAGATTATGGTATTGCTTTGATGTGAAGTAAGCTATAAATATTTGTGCTTTAGACAGTTCGATTTTGTCTAGTGTCTTATTATATTTAGCTCTATCCGTTGTTTAGTATCTAGCTTCCTGTTCCTCTCATCGTTGCTGCTATGAAACCTCAATCCTTCACCTTGCAAGGCCGTTCTTCAACGATACACGAACGGACGGCGGCTGCTCCTGTATTGGTTTTTTTGCACACCAATGCCTTAGGCGCCAGAGTGTATTTACCGCTATGCGAAGAAACCGTGCGGGCGGGTTATCGCCTGATGGCTTGCAGCGAGTAAACCGGAAGTGTAAAACCTGATTTTATTTGCGACGATTGCGAGCCTTGGCAACCGCTTTCTTCGCCGGCGACGACGACCGTCCCTTGGACGGATTCGCTTTGCGCCCCTTCACGCTCCGGTTCGGGCCTTCTACATAAGGCAAACCAGTGCGCTTGTCAATATCTTTTTGCAGCGGTACCTTCTTCTCGTGGAATGCGCCCTTGAAGTTCGGGTCGAGGCGGCGACGACGATCATCAATCTCCCGATCCATGCCTTGCTGTTCATCAAAGGCGGTAGCGGCCACCGTTACGTCCGGCGGCAGTGGTAATTCCGGAATAGTTTGATTAATAAGCTCTGCAATGCGACCCATGTGGTGCATTTCGGCGGCGTTAGCAAACGTAATGGCGGCTCCCGTGTGCTGGGCCCGACCCGTGCGGCCAATACGATGCACATAGTCGTCGTAAATCAGCGGCACATCAAAGTTGATGACGTGGCTTACTTGTGGTACGTCGATGCCGCGGGCTGCTACATCAGTAGCCACTAAGAAGCGCAGCTCACCGTTGCGAAATGCATCCATCGCGTTGATCCGCACATTCTGGCCTTTGTTGCCGTGAATAGCGCGTACTTCACCCGTGCTTTTGCGACCCAGAAAGTGAGCCACGTTGTCGGCGTGCTCCTTGGTGCGGCAGAAAATCATGACGCGGTTAAACTCCTCCTCATCGCGCACCAGATGGCCCAGCAAGTTGATCTTGGTGAGCAGATTAGGCACCTGATACATCGTCTGGCTGACGTTCTGGGCCGATGTGGCCGCCGGCGTCACTTCCACTCGCACCGGAAACTCCAGAAACTCTTCACTCAGGGTTGCTACCTTATCCGGCATAGTGGCCGAGAACAGCACATTCTGTCGCTTGGTCGGAATGACTTCCAGGATACGCCTGATCTGGGGCATAAAGCCCATATCCATCATTTTGTCGGCCTCGTCGAGCACTAAAGTTTTCAGCTCTTTCAAGACCAACTCGCCCTTCAGGTACAGCTCTAGTAGGCGGCCCGGCGTGGCAATAAGAATATCAACGCCCTGAGCTAAGGTTTCAATCTGCGTTTTGGGCCCCAAACCACCATAAATAGCGTAAATCCGCAGGTCGGTTTGGGTAGCGAGGCGCTTTAAGTGCGTTTCGAGCTGAATAGCCAACTCACGGGTGGGGGCCAAAATCAAGGCGCGGGGATGGATACCCTGCGCGAATTTCACTTTCATGAGCAAGGGCAAACCAAAAGCGGCGGTTTTGCCAGTGCCCGTTTGAGCGATACCGAGCACATCGTGCCCAGCGAGAAGAAGCGGAATAGTTTGCTGCTGAACCGGGGTTGGCTCCGTAAAGCCTGCTTCAGCCACGGCCGTAAGTAGCTGCTTATTGAGCTTGAAATCGGCGAAGGAAATGGGTTGGGGCGTGGCGTCGGTCATGATAAAAAAGCTAATGCGAAAGACAAAGGTACATGACTCTGGTAGGTGCACGACACGGTGCAGCTAATCGTTGGCTGGTACTGGGGGGCAAAATTGATAGTTTGAATAGGTGATATAAACGCTAAATGAGTGATGACGCATTTTTAGGAACTATGGATTAGCGTAAAAAAACTCACGTATATTTTTTGAATAACCCCAACAGACCGCTACTTTTGTCCCTCCATTACCCATATGGTAGGCATAGCTCAGCTGGTTAGAGCATCGGATTGTGATTCCGAAGGCCGTGGGTTCGAGCCCCATTGCTTACCCTAAAAAGGTCCCCGAAAGTTTTTCCGGGGACTTTTTTTTTGTTTGTGCCGTTGTCAACTTCAAATCATCTGCTTGAATCACTTTTATTCCCTCTTCTTATGAGTCTGGTAGTTATCGGTTCGGTGGCGTTCGATGCCCTGGAAACGCCTTTCGGCAAAACTGACAAAATCATCGGTGGCGCAGCTACTTATATCACGCTGTCAGCTTCTTACTCCGTAAAGCCGGTGAAACTGGTGGCTGTAGTGGGCGACGATTTTCCGCAGTCGGATGTGCTGTTATTGCAAGAGCACGGCGTAGATACAGAAGGGTTGCAGATAAAAGAAGGGGAGAAGTCGTTTTTCTGGTCGGGTAAGTATTCGACGGATCTGAATTCGCGCGAAACCTTGCAGACGGAACTGAATGTGCTGGCCGATTTCGACCCGATCATTCCCGATTCTTACCAGGATTGCAAATACCTGATGCTGGGGAATCTAACGCCCAAAGTGCAACGCTTGGTTATTCAGCGCCTCGTTAATCGGCCCAAGCTGATTGTACTGGACACCATGAACTTCTGGATGGACGTGGCGCTCGAAGAATTACTCACGACCATTGAGATGGTGGATGTGCTAAGCATTAATGATGAGGAGGCTCGCCAGCTTTCCGGTGAGTACTCGCTGGTAAAAGCGGCTCGCAAGATCATGGCCATGGGGCCTAAGTATTTGATCATCAAGAAGGGTGAGCACGGTGCGCTACTGTTCTGCAAGAACAAAGTGTTCTTCGCGCCAGCATTGCCCTTGGAAGAAGTATTCGATCCAACCGGCGCCGGCGACACTTTCGCAGGTGGCTTTATCGGCTACCTTGCTGCCACCGATGATATTAGCTTCGACAACATGAAGCGCGCCGTGATTCATGGCTCGGCAATGGCTTCGTTTTGCGTAGAGAAGTTTGGTACGGAGCGTTTGGTGAATTTGACCAAAGAAGAAATCGAAGCTCGGGAGCGTCAATTTGCCGAATTGGTAAACGTAGAGCCGATTAGCATAGAAGCGTAAGCTCGGTTAAATTAAAAAAGCCCCCAGCCACCAGTGCTGGGGGGCTTTTCTATGTATTTGCCGCAACTCTTCGGGCAACTAAATACTGCTAAGCTGGGTAAAAGAGGGAATTAATCTTCTCACCCTTAGCTCTACTCTCATGGCAGAAAATAAGAAGCCCTCGAAGAAGAAATCTGTAGCCTCCGATTCGCCGCAGAATGAAATGAATTCTGTAGCCCCGGACATGAAGGTTGGCTCCAATAGCGGCGGAACGAAAGTGCAGAATGCTAACCAGAATATACTGACTGAAGCAGGCAACGACATCAAGAACAATACCCCCGGCGGTAACGTCAACGAGGTACGTTCGGCTCGTACTAATAAGCCTCGCAGCAACCCCAATCCTACCCAGCAAAAAGCGAAGTAAAGATTGGTGTAATTTATAAAAAAGCCCCCCAGAGCTAGTTCTGGGGGCTTTTTTGTGGCTCAATCTACTGGGGTAGCAGCAGGCGCGCATATTTGATCTGAGGAGTGCTGTCGGGGTAATACTGGCGGATGATGAGCGTTTTGTCATTCAGCCAGCGTACTTCCTCTGGTCCCCAGGTATTCACTACGCGGTTCCAGCGCAACATAGGAATTCCACTTTCCAAGGACCAAACCTCCAACCCATTAGGCGAATAGCCGGCTTCCATATCGGAGTTAAATGCGACCAAATGCGTACCGTCGGGCGCCAATACTGGCCGACCCCACAGCCGGGTGCGTCGCCCAGTGTGCTGGTTTATTAGAAGCACGAACCCTGACTCCCAACGCGTGACGTCCAGCACCCAAAAGTCGCTCTTATCAAGAGGACCGCGGAAGCGGTAGATGACGTGTTTTTCCTCGTCCGGATCGGTTATATTATTCGTTAGCGTAAGTGTACGACCATTTTTGAGTGTAAGGAGGAGTTGATCAGCACGGCGTTGGGCACGGCCCCCGGCTAGCTGAATATATTTCTGTTCGGTGGTGTCGGTGTCAATGCCACTGAGGCGAGCGAATTCGGCTTCGCGAGCTGGACTAAGCTGCGCTATACTACCGTTGCGAAGCCGAAGTGTGTCAGTCTCCGAGCGTAGAACTTTGGCCGCGGGAGCCGCCGTTGCGGAGGTAGCGGGGGGCAAAACCTTCGGCTCGACGGCCGCAGTAGGTGGTCTTGCTTGAGTTTTCTCAACTTCCTGAGGACTACTGTCGCAGCTGATCAGCAGAATGCCCCCCAGCGTAAGAATAATGGGATACAAGTTCATATAAGCACAAAATTAGAAATCTTGCTTGAGCCACTGGCGAAAGCTCACCTGCTGCTCCGGCGTAGCATCGGGGCGTTTTTCAACAGTGATCTTAGGCCAAAAACGCTTGCTCGGCTCGGCTACCAGCAACACCGTAAGCAGGCGGCTCTGACGAAACACGCTTACTTCATAGCTAGGGGCCCCGCTGCTCAGCAGTACCTGTAAGTTCATCTGAACCCGTTGCCCGTTCACGGCTATTATCTCATCATCAACAGTAAGAGCCGCGGCTGCAGGCGAGTGGGGTGAGATGTTCGTTACTTCTGTTCGCTCGTTTTTGAGAATGGTTTTAAAGCCAAATACGCCTTCCGCGGCCGATACGTTTTCCTCTTGCAACAGCGTGCAGCCTACAAAGTGTAAAGCTTTAGTGAGAGGCTCTTCCAAGGGGGCTGTACCGTAAATAAAGCTGTCGAAGTATTGCCGCATGGGCCGGCCAGCTACTTCTTCTACTAAGCGGATATAGTCGTCCTCAGTGTAGCCTACGCCGGGTTGGCCAAATTCCAGCCACAGCCGCCGCAATACATCGTCGAGGCTGCGCTGATGCTTAGAAAGTTGTCGCAACGCCAGATCCAATAGCAAAGCCACCAGCGCTCCTTTATGGTATACCGATACTTTACGGTCAGGCACGCCATTCTTGTAGCCATCCAGCCAAAGGTCTACCGAAGCATCGGCTAGCGACAGGTTGAAGCGGCCATCGTCTTCATAATGCTTGCGCAGCACTGTATTTAGCTCATGAAAGTATTGTTCTGCCGTGCGCACGCCACTTCGCGCTAATAGGTACTCGCCGTAATAAGTTGTGATGCCTTCGGCGATATAGCAGGTGCGGAAGTACTGCTCCTGCGTGTAATTATAGGGTAAAAGCTCAGCCGGCCGGATGCTTTTGATGTTCCACGTGTGAAATAATTCGTGGCAGCTTACGCCCAACAGTTCTTTATACAGCACGTCTGTCATGAGCAGCTGCGCAGGTCCCAGCGTGATAACCGTAGAATTGGTGTGCTCGACGCCGTGGTAATGACTGTACGGCAGTATTTGATTGAGAAAATGGTAGTCAGCCACCGGAAAGCTGCCGAATAAGCTCAACTGCTCTTCCGAGAAAGCTGCGAAATCTTGGAGCAGGCGTGGCCAATCAGGGTCACATTCGCCCTGCACCCAGACGTGAAATGGTATGCCCTGCGCTTGGTATTCATGGTGCTGCAGCGTAGGACTAGCTATGAGCGGACACTCGATAAGGTGCTCATAACTATCAGCTTGTAGCATGTGGGGGGCTTTTTGGGGCAAGCCACAGGCAATTTGATAGGTTTCGGGCAACTCCAATGTCAACTCGCAAGGCTCCTGCTGACGACCCTCAACGTACATAAAGCATTGCACGCCATTTATGTACAACTGACTTTCATCGAGCCAAGAGCCGCCCGCATCCATCTGATGAGCATAGAAGTTGTAGCGCACCCTGACTGTGCGGCCGGCTGCACCCGGCACTTGCCAGCGGTCTTTGGTGAGCTTACGATAGGGGAGAACCTCGCCTGAATCAGCATCATCTACTACCACCCGCTGAATTTTTTGCGCGAAGTTTTGCAACTCGTAACGACCAGGACGCCAAGCAGGCAACTGCAGTTCTAGCGGTTCGGTCGCTTCGGCCGGCACTGTAAGCGTCAGCTGAATTTGCAGATAAAAGGTAAGCGGATTCTCAAATGAGACGTGATAGTGAATCATAAAGGAAAGGTATGCTTTGCGGCTGAAGTGTACGTTAGTACTCCAAAAACGAAGCAGTGTGCGGAGGTTAAATGTATACGAAGCGGATCTGCCTATAAGCTCAAGGATATGCTGGAAGGCCTTTAATAAGACTTAAAGCCAACAAAGCCGATACTACTTTTTCATACCGTTTGGCATTTACGAATGAACGCCTTACCTTTGCCGGCCATCCCCGAATAGCATTCCAAGACGATGAAAAGAACATTTCAACCCTCGCAGCGCAAGCGCCGCAACAAGCACGGTTTCCGCTCACGCATGGAAACCGCCAATGGCCGCCGTGTGCTGGCCTCCCGCCGCGCCAAAGGCCGCAAGCGCCTAACGGTATCCGACGAGGGTCGTCATAAGCGCTAAACCGCTGACGGCTCCCGCCGATTCGCCCCAGCCAGCCATATCTATGCCGCCGGGCGCGCGCTCCTACTCATTTCCGAAAGAAGAACACTTGTGTCGCAAAAAGCTCATTGACGAGCTTTTCGGCCGGGGTTCTTCTTTTGGTTTGTACCCATTGCGGTTGGTCTGGCTGCCTGCGCCTGCGCCTACTACAACTCCGCCCCAAGTGCTGGTGAGCGTATCGAAGCGCTCCTTTAAGCGAGCTGTGGACCGTAACCGCCTCAAGCGTCTCATGCGCGAGGCATACCGATTAAATAAATACCGTTTGCTGGAGGCTCCTGGGGGGCATTCTATTGCGTTGCTGGGGATTATCTATTCGGGCAAGGAAAAAAAGCCTTTCGCGCTGGTTGAAAAAAAATTAATTTCAGGGCTGGAGCGTTTGCTAACTGATGCAACCCCTACCGTTGAGGTAGTGCCTGTATCGTAGGTTGTTTTCCACGCTTTCAGCCTTTTTATGCGCAAAAAATATCTGGCCGGCCTGGTCTTAGGTGGGGCCACGTTGCTCGTCTCTTTCCGCAGTGCCTCTGATAATGAGCGCTACTTCGAGATTGCCAAGAACCTCGACATTTTCGCGACCTTATTTAAGGAAGTGAATACGTACTACGTGGACGAGATAACGCCCGCGAAAATGGTGAAAACGGGTATCGACGCGATGCTCAAGTCGCTCGACCCGTACACCAATTATATCCCAGAGGACGATATCGAGGACTTCCGCTTCATGACCACTGGGCAGTACGGCGGCATTGGGGCGTTGATATCAAAGCGGGGGACAAAAACCATTGTGCAGGCGGCCTATGAAGGCTCTCCAGCCCAGAAAGCAGGTTTGCTGCCCGGCGATGAGATTATTACTATCAACGGAATCAACGTAGCAACTAAGAACAACTCCGACATTAGTAAGCTGCTGAAAGGCCAGGCTAACTCGGTGGCCAAGTTGCTCGTGACGCGCTATGGACAGGATGTACCAACAGAAATCAATATCACTCGTGATAAGATTCAGGTAGAGAATGTGCCGTACTACGGCATGCTAACGCCTGACATCGGCTATTTTCAGTTGGCTGGCTTCACCATTGACGCTGGTAAGGAAGCACGTTTGGCGGTAATGAAGCTGAAAGAGCAGGGTGCCAAGAAAATTGTATTCGATATACGCGACAATCCGGGCGGTTTGCTCAATGAAGCCGTTAACGTATCTAACCTCTTTGTGAATAAGGGCTTGGATATTGTGAGCACCAAAGGCAAAGTCACGGACTGGAACAAGACCTATAAAGCGCTTGACGCGCCTCTGGACACGCAGATGCCGGTAGTAGTGCTGACCAGCAACCGCTCCGCCTCCGCCTCTGAAATCGTGTCTGGTGTACTCCAGGATTATGACCGGGCTGTGTTAGTTGGTAAGCGAACGTTCGGTAAAGGGTTAGTGCAGGCTACGCGGCCTTTGTCATATAATTCGCAGCTAAAAGTCACGACAGCAAAGTATTACATTCCTAGCGGGCGCTGCATTCAGGAAATAGATTACGCTCATCGGGCTGATGATGGCAGCTTAGGAAAGGTGCCTGATTCCTTGCGCACGGCTTTCAAAACGACTAGCGGTCGGGTGGTGTACGATGGCGGCGGCGTAGCCCCCGACGTAGAAGTGCAGGAGCGCACCATTGCCGATATTACTCGGGTGCTGCTACAGAAGAACTATCTGTTCGATTACGCTACCCGCTACCGCGCTGCTCACGCAACTTTGCCCCCCGCCCGCGAATTCCATCTATCGGATGCTGAGTACCAGAAGTTTATCCAGTTTTTAGGCGGAAAAGATCTGAGCTATTCTACGGATATGGAAAAAAGCCTCGCTCAGTTGAGTAGCAGGGCAAAAGAGGAAAAACATTATGACGACGTTAAAGCCGAGATTGAAGCCATCCGTCGTAAGGTTTCTACCAACAAGAGTAACGACTTAACCCGCTTCAAACCCGAAATTCGGGAATTATTAGAGCAGGAAATTGTATCGCGCTACTACTTTCAAAAAGGCCAGATCGAAGCTAGCTTTGATGACGATCCGGATATCCTGATGGCGCTGAATGTATTGAATGATCAGGCGCGGTATACGGCACTCCTAAAGCCAGGTACGCCCGAGGCTAAATCACGGCCGGAGGTGAAGAAAACAGGGGAGAAGTAGCCTTGAAGTAGTTTAGGATAAGAAAAAGCAGGCTCCGTAGGGGCCTGCTTTTTTAGTTACGCTCGCCGCAAGGCGAAGTTCATCCAATCAGCGTCGTGCTTCTTTCCAGTTGTACCTTTGCACAAATAGCCTTGGCACATGCTTATTCTTTCCCTCGAAACCTCTTCTCCTGTGTGTTCTGTAGCCGTACACCAAGCTGGTGTTCTACTAGGCCAAGCTGAACTACGACTCGAAAAGTCACACTCTTCGCACCTAAGCCTGTTAATCAATCAGTTGCTGGAAAACACCGGCCACGCACTGCAAGACGTGGCGGCAGTGGCTTTATCCGATGGACCCGGCTCGTATACAGGGCTGCGGATTGGTGGGGCGGCTGCCAAAGGATTATGCTTCGCCCTTGATATTCCGTTGCTGGCAATTAGTACGCTGCAGGCTTTAGCTTGGCAAGTGGCCGCCTATACTGCGTCGCCCGAAACCCATCTGTATTGCCCTATGCTGGATGCACGGCGTATGGAGGTCTATACTGCCTTATATACCCACGACAGCCAGGAAATTTTACCCCCCACCGCCCTTGTGTTAACTCCCCATGCGCTAGTCGAACAATTGGGTGGGCATCGTGTGTTATTCTTTGGCAACGGAGCAGTTAAATTTCAGGCGCTGCTAGCTGAGCAACCCAATGCCGGTTTTCTAGCGGGTATCGAGCCATCAGCGGTGGCGGTAGGCGCTTTGGCTTGGGGGCATTTCAGCGTCAGGAGTTTAGAGATGTTGCGTATTACGAGCCGTTTTATCTAAAGGAAGTGTATACAACCACTCCAAAGGCGAAGTAAAAAGTTGTGGAAACAATGCAACAGCGTTCCTAAGCCATATTTTTAAGAGTAGCTGAACAAAATCATCGCACCAATTTGAAGCCCTTTGGGCCTTATTTATATGGAAGAAATCATCAATCGCGTAGCACAAAGCGCCCTCACGACGCTTAATCTTGAATTGCTGCTACATTCTGGCGAGCGTGTAGTGTATGATATTAAAGACAACCTGTTTCAGGGGCTTATTCTGCGCGAAAAGGACTTTCGCGAATTTGTTAAGACCCATGACTGGGGTCAGTATGACGGTAAAAATGTAGCTATCATCTGCTCGGCCGATGCCATTGTGCCTACCTGGGCTTATATGTTGTTGGCCACAAAACTCCAAGGGCACGCCCATCGGTACGTGTTCGGCAACCTAGAAGCCTTAGAGCAGGAGTTGTTTCAAGAAGCCATTGCCGCCATCGATGCCGAAGAGTATCGCGACGCGAAAGTGGTAGTGAAGGGTTGTGGCAATATCCCAGTACCAACGTATGCTTACGTCGCTATCATGCAAAAGCTCCTGCCGGTAGCAGCCAGCATGATGTATGGCGAGCCGTGCAGCACCGTGCCATTATATAAGCGCCCTAAGGCATAAGGGCATTCAGTTTAGATCATGTCTCTTACTATAGAGTGCGCATTTTGCGCTATGCACTCCGCTTACTCTATAATAAGGAGAGCTAAACGGCTTGTATGACCAAACCTAAGGTACCCACTTACCAAATCGGCTTAACTACTGGCGTAGCCTTGGTAGTAGCCAATATGGTAGGAACAGGTGTGTTTACCACCTTAGGCCTCCAACTACTGGATATTCAGAGTGGCTTTGTGGTGCTGATGCTGTGGGTTGTGGGAGGGCTTATTGCCTTATGTGGCGCTTGGTGTTACGCTGAGTTGGCTGCCGCAATGCCCCGCTCAGGAGGTGAGTATCATTACTTGTCTCAAATTTATCATCCGGCTGTCGGATTCTTGTCGGGTTGGGTATCTGCCACCGTGGGGTTCGCCGCTCCAACGGCACTCGGCACAATGGCCCTAAGCAGTTATGCCACCAATGTGTGGCCAGCGCTGAATCCGCTATGGCTTTCTGTAACGGTAGTATTAGCGCTGACGGCGATTCACGCGACAAGCAGTCGGGCCGGAAGCTACTTACAAGTGATTATTACTGGGGTTAAAGTAATAGTCTTACTGGCCTTTATTGGAGTAGGTTGGCTGCTTGCTGAGCCCCAGCTTATTCAATTTGCCCCCCAAGCCACCGAGTGGAGCCAATTGCTCAGCCCTGAGTTTGCCGTAGCGTTGATATATGTTTCGTATGCCTACTCCGGGTGGAATGCAGTTGTTTATTTGGCGGGTGAGGTAAAAGCCCCCCAACGTAACTTACCGCGCATTTTGCTGCTAGGCACTTCTGTAGTATGCCTCTTATACGTGGCTTTAAACTTCATCTTCCTTTATTCTACACCTATTACGAGCCTCGCTGGACAAGTCGAAGTAGGATACGTAGTTGCCAATCAGCTTTTCGGAGAGTCAGTAGGGCGTCTTATGGGCGGTGTCATTGCAGGCTTGCTTCTGTCTACTGTGAGTTCTATGATTTTTGCCGGCCCGCGCATTGTGCAGATTATGGGCGAAGATCTGCCAGCCTTGCGTGAGATGGCCGCTGTAAGCAAAGCGGGAGTTCCGGTGCATGCTATGCTGTTTCAGACGGCCATAACGCTTCTCTTTCTTTTTACCTCCACTTTTAAGGCTGTATTACTCTATGCTGGCTTTATACTTAGCTTATTCACTTTTCTGACAGTAATGGGCTTGTTTGTGTTGCGCTGGCGTCAGCCCAACTTACCCCGGCCTTACCGCGCATGGGGCTACCCCTTTACGCCATTTATATTTCTGGTGCTAAGCGGCTGGACGCTGGTTTTTATTCTGCGCGACAATCCTACCGAGTCACTTTATGGACTGGCTACGCTCCTGGGGGCTTATTTGTTTATTATGCAGGACCCCGAGTACGACCCAAGTCAGTTTGACCTTGGCGTTCTCCACTCGTATACTGCCTTACCTTAACAAATAAGCTCGCTTGTGCCATACAACCCCTCTGCTCGACACTCACGCTGGAAGCAAGCTATATATCAAGTAGTATTCGAGGCAGATACGCACGCCGGGCAAGCCTTTGATGTTACTCTACTGTGGGCTATACTAATCAGCGTGTTGGTAGTAATGCTCGAAAGCGTACAGAGTATAAACCAACAGTATGGTCCTTACCTACGGGCCCTTGAATGGTTTTTTACCATCCTATTCACTATAGAATACATAATACGGCTTATTGTAGTGCGTCGGCCACTAGGTTATGCCTTTAGCTTTCTAGGTATAATTGACTTTCTAGCTATAGTTCCGACGTTTTTGAGCCTGATCATAGTAGGTAGCCAATACTTACTAATCATCCGTACTATTCGACTGCTGCGAGTCTTTCGCATTCTTAAACTCAGTCGATTCGTGGGGGAGGCTGCCGTTATAACAGGAGCTTTAAAAGCTAGTCGTCACAAGATATTAGTGTTCTTAACCTCTGTTGTGGCTATGGTTGTTATAACAGGCACACTGATGTATGTGATTGAGGGTGGAAAGAATGGCTTCACCAGTATTCCCCAAAGTATTTACTGGGCTATCGTCACGCTTACCACTGTAGGGTACGGTGATATTTCCCCAACAACTACTCTAGGAAAGGCATTAGCCTCCATTATCATGATTATGGGGTACGCTATTATCGCGGTTCCTACTGGTATCGTCACCGCCGAGCTATCGCGACCTTACCAGAAAACCTATAAGCACGTCATTTGCCACGTTTGCCAAGCCACCGATCATGAAGATGATGCTGAGTTTTGTCGTAAGTGCGGGGAGAAGCTCTAAGATCCGCTCACTTTACTCATTTTGACAGAATTACAGCTCGACCATAGTTAGACTTTCTAAGGCATTGACTTATTAAATATCTTTCAACAACCGATGAGTGGAATAGATGCTTATAAGTATTGCGCCTAGTTCTATTAAACAGCTGTGACAGTAATAAAATCAACCTTTCAAAATAATCTGAAATAGTTGGTGAGCATAACGGCTTGTGTCTCAGAATGCTGATGGTGACCGATGGCATGTGACAGGCGATGATTTGTGGAAATATCCCTTCCTTACTTGCAAACAACGATTTTATCCTGCACTTTTGCACTCCCAATCCGAAACGCGGTGGGCAAAATAGGCCAAATTGCTCCTTTGAATTAGAAGACTGCGTTTTCCTGCTTATCTGTTTGAAAACGCAGAATTCAGCAAATGAGTTTTTTTACAAAAATCTATTTGCTTCATCAATTAAAAGGTTTGTACCTTTGCACTCCCAAACCAAAAGGAGTTGGGAAGTCAAGAAGTCTCAAGGACTTTGATAAAGCTTTTAAGACGAATATCTAGCTCGAAACTTTGAGAGAAAAATTCTAAATTTTTCTTGACAATCTAAAAAGAAAGCTTACCTTTGCATCCCCGATCCGAAAGAGGGTTGGTTTTTAACAAAATAATGAGTCGCTCGACTCACAAGGCTCCTTCAATAGGAAGGGCGCATACGTTCTTTGAATGATTGGAAAGTAACGAATGGTAAACGTCTCAATTAAATTTTGGTAACAAGAGATAATGAGACAAGTAAGACCAAGCGACACGAATTAAATGATTACGTCAATACGTGAGCAAGGATCAGCCCATGACAGCAGCCTATGTTCGCATAGGTGAAGAGAATTTATACAATGGAGAGTTTGATCCTGGCTCAGGATGAACGCTAGCGGCAGGCCTAATACATGCAAGTCGAACGGGTGTAGCAATACACTAGTGGCGCACGGGTGCGTAACGCGTAACCAACCTACCTGGATCTGGGGGATAGCCCGCCGAAAGGCGGATTAATACCGCATAAGCCGTGTGAGTGGCATCACTTAGACGGTAAAGATTTATTGGATTCAGATGGGGTTGCGTAGCATTAGCTAGATGGCGGGGTAACGGCCCACCATGGCGACGATGCTTAGGGGACCTGAGAGGGTGATCCCCCACACTGGCACTGAGATACGGGCCAGACTCCTACGGGAGGCAGCAGTAGGGAATATTGGGCAATGGGCGAGAGCCTGACCCAGCCATGCCGCGTGCCGGATGAAGGCCTTCTGGGTTGTAAACGGCTTTTCTCAGGGAAGAAAAAGAGGATGCGTCCTAAACTGACGGTACCTGAGGAATAAGCACCGGCTAACTCCGTGCCAGCAGCCGCGGTAATACGGAGGGTGCAAGCGTTGTCCGGATTTATTGGGTTTAAAGGGTGCGTAGGTGGCTTGTTAAGTCCGGGGTGAAAGCCCACAGCTCAACTGTGGAACTGCCCTGGATACTGGCAAGCTTGAGAGTAGTCGAGGGTGGCGGAATGGACGGTGTAGCGGTGAAATGCATAGATACCGTCCAGAACCCCAATTGCGTAGGCAGCTGCCTAGGCTACATCTGACACTGAGGCACGAAAGCGTGGGGAGCGAACAGGATTAGATACCCTGGTAGTCCACGCCGTAAACGATGGATACTCGTTGCCAGCGATAGACTGTTGGTGACTTAGCGAAAGCGTTAAGTATCCCACCTGGGGAGTACGCTCGCAAGAGTGAAACTCAAAGGAATTGACGGGGGCCCGCACAAGTGGTGGAGCATGTGGTTTAATTCGATGATACGCGAGGAACCTTACCTAGGCTAGAATGCGCGTGACCGCCTGAGAGATCAGGCTTTCCTTCGGGACACAAAGCAAGGTGCTGCATGGCCGTCGTCAGCTCGTGCCGTGAGGTGTTGGGTTAAGTCCCGCAACGAGCGCAACCCCTACTTTTAGTTGCCAGCGGGTAATGCCGGGGACTCTAGAAGGACTGCCTGCGCAAGCAGTGAGGAAGGCGGGGACGACGTCAGGTCATCATGGCCCTTACGCCTAGGGCTACACACGTGCTACAATGGCCGGTACAGAGGGTCGCTACTGCGCGAGCAGACGCCAATCTCACAAAACCGGTCTCAGTTCGGATCGGAGTCTGCAACTCGACTCCGTGAAGCTGGAATCACTAGTAATCGCGTATCAGCAATGACGCGGTGAATACGTTCCCGGGCCTTGTACACACCGCCCGTCAAGCCATGGAAGTCTGGTAGACCTGAAGCTGGTGCTCGTCACAGAAGCCAGTTAGGGTAGAACAGGTAACTGGGGCTAAGTCGTAACAAGGTAGCCGTACCGGAAGGTGCGGCTGGATCACCTCCTTTCTGGAGCGACCTTGCTCACGACGTAATCAATTGTGTCAATTGTCTTGCATATTATTCGTTACTCCTTTCATTCAACGTTTTTAGGATTCACTATATACCTATCAATATAGGTGTAAAGTTGACTCGGGCTAGTAGCTCAGGTGGTTAGAGCGCGACACTGATAATGTCGAGGTCCGTGGTTCGAGTCCACGCTGGCCCACAGGGGGAAGGCGGGAGAGAGAACACACGGGGGATTAGCTCAGCTGGCTAGAGCACCTGCCTTGCACGCAGGGGGTCAACGGTTCGAATCCGTTATTCTCCACATAAGTTGTCTATAATAGGTAGATAACAAGGAGGCTAAACAGTACTAGTTAGCAGGCTTGGCGACAGGTCGCTAGCAACAGTGTCTTCAACAGGAAGACAGATGTTCTTTGACGTAGGATAACGAGTAAGAAGAAAAAGAAAGAAGCGAGGACTACTTTTAGTGGTTTCTTGTTATGAGCCCTCCTTTCCTTGCGGAAGGAGATAAGGTAAGTAAACAAGGGCACACGGGGGATGCCTAGGCTCTCAGAGGCGAAGAAGGACGTGATAAGCTGCGAAAAGCCGCGGGGATTGGCACATACGAGGTGATCCGCGGGTATCCGAATGGGGCAACCCACCTGTGTGAAGCACAGGGGCGTCTATCTTTAGTGGTAGACGGGCAAACCCGGGGAACTGAAACATCTAAGTACCCGGAGGAACAGAAAATAACAATGATTCCCTAAGTAGTGGCGAGCGAACGGGGACGAGCCCAAACCGGGTTGGTTACGGCCAGCGCGGGGTTGTAGGACCTCAACATCTGATTGTTTGATTTTAGCTGAACGACGTGGGAAAGTCGACCATAGACGGTGAGAGTCCGGTAAGCGAGAGAATCAAGCACGGTAGAGGATTCCTGAGTAGGGGGGACCGGAGAAATCCCCTCTGAATCCAGCGGCACCATCCGCTAAGGCTACATACTCCTGAGAGACCGATAGTGAACCAGTACCGTGAGGGAAAGGTGAAAAGAACCTCGAATAGAGGAGTGAAAAGAACCTGAAACCGTGTGCTTACAAGCGGTCGGAGCCCTTTTGTGGGGTGACGGCGTGCCTTTTGCATAATGAGCCTACGAGTTACTCCTCCCTGGCAAGGTTAAATGACTCAAGTCATGGAGCCGCAGCGAAAGCGAGTCTGAATAGGGCGCAGAGTCAGGGGGGTAGACGCGAAACTTTGTGATCTACCCATGACCAGGGTGAAGGTTGGGTAAAACCAACTGGAGGCCCGAACCAGTTTCCGTTGAAAAGGATTTGGATGAGTTGTGGGTAGGGGTGAAAGGCCAATCAAACTGAGAAATAGCTCGTACTCCCCGAAATGTATTTAGGTACAGCGTCGGCGTTGAGTTACGTGGAGGTAGAGCTACCGATTGGACTAGGGGGTGTCAAAGCCTACCGAATCCAGACGAACTCCGAATGCCACGTAATATAGCCGGCAGTGAGGCGTGGGGTGCTAAGGTCCCATGCCGAGAGGGAAAGAACCCAGACCATCCGCTAAGGTCCCTAAATTCGGACTAAGTTGAACAAAGGAGGTCCACTTGCCTTGACAGCCAGGATGTTGGCTTGGAAGCAGCCATTCATTTAAAGAGTGCGTAACAGCTCACTGGTCGAGCGAGAGGGCATCGATAATACGCGGGCATCAAGTCCGGTACCGAAGCGATGGATTTGCATTATATGCAAGTGGTAGGGGAGCATTCTAGCAGCGGTGAAGGTATGCTGTCAGGCGTGCTGGAGCGGCTAGAAAAGCAAATGTAGGCATGAGTAACGATAAGGCGGGTGAGAAACCCGCCCCCCGATAGACTAAGGTTTCCTGCTCAACGCTAATCGGAGCAGGGTTAGTCGGGACCTAAGGCTACGCCGAGAGGCTACGTCGATGGACAGCTGGTTGATATTCCAGCACTTACAATGAGAAGTGATGCAGTGACGCAGAAGTGAAAGTACCGCGGGCGGACGGAAGTGCCCGTTGAAGCGCGTAGGTATAGAGACAGTAGGTAAATCCGCTGACTTTGCTGAAACGTGATAGTACCCTACGGCCTCGGCCACGGGGATAGTGTACCTAATCAGACTGCCAAGAAAACCTGCTAAGCGTTTTAATCTTATTGTAACCCGTACCGCAAACCGACACAGGTAGTCAAGGAGAGTATCCTGAGGGGCTCGAGTGAATCACGGCCAAGGAACTCGGCAAAATGGACCTGTAACTTCGGGAGAAGGGTCGCTTCCTTGTCGCAAGACAAGAAGCCGCAGTGAAAAGGCCCAGGCGACTGTTTAACAAAAACACATGACTTTGCGAACGCGTAAGCGGAAGTATAAGGTCTGACACCTGCCCGGTGCCGGAAGGTTAAGAGGGGAACTTAGTCGCAAGGCGAAGGTTTGAATCGAAGCCCCGGTAAACGGCGGCCGTAACTATAACGGTCCTAAGGTAGCGAAATTCCTTGTCGGGTAAGTTCCGACCTGCACGAATGGTGTAACGATCTGGGCGCTGTCTCAGCCGTGAGCTCGGTGAAATTGTAGTCTCGGTGAAGATGCCGAGTACCCGCCACGGGACGGAAAGACCCCGTGCACCTTTACTATAGCTTGACATTGACGCTGGGTAACACATGTGTAGGATAGGTGGGAGGCTACGAGCCGGGGGCGCCAGCTCTCGGGGAGCCAACGTTGAAATACCACCCTTGTGTTACTCGGTGCCTAATCTCCGAGACGGGGAAACAGTGTCTGGTGGGTAGTTTGACTGGGGTGGTCGCCTCCAAAAGAGTATCGGAGGCTTTCAAAGGTCCGCTCAGTACGCTTGGTAACCGTACGCAGAGCGCAATAGCAGAAGCGGGCTTGACTGTGAGGCCTACAAGCCGAGCAGGGTCGAAAGACGGATATAGTGATCCGGTGGTTCCGCATGGAAGGGCCATCGCTCAAAGGATAAAAGGTACGCCGGGGATAACAGGCTGATCTCCCCCAAGAGCTCATATCGACGGGGAGGTTTGGCACCTCGATGTCGGCTCGTCACGTCCTGGGGCTGGAGAAGGTCCCAAGGGTTCGGCTGTTCGCCGATTAAAGTGGCACGCGAGCTGGGTTCAGAACGTCGTGAGACAGTTCGGTCCCTATCTGTGGTGGGCGTTAGAGATTTGCGAGGACCTGTCCTTAGTACGAGAGGACCGGGATGGACCAGCCGCTAGTGCACCGGTTGTGGCGCCAGCTGCAGCGCCGGGTAGCTACGCTGGGATGAGATAAGCGCTGAAAGCATCTAAGTGCGAAACTCACCTCAAGATGAGATCTCTCATATACGAAGAGTCGTGGTAGACTACCACGTCGATAGGCTACAGGTGGAAGGTCCGAAATGGCCGAGCCGAGTAGTACTAATGACTCGAACACTTACCTAATACCAGCTCTTTTCTGTGGCTTCTTACTCGTTTTCTACGTCAACGTTTTTTGTTGTGGCCCTGAACCCGCCACGACCGCCAGTAATGGTGGCTTTAGCCCGGGTGTTCACCTCTTCCCATTCCGAACAGAGCAGTTAAGCCCCGGAGCGCCTATGGTACTACCTTCACCGGTGGGAGAGTCGGTCGCCGCCAACCTTACTTTCAGTCCAGCCCCCCAGCGTCCCCGATCAGCGGATGCGGGGGGCTGTTCGCGTTTAGGAGCAGCCCTGCCTTGCTGGATATGACCGTATAAGCGTCATACTAATGAATGGGATAGGGTGCTGTTCAATGCTTCTCACAAACCATTTTTATATGTGTTCTCATCCTCTACATCTATTACTTTACACCTAATAGTTGTCGGACAATAAAAGCCCCCTGAAGAATACCTTCAGGGGGCTTTTATTGTTTATTAATATGCGCGGTAAACCGTGGTTATGCAGATATATGAATCGAAATATAAAATTATATAATAGGTCCAGCCACAACTTCTATCATATGCTCGGGTGTTAGATATTCCTGGGCCAACTGCTGTAAATCATCTGCGCTAACAGAATTAACTTGTGCTAAGAACTCCGAATAATGATTACTTGGAAGACCTAACAGAACAACAGTTTTGTACTTATCACATTGCTCGAAGACGGTACTTAGTTCATTGGCGAATTTCCCAGCCATATACGTTTTTACGGTTTGTAATTCCTCGATTGGAACAAGTTCTTCTTGCAGTCGACGTAATTCGATATGGACCTCTCTGATTGCTGCATCAGCACTGGCTGCATTCACGTCTGTGCCAATTACGAACATACTCGCATGTTCGCGGGGAGCTATACTAGAATAGATACCGTAAGTAAAGCCTTTATCTTCCCTAATATTCTTCATTAGTCGAGACCCAAAATAGCCCCCCAACACTTTAACTAATACTTGCAAGTGATGTGCATCTGGGTGGATAGGACTTGGCCATAGGCGTCCTATCCGTAGTGATGCTTGTAGACTTTGCGCAACGGTGACATAATCATGTTGAGCAACTGTTAACATCTCAGGTTCAGCTTGTGTTGTTAATGCTTGATGATTAGCAGAACCTTGGCCAAGAGTTTGGGAAACAAGTTGCTCATGCTGATCAGAAATGTCGCCACAGAGAAATATTTCTGCGGAGCTAACTTGATAAGCAGTATGATAAAATGCTTTGACTAGCTCAGGAGTAAGCCTCTCAAATGAATTCTCATTGAAGGTTACCCCGTAAGGATAATCATTGCCAAACAAATTATGGGAGAAACGCTCAGCAGCCAAATAGCCAGTTTTTTGCCGTTCTATTTTTACATTTTGAATGGTGCGTGACTTCAGTAAGTCAAATTCTGCAGTTGGAAAAGTTGCCTCTGTAGCAACATCCAATACGAGTGGTAGGAGTGCTTCAAGATGGCGAGTGAGGCAATATAGAGTTAGCGTAGCTCGATCAAAGCCCTGCTCACATTCAAGCGAAGCACCATAGAAAGCTATAGTATCGGCAATTTGACGAGCTGTGCGGCTTTTGGTTCCTTCCAGAAGCATACGAGCGGCAAGAAGCGATATACCAGGTAGTGGTTCATACCATTTCCCGGCCGGAAACACTATCTGTAGCCGAATGACGGGTTGGGCATCGTTGCGCAATACGTGCAAACGAGCGCCATTAGGGAGTGAAAACACGTCAGCCGCGGGCAGTGTCACACTGGCCAGCGGCTGAACGGGAGGAGCGACTTTACGGTCGAGCATAGAGCGAGTTAGTTGGTAGGGGAGGTGTCGTTGCCAAAAGCCTCCTCCAACTTATTGAAGTTGAAGTGTAACGATACCCGAATGGTTTGTGCTAAAGGATTCGCTCGGGAGTTAGGAACCAAGTAAGCGCCATCAATTCCGAATACTTGAAAGCGCCCTCCCAAACCTAAGCTGAGGTAGCGACGGTCGCCTTTGTCCGGATTTTCGTAGAAGTACCCTACGCGAGCCATCAGCAAATCCTTGTACGTGTACTCCAGACCAGCGGAAAGGTTAATTTCTTGTAGCTCTTCAGAAAAGCCCCCCGGAGCGTCACTAAAGGAATTGATGATGCCACTGACTACGCCGGCTCTTCTTCTCTCCTCATTCTCAGCATCACGGCGCAGAAGGTAAGCTTGCTGACTGGCATTGTCCGTGGCTACGTTGTCTTCGTAATAAGGGCTAGGTACTAGTAGCTTGGTGCCATCGAGGGTTAGGGTAAGCTTATTATACGGATCAAGCTCGCGAGTGATGGCTGTACCTAATCTGATGTTCATCGGCAGGAAGTCGGCCTGATTGGCATCGGTGTAAGTCATTTTATTACCGATATTGGCAATAGCAGCCCCTAAAGCCAGATTATAGGCGCCACCACCGATGCTCAAGTCGCGAGTATAATAGGTGCCTAAGTCAACGGCTAGAGCGTTGCCCGGCTTGGAGTCACCACCGCTGGTAGGACCGACAAGGTTGGAGCGAATGTAACGCGCCGTAACGCCCACGCCTAGGTACTCGCTGAGCTTCTGCCCGTAGGATAAAGCAAAAGCGTACTCCTTCGGGTTAAACTCTCCTTCTGGCTGATTGGCAGCCGAGCGCAGCGCAATGCTGCCTAAGTCGAAATAAAGAAGTGAAGCGGAGATGGCACCACGCTGGTTAAGTTTGGCGTAGCCCGATAGGTAAGCCAAACCCATATCGTCGGTGATGGAACGCAGCCACGGCGTGTAGGAAGGCGATACGCTATACTGATTCGGTACAAAGCCTAGCTTGCCCGCGTTGTAGTAGGCAGAGTTAGCATCGGGTGAAGTGGCCACGCCGGCTTCGCCAAGAGCAGCACCCCGAGAATCAGGGCTGAGGGTGAGAACTGGAACTGCGGTGGTAATGACTTTCGAGTTGGTAATCTGGGCCGTAGCCGCAATCGACAAACCCAGCAAACCGGGGAGAAGCGCATAGCGCAGTGGCAGCTTCGACAAGAGCATATAATCGGGAAAAGATGAGCTGAAAGATAAAGGTGAGGCCAGTAAGTTAATTCAGAAGAACTAGTTTTTCGTATTTAGAAGCCGTAGAGCCATCACGCGGAGAACGCACGCTGACTCGATAAACGTACACACCGCGGGCTAATTGATCATTAAACTCGTCCCTTCCGTCCCAGGTGATGTCACTAAGGTGTGAACTGCTGCTAATAGCGGTAGTGCGCAAAGTGCGAACCAATTTGCCCGACACCGTAAAGATCTGTACCTGAATATCCAAATCGTCGCCGGTGCGGTTGTGGTCAAAGTGAAACGTAGTAGCACGGGAAAACGGATTGGGGTAGTTCAATACATGATCGAGCGCCAACTTCTCGGTGCGGGCCGCAATAAATTCAATTTCTTTTTCAGCGGAGTTATTGAACGTATCCCAGGCTTTCACGCGAAGCAAATGAGGACCAGGTGCTAAGTCTTCAAATACATAATGCACCCGCCCGACCTGAAAGCTATCAACCTCGGCTGTATAGTAATCGTTTAGAACGACGAGTTGGCTTACATCGTTATCCAGGGTGGCTGTTATTTCGTGGCCAATACCTGAACCTGCCGTATTAATTCCATTGTCATCACGCAAACGACTGATGAGCGTGGTGGAAGTGCCAGTGAGGCCGCCGAATACAAACGATTCCGTATCCATGAATAGCCGGATATCTGGGGGAATTGTATCGGTGGCGGCATTATCTAAAACGCCCCCCACCACTACGTTTGTAGCACCGCTGGCATCGGTTCGTCGAATGGTATCGGCGGCATAGAGGCTTATCTTCCCTTGGCCGAAGCTGTAGTTAATATCTTTAGGCACGATAAAAGTGAGCTTGAACTCACCATTGCGCACGCTGGCTTGACCATCATAAATAATATCGCGCTGCACTGCTATCGTGGGGCGGCCATCATTTATTTCATTGCCTAGCAGCGTAACGGTAGCGGGCTTCTCAAATACAGTCACCTGTACTTTGCCACTAAAACCAGCGTCGATGTTACCTGCGGCTGTTGTTACAGTCCCGGCTAAGTCTACGCGGGAGAGGGCGCGGAGTGTGTCGGTAGCGGATTCAATTGGTTGGCCATTCAACTGCCGAATAGCGGCTGACTGCTCAGGATAAGCTAAGCGCGCAGAAGGATCGCCGAGAAGAGAGAAGTTGCGGTTATTATCGCCGGCTTGACTGCCGTTTTTGGTAAGCGCCACGACGTCGCCCAAGCGAGGCATACGACCATTTACTGGCGCAAAAACCACGGCAAAGAAGCGCTCATTCAGAAAACGGTTAAACGTAGAGATAACCACACGGGTGGTCGTCAGCAAGCCGATAGCTCCCCCTGTCACGTTCGTAAGGGCGACTTCGCCCGCCGAATCAAATTCAGGATCATCGTAAGTACTGAAATCGCAGGTAGCCGTGAGCATGAATGTGGGCCGTGTCACATTCTCTAAATTCAGAACGTCGGACTTTGTGAAAATCTGCTCGTCGGTCCAGCCACGCACTCCACCATGACCCGCATAATTGACGATAAGCGACCCTTGCTCAATCGCTTCATCAATGGCCCGGGTGGCACTAGGTGAATTTTGCCCCCCAGCACCCGCCACCTGCGGGTACATATCGAGGTAAACTTTGTGCACGTTGTAGGCCGGGCGGCGTGTCACTAGGTCGTTGGCCAACGGCTCGGTAGATGACAACACATGCTCATTGGCGTCGCCATCGTCGGCGACGAAAGTGACGCGGTTGCGCCATTTGCCATACGCCGCCGGCGAGTCGTAGGTAATAAGCTTATCCACAACCAACTTAGCCTGAGCGGTTGAGCGGGGCTGATCAGCGGGGGTGCGCACGGGCAAACGACCGATGCCAATATCGAGGCCTTCGCTAGTCGGGCGGCCACCCTCATCCCATCGGCCTTCGTCGTCATCTAAAAGACCGAAATAATCGTCGGAAGAGTAGGAAAGAGCCGGGGCGCCGGGTCGAGGAAAAACGCGGTTGAAGGACTCGCGCGACTCATACACCGGCACGAAGTTCTGATTGATTCTATCGATGTCTGTTGCGCCACTTTCGGATAGCCGCCGCTGCTTCCACCACGCTGGCACTTTCGTCAGATCATTCGTAGGGTCTGATTTATAGTTGTATGAAGCATCGCCGAAGAGCAAAAGCATCGTGCGCTTGCCAACCGGCGTCCGGTCATAAATCATTTTCATGAAGTCGCGGATAGCCGTTACGTCCTGACCGCCCGAACTGAACTCATTATATATCTGCTCCGTCGTGACCACCGCTACGTTGAGCTTGTCGGCGGGGCGGGCGGGGTTACGCCGATATTCAGCTAAGCGCTCAGCCTCAGCCCGAAACAGTGGGTGCGTCACGATCACGAAGTCCAGCCGCCCATCAAGGTTCAGTGCGTGCAGATTTTGAGGTGCTACCCGACCAAAACTGCGCGGTGCTTCAAAGCTGGAACCCGAAAAGGCAATGAACTCGCGCAGAGAATCGGTAGGAGCCACAAAAGCGCCGCTAGCATCGAGCGGGCGAGCTACCGGCCGGCGCGGGTTAGTAACATCCCATACTGTGACGCCAGCGGCATTCGCTACGGTAAATCGACTGACGGCACCCCGAGCGATATTTTCGAACGAGCGGAATTCAAGCTGAGGTGCTACAAAGCGTAACTGCCGCTGGGCATTCAACTCCAGGTAATCAAGGTAGCCGGCAGCGGAAGGATTGGTGGCATTATACGTCAGCGAGACACGCAAATCAGCAGTGGCCGGGGCGGGCAGGGATGCGGTGATTAGGCTGATATTGGCTATCTCGGGGAAGAAGTTGGAACTGTAGCCAGCTACCGATTGAGAAGCCACATTTTGCCCCCCAACGCTGATTTGAAAACTAGAAGCACTGTTTGAGGCTGCCGCGACCGATGACGTAAGCTGCACTGGGGAGCCGGGAACGAGGTCGGGAATGGTAAACGGAATTTCCTGACGCCCACCTGACTCAAACTTTTCGCCCAGCCATTGCCGGCCCGATTTGAGCAAATTGATCAGATCAATCTCATGAAATTTCCGCTCCGCAAAGGTTGCGATGGTGGCGGTGGGAGAGGCCGTGATTGCCGGAGCCGTGGCTACTCGTTTGCCCGCTGCCGTGCCAACCGTTAAAAAGTAGTAGGCGGTATCCGTATACAGATGGTAGGAGTGCCGAAAACGATTGATAGTTGGCGCTTCTCGCTCCCACGTATGCGGGCCACGCGCGTAGAACAGCACGTATTCGTTGTCGTTGAAGGTGGCGTCGTTGTTATCATTGGCCACGAAAACAGCATTTTCAATCAGGTCATCAGGCCGGTAAGTACTGTTGGGCTGCGGTAGCATGCCAGTAGCGTTGCCGTAAAGCTGAAGGCGGCGCGGATCAAGCGTTTGCGGATTGAGACCCATAGCCGATAGAGTGGCCTTATCCAGCTTATAGATGCCGCTAGTAGGAACTCCAATCTTAAACCAGTCGCCCTGCTGAAGCACCGATGCGCTCGGATGGGGACGTCCGCCGCGGGCCGCCGCCGCCGGTGCAACTACGTAGGTGTACTCGAAGGAAACCAAGCGTTCTGCCTGTCCGCTCTGCGCATTGCGGCGTACGGGCTGGAACGTAAGAAAACTTACGGGTGCGCGCAGCTCCGTAGTGGTGCGCAGGCTTAAAGCGGGCTCGGGGGGCAAATTTGCCGCTGCGAGAAGCGTAGCATCGGCGGCAGGAAACGGCTCATATACGGCATTGCGAAGCTGGCCGCTAACCACCCGACCATTGAGGCGCAATGTGTAGGTGCCAACGCGGTCGGTGGGGATGTAGGTGGCACCCCGAAACGAAGGGGTGCGGCTAGCTTGCCCGGCCCGCGTGTACACGGTTTCGTAGCCTTGCCACTCCACAGTGGCTTGCACTGTTTGCTCGGTAGCTTGGGCCCGCGCAGTATTCGCAAAGCCCGCCAACCCCCAAATGAGCAGCAGAAGCCGAAAAAAGCGCATAAACGTGTTAAGCGATAGAGAGCAGATAAGCGGGAAACAATAAGCGTAGTTGCGGCGGCCAACTACATAACTATCAGTTGTTACAAATATTGTAACATGAAGTTGAACGCCGGAAAATCACCCAAAAGACGGGCGAAACAAGGAAAGCAGCACGTACAGCAAAATGATAAGCGGAATGGCGGCAGCTTGCAAAACCAATAGCAGAATCAGCGCTAGTATCAGAAACAGAAAACGCAGCGAATTGTCCTGCCAACTCAGATTCTTGAATTTTAAAGCAAACAACGGCAACTCCGCAACCAGCAAGCCTGACAGTAGTAGCGTCAGACCGAGTAGCACCCACGGGTTCAGAATAATCGACGAGAGATGGTAGGTATCATAGGTCAGAATGAGGGGCAGAGAAGCCACAACCAACGTGCAGGCAGGTGTTGGCAAGCCAATGAAAGAGGTAGTCTGGCGGGTATCGTTGTTGAACTTCGCTAAGCGCAGGGCCGAGAATACGGTCAGAATAAATCCAGCGTAAGGCAGCCAGTCGGGCAGTGAATTTGCCCCCTGGCCCAGCAAATGGTACAGCATCGCGCCCGGCACCACGCCGAACGAAACCATATCGGCTAAGGAGTCGAGGTCTTTGCCAATGGGTGAGCTGGCGTGTAAGGCGCGGGCCACGAGGCCATCAGCAAAATCAAACAAGGCGGCCAAGCCCACCAGATAAGCAGCCAGCTCCAAACGACCAGCAAAAACGCTGCAAAGCGCCATACAGCCCGCAAATAAATTGAGACAGGTAATGGCGTTGGGCAAATGATTCTTCATGAAGACTAAAAAACGACGTTAGCGCAGAAACGGATTGGAACGCCGTTCGGCCCCAATAGTAGTAGCTGGGCCGTGCCCAGGATACACGGTTACCGAATCGGGGAGGGTAAGGAGTTGGGTACGAATGCTTTCAATGAGCGTATCATAATTGCCCCCGGCAGATCGGTGCGGCCAATGCTGCCCTGAAACAGTACGTCGCCACCAATAACAGTTTCGGTAGGTGCGTGGTAGAATACAACGTGGCCGGGCGCGTGGCCAGGGGCAAAGCGTACTTCCAAGGTGGTTTCGCCAAAAGTAACGGGCTTGCCGGGTGTCAAAAACCCAGTGGGCTCGGCGGGGTTGTAGAGGGGAAAGCCGTAGCTGGGCGCATAAGTAGGAACGGCCCGCAATACGCTCAGATCGGCTTCATGAATCAGGAAAGGAACCTGGTAAGTGTCGAGTATAAACTGATTGCCAAAGACATGATCAATGTGGCAATGGGTATTCAGTAGCAACACAATCTGCAGGCCTTCGGCTTCAATAAAGGCTTTCAGAGCTTGTTGCTCCGCTTTCTCGTAGCAGCCAGGGTCAATAACGACGCATTGCTTGGTGGCATCATGCAGCAGATAAGTGTTTTCGGAAAAAGCGTTGAAAGTAAAACCAGATACGGTCATAGAGCTACTTATAGGGAACCGGCGCGCGCCAAATGTAATTGGGAGGGTAAGTTACGATGAGTAGCGTGAAGTTGCGTGAGCCCGGTGCCAGGTGCTTCCTTTATGCCGCGGCCATTTTCGCCTTACCTTGCCCCCCATGACCTCTTACGACTACCTTATTCTTGGTCACGGCTTGGCCGGTGCTACCCTGGCCTATGAACTGCGACAGCGCGGCCGCACCGTTTTGGTGCTCGATGAACCGCGCCCCGATTCGGCTTCTAACGTCGCCGCCGGCCTGATGAATCCCGTGACCGGCCAGCGTTTCGTTCTGACCTGGCTAGCCGATGAGCTACTGTCCGCAGCAGCCGTATTTTATCGGAAGCTGGAAGCAGAATATGGGCAGCAGTTTTTCTTCGAAACGCCAATCCTCAAGCTGTTCTCTTCCGTGAAGGAGCAGAATGATATAGTAGCCCGTAGTGCTGATGAGCCTTGGGGGGCTTTTGTGGAGGAAATAAGCTCAGCCTTGCCACCTATTGCTGGCGTAAAAACGGGTCTGGGGGGCATTTTTATTCGCCGCTGCGGCTATGTAGCCGTGCGCGAAATGTTGGCCGCGCTAGCCGCTGACGGCCTCCAGAACGGCTGGCTGCGACACGAAACTTTTGCCTGGAATAACCTTGTTATCGACCATACTGGAGTGACTTATAAATGCGCGATACAGGCGCGCCAGTTTGTTTGTTGTGAAGGTGCCGCTGCCATGCGAAACCCGTACTTTAATTGGCTGCCGATTACGGCGAACCAAGGCGAGGTGCTGGACGTGCAGTGTGATGGTTTATCGACGGAGCAGGTGCTGAACAAAGGCGGCTACGTGGTGCCGCTCGGCGCCGGGCAGTTTCGCGTAGGGGCTACGTATCGCTGGCCGCCGCTGCCCTTGGGCACTACCCCGGAGGCGCTTACGGAACTTGGTCAGCGCTTTAGTGAAATGTCCGATCAGCCATTTACGGTAGTCGATCAGCGAGCAGGTTTTCGGCCCGCCGTGCGCGACCGAAAACCTGTGCTGGGCACACATCCAGCTTGGCCGGTTTTGAGTATATTTAATGGCTTCGGCTCTAAGGGCGTAATGCTGGCTCCGCGGCTGGCAACCCATTTTGCCAACGTGCTGGAAGGCACCGAAGCGCTATGGCCCGAGGTCAATATTTCGCGGTATCATTCGTTGTATATTTCCGTACCTAGTGAGGTCGGCGTTTCTTCCTGATTTTCTGCCCTTTTGCTATCCATATGGAGCACCTATCCTTTTCTATAACGCGTCGGCTTTGGGTGACTGGGGCACTACTGGGCGTACTGCTGGTGGCTGGTGAGGCCCAAGCGCAAACGGCCCAAGAACAGTTTGGGCGCGTGCGCATCCAGTACAAAGATTTTGACTGGCAACTGTTCAGCACCCAGAACTTCAATATCTATTACTATGCTGGCGGCGAAACCACCGCTCGCAGAGCCGCCGAGTACGCCGAAAAAGAGCTACAGCGTGTGTCTTCCCTCATCGGCTACTATCCCTACTCCAAGACCACGCTCATGCTCTATAACTCCGTGGGCGACCAGCGGCAGAGCAACATTGGCTTGGACAGCGACAAGTATCAAACCGGTGGCGAAACCTCGCTGCTACGCATGAATAAGGTGCAAATCGCTTTTCAGGGTCAGCAAACGTTATTCAAGCGCGATGTAAGCTCCCAGATTACGCGGGTGCTGCTGAATGATATGATGTATGGCGGTTCGCTGAAGGAAGTTATTCAGAGCACCTACTTGCTACAACTGCCCGAGTGGTTTATCGCCGGAGCATCCTCTTACGCCGCTGAGGGCTGGAGCGTGGAGATGGACGACTACATGCGTGATATGACCCAGCAGTACGAGGGCACCAAAACCGCCCCGTTCTTTCTGCGCAATCCGCAGCTGGCAGGCCAGAGCGTCTGGAATTACATTGCGGAGCGCTACGGCTACACCACCATTCAGAATATTCTGAACCTCACGCGCATAACCCGCGATGTGGAAGTGGGTATCAGCAGTTCGCTGAATGTACCATATAAGGTATTCCTGCGCGATTGGCTGGCTTACTACCGTCAGCTGAATGCTCAGCCAGTAGTGCCCCTGGTGTTGCCAGATGAGAAAAATCAGATTGTAAGCAACAACCGCAAAGCGGTATTGTATTCGCAGCCAGTGCTGAGTCCCAACGGTCAGCGGCTGGCGTATGTGGTCAACGACCGTGGCCGCTACCGCGTTATGACCGTCAATCGCAACGGCTCTGGACGAAACACCATTCACCGCAGCGGCTACAAAACGCCCGACCAGCTGGTAGAAAACCGGCTGCCGGTGTTGGCATGGCGTGGCAATGGTCAAGTGGCTGTAGCCGAGATGGATAAAGGCTACATGACGCTGCGCCTGCGCCCGGCCGATGCTGGGGTGGTGAATAGCGTGTTAACCAACCTGCGTGAAGCCCTGCCTTTCAACAAAGGTGGCTCGTCTATTTTCAAACCCTTCTCTCAAGTACTTGACTTGGCGTATTCACCCGATGGGAAGGCGTTGGTATTCAGCGGTACACGTGGGGGGCAAAATGACCTGTATCTGCTGCGGGCCGGCAGCCGCACGCCCGAGCGCATCACCAACGATCTGTTCGATGATGTGCAGCCCACCTTCCTGCCCAATGGTGCGGGCATTGTGTTCAGCTCCAATCGGTGGTCGGATGGCACGGCGGAAGGCAACTTTGCCAGCGTGGTCAACAACTACGATTTGTTCCTGTATCACCTCGATGGGCGGGAGCAGCCGGTGGAATCGCTGGTAAGCACTATTTCCAACGAAGGCCGCCCCCGCGCCGTGTCTGACACCGAGATTCTGTACCTGGGCGAAGAAAGTGGCATTCGTAGCTTATACCGCTACTCCCTCACTACGCGTCAGCGGACGGCCGCCAGTAATTTCTCCACCAACCTTAAGGATTTCGACTTTAATGCCGCTACCGGCACGCTGGGCTTTATCGCCTCCGACCGGGCCCGTGACATGGTGTATGTGTACCCCAGCTACGCCTTGCCGGAGAATATGACGTTGGCCAAAACAGCTCGTCAGGAAATTCTGGAAGAGCGGTCGGCACCACCGCCGCCAGCGCCTGCTCCTGCCCCTGCCCCAGTTCAGGAGCCCGTGCCTGCGCCGACAGCTGACTCAACTTCCACTTTGGCAGGGCAGCCTGGGGGGCAAATTGTTACTGATTCGACGGCCACGCCGCAGCCGCAGGTAACGCAGCAGCAAGCAGAGGAGCCCATCAATACCAGCAACTACGAGTTTGATGAGGATGCGCCCACGCGAACCAATGCCCGTCGGCGCTCGGCAACGGCCGCTAACTTACCCACTGCTCCGCCCGCCGATGCCTTCGCGCTGACTGGCCCTTATCGCTATCGTCCGCAGTTCAGCATCGACAATGTGGTATCGTCGCTGTACGTTGATCCGTTGCTGGGCTTTGGCTTGATTGGGCAGGCCAACATGACGGACTTGTTTGAAAATCAGCGTATTCAGGCCGGTATTTTTGGCCTCACTGACTTAAAAACCAGTAATATATACGCGGAGTACACCGACCTGCGCCGCCGCTACGACTGGAGCATCCGCTACCAGAAACAGGCCTATTTCTTCGACCTTACGGGGCTGGGCCGCACCCGCTATGGCCGCCACGAGGTGGCACCTACCATTGCTTACCCACTCACGCACAACCTAAGCTTACGTGGTGGGCCGCGCTTCGTGAACGTGAACCGAACGCTAATCAACGTGTTCGACGACTCGCTGGATATAAACCGCAACTATCTGGGCCTGACCGGAGAACTGGTGTATGATAACGCCATTGCTACCGGCGTGAACATGCTCCAGGGCACGCGCATGAAAGTGGGTGTAATGAAGCTAAATAGCCTCGAAAACAAGTCACAGAACTTCGGCAAGATCTACGTGGATCTGCGTCATTATCAAAAAATACACCGTCAGATTATTTGGGCCAATCGTGCCAGCTACGGCCAGTTCTTCGGCGATACACGACAGCAGTTTCGCCTCGGCGGGATGGACAACTGGCTGAACAACGACTATCAGGACGACCAGCGCATTCTGCCCTCCACCTTCGACCCCACGCAGATGTTCTACCAGCAGTTTGTGACCAACCTGCGCGGGTTTGACTATAGCAAGCGCATCGGTCCAAAGTATGTGTTGTTCAATTCCGAGCTGCGGGTGCCTATTATCCAGTATATCACGCGTAAACCCGTAGAATCCGGATTCTTCCGCAACCTGCAGCTGACTGCTTTTGCTGATGCTGGCTCGGCTTATTCCGGCCCAAACCCATTCAACGAAAATAACTCCTTCAACACCCAGATAGTAGGTGGCAATGGCAATGCCTTCACGGCTACCGTAGTCAACTTCCGCAACCCTTTGCTCGTCGGCTACGGCTTCGGTATTCGGACCACTTTGCTGGGTTTCTACGGAAAAGGAGATATCGCCTGGGGGCAGGAAGACTATAATCAGCTGGGTCCCAAACTCTACTTTACGCTCGGCTACGACTTCTAAACAGGAAGCTCTAAACGCTCTTTTAAACCCAAAAATTACCGCAAAAAGCCCCCCAGAAAATATCTGGGGGGCTTTTTTGTGATCTTCAGTGTTCAGTTGCTACAAGAGTTTACACCTTAAACATCAGGCCCAAAGCAGTAAAAACCAGCGGGCAGTGACTATCTTTGTGGTCCCATTCACTAGTCCCGTGGCCGTGCTACTCCTTCGTGAGATTTGGTATTTAATGCAGAAGGATTTTCGTCTGGAATGGCGGCAGCGGGCGGCGCTGAATGGGATGCTGCTGTACGTAGGCAGCACCGTATTTGTCTGTTACCTCAGTTTTGCGCTGCGTGGGGGGCAATTACCCGCTCCGGCCTGGAACGCGCTGTTTTGGATCATCCTGCTTTTTACGGCCGTAAATGCGGCCGCCAAAGGTTTTTTGCAGGAAAGCCGGGGACGTCTGCTTTACTACTATACGCTGGTGCGGCCGCAGGCTGTAATTCTGGCCAAAATTGCCTATAACGCAGTGCTGCTGCTGGGCTTGGCGCTGGTTGGTTTTGCCCTGTATGCCATAGTGCTGGGCAATCCGGTGCAGGATGTGCCGCTCTTTGTCGGCAACGTTGGGTTGGGCGCCGTGGGCTTTGCCACCACACTTACGCTGGTGTCAGGTATTGCCTCCAAAGCTACCAACAGTAGCACCCTCATGGCCGTGCTCGGCTTTCCCATCATGATTCCGATGCTGCTGCTGCTCATCAAGGTTTCCAAGAATGCGCTCGATGGGCTGGAGTTTGAGGCGAGCAGCGGTTCTCTGCTGACGTTGTTGGCTCTGAACCTGATTGTGACGGCCGTGTCGTACCTGTTGTTTCCTTTTTTGTGGCGCGGCTGATTGTAAAACCTCTGGAAATGAGTGATAAGAATCAAGAAAAAGCCCCCCACAAGTCGTCACAAATCACCGTGTCAACTTGTTGTTTTGCAGAAGGATTAATTGACAAGTCGTCGGGCTTGTTTTTCCATTCACCGTTTTGCTTCTCATGTCTATAAAAAGAAACTGGTGGAAAGTGCTTGCTATCGTGCTGGTATTGTACACGGTAGTAGCGGGGTTGTTGGTGCCCGTGCCACGGCTGGATATCGTGAATGAAAGCATTCGCAACCTCTACTTCCACGTGCCCATGTGGTTCGGCATGACCATCATTCTGACCACTTCGGTTGTGTATTCTATCCGATACCTGCGCACACCTACTGCCCGCCTCGACACCCTAGCGCACGAGTCAGCCAAGACCGGTATTGTGATGGGAATGCTAGGGCTGGCGACGGGCAGTATGTGGGCGCGCTACACTTGGGGCGCCTGGTGGACCTCCGACCCACGCCTCAATGGAGCCGCCATTGCGATGCTTATTTACGGGGCTTATATTGTACTACGCTCATCTTTCACCGATGAGCAGCAGCGCGCGCGCATCAGTGCCGTGTACAATATCTTTGCGTTTGCGGCGGCCATTCCGCTGCTTTTTGTGTTGCCGCGCCTCACCGATTCGCTGCATCCTGGCGCGGGCGGCAACCCCGGTTTTAGCAACTACGACTTGGATAGCAACATGCGCATGGTATTCTATCCCGCCGTCATCGGCTGGACGCTCATTGGCTTCTGGATTACGCAAGTGAGCAGCCGCCTCGAATTTCTCAAACAGAAGATCTATGAAAAACAGCTGGCGTAACGCCTTTTTGCTCCTGCTGACGCTGCTTGCCACCATTGGGCAAGCAGTAGCGCAAACTGCCAACACCCCTGAAATGGCAGATGCTCTGCGCCAAAGCGGCAAAATCTACGTGGTCGTAGCCGTGATTTTGATTGTAGTCATCGGGCTAATTGGCTACCTAATTTCTCTCGACCGCAAAGTGAGCCGGTTGGAAAAAGAGATTCGCTAAACGAGTTACCATCTAAAATTGCCCCCCAAGGATTTTTCACCCGGCTTTAGTTGTTCAGATTAACCGACCCACACTCTTCGCAACATGAAAAAAACCCACATCCTCGCCATCGCTGTAATTGCCATTGCTATTGGTATCATTATGAGCGCAGCCGGCGATGCCAGCGTGTATGTATCCTTCAAGGAAGCCCGTGAGCGAGCTGCCGAGGGCAACCTGACGAAAGTACACGTGGTAGGTCGCCTGCCCCGCGACAATCAGAAAAATATTACGGGCCTGGAATATAATCCCACCCTCGATCCTAACTACTTCGCTTTCACGCTGGTAGATACTAACCGGATAGCGCAGCGGGTTATTTACTTCAATCCCAAGCCTCAAGATTTTGATAAGTCGGAGCAGGTAGTAATTACCGGTGCTATGCGCAATGACATCTTCGTGGCCGACAAGATTTTGCTGAAGTGCCCCTCCAAATACGTGGAGACAGAAGTGAAAGGCGCAACAGCCTCAGTTAATTAAGTAGCTCTTCAGCGAATTGAAATGGAGAGTGGCTGTCCATTTCAGCATGCAGCATGCCGCCGAGAATTGCTCTGAAGGATACGTAGCTGCCGCTCATTTTTATCCTTTTAGCTCGGCTCTGGTTTATGAGCGGTGAGACTTCTGGAAGAGAATAAAAACTCATCTACTCACGCCGCAAAGCACATTAAAAAACGGGTACTGACTGGGTAATTCGTGTCAGCCGCCCCTCCACTTTACCCGATAAACATGATTAATACCTTCATCGGCGACCTCGGACACATAAGTGTCATTATAGCGTTTGTGGCCGCCATCGTAGCGGCGTATGCTTATTATATGGCAACCAGTCGCCGCCCCTTAGGCGATGACGATGTTGCTTGGCGGCGCTTGGGTCGGGGGGCTTTTTTGGTGCACGGCGTGGCGGTGCTATCCATTATCGGCTGCTTGTTCAGCCTGATTTATGGCCACCGGTACGAGTATTATTACGTGTGGAGTCACTCCAGCAACCATTTGCCGGTGCACTACATGATTTCCTGTTTCTGGGAAGGGCAGGAGGGCAGCTTCCTGCTCTGGATATTCTGGCATGTAGTGCTGGGCTTAGCTATCATTCGCTTTAATAAGAAGTGGGAAGCGCCTGTGATGACGGTGTTTGCCGGCGTGCAGCTTTTCCTGACTTCCATGATTCTGGGCGTTGTAATCGGGGAGTTGAAAATTGGCTCGTCGCCGTTTATTCTGCTGCGCGACTTCCTCACAGACCTGCCCGTCTGGAAAACCGACCCCAACTTCGTTCCCAAAGACGGTACCGGCCTGAATCCCCTGCTCCAGAACTACTGGATGGTGATTCACCCCCCAACGCTCTTCTTGGGCTTTGCGCTTACCCTCGTGCCGTTTGCATTTGCCATTGCTGGCCTGTGGAAAGGGGAGTTGAGCAAGTGGGTAAAGCCCGCTCTGCCCTGGACGTTGCTTGGCGCTTTAGTGTTGGGCGTGGGGGTAATGATGGGTGCTTACTGGGCCTACGAAACCCTGAACTTTGGCGGCTACTGGAACTGGGATCCGGTTGAAAATGCGGTGTATATTCCTTGGTTGGTGCTGGTGGCTTCCATCCACGGCATGATCCTGTGGAAGCGTAGCCGCTTAGGCTTGCGCACCTCTTTTGTGCTGGTTATTGCGACCTTCCTGCTCATTCTGTACGCCACCTTCCTGACCCGTAGTGGTGTGTTGGGCAATGCTTCGGTGCACTCCTTCACCGACCTGGGCCTGTCAGGTCAGCTGCTGATTTATATGGGCTTCTTCTTTGTGGTGGCCATCAGCATGCTGGTGTGGCGCTGGAAGAGTATCCCGATTTCTGAGAAAGAGCTGACTACGTATAATGCCGAATTATGGGTGTTCGTAGGGGCCACGGTGTTGTGTCTTGGTGCCTTCCAGGTGTTGGTAACGACGAGCATTCCCGTTTACAACTCTTTCCTGGGCTTCCTAGGCATCAAGTCTAACCTCGCTCTACCCGCCGACCAGATTGCCCATTACACCAAAATACAGCTGTATATCGGCGTAGGAGTAGCCCTGCTTTCGGGTTTGGCGCAGGTGATGTGGTGGCAGAAGAACGACAAGCAAAGTCTGATGAACTCGCTGGCCGTGCCCGGTATTCTGACCTTGCTGGGGGCAGCGCTGGTAATTCTGCTGGTGCGCTACAACAAGCTGCAAATGGAGCCCACTTACATTCTGCTCCTCACGGCGGCGCTATTTGGAGTGTTGACCAACCTAGGAATGGTGCTTAGCCTGATGATGAGGCGCGTGAGCATATCGGGTGGGGGTGTAGCCCACATTGGCGTAGCACTGATGCTATTGGGTATTTTGGCATCGGCTGGCTATTCTAATATTATCTCCGCAAACGTATCGGGCCTGGTGTATTCGCGCGAATTTCCGGAGGAGATAAACCGCGACAACGTACTGCTTTGGCGTAATGATGTTGCGCCGATGGGTAAGTATGATGTAACCTATACCGGTCAGTACTTCGAGGTGCCCGGTATGCCCGAGTATGTCAACAAAGAGCTTATCTATCGCACCGATGATGAGTATAAGGTAATTGCCCGCGGCGATATAAAGCTTAAGGACAAGACCTACTATAAGGTTGGCGATACGCTCGAAATTCGGCCCGAGAATACGTACTACCGCGTGGAGTACAAAGACCGCGAAACGCAGGAAGCTTTTACCCTTTTCCCGCGGGCGCAGGTAAACGAAGAGATGGGTTTGCTGGCTTCACCAGCACTCAAGCAGTTCGTTGACCACGATATTTACTCTCACATTAGCACTGTGCCCGACCCAAGTAAGGAGAAAGACTGGACGGAGGTAAAAGAGCACGAGATTACCGTGGGCGACACGATTTTCCTCAACGATTACTTTGCGGTGCTTCGCGCCATTGAACCAGCTCATCAAACTACTGGTCTGGGTCTGAAGCCCGGCGACTTAGCTATTCAGGGCGACTTTATCGTGCATGGGGAGAAGAAAAAGTACCACGTTCACCCCATGTTTGTTGTGCGCGACCGGCTTATTGGCCGCGTACCCGATGAGGTAGAAGATCTGGGCCTGCGTCTATCTTTTATCAACGTAGATCCTGAAAAGGGCAAATTTACCTTCGGCGTTAGCACCACGGCTAAGGATTATATTATCCTCAAAGCGGTAGAGAAGCCTTTTATCAACCTGCTCTGGAGCGGCACGCTGCTCATGACGGTTGGTTTTGGAATGGCCTTCGCAAAGCGCCGCCGCGAGCTGCGCGAAAATGCCGTTCAACCTGCTCCCGCAGATACGAACACCATCATAAAAACACCCGCGCCGCGCCGGGCAGAATCAGTGGCCTAATTCAACTTATCCATAAAAAAAGCCCCCAGTAAATATCTGGGGGCTTTTTTGTGGATAAGCAGTGCTATTTCCAGGTGCCCAAACTGATGAATGCTATTTTGCCTTCTATCAAGTCTGATTATCCTGTTGTGCTGGCCTTTTCTTGTCAGCACAATAAAATCAGGTGATTAAGCACTTTCTTGCGGCCGATGAGTACACTTCAGCCCACATTTGCCCCCCAGCGTATTGCCTTGCTTGGTGCGGGTCGGGTAGCCAGCCAATTAGGCCCTGCGTTGCTACAAACTGGCCACCAGGTAGTCTCTGTTTGGAGCCGTACGGCGGCCAGTGCCCAAAGTCTGGCTAACCAATTGCCCGGAGCGGCTGTCAGCCTCAATCTTGATTTTGCCGCCCAGCCGCCCGCCGATTTATATCTGCTTTCGGTGCCTGATGCGGCCGTGCCGGAGGTATTAGCCGCCGCTAGGTTTCCGGTCGGTGCCTTGGTAGCGCACACGGCGGGCGCTTTACCACTGGCTCTCTTTGAAGCGTATCCTAAGGTGCGGGGGGGCGTTTTTTATCCCCTGCAAACTTTCAGTCCCGGCCGCATAATAGATTGGCATGCCGTGCCGCTTTGCATTGAAGCTGCCGATGAGGCCGGGCAAGCTTTGCTGCTGGCGCTGGGTCATAGCCTGAGCAAAATGGTGCAGCCGGTGGCTACACTTCAGCGCCAGCGCCTCCACGTGGCGGCCGTATTTGCTAGCAACTTTACCAATCACCTATTAGGCATCAGCCACGCCTTGCTAACAGAGGCAAAACTGCCTTTTGAGCTGCTGGCGCCCTTGCTGCGCGAAACCGTGGAAAAAGCCATAGCTGCCCCGCCTTTCAGCGTACAAACCGGGCCCGCCGCCCGCCGCGATGCCCCTACGCTGGCCCGCCACCAGGCTGAGCTAAGCGCCCACCCAGCTTGGTTAGCTTTATATAAGTCGTTGAGCGACAGTATTCAACAGCAATTGCCCCCCGCTGAGCTAAACAACGAGGCAGGGTTGTAGCTTTGATTCGGGACAGGTGGTGCGTACCTTCGTGCCCGCAATTGCCCCCCACGAACCCAATTTTGTGAATACCATTAACATCACCTTCCAGTTTCAGGATGGCCAGCCCGCGCAGACCCATGTGGCAGCCCAAGGCGAGTCGGTGCTGGACGTGGCCCTCAACAACGACATTCAGCTTCAGCACAACTGCGGCGGTGTGTGCGGTTGCAGTACCTGCCACGTGTATGTGCTGCAAGGCGAAGATGAATTACCTGAGATTTCTGATAAGGAAGAGGATTTCATCGACCGCGCCGTGAACCCGCGTATCAACTCCCGGCTGGCCTGCCAGTGCGTGGTGCAGGCTGAAGGCAACGATCTGGTTATCCTTATTCCGCCTCAGGATTTCCTGGGTCATTAAGGCTACGTTTAAAAGTAGGGAATGACAGAGACAGCCAGTTGAAAACTGCTTTACAGCACTTTAGGTCGGCTTTCTCTCTTCTCAACTCCAACCTTTGCCTATCTACCTTCTGAACTTACCAACGCCCAGATATGAATCATTTCGAGCCCCCCATTAAGTGGAGCGACCACGAGGATATCGCCATTGCTCTTTACGAAAAGTTTGGCGATGACTTTACGGAGGCAAAAATTTACCGCATCCGCTTCACCGAACTGCTGGAATGGGTACTTACATTGCCTAACTTCGAAGGCACCCGCGAACAGGCCAACGAAGGTCACCTGGAGCAGATTCAGGCTAAGTGGGTGTACGAGTGGCGTGATAATCAATAAAGCATCCTACTAAGTTACGTGGTTGGGTAAGGAAATGGCTGGTCGTTTTACGAATGCCATTTTCTTATCCAACCATTCTTGTTTATACAATGGATCCAACCATTACTCCTTCTAAATTGCTTGCTATTCAAGCGTTTATCCTTGACGTAGACGGCGTGCTTACCGATGGTACCATGCTGGCCTTGAACTCAGGTGAGCAAGCGCGGGCTTTTCACATCCGCGACGGGTATGCGATTCGCTATGCCCTGACTAAAGGCTACCGGATCGTGGTTATTTCGGGTAGGGAGGAAGAAGGTGTCCGCAAGCGCTTAGAGTCGTTGGATGTCCGTGACATCTATTTAGGTGTGGATGATAAGATGAAGATCTTTAACACCTACATCAATTTGCACCGCCTCGACCCGGCGCACATTGCCTATATGGGCGACGACCGCCCTGACGTGGAAGTAATGCGCCGGTGTGCAGTAGCAGCCTGCCCCGCCGACGCCGCCACCGATGTACGCGAAATCAGCAACTACGTGTCAAAGCTGCCCGGTGGCCACGGTGCCGTTCGCGAGTTGATAGAAGCAGTAATGCGAGCTCAGCAAACTTGGTAGTGTCTGGTAATGCAGACGTTACGCCTGCGTAAGCTGATCGTTCTTTACTAGGCGCTATGGATTGGGGCAAGTTGTGTTTTTCTAAAATCCATTTATATTTACCCCATCATCCATTCAACCCATTTTTTTATTTTTTTCATGAAAACAGGAACCGTAAAATTCTTTAATGAGTCGAAGGGCTACGGCTTCATTACAGATGACAATACGAAGGAAGACTTCTTCGTACACATTACCGGTCTTAACGGGGGCCAAATCCAACAGAACGACCGCGTAGAGTTTGAAACGCAGGAAGGCCGCAAAGGAGTAAACGCGGTAAACGTAAAGCGCGTGTAGGTTTTCCTACCTGAATTTTACTTTTCAGAAAGCCTCTCCCATCTGGAGAGGCTTTCTTTTTGCGTGTTTGGGGAGGATATTTGCCAGCTTACTTTGTGGGGGGCATTTTTATCGGGTTCCTCTGGTTTTCTAGTTATGCAGTCTTCCGCTGGGTCCGCCGCATTTGTATCCGCACCAGGGGCCACCGAGCCGCGTGGGTGGCGCCCGGTCATGCGGCTGGTGCGCCTGCCCAACCTGCTGCTCATGGGGCTGTGTCTGCTGCTCGTGCGGGCATGCCTGCTCCAGGCATCTCAACAGCTGCTCAGCGCCTCGTTTGGCCTACTCATTCTGGCTTCTTTGTGCGTAGCGGCTGCCGGTTATATTATCAACGATTACTACGACGTCAAGATTGATAGCATAAATCGACCAACGCGGTTGGTAGTCGGGCGCGTCATCAACCGCCGTCATGCCATGATGGCACACCTGATCCTAACGGGGATGGGTGTATTGGTTGCGGGAGTATTGTCGCCGCTGCTGGGGCTGGTACATGTGGGGGCGGCGCTGCTGCTGTGGGGCTATTCAGCGCGGTTTAAGCGCTTGCCGCTGGTAGGTAACGTGAGTATTGCTACGCTTACAGGTGCGTTGGTGCTGCTCCCCGAACTGCAATTACGCACTGGCCAATCGGCGGTGTGGGTGTACGCATTGGCTGCGTTTCTGCTCACTGTAGTTCGGGAGGTTATTAAGGATGTGGAAGATATGCGCGGTGACGCCGCACACAAATGCCTGACACTGCCCATCGTGTGGGGAGTAGCGCGTACCAAGTGGGTAGCCGGATTCTTTCTGCTCAACCTACTGGTGCTGGTTGGGGCGGCCAGCGGTCAGGCGTTATTTATGACAAGTGACCGAGGGCTGGGCTTATGGTTAGCCATGGCGGTATTAATGCCCTTGCTGGGGCTGGCATGGCGCTTATTGCGCGCCGACCGGAGACTTCATTTTACTACGTTAAGTGCTTGGTGCAAATGGATTATGCTCGCGGGAGTGCTTTCTATGCTGTGGCTGGTAGGCGGCAGCTAAAACAGTTTGGCTAGCTAAACCGTTAGCGATGAAAACTGAATGACATTTACTACCTTTTGGGTGGGTATGTGCTGGAGCTCGGTTTATCCATCCTTTCTACCAAGCCATTATATGCGCTTACTTTATTCGCTGCTGACGCTGAGTGTGTTGGCGGCTCCCCTCGGCGCTTTTGCGCAAGTCACTCCAGCTACCGATTCAACTACTACTACCGCTCCGGCACCCGGCCTTAGCCAGCCCCGCAAATCTGCTTTCGCTCCCAGCGATAAGCCCAGCTTTATTCCGGTGCCGATAGCGTTTTATCAGCAGGAAACGGGCTTTGCAGCCGGCGCAGCCATTTTGCCCGTATGGCGCTTCGGCACCGATACCACGGTGCGCAAGTCGAATGCCCGCCTGATTGCCTGGTTTAGTCAGGAAAAGCAAAGTACCATTCAGCTTACGCACACCATTTTCACGCCCGGCGAAAAGCTATTCTTATCAGGCGAGTTGAGCCGATATGATCAGAAGCTGTTTTATTACGGTGTTGGCAACGATAACCGTGAGGAGGCAGAGTCGGACCTGGAATTCAAGCTGATCGTATTTGATGAGAAAGTGATGCCGCGCATCGCCCCCAATTTGTTCGTGGGCCTGCGCTACCGACTCACCAGCCTCACCGATATTACGGCTCCTGATAACGCCGAAGATGGTGGTGCTAACTACTTTTTGCGCGATCCGCGCATTGATCCCCGCGAGCGGGAGAACACCCTTAGCTCCGGCATTGGCCCCTCCTTGCTCTACGACGGGCGCGACAACGTGCTGGCTACCTATAGCGGCAATTTTGTGGACGCTCATGTGCTAGTGAATGGTGGTGCGCTGGGCAGCGATTTTAAGTTTACCCGCTATCAGTTGGATGCCCGCCACTTTCAGCCCTTGTTTGGCTCTAACAACACGATTCTGGCTTTGCAATATCTCACCCAGCTGCATACCGGCAATGTGCCATTCCGGGAAATGGGCGGCTTGGGGGCCAATTTGGGCGGCGCTATTTACAACAATTCGGGTCTGATGCGGGGCTTGTACGAAACCCGCTTCCGTGACCGGCAGATGATGACCTTTCAGGCAGAGGTTCGTCAAAAGCTCTTCTGGCGCATCGATGCTGCTGCCTTCTTGGGCGCTGGTCAGGTAGGATATAAACTCTCAGATTATACCTTCGACGGCACCAAGTTCGCCGGGGGTGCCGGTCTGCGTTTCCGCTTCAACCGCCGCGACCGCCTCAACGTTCGCCTCGATTATGCTGGCGGCACTGATACGCCACCTAGTATTTACTTCGCCGTGGGCGAAGCGTTTTAAGGCTTCCACTTAGTAAAAAAAGCCCCCCAGTTGTTATTCGGCTGGGGGGCTTTTTCTGTAATCAATGCAGCCTCATGGTGCGCTTCGACTGAAGTACGAAACTGCTAGTCTCTGCTTGATTCCGCTCTTGGGTATATAAAGCATTTTAATTCACTGATCAGGTTGACGAAATGGGGTGGATGAATGTAATTTATATGGCTGATAATTAGCGATATAGCGCAAGTGTGCGCTTTTAATATAATTCATAAAAAACCGCGCCTTATCTGGTTCGTAAGCCCGACAGATGGAGCACAGTTCACCAGCCCGATTTCACGCCGCCCAAGAGGCCACGGCCGCTCCTCCACTTGTCTGGTTAGTAGCGACGCCGCCAGCGGCCGAGTTATTCGTTTCAGTGGTTATTCCTGCCAAAGACGAAGCGGAAAACCTGCCTTTGGCTTTGGCCGCATTAGCAGCCCAAACTGACTTGCAGAACCGGCCGCTATCGACGCGCAGCTATGAAATTATTGTGCTGGCCAACAACTGCCACGATCAGACCGCGGCGGTTGCGCGGGCATTTGCCCGTCTCCATCCCCAGCTTAATTTGCACGTTGCTACCATAACGCTGCCGCCGGCTCAAGCGCATGTGGGGGGCGCCCGCCGCCTACTCATGGACGAAGCCTGCCATCGGTTGGAAACCGTGGGGCAACCACTGGGCCTGATTGCCAGCACCGACGCCGACACGCAGGTCAGTAAGACTTGGCTCGCGGCTATGACAGCCGAAGCCGCTGCCGGCGCGGAGGCAATTGGGGGGCGAATTCTGACTACGCCTTCCGTAAGCCTGAAATCCGCCGTACGCCGCTATCACCTGCGCGATGCTTCGTACCAGCTATTACGCGCTCAGCTGGAGCATTTGCTTGATCCTGACGCCGTCGACCCTTGGCCTCACCACCACCAACACTTTGGCGCGAGTCTGGCGCTTACGGCGCGGGCTTACCGCCGCGTGGGCGGGCTGCCGGCCGTTAGTTTTTTGGAAGATGAAGCTCTCGTGCGGGCCCTGCGCCGCCACGATATCAGCGTGCGCCACAGTCCGCAGGTACGCGTGTTTACCTCTGATCGACAGGATGGGCGGGTGGCCGTGGGCCTTTCCTGGCAACTGCGTGTGTGGGCCACAATGAGCGCGGAGCAACATGAGCCCTTGGTAGAAAGCGGTTCCTACTTATTTGCTTTATGGCAGGCCCGACAAGCATTGCGCACGCATTGGCAGGCTAGCCGCACCAGTATGCCCGCCGCCATTGGCAACCACGGCTTTAGTAATGAGTTGGCTTCCACGCTGCACGTACCAGTAGTTGGGCTGATAAAAGCGTTTTACCGGGTCTCCACGTTCGGAGAGCTATGGGAATGGGTGCAGACGCAGCAACACAAAACAATGCGCTGGACCCACCGCTGGCCTTTGGTGCCTCTTAGTCAAGCCCGCACTGAGCTTCGCCAGCTAATTGGGCAGCTGGGGGGCTAAATTTTTTCCAGCAAATCTAGCCGGTACTGTTCGTGGCGTTGGCCGTGCAAGTGGCGCAAGGGACCATTGGCTAGGGCTTTTTGCAGGAAAAAATCATGTACCTCGTCGCCAGTAAGTGGGTAATCATGCACTGGTGGGGTCCAGTGCACAAGCAATAATTGCCCCCCAGGCGCTAATCCCGCCACTATTTGGTCGGCGGCGCGTGTCAAATCAGCTGGCGACCAGTAGTAGCCGACTTCGGACACCATTATTAAATTGAACGCGGCCGAGTCCGGAAATTCTTCGGGTACGCGCAACAGCCGAAACTCTACCTGCGGCAAATGCGCGCACCGCTGGCGGGCACGTAGCAAGGGCGCTTCGGCAACATCTACTGCCAACAAATGCCCACATCGGGTTGCTAATTGTTCGGTGAGCACTCCCAAAGAGCAGCCAATTTCGAAGGCCCGCGCGTACTGCGAATGGGGCAGCGCAGCCAGGGTAGTAGCGTATTTCTCCCGCTCGTAAGGGCTCGTTTCAAAGCCCCACGGGTCTTCGTTGGCCCGATATACATCGTCGAAGTAGGCTGGGGGCAAAGTATTAGGCTGCTTTGGGTTCATAACAATACAGAATTATCCCCTGACTTAAACTCGAGAAATACTTCGAATGACTGGGCAAAATGAGCCAACATAGCCGGAGAAAGTTGAAAGCCAGTGGGGTCGTCGTCAATCAGGTTGGTAAGCTGGGAGCGGTGCGCAGCGATGGCTTGCTGTTTCTGGCTCAGAACTGACGTGATGTCCAGACGCCAACCTTCTACCTCGCCGGGCTGGGGCAAGTCGAGAGGCGCTGCTCGTTCCCATGCCCACACTACGTATTCTAAGAGGCGTGGTGGCGTAGGCAGTTGAGCTAACGCCGCCCGCACGAGCTGACTGGTAGCGCGATGGTCGGGATGCGGGTCGCGCCGCCAAGGAACCAGGATGGTAGTGGGAGAGAGTTGACGTATATGCATTCGTAGCTGCTCCACAGCAGCTTCAAAGCCTGCCGCGCCTGCTACAGGTACATTCCCATCGGGCAAGCCCATGTAATGCGGAGCCGTTGTGAGGCCCAAGGCAAGTAATGCTGCTTCAAACTCTGTTTCCCGTAACTGTCGACGAGCGGCGGGCGGATATTTCTGCGAATTGGGGTGCGACATGGTACCATCCGTAACCAGAATGGCCGTAACCGGTACCTGTGCCTGGCACAAAAGAGCCAATAAGCCACCGCAACCCAAGGACTCATCGTCGGGGTGGGGGGCAATAACTACCGTCGAGCCAAGTCGGGGGGCAAATTCAGCGGGGCGCAGCGGCAATTCGGCAAAAGAAAACGGGAAAGTTTCTGGCATATTTCAGGCAGCGAGCGGAGCTACTATTGCCAGAGCCGATGAGCAGGCTCCGTTTGAGCTAACGCAAACCGGCCGGCGTCGGCGATAGCTGCATCGGGGGCGGGCTGGCGTAGGTAGTGAGTCAGGTCGCGGTGGAGGCGTTCGAAGGGCTCGGGGCGAAGCAGGCCGCGGGCTCCTACGCAGCGTTCCGCTAGTTGCAGTGTCCGAAGGCATATATCCTCAATGGCCGTGCGTACCAAGTTGGCATACGCCACAGTGGCCCCAGCATCAAGGGTGGCCGTGGGGCGCGAGGCGTGGTCGGCGGCGCCTCGTAACCACAAATTACCGCCTTCAATCAAGCCCGCCAACTCGCCTAAGCGCATCTGCTGATACGGGTCATTGGTGCGGTTAAGCTCCTGTAGAAAGCGCCTGGTTTCGTTGAAAACTGCCTCCGCCGCGCCTAGCTGCACCGCCGCGAAGCGAATAGCGCCCCCGCTGAAGTCGGGTTGCCGGTAATAATCGCCAGGCTGCCCCACCAAGTCTTCCTCCCTGATTTCCAAGCCTGTCAAGTCGACTCGAAAGCTGGCCGTGGCCCGCATGCCCAGCGGCTGCCAGAAGCTGGCGTCGAGCGTGGGGGCATTTTATCGGTTGGGAGAATGAACATCTGCCAGCCGCCGTCGGGTAGTGCACCGGTAATAAGGGGGCGCGTCACGTGGCCCGCGCCCGAGCCAAACGTTTTGCTGCCTGACAGTCGAAAAAGCCCCCCAGCCAGTGGTTCGAGGCGTACACCATCGTCGGCCTGCGTATTCCAGACGCCAAACAGGTGACCAGCATGAGCATCCTCTGCCCAGCGTCCGACCTGTTCGGGTTGGGCGTAGCGCTGCATCAATTGCAACGCATTTACATGGCCTTCATACACGCGCCCAACGGCTAAGTTGCCGCGGCCAATATGCTTTAGAGTTCGGAGTAATGTAAGAGTGTGCACAGGCAGGTGCAGATCGGCACCGCCCAGCGCTTTGCTCAACGGCACTGTGAGCAAACCCGCTTCGCGCAGCCACTCAAATTCCGCTACTGGAAAGCCGCCTTCCTCGTCCGACACCGGGGCCTGCACCGCCAAGCGGGGCACCAATGCCGCCGCCGCTTCCTCGGGTACCAGGGAGCCAGTAGGAGCCGCTGCAACTGGCAAAATACGCTCTGTAACCTGTTCAGCTAGCATACACAACAGTAAAGTGGAATTAGCTCAACTGTGATTAGCACCTATAGGTTTGGTATGTATTGAAAAAAAGGTAGTTGATAGAGAGCCAGTCTTGCCATAGAGAGGTCGTATCATAATTCCGTACCCGAAAGAATTTGGTAGGGGCAAAGGCAGAGACCTACCTTCGTACTGTCATTCTTTCAGCCCAATCTCCTTTGCCATGTCGTCTCAGCCCATTCGCTCCGCGCTTATTTCTGTTTATTACAAAGACCGTTTGGAGCCGCTAGTGGCGGTGCTCAAGCAGCACGGCGTCAAACTGTACTCAACGGGCGGAACGCAGCAGTTTTTGGAGCAGCAAGGGGCAGAAGTAACCGCCGTGGAAAGCCTGACCGGCTTTCCCGCCGTGTTCGGGGGGCGGGTCAAAACCCTGCACCCAAAGGTGTTCGGGGGCATTTTGCAGCGCCGCCACGAAGCCGGCGATACCAAGGAGGCGGAGCAGCACGACATTCCGCCCATCGATCTGGTGATAGTGGACCTGTATCCGTTCGAGGAAACGGTGGCATCGGGCGCGCCGGAGGCCGACGTGATTGAAAAAATTGACATCGGCGGCATTTCTTTGCTTCGAGCTGCGGCTAAAAACTTCCGCGACGTGCTCGTTGTCAGCGGCCGTGACCAGTACGAAGCCGTAACCGAGTTGCTCACGCAGAAAAACGGCGCTACCGATCTGGAAGATCGTCGGCAGTACGCCGCTGCCGCTTTCGCCGCCACCTCGCACTATGACACCCAGATCTTCAACTACGTAAGCCAGGGAACCGACCTAGGGGGCAAATCTTTGCGCCTAAGCCAGCAGCCGGCTACGCCTCTGCGCTACGGCGAGAACCCGCATCAGGCAGGTACTTTCTATGGTGATTTATCGGCTCTTTTCGATCAACTGCACGGCAAGCAGCTTAGCTACAATAACTTAGTAGACGTAGACGCCGCCGTGGCTCTCATGGCTGAGTTTGAGGATGGCCAGCCCGCCTGTGCTATTCTAAAGCACACCAATGCCTGCGGCGTAGCCCAAGCCAGCACACTTCACGATGCTTACCTGCAAGCCCTGGCCTGCGACCCTGTGTCGGCTTTTGGAGGCGTTATCATTGTGAATAAGCCCGTGGACGAAGCCACCGCTGAAGAGCTAAACAAGCTGTTCTTCGAAGTGCTCATTGCGCCCGAGTTTAGTGAGGCAGCGCTACCTATTCTGCAAAGCAAGAAAAACCGAATTCTGTTGCTCCAGAAGCCAGTTGCATTGCCTGCTAAACAGATTAAAACACTGCTCAACGGCATCGTAGAGCAAGATTTTGACCGCCAAACGGAAACTGCCGCTGACTTCAAAGTCGTAACGAAATCGGCGCCTACCGCCGAGGAAACGGAAGCGCTGGTATTCGCGGCCAAAGTTTGCAAGCATACTAAGAGCAATACTATTGTGCTGGCGCGGCCGGGCCAACTGCTGGCTTCCGGTGTAGGCCAAACCTCGCGAGTAGATGCCCTCAAACAGGCTATCGAGAAAGCCAAAGCGTTTGGCTTCGATCTGCAAGGTGCTGTAATGGCCTCCGACGCCTTCTTTCCCTTCCCCGATTGTGTCGAAATTGCCGGTCAGGCGGGTATTCGGGCGGTGGTGCAACCAGGCGGCTCTATCAAAGACCAAGACAGCATTGCCGCCTGCGACCAACTCGGCATGGCTATGGTCATGACGGGCGTGCGGCATTTCAAGCATTAAATACTTGAAATATAGGGAGTCGCGCAGAAATAATTGCGTGACTCCCTATATCGTCATCACTATACAGTTGGGAATGCTGGGGGGCTTTTTTGCCACAATTCCGGCGCTCTTTTTTCGTTAGAGGGCCGGTTTAACTACGGAGTGTCGTAATTTTTACTGGTAGCGCTTCCGTCAAACTTACGTACTTTTGCCCCCTATTTGCGTGGCGCAACCCGCGCATTATCTTCTAATTGCCGTAAAAATCAATGGGTTTTTTTAACTTCCTCACCAGCGATATCGCCATTGACCTGGGAACGGCCAATACCCTCATCATTCACAACGATAAAATCGTGGTGGATGAGCCGAGCATCATTGCCAAAGACCGCACTACCAATAAAGTAATTGCCGTGGGCCGGCAAGCGCAGCAAATGCACGAAAAGACCCACGACAACATTCGCACCATTCGGCCTTTGAAGGACGGCGTAATTGCTGACTTCCACGCCGCGGAGGAAATGATTAAGGGCATGATTAAGATGATTGACACGCGCAATCGTCTGTTCCAGCCTTCGCACCGCATGGTGATTTGCATTCCCTCCGGTATTACCGAGGTAGAGAAGCGCGCAGTACGTGACTCCGCTGAGCACGCCGGCGCCAAAGAAGTGTGGATGATTCAGGAGCCAATGGCGGCCGCTATCGGTATTGGCATCGACGTGGAGCAACCCGTTGGCTCTATGATTATTGACATCGGTGGCGGTACTACCGAAATCGCAGTTATTGCCCTGTCCGGTATCGTCTGCGACCAGTCTATTAAGACGGCTGGTGACGTGTTCAACCAAGACATTCTGGACTATATGCGCCGCCAGCACAACCTGCTGATCGGGGAGCGCTCGGCCGAGAAAATCAAAATCGAAGTGGGCGCTGCCCTCACGGAGCTCGACATTACGCCTCCCGACTACGAAATCCGGGGCCGCGACCTGATGACGGGTATTCCGAAGGTGATTAAGGTAACTTCTTCTGAAATTGCTATTGCCTTGGATAAGTCGGTAGCCAAAATTGAGGAAGCCGTACTCAAAGCCCTGGAAATTAGCCCCCCAGAGTTATCAGCCGACATTTACGACAACGGTATTCACCTGACAGGTGGGGGCGCCCTGCTCCGCGGCCTCGATAAGCGCTTGGCCGCCAAAACCAAGCTTGCCATTCACATTGCCGAAGATCCCTTGCGTGCTGTAGTACGCGGTACCGGCGCCACAATTAAGAACTTGCAGGGCTTCCGTAGTGTTCTTCTTTCATAAGTAGCTAAACAAGTAAGTGGCTGGGGGTTAAGTGGTTGCTTGTTCTGCTCTTTGAACAGCCAGTCATTTAATCTCCAGCCTTTTGCTACGCTAAGCTCACCCATTTAACTATTTGCTTCTTTTCCTGTGCGTAATCTTTTCACCTTTATCTTCCGCTACCGGGGCATCCTGGTGTTCGGGCTATTGGAGGTGTTGAGTTTGTACTTGTTGATTAGAAATAGCTCGTATCAGCGGGCCGCCTTCTTCAATTCTGCCAACGCCTATGCTGGCCGAGTGCTGGAGATGCGTACTCAGGTACTGGATTATTTTCGGCTAGTTGATGTGAATAGAGGGTTGGTGGCTGAGAACGCAGCCTTGCGCCAGCAACTTTACCGCCCCGACCTGGCCGGTCGTCTGCCCGATAGCCTCGCGCCTGTTGAACCTTTGCGGCCCGCCCGTCGCGATTCTATTCTGCTTGGCTTACGCCAGTTGCCCGCCACCGACCCTGATTATCCGCTTATTCCGGCCCGCGTGATAAGCAACACCCGTCGACGGGTTGATAACTATGTAACCATCAATGCTGGCACCCGTGAGGGCGTACGGCCGGGAATGGGCATACTATCGGCCGATGGAGTGGTAGGCCGAGTGAAAGTAGCCAGCGAGCATTATGCTACGGCTACGTCCGTGCTACATTCCAAAACAGTTATTTCAGCCAAAATAAAGCGTGACGGTACCGAAGGCGGTATCAAGTGGCTAGGCGACGACGCGGCCCACGTGCTGCTTGACCAGATTCCGCGGCAGAACGAGCTGGTGCGTGGCGACACCGTCCTTACTTCCGGCTACAATGCCGTATTTCCGGAAGGGGTGATGATTGGTACGATTGACGCTTTCAGCAAGGAGCCAGACAAGGACTTCTGGACCATCCGGGTGCGGCTAGCCGTGGATTTCTCGCGCCTGACTTATGTGTACGTGGTGAATAGCCGCCCCAAAGCGGAGCGCGACACGCTGCAAATGCGGGCCGGTGCGAAACCTGAGGACGAAGAAGAGATTTTAAAGCCATGAGAGCAGCCGGTGGATTTGTACTACACCTGATTTTGTTGGTTGTGTATGTGCTGTTGCACGTGCTGGTAGCCAGCAAGCTAGTGCTGTTTGATCTGGGCTGGTGCTTTTTTTACTTGGGCTTTTTGCTGTTTTTGCCCATTACCACGCCTATCGTCGTGCAATTGCTGCTAGGCTTTGGAGTGGGCATTACTATGGATATTTTCTACGATACGGGTGGAGTGCACGCTGCCGCTGCAGTGCTGCTGATGTATTTAAGACCATGGGTACTGCGACTGCTTACGCCCCGTGATGGCTATGATGCCGCTGACGCGGTGAATGTGCACCTGATGGGGGGGCAATGGTTTCTGGTTTACCTGGTTTTACTGGTCAGTATACATCACCTCGCATTTTTTCTGTTAGAACTGGGAAGTTTTCAAATTATTGGTGTTACGCTGATTAAAGTGATAGTAAGCACCTTATTCACGGGCATCACGCTGCTGATTGTACAGATGCTGTTTTTCCCGTCGCGACGGAGCAAGAGGTAGGAGTTGGGGGAGGGCCACTCGTCTTACAGACTAAGCAGTGAGCCTTTGTGTTGTGTACCTTTGTAATCCCAGGTACTGTGCTGGGGGGCTTTTTATTCAGTTTCTTTCGCTTTGCAATACCTTGAAGGTCGTAAGTATGTGGTGCAGACCATTTTCGTGGTCGTAGCCCTACTGTTTGCGGCGCGCTTATTTTACATCCAAGTGCTCGACGGCAGCTATAAGCTGGCCGCCGACCGCAACTCATTGCAGCGCATCGTGCAGGTGCCCTACCGTGGCCTCATCTTCGACCGCAATGGGAAGCTGATGGTGCAAAACACGCCCGTGTACGACCTGATGGTGGTGCCCCGCGAAATCAAACAGCTCGATACTCTTCGCTTGTGCGAGCTTCTTCAGCTACCCATCGAGGAGTTTCGGCTTGCCCTGACGGCTGCCAAGACGTATTCGCGAGTAAAAGCCTCCCCATTAATACAAAACCTTAGTACGCCGGAGTTGGCTGCTATCCAGGATAATCTGATCGATTTTCCGGGTTTCAGCATCAAGGCCCACATGGCCCGCTCTTACAAAACCGAGAACCTGGCGCACGCCCTGGGCTACGTAGGAGCTATTACTCCTAAGCTGTTAGAAAGCCCTCGATATGCTAAGTACGTTGCCGGCGACAACTTAGGAATCACAGGCTTGGAGTCTTTCTACGAGAAGACGCTAATGGGGCGGCGTGGGGTGCAATACCGCATGGTGAACGTGCGGGGCATAGAAAAAGGTGCCTTCCGGGATGGTGAGTACGACACACTATCCGTAGCTGGGCTCGACTTGCACACCAGCATCGACAGCGAATTGCAGGCATACGGCGAGAAGCTGATGGCCCAAAAGCGCGGCTCTATTGTAGCTCTTGATCCGAAAACGGGCGAAATCCTCGCCTTCGTTTCGGCACCGTACTTTGAGCCCGCTCGACTCAGTGGCAAAGGCATGGGCAACCGCTACATGGACCTGCTCAACAACCCCGAGCGGCCGCTTTTCAACCGGCCCCTGATGGCCACTTACCCGCCGGGTTCGGTATTTAAGCTAGTTAATGAACTGGTTGCTTTGCAAATGGGCGTAGTGACGCCTTACACAAGTTTTCCCTGCAATCAACGATTGGTGAAGTGCACTCACCGCCACGAGCCCCCACCAATGTGGGTATTGCCATCAAGCAAAGCTGCAATCCCTATTTCTACCAAGTGATGCGCACGGCCATCATGCGCGGCCGTTCCAGCAACCCCAAAGAAGATGCCCGCCTAGGCTTGGCCGAGTGGCGCCGACAGGTAATGTCTTTCGGGCTGGGGCAGGAGCTAGGAGTGGATATGGGCTCAGAGCGGAAAGGCTCCATTCCATCACCGGAACTGTACGATAAGATGTACGGTAAGCATGGCTGGAACTTCCGCACGATTTACTCCTTAAGCATCGGGCAGGGCGAAATTGGTATCACCGGTCTGCAAATGGCCAATATCATGGCTGCTATTGCCAACCGCGGCTATTATTACACACCTCATTTCGTGCGTGGTATTGGTCAGGGCGGGCCCTTGCCAGAGTATAAGGAGCGGCACTATACCAATGTAGACCCCCAACATTTCGATGCCATTATTCCGGGGATGCAGGCGGTGGTAGAAGGCCGCGGCGGTACCGGCAATCTGGCTAGTCTAGCGCAATTTGGTATTTCGGTGGCCGGCAAAACGGGTACTGTGCAAAATGCTCACGGCCCCGACCACGCTACCTTCGCAGCCTTCGCGCCCGCCGAAGACCCCCAGATTGCCATTGCTGTGTTTATCGAAAACGCCGGTTTTGGGGGTAGCTCTGCGGCCCCGATGGCAGCTCTGATGATGGAAAAATACCTGCGCGGCAAAGTAGAGCGCACCCAGTGGGAAACCTGGTTGGAGGGAGATGCTTCCAAGTTTATCAGAAAGCGCTGACGAAGCCACGAGGTAGTCAGCGCCAGATACAGTCGTTTTTGAATAACCCAAAATGCCCTCTTCACCCGCCAGATACAGTCGCAGCCTTGATTGGGTAACCATCGGCATTTATGCCTTGATGGTGGGCTTAGGCTGGCTGAATGTGTACGCTGCCAGCTACTCGCCCGATGCACCCGTCGGCTTTGCCGGCCAGAGCTTTCAGGAACTGATGGCCAATAACTGGTTTAAGCAGATTATCTGGATCGGGACGGCCGTGGTGCTGATGGTCATCTTGGTGGTAGTCGACTACAAGGCTTACGATACGTTCGCCTACGTTTTCTACGCCGTGGTAGTCTTGCTGCTGCTCGTTACCTTGTTCATTGCGCGGCCTATTGCGGGTTCTCGGTCCTGGCTAGAACTGGGGCCGGTACGCTTGCAGCCGGCCGAGTTTGCCAAATTTGCCACCGCTCTGGCCGTATCACGCTTTATGGCGGGCATTAACCTGCGGCACCAGAACTGGCGCGACCAAGCAGTGCTAGCCGGCATGACGCTGTTGCCGCCGCTGCTTATCATCGCCTCCAACGAAACTGGCCAAGCGCTTGTGTTCGGCGCGTTTCTGCTGGCTTACTTTCGCGAGGGAATGTCCCCGCTTATTCTCATTATTCTAGCTGCTGCGGGCGTCATTCTGATTCTGGCTTTGTTAATCCCCAAACTCTGGCTCATTGGGGGTATCACCGTCATTCTGGGGGGCGTTTTTCTGGCTAATTCGCGGGTGATGCGTCACCATTTGCCTCTGTCCTTGAGTGTATGGGCGGTGGTGGTTGGAATGGTGTTCGGGGTCGACTTTTTCTTTAATCAGGTGCTCCAGCCGCACCAGCGCAAGCGCATTGAGGTGCTGATCAATCCGTCGGCTGACCCGCTGGGCGTGGGCTGGAACGTAACGCAGTCCAAGATTGCCATTGGCTCGGGTGGACTGATGGGCAAGGGATTCCTGGAAGGAACCCAAACCAAATTCGACTTCGTGCCCGAGCAAAGCACCGACTTCATCTTCTGCACTGTTGGTGAGGAATGGGGCTGGATGGGCAGCTTAGTGGTAATTATCTTGTTCATGGCCCTGCTGATGCGCTTGGTATATGTGGCGGAGCGTCAGAAATCGGTGTTTGGTCGAACATACGGCTACTGCGTGGCCAGTATTTTCTTCTTCCACTTCGCTGTGAATGTGGGCATGACTATCGGTTTGGCGCCAGTAGTCGGTATTCCGCTGCCGCTGTTTAGCTACGGCGGCTCCTCGCTCTGGTCATTCACCATTCTGCTATTTATCATGCTGGCAATTGACGCCTACCGCAAACAGGATTTGGTACGCTAAATAAGAGTAGTAGCGCTTTATTAATGGCTTAGACCATCCATAGAAAAGCCCCCCAGATATTCGTCTGGGGGGCTTTTCTATGGATGGTCTAAGCAAACTTCCGATCGATGAGCTTCAGGAGCCGGCCGACGTGCTCCTCCTTGCGCGTCCAGTCGTATTTGGTGGCTAGATCCTGGGTCACGTAGCGCTTCGCCGATTCCGGATCATTGAATGTATCAAGGTGCTGGATGGCGTTATGATACTCCATGTTCTCCCCATTAAACAGCTCATTGATAAAGCCAAACCGCTGATTAATAGAAATCGCCTCGCGGAGCGATTCCACTTTGGGGGGCTTTTCTGCTAAGGTAGCGCCGGCTTTTTCCGGCCGCAGTGTTTCGCTGAGCGGCGCTGTCGCAGAACGTTCCGCTTTTAGCTTTTCGTAGAGCGGTACGCTAGTTGGAGCGGCCTCCGTGATTGGCCGGCGAGGCGCTACAATCGGCTCATGAACCGGCTTGGGTTCAGGCGTTGGTGCTGGCGGAGGCACAAAAGCCGGTGTAGGCACAAAAGTAGGTGCCGCTACAGACGGCTGGGGGGCATTTTGCACCGGAATAGGTGTCGGAGCTACTGCAACTGGAGCAGCTACTGGCTCTGGAGCGTTTGCTGGCTCACTAGGGCGCACGGGCTCTATAACTTGTACAGGTTCTGGCTTAGGCGCAGGCTGCGGCTGAACCGGGCGAGGTGTTTCCGCTATGGGTGCGGCGGGTGCACGCACAGGGCCGTCGGCCCATAAGTCAGCCTCAGTAAGGGGGAGCAAAGCGCTGAACTCCGCTACCAGTTTTTCCATCAGCTGATGACCTTTATAGGTAGCCTCCTGATGCAGCCGGAAGCGCTCCAGTAGAAAATCGCGTTCCAGCGGCGCTTCTGGCGAGAGGCTGTCGATAAACTCCCCGAACAAGTCTTTATTCAGATCCAGATACCGCAAAGCATCACGCAGTTGGGCAGCCGTTGCGGTCGGTTGATCACCCAGCAGCTTCTCTTCAAACGTCAGCACTGGATCGGTCACTACGCCCAGAGTGTCGGCTACGGCACGAGCTAACAAGGGCTCAAAAGCTCCCCGCGTCAGCCGGATGCGGCGCGAAAGCGTGTTCATAAACTGGGTGAGGGCCTGCCGCACGTCGGAAGCCTCAAAGTCGAAGTAGGGGCTACGCAATCGAGCCATTTCAGCCGTCCATTGGGCCAGCAATTGCTGTACAACCAACAGATTGACCTGCCGAATAGGGGTGAAACGCAGCACGGCGGGGCCATCGAGCGTGGCAGTGGGCTGGGGGCCAAAATGCTGGTCGCAGAGGTGAGCGGCCAGCCGGCGGCCGTAGTGTTCGCGCTTGGCGTGGCTATATTTGTCCTTCATTTTAGATCCTGATTCAATCGGCAATTTAGGGAAAGATGCCTAGTCTAACCGTGCAAAACTTGTCAGGCGCTGTAGTGGCGGTGCCCGTTGGCTCCACTTTGCTGGCTGCCCTGCAAGCCGCCGGCCACGACTGGATGCACGCCTGTGGCGGCAAAGGCCGCTGCACCACCTGCCGTTTGAAAGTGCTTAGCGGCGTGGAAAACCTAACGCCGGATACGGAGGCAGAATTGCGTTACCGTCGTGCCGGCCGCCTGCTGCCCCATGAGCGACTCACCTGTCAAACCCGTTTGACCCAGGGTGATCTGACGGCTCGTGTGCCCGAGCCTACCAAGCTGCCGCACGTAACCTACAGCCCCTAATTTTATCTGAATACCGCCCTGGCGGAGCGAGCTTAGGAAGTGCGTAACCCACAGGCAACTAGCGCTACGCGGAAACTATTTCCGGGGTGTCGTCCTTGAAGCTCCACACCGAAACCCTTACTTTAGAGGTTTAAAGCAAAGCCAGAGCATTCGCTGCTGGCTATTCATAGTAAGACCCTATGTTTCTAGAACCCCGCGTCGGCACCAACCGCGAGGCCCCTCGCCGGGGCTGGATCGAGGTGGTGTGCGGCTCCATGTTTTCGGGCAAAACCGAGGAGTTGATTCGTCGCTTAAACCGGGCTACCATCGCCCGGCAGCGCGTTGAGATTTTTAAGCCCGCAATTGACACCCGTTACCACGACCACGACGTGGTATCGCATAATGCGAACAGCATCCGCTCGACGCCCGTGGCGTTGGCGCAGGAAATCCTGCTCATGACCAGTGGCTGCGATGTAGTCGGCATCGACGAAGCGCAGTTCTTCGACGAGTCGCTGGTGGAAGTGTGCGTGCAGCTTGCCAACCGGGGTACCCGCGTTATTGTGGCCGGCCTCGATATGGACTACGCCGGTAAGCCTTTCGGCCCCGTGCCCGCTCTTATGGCCGTGGCCGAGTATGTAACTAAGGTGCACGCTGTGTGTATGTGCTGCGGCGAGCTGGCCTCTTATTCATTTCGCATTGCCGCTTCTCAGGATAAAATTTTGCTCGGCGAAACCGATTCGTACGAAGCGCGCTGTCGCCCTTGTTTTTTGGAGGGGATGAAGGAAAAAAGCTCCTCAGCTCGCGTTACCGCCAGCCACGACTCCTTGTAGCCCGAAGCCAGCGGGACCGCAGCCACAGAAAGTTCTGGGGGGCTTTTTGTAGCTGTATCTTTCTGCTGCATCGCGCCAAGTTTGGCTTTGTGTATCTCCAGTTTTCGCCAATGACCTACCTGCTCCGTACCTGCCGTTGGCTCAGCTTCTTTGCAATCTGGCTTTGTGGCCTGACCTCGGCTGTTGCTCAGGGACCCGTAGGCTTCGGCGATTGGCAGCTGCATTTGCCCACCAACCAGGCCAAAGCCGTAACCGATGCGGATAAGCGGGTGTACGTAGCTACCGAAAACTCTTTTTTCTATTTCGATAAAGAGCTAAACACAACCCGGCTGCTTTCCCGCCGCGATGGCCTGAATGATGTGGGCGTCAGTACGGTAGCCTATGATTCGGTCAGTCAGCAATTACTAGTTGCCTATAACAGCGGCAACCTGGACGTACTGCGGGCCAACGGTTCCATTCAGAATGTAACGGATATTCTGCGCGCCCAGATTACCCAAGCCAAAACCGTTAACCACATAAATTTTAGCGGCCCCCGTGCTTACCTCGCATGCAGTTTTGGCTTGGTCGTATTGGATATGACGCGGCTGGAAGTGCGTGATACCTACGTTAATATAGGTCCGGCCGGGCAGGCAGTGCAGGTATACGCCAGCGCTGTGCTCCGCGACTCCGTGTATGCCGCTACTTCAGCAGGCCTGCTGCGGGGCCGCCTGACCGATAACCTCGCCAACTTCCGCAGCTGGACCATCGACCTGCCTGCGCGAGCTGGCAATCCGTTCCGCACACTTACTACCTATAACGAGAAGGTATACGCGGGTGCCAATGGCGACCAACTATACCGATTTGTGGGCGGCACCGGGGCTGGCAGAGGCTGGCAACCAGTGGCCGGCTTTGCTGGGGGGCAATTTCGGCAGCTTACCGCTTCGCGGGCTGGCTTATTGGTAGTCGGGCTGGATAACCTGGCGGTACTCGACCGGCCGGGTGGCACTATTCGTACGTATCGTAATGGCGTGCTGCGTGATACGCGCGCGGCGATTCGCGCGCGCGATGGCGCGTTTTACGTGGCCGATTTTCAAAATGGCTTAGTGAAAACAACGGGCGCCCAGCAGTTCGAGAACTTTGTGTCGAACGCGCCAGCCAGCGCCCGATCTTTTAGTGTGTACAGCGACGCACGCACGGGAATCACGGATGTCTTTAGCGGCGGTTTTTCCGATCGATTCCTGCAAAATGGTTCTTTCGGCGGTTTTTATGAGTACAAGGACGGGCAGTGGACCAACATTACCCCCCAGACGCTCCCCAACCGCTCCGAATACCCCAATTTTCAGGACCCATCGCATGGGGTGCGGACCCCCGACGGCACGCTGTACATTGGCAGCTACGGCAACGGCATACTAGAATGGAAGGGCCCTGGCAGCTTTCGGCAATTCACTGATGGCAGCGGCAGCAACCCACTGAAGACGGCTTTAGCGCCGCCCAAATTCCCCAACTTCGACCCGAACTACACCCGCATTACCGATCTAACCGCTGATGCGGAAGGAAACGTGTGGGTAGTGAACCGGCATGAGTTTGCGGGGGTGCCTGGCGTACACATTTTTAATCCCGTCGCTACCACGTGGCGCTCGTTGCCATATTTTGCCGGAGTTGAGAATCTCAACGGCATTGTGCTCGATAATAATGGCTACGTGTGGCTGTCTACCTCACGCCAGCCCACCGGAAACGGCGTTATTGCCTACGACGAAACCACGCGTACGCCGCGCTATTTCTCTACTGCCAATGGCCTGCCCTCCAACGACATCTACGATATGGTGAAAGATCGGCAGGGGAGTATTTGGGTGGCCACCAGTACGGGTGTGGCCGTCCTCACCGATCCTAGCCAAACCTTTTTGGCCAACTCGGAGGCTGTATTCCAAAAGCCTTTCATTCAACGCGGGCCGCAAGCTAGCCTCAACTTTCCAGCGTTGAATAGCGATATTGTGCGTTGCGTAGCTGTGGACGGCGCTAACCGCAAGTGGTTCGGTACTGACCGCGGCTTGTGGCTGTTCACTGAAAGCGTGGATGAGGCGTTGCTCAATTTTACCACCGACAATAGTCCTTTGCCATCCAACCGTATCCTGGACGTGGCAGTGAACGACCGCACGGGGGAAGTATTCGTCGTAACCAACGCTGGAGTAGTGTCTTACCGCGGTTCGGCTACCGTTACAGAAGGCAAGCCCGCCTGCGCGAAAGTATTCCCTAATCCTGTTCGCACCGATTTTACGGGCCAAGTTGGCATATCAGGCTTAGCCAACAACGCAGTCATCAAAATCACGGACGTGACGGGCAAGCTTGTGTATCAGACCCGCGCCAACGGCGGCACCCTCACCTGGAACCTAGCCGATTACAACGGCCGCAAAGTGCAGTCGGGAGTGTATATGGTTTTGTCATCGGATGCAGATGGCAAAAACACCTGTATTAGCAAAATAGCCGTGGTAGCGCGGTGATTTATTGCTGTGTTTTGGTGTTAAGAAGCTACCTAATCACTTATTATTCGTAGCTCGTCTATCTACCCAGAAGAGTAGCAAAACCAATACATTCGAATGCTTATAAAAACGCGTGGCTTGGTTCTGAGCTACATTAAGTACCGCGAAACCAGCATCATTGCGCGGGTGTATACCGAGCGGTTGGGCTTGCAGACATACATTGTGAACGGGGTGCGCAAGGCCAAGCCACCGGGGCGTATTGCTTTATTTCAGCCTTTCACGCTACTTGACTTGGTGGCGTATACCTCACGAACGGGTGGAATCACCCGCTTGTCGGAGTTTCGCTGCGCCGAGCAGTTTGCCAGCATTCCGTACGATGTGCGCAAGGGCAGCGTCGTGCTGTTTTTGTCGGAAGTGGTGAGCCGTACGGTGTTTGAGGAGGAGGAAAACGAGCCCCTGTTCACCTTTCTGCACGATTCTATTCTGGCTTTCGACAAGCAAACTACGGGCTACGAAAACTTTGCCCTCGTTTTTCTGCTCCAGCTAGCCTCTTATCTGGGGTTTGGCATCTTATCCGGTGAGCAGGTAACGACGCAGGTTGCTTTCGCCGGCGAAGCCAGCAACCCCGCCACGAGCAGCAGTGCCCCCACGGTGCTGCGCTTCCGCGAGTTCGACCACTACTTCGATGAGTTACTCCGCGACCCAGCCACGGCTACCGTGCCCAATGGTCGCGTCCGCCGCGAGCTGCTGGCCGTGCTTATTCGCTATTATCAGCTGCACATTGAGAAGCTTGGCGACATTCGGTCTCTGGCCGTCCTTTCGGAGGTACTGGGAGAATAGCGCCAGGTTTTTCATAAAAAAGCCCCCCAGCGTCGCTGGGGGCTTTTTTATTTAGTCACTTTCACCATTTCCAATTCAAATACCAGATCAGTATTCGGTGGAACAATGTAGCGGTTATCATCATCGGGGTTGCGGGCACCTTTGGCTCCGTAAGCCAGTGCGGCCGGTATCCAAACGCGGGCCCGGCTGCCCGCTGGTAGTAGCTGTAATACCTCATCCCAGCCTTTGATCACCTCACCTCGACCTACACGGCAGCGCAGTGGGCGCCCATCGGAAGCCGAAGAGTCGAAGAGCTTGCCATTGGGCAAAAAGCCCGTATAGTTCACCGTCACTTTGTCGCCTACTTTGGCGATAGCCCTTTGCCGGGCTGATGAATGTAGTAGCGCACACCTGAGGCAGTACGAACCGTATCGGCCAGCACTTGTGCCTGGCTATGGCCTGCGCTGCTCAGGAGCAGGATCAGCAGCGCGATACACCAGAAGCGGGTGGGGGGCTTTTTCACCGAATTTCGGTGATTTCGACGTCGAAAACGAGCACTTGGTTGGGCAGAATGTCATACGAGCCGGCAGCATTTGGCTTGCCCGTTGGCCCGTAAGCTAAGTAGGAGGGAATAATAAGCATTTTGCGGTCGCCTTTCTTCATTTCCACAAAAGCCTGGTCCCAACCCTTAATTACCTCGCCGCTGCCAATTAGAAATTCGCCGCAGTCGCAGGGAATCCGACGATCGAAGGAGCTGTCGAACACAACGCCATTCTCCAGAAACGTACCCCGATATTTCACCGACACCCGGTTACCGGCTTTTACCTGCGGGCCGGTGCCATTTACAATCGGTATCATGAACAGGCCCGAAGGCATGCGCTTGAATTCCGTGATATTGTTGGTGGTGAGGTAAGCTTGGATCTTGGTCTCGTCTATTACTTTATACTCTTCCTCCTGCTTGCGCAATTCTTTTGCGTACTTCTCCGTGGTAGTATCGCCGCAGGCGGCCAAAAAGGGCCCAACAGCCAGCAAAAGCAACACGAGGCGGTTGAGCAGGATATAAGTGGAAAAAGTCTTCATCATCGTATCGCCTTTATTTTTTGAAGTAGCCAGCTAGGCTTATAACGTATTGCCGCCCCTAGTTATTTAACGCTCACCAACTCCACATCGAAGCGCAATACAGCGTTCGGAGGAATAGATCCGCCGGCACCGCGTGGGCCATAGCCCAGCGCCGAGGGAATTAACAGGGTCGCCTTGCCGCCTTGGTTCATCAGGGCAATGCCTTCGTCCCAGCCAGTAATTACTTGCCCTACACCTAGTTGAAAATCGATTGGCTTGCCACGCTTCACAGAGTTGTCAAACTCCTGACCGTTGAGCAGCGTGCCTACATAATGCACGGATACCGTCTGGCCGGGCTTGGCCTTTGCGCCCGTGCCCACTACAGTCGGCACATAGTAGAGCCCCGACTCCTGCCGCTCAGCGCCAGCAATATTATTCTGCGCTATGTACTCCTGAATGATTTTTTCATCCTCCTTTACATAGTCGGTTTCTTTTTCGCAAGCCGTGAGCAACGGTACGCTGGCTAACAGCAGAACTGCGAATCGGGAGAAGATGGAACGTTTGAGCAACTGAAGCATAAAGGCGAAAAAGGGATGATAAAAAAAGCCGTCGTGGCCGACCTTAAGGCCCGCACACGACGGCTGGGGGGCTTCTTTACTTCACGTCAACCAGCTCCACATCGAAGCGGAGAACAGCATCAGCGGGAATGTCGGCGCCAGCACCGCGCTGACCGTAGCCCAGCGTGGAAGGAATCAACAGAGTAGCTTGGGTGCCTTTGTTAAGTAGCGCAATGCCCTGGTCCCAACCCGGAATTACCTGGCCTACGCCTAATGGAAACTCAATTGGCTTACCGCCTTGCTTCTCCGATGAGTCAAATACTTTACCGTCGAGCAGTGAGCCTTTATAGGTAACCGCCACCGTCTGGCCCTGCTTGGGCTTGGCGCCGGTTCCGGCCTTGTTTACTACGTAGTAAATACCGGAAGGAGATTTCTCGGCCTTCAGGTTATTCTTCTTGATGTAGTCCTGCAGAATGACGTCGTCTTTTTTGATCTGCTCTTCAGCATACGCCATCATCTTCTTCTGCTGCTCCTCCATCATCTTCTGCTGGTCGGCCATAGCTTCCTGCTCGCTTTGGAGCTTGTCGGCCTTCACGAACATGGTCATCGTGTTGCCGGCTTTCTTCATGAAAGGCGGAACGGGAGCCTTGAATGATTTCGCGAAAATCGTATCCACGTTGAAGCGAAATACGGCGCTGTCGCCGGGCTGAAGCATCGAAAGCGCTTCTTCCAAGCCACCCTTGGTTTTCAGCTCTTCCAGCTTGATGCGCATTGGTACGCCCATCTGGGCTTTACGCGAATTGAAGAGGATGGAATCTTTCGCGGTGCGATACTCTACGTTGAGGGCCAGAATCTTGCCCAGACGATCTTTGTAGGTTGCGTCGCCCTCGGGGCTTACTTCCCGCTCGGTGTACTTGCCACCTTCGCTTTTGAAAAGTTTGTACTCAAAGCCGGATTTGGCCTTTGTGAAATCACCGCCGCCCTTATTGCAGGAAGCGAGGCCCAAAATGCCGGCGGCAAGCGCCAAGCCCAGGAAATTGCGTTGAAAAAGCATGAAAAGGAAAAGAAGGTGAAAGTAAAATCGAGGCAAGTTACGCCGCTGGCGGCGCAACCGCTAGCGGTGCCGTCACGAGCTTGGTTTGATACTGAGGCAATAAGCTCAGGAAGCGTTGCACGGTGTCGTCCAAAGACTCATAGCTGATGCCACCCGATGCATTGAGGTGGCCACCGCCCTTGAAGTGCTGACGCGCAAATTCATTCACAGAAAAGCCCCCACCGAGCGGAAAGAGATTTTTACCGCTTGTCCACGGTCGATGAGCACAGCCGCAAATACCACGCCTTCAATGCTTAACGCAAAGTTGACGAGGCCTTCCGTGTCGCCCGTTTTAGACTGATACCGGCGCAACTCATCCTGGGTGATGGCGATGTAAGCGGTATTGTATTCCGGGAGCACCACCAGCTTGTCTTTAAGCACAAAGCCCAGAAAGCGCAAACGCATTTCGGAGTGCGAGTCGTAAATGCGGCGGTGAACGGAACTCAGGTCGATGCCAGCATCGAGCAGCTCGGCAATAATAAGGTGCACATTGCGGGAGGTGCTGGGGTGGCGAAACGAGCCCGTATCGGTCATGATGCCCGCGTAGAGGCTCTCACCGATTCCCACATCAATCATATCCTGGTCGCCCAGGTCGCGGATTACCTCAAACACCAGCTCGGCCGTAGCGGCAGCTTTAGGATTGGAGAAATCCAGATCCGCGAAATTCTCTGGCTCCAGGTGGTGGTCAATCAGAACCTTTGTGCCGGGCGCGTTGCGGATATAGCTACCAAGCTCGTTAATACGGCCTAAGCAGCTAAAATCGAGGCAGAAGATAACTTCCGCCGTACCAATGATCTCACGTACCTGCGCATCGTTGCGGCGCGCGTCGTACACGATAACCTCTTCATTGCCAGGCATCCAAGCCAGAAAATCGGGGTAATCGGAGGGGGTGACGACGGTAACGTGGTGACCTTTTTTGCGGAGGTAACCAGCTAAGCCCAGAGAAGAGCCCAGCGCGTCGGCGTCGGGTTTGTGGTGTGTAGTGATAAAAATCTGCCGGGGCTGCGCTAGCAGTTCCTTCAGAGCGGAGATTGTGGACATTGCCTACTGATAGGTGGCTGAAATTCGGTGGTTTAGGCCGGAAGCAAGGCGGCAAAATTCGGAAATAATCCGCAAATAATTTTTGCCTTAACACAAGCCGCTCGGCATTAGGTTCGGGAAGTGAATAGCAATAGGTAAAGCGTTGACGACAAGCACTCTTCCTGCAAGCATCCGGCATAGCCGCGTAAAGCAGGTACTTGGGGGGCTTTTTTGCCTTGTTTTCTTCTCCTTACCTCAACCCTACCAACTTTAGCCTACTTTTGCCGCCGCTATCGTCTAACGATTTGCGCCCCGCAAGCATTCCATAATTTCCCACATCACTTTACAATACTAGAATGGCTACTAACCGCACATTCACGATGATTAAGCCCGACGCGGTGCAGGAAAACCACATTGGTGGTATTCTGCATATGATCGAAGAGGGTGGCTTTCGTATCGTTTCGCTCAAGAAAGTACGCTTGACGCCTGAGCGCGCCGGCAAATTCTACGAAGTACACAAGGAGCGTCCCTTTTACCAGGATCTGGTAAACTATATGTCGTCGGGCCCCATCGTAGCGGCTATTTTGGAGAAAGACAACGCCGTAGCCGATTTCCGCACGCTAATTGGTGCTACTAACCCAGCTCAGGCGGAAGAAGGCACCATCCGGAAGAAGTACGCCAAGAGCATTGAGGCCAATGCCGTGCATGGCTCCGACTCCGATGAGAATGCCCAAATTGAAGGAGACTTCTACTTCAGCGCAGACGAGCAGTTCTAAGCTACCCAGCGTCTAAAACAACAAAAAACCCGCTCTGCTTAATGCAGAGCGGGTTTTTTGTTAGACTACAAATAGACTTATTTTATACTGTTTTTATACTTTGATCAAAATACCTCTACGATTGGTTAGTAGCAAGTAGTGGCCCCGACGCGGAGTGATCCACTTCTGTTGCCTCTTCTGCGGCCTGTGGGTTGTGCTTGTGCTTAAATAAAATGAGAAATAGCACAGCAACTACCAGAGCGTAGCCAGCGAAAGAAAGCCAGATGCCCTGCCAATCCTTGGTGACGCCATCAGCGGCGGTGAAGTATTTCTCGATGATAAGGCCGCTCACCAGACTGCCGAAAACGGCGCCGAAGCCATTGGTCATCATCATAAACAAGCCCTGTGCGCTGGCCCGGATAGACGGGGCGGTCTGCGTTTCGACGAACAGCGAGCCGGAGATATTGAAGAAGTCGAAGGCCATGCCGTACACGATGCATGAGAGGATGATCATCCACAGACCGTCGGCGGGGTTAGCGAAGGCGAATAAACCGAACCGCAGTACCCAGGCAATCATGCTAAAGACCATCACCTGCTTGATGCCGAAGCGACGCAGGAAGAAGGGAATAGCCAGAATAAACAGCGTCTCGGAAATTTGCGAGATGGACATGATGATGGCCGGGTACTTCACGGCTAGGGTATCCTGGTAAGCCGGTACCTGGTCGAAGTCGTGGAGGAATGTGTCGCCGTAGGCATTGGTGAGCTGCAAGGCCGCACCCAGCAGCATAGCGAAGACGAAGAAGGTGAGCATCTTGGTGTCGCGCAGCAATGCAAACGACTTTAAGCCCAGCACATCGATGAGGGAACGGCTCGGCGTGTCTTTGGCAGTAGGCGGGCACTTCGGGAGCGTAAATGAGTAGATACCTAGCAGAATAGCTGCACCAGCGGCCACGTAAAACTGGTTGGCCGACTTCTCGAAGCCCAACAGACTAACCGTCCACATGGCCACGATAAAGCCCACCGTGCCCCACACTCGAATGGGCGGATAGTCCCGTACTACATCGCCGCCGCGGCTTTTGAGCACATAGTAGGATACGGCAATAGAGAGGGCCAGCGTGGGCATGTAGAAAATCATGTTCAGCAGCATCACCCAGAACATGGTGCCAGGGTCAGTCACTAGAGGTACGGTGAACAGCACAATGCCCCCCAGAATGTGTAGGACGCCATACAGCTTCTCGGCATTCACATACTTATCGGCAATGATGCCCATGATGGAAGGCATGAAGATGGAGGCAATGCCCATCGTCGAGAAGATAGCGCCGAACTGGGCCCCCGACCATTGCTTGGTCTGAAACCAGTACGCCCCGATGGTGATCAGCCACGAACCCCAGATAAAAAACTGTAAAAAGCTCAGGATAATGAGACGAAGCTTGACACTCATGTAGGAGCAGATTTAGAGAAGAAAACTTTCGATGAAAGACGGCCACGTGGGTCCGTGCATGGCTGAGCATTGCCACGAGCAATCAGATCCGAACGAAGCCAATAAGTCAGACCTCGAAAAAGAAGAGAGGAAGGCAGAAAAAAAGAACAACCCGGCCACTTGCGCAGACCGGGCATTCAAAGATAGAAAAAAACGAAAACGAAGCGGGTGTGGGTAAGGCTACTTTAGATAATGAAAAAGTTTGCGCTATAATTTGGTTTATGATATAAAGTAGTTTACGTTTGTCATGTTCAATCACTACTAGCTACTCCAACCCATGAAAACGCTTGCCAGCTTCGCCGCCCCTATTAGCGCTACCAGCTTTGATGAGGCAGTCGTCACCAATCCCGGCCACGCAGTTGCGTTGGCTGATATGCGGTCGTATGCCTTCACGTATATGCTCCGCGGCTCAGTGGTACTGATAGCGTCTCTGAGCGAAGTAGTATTAGAACTTGGTGGGTTTGCTGCGCCCTGGTTGCCTTGGATGATATTGATGCCATTAATGGCCATCGTGTTGAGCGTGCGGAGCCGGCGGGAGCGGAAGCTACACCCGGTCAGCACAGCCCCCGCCGCCAAAACCATGCGTCTGCTACAGAAAAGCTTCATCGTTATTATGATCATCGCGATTATCTGCGCCATGCAGTTTGGCTGGGTGAAGGCTCACCCTATCCTCCTGCTCTTCAATGGACTGGCTGCGCTGATTGCCGGGCGGGTACTGCAATTTCGGCCGCTGGTGCTGGGGGGCATTTCTTCGGTGGTTTTGGGCGTGGCAATCATTTTTATGCCAGCTCATATTCAATTGATTGTCATTGCCGCGGCCATGCTGGTGAGCTACATCATTCCGGGCTTTTTGCTGAACGCCCAGAGCCGCGTGGCTGCTTAGTTCGCACTCTACTCTTTTCTCTGCCTTTCAACTTTACTTTTATGGAACCCATTGAAAAAACAATGTCGCCCACTGATAGTCTGCGGCTGATTCAGGAAATGATCCACACGGCCAAGAAGGACCTCAGCGACAACTCGTTCGACTTGCTGCTCTGGGGTTGGCTGGTGTTTGCCGCGGCCTTGAGCCACTACAGCCTGCTGCAAATCGGCTACGAAAAACCCTGGTTGGCGTGGCCCGCCCTCATGAGCCTGGGTGCGGTAGCCGCCTTTGTGAATGGGGTCCGTAGGGGGCGCCGCGAGCGGGTGCGTACTGCTCAGCACGATTTTATGACTTACCTCTGGGCTGGTTTTGGCGTACTGATGCTCATGCTCATTGGCGTGGGCACCGTAGCTGGCTGGCAGACGGCGTATCCGCTTATCATTGCCCTGTATGGCCTAGGTACGTTTGCTACGGGCGGCGCGCTCCGGTATCGGCCGCTGCTGTGGGGTGGGGCTGCCTGCTGGCTGCTGGCTACCGTAGCGTTTCGGGTGTCATTCGAGATGCAGCTGCTGCTGATAGCTGCTGCCGTGCTGGTCGCGTATATCGTGCCCGGACATTTGCTAAAAAACCAATACCGCCGTGGCCGCGCCGTTTGAAGAACTCAACCCGCTGCTGCACTCTCAGCTTCGGTTAGCAGTCATGTCGCTGTTGCTCAGCGTGCGGGAGGCTGAGTTTAATTTTCTGAAAGAGAAGACCGGAGCCACGGCAGGCAATCTGAGCACCCAGATCAGTAAGCTCAAAGACGCCGGCTACCTCACCATGACCAAGGAGTTTAGCGGCAGCTACCCGCTCACGCGCTGCGCCATCACACCTGAAGGTGTCAAAGCCTTCGAGAACTACGTGCAGAACCTACAGCGCTACCTCAAGCCTGAGTGAACACCTTTCGGTAATAGAACCACATAAAAAAGCCCCCAGTCGTGACTGGGGGGCTTTTTTATGTGGTTCTATTACTTAGAAACTAAGCAGCTTGGAAGCGCTTGTTCACCTCGTCCCAATTGATGAGGTTGTAGAAGGCAGCGATATAGTCAGGGCGCTTGTTCTGATACTTTAGATAGTAAGCATGCTCCCACACGTCGAGGCCCAAAACGGGAATGCCTTTGCAGCCAGCATCGGGCATGAGAGGATTATCTTGGTTGGGGGTAGAGCAGATTTGCAGCGAGCCATCAGACTGCTTGCAAAGCCATGCCCAGCCCGAGCCGAAGCGCGTGGTAGCGGCTTTGGTGAACTCCTCTTTAAACTTCTCGTAGCTGCCAAACGACTGCGTGATGGCCTCACCGATAGCGCCCGTAGGCTCGCCGCCACCATTTGGCTTCAGAATTTGCCAGAACATGGAGTGATTCCAGTGACCACCGCCGTTGTTGCGAACCGGAGCCGGAGCAGCCGCAATATTTTGCAGGATATCTTCGATAGACTGACTTTCCATCTCGGTGCCCTGAATGGCGTTGTTTAGGTTGGTAACGTAGGCCTGATGATGCTTGGTGTGGTGAATTTCCATCGTCTGCGCATCGAAATGCGGTTCGAGGGCGTCGTAGGCGTAAGGCAGTTGGGGCAGTTCGAAGGCCATGGGAAAGATAGGTTTGGAGGTGAAAGGAAACGCGTAAGGCTGCCCGGCGTTCGGGCAGCTACTATACTTCTTTAACTGACAAAGCCGCCGAAGGGTTAGAATTTGCCCCCCAGCGGCCATCAAAAGTAATTATTTCCGCTTGCGGGCAAAAAACTCCTGCATCAGCTCCGCACTTTCCGCGGCCATAATGCCCGTAACCAGTTCTGTGCGCCGGTGTAGCAGGTTACCGTGCCGCCGAAATCCATGTTTTTCCTCGGGCGCGCCAACCACCACGCGCCGCATCTGAGCCCAAGCACTGGCGCCCGCGCACATCACGCAGGGCTCTATAGTGACGTATAAACTACAGTCGGTAAGGTATTTATTACCCAAAAAGTTGGCAGCGGCCGTAAGGGCCAGCATTTCGGCGTGGGCAGTGACGTCCTTTAGCTTTTCGGTTTGGTTGTAGGCTCGCGCAATAATCTGGCGCTCCAGCACGACCACTGCCCCAATCGGAATCTCATCTTCTTCTAGGGCGTAGCGCGCCTGCTTCAAGGCTTCGCGCATGTAGCTTTCGTCGCTATAGAGGGAAAGGGTCATAGGCTGATGGATGGTTTTGATAATAAACTAAAAAAGGCGGTCATGCCGAGCGCAGCGCAGCATCTCGCTCGCGGTAGTAGGATTAGTACTCCCACTAAACACGCGAGATGCTGCGCTGCGCTCGGCATAACCGCCTTTTTTCTTGACTTCAAAAACAGAAGAAGATCTTACTTCAGCGCAATGCTCTGCATCATGGCTTGGGCGGTAGGCTGCCATTGTGCCTGTTCCTCGGCGGGACAGTTGAAGGTGAAGACTATGAGTTGGTCGCCCTCAATGGCGTACTGCACCAACTGGTAGCGGCGAATAGGCGCCAAATTGCCCCCCCGACGCGTATCCGCCACCGATGAGACAAACTCTAGTACCACAAAATCACGCTTGTTGATGGTGCGAATGTCTTCGGTTAGGAAGTCCACTTTGGTGTAGGCATTCTGAATGCTGGCTTTGTAGATCTTGAGCAGAATACCGTAATCCTTGCTGGTGAAGGTGCTAGGCTTCTGGGCCACACTGAAGTCGACGCGGCCGCTAGGGTTGGTGAATACGGCCAGCGGCTTGCGCGGGGCGGGATATTTGGCAGCTATACCATCGTCGGGCAGGGCGGTGAAGCCTTCTGGAATACCGACGGTGAGATTTTTGGTGATGGGTGTTTTTTTAAGCTTAGGCTTGGGCGCGGCAAATGCGACCAACAGGAGCAGGAGCAAGGTGTAGGGGGCAAATCGGAGCAAACGCAAAGAAGTTTTCATAGAAACGAGGGGAAATAAAAGGCGCAACTTTTCGCCAGCGCCACCACAAAAAAACAAATAAAAAAACCCCCGCAGCCAAAACGACTACGGAGGTAAAAAAGCTAACTAAATAGGCGGATTTAGCGTCGCTTCTTTTTTTTACTTGCCACCGGAACCGATGGATACTTGATGCGCACCTTTTTCCAGTACACATAATTGCCTGTTTTAGCCTCTACCAAATACGTGCCAGCTGGGATGCGACCCAGGTCAACAGGCTGGCCTGTGTTGTTGAGTGGGTCGAGAGCGGCGGTGTAAACGGGGGCGTTTTTGTAGTTGGTCATCACCAGCGTGCCGGGCTTGGTGAACTGCTGCGTGAAGCTCAGGAAGATGGTGTTCGTGTTCGGATCGGGGTACACGTCGATGCCGGAGAGCGTTTCAACGCGCTTTATCGGACCGTCGAGGGTAACGGGCTCGGTGCTGGTCTTGGACTTAACGCTGGTACCGTTGACCTGCGTTTTGGTCTTGCCTTTGGTGGAAGTTTGGGCCTGGGCAGATGCTACGGTGAGGAAAGCCGCGGCGAGAAGAGCAGTATATTTCATAGGAAGAATAGACAAAAGGCCGGAAAACAAGAGTGTCTTCCGGCCCTTTGCACAATCCGGGCCAAACCCGAAAAGCCTCCCAGCTAGCTGCGAGGTAAGTTTTTGACGTTGTCGTCTGGGTCGCGGTCAATTAATTCATTAAATGGGTCAATACCAGCCTTTACCGGTTTTTCGGACACGAGTATCTCCAGTTTATTGGTGCCCGCTTTTAATCGAGTTTTGCGCCGGTACAGTGGCTCGTCGCGCCACTTGCCGTTTACTTTCCGCTCGGTGAGCACGGCAATGTCAATCCAGTCATTCATGGGCGCCGGTTTTTCGTTGCCCAAACTGTCGGCATAAAATTTCTTACTGTTCAGGTTCAGCGTGACCTGATATTTGCCCCCCGGTAGCTTTTTGTAAGAAACCGAATCGACGCGGTTTTCATACAGCGTAATGCGCTCAAACATATCCGTAATCAGGTACTGCAAAGAGTCGGGCGTAACCTGGCGTAGGTGGCGTATCAAGTCTGGCGAGGTAGTGTAAGGCGGCTGCTGAAACTTTACCTCTTTGATATAGGCCGCCAACGCTTGGTTTACCTTGTCTTCCCCCACGTAATCCTGCAAGGCGTACATCGCCACCGAGCCCTTACGATAGTGGATATACTGCTGATTCTCTACCTTATACAACGGCTGTTCCTTGCTTTGCTCCGTGGCCCTGCCAGTAAGGTAACGGTCCATTTCATGCTTCAAGAATTTGCGCATGCGGGCCTCGCCGTAGAGCTGCTTCATCACCATAAGGGCGGCATACTGTGACAGAGTTTCCGACATCATAGTAGAGCCCTGCACGTTGGCCCCAATTACTTGATGAGCCCACCATTGGTGCGCTACCTCGTGGGCCGTCACATAGTAGGGGTAATCCACATCCTCAGGGTCGGTAGAGTCTATTTTGGCGATAAAGCCGATGTTCTCCGAGTAAGGAATGGTGTTGGGAAAGCTTTGAGCAAAGGACTGATAACCCGGAAACTCCACGATGCGTACTTGCCGGTGTTGGTAAGGGCCGAAGTTTTTAGTGAAATACGTCAGGCCGTCCTGCACGCCGCGCACCATGCGGTCGAGGTTATACTCGTGGCCAGGCTGGTAATAAATGGCAATATCGACATCGTTCCACTTAGCCTTGCGCACGGCATAGCGGGCCGATTGGAAAGAATAAAAGTTGAGAATAGGCGCGTCCATCTCGTAGCGGAAATAGCGGCGTCCGTTCTCGGTCCATTCCTTTTTCAAGTAGCCGGGCGCCAGCGCTAGCTGGTCAGGCTCGGTGCTGACGGTGGCGGCGAAGCGCACCCAGTCCGCGTCGTGGCTGATGTAAGTGTTGCGGCGGGCAGCAGTGTCAGTGAGCGACGCCATGCGCGGCTTGGGGGGCAAATTATAGTCCTTGCGCGTTTCCTCGTCGCTGATTTCGGCCTGTGGGTTATAGCCAATATTAGGCAGCAGTTGACTATTGATGAAAGTGCCGTTGTACACGACGCTGGTGCGGTTCGTCACGTTCTCGAAGCCTGGGGCCGCATAATACAAATCGAAGCGCAGCGGCAGGGAGTCGCCGGGAGCTAGGGGCTTGGCTAATCGCTGCACATAGAAGCCCATAAGCGAATCGGAGAGGACTGTGCGGGCTGGTGCCGCGCCAACTGCGCCGAGAGCCAGCAAGCGAATACGAGCCTCCTGCGGTAGGTTTAACTGCACCGAATCGATGGGCTGACCGGTTTTGTTGCGCAGCCAGTACTGGCCCCGCAGGCGCACTTCCTGCCGGCTCGGAAATAGGTCAGCTTGCACTTCCACGGCCGTAATGCGAGGCTGTGGGCGCTTGCCCAAGCGGCTGTATTTTTTCTCAAATTCTACGGTCAGCTTCTCTTGCGTTTTAGAGCCTTGGTAGCGATTGAGCACATTCGTATTATAATAAATAAAGCCTCCCACGATTAGAAAAGTGAGCAAACCCGCGCCCATCGCCAAGCGGGCCGGGCCGGTAAAGCGGCTGCCCGCCAGCTTTTGGCGCACGTTGCCGCTAGTTTCGGTGCCGCGCACCCAGAGTAAATTGGCCCCTACGGCCAGCACCAGCGCCAAACCCGCCCAGTACAGCTTAAACCACATGTACGGCCCAATAAAGTGGCCAAATTTGTTCAGGGCCGAGTACTGTATGCCGGGGTCGGAGCCGTAGATGGCCAAGTTGTGCTCAATGCCGAGTTGGCTCGCAAAAAGCGTGAACATGTAATACAGCAGCATCACGAAGTGCCCCAGATACTTATGATTGACCAGCACATGCACGGCTATTGCCAACACCACCAAGAGCCAGTAATCAAGGAGCCGCAGTCCGAATAGATACTGGATGTACAGCCCGAGCTCGAATTGGAAGTAGCCGGAGAAAATCTGCGTTAGCAAACCACAAACCAGCACGATTACTTGCAGCACCACTGGCACCAGTAGCAGGGCCGCTAGCTTAGAAGCCAAGGGTACCCAGTTAGGCAGGGGCAGGGCGTCATAAATCTGATTTAGATGAGCATCCCGCTCCCGCCACACTAGCTCGCCGGCGTAGAAAGTGATGATTGCCAGCGAGAACAGGCTGAAGGATCCCGACAAAATGATGGCCACCTGCGCCGTGACGGGGAAGGTTCGGGTGTCAAAGATCTTCCCGATCTGTAGGGCCGCAGCCAGCAAAAAGGCCAAGCCCGCTACCACGATAGCAATGAAATAGGGGCTGCGGATGATATCCAGAAACTCTAGCTTGGTCAGGCGGGCCCACTGGCGCAAGTACTGGCTGGTGCCAAACTGTTGGTGTACGCGCGGCAGCACGACGCTGGCCGTGGTAGGCACTACGTCTAAGCCGGGCCGCTCGGCACGGCGCCGTATGGGGCCTTCGGCAGCACTTTGGCTGAAGCGAAAACGCCAGAAGCAGAAGCCCAGCAGCGCTAAGCCTACTCCAAGCCACACTACGCGGTTGCCGAGCAACAGGCCCGTAAGTGGCACTATCTGGGTGTTTTTCTCGGCCGTCGTCCAGTATTTGGTGAGCTCGCGCGTGGCACCGCTGCCCATCGGGTCGAGTAAGCTACCGAGGGTTTTGTTATCGAGGTCGGAGAGCTGGCTTTGGGCCACGAAATACAGCACCAAAAACACGATGCTGCCCACATAAGTAGCCAGTGCCTTGCGCGTAAGCGTGCCGAGAGCAAAGAAAATGGCCCCCATCAGCAGCACGTTGGGCAGAACCACTATGAAGTAAGGGTTCAGATAATTCAGCAAACGCTGCGGCCCGATTCGGTCAGCCGGCATGCCCGGGATCAGCGTTCCAATAAATAAGCCTACCGCAATACCGCTGAGCACCAACATGGTAATAACGAGCGTACCAGCGAAGCGCCCTCCCAGATACCCCACTCGTGAGATGGGCGTGGTAAAGAGCAGCGGGTGCATGCGGGTTTCAAAATCGCGCAGAATGGCCGGCCCGAACATAGCCGAAATGAGCAGCACGCCCGGCACTAGGGTAAGCACAGTGGTGTAGCCATTCAAGGAGAAGGGCGAGTTTACGAACACCTTAGTGCCTACACTCACCGCTAATCCCTTGAAAAAGCCCCCCGACGTGAGCATCAGTAACAAAGCTAGCAGCAGCAGAATGCCGAAATAGATATAGGTAGCTGGTCGCCGCAGTCGGTACCACAGCTCAAAGCGAAATATTTGAAGGAACATAAGAGGAGAGAATTTTAGGCAAAAGGCCAGGAATGGAGAAGCTAAAAGGTGCAGCTTACGCCGTTACTTTCGCACGTTCAGCCTCCGCAATGCGGGAGAAATACACATCCTCTAAGGAAGGAACTACCGGCTCATAATCCGGGCCCGGCTGCCCATCACTGACCACGTGCACAATAGTTTGGCCCGCATAGAGGCGAGAGGAAATTACCTGCTGCTCCTGCTGCAGCGCCGGCAGCTGTTCCTTGGCAATAGCGCGGCGCCATACTTGGCCTTGCAACTCATTCATCACCACCAGCGGGTCGCCGGTCAGCAGCACTTGGCCTTTGTTAATAATGGCCATGTTGCGGCACAAGTCGCTCACGTCTGACACAATATGTGTGCTCAGAATAACGATAATATTCTCGCCAATCTCGCTTAGCAGGTTGTGAAAGCGGTTGCGCTCGGCCGGGTCGAGTCCAGCGGTGGGCTCATCCACGATGATGAGGCGCGGATTGCCGAGCAACGCCTGTGCAATACCGAAACGCTGCTTCATGCCCCCAGAATAGCCCCCCAAATTCTTGCGGCGCACATCATACAAGTTGGTTTTGTGCAGCAAAGCGGCCACCGTGGCTTTGCGCTCCTTGCTGTCGGAAAGGCCTTTGAGGACAGCGAAGTGGTCGAGCAAATCCTCGGCGGCTACTTTCGGATACACGCCAAACTCCTGCGGCAGATAGCCTAGAATGCGGCGCACCGCGTCTTTTTCGCGTAGCACGTCCAGTTCATCGAGGAAAATGCTGCCGCTGTCGGCTTCCTGCAAGGTGGCAATGGTGCGCATTAAGCTCGACTTGCCCGCGCCATTCGGTCCCAGCAGCCCGAACATGCCCGTCGGGATGGTTAGGTTCACGTCGCGCAGGGCCTGCACACCGTTGGAGTAAGTTTTCGACAGGTTTTTGATGACGAGGGCCATGCGTACGGATGAAGTTAAAAAGAAGGGAAAAAGGCAGGAATGTGGAAAAGACGGAAAGAATCAGCTGAAAGATAGAGAATAGCCTATAAGAGTTGCCCTTTCGGCGGAGAATCTTTACTGGGGGGCTTTTTGAGGGTATGAATCGCGGGGCTGGGGCCGGTATTACAGCCCGCAAAAAATAAATAGCTGGTCTTACCGCGTTTTTGAGCCCGGCATATCTTCCTACCTTCGCTCTCGAAGTCCCGATTACCTCTTACCGACTAGTTAAGCACATGCTCCGTACCCATACCTGCGGCGAACTTCGCCTCGAACACGCTGGCCAATCTGTTACTCTTTGCGGCTGGGTGCAGCGTACCCGCGACAAAGGCGGCATCCTCTGGATTGACCTGCGCGACCGTTATGGCCTCACTCAATTGGCTCTGGAAGAAGGCGTTGAAACAGCCGAAGTTCGGGAGCAAGCCCGCCAGCTGGGCCGTGAGTTTGTGCTCTGCGTGACGGGTAAAGTAGCCGAGCGCCACTCCAAAAACGATAAGATGCCCACCGGCAACATCGAGATTCGGGTGGAGAAGCTGGACGTGTTGAACCCCGCCAAATTGCCCCCCTTCCTCATCGAAGACGATACCGACGGCGGCGACGACCTGCGCATGAAGTACCGGTACCTCGACTTGCGCCGCTCACCCGTGCGCCGCAATCTGGAGTTGCGCCACCGCGTGGCCCAAGCCACGCGCCGCTTCCTCGATGGACAGGAGTTTATCGAAGTAGAAACGCCGGTCCTCATCAAAAGCACCCCGGAAGGTGCCCGCGACTTTGTGGTGCCTTCCCGTATGAACCCCGGCGAGTTTTACGCCCTGCCCCAGTCGCCTCAGACGTTCAAGCAGCTGCTGATGGTGTCGGGCTTCGACCGCTATTTCCAAATTGTAAAGTGCTTCCGCGACGAAGACCTGCGCGCCGACCGCCAGCCCGAGTTCACCCAGATTGACTGCGAAATGTCGTTCGTGGAGCAGGAAGATATTCTGCGCACCTTCGAGGGCCTGGTGCAGTACCTGTTTAAAGAAGTAAAGGGCCTGGAAATTGGGGAGTTACCGCGCATGACCTACGCCGACGCCATGCGCTTCTACGGCAACGACAAGCCCGACACGCGCTTCGAAATGAAGTTTGTGGAGCTCAAAAACGCCGAAAAAACGCCCCCCACGGCTGCCCAAACGCAGGATATCGTATCGGGCTATAACTTCCCGGTGTTCGAGAGCGCTGAATTGGTCGTTGGTATCAACGCCTTCAACAGCGCTGTGTACACCCGCAAGCAACTCGATGAGCTGACCGAATTTGTCAAGCGGCCTCAAATTGGTGCTACGGGCCTGATTTACGCCCGCGTGGAGTCTGATGGCAGCGTAAAATCGTCGGTGGATAAATTCTATTCGCAGGAAGTATTGCAGCAGTGGAAAGCTGCGTTCAATGCTGCGCCCGGCGATTTGCTCCTCATTCTGGCCGGTGAAGCCAACCGCACGCGCAAGGCGCTTTCGGAACTGCGTCTGGAGATTGGCCAGCGCATGGGCTTGCGGGATAAAGACACGTTCTCCCCGCTGTGGGTCGTGGATTTTCCGTTGCTTGAGTTCAACGAGGAGGAAAATCGCTACTTCGCCATGCACCACCCGTTCACCTCGCCTAAGCCCGAGGATATCGCCCTGCTCGACAGCCCCGATACCATCGGTCAGGTGCGCGCCAATGCCTATGACATGGTCATTAACGGCGTGGAAGTGGGGGGCGGCTCCATCCGTATTCACGACCGCACGGTGCAAGCGCGCATGTTCTCGCTACTCGGCTTCTCGGATGAGGAGGCGCAGGCTCAGTTCGGCTTCCTGCTCGATGCCTTCGAGTACGGCGCTCCGCCCCACGGCGGCATCGCTTTCGGTTTCGACCGCCTCTGCAGCCTCTTCGGCGGCGCCGATTCCATCCGCGACTTTATTGCCTTCCCCAAAAACAACTCCGGCCGCGACGTAATGATCGACTCGCCTTCCCCGATTTCGGGTGCGCAGCTGAAGGAGCTCAGCATTGCTACGGCGGTGGTGGGAAAGTAGTCTGACTAGGATTTACATTATGCCTCATTACCTAGCAACATGTAGGTAATGAGGCTTTTTATTTTAGTGAGATGATAGAGGTAAGATACAATCGATGGAGTGCCTGAATGCAGGGTGCTTTTGGAATTGTTATAATCGTAGCAGGAATGGGTGGGATGTATAGTTCAGAAGGTGAGGGGGCCACTTTCGCTTGCCTATTCTTCGCAATAATCGGAGCTATACTTTTTCATGTAGCAAGGCTTCGTGTCAAAGAAAAAGATGTATTGTTAAGGCTCACGCCGGAGCAAATATGGACCAAGGAATTTGGCTGGCAGCCGTGGGAGAAGATGGTAGTAACCTTAGAATTTAGCTCGCGCCGAGGCTATATACTGGAGATTCACAAGCATTATGAATTCACACCACGTTTTTATGAAAACGTTTCAACTCTTACTATTGGAGTGGATGAGTTAAAGCAGTGGATACGACGCTCTAGTATTCACATAAGCGAATAGTATTATCTATCATAACTCCCAAATTGCATTAAAATTTGCCCCCCAGAGCCCAAAAACGCTATCTTGGCACTATAGCCCGCTAGCCACACCTATCCCATGCAGATTCTGCGCAAAACTCCGCTTGACCAAATCTTTGTCTTAGACATCGAAACGGTGCCGTGCGTGGGCTGCCACGACGATCTGGATGATATGCTGCGTCTGCTCTGGGAACACAAGTGCCACGCCCTGCGCCGCGACAAAGGCTGGCGCACCGGCCCTGAGGATGTGGAGCCTATGCCCTCACACCTAGAGGCCGCCAGCTTATTTGCCCAGGCGGGTATTTACGCCGAGTTTGGCCGGGTGGTATGCATTTCAGTGGGTTGTTTCAACTTTGACAAGCAGGAAGAAACCTGGCGCTTTCGTGTCAAGTCTTTCGCCGATGAAGATGAGAAACTGATGCTGCGCGAGTTCTCGGCGTTGCTGGCTCGCAAGCCCCAGTATTTGCTTTGCGCCCACAACGGCAAAGAGTTTGACTTTCCTTACCTAGGGCGCCGTCTGCTCATCAATGGCCTACCGCTACCGCCGCAGCTGGATATTGCTGGCAAAAAGCCCTGGGAAGTAGCGCACTTCGACACGATGGAACTGTGGAAATTCGGCGACCGAAAGTCTTACACGTCGTTGCCGCTGCTAGCCGCTATGTTCGGCATCCCAACACCCAAAGACGATATCAACGGCGGTGATGTAGCGCGCGTGTATTACGATGAAAAGGACTTGCCGCGCATCGTGAAATATTGCCAGAAAGACATTATTACAACGGCGCGCGTGCTACAGAAATTTCGCGGCGACGAGCCTTTCCATGATGACGCAGTAGTGTACGCCGATGATGTAAGCACCGTGATGCGTCGGTCGTAATGGTTGATAGCTCCACCCGACAAGCCTTGATCAATGGCGTAACAGCTGTATACTTCTTACCCGTAATGGATACTGATATAGCGGGTAATTACCTCGGAATTCAGCTTGTGCTCACCTAGGAAGCATAAGAGCCGACGTCGAATAATCAGGTTTCTATTGATAAATTAATAAGCTGATAGAAAAATTATATGGCATTGACGTTCAATGTTTTGTATTTTTATACATGGAATATATTTCAGAAAAATTTGTACTATTATTCCTTCTTCCATCTACATATTCGTGAATAGCTATGACTTACAACTTACTAGAAGCCGTTAAGAATTGCTTCACTACAGAGGCTCTGCGGCAAACTGGGGTAGCTGCGGTGGGAGAAAGCGACGCCAGTATTGAAAGAGCTGTATCGAGGGTAACTGCTTTGGTAATCAATAGCCTGGCGGGCTTAGCTGAACAGGCCGGTGGCGCCGAGGTTCTGTGGAGCATGGCTCGGGAGGCACATGAACAAGGTGTATTACGGCCATCCAGTGGACGGTTGATAGGAGGGGGAGGCTGGCAGAGCCGGGGCGCAGAGCTGATGAGATCTTTACTTAGCGACCGCTACAGTAGTACGGTAGAAGCTGTGTCGGATAGTGCTGGTAGCCAAAATACTACCGTGAATAATCTGCTGGGATTATCTACACCCATCACGCTAGGCATACTCGGCCGCCATGCTGCTGAGAACGAGCTGGACTCCCAGGGTTTGAGCCTGTGGCTACAGGAGCAGCGCCGAATGGTAGGAGCTATTCAGCCGGATTTGGCTCGCCCTCATGCCCCGCAGCCGCCAACGCAACCTCAGACGCAGGGGCCAAGCCAAGCGCAGACTATTCCCCGGCCGAGCCCTATGAATTTTGACGTGCGCGATAATGGAGCGAGTTATAGCCCTGAAGTGGTTGGGCTGCAAAACCGCCGTGTGGCAGCCGTAAGCGACTACTATCAGCCGGAAGCCGCGCCTGCAAAAAAGGCTACCTGGTCTTCCAGTTGGCTGGGCTTGGGCGCTTTGTTAGTGGCAGTGGCTGCCGCGCTCGGATATTTCTTGGGGCAGGACCGTATAAATCTGGGCTTCAATCGTCTTACGGGCAATACCGAAGAGGTTGCTGCGGTGCCAGCGCCTACGACTGCTAGCACCAGCACTTCCCAGGGTCGCTACGACGAAGCTACCGGTAACTATATCTACGACACGGGCCTTCCCACTCTGATTAAGATGAGTGATGGCACGCGGCTAATGGTAGGCTCTAATTCGACGGAGCACAAGCTGTATCAGTTTTTAGCAAATGATGCTGCCCAAGTTGACTCGGTGAATCGGACGAAGGGATGGATTAGCTTCGACCGAGTGTATTTCGCGCCGTCTAGCGCTACCCTCACGCCTGAGTCGCAGCAACAGTTGCAGAATGTGGCAGCCATCCTGAAAAATTTTCCCCGCGCCAAAGTGCGCATTGGGGGCTACACCGATAACAGTGGTAGCTTCGCCGGCAATATGAAAATGAGCGAAGGCCGTGCGAATGCAGCCATGGCCGCGCTCGTGGATATGGGTATTGACGCTACCCGAATTACCAGCAAAGGCTATGGGCAGAAAATCCCCATTGCCAGCAACGATACCGAGGACGGCCGCGCCCTTAACCGTCGTATCAGCCTGCGCGTTACCCGCAAGTAGGGCCTAAGTTTTATAGTTGTTTCGAAGAGCCTCCTTATTCAATAAGGAGGCTTTTTTTTGGTGATCGGGCACTAAAAAGCCCCCCAGAAGTTATCAAGGTCAATGGCGGGTTAGCACTTGCCGATAAAGTAAATCAAGGAGGAAGGCGCGATATTTCGATAGGTATAATGATAGGAATAGATATCAACTGGAGCGAAATTCTGGCAAATGTCAGCGTGTATGCGCTGCTGATTGGCGCGGCTTCGTGGGTGGCAAAGGCGCTGGGCGAGCAATTTTTAAAAATGCGGTTTCGGGCCTATGAGAAGGAATTAGAAACCAAGTCGGTTGAGTTCAAGGCCCAACTCGACCGAAGTCTGGAGCAGTTCCGGGCGGAGCTACAACTGGCCAATACCAAAGACTCCCGGCTCCACGAGAAGCGGATGCTGGTGCTGGAAAGTCTTTACCAAAAAATAGTGAGCCTGAACCTGGCTCTGAAAGATATGACGGCCACACTAAAATTTATTCACGTCGATGCCGACCAGGAAGAGGATGAACGCATTAAAACGGCCAGCCAAGCATACGACGCGTTTATAAAGTACTACACCGAAAATAAGATCTTCTTTTCCCTGGAATCGTGTGCTCAGTTAGACGCGCTGCGCAACAGCTATTTCGACAGCATGCAGCAGTATAATGCGTCGGGATTTATAATGGGAAGCAACGGTTTTCGTCCTGACTTTGGGAAGGCGCAGATGGCCTCTGAAATAGTGCGCAAATCGATTCCGCTAGTCATGCAAAATATCGAGAATGATTTTCGGCAGTTGTTGGGCGTCAGGTAAGAAGGTAGAGAGAAATAAAAAAGGAGCGGCTGATCGGCCGCTCCTTTTTAGTGGGTTGTAAGCACGCTTCTACAAAACTCCGCTTACCAGGCCTGGCAGCACACCCAATACAACCGTAAGCACAGCCAAAATTATCAGCACTGCCGATTGGAAACTGCCGACGGCTATTGGCGCCTCGGTCTCGTCATCGGCGGGCTTCATGTACATCGCGATAATAGGTCGCAGGTAGTAGTAAATGCCAACCATCGACATGATGACAGCGAAGACGACTAAGCCAATATAGCCTTTATCGACCGCTGCGCCGAATAGGAAAAACTTGCCAAAAAAGCCCCCCGTGAGCGGAATACCGGCCAGGGAAAGCATCGCGATGGTCATCACAAAAGCGAGGAGCGGATTGGTGCGGGCCAAACCGTTCAGCCCATCATAGTCTTCGCGCTGGCGCTGATCGTGCACGAGTTTGAGCACCCCGAAGGCCGCTACAGTGGCGATGGAGTAGGCTAAAGAATAGAAGAAAATGCCATTGGCTGAAAGCCCACTGAGCTCACCATTAAACGCTACCAAGCCAATAAGCAGGTAACCCGCGTGGGAAATACTGGAGTAAGCCAGCATACGCTTGACACTCTGCTGAGCCACGGCACCCACGTTGCCGATAAGCAGCGTAAGCGCACACATAGCTACAATGGTAGGAATCCAGAAGCCCTGAGCGGCGGGGAAAGCCTGCACCAATAGTTTTAGAAATGCCGCAAAACCAGCCGTTTTCACCACGGTGCTCATAAAGGCCGCGAAGAAGGTAGGGGTGCCTTCGTACACGTCGGGCGTCCAGTAGTGAAAAGGGGCAGCCGACACTTTAAAGCCAATACCAATAAGCATTAACAGAATGCCGATGTAGAGCATGGGGCGCAGCGAATCGTTGGCGGGATTCGTAACGGCCGCGCCAATTTCGCTCAGCTGGAAAGCGCCGGTGGCACCGTACACTAAGGCAATACCAAAGAGCAGAATGCCGGTGGCAAACGAGCCCATCAGGAAGTATTTTAGCGAGGCTTCGTTGGAGCGCACGTTACGCTTATCGGAGCCGGCCACTACGTACATGGAAATGCTCAGGATTTCGATGCCAACGAACAACATGAGCATGTTGTCGTAGCTGACCATCATAATGGCCCCACGAGGGAGAACAGCAGCAGGGAATAATACTCAGCGAGGTTGGCTTCGTTGTCGCGCACGTATTTCTGCGAGAATGGCAGCAGCAATAGCGTCGTCAAGACTACAATGCCCGTGAAAGCGACCGAGAACCGGTCGATGGTAAGCATGTTATTGAAATACGACTGCGCAGGCGCGTTCCAATCATACAAATTAGCTCCGAAAACGATCAGCAGAATAACCATAGCTGCGGGCAGCAGCATGCGGTTGGAGCGCAGAAAGCCTAAGAAGAGGTTGGCGATGCCAAGAACGGAAAGTAATATAATAGAGGCCATTGGCAGGATGTAACACCAATCTCCAGCGTTGCTGTGCTTTGGTGAGTCGTTGAATGAGGTCGTTCCAGAAAGGCGAACGACGCTTAGAACTTACCGCTGCATTAAGCTCAGAATCCGAATCACGCTGGGTTCTGACATTTGCAGGAAGGTATTTGGAAACAAGCCAATCCAGAAAATCATAAAGATTAAGGGCACCAGCACGGCTAGCTCGGCTCCATTCAGGTCGCGGAAGGCGGCGGTGAAGGAAGTAGCCGGGCCGAGCATGACGCGCTGGAACATGCGCAGCAAATAAACAGCCCCCAGAATAATGGTGATGCCCGCTACCGCGCCCAGCCAGTTGTTGTATTGAAATACACCCGCCAGCAGCAGAAACTCTCCTACGAAACCGCTTGTGAGGGGTAAAGCTACCGTGGCTAGTAGCACAACTAGGAAGCTCACGGAGAGCAGCGGCGTCGTTTGGGTCAGGCCACCAAGCTCGGGAATTAGGCGCGTATTGGTGCGGCGCTGAATGATGTCGGCAATGAAGAACATGCCCACGACGTTCACGCCGTGCGCCAGCATCTGCACAACAGCGCCCTGCAAACCCATCTGTGTGAGTGAAAATACACCCGCTGCCATCAGGCCCACGTGGGAGAGAGAGGAGTAAGCAATCAACCGCTTCATGTCGCGCTGACGGATGGCGATGATAGCGCCGTAGATAATGCCGATAACAGCCAGAATCATAACCAGCCAACCCCATTGGCTTACGCCTAGTGGCGTGATGGGCAGGAGCCAGCGCAGGCAACCGTAAATGCCCATTTTCAGCATAATGCCCGAGAGCAGCATGGTAGCCGGGGCGGGAGCTTCGGTGTACGTATCGGGCTGCCAGGTATGGAAGGGGAAAATGGGCATCTTCACCGCGAAGGCAATAAAGATCAGCCAGAACAGCCACGATTGCTCCGCAGCCGTTAGGCTCAAGTCGTAGAAAGCTTGTAGGTCGGAGGTGTGAGCGGCCAGGCCATTGGCGGCGGGGCCGGTCTGGTAGTAGAGGTACACGAAGCCGGCCAGCATAAACAGCGAGCCAATAATCGTGTAGAGGAAAAACTTGAACGTAACAGCCACACGCCGCTCCCCGCCCCAAATGCCGGCCAGGAAGTAGATCGGAATGAGGGCCACTTCCCAGAAGAAGTAGAACAGGAACGCATCCATGGAAGTGAATACCCCAATCAGGCCGGTTTCCATGAATAGCACCAGCGCATAGAAAGCCGACGCGTTCTTATAATCGTGGCGGAAGGAAGCCAGCAGAATCAGCGGCACCAGAAAGGTGGTGAGGAGCACGAGCAGCAAGCTCAGCCCGTCCATGCCAACGTGGAAGCTGATGCCCGCCGAAGCAATCCAAGGCAGGTTTACTTCCAACTGCCCAACATTGCTAGCATCAAAAGTAACGGCTGCGTACACCGCGACAATAAACTCCAGCAGTGCCGCACCAAAGGCGAATACACGTCCAGCATTGCCTTTGACAAAGTGCAACAGCAGCGCGGCGGCTAGAGGAAAGAAAAGGAGAAGAGCTGTAAGCATTATTTACCGTGTGGTACGTGTCGAGATCTAAAACTTGCCAAAATTCAGCGCCAAAATCAGCACGATACCTACTACCATAAGGATTAAGTACACGCCAATTGTACCAGTCTGTACATAGCGTAATAATTGCCCCCCACCCAGAGTCAGGCGGCCTAATCCATTCACGATTGGGTCGATGATGCCTTGCTCCACGAAGCGGTACAGGCCGCGCGACAAGCCCATGATAGGACGCACGAAGAGGGCGTTGTACAACTCATCGATGTAGTACTTGTGGTACACCAAGCTCTCGGGTGCCGAGCGCTGCGCTTCGTCGGCCACGGGGCGCACCCCGCGGGAAACGTACTGCACGTAGGCGAAGATGATACCGAGCACGCCAGCCGCTACAGAAGCGCCGATGAGCATGAGTTCGGTACTGTGATCAATTTCGCCGGTGAAGGCTGAAGGATTGATTTGGCGAGAATATGTGAAGATGGGCGCTAGGAAATCGGCCAGATAATGCTTGCCCCCTAGGAACATAGGTGCACCCATAAAGCCCCCACGGCCGCCAGAATAGCCAGAATAATCAGCGGCAGCGTCATTGAGGCCGGCGACTCGTGCAAGTGGTGCTTCTGTTCTTCGGTGCCTCGGAACTCGCCGAAGAAGGTGAGGAAAAGCAGACGGAACATGTAGAAAGCCGTCAGGAAGGCAGTAAACAAGCCAACTGCCCACATGAGCTTGTTGTGCTCGTAGGTATGCGCCAGAATCTCGTCTTTCGAGAAAAAACCCGAGAACGGCGGAATGCCCGAAATGGCTAAGCAGCCAATAAAGAACGTGAGGAAGGTAATAGGCAAAGCCTTACGCAGGCCGCCCATCCGGCGAATGTCCTGCTCGTTGCTCATGGCGTGAATCACGGAGCCAGCGCCGAGGAACATTAAGGCCTTGAAGAAAGCGTGGGTCAGGACGTGGAATAGGGAAGACGTATAGCCCATCACGCCCAAAGCCAGGAACATATAGCCGAGTTGGGAAACCGTGGAGTAAGCCAGAACTTTCTTGATGTCGTTCTGCGCCAGACCGATAGTAGCTGCAAATAGCGCCGTGGCCAAACCAATAATACCTACTACTTCAAGCGTAGCCGGAGCCAGGGTGAACAGCACATTGGCCCGCAACACCATATAAATACCGGCCGTTACCATGGTAGCGGCGTGAATGAGCGCTGACACGGGCGTAGGGCCGGCCATAGCGTCGGGGAGCCAGGTGTAGAGCGGCAACTGAGCCGATTTACCCATTGCACCCACGAAAAGGAGCAGGGTAATAGCCGTCAGGATGCTGACGGTGTAAGGACCAAACTGGCTGAGTGCGGCCTTCTGGAATACCTCAGCGTACTGAACTGAGTCGAAGGTGAGGTAGATGAGGAAGATGCCGAGCAGGAAGCCAAGGTCACCGATGCGGTTGATAATGAAGGCTTTTTTGGCGGCGTTGTTGTAATCGTGGTTTTTATTCCAGAAGCCAATGAGCAGGTAGGAGCAAAGTCCCACACCTTCCCAGCCAATAAACAGAATTACAAAATTGGCCCCCAGCACCAGCACCAGCATGCTGAATATGAACAGGTTGAGAAAGCTGAAGAACTTACCCACGTTCTCATCTTGGGCCATGTAGCCGATGCTGTACACATGAATCAGGAAACCCACACCCGTCACGAGCAGCAGCATAATCAGGCTGAGCTGATCGATCTGATATTGGAAGGGAATGCGCAGGGAGCCGACCGTAATCCAATCGAAGAGCTGTACCGTGTACTGCCGCTCAAACGTGGTAAACAGATAGATAGAGATCAGGAAGGAGCCCAGCACCGTAGCGCTACCAATCAGGCCAGCCACAGTGGCTGACAAGCGCTTATTCAGTAAGCCATTGATCAGGAAGCCCAGGAAGGGCAACAACGGAATAAGAATGTACAGCAGCGTGGAGTGAGGAGCGCCGTAATTGGGTAAAACGAGTTCTTGCATATGAGGTATGCTTATAAGCAAACACGAGTCATCCGGAGCCTGATGAGAACTTGGTGCCCGTTGAGTGAATGATTCATGGCAACGGGGCTAAGTCTTTCAAGCATCAAGACGACAGGTGGATTATCATTACCACTTCAAACGGCTAAGCAGATTGACGTCGGTGTTCTGGAAATTTCGATAGATCATCACGATGATGCCTAAGCCCACCGACACCTCGGCAGCGGCCACCGCCATGATGAAAAACACGAAAACCTGCCCGTTTGGGTCGGCACGATACGCGGAAAAGGCGGTTAGCAAAACATTCGTGGCATTGAGCATCAGCTCAATGCACATGAAAATAATGATGGCGTTGCGCCGCGCGAGCACTCCTGCTACGCCAATGGCAAACAAGGCCGTGGCAAAGAAGACGTAATACTGAAGCGGGACGGTGCGAATGACTTCCGGGATGGTCTGTTCCATGCAATTGGGCTAGCCGACAAAGCAAAAAGCCCCCCGAAGCTCGGCCGGGGCTAATTAGCTGGCAAAGGTATCCTGAAAATCGGAAAACGCACACTCTATAGGCAGCTAACACGAAGCTCAGCCATGCTTTAGCTGCTGAGGTAAGAGAGTAATAATAACTAGCCAAACCAGCCAGAGACGTTTTGGCACAAGGAGCAAAAAGCCCACCAGGGTCAAAGTACAGGGGTAGAAGCGCTCGCCCGGATGGTGTATGCTATTACCTAGGTGGAGAGGAGTGCCGCAAAGCCAGCCGTTCAGCCTTCTTTCTGCGGCTCCAGCAGATACTTTGGCCGCTATAAAGTATTTTGCTATTTCATCCGTCTGTCTCGGCAGAATGGAAACGCTACCTCTCACGCTCGACGCGACGCTGGCAATGACCGCAGGCCACCAGGACCAGCAGATACAAGAAGCCGTGCGCGCACAACGCGGCCGGCTGCTGCAGTTCATCCGGCGCCGTATTCCCAACGAGGCGGAGGCGGAAGACGTGCTGCAGGACGTCTTTGCCGAACTCGTTGAAAGCTACCGCCTGCTCAAACCTGTGGAGCAAGCCGCCGCTTGGCTCTTTCGGGTGGCCCGCAACAAAATCACGGACCTCTACCGTCGCAAAAAAGCTGTTTCGTTGGAAAATGAGCTAGTCAGCGGCTTTGACGACGAAGACGATTCTCTGTTGCTCGCTGATGTGCTGCCCGCTCACGACGACTCCCCGGAAAACCGCTTGCTGCGCGAAACGCTGATGGAGGCGCTGGCAGAAGCGCTAGAAGAATTGCCCCCCAACCAGCGTCAGGTGTTCGTGTGGCACGAGTTGGAGGAGAAAACATTCCGCGAGATGGAAGCCGAAACCGGCGTACCGCTCAAAACCCTGATTTCCCGCAAGCACTACGCCGTTCAGCACCTGCGCAAGCGCCTGCAGAAACTGTACACCGAGCTATTCACTGATTAAAAAGCCCCCAGATGAGGCGCATTTTCGCAAGCCTCGCCTCGGTGACAAGACATACTTCATAAAACCACCCCCATGAATCGTTCATTCTGGCTGCTACGCGGCCTCAAGTTTTTCTTCTTCGCAACAATGTTTGTGGCCGCCGCTGGCTTCGTAACCATGAGCTTGTGGAACTGGCTGGTGCCCGTGCTCTTTAACGGGCCTGCTATCAGCTTCTGGCAAACCCTCGGCTTGCTTATCCTTACCCGTATTCTGTTTGGTGGCTGGGGCCGCGGCGGCCGTCCCGGCGACTGGAGCCGGCGCCGCGAAATCTGGCGCAAGAAAATGGAGTCACGTATGGCCCACCTAACCCCGGAGGAGCAGGAGAAATTTCGCCAAAAAATGCGCACCAGTTGCGGCCCGCCGTGGATGCGGCGCCAAGAGCCAGAACAAGCACCGACGGCTACCACAGCCTAAAAAAAGCCCCCTAGAATCTCAGGGGGCTTTTTTTAGGCTGTAATCTCATGTATAATTTATTCTAGGCTTCCTCCGGCTGCCCAACGCAGTGTAGCCTGCACCTGCGCGTATTTGGCTTGCAGCTCTGCCAACTTTACTCGTGCGCTGACGAGTGAGGCTTCGCGGGAATTGAGCAGAAACACGGAGCTCTCACCGTTTTCAAATCGGATTTGCTCGCCGTTGCGTAGCCTCTGGGAGTTTTCCACTACCTGCTCCTGCACGCGAAGCTGCTCGCGCAGAGCCTCCCAATCGTTGGCGACGGTGCGCACGGTAGTTTGTACCTCCCGCGTGTCCTGTTGCAGACTTAGTTCGGCTTCGCGCCGCTTTAGTTGGTTGAGCTGCAGCTTGCTTCGTTCTTGGCGCAGCAACAGCGGGTATTGGAAGCTCAGGCCCAGCTTGTAGTTGTTGGTGAGATATGCATTGGTCCATTGCATATCGCCTTCAGGCTGGAATGGCTGCCCAGTGCGCAATAGGTTGTAATCTACTGATAGCTTGGGTAATAGCTTGTTAGATAAAAGCCGGCGTTCAATGCCTAATTGGTTGAGCTTGGCCCGCGACTTTGCCAATTCAGGGTGTATTTGACTAGCCAGGTTCACCAGCGCCTCCACCGAATCGGGGGGCAATGAGCGCCACGCAGCGGGGGCGGGTAAGGCTTCGGGGCGCGAGGTGGGGGGCAATTCTCGTGGCTGATTCTGCTCGTCCCACAAATAGTTACTAAGCAGGAGCGTCACATTTTGCCACTGTACCCGCGCCTGCACCAGTTGCGCCTGCCGATTCTGAAGTTCAGTGAGTGCTTCTACCGAGTCGATGGCTGCCAGATCGCCCTGCCGGACCCGCTCACGCACCGCCCTGAATCGTACCTCCGCCAACTCGGCATTATAGCGTAATAGTTCTAAGCGTTGGTGGCTCAAGCTCCACTCCCAATAGTCTTTGGCCGCCGATAGTAAAAGCTTGTTGAGGGCGCCACGGCGTTCGGCTTCGGCTAGGCCGGCCAATGCCTGTGCTTGGCGGATGGCCGCCCGGCGTTCATCAATGAGCAAGCCTTGCGCTAGGGGCACCGATATGCCCAGATAGCTTAGGCCACTTTCGGGTGTCCGTACTTGCTGGCTTACGTAGGTGCCCACATTGCGCTCAAAGCCGGCTTTCAAGTCAAAGCCAAACCACACCGGTACCTTCAGGGTATTGTCCCAGGTATTAAAATAGTCTTTGCTACCCAACGTCTTGCCGTAGTATTTGCTGCTTACAGATGGATCGAGCAGGCCGCGGGCGTAGCGAATTTCCTGCTGGGCGCGCTCGGGCAGCAAGCCAGCCTGCCGAGCCACTGGGTGCCGTAACGTAACGTGCGTAAACAGATCGGTGAGCGTAAAGACCAGCTGCGTGGTATCGCGCGGCAGTGGCTGTGCCGTCGCCCAACCGGTGGACAGCAACCCCGTTCCCAGGAGCACAACCAGCAAAAAGACGGAACGAACCATAAAAGGCAAAGGTGATTTGGGCGATAGGATTAGAATACTTAGTAGTAGCTGTATAAACAGCGCTTACTCTTCAGCCGTAGCATACTTTTCTGTGTTGTCGGTTTTTACCAGCTTATCAACCGCCTTTGGCTTGCCCACAAAATTGGGCGGGAAGCCATTCAGCTGACGCCACAGTTCATACCAAATCGGTACATCGTTGAGCAATGCCCAGCCATACACGCCACTGCCTACCCGCAACGGATCGGGCCAAGCCTCCGTGTTAGGATCAGGAGTAACGAGCACGCGGTACTGCCCCTGACTGTCAATGTTGTCGATGACGGACACTACGCCCCCGAAGGTGCCGAAGCTCGTGCCGGGCCAGCCCGAAAACACCAGCGCGGGCCAGCCATCAAATTGCAGTCGAACTTTGCGGCCCACCGAAAGCAGCGGAATATCCATTGGCTTCACGTAAAGCTCAGCGGCCAGCTGGGGCGTTGAAGGCATCACGGTCACGATAGGCTCGCCCTCCTTGATGATCTCACCTAAACCTTGTTTCAGCGCGCGCACTACATATCCGTCCTGCGGAGCAGTGATCCGGTAAAAGGCATTGCGTAAGGTTAGATTTGCGTATTCATTGCGCATCTTGGCAATTTGGCCTTCGGTATCAAACTGGTAGGCCGTAGCACTACGCCGGTCACTTTCCGACTTTGCTAGCTTGTCTTGATACTCAGCACTGAGCGACAGCAACTCCAAACGGGCATTTACTAACTCCTGCTGACTTACGCCCAGCTTATTAGCCACTGCCTGTTGTTTGGCCGTCGATTCCTGAAACTTAAGCCGCCGCTGCTCCAACTCAGTTAGGGATTTTAGGCCCTGCTTGTAAAGATTTTCCTGGCGCTCCAGTTGCTGCCGCGCAATAGCAAAGTCAGTGTTAGCGGCCACCAACTCGGCGCTGTCGCTGCGTACTTTAAGGCGCGATTGCAGCACCTTATTGCGGGCTTTATCTAGGCTGACATTTAATGCTTGGCGCAGCGCTACTTGTTGCTGGCCCAACGCCGCCGCCTTTGCCCCGTTCTCCCGCAAAGAGCCTTCCTTGGCCAGTAGCTGCTCACGGGTCCGGATCAGCAACTCGGGATCAAAATACTTGTCCTTGATTTCTGCGATTTCAACCAGCGTATCACCACGCTGTACTAGCTGGCCCTCCCGAACGCGCCACCGCACAATTCGCCCCCCAATCGTGCTGGGAACGGTTTGTGGACGATCTTGCGGGCGGAGGGTTGTCAGCGTACCGTTGGAACGGATATTCTGCGTCCAGGGTAGAAAGCCGCATAACAGCACCAGCAGACCTAGCGCTCCGCACCAACGGGCCAGCACCCGTCCGGTACGCGGTGTCTGCACCTTGCCAAACGAACTAAATCGATTGGCTTCAGGATGGGTTTCAGGAAGTCTATACTCAGTGAACGGCATGCTGTGGAAGGAATTATATATTGTTTGAAGAAGGCCTCACAGGAAGACTATTCTACGCGACACATTATAGTAACCTGTTCAGTAGGAGTGCTCTGAATTTATAGGTGAATGATTCGTAGCATTTAGATTGTCAGCAGCTCTTGCAGTTCAGGTTGCTGAGCAACCGTCGCGTAATCTCCAACCGCTACTAGGTTTCCCTCGCGAAGCACCGCGACACGTGGGCAGAGCGCCAGCACGCGCGGTTCGCTGGAAGCCACAATCAGGGTCCAAGGAAGTTCGGGAGCGAGAAGGCGCTTGAGAATGCGAAAGCGCTCGGCAGACTCAACAGCAGGCAAAAAATGATCGAGCAATAGTAGGCGCGGACGACGAACCAATGCTCTGGCCAGCAGCAGCTTCTGCTTTGCGTTGTCGGGGAGGGGAGAACCAGCAGTAAGAACGGTAGCTAAGCCCTGAGGCCAAGCGTTTATTTTATCACGAAGTCCCACCAAGTCAAGCGCCCAAGTCACATCGGAGGGTAGTATCTCGGGCTGATTCAGGGTCAGGTTTTCCAGCACCGAGCCAGTGAACAAATGCTGATGGGAAAAATTCTCGCCTACCGTGCGCGATAATGCTTCGGGGGAGAGGTCACGTAGTGCTGTGCCGTCGAACGTAACCACTCCTTGGTAGCCATCGAGTAAGCCCCCCAGAACGCGTAGAAGCGTGGTCTTGCCTGATCCATCGTAGCCAGCTAAACCCAGATGCTCCTTTGGGTTTAGCTGCAGGGATACATCGTTGAGTACTGAGCGTGAGGCGTAAGGATAGCTATAGGACACCAACCGCAACTCGACAGCTAAGCCTTGCACGCCAGTATCAGTGAGGGGCAAATTGGCTCCAGGCTGCTTCTCTATCGTGGGCAAGTCCAGCACATGCCCAATCTTATTGATTGAAGTCAGCGCATCATACACCACGTCCAGCTTAATCAATACTTTCTCTACTGCCCCGATTGTCAAAATGATTATAATCTCGGAGGCTACAAACTGGCCAATATTGATTTGCTTATTGATGAGCAGCCAGCAGCCGATGGTTAGCAAGCCAGCTGTAATCAACGTTTTGAACCCCACAAACCCTAGGTATTGCGCCATCAGCACCCGAAAGTGTGAGCGGCGGGCCGAGAGGTAGCCATTGACATGATCGTCCGTACGATCAAGCACTAAGGTGTGACGGGGTGCTAGGCGAAATGTGTGCACGGTGCGGGCGACATCTTCCAGCCAGGATACAACGCGGTACTTATATTCCGATTCGGTGAGGCTGGTTTGTATTCCCTGATACCACGTTAGGCGTAGCAGTATGCCTAGCATTAGGACCAGCAACAGACCAAATGCTATAAAAATCGGGTGATAAAAGGACAGCAGGATTAGCCCAAACAAAATCTGGAGCCCTGCCGACGTGAAGTCAATGAGCAGGATAACCATTCCTTTCTGAAGAGTAGGCGTGTCGAGCATTCGATTCATCAACTCTGGCAGATACTCGTTGCCTAGTGCCTCTGTACGCACCCGCGGCAGGCGCACGGCAAAGTCGAAAGAAACCCGCGCAAACAAGCGTTGCTGCAGAAACTCCACTAGATAGATCTGCATAATCTGGAGGCAGCCAACCAGCAGTGTACCCACCACAATAAAAATAATGAGCACTATCAGTGAGGTACTTACCGCTCCGCTCGAGACAAACCCAATCACGCTTTGTACCCCTAAGGGCAACGACAAGCTGATAAACCCAGCCAGCGCAGCGTATACGTAGAGGTAGGCGATATCACGGCGCTCAGTAAGCAGAAGCTGCCATAAGCGCTGACCTGGTGTCGGTCCTGATGAGGTTGAAGCCATTGCTAAAGCCTGCTGATGATCAATTATTTGTTTAAGACAGAAAAAGCCATGTGCTCTAGAAACCCAAAGATGTCTTTACCAGCCGTCGCGGGTGATGGAGCGTCGGCTAGGGAAGGCAGGTGCTGGGAAAAAAAGAGCTGCTTGCGAGCCGTTTCCAGCAACGTGCTTACCAATGCGTGTGGGTAGGGGTAGTGGGGGGCAATTTCCTGCACTACGAGGGCCACATCAGCACATAAGGATTTGTACTCCCGATAAAACCCGCTATGATTTACCTCGTCAACCTCGTGCGTTAGGTAGGTTTTGGATGCCTCCGCTACCACAACGCGATACAAGGCCGCTTCATCGAAGTCGGCGGTTGTAGCAATGTCTAGGTGAGCATTTGTGATGATGTTCAGGATAAGCCGCAGCCGCTCGCGTGGGTCAGCTACGTTGTGAGTATGAAACCTGATTTGAAAGCGCAGCGATGCCCAATGCCATGAAATAAGGTAAACAAGCAGACGGTGCTTGTTTTCGAAGTAGCGATAAAGAGAAGCCTCCGTAGAGCCCATCTGCTGTGCTAACTTTTTGAACGTGAATTGTTCAAAGCCAATCTGATCGATAAGCTGTACGCTGGCAGCAATGATTTTGCGGCCTAGATCAGTTTCCTGAGGGTCGCGCAAGAAGAGCTTATGATTAAGCTCCGGACGTAGAGTCGTCATCTCTAAAGGAGGAAAGTATTAAATGGCAAGGTGAGGCAGGCGACTCTGGTAGGCAGAAAACCGTTCGCTCTGACGCGAAGATATACCACCTTCGTCCATAATAGTTTTACTATTATGAATAATTAATGTGCTTTTAATTTCAAAATTTGAATATTGTGTAATCCGAGATTAAAATCGAATAGGTAGCCAGCAACATAGCTATTGTGAAATGCCAGGATTGATTAACGCTAAAAGCAAAAAGCCCCCCTGATTAATCAGGGGGGCTTTTTGCTTTTGACTTGAGGATAAGATTAGAAGTTTCGCTCTCCTGTTTCCCGCTTCCCGAGCATCATAGCACCGACCATAGCCACTATGAACAATACCGACACCAACTCAAATGGCAGCATGTATTGTTTATACAGCACTATGCCCAGCCGATCTACCATTCCTATTTGCGAATCGAAAGCAGTAGCGCTTGCACCTCCGGGCTGGATATCACGTAGGGCTGCAACCAAAATGAGCAACAACGAGCCGCCAGCTATAGCCGCCGCTATTTTAGACAAAGCTGATTTACGAGGCTCTGCGTCAGCATTCAGGTTCAGGAACATGATTACGAATAGGAACAGCACCATAATAGCCCCGGCGTACACAATGATGTTTACCGCTGCTAAGAACTGAGCGTTCAACAGCAGATAATGCCCTGATATTGTGAAAAACGTCAGAATCAAAAAGAGCACGCTATGCACTGGGTTTTTGGCAAGTACCACGCCCAATGCACTAAACAGTGCTACAAATGACAGAAAGAGAAAGAGAGGAGACATAAGCGAAGGAAATACCGTCAGAAACAAGGCAGCCGGGCTGCAACTACGTGTTACAGGTTAGGCGGGCTGTTGGGCCATTTTGTTACGTAATGCCTCGGCCTGCTCAGGGGTGAGTTGAATGCCTCGCTGTGAGCGCGCATCCGGCGACACTGGTTCTACCAATCGGTCTTTGCCATAGATAAACTCGTCGCGCTCGAAGCGTGGAGGGGCCATTTTATCGGCTTGCAAGTATACGGCAGCTTTGGGGCAGGCTTCTTCGCATAAGCCGCAGAAGATGCAGCGTAGCATGTTTACCTCGTAGCTAACGGCGTATTTCTCTTCGCGGTAGAGACCTTCTTCACCTTTTTTACGCTCACCAGCTACCATCGTAATAGCTTCAGCGGGGCAGGCCACAGCACATAGGCCGCAAGCTGTGCACCGCTCCCGGCCCTGCTCATCACGCTTGAGCACGTGCAGACCACGGAAAATAGGAGAGAAGGGCCGGGTCTCCTCTGGATACCGAATGGTAGCTTTCTTGGAGAAGAAGTGCCGCATCGTAATGCTTAGACCCTGGAAAATAGCCGGCAAATACGCTCGTTCAGCGAGCGTCATCGGCTTCTTCGCCAGTATCTTGGCTCTATTGCTTAAAGGTTGCATGGTGATTTAGTTTCTAAATCCGAGTGAGGCAGATGTGCAGCCTGGAAATTTACTTACGGGCTGAATTACTGCAGCAGCCACCACTTCGGTACCTGCGGGATAATGTTGAATACAATTAGCCCCCCAGTAAGTAGAATATTGAAAATGGCCAGCGGAATCAGGATGGTCCAGCCCAGGCGCATAAGCTGATCATAGCGGAAGCGAGGCAGGGTCCAACGAACCCACATGAAGAAGAAGATGAAGGAGAAGATTTTGACAAATATCGCTACTACGCCCAGCGCCGTTACGATATTATGAGCTGTAACTGCTCCCTGCGACTCAGCCAAGAAAGCACGCAACTCATATTGAAAAGGGAAGTTGAAGCCACCAAAATACAGCACGCTCATCACGGCCGAGGCCACGAACACGTTGATGTACTCAGCGAATAAGTATAAGCCCATTTTCATGGAGCTGTACTCAGTGTGGTAGCCGCCGACCAACTCCGTTTCGCATTCAGGCAAATCGAAGGGAGTACGGTTAGTTTCAGCGAAAGAGCAGACAATAAAGATAATAAAGCCCAGTGGCTGCTTTACAATATTCCAGAATTGCCACTCGCCCGGTACTGATTGCTGCAGCGTGATTTCGCGGAGTGATAAGGTCTCGCTAATCATCAGTACGGCAATGAGGGACAAGCCCATGGCCAGCTCGTAGCTGATGTTTTGCGAAGCGGCCCGAATAGCTCCTAGCAGCGAGAACTTATTGTTGGAAGCCCAGCCGCCAATCATAATCCCGTACACACCCAGCGAGACAACGCCGAACACATATAGCATTCCGATATTTACCTCAATGCCTTGCAACCAAATAATGGTACTGCCGAACTGCAAGTAGTTGCCGAAGGGAATTACAGCAGATGCCATCAGTGCCGTAACCATGGCCAAGCACGGACCGAAAACGAAAAGCGCACGGTTAGAGCCAGCTGGGAAAAACTCTTCTTTCGTGAACAGTTTCACGGCATCAGCGAGTGGCTGAAGCAAGCCAAAAGGACCCGCCCGGTCCGGACCGACACGGTCTTGCAGGAAGGCCGCAATAACGCGCTCCGCATAAGTAGAATACGTGGCGATGAGCAGCGAAACGCCGAACACCACCAGAATAACGAGGGCTTGCCAGCCCAGTGCGGGAAGTTCCATGTAGTATATTACTAGTTTCATATACCAGCTGTGTATTACTCACTTAGAGATTCTACACAACTAGCGCTTAGTTAATTACCCAATTTCAAGGGAGGATTTTGTTCTAAATCGCGCACTGAGCTCTCCGGCAAATCTGCAATAATCTGCGGGTTTACTACGGGCAACTCGTAGTGATTAGCTGAAATCACAGAAGTCCGATCGATATGCGCAGGGCCTTCGATGGTCCAGTCGGCAGTTTCTTTTTTCTCGAAGCGGCACTCGTTGCAAATCCACTCTTTTACTTCGCCATACTCGTTTTTACGAGCCGTGATGCGCAGTACGTCTTTGCCTTTGTACCACAGCACTACGTTGCCAGTGCACTTGGGGCAGTCGCGGTGGGCGTTCACAGGCTTTGTGAACCACACGCGCTGCTTAAAGCGCCAGGTTTTGTCGGTCAGCGCACCTACGGGGCACACGTCGATAACATTACCTGAGAAGTCATTGTCGATGATGTTCTCGATGTACGTACCGATCTCGGAAGCGTCGCCACGACCTAGTACGCCATGCACGCGGCCTGGAGTGAGTTGGTCGGCAGTGTATACACAGCGGTAGCACAGAATGCAGCGCGTCATGTGCAGCTGAATCAGCGGACCGATATCAATCTTTTCGAAGGTGCGGCGCTCTTCCTCATAGCGGGTGGTGGATACACCATGCTCAAAGGCAAAGTTTTGCAGGTCACACTCACCAGCTTGGTCGCACACAGGGCAATCTAAGGGGTGATTGATGAGTAGCATTTCTACAATGCCTTTGCGCACATTGAGTACTTGCTCGGAGGTCGTGTTTTCTACCACCATGCCGTCTTGCACAGGCGTAATGCACGAGGCCACCAGCTTGGGCATCGGCCGCGGATCTTTGGTGGAGCCAGCAGCTACGCGTACCAAGCACGCCCGGCATTTGCCCCCCGAGCCTTTCAGCGGAGTATAATAGCACATGGCAGGCGGCACGATACCGCCGCCGATGGTGCGAGCCGCGTTGAGGATGGTTGTTCCGTCTGGAACTTCTACCTCGATGCCGTCAAAAGTTATTTTAGCCATTTCAGAGTCAGCGAAGATTGGCCTTGGTTACTACAGCGTCGGGCCCCTGTGAGGAAAAACGCTGAGGTATGCAGGGGTCAATTCTTGAATTTTAAATCTCTTTTTTTAATCGTTGCTAGGCCAAAACGGCTTTGCCAGGGTAAACCGCGCCGGCGCGTGTGGCCTCCTGAGGATGCTTTACATGCCACTCAAACTCGTCGCGGAAGTGACGTACGGCCGCCGCTACGGGCCAAGCCGCTGCCTCACCTAGGGGGCAAATGGTGTTGCCTTCTATTTGCTTGGCTACGCTTACCAGCAGGTCGATGTCGTGCATCGCACCGTGACCATGTTCTAAGCGGTGCAAAACTTTTTCGAGCCAGCCTGTGCCTTCACGGCAGGGTGAGCACTGTCCGCACGACTCATGATGGTAGAAGCGCGAGAAGTTCCAGGTGTTGCGCACGATACAAGTCGTCTCGTCCATGGCAATAAAGCCCCCCGAGCCCAGCATAGTGCCGGTTACGAAGCCACCATCGGATAAGGATTCATACGTCATCAGACGAGGCTCGCCAGCGGCAGTTTTCAAGATGAGCTCCGTCGGTAGAATCGGCACAGAAGAGCCACCAGCTACTACTGCTTTCAGCTCGCGCCCTTTCCATATGCCGCCGCAATACTCATCCGAGTAGATGAATTCCTCAACTGGTACACCAAGCTCGATTTCGTAGATACCTGGCTTATTCAAATGACCGCAAGCGGAAATAAGCTTAGTCCCAGTGCTTTTGCCAATGCCGATTTTGGCGTACTCATCGCCGCCTTCGTTCACAATAACGGGCACAGCGGCAATGGATTCTACGTTGTTAACTACCGTAGGCCGAGCGTATAATCCCTGCACAGCTGGAAATGGCGGCTTGTTACGTGGGTTGCCGCGTTTGCCTTCCAGTGATTCTAATAAAGCCGTTTCTTCACCGCAGATATACGCGCCACCACCGGGGTGCACATGCAAATCCAGTGAGTAGCCTGAGCCAAGGATGTTTTCGCCTAAAAAACCAGCTGCATACGCCTCAGCAATAGCTTTTTCCAGAATGCGCAGTACGTACAATAACTCGCCGCGAATGTAGATGTAGCTAGTGCGCGCGCCCAAAGCGTAGCTGCCTGTAATCATGCCCTCAATGAGCAAGTGTGGCAGCTTCGACATCAGTTGCCGGTCCTTGAAGGTGCCGGGCTCCGATTCGTCGGCGTTGCAGACGAGGTAGCGTGGTACACCTTCGGGCTTCGCCAAAAAGCTCCACTTCATTCCCGTCGGGAAGCCCGCGCCGCCGCGCCCTCGTAGGCCCGACTTCTTGACTTCCTCCACCACCTCGTCGGGGGTCATCGTCTTGAGGGCCTTCTCCACGGAGCGGTACCCACCGTATTTGCGGTAGACCTCAAACGTGTCGATTCCCTCAACGTTTATATGTTCAGTTAATAGCTTGCGTCCCATAATTTCTCCAGCGTAAGGGGTAGGAGTGAAGGGTTAGTTGTATTTGTTCTTTAAGCAACTAATTGGCTTAAAGGCTAAGCGTTATCTTTCTGCTCTTCCCACGGCAGTATCGGCCGGTGAACCATGCTGCGGAGTTCGTTCAGCATTGCATCCACGGCCTCCGGTGTTTCGAGACTCTCGTAGTATTTCTCCCGCACCTGCACCACCGGCGCAAACCCGCAGGCCGCTAGGCACTCGACCATCTTAATGGTAAACATACCGTCGGGTGAGGTTTCGCCCACCTTCGCTCCCGTAATGCGCTCCAAGTTTTCCGTTAGCTCATCCGAACCGCGCAACATGCAAGGACCTGTGCGGCAGATTTCCAATACGTGCTTACCAACCGGCTTGAGGTTGAACATGGTGTAAAACGACGAAACCTCATACACCTCAATTGGCTTGAGGTCCAGCGTTTCGGCTACCAAATCCTGTACTTCAGGGCTTACCCAGCCACCAAACTCTGCTTGCGCAATGTGTAGCACCGGCAGCAAAGCCGACTTCTTACGGTCTTCAGGATAGCGCGTGATGATGCGCTTAATCTCGGCTTGGGCAGCGGCCGAAAATTGAGGCTTAGCGGGAGCAGTCGTAACTTCCATAGGAGACAAATTCAGCAAAAACTACGCGTCCAGCTCGCCGGCAATTACGTTCATCGAACTCAGAATCACGATGGCGTCGGAGAGGCTGGTGCCTACCACCATTTCGGAGTAGGCTTGGTAGTAAATAAAGCAGGGGCGACGGAAATGCAGGCGATACGGCGTGCGGCCACCATCCGAAACTAGATAGAAGCCCAACTCGCCGTTGCCGCCCTCCACGGAGTGATACACCTCACCCACCGGCGCTTCAATCTCACCCATGATGATTTTGAAGTGGTAGATCAGAGCCTCCATGTTTTTGTATACGGCCTGCTTGGGGGGTAAATAATAGTGCGGTGCGTCGGCGTGGTATGGACCCTCGGGCAAGTTGTCCAGCGCTTGATTAATAATGCGCAAGCTCTGCCAAATTTCCTCGTTACGAACTAGGAAGCGGTCGTAAGTATCGCCGTTGGTACCTACTGGAATTTCGAAGTCGAAGTCCTCGTAAGACGAATAAGGATTCATTACCCGCACATCGTAGTCAACGCCGGCCGCCCGTAGGTTTGGGCCGGTAAAGCCGTAGTTTAACGCTTTCTCGGCTGTGATTGGGCCCACGTTTACCACCCGATCCATGAAGATGCGGTTGCGAGTAAACATGCTTTCAAACTCACGCATTACGGCCGGAAACTCCTTCAGCCACTTGCGCAGCTTCTCGATAGCCACCGGCGAAAAGTCACGCTCCATGCCGCCTACCCGACCCATGTTGGTCGTGAGGCGTGCGCCGCATACTTCCTCGTAAATCTCGTAGACCTTTTCACGCTCTTGAAACACGTACAAGAAGCCAGTAAAGGCCCCCGTATCTACTCCCAGAATAGAATTACAGATCAGGTGGTCGGTGATGCGGGCCAGCTCCATCATAATGACGCGCATGTACTGCGCGCGCTTCGGAACCGTAATGCCCAACAACTTTTCCACCGTCATATGCCAACCCATGTTGTTGATAGGGCTGGAACAATAATTCATTCGGTCGGTGAGGGGCGTAATCTGGTAGAATGGCCGCCGCTCGGCAATCTTTTCGAAAGCTCGGTGAATGTAGCCAATGGTAGGAACGCCGGAAATAATCCGCTCCCCATCCATTTGCAGGATATTCTGAAAAATGCCGTGCGTAGCAGGGTGTGTCGGACCCAAGTTCAGCGTCGTCAGCTCTTGGCTGAAGTCGTTGAGGGTGGGCACGAGCTGGTTATGCTGCTGCTCGCGGGCTTCTTGATGAATCTTATGGGTGCCTTCCAGCGTGTCGTTTACTGCCATGATAAAGGTATCAGGGGCCTAGCGGCCGAAAAACAGGTCAGTTTTGTCTTCGCGAGTGCCATCCTCCAGCGGATACTCACGCCGCATGGGGTGGTAGTCCATGTCCTCCACATTCAAGATGCGGATGAGGTTAGGGTGGCCCGTGAAGATGATGCCGAAAAAGTCGAAAGCCTCGCGCTCCATCCAGTTCGCTGTGGCGTAGACATCAGTGAGCGTAGGTACGGCCGGATCGGTAATTGGGAAAAAGATTTTTAGCCGGAGGCGCACATTATGCACCAAGCTGTGGAGATGATAAATCATCCCTAACTCCTGACCTTCCTGCTCGGGATAGTGAATCCCGCACATAGTAGTCAAAAAGTTGAACTGCATGGTTGGCTCGCCGTGCAGAGTCTGAATGATTTCGTGAATCCGCTCGCGTGTGGTAGTGGCCGTAAGTAAGCCGTAAGGCTGTTCTACATCCGTGAAAGCATCTTCGCCAAATAGCTGCTGAAGGGTAGTGAGTACCCGGGCATTAGTCAACGTATTAGGATCGGTTTCAGCTACAGCAGCTTGAGCAACAGTGAATTCTTCGTTCGATTCAGCCATTTTTGAGAGGAACTAGAAATAGACAGCAGGAGCATTTATAACTTAAATGCTCCTGCTGTCTATTTCTTACTTAATATTATAGGAGGCCAACAGCGCCTGATACTCGGGCGAGTTGCGGCGGCGGATAGACTCGTTTTTAGCTAGATCCTGTACTCGCATCAAACCATCGAGCACCTGCTCTGGACGGGGCGGGCAGCCGGGCACGTACACATCAACGGGGATGATACGGTCGATGCCCTGAAGCACAGAATAGGAGTCAAAAATGCCCCCCGAACAGGCGCAAGCGCCCATAGCCAGTACCCAACGAGGCTCAGCCATTTGCTCGTACACTTGCTTCACGATGGGCGCCATTTTCTTGGCGATAGTACCCATTACCATGAGCAAGTCGGCCTGACGGGGCGAGAATGATGGCCGCTCCGAACCAAAGCGAGAAATGTCGTAGTGAGAGCCCATGGTGGCCATGAACTCAATGCCGCAGCAAGAAGTGGCAAAAGGCAACGGCCAGAGTGAGTTAGCGCGGGCAATGCCAACCACCTTTTCTAAGGAAGTAGCAAAGAAGCCTGCACCCTCGATTCCTTCCGGTGCGCCTACGGTTTTGATTTCAGGAACTCGTATATCAGTCATAAGAATGAGTCTATTTCAGAAATGGGAATACCCATCTGACGAACACTGGCAAAGAGGCAAAAGTTTGCCTTTTAGCGCTCTGTCCAGCGTAATACGCCCTTTTTGATAACGTACACGAAGCCTGCCATGAGCAGCGCCAAGAATACAATCATCTGTAAAAAGCCTTCTGTACCTAACGAGCGGAAGTTGACCGCCCAAGGATACATAAAGATTACTTCCACATCGAACAGCACGAATAGAATGGCTGTCAGGAAGTATTTCACCGAAATCGGCGTGCGGGCATTGCCCACCGACTCGATGCCGCACTCGAAGGAACTGTCCTTAACGGCGCTCTTGCGGTTCGGGCCTACTAAGTGAGATACAATCATCGCAAAAGCGACAAAAGCTATAGCAAACCCAAGCTGAACTAAGATGGGCAGATAGTCAGAAGGCTGGTATTGCGCAGCCGGAAGAGCAAGAAACATAGTAGCTAGATTAGGGCTAGAGGTAAATCAGCACTGAAAAGCAAAGGTAAGGCGTACGGGTTTGGGAACAAAGGTGAAGCTGCGCTTGGCGGAGAAAGGTAATGAAGTGGCAAATCTGCCGCTTAGTTACAGTTAGAACAGGAGCTAAGCAGAAAAGTGAGTTGACAGAAGAGAAAAGAATTATGGAATAAAAAAGCCCCCCAGAAGTACTTCTGGGGGGCTTTTTACAACTTAGATAGCAAGATTAAAAACCACCCTGCCCAGTCACGTTCAGGTTTTCACCTGTTTCAACGCCCAGGAAAGGGTAACGATAATCCACCGGCGTCACGAAGGTTTCCTTGATGGCGCGGGGCGATACCCAGCGCAGGAGGTTCAGCATGGAACCAGCCTTATCGTTGGTGCCGCTGGCGCGGGCGCCACCGAAAGGCTGCTGACCAACCACAGCACCGGTGGGCTTGTCGTTGATGTAGAAATTGCCGGCAGCATTCACCAAGCGCTTCGAAGCCAAGTCAATAGCGTAACGGTCTTGGCCGAAGATGGCGCCAGTCAAGGCGTAAGGCGAAGTGCTGTCCACCAAGTCGAGCGTTTCTTCAAACTTATCCGCGTCGTAAACGTGCATTGTTAACACCGGGCCAAACAGCTCTTCGCACATGGTCACGTACTTGGGGTCGTTGGCCACCAGCACCGTTGGCTCCACGAAGTAGCCTTTCGACTTGTCATATTTGCCCCCCGCAATGATTTCTACCGCTGGGTCTTGCTTGGCGCCGTCGATGTACTTGGCCAGCTTATCAAAGGAAGCTTCGCTGATTACGGCGTTGATGAAGTTACCGAAATCCTCTACGTCGCCCATTTTCATCGACTTCAAATCTTCCTGCAAATAGGCTTTTACCTCCGGGTAGAGATTGGAAGGAATGTACACGCGGCTCGCTGCCGAGCACTTCTGGCCCTGATACTCAAATGCTCCCCGGGAAATAGCCGTAGCTACTTGGCGTGGGTGTGCCGAGTGGTGAGCCAGGATAAAGTCCTTACCACCCGTTTCGCCCACAATGCGTGGGTAAGACTTGTACTTGTGAATGTTCTGGCCAATCGTCTTCCAGATGTTCTGAAAAACACCCGTGGAGCCGGTAAAGTGAATACCCGCAAAATCCGGGTGATTGAAAATTACATCACCAGCGGTCGGGCCATCCACATATACTAAGTTGATAACGCCGGCCGGCACGCCTGCTTCCTGGAACAGCTCCATGAGCACGTGAGCCGAGTAAATCTGAGTGTTGGCGGGCTTCCATACCACTACGTTGCCCATCAGCGCGGCCGACGTAGGCAAGTTGCCGGCAATGGAAGTGAAGTTGAACGGCGTTAGCGCAAACACGAAGCCTTCCAGCGGACGGTGTTCCAAGCGGTTCCACATGCCGGGCGCCGACTCAGGCTGTTGCTTATAAATTTCCTGGAGGAAATGCACATTAAAACGAAAGAAGTCGATCAGCTCGCAAGCCGCATCAATTTCGGCCTGAAAAGCATTCTTGCTTTGCCCCAGCATGGTAGCGGCGTTCAGGCGGGCGCGGTAAGGGCCGGCCAATAGCTCAGCAGCTTTTAGAAAAATAGCGGCGCGGTGCTCCCAGGGCAACTCAGCCCACTCGCGGCGGGCGGCCAAAGCGGCTTCGATTGCTTGAGCTACGTGCGTGCCATCACCCTCGTGAAACTGACCCAACACGTGCTTATGGTCGTGGGGAGGCGAAATGGTTTTGGTTTTACCAGAGCGCACTTCCTGCCCGCCGATATACATTGGAATGTCTACCTGCTGCTTCTTCAGGTTTTTGAGGGTCTGCTGCAACTCGGCGCGCTCCTTGGAGCCGGGCGCGTAGCCTTTAACAGGTTCGTTAATCGGGGTAGGAACGTTGAAAAAGCCGTTGGCCATGGAGTTAGTCTTTGGGTGTAGGTTTATTGATGGGGAGGAGAAGCAAAGGTAACAGGGAGTTGAACAACCGTAAGTAAGCGTAGTTGCTTGCTGATGCTCGTGTCCGATCCGACATTGCTCTGTAAGTCTGTAGAGCTATATCTTATAACTAAAGACTAGCCAATAGTGCCATTACCTGCTCTTTTAGGTCTTCCTGAGAGCCATTGTTGTGGATAATGGTAGCGAAGTGTGGATAAGCATCCATCACCGTTTCGCTGGGGTGATTATCGTCGCGGGTGCCGTCGCCACGCTGTTGGAGTGGGTCGCCTTCTAAGCGTAACATTAGGCCGCCGCGCTCCCGAATAGGGTCGGCTTCGTTGGCAAACCGCACATCAGGTACAATGACAAACTGATCCTCGGGCAGGCGGGCAAAGAAAGCTTTGACCCAAATTTCGGGCTCCCAGGCCCGTAGGGCGTGGCCTACTTGCTGAAGCATTTCGCCGCGGGTGCGCTCGAAGATGGGAAGCAGTTGCGCTTTACCATCTTGGTAGTAATAGGGGGCAATTGCCTCGCCAGCCAAGGTGGCGCACACCGCCTTGATGGCGTCGCCGAAAGAAAGAATCTGCCAGTTGCGCTCTGGCTGAAGTTGTTGGATAAGGCGAGCCACGGTATCCTTGCCGCTGCCTCGCTTCCCCGAAATGCCGAGTAAGTGTATCATATCAGCACAAAGGTAGACGGCATTGGGGGGCTTTTTCTTCTACAAAATCTCCTTTAGCTCGCTCAAACAGCTAATCTCATACGTCACTTCATTAAAATGACGTCTCTTCTCGGGGTTGAAGTACACCTGATCAATGCCGGCATTAAAAGCGCCCAGCACGTCACATTCCAGGTTATCACCAATCATCAGACTTTCCTCAGCGCTAGCGCCGGTGCGTTCCAGGGCGTGCTCAAACATGCGCCGGTCGGGCTTGAGGAAGCCGCTACATTCGGAGGTAACTATTTCCTGAAAGAAAGGTGTGAGCTGCGACGAATCGAGCTTGATGTATTGAATTTCCTTAAAGCCATTCGTGATCAAATGCAGAGTGTATTTGGTCTGCAAATATTCCAGCATGTCATAGGTGAAAGGAAATACCGCCGACTTAGTAGGAAGCAATTCGGTAAAGTGCTGGGAAATGCCCTCCGGCACGTCGGCTTCCGCTACGCCGAGCCGCACCAGCGTGCGCGTAAAGCGCGTGCTCCGCAACTGCTGCTGCGTGATTTTGCCCCCCTGATACAACCGCCACAGCGCATGATTGATGTCGCGGTAGCGGTCAATAAACTCCTCCACCGTGAAGGTGCCGAAGCGGCCCAAATCATAGTGGGTAAAGAGCGTACGCAGGGTTTCGTCGGCGTTTTTCTCGAAGTCCCACAACGTATGGTCGAGGTCAAAGAAGAGGTGACGATAAGCCTTGGCTGGACGAAATGATTGGCTGGGGGGCATTTTTAATCAAGTAGGAGTTTAGATACAACGCGCCCGTGCAGCAGATGTTCGCGCACAATAGCGGGCGCGTCGTCGGGCTGTACGTCGCCGTAAATCGCGCCTTCGGGATATGCAATGAGGGCCGCACCGCATCCTTTTTTGCAATGCTTGCACTCATCAATGCAGCCAGTGGGAAAGGCACGGTTGAGCTTTTTGCTGAGTCCCTGCTTTTTAATTTCCTTTTTCAGGGCCTTCACCACGTCGCGGCCTACCTCACTTTTTTGGTTGGTGCAAACGAAAAGGTGATGTTCGTATTTCATAAACTAAACTAGCTAAGCTCAACCGCCGCGCAGGCCAACACCCTTATGCTGGTTGATAGCCCGTCCAGCGGCGATTCTGAAGCTTGTACGCGGCCAACTCCCGATTCGACCAGAGCGTTTGGTAAATCTGCTGATCGCGCATCAGCTGAGGGTCTTTTTCCATGTAACCCAAAAACTGGTGAACCAGGTCCGCCATTTCATCTTTTATAAAATAGAAGGCCCAATTGTCGAGTCGCCGAAAGCTGACCAAGCCCGCGTTTTTCAGATACAATAATTGGCGGGAGGTTTTGGTTTGGGTGAAGTCCAAGACCTGTTCAAGGTCGGAAATGCACATTTCCTGGTTGCGCCAAAGCAAATGCAGCATGCGCACCCGCGACTCGTCGCCGAGGGCCTTAAATAGTTGCTGACCAAATGCAACGCTGAAGTGTTTAAGACGCATCCTTTACCGAACAAAGCGGGAAAAAGCCCCCGCTCTGAACTGAACAAATTTACGCTCCGTCCGGCTTCGACCTCCCAAAGAGCCGTATTATTGCAGTATAGCCCACCCGAGTATGTCTGATAAAAGTAGAATGTATGCGCTTGTAACCACCCTAGGGCTGTTATTGGTGCTGTTTGTACTGGCTCCCACCGCTGGCCACGCGCAGGGGCAGCGGCGTGTAGTGCAGTTTTCTGGTATCGTAGCCACCGGCGACAGCCTGTTAGGTGTGCCGGGCGCTACCGTGTTTGTTCCTTCGGCGGGCCGAGGCACGGCTACTAACCTCTACGGCTACTTCTCGCTGCCTGTCCTCACCGGCGACAGCATCGTGATTCGCTCCTTGGGCTACCGCAACCAATACGTTATCATCCCGCCCGATTATCCGCGGCAGAGCTACTCGGTTATCGTTTCGCTGCAAGAAGACGTGACGGTGCTGCCCGAAGTGCGGGTGTTTCCCTATGCCACCGAAAAGGAGTTTAAAGAGGCTTTTCTAGCCCTGAAGCTGCCTAAGGAACGCGGCAGCAGTGCCGCCAGAAACCTGAGCCCCGACGTGCTCCGCCAGATTTTTAATAATGCGCCCGTCACCAGTGCCGGCAACTACCGCCAGACCCTTCAACAGCAGCAGCAGGGCTACGACCGGCGCATGGGTATGGGCCAAACGCCTCAAACCAATAATCCTTTGTTGAACCCTTTCAGCTGGCTGAAACTAATTCAGCAAGTGAAAGATGGGGAGTTTAAGAAAAAGGAAGGCGTAGATTATTAATTAGTCAGCTTGCTAAAGCAATAAAAGCCCCCCAATCGGTCATGCTGAGCGGAGCGACGCAGCTGGCGTGTTTACCAAGAGTAGTAATCTGTCGTCAGCATGCTAGCTGCGTCGCTGCGCTCGGCATGACAGTTTAGAGTACTAGAATAAACTCTAGGCAAGCTGCCAAGCTCAACTGTCTGAAAAACAGGACAACCAGTAAGTGGGTTTTACTGTAAAACCATCCGTGCGAGTTCCATGTGGGAGCTGGCCAGTGAGTGCTCAACGTAGCACCTTATACCTTGTTTTTCAGTTTTATGGATACGAACCTCCCGGTTTCTTCCCATCCGCGCGTCGTTATTATCGGCTGCGGATTTGCGGGTTTGCGGCTGGCGAAAGAGTTGCGCCACGCGCCCGTGCAAGTTGTCGTCATCGACCGCAATAATTACCACAATTTTCAGCCGCTCCTCTACCAAGTAGCCACTGGCGCTCTTGAAGCGGATAGCATTGCCTACCCAATCCGCAAGATTTTCGCGGGCCAGAAAAACTTTTTCTACCGCATGGCCGATGTGCAGCGCGTCGCGCCCGAGCGCAACGTGGTGCACACCAGCGTGGGCGATATTCGCTACGATTATTTGGTAATAGCCACCGGCTCGCTTACCAATTTCTTCGGCATCGAGAGCATTGAGAAGAATGCTATGCAAATCAAGAGCATTCCGAATGCCCTGAATTTGCGCAGCTTTATTTTCCAGAATTTCGAGAAAGCGCTGCTCACTGAAAATCCGGAGGAGAAGCAAGCGCTTCTTAATATCGTAGTAGTCGGCGGCGGACCTACGGGCGTCGAAATCAGTGGCTCGCTGGCCGAAATGCGCCGCCACGTGCTACCCAAAGACTACCCGGAACTGGATTTGAAGCAGATGCAGGTTATTCTGGTGGAAGCCGGGCCAGCCGTGCTCGGGCCCATGTCGGTGAAGTCGCAGCAGGAGTCGAAGCGCTACCTGGAGGAGCTTGGCGTCATTGTGCGCCTGAATACGTCCATTAAACGGTTTGAAAACTGCCGGGCCTATTACTCCGATACCGACTATATCCCGACCGAAAACTTGATCTGGGCGGCCGGTGTGAATGGGGCCGAAGTACCCGGTTTGCCCCCCGAGGTGGTTGCCCGCAACAAGCGCATCAGCGTGAACCGTTGGAACCAAGTGGAAGGCTTTCAAAACGTCTTCGCCATCGGCGACGTGGCCAACATGGTGACGGAGGAAATGCCCCGCGGTATGCCCATGCTGGCACCCGTAGCGCAGCAGCAAGCCGACTTACTGGCCGAAAACCTCCAGCGCATTATGCGCAACGAAACGCCCAAGAACTTTGAGTATGTTAATAAAGGCGTGATGGCCATTGTGAGCCGCAACAAAGCCGTAGTTGACTTGCCCAAAGACGTGCATTTCAGCGGTATTCTGGGTTGGTTTACGTGGTTGTTTGTGCACTTAATGACGCTTGTCGGCTTCCGCAATAAAGTGGTAGCCTTCGTCGACTGGGCCTTCAGCTACTTCAGCTCCGACCAAGCGCTACGCCTCATCATCCGGCCCTTCAGCCGCCGCGATGTGAAGGACGACCAAGGCAAGAAAAAGGCTGAGCATCAGAATGCTACGCCAGAGTACAACCCGACGCCGCCCGCTATTCAAACGCCAGTAGCGAGGTAGTCAACAGGTAATTTACTGTATGAAAAAAGCCCCCAACGGAATGTTGGGGGACTTTTTTCATACAGTAAATTACCTACTAAAGAGCGTAGTCGGCAAGCGCTTTACTTACATCATAAATGTTGCGGTCGTTGCGGAAGGTTTTGCTGATGGCATCGGTTTGGCCGCGCACCCAGATTTTTAGCTCCGCATCGAGGTCGAAGTGCCCGGTAGTTTCCATCGAGAAGCGCTCAATGCTCCGATACGGCACACTCAAAAACTCCTTCTTCTTGCCCGTTATTCCTTGCTTATCCACCAGAATCAGGCGCTTATTCGTGAAAATAAGCTGGTCGCGGATAATGACGAAAGCCTTTTCAACCCGCTCGTCAGTGGCCAAGAGGCGGCTGAGTTCCTGTTGCAATTCCTGGGCATCGCTTTCCGAAGCATTGCCGATTAATCCATCGAGAAGTCCCATAGTCGGTGTAGAGTTGGTGGAAGACGAAGCTACAACGAAAATTACTTGCTTCGGCTGCTCCTGCAAACGGTAGAAGAGTCGGTGACAATTACCTGTGGAGCATCGTACCACATTTTATTGGCGGTGCAAAACCGCTCAATTCTTTCCTCGGAGGAAGCCAATCGAAGTTTGAAAAACCATTGCGCTTCACCCCGATAAAGGGTCGGCAGCGGCGTAAACGTCTTGACTACGTTGGCGTAGGTGGCTGCTACTGCGGGGGTGCCGGGGGTAGGAGCACCCATATCGCCGCTGAAATAAACACTGCTGCCAATCGGGACAGCCGTATACAGCTGGAGTAGGGTAGCGCCCTCACACGTGGTGCCCAGTATAGTGACGCTTACGCATTCCTGACTCAGATCATCCTCTTTTTCACAGGCTACACTCGTGGCAATGAAGCTGGTATACAGCAGCATGATAAACGGTTTTCTCATTGGGCTGGGGGGCAAATTTGCAGTGTGCAGATAAGAGCCCGCTCGTGCCTTTTGGGTTGCAAGGGCTTCACAAGATCAAGAAGACCTGTAAGCAGTGTCGTAGATGGATTTTACGTGTTGGTTTGTAGTTTCAGCCGCTTACAACTGACTTGGTTACGCCGCCGGCGGCAGATGCAGGATAAACTCGGTGCCGCGCTGCTCATCTGATTCAACCTGCACGGTGATGTGGTGGAGCTGCGCAATACTGCGCACCACCGCTAAACCTAAGCCGTAGCCTTCGGCCGCATCCTCGTCGAAACGGCGGAAGCGCTCAAATACGAAGGGTAAATGCTCAGCGGGGATGGGTTTGCCGGTGTTGCAAATGCGCAGCAAGTAGCCGCCTTCCGGGGTGGGGTAGCCTCCGAGCTCAATTTGCCCCCCATACTGGTTGTACTTAATGGCGTTGCTCAGTAAGTTGAAGAAAAGCGTGAAAATCAATGATCGGTTGGCTGGAGCGAGCACAGGCTCCCCCGTCAGGTTCCAGTGAATAACCAGCGCCTCATTGTTAATACGATCTTCCAGTTCCTCAATTACTTCCTGTAATACCAAGCGTACGGGTACTTCTTCGGTGCGGGCAAATTGATTGTTTTCAACCCGCGAAATAAGCAACAGTGTGCGCAGCGTAACGGTCATACGCTGGAGGGTTTTTTGGGAGGTAACAAGCTGCGTTTCGGCTTCCTCAGGCAGATTTTCAGCCCGCAGCATGTTCTCGAAGCGGTTTTGTAAGACCGAAATCGGCGTCAGGAGCTCGTGGGAAGCGGTGGCAATGAACTGTCGCTCCTGCTCGAAGACTGATTGAATCTTGACCAGCATCTGCTGAATACTGGCGTCCAGATATTGGAAATCGGACGTGCTGGTGCGTAGCGCGGGTAAGTCGGGCGGGGTTGGTCCTTGCACCGCCCGTAAGCGCTCCACAATATGATCGAAGGGCCGCAGTAGAGAGCCGATTACCCCCAGTTCCAGCAGCAACGTGGTGAGCCCCACAAACAAAAGAGCGTAAACGGCCAAATTGCGCAGCAGCTTATACACTTCCTGCACCGATTCAATGCTTTTGCCGATCTCAATAATATACGGCTGGCCTTGGTAGCGCGCGCTGTGCCGTAACACCCGAAAATCGACCTCACTGCCCTGCCGCTGCCGCGGAAAGGTACCAATGGTATCGGGGGGCATTTTGGCGGTTGTGGCCTGCAAATCGATGAATTCGTCTTGCAGCAAATCGTAGTGCGTGCGCCGCTGAACCTGATCCTGGGGCAAGAATTCGGAGATGCCAACCTGCTCAATTCGGGCCTGCACCTGGCGCAGCTCGGCGCGCAGGGCTGCGTCGGTATGGCCTAGCACCAGGGTTTGAACCAGCCAAGGGAGAATCAGCAGCAGTACGGCCGCCATCAGACACTTGGACAGCGTGGTAAGCAGAACCAGCTTTCGTTGCAGCTTCACGTGGTCAGGTCTGGATCAGCCTCCAGCCGCAAGCGGTAGCCAATGCCGCGCACGGTTTCTACCCATTCAGTAGCGGGGTCTTGCTGCGCTAGCTTCTTGCGCAGATTCTTGACGTGCACATTAATGTAGTTTGAGTCATGGTCAGCGCTGTCGTTGATGGTGTTGCCCCAAATATGCTCGCTGAGCTGGAGCCGGGTGAGTACCTTGCCACGGTGCAGCAGCAGATAGTGAAGCAGCTCAAATTCCTTGCGCGTTACATCCAATAGTGTTTCGCTGTGGCGCAGACTCCGGTCGCCGAGGCTCAGGACAAATCCGCCAAATGCCAGCTTATCCAGCACCACGCCGTGCTTACGGCGGGTTACGGCCTGCATGCGAGAGCCCAATTCTAACAGCGAATAAGGCTTGGGTAGATAATCATCGGCCCCCAGGTTGAGGCCATTAATACGATCATCGACCGAGCCACGAGCACTCAGAATGATGATTGAGGCCTTCTGATTTCGCTCTTGCCGAGCCTGGGCCAGCAGCTGTAATCCATCTTGGTCAGGCAGACCTAAATCCAGCAGCACAAAGTCGTATTCGTTTACAAACAGCTTTTCTGACGCCTCGCGTCCCGTGCGAGCAAAGTCGCAGTAGTAGTGTTCATTATAAAGAAATATACCCAGCTCGCGGGCCAGAGCACGGTCATCTTCAACGATGAGGACATTCATACGAATAAAGAAAGCCAAAAAATAAGAAAGCTAACAGAATAAGCTGTTGCGCTTTGCGTAGGGCAGCAGTCCTAAACCGGATGGTATAAAAGCCTGCTCATTATGAGTGCATATTATACTCTTGGAGGTGAAGGAAGAATGAAGCACCGGGCTAAACAGGTTGGAAGGGTAGGACTGGGGGGCTTTTTCTAAGATTAGCAGCAAACCAAAACAGCCGCCTCACATGAGGCAGCTGTTTTGGTTTTATGGCAGTAGTGGGTAATTAAACTGTCTGTAAAAGCAGACCAAGGAGAAGAAGTGGAACAACAATGAGTACCCCAGGCAAGAGCATATTAATAATTGCCTTACCCGTATTAAATCCCTGAATTAAGCATATTCCTTTTACAAGAATTACTAGCGTCCATGAGCTTAATACTGCTTCTGTCAAAGCAAAAAACACCCACATGATGCTGTTAAAACTGGATGTGTTTGTATGCTCGCTTTTGAATAAATCATCACCAAAAATGAGCACTTCAGGAATTATAAGCAGTAAAGTAAAAATTGATGGGACCATTGCCCAGGCGAGGATTGTCCGGAAGGTATCTGAAGCAGCTTGCCCCTTGAGCCATTTGCCTGTGACGCTCATTAGCCACGCATAGAAGTAATAAACTATCCATCCAGTTAGACCGCCCATAATTATGGCTGTGAGCAAAATGGTGGTAGTCGGCATTCTATCCCCATATCCTGCATCGAAGCTCTACTGATAGCTCTAACAATGCCACCTAAGCATAAGAGGATTGCAACGTATTTATGAGGATTATTTTGAAGAATATAGTTTAATGTGAGCTTCGGCTTTAACCAGATTTGTGTCAGCAAGTTGTCTTCTCTTATATCCGCGTAGTTGTCCATCATTAGCAGGCTTTTTTCTGATTAATACCGAATGCAAGCTGTTGAAATAAAACCCAATAAAAAAAGCCAGACGCCGTAGCGTCTGGCTTTTTTTATTGGGTTTTATTTCCGCTCTAATTCGTGCCACCGCCCGTAGCGCCGCTGCTGGCCGGAACCGGCTGGGTAGCGCTGGGTTGCTGCTGCATCGGGTTCGGCTGCGTGCGCTGCTGCTGCTCAAACAACTCAAAGCGGGTGGGGGCCAATTTGCGCGGATACGCATTGTTGCTCAGATCAGTATCGGCGGTTTGCAGGAACGGGTCGAGCGTGAAAGCTACCACAGGCTTATCGGTTACGAATACCTTGGTTACCTGCTCGTTGTTGCGGCGCCAGATTTCGGCTGGAATGTTCACTACTTCCTGCTTACCGTCTTCATAAGTCATTTGCACGATAACCGGCATCACGAGGCCGCCAATATTGCGCAAGCCCACTTCGTAGAAGTGCAAGCCTTCGTTGAGGCGCTTCTGCTGCTCAGGCTTCAGTTTCTTCACGTACTCCTGGTAACGTTGCTTATCGGCTTCCGTCGTGGCGATAGGGTCGTAGGAATTATAGAAGTCCTTCAGGCCGGGCTTGTCGTCTACCAACGTACGCTTGATGTCTTGAAGGTTACGTTGCTGCGAAAGCGTTTTTGGCTCGGCATTCAGCTCCTGACGCTTGCGGGCATTCTCAATTTCGGGGTTTTTAGAATCAACGGTATACCACTTAACGCCTTCAATGGCTAGGTCGGTGCGGTCATTGGTATAAAACCAGCCGCGCCAGAACCAGTCGAGGTCTACGCCTGAAGCGTCTTCCATGGTGCGGAAGAAGTCGGCAGGCGTGGGGTGTTTGTAAGCCCAACGACGAGCGTACTCCTGGAAAGCGTAGTCGAATAGCTCGCGGCCCATAATGGTTTCGCGCAGGATATTGAGGCCGGTAGCGGGCTTGCCGTAGGCGTTGTTGCCGAGCTGCAACACCGACTCCGAGTTGGTCATGATCGGGGTTTGCAGGCTCTTATCCATGCGCATGTAATCCACCATTTTGGCTGGCTCGCCGCGGCGCGAAGGGTAGTTGCGCTCCCATTCCTGCTCCGAGAGGTACTGCATAAAGGTGTTCAGGCCTTCGTCCATCCACGTCCACTGCCGCTCGTCGGAGTTCACGATCATAGGGAAGAAGTTGTGCCCTACCTCGTGGATAATCACCGAAATCAGACCGTATTTGGTGTTAGCCGAATAAGTGCCATCCTTCTCGGGGCGGTAGCCATTAAAGGAAAGCATCGGGTATTCCATGCCGCCAATAGGGCCGTGCACCGAAATAGCAACCGGATACTGATACGGAATGGTCCGCTTAGAATAGGTTTTAAGCGTGTGCGCTACGGACTCCGTCGAGTACTGGCCCCACAACGGGTTGCCTTCTTTCGGATAGTACGACATGGCCACAATCGGCTTGCCTTCGATCTTCAGGCCCATGGCATCCCAGATAAACTTACGGGAGCTGGCAAAGGCGAAGTCACGCACGTTTTTGGCCGCGAAGTTCCAGGTTTTGGTGCCTTTCGCGCGGCCTTTCTCGGCTTGCTCAGCCTCAGCCTGCGTCACAATAACCACCGGCTTGTTGGCATCGGTAGCTTGGGCCAGCCGCTTCCGCTGCGTGGCCGACAATACCTGATCTGGGTTTTGGAGCGTGCCGGTAGCACCGACCACGTGGTCGGCGGGGGCCGTGATGCTTACTTTATAGTTACCGAAGGGCAGGGCAAACTCGCCGCTGCCTAAGAATTGCTTGTGCTGCCAGCCGTTTACGTCATCGTACACGGCCATGCGGGGGTAGAACTGCGCGATTTCGTAGAGGTAGTTTTTATCCTCCGGGAAATACTCATAACCCGAGCGTCCGCCCAGCTTAAGCACGTCGTTGATGTTGTAGCGATATACGATGCTGAACGTGAACGACTGCTTGGGCTGCAAAGGCTGAGGCAAATCCACGCGCATCATGGTGTGATTGACCACGTGCGGCAGGGCCTTGCCACCTTTCTGCTTCACCGACTCAATCTTGAATCCACCGTCGAAATCGGCGCGGGCCAGGTAATCCATGGCTCCAAACGACATGCGCGGCTGCAACTCGGCCGTCTGCGTGGAGGTAGTCATGGAGTTCTTGTCGTAGATATTCTGGTCGAGCTGTACCCACAGGTAGGTCAGCACGTCGGGCGAGAGGTTGGTGTACGTGATATCCTCGGAGCCCGAAATGGCCTGCTTCTCGTCGTCGAGGCGCACCTTAATGTCGTAGTCGGCGCGCTGCTGCCAGTACTGCGAGCCTGGCGCGCCCGAGGCGGTACGAAACGTGTTGGGGGTAGGCAGCTCGGTGCCGAGCTGGGCAAATTTGTCGGTGCCGGAATTGGTGTTCTGGATGGAAGGCGTTTGGGCCATCAGTGGCGCCGCGCTCAACCCGATGCCACCGACGAGCAAGAGAAGATTTCTCAACATAAAAACAAACAGAAAATCAGGAAGGAGGAAAGCAAATTTACGGAAATCCACTTAATGAATCCGTAACATATTCTCTGCTAATAATACCGCAACTCAGGGCCAGATTTGCCCCCCAAATACCAACGTTAGCTTGTGAAGTTCCCGAGCAACAAAATAACCGCAATACCCGCCGCGGCTCCGCTCACCACCAGCACCCAGTCGCGGCGGGCCGCCCGGAACACGCGCAGCACAATAAAGCCCAGCACGAGAATGAGGGCTACAATGAGCAATTGGCCCAATTCAACGCCCACGTTAAAGGCCAGCAACTCTACTACGGGTCGCGAATTCTGCCCCAGCAGCTCCCGCAGATAGCTGGAGAAACCGAGCCCGTGTATCAGCCCAAAAATGGCTGCCAGAGCATTGGATAAAGTGAGAATGATGGGCTGGTTGCGCTTGAAATCGCGCCCGGCCCGGCTCATGTTTACGACGCAGGCTAGCAGGATAGTAACCGGAATCAACACCTCAATCAGCGTGGTGCTGTACTGCACGAAGCCCAGCGTAGCCAAAGCCAGCGTGATACTGTGCCCCACCGTGAAGCTCGTAACTAAGGCCACTACCCGGCGCCAATCGCTGAGCACATATGGCGCACACAAGGCCAGCAGAAACACCAGATGGTCGTAGGCTTGTAGGTTGAAGATGTGAAAGAAGCCGAGCTGCAGGTAAGTCGAGAAAACGGACATGCGGCAAAGCTAATATTTATTCTAAAGTTTAGGTTTGGATGATACTTAATGCTGTTTTATAATTTTTCATATAATAAAAGTTATCTTATTTATTAGTATTAAGTAATTAACAGGATAATTAAGCTATATAAGGGCTATAATTTGTTGTGTGATGGTTTTGATTTTTTACAAGATGAGCTATAGCTTGCGCTATCTTCTGTTCATACATTTATTCACTTCAATGCCAAAATTTATACTCTCAGTTACTCTTGTAACTAGTCTGTTTTTCGCTACTGGCTCAGTTGTGGCCCAAACTACTGAAACTAGCACGACTCCTGTAGTGGCGGCTCCTATCCTTACTTCTACTCCAGCCTTTTCCTCCGACACCTTGCAGGCCGTACAAAAGCTATTTCGGAGCCGTCGAACGGGTGGTGCGATACTTGGCTTTCCAGGTGGCTATATGCTTGGCTATGGGTTGGTCTCAACCGCTAGAGGCATAGACGGTGCGCCCGCTACGCTGGCAATAGGTGCGGTACTTTCTGGTATTAGCTTAAGCAAAAGTGCTCGGTTCAGTAAGTTGAAAGAAGCCGAAATCATTAGCGCTTATCAGAATGGTAAGCCACTGCCTGCGTATGTACGCACCAGGATCAAGAGCAAGCACTTGAAGAATGCTAAGCCATTTGATGCAACTGCTCAACGATCCACTTGGTAAGTATCGCAAGCTAAAAAGCCCCCCAGAAGGAATCTGGGGGGCTTTTTTAATGAGTCAATTCAGTGCCGTTGTGTTTGGCCGTGCTTATTGAAACGTAGCCTTTACAATCTCAAAAAATGGTGATGTAGCAGTGTACGGATACAGCACGTAAGCATCGGTGAGACTGCGGCGGGTGATGGTAGTGGGGCCAACAGCGCCCGTGGCAAAGCTGCCGGTAGCGCGGGCCGAGGCCCAGGTGTCGGTGGTGTTCATCCGGAAAACGGTCTGTTGACTGCCCGACACTACCAGTAGCGTTTCGGGCGTGAGGAGCAGCAAGCCATCGGCACCAACCAGACTCTGGGTTTTGCTGACAGTAGTGAAGCTTTGCGGATTGCTGATAGGTACTTTAAATAAGGTGCCATCATTGGCTTTGGCTACGATCAAAAAGCCGCCTTCCCCAGGATGAAACACAATGCCATTCAATCCGAACCCGGTGCCGCCGCTGAGCTGCTGATTTTCCAGAAATACAGAGGCGTTGCCTTGCAGATCTACTTTATAGATAATGGGGGAGAAGCTATCTGTTACGTACGCATTGCCCTGTAAGTCAATGGCTATATCGTTGGCGAAGTGCTGCTGACCGGGGCGCAGCGCCCCTAGGTTTACGTAGTTGGTGAGGCGGCCATTATCAGTGTTAAAAATAGCCAGCCCGGCTAGCTGGCGTAGGGTCGCTGGCGTGGAGCGGCTGGTATTTCCACCACCATCCGATACAGCCGCAAGCAGACGGCGGCGGGGTAAATCGAGGTTTAAGCCAATAGTCGAAATCAGGCGCGGGTCATCCGCAAACGTGCTATAGGTGCCATTGTCCTTCACTGCGCCAATGCGCCCCTGGGTGCGGGAACTGACCAAATAGCGCTGTTTTAGCTCATCAAACTGCACGCCTTCTGGATGCACCCGAGGCTCTGCAACAGTGACTTTGGCGGGGTTAAAAGGATTGGGAATGGTACCATCATCCTTGACGCAGCCGGGCAGCATACCGGTCAGGACTACGGCTACAGCAGCCAGACGAACAAAGCGCGGCAGGGCAGCTGTTCTTGCCTGCCTAAAAGAGAAAGAGTGAAGCATAGAAATAGGTGGTTAAAAGTCAATAAATCAATACACTGACTATACGGTCTCCAACAGATTCCAGACTGCCGAGGGCAAGATTATATACATTTCCAGATAAGCCTCCCTTCAATCAAGACAGATAGGTGTTTTTATGCTTTTCAGTCAATGAAACTAGCAAATAAGGATACGGGCTTACCTTATTATATATTATTATATAAATATAAAATGTTATTTTGATGTGGTTCATTGATTTAGTGAGATACACATGATAACTCGATCCGTATCCCGAGCATTGTTAGTCATAGGGCCATGGCTCAGTGCTAGGTGCCTGACTTTTCTATTTTTTCTGGTATGCAATGGAGTCGCAAATGCTCAAGTTGTGCTGGGTGATTCTGCGAATATTCCTTCATCTGTAGACCCAAGACAGTTTACCGCCGACGATACTGTTCGAGCTATTCATAACCTGTTTGAGTCGCGCCGTTCGGGTGGTATTGTATTAACTGGCGGTGCTATTGGCGGCGATCTGCTTGCTGCTAAATTGGCAACTGAATCTGAGCAAAATCAGAATTCTTGGTGGAGGTTGAGCTTTGGTGATCACGCGGCGCTTTTTGGTATTATCGCTGCTCCCATTGCGGCAGTTGGGATTCGTAAAATTGTCTCTTACAGAGGTGGGCGCGAAAAAAGAGTTATTACTGACTTCAGAACGACACATAAGCTGCCATACAAAATCCAGAGAAGACTGAATCCAACGTTTTTTGCACAGCCCAAATCACGACCAAATTGAGATAGATGCCATCCACACTGAACCAAAAAAGCTCCCCAGCATAATGCTGAGGGGCTTTTTTGGTTCAGATTATGAACCGGAGCGCGGTTACACGCCCGGAATTTCCACATCCACGTTCACGAAGCGAATCTGGTCGTTTTCCAGCACAGCTTCCACTACCGCGTCTTTGCTCACGCGGCCCGACAGAATGTCCTTCGACAACTCATTCAGCACCAAGCGTTGCAACACCCGCTTTAAAGGGCGAGCACCAAACTGCGGGTCGAAGCCTTGCTCGCCGAGGTAGTTGAGCACCTCGTCGGTCGCTTCCAGACGGATGCCGGCTTCTTCCAGGCGCTGTTGAATCTGGCGGAACTGGATGTCCACGATGCGGCGAATTTCCTTGCGCTTCAGCGGCTGGAACATCACAATTTCGTCGATGCGGTTCAGGAACTCGGGGCGCATGTGCTGGCGCAGACGCTCGATTACTTCCTCGCGGGTGCGGTCTACTACCTCGTCGTGGTTGTACTCGTTCAGTTCCTTGAAGTTGCGCTGAATGATGTCGGCGCCCGTGTTGGAGGTCATGATGATGATGGTGTTCTTGAAGTTCGCCACCCGGCCTTTGTTGTCGGTCAGACGACCATCATCCAGCACTTGCAGCAAGATGTTGAACACATCGGCATGCGCCTTCTCAATCTCATCAAGCAGAATCACGGAGTACGGCTTGCGGCGCACAGCCTCGGTTAGCTGACCACCTTCGTCGTAGCCCACGTAGCCGGGAGGCGCACCAATGAGGCGCGACACGGCATGACGCTCCTGGTACTCACTCATATCGATGCGGACCATGCTGTTCTCGTCATTGAATAAGTACTCGGCCAGGGCCTTCGCCAGTTCGGTTTTACCCACACCAGTTGTGCCTAGGAAGATAAACGAACCAATTGGCCGCTTGGGGTCCTGCAAACCAGCCCGCGAACGGCGCACGGCATCCGAAATAGCTGCAATAGCCTCGCTCTGACCAGCTACGCGCTTGCCCAGCTCTTGCTCCAAGTTCAGCAGCTTCTCACGGTCCGATTGCAGCATTTTGCTCACCGGAATACCGGTCCATTTGGCTACTACTTCGGCAATGTCCTCGTGGGTCACCACTTCCTGTAGCATCGAGCCGCCGTCCTTATTGGCGTTAGCTTCGTCCTGCAAGGTTTTGAGCTTGGCTTCGGCTTCCTGAATCTTGCCGTAGCGCAGTTCCGCCACGCGGCCGTAGTCGCCTTGCCGCTCAGCTTGCTCGGCTTCTACCTTAAAGCGCTCGATAGCCTCTTTCTGCTCCTGAATGTTCGTGAGCACCGATTTCTCGTTTTCCCACTGCGCTTTCAGGGAGTCACGCTTGGCGGTCAGCTCGCTCAGCTCCTTATTAAGCACATTTTCCCGGTCAACGTTTTCTTCCCGACGGATGGCTTCGCGCTCAATCTCCAACTGCATAATGCGACGCTGCACTTCGTCCAGCTCCACGGGCATAGAGTTTAGCTCAATGCGCAGTTTTGCTGCTGCTTCGTCCATCAGGTCGATGGCTTTGTCGGGTAGGAAACGGTCGGTGATGTAGCGGCTGCTTAGCTCCACAGCGGCAATTACGGCATCGTCGGTGATGCGTACGCCGTGGTGCAGCTCGTACTTTTCCTTGATACCGCGCATGATGCTGATAGCGTCCTCAATGCTGGGCTCATCCACCATCACTGCCTGGAAACGACGCTCCAGCGCCTTATCCTTCTCAATATACTTCTGGTACTCCTTGAGCGTGGTAGCACCAATGGAGTGCAACTCGCCCCGCGCCAGCGCCGGCTTAAGCAGGTTGGCCGCGTCCATAGCGCCCTCGCCGCCCGCACCGGCCCCAATCAGCGTGTGCATCTCGTCGATGAACAGGATGATCTGGCCGTCGGAGTCGGTTACTTCTTTAATGACGGACTTGAGGCGCTCCTCAAATTCGCCCTTGTATTTGGCCCCCGCGATGAGCAAGCCCATGTCCAAGGACATGATAATTTTGTCCTTGAGGTTTTCGGGTACGTCGCCGGCCACAATGCGCTGGGCCAAGCCCTCCACAATGGCGGTTTTACCCACGCCAGGCTCACCCAGCAACACAGGGTTGTTCTTGGTGCGGCGCGACAGAATCTGGAGCACCCGACGGATTTCCTCGTCGCGGCCAATCACCGGGTCCATATTGCCGGTGCGGACCAGCTCGTTCAGGTTGCGGGAGTAGCGGTTGAGGCTCTGGTACTGATCCTCGGCGGTCTGGCTGGTTACTTTGCGGCCGCCCCGCAGCTCCTTAATAGCAGCTTTCAGGTCTTTTTCATTGAAGCCCGCATCCTTCATCAGGGTAGCTACGGCATCTTTGCCCCCCAGCAGCCCCAGCAGCAAGTGTTCCACCGACACATACTCATCCTCAAACTCCTTGAGGAAGCCGGTAGCCCGCTGCAAAGCCGCGTTGGCATCATTCGATAGATATGGCGAACCGCCGCTTACTTTCGGATAAGCAGCTACAATAGAGTCGAGGCGAGGCGTGAGGATATTCAGGTTCACACCCAGCTTTTTGGCCAGAAACGACAGTACGTTCTCGTCGCTCTGGAAGAGGCCCTTCAGCAGGTGGCCCGTCTCGATGGCCTGCTGCTGATTGCCCCCGGCAATTTCAGTGGCCTTCTGCACGGCCTCCTGTGCCTTGATCGTATAATTATTAAAGTTCATGGCTGCTAGGTCTTTAGTAGGTGCTTCGGGTTAGGAAGTTCTACGAGTGGCTTAGCAAACGGGGTGCAGAAGAGCTTTTGCTGACTTTTTGGCTGTAAGAGAGTATAACTAATAGGTGAAAAAGGACATATTGTCTTCTAATCCTGCTGATTTGCAATTAAGATGTCAATGTTATCCATTAATTCTTTCATACCCTTCTTTGAATTATCTGAAAAGCTGTCAATGCTCAAGATATTGTCACGAACAGCTATATAAAAATTTAATGCTGTTATAGGTTTGGATATCTTTAACAATTTGGCAAGTTCTGAATTGTTTTTATAATTTAAGTTGTTAGGCTTTTCTATTCCTAATATTTTCTGAAGAAAATCTTCTTCAGAAAATACGTCTTCGATACCATCACACTTCTTTAGTTTGTACATATTCTTTATAGCGACTTCATTATTGTTCTGAAAAATATCTTTTAAAATTCCATTGTACGCATTTCTGCCAGCGCTATCGTCATCCATAACAATTCCAAATTTAAGGCCCCAGCCTAAAAACAGAAGTGCAAGTTGTTTGATATTTGATACACCCGTAGCAGGTAGGTAATTATAATCACTTTTACTGAACAGTTTAGAAAATCCAATTAAATAATAATAAGCATTAATCTCTTCTAATATTATATTATTTCTTTTTGATATAACATTTTGATCAGAAAAATCAATCCCCATATGGCCAAGTATAGGTGCGAGAGTGTTTGTGGATGCTGAACCTAAATGATATGCTGGAATTACAACTGTGTCACTTTCTTCATCTGATTCATCTTTTCTTTGTACAGCCAAAAGCCTATGAATATTATTAAATTCAATTAAATTTTGTGAATGTGTGGTGTATATAATTTGATTTGATGTTTGAATATCCTCAAAAACTTTTAATACATCTTCCTGAGCTCTAGCATGAAGACTAGCACCTGGTTCATCAATCAGGAAAATGGATTTTGAATCTTTATTAACCATTGCATCTGCTTTCAAGGAGAGGTAAAAGGATATAAACCATCTGACGCCTTTACTTCTTTGTTTCGGATGTAATGTGTGTTCGCTATCTTTTATCCAAAACTGTAGGTAAGGCTCACCTGCCATTTTATGTGAAGCCTCACGATTTTTTAATTCTATTTCTACTTCTATTTTATTTTCTTTCCCAATCTTTTGTGTCCAAAAATCTTGAAATCTCGCTGTTATATTTTTATTAGATGTAGACATATATTGTTTTATGGATCTGGGATTGGAAGATTTCAATTTTTCTATATCAATTTTGGCAATTTCTAATAAATTTATAGCTGCTTCTTTGCCAATTGCATTTTCATCATCTTCTACTAGTTCTTCTATAGTTATTTCATTTGGTAGTAAGCTGTTCTCGTCATTAAATAATATAAAAGACGGTTCATGCTTGTCCCATGTTTATACAAAATTAGCCCAATTAAATTTATATTTAATAATTGTATCGTTTTTTGTTTTATCATCTAAAGTCGTGTCTGATAATATGTCTTTTGGCATTTGGGGTTGAGATACCAAAAAGCTCTGAATCTCTTTACCGTAGTTGGTGTATAATTTATTAAGTTCTGTTTCTTTATGAACAAACCTAATAACCTCAATTGTATATTTTAATTTATCTAGTATTGAAATAAAAGTATCATAATTATCTGATTTTGAAAAGGTAGAAAAAATCTTATTAGCTTCGTCTTTGCCTATTTCGAATTTGCATGAAATAATAGGTAAACTCATATCGTTCCTGATAAAATCTTCATCCATTGTCTCAAGCGAAAAACAATTGAGTGCTTCCAGAATAGAGGATTTGCCAGATTCGTTTTGCCCAATGAGACATGTTATATTATCTTTTGATAGGTTACACCAGCCAGAATCTATAATCGACTTGAAATTTTTAATTCTAAATGAAACTAGTTTCATAATTCTTTGAGCCTTAAAAATTATTTTGTTTGGTGAATATGGTTGTTTTCACACGTAATTTGTGATTGTTACCTAGTCAGTAAGTGCTTAAATTAGGTAACTAATTGAGTGTGAAATTTGCGTTCAACTGCCGCGCAGCGACAAGCTACGCAAGAACAAGCCCGGCTGCAAGCGGCGCAAACGGTAGGAGGCGCAGCCTCCCGACAAAGACTGTCACGAGTTACGCTGCGCGAAACTCGCGCCAGCACAACCCCAAACATCTTCAGCCGCAGGTGTAGCGGGTGCTGGGGGGCTTTTTTAGCTTGTAGTGAACACTAAACTGGCTCGAACTGGCAGCTCGTGAATAGCCATATAGTCGGAATCTTACCCAATCCGAATTTGCTGTACTATGGGGCGTAGCGTGTCGTTGAGGGCGTTTGAGAAATGAGGGCAGAGAGCCTAGAACATCTGTTGAGCCTGTTAGGTGCTGCGTTTCTTGGAGGCTGCTGTAGTGGGCGAAACGGGGACGGGAAGGTTGCTTTGTCACCAGATACCCCAGGGATCTTCCATAGTACTGATGCTAGACTAAAGCGCTGGCTCCGGTTACGTAGCACTCGAAACGGCACTTGGCAACGCCCCTTTACAGAACAAGCCCCACGGGACTAGTTCCGTGGGGCTTGAGGCAACCGGCTAGCGGTTGGGTGGCCAAAGTGGATTTAGGTGGCGGCTCTTACAGCCGGACGCCTTGCGCCTCCAACTGTTTCTCTGACGCGGCTTGGTTGGCCGCGAATTGGGTGTGCTGCTCGGCCGTGCGCGTGGTGCCCAAGCTAGCTAAATGCTGCTGCACTTCGGCAGCCGGCAAATCAGTGCAGTATAGCGGCGAGCCCGGCTGCTGCCGCCACGACTCGTGCAGGCTGCCGCCGTCCACGGCGTCGAAACCCAATTCCTCGACCAAGGCCATTGCCTTTTGCTTGGCGGCCGTATCGTCGCCGGCCACCGTTAGCGCGATGCGGCCGGGCGTGCCAGCAGGCTGACCGTTGTTTTCGAGGTTTGCGGCGAAGATGTTGTTGAACACCTTTAGCACCGGGCGGCCCAGGTGCTGCTGCACCCATTCGCTCTCGGTCAGGTCGCCGCTCTCCAACTCCGGAATTTGACCGTCGCGCAGCAAAGGGTAGTAATTGCTGGTGTCAATTACCGGCACGCTGGCGGGCACGCCCTCGAACAGGTCTTTGGGTAGGTCAGGGATTTTTTTCAGCGGGATAGTTACCACAATGATTTCGCCGTGGCGGGCCGCTTCTTGGGCCGTGACGGGGATAGCACCCGTTTTTTTAGATAAGTCCGTCAGCGTTTCAGGGCCGCGGGAGTTGGCAATATAGACCGAGTGGCCGAGGCTGGTGAGCCGTACGGCCAAGGCGCTGCCGATGTGGCCGGCGCCGATGATTCCAATGTTCATAAGCAGAATTAGTACGTGGGCCGCTTATTGATTAAAACGACGCAGTTTAAGACAACCAGCCTAGCAGGATTGTTTTGCTGGGGGCTTTCCGGCATGGGCTAGCTGTGTGGGGCATGGCTTTCCGAATGGAGCTGAGAAGATCCTGTTTCGCTCAGCCGCTTTCGTGCGAACCAGTGTTATCCTACGGCTTCCTTTTTCTTGCTGGATATCTTCTTACCCAGATGCACTATTTTCTCAACCACAAAACCAATCATTAACCCGCCAATAGCACAGGATAGCGCTTTGGCAAGCCAAGCCACAATCGGGATATGCGCTAACGCCTCTTCCAGATCGTGCAGTAAATGAGCGGTAAATGGAATGCCGTGGGCGATGATTTCTGCCCCAACCCACAGCATGGCGGCAGTGCCCACGTAGCTTAAGATACTTAGGAAGTGCGGCATAAATTTAACGATGCCGCGCCCCAATTTCTGGGTAGCAGGGTGGAATTTGTCCTGGGCCAGGTGCACCCCGAAATCGTCGGCTTTCACGATCAGGCCCACAAAGCCATATACCGCTATAGTAATAAAAACGGCTACGGCCGCCATTACGGCAATCTGATTTACTACCGGCTGGTCGGTTACCTGGCTATAGGCAATAGCCATGATTTCGGCCGACAGGATAATATCAGTGCGCACGGCCCCGGCCACCCGTTCCTGTTCCAGCTCCTCCGGCGTAATTTGTTTTAGCTGCTCACTGTCGGCTGGCACGTCGGGGTGCTTGCTAAACATAGCGTGCACCTTTTCATAGCCTTCGAAGCACAAATAAGCCCCCCCCAACATTAAAATGGGTGTAATGGCCCAGGGCGCGAAATACCCCAGCAGCAAGGCCGCCGGACTTAGAATCAATAACTTATTGATCAGTGACTTTTTCGCTATCCGGTAGATAATAGAAAGCTCACGGGATGGGTCGAGGCCCACGACATACTTAGGCGTAACTGCCGTATCGTCTATAACAATGCCTGAGACTTTGCCGGTGGTTTTGGCTACCTGGGCAGGCACGTCATCTAAACTAGCGGCGCTCACCTTCACCAACGCGGAAATATCATCTAGTAGCGCAAAAAAACCTGAAGCCATATTCTATGTGTTCGTTCCTTGATTTTCGTTTTCGGATGTGATGCGTTGTTGCGCTTTCCAGCTTGCCAGCAAGTTATAGCGATTTCGCCAACGCCGCATACTTGACCCTTAGTACGGTAAAGCTGTGCTTACAACTGACGCGAGGGTGTAGCGCATTACCAGTTGTGTAGCAAACAGCAACGCCCCGCAACCTGTATGGTTGCGGGGCGTTGCTGTTTCTAGGTAGCTATGCGCTGTTAATAATTACTTGTCTATCAATTCTAAGAACGTAATTCTATAGTGTATAAAATATTCAGTCATTACATCGTCAAGCTACTATTGGGTGCAGCTTCCTATTTTACACGACTACGCCAACTGTCGGTTTTGATTGGAGCTGGAGGCGCTGGCGCGGAGAAACATCCAACCCGAAAATGCCCAAATGGCGGCAAATACTCCGTTGGCGGCTAGCACATTCGCTAGGCGTACCTGAGGCTCGGCGGTGTCAGGGGAGGGCGGCCATACAAACAGTGCCAGCAGGGTGACCACCACATAGGTCAGCGAGGCCGCGAACATGGCGTTGGCCATACCGCGTGGCTGGAAGCGCGCGGCTATAGACCCGATGAAGGCGACGGCCAGCACCGCACCAAACAGCAGGTTGACGGGGTTGTCTTCGCTCCCCACGAGTCCTACCGCCAGCTGGGCCCACACGAGTAGAAGCCCGGCGCCTACTGCGGCAGCGGCGGCCAACCGGTAGGTGTTATTGTTCCCCAATCGCGCAATCAGGACGAACGTGAGACCCGCACCGAAGAGCATGATGCCGGCGGCCACAAAATCCTCCGCGGTCCAGAGCATATTAGCCATTGTTAGCTTAGCCGTCAGGGGGATGAGCAAGAGGAGCCCGGTAACCAGCGCAACGAGAGAAATGCTTTTGGTAAGTGTCATGACAGTACTGCTTTTGAGTAATATGAATAAGTGACATGACAAAGGATGTAAAAGAACTTTGTATTTCAAAGTAAACGAATAGTTTTTTGTTTAAATCATGACTAACTCGCTTAAAATGAGCTATTCGTAAGATGTAATCTAGTGCTGCCTCATCTCAAAATCCCCTTCCGGGTGCAGCTACTTTAAGGAGTATTCGTTGGGTTATTGCAGAAGATTGCCGTGAATGACGACCGTTGTAAGTTCTGGATTCTAGCTATCCAAGGTTGTTAAGTTTCTTTTAGAATGAGGGAGTTCGGCCCCTGAAGGCTGATCATTAGGCCGACAGGTGCATTCATTTTCCGCGAATACCAACTGCCAACATGTATGTTTGGGCTTTATTACTTCCTCGTAATTAGCCCATAATCATGCGTACGATTTCCAGCTTAGCCGAATTAGAAAGCCTCGTAGGACAGGAAATGGGCGTGTCGGCCTACCATACCGTTACCCAGGAGCAGATCAACCAGTTTGCCGCCGCTACCCTCGATCACCAGTGGATTCACGTGGACCCGGAGCGGGCGCTGGCAGAGTCACCGTTTAAGGCCACTATCGCGCACGGCTACCTCACCGTGGCGCTGCTACCGTATCTGTGGCAGCAGATTGCGGATATCGAGAACCTTAAAATGCAGGTCAACTACGAAATTGAGCAGCTGCGCTTCAACCAGGCTGTGACCGTGAACAGCCAGGTGCGCTTGCGGGCTACGCTGCTTTCGGTAGCAAACCTGCGCGGTATTGCCAAAGCCCGCCTACAAGTAACGCTGGAGATTATGGACTCGAAAAAGCCTGCTTACACCGGCATAATTACCTTTCTGTACCATTTTCAGGAGCAATAAAGCAATTCCTCAACCGCTACTGAATAAGGTGATAATCGGGAGTAAAAAAGCCCCCCACATACGTGCTGTGGAGCAAGTACCGCAAGGCCTGACCAGAACATGAAAATATGTGGACGCAACACAGTCAGCTAGCAACAGGCTATGCCGAGAATTTGCTATATTTAACTAGGCTCTCGCGTTTCAACTCCCGTGTTTTCACTCTGCACCGATGACGACTACTGACACACTATTAGGTCCCCTGAAAAATGCTGAGCGCCACGAAATTGGCGGCGTGCAAGTTGATGTAGTACGTACCGGCAACTCCCGCGTGAAGCGGCTAGTGTACCCGGTTGGTTTTCGGTGGTCGAAGGATGTGAAGCCCGTGATTGGGACGGAATTATGTGAGCATGCGCACGTTGGTTTCCTGGCGGCGGGGAGATTGGCTATTCAGTACCGGGATGGGGAGATGGAAGAATATGTTGCCCCCAAGTAGTAGCCATTGCGCCGGGCCACGACGGCTGGGTAGTAGGCGAGGAGCCCGCGATACTCATTCAGTTCGATTTTGAGGGCGAAACAGTGGAGCGCATGGGTCTGAAACGGGGCTAACAAAAGCCACCGGTTCGGGAGTAGCAAGGCACTGGCCGAAGCGCGGCGGGTGCAGCAATTGAAAAGCTTGCGATGCGCACACACTGCGTGTTTACTTCTGCTCCATGAAGAGCTGTTGTGAGCACGCATAGAGCCGGCGGTGGCAGTGCGTAGCAGGCACCATATTTCGTCAGGACAGCAGTATCCAACGGTAGCTACGAGCATGAATACGCACGAACAAGACCACAAAAGCTGGAAATATCGGCTCACGCACCCAACTTGGTGGGTGTATATGATGATGATTCCGCTGGTATATTTCCTCTACTGGCTGATAGTGATAGCGGGGCGTTAGGGGGCCACAGGCGCTAAAAAAAGCCCCCCGCACGGCGCAAATCAGGCGATAACGATACCAGCAGGCAAAAGTCGCGTAGAAGCCAAGCTATCTACTCCGACCGTGATGCCCGCATACTACATCGGCTGCTCTGGCTTTTCCTACCGCGACTGGAAAGGCGTACTATATCCCGAAGGCCTGCCGCCGCGCAAGTGGTTTGCGTATTACTGCACCCAGTTCAATACGCTGGAAGTAAACGTGACCTTCTACCGGATGCCAGAGCTGAAGGTATTCGAAACCTGGTTTGCGCAAAGTCCTGCCGATTTTCGGTTTGCCGTAAAAGCCCCCCGCATCGTCACCCATTACAAGAAGTTCAGTGCGGAAGCCGCGCCCGTGCTGGCCGACTTCTACGGCACCGTGCGCGAGGGACTGGGCGAAAAGCTGGGCCCGATTCTATTCCAATTGCCCCCCAAAGCCGCCTACACAGAGGAACTGTTGGGTCGTATGCTGGAACAGCTTGATCCTGACTTTCACAACGTGGTGGAATTTCGGCACCCAAGCTGGTGGGATGGTGAAATACTGCGGGAGCTGAGCCGGCGCAACATTACGTTCGTGGGGCAAAGCTACCCGGCAGCCCTGCCTGATGAAGTAATCGTGAACACGCCACAGGTGTACTACCGCTTTCACGGCGTGCCCGTGCTGTACACATCGCCGTACGACGAGGCGTTTTTGCAGCGCGTGGCCCAAGAAATTCAGGCTGAGCCTACAGTACGCGAGGCTTATATCTATTTCAACAACGGCATCGGCGGAGCCGGAGTGCTGAACGCGCAACAGCTACAGAAGCTACTGAATGCAGCGCCTGCGGAGATTTTATAATCCGTTAACAGCCGGGAATGAAAAGCGCTGGTGCTAGTTATAAAAGCGCACTTCGGGGTATTTTAGCGTGTCGGAGGGCCAGTTGAAACTGCGCGTACAGTTGGCTGCCGCGGTTACGGTGTCAGCGGGCAACTCGAAGACGCGGAAGCGGTGCCCGTCGGCGGGAACGGCGGCGGGGAAAGGAGTATACACACGGTTGCGGAAGCGCAAAACCACCTTCATATAGGTAGTACAGCCCGGATAGAGCTTCTTGTCCATATGGGGCTCGGTGAAAACGTGCGCAATCTGCTGAGTTGGGGTAATATTAGGATAGGTGTTATCGTAAAACTGTAGGCGATTACTCTCCGAGGCATTTTTGCCGGGATAAAAAGTCTTCGTCTGGAGCCATACCGTCTCAACTTTAGCATCCCCCTGATTAGTGAAATAATACCCTACTGTAAAGTCCGGCTTCGGCTCCGATTTGGTAGGTACGGGGTTGTCATCATGGTCTTTGCTACAGGCCGCGAAAGATAAGACAATGCATAGGCTGAGAATATTATATGGTTTTTGCACGGAGGATAGGAGAAGTTGGTTTTTAGAAATCAAAAAGAAGAAAAGCGTTTTCGAACAAATAGTGACCTTAAGAATAATATGAGGGTGCTAATTAAGAGCAGACAAGTTAAATAATAGCTCGCTGAATACAACTAACTATACCCCCTGTAAATAGTATTATTTAATTAAATTAAGCAAGAAGTATAGTGCGATTGATCTATTAACTATGGAGTCATTAGTTTATGGAATTTTAGGCAAAGATGTCCTCACAGCCCAGCGTTAAACTGACCTTATTCAATCAATGCGGGGTGCATGTAGTTAACAATTATGGCCGTTGACCAAGACATGGCCATAGTACAAACCTACTACTTGGAATTAGCTAACATCTGTCCTCCTCAGCTAACTAGAGAAGGGTTACTTGGCCACTGGCTGGGCTTCCAATTCAGTCAGAGCCTGCTCTATTTCGGGGCGGAGCTTGCTTAAGGTAGCATGGGCCAACTCCGGCAAGGAATGCTTCTTGGCCAGCTTTTCGGCTACGAGGTAACCGATGTAGTAGCCGGAGCGAGCAGGAGTAGGCGCTTGCTCGTCGCGGCCACCCAAAAAATAGCGGGCGTAATCATCGCTGGAGGTAGAGCTTAAAACCGCGTGCAATTCGCGGGCGTAACGGGGCAAATCAGCTTGGGTGCGCTCGGGCGTATTGCGCGGTAGTCCAAACAACCCGACGCCCGCCGCCTTGGGGTTTAGGGCATGTGCCACGTAAGTAGCCAACCCCTCCCGCCACAAAGCCGCGATGAGCTGATCATCTTCTTCCATAAACTGCGAGTGATACACGTGGAATAGCTCGTGGTCAAAGAAGGGCTCCGGATCGGCTTCGTCGCCGTACACGTAGGCCATCATATCGAGGCCAAATAACAGCGCCTGCTTGCCTTCGATGGTGCGCGTGCCGCCATCAAAAGCCCCCAGCGAGAACATGAAGTAGATGCGGCCGCTATAGTTTAGATCGGGAAACGTCTTGCGGAAGCGACTCTCATAGCGCGGCAGGTCTTTGCCGATTTGCTTCGATAGGCGCTCCACGATGGCAATCTTGGGCTGCACTAGGGCCATTATTTTCGGGTAGCGCTGCGGCAAATCATCGTCAAACGTTTTGTCGGAGCTGCCGCCCAATACCTTGTTGTTGTACACCTCGGCATGAGGATTCGAGACCAGCTGCCGGAATAGCTGCACCTGCGTTTGCTCGTCTTTATCCTTGGCTTGTTGCCAGAATTTCCAGAAGTCCGGCATAAGGTCAATGACCGTGTAGGTTGGCGCAGGTGCCGGCGTGGCCAGGGCAGTAGTTGTGGGCGAAGATGTGCTAAGTGAAGCGCCGGGGCTAACGTGCGGCAGTGTGACTACTGAGGAATGTAGCCCAAACAAAACGCTGAAACCAGCAGCGACGGTGTTAACAACAGAAGTGGGAAGAAAAGAGAGCATAGTGGAGAGGATATACTGCTAAATTATCCTTTAAACCCACTTTTGCCAATACATGTGAGTGCTTTATACACTTGCTCATTCCACAGTAAATAAGGATGGAGCATAGCCAGCCAGCTTCCTGACGAAGGGAAGAAACAAGCCGCTGGAAATACAGTCGGCGCTTACGAAACTGGTGCGTCGAGAGCGGGAATGGGCAAAGACATGATTTTCTGCAACAGCGTGATCATGAGGTGATACACTTCCCGTAGCTCGGCCGGGTCTATGATACCGGCGTCTTCAGTGAACATTAGATAGACTTCGGCGGCGGGGCTTTCGGAGGTTGGAGCCAGAGCCAGGCGCGCCGTGGAGTGGCGCAGCAGTGTTTGGCGCAGCTCAGGGTCGGAAAGCAGCAGGTCGCGGAGAATCTCGGCGCTGTTGGTGGTGATGATAAAGGTGGCGTCTAGTTCCGGGTCGCCCAGCTCTATGTCGGTGAGGCCAAGCAGCTTGCCAATTTCGTGCACCCAGTCCTGCTCGTGCATAGAAAAGCGCAGGGGTGTTTGGTTGGGGACTAAAGCGGTAAAAGCCGTGGTTTCGAAGCCGCCCTCAAAACCGCCCCCCAAGTCGATCTCGATGGCCATGCGCATGTGGTAGCCCGCCTGCACCAGCTCAGCATCGTAGTCAAATAGATTGTTTTGTTGCTGCATATCGGCAGTCACCTGCTGCCATAAAGCCTCCTCAGTATCGGCGGAAAAAACGCGTGGGGTATCCGTATCCATTCTTCTCAAATAGTGGCTAATAGATGTGATAAGGTGGTAGGCTCGTAAGAGCCTTGAATATAAATAAAAACGCCCCCCGGCCGAATTGGTTGGGAGGCGTTCTCAGCGGAGGGTCGGATTAGCGTCTGGCACTTTGTAACTGCGTGTTCATCAGGGTGGCCAGCATAGAGTCGGGGAGAACTAGGCTGGAGAAAAAGTTGAATTTGGCGCTGACAGTGGGCAGCGAGCGAGCTTCGCCTTCCATCATGTCGTCGTAGCCGCCCTCGGCCACCTCGCGGGCCGAAACAGCGTGGCTGGCGGCGCGGGTATGCTCGGCGTGGGCCACGTGGAAGAAGTTGGTATCGGTGGGCGGTGGGCACAGAATCGTCATTGTGACGGCCGATTTCTGCTGCTTCAGCTCGTGCTGTATGGCCTCGGTGAAGCTAAGCACGAAGGCCTTGGTGGCGGCGTACACGGCTTGGCAGGGGCTGGGCGAGAATGAAGCAATAGAGCCCAACTGCAAAATACGGCCGTAGTTGCGCTCTACCATATCACGCAGATAGAGCTTGGTCAGGTGCACGAGCGAGGCCGCGTTTACCTGAATCATGTTCAGCTCAGTGCCGATATCAGTGTCGGTGAAGTAGCCGGTTTCGCCGAAGCCGGCATCGTTCACCAAGGCGTCAATTTGCAGCCCACGCTTGTTCGTTTCCTCATAAATCTGCTCAGGTGTTTCAGGTCGGCTCAAGTCGAAGGGCAGGAGCACAATATCAACACCTCCAAATTCCTGATGAAGCAGGCGGGCCGCCTCCTTTAGCTCGTCGAGGTGGCGGGCAACTAGCACGACGCGGTAATCGTCGCGCGCGAAGCACCGGGCCAGCTCGAAACCAATGCCGCTGGAGGCACCGGTAATTAAAGCGGTTTGGTCGTTCATAATTGAAAGGGGTTAGTGATGAATTAGCCTTAAGTTACTGATAAACAGACAAAGTAATTTGTAAAAGGTGGCTTACTGAGGCGTAAATGTGCCCGTGTTTAAGAATAGAATTTTGGCCTTTAGGCTACTTATTACTGGTAATTGAGCTCAGCGTAGAATTGTAGGCAGAGGATTGTGTTTTTCGCAAATAGCGTCATCCTATTCCGGCAACCGTAATAGCAAAAAAGCCCCCCGAGTGCGCTGCGTCAGGGAGATATTTATTCAGTGATCCAAACCTGGAATTTTTGAACCAAAGCACGCTGATAACAGGCCAGTAAGCCATCGGTCGCCAACTCAGTTTTGCGCAGCTCTTTGTAAGGCAGCGTCACGCAGAAGGCTTCATCAAAGGGAAACGGCACGACCTGCACCTCATTTTTAGAAATCCATTTGGTTTGGATAAGCTGGTGGCCGGTGAAGTCGAAATAATCGGAGAAAGGGATGCCGGCTTGGTACCACGGGTGTTCTTGTTCTTTAGTGGCACCCGGCTCGTTCAGGCATAGGTACAGCGACAAGCGGTCGAGAAACTTAAGCAGCTGCACATGAAAATCGAGGGTGGGCTGTGCTGATGCGGTGAAACCCAACTGCTGCCTGAGCCGTTGCTGGCGGCTTTCCTCTCGTTGCAGAAACTGCCGACCCGCGGCTAGTTTGGCCATTTCAGGAAAACCAGTGTAATGCAGGCTGGACAGCAGGCCTGCGTAAGGCGCACGATTTTCCAGCTCCGTGATGCCCTGCTCGTAGTGCTGAAGGCGGGGCGCCGGTGGGAAGTCGAGGAAGGAGTGGGGCGCCTGCGTCTGCTCGTTCCAAAGCGGTTCGGCATCCAGTGGAATCCAGCCTCGGTCGTGCTCATACACGGCCAGTACCACATCAGCCCGCCGCGCCGCATCGCCAAAATACACATCCCGCCAATGATCGGCCATCACCCCGGAAACATGCGCGTGGTCGTGCTGGGCAATGCAGGTAAAGCTGTGGGGCGTTTCTCGAACAATCATAGTCAGGAGAAAAGCGGGAAGAGGAAGGCCAGCTACTAGTCGGCGTTCGCTGGCCAGGCTTACCAAAGGCGCGGCGGCTGGGGGGCAAAACGTGTGGGCGTAGTAGTAAGCTAGAGAAGAATTAGGGCAGTTGCAAGCGCCACAGTAGGCAGGGAATCACCTGCCTGCCGGTTGCCGGAGAGGCCATGTCTTCCTTTTAGTGCGCTCTATTGCAGATAATTATGGCGTTTTGTACCTTAATAAAAGGTATTCGCTGCTGATCACAAATGGATTGATCCGCTGACTTCGGGAACGCACCCTCGATGGATTCTAAAAAAGCCCCCCGCGGCGCAAATAGCTGTGTAGCCTCTGGGCATGTCTCATTTTCAACAAGTAATTGTATGCTGAGATATAGCGTTTGGGTTGGGCTGGTGACACTGGGAATAGGAGCTGGCTGCACCACAAAGGAGCAGACTGCGCGCCGGGTTTCGCCAGCCTCGCAGCCTGTTACGGTCACGATGTGCGCACCGCCCGTTATCGCGGATACGGCTTGGTATGCATCGGGCAAAAAAGCCCCCCACCTGCCAGGGTTAGAGGGAATTACGTTTCCCATCAGCTCTAAAAACCCGGAAGCCATTCAGTACTTCAATCAGGGCCTGATGCTGGCCTACGGCTTCAACCACGCTGAGGCGGCCCGCTCGTTTTACGAAGTCACCCGTCAGGATTCTACTTGCGCGATGGGCTACTGGGGCTATAGCTACGTGCTGGGGCCGAATTACAACGCGGGCATGGAGCCCGATAATTTCAAGCGCGCCTATGAGGCGGTGCAGAAGGCGCAGCGGCTGGCGGCAACGGCCAGTCCGAAAGAGCAAGCGCTGATTAGGGCACTGGCAAAGCGCTATCCGCCCGGCCCGGTCGCTGATCGGTCGGGCTACGATCAGGCCTACGCCGCGGCTCTCAAAACGGTGTATCAGCAGTACCCTGATGACCCGGATATTGGGGCGATGTATGCCGAGGCCGTGATGGACCTGCACCCGTGGGACCTCTGGCAGAAAAACGGTCAGCCCCAGCCTTGGACGGCCGAAATTGTGGGCACCCTGAAGCAGGTACTCAAGGGACATCCAAACCATGCCGGCGCCAACCATTTCTACATTCACGCTACGGAGGCATCTACCCATCCGGATGCGGCCAATAAAAGCGCTGATTTGCTGACTCATTTGGTGCCTGGCGCTGGACATTTGCTGCACATGCCCTCGCACACCTACATCCGAACCGGCGCCTACCACCAAGGCACGCTGGCTAACCTGGAGGCATTGCAAGCGGATAGCAGCTATACGGCCGCCTGCCATGCCCAAGGCGCTTACCCGCTAGGCTATCATCCGCACAACTACCATTTCCTGACGGCCACCGCTACGCTGGAAGGCAACAGCAAAGTGGCCCTGCGCGGAGCCGCCAAGCTGGCCGCCTATGTAAGCAAGCCTCTGATGAAAAACCCAGTGATGGGCCCCTCGCTGCAACACTTCTATACTATCCCGTACAATGTGGCCGTGAAATTTGGGCGCTGGGATGAGGTGCTGGCCATGAAAAACTTCGATACCACGCTGGTGTACCCGCAAGCCATTCGGCACTATGCCCGGGGCATGGCGTGGGTAGCCAAAAAGAACACCGTGAATGCGCGCCGCGAGCTAGAACAGCTGCGGGTGCTAGGCCGGGATTCTACTCTGAAGGGTATTTTGTTTGGTATCAACTCCATGCGCACCATTACCGAAATTGCCCAACGCGAGCTGGATGGCGCCATTTTGCACGGAGAAGGCAAGCACGCGCAAAGTATTGCCGTGCTCCGTCAGGCTGTAGTGCTGGAAGACGCGCTCAAATACAACGAGCCCCCCGATTGGTTTTTCTCGGTCCGGCACCAACTGGGTGCCGTGCTACTCGCTGACAAGCAGTACGATGAGGCCATTGCGGTGTATCAGCAGGACTTAGAGCGGCTACCGCACAATGGCTGGGCTTTGTCGGGACTATACCAGGCGTACCTGGGTGCGAACAACAAGGCCAAAGCGCAGCAAACAAAGCAACAACTGGATGAAGCCTGGCATTGGGCCGATACAAAGCTGGTAGCATCAGTAGCGCAGTAGCTGAGTGATTTTTGCCTGTGCGCTGGTCAGTTTTGCTGGACTAGTTGTCTGCATAAGCTGCACAGCGCACAGGCCTAACAATAAGGCATAAAGTAGTGGCGTTGATCTATTCGAATTCCACTATATCACGATGAATTATGGCTGAAACTACCCTCAATGGCCCCATAAACCGCCGCAAGCACGGCCGCCGCTTCTCTAGCAAGCGCGTTCCCGACATGACGCCTATGGTTGGGCTGGGATTTATGCTGGTGACGTTCTTTATTATAGCAGGAAATTTTACGAAGGCGGCCGTAATAAATCTTGCAATGCCTGGGCACCGCACATATTGTGATCCACCACCCATTTGTGACTTTGGATGCGGACAAAGTAGGGTAACTCTTCTAGTAGGTCAGGATCGGCAAATCCATTACTTCTTCGGGCTAAATGCTCCAGAGAAACAACCCGAACTTTATACCACCAATTTTGGTGAAAAAGGGCTGCGCCAAATGCTGCTACAACGAAAGCAGCAAAACCCTAATATTGTAGTTCTTATCAAAACAACTACAGACGCTAAGTATCAGGATATGGTGGATGTATTGGATGAGATGAATATCACTAATCAGCGGAAATACGCCATGGTTGATATGTATCCCGAGGACAGGGAATTACTAAAGCTAAATGCATTGTAATGATGTAAAGTGAAAGGTTGAAAAGCCCCCCAATACAGGTATTGGGGGGCTTTTTTGTAGCTAGAAAGCTTAAGCCAATAGTTTTGCTTGAGTATCTACCTATGAGGGGCTTTCTATCGTAATAGATGCTATTGGGGAGCTTTTTCCAGTTTTCCCACTCTTCCAATCTGTTATGCAAAGCCAAACTATTCTCTTCGCCAGCCGCCCGAAAGGGGAGCCAACGGCGGCTCAGTTTACCTTCAAAACCATTGATGTGCCCTCGCCCCAGCAGGGTCAGGTGTTGCTGAAGGCCCTTTACGTTTCCGTGGACCCCTATATGCGCGGCCGTATGAACGAGGGCAAATCATATGTGCCACCGTTTGAGGTCGGTCAGCCCATGGAAGGTGCTGTGGTGGCCGAAGTAGTAGAAAGCCAGCATCCGAAGCTGCCGGTAGGGAGCGTGGTAGTGGGCTCGCTGCCTTGGCAGGAGTACAGCCTGTCTGAAGGGGGCGGTTTGCAGCTAATTCCCACTGATCAGGCGCCGCTGGGCTATTATCTGGGTTTGCTCGGGATGCCGGGCATCACGGCTTATTTCGGATTGCTGGATATCTGTCAGCCCAAAGCAGGCGAAACCGTGGTGGTGTCGGGCGCGGCTGGTGCCGTGGGTCTTGTAGTGGGGCAACTAGCCAAAATCAAAGGCTGCCGCGTGATTGGCATTGCTGGCTCCGACCAGAAAATAGCGTATTTAAAGGAGCTGGGTTTTGACGAAGTTATCAACTACAAAACCACTTCCGACATAGCCCAAGCCATGGCCGCAGCCGCTCCCCACGGTGTCGACTGCTACTTCGACAACGTGGGCGGTATCATCAGCGATGCGGTGTATAACCTGCTCAACAAGCATGCACGCATTGCCCTCTGCGGTCAGATTTCGAGCTACAATGCCACGGAAGCGCCCGTAGGGCCGCGCCCAGAGGGGAAGCTGCTCGTAACTAGCTCGCGCCTGCAAGGCTTTATCGTCAGCGACTATTTGCCGCGGTGGCCAGAAGCAATGCAGCAACTCTCCGAATGGTATCAGCAGGGCCACTTACAATATCAGGAAACTATTACCGAAGGATTTGACCAGTTGCCAGCCGCTTTTCTGGGCTTATTTCACGGTGAAAACACCGGTAAAGCCGTCGTGAAAGTGGCAGAGTATTCGGGAAAGAAAGCCTGATAACCACGTAATTGCCAGCGCCAAAAAAAGCCCCCCACATCTACTTCTGGGGGCTTTTTTTATGTGTATTGAGTTACACTCACTAGTTGGTAGCGGCCGAATACGGTACGCCCATGTTCTGAAACATGAAGGCCCACTTGTCGGTCTGCTCGCTGATAACCTGCGCTGTGGAGCGACCAGCGCCGTGGCCGGCTTTGGTTTCGATACGAATGAGCACGGGCGCCGAGCCTTTCTGCATTTCCTGGAGGCGGGTGCCGAACTTGAAGGAATGCGCAGGCACTACGCGGTCGTCATGATCGGCGGTAGTTACCATGGTGGCGGGGTAGTTGGCCGGCTTCAGCGCATGGTAGGGCGAGTACTTGTAGAGGTATTCAAACATCTCTTTGGAATCCTGAGCGGTGCCGTAGTCGTAGGCCCAGCCAGCGCCAGCCGTAAACTGGTTGTAGCGCAGCATATCCATTACCCCCACGGCCGGAAACGCAACTTTACTCAGGTCGGGGCGCTGCGTCATGACAGCGCCTACGAGCAGCCCGCCGTTGGAGCCGCCCGAAATGGCGAGGTAATCTTTCGAAGTGTAGTTGTTCTTCGTCAGGTACTCGGCAGCAGCAATGAAGTCGTCGAATACGTTCTGCTTTTTGAGCTTGGTGCCGGCTTGGTGCCAGGTTTCGCCGTACTCGCCACCGCCGCGCAGGTTGGGCACAGCATAAATGCCGCCGTTCTCCAACAGCACGATATTCGAAGTGCTAAAACCAGGCGTCATGTTCACGCCAAAGCCACCGTAAGCGTAGAGCAGCGTGGGGTTTTTACCATTCATCACCAAGCCTTTTTTGTGAGTGATGAGCATGGGTACTTTAGTACCGTCTTTGGAGGTGTAAAACACCTGCTTCGACTCGTACTTTGTTGGGTCAAACTGCACACCTGATTTCTTGAAAACGGTGGATTTGCCCGACGCAATATCATACTTGAAAATAGTGGGCGGGAAGATGTAAGAAGTGAAGGTGTAGTACGTTTCCTTCTCTTCTTTCTTGGCGCTAAATCCGTTGGCGGAGCCTACGGAAGGCAAAGCGATAGAACGCTCTTTTTTGCCGTTCATATCATACTGCTCAATCAGGGAAGTAGCGTCTTTCAGGTAGTTAGCGAAGATTTTTCCGCCGCCCGTCGACACGCTCAGCACGTTCTTGCTCTCCGGAATCAGGTCTTTCCAGTTGGCGGGTGTTGGGTTGGTAGCGTCTACCGTTACTACTCGGAAGTTGGGCGCATTCAGATTGGTATGGACGTACAATTTGCCCCCCACATTATCCACTACATTATGCTCGTTTTTCTCGTCGCTCACCATCTGCACAATAGTGCTGTTGGGCTTGCTCAAATCCTGCATATACAGCTCGTTGCCGGTGGTCGTGTTAGCGGCCGTGATAATCAGAAAACGCTCATCTTCGGTGAGATTGGCGCCGATGTAGCGACGCGGAGTTTTGTCGCCGCCAAATACGAGTTTATCCGAGGCTTGCGGAGTACCTAGCTTGTGGTAAAATAGCTTGTGGTACTGCGTGAGGCCAGCCAGCTGACTGCCTGCTTTGGGCTTGTCGTAGCTGCTGTAGTAGAAACCGTCGTTGCCGCGCCAGGTCAAGCCCGAAAACTTTACATCTTTCAGCGTATCGCCAACGATGGATTTATCGGCCGTTTTGAGCACAATAACTTTGCGCCAGTCGGAGCCACCTTCCGAAATCTGATAAGCGGCTAGGCTGCCATCTTTCGAGAAAGAAATACCCCCAGCGATGTGGTGCCGTCCTTAGAAAACTTGTTCGGATCGAGGAATACTTCCGGGGCGCCCTCACCGAGCTGGCGATAGAGCACAAACTGGCTTTGCAGGCCAGTATTTTTGGAGAAATACGTGTACTTGCCTTCTTTGAAAGGAGCGCTGTATTTCTCATAATTCCACAGCGTTTCGAGGCGCTTGCGAATGGCGTCGCGGTAGGGGATTTGGGTGAGATAATTCTGGGTTACTTTGTTCTGCTCCTCTACCCACGCCTTGGTATCCGTGGCCTGGTCGTTTTCCAACCACCGATAAGGGTCGGCCACCTTGGTGTTGAAATAAGTGGTAACAGTGTCTACTTTTTTGGTTTGTGGGTAGGGCAGCGTTTTAATGTTGCTTTGCGCGTACGCCTGGCTACCGAGCAGTAAGGCAGCCAGTGAAGGAAGAAGTAGTTTCATCATGTGAAGGCTTGGTGAGCAATAACTTCCGGTAAAATACTGGAAGTATATCAGTTTCGCCTTCTAAATGGTTCATTCCGCCGTAGAGACGCACATTCGCTTCTTAAGTGTCGCTGATGATAGTTGTTAGTAACCAAATGGTGCCCTGCTGGCCGATCGACGACACACGCAAGCAGGCATTTCTACATCGATCCGTTAGCTATTGCACCGGAACACGATGTAGGCTACAACCGCCACCAGCAAAAGGGAGCCGAAGCGAATCATGAGAAATACCCAGGCAGGAAGCTCTGGGCCTTTGGAATTTTGTAGCATGGTGAGGCGAGTAAGAATGAGTGTCAATCAGCCAACAGAGATTGCTGTCGAAGCCAGTCGAAAATGAGCTGGTCGACGGCGGATACCTGCGGGCGGTGCTGGTAGCTATGCCAGATTACTTCCTCAATCTCGGCAGCCGGCTGTAAGGTGCCCGTGTAGTAGGCGCTGTAGCACGTCATTCGAACCACTACGTCGGCCGCGTGGCCATGCGCCGACGCTTCAAACGTGCCCCGATACACCAGGCTTGTCGGCTGCAAGTCCACCGTCAGCTCTTCCTTTATTTCACGCAATAGCGTTTGCTCGTCGGTTTCGCCTGCCTCGCGCTTACCCCCCGGAATGTAGTAGCGGTCTTTACCCCGACTGCGCGTGCTTAGCAGTTTGCCTTCGTGCAAGTGCAGCCAGGCTATTTTATCAATTAGCTTAGGATTGAGGAGCACTTCTGGCACTAGCATCAGCTGAAGGCTTTTTCCCGAGGCATGGTTTGCAGCAGCCACTGATACAGCTTGTCTACATCACTTTTGCGAAATAGCTCCGTGCCCGAATTCATGGTTGCGGCCGTGCCACAGGCCACGCCCAACCGAATTACTTCGTGCAGAGGTTGTCCGGCAGCTAAGGCGTACACCATGCCCGCCACCATGCTGTCGCCGGCGCCAACGGTGCTGCGCTTTTTCACGGCTGGGGCAGGAACATGGTCAACGCTGTCTTGGGAAATAAAACAGGCGCCCTGTGGCCCCATGGAGGCCGCTACGAGCGTGCATTTGCCCTCCCCAATCAGCTCGCGGGCCGCCGTAGCAACGCAGGCGCTATCCAACTCGCTCACGCCCACCAAGCGGCTTAGCTCGCCTAAGTTAGGCTTGATCAGGTACACGCCTCCCGCGTCGATGACATGCTGTAGGGCCGGGCCCGAGGTGTCGACGATTACCTTTACGCCTACCTGATTGGCTGCGTGCACAATTTTTACCAAAAAGTCGGGCTCCACGCCGGGGGGCAAACTGCCGCTCATCACCAGAAACTCGGGGCGGGGCGTGATGCTTTTAAGCGCCACCAGCACCTGCAGTTGCTCATCGGTCGATAGCTCCCGGCCAGGCATACCAAAGCGGTACTGCTGATTAGAGGAAGTATCGACTACGATAAAGTTTTCGCGGGTCCAGTTGGCTGTTTCAATGACTTGCTGGTCGATGCCTTCTTCCGTGAGCAGGTGCTGAAGCAAGGAGCCAATAGGGCCCCCAGCGGGAAAGACGGCTAACGAATCGTTGCCCAGACGCTTCAGCGCCCGCGATACGTTGATTCCACCGCCGCCGGGCTCAAATTTGGGTGTCGCGCACCGCAGCTTATGCTCCGGTACAATCTTATCGACAGAAGTACTCTTATCTACCGTGGGGTTCAGGGTGAGCGTGACTATAGGTTTCATAGGGAAAGAGTCAGTGCTAATTGTTTGCCCGAAAGTGCTTCGGCCAATAGTCATTACCCGTTTACTAGCCTCAGGGCTTGGGGTTGCGCTATGTCTGTTTGGAAGGTGTTGTAGCTGCATCCAGATCAGGCCGGAAGCGCGGCGCTACACTTCGAATTACTTCTGCTTGCGCTTCTCAGATTTGGGTTTCGGATACTGCGGATTCATGTCTTGCAGCGCTTGATGCAAGGTTTTGGCCACCACGTAGGCTTTGTACCAGTTCTGGTCGGAGGGCACGATAATCCAGGGGCACGACTTAGGGCTGCAATGCTGGAAAACGTCTTCGTACACGGCGCGATACTCGGGCCACTGCTTGGCTTTGTCTTCGTCGCCAGCCTCATATTTCCACTGCTTGGCCGGGTCCTTCACGCGTTCTGTTAGCCGCTCGCGCTGCTCCTTCTCCGATACGTGGAGGTAGAATTTCAGCACCGTGGTACCAGACTGCTGAAGCAGTTTTTCGAATGCGTTGATGGCCTCGAAACGGTGTTTGGCCACTTTATCATCGATGAGACCCAGCACGCGCGTGACGAGTACATCTTCGTAGTGGGAGCGGTTGAACACCTGAATCATGCCGGCGCGTGGAGTATGGTGGTGCACCCGCCACAGGAAATCGTGGCCCAACTCTTCCTCGGTAGGTTCCTTGAACGAATGTACCTGTACGCCCTGCGGATTGATACCGCTGAATACCCGCCGAATCAGGCCGTCTTTGCCGCTGGCATCCATTCCCTGCAATATCACCAGCACGCTCCGACGGTTTTCGGCGTAAAGGCGGTATTGCAATTCCTCTAGTTCCTGCTGTATGCGCGTCAGCTCACGCTCGGCGTCTTCTTTCTGAAAGCTCTCCGGGGCCTCGGAGCGCGCCTTGAGCAGGTTGTAAGCAGCAGGAGTTTTCATGGAATGGCGGCTATGCAGTTACTTGTTTAGGTATGCGGACCAAGGTAAGGGTGTTAAGCTGAACCCTAACAACTCAGGCTTTTAGCCCAACGTAGGCTAGAACAAACTGCTAGGGTAGCGGCGATGAAAGCTGAAAAAGCCCCCAGATGAAAAACCTACTTGCTGGGCTGCTGACGTGGGCGCTGTGGCTGGTTCATTCTGCTGCCTGGGCCTGCCGCACATGTCGGCCGCGGGTGCAGGCCACCATCCACACGCCCGAATACACAGGTAATCTACTACTATTGCTTTTGCCCATCGGCATTCTGCTGGTGGGCGGCATCGGACTATACTTTGCTGATGCTATCAAACGCTATTTCTTATCGAAACCTACGCATGGCTGATAAGTTACACCGCACTCCGCTGGTCGCGGCCGGAATACTAATGGGCGCTGGTCTGGGCGGCTTCGTAGATGGCATCGTGCTGCACCAAATTTTGCAGTGGCACAACATGCTGTCGGCTAAATATCCTCCCAAAACGCTGTTCACTGCCAAGACCAATATGTACTGGGATGGCATGTTTCACGCCGCCGTGTGGGTGATGACCGCCGTAGGGTTGCGCATGCTCTGGGAGGCCGGCCGCCGGCCCGATGTGCCGTGGTCGGGTCGCACGTTTGGGGGCGCGTTGGTGCTGGGCTGGGGATTGTTTAATGTAATTGAAGGCATAATTGACCACCAGATCCTGGGCCTGCATCATGTGCACGAATACGTGGCCGACAAACTGCCTTGGGACCTTGCTTTTTTAGCCTTCGGAGCCCTGCAAATCCTGCTTGGCTGGGCCTTAATCCGGGCTGGCCGCGCCGACACAATGGTTCGCGGCGGCGATATAGCCTGGCGTGGCGAGCGTTCCGGCAATGGCTAAGTGTAGCTAAAAATATACCCGTAATTACCCTGATTGGTGACTGCTGTGTGGCCGCATGAGTGCACCAAAAGCACCTTTTATGCCCGCCTGGCACATTGGCTGTTCCGAAAAGCTACTGATGAAACGCTGACTTGAGTACTACAGTCAGCACTTTCGGACGCTGGAGCTGAACGTGACGTTCTACCGTTTCCCGCTGCTTTCTTTTCTGGAAAACTGGTGCCAAAGCAGCCCTGCCGACTTTCGCTTCGCCGTAAAAGCCCCCGCTTGATTACGCAGTACAAGCAATTCAACAACGATATCGGCGGTTCGGCCATTGGCGATGCTACATGGTTGCAGGCGTACGTGGGCGCAGGGCGCTGAGCGCTACCCGATCTTGACGCCCGCCGGGAAATAAACCCCTTCATGCCCATAGTCGGAGGAGCCGGAACGGTATTGGCTACCGTTGAAGGGTGATTTGGTGTTGCTTTGGCGCCAACCCAGCCCCACGTAAAGGTCAACGAAAACCGGACCGGGTGGCAGTGGAGCCTGATAGCCTAGCTGCACCGAGGCGCCGTAGCGGGTGATTTTTTCAGTGTAAGGCACGGGGCCATACTCATAGTACGGCAGATCACCTGGGCCCTGGATCTCGCGCCAGCTGTCGCGGTGAAAGGTCATCTCGAAGTGCTGAATATGTGGCCCGTAGCTGACATAGAAACCAGCCGGAAAAGCTGCCTTGGATGGCGTCTCATACAAGCGGTGCTGCACCTGCAGGCCAAACCCGCGCACCGATTCATCCTCATTGGCCGGAATAGATTGGCGCGCCCCGTTTGGGTTTCCGGCGGGGCCGCTGTAGAGCTGGGGCGTCAGGATAAAGCTTTGCTGCGGCTTGCTTTTTCTTTGGTGCTCTATTTCCAGCCAATAGCCACTCTGCACTAAGTGCTGGGGGGCAAATTTGAGCGATAAGGAATTTAGGGAAGGCAAATTTTGCCCCCCAGCCTGCAGGCTGGAGCCTAGCAGGGCCAGCACCAGCCAAAAGCCCACCCAGCGCGGCGCTGGGGGGCAAATTTGCAGTAGAGCAGCCATTATTTCTCGGTAATCGGGAGGAAGCTTAGCTGCTGCAATTCGGTACCGGCATAGCTGTATTGATGCAAGCCATTGGGACCGATGGCCAGCAGCGTCCCGTTGTTCGGAATTACATCCGTGACGGCCACTTTATAGTGCTGCTTTTGGGTAAGGGCGGGAGCCTGGCTGGTATCAAAGGTTTTCAGGCCATCGGAGTCGCACACGAAAAGCTGGTCGTTATCTACGCCCAAACCCTGAGGGCCGGTCATGGGGTAGGTGCGCATCAGCTTGGGGTTGCTCAGGGTAGTAAGATCAATCACCTGAAGCTCATTTACGCCGTTACGGCAGGTATTGGGGCCACTGCGCAGCGTGAGGTAAGCGAAGCGCTCATCCACTACTACTGGGTCGCAGCTGAGAGCGTGCTGCATAAACGATACTTGGCGGGGCGACTTCGGCGTGGCAACGTCATAAATGTACATGCCGCGCTGCGTGCCCAGAAACAGGTAATGGTCGTAGGGGAAAATGGTTTCGACGCCAAACATCAGCGGGAGCTTGGGGCCGGCAGCGGGCGAGGTGGGCGAGGCCAGGTCGAAGAGGCGCAGGCTGTTCTCATCCACGGTATACAGCGTTTCGTCGAGCACCGCAAAACGCGCCAGCGAACCGGCTTTGCCCGTGCCGCCGCCCGCGCCCCGGTCTGCGAAGGAGGCAGTTGGGCTACCATTGGCGAGCATTGGGCCCCACCCAAAGAACGGATTGTTGACCACTGCAACTTCTTTTTTCTGCCACCCCACCACTACCGTGTTATCGGGGCGTTTGGTCGTATAGCAGTCGGGGTGCAGAAACTGCCCAGGAATAGGCAACTCGCGGAAAGCATCGCGCACGCGGCTCACCACATTTACGGCCAGCGGATTGCTGATATCGATGGTCACCAAGTCGGGACCATTATCGGCGTAGAGCAGGTTGTCTTTGATGGCAATGTCAACGTTGCCCGGAATGCGCAGGAAGCTAATAATGCGCGGGTTTTTAGGGTTCTGATTATCAATTATATGTACCCCTTCGTAGCGCTCATTTACAAATACATACCGGCCGCGTAGATAAATCTTGCCGGTGTTGTGCATAGCCTGTGCCGGCCGCGACGCTACCGACTGTTCCAACACTTCGCGCGACATGAGCAGAGGGCAGTACGCCGTCATGGTGTTGCTGCCGCTAGCGAACCTGCCCGCCCAGTTCGCATCTATTAGCCCGCCCGGCTGCGGGGTTTCTTCAGACTCATCGGAACAGGCGCCCATACCCAGAAGCAATGCACAACTGAGCAGGTATTTGTAAAATCTAGTCATTGCAATAAATAGCTTGGAGTAAAAGGATTGATGTCGGAGCGTGAAGCAATAACTGCAGTACTATCGCTTCTTTTTGGGGAGTCTCACAGGACATAAAAGGTTGCAATACTTTTTGCAAAAAAGACCGTCATGCTGCGCGCCGCGCAGCATGACGGTCTTTTGTTGAGTAAAGCTGACGCTTTAGGCAAAAAAAGAACCGCGCCACCGGCGCGGTTCTGTAGGGGTAAAAGCGGCAACGCTTCGTGCTTAATTCACTGGGGCGGCCGGCGCTTCTTTCACGTATTTATTTAGCCACGAATCCATTTCCCACAGCATGTGCATGATGGACTCGCGGGCCGCGTAGCCATGCGATTCGAAAGGCAGCACCACGTAGCGAGCCGTGGCCCCGTGGCCTTTCAGGGCATTGTAAAACCGCTCGCTCTGAATGGGGAAGGTACCGGAGTTATTATCGGCCTCGCCGTGAATAAGCAGGATGGGCGTCTTGATTTTATTGGCTGCTGTGAAGGGCGACATCTTATCGTACACCTGTGGTGCTTCCCAATAGGTGCGTTGTTCATACTGGAAACCGAAAGGTGTTAGTGTCCGGTTGTAGGCGCCGCTGCGGGCAATTCCAGCTTTGAACAGGTTGCTATGGGCCAATAAATTAGCGGTCATAAAAGCGCCGTAAGAATGGCCCATTACGCCCACGCGCTTGGGGTCAACCACGCCCAGGCGCTGGCCTTCGTCGATGGCCGCTTTCGCGCCAGCTACCAGCTGTTCTATGTACGTGTCATTGGGTTCGGCATCACCTTCACCTACAATCGGAATAGAGGTGTTTTGGAGCACGGCGTAGCCTCGCGTTACCCAGAAAATAGGCGAGCCCGAGGTAATGCGAGTGAAGGTGTAGGGCGAGCCTTTTACCTGACCAGCGGTACTTTTGTCCTTATACTCAGTGGGATAGGCTTCGAGCAAAGCAGGTAGCGGTCCATCACTTTTTTTGTAATTGGGGGGCAAATACAGATTGGCCGTGAGTGGCAGGCCATCGGCGCGCTTGTACTGGAGCACCTGTTTTTTTAGAGTGCCCAAAGCGGAGTAAGGGTTGGGGAAGGTAGTCAGGGCGGTTAGCTTATTTTTCTTCTTCGCGTCGCGCAAAAAGTAATTGGGGGCCTGCTCCACCGATTCGCGCCGCGTCACGAGCAGGCGCTTATCCGTATCCAGAATAGCGACGGGTATCTCGTAGAATGGAGCCTCTGAGCGCCACCAGCGTTCCGTCTTGCGGGTTTTCAGGTTTAGCTGATCGACAAACGGCCGGCTGCCTTCGGGCGAGGCGCCTTCCCCGAGCAAGTAAATCGTCTGCTTATCAGCGCCGCCGAGGGCCAGCACATCGCGGCCGGCAGCGTTGGGCTTCATGTAAGGCGTGCCGGGGTCGTTGTAGGTATCCTGGGACGAGCGGTCGAAGAGGACAGTGGGAGCCGCTTTGGTAGTTGGGTTAAATACCCAAGTCATCACTTTGCGGTCAGACCAGCGACCGCCGCTTACTAGGGCAGTCGTGTTGTTGCCCCATCTGATGCCGCGGTAGCGCAACGGCAAATCAACTACTTCTTTGGGCGCCGCGCTGAATGGGGCGTCCAGGGCCAATACTTTGTCGCGGATGGGAGCCTCCTTTTTAGGGTCGCCGCCGTCCTGCGCTTCCACCCAATAAATAGTAGCCGGCGCGTCGTCGCGCCAGTCGTGGTTGCGCGGGCCCGTAGGCACGGCGTCGAAGCTGGTAGGCACGTTATCGGCCAGCGGCAAGTCGGCTATCGACTTCACCAAATTGCCCGATAAATCCAGTACGTCCACCTTCACTGGAAAATCACTCGCGGTGAGCTGGTAGGAGTAAGGGCGGTGGCGGGTTTCTACCAGAATATACTTGCCATCGGGTGAGGGCGAAGCCCCTGAATCACGCCTGGCTGACCCAGTGGCTGGGTCTTGCCATCCAAACTCACTTTCAGGAGCTGCGTGGTGGCGTAGTAATCGAAGATCTTCTCGTCGGTGGGGTTTTTCAACAAGTCCTGATAGGTGCGGGCGGCGGCAGTGCGGCCCACGTTTTCCTGCACGATTGGTCCCGTGGGCGCCGCCGTAACATCGGGCACCTGGCCCCGGTTGGCGGGCACGGTGCGAGCAATCAGGGTTTGGTTGTCGGGCAGCCAGCGGTAGGCAGTGCCAAACACGCTATTCAGGCGCACACCCGGAATCTGGCGGGCGGTAGCAGTGGCTACATCCAGTACCCACAACTGAATTTGCCCCCAGCGGCGGCCGTGGCCTCGGTAGTGATGGCGAAGGCAATCTTGCTGTCGTCCGGCGACCAGCTAACCTCGCTGATCTTGGCCGGATTGGGTATGCCTTTCACCGCAATTTCGGCCCCGCCCGAGAGGCGCTTCAGCTTCAGAGCGGTGGAGTAGCTCACGCGGCTGGGCCCATTGGTGCGCGGATTCAGGCGCAGGCCCGCAATGCGCAGCTCGGGTTGAGAAAGGTCGGCGATGGTGGGTAAATCCTGCACGTCCATGAGTAGCATCCACTTGCCATCGGAGGCAATACTCACGCGGGGCGTAATGGGCGCATCCACCAGATCGGCAATGGCCTTGGAGGGCGTTTGGTACGTCAAGTCCTGCGCCTGCACCGATAAGTGGCTCAGGAACACGACTCCTAGAAAGAAGAGTTTTTTCATGGATTGAAAGGTTGGATTGGCAGTCGTAAGATAAGAAGGTTTGGCGGCCTCGTCCCTCCAGGCAACTATAAGTGCTTAAGACGCATCTTTCCCAAACCTTCACTTAAAAAGCCCCCCACGGCCTATGAATTTCCAGCGGATGAATAACCTGCTTGGCTGGCTGCTATTTGCCAGCGCCCTCACGGTGTATATACTCACGTTGGAGCCGACGGCCAGCTTCTGGGATACCAGCGAATTCATTGCCAGCGCCCATCATTTGCTGGTGCCACACCCGCCGGGCGCGCCGCTGTTTTTACTGCTGGGCCGGGTGTTTTCGTTGTTTTCCTTCGGTGATGCTACGCTGGTTGCAGGCCTGATAAATGGGGTTTCGGCTTTGAGTAGCGCCTTTACGGTGCTATTTCTATTCTGGACTATCACGCTGCTGGCGCGCAAACTGGTGCAAGGCCAAGCGCCCAGCACGGAGCCTGTAGCAGGGGAAAAGGTGCTGATTTTGGGGGCGGGGGCCGTAGGTGCGCTGGCGTTTGCCTTCTCCGATTCGTTCTGGTTCAACGCGGTGGAAGCCGAAGTGTACGCCATGTCCACGCTTTGCACGGCCTTCGTGGTGTGGGCTATGTTGAAGTGGGAAGCCCGCGCTCATGAGCCCCATTCTGATCGGTGGCTGATTCTGATTGCCTACGCGGTGGGGCTGTCCATTGGCGTGCATTTGCTCAATCTGCTGGCCTTGCCGGCGCTCGGGTTTATCTATTATTTCCGCCGGAGTGCCAACCCTACCTGGCAAGGTGGGTTGCTGACGCTGGTGGTCAGCGGGGCTATTCTGGGGGGCATTTTGGTCGGTGTTATTCCCGGCTTGCCATCCCTGGCCGGTGACTTCGAAGTGTTTTTTGTGAACTCCGTGGGGCTGCCGTTTAACTCTGGTTTGCTGATTTTTCTGGCTGTTTTTGCAACGCTCATCGGGTTTGGCTTTCGCTACGCGGCGCGCACCCGCAATCAGGTGATGAACACGGCTATGTTGGCTTTCGTGTTTATTTTGATCGGTTACTCGTCTTACCTGATTGTACCGATTCGCTCGAGTTTCAATCCGACTATTGACGAGAACAAGCCCGACGACGTGCTCTCCTTCGTCAGCTACCTCAAGCGCGAGCAGTACGGCGACCGGCCCTTGCTTTACGGCCCGCAGTTCGATGCGCAGCCTATTGCCCAAATAGAAGGAGCGCCGCGCTACGAGCGTCAAGGTGATAAATACGTCGTGCTAGAGCGACGCATTGAGAACGTGTATGCCGCCGAGGATAAAACCTTGCTGCCGCGCCTGTACAGCAACCGCCCTGGCCACATCAGCGAGTATCAGAAGTGGGTAAATGTGCAGGAAGACGCGAAACCTACGATGGCCCAAAACCTGAGCTTCCTGCTGCGCTACCAGCTAGGCCACATGTACTGGCGGTATTTCCTCTGGAATTTTGTGGGCCGAGAAAGCGACGTGCAGCAAGCCGGTACTTTGTGGCCCACCGCTACCAAAGATGGCTTGCCCCAGTTGTTAGCCGACAACAAAGCCCGCAATAACTTCTTGCTGTTGCCTTTGCTGCTAGGCGGCTTAGGATTAGTGTATCAAGTGCGGCGCGACGGGCGCAAAGCCTTAGTGTTAGGGCTGCTCTTTGGCTTGACTGGCGTGGCTATTGTGCTGTATTTGAACCAGCCGCCCATCGAGCCGCGGGAGCGGGATTATACGTTTGTGGGCTCGTTTTACGCCTTCGCTATCTGGATTGGCTTGGGCGTATTGGGGCTGCACCAAGTGCTGCGGTATCTGCTGCGTACGCCCAATTTGCGGGTGGCGACGGCCATGGTGGGGGGCTTATTAGTGCCCGGCATCATGGCTGTGGAAGGCTGGAACGACCATGACCGCTCCGGCCGCTACAGCGCCGCCGACTCGGCCCACAACCTGCTCAATTCTTGTGCTCCCAATGCCATTCTTATCACTTTCGCCGATAACGATACCTTTCCGCTTTGGTACGCGCAGGAGGTGGAAGGCGTGCGCCGCGACGTGCGCATTGCCGTGCTCCAATACCTACCCACCGACTGGCATATTGGGCAGCTTCGGCGCCAGAGCTACGACTCGGCGCCGGTAGCCCTGACGCTGCCCCAAACCAGCTACCAATCGGGCACCAATGACTACTTGCCTTATGTGGCCAACCCGGCGGTGCCGGCCGTGAATGTGCAGGAATTTATGCAGCTGGTACGGCAGAATAGCCCCTGCTGCAAGTCCAGACGCAAGGTGGCCAGGAGCTATTGTCGTATCCGTCCGACCAGTTTTATCTGCCTGTTGACAAGAATAAAATCAAGCGCTTAGGCATTATTCCCAAGGAGCGGGAAAGCCAGCTGGTTGACCGAATGGAGTGGAGCGTGGGCAAGCAGTACATGGATAAGAGCAAGCTGGTAATTCTGGATATTTTGGCTACCAATGACTGGAAGCGGCCGGTGTATTTTGCCAACGCCGTGGCTCAGCAGGAAGGCATGGGGCTGGAGCCTTATTTACAGCTCGAAGGCATGGCGTACCGCATTCTGCCCTGCCGCAACCCCGATCCAAAACCCCAGCACGTGGGCTACGTGGCCCGCCAGCTCACGTACGATTCGCTGATGAACAAATTCGCGTATCGTAACCTCGATAATCCGGACGTGCTCTATGACGAAATCAACCGCCGTACGCTGGCCCAATACCGCGACAAATTCGGCCAGCTAGCCCAAGCCTATCTGCGGGCCGGGGAGGTAGCGAAAGCGAAAGAAGTAGCCCTGCGCTGCCTGCAAGTAATGCCCGATGCTGCTATTCCCTACGACCTATACACGCCCGAGCTGGTAGCGCCACTCGCGGCGGCTGGCGAAAAGCCCCGCGCCAACGAAATCATGGATACGCTCACCAGCCGCACTCAGCAGGCCTTGGCGTACTACAGCACCCACGACGAGCAGGCTTTATTTGAGCAGGAAATAGGCACCAACCTAATGACATTGCAGCGCCTTTACCAAGCCGCTGCCGATACTGGTGACCAAGTGCGTGCCGCCCGCGTGGTAGCACTAGCGGAGCAGTATGGTGGCAGATAATTAACTCAACCAGACGCTAAATACCGTCCGGCGCTCTCCCACGGTTTCGAGGCTAAAGCGGAAACTGTGTTGGAGTAGAATATCCCGAATCATGGTCAGGCCGATGCCTTGACCGTCGCGCTTGGTACTGAAAAACGGCGTGAACAAGCGGCGTTGCACCTCCGGCGCGATGCCTGGCCCGTCATCCTCAATTTGCAGCAACGGCGGCTGCAAGCGGGTGCGAATAGTGATGGTGCCATGCTCGCCGATGGATTCGAGGGCGTTTTTGGTAATATTGATAAGCACCTGCTCGAGCTGTTGCGCATCAAGGTCGGCGCGGAGCGGCTCGGGGGCCAAATCCCAGTGCCAAGTGACGTGGCGCCGCTCGCTAGGTACGTGCATCAAGCGGTGAATATCGTGCAGTAGCGCGTGTATGTCGCAGGGGCGCCGGGTGGGCACGGGCAGGCGCACGAGGTTAGCAAAGCTGGCTATAAAATTGGCTAAGTGTGTATTGCGGGCAATAGAAACGTCGAGGGCTTCGCTAAAATCGGGACGGTCGGTGGGAGCTAGCTGGGGGGCGTAGTGGTGGAAGCTTTGCAGGATGGAATTGATGGCACCAATGGAGTTATTGATTTCGTGGCTCATCATTCGGATCAGCTTTTCATACGCCTGCTTCTCCTGCCGGATGAGCGCTTGGGTCAGCTCTTCCAACAAAATAAAATAGCGTACGAAGCCCCTGTCTAGAAAGTGAGCCGTGGAGGCGCGGTAGGTTTGCAGCCCCGACAGCTGAATCACTTGGGGTTCATTTGGCTTCAGCTGGCTCAAAAAAGCCCCCCAGTCGCCAGCCAGGTCGGTGGGACGTTGGCCGAGTAGCTCCGGGGTAGTTTGTCCGAGAAATCGCTCGGCAGCGGTATTGGCAGCTTCTATTTTGCCATCGAAATCTAGAATGAGAATGCCCGCTGGCGAAGCCTGAATCAGGCGTTCCAGCAGAAAGCTTTTCTCATGCTGCGCTACGCGTTCCTGACGCAGCTCGTCAATCATGTGATTGTAAACATCGATGAGCTGGTCCATTTCGCGCTGGCCAACAGGCACAAATTTCATGGAGAAATCTTTGGCCCTAATGGCCTCCGTACCGGCCGCAATGAGTTGAAACGGCCGCACAAACCCGCGGTACAGCTGCGTGGTAAGCACAATAGAAACGATGAGTAGCACCTCCGTGGCCAAAAACAGCTCAGTGTTCGTGCGGATATACTGCGCGGCCAGCACAATCAAAACCCCGTGAATGATGACTACAAAAAGTAGGAATTTGACGCGCAGGGTCATAGAAGAAGCAGAAAATCGAACGCCAAGCTAGAGAAATAGGAAATTAGAACAAGCTCCCCTCAGCAGGTGATTCTGCGCGTTAGGCAGAGTGGGGATGCGGCGCCAACGGCGCCGTTAGGGTGATTGAGGTCGTTGCTTAGTGTGAACAATACCAAAAGCCCGTCATGCAGAGCGCAGCGAAGCATCTCGCTCGCGGTCGTTGCCAAGCTAACGGTCATGCTTAATCTGGCTTTCGCTTGTCGAAACATCTCTCCCGCTTCATTGAGATTACCATTGCACGCGAGATGCTTCGCTGCGCTCCGCATGGCGAGCTTTTATAAACCAAACAACATCAGCAACGCCCTCAACCACCCCTAACCCCTCCTCAACTGAGGAGGGGAACTAGCTTTCTAGTTTTGTTTTAGCTCTCCGGCTTTTCTTCGCTTCTTACTTTTCGGCCGTATCATACGGAATACCGAACTTCTCCAAGCGACGGTATAAAGCGCCCCGGCTTAGTCCCAAGGCTTTGGCTACGCGGCTCACGTTGCCGCTGTAGTGCTCCATCGACTTACGAATCATCTGCGACTCTAGCTCATCGAGGGTCATGGCGCCGACGGGGGGCAACTCGTTGTTCTCGGTACTTCTGGGGGGCATTTTTTGGAAGTGCGCCTGGAAGTCTTCGGGGCCTAGCTCGTCTTTGCCGCTAACTAATACAGCCCTTTCGACTAGGTTTTTCAGCTCTCGAATATTGCCGGCCAGAGGCAGTGTGCGCAGCCAGTGCAGAGCCGCTGTACTGATGCGTAGCGCTGGTCGGTGGTAGGTAGTGCGCAGGTTCTGAACAAAGAAATTGACCAGCAGCGGAATATCATCGGGCCGCTCGCGCAGGGCGGGCAGGCGCACGGTGATCAGGTTGATGCGGTAGAATAAGTCTTCGCGGAAGCGGCCCTCGCGCACTAGCTCCGCCAGATTACGATTGGTGGCGCAAATCACGCGGATATCGAGGGTGCGGGGGCGACTGTCACCGAGTACTTCGTAGGTGCGGTCTTGGAGTACGCGCAACAATTTTACCTGGCTGCTCAGGTCCAGCTCGCCGATTTCGTCCAGGAAAATAGTGCCTTTGTTGGCTAGTTCGAAGCGGCCCACGCGGTCGGCTTTGGCATCGGTAAAAGCCCCCCGGCGGTGCCCGAACATCTCGCTCTCAAACAACGAGGCCGAAATGCCCCCAGGTTCACTTTTACGAAGGGCTTGTCGCGGCGGTGACTGTTGCGGTGAATGGCCTCCGCAATGAGCTCCTTGCCCGTGCCGCTTTCGCCCTCAATAAGCACCGACGCATCGGTGGCGGCTACCTGGCCCACGCTGCGCAATAAGTGCAAGAGCTGCGGATCGGTGCCGACGATGTTGGCAAAATCGTAGCGCTTGTCGAGCTCCCGCCGGCTGAGCGTATCCTCTTTGGCCGAAGCATCCGGTAAGCTCAGAATCGTGCGAATCGTTTGAAGCAGGGCGTCATTATTCCAGGGCTTCGTCACAAACTCTGCCGCGCCCGTTTTGATGCCTTCCACGGCCAAAGAGATAGAACCCCAGCCCGTAATCAGGATAACAGGCACCTGGGGGGCTATTTTCTTTACCAGCCCCAGCAAGGCAAGCCCATCCTGCCCGCTCGTGTCGAGTGAGAAGTTCATATCCATGAGCATGAGTTGGGGCGCCGTCTCCTGCAAGCTTTGCAGCGCCTCGGCCGGCGTGGCTACCCCTTTGGTTTGGTAGCCAGCCTGCTTCAGCAACAGTCCCAACGAGGTGCGCACGGCCACATCGTCATCAATAATCAAAATCATAGCGCAGAAAGGCGAAGAACGAGGTTCGGGCGGAGATTTGAAAGTGCCAAGGCAGTTCAAGTCCTGTTGTGGAGCCAGGCAATGCCACGGCGGCAGGCACAGGTTTATTCTTCGCGCAACGACACAGCGGGCTGAATGCCAGCGGCAATGCGACTAGGCTGCCAGGCGCAGATGGCCGTGAGTGCGAAGATGATAAGCGTCGCCAGCAGCATAGCCTGCAAATAGATGCCCGATGCGACACCAAAGACTCCTAGCAATGGAAATTGTACGGCTAGCAGCATGCCCAGTACCACACCCAAGGTGGTGACAACCAGCATTTCACTTAAAAATTGCCCCCCAATGCCGGCGCCGGTGGCTCCCAGGGCCCGCCGTAGGCCAATCTCGGCTTTGCGCTGGTTGATATTGTACCAAAGCACCCCGAACAGACCCAGCCCCACATTCAGAATCAGGAATCCGCACACGAAGCCCAGCACGATGAGAGGCGTGAGCACGACTTTCAGTTGAGTCACGCGGTTCTGGACCAAGGAGTTTACCGTCACCGACCAGCCCTTGGCCACGCTACCTATTTCTTTAATCAATTGCTGCTCCAGTATGGCACCGCTGCCTGGCTGCACACGCACCAGTACGACGGGCCGCTCATAGGATAGTTGTTTCATCGTGGTAGCGTCGTAGTCCAGCGCTCTGCGCCGAAAGTAGAGGGGCTCATCTTCAGCAAAATCATTGGATGAACGGTAGTAGTCTACCACGCCTACCACCTGTGATTCATTTTCGCCTTTCGCGTCGGTCAAAATTTTGCCCACAGCCTTCTCGCCCGGAAACATGGCATTTTTGAAGGCGTTGTTGATAATAATTGGCTTGCGGGTGCTGGCCACATCGCGCTTGTCAAACCAGCGACCTTCTACCACATTGAGCTTCAGCACATCCCGAAAATCATCATCGGCGTCGTAGTTTTTGGTGATCGGGCTTTGCTTGCCTTTGTAGTGCAGGTGGCCGTTCATCGAGCTAAAGGAGAAGGGCGTGTTAGCACCTGATTTGCTCACGCCAACCACGCCTTTGGCGGCCTTTAAGCGCTGCATGGTAAGCTGAAGCTTTTGGTTGTAACCGGTCGTATCAGCACCGGGGTTCAGGTTGATTTCCCACACATTCTGATAATCGAAGCCCATGGGTTGGCGGTAGTAGTACACGTTATACACGAGCAGACTGCTCACCACAAAGAGCACGAAAAACGACAGCACGATTTCTACAATCAGCAGCATGTTGGACCGCTTACGGTTCCAGATCAGGGTAAATAGATGACGTATCATGGGAGGAAGAGGCTAGGAAAATACGATTAGTTGGTGCTGCCTTTCAGGGCTTGAATAGGCTGCACTCTCGACATTTTGAAGGCCGGATACACCCCCGACAGCACCCCAAAAAACACTACCGCCAGCAGGGCCCAGGCAAACACCCGCAGATTCAGGGTGAATTGGGCGTAAGGAATGAAGTTGGAGTCGCTGATAAACTCCAAGGCGACGTACGCCAGCAGCAGCCCGAATAGCCCACCCAGCAGCGTCAGGAAGATATTCTCAATCAGAAATTGCCCTACCAGCGTATTGCTGGTAGCGCCAAATGCTTTGCGCACGCCTATTTCGGAGCTGCGATCCATGATCCGACTCAGGTTGATGTTTACCAGGTTCAGCGCCGGCAACGCCATGAACAGCAAAGCCAGACCAAAGATGATAAAGTAGAAGATGGTGATTTTGGATGATTCCGACTCGCCCTGCCCTAAGATTTGGCGGGTAAACGTGGCCAGCAAGCCGTCGGCGTGGGTGTTGAGTGACTTGATATCGGGGTTAGGATTGACCACGCGCTTCAGCACCTGCTGATACTCCGCGTCAATAGTTTCCAGGTCGGTGCCTTCTGGGGCCAGTAGCGCCGCGAAATAATCGCCCGCCAGAGAAGGGTTGCGGATGTCGGCCTTAGTGGTGGTCATGGGGGCCCACACCTCAGCGTAGGAGTTGAAGCGCAGAACCGGCACGTCGCTTACCACGCCCATCACTCGAAACTTGGTCTGATCTACTTCAATCATGCGGCCCACCACGCCCTCGGCCGTGCCGAAGTATTCGCGGGCCGTGGTTTCCGAAATAACTACCACCCGGTTGGCATCGCGTAGGTCGATGGCGTTGTAGGGCTTGCCGTCGAGGAAGTGGAAATCGAACACATCCCAGAACACGTTGTCGGTAAACTTGAGGTCGAGCTCCAGCTTCTTGTTGCCCACGTAGCTGGGCGTGGAATTAAACATGGAGTAAAAAGTTATTTTTTCGGGCGTCTTCATCGAACGCACATACTTCTCCAGAAAGTAGGGGCTGGGCGGCGTGTTCATTTGCCCCCATCCTTAAAGCCCTGGCTCAAAAACGTGATAAACGCCATGCGCTTAATGCGCGACTCCGGCGCATGGGCACCCTGAATGTGGTCGGACATGGCTACAATCACCAGCAGCACCATCAGCGTAAAGCTGATGCCGAACAGGCTGATAAAGGTGAAAAACTTGCGCCGTAGCAAGACCTTCCAGGCGATTTTTAGATAGGAGAGAAGCATGGGTATCTTAAGTAGAAATGAACATCAAATAGAAGTGGCAGTGGCTGCAGGCGGCCAGGCAGATTCGGGCCACCCGAGCCGGAGGTTGACGGTGCCCACTACCAGAGCACACATCACCACATGACCGATGTTTAGAGAAGCCAGACAGTTAGCCAACCTGACTGCCGTCGAAAAAGCGGATTAACCGCTCCGTTTTGAGCGCCTGATGCTCGTCGTGGGTTACCATCACGATGGTGGTGCCTTCCTCCCGATTCAGCGTCAGCAGCAAGTCCATAATTTCCTCGCCCATCACCGAGTCAAGGTTGCCGGTAGGCTCGTCGGCCAGGATGATTTCGGGGCGGCCGGCCAAGGCCCGGGCGATGGCTACGCGCTGGCGCTGACCGCCGGAAAGTTGACTGGGAAAGTGCGTAGTGCGGGCACTCAAGCCTACTTTGTCGAGGGCTTCGTGGGCCCGTTGGCGCCGCTCTTTGCCCCCACGCCGGCGCGGTAGAGCAAGGGCAACTCTACGTTGTCGAGCACCGAGAGGTCGTTGATCAGATGATAGCTCTGAAATACGAAGCCAATTTTCTGGTTGCGCAGATGCGCCAATTCCTTGTCGGAGTACGACTTCACGGGGCGTCCATCCAGCTCTAAAATGCCCCCCGTAGGCTCATCTAGCAGCCCAATGATGCTCAGCAGCGTAGACTTGCCGCAGCCCGACGGCCCCATCACCGACACGAACTCACCCTTATTGATGCTCAAATTCACGCGGTTCAGCGCCACCGTTTCGATGGTTTTGGTCTGGTATACTTTCTCAATGTCGGTGAGCTTAATCATGGGCGGCGCGGTAGAAAAAGTGGACGAAGGTGAAGAGGGACGAGACTGTGTGGCAGTGGAGCTCATGGCAAAAGCAGGTGAAGTGTAGCGGAGGTGATATAGAATTGGGACTGTACTGTCCGGTTATGAGGCATTGGAGGTCCGGTTCTTATCTTAATAGCCAAGCGCTATGCCAATGGTATAAACTATTGTTTATCAATGTTTTATAGGAATTAATAAGCGTCACGATTTCATAAATAGTGTCCAGAAATGGACAAGGTGTTCGGATATGAGGTGACGCGTGTGCGCTTCTGGCAAGCAGTTGTGCATTAATGCTCGTCAGCCGATAGATAAGTATCGCAACACATTGTTTTTTATTTAGATTAATTTATATATTACTTATAATTCAAGTTCACCCAAATCCCACCTTTATGCCTACTACCACCAGCATCGGCGCCGAAATTCGGCGTGCCAATGACATGTTTGAATCGGGTTTTGAGCGGGGCGATGCCGCTGCTATAGCTGCCCTGTATACTCCTGATGGCAGTGTGCTTCCAACAGGTATGGAGCCAATTCAAGGCGTAGCTGGTGTGCAGGCTTTTTGGCAAGGGGCCATAGATATGGGTGTCAAAAAAGTAAAGCTGAAAACCCGGGAAGTAGAAGAGCTCCAGGACACGGCCATTGAACTAGGGACTTACACGCTGTTTGGTGCTGATGGGCAGCAGATGGATGAGGGCAAATACCTCGTGGTGTGGAAGGAGCAAGAGGGGCAATGGCGACTTCACCAGGACATCTGGAACACTAACTTGCCCGCGGCTAACCAATAGGACAACCTGTTATTGTTTAGATAAAATAAGCCCCTACGGGGTGGGGATGGCCTGAAGAGCTACTGGTTCTCAGGCCATCCCCACCCCGTAGGGGCTTACTCGGAGCTAACTACCTCATTACGGGTTCGCGACTAAGGGGCGCTGCCGCTCAAAGTCATAAAGCGTAAGGGCCCGCAAGCGGTAGTAGGCTACCCAGCCGGCCCGCAGCGCTACGATGTAGGCGCGCTTGGCCTGATCTTTCTCCGATAAGGCAATATTCAGATCAGTGAGGCTATAGCGGCCTACCTGGTAGGTGGCGCGGGCAATATCGTAGCGGCGCTGGGCCAGCGTATCGGCGCGAGCGGCCAGGGCCAGCTGCTCACTTAAAGTACTTAGTTGGGCCGCTTGCGTCAGCACCGTTTGCTCGAAGGTGGCCTGGCTTTGCTGCACGTTGCGCTGCACCTGCTGGCGCGTCAGCTCGGCGGTTTTGATAATAGATTTCTGCCGGCCCCAATCCACAAGCGGCATTGAGAAGGCCAGTCGTACCTGCTGCTGGTTCAGCGGATCTTGGTAGCTGTCGAGGAAACGGTCGGCGCGGTTTACGTAGCCCAGATTAGCGGTCAGGCTGGCTTGCAGACCAGTGGTGCCTTTGGCCCCCGCCACGCTGCTGTCGGCTTGCAGCAGCTGACGCTGAAAGGTTAGCATCTCGCTGCGGTGTTGGCGGGCCAAGTTCAGCGCTTTATCCGGCGCTACCACGAGTAGCGCCGGGGCCGGAGGGACTTGCAGGGAAACGGTAGTGCCGCCAATGCTGGTGTAATTCTGCAGTTCCAGGGCCGCATTTTGAGCATCCAGCACGGCCTGACCTTGGTTACGACGGGCTGTAAGGAGGTTTACTTCGAGCTGCAATAGGTCGTTCTGCGACAGGCGGCCAAGCTGGTAGCGCTCCTTGCCCATGCGCAGCATTTCCTCATTTGCGCGCACGTTCTGGCCCGCTACTTCGGCATTTACCTGCTGCTGCAACACATCAAAATACAGCTCTGCTATGCGCTGGGCAATGTTTTCGCGCTGGGCCACAAACTGCCGCTGCGATTCTTCGTAGCGCAGCGGCTCAATGCGGCGGGCCCAATACAGCCGGTTGTAGCCGCCGATAGGTTGGCTGAGTCCAATGATGGCGGGCGTAGTGTTGTAGCGCCGCTGCTTGCGGTCGAAGTCATCGAAGCGCTGCACATCGGAACTGACGAAAATTTGCCCCCCAGTGAGCCCAATGTTCTGGCTCATCGTCACGGCCAGGTTGGAGTTGTTGATGCGCACGGCCCGAAAGTCGGTGGTGCCGTCGGGCTGAATAACGGGGGCAATTACTCGGCTGAAATCGGGAACGGTGCCCTGCAACGACAGCTGGGGCATGTAGGCCGCGCGGTAGGTGCGCCAGCGCCAGTAGCTGGTTTCGCGGCTTGTCTGGGCCTGCTGGGCCACGGCCGATTGATCAAGAGCCAGCTCAATTACCTGGGGAAGACTGAGCTGTTGCTGGGCGTGGACGGTAGGAGCAACGGCAAGCAACAAGGTAATACCAGCGGCGCGCAGACCGTTACGTAGGGCTCTGGGGGCATTTTTGAGCGTAGCATGGCGCGTTATTGCTTGATGGTTAGCTCACGGGTTTCTTCACGATCCTTCATATCGGTCAGGATAATCTCGTCGCCGGGTTGCAGGCCGTTGGTTACCTGCACGAAATCGAAGTTGCTGTCGCCGAAGGTTACTGTGCGGCGCTCGGCTTTATCGCCTCGCACCACAAACACCGCCTGCTCAGTACCGCCTTGGTAGAAAGGGCCGTTTTTGACGCGCAGCACCTTCGTATGCGCTTTGGTTACCACATACACATCCACGCGCAGGTTGGAGCGCAGCAAGGGATGGTGGTTGTCATCAAGCTTGGCATAAAACGTTACTGCGCCCTTATCCACAGCCGGGCTCACGGCGCTGATGCTGCCGCGCAGGTCCGTGTCGTTTACCCTCACAACTACGGGGTCGCCCACGTGCAGTGCCTCCGCGTAGGCATCGGCAATGGTGGCGCGCACCCGAAAGCTACTCAGGTCGGCTATGCGGGCCAGCACGTCGCCCTGGTTCACGGTGGCGCCAATGTCTTCATTCACCCACGTCAGCACGCCGGGCTGCTGGGCGCTGATGTCGGCCTGGCCTAGCTTGCGGGCTAGCTCCGTGATGTTGCGGTCCTGGATCTGCATGGTGAAGCCCAGCTCGCGGGTATCGGCCGCGTTGGCCTGGCGCTGATTGCGAATCTGATCTTGCAGACGCTTTAGCTCGAGCTTAGCTAGGTGCAGATTTAGCTCAGCCTGCCGCACGCTTTCGGCCGTGCCGCTCCCTATTTTCAGCAAATGCTCTTCGTCGCGGAGCGTCGATTCCTGGCTCCGAATCTTGACCTGCTGCACCTGGGCCTGACTTTGCAGGTCGTTCAGGGTGCGCTCCATCGTTAGGTTAAGTTGGGTACTCTTGTTGCGGTTTTGCAGCTGCCCATCCTGTAGCTTGGCCAGCTCACTGCTGGTCAACTCCTTGTCTAGCTCCAGAATGGTTTGGCCCGGTTGTATCGCGCTGCCCACCGGGACCACCACCCGGCGCACCGTCGATTGAATAGGACTGGTAATCACGGCCTCGCGTCCGGGAATCACGAAGCCAGTGGCCGTTAGTGCCGCTTCTACATCGCCTATTTCGACTTTGGTTGTGAGAATATCGTGGCGGTTGATGCTCGGCTTCAGTACTCCCCGAAAGGCAACCAGCACCACCACCACTCCCAGCACCACGAGTCCGGCTAGCAGCCAGGTACGGCGACGGCGCTTGCTTTGTGTGGCGGGAGAAATAGCTCTGTCCATTTTTAGATAGAAATGAGGTGGTTTTCTATCTAAGTAGCCAAGCGCTGTGCCAACGGACTAACTATCTACTAATGAATGATTTAATATAAATCAGGAAGTAGTAAGCAGATGATAAGGTGTCCATTATTGGACAGAGTGTTCGGTATTGAAAATTGCAATGAACGGATGTGTAGAATACTACTCAGATCGATGCAGAGACTCGTTATTTGTGTGTCTTGGCGTTGCTAATACTCAATTAATTGCCCCCCAAACAACCAAACAACGACCTCAACACCAGCCTCGGCTACTTCGGCTTTCTTCTCTACTCACTGCGCAGAATCGTCGTAGGAGGAGGGAGCTTAAAGTTCGAGCAACAAAAAAGCGGCAAGCCGTGTGGCTTGCCGCTTTTTGCGCAATTCCTATTGCCTGGGGGGCTTATTTCTGCTCGCCTTCAGGCTTAGGCGTTTCGCTAGCCTCTTGTGGCAAAACGAGGTCGAACTCAACGCGACGGTTGAGGGCGCGGCCGGCGGCGGTAGCATTGGTGGTGATAGGCTTGCTTTCACCGTAGCCACGTGATTCAATCCGCTCCGCGGGAATACCTTTTGTCAGCATGTAGGTGCGGGCAGCGGCAGCGCGGTCGTCGGAAAGCTTCAGGTTGTAAGCATCGCTACCTTGGCTGTCTGTGTGGCCGGCAATGCTCAGGATATAGTCAGGATACTCATTGAGCACTATCACTAAATCTTCGAGTGTAGGATAAGAAGTTGGCTTGAGAACGGCCTTGTTCAACTCAAACTGGATGAACTTAGTGGCAGCCTCCAAGCGCTTCTTGGTTTCGACTTTAATCTCTGGACAGCCTCTGTTCGAGGCTGGACCCGCTGAGTTGGGGCAACGATCCTGAAAGTCGGGCACACCATCGCCATCTGAGTCAACAGGGCAGCCAATGGCGTCTACTTTCACATTGGCAGGCGTGTCAGGGCACTTGTCGTTGGCGTCGGTTACACCATCATTGTCGGCATCGGGGCAGCCTTGCAGCTCGGCTTTGCCAGCTGTATCCGGGCACTTGTCGTCGGCGTCGCGCACGCCATCGCCATCACGGTCGGGGCAGCCTTCGAGGGCAGCCAGGCCTTTTTCAGCCGGACATTTATCCTGATAATCCGGTACACCGTCGCCGTCGCCATCAATAGGGCAGCCATTGGCATCTACGGCCACACCAGCAGGAGTGGCGGGGCACTTATCCTTGCGGTCGGCAATGCCGTCGCCATCTTCATCTTTCGCTCTGCCCATATTCACCGTAATACCGGCCGAGTGCTGGAGGTAGCGGTCATTCAGGTCGCCGCCGTCTACGTTGTCAATTGTGTTGGTAGTGGCATAGATCTGGCCCGTCTGCACGAAAATGCCGAAGGAAGGCGAGAAGTTCAGGGTGATGCCGGCATTACCTTGGATGTAAGCCGCGTAGTGGTCGCGGTTGCCGAGCAGCTGCTCGCCCCCGCCTACGTTGGAGAACTTATCGGAGGAGGCAATCATCAGACCTGGCGCCAGGCTCAGGTAGGGAGCAAATACGGCGTCCTCTTTCAAGGCCCAGCCGTTGTTGAGCTTGAACTTGATGGGCACCCCAATTGTAGTCACGTTCGCGTCGAAACGACGGATAGCGGGGGGGAAATCATCAATGGCTTTGAACGTCTTGGTGGAGAACTTCATGTCGCCGTAGTTGGCGGCGATGCCAATGTCGAGGCCGGGCGTGATATAGCGCGAGAGGGTGATGCCGCCGCCGCCTTCAATCTTGTTGGACTTGAACCACTCCGAGCCCAGGTCGCCGTGGTATTGCAGGGTGCTGCCGTAAAGGCTAATGCCGGTCTTGCGGTCTGCGCTTTGCGCATGGCCCTCAGAAGCTGCCGCCAGCAGCGCTGCGCCCGAAAGCAGTAATTTGGATAAAGTAGGGAGTAATCTCACAAAGTAGGGTTAAAACAGAGAGCTTTATTGAATTAAGTCTATATACTATTAATTCTTATATTGGGTTTCCAATCTCCGTAATTGTTGAGCTTAGCTCACCACAATACTTGACTACAGGGTCCAGCCGGCGCCTTCCGGCAATACCAGAAACACGCTGTCGGCCAGATTCTGGGCGCGTAAGGCTTCTCGCAAGTCAGTAACAGGCTCGGTCAACCCATCATCGGCAAGCTGAAAGGTGCCGAAGTGAGTGGCGATACTGCGCCGAGCGCGCAAATCTTGGTGGGCCTGCACTGCTTGGGCGGGCGAGATGTGAATGGGGGCCATAAACCACTCGGGCCGATAGGCGCCAATGGGCAGAATAGCTAACTCAATGGGTCCCAGTCGCTGACCTATTTCTTTGAAAAATGCCCCATAGCCCGTGTCGCCGGCATAATAGAGGTTGCCGCGGCCAGTGCCCAGGACCCAACCGGCCCACAGCGTGGCGTCGCGGTCGCGCAGGCCCCGGCCAGAAAAGTGCTGGGCAGGCACGGCAGTGAGCTTTACTGAGAAACTGAGCGGCAAAGCTTGCCACCAATCTAGCTCAGTTACGTTGCCTATTTTCTCCTCATCTAAAAAGGCCTTGATGCCCAGCCCAACGAAGATACGCGGCTGGTCGCGGGCGGCCAGGCGGCGCAGGGTACTTACATCGAGGTGGTCGTAGTGGTTGTGGCTGATAACGATGGCGTCGATGGGGGGCAAATCGTCGAAGCGCAGCCCCGGTGGACGCAGGCGCTTGGGACCGATCCACTGGTAGGGGCTAGTACGCTCACTCCAGATGGGGTCGGTCAGCACATTCAGACTATCAAACTGTAGCAGAAAAGTGCCATGATTGACGAAGGTAACCCGCATCTCACCGCGGCCTACGCGGGTGGGCGGCTTGGGTCCGGGGGGCAAATTTGACTGCTCAGGCCACTCGCCTTTGTCGCGGTTGAGCATCCATTTCAGCAAAGGGCCCATGCCTTCCTGGGCCTTTACGCCGCCAGCATTTACGAAAGTCTCGCCATTGAAGTGGTCGGAAACGGAGCCCCGGTATTTGGGAGCGGAGATGGAGCAGCCTACCACAAGGCCACCCGCGGCCAGCAATACAAGTAGGCCCAGAGCCCAGAATAAGTAGCGACGCAGCATATGGCAGGGAAAAAAGCTCCTCGTTTTACCGGCTAGCTCGTCAAAGGTTTTGGGTTTGCCCAGAGTCCCGGTCTTGGCTAGCCGTCCAAATAGCCCGCGGTGCGTAATTTGCCACCCAACATGGCTGATGTGGTTTCCCTTGGTTTTGTGCGCAGTCGTTTGGCCCCTACGCCCAGCGGGTATTTGCACCTAGGCAACGCGGTCAATTTTGTGCTCACGTGGCTGTTCGTGCGCCGGGCCGGCGGCACGCTGCACCTACGTATCGACGACCTCGACCGTGCCCGCCTGCGCCCGGCGTATCTGGAAAATATCTTTGCGACTATCCGCTGGCTTGGCCTGGATTATGACACCGGCCCTCGTAATTCAAAGGAATTCGAAGAGCACTATTCGCAGCTCCATTATCTGGCCGACTACCAGGCGCTGCTCGATGATCTGCGCACAGAGCCGGGGTTAATTTATGCCTGTACGTGCTCGCGCACCAGTAATTTGCCCCCCGGTTCTCCTTCTGATAAAAGCGGCTGCCGAAGCTGCCAAGCTACATTCGCCACGCCTGGCGCCGCCTGGCGCGTGCGCGTACCGGTCACTCCGGTTGCTGTCGTCGATGGGTGGCGCGGCCCCTTATGGTTAGATTTGGCGGCTACAATGGGCGACTTTGTCGTGCGTAAAAAAGACGGGCTACCGGCTTATCAGGTGGCTTCTTTAGTCGATGATCTGCGCCTCGGTACTACGCTTATTGTTCGGGGCGAGGACCTGTTGCCGAGCACTGCCGCACAGCTTTTTTTAGCTTCTCAATTGCCAACCACAGCCCGCTTTGCGCACACGCAGTTCATCCATCATGCCTTGCTTTCCGGTGCTGAGGGGCAAAAATTGTCCAAGTCGCAACAGCAGCCCCTAGACCGGGGAATCTTAGGCGCTAGCCACTCACCGCGAGTAGTTTACGCCGCCGTAGCGGAGTTGCTGGCTCTGCCAGAAACTGCTGGTGAATCGTTAGACACTTTGCAGCAAGCGTTTGCTGAGTTCGAAATAAAGAGCAAAAAGTAGCTAAATGCAGATCCATAGATTGGGTTGTAATCTAAACAAGGCGGTCATGCCGAGCGGAAGCGAAGCATCTCGCGTGCTGATGGTAGAGTAGTAATCTTGCGTCAGCACGCGAGATGCTTCGCTCCGCTCTGCATGACGGGCTAGTGGGAAGCTTAGCGAATCTCCTTTTTGAACTGCTCTGCCCAATGGTCAGCTAAGCGTGTTGGCTCCGGTAATTTATAGCCGCGGGTGCAGGCTTTGGCCAGGCGCGTAGCAGTGGCTTGGTCGCAGCGGTGACCGGGGCTGACAAATACGGGCAGCACTTTGTCTTTCGTGCGCAGTACTTCGCCAATTACTTCGCCTTTGTCGAGCAGCGGCGACAGGCTGCCGGCAGTAGCAGCAGGTTCCTCGTAACGGCCGGTGAGAAGGCTTTTAGCAACCCCGAAAGTGGGCATATCGAGCAGCACGCCTAAGTGGGCGGCAATGCCCATGCGTCGCTTGTGGGCAATGCCGTGGCCGTCTACCATTATTACGTCGGGCTTTTGGTGGAGCTTTTTATAGGCTTCCAACAGGTTCGGTGCTTCGCGAAAGGCCAGAAATCCAGGCACGTACGGTACCGTTACGGGCCCCACGTTATATACCTTTTCCACCAACTCCAGCGAGGGGTAGCGCAGCAGCACAAACACCGACAGAATGGTTTCGGGGGTCGGAAACGAGGAGTCGCAGCCAGCGATGAACGTCGGTTCGGCGACCAAGGGCTCCAGGCGCACGCGGGTGCGCATTTCCTCCTGCTGTAGGGTCAGGTCGCGGACTACAATGGGGTCGGCGGGCGGGTGGTAGGGGCGGTACATAGGGTGGGAGTGTGGGCTGGGGGCAAATTTCCCTTGTACGGGTGGCCGCTGGAAAAGCTAACGAAAGCTACTCGGCTTGAATTTTTTGTTTACCATCGAGCTAAATCGTGGGCGCTTGCCTAATCAATTGATGCGTTGATTGGTTAGGCTGTTGTGGCAGGAGGTTTCGGTATCAGTGAACAACCTATTGTCAAGCAGTATATTTACAATCCGCTTAGCCGTTTATCCCCTTTTATTTCTGTGAAGTCCTTTTCTGCTCGCTTGTATGCCTCTTATACAGAAGCCGATCTGCTGCAAGCATTGCGGACAGATGATGAGGGCGCATTCGAGGAAGTCTACAAGCGGTATTGCTTCCGGCTGTTCACGGTGGCGTACCGGAAACTCAAGCAGCGGGAAGAGGCGGAAGAGTTGGTGCAAGACCTGCTGGCCGATCTGTGGAGCCGCCGCGCCACCATGCAAATTCAGCAGCTCGATCAGTACCTGTTTTCGGCCATCCGGTACCGGATTATCAACTATATAAAATCGCAAAAGCTGAAATCAGGCTACGAGTTTTATTGCCAACTCCACAACTCGGTGAGTACTGATAACACCGAGAACGCCTTAGCTATCAACGACCTGAGCGCCGCACTAATGGCTGGCGTAGAAAACCTGCCCGAAAAATCGCGGCAAATATTTGAGCTCAGCCGCCTAGAGCACTGCACTGTGCCCGAAATTTCGGTGCGGGTAAACCTGTCGGAAAAGTCAGTGGAGTACCACCTGACCAAATCTCTGAAGCTTCTGCGGAGCTATCTGCGCGATTTTCTGATGCTCACACTGTCTTTTGTTGCTTTTCTAAAATAAGATAAAGCACATAATACCAGCTATATAGACGCTGGCGGGGGGCAAATTTCGGCCGATTTTATAAAAAAAGTCAAGGTGAGTTTAGGGGTGCAGGCAAGTTAGCTGACTTGTTAAGTAGAAGCCCGCTAAACCCCCTTCCCAGTGACTGAAGACGAATTTCAAGCGTTGCTCCAACGCTACCTCGACGACCGCTGTACGCCGGCCGAGAAAGTGTTGGTAGAGCACTGGTACAACCGCCTGGATGAGGCGCAAGGCGGCATGCTGCTAAGTCAGAATCAGGAAGAAATAGAAGACGCTATTTGGCAGCGCCTCCAGCATACTAAGGTTAACGCTAGTTCTGAAACCCGCGTAGTGCCGCACCCGGCCACTTTTTGGCAGAAGCCGCTGGTGCGTTGGGCGGCTGCGTTGGTATTGTTTGCGCTCAGCGTAGGGCTGTTGCTGATGTTTGCCGAGTCTCAGGTGCGTGAGCCTCAGCAGATAGTAGCGACAGCAGATGGCTGGACTCGTCACCGGAACAATACCCAGCAAGTGCAGGAGTTTCAACTGCCGGATATGAGCCGGATTGAGCTGCACCCGGGGAGTAGCCTGCGGTATTCTACTGCTTTTGCGGGCCCCAAGCGCCAGGTTTATCTCCAAGGCGAAGCATTCTTCAAAGTCAGTAAAAATCCCGCTCGTCCCTTTCTGGTTTTCACCCGCCAAGTGGTAACCACCGTGCTGGGAACCAGCTTCAGAGTAAAAGCCTACGCCGACAGCAAAGTGGCTTCCGTGGCCGTGCGCGAAGGAAAAGTGGCTGTGCAGGCCCGCAAACCGGCTGCTTCTGATACTGCTTCGGCGTTGGTGTCGGCCCCGAGCGTGTTGCTACTGCCTAATCAACAGGTAGTGTATTCTGCTTCTAGCCAGCGGTTGAAAAAGGAGCTGGTAGATAAGCCCGTTGTGCTGGCGCCCCAGTCATTCGAGTTTGAGGAGCGCCCCGTGGCGGAAGTGTTGCAGGCTCTGGAAAAGGCCTACGGGGTTGACATCGTGTATGATAAGGAAATGCTAGCCGGCTGCACCGTCAGCATTACCTTCTACGAGGAGCCCTTATTCGAAAAACTGGGCCTCCTATGTAAGTCGCTGGATGCTTACTACAGCCTATCGGATGCGCAGATTATTCTGCATAGCAAGGGCTGCCAGCAACCGCTGGGGGGCTAATTTCTATGGATTAGCATCAGGTATATTTTGAATAAGGGTCTGATTAAAAGATAGTTGAATAAAGATCGTCGCTTTCCTTCCCCATTATTACCACCACTACATCCATTCTATGAAAAAGCTATTACGCTTTCTTCCGCCGTTCTGGTACCCTATTCGGGCGGCGGCGGTGCACATGCTGATACTGTGCATACTGGCTGGCACCGCCTCGGCACGACCAGCAGTAGCTCAGGCCGCTCTGGACCGCAAGATTACTTTACAAGTAGAGGCGCAAACGATTACTGAAACCCTCCATCAGATTGCCAAGCAGGCTGATATTCGCTTTGTATACAGCCAGCAGCTTCTGAATGCCGGACGCAGAGTAAGTGTGCAGGCCCAAGACAAGCCGGTATCTGCTATTGTGGACGAAATATTAGCCCCGCTCAAGATTCAATATGAGGTTAACAATAACCGCGTGGTGCTACGGGTGCCTTCCGGGTCACCTACCGCAAACGTTTCAGTAACAGCAGACGTCACTGTTTCAGGTAGGGTAGTGGATGCTAATGGGGGCGGCTTGCCCGGTGTAACAGTCGTAGTGAAGGGTACTACTACTGGTACCGGCACCGCCGCCGATGGCAGCTTTACCTTACAAGCTCCCGAGAACAGCGTGCTGGTATTCAGCTACGTAGGCTACAGTCGCCAGGAAATTCCCGTCACCGGCGCCACAAGCAGCCTGACCGTTACCCTGGCCGAAGACACGCAGGCGCTAAGCGAAGTAGTTGTAATTGGCTACGGTACGGCCCGTAAGAGTGACCTAACTGGTTCCGTGGCCTCGGTGAGCGGAGCCCAACTCACGCAAGTAGCTACCTCTGACCCCGTACAGTCTTTGCAAGGCCGCGTGGCGGGTGTGGAAGTAACCTCTAACAGCGGACAGCCGGGCTCCGGCACCCGCATTCGGGTGCGGGGCGTAGGTACCATCAACAATAGCGACCCGCTGTACGTGGTGGACGGTATCCAAACGAGTGACATCGGCTTTCTGCTGCCCGCTGACATCGAGTCGACTGAAATCCTGAAAGATGCCTCGGCCACGGCTATCTATGGCTCGCGGGGGCAAATGGCGTGGTAATCATCACCACCAAACACGGTAAGGCTGGACAGACGCAGTTCAACTTCTCTGGCTACACAGGCTTCCAGCAGATTCGGCGGACATTGCCCCTTACCACCGCTGCCGAGTACTCGACGCTCGTAACGGAGGCCTTCACCAACGCTGGGAAGGCGCTACCTGATTATGGTCCACTGCTACAAGACGCCATTGCAACTAACGCTGAAGGCGTTGATTACCAGGATCTGGTAACTCAGAAGGGCTTGATTACCAACTACAGCTTGTCGGCCTCGGGCGGCACTGAGCAAAACCGCTACCTGATCAGTGGCAGCTACTTTCAGCAGGACGGCATCATCAAGAATTCGGGCTTCAAGAAGTTCGTGATTCGGGTGAATGACGACATCGTGCTCACTAAGCGCATCAAGGCGGGCGTAGCGGCTACGTTTACTAACAACAGCCAGACGGGCGCCGGCGATGGTCAGGGCGGCTCGCAGCCCTACTTGGTACTGCAATACGGCCTGCAAGTCAACCCGGTGCTCAACCCGTTCGGCCCCAACGGTACCTACAATGAAGACGTCATCACGCGCAATGCGCTGAACGTGCCACGTTACCTGGACGAGCAGAAGTTTAACAAGGCACAGAACAATAACCTGTTCAGTAGCAGCTACCTCGATATTGAGTTGCTCAAGGGCCTATCGTTCCGCTCCACGTTTGGCATCAACTACTTCAACAACCACCCCAAAGTATACCAGCCCCAGTACTACATCGGCCCGGTAGACCAGCGGGCCCAGAGCGCGCTTATTGAGACGCGCAACGAGAACATCTCGTGGGTGTGGTCGAACTACGCTAACTACACCAAGGAGTTCGCCGACAATAGCTCCTTCTCGGCTACCCTCGGCCAGGAGGCCCAACGGGGCTACGGCAATGGCATCTCCATCACGGCCTTTAATGTGCCAGCCGATGCTTCCCTGCAATACGCTTCGGCCTCGCGTAGCACCGGCAACGTGGTGCGCAGCTCCCAGTACGACGGCGGCTTGCTGTCCTACTTCGGCCGGGCCAACTATAACTTCCGCGACCGGTACCTCGTGACGGGTACGCTACGCTTCGATCAAACCTCAAAGTTTCTTGGGCCAGTGCGGACGGGTACTTTCCCGTCGGTGGGCGCCGCTTGGAACATCTCCAACGAGAACTTCCTGAAAGGTGTCAGCTACGTATCGGTGCTGAAGCTGCGGGCTAGCTACGGCCAGGTGGGCAACCAAAACGCCGCCCCCAACTACGGCTACGCCTCGGTGGCAACCAACAACCAGACCTACTCTTTCAATGGAGTGGCTGCACCCGGATTGGCTATTAGCCAGATCAACAATCCGGACCTGAAGTGGGAAACGGCCGTCACCACCGACGTGGGCATTGATGCCGAGCTGTTCAACAATCAGTTGAGCATAACAGCTGACTACTTTGAGCGCCGCACCCGCGACATGATTGCCCTGCTGCCCGTGCCCGACTACGTAGGGCAGGCTCCCGCCAGCGCCAACGTAGGCGCTCTGCGCAACCGCGGCTTGGAACTGGCTCTGAACTACCGCAACGAGATAGGCAAGTTGCAGTACAACGTAGGGGTTAACTTCACTAAAATAAACAACGAAGTAACCAGCCTGGGCGGCGGCAACCCCATTGCCAGCGGCAACGTGCTGACGCAAATCGGCAACACTACTCTCACTGGTGTGGGCCGCGAAATAGCCTACTTCTACGGCTTACAGGCCGATGGCGTATTTAATAATCAGGCTGAGATTGACGCGTATAGAAACGCCGATGGGGCGCTGGTGCAGCCGGGAGCTCTACCCGGCGACGTGCGCTACCAGGATACCAATGGCGACGGCGTGATTACGGCTGCCGACAACACCTACCTGGGCAGCGGTACCCCCGACTTCAGCTACGGTGGCTCGCTGAACCTGAGCTATTCGGGCTTCGATTTCAAGATATTGCTCTACGGTGTGCAGGGCGCCGAAGCGCTGAACGGTGCGGGCTTTAACCTGAACAAGTCTGCCGACTTTGTGGGCGTGTGGAGCAACTTCTACGCGAGTCGCATGGACCGCTGGACGCCCAGCAACCCCAACAGCAACCAGCCCCGCGTCACCTCGACCGACACCAACGGTAACGACCGTTTGAGCAGCCGCTACGTGGAAGACGCCAGCTACCTGCGCGCTCGCAACATGGAGCTGGGCTACACGCTGCCCCAAGCTTTCTTGGATAAAGTGCAGGTGAGAGGTGCGCGGGTATTTGTCTCGGTTGACAATGTGTTCACCATCACCGACTACACCGGCTACGACCCCGAAATTTCGACGTCAGCTTTCTACAATAACCCCCTTGCATACGGCGTCGACTACGGCAACTATCCTCAGGCCCGCACCTACCGCCTGGGCTTCAACGTGCAGTTCTAATTAGTCATTTCCTACCTCTATGAAATCCACTCGCGCCGCTTTGCTCGGCCTGCTACTGACTACCATCCTGTCTTCTGGCTGCGAGAGCTTCTTGGATAAAGAACCCCTCGGCACCACTACCCAGGATAATCTTTTCAAAGACCCCACGAATGCCGTGCAGGCCATCAACGCCGTGTACGACGTAGCTGCCTGGGATCAGGGCCCTAAATGGGGCGACCCCAGCGGCCAGTACGTGGCCCAAACCTACGAATGGATGTTTGGCGACCTGATGACCGATGATGCCGAGAAAGGTGGCAGCTCGCCCAGCGACTTTTTGTCCTTGATTGAGCTCAAAACCTGGAACATTCCGCCTTCCAATCCGCCCGTTACCACCCTGTGGGTGCACAGCTTTACGGGTATCGCGCGGGCTAATACGGTGATTAACAACATCGATGCGGGTACCATCGATGCGGCCTTGAAGTCGCGCCTGCGGGGCGAAGCTCTGTTTCTGCGCGCGTATTTCTACTTCAACTTGGTGAAAGGCTTCGGAGGCGTGCCACTGTTTGACAAAACCCCAACGCCGACGGAAGCTCCTAACGTAGCCCGGGCCACCATCGCCCAGACCTATGCCTTTATTGAAAAGGACTTGAAGGAAGCGGCTTCTTTGCTACCGGAAAAAAGCGCCTACGCTACCGCCGATCTGGGCCGCGCTACCAAAGGCGCTGCCAACGGCTACCTAGCCCGCGTCATCATGTACCAGTTGGGTACCGTGAACGGGAACAACCACACCTGGCAGGAAGTGTACGACATCACGAGCGGTGTCATTAGCTCCAACCAGTACAGCCTGTTAGCCAACTACGCGGCCATTCACCAGGAGATTGGCGAGAATAGCAGCGAGTCGCTGTTCGAGATTCAATTTGCCACCTCCAACGACGGCTACGGCCCCATTTCGGTGGGTACGACCAGCAATATCTTTCAGAACAACCGCCGGACGTTTGGCTACGGGTTCAATAACCCCACGCAGAGCCTGGTGGATGAGTTTGAGCCCAACGACCCGCGCCGCGAAGTCACGATTATCAAGAACAACGATATCGTGCTGGGTATCCTCAACCCCGTCGACCTCACGCAGAATGCGACGGGCTACTTCAACCGCAAGGCGGCTATTATTGCCCCCAATGCCCCTGAGTCGGGGCCCCAGAACATTCGTAAACTGCGTTACGCTGATATTTTGCTGATGAAGGCCGAAGCCGCGGCTCAACTCAACAAGCCCGCCGAAGCTGTAGCCCTGGTCAATCAGGTGCGGCAGCGGGCGCGCGTTTCTACCCGGCCGCCGGGCACCCGATTGGGCACCCTCACCTACGATCCTACCAACGCGCCGGCTGGCACCCTGCCTGACCTAGCAGCTGGCCTCTCGGGCCAGGCGTTGCTGAATGCCATCTGGCACGAGCGTCGGGTGGAGTTTGGCGAAGAGTCGTTGCGCCTTTGGGACCTGATTCGCACGGGCCGCTACATGAGCACCTTGTCGCCTGAGGTGCGGGCGCGGGCCATGTCGCATGTGGCTACCGAAACCTCAGTGAATCCTTTTCCACTGCTGCCCATTTCCTTGAATGATGCCCAAAGCTGGAAGGTGCCGCAAAACCCAGGCTACTAACACTTGGCGCATTACCTCACTCACAGGCTTACCTAAGTGGTAGCGCAAGATGAGTCAAAAAAGCCCCCAGAATATTTCTGGGGGGCTTTTTTAGGTAAGTCGATTTAGATTCCGGCGCTTGCGCCCTGCACCTCAACTCTGCCCGCCCACCTGCGTTAAGGAAACTCTACGGATGCCTTAGACCCAACCTCCCATGAGCAAAGCCGAACAACCAGCCAGTACGGGCTCCGGACCCTTTTTTGAGCGCTGCTACCAGGTTTCTTTCCAGCACTCCAACTTGTCGGCCGACGAGCTATTTCACACCATCACCTGCGAGATGGAGCAATTCTCGCCCGATTTGCTAGCCGATTTTGAGAAAACGAAAGGCAAGGATCATTGCTTGGCTGTAGGCGATGAATTTAAAATTCGCATTCTGGGGCCTTGGAACGGTAGCGTGCGCGTCTCGGAAATGGGCTCGGATTTCTTTGAGCTAGTAACTCTCGAAAACCACCCCGAGGCGGGCCGAATCCGGTTTTCGCTGCGTCAGCACCCGCACTTGCCCGATACCCTGCAATTTGAGATTCACTCCTGGGCGCGCTCCCGCGACGGACTGGTGGCGTTTACCTACGATACACTCGGCATTGGCAAACAGGTGCAGGAGCAAACCTGGCGTACGTTCTGTGAGCGGGTGGCCGAGTATTGCGGTGGCTTGCCGTTGGGGCCCGTTGCCGTGGAAACCATAAAGCAGGACGATACCAAAACTGACGTGCGCCATGAGGCCTGATACCACGACTGCGCCGCCGCTTTGGGAAGTACACCGTGCCCGCTTGGCTTCGTTCAATGAGGCTAAATATAACTTTGACCCCGAGCGTGCCCAGGAGTACACCACCGCCACAGGCTGGCACGTCGATGATTACGCCACCGATTTGCCCCCCGAAGCGCCTGGTCCGCCCGCCGAGCACGGCTCCTGGGCTGCTGCGCGCCAAGTGCTGCTCAACTATACCTTCCCGCCGCCCGACCTTATTACCGGCATCTTTGTGCCCGACGCGCCCCTGGAAAAGCGCACGCTGTTGCTGCGCGGGCAGTTTTTGGGCTTCACCTTCTGGTTTGGAGTGCGCGTGGGGGGCGTTTTTGACGAAACCCGAACTACCGATACTGGTCCGGAGCAGGTGTGGGGCTACAACTACCGGACGCTGGAAGGCCATTTTGAGCGTGGAGAAATTAATTTCACCGTGCACAAGCATTTGCAAACCGGCCGGGTTGAGTTTCGTATTCATGCGTACTCGCAGCTAGGTCGCATTCGCAACCCGTTTTATTGGCTGGGCTTTAAGCTGTTTGGGCGCATGCTACAGCGGCGCTTTGCGCGGGAGTCTATGCGACGGATGCGCGAGCAAGTGGAAGAAAAACTGGCTACAGCGCAGCTCGCTAACTAGCTATCCACAATTTGTTTATAACCTGTTGATAACTAAGGCAAAAGCCCGTTTAAACCAAAGTGGGCAGTTGAGCTGCTAAACTTCCCGCCCCGCAGTGAGTTATTGAATTTCGCTCTTTTTAGAACTCTCCAAAACCAAGACCATGACCCAAGTAAAAGGCTACGCGGCCGAGACGGCCAACGCGCCCCTGACTCCCTTCAACTTTGAGCGCCGCGAAGTAGGCCCGCACGATGTGCAAATAGAGATTTTGTTCTGTGGCGTATGCCACTCCGACGTGCACCAGGTCCGCGACGAGTGGGGCGGCTCCATATTCCCAATGGTGCCCGGCCACGAAATTGTGGGTCGCGTAACGCAAGTCGGCGACCATGTCAAGAAGTTTAAAACCGGCGACCTAGCTGGCGTCGGCTGTATGGTTGACTCCTGCCGCACGTGTTCGAGCTGTGAGCAGCAACTGGAGCAATACTGCGAAGTTGGCTTCGTAGGCACTTACAACGGCCGCGAGTACAAAACCCAGGAGCCAACATATGGCGGCTATTCCAACCAAGTAGTGGTTGATGAAAACTTCGTGCTGCGTGTATCGGATAAGCTTGATTTAGCGCGCGTAGCGCCGCTGTTGTGCGCTGGAATCACTACATACTCGCCGCTGCGCCAGTGGAATGTGAAGCAAGGCGACCGGGTAGGTGTAATGGGCCTCGGTGGCCTGGGCCATATGGCCGTGAAGCTGGCCGCCGCGATGGGCGCCGAAGTAACGGTACTTAGCACTTCCCCCAATAAGGAAGCGGACGCGAAGGCTCTGGGCGCTCACAAATTCGTGGTGACCAAGGACAAGGAAGCCATGAAAGAAGTCCAGAACTACTTCGACATCATCATCAACACCGTTTCCGCGCCCCTCGACCTGAACCTCTACCTAGCTACCCTGCGCCTTGATGGTACTATGGTACTGCTCGGCGTGCCACCAGAAGCGCCCCAGGTTCATGCCTTCAACCTCATTAGCAAGCGTCGCCGCCTGGCCGGCTCGCTCATCGGCGGCATTCAGGAAACTCAGGAAATGCTTGATTTCTGCGCTGAGCACAACATTATGTCGGACGTGGAAATCATTCCCATCGATCAGATTAACGAAGCCTACGACCGCATGGTAAAAAGCGACGTGAAGTATCGTTTCGTAATTGATATGGCTACGCTGTAAAACTGCAGCTTTAGTGAAGAAAAAGGGTCGTCAGCAATGATGACCCTTTTTCTTTGGCCAGTAAGGAAGCGACAGGTTGAGGTTACCGCATTTCGTTTCGTAGTTGTAGTAGCCGGTTTGTAATGCGCCGCCCATCTAAGCGATTCATCACCTGCATCTCTCACTCAACCCATGTAACACGCCATGATTTATGCTTTTCCCATCTTCACAGAAGAATGCAGCCAGTCGCCGAAACAGCGAAAGCGGGCTAACCGCCTCGCATTGTTGCTCTTTACGCTCACGGCCATCGCAGGACTGGCAGTCAAGTACTGGTCTTAGCCAACAGTTACCGAATAGCAAAACAGGTTCTTATCGCTCGGCTAATACCTCTTTGTAAATTGTAAAACGAACGAATATTAACTGAAAAAGGCCTCCTATCAGCATAGCTAGGAGGCCTTTTGCGTTTTTAAATAAGGGCAAATAGTCTTTACTCTCGAAATAGCTTTTTATCAGCGTAAAAGGTGCCGAATGGAACAAGGGAAGCCAGAAAAGCCAACACAGCTTTTTTGAAAGACCAGCCCAATTCGATGGTCGCCATAATTACCAGCAGCACATACAGTACGAACAGCAGCCCATGAGCCATGCCCACCATGCGCACGGCTTCAGGCAAGCCAGCTATGTACTTTAGCGGCATCGCAATGCCGAGTAAAACGAGAAACGAAAGCCCCTCCAAAAAGCCAACGATGCGCAGGCGACCAAGGGTAGAAGAAAGTAAAGCAAGCATAGGAAATGATGTGTCTGGGGGGCAAAAATAAAGGGAGAAGGCCAACTAAATGACAATGCAGCAAGCTCAACTTAGCTGCAAAAATTATAGGGTAGCCACTTCCAAAGCAGGCGTTTGCGGTTGGGTTCTTCCTGGATAAGCTAGCAATGCTTTTTCCAGACAGGTCAATGCGGCATTCAGCGTATCGAGGTTGAACACGTAAGCAAGGCGTACTTCGTCGCGGCCACGGCCTGGGGTAGCGTAAAAGCCAGCGGCGGGCGTAATCATCACCGTTTGATTTTCATGCGAAAACGACTCCAGCAGCCATTGCCCGAAAGCCTGGCAGTCGTCGACGGGCAGGCGGGCCATGACGTAAAACGCGCCTCCCGGCATGGGGCACTCTACGCCCGGCATAGCGCGTAGGCGGCTCACCATGAGGTCGCGACGGGCTAGGTATTCCGTTTTGGTGGCGTCGAAGTAGGTGGGAGGTAAATCGGTGGCAGCTTCACCGAGTAACTGCGCCAGGCCGGGCGGGCTTATCCGCATCTGCGCAAACTTTAAAGCAACAGCGTATAGCTCTTTGTTTTTAGTAACAAAAGCCCCCAAACGGGCTCCGCAGGCGCTATAGCGCTTCGATATAGTATCCAGCAACACCACGTGCTTATCCACGCCATCCAGGTGCAGGGCACTCACGTAGGGCGAATCGTAGCAGAACTCGCGGTAGGCTTCGTCGGAAAACAAATACAAGTGGTGGCGCAGGCAAATGTCGCGCAACTGCTCCAACTCCTCGTGCCGATATACGTGGCCCGTGGGGTTATTCGGGTTGCAGATGAGAATAGCCTTGGTGCGCGGGGTGATTACTCTCTCGAATTCATCAATCGGCGGCAGCGCAAACCCATTTTCAATGTGTGCTAGTACGGGCACAATATGTACCCCAGCGGCCACGGTAAAGGCCGTGTAAGCGCCATAAAACGGCTCCGACATGATAATCTCGTCGCCTGGATTCAGGCAGCTCAGCATGGCAAACAAAATAGCCTCCGAGCCGCCCGCCGTCACCAGAATTTCGTCGGCCGTCACGTGGATGCCGGCGCGCTGGTAATAGGCGGCCAGCTTCTGGCGGTAGCTCTCGTGGCCGGCACTGGCGCTGTACTCCAGCACCCGGATATTGGCTTTCTGCACTGCCTCGAGCACCGCGGGAGGCGTCTCTATATCAGGCTGCCCGATATTTAAGTGATGCACCTGAAGGCCGCGTTTGCGGGCCGCTTCGGCGTGGGGCAACAACTTCCTAAAAGGCGACACGGGCATAGCGTGGCCTCGCTTCGATACTTCCAACATACCCAAAGATACGGCCGTAAGTAGAATTGCCCCAGTATCTTGCCTAACTTCCTATCTATTACCTGTCACTTCAAATCAACTAAAATGCCCCCAATGATACCCGGGAAGTGTGGCTGCGCGGTCCATTGCCCGATGTGCCGCCTCTGCTCCAGCCCGTCGCCCATGCCCTGCTCCAAGCCCGCGAAGAGGTAACCAAACTGCTGCACGGCTTCCCCGAAACACTACTTTGGGAGAAGCCGGCGGGTGTGGCTTCGGTTGGTTTTCACCTCCAGCACCTCACCGGTGTGCTCGACCGCATTTTCACGTACGCCAGAGGCCAACAACTCACACCTGAGCAATTGGAGATGCTGGCTATAGAAGGAAAATGCCCCCAGAGGGCTGTTTAGTAGCCGAGCTAGTAGACGTTTTCCAGAATCAGGTAGAGCAAGCGCTTGCTCAGCTCCGCATCACCGACGAAGCCACCCTAACGGAGCCGCGGGGCGTCGGGCGGGCCATGCTGCCATCGACGGTGCTAGGTTTGCTCGTGCACGCTGCCGAGCACACCATGCGCCACGTGGGGCAGCTTTCCGTGACAGCTCGGGTGCTAAAGCACGCCGCTGAGGCATACTAAATAAACTGGCCGCCGCTGCCAAGGAGCAACGACGGCCGAGTTTGCCTTGTACACGAGCGTTTACTTCTTATTCGTGGCCCGAATTGCTTTCACTTCAGCCGCTGATATACTGGTGGCTTTGTTGCCGAAGCTATTGCGTACATACGTCAGTAAATCAGCAATCTGCTTGTCGGTGAGAGCGTCGAAGGCAGGCATTATGTTGGCGTATGATTCGCCGTCGATATCCTCGCCTTCCATACCGTTGAGTACCACTTTCACCAATCGGGCTTTATCGCCAAGTACCCAAGTTGTTTGGTTTAGAGGAGGGTTCATCCGGTCTACGCCGCCGCCATCGGCCAGATGGCAGGTCAGGCAGTTCTGCACATACACCGCTTTGCCTGCCGCAAGCGTAGCGGCCGACACAGCGGCTGGTTTGGCAGCGGTAGTGGTGGCGCTTCTAGTGGTTGACTTAGCTTTGGGGGGCATTTTTTGTTGAGCAACGGCCGAATGGCTAAGCCAGGTCAGCGCGCACACAACGAGCAATATCTGTTTCATCAAAGAGCTTATCTTTTAGCGTAAACAATCATTGTAATTTCTGCTCTTATGTCAAAAACTCAATTTTGAGCCTGTAGTAACAATGTTTAAAGGAAAGAAGGTGCTCGAACAATCAGTTTTCAGCCCTGTCTGCCTTTCGCTTACCTCTTGAAAAAACCTTCTAGTTTGCGCTCGTCTTACTCCTCATTCGGCCTGAATGTTATGACTTCGCTGCGGCTTTTAGATAAGCCTCCCAAGACCTCGCCCGCAGCGGCGGTAAAGGCCCCAGGATTCGCCTTACCCTCGGTCCCTTCTCTCAAAGAAGAGGGGGAGCCACGGCGGCACAACTACAAATGATTAATGCTTGAACGGTGGCACCGGCGTTGGTCGGGTCCTGGGTGATGGTTAGGGTAGCTAGCAGCAGGCTGAGCGGCAGCGGGTACCCGTCTGGTCAGGATCAGACAATGGCATCTAGATGGCGTCCAGCCCCGGCAAGCCCAGCAGACCAGCGGCTTGCCGCGCCACGGTTTTGACACTGGCGACATCCGGGCCGGTGATGGTCAGGTGGCCCATCTTGCGACCTGCGCGCGCTTGCGCTTTGCCATACAGATGCAGGTGGGTTCCCGGCAGGCTCAGCACGGAGCGCCAGTCCGGCTCCTGTGGTTGACCGGTGGCGTCAAACCACACCTCGCCCAGCAAGTTCAGCATAATGGCCGGGGAATGCTGGCGCGGCTGCGGCAAGGGCAAGCCCGCCATGGCATGAACCTGCAGGTCAAACTGCGACGCGTCACAGGCATCCAGGGTATAGTGGCCGCTGTTGTGCGGGCGCGGGGCCATCTCATTAACCACCAGTCCGCCGTGCGCGCTGCCGTCTTCCACCACAAAAAACTCGACGCACAGCACCCCGACATAGCCCAGATGATGCGCGATGGACACGGCCGCGTCGCGCGCCCTAGTTGCCAGGGCGGGGGGCAAATTTCCTTCGTAGGCGTGGGTCACGGCCAAAATACCATCGACGTGCACGTTGCGCTGCGGGGCGAAGCTGACGACTTGCCCATCCCAGCCGCGCGCCACCAGCACCGAACACTCGGCGGTGAGGGGCAGCATCTTTTCCAGCACGCAGGCCACGCCGCCCAGCTCCGCCCAGGCAGTAGCCAGTTCAGCGGCGGACTTGACGCGGACCTGACCCTTGCCATCGTAGCCCATGCGCGCGGTTTTCAGAATGCCGGGCAGCAAATCCGCCCGCTCGTCCAGCACGGCCTGCAGCTTGGCAGCCGTTTCAATCACGGCATAGGGCGCACAGCTCACCCCCGATACGGCCGCGCAGGCCGCGAAATGAGCTTTTTCCTCGATGCGGTTTTGGGCAATGCCCACCACGGCCGCACTAGGTGCCACGGGGCGGGTCAGCGCCAGCGTTTGTAGAGCCTGGGCTGGTACATTTTCGAACTCGGTGGTGATGGCCTGGCACAGCTGGGCCAGTTGCGCCAATCCGGCCGGGTCGTCGTAGCCGGTCCGGATGTGGTGGTGACTCACCAGCCCGGCTGGGCTTTGCGCGTCGGGCTCCAGCACGGCAGTAAGGTAACCCAGGTGCTGGGCGGCATGCACAAACATCCGACCCAGCTGGCCGCCCCCCAGCACCCCCAAGGTGGCCCGCTGGCCCGCAGCGTCCACACTGCCTGGGTAAACCGGGGTCATGGCTGTTGTAACGTGATTATCGGCGCTCATAGCGGCAAGGTCATGGCGCGAGCGGCTTCGGTTTGTTCGGCGCGAAATGCCTGTAGCTTGGCTGCCAAGTTCGGATCGTGCAAGGCCAGCAGGCTAATGGCGAACAAGGCCGCATTAGCCGCTCCGGCATTGCCAATCGCAAACGTGGCCACGGGTATTCCCTTGGGCATTTGCACGATGCTGTGCAGCGAATCCACCCCCTGCAAATGGCGGCTGGCCACCGGTACCCCCAGTACGGGCACTATTGTCTTGGCAGCCAGCATGCCCGGCAGGTGGGCGGCCCCACCCGCGCCGGCGATGATGGCCTGCAAGCCACGCGGACCGGCCTGTTCGGCGTAGGCAAACAAGTCGTCGGGCATGCGGTGGGCCGACACCACGCGCGCTTCGTGGGCCACGCCAAACTGGGCGAGAATCTGCACGGCATGCTGCATGGTGTCCCAGTCGCTGCTGGAGCCCATGACCACGCCGATTAGGGGTTTTGGGGTACTAAGGAAAGAAAGAGTGCTCATTGAAATGTGGTTAGGCGTCATGCTGAGCTTGTCGAAGCATCTCTACCGCTTCGTTGTGCGGTCAACGAAGTTCGTTTTGGTAGCTCGATATGTTGTCGACATGTATCCAAGTAGCTATTGCTTGAAAAGCGACTCCTTGTGGCTGGGTGGTGAATGTTACCTGAAAGCGTGTCCCGTCGTGAATGACACTTAGGGCTCCAATGCCGCTCCCGCCGGGAATAGTGCATTGAATTAGCTCGGTTTGAATCAGGTTTAGACTCAGTTGAACTGTGTTGGATTTCTGCTGCACCCATTTGATTGGAGCATCAACAGGGAAATCCTTTAAGTCGAAACGAAGCCTACATTGCAGGTCACCTCCACAGATAACAGATAATTCATGTAACTGCACTTGCGATAACGATGGGGGCTCCGCCGGGTAAATACTTGTTATTGTTTTGGGATTTAAAACGTGCTCAACCCACATCGAGATAGTACTTAATTAGATTCAGCGTTTGCAGCCGTGTGAACGAAGCAGTAAAGATGCTTCGACAAGCTCAGCATGACACTTTACTTCTAGCGCTCCAGCAGGATATCCGTACCTAAAATCACCAGGTCTACCCGACCTTTCAGCGTCTGGTCGATGAAGGGCGTGTTCTGGGATTTAGATTTCATGAATTCCCGCGTGAAGGTCGTTTCCGCTTCGGTATCGAACAAGACGCAGTTGGCTTCCTGGCCAACTTCAATGGTGGGTACCGGCAGGTCCATCAGGCGGCGGGGCTCCGCCGAATAGCGCTTTACCACCACGTCCCACCCGAATTTGCCGGGCTCTACGAAGAAGTGATGGAGCGACACCAAGGCCGTATCCAGGCCGGTGATGCCGTTGGGCGCGCTGATGAAATCCTGGGCTTTTTCGAACGGCGTGTGCGGCGCGTGGTCGGTGGCAATGAGGTCGAAGACGCCTTCAATGAGTCCTTCCAGCAACGCATCACAATCCGCCTGCGTCCGCAGCGGCGGGTTCATTTTGTAGTTTGTGTCGTAGTCGCCGATGTGCTCGTCGATGAACAACAGGTGGTGCGGGGTCACTTCCGCCGTGACTTTCACGTCGCCGCGCGATTTCCACCAGCGGATGGTCTCCATGCCGAGCTTGCTGGACACGTGCTGGATGTGCACGTGCGCGCCGGCCGCCCGGGCCAGGCGGATGTCGCGGTCGATAATGATTTCCTCCGCACACGCAGGCGAGCCTTTGATGCCGAGCCGGTAGCTCATCACCCCTTCGTTGAGCGCGCGCGGCCCGGCCAGTTCCGGCACCTCGCAGTGGCTAGCGAAAAACATCCCAAACTCGGTGGCGTACTGCATGGCCCGCAACAGCACGGCCGGGTCGCTGGTGGTATCGCCGTCGTCGGTAAGCATTTTCACCCCGAGCTGGCGCATACCTTCGATTTCCGCCAGTTCCTTGCCCTCGCGGTTCTTGGTGACGCAGCCGGAGGTGTACACCGGAATGCGCGAACGATGCCTGGCATTTTCCAGCACAGTGTCCACGGCGGTGGCCGAGTCGAGGGCCGGGCGGGTGTTGGGCATCATGACGACGCCGGTCACGCCGCCGTTGATGGCCGCCTCGCTGCCCGTGGTGATGGTTTCCTTGTTCTCAAACCCGGGGGCGCGGAAATGGACGTGGGCATCAAACATGGCCGGCATAAGCACGCGACCCCGTGCATCAATGACGCGGGCGCCCTCGGGAATGGCTAGGTTGCTGCCGATGTCCTGGATTTTTCCTTCGACAATCAGGACATCGCTCTCAAGTAGCACGGGTGAATTTTCGGAGGCGATGCGGGCGTTTTGAAGGAGAAGCATGAAGTGATATTTTCTGTAAACCAGAGGGTTATGGAAGATGTAAGTTAAACAGTGGAGTCAACCGCCGCATCCGGCGGTTAGGGCATAATTACCGTCGAGCTGGCTCGCTGCGGGGTGGCATACGCTTCCTGTCGCGGGAACTCTCCGCCCGGCGTAAGCCAGTCGAGTACGGCCATGCGAACAGAAATCCCGTTTTCTACCTGGTTGGTGATCAGGCTGCGCTCGTAGTCCATAACGGCGTCGCACAGTTCGACCCCCCGGTTCACGGGGCCGGGGTGCATGATGTAGAGGCCCCTGTCGCTGATTTCCGCCAGCCGGGTGTTGGTGATGCCGTAGACCCGATGATATTCGCGGACACTGGGGAAAAACTGCACGTCCTGGCGCTCCAGCTGCACGCGGAGCAGGTACACCACATCGGGCGCCCAGGCCATGGCCGCCTCATAGTCGGTGAACCGGGGAATGGTGGCTGGGCCGTACTTGGGCACTAGCGAGCCTGGGCCGAGGTAAGCAACGTCGACGCCCAGCTTTTGCAGCAGGGTGCTGGTAGAGCGCGCGACGCGGGAGTGGAGAATATCCCCGATGATGAGGACTCTTTTGCCCCGAGGGTCGGGGAATTTTTCCTTGATGGTGAAAGCGTCTAGCAGGGCTTGGGTGGGGTGCGCGTGCGCCCCGTCGCCGGCATTGATAACCGACGCCGTGGTTTGGCGGGCAATCATGCCGGGCAGGCCGGAGTGACCGTGGCGGACGACGATGTAGTCGGTGCGCATGGCCTGGAGCGTCTCAATTGTTTCGCGCACCGACTCGCCCTTGGTGATGGAGGAGTGGTCGATGTTGAAATTCGTTACCTCCGCCGAGAGGCGTTTGGCCGCGACCTCGAAGGAGGAGTGCGTCCGGGTGCTGGCCTCATAGAACAGCATAAGCACGGACTTACCCTCGAGGGCGGGTATTTTTTTCACCGAGCGGGTGAATAGTTTTTTAAAGGACGTGGATTGGTCGAGCAGGAACTCGATTTCCTCACGGTGGAGGGATGCGATGTCGAGCAGGTCTTTACGTGCCATACCGGAATTGAGGAAAATAAGTACGTGTTCAGTCGTAAGAGACGGGTAAGACTATCCATTTTCGATGCGCCTACCCCGCGTTTGCGTTATGAAGTGTGAAGTGGCCGCAGCGCGGCAGCCGAGGAACTCAAGGGACATAAAAAAACCGTTTCGAAATCCGAAACGGTAGTGGGGCAACTCTCAGAAAAAACAACGGAAATACCAGAGGCAAAATCGGGAGAACCGATGGTGACAAAGACCTTCCGGTCCACTCGCAGTTCCCTGCCGAGCAGGGTTCCACGCTTCAGGAACAAGTTTTTTGGTTGAAGCATGCTACAAAACTACGGCATTGTTGCGCCCGGCACCGCATCGGCAATGTTGATTTTTTTTCGTGCTGCTTTTCTCAACTTTTATTTTCGACCCTACGGGCTAAACGACGCGCTTTTTGTCATTCCTGTCGCCAGCAAAAAAAATTATGGCCCGCGTAACCAATTGCTTTGCAAGCACAATCCACTCTAACTTTAGCTCTTTATTCCGCTCGCCTCAGCTAGCGGACCGTCACGCTCCGGCGGCAAGCAGCCCATGAACTACTCGATCGTTCATGGGCTGATTCATTTTCGGCCGGCAACTATGTAGCAATTGTTAGTATAGCGGTTACCCGGTTTTATTCTCTTCGCATTATTCGCTAAAATTCAGTTAGGCTATATGAGAACCGGGTATCCGGGCCTAATTGGTATTTTTTGACTCTCTAGCGTAGACAATGCGGTAAATCGTGCCCTGCTTGTCGTCGGTAACGTAGAGCGAGCCATCAGGGCCTTGGGCTAGGCCGCAAGGCTTGTGGTCCGGCCGACCGGCAGTGGCTTTTTCCGGTGAGCCAGCAAAATTATCCGCAAATACTTCCCACTCGCCGGAAGGCTTGCCGTCTTTAAACGGCTGGAAAGCTATGTAATAGCCTTTTTGTGGCTCGGGGGCGCGGTTCCAAGAGCCGTGGAAGGCGATGAAAGCCCCGTTGCGGTATTTCTCCGGAAACATGGTGCCCGTGTAGAACAGCAGCGCGTTGGGCGCCGTGTGAGCGGGGTAGGCCGCCGCCGGATCTATGTAGTTGCCGGTGGCTACTTTCTTGCCGTCGCCGCCGTACTCGGGAGCCATCATCTTCTTGCGCTGCACGTTGTCGTAATAGATGTAGGGCCAGCCGGCGTTATCCCCTTTATTGAGGGCGTACATGCACTCGGCTGGTAGCTCCGCCGACTGCTTTGTGTCGTACAATTCCGGGAAGTTGTCGTGGAGCTGGTCGCGGCCATGCTGCATTACAAAAAGCTGGTTCGCTTGGGTGTTCCAATCCAAGCCTACCACGTTGCGCAGGCCGGTGGCATAGCGCACACCGTCGCCATAGGTTTGGTTGAGCTTATCGGCTCGGAACTGCCAAATGCCCCCCGCCGAATCTAGCACCGGACAATTGGGCTTACCCAGCGAGCCTTTCTGCCGGTCTTTCACCTGACAGGCATTGGAATACGCCCCAATATTGACGTAGATATTTCCCGCCTTATCCTGGGCTATCGACTTGCTTTCGTGCTGTCGCCGATTGATAAGGCCGGTAATAATCTTCTCGGGCTGGGTGGGGTTGGTTACTTCGCCTTTCGCGTTCAGCTTGTAGCGAAACACTTCCTCATCGGAGGAAGCATACAAAAAGCCGGGCACGCTGTAGATGCCCGTACCACCGTAGCTGCCAAACCCATTTACAACTTCCGCCTTGCCGCCGCTTGTCTCGCGCAGCACCAAAATGCCTTTGCCCTCTTTGTTGGGTCGGTTCAACTTGACATACATGGTGCCCTGGGGCGTCACGGTGATATGGCGTGTGCGAGCGCCGGTTTCGGCTACTTTCAGGGCGCCAAAGCCAGCTGGTAGCTTCAGGCCAGCATTATCGGGGTCGGCCAGCACCTTATTCTCAGTTTTGAGAGCAAACAAAGACAAGCTCCCGACCAGGGCCGTTGGGAGCAGCAAGTAGCGGGACAAATGGTTCTTCATAGATGAAAATGGTTCGTTGGATCTGTGTATACGGGATGCGGAAGCAAGTAAACTATTTGCCGGCAAGAAGGTAACAGCCCTGCGCAAGGAGTGTTGATGGCGAGTAAATACTGCCGGGATAATGCGCCACCACGGGTTGGCTTTCCGGCGCCTGCTACCTGAACATCACTACCTAAAAAAGCCCCCCGCAGCAGGGTTTCTGCCCACATTAACCTTACAGTTGGGTTCGCCGTTTCAGCCTCATTCATTTATACTATTCTATGAAGCATTTCTCCGCCCTCCTGATTTCCGTCACGCTCCTGCTGGCGCCCAAGCCGAATGCTACTGCCCAGCAAGCACCTGCCTCACCCTACCGAACCAGCTTCGCCGTCGATGCACCTATTACGCTGGGCATGGGGGCTCTGGGCGGGCTGGGCCTATACCTAGTGCAGCAGAAAAGTGGGCTAAACGACACCGAACTGGCTGCCCTCGATAAAAACGACGTGCCCAAGTTCGACCGTTTTGTGGCCGGCAACTACAGCGACCGGGCCCAAACCGTGGGCGACCTGCTCTGCTATCCTTCCCTGGTGATTGCGCCCGGTTTGCTGGCGCTCAATAAGGATGTGCGCGGGCACTACGGCCAGATCCTCGGGCTGTACCTCCAAACGATGGCTACCTCCTCTGCCGCCTTCACCATGACCGTGGGCACCGTGTACCGCTACCGTCCGTTTCTCTACGGCACGGAAGGCGGCGGCGACCGCAACAGCAAGATTTCTACTAATTCATTCTTCGCCGGCCACACCGCCCACACTGCCACGGCCACTTTCTTCGCCGCCAAAGTATTCCACGATTTCCACCCCGATTCGCCCGCTGAGCCCTTCGTGTGGGGTGCCGCTGCCCTCGTGCCCGCCGCCGTTGCCTACTCTCGCATGGAAGCCGGCAAGCATTTCCTTTCCGACAATATTGTGGGCTATGCCGTGGGCGCCACCGTCGGGATTGTGGTGCCGCAGCTCCATAAAACGGCTGGCCGCCGTGGCTTCTCTATGGTGCCTGTGCAGGGCGTAAACGTGAACGGGTACTCGTATGGTGGCTTGCTGCTGACCAAGCTGCTATAGACTTCAGTACCTGAATAAAAAGCCCCCCACAGCTTCCTGCTGGCACAACTACTCGTTATGCCAAATGCGTGTAGCAAGTGGGTGGCCAGGCTATGCATAATACATAGGATATTATGTATATTTCCAGGATGAAGTATGCTCTAGCGGTAAGTTTGATTACGTGCCTTTGTTTGCAGGGAAAAGCGCAGGATTCCGCTCCTTTATCCCACCCAACAACTGTGGCGCAGGTAGAACCTATGCAACAAAGACCCTTCAGAAATAAGGTTGTCTACTTTGGGGCCAGCGTGGGGGGCAATTTTTCCGTCATGAACTTCAACAAAGGCTACCCGAAGCCGCCTGCTCCCGTTGAAAATAACTGGAAGCCGGGCTTTACCGCTGGCTTGCTGGTAGGAATTAGGCTGAATGAAAAACTTGCTTTTCAGCAGGAATATCTGTGGTCTCGCCTACAGGGCAAGGAAACTAACAGCGCCACGGACTACCGTTTCGATTATCTCTCCCTGCCGGTTCTGATTCGATATACTGTTTTCCCTCGCGTCAGCCTCTTGGCTGGGCCACAGTTCGATTTGTTGATTCAGGCCAAAGAGCGTACAAACGGCCAAGCAACGACTACTACCAACGATACAGAGGAGCGAAGTATTGGTGCTACAGCCGGCGTAGGGGTGAGTCTACTGAATAATGTAAGCCTCAGCGCCCGCTATACGCATGGCCTGAATCATATCATGCTCAAGCAACGCTCGAGTCTACAGGAGTTCAAGTTTCAATCAGTGCAGGTATCGGTTGCCGCTATTTTTTAATTTCACCAACGGCTACTGGCGCGTGCTTGTACCTCCACTGCAAGACTAGTCACGAGCTACTAACTCGCGCCAGTTAGGGGATAAAACTTCTTGCGACTTATTTATTTAATTTATAAAATATCTGGGGCATTGTTTCCGCGTCAATAGCTTCCATATCTATAAGTCGCAATGCTTTTACCATCTTAATAGTAGTGGTTTTGTATTTCTGAAAATGCGGAGTTTTTAAATGTGACTCATAGGCACCCTTGTTCTTATACATTTCTAAAATTCTTATTTGAGTTGGGTTATCTTTCTGATACATCGGATAAATAGCGATAACACCCGGCTCCAACCGAACAGAAGCTGCAGATTCTTCTTTTAGAATTGCATTATATTCTTGCAGATAATTAGCATGTATTTCTATTTCAGAAATTCTAATCATCATGTCATTTATCTGAACATTGTTATTTAGTTGGCTCGAATTATCACAGGAATTGAATAATAATATGGCCATAAAAGCCTTGAAAAATATGTGTAGTGCTTTCATATTAAGGTAAGTTGAAGGAGGCATACATAATGTAAGCACCATGAGTATGAAATGCTATAAAAACGAAAGGCCGTGGTGAGTTATCACCGCGGCCTTTCGTTTTTATAGTTACTACTACATATCCTTAATAATCTCGTCGCCAAATTCGCTGCATTTCAACAGCGTAGCGCCTTCCATCAAACGCTCGAAGTCGTAGGTTACGCGCTTGGAGGCGATGGCGGTTTCGAGGCCTTTGTAGATGAGGTCGGCTGCTTCCTGCCAGCCCAGGTGCTCCAGCATCAAAGCGCCGGAGAGAATTACCGAGCCGGGGTTTACTTTGTCCTGGCCAGCGTACTTGGGAGCCGTGCCGTGGGTAGCTTCGAAGATGGCGTGGCCGGTGAGGTAGTTGATATTGGCCCCCGGCGCAATGCCGATACCACCCACGATGGCCGCCAGCGCGTCGGAGATATAGTCGCCGTTCAGGTTCAGGGTTGCTACCACCGAGTAATCAGCGGGGCGGAGCAGAATCTGCTGTAGGAACGCATCCGCGATGCTGTCTTTGATCAGGATTTTGCCGCCGTCGAGAGCTGCTTTCTGCTGGGCATTGGCTACGTCTTGGCCCTGCTTGGCGGCTACGCGGTCGTACTGCGCCCAGGTGTACACTTTGTCGCCAAACTCGCGCTCAGCCAACTCATAACCCCAGGTTTTGAATGCACCCTCGGTGAACTTCATAATGTTGCCCTTGTGCACGATGGTCACAGAAGGCTTTTTGTGCTCGATGGCATACTCAATAGCCGCACGTACCAAGCGCTCAGTGCCTTCCTTCGACACTGGCTTAATGCCAAACGACGACGACTCCGGGAAGCGAATCTTCTTTACGCCCATCTCATCTTGCAGGAATTCCAGCATTTTCTGAGCCTGAGGCGTGCCATTCATGTACTCGATGCCGGCGTAGATATCCTCAGTGTTTTCCCGGAAGATAACCATGTCGGTCAGTTCGGGCTGCTTCACGGGAGAAGGCACACCTTCAAACCAACGCACCGGGCGCACGCACGCGTACAGGTCTAGCTCCTGACGCAGGGCCACATTCAGGGAGCGAATGCCACCGCCTACGGGCGTCGTCAGGGGGCCTTTTATGCCTACCAAGTACTCGCGGAAGGCATCTAAGGTCTCATTGGGCAGCCAGTTGCCGGTTTGCTTAAACGACTTTTCGCCGGCCATCACCTCTTTCCACATCAGCTGGCGCTTACCGCCATAGGCTTTCTCCACGGCCGCGTCAAGCACACGCCGGGAAGCAGCCCAAATGTCCGGTCCCGTACCGTCGCCTTCAATGAAGGGAATGGTAGGCTTATCGGGTACATTCAGCTTGCCGTTTTTGATGGTGATCTTCTGTTCTGCCATTGTCAAGAGTTGTCAGTGGTTAGTTGACAGTTATTAGTATGAAATTGGAGTTGTTACTGTGCTGGGGGGCTTTTTAGTACCCAAATATCTCGCGCAGCGTGAGCTGCTCTACTTTGCCATACTTGGCCAGCTCCTTAAAGTTCAAGCGGTCTTTCGAGCCAATAACCAGAATAGTCTGCGCTTGATTTTTCACCTTCGCTTCCTGAAATTTCTTCAGGTCGTCGAAGCTCATATTGGCCGTTTTCTCATACACGTCGCGCCGCAAATCGTAGTCGAGGCCCAAGCGTTTGGCGCGCTCGTAGCTGAACAGGATATCCGACTTAGTGATGCGCTCCGTGGCAATGCTATTGCGAATGGAGTTTTTGGCGATTTGCAGGTTAGCCTCAGCCACGGGCATGTCGTTGAGTAGGGTCGCCATACCAGTCATAGCTTCCGGAAGCTTGTCGCTCTGCGTACCGATGTAGCTCATCACGAAGTTGGAGCGGCCGAGCTTGTCAGCATTGGCGTAGCGCGAGTAGGCCGAGTAAGCCAGCGCCTTAGATTCGCGCAGCTCCTGAAACACGATGCTGCCCATACCGCTGCCGAAGTACTCGTTGTACAAGCTCACCGTGGGCACCAAGGTTTTGTCGTATACGTCACCCTTGGTCAGGAACAGGATTTCAGCCTGCACCATATTGTAGTCCACCCAATACACCTTGCGGTCCTTCATAGGCTGCTCGGCAAAATCCTTGTTTGCAGGCACGGGCGTGAGCGTGGGGGGCGTTTTGTGGCCCGTGTTCAATACTGCTACCAACCCATTGGCTGGACGGGGACCATAGTACAGCGCACGGTGCTGATAGGAAGTCAGCTTCTTGGTAAGAGCCGTCAGATCCTGAGGCTTCAGTGCTTTTAGCTCCTTCTCGGAAAGCTGGGTTGTGAAAGGATTCTTGGGACCATACTTGGCGTAGTTCAGCATCGCCTGACTCAAAATCACCTGCTTATTTAGCTTGGCGTCCTTGCGGGCTTTCAGCACACCAGCCACCATATCGCTCAGGGCCTTAGCATCGGGCTTGGGATTAGCGAGCAGGCTTTCAAACAGCTGCAACGCTGGCTCAAAATTGCTGTCCAGACCAGCCAGGCTCACGTACACACGGTCGGCGCCGCTGCTCACGCTGAACGAGCAGCCGAGCTTATAAAACTCCTGCTGCAACTGCGCCGCCGAGTATTTATCAGTGCCGAGGTATTGCAGGTAATCAGCCGCCAAACCCAGCTTAGGGTCGTTATTGGTGCCAAGGTCGAGGATATAGTACAGGTTGAATAGCTCGTTTTCGGTGTTCTTGGTGTAAAACACCGGCACGCCCGAAGCCAGCTTCAATTCTTGTATATCCTTCTTGTAATCAACGAATACCGGCTGCAATTCTGGGCTCGGCTTGTCTACTACTTCCTTGTAGAAACTAGAAGCCACCTCCCGATTTACCGGCACCGGCGTAATAGCGGGCTTCACTACTTTGGGCGTGCTGGTGTCTTTGCCCGTGCGCTTGTAAATGAGCGCGTAGTTGTTCTGGTAATACTCGTTGGCTACTTTCAGCACATCCTCCTTCGTGGTGGCGGCAAACATCTCCTGCTGCCGCAGGTACTCTTTCCACGACTGCCGCGCCACGAAAGCTGACACAAAAGCACCAGCGCGAGCCTCATTGCTCTCGTAGCTCTTGGTGCGCTGCAGCTTTTCGTTGTTGATGATGGCCGGAATCAGCCAATCCGGAAAGTCGCCCTTCTTCACCTTGTCCAGTTGGCCCAGCAGCAAGTCGCGCACTTGGTCCAAGCTTTGGCCCTGGCGAGGCGTAGCGTAGAGAATATGGGAAGAGTAGTCGTTATTGATATCGGTGAATGAAGCCGCCTGCAACACCTTCTGCTGCTGGTTCAGGTTCAGGTCAATCAAACCGGCCTGTCCGTTGGTCAGAATCTTGTCGATCATGCGCAGTACCACCGTATTGGGCGTGCCCGTGGTCGTGCCGCGGAAGCGGAAGCCCAGCATCACGTTCTCGGCATCCGGCCCCACAATTTCCTTCACGATGGGTGCCGTAATGGGGGCTTCCTGTGCAACGGTAAACGTAGGCTCGGCCTTACGAGGCAGCTTGCCAAAGTACTGATCAATGATGCGAATGTTCTGATCGTAATCCAGGTCGCCGCTCAGGGCCAGCGCTACGTTGTTCGGAACGTAATACTTGTCGAAATAAGCCTTAATCTCCGTGATGGAGGGGTTTTGCAAGTGCTCAATGGTACCAATAGTCGTTTGGGTACCATACTGGTGCTTCTGGTACAGACTGGCATTTAGCGCCTGGTACGCCTTACTGAAGTCGTCGTCGAGGGTCCGGTTTTTCTCTTCATAAACGGCCTCCAACTCCGTGTGAAACAAGCGCGGTACCATTTCGCCCAGGCGCTCAGCCTGAATGGCGGCCCATTTCTCCAACTGGTTGCTCGGAATGTCTTCCTGATACACCGTCTGCTCCACGGAGGTGTAAGCGTTGGAGCCTTTGGCGCCGATAGCGCCCATCACTTTGTCGTACTCGTTGGCCACGGCATACTTAGCCGCTACCCCCGATACAGAATCGATCTGGTGGTAAAGCTGCTTGCGCAACGCTACGTCGCGGGTACCACGATACTTCTCGTAAAGTGCTTCAATCTTCGCTAGTTCGGTCTTCTCTGCTTCCCAGTTTTGGGTGCCCAAGCGCGAGGTGCCTTTGAACACCATGTGCTCCAGGTAGTGCGCTAGGCCGGTGGCAGTACTCGGGTCGTTCTTGGACCCTGCCCGCACCGCCATGTATGTCTGGATGCGGGGCGCATCATCGTAATCCGACAAATAGACCGTCAGGCCATTGTCGAGAGTATAAATGCGTGCTTTGAGTGGGTCGCCTTCTACTGTCTCGTATTTGTATTCTTTGGCGGCTGGGGCACTGGCTTGGGTTGTAGCATCAGTGGGGGCATTGCCAGTAGAGGCCGTCTTCGTTGATTGGCACTCGGTAGTCAGGCCAAGCGCGGCTATGGCCGGAAATAGAAGCAGAAAAGGTTTTTTCACAGAATTTCCGGTGCAGAAAACAGGGCAGAGCAATAAGAAATCAAAGATACTTGGTGGGGGCTGGAATTAAAAACGATACAGCATTTAGGTAAGATTATGCTGTATCTAAGCCGAAAAGGTGGCCACGAATTCCTGGGTTGGTAGCTGGAATAGAGCCAGCTCCAAAAGTTGCTTAGGAGACTTTCTAGCGTTGCTTGTAGACCGATAAAATCGGGATGCCATCTACCTGAATGGTATGCACCATGCGTCCTAATCCCACAGTATCTGGATAGGTAGGAGACTGCTTGCGCCAAGAATAGTTTGTGAGAAAGTAACTGGCTTCCGGACGGTTAGCATTCCAGATGTACTGCAGTCTGTTTTTCTGGGCTTCCGACAATAGGAGTGTAGCGCAGTAAAGCATCCACGGATCGCCGCAATATGTCACCTTCGGACTAGTATCGTTGGCCAAGATCCACTCCAAGCCTTGCCGGTATGACAAACCCCAATAGTCACGATCGAACAACTGTACAACGGTATTAGCAGGCAGAAAGCTAAAATACACCTGTTGCTGTGGGTGTTCTCGCACCATGCGCCACACAGTATGCCCTACTTCCAGTCCAGCCAGCAGGATAAGGCTATAAACCAAGCGTTTTCGTCCCTGTGATTGTTGACCATACGAAATCAAAGATCGTATTCCCTGCACAGTCAGTAGAACTAGTGCCGGGTAAACGAAGTATAGATGCCGCCAGCCGTTGTACACCACGGAGTGCCGCCAAATAATAAGTAAAATGGGTCCTAGCAGCCACACTATGCTAAGCAGGCCTAGGCGCTGATCCAACGGACGCAGGTATTCTATACCTCCGCGCAGCCAGGTGCGAAACTCAACCACCAAACCTACTCCAGCTCCGAGTAGATAGGGCAGTGGCGTTGTGATAATGATCCAGACCGGAATATAATGCCATGGGATTTGGGTGCCTTTAAGGAGCAGCCCAAAATATATCACCCGTCCTTGCCAAAGGGAGTAGTGACTCATGCTACGAAAAATACCTGCAAAATTGTGGAGCGGTGCCTCCCACAGGGCAGGCCAGCCAATGAGAACAAAGAGGGGCAGTGTAATGGCGAAGAACAACGTGCATCTCAGAAGTTTCAGCTTACGCCCCTGTTCCGTTGTTGGTCTCAGTAGTAATTCGGTGCCTACCATTCCCAGCGTAAAAGCCACGCTAATGATGCCAACGATGCGGATATCAATAGCCAGTGCGGTAATCAACGCGTGCAGCAAGGCGCGTAGGTAGCTGGGGCTACTTAGGAAGCAGGTCAGGGAGTAGATGCTCAGGGTAAACAGTGCCATGAACACGATATCCTGCGCATTATAAAAAGCCTCGGCAAAGAAGCGGGGCGACAGTACCAGCAGCAAAGCTGTCAGCAGGCCCCAGCGCCAGCTCTGAAAGCGCAGGGTAGCTAAGCCATACAACCCATACACGCCCGCCACGAATACGAGAAAAATGCATAGGTGGCGCAGCCAGTAAGCAGCCTGGATGTTGTTGCGCGTGAAAGCAAAATTCAGTAGAGCCATGGGTACCTCAAAGGCTACGCCGTGGTCATTTTCACTCCAACCTTTAAGAGCCGGAATCAGCTCATTACCCGCTTGCCGACGCACGAGTTCCGGCGCCAGCAGCTCCCCCACATACTTGATGTTTACCATGCCATTAAGCCTGTGGCGTGGCTCATCCACGGATACTCCGTAGTCGCGGTGCACCAGTAGGCCCGTGAGTAAGAGCAGGCCAAAAAAGCCCCCACAACGATTCGACGCACGGAAAGCAGCGACTGCAAAGACAAACGAACCAATGGCATAGGATGAGGAAACAGGCAGCTTACCAGCGCTTGAATACCGAGAAGATGCGCAGGCCATCGGCCCGGATGGTATATACCTCCCGCCCCAGACTATCGGGGTAGGTTTTGGGGCGTGCGCCGTAGTAATGGTAAGCGGTCAGAAAGTAGCGAGCCTTTGTGGGTGTTTCAGGAATGGAACTGGGGATATAATGCAAGCGCGCCCGCTGGCTGGGGGGCAAAATCAGCATGTTATTGTTAAGGTATCCTGGGTTTCCGCTAAACGTTATCTGGGTGCTAGCATCGTGTGCAAGCACCCAGTCTAGCCCTTGCCGGTAGGAGAGGCCCCAATAGTCAAGCTCAAATAACCGCTCGGCAGTAGTGGGAGGTAAGAAACTGAAATATACGTACTGATGCGGATGAGCCTTAACCATACGCATCCCTGTATAAGCGACTTCAAGTCCAGTTGCTACAAGCACTAAAGTCGCCGTTAGGGCAAGTACTTTAGAGTGGTGTTGGGTCAGGAAATAGATATGTCGCAAGCCGCCAATCGCCAATAAAATAAAAGCAGGGTAAACAAAGTATAAGTGCCGCCAACCGTTATACACCACTGAATTCAAGGCCATTACAAGAAAAAGCGGTACGAAGAGCCACAGCAACAAGAGCAAATCAAAGCGGTGCTCCGCAGTCCGAAAGTAGCCTGGCCATTGGCCCAGCAGCCGACGCGCAATCAGAAAAAGCCCCCCAGCTGCCGCTAGCGTGTAGGTTACCGGTGTGGTAACTACAATCCAGACGGGGATATAATGCCAAGGCAAGTGCTCTGTTGGGACCCGGTAAGCGTGTCCTAAATACAGAACCGAGCCCCGCCACGGATACTGACTGATGCGTTGGGTGGCGGCGAGTAGCTCGTCCCAAGACAGTGCCCACAGGTAAGGCCAACCCAACACGGTTAGGCCCAGCGCTGCCACCACATATAGCGCTGCCGCACTTACCCATCCTTGCGTGTGGCGCTCGACTCGTGGGCGGTAGTACGCTTCCAAGCCGAGCAACAGCCCACTCATCAACACTAGCAGTAAACCCTGCACGCGCACATCTACAGCTAAGGCCGTAGCCAAGCCATGCACCAACACTCGCCCAACAGTAGGGCGCTGCAGCAGGCGCGTAAGTGTGTACATAGCTAAAGTGAACAAGGCCATGTAAACGATATCCTTGCCGTTATAGAAGGACTCGGCGAAAAAGCGTGGGGAGAGTACCAACAGGCCAGCGGACACCAGGCCCAAGCGCCAATCTCTCCAGCGAAGCGTTGCCAACCGGTACAGGGCCCAAACGCCTACTAGGAAGACCAGAAAAACACAGAAGTGGCGCAAATGGTAGAACGCTTGCGAATTGCCATGAGTAAAGACAAAGCTGAGCAGGGCAAGCGGGAGCTCGAAGGCCACACCGTGGTCGGCATCGGCAAAGGTGCGGATGTCGGGAATCAGGTGGCTGCTTGCTTGGCGGGCTACCAGTTCGGGGGCCACCAGTTGGGCCAAGTATTTGGCGCTCACCAGCCCGTTTAGGTGGTTGTTCGCCTCATCAGCCGATACGCCATAGTCGCGGTGCAGCAGCAGGCCCAACAAAACAAGCAGGCCAAAAAAGGAGCCGACAATAAGCCGTTGATGACGAGCCGGTAAAAGCTTGTTTATCAAGCTGCTAAGAAAAGTCAATATGTGTAGGCTTGTGGATGTAAGAAGAGCCTAACGCTCAACCAATACCTTAAAAATCAGTGTCGAGCCCCAGCCGTTGCTTCATCTCACGAAGGGACGGAAACTTGTCGGCCAGATATTCAAACTTATCGGCCGAGGTATACAGCTTGCGTGCCGTTTGCACCTGCTCCCCCATCACGGGCTGCACCGTGAGGCGCGGGTAGCCCGTACGCCGTCGCAGCTCGGTCAGAAACTCAATCCGAAAATCATTGAACTGATCAATTTGAATAGGATTGTCGACCACTAGCTCAATGACATGCTGCTCATTAACCGTTACCGGCCGATTCAGCACCATGTACTCACTCATACGGTCCTGCGCCCGTTTTTCCTCTTTCAACTCCTGCCACACGCGCTGGAGCAGTTCTTCGTCCACGGCCGGTAGACCAAGTGCGGGCCCACTGGGCTCAGCCACTTCCTGGGGGGCATTTTTGACCACGGTGGCCTGCTGGGCCACCTGGGCTTTCAGGTCTTTCAGACTCGGAATCTTACTAGCCCCATTCAGCGGCTTGACAGCGGCCAACGAGGGAGCGGGGGGCATTTTTGGCGCTGGTGGCGTTTGGCCCGGCTCGTGACCAGCTACACTGGGCGCGCCGGTATCTACGTGCGGCACCGTATCAAGCACCTGATGCTGCGCTGTTGGCAAGTCAGCCTCTTCGTCTTCGATGCTGGGCGTGTTGTGCAATTCCTCCACGCCGCTTTCCACCGGAATTATCTCCTCCGATTCAGCGGGTGCCGACACGAGTTCTGATTCTGATAAAGTAGCGCTGGGGGGCATTTTAGCCACTCCATTGCTCGACGCCGGAGTAATAGAGGCAGCAGGTGCCGCCGGAACCGCTACTGGCCGCGCCATTGGAGCGCTTGAACCAGTTACGGGAGTAGGCTGGGGGGCATTTTGCGGCGCTGAACTATTTACGCTACTTTTTTTTTTAGCCTCGCCGTTCGCCGACCCGTTGGAGCCAGCGCCCAGCTCGCGGGCAAACTGCACTGCGCCGTTGAGATACGTCAGCTTCATCAGCGTCAGCTCCACGTGCAGGCGCTGGTTTTTGGCTTGCTTAAACTCCCGGTCGCACTGGCTGATCAGATTCAGGGCCGACAGCAAAAACGGCAGCGGCGCCGCCTGAGCCTGCTGCACGTAGCGCGCCCGAATGCCTTCCGAAACCTCCAGCAACTGCACCGTTACCGGGTCTTTGCACACCAGTAGGCCGCGCAAGTGCTCGGCCGCGCCCACCACAAAGTTGTGCAGGTCGAAGCCGTTCTGCATGATTTCTTCCAGCAAAAGCAGCGAGCCGGAGAGGTTTTCGCTCACCAGAAAATCGACCAGCCGGAAGTAGTATTCATAGTCCAGAATGTGCAGGTTCTGCACCACATCCTGATAGCGGAGCGAGTTGCCCGAAAACGTGACCATCTGATCGAAGATGGACAAGGCATCGCGCAACGCGCCGTCAGCCTTCTGCGCTACTAAATGCAGCGCATCCGGCTCGGCCGTAATGTGCTCTTGCTTTGCGATGTAGCCCAGGTGCCCCACGATGTCATCAACCCGGATTCGGTTAAAGTCGAATATCTGGCAGCGTGACAGAATCGTGGGGATGATCTTGTGCCGCTCGGTGGTAGCCAGGATGAAAATGGCGTAGGAGGGCGGCTCTTCCAGCGTCTTCAAAAAGGCATTGAAGGCCGCGTTGGAGAGCATGTGCACCTCGTCAATAATGTAGATCTTGTATTTGCCGGTTTGGGGGGCGTAGCGCACCTGCTCCACCAGCGAGCGAATGTCCTCGACGGAGTTGTTGGAGGCTGCATCCAGCTCGTGCACGTTGAACGACGCGTTCTGGTTGAACGAGCGGCACGACTCGCACTGGTCGCAGGCTTCCGTTTCGGGCGAGAGGTTCTGGCAGTTGATGGTCTTGGCCAGAATGCGGGCGCAGGTGGTTTTGCCCACCCCGCGCGGGCCGCAAAACAGGAAAGCCTGGGCTAGGTGGTTGCTGACAATAGCGTTTTGCAGCGTGGTAGTCACGTGCTGCTGCCCCACCACGCTCCGAAAGGTGGCAGGACGGTACTTACGGGCCGAAACGACGAAATTTTCCATACTTCTATCTACAAAGATAGGCAATCCAAGTGGCGCATCCGACTGCATTTTAGGCGTTGCACGCCACTAGCATCAGCCCAATACGGTTGTATCACCTTTAATATTGTAATTATATTATATTATTGAATAACAAGTAGATAATGAAGAATCATGATTGGTTTCGTCAATTTTCCAAACTATCTTATGTGTGATAATGCGCCCTTCCATATCACTTGGATTCAGTGAATAGGAGGCTGCACGTAGCTCTCTGTTTCAGTCGCATACAGCATTTATCAGAATAGGCAGTAGCGTCCTGATCTATCTGCCATGACTTCTCTGTCTCAAGCTTTTATCTATACAGTGCTCAGTCTTCATACCAACCTTAACCAGACCTGTCATGAAAAAAACGCTATTGGCTTTCTGTCTGCTTTCGCTTCAAGCCGTTGGGCTAACCTGGGCACAAACAAATCCGCCAGCGGCGCCCTCGGTCCCGGCTACTGACGAGTATTTTGGTGTCAAAGTAACTGACCCCTACCGCAATCTTGAAAACCTAACCGACCCGGCCGTCCAGACCTGGATGAAGGCGCAGGCCGACTACGCTCGTCAGACGCTGAATGCCATTCCGGGGCGTCAGGGGCTTCTAGATAAGATGAAGGAGTTTGATGCGCGCAAAGCCGAGCAGGTACGCGAGTTGAAAATAGCCGATAACGACCGTTACTTCTACCTTAAAATTCGCCCCCAGGATCAGCAGCCTAAGCTGTATTGCCGCGACGGCTACAAAGGGACCGAGGTATTGCTCTTCGACCCGGAAGCGTTTGAGACAGGGAAAGTGTATACCGTCAACAGCTTTTCGCCCTCTTACGATGGCTCTAAGGTGGCTTTTGAGATTAGCGAAAAGGGCGCTGAAGTAGGCACATTGCGCATTATGGACGTGAGCGGGAAAAAGCTCTACCTTGAAAAGCTGGAGAATACTTGGGGAGTGGGCGAGTGGCTTCAAGACGGTAACAGCTTTACCTACGTGCCTCTGAATGGGCGCGATGTGAACGAGCCGACGGCTCGCCTCAACACGCAGTCGTTGCTGCACCAAGTAGGTACGCCACCCAGCCAGGACCGGCCGGTGTTTTCGGCCAAACTCTACCCGACTTTAGGCATCAGGCCCTCCGACTATCCCTACGCTTATTACGACCGCGACACCAAGCTTCTGTATGGTCTTATCAGCTCCGTAGATCGGTATCAGCATATATATTACGCTCCGGTAGCAGAGCTTGCTCGGCCCAAAATTGCCTGGAAGCCACTTTTCAAGCCCGGGCAGGAGGTTACTAATTTCGCGACCGATGCGAAGTATGTGTACTTTATAACCTCCAAAAATGCCCCCCGCCAGAAAATCATGCGCATGCCGGTGGCCAAGCCCGATGTAGCTACCGCCGAATTGCTGGTGCCGGAAAGCCCTAACGAGGCCATTGATATGGAGCAGCTCAAAGTCACGAAAGATGGACTGTATTTCGTGCGCACCAAGAATGGGGTAGAAGCCTCGCTTTACTTCGTGGCCAAAGGAGACAAAAACGTGGAGCGTATTCCGCTGCCCCAAGCCGCCGGAACCATTACGCTGCAAACCAAGAATGCCGAATCGCCCGACCTGTGGATACTGCCCGTAGGCTGGACCACCGACCGTACCCGCTACCGCTACACCGCCGCTACCAAGCAGTTTACACCCGAGCCCATTTCCTCCGAAGCGCAGTACCCGGAGTTTGCCGATCTGGTCGTGGAGGAACTGATGGTGCCTTCGCACGATGGGGTGCAGGTGCCCTTGTCGTTGGTGTACAAAAAAGGTACTCCACGCAACGGTTCTGCACCCGTATTGATGGTGGGCTACGGTGCCTATTCCATTTCCGCAAACCCGTTCTTTTACCCACCTTACCTGCTTTGGACCCAACAGGGGGGCGTATTTGCGGTGCCCCACGTGCGCGGGGGCGGCGAGATGGGCGAAGCTTGGCACAAAGCCGGACAGAAGGCTACGAAGCCCAACACTTGGAAAGACCTTATTGCCTGCGCCGAATACTTGGTTAAGAACAAGTATACCGCTCCCGGCCGCATCGCCATCAACGGAGGCAGCGCCGGCGGTATCCTCATTGGCCGGGCGATGACGGAGCGCCCCGATCTGTTTGCCGTCGCGATGCCGGAGGTGGGCTGCCTGAACGCCATCCGAATGGAGAATTCGCCTAATGGCCCCGTAAACGTGCCCGAGTTTGGCACCGTAGCCAAGGAAGATGAGTGTAAGGCGCTGCTGGAGATGGATGCTTATCTGCACCTAAAGGAGGGCACCAAGTACCCCGCCACACTCATTACGGCCGGCTTCAACGATCCGCGCGTTATTGCCTGGCAGCCGGCCAAGTTTGCCGCCCGCCTGCAAGCCAGCAACGCCTCCGGGAAGCCCATCCTGTTCTTCACCGATTACGACGCCGGCCACGGTATCGGCGACTCCAAGCAGAAGCAATTTGAAACCATGGCCGACTTGTTGGCCTTCGGGCTCTGGCAAACCGGAGTGCCGGCCTTCCAACCCAAAACCTCTGCTATGAAGTAGGGAGCTAGCGGCGTGTAGGAGGCGATTATTGGGCTTTATACTGGGGCTGGGGGGCAATTTGCGGGAACAAAAAAGCCCCCAGCAACGTTTTCTCCGTAATGTGCGTACATTCGCACCCCGCTCTTCGGCGCGGGCATCGTTCTTTCTAATTTGGGGCTGACTGGAATTGACAGCTTGTGCAGGTCGCGAGTAAGCGTGTCAGGAGTTGAATGGATCTCCTGTTAAAAAGTCATTCGAACAGTAAATGGCGAGTATAGCTACGCCATGGCTGCTTAGTCTAGGTACTAAGTAATGCCATCGTTCCGCATCCGTCTTCCTTTTCACGGGTGAGCACGGGACGTCGTAAGTAAAGGGATAGTTTGGGCAGAGGTGTGATGCTCAGGCGAAAACAACTGCATCTAAGGGAGATCTAAAGGCCTGATATGCGCCCGGATTTCCCCGACAATTCAAGCATAGATACACACGTAGAAAGCTCGTCGGTTTCCTTGTCTGGACCAGGGTTCGAATCCCTGCAGCTCCACGTTATTTAAAAAGGCCCCCCGGTTTCGGGGGCTTTTTTTGTTACTGCTTCGGTACTGTTTATAGGATGTTCGCTAATTATTGGTGAATGGGAATATTAGCTTCTAGTCAAATAGTTTAAGAGCAGGTGTAGCAGCCGATGACTTTAAAGCCAACTAGATGAATTTGAAATTTGATAGCGCAGCGTTATTTTAGTTATATAAGTTCCTAAAATTTCTTTACGGATTCAACTGTTGTAATCGCCCGGTAAGTGAAAGAAATAGCATTGTGTTTGTAATATTTATTAATAAATTTCGTAATCTCAATCTTGTTTTAATAATAAAAATACTATTATTATATTGTCAGTGTATTGGCATGAGATTGGTAGCTCAACAATAAGCTTTCTATTCTTAGGTTATGGCAACTGAAAAAGAAATACAAACTGCGCTGAATCTCTTGTTGCGCTACCCTATTTGCTCCTCAAGCCTACGCGTTCAAGTACTGCTCTCCAGTAGCCAAGCAGCTACACTGGAGAAAATCACGCCCCAAAGCGAGGGCCCGCGAACGTCAGTGGCACCTCGTACTTTACTTTTTGTTCGGCGCAAGGCTCATGCCCGGTGGCGCTACATGAGTGAATAGATAATCACACAAACCTTTCCCGAATCGAAAGATAATGGCATGCTGCTAGTCGCAGGTTATGCCCGATTTGGTTTATATAATGGATGCAAACTGAATATTAAGTTAATGGTAGAGAGCCACCAAAGATATGGACATAATGGGGGGCTTTTTTTAATAGAAACATTCAATAGTATATTGAAATACTTTTAAAAAAGTGTATTTTAGTACTCTTACTAAAGCTGTAGGAGATTCAAAGGGCTAGTAACTATCCTGTGATGGGCTGCCCACCCGATTGACATATAATTACTTTAAATGGAGGTGCATATTGGGTTGTCAGTTGATCTGGCAGTAATACCCATTCAATCAATGAGCTTTTATCAGGCTGGTTGGTAATATGGATTCCATGAGGTGACAACCTGAGTAAAGCACTTACCTTATTCGAAATGTGGTTTCCATTCGGGCTTCGAGCGCGCGAACATGAAACCAGTCAGGACATGATTTAAGGTTTTAAATAATGCCATTAGTAGTGTTTGGTTTTAGGCAAATACTTTATTTATGGGCAATCAGTACACATTCATTTCGCCTGCTACAAGATTATCCGCAATAGCCCTGTTGGTGGCCATGAGCTGTAGCGGATGCTGGTGGAGCGGCTCGCTGGCAGAGAAAGTAGACGATGCAGATCAACGGGTAGCGCAAAAAACTGGGCTAGCGAGCAAAGCTGCTTTCGCTGACGCGCCGCGGCCTGTGTTGGAGGAGTTGCCAGGCATCGTGACGACAAGCCGTCATTCTCCGCTGCTCGCTCGTACCAAAGGGCGAATCAAGCGAATATTCTTCGTGCCAGGGCAATACGTGCACAAAGGCGAGATTCTGGTGAAGGGCTACGACCACAACTTTGTAGTGGCACCGGTGAATGCCTTAGTTGCTGAGCGCCTAGTTGATGGCGGCTCCTACCTGTCTCCTAATACCGTGGTAGCTTCGCTGTTGGAACTAGAGCCGTTTCAGATTCAAATAATGCCCCCCAGTCTTTATACCCAGCCTGTTGCGCCAGGTTGGGGGGCAAATATTAGTCGCGCAGACGATAAGACCTTCGCCGCGAGCGGTGTAGTACTAGGCAGTCATATCAGCACCGACGGCTCCCTGTTCGTAGACTTGCGCTTGGACCGCGTGGCCGGCGGCTCGCTACTAGCTGGTACCAAAATAAAGGCGGTACTGGCCCCGCCGCCGTTATAACCGGCTTGGTTGCCGGCTCCGCTACGATACTACTTCATACGTCATCACAGGTTTGGCCTTGTTCTTTAAAGTGAACTCCTGTACGGGCTGACACTGGAACGACTCTTTTACCTGCTGATAAGTAGCCTCGGTAATGAGAATCTGTCCGGGCTGGGCGACCGACTGCAAGCGTTGCCCCAGGTTCACGGTATCCCCGATGATGGTATAATCTAGCCGCTTCAGCGATGCCGACCCGATATTGCCTGACACTACTTCTCCCGTACTGATGCCAATGGCTACATCAGGCCGGTAGGTGATGCCATCGGGGAGGGGCTCCGCGTTGGTTTGAAGCAGGGTCCGCACTGATAAGGCCGCATCGATGGCGCGGTCGAGGTGAAAAGTGCCCCGGAAAACCGCCATCACGGCGTCGCCCATAAACTTGTCGATGTAGCCGCCCTGCGCAATAATCTCCTTCACCATCTGATCAAAATACAGATTTAGCAAGCGCACTAAGGCATCGGCCTGTAGCTTCTCGGCCAGCGCGGTAAAGCCGCAGATATCAATAAAAACTACCGTGGCCTCGATGCTTTCACTCGCCATTAGGCGGTTTTCCAAGCCGGGACGGGCCATAAAGTTGATGACCGTTTCGTCCACGTACATCTTCAGGATGTTGTTTTCCTGAATGGCCCGCAGAGTTTCGCGCAGCTGCTGCACCTGCGCAATTGTCTTCTCCAAGGTTACTTCCAGGTCAGCAAAGTCCACGGGCTTGCACACGAAGTCGAAGGCGCCGCGGTTCATGGCCGTGCGGATATTCTGCATGTCGCCGTAAGCCGAAACCATCACGGTTTTCAGGGTTGGGTTCACCTCGGGTAGCTTGGTTAGCAGCGTCAGCCCATCCATCACGGGCATGTTGATATCAGAGAGAACGATATCGACATCCGGCTGCTCTTTGAGCTTATCCAGCGCCTGCTGCCCATCGTGGGCAAAACGAAACTCATAGGTGCCTTCGCGAATCTTGCGTCGGAACTTCTGCTTGATCAGCAACTCTAAGTCAGCCTCATCATCTACCACCAGTATTTTGGTTTTCATAGCGCGGCTTTCAGATAGTATTCAGGAGAAGAAGTTTTTGCCTTAACGTAGCAAAGTCAAGTGGTTTTGATAAAAAATCATTGGCTCCCAGCTCCATGGCTTTGTTGTAGCTCTCGGCATCAGCATAAGCGGTAATCATCATCACCAAGGGAGGCGGAATCGGATGGTCTTTTTTTATCAGGCGAAGCAGTTCCAGGCCACTCATGCCCGGCATATTAATGTCGGACAAAATCAGCACTACTTCCGAATAATGTGGCTCTTGTTCTAAGTACGACAACGCCTCTTCGCCGGAGAAGGCAAAGGAAAACGAAAATACGCCGTCACGGATTTCCCGTCGGAAGCGCTGCTCAAACAGGAGCCGCACATCAGCCTCATCGTCGACAACCAAGATCTTTCTCATATGGAATAACTTAGCGTTTGTGTCTGTACGTGTTCCTGACTGACGGGTAGGGATACTGCAAACTCCGTGTATTCGCCTGGCTTCGTCGTGACTGTGAGGGTGCCGCCGTGGCCTTTGGTGACGATGTCGTAGCTGAGCGAGAGGCCCAGGCCCGTGCCTTCGCCTGGCGGCTTGGTGGTGAAAAAGGGGTGAAAGATTTTTTGCCGAATTACTTCCGGGATGCCCATGCCATTATCCTTCACCCAGATAACCACCTGCTCATTTTTCAGGCGTTTGGTAGCCACGCACACTTCGGGCCGGTAACCGGCCTGGCCTAGCCGTTGCCTTTGTTGGACGGCATAGAAAGCATTGTTAATCAAATTGAGGAGCACACGTCCTATTTCCTGCGGTACAAGCTCTACAAGGCCCAGATTCTTATCTAAATCTGTAGTAAGGGTAGCGTTAAAGTCTTTGTGCTTGGCGCGCAGGCCGTGGTAAGCCAGGCGCAAGTATTCGTCGGCCAAGGCATTCAGGTCGGTGGGCTGCCGCTCGCCCCGACTGGCGCGCGAGTGCTCCAGCATGCCCTTCACAATGCTATCGGCGCGCTTTCCGTGGTAGGTGATCTTCTCCAGGTTTTGCGATAAGTCATCAACCAGCTCCGCGGCCGATTTTCGCTCCTTATCAGGCAAGCTGAGCAAAGGGCCAGCTTTTAGCTCGGCTAATAAATCCACGCCTACCTCCGCGAAGTTATTGACGAAGTTGAGCGGGTTCTGAATCTCGTGGGCAATGCCGGCCGTCAGCTCGCCTAAGCTGGCCATTTTCTCGCTTTGAATCAATTGCTGCTGCATGGCTTGCAGGTTGCTCAGGGTTTGTTGCAAAGCGGCCGTGCGCTGCTGCACCTGCTGTTCCAATAGCTCATTCTGCTGCGCCAGCAGTTGCTGCTTCTCCTCCTGTTGGACCGTAGCCTGGGCCGAAAGCCGACGTACCTGGGCCAGCTTAATCATGAGCAGGCGACTATCGAGGGCGAAGCGGCAGGCCAGAAACAGCGAAATAGCAAGCACGGGACACAGAAAAGCGGAGAACGTGAGCATCGTATGCAGCGGAATTCCAAGTACTTCCTGCCGAAGTATTTCTGGCTGTACTACGGACAGCAAAGCAAATGCTAGCAGCAGTACGAAGGCGATGCCGAAGCCCAGTGCAATGATGCCCGCTGCCCGCTTCGCTTGCCGTAGGGCGCCTACGGTAATGCGCAACTGCTCTGCTGTAACTAGCAGCATAAAGCCGACGGTAGGATACCAATGGAACCCTTGCCCGAACATCAGTAGCAACAGGCTGAAAATATTGGCTATCCAGAGGGCGTAATAAATGCGCCCAACCCGCAGATAAAAGAAGCTATAGAGCGCCCGAACGGCTAACACGCTCCCTATCTGCAGGCTCGCGTAAGACACGATATCCATTCCCAGGCGGAGCCCATGCGCGCCAATATCATCGAGAAAGCCAGTACAGAAAAAGGCGCTGGCTTCGGCCATGGTATACAGCGCGAAATAGAAATTAGCCCGCTGATTGGGGTTATATAAATAGAACGCGACATGCAGCGTGCTAAGCAGGAGCAGAGCCCCAAAAAGGAGCATATCGGCTACCTTATATTTGGACTCCATCTGAAAATTTTCCTCGATCTGCTGTAGCCCAGCCAAGTGTGCCTGAAAGAAAGTAGGAACAAAAAAATCGTTGAAGACGGAAAAAGCCCCCCAGTGCGCAACCCGAATGGCCAATACCTGCTCGCCCTCCTCAGAAAGGGGCAACTCAATAGGCTCCCGATTGGGCCAGTAAGCCTGTACCAGCACCGGTATGGAGCTAACCACTCCGTATTGACGCAGCAGCTGTCCATTCAGGTACACCTCCGAGGCGGTGTATTGGGCAATGCTCAAGATCAGGGCTTTGCGTTGAAGCTCGGGGCTTACCCGGAAGCGTAGCCGCAGCCAGCCAATGCCCGCCTGCTGCACCTGCGGCAGCTGCCGGGGCGGAAGGGTTGGGTTGATCGGTTGCCAGCGTTGGTCGTCGATATCCGGCTGCGCCCACTGCTCATCGTCGCCGGGCTGAAACTTCCAGCCTTTGTCGAGCACAATGCCCCCGGGGGGCATTTTATCGAAGTAAACAGCCGTGTCACTGCCTGATTGTGCCACTCCTGCCCGTATGGCAAAAACCAGTGCCAGCAGCATGAGAACTCTTATGGGCAGATAGCAGTGCATAATAGGCAGTGGCGCTTCTGATGCGGTGGCGAGCATACCAGCTTTAGCAGCCGGTTATGCTCGTAGGATAGCAAAGTGCTACTACCTGATTAGGCAGGAGCGGGAGGGAATAGAACAGGCATTATAACCGGCCTGCATAAGGCCTAAGGGAGAGGATGATCAGTATTAAATATAGTATGATTATAGGTGGAACAATTATAAATGAATCCATTTCAACTAAATTACTTAATCTTAACCATTCAGCCTATCTGTTTCATTTCCTTAGCCATAAGCAACGATAGCGACGCACCCTTGTCATTTCGCTGACTTTAGCGCTAATCTATCCTTGGTCAGTTAGTTCTGCTATGCTCACACTTCACAAGTCGGCTGCGGATGGTGCTCCGGCTGGGCCTCTGGCCAGGTTGATTTGGCCTTTTCTGGAAATGTGGAAGCGCCTCATCAATATTGGGGTGCACAAGGAGCTTACCGAATGGCAATGGAAAAGGGTGCGGCTGCTGAATGGGATTAGCGCCATCACAATTGCCATCTATACCGGCTACGTCATTGTGTTCTTTAACTCCCCGGACTGGCTGACGTTTCGGATTTGCTTGGCGGGCGTATTCCTGAATTTACCCCCTTTTATTCTCAATCATTACCGACGCTACAATGCCTCGGCGTACTACTGTATCCTGAGCGTTACGGTGTTATGCTCCTTTATTGCCATTGCCCGCAAGTACGACGGCGTAGAGTATTACCTGATTTCGAACAGCATTGTCGCCATGCTGTTCTTTCGCAAATTCTGGAAAATACTCATGTTGTTTTCGCTCAACGTGGCCGCCTATTTTGTGGTGCGCTACGCAATGCAGCATGTACAACCTTTTCTTTATGTGAAGGATAGCACCTATTTCTATAACGCCAATGTGCTGCTGTTTTTCATGACGCTGTTTTTTGTGGTGTACTATTTCCGCGCCGAAAACTTTCGGCAGGAGAAGATGCTGAGCCAGAAAAATGAGACGCTAGGTCAGTCGCTGGAGCATTTGCAGAACACGCAGGACCAACTGGTGCAACAGGAAAAACTGGCCTCGCTGGGCGCCCTCACGGCCGGTATAGCCCACGAGATTCAGAACCCGCTCAACTTCGTTGATAACTTCTCGGAGGTAGGAATAGAGTTGGTGGAGGAACTGCGCCAGGAACTCGACCATGAGGCAATATCGGAGAAGCGCAGGGGGATGATAACGTCGTTGCTGGATGATTTGGCCCAAAGTCAGAGAAAGGTAAATGAGCACGCCGACCGCGCTGGCAATATTGTGCGGGGAATGCTTTTGCACTCGCGCGCCAGCCGGGGCGAACGGCAGCCCACCGACCTGAATGCCTTGGCCGACGAGTATTTACGCCTGGCTTACCACGGCCTGCGCGCCAAGCACAAAGACTTTAACGCCACTCTCTCTACCGACTTCAACCTACAATTGGGGCCGATAACCGTGGTGGTCGAGGATATCAGCCGGGTGCTGCTCAATTTATTTACCAATGCTTTTTACGCGGTGCACAAAAAGGCCACGCAGCTGCCGCCCGGGAGTAATTATAAGCCAACCGTGTCGGTGAGTACACAGCGGGCAGTGAATGGCGTGCTGCTGCGGGTGCGCGACAATGGCACGGGCATTCCGCTGGATGTGATTGACAAGATTTTTCACCCCTTTTTCACGACCAAGCCGCCGGGCGAAGGCACGGGCCTGGGCCTATCATTGAGCTACGACATCGTCACCAAAGGCCACGGCGGCACCCTCACGGTGAACTCCGAGTATGGAGAATACAGCGAGTTTACGGTGTGGTTGCCGGAGGTGCGCGCCTGAGCTAGTAGGCTGCTGTAGAGACGCGTATTGACGTCTTAATAGTTAAGTGCAACTGCGCCGCTCGGGCATCGCAATTTCATGTTTTCCTCAGAAAAGCCCCCCAAGCCACTTTATCTACGCTTTACAGTCAGATAAAGCGTAGATAAAGTGGCTTGGGGGGCTTTTTCAAAAAAAGTTAACGACTTCCTGTAACCTTCGGGAGTTGGCGCGGTGTCCACATCAAAATAAGCCCAAAAACTACCTTTCAACCGGTTGAACTCGCTCACAGACAATGCGCTCATGCTTCGGGTGAAGGCCGGAGACGTGGACCGGATGGGGTTGCTTTTTGAGCGCTACCACCGCAAGCTGTTCGGCTTTCTCTATCACATGCTGGGCCAGGCCGAAGCCAGCGAAGACCTGGTGCAAACGGTGTTCTATCGGATGCTGAAATACCGTCACACCTTCACTGGCGACGGGGAATTCAGAACGTGGATGTACCACCTAGCCCGCAACGTGCTGGCCGACCATGTGAAGAAGAATCGGCACTCGGTTCGGCATTCCGACGTGGCCGATTATGCCGAGAAAATTGGCGGCGGAATGGGGGCGGATGAGCAATTGCAGCGCGAGCAGGAAGTAGCTACCCTGCACAGCGCCCTGGCCAAGCTAAGTGCCGAAAACCGCGAGGTGTTGGTGTTGAGCCGCTTCCAGGAATTGAAATACGAGGAAATAGCCCGCGTGATGAACACGACCGAAGGGGCCGTGAAGGTGCGCGTGCACCGGGCCATGAATGAGTTGAAGACAATCTACTTGCGAATTGAAAACTGACGGGAAGGCAATGAACTGCGACCACATAAAAGAACAATTAGCTGACTACCTAAACCACCAGCTGCCGGATGCCGAACGGTTTGCGCTGGAGGCCCACGTAGCCAAGTGCCCCGAGTGTCAGGAAGAGCTCCAAAGCATGGAGCAGATGTGGCAAATGCTGGGCAGCGTGCCCGTGCCGGAGCCAAGCGAAAACCTGCGCCCCGAGTTCTACGCGATGCTCGCTTCCTACAAGGAAACCATGCCCACAGCGTCGGCTAATCCACTGGGGGGCTTTTTTGGCTGGTTACAAGCATTGATGCTGCCCCAGTACGCGGTGCGGTTGGCGTACGGCCTCAGCTTGCTGGCCATTGGATTAGTAGGCGGCTATTGGCTGAATAACAAAAAAACAGCCGCCACGCCGGAGCAGCAGCAACTCGCCACGCTGACCACGCAGGTAGAACAAATGCGCCAGGTGATGCTGCTCTCGCTCATTAAAAATCCCTCGGCCAGTGAGCGGCTGCGGGCCGTGAGCTACACGAAGGAGATAAGCGGCCCCAATGACCGCGTGATCGACGCCCTGCTTAGCACTCTGAATCACGACGATAACGTGAACGTGCGCCTCGCCACGCTGGAAGCTTTGGCCGAACTGGCCGATGAGCCGAAAGTAAGAATGGGCCTTGTGCAGTCGCTACCACAGCAGGAATCGCCGCTGGTGCAGTCGGCCCTGGCCGATGTGATGGTGCAGCTCCAGGAAAAGCGGTCGGTTCAGCCCTTACGCCGCCTGCTCAAGCAGCCTGATCTGGATCAGACTGTGAAAGATAAGATCAAAGAAAGCATCAAAAACTTGTCAAACGGCCAGCCTGCTGCGCCCTCCACTTCAAACGACTACGATGAAACGTTCCTTTCTCCCCAGCCTGATCGGTCTGCTGGTGCTATTGTCTAGCTGCCAACTCTGGGCTCAAGACCGCGAAAACACTGAAAAAATCAATAAAGAGTTTACGCTCACCGGCGACGCCGCGCGCAGTACACTGGCCGTCTACAACATTTTCGGCTCCGTGCGTGTGCAAGGCTACAGTGGTAATAAAGTGGTTATCGAAGCCACGAAAACCATCACCGGCCCCGATGCGAAAACCATTGAACAGGGCGTAAAGGAGGTGAAGCTAGGCTTTGAGCAGCACGGCGACAGCGTTATCGCCTACATCTCTGAGCCGTACGACTCTCGCCCCCGGCGCAATAACAACCGCAACAATGACCGCGACATAGAATACAAAGCCACCATCGACTACGTGGTGAAAGTGCCGTCGCAAATGCACGTCCACGTCTCGACGGTAAATGATGGTGAAGTGATGGTGCAGGATGTCAGCGGTACGCTGCGGGCCTATAACGTGAACGGGGCAGTGACGCTCAAGAATGTGAAGGGCACCACGAAAGCGCGCACCGTGAACGGCAATGTGGAAGCTACCTACCTGGCCAGCCCCCCGAAGCTTCCTCCTACAATACCATCAATGGGGATATCAAAGTGACGTATCCCGCCAACTTCTCAGCGGATGTGCATTTCAAAAGCATGCACGGCGAGCTGTTCACGGACTTCCCCCAAGTGGAAACGCTACCGGTACAAGTCACTCAAAACAAGCAAAGTACTGGCAGCGGTACCAAATACAAATTAACCAAGGACACAGCGGTACGGCTGGGTAAGGGCGGAAAGGACTTCCGCTTCGAGACCCTCAACGGCGACGTGACCATCAAACAGCAAACCAAATGAAATCCCCTTTGCATAGTCAATTCCGCCTTCGCCAACTACTCCAAGCCAGTCTTCTAGCACTGTTACTGACTCCTTCGCTGCCGCTTCTCGCCCAAACTCGGGAGAGGACGAGGGAGCAAACAAGTGAGCAGGTAAAAGAGCAGTTAGTCGTAGCGCTGACCTCGCCCGGTAAGCCCGGTTCCTTGAACGTGAAACTAGTAGGCGGTTCCATTAATGTGGTGGGCTACAATGGCAAAGACGTTGTGATTGAAGCCTCAGCCCGCGGCGAACGACGCGGCCGAAGCGCTCCGGCTGGCGACGCCTCCGGAATGCGCCGCATCGATCGAAACCCCAGCTTCGACCTGACAGCCGAGGAAAGAGACAATAAAGTCTATATCAAGACAAACTCTTGGCAGCAGCCTATCGACCTGGTAATCAAAGTGCCACAGCAGTTTTCGCTGAAAATCGGCACGGTGCAAGACGGCGATATTGTGGTGGAAAACGTGAGCGGGGAGTTGGAAGTTAGCAACGTGAACGGCAGCGTGCAGCTCAAGCAGGTGTCGGGTTCGGCGGTGGCCAACACGGTGAACGGCTCCGTGGTAGCTACCTTCAAAAACGTTACTAGCGGTGCTCCTATGGCTTTCTCTACCGTGAACGGCAAAGTTGACGTGACATTTCCTGCTAACGCTAAAGCCGCCTTCAAGATGAAATCTGATATGGGCGAGATTTACAGCGACTTCGATCTGGCCACGGAAAAAAGCGCACCCAAAGTCAACAAGACAGCTCAGGGCGGCACCTATCGGGTCAGCACCGATGATTGGAGCTACGGCAAGATTAATGGTGGCGGCGCCGAGGTAATGATGAAGTCGCTAAATGGCAATCTGTACATCCGAAAGGCCAAGTAGGAAAGGTTGGTCGTTAAGTAATAATCGTCTGGTGTCCTTTCTGGTGAGGTGCCAGAAAGGATACCAGACGATTATAGAAACGTCACCTATAACAAGATTAAAAAAGCCCCCTAGAGCGCATCCTTAATCACAGCCACAGCTTCACGCAAGGCCAGATCCTTCCGCAGAGGCTTCACAAAGCGAGAAGCGCGATTAGTCAGCGTGGTGTCAGCAGTGGTAGCCGTAGAGGCCGTGAGGTTAAGGGGGGTAATTTCCAGAGCTGGCAGCAGCTTTTGCGACTCCGTATACTTGTTGGAAGCGGCCCGCGTCAGTTCCTGTTCGGCCCGGTAGCCGGCCAGATTTAGGGAAACCTTGGTGTCGTTCTTTCGCTTCTGCATCCGCTGCACCGATTCGGTGATAAGTTTCAGACCGGCACTTGTAGCCACGCGGTTGTTACTAGCTGCCACTAGCTGCGGCAGGGAAGCTGCCCCAGACCATGTTTTATAATTGGCGGGCGCAATTTCGTCCCACGGCAACGCATAGTCAGTGTCTTGTTCGCCCTCGCCAAGCGTGCTGTAAGCATCCGGCACTACTACATCCGGCGTAACGCCCTTAAACTGCGTGGAGCCACCATTGATGCGGTAATACTTCTGCACCGTCAGCTTGAGCGACCCGAAAGGCTTCAGGTTGTCAAAGGTGGCGGGCAGCACCTGATCCAAGTCGAACATCTGCTGTACAGTGCCTTTGCCGTAAGTGGTGTTGCCCAGAATTAGCCCCCGCTTATAATCCTGGATAGCAGCGGCCAGAATCTCGGAAGCCGAGGCGCTGTATTTGTTCACCAACACTACCAACGGGCCTTCATACTGCACATCATTGTCGGGGTCGCCGATGATTTGGGCAGCCCGCTGCCGGCTTTTTATCTGCACCATAGGGCCATTTTTTACAAACAAGCCCGCCATTTCTACCGCATCCTGCAACGAGCCGCCACCATTAAAGCGCAAATCGAGGACGACGCCCTGCACACCGGCTTTCTTCAGCTTTTCTAATTCGTTTTTTACATCGGTGGCCGAGCTGCGGCTGCCATTATGGTTGAAGTCGGCATAAAAGCTGGGCAGCAGAATGTAGCCGATTTTGCGTCCGCCTTCATTCACCACCGCCGACTGAGCATAGGTGTCTTCGATAATAACCACGTCGCGGATAATGCTGATAACGTGGGTGCTGGCGTCGGGCTTACGCACCGTCAGGCGTACTTCGGTGCCTTTCTTACCCCGAATCAGCTTCACCACTTTGTCCCGGCGCATGCCGGTTATATCTACGGGTTCCGCATCGCCTTGTGCCACTCGCAGGATGATGTCGCCGGTTTTGAGCTCGCCCTGCCGGTAAGCGGCGCTGCCGGGCACAATGTCTGCTACCGAAATCTGACCGTCTTTTTCATCGAGCAACGCGCCCGTGCCCTCGAGGCGCCCCGTTAGGGCAATATCGAAGTTGTCCTTGTCCTGGGGGGCAAAATACTCGGTGTGCGGGTCGTAGGCATTCGTAACAGCGGAAGCGTAGAGAGCCAGTCGGTCGGCCGCGTCGGTCTGCTTTATATCATTGAACAACTCATCATAATACTTCAGTACGCGCTTTCGGGCTTCGGCTTCCAGCTCCGCCGCGGTGCGCTTGGTTACAGGGCCAGCTTGCTTCGAGGCCAACGGCTTTTCGGCTTTTTTAGCTTGCTCGTCCATCATATCGGATACCTGAACCAGCGTTTGATACTTGAGCAGTCGGTGCCAGTAGTCACGGCGCGCGGCGGCGTCGGCGGGGTAATCCAGCTTGTCAGGGTCGGTCTCAAACGACTCGGCCACGGTCAGATCGAAAGGGTTGGCCAGCAATTCCCGATATAAAGTTTGAGTTTCGCCGATACGCTGTTCAATCAATTTGGTGCTCAGATCCAGAAACGGATGGTCACCTTTCTTCAGCTCGTCGTCCAGCTCATTCTGATACTTGCGAAGCTGTTCCACATCAGATTTCAGCAGGAATCGGTGGCCGGAATCCAGGCGCTTTAAATACAGCTTAAATACCCGCTGCGAAAACTTGTCGTCGACGGGCAACGGCTGAAAATGTGCTTCGCTTAAGCCTTGTACTAAGGTTTTTAAGAGCACTTCATCCTTCGGATTATTGACCAAGACCTTGTCTTTGCTAAGCCAAGAAGGAGGGGAGTTAAAGGACGTTAAACCAGAAATACCGAGCAGAAGAACGGTGCCGTAGGTGGCAATAGCGCGAGTAGAAAGCATGGCGGAGCGAGTCAAAACAGAAGAAAACAAGGTGAAAACACCCAACAAAGAGATAATACGGATTCTACTACAACATATATGAAGCCGGAATAAGAGAAAGATGGAAGTCGAGCAAGCAGGTTGTTCCTAAAGCTGAAATTATTTCAGGAAGTCTGACGCAGGCCCCAATCATTATGATATATCATTAAAAATTATTTCGTTTGCGTGCAACTTCAATGACATGTCATAGTCTGTAATACGAAATCTTTCGTGATGCTAAACGAAATTCTCTTTTACTCCCTTGACCGGGCCATCCGGCAATACCGCAAGTTCGCGCAAGCCAACATTGATCGGGCTGGTATTGATATCACGGTAGACCAATGGCTGGTGCTGCGCGTGATTGACGAACACGACGATTTAACCCAGGCCGACATCGCCGACCGGGTTTTCAAAGATCAAGCATCGGTTGCCCGCATAATTGCCCTGCTGCTGAAGCGCGGCCTGATAGGGGCGGAGCCGTTGCCCAACGATGGTCGGCGCACCCAACTGCGGGTAACGGCGGCCGGCCACGACACGCTGGTGGCGGTGCAGCCGGTGGTACTCAGCAACCGCGCCACCGCCCTGGATGGCCTGAGCGAGGCCACGCTAGATCAGGTGCGCCGCAGCTTGGAGCGCATTTATACGAATTGCCTTCCCTCACCGGTGACGCCTACAGAAACACCAATTACAGACGCTGCTACCCAGAATCCTGTGCCAGTTGCCAAAGGTTCTTAAGCGCTATAAAGTCGTTGCTATGCATACAAGTTATCGTCCGCCGCCCGCCTAAGTAGGCAAATTTGCCCCCAGCTTCGCTGTAAGCTGCCCCTGATTTCTTGCTAGTCAGTACCGTGGCCAAAATGGTCACGCTCCTCATCGTGTCCATACATTTCTCCCTACATACATGCTACGTCTTCCATTTTTTCGGTGCTCACTGGCTGCAAAGCGCGTTTTTTATCTTCTTATACCTGGCTTACTGGCTGGCTTGAGTGCGGCGGCTCAGGGTCGGGTGAGCGGTACTGTGCGTAGTGCCGATGCGGGTGCTGGCATTGAGTATGCCACCGTCACGCTGCACCGGGCCGCCGATTCTGCCATGGTCAAAACCGAGTTTAGCGATGCGCAGGGAGCATTTCGCTTCGAGCAGGCGGCGGGGCGGTACTTGGTGTCGGCGGCGCAAGTGGGGTTTGTGCGGATGTGGTCGGGGCCGTTTGAAGTGACGACGGAAAACTACACGCTGCCCGCTTTGGTGCTGAAGTCGAGCCAGGCTACGGCGCTGAAAGAGGTGACGGTAATTGGTCAAAAACCACTCTATGAACGCTTAGCCGACCGCACGGTAGTAAACGTGGAAGGCTCGACGCTGGCCGCTGGCAACACCACGCTCGACGTGCTCAATCGGGCCCCCGGCGTAACCGTGGATGGCAGCGACAACTTGGCGTTGCGTGGCCGTCAGGGCGTATTAGTGCTCATTGATGGCAAGCGCCAACCCATGACGGGCACCGAGCTAGCTGACTATCTGCGCGCCTTGCCCGCCGACCAGTTGAAAAGCATTGAGCTGATAACCAACCCACCGGCCAAGTACGACGCCCAGGGCGGCGCGGGTATCATTGCCATCAACCTTAAAAAAGACCAGCGGCAAGGCACCAACGGCTCGGTGAATGCTAGCTACGGCCGCAGCCCCTACGATAAGCTGATGGGGGGCTTTTCTGTGAACAACCGCCGTAAAGGCTTAAATACATTTGGGAGCTACACCTACTCCGACCGCGAAGGCATTGGCAAACTGGATATCTACCGCGATTTCTTTGATAATAGTACGGGCCGCCAAGTGCTGACCGGTAGCAGCGACCAACAAAACAGCAGCCAAAGCCGCTCAAAAACACACAGCGGCCGGGCCGGTCTGGATTATAATATCTCGGAGCGTACGGTGGTGGGCGCGGCCTTCAGCGGCCTATCTAATAAAGGACCGGGCTTAGCGCGCAACAATACCTCGCTTTTCGACGCTACAGGTGCCCTGGCCGAGTTGTACACGGCTACTACCGACCGAAATTTTCGGTCGGCAAATGGTACGGCTAACCTGAACTTCAAGCACACTTTTGCCGACTCAGCCAATAGCGGCGAAGTGACCGCCGACGTAGACTACGCCCGCTATACCCTCGACCGATTCCAGGGACAGCGCACCGAGTATTTGCTGCGCGAGCGAACTAGTAATCTGCTCGTAGGGGACCAGGAGGGAGATCTGGCCATCATGTCGGCCAAAGCGGATTACATCCAGCCATTGGCCCGCAAAACGCGGCTGGAGGCGGGCGCCAAAATCAGTCGAGTAACATCTGATAATGACGTGGTATTTCGCAATACCGAAGGCAGCGTCACGACCATTGACGCCAGCCGTACCAACCGCTTTAAGTACGAGGAAAACATTGGGGCAGCGTACGTGAACCTGAATCGGACGCTGGCTAAGACCAGCTTGCAGGCCGGGTTGCGAGTAGAGCAAACCAAGGCCATCGGCCGCCAGGTGGTCGGCGACAGTTCGTTTCGCCGCAACTACGCTCAACTGTTTCCCAGTGCGGCTATTAAGCGCACTATCAACGACAAAAACGAGGTGAACTTGACCTTGAGCCGGCGCATCAACCGCCCTTCTTACGGGCAGCTCAATCCTTTCCGGATTATTATCAATCCGACTACTTCGGGAGCGGGCAACCCAAATCTGTTGCCCGAAACCAGCTACAACGTGGAGTTGTCGCACACCTTCAAGCAGAAATTTACCAGCACGCTCAGCTACAGCCGCACCGATCAGCCTATTATTGGCGTGGTGCAGCCCGAAACAGACTCGACCGTTGTATCAACCAGCGTAAACCTGAGCCGTCAGGATTACTACGCTCTGACGCTGACGGCTCCGTTGGAAGTCAAGAAGTGGTGGCAGATTTACAACAACGCCGTGTTCTATTACAGCCGCTTCGTTGGCGACTTGGCGGGTACCTCGCTCAATAAAGGTCGGCCGGCCTTTAACATCACCAGCAACAGCACCTTCACGTTTGAGAAGGGCTGGGGGGCAGAATTGAATACCCGCTTTCAATCGGGCGAACAGTATGGTTTCCTGCGCGTGAAGCCCAACGGGCAGGTGTCGTTAGGCGTGCAGAAATCGGTGTGGGACCGGAAGGGCAACATCAAGCTGAACGTGACGGACCTGTTTTATACGAACAGAGTGCGCGCCGTTTCGGCCTACGATAACTACGTGGAGCGCTTCTACCAGCGCCAAGATTCGCGGGTGGCCACGCTCTCCTTTACCTATCGTTTTGGCAACGATAAACTAGCGCCTACGCGTCGCCGGCAAGGTGGCGCCGAGGATGAGAAGCGCCGGGCCGGCGGATCGTAACATCCTCTTTCTCGAAAAAGCCCCCCACTGTAGCGCGGTTACAGATGGGGGGCTTTTTTTCGTGGAAAATAGACAGCTGCCTAGCACCACAAATATGATGTGTGTTAAATTCTAATCCTGATCATTGCACGGAGCTGCTAGAAGGTGAGCCATCCACACTTCCTCTTGTGGGCCTTTGCGGAATCAGTTACAAGGCACCGCTACTACTATATAAAGAACAATGCCAGCAGTAGCTATAGGGTGGCTTAAAACGTGGGCAAAACCTTCCCTGTTTTCAACCAGCTAGCCAGCTAAAAACATCATAAAAAATAGGTAATATTGGATGGAAATATGCGCCTTCCTTTCTGGTCGATCATATTCTCTCGCCTCACTTCCTTTTTCACCCCCGTAGAACGTCCGTTTTATGCCCCTTAAATCCTTGTGGCTATTGGGCCTAGGCCTTACCCTAGCATTGCCCCCAGTCGTGGCTCAGCAAACACCCGCCCCGAAGAAAATTACCAAGCCAGCGCCTGCACCCGGGGGCACCAAGTTGGTCGAGAAAGTCACCCGCAAGGGCTCGGAGCTGGTGATTCCCTACGAGAAGTACGTGCTGCCTAATGGCCTGACGCTACTCGTGCACGAAGACCACAGCGACCCGCTGGTGCATGTGGATGTCACCTACCACGTGGGTTCCGCCCGCGAATCGCTGGGCAAGTCGGGCTTTGCCCACTTCTTCGAGCACATGATGTTCCAGGGCTCGGACAACGTGGCCGACGAACAGCACTTTAAAACCGTAACGGCCTCGGGCGGCAATCTGAACGGGACTACCAACCGGGACCGCACTAATTATTTTGAAACCGTGCCGAACAATCAGCTCGAAACGGCCTTGTGGCTGGAAGCCGACCGGATGGGTTTCCTACTCGACGCGGTAACGCAGCAAAAGTTTGAGGTGCAGCGCTCAACCGTCAAAAATGAACGAGGTCAGGGCGTGGACAACGTACCCTATGGCCGAGCCGAAGAAACGCTGTATAAAGCCCTGTACCCCTATGGCCATCCCTATTCCTGGGATGTCATTGGCTACCTGGAAGACCTGGACCGGTCGGACGTAAACGACCTGAAGAACTTCTTCCTGCGCTGGTACGGCCCCAACAACGCTACAATCACGGTGGGTGGCGACGTGAAGCCGGCCGAGGTAGTGAAGTTGGTCGAGAAGTATTTCGGCTCTATCAATCGCGGTCCGGCCGTGGAGAACATGAAGCTGCCCGCCCCCAAGCTCACGGCCGACCGTTATGTCAGCTACGAAGACAATGTGCGCTTCCCCATGCTGCAAATGGTGTTTCCGACTGTCCCGCAGTACCACCCCGACGAAACACCACTGGATGCGTTGGCAGAAATTATGGGGCGGGGTAAGAATTCACTGCTCTATAAAAACCTGGTCAAGAACCAGAAAGCCGTTCAAGCGTCGGCTTCTCACCCCTGTTCGGAGTTGGCCGGAGAATTTAACATAACGGCTCTAAGTTTCCCTGGCAAAGGTTTGGATAGCACGGAGGTACTCGTGCGTCAGACCCTGGCCGAGTTTGACAAAACCGGCGTCAGCGACGAGCAGGTGCAGCGCTTCAAGTCGAGCCGGGAAGCGCAGATAATTAACAGCCTAGCAAGCGTCAGCGGTAAGGTCTCGCAGCTAGCTGCCTACCAGACCTACACCGGCAACCCGAACCGCTTGCCAGAAGATCTGAAGCGCTTACGCGCCCTGACCAAAGCCGATGTAGTGCGCGTCTACAACCAATACATCAAAGGCAAGAAAGCGGTATTAGTAAGCGTAGTGCCCAAGACGGCTCCTAATCTGCTCGCGAAGGCAGATAACTATACGGTTTCCCAAGAAGGCTACCAAGCCCCGGCGGATGTCTATAAAGGCCTGACCTATGTCAAAGCCAAGGATACGTTTGACCGCAGCCAGCAGCCCAAGAGCGGCACCAACCCCGTCGTGCAAGTACCCGCGGTATGGCAGGAGCAATTCAAGAATGGCTTGCGCGTAATGGGCACCCGCAACACGGAAATCCCGTCGGTGACGATGCTGCTCACCATTCGCGGCGGCCACCGCTTAGAGCAAGCTGACCGGAGCAAAGCCGGCATTGCCTCGCTCACGGCCGCTATGCTGAATGAAGGCTCGCAGAAATACACCGGCGAAGAGTTTACCGCGGCCCTAAACCGCTTGGGTAGCACCGTGCAGGTTAGCGCCGGCGCCGACAACACGACGGTGTACGTGCAGTCGTTAACTAAAAACCTGGACCAGACGATGGCCTTAGTAGAAGAGCGCTTGATGCGTCCGCGCTTTGACGCGGCCGACTTTGCGCGCATCAAGAAGCAAACGCTGGAAGGTATTGCTAACCAGAACACGCAGCCGGTCACGATTGCCAACAAGACGTATAGCCGCCTGCTGTATGGCGCCGAGAACATCATGAGCATCCCGACCAGCGGCACGCAGAACTCGGTGCAGAGCATCAGCCTGGACGACGTGAAGCAATTCTACGCCCAGAACTACGCACCCAACATCTCGCACCTCGTGGCCGTGGGCGACGTGGAGCAGCAGGCGCTGGTCTCGAAGCTAGGCTTCTTACAAAACTGGAGCCGCAAGGAAGTAACCCTTCCAGCTGCTACGGTGGCCTCCAAGCCGGACAAGACCAAGCTCTACTTTGTGAATAAGGACGGGGCCGCGCAATCGGAAATACGTATTGGCTATGTGGCCTTGCCCTACGATGCGACGGGCGATTACTACAAAGCTTACCTCTCGAACTACGTTCTAGGTGGTGCTTTTAACTCGCGCATCAACTTGAATTTGCGCGAGGACAAAGGCTACACCTATGGGGCTGGGTCAGGCTACTCCGGTAGCCGCTACGCTGGGCCCTTTACGGCTAGCGCGGGCGTGCGGGCCGATGCTACGGCTGCGTCGGTGAAAGAGTTTGTCAAGGAAATCGACTCGTATCGCAAGACTGGGATTACGGATGAAGAGTTGGCGTTCCTCAAGTCGTCGGTGGGCCAGAGCGATGCCTTGCGTTACGAAACTGGCCAGCAGAAAGCCGCCTTCCTGGGTCGTTTATTGGAGTACGACCTGACGCCGGATTACCTGAAAAAGCAAACGGAGATCTTGCAGAACTTCACGAAAGAAGACGTGAAGGCCAGCGCCGCAAAGTACCTGCCCCTAGAGAGCATGGTGTTGGTAGTGACCGGCGATAAGCAGCAGCTGCCCGAGTTGCAGAAGCTGGGCTATGAAGTCATCGAACTGGACCTGGATGGCAACCCCGTCAAAGCCGACATGTCCGCTTCCTACAACGTGGTCGCCCCGGCGGCCGCCGCGCCCGAAGCGGCGCCGGCCACGGATAAAAAGGCCAAGCGGAAGATGAAGTCGGAGGACGGCAAGAAGATGAAGATTAAAGAGAAAACAGAAAAGACCAAGTAGCCTTTTTCAGTAGAATACCCTGAAAAGCCTGGTTCCGTGAGGAGCCGGGCTTTTTTGCGAGTACATATTTTAGTTATGCAGACTAACCCACCACGCCCCACTGTTAGGCCTTAATCCTAGCAAATCATGATAGGCATCTTCGAGCTAGGCTTACTGAAAAAGCCCCCACGGTAGCACAGTTACAGTGGGGGGCTTTTTTACTTGTGATTTATGATAGACATCTCGGCTAAATAAGTAGCCGGGCCATCGTCGGCATGAGGCTGGGGTTTTAGCTACCTTTTGCCTTCCTGAAAAAATATTTCAGCACCCTTGTAACGATTACCCAATCTCCCGGTACTCGCTGCAATTCAACCCCAAAACTCACGCGGTGGAAACCAGAAGCGACGAAGAACTAATGGCAGCTGTGCAGGCCGATGACCTCGACCAGGTAGTGCCGTTGTTTGAGCGCTACCAAGGGCCACTGTTCAACTTCCTCTACCGCCTCACTAGCGACTACGAAACCAGCCAGGACCTTACGCAAACGGTGTTTGAGCGCCTGCTGAAGTACCGAGCCAGCTACCGGTCCGGTCAGCCTTTCCGGGCCTGGGCCTACCAACTGGCCCGCAACGTGCACACCGACCACTGGCAGCGCCAGCAGCGCATGCGCACTGCCGACGTGGTAGAAGTAGAGCGTAAAGGGGCATTGGGCGGAGCTGCCTTCCGCCACACGGCCGCCGCCGACCGCGAACAGGATTTGCACGAAGCAATGGCTCAGCTCTCCCCGGCTCAGCACGAAATTCTGGTGCTGCATCGCTTCCAGGGCTTCAGCTACGAGGAGATAGCCGACATGCTGGGCTGCACAGCGGGCGCGGCCAAAGTAAAAGCGCACCGGGCCTTACAAGCCTTGCGCACCATCTATTTCAACTAACAACCATGAATATCACGCCTAATTCTTCCGAATGCCTTGATGTAGCCGACCTGCTGGTTGACTATGCCGAGCACAGCCTGCCTCCGGCTCAGACGGCCCAGATGGCGGCTCACGTAGCTACGTGCCCCCGCTGCCAGGAGCGCGTGGCGCAGTTGCAGGAGTTGGGGACCAAATTTGAAGCTGCCGAGCCTATCACTCCTCCACTAGCATTGCGCGTAAACTTTATGGCCGCGCTAGAACGAGAAAAAGCGGCGCTGGCAAAGCCTGAATCAGAAGTGCGCGAGGCGAAAGTAGTGCGCCTAGAGCCAGCCAAGTCGGAGGAGTCGGGAATGTGGTGGCTACGGATTGCCGCCAGCCTTGTGCTGCTGGCTACGGGTGTGCTGCTGGGCAACTTGTGGCGGCCGTTAGGCGCTGATGTTGCTGGCATCAGCCCGGTAGCTACCACGGCTGACTCACGCTTGGGTACTCTTAAGGTAAATCCTGCGGTGCCTTCCCTCTCCGCCAGCGACCGGATTCAGCTGGTAAATGAGATGGCTGGGGAAGTAAAGGGCAGTGCCGACCCAACGGTGCAGGCGCTTATCAATACGCTCAACTTCGACCCGAATACAAACGTGCGATTAGCTGCCGGGCAGGCACTCTACCGCCTTCGCGACGACCCCCGAGTAAGGGAGGCCTTCGTGCAGTCGCTTACCATTCAGACCGACCCCAACGTGCAAATCATGCTCATTGAGCTACTGGTGGCCCTGCGCGAGCGGCGGGCCGTGCCGGAACTGGAGCGTTTGTCGCAGCGCCGCGATGCCTTACCCATTGTGCGGCAGCAGGCAGAATCGGGGCTGGGCCAGCTGATACAGATATAAAGCGCAATAGCATACAGAGCCGACCGACGCAACAAGGCTGATTACGAAGCGAATGAAGTTGCTTCGCTCCACTCGGCATGGCTGCTCCACAAGCTCACCTACACATACTTTTCTCTCTTCTTAATCCATTTTCCCAACGAACTGGGCCTGAAAAAAGCCCCCGGAAGTCGCGGTTGCGGGTACGTTCGACTCCTTTCTTACTCCACTTCTCTTTGTCATGAAAAAGACTCTGTTTCTCACTCTACTTTACCTACTAGCGGCTAGTCCGGCCTTGTGGGCCCAGGAATACAAGCTTAAGCTCGGCGGTAAAGCCCGCAAAATCGTGCTGGATATGAACGGCAGCGATGTCACGCTGGAAGGCTATAACGGCGATGAGCTCATCATTCGGGGCAACGGTTTCGAGCCAGCCCCCAAGCGCGCCGAAGGGCTACGGCCCGTGTACAACTCGGCTGTTGACAATACCAAGATTGGCCTTTCCGTGACCGAAAAGGACAATGTAGTGCGCGTGGTGCAGGCCTCTCGCAAGGATACGGACTACGTTATTCGGGTGCCGCGTCAAACAGCAGTAGTGTTTACCCAAACCCAGTTTGGCAGCGGCAATCTGAAAGTAAACGACTTGCAGGGCGACCTGGAAGTAAACATGAAGAATGGCGACGCCCAACTTCTGAACATGGGCGGTGGCGTAGTAGCCAACAGCATCAGCAGCGACATTATCGTGCGCTACGCTGGAGTGGGCAAATCGCCCAGCTCTATTTCTAGTGTGAGTGGAGCGGTAGATATCACGATGCCGGCCAGCAGCAAAACCACCCTGCAACTGCGCACCATTTCGGGCGAGGTTTACACCGACTTCGACATCAACATGGGTAAGAGCAAGGAAGAGGGCGATATGCGGCGTGTGGGCGGCCAAACGGTGGAAGGCACCGTGAACGGCGGCGGTACCAAAATCGCCTTGCAATCGATAAGCGGCGACGTGTTCGTTCGCAAAGCGAAGTAATACTTCTGTCTACATATCAATTGGTTACACTAACTTAATTACTGTCTTGTCATGAAACTCTTCTTGCTACTTGGGGCCATGTTTGCCCTGCTCCTGGGCACGAGCCCTGCCCAAGCCCAAAAAATAATTGAGAAAAAAGCCCCCCTGAGCTCTAAGCAACGGCTGGTGCTGGATTTACAACAGGCATCCAGCATTCAGATCAAAGGCGGCAGCGGTAAGGAAGTAGCCGTGCGTGCCTCGGTTACCATCAACAATAATAAGCTGAACGACGCTTTACTGCTGACCCTGAACACGGAAGGCGACGAAGTAAAAGTGAAGTCGGCGTTCGATAAAGAGCTGCTCTACACCAGCAACGAAGCCGACTGCCCCGACGGCGAGGGTTACAGCACCTGGAACGACACGGGCAAGAATGGCAAGGGCTCGTACCGCGTCTGTGCCCGCATCGACTACGTGATTGAAGTGCCCGCTGGCGCCTCGGTTCAGGTGAATACTATTAGCGGCAACATTGAGGTTAAAGGGCTAAATGGCCCCCTGGAAGCGAAATCCATTAGCGGCTTTGTGGATGTGAGCTGGCCGCCGACAAAAGGCGCTGAAGTAGCCATGAAAACCATCACCGGTGAGGTGTACACCAACCAGGATATTGCCTTGAACGGCCAAAAAAACAACTCCCCCGTGGGCTACCAAGTGCGCGGCACGTTGGGCAGCAGCGGCCCGGCCATCCGCCTCGAGTCTATCAGCGGCGACGTATTCTTCCGCAAGCAGAACTAAACCCCCGTGGTGTTGGCTGGGGGGCAAATTTCCTCGCCAGTGAGTAGAATAAGGAAGTCGACGAAAGGCATTGAAACTAATAAAATGGTAGCTTGACAATTAAAATAATAGGTGTTTTAAAAATATATTTATGAATTGTAAAATACGCTTTGTGAATGTATTAAGCCCATATTGCTTGGGTTGCAGCTCCAATTTTTATTCGCTTAAATAATAAGGCCTGTAACTTATTCGTTCTTGCTTCCGTTGAGGGCTTGCGATTATCTTCTGATGGATATCGCTAGTGCATTTGCACTTGCTCTCGACTCTTTAAAAATCTCTTTTCAACATTAGTCCTGTATTATGAAAAAGTCCCTGATTTTAGTCGCTTTGTTGGTTGCTGGTATTTCTGCTGCTAACGCTCAGACTACTACCACCCAGAGCACCACGACTACAACGCAGCCCACCACGCCTACCAGCACTCAGAGCACCACAACCACAACACCGGCCACGGATGCTACTATCAACACCACTACTACTGCTCCTACGCAAACTTCTACTACTGTAGAAACGCAGAGCACGACCACGCAGCCAGCCGTTGCTGCTCCTAAGGATGAGGCTGCTGACGTAAAAGTGAAGAACAAAAAGAAGAAGTCTAAAATGAAGGCTGATCCATCAAAATAAGGTCTAAAACCTTAATTTGATTAAGTTAATAAAGCCCGCTTTACGCACGTAAAGCGGGCTTTATTTATTCTGCTTGGTCTTAATTAAGGGTCGATTATATTTTTATTGCTGTGTTTATTTTGATTATTTATATAAAATTTAAAAGCCAAAATTATATACGCTGCGAAAACTAAAAGCGGCTATTAAGGTTCATAACGCGTACTTGTTTTAGGGCTGTGCGAATTTGCGCCTAAATTCTCTGGACTTGATTCTGTGAATAATATGAAAACGAAATTCCTATGTGCGGCCTTATTATTAAGTGCCTCGGCGTATGCCCAAACGGCCCCCGCACCAGCTACGCCACCAGCCGCTACTGGTTCGCCAGCCGCGCCTCCAAAAGCAGCCACGCCAGCGCCCATCAATCCTGTACCTACGCCTCAGAATACGGAGCGCAGTACATTAGATCAAAGTGCGTCGCCTACGGCTCCAGCCCAGGAGCGGGTACGCAAACGGCAGACCGTGATGGATGGCCAAGCCTCTCCAAGTGTAGAAACCACCACCAACCGCCGCACCAAGCGAATAAACGAGAAGAAGCGCCCGGCCGCCGACACCCAGAATGGCACGCCACCTACGCGCTAGCTTACTGAATAGGTAGTAAAAAAGCCCTCCAGAGAATATCTGGGGGGCTTTTTTGCGAGTGGTTGATTTTTATTCCTTGAGCTTGACACTGTGTTGCAGCAGTAAGTCGCCGAGGGCGCGAAGGGCCGCTTGGGCGTCGGGCGTGGCATGCACGGCAGCCTGCAACGTCTGCGTGCCCAGCATATCCAATGAGTCGCCAACGGCCGCGCCATCAATGCCGTCGGTGTTGCTAAGCAATGATTGTAGATTTCCGAGCTCCCGGTCAATGTCCTGTAGCTCTGGAATACCGCTTTGTTGCAGGGTTTCCTGCCAGGTATCAATGTTGGTGTGAGCCGTGCTTAAAGGCAGGGAAGTGAGACCACCGTGCAGGGCGTGTACCGTGCCGGCAAGCAAATCGGCGCCGGACTGAGGGGCGTTTGGCTGGTTCATATAATGGGGAATGAATGACGTGTGTAAACCTAAACGGAGGCGCTGAGTGGGATTGGCGCAGCCAAACCCAACTCGCGCAGAATAGCCACGGCGCGCAGGGCGCTGGCTTCTTTGTCTTTAATTTCAAGCATCATATCTACGTCGAGGCCGTTGAGGTGCGTGATAAATTCACGAAACCTATCCTCTACCAACGACGAAGTGTGCTTGCCCTTGCGCTCCCCAAGCTGCTGAGAGCTGTAATCCATCATCAGCACGCCGTCGCGGGTGGGGTGCCAGGTGCCGGCCGCTAGCCGCAGGGCTTCCTGCATTGGCTCCTCGTGGTTGAGGCACTCGTGGTGGAAGTTGTCGAACAGAATAGGAATACCTACGGCCTCGTGCACCCGCAGGCAGTCGCGCAGACTAAACAGACGGTCATCGTTTTCGATAACCAGCCGCACCTGCACCGCTTCCGGGAGCGTGCGGTAGGTGGCAATAAAGCGCTCAATGGCCACGTCTCGGTCGCCGTAGAGGCCACCCACGTGAATTTGCAGCTTGGCCGTGCTATCAAGGCCCATCAAATCCAGCATGGAGCCCTGATAGACCAGCTCGGCAATGCTGCGCTCCACAATGCCCGGATCGGGGGAGTTGAGCACCACGAACTGATCGGGGTGGAAGGAGATACGCATCTGCTCGGCCTTGATATAATCGCCGATAGCGCGGAAGTGGGGGGCAAATTCTGTCTGCCACGGAAACGTATTGACCGCATGCGAGCCAAAAGGCACGATGCCGGAGCCGATTCGGAAGAAGAGCAGACCGTGCTGGACGTTGTATTCCAGAATGCGCTGCAAACAAGCCAGATTATTGGTAACGGTGGTTACCACGCGCTCATCGGTGTAAGACGCCAGCCGGAAAGTAGTGGCCGCGCTACAGTCGAGCGTTTCATTTACGCAGGGATACCCAATTTTCATAGCTTCAGCTTACGCAGGTTGCGCGTCGGCTGTTGTGGGAAGCGCCTAATGGCCAGCGCCTCCAAGCAATGAAATACTACTCGTACCCCGATTATCCTTGAAGTTGCGGTTATAGCGCTCCCGGTCGCGGCGGGCTTGCTCCATCTTCTTTTTCAGGGCTTCCTGCTGTTGTAGCTCCTCTAGCTTGCGCCGCGCCTTGCCCTCCCGCGAAAGAGCATCGTAGAGCAGACTGGCTGGGTTTTCAAGGGAGGCAACCGGCGCTTTAGGAGCCGTTGAGTCGACGGGGAACAGTGGCTTGGGCGCTGGGGGGCGTTTTACGGCGTTGGCGGGCGGTGTGGGGCGGCGCACATTGCGCAGGGCCTTTTTTATCTGCGCATCCGCTGGGCGGCCTTCCTGCACCCGCACTTCGCCCAGTTGAATGCTGGCCCGATCGAGCTTTACCTGCACAATGAGTTGGGAAAGTCCCGAGCGGCCTAACGCCATTCGCTTGGTGGCAAAGCCTAGCGAAATAAACTCCAGCGTGTCCGTATACGCCACGTCAATGCGGAAATCACCGTCGTTGTTGGCTACTACGCCGGTTTTGGTGCCCTTAATACGCACGGTGGTGCCAGGTATTGGTTTGCCGTCGGCAGCATTGATAATTGTGCCCGACACGCGCAACTGAGCCGAGGCCGACAGGGCCATCAACAAGCCCAAAACCAGCAGTACAGCGGCTTTACTCCAGAATCCGGTGAACAAACGAGACGATAAACCCATCAATTATACGAACGCAACCAAACTGCAAGGTAGCCAACTACAGAGTCAAAAAAAGCCCGCACCGTTGCAGGTGCGGGCTTCGATTAACCAGAAAACTGGCGGAGCGGTTCGTTATTCCTCTTTCATCTTGGTTTCGCCGTCGTCGTCCACTTTCACTTTGGAGCCGTCGGCAGCCTTTATTTTCATTTCACCGTCCGATTCGGTTTTCACCTTGGTGCCGTCGGCGTACTTGGTTTTCGTGTCGCCATCGGCTTCCGTTTTGGTTACGCCTTGGTCAACCGCGGCTGAAGCTGCAGGTGCGGGCGCTTCCTCCATGTACATTTCCTCGGCGTAGTTCATGCGGTTAGCTACGTAGGCGTCGTACTGCGCCGGATCGGAGAAAACAGTTTTGAACTGCGTATCGATTTCGGTATTAATGCTTTGCATAGCCGCGTACATGCCCGTGGTGTCGGTGGCATACTGTGCCTCCAGCTCAGCGAGGCGGCGCGAACGCTCGAAATAGATATCCTCGGCCCGGGCTACTACGGTCGTATCCGTGATTTTCAGGTCGGAAGCCATGCGTGTGGCAATGCGGGTAGCGCGGCTGCGCGACGCGGCCGGCGTGGTGGTGACGGTCTGCGTGGTCGTTGTGGTCGTCGTGGTTTCGGCTGCTTTTTCCTGCGAGCAGGACGCAAATGCCAGCGCACCGGCGCAGGAGAATAGGAGGAAGGTCTTTTTCATGACAAAAATGTGGGAGGGAGAGAGTAGTGGTCCGAGAATCAGACCACGGCCGCTATACGGTTCAGGTTGTTTGCAGTTGTATAATTGAATTATTATATATAAAAAAGCCCCCAACGCCATTGCCGGGGGGCTTTTTTATATATAAATGATACGGCTGCTTACGCCCGTCGCAATTCAAATACGGTTATTTCGGGCAGGAAGCCCACCCGCCCCGGATAGCCAATGTAGCCCAAACCGGTGTTCACGTACAGGTATTGTTGTCCCTTGTTATACAAGCCCGCCCACTGCTTATACACATACTGCACGGGGCTCCACTTAAAAAACGGCAGGTTCACGCCAAACTGCATACCGTGCGTGTGGCCCGAAAGGGTGAGGTCGATATCGGGATAATTCAGCACCTCACCTTCCCAGTGGGATGGGTCGTGGGAGAGGAGAATTTTGAAGGGCGCGTCGCCGCTGGCGGCGTGGGCCTTGGGCAGGTTGCCGTACTTGGGAAAGCGCATCTGGGCGCCCCAGTTTTGCACGCCCAGTACGGCTATTTTCTCGCCGTCGCGCTCAATGGTATGGCTTTCATCTAGCAGCAGGCGCCACCCGATTTTGGCGTGATTCTGCGCCAGGCGGGCCAAGTTGGCGCGCTTGGCTTCCGGGCTGGGCCACTCCACATAGTCGCCGTAGTCGTGGTTGCCAAGAATAGAAAGCTTCGGTAGCTTCGACTGAATCTGGGCCAGGGTATCGATGTGGGTTTCGACCTCGGTAGCCACGTTATTCACTAGGTCACCGGTCATAAAAATGAGGTCGGCCTGCTGCTTATTAATCATCCTGACGGCCCGTTCGAGCGGCTCGCTCGACTGAAAACTACCCGTGTGCAAATCCGAAATCTGAAGCACTTTAAAGCCGTCGAAAGATGCCGGTAGGTTGGGGAAGCGCAGTGTTACACGTTTCACCTGGTAATCGGTTGCCCCGCGCAGCATTCCCCAGACAAAAGCCACGAATGGAATGCCTGCTACTACCAGTGCCAAGCCGCTCAAAAACTGACTCCGCGTAATGGGCGTGCCGGTGGCCACACCATCACGTTGCGTAAACTGCTGCACCACCCAGCGCCCCATCCGAACTAAATCTTCGGGGAGCAAAAACAGCAATACCACTAGTTTGGCCAGCAGCAAACCCACCAAGGCGCTGGATAGATACGTTTTATAGGGTGCCGGGCCGTTGTGGCGGGTAGTAATTGCCCAGATAGCGAAACCCCAAGCCAATACAGTGACAATCCAATAGATAGCTCCGGCAAGGCGTCGTCCGCTAATAGAGCTGGCCGGAATAAGGGTTTTTATAGCTTGGTAGCCGTACCATTCGGCTAAAATGAGCAATAAGATGAAGGGGAAACTCAGAATTCGTGACATGCGGATAATTAAAGAGGAATCTGGCGGCTTTGGTTTAGTTATTGAAAATGCCAGGTAAGAATAGGATAGACGGCTGACTACAGCTTTTACCTTAAGCACCAGCCCTCAGCAACAATAGTGCAGTATGAAATCAGTTGACAATCTGGCGGAAGAGGCCGTGGCCCCCGTGCGTTACGTAGCGCCCACTTCTTTCGGTATTAAAAGCTGGGCCGAGGAAGACCGCCCCCGCGAAAAGCTCCTGCAAAAAGGCCGCTCAGCTCTCTCCGACGCGGAGCTAATGGGAATTCTGCTCGGCTCAGGCACCGCCAAGCTCTCGGCCGTCGACGTAGCCAAGCTGATACTGAATGCGGTAGAGAATGATTTGAATGAGCTAGCCAAATTGTCGGTGAAGGAGCTGATGCGCCACAAAGGTATCGGGGAGGCGAAAGCTATAACCATCGTGGCGGCTTTAGAGTTAGGCCGGCGCCGCAAGGAAACGGCTGCCGCGGCTCGCACCACCATTACTTGCTCCCGCGATATTTACCAGCTCATCCGCCCCAATCTTCAGGATTTGCCTCACGAAGAATTTTGGGTGATTCTGCTCAACCGCGCCAACGTGGTCATGCGCAAACAACCCATCAGCAGCGGAGGCGTAGCCGGCACCGTTGCCGACCCGAAGATGATTTTCAAACACGCCCTGGAGCAGTTGGCCAGTTCTATTATCCTGGTACACAATCACCCCAGCGGCAACCAGAAGCCCAGTGCTGCTGATATTGCCCTTACCCGCAAGCTCAAAGAAGCCGGCCAGTTCTTGGATTTGCCTATCCTCGACCATTTGATTTATACCGACCACGGCTACTACAGCTTCGCCGATGAGGGCGTGCTGTAGCGCGAACTTTCAGTTCGTGTATCGTGGCTTATGTTGTTAAAAATGCCCCCAACGCAAGTCGTTTAACGATACGCGAAGCGGAAGCTTCGCGCTACAAACAACGGCGCTTACCTTTGCGCCAATATGCGCATCAATCCCAAGCTTTTTATTCTCCTGGGCCTAGTTCTCGTACTCGGCTATTTCCTCCAAGACCTCGTCCTGAACGACGAGCAATATGTTGCTCGCATCGAGAAGGAGCGCCACGCCAAAAACGACGAGTTTCGGCGAGTGCAAGGGTCGCCGCTGTCCGCCGAGCAGCGCCAGGAGTTCGACAGCCTGCACTACTACGCTCCCGATAAAACGTATCGCCTCACCGCCGAGTTTGAGCCCTTTCCCGTGCGCGATACCATTGCTATGCGCCTCACCGACGGCAAGGCCGAAAAGTATCTGCGTTGGGGCCGTGCCTCTTTTGAGTGGCAAAAGCAGCCGCAACGCCTCACTGTGTTTCGCAAAGCCAACGGCCCCGATACCACGCTTTTCATTCCCTTTACCGACAAAACCAACGGCTTCGATACCTACGGCGGCGGCCGCTACCTCGACGCTGACCCCGTGGGTGAAGGCGATGACGAAATCGTGCTGGACTTTAATAAGGCTTACAATCCCTTCTGCGCTTACAATGTGTCCTTCGCCTGTCCTGTGCCGCCCGCCGAGAACATCTTATCCGTGTATATCAAGGCTGGCGAAAAGACATTCGACAAAGATTAAGTTGAGTTGACGCATAAGGAATGGGTTGTTTGCTGTTCTTGCTCCGCCAAACCGAATAGAAGTTTTGTGGGCTTGGCCTTTCAGCCTGCCTTCCTCAAATTTCTACCTTTGCCCATTCCGCCGTTTCCGCGCTAGTACATTCGGCTCCTGATTACTGCTTATCCATTACCCATGAAAATCTCCCTCGACTGGCTCCGTACCTTAATTCCCACCGATAAATCGGCCACAGAGTTGGCGGCTTTGCTTACGGGCTCGGGCCTGGAAGTGGAGGGCGTAGAAGAGCTGGAAAGCATACCGGGCGGCCTGCGCGGCGTGGTAATCGGTGAAGTGCTGACCTGCGAAAAGCACCCCGACGCCGACAAGCTCAGCCTGACTACCGTAGCCGTAGGCGACACTACACCGCGCCAAATCGTGTGTGGTGCTTCTAATGTGGCCGCTGGCCAGAAGGTAGTAGTAGCTCTAGAAGGTGCTACGCTGCATCCAGCCCAAGGCGAACCATTTAAGATCAAGAAGTCCAAAATTCGGGGCGCCGCTTCCGAGGGTATGATTTGCGCCGAGGATGAAATTGGCATTGGCACTTCCCACGCCGGTATCATCGTACTCGATACGGACCTTCCCAATGGTACTCCGGCCGCCGACTATTTTGGCTTAGGTTCGGATGCCGTGCTGGAGATCGGCCTAACGCCAAACCGCGCCGACGCGGCCTCTCACTACGGCGTGGCCCGCGAGTTACGCGCGCTCCTACGCCAGCCCTGCCACCTGCCTGATGTAAGCGCATTTTTGCCCCCCACAGCCGCCGCGCAGAATGTGCAGGTGCTGATCGAGGACGAAGAGGCCTGCCCACGCTACGCCGGTTTGCTGTTGGAGAACGTGCAGGTTGGCCCGTCGCCGGAGTGGCTGCAGCGGCGCCTGCGCAGTATTGGCTTATCGCCAATCAATAATGTAGTGGACGTGACCAACTTCGTGCTGCACGAGCTGGGCCAGCCCCTGCATGCCTTCGACGCCGACCAGATTCCTGGGGAGAAAATTCGCGTGAAGCGCGCCGCTGAGGGTGAAAAATTCACAACGCTGGATGGCACTGAGCGCACCCTACGCGCTGACGACCTGGTAATTGCTGGCGGGGGCGGGGAGCCAATGGCCTTGGCTGGGGTATTTGGGGGGCAAACTTCCGGTGTAAGCGCCACTACCAAGCGTGTGTTTCTGGAAAGTGCCTACTTCACGCCTGCGGTGGTGCGTCGTACCAGTCAAACCCACCAACTCAAAACCGACGCTTCCTTCCGCTTCGAGCGCGGCACCGATCCGAACATGGTGCTGGTAGCCTTGCAGCGGGCTGCCCTGCTGCTCCAGGAAGTAGCTGGCGCTACCATTGCTGCGCCCGTCGTGGATGAGTACCCGAAGCATGTGCTGCCTTTTACCGTGCGTCTGCGTTTTTCGCGGGTAGAGCGCCTGATCGGTCAGTACATCGCACCGGAGCAAATCCGCCAGATCCTGACTGATTTGGATATCATTATTCAAAATGAAACCGGTGATGACTGGTGGTTGATTGTGCCGCCTTTCAAGGTAGACGTGACCCGCGAGGCTGACGTAATTGAGGAAATCCTGCGCATTTACGGCTACAACAATGTGGCTTTGCGTCCGAACAATTCAGCTTCCTTCCTAGCCAAATTCCCGAATCCTGACCCAGAGATTCTGCGCCAGAATACGTCCCGTCTGCTTAGCGGCCAAGGCTTCTCGGAAATCATCACCAACTCCATCACTAACTCCCGCTATTTCGAAGCCGACGGCGAAACCAACGAAGCCTTAGTGCGTGTGCTGAACTACAACAGCGCCGACCTAAATGTGATGCGCCCGACCGTGCTGCACAGCGCCTTGGAAGTCGTGCGCTATAACCTCAACCGTCGTCAGCGCGACCTCAAGCTTTACGAGTTCGGTAAAACCTATTCTCGCAAAGCCGACGGGCAATACGAGGAGAAAAACAGCCTAGTAATTTTGCTCACCGGCAACGCTACCGCTGAAACCTGGCAGCACAAAGCCGAGAAGGTAACCTTCCATCACCTAGCTAGTGCCGTGCAGCAAGTTCTGACTGCACTGGGTCACGCCGCGCCCACTTCCCAACCCGTGCAGCACCCATATTTGGCGGGTGGCCTGACCTTGCTAGCGCACAACCAGCCGGTAGCTCACCTGGGGGGCATTTCTGGCGGTGTACTTAAGCGCCTCGACGTGAACCAACCCGTGTGGTACGCTGAGCTGGACTGGGATTGGTTGGTAAAGAAATACAAGAACGCCCTCGTGGCCCGCGAGCTGCCCAAGTTTCCCGAGGTGCGTCGCGACTTGTCGTTGGTAGTCGACAAGGCCGTAACCTTCGACCAGCTGCGCCAAATTGCTCAGCGGGCCGAGCGCAAGCTGCTGCAAGGCGTGAATGTATTCGATGTGTATGAAGGCGATAAGCTGCCGGAAGGCAAGAAGTCGTACTCCGTCAGCTTCAGCCTGCAAGACCTCACCCAAACGCTCACCGACCAAGCCATCGATGGGGTAATGCAGCGCCTGATCCAACAATTTGAAAAGCAGGCAGGCGCCGTAATTCGTCGTTAGCCCAAGCGCCGCAGTAGGTTTGAACTCGTGCTCCTAGCTTGAAGTTTGGGGAACAGGTGAAATCCTGCCAAATTGCCTAAGCGAAGCAGACGGCAAATTTACTGTGGCGCTTATTTCTCAAAAATAATTCTCCCGCATGGCCTCCTCTCAGCAGCTCGCTCAACTAGACCGCCTAGAGCGGCAGGTAACCACCTTAGTGGCTGCCTATCAGCAGTTGCGCGAGGAACTGGCCGATGCTCAAACCACCATTCAGCAGCTTCACGCCGATGTGCGCGACCGGGAACGGCAGCTCAAGGATTTCCAGAATCAGGAGAATATCGCTAAACTTGTCCATACCATAGCAGAGGAACCTGCCAACGCCAACGAGCTTAAACTGCGCCTAAACGAATATATCCGCGAGATTGATAAGTGCCTTGCCTATTTGAGGGAGTAATGACCATCGAACGTCCAGCCAATTGCTGATGAGTGACTTAGCCATTAAAATCCGTATTGCCGAACGAGACTACCCCATGCGCGTTAGCCCCTTGGAAGAGGAGCGCCTGCGCCTGGCTGGGCGTCAGCTCAACGAACGGATCAAGGAATTTCGCGAACAGTACGGCATTCAGGACAAGCAAGACTTGCTAGCCATGATTGCCCTATCCACAATGGCTGACGGCTTGAAAGTCAGCAAAGAGAAGGATGGCACTGATGCAGCTCTTACTGAGCGCCTTACGCGCTTAGATAATCTGCTTTCGTCGCTGGTACTCGGCTGAGTACTGGCGCAGTTTTATGCCCGACCGGGCGGGGCCTACGCTCCGCTACTTGGAGATTGTTGGGCAGATTTTTTTGTTATGGTTTAGTAGTATCCCCTAAAAACCATAACTCATGCCCAACTACATAATCTATATTGTTCTAGCCGCCATCGTTGCCCTTGTGGCCGGCGTGGTGCTAGGACGCCTGCTGGCCGGCAAGGCCAGGCAGGACCACGAGGCCCAGGCGCAAGCCAGGGCCCAACAACTTCTTCAGGAGGCTGAGGCCCAAGCCAACCGCACCCGCGACGAGCGTATTCAGCAGTCCAAGGATAAGTTTCGTCAGCTTAAGAACGAGTTTGAGCAGGAAAGCAAACGCCAAAAGCAAGCGTTAGAGCAAGAGTTAACAGAGCGCCGGGCCACCGTACTTGAGCAGGAACAGAGCATCAAGCGCCTCACCGAAACCACGCAAAAGCAGCTCGAACAACTACAGCGTAAAGAGCAGGACTTAGAAACCCTCCGCGAAAAGCTTCAGGCCGATGCTCAGCAGCAGCGCGAGCGACTCGACAGTCAGGAAGAAAAGCGCCGCGTAACCCTCGAAACTCAGCAAGCCAAGCTCCAGCAGAAAGAGCACGACCTCGACGCCCGCATCCACGATGTACAGCACCAACTCGAAACCATCGCCAATTTGTCGGCGGCCGAAGCCCGCGAGCAGCTAGTTGAGTCACTGAAAAACGAAGCGCAAATTCAGGCATCCTCCTATATCAAAGATGTGGTAGCGCAGGCTAAGCTTTCGGCTACGAAGGACGCCAAGAAAGTGGTGCTGGAGACGATTCAGCGCACGGCCGCTGAGCACGCTATTGAGAACTGCGTATCGATTTTCAACATTGAATCGGACGATGTCAAGGGCAAAATCATTGGCCGCGAAGGCCGTAATATTCGTGCGCTGGAAGCCGCTACCGGCGTGGAAATCATCGTAGATGATACCCCTGAGGCAATCATTATTTCCGGCTTCGACCCGGTGCGCCGTGAGGTAGCGCGCTTGTCGCTGCACTTGCTGGTGAAAGACGGCCGTATTCACCCTGCGCGCATTGAGGAAATTGTGGCTAAAACCCGCAAGAACATCGACGAGGAAATCGTGGAAATCGGTGAGCGGACTATCATTGATCTCGGTATTCATGGCTTGCATCCCGAGCTGATTAAGATGGTTGGCCGGATGCGTTTCCGCTCCAGCTATGGCCAAAATCTGCTCCAGCACTCCCGCGAAGTAGCTAACCTCTGCGCCACCATGGCTGCCGAACTGGGCCTAAACGTGAAGCACGCCAAGCGCGCCGGTCTGCTGCACGACATCGGTAAAGTGAGCACTGAGGAGCCCGAACTGCCCCACGCCATTCTAGGCATGGAGCTAGCTAAGAAGTACAAAGAGCATCCCGACGTCATCAACGCCATCGGGGCTCACCACGACGAGATTGAGATGACCGCTATGGTCTCGCCCTTGGTGCAGGCCTGCGACGCTATCAGCGGCTCTCGCCCCGGCGCTCGGCGCGAGATGATGGAGAGCTACATCAAGCGCCTCAAGCAACTGGAAGAAACAGCCGTAAGCTTCGACGGAGTACTCCAGTGCTACGCTATTCAGGCCGGTCGCGAACTGCGCGTAATGGTGAACGCCGACAACGTAACCGACGACCGCGCCCAGGAGCTGAGCTACGAAATCTCGCAGAAGATTGAGAAGGAAATGCAGTATCCCGGCCAGATTAAAATCACCGTCATTCGGGAGATGCGCGCTGTAGCGTACGCCAAGTAAAGGCTTCATTTAGAGTAATAAAAAAGCCCCCAGCACTAGTGCTGGGGGGCTTTTTTATTACAAATTCCAAAAGCAGGTTATAAATTTATTAAAAGAAAGAAGTCTGAATTGGAATCATGCAGAATTGTGAAAATGGCTTCTAACGCAAGCTTTTAGCTGCGAATTGTTGAGATCTGTATGGCTTTAGATACTTTGTAAAGTCTGATTATCGTACAACTTGGGTTGAAAAGGAGGGAGTGCTAGAGTACTATTGATCTTTCTCTTAATAACCCCCAAGTGACTTCACTTTTACAGAATCAGTTTACCGGCACAGCATCTCTGTTGGTACTAAGCTTAACTACTAGCTGTACACTATACCAACCTATTTTGCCTAGCCCATCGCTTGTTCGGCAGAAAGGCGCAGTGGAGGTTAATGGAAACATACGTGTACCCGCTATGGAAGGCAGTATAGCGTATTCGCCTGTCCAGCATTTGCAAGTAGCAGCGAGAGGACATATTGTAGCAGCTACCAAGACGCCGGATAGTACCTACAGTTTCACGCGCAATAGGCAATACGAAATTGGAGTTGGATACTATACCACGATTTTTCGACCGAGCCTACACTTCAGCTTACCGCGGCCGGGTGTATGGGGCTCAAGGCTTTGGTGGCTTTCCTTCCGGCTTTCCGGTGACTGGCAATGGCGAGGTTAAAAAACCAGATTGGCGCGGAACGTATCACAAATACTTTGGGGAAGCTAGTGTAGCTCATTTTGATACTTCAGCCAGAGGAAACCAGCGTGTTATGGGCGCAACAGTGCGGGCTACCTGGGTGAAGGTTAATCGGCTTACACTGAATGATGTGCCTGCATACGAGCCATCTATGCTGTACTTTGAACCATCATGGTTCTGGCGATTAGGCTCACCGTGGCTACAAGGTCAAGCAACGGTAGGCATTTCTGTGCCTTGTGGGAAGATGAGAGAAGAGCAAAAAAGTGTTTTAGCAGACGGCTCCGTGTTACTAGGATTAGGAGTGATAATAATGCCCGCTGAGTTGTATAAAAAGTTAAGGATCGACTAAATAACGCTGAACTATCCAGTAGTACCACAATACACTGTACCACACCAAAAAAGCCCCCCAGCACAAATGCTGCGGGGCTTTTTTGGTGTTACCGAACGCATAGATAAAATGCCGCTTGGGCCTGACGCTATAAAGCCTACCGGTAGCTTGGGTTCTGAGTGAATTCCTCTTTGTTCAAAATAGCATCAAGCTGACGCTGCGGAATAGGGCGCACCGTATGATACGGCTGAATGCTGGCGCCTGCCTCCGGGTTATTGGCCTTCACCCGATCTACAAGCTTATTCGTGCGCTTGAGGTCGAACCAGCGCACTTGCTCACCGGCTAGTTCGCGGGCCCGCTCGTCGAGAATAAAGTCGAGGCTCAGGTTGGCGGCCGTAATGCGCATATCGGCGACTTTGCCAGGCAAGGCAGCCCGCTCCCGCACAGCGTTGATGAGGGTGGTAGCCTGTGCCGTGTTGCCCAGCTTAAACTGCGCTTCCGCGGCCATCAAATACACATCGGCCAAACGAATAACGTAGGCGTCGCGGGCACTTTGCTCCTCCTGAATGGTAGGGCGAGTAGGGTCCTCAAACTTACGTAGGCACACATACTGCAAGCGGTTTTTGGCGGTGCCGTTGGCGTTGTATATTGTGTTTACGTCGTAGGTCACGTACTTCTTTGACGCCTGTACCGAAGCAGGAATCGCCTTTTTAGTGGCCAGGATGGCGGTATCGCCCACGGCGAAACGACCGGCTACAGCCGTGTTAGCTAGCCACACTGTTCGGAAGGAAGCGGCGTAGCGTGAGTCCTTGGTTTCGTCGAACAGGTTCAGCAGGAACTTGGTCGGCATGAAGCGGTTGAAGGGCCGGCCATTCGCAACGTCGCGAACCATACCAGGCTGATCATCATACTTCATCAGCCACATCAAATGGCCATTATTACCCCCCCGCGAGTGCCCATCAGGATAAAGTGTGTTGTCCACCCGGTCGTTGAGGGTCAGCTCCTTGGTGTAGTTCACGGCCCACACAATTTCCCGGTTTTCCAGGTTCGTCATCGACCATAGGTCGGCGTAGCGGGGGAGCAGGATGAAATTGTAGCCCGAAATTACTTTCTGCGCCAGCGTAGCTGCCTGCTGGTTGTCGCCGCGCGTCAGGTAGATTTTGGCCAGAAACGCTTCCGCCGCCGGCTTGGTCACGCGGCCGTACTCGGCGGTAGTAGTCGGCAGATTCGCAACCGCTACGTTCAAATCCTCAACAATTTGGTTGTAAAAGGTATCAACTGGCGTGCGGTTGGCGGTGGTTTGCACTCCAGACGTTTCAGTAGTGGTGAAATGTACGCCACCCCAGGTCTCCACGATGTGCCAGTAGTAGAAAGCCCGCAGAAAGCGCAGTTCGCCCTCGCGCACCGTTTTCTGCGCATCCGTCATCCCCGAATCTTTCACCCGCGAAATACCAGCATTGCAAAGGTTAATGGCGGTATACAGCTTGCCCCACACGCTTTCTACCGCCCGCGAGCTGGATTGCAGCGTGGTGTATTCCGTCAGGTCGGGGTTCACGTCGCCGGCGCCGCGGAGCCAGAGGTCAGTGCCCATTTCCGACATGCTGATGCCGTCTTCCTTGCCGTACCACCAGCGCGTGTAGGAGTACGCCGCGTTTACTAAGCTCTCAAAACCGGCTGGTGTGGTGTACACGGCATCGGCGGTTAGGCCGGAGGGGTTGTATTCCTCCAATTGCTTTTCGCACGAGGTCAAAAAGGCCAGCGCGCAGGCCGCAACGCCTAAAGTTATCTTTGATATTTTCATCTTCTTCGTCAAATACTGGTTGAAAACACAGGCAATGGCTCCAAAAAAGCCCCCTAGAAGCCTAGGTTGATGCCCGCTGATACCACGCGCGGAATGGGAGTAGTGATTGCACCACCACGCTCAGGGTCGTAGTTGTCAATCTCACTGAGCGTCACCAAGTTCTTGCCCTGCACGTACACGCGGGCCGAGCTGATAGCCACCTTTTCCAGCCAAGAGGCCGGCAGGTTGTAGCCGAGCGTCACGCCGCGCAGCTTCACATATGAGCCGTCGCGGTAGCCGAGCGTGGTGCCGAACAATCCGTTCTGGAGCGTGCTCTTCGACAGGGCCGCGTCGGGGCGTGGGTAATCATTGGAAGGGTTTTCAGGTGTCCAGTAGTTCTGGCGTGAGCTATTCTCAATTCCCTGCGGGTCGAAAATCTGGGCGTAGTCGTAGTTAATCATCTGCCCGATGCGCGCAAATACCTGGAACGAAAGGTCGAAGCCTTTGTAGCTCAAGTCGCTGCTGATGCTGCCGCTCCACTTAGGCACGGCCGTACCAAGCACGCGCCGGTCGTTGGCCGCCGTGATGCGCCCGTCGCCATCTAGGTCTTTTACCTTGATCTGACCGGGCTTTTGGCCGAATGCCTTGGCCGCGTCAGCCTCATCCGTTTGCCAGATGCCGATCTTCTCGTAATCGTAGAACACCCGTACCGGCGAGCCGATAAACAGGCCGTTGGTAATGTCGTTGGCACCGGTGCCAAGTTCCAGAATCTCTTCTTTGTTCTTAAACCACGTCAGGCCCACGTTCCAAGTGAAATCTTCCCGCTCGACAACGCGTGCGTTCAAGCCCACTTCTACCCCACGGTTGCGGGTCTTGCCGATGTTTTGCGTGATAAATGATACGCCGGAAGACAGTGGTAGGAAGCGGTTTAACAACAAGTCACTGGTCTCGGTGTCGTACACATCTACGGAGCCAGTCACTCGGTTATCGAGAAAGCCGAAATCAAGGCCGACGTTCTTGGTCAGCGAAATTTCCCAGCCCAGCTCGGGGTTACCAATGCGGTTTGCAAAGGTGTAGCCCGCGGCGGCCGTTTCGCCAAAGGCATACGGAATCCGCGACAGCAAGCTCTGCGATGAGTACGCGGGCACATCGTAGTTACCGGCCCGGCCGTAGCTGGCGCGCAGCTTCAGATCGGTTACCGACGTCATGTCCTTCATGAACTCCTCGTCGATGATGCGCCAGGCCACGGCCGCCGAGGGAAAGAACGAGCCTTTGTTGCCCCGCGCCAGCTTCGACGATAAGTCTTCGCGGCCAGTCAGCGTTAGCAGATACTTGCCTTTGAAGCCGTACTGCACGCGCCCCGTGAACGAAATTAGCTTGCTGTCGGTGTAGCCGCTATTGATGCCAACTTGCTGGTTCGCATTAGCTAAGGCAAAGAACTCCTGATACGCCAGCAGCTGGTTGCGGCCCTGCGCGTTGGAGTTTTCGGTATTGAACGTCAGCAGCGACGTGACGCCGGTGGCCGTCAGCGAGTGGCTGCCGAAAGTCTTATTGTAGTTGAGAATGTTCTCCCAACTCCAGTTCGTGTCGAACTGCGTACCGTACGACGACTGCGAAACTTGTCCGTTGCGGTCGAGGGTGTATTGGCCTTGATAAATGCCCGTGCGGCCGTTGGAAAGCGTCAGCCCCAGGTTTGAGCGCAGGTTCAGGCTCGGCAGAATCTGGTAGCTGATATAGGCCGTGGAGAAAGTGCGCGTAGTGCGGGTATTATTGGCGTAGTTGTCCGGCAGCTCATCTACCAATGGGTTGATAAAGGCTTGGTTGTTAGGATAGTTAACGATGTTGCCATCCGCATCATAGGGCGTACCGAGGGGGTTAATTTTATTCGCTTGGTTGGTGGGGTCGCGGCGGGTATTCTGGTTGTAGTACGTCAGCTGGTTTTGTAGGCCGATGCTGACCTTGTCATTGAGTGCCTGGTCCAGGTTAGCCCGGAAAGAATAGCGGTTGAGGTTGTCGTTGCGGAACAGGCCCTGCTCGTTGTAGTAATCGCCCGACAGGTAGAACTTGGTCTTCTCCGAGCCGCCCGACAAGCCAATTTGATGCTCCTGTTGTACCCCATCGCGGAACAGCAAGTCGGCCCAATTGGTGGAGGTGCCGTTGGCAATGGCTTCCAGCTCCGCAGCCGTGAAAATCTTTGGGTCGTCGGCGGTGGTAGCCCACCGGCCGCTGGTGCGGTTGGCTTCCCGCTTCTGCGCCACAAACTCGGCCGCGTTGTTCACCTTCGGATAATATACCCGGTCGGTAATGCCGTAGTAGGAGTTGAGCGTGACGCGCGTTTTGCCCGCCGCGCCCTTCTTGGTGCTCACGATGATAACGCCATTTGCCCCCCGCGCCCCATAGATGGCCGTGGAGGCCGCATCCTTGAGCACCTCCATGGAGGCAATGTCGTTGGGGTTAATGTCCTGAATAGAGTTGTATTGCACCCCATCTACCACAAACAGCGGTCCGTTGCTGGCATTGATAGAGCGGTTGCCGCGCACCGTAATATTCACCGGCGCTCCGGCTTGGCCCCCGGCGCTAACGATGTCAACGCCCGGCAGCCGGCCCTGCAACGACTCCATGACGTTCGCCACGGGCACCTTTTTCAGGTCGGCCTCTTTCACGGAAACGATGGCACCCGTAACGTCGCTCTTTTTAACCTGACCGTAGCCAATTACAACCACCTCATCGAGGGCCTTACGATCGGGAGCGAGCCTGATTTTGAGGTCGGTCTGCGAGCCAACAGTAATCGTTTGCGTTAGGTAGCCGATTGAGCTCACCGTCAGGCTGGCTTCGCTACCGTCGGGCACGCTCAGCAAAAAGCGGCCGTCCGGATCAGTTGAAGCACCAACGGTCGTGTTTTTGACCAGTACCGTTACGCCCGGTAGTCCTTCACCGGTGACGGCGTCCAGCACCTGTCCCGTTACCGAACGGGATTGTTGGGCCCAAGCCGGCATTCCTGCGCAGAGCAAGATTGCTGGTAAGAGTAGTTTGTGCTTCATGTAATGTGGATAGATTGGAATAGAAGGAGTTACGTGGCTCTAAGGCCACGTTAGGTATGTATGCAGGGCGCCGCGTTCGTGCGCGACAGAAGCCATGAGTAGCTTCTGCAGAATGTCGCTTCTACCCGAGCCTTTACCTAGGCTCTGTGATGGCTCACGCGACAAAATACTAGCGTCATAGAATCGCTAGAAAACCTCTTTTTGGAGATTACTGTGGTATAATGTTAAATATTCCCACGGCCTTTGATTTGGCTGGGGGCTTTTTTTTTATGCAATCGTTATCGGGAACGTTGCCGGCTGACTCATCTCGCTCGCCTCTTGGTGGAATAGCTTGGTTTCTATTCGGTTAAGCGAGAATGAGAAGCTTGGCAATTGATGGCTCATACTGCCACTTGCGTCTGCGTTTTGACAGCCTGCGGTGCTATGAATAGGCTGACTGTCGAAGTACTTCTGTCGTCACATTGCCCGTGACCTTACCAGCGCAGACCCAATAGCTATCATCGCGGCTATTCTACTGTTCTGTAGCCGCGTTTTCTCTACTTAGCCACTCACGATTATCTCACTCAAATCAAGTAACTTCCGCAACCACCTCAAATGCTTTTCCCTTGCTGAAGTTTATTCTCAACAATCAAGAAGTAGATACGGACTTGCCGGCGGGTACCGTGCTGCTAGACTTTGTGCGCTATCATCAGCACCTGCCGGGCACCAAAATCGGGTGCAGGGAGGGCGATTGCGGCGCGTGCACGGTGCTGGTGGGCGAACTCGCTGAGGATCAGGTACGCTACCGCTCGTATACTTCCTGCCTTACGCCCCTGGGCAATGTGCAGGGCAAGCATGTGGTGACGGTGGAAGGCATAAATATGGAGCAGCTGAACCCGATTCAGCAGGCCATGGTGGACGAATCGGCGACGCAGTGCGGGTTTTGTACGCCGGGCTTTGTGGTTTCATTGGCGGGCTTCTGTTTGAGCGGGCAAAAGCCAACCACGCAGAACGCCATAGCCGCCGTGGATGGCAACATCTGCCGGTGCACGGGCTACAAATCTATCGAGCGGGCGGCCGCCAAAGTTGCGCACCTGCTGTCAGCAAATGAAGGGGAGGAGCCGGCCGCTTTCGTCGCGCGGCAACAGATTTTGCCCGAGTACTTCACTTCGATTAAAAGCCGGCTGCGGGCACTAGCGGCGGATAGCACACCCAATGGGCACGTTCTAAACGGAGCACTACAGTTTGTAGGCGGCGGCACCGATCTATATGTGCAGAAGCATGACCAGATGAAAGAGTTGGCTGCTCGTTTTCTGTTCAATCAAGCCGACTTGCAAGGGATTGTCCGCCAGGAAAACCGCTGCGTAATTGGCGGCGCGGCCACGGTGAGCGACTTAGCCGAGTCGGCCTTAATGCAGGAGTATTTCCCCGCGTTTCGTCCGTTTCTGCGGCTGGTGTCATCCACACCGATCCGCAACATGGCTACCGTGGCGGGCAACTTCGTCAACGCTTCGCCCATTGGCGACTTGACGATTATGTTCCTAGCGCTGGATGCGCAGCTGGTGCTCAGCGACGGGCATACGGCGCGCGAAATTCCGTTGCGTCAGTTTTATAAAGGCTACAAAGTTTTAGAAAAAGCCCCCCAGGAGAATATAACGGCCATCTGGTTTGAACTTCCAAGTGCCGCTACTCGCTTCAACTTCGAAAAAGTAAGCAAGCGCACTCATTTGGATATCGCCAGTGTCAACTCGGCCTGCTGCTTCATGGTTCAGGATGGCTTACTCATAACAGCTGCAATTTCGGCCGGTGGCGTAGGCCCAATTCCAATGCTTCTGCACAAGACTTCCGAGTTCTTGGTAGGCGGGGAGGTTTCGGAAGAGCTTATTCAGAAAGCGCTGGAAATAGCGCAGACCGAAATAGCACCCATCAGTGACGCCCGCGGCACGGAAACCTATAAGCGACTTTTGTTAAACCAGTTGATTAAAGCACATTTCCTAGCACTGTTTCCACACCTGAATGTGCCGGAATTGATGCGACAGTCACAGACACTCCAAAAATAGAACGTCATGCAGAGCGCAAGCGAAGCATCTCGCGCTTCGTTGAAGTTACCATTGCAAGCAAACACGCGAGATGCTTCGCTTGCGCTCTGCATGACGTTCATTGACCATCAGTCACTATCATGAAAAACATAGATTCCGGTAACCATACAAGAGGGCAGTCAGTCTACCTGGATGACATTCCGTTGGTGGCCGGGACTCTATTTGGGGCTGTATTTAGTTCGCCAGTCGCGCACGGACATATTCAGCAACTGCATTTGGCTGAGGCCGTGCAGCACCCCGGCGTGGTGCGCATTTTTACTCACCAAGATATTACTGGCGAAAACCAGATTGGCGGTATCATTCCCGATGAGCCGCTGCTGGCGGAGCACGAAGTAGATTTCTGCGGAATGCCCATTGCCTTTGTCGTGGCTACGTCAGACGAAGCGGCGCGGGCAGCAGTGAAGAAAATCAAGGTGGATATCACACCGCTGCCAGTAATTACCGACCCACGTGTGGCACAAGCTCAGGGTGAACTGATTGTGCCACCGCGCACCTTCCGCCTCGGCGATACAGCGCAAGCGTGGGAGCAGTGCGAGTATGTGTTTGAAGGTACAGCCGATACCAACGGACAAGAGCACCTCTATATCGAAACTCAGTGTGCGTATGCTATTCCGCAGGAGAATGGCGAGTTAAAAATCTATTCTTCGACCCAAAGCCCCACGGCCGGGCAGCGTACGGCGGCGCGGGTGCTGGGTGTGCCCATGCACCAGCTGGAAGTAGACGTGATTCGGCTGGGGGGCGGTTTTGGCGGCAAAGAGGATCAAGCTAATGCTTGGGTAGCCCTGTGCGCGCTGGCCGCGCATCATCTGCGCCGCCCGGTAAAATATGTGCTGCACCGGCTGGAAGACATGGCCATGACCGGCAAGCGCCACCCATACTCTTCCGACTTCAAAATCGGGCTGGATAAAGACCTCAAAATCGTTGCTTACGAGGTTGACTTCTACCAGAATGCGGGCGCCGCTGCCGACTTGTCGCCGGCCATTATGGAGCGGACGCTGTTTCACACCACCGGCACCTATTTTATCCCCAATGTGCGGGCCACGGCCTATAGTTGCCGCACACATTTGCCCCCCAACACGGCCTTTCGGGGTTTTGGAGGTCCGCAAGCCAAGTTTGTGATGGAAGCCGCCATCGCTACTGCTGCCGAAAAGCTTGGTATAGAAGCCTGTCTAATTCAGAAAAAGAACCTAAACCAGACTGGCGACGAGTTTCCTTTTGGGCAAAAAGCCGTGAGTGAGGCGCACGCTTGCTGGCATAAAGCTGAAGAGTTGTATGATGTGGAAAAGCTGCAGCAGGAGGTTGAGGCATTCAATGCCTCTTCTTCGCTCTATAAAAAAGGCTTGGCCCTGATGCCGGTCTGCTTTGGTATCTCGTTCACCAACACATCGATGAACCAAGCGCGGGCGCTGGTACACGTCTACTATGATGGTAGCGTGAAAGTGAGCACTGGCGCCGTAGAAATGGGGCAGGGAGTGAACACGAAAATGCTGCAAGTGACGGCCCAAACCTTGTCCATCAGCCCCAGTAAAGTGCGGGTGCAAACCACCAGTACCAACCGCATCGCTAATACGTCGCCGTCTGCCGCCAGCGCCACCGCCGACCTCAATGGCAAGGCCGTGCAGCTGGCTTGCCAGGCCATTGTGCAGCGGCTCAAAGAAGTAGCCGCCCAAGTCCTGCAAGCGCCCGAAATTGATATTGAACTTCGGGATGAACAAGTACTACTCAGCGGCCAAGAAACAGAGCTAGACTGGAAAAAGCTAGTTACAGCCGCTTTTCTAAAGCGCGTGAGCTTATCGGAGCACGCCCACTATGCCACGCCGGAGGTGCACTTCGATAAAGCGACAGAGAAAGGCCACCCGTTCGCTTACCACGTCTACGGCACCGCCATCACTACCGTAGCCGTGGATTGCCTGCGTGGCACCTATCAGGTAGACGCGGTGAAGGTAGTGCACGACTTTGGCCGCAGCATGAACCCCGCTGTGGATCGTGGGCAAATTGAGGGCGGTATTGTGCAGGGAATAGGCTGGATGACGCTCGAAGAGCTGCTTTACGACCCAGCCGGCCGATTGCGCTCCAATACGCTCTCTACCTATAAGATTCCTGATATCTACTCGGTGCCCAAGGAAATTGCCATCGAGCCCTTGCAAACCGAGCAGGATAACCTCGCTATCTTCCGTTCCAAGGCCGTAGGCGAGCCGCCATTCATGTATGGAATTGGTACCTATTTCGCCTTGCGCAATGCGATTAAAGCCTTCAACCCAACTTCCCCCATCGCCTTTGATGCCCCGATGACACCCGAGAAAGTGTTGCTAGGGTTATATCCGCAGTCGGCTACCGACACTCCACAAGTACATGAACAGAGCCTGCGCCACGTGGCTGCTTCTTAGCGAAAGTTTGCGCCGGGGCGTTTCGGCCATGCTGCTATATGTGGTGCAAAGTCAGGGCAGTAGTCCGGGCCGGCAGGGGTTTGCAATGAGTGTGGATGCTCATGGCGCTATGCAGGGCTCCATCGGTGGCGGCATTATGGAGCACAAGCTCGTGCAGCTAGCCCGTGAGCGCCTCGCGCAACCCTCACCAGTAAGCTCTCTGCACCGCCAGATTCATAACAAAAAAGCCCCCAGGACCAAAGCGGGATGATTTGCTCCGGCGAGCAAACCGTACTGCTATACCGCGTGCGGCAAACGGATGCCACGGCAATTCAGCAACTGCTCTCAGCGCTCCAACACGAGCAAACCGGCACGCTAACCCTGACGTCGGGGGGCATTTTTTTCGAAGCCAGTAAACAGTCAGCGCAGGATTATTTGTTTCGGCCGGAGCCCGCAGATGCTTGGCTGTATCAGGAGAAGATTGGTCATAAACACCAGCTGCATCTCATCGGCGGCGGCCACTGCGCCTTGGCTTTATCGCGCTTGTTGCAGTCGCTCGATTTCCGGGTTCACCTCTATGAAGACCGACCGCGACTCAACACGTTCTTAGATAATAGCTTCGTTCACGAAAAAACGACCGTCGCCAGTTACGCTGACTTACAGGAGCTTCTCCCCGAAGGCGTAGATCAGTACGTGGTTGTTATGACGGTAGGCTACCGCACCGATGATATCGCCGTGCGGGCATTGCTGGGTAAGAAGTTGCGCTTTCTAGGCTTGTTAGGCAGCCAAAAGAAGATAGAAAAGATGCTTGCTGACTATCAAGCAGCGGGCATTCCGCCTGAGCAACTACAGCGCTTACACGCCCCAGTTGGTGTGTCCATCAACAGTCAAACACCCGAAGAAATAGCCATCAGTATCGCCGCGCAACTGATTGCCGTGAAGAATACGAAGTAATCAATACCTTACCGCCGGTCATGCTTCGCCGTGCTCTGCATGACGTTTGGGGGCTTTTTTATCGCTTACTAAAAACGGTTAGTCCCGCACTACCGTGCCCGTGATATAGCCGAAGGGCTCATCGGTAGCGATGAAAATCTCGTTGTTATTCTCCATCCCAAACTGCTCTAGATTGAAGGGAATATGGTGCTTATTAGGCATGATGAGGCTGACTTCTTTGACCACCTCATTCTCCAGCAGAATTTGCTCCCCAATGGCATACAGAGTGTGCTGCACCGAAAGACTCTTGTGCCCGGCAAACGTGCGCAGCAGCGACGTGCGAATCTTCTCGTAAGTAGCTTCAAAATCTAGGTCTGAGGTCGTGTATTCCCAGGTTGCTTCGCATTTAGTAGCCAGAATGCGGTCCGTGGTTTCTTTCAAAACGGTGTACTCATCTTGGATATACTTCTCGAAAGCTGAATCAGTGGTTTTTAGCAGCAGTAAATCCTGGAGACCAGCGGAAACCTGGACGCCTTGGGCAGTCTGGGTGATGATGGCGCGACGCTTTTCTGAGCTACCGCCCGTGAAGGCGTGTGTGTGCGCTTCTCCATCAAAAGACATGCGCTGCCAACCGTGCTCTATTATCTCAATTCTGACCTTGCTTATCTGCGGATTTCGGGTGAAAAAGAAATTGGCCAAGTGAATCCCAAAGGCTTCGATAGTGGTCGTAAAGTGCTCTTTGGCCAGCGCATACACCGTATTCTTCTGCGTATCGGTGGGGAGAATGGTGGAATTGTCGCCGAGGGTGTGGGCCGTTTCAAACTCGCCTTCGAGCGCCACACTCACCGAAATCTGGCGAAACTCGTGGTGGTCGGCGTGGCGGATAATCTTGGATAGATTAATCGCGTTTTTGCCGTAGGCATTGATTCCTAGTTTGATACCCATTCTCGTTGGCTGGTTACGCATGGAAAGATTTCCAATCTAGAAAATTATCCTGCTAGATTGAAGGACCAATCTTGTTCATCGCCCATTCTGCCCCCTCGCATGCTGGACGCAGCTATAAAAAGTAAAAACGTAGTAACGCCGCAGGGCATACTCGAGGCGCTGGTCTTGCTCCGGGATGGCCTGATTGTAGATGTGGTGCCGGCCACTACGGCTGTCGATTGCCCAATTATCGACGTGCATAATCGGGCGGTGCTGCCCGGCGTAGTTGACCCCCACGTACACATCAACGAGCCCGGGCGCACCGAGTGGGAAGGCTTCAATACAGCCACGCGCGCTGCCCTAGCAGGTGGCCTGACCACGCTGGTGGATATGCCCCTGAACTCAGCGCCAGTGACAACTTCAGTCGCTAACCTAGCGCTGAAGCTAGCTGCTACGAAAGGTCAACTGCACACTAATTGCGGGTTTTGGGGCGGCATTGTGCCGGGCAACGCCAGCGAGATAGAAGGGCTGATTGATCATGGCGTACTCGGGTTCAAGGCGTTTCTGACCCATTCCGGCATCGACGATTTTCCCAATGCCACCGAGCAAGACCTACGGCAAGTGATGCCGATTCTGGCCCGCCACGGCCTACCGCTGCTGGTGCACTGCGAGCTAACTACCGATAACGAAGTGTGGAAAACCGGGGATAAACGGTCGTACCAAAATTACCTCGCTTCGCGCCCCAAACAATGGGAGGATGAAGCCGTGGCGCTGATGATTAGGCTGTGCGAGGAGTATGATTGCTCTACGCACATCGTGCATCTATCATCGGCCAACTCTATTGCGCCGATTGCTGCGGCCAAGGCCAACGGGTTGCCACTGACCGTAGAAACCGCCCAGCACTACCTGTTTTTCAACGCTGAAAACATTAACGACGGACAGACGCAGTTCAAATGCGCTCCGCCTATTCGGGAGCAGCCCAACAATGATGAGCTGTGGGGGCTTTACAGGCTGGTATTATCGACTTCGTCGCCACCGACCACTCACCCGCGCCGCCCGATTTGAAGCAGCTGGAAAGCGGAGATTTTACCACGGCCTGGGGCGGCATTGCGTCGTTGCAGCTGGCTCTGCCCGTGCTCTGGACCGCCGCTCAAAAGCGTGGAGCTAATCTGACGGACATAGTACGGTGGCTAAGCACTAACCCCGCGAAACTCATTGGGCATCAAGCGCGCAAAGGCCAAATTGCCAGAGGCTTCGGTGCCGACCTGCTGGTGCTGGAGCCTGATCAAGCCTTCATTGTAACGGCTGATATGCTGCACCATCGGCATAAGGTGTCGCCTTATATTGGGCAAGAGCTGCGGGGCGTGGTGACCCAAACCTTTTTGAAGGGGCAGCAGGTGTACGATTATCCCAACTTCACGCACCTCAATCAGGGTAAAATCATTACGCGCTAGCTGCATGGATGCCTACGTACACCGCGCCGAGCAACTCCTACAGCGCATTAACACCCTGGCTGCCATTAGCGAAGATCAAAGCTGCATAACGCGCACCTTCGGTACGCCGGCTTTTCTGGCGGGCAGCGCATTAGTAAAAAGCTGGATGGAAACGGCGGGGCTCGAAACCCGCATCGATAGCATCGGCAATGTGCGTGGCCGGCTGGTTAGCCCCCAGTCGGAAGCCAAAACATTCGTTATCGCCTCACATATTGACACGGTGGTAAATGCCGGCAAATTCGATGGGCCACTAGGCGTACTGCTGGGACTGGATTTGCTGGAGCAACTCGTGCAACGAAGAGTCGAGCTACCGTTTCATATCGAGCTTATTGCGTTCAGCGACGAGGAAGGCTGCCGGTTTCATACTACTTACTTAGGTAGCAAGGTCGTGGGGGGCTTTTTTGAGGCTGATTTACTCCAAAAACGAGATGCAGCTGGTATCACCCTGGCGGAAGCCGTGGCAACCATGGGCGGCGATACGCAGCAGCTTACGCACGATGCAATTCCCGCTGATAACTGGCTGGGTTACTTTGAGGCCCACATTGAGCAAGGCCCGGTGCTGTATGACCGTGCTATTCCGGTGGCTCTCGTAACGGCTATTGCCGGGCAGCAGCGCGTGGAAATGGTCTTCAAAGGCATGGCCGGCCATGCGGGCACGGTGCCGATGAACATGCGGCAGGATGCGCTGTGCTGCGCCGCCGAAGCTGTTTTGGCTATCGAGCAGTTTGGTCAGGAGCACCAGCAGACGCTGGTTGCAACGGTAGGCAAGCTTGATATTCGTCACGCGGCCAGCAACGTGATACCCGGCGAAGTGGTGTGCAGCCTTGATCTGCGGAGCGCCGATGAAGCACGCTTAACCTGGGCCTATCACGTGCTGCGGGAAAAGATAGAAGCCATTGCGCAGCGGCGCGATATCACGCTGATCTGGAACCTCATTCAGCAGACGGCCCCAGTGGCGTGCGATGCTGCCTTAAACAGCCTGCTGGCCCGCGCCATTGCTGACTCTGGCTATCCAGTCGTTTCGCTGGTTAGTGGGGCCGGTCACGACGCTGTGCCGATATCCAAAGTCGCGCCGGCCACCATGCTATTTGTGCGGTGCTTTAAAGGCATTAGCCACAACCCTTTAGAGAACGTGGAGCTGCCCGACCTAGCGGCCGCGCTGCGGGTCGCCGAGCGCTTCCTAACCCAACTCATTTCCCACCATTCGTAATTCCCTATGGAAATTTCTGCCTTAACCCGCTCCGTCGTCAAGCGCAATCATGCCGTTATCAGCCCCGATGGCTACATCAACAGCAACGTGCCGGGCTGGACGGGCTGCACCGTGAATGTGATTATCAATGAGCAGATGGGGGCTCGGCTTTGCCAAACGCTCGTCACGTTGCAGGCTGGGGGGCAATTAATGGGCAAAACGCAGGCGTCGCAGATTTTCTTCTACGTAGTGGAAGGTCAGATTCAGGTCAGCGTCGATGGCCAAGATCGGACGCTCAGTACCGGCGAGTTTGTGTATGTGCCTATCGGCAAGGAATACCGTTTCGAAAAGCCCACGGTTGGCACTCAGATTCTCACCTTTCACAAAGTATACGAGCCGCTGGAAGGCCATGAGGTACCGGGCGTTCTGTTCGGCGAGAAGGACGACACGAAGGCGCCCATATACATGAACGATGAGGCTCTGCGCATCCAAGTACTGCTTCCCGACCACCTCGGCTTCGATATGGCCGTGAACATCTTCACCTACCAGACGGGGGGCAATTTGCCCATGGTCGAAACCCATATCATGGAGCACGGCCTGCTGTATCTCCAAGGCCAAGGCATCTACATGCTCGACCACGAATGGTACCCCATCAAGAAAGGCGACTCCATCTGGATGGCCCCTTACTGCCAGCAATGGTTCACGGCCATGGGCAAGGAGCCCGCCGTGTACATCTACTACAAAAACGTCAACCGCTTCCCTACAGTGGTGTAGTTGATTGTTTCTTCAAAAAGCCCCCCAAACGTCATGCAGAGCCCAGCGAAGCATCTCGCTCGCTTCGTTGCAATGCTAATCAGACATCAGCACGCGAAATGCTTCGCTGGGCTCTGCATGACCGCCTTTAGGTTTAGATAACTTGATATACAATGACCCTACCTGAACTCAACGCCTTGCCGAAGCCTGCGCTAACCGAAGCCCTGCGTAAATGCTGCGGTAGCATGGCTTGGGTAGAGTCAATGACCGATATATTCCCAGTGCCTGATAAGGATGCCTTGTTTGAGCAGGCTGCCACTATCTGGTACGGCCTTTCGGAGCATGACTGGCGTGAGGCGTTTACCCATCATCCTAAGATTGGGGAGATCAATTCGTTGAAGGAAAAGTTCGCCAGCACTAGCGCTTGGGCCGCTGGTGAGCAGGCGGCAGTGCAACATTCTTCCCAAGCAGTGCTCGAAGCGTTGGCCGAAGGAAATACCCGTTACGAGGAGAAATTCGGCTATATTTTCATCGTCTGTGCTACCGGCAAATCAGCGGAGGAGATGCTGGCCCTCTTGCAGGCCCGGCTGCCCAATGAACCTGACGAGGAAATAAAAATCGCCATGGGCGAACAAGCAAAAATCACTCAAATTCGGCTGGAAAAGCTATTAGCAACATGAGCCAGATCACCACCCATATTCTCGATACTACCAGAGGCAAACCGGCTCAGGGCGTAGCTATTGCGCTTTACAGCCAGCAGGCGGAAGCGTGGCAGGAACTGGCTCGCAGCACCACCAACCTGGATGGCCGCGTTGCGGATTTGCTGCCGAAAGGGGAGGTATTGGCGCGAGGAATCTACAAGCTTAAGTTCTTCACCCAAGAATACTTCGACCAGCACGCAACTACCGCTTTCTATCCTTTCGTGGAGATTGTCTTTGCTGTTACTGCACCGGAGCACTACCACGTACCGCTGCTTTTAAATCCATTTGGCTACTCCACCTACCGCGGTTCCTGAAGCTGGAAACCGGCTGTTCCCATCCCATCCAAATTTGCCCCCCGCATATGAAGCTCAGCATACAAGACTCCGATAAAGAGCAGCTACTCAATCAACTCGGCGTCGCTAACCTTAAGTTTCAGCAAATTTATCCCGGCGACAAGCCCGATCGGCAACCAGTGCACACGGTGTACGGCGGCGCCAATCTGTTCAAATCGGATACCTGCGTGCGCATGGGCGACATTGCCCTGAACAACCTCCGCACCTACGCGCCCAACTTTGTGGAGCTAGCCAACGTGCTTCAGCTCAAAGGCTACGAGCACTTGCCAAAATCGGGGAAAGACATTGCAGAGCTAACCGCCAAACTGGATGCTTTGTCGCCGGAAGATCGCAAAAAGGAGATGGCCTGGCTGGCGTACTCGGTGTATAATAAGATCATCGCTAAGCTCAAGGCCGAACCCGTTGAGGACTTTCGGATTGATTTTGAAGACGGCTTCGGCAACCGCCCCGACGCGGAAGAAGATGCCACGGCCGTGCAAGCCGCCAACGAAGTAGCCATCGGGATGCAGAATGGCACACTGTCGCCGTTCATCGGTATTCGAATCAAGCCCTTCACCGAGGACTTGAAGCAGCGCGGTGTTCGGACGCTGGATATTTTTCTGACGACTCTGCTGGAAAAAACCGGCGGGAAGCTGCCCGAAAACTTCGTGGTAATGCTGCCCAAGGTGACTATTCCGGAGCAGATGACGACGATGGTGCGCCTGTTCGAAATCCTGGAAAAGGCGAACAATTTGCCCCCCGGCACCCTCCTGATGGAAACGATGGTAGAGGCCACCCAGATTATTATGGATGAGGAAGGCCGCAACCCGTTGATGCGCATCATCCGGGCCAGCGAAGGCCGCTGTGTTGCCGCCCACTTCGGCACTTATGATTACACGGCTTCGGCTGGCATCACGGCCCGCTACCAGACCATGGCGCACCCCGTATGTGACTTTGCCCACCACATGACTAAGGTGGCGCTGGGCGGCACTGGTATTTTTCTCTCTGATGGCGCCACCAATGTAATGCCCATCGGTCCGCACCGGGGCGAAAACCTGACGTTTGAGCAGCAAAAAGAAAACCGCGAATCAGTGCACAACGCCTGGCGACAAGGTTTTCACCACACTACGCACTCGCTTATCAATGGCCTGTACCAAGGCTGGGACCTAAATCCGGCGCAACTACCGATGCGCTACGCGGCTACGTATGCCTTCTTCCTGAGCAGCTACGAAGACGCCGTGTTTCGCCTGAAAAGCTTCGTGGAGCGCGCAGCTATTTCAACGCTCACCGGCGACATCTTCGATGATGCTGCTACCGGTCAGGGCTTACTCAACTTCTTCCTGAAAGCCCTGAACTGCGGAGCGATTACGGAGGAGGAAATAACAGCTACCGGTCTGACGAAGGACGAGATTAACACGCGCTCTTTCTTCCGTATCCTGGAGGGGCGCCGCAAGCAAAAAGTGTAGTTAACGGGTAGTGCTTCCTTCTTTGGCTCAACAACTTGACAGTACCGAAAAATAGTTTGCAGCCCTCGAATTAGCAGCTACTTCTACACTGTTGTGTCTTTATAAGTATTGGTACAATTCATATCTTGTAATGGATTGTGCCAGTACTGTAAGTATCGGCCCACGAAGCGCTGGCCTGTATGAAGAAGCTCCTGTTCATCTGCTGCCTGAGCGTACTTTCGATAGGTATAGGTGCGCAGAATAAAGCCCCCCAGCCGCTGCAGGTGCCCGTACGCAACTATCTGCAGCCCGACACCATTCGGGTAAACCGATTAATAGCGTTTGCGGAAAAGGAAAAGACGACCAGTAGCGCCTTAGCGAGTTTTCAGGAGGCGCTGGGGCTTTCACGGCAATTGACGTACAAATCGGGGGAGGCGCGGGCGCTGATGGGATTGGGCTATTACTATCGTTTCCGCGGCGATTACAAGGAGAGCCTGATCTATACGCGCCAAGCCCAGCAGCTATTCCGCCAGCTCGACGACCGGCTGAACCAGATTTCGTGCTTGTATAACCTCGGCTTCGTTTACTACGGGCAGGGCGACTTCACCCAAGCAATGACCCATAGTTTCGAAGGGCTGCGTTTGGCGGAGACTATGCAAAATCAGAAATGGCTGACTTTAATAAACAGTCAGTTGGGGCTAGCATGTGTGATTGTAGGAGAATACGCTAAGGCCAAACAGTATCTGGACCGCGGCCTGAAGCTAGCAAACAAGGCCGGCGATGTAGAAGGCGCGGCATTCTGCCAAAATGGGTTTGGGAGGTTGGCTGGTGCCCAGAACAAATGGTTGGAGGCTCTTCAGCATTTTGAGAAACAAATGACCCTGGCTCATGAAGCCGGCAATGAGCGGCTGGTTACGCTCGGGCAAGTGCGCAGCGCGGAGATGAATGAGCGTTTAGGGCGCTATACGGAAGTATTTTCCGTGGGGCGGCTTGGGTTGCGGCGGTTGAAGCAGATGGAAGATGTAGGTAACATCCCGCTTATTGAAGTCATATTTGCGCGCGCCTTCCTGCATACCGGGCGCCCTGACAGTGCAATGGTGTATGGGCGGGCCAGCCTGCGGGCGAGTCAGCGCAGCGGCACCAAACAAATAATACACGATGCCAGCGACATACTAGCCCAAGCCAGTGCTCAACTGGGGCGCTACGAGGATGCTTACCGTTATCAAACGCTGTTTACGGCTTACAAAGACAGCCTGAGTACCCAGGACATCGTCCGGCGAACGGCCGCACTACAATACACCTACGAGCTGGATAAGAAACAATCGCAAATACGGCTGCTGACTCGCAATGAGCAGTTGAGCCAGCAGCGGAGTCAGCAGCAGAAGCTGCTGCTGGTGGGGGCACTGGTAGCCTTGGCGGTGGTGGCCGGGTTGAGCGTACTGCTCTGGCGCAACAATCAGCAAAAGCAGCGGGCCAATGCGCAGCTTCAACGTCAGCAGGAGGAACTACAAGCTGCCCAATCGCAATTGATTCAGCGGGAGAAAATGGCTTCACTGGGAGAGTTTACTGCCGGTATTGCCCACGAGATTCAGAACCCCTTGAACTTCGTGAATAACTTCGCCGAGGTGTCGGCTGAGCTAGTGGGTGAGCTTGGAACGGCCCAGAAAAGTCCCGACCGCGATGCAGCGTTGGAGGCGGATCTGCTGGCATACTTGTCGCAAAATCTATGCAAGATTCGGGAGCACGGAGGCCGCGCCGCCCGCATTGTACAGGGCATGATGGAGCACGCCCGTCCCAGCACCGGGGAACGCCAATTGACTGACCTGAATGCCCTCTGCGACGAGAATCTGCGGCTTGCCTACCACGGGCAGCGAGCCAAAGACCCCAACTTTGAGGTCAAATTCACCACCAATTTCGATTCGGATTTGGGCCTAGTGCCGGTGGTGCCCCAGGAAATTGGGCGAGTATTGTTGAATCTGTATACCAATGCCTTTTATGCTGTAAGCCAGCAGGCTGCCCGGCATGAGAATGGCTATCAGCCGCAGGTGCTGGTAACGACCCGCCGCCGCAACGGGCAGGTAAAGCTGCGAGTGCGCGACAATGGCATCGGCATTCCGGAGGCTATTCAGGAGAAAATCTTTCAGCCCTTTTTTACCACGAAGCCCGCCGGCGAAGGCACCGGCCTGGGCCTGTCGCTGAGCTACGACATCGTCACCAAAGGCCACGGCGGCACGCTCTCCGTGGAAAGTCAAGAGGGCAAATACACGGAGGTGATTGTGTCTTTGCCCGTGAGTAAAGCCGAGCAGGAAGATAAATCATACTCTTACTTCTGAACCTAATCGGCGTTTGTTTTTAGTAAAGACTGGAAGTTCAGCGGTTTACTTTTTGGTTTTTCCAGCTTCGTAAACGCGTTATTCAGTGCTTCGGCCCACAGCGGGTGCGCAAATATCATTTCCTGTAGCACCTGATATTTGAGCTTGCCCGTCATGGCTAGTTGCAGCATTGTCATGATTTCGCCGCCTTCCGCGCAGAGAATAGCAGCTCCGATAATCTGGTCTTTGTCATCGACCATTACCTTAAAAAAGCCCCCAGGCGGCCGGTTTCGCGAGCCCGACCTATAGTTGAAACCGGCATCACAGCCACCCGGTAGGCAATATTTTTCTCGCGAGCCTGCTCCTCCGACAAGCCAATACGCCCCAGCTGCGGATCAGTAAAAACGGTGTAGGGTAGGGGGCGCTGCTTGGCGGAGCGTGATTTGCCCCCCAACAGCACGTCGCGGACAATGCGGTAGTCGTCGTAGCTGAGATGGGTAAACTGGGGGCCGCCGTGCACGTCGCCCAGGGCATACACGCCCCGCACGTTGGTTTGGAGGCGGCTGTTTACCTCGATGTAGCCTTTCTCGTCAACCCGTACGCCAGCGGCGGCCAGATTTAGCTTATCCGAGTTGGGCGTGCGGCCGGTGGCAATGAGCAGGTGAGTGCCGCTTAGGCGTCGCTCGCCAGTGCGGGTGCGGGCCGTAACGGTAATTTGCCCCCCCGTGCCTTTGGCTGCACGGTGAGCTTCCGCACCAAGTACAAACTCAACGCCCTCGGCCTCCAACAATTCCTGCAAGGTGGCGCACACGTCTTCATCCTCATGCTCCAGCACTTGTGCGCCCGATTCGATAATGGTGACGCGGCTACCGAAGCGCCGGAACATTTGCCCGAACTCCAACCCTATATAGCCGCCACCCAGAATTAGCAGATGCTCAGGTAATTCCTTCAGATCGAGCAGCTCGGTGGTGGTGAGGAAGCCAGTTTCAGCCAATCCTTCCACCTCCGGAATAGCAGCCCGGGTGCCGGTATTGATAAAGATGAGCGGCGCGGTTACCTGTTTTTCGGGGCCACTTTCCATGGCTACGCGCAAACTGCGGGGCCCTGTAAAGACAGCTCGCCCAGCCAGTACGGTAATACCGGGGCGCTCTTGGGTGAGGTTGCTGCGTACGCCTTCGCGCATCGCGCCAATCACCTCATCTTTGCGGGCTACTACGGCGGCCATATCAACGTGCGGCGCATTGCTTTGTACGCCAAAGGTGGCGGCGGTGCGCACTTGATGGGCGCGCTCGGCCGAGGCTAGCATCGTTTTGACGGGGGAGCAGCCATAGTTTATGCACGAGCCGCCCAGCAAATACTCCTCGATCAGCACCACCCGCCGGCCGGCGTCGGCCAAGGCGGTAGCCAATGGATTGCCGGCTTGGCCCGAGCCAATTATCACAACGTCATAGGAATCAGGCATAGAATGCGGAAATCAGAGAGCGAGAAGACGAGTAATGCGCGGGGCAATGCTATTTTTGCCCCCCAGAGCTATTCCTATACGGTTCAGCTTGCCAGCCGACTATACCCTAATCGGATTGTTGGCTTGGGTACCTTTAACAATAACTTCCGCCTTGTGGCTAACCAATTTTTGCGCCGCCTCGCCCTGCTCGCCGTTCTGCCGGGGCTAGGTGCTTGTACGTCCTTGTACTTTCCGCCACCGCCAAATGTGCCCCTACTCACCCAAAAAGGTGAATTCAGCGGCGGTATTCATACCAATCTGGATAACAACCTTGCCATCCAGGGGGCCTACGCCGTGGGCGAGCACATTGGGGCCATCGGCACGTTTACGACGCTAAATACCGACAAAAAACGCAAAGCCGAGGAGCACCGATTTGCCGAAATAGGTGGCGGTTATTTTACCCGTCTCCCCGACAAGCGCGCGCTGGAAGTATATGTGGGCCTCGGCGCCGGCTCCACCAAGCGCACCGATTTCAAAACCGAGAATGATATTAAAACCGTGGAGCGCACGGTAGAAGGCGACTTGAATAAGTATTTCCTACAGGTAAATTACAGCTCCAAAGAGAAGAAGTCGTTTCACCTTTTCGGCAATGACTTTCCTGTTTCGTATGGCACCGCGTTGCGCCTGAGCTATCTGGAGCTAAGCGACTTGCGCGTGGATGGAATAGCTACCACACCCGAGGATAACGTTTTTGTAGAGCCCATCACCTTCACCCGCGTGCAGGTAGCCGGTCCGGTACAACTGCAGCTGATTAGCGGTGGTATGTTTGGCTTGCGCAGTCAGAAGTATTTAAAGGCTTCTAACTCGGTATTTAATTTTGGTGTGGTCGTGAATATCGGGGGCAAAGCGGGAAGAAGTAGCGTCAACAAGCAACCATAAAAAAGCCCCCAGAAGACTTCTGGGGGGCTTTTTTATGGTTGCTTGTTGACGCTATGCGGTAACCTTTTCGCCTTGCAGTACGCGCAGCATTGTGTCACCAATCTCGGCAGGTGAGTCTACTACGTGGATGCCGCACTCGCGCATGATGGCCATTTTGGCCGCTGCCGTGTCATCGGCGCCGCCTACGATGGCACCCGCGTGGCCCATGCGACGGCCGGGAGGGGCCGTTTGGCCAGCAATGAAACCTACCACGGGCTTCTTGTTACCGGTTTCTTTGATCCAGCGAGCAGCTTCAGCTTCCATGCCGCCGCCGATTTCACCGATCATCACGATGCCTTCGGTTTCGGGGTCGTTCATGAGCAGCTCCACCGCTTCTTTAGTGGTAGTGCCAATGATGGGGTCACCGCCAATGCCGATAGCCGTGGTCTGACCGAGGCCAGCTTTGGTGAGTTGGTCAACAGCCTCATACGTCAGCGTGCCCGACTTCGACACGATGCCGATTTTGCCTTTGGTGAAGATAAAGCCAGGCATGATGCCCACTTTGCACTCACCGGCAGTCATCACGCCGGGGCAGTTTGGTCCAATCATGCGCAGACCGTCGCGGCCTTTCAGGTACTCCTTTACCGCAATCATGTCCTTGGTCGGGATGCCTTCGGTGATGGTCACGATGACTTTGATGCCCGCGTCGGCGGCTTCCATGATAGCATCGGCGGCGAAAGCTGGGGGCACGAAAATAATGCTCGTGTCGGCACCGGCTTGCTCCACGGCTTCAGCCACGGTGTTGAACACAGGACGGTCGAGGTGGGTAGTGCCGCCTTTGCCGGGCGTTACGCCGCCAACCACGTTGGTGCCGTATTCAATCATCTGCTGAGCATGAAACGAGCCTTCGGAGCCCGTGAAGCCCTGCACAATCACTTTAGAATCCTTATTGACCAGAACGCTCATTAGGAGAAAGGTTAGGAGGAAAATGCGATATAGGGTGGTAATGGGGAATGACTTAACAAGTCATCGGTGCGCAAAAGTAGGCTTTTTTGGGGGGAGGCAAGCCAAGCGGCCGCTTCCCTTACGGAAGGTAGAGAAGGAAGACTTTACTTGTTAAACACACAAGACTTATTAAGTCGCTTTACGGCTCTTTTTTGGTCAGGATTTGGGTGTGCTTATGGGGTTGTGTTGAATAGCAGCGTGGGGCTAAGAAGGTAAATACGTACCTTTGCGGTCCACCCAACTACTCTGCGTACCCAACTGTATGTATCTGAATAACATAGTTGAAGCCATCGGCAATACTCCCTTGGTCAAACTCAATAAAGTAGCCGACGGCATCAAAGGCACGGTGCTGGCCAAGGTTGAATACTTCAATCCGGGCAATTCTGTAAAGGACCGCATGGCCGTGCGCATGGTAGAGGACGCGGAAAAAGCCGGCTTGCTCAAGCCCGGCGGCACCATCATCGAAGGCACTAGCGGCAACACCGGCATGGGCCTGGCCCTAGCCGCTATTGCGAAGGGCTACAAGTGTATCTTTGTGATGAGCGACAAGCAGAGCAAGGAAAAGCAGGATATCCTGCGCGCCGTGGGGGCCGAGGTAGTTATCTGCCCCGTGGATGTAGCTCCTGAAGATCCGCGCTCCTACTATTCCGTAGCGCGCCGCCTGAACGCGGAAACGCCGAATTCCTTCTATCCAAACCAGTACGACAACCTCTCCAACACGGCTGCCCACTACGAAAGCACCGGCCCCGAACTGTGGGCCCAGACGGATGGAAAGATTACTCATTTGGCCTGCGGTGTTGGCACTGGGGGCACTATTTGCGGCACGGCCAAGTATTTGAAAGAGCAGAACCCCTCGCTAATTACGGTGGGTTTGGATACCTATGGCTCGGTGTTCAAGAAGTATAAGGAGACGGGTGTTTTCGATGAAAACGAGATTTATCCTTACAAAACCGAAGGCATTGGAGAGGATATTCTGCCCAAGAATGTCGACTTCGACCTGATTGACCTTTTCATTAAAGTAACCGACCAGGATGCGGCCGTAATGACGCGCCGGTTGGCCAAAGAAGAAGGCCTATTTGTGGGCTGGTCCTGCGGATCGGCGGTGTACGGGGCCTTAGAGTATGCTCGTAAGCACTTGCAGGAAGACGACACGATGGTGATTATCCTGCCCGACCACGGCACGCGCTACCTGGGAAAGATTTATAACGACGACTGGATGCGTGAGCAAGGTTGGCTGTAAAGAAAAAATATCTTTATCGCCGGCTTCCGGTTTAGTATTCTCCTTATAGAAATACATAGACCTATGACCGTGACTAAAAAGCTGCGCAATATCGTGCTGGTGGATGATAACGAGACCACCTGTTTCCTGAACAATCGCTTGCTCAGCCGCCTCGATGTGGCCGATAACGTGTTAGTTTTTACCCGTGCCCAGCAGGCTTACGATTTCTTCTGGGGTGAAGGTCGCAACCTTGTTGATCCTATTCCCAATGAAACGCCTGCTTTAATTTTCGTTGATTTGAAGATGCCGGGCATGGATGGTTTTGAGTTTTTGCAACGTTACAGCGCACTGCCCGAGGAAGTGAAGGCGCGCACGGTGCTGGCCGTACTAACCACCTCTATGCACGCCGCCGACACCGCTCGCGTAGCGCAGTATCCAGATGTGGAATATTTGGCTAAGCCGCTCACCGAGGAGAAGCTGAACAAGCTGATGAGTAAGCGTTTTGCGGAGGTATAAGTCTTAGATCTAAATGCTATAAAAAAAGCCGCTGCACGGAAGTGTAGCGGCTTTTTTAATGGTTGATAGTACAAGAAACTGTCATGCAGAGCGGAGCGAAGCATCTCGCTATTTGTAGTAGAATTACTACTCTCACATCAGCACGCGAGATGCTTCGCTCCGCTCTGCATGACGTTTTGGAAGAGCGTGAAACCTTATACTACGGCTTCCACGAACTGAAATGCTTCACCATCAAATAAACCTTTGTCGCTGAGCTTCAGGCTGGGAATTACCAACAACGCCATGAATGATAAGGTCATAAAGGGCGCAGCCAGCGGTGAGCCTAACTCTTTGGCCAGTGCATCGACGGCAGCATACGCTTCGGCTACCCGGTAGCCATCCTGATCAGACATGAGGCCTGCCACGGGTAAGGGGAGGAGTATCTCCTCCAATTTGCCCCCCACAGCCGCCAGCCCGCCTTTTGCTTCGATAACTAGGTTTACGGCTCGGGCAATGCTCTCATCATCGGTGCCAACTGCGGTAATATTGTGCGAATCGTGGCCGACGCTGGAGGCCAAGGCGCCACGCTTCAGACCAAAGCCGGTGATAAAGGCTACCGCTGGCGGCGCAACTTCATAACGGTTTACAACAGTGAGCTTCAGTATGTCGCGTGTTACGTCGGGCACGACAAGGCCATTTTCAACGCTGGCAGGTAAGTCGTGGCGGGCGGTGATAAGCTGACCGTCGAAGCATTCAATCACGCGTATTTCCGTTTGCTGTGCTTGGGGGGCTTTTTGAGGCGCCTTCACTCGAAAATCTTCAGCTGTGAAAGGCTGCGCGTGGAAGTTATTAACAACAGCAACCGGCGCGGCGGGAATAAGCGTTTGGCCGTTTTCGGCTACCAATTTGCCCCCCACATACGTTTGGCGCACTCGGAAATCAGTTAGGTCATTGACCACGATAAAGTCGGCGGAATCGCCCTCGCGCAGCAAGCCTACGGGCAAGTTGTAGTGCAATACTGGGTTCAGGCAAGCTACGCGCAGTACTTGCAGAACTTCCTGACCGCGCGCTACGGCCCGCTGTACTAACTGATTGATGTGACCTTGGACAAGCGTGTCCGGGTGCTTGTCGTCGGAGCAGAACATCATGTTCTCGTAGTGTTTCGGAAGCAGGTCAATCAGTGCTTCAAAATTGCGGGCCGCGGAGCCTTCCCGGATAAGAATCTTCATGCCCACGGCCAGCTTGTCGCGAGCTTCATCAGCAGTAAAGCACTCATGATCGGTGCTGATGCCGGCTGCGGCGTAGCGCTGGGCATCCTGGCCGCGCAAGCCGGGTGCATGGCCGTCTACGGGGCGACCGTAGCGCTGGGCTAAGCCAATTTTGGCTGCTACATCAGGGTCGTTGTGCAGCACGCCGGGCCAGTTCATCATTTCGGCTAGGTAGCCGATTTCGGGGTTCTGAAACAGCTGCTCAATATCCTGCACCGATATAACAGCCCCGGCCGTTTCGAAAGGTGTAGCGGGCACGCAGGAAGGGGCGCCAAAGCAAAATTTAAACGGCACGGTGCGCCCACTCGCCAGCATATATTCTACGCCCGCCGTGCCCAGTACATTCCCGATTTCGTGTGGATCGGAGACGGTGGCTACGGTACCATGTACCACAGCTAGGCGGGCAAACTCGGCGGGCACGAGCAGGGAGCTTTCCACGTGCACATGAGCATCCACAAACCCCGGCAACGCATATGGCAACGCTGGATCAGGAACGGGAGAGGAGAGGGGCTCGATGCGCTGAATTTGCCCCCCAGCCACGTAAATGGTAGCTGGAGAAATGGTGTTAGCAAACAGATTAACAACGTTGGCGCGCAGGCTGAATTCGGCGGGCATAAGGCAGAAAAGGTAAGGATTGAGAATTTGCCCCCCAGGCCGGCGGACGGGTAAAGAACCTTATATTTGGTTAATTATCCCTGCCAAATTCGTCTCGTGAGAAAGATAATGACCTTGTTGCTAGCGGCAGTGCTGACTGGTTCTGCCGTGGCTCCCATGGCTGGTTGCGCCCAGCGCACAGCCCAACAGAAGAAAACTAAAGCCTTCAAGCGCCAGAGCAAAGGCGGCCGTATGCCTTGCCCCACACACGACTGCTAATGTATATCGCCCACTCAGCTAATAGGCTGAACGGCTTATTCCGCTTTACTTACATCTGAAAATGCCTCCCGAGCAAAACCCCCTAACCGCCCTCCGCGCAGCCGCCGATGCCGTGCGCCAACAATTGCAGGTCAATGGCTTCGACGCGGCCGGGGTGCAGCGCCTTTCCGACTTTATTGAAGGACAAAGGGCACAATTGCCTGAGGCGAGCCGCGAAGGTGTGATCAATGCTTTGGGTTGCTTTCTGGGTGAGTGCATCGTGCAAACCTACCAGGGCGAGTGGGCCACCGGGCCAGATGGTACCACGGGCATCGGCTTGCGCGAAAAGCTGTTTCTGAATCCTTTTTATCGCGTAGGGCAACAGTTAAACAGTGGCCTAGCTAATTCGGTAGTGACATTTTTTGAGCAGATTCCGGCCCGCTTGGAGGCAGAAGCACCGCGCAAAAATTGGATTTAATTACTATATTTTCCCTGAAATATTATTTTCTTCTGTTGTAAGTTTAAAACTTAACTAATCCGGTAGTTTTCATTTTGAACCTTACTTGCGTCAGTTACCGGATGCTGCGTTTTTTCTACGATGGAAGAACTACGAAGCGCCGCCGAAGCCGTGCGGCAAAATTTAAACATCCCTTCTTTTGACGAAGTAGCGGTGTCAACGCTCACCGAATTTATTGATCGTGAGCGCAGTAGCATTAGCCATGAGGCTCGGCCCGGAGTAGTAAATGCGCTGGGGTGCTTTTTGGGGGAGTGCATAATCCGTAGCTTTGGGGGCCACTGGCACCGCGACGCCTCCGGGCTGGTCGGCGTACAGATAGCTGGTTGTACCTTTATCAATCCGTTCAGCTACGTGGAGCGGCAATTGGTGCATGGTGCGGTTGAGTCCGTAATGGTATTCTTCCACTCTGTGCCCACCCGCTTAGCCGCGGCTGCCATACCACGTCGTCGAACCTGGATTCCCCTCCCCTTGCCCCCGCGCCGAACGACTTCCCCATGAGAAAAATCGTCATTGCCATCGACGGCTACTCTTCGTGCGGTAAAAGCACTACCGCCAAAGCCGTAGCCGCCGAGTTAGGGTATGCCTACATTGACACGGGCGCCATGTACCGGGCCGTGACCCTGTATTTGCTCGAACATAAAATTGCGTTCGACGATTTGCCCCGTATTGAGCAGGCCCTGCACGATATGCACATCTCGTTTAAGCGCAACCGCCGCACGGGGCGAAACGAATTGTGTCTGGACGGCGAAATCCGCGAAGATGAAATTCGTCAGATGGTTATCTCTAATTCTGTTAGTGAGGTGTCAGTGATACCGGCCGTGCGCCACGCTATGGTCAGCCAGCAGCAGCGCATGGGCCGCAAGCGCGGAGTAGTGATGGACGGTCGCGACATTGGCACCACGGTGTTTCCGGATGCGGAAGTAAAGGTGTTTATGACCGCCGAAACCCGCGTGCGGGCGCTGCGTCGGCAGGAGGAGTTAGCTATGAATGGTGAGCATGTGGAGGTCGAAGCTATTATTGACAATCTCACCAAGCGCGACCACATCGACTCGACCCGCGCCGAAAGCCCATTGCGCCGCGCTGCCGATGCCATCATGCTCGACACCACGCATATTACCATTGATGAGCAGGTAGATTTCGTGCTGGAACGCGTCTCAGCTACGCTATTTTCGCTGGCCGCAGTTGGCGACTTAGCCGTGCCCAACGACGAAAAAATGCCCCCTACGGTCCGTCATACCTAAAACGTGTTGGGGTAATAAGGGCTCCGTAGGCCTGTAAGTCGGGTTAGGGCAAACTATATCGTTTTGGGGGGCATTTTTTTGTGCTGATCTTCGTATTACGCATGAGTTTACCCGGCTAAATGCCAAAAAGATGAACGAGGTCTGGTGCTATCGGCGACCAGTTAGGGCACTAAAGTTGCAGCTACAACTGCCGAAATATTTTCCCTGTCATGAACATCACGATCGATAAAAATTCCGGCTATTGTTTTGGCGTTGAGTTCGCCATTCAGATGGCCGAGGATGAGCTAGAGAACGAATCGACTTTATACTGCTTGGGCGATATTGTGCACAACCGCATGGAAGTGGAGCGTCTACATCAACGCGGCCTGCGCATCATCGACCGCGAACAGCTTCAGCAGATACACGATAGTAAAGTACTGATACGCGCCCACGGAGAGCCACCAGAGACCTATGAACTGGCCCTGCGCAATAATCTGGAATTGATCGATGCTTCGTGCCCTGTGGTGCTGAAGCTGCAAAACCGCGTAAAGCATGCTTATGATGTAAGCCAGCGGCAGGAAGGTCAGATTGTCATTTACGGGCAACCGGGTCATGCCGAAGTTACTGGCTTAGCTGGGCAGACCGGCAACCGTGCCCTGATTGTGATGACCGAAGCGGACCTCGACCAGATTGATTTTGCTCGCCCCGTCACCTTGTTTAGCCAGACGACGAAGAGCACCGCCGGCTTCTACCGCATGAAGCAGCTAATTGAAGACCGCATTGCCGCCGCTGGGGTAGCTTGGACAGCTTTGACGCCAACGACAGTATTTGCCGCCAGGTAAGTAACCGCGAGCCCGCACTAGCAAAGTTCGCCGTGGAACACGATGTAATCGTGTTTGTAAGCGGCCGTAAAAGCTCTAATGGTAAAGCCCTGTTTTCAGTGGTTAATCAGACGAATCCGCGGAGCTACTTCATCGAAAACGATCAGGATATTAATGATGAATGGTTTGTGGGGGCCAATTCTGTCGGGATATGTGGGGCTACCAGCACGCCCATGTGGCTGATGCAGCGCGTAGCCGCCCGCATCGAGCAAGTAGCTTTGGAGGCCGTATAGCACCGCACGGATTTCTGTTCAACATCATCGTTATTTGCCCGGCCGGTTTCTGGTCGGGCATTTTTGTTTACCTCTGCTGCCGTATGCGCAAACTCTTCAATTACTTCCTCAATGGCTTCCTGATTGTGGCGCCAGTTGGCCTCACCATCTACATTCTATTTGCCACCATTCGGTGGCTCGACAGCTTGTTCCGCATGGATAATGTGCCCCCGGCATGGGCTTGCTGACCGCCATTGTGCTCCTGACCATTGTGGGCTTTGTCGCTAAGTCTTTCATGGTGCGGCCCTTCCTGATCATTGCCGAGCGAGTGCTGCACCGTACACCCCTAGTAAGCATCATTTATTCCAGCCTTAAAGATCTGTTTGATGCCTTTGTGGGCGATAATCAGAAGTTCAACTGCCCTGTTGTCATGTGTGTAAATCCGGAAGCCAAGATTTTCAAAATGGGGTTTGTCACGCAGGAAAACATGGAGCCCGCAAACCGCCCCGACTTAGTAGCCGTGTACTGCCCACACTCCTACAACTTTTCCGGCGAGCTTTTCCTGGTGCCCAAAGAAAATGTCACTTTCCTGGAGCTACCCAGCAGTGAGGTAATGAAGTTTGTGGTGTCGGGGGGCGTTTCGCGGCTGTAAAATTCACCGGATAACCACAAGTCTCCCTTCCTGACGTCAAAAACCGTATAGGCTAATCTTGTAGTTATTAGGTTAGCAGCTACTCGTGAAGACACTCCTGCATTATCGAACCTATGGCACTGGCCCGCGGGTGGTGCTTGCTTTCCACGGCTACGGGCAGAGCGAAGGCCACTGGCGTAGCATAGCCGCCGTGCTGGGCGATAGGGCCACTATTTATTCGTTTGATTTGTTTTATCATGGCAATAGTCGGCTGGCTAAAGCAGATGCGCCACTAACTAAAAAGCGACTTGGCGAGCTGCTTGCGCACTTTCTGATCGATCATAAGATTGAGAAGTTCAGCCTGCTTGCCTTTAGCATGGGGGCCAAATTTGCGCTTACGGCCGTCGAGCACTTTCCGGGTAGAGTGGAGAAAGTCTGGCTTATTGCCCCCGACGGCCTCCAACGTCAGTTCTGGTATTCGCTGGCTACCTATCCGCCCTGGATGCGCGGGGTGCTGGGCCGGGCTGTGCTGCGTCCGCAGCGCCTGCTGCGCTTTCTGAATGTGTTGGGGGAGCGCCGCGTAGTAGACACCAACCTGATACGCTTTGCTGAATGGCAGCTTGAGAGCCGCGAAAAACGCCTGCGCGTGTACCGAAGCTGGGTCGGCTTTCGGCTGCTGGTGTTCAGCCTAAAAGATTTAGCTCGTATCCTGAACGATCATCAGGTGCAAGTCACCTTTTTTCTGGGAAAATACGACCGAGTAATTCCGCACGCTGGGTTGCAACGCTTTATTGGCTCGTTGCAGCAGGCACGCACTGTCCTCCTCGATACGGGCCACGCTGGACTCATCTACGACGTGGCCGCGTATCTGCGTCGTCACCCGGAAGTCATTACGCCAACGTCTTAGCCGTTAGTTCGCGCTCATAAAGTCGCTTGTTCTCCGCGTCGAACACCACAAATACGACTTCTGCTGGCTGCGCATGAGCTTCCAAAAAGGCCAGCACCTCGCGCACGGCAACGGTAGTAGCTTCGGGCTTTGGATACCCATAAATACCGGTGCTGATGCCCGGGAAAGCGATACTATGTAGTCCATTCTCGGCGGCAACACGCAGACTATTGCGGTAGCAGTTGGCTAATAACTCGGGCTCTTGCTTGTGCCCACCGTTCCAAACTGGCCCAACAGTATGAATGACGTGCTTAGCAGACAGGCGGCCACCCGTGGTAATCACTGCCTCTCCTGTGCGCAATCCTTTGCCGTAGTGACCAGCTCGCAAGCGGCGGCATTCGTCCAAAATCTGAGGGCCGCCAGCGCGATGAATAGCGCCATCTACGCCACCACCGCCGAGCAGGGAAGAGTTGGCGGCATTTACAATAGCGTCAGTGTCGAGGATAGTAATGTCACCTTGGTATAATAAAATGCGGCCAAATGATTGGGCTTGGGCGCGCCATGAGTTGTTGAGAGATTGATTAGGCATAAGAAAATTGGAAATAGACGCTTGAAGAACACGCTCCATTTTGTGGGAACGGTAGGATGTGTCTAGGGTTTACGCTAAAAAGCCCCCCAGCCCGTTACAAAAAACATTAGCTGCATTTATTCTGCCCACACTTCTTCTTTACTCCATTAGGGTGAAGGCCGCTGACTTACATTTTTGCTAGCGATGCGCTCTTGGTGGCTGCAAACCCGTTGCTTCCCTTATATTGCCTCTACGATGATAAAAAAGCGGGTTCCAAAGCGAGTAGTGGGGCGGCGGGAGTTGGTTGACTTTCCCCAGTTTAAGTTGCGTGGGGTAGAAGCGAAGGTGGATACGGGCGCCTACACGGGTGCCATTCACTGCTCCAATATTCACATCGAAACTCTGCCCGACGGGCGCGAACTGCTCTGCGTGCAGCTGCTCGACCCCTCGCATCCAAATTTTAATGGCCGGCCGTTGCAGTTCGCCAACTTCTCCCTGCGCGACATCAAAAGCTCGAACGGGGAAGTGCAGGAACGCTATGTTATTCAGACAGTTATTCAGTTATTTGGTGAAGATATTTCCGCCGAATTCTCCCTGTCTGACCGCTCCGATATGCGCTACCCTGTGCTCATCGGACGGGCCTTGTTGCGCAAAGCACAACTGGTAGTTGATGTGGCTCGCCTACATTTGTCGTATAAAAGTCAGGCTGCGGCCAAACATCCGCGGCCTCAGATTGATTAGGGTTTCCCTGCTTTCCTGCCTCCGCCCCCCATTTACCTCTGACCTATCTTTCCAATGAAACTGGCCATTCTCTCGCGCGAGCCGAGGCTGTACTCCACCATGCGCCTTGTCGAAGCTGCCACGCAGCGCGGCTACGAGGCGGTGGTCGTCGACCATCTGCATTGCAACCTGGTGCTGGAGAAAGGCGACCCAGGCATAATTTACGAAGGCAAAAAACTGACGGGTTTTGATGCCATTATCCCGCGCATCGGCGCCTCGGTTACGTTCTACGGCACGGCCGTAGTGCGGCAATTTGAGATGATGAAAGTGCGCACGGCTATCGATAGTCAAGCTATTGTGCGCTCACGGGATAAGCTGCGCTCCATGCAGATTCTGTCGCGGGCCGGAGTCGGAATGCCCAAAACCGCCTTCACCAACTACTCCGATGAGGTGCCCGAAATGATCAAGCAGGTTGGTGGCGCTCCGGTGATTATCAAGCTTCTGGAAGGTACGCAAGGTCTGGGCGTGGTGCTGGCTGAAACCGAAAAAGCCGCCCAATCGGTGATTGAGGCCTTTCATAACCTCAAGGCCCGCATCATTGTGCAGGAGTTTATTGCCGAAAGCAAGGGCGCCGACCTGCGGGCTTTTGTGGTGAATGGCGAAGTGGTGGGTGCCATGAAGCGCCAGGGTAAGGAGGGCGAGTTTCGCTCCAACCTGCACCGGGGCGGATCGGGTAAGCTGGTGAAGCTGAGCCGGGCCGAAAAAGCCGCTGCTTTGCTGGCTACTAAAGCACTGGGCTTGGGCATTGCTGGCGTCGATATGTTGCAGAGCAAGCGTGGACCGCTGGTATTGGAAGTGAACTCATCACCGGGGCTGGAAGGAATTGAAAAGGCTACCGGCCTAGATATTGCCGGCAAAATCATCGAGTACACGGCGGCGCTGGTACACAGCAAGCGCAAGGATTCCGCTAAAAAAACGACCAGAAAAGCCCCCCAGCCCGATACCCAGCCCGATGTAGTGGGGTAAATGGCTTGAAAAACACCTGTATTCGTTCCACTCTTAACGCTTCAGCCTTTGCCCCATACCTACGGCCCCACCGATATGTTAATCAACGGCTTGGTTATCAGGCCGGGCGAACGGGTGCTGACGCGGTTGGTAATTTCGCGCCTGCCTTCCCGTACCGTCATTGATGTGCCCGTGTACGTCTATCGGGCGCAGGAACCGGGGCCAACGGTGCTGCTAATGGCGGGGATGCACGGCGACGAGGTTAATGGCATTGAAACAATTCGTCGCCTGGTGCGCCGCGATTTGCTGCAGCCTTTGCGCGGCACTATCATCGCCATTCCTATCCTCAACATCTACGGCTTTCTCAATTTCTCGCGAGAGGTGCCCGACGGCAAGGATGTGAATCGGAGCTTTCCGGGCAATCCGCGCGGGTCCTTGGCCAGCAGAGTGGCCCACCGCTTTATGCGCGAAATCATGCCGCTTATTGACTACGGCATCGATTTTCATACGGGTGGCGCTGCGCGGGCCAACATGCCGCAAGTGCGCTGTCTGCTGGGCGAAGATGAACAGACTGATGTGCTGGCGTCAGCCTTTGCGGCTCCGTTTACTTTGCACGCGTCGTTGCGGCCCGGCTCCCTGCGTGAGGCTGCGATGCAGCAGGGCCGCCGTATTATCGTGTACGAAACTGGCGAATCGTTGCGCCTCGATGAAGCCGGAATTGAGCTGGCTATAGCGGGCACATTCCGCGTTCTACACCAACTAGGAATGCTGGCTGAAGCTCCCGCCGCCGCCCAGCCGAGCATTGTGTGTCGGCGGCATACGTGGCTGCGAGCTAAGTTTGCAGGTCTGTTTCGGAGCCATGTGCAGAATGGGCAATTTTTGGAAAAAGGGGAAGTGTATGGTAGCGTAGCCGACCCATATGGCGAAGGCACCGTGCGGCTCGAAACGCCAACGGCGGGTTACGTTATTGGCCTGAACCATATGCCGGTTGTGAACCAAGGCGATGCGCTGGTACACATTGCCTGGCCGGATAATTTGCCCCCCAATCCTGCCTCACACTGGCCGCATATGCTAGAATCGCCCCCCAAGTCGAAAGAAGAGGACGACGATCAGATATAGCACTGCGCTGCGTGCTCTGATTCAGTCGTAGCAAAGCGTTGGAAGGCCTGGCTTCGACCCTTAATTTCTGATCCTGCTGGTTTCTGCGTTTCTTTGGGGAGCCGACGAGGTGTCGGCCACTACTATTTCTTTGAATGAAGACGAATTCGTTGCTTTTAGCCATCAATGCGGTCCTGGTTATTGCCGTGGCAGTATTATTTTACCTGCACTTTGCCCAAAAGCCGGCTGCGGCGCCTGTCGTCGCCAAAACTGCGGCCGTCACTGCTGCCTCCGACAGCGCCAGCATCAGTCCTGAGGATACAACGGCTGCCGCGCCCGCCGCAGTAGCGGCGGCACCTGAGCCCGTCAAAATCGGTTATGTAGAGTCAAGCAAACTGCTGGATGGCTATAAGGGCATGCAGGTTGCGCGCCGCAACTTTGAGGCAAAAGCCAAAGGTTGGGAGCAGCAAAACAAAACGATGATAACCAACTTCCAGTCGGCCGTGCAGAAATACCAGGCACAGGCTGCCAGCCTCACACCCGAGCAGCGGGCCGCTACCGAGCAACAACTGCAGCAGCAGGAGCAGAAGGTGGGTCAGGAGCAGCAAAAACTCCAGCGTCAGGCCGCCGAGGAAGAGGCCAAAATGAGCCAGCAGGTGCTTACTCGCGTGAACAAGCTGATTGAGCAGTACGGCAAGGAGAATGGTTACCAATTTATTCTCATTGCGCAGCCTGGTGGCTCTATTGCCTACAGCCGCAAAGACCTCGACGTAACAGCTCCGGTATTGAAGCGCCTAAATACTGAATACGGAAAGAAGTAGTCGGGTTTGACGCTCAAGAAGCCATCAGAAGCGCCCGCTGTTCCCTGGAGCAGCGGGCGCTTTGCTTTAGTCTAAGTGATGCTTCTGTCTGAGCTGGCGCATTGTAAAAAGCCCCCCAGCCTATGTTTATTAGTTATGCTTAGCAGATCGCTAGCTGCAAGCGAGTTGCGGTGGAAAAGTGGCCCAAATTCCTGATGTGCCTCATTAAACCCTACGTCAAAATCGGTGTCTATTGCTATGTGGTAGCTAAACCAAGGCTCCACGGTATAGACTATGAAAAAGCTGATAAAATCTTCTGTAGTACTGGTGGCGCTGGTTTTCTCGGCGGCCCTGATGACGGGTTGTGTGGCCTCGGCGCAGCCTGGCGTTGTGGTGGCAAGCGGGCCAGCATATTATCCGCCCCCTCGCCCGTATTATGGGTATAGACCTCGGCCCTACTACCATCGTCCATCGCGGGTGGTTGTGGTGGAGCGCCCGCCCGTTATTGTCAGGCCCTACCGGCAACGGTCCGTGGTGGTGCGGCCCCGACCCGGCTACTATCGCCAGGATGGCCGCCAGCCCGCCCGCGACGGGAGACCCTATGGTCGCGACCGGGGTCGGATACGCTAGTGACGATTACACGAACAAAAAAGCCCCCAGAAGATATCTGGGGGGCTTTTTTGTTCGTGTAAAAAAGACTCGTTGTCTTAGAAAACAAAACGTAAGCTGAAGGCTGCATCAGAGTACAAGCCCGTTGCACCGTCGAATACCTCGAAGAATGGCTTGTAGTCAACACCTACCACGAAGGGTAGATCCGGCAACTTGTATTCCAGACCCAGAATTAAGTCAGCACCGAAGGCTATATAGTTGCGGTCTTCAGCGTAATAAACGTAGTAGTAATCCTTGCCTTTCCGGCCGTAATAACGACGGTCGGAGAAGTAATAGCGCCCATTGTAAGACCCCACATGACCGCCGGCGCCGTAGTAAAACTGCAAGCCCTTAATATCACTTACGGGCAGGTGCTTTTCCAATAGCAAGGTGAGCCGGCCACCACGGGCAGCGTACTCTCTGGTTAGCAAGCCTTCAAATGCCACGTTATTCTTGCCGCTCAAAAAGTGCTTCACGGTGAGGCCGGAAGAATAGCCGCCAGCGCGCAGACCAATACCAGTGTTGTAACCGCCCTTCTGGGCGTAGGCAGCAGGAGCCGTTAGAAGAAGTAATAAAACTAGACGGTACAAAAACTTCATTACGGAGATGTTAGGGTTAAAAGTCAACTGACCCCATAAAGCACAAACTCCGTGCTGAACTCATCTTCGTCCGCTGGTTTTAGCGCGCCTGAGCAATTTCATCCGACAGATGCACACGTATTCCGCCGCCATCTTCCTCGGCCGCGCGCAGCATAGCGCGTGCGACTGTGACGGCCTCAACAGGCTGATACTTACGTAGTGGTCCCACCATCAAGGGCCGCAAAGCTTTCATCAAAACGGCCCCAATCTGCTCGCCCAAACGCTTTTCCGTGCGATTGCCTAGCAGCAGAGAAGGCCGAAAAAAATGAATAACCCGAAAGGGCGTCTGTCGCACGGCCTGCTCCATCTCGCCCTTCACCCGATTGTAGTAGATACGCGAATTTGCATCGGCGCCCATCGCTGATACCACTAAGAACTGCGCCGCAAAGTTGCCAGCCGTAAGGGCCGCCAGCTTTACTACGTACAAGTAATCGACCTTGTAAAAAGCCTCTTTTGAACCTGCCTGCCGCATGGTGGTGCCCAGGCAGCAGTACACATCATCGGCAATCAGGGCCAGGCGGTGCTGATCTAAATCATCCAAGTCAAATATGCGCTGCTCCAGCTTAGGATGCACCTGGGGCAGGGGCCGCCGACCTATCACAATGACTTTGGCGTAGCGCTCGGAGGCCAGCAGTAATGAAAGGAGTTGGCTGCCAACCAAGCCGCTGGCGCCGGCAATGAGAGCAGTTTTTTGAGGTGTCATAAGGTGGTTGGAAGCACGAGAGCAGAGGGAAGGGCAGCAGTAGTCCTTCTACGATAAATACCACAGAAGGGCAAAGAAGCCAAGGAACATCGCAACGAAAACGGCGCGTAGTACACCATTGTCATTGAATGTCAATCTATTCAATGAAGGCCTACTTTGGCTGTTTATTCCTGCCCCAGTAGTCGGGTTTCATCGGGTGCTAGTTGCACCAGGCCGCGCTTATAAAGGGTTCCGAGTGCTTTTTTGAATACCTTCTTGCTCATGCCGAGGCGGCGGTAAATATCGTCTGGCTCGCTTTTGTCGGACAGGGGTAGGGTGCCGCCGCTGGCACGTAGGGCCGTGAGAATGGTTTCGGTGGCGTCCAACGCTTCGTCGTAGCCTACTTTTTGCAGACTTATGTCCAGCTTACCATCGGGCCTGATCTGGCGCACGTAACCGGTTGGCCTATCTCCCAAGCGTAGGGGGCGAAAGATCTCGTTGTGATATAACAGGCCGAGGTAAGCGCCATTCACGATGACGGTGTAGCCTAAGTCAGTGTCCTGCGCAACGAAAAGCTCTACTTGGTCGCCAACCTGGCCCGGAAATTCCGCATGCGGCAAGTACTTCTCCCACTTAGACGAGGCTACGATGCGGTCGGAGTTCTCGTCGAGGTAAACATAGACGGTGGCGCGCTGCCCCACGCGCAAGGCCTGGCGCTGATTACGATAGGGGAGAAAAAGGTCTTTTTCGAGGCCCCACTCCAGGAAAGCACCGTTGGATGATACATCTTTGACAGTGAGCGCCGCAAACTCGCCTACCCGCGCCAGCGGCTCTAACGTGGTAGCAATAAGGCGGTCTTCGGAGTCGCGGTACACAAACACTCGCAACCGGTCACCAATTTGAGTGCCTTCGGGCACGTACTTAATGGGCAACAGCAAGTCGCCATCATCAGAAGTCAGATAGAGGCCGAAATCCACGGCGCGGGCTACTTCTAGTTCGTTATAGTCGCCGAGGGCAAGCATGGGAAGGGCGTATAAGGTTGAAAAGGTTGAGCGCGCAAAGGTACTGAAGGTTGGGGGGCAAATTTCACTCAGGTTATTTGCCAGCACCGCAGCCATTCTACGGTAGAATAGCAATAGGGTCAAGTCAGCCTACCATAACCAGGATAAGCGCTGGTGCTACTGATACGGCGCAACACCGGGGCGGGTGAAATTGAAATCACTGAAGTCATAGTAGGCCCCCGAATTCTCGAAGATTCGGTAGCCATTATTAGTTAACTGGCCCCGCGGATAGAAGCCAAACAAAATCTGAATGGTGCGGAGCGCGGTGTACTCGTTGCGGAAACGCAAGCCCAAGCCGAAACCGGTAAATGGCTTGTCAAGAAATGGGGAGTCGCGGCCGGGGGTAGTAGCCAGCCAAGCAGCATCAGCAAAGGCTACTCCGGCCAGGCGGAAGCCCAGGAAAGAGACGGGCGTGTACATGGTCGCCTCATAGTTGAGCACAAAGCGACTCGTGCCGCGCAGGGTACCATCGGTACGAAAGCCGCGCAGGCCCCGTTCGCCTTCAATAGATAGCAGCTGCTCGCCAGGGCGCCGGTCGAATCCCAAGTCCATGCGGTTCCACAGGAAATGGCGCCACTGATAATTGCCGGTGTTATAGAGGCGGGTGAAATACAGAACCTGGGTGCTAAGCAGGCCTTGCTGCCAGTCCCGGTCGCGCGCGCGCACAAAAGACCCATACTCACCGCTCAGATATAGGTAACCCCGCCGTACGCTGTATAAGCCACTGGAAGCACGCACGCCATAGTAGCGCCGATTGCCCAACTCGTTTAGCTCGTAGCCCGCGGTAAGGCTGAGCAACGTGCCCGTCGGTACGTCCTCGGTACGACCAAAACCGAAGAGGTATTTATCTTTATAATAGTGCCGCACGCTGTAGCCAATGGTGCCTAGAAAAAGGCTCGCATCGGCATAATCCTCAATGGGCCGCTCGCCATACGTTGTGTTCAGGAAGCGCCCAGAAACGACAAATCGGGCCGGGTTCTCATAGCCCAGATCGTAGCTTTTCAGGCGTAAAGCCCGCCCCAGCCATACATCACGCGTGCTGTAGCGCAGCCGCTCCAGGCGAAACGGGTCGATGGGGGGCAATTGTGGTAGCTGAATAAGCCGATCATAAAAATCGAGCGCCACCGCGCCGGCGTACTTGGTATTGATGGAAACAAAGTCGCGGGCCACGTAAGCGCCTATTTCTTTGTTCTCATACTCGTTACGGTAGCGTACCTCAGCATTGACAAAGTTGCGGAAAGGCACCAAGTAGCTGCCCCGATAGCGCCAAGGCTGGGGGCTGGCGCGACCATACTCGTAGCGGTTCCGAAACTGATGGCCCAGCCCCATGAAGTTCACATCGTTCAGCCCAATGACAGCCGCATCCACATCACGAATCTGGAGCGAGCCGCTTAGGCTGAATACATCCTTGGTAATGATCTGCACGTCCACGCTGTCGGGCGTGGTGGTGGCCTCATTCACAAACACGCGGGCGTCGAGCAACTCACCCGTCTGGCGCAACAAACGCTCGGTTTCGCTTAGCTCTTGGGGTTCCAGCTCTTCGCCCACCCGAAACAGCAGCAGCTGCCGCACCCGCGACGGAGCCGTGCGAATGTGGAAAATATTGCCCCCCTTCTCCAGAAAGTTGCGCGGCTTGCGGTCGGGGTTGTTGATGCTGTAACCGAAGGCGTCGAGCGTGGTAATGTTGATGCTGCGCACAATCTTATAGTTGTGCTGGCTGTATTGACGATCGAGCAGGGTAGCATCGAGGCCGGCTCTTTCCTCAGCCCGAGCCGTGAAGTTGAACAGCGCTGCTACCGCCTTGCCAGCAATGGTCTTGCGCTTGGCATACGCTTGCAGACCCGTTAGAATACGCTCCTCATCGAAGCGCCGCCGCAAGGAGTCAGGACGGGTTTCAAGCGGAGTTCGCTCCGTGTCGGGTGCGGATGGCTGCGGGTCCTGGGCCTGCGCTATAATTACTAAGAACACCAACGGCAGCACCAGCCGCCACCGAAAACGGGGCAGCAACTGGAAAGCAGACACGAGGTAAGCAAGCATAAAGTGAGACAAAACGAAAGCCAATCGGCAACCTGCAAGGTACAAACGTCAGCGGCCACTCAGTAAGTACGAAGCTGGAGGTCAGCTGGAATTTCCAACGGAGTTGCGCGGAAATAATATCCCAAATCGGGGCCAAAAAAGCACAAGTCATTCCAATCTAAAGATTGGAACACTGGGGGCAAATACTCACCTCAACCAGCACTTTTAAGATGTGCTTTTGAAACCTTTCCTAAAAAAATTAGCTTAAGGTAGTATTGTGTATATGAAGTGTAGTTGCTATTTTTAAGCCATCAAAAGCCCTCGGATGAACGAACGGATTCAGGAAAAGCTAAGTATTTTGGCAGACGCCGCGAAGTACGATGTATCGTGCTCCAGCAGTGGCGGAAAGCGCAAAAACGAGAACAAGGGCTTGGGCAATGCGGAGGGCATGGGTATCTGCCACAGCTACACCGAAGACGGTCGTTGCGTGTCCTTGCTCAAAATCCTGCTGACCAACTATTGCATCTTCGATTGTGCCTACTGCGTATCGCGGCGGAGCAATGATGTGAAGCGTGCGGCCTTTACAGTAGATGAAGTAGTTGATCTCACGATGAACTTCTATCGCCGCAATTATATCGAAGGCCTGTTTCTCAGCTCCGGTATTTTTAAGGATTCTGACTACACCATGGAGCGCCTCGTGCGCATCGTGAAGAAGCTGCGCACCGAGCATAAGTTCAATGGTTACATTCACGTCAAGACCATTCCGGGTGCTTCACCTGAACTCATTGCGGAAGCTGGCCTGTACGCCGACCGTCTGAGCGTTAACATTGAGCTGCCTTCGGAGCTGAGTTTGCAGAATTTGGCCCCCGAGAAGAATTATAAAGAGATTCTGACCCCGATGAAGCAGATTCATCAGGGCATTGTGCAGAACAAGGAAGAGAAGGCGCTTTTCAAGAAAGTGCCGGCTTTTGCGGCGGCGGGCCAAAGCACCCAGCTTATTGTAGGTGCTTCTGACGAGAACGACCATCAGATTCTTCAGCTCTCCGATTCCCTGTACAAGGGTTATGGATTGAAGCGCGTGTATTACTCCGGCTACGTCCCGGTCACAGATGACGCGCGCCTGCCGCAGCTCACGCGCCCACCCGTTATTCGGGAGCACCGCCTGTATCAGTCCGACTGGTTGATTCGCTTCTACGGCTTTCAGGCCGATGAAATCCTGGATCCTCAGCATCCCCACCTCGATCTGGAGATTGATCCTAAGCTGGCTTGGGCGCTACGCAACCGTCACGTTTTCCCCGTGGATGTGCAGACCGCTGACTACGAGATGATTCTTCGGGTGCCTGGTGTTGGAGCACGTTCAGCCAAGCGTATCGTTGCAGCTCGCCGTTTCGCCCCGCTTACTTTAGATCATTTACACAAGTTTGGCGTGGTACTTAAGCGGGCCAAGTTCTTTCTGACATGCCGTGGCCAAGCGCTGGAAAGCCGCGAATATGATGAGCAGAGCTTGCGCCGACAGATTCTGTTTGGGTCGGGTGCAGTGCGTTCAGCCCTCGTTACCCAGCAGCTCGATCTTTTTGCGCAGGCTTCTTAATGCATTACTAAAGCCGCATCGAAGTGAATAACATTCGCAAGTAGCTATTCAATCACTTCGATGCGGCTTTCTAGTTTTTTATTTCATTCTGCCACTTCCACACCGGCCTAAGGCTCTTTATACAACCAACCATTAGCGACCAACAACTACTATTATGACTGTTTCTCACCGCGGCGCCGACGCGTCGGCCGCTCCTTCCGAATCGCCTAAAACTATGAAAGTGGCACGTTTGGCTTGCTGTTGCAAGCTCAGCGACCTGTTGCCGCTGGTCCGTCAGTTGCACGAGTCGGTGCGCACTACCAGCGCCCGCGACCAGTCGCACCCGGAGGCTGCCTGATGCCATAAGGTTGGTTTGTAGCTGAGCGGCAACTTCTTACCGCAACTATAGTAAGACGGTTTGTGCGCTACGAACTCGAACACCACGACGTCATTACCAACGGCATTACACTGCACGTTGTGCAGTGTGGGCCGCAGGATGGCCCACTGATTATACTGCTGCACGGCTTCCCCGAGTTCTGGTACAGTTGGCGCCGCCAAATCCCGGCGTTGGCTGAGGCCGGCTACCGGGTGTGGGCGCCTGATCAGCGCGGCTACAACCTTAGCAACAAGCCTCCGCGTTTGGCCGATTATAAGATGCCGGCTTTAGCAGCCGATATCATTGGCTTGATTGACGCGGCCGGGCACGAGCACGCCTTTCTGGTCGGCCACGACTGGGGCGCGCTCGTAGCGTGGAATCTGGCGGCCTATTTTCCTGATCGAGTGGCCCGGGTGGCAATCCTGAATGTGCCGCACCCGAGGGTGATGACTCAAGAGCTACGGCGCAGCTTCCGACAGTTGAGCAAGAGTTGGTATATCTTCTTTTTTCAGCTTTCGTGGCTGCCCGAGAAGGCATTCAGCCTTAATAATTACCAACTCGGCGAGCAAACACTGCGCGGAACCAGCCGTCGGGGGGCATTTAGTAATGAAGACTTGAAGCAGTACCGAGCAGCTTGGGCGCAGCCTGGGGCCATTACCAGCATGCTCAATTGGTATCGGGCGGCGGCGCGCTACGTGCGGCAATTGAATCCGCCGGGGCGGGTGCGGGTGCCGGTGCACATTGTGTGGGGCAAGCGAGATGCTTTTCTCAACGCCAATATGGCGCAGGAAAGCCTGGCGTGGTGCGAGGCTGGTCGTCTTACCTATTTTGATAAGGCTACGCATTGGGTGCAGCACGAAGATCCCGAAGCTGTCAATGAGTTGCTGCTGCGATTTTTTGGCCATTATCATGAGAATGGAGGCCATTGAAAGGAGAGGAACTTCGGTGAACTCCTGCATTACTTAACCTCAGAGCGCCAGATGCAGTAAGAAAGGCTAGTGTTCACTTAAACCCAACCGATATATGAGCATTTCCCAATCTGCCGCCGCCACGCACTTAAACGCTTCTCTTGAGATTCTGAAGGGCAATATCAACAACGGTAAAACTCCTGCTATTGGCAACATTAACGGCTGGAGTGAACTCCTGGAAACGGGCGATGATCCGGCCTACGATACAATTGCCAACGATTTGAGAGAGCTGGAAGGTGTTATTAATACAGGCGATGCAGCTCAGATCAGTAGCCTGCTCCTGACTCTGGCTGAGCATATCAACAGTGTGGTTGATGGCGCTACGCCCAATTTTATTGATCAGCTGCACCAGTTGGCCCAAGCCCTCAGCGACGCGGCCCGCCAGCTGCAACCCGTACAAGGCTAAATATCTCCTAAGCTGGCCCGTTGTGCTAAATCTGGCGCTTGCCTGCCGAAGCATAACGGGCTGTTAGTTGGTTCGTATAGCCTTCTCTTTACTCCGCTTTATGCACGATTACACTTACGATGGCTCTTTTGATGGCTTGTTGACGGTATTGCTGGAGATGTACGAGCGCAAAACGCTCCCCAACAGCATTCAGCCGGCCGATGCGGCGCAGGGGGGGCTTTTTACGACCACTGTACCCATTGCCACCAGCGAAGAAAAAGCCACCCGTGTATGGCAGGGACTGCTGAAATACATGGATAAGGAGGCGCGTACGCGTTTGTATCATGTGTTTCTGTCGGAGCGCGCCGACCGCGAAATCATCATTTGCCGCTATGTGCAGCTGGCAGTGCAGGCCAAGGGTAGGGTGGATATTTCGGAGAACTACACCAACGACAGCGTGCGCCTTGTGGCCGACATCGACAAGCAGATGTTTCGCGAAAAGCACCGCATGGAAGCTTTCGTGCGCTTCGAGAAAACCCAGGACGAACTGTTTCACGCCACCATTGAGCCCGACTTTGATGTGCTGCCGCTCATTGCGCCCCACTTCACTAAGCGCTACGCCGATCAGCGCTGGCTGATCTTTGACCGGCGCCGCGGCTACGGTCTTTATTACGACCTGCACCGCACCGACATCGTGCAGTTTGAAGAAAAAGCCCCCCAGCGCTCCACCGACGTATCGGCCACGGTGCTGGACGAGCGCGAGCCATTGTTTCGCCTGCTCTGGCAAACCTATTTTGACCACGCCAATATTCCAGAACGCCGCAATATGAAGCTGCACCGGCGTCACATCCCGCTGCGCTACTGGCGCTACCTAAGTGAAAAGCAGCCCCGCGAAACCCGGTTTCAACCAATCAAAAACAAGACATTAACCAAGGATTCGAATCAGCTGCAATAAGTAGTAAGCATTTAAGCATCTATACGATTGTCATGCAGAGCGCAGCGAAGCATCTCGCATGCAGTCGTCAGGGTTCGTATTGCAACGTCAGCACGCGAGATGCTTCGCTGCGCTCGGCATTACGACCTTGATAAGTTGATTTAATTCAGGCTAAAAAGCCCCCGCGTGTCATTACCGGCACCGCTTCTTGTACAAGCCGGGTGTAATTCCCTCGTACTTTTTGAATAGCGACTGGAAGTAATTCGTGTTGTTGAAACCGGCGCGGAAGCATACGTCGGCTACCGTCGTGAGGGGATTGCGCAGTAGGCGTTTGGCTTCGGCTAGGCGCTCCTGAATAATGTATTCAACTGGCGTGAGACCAAACTCGCGCTTGAACAAGCGGAAGAACGTGGCTTTACTCATGCAGGCCAGCTCGCTGAGCTTTTCTACCGTTATCTGCTCGGTGAGGTGGCGCTTGATGTACTGCACCACGTGGGCAAAGCGGTGGGTGCTCAGGTGGTGAGCGTAGTTGTGAAAAATGAGCTGACGAGCCTGCGTTTGCATCAGCCGAATCAGCAGCTCCTGCAAGGTAAACGACGCCAGTACGTCTTTGCTGGCGTGCGTCTCCTGCGAAAGATGAATAAGCCGCTCCAGCGTGCCGGTTAGCTCAGGCGTGTTGGTGAGGTGAGCATTATCGGTCATTGCCAGGCTCCAGGGGGCTTTTTCCTCGGCCAGCGGCAGGCGCTCATTCAGTAAGTCAACCGTTTGGCGGATAGTGTCGGCGGGGATGGCCAGGGCCAGACACTGGGTGGGATTGGTGGCGCTGGCTTCAGGGAAATCAATCTCCATGAGCTGCTGCTCACCCACGATTACAGATTCGCCGGGCAAATAATCGAAGGCTGGTCGGCCGGCCAGGTGCATTACTTTCTTGCCCCGCAGCATGGTGGTCAGCACGAGGTTTCCCATGCTCAGCGGCACCTTGCTGGCCGTCTGGCGCGTCTCAAAGATGTTCAGCTCGAAGGCGTCCAGCGAATACACGGTGCGATTTTCAACCAAAGCATGAAGCTGATCGGGGTGGCGCAGCGCAACGGGCGACGGTAGAAAGGCCTGGGACATAACGGGTGGGACTAGGGAGCGAAAAACTTGCGACTATAGGCGGATAGACTGAGAGAATACTACACACTTTTAAGCAATAACGAAAGCTACCTTGGGGTAAGTGTTCATTCATAACTCCCACAGCATGGAAACGTTAGAAAATCCCACCACACTCATCGCTCGCCCCCAGTTCAAATCCCACTACGACAACTTCATCGGCGGCAAGTGGGTGGCCCCCGTCAAAGGCCAGTACTTCGAGAACCCGTCACCCATCGATGGCAAGGCGTTTTGTAAAGTAGCTCGCTCGACCAAAGAGGATATTGAGCTGGCATTGGATGCCGCCCATGAGGCGTTTAAGTCGTGGAGCAAAGCTTCGGCTACTACCCGCAGCAACGTGCTTTTGAAGATTGCCGACATCATGGAAGCAAATCTGGAGCACTTAGCGGCGGTAGAAACGGTAGAGAACGGCAAAGCCATCCGCGAAACCATGGCCGCCGACCTACCTCTCGCCATCGACCATTTCCGCTACTTCGCGGGCGTCATTCGGGCTGAGGAAGGCTCGGCGACGGAGCTGAATGAGAACACGCTTTCCCTTGTCATTCAGGAGCCGCTGGGCGTAGTGGGCCAGATCATTCCCTGGAATTTCCCGCTGCTGATGGCCACCTGGAAAATTGCTCCCGCACTAGCCGCTGGCTGCTGCGTGGTGGTAAAGCCCGCCGAGCAGACGCCCGCCTCTATTATGGTGCTCATGGAGCTGATCCAAGATGTACTGCCCGCGGGTGTAATTAACGTCGTGAATGGCTTTGGCCTCGAAGCCGGTAAGCCGCTCGCTAGCAACAAGCGCGTGCAGAAAGTTGCCTTCACGGGTGAGACGACTACTGGCCGCCTCATTCTGCAATACGCTGCCGAGAATATTATTCCCGTTACGATGGAGCTGGGGGGCAAATCGCCGAACATCTTCTGCAAATCGGTGATGGACCACGACGACGACTTCCTCGACAAGTGCTTGGAGGGCGCGGCCATGTTCGCGCTAAATCAGGGCGAAATCTGCACCTGTCCGTCGCGCCTGCTCATTCACGAAGACATTTACGACCAGTTTATGCCGCGCCTGATTGAGCGCGTGAAAGCCATCAAATTAGGCCATCCGCTTGACCCCGACACCATGATGGGCGCCCAGGCCTCGAACGATCAGTACGAGAAAATTCTGAGCTACCTCGAAATCGGCAAGGCCGAAGGAGCGGAGGTGCTGGTAGGCGGCGAAGCCCACGCCCACGATCATGAGGATCTAACCGAAGGCTACTACATCAAGCCTACCATCTTCCGTGGCCACAATAAAATGCGCATTTTCCAGGAGGAGATCTTTGGGCCGGTGCTGTCGGTAACCACTTTCAAGGACAATGACGAGGCCATTGAGCTAGCTAACGACACGCTTTACGGCCTTGGTGCTGGCCTCTGGAGCCGCGACGCCCACGAGCTGTACAAAATGCCCCGCGCCATTCAGGCCGGCCGCGTGTGGGTCAACTGCTACCACGACTATCCCGCTGGCGCCCCATTCGGTGGCTACAAGGCATCGGGTTTCGGCCGTGAAAACCACAAGATGATGCTCGCGCACTACCGCCAGACCAAGAACATGCTCATCTCCTACAGCCAGCAAAAGCTAGGCTTCTTTTAAGCATTACTTGAGTTGAAACTGTTTAATTAGAACGTCATGCCGAGCGACAGCGACGCATCTCGCTCGCGGTAGTAGGGTTATTACTCCTGCATCAGCACGCGAGATGCTTCCTGTCGTCAGCATGACGTTCTATTATGTTGAAAAATCATCTTTTACCATTGCCATGACCACCCCCCGCGTCCTCGTAACACCCGCTGCTGAAGCCACTATCGATTTGCTCCGTGATGAGCATGGCCCCTTGATGTTTCACCAAAGCGGTGGCTGCTGCGACGGATCTTCGCCCATGTGCTTTGCGGCGGGTGAATTTCGGGTGGGCGGGGCCGATGTATGGCTGGGCACTATCCACGGCTGCGACTTTTTCATGAGTGCCAGCCAGTTTGAGTACTGGCAGCACACGCAGCTCACGGTGGATGTTACGAAGGGACGTGGTGCCAGCTTCTCGCTCGAAATTCCCTTGGGTGTGCGCTTTCTGATTCGCTCGCGGCTATTCACGGAGGAAGAATCGAAGCACATGGAGCCGGTGCTGGATGGAGAAGAGTACCTAGCCCGCACCACCAATTCTTAAATAAGCACAAGCATAAAAAAGCCCCCCACAACTGGTTGTGGGGGGCTTTTTTATGCTTGTATCGTTCAGAAGGAGCTTTGTTGCCTATTTAACTTTAACTGGTAAACCTTCGAGCTGGGCATAGCTGAGTTTCCAGCTGCCTTTGGGGTTCTTTTTCCAGAGCAGGATGAAGTTGCCTTCGCCTTCGCCCATAGGAGTGCCCGGTGTTGAAGGCTCTACATCCACGGAGTACGTGCCGGCCTCGTAGGCTATTTGCGCGTCGGTGCCGGAGCTTACTACGTTGGTGCGCAAGTTGGAAATGGTGCCCATGGTTTCGCGCACCCAACGGTTCGACACTTCCGACTTGCCCTGAAAATGGGCTTCACCTTGCAGGAAATGCACATCGTCGGCGAAGAGCGTATCTAGCTGAATGGCATTTTTGCTGTTCCAGGCACTGATAAACTGCTGATTGAGCGTCTGCGCATTCACGGCCGAGTCTTTCTCGTCGGTTTTGGTGCAAGAGGCCGTCAGAAGTACGGAAGCGGATAAAATCCAAAGGAAGGATTTCATAAAAAGGGGAGTATTAGAGTGTGGACTGTAAAGAAATTCGCCGGCTCCGGCGCAAGGCTAGAGTCGGCGAAAGTAGAAAAATTCCGGAGTTACCAGCTCTTTCTGCGCACTTCCGAAGAAGGATACGGCGTGTTACGCTCGCCATACGACTCGTTGGGCAAATAAGCAGCATTAGAAGCGGTAGGAGCGCCGTCGGCGCCAACCAGCATCATAGGAGTAGTGGCTGCAAAGCCATTAGCCATCATAGGATACTGTGTTTGCTGTGGTTTGGCTGTGGCTACAGCGGCTTTCTTTTCGGCCGCCTCTACGCGGCGAGCTAGGGCAGCACGCTCAGCGCGGTCGGCAGCGGCGCGGTTAGCAGCAGCACGATTAGCAGCGGCTACGCGAGCGGCTTCCTTGCGCTTATTGTCGGTGCGTTTACCAATGGCATACCCTACGCCAGCGCCGGCCACACCGCCTACTACACCACCCACGGGGCGGTTGCGCTTGTTAATAATAGCGCCAGCAGCGGCGCCACCTACACCACCAATTACGGCACCTTTCGCCTGAGGGCTCCAAGGCTTTTTCTCCTGCGCCTGAACCGCGTTCGTAAAGGTTGCCGAGATCAGCAAAATCAGCGTCGATATATAACTGAGCTTTTTCATGACGAATGTTTTAAGTTGGGAATCTTATACAAATTCTTAGCAGGTAAATACAAGCACCGTGCCACAACAGCTCATCTGTCGTAGCACGATTAACGAAGTAGAATGCAAAAAGGATTATCGGATTTAAAATAAAAGCTAGAAAAGGGAGGCTAATTTGCTCTGTTTCAAAGGATAATTAGCCAAGATTTTCTGCTTTCAGAGCATTGTTTTTCGCAAAGGTGACTGGTGAAACAGATAGCAGAAAACAGCGTTTTGCTAGAGCTCCGTCACGGTGATTTGGATATCCGTATTACGGCCGTGGTCGTCGGCGCAGGATATCTTCAGTGGCCCCGCTTGCGGCCGAAAAAAGACACGCTCTGTAGCGGAGGCGGCGCGCAAAAACTCATCGTTCACGTACCAATATACCTGCCGGACTTCGCTATCGGTGGTACAGCTCAGCAGCAACTGCTGGCCCTCGCCCCGGTTGAGCACATAGTCGGTGCCCGCCTGGGGCGAGATTATGCTGGGGGCCATTTCGGGGCCGCCCCGCACGAGCTGGCAAGTGGGATTGTGGGGCGGCAGACGCCGGTAGGGTAATCCTTGCATTTCGCGAAAAGCCGCCACACCGGGGGGTAAATTAGGATATAGCTCGCGCCGAAAACCGGCCGCTGGCGCGCAGGCCCGGCAATATACGGTGGCCCCATCGGCCGCCAAGAGCACCTCGCGCTGGTGTTGGCAGCGCTGCGCCGACGATACGCCCGGCAGGAAATAATCGATGAGCTGGTTGGGGCAGTACTCGCCGGGCGGACGGCCACTCTCGGCGCACACCAACCGGAAATCGAGGCTACTGGGGGGCAAAAACCAGTTGTTGGGCGAATTGTACGCCAACGCATTAAACAAGTCGAATAGGAGGGGAGTAGCTACCTCCGAGCCGGTGAGCGCGGGCGCGCCTTGCCCGCTGAAATTGCCCACCCACACGCCAATGGTGTATTCGCGGTTATAACCGATGCTCCAGGCATCGCGGCGGCCGTAGCTGGTGCCGGTTTTCCAGGCAATTTTAGGCAGTCGCCGACTGGTTTCGTAGCCCACAGGCAAATCAGGACGCGTGAGCTGGGCGAGGATATCAGTGGTCAGGTAAGCGGCCGATTCCGAGAGTAGCGCGGTTGCCGGTTTTTGCACCCCAGTCGTCTTTTTGGATGTAAAGGCTTTGCTCGAAGTAGTTGCGGTATTCCACGCCAGAGGTGCGTACTGGCCACCATTGGCAAGAGTCACATACAAGTTGGTCAGTTCCTCCAGCGTCGCCCCGCAGCCGCCGAGAATGGTGCTTAGGCCCAAATGAGGTGCATCGCGCGTTACGCGCCGGAAGCCGGCCTGGCTGAGCTTGTCCGTGAACGTGGGAACACCCAGTTCGGCGAGCACGCCCACGGCCGGAATATTTAGCGAGTAAGCCAACGCCCGTTCCACGGTTACCTCCCCATGACAGCGCTTATCAAAATTCTCGGGTCGGTAGCCGCGAAAGTTCGTGGGTACATCGGGTAAAAGCTGCTTGGGCGTGAGCAGCCCGCGGTCGAGGGCCAGCGCATACAGAAAAGGCTTGAGCGTACTGCCCGGCGAACGAACCGCCTGCACCCCATCATTCTGGCCTTGGTTGGCGGCGTCGCCAAAATCAGCCGAACCCACGTAGGCTTCCACGGCGCGGGTGCGGTTATTAATGACTAATACTGCCGCGTTGGTGATGCCCAGCGCATACAATCTGCGCACGTAATTGCGGGTCAGGTCTTCGGCTTTGGCTTGCTTGCCGCGCTGCAAGGTGGAGCTGATGCTGGCCTGACCCGGAAACCGCTGCACCAGCCGCCGCGCCAGATGCGGAGCTAGGCTAGGGGCTGCGTGGCGTTCCACATCCAGCGGCTCCAGTAGGGCGTCGGCTATATCCTGTTCGGGAAACAGATTTTGCCCCCCAAAGCGCCACAGCCACCTATTTCGCTCTGCTAAAATAGCGGCGTTGTGTTTGCCCAGCACCAAACCCGTGGGCCGGTTCGGGATGATGGCCAGCGTCACGGTTTGAGCCAAAGACAAGTAATCGGGTGGCTGCTGAAAGTAGAGGAGCGCCGCTGATTTTACGCCTTCCACGTTGCCACCGTAGGGTATCAGATTCAGATACAGCTGCAGAATTTCGTCTTTGCTGTAATGCGTCTCCAGCTGCACGGCCCGCAGCATTTCCAAGAGCTTATTGGCTACCGTGCGCTCCTTGGGTTCCAGCAGCCGCGCCACTTGCATAGAAATCGTGCTGGCGCCCGTCGTGCGACCGTCTTTGAACAGATTACGCGTCGCGGCCTTTATGATTGCCAGCGGATTGACGCCGAAATGGTAATAGAAGTAGCGGTCTTCCTTTTCAATGATAGCGGTACGCAAGACTGGTGTTATCTCGCCCAGCTCGGTTTTCATCCGCCACTTCTGCGTGGGGTTGAGGTAGGCGTGCAGCACCGAACCATCGGCAGCCATTACTAGGGGCGAGTACTGCGGAGCCGGTGGCAGCGGAAACAGATGGTCGAGCCCCAGCAATGCCAACAGCCCAGCCAGCAACGCCATTATCATTCGCCATGTGTGCCGCCGAGTCATGGTCAAATATAACCGTGAGCAGGCTCCTAAACCAGCGTGTGGAGCTACCCAACTCAACTGGTGAAGAATCATTGCCACTCCTGCAGATACTGCTTGCACCTGCTCCGAGCGCACGGTGTGCTATATTATGTATTTGCTATGTCACAAACACGCCTTATTCTTTCCGAAAGGGCCGCTAAATAGTTGGCTTTTCACTAATCCAATTTGAGGGTCAGTATCGTAGATAAATTCAGTTCATAATTCGAAAAAGCCTCACGATTCATTTAATGCGGGTAGCTCTGTTTAATAATTAAAGCACAGAATAAAAATGGGATTTTAATGCTGTGTGTCACAAAAGCAGTTTGGTATTCCTTTTCGTACGCGTGCTTGGCAAATAATATTGCCACAGTTACAAGAGCTTATACAAGCGATAATAGCTGGAGTATTCGCAAAGCTTTGTATAGCAGTATGTTGTAATAATATATTGTCGTATTCGACTCTGTAATAGCGAGCAACAGAGCAGGAATTATATCGGCAATAGCTTGATTTTAATGTGAAAGCGCGGCTTTTACGCTGAATTCATGCAAAGGTTTTGTAAAGAGAAAAAAGATTTAAAATAAAATAAATCGTTCTCTAAGCAAATAAATTAAGTGTGGAAAATCCAGTTGTAAATCACTACTCGTATATGTAGTTGATTAAATATTGCGGCTTGCGCTTAAGGGTTTTTGTAGTCGTTTTACTAGTCTTTCGAGCAGGTATTTAATCTGCTTAGTTTTTAGTTCTCATTCTCTCTTTCCCACCTTCCATCTATTCTAAAACTCTACATGAAAGGCAAATTCCTCACCACCCTCCTGCTGGTTGGCCTGAAGGTCACCACGTCTTTTGGGCAGGCAACCGTTGATCCAGAGCTGCGCGCCGCCCTCAAGACCAACCCTCTTGCACAGGTAATCGTCACCTTTAAAGGCGATGGTGCTCCCCAAGCCACCCAGCTGAGCTTACTCCAGCAGCTCGGCATTACTAAAGGCATCACCTTTCGGGCTTTGCCAATAGCCGGAGTACTAGCAACGGCCACGCAAGTGGATGCTCTGGCCAGCAACCCCCAGGTGCGCTCGCTCTACATCAACAAGAAGCTTGATTACTACAACTTCGACGACACGAACCTGACCGGCGTGAAGCGCCTGCGCACCGATAAGGAGACGACTGCCCGCAACGGCGGTTCGCCCGTGTCCGGAAAGGGCGTTGGGGTACTTATCAACGATAGTGGCGTCGATGGTACGCATGACGATATCAAGTTTGGCTCGCACCTGGTACAGAACGTTTTGGGCTCTACCAACCTGAACGCTCAGGATGCGATGCTGCCCGTTACCTATTTGGAAGGCGTTCCAAACACCGACACCAACTCCGGTCACGGCACGCACTGCGCTGGCACTGTAGGAGGTAATGGGGCTAAGTCGGGGGGCAAATATGAGGGTGTAGCGCCCGGCGCTAACCTGTTGGGCTACGGCTCGGGTGGTGCGCTGCTCGTGCTTGATGCCATCGGTGGGTTCGACTATGCGCTTACCCACCAAGCGCAGTACAACATCCGTGTTATCAGCAACTCTTTCGGCACCAGCGGCGATTTCAACCCTGATATGCCAATAAACGTGGTAACCAAGAAGTGCTACGACCGTGGCATGGTAGTCGTATTTGCTGCCGGCAACGAAGGTCCAAGCGCTGATACGCATAACCCTTACGCAATTGCCCCCTGGACTATCTCGGTAGGTGCCGGCGACCGTAACGGTTTGTTAGCTGACTTCTCCTCCCGCGGTGTGCGCGGCGAGCAAGGCACCTTCACCGTCGATGGCGAAACCTGGACTTTCAAAAACGAGCCTTCTATCGTAGCTCCTGGCGTAGACGTGGTATCTACCCGCACTATTGCTCCGGTATCTTCCTTGGGTGCACAGCAAGACATTGAGGTGCTTCCTCCCGGCCAAGTTCCGTTCTATACACACAGCAGCGGCACTTCCATGGCCACACCGCACGTAGCCGGTATTGTGGCTCTTCTGCTGGAGGCAAAGCCTTCCCTTTCGCCTGCCCAGGTAAAGGAATTGTTGATGAAGACTGCCACGAACATGCCCGGCCATCAGTCGTGGGAAGTGGGTGCTGGCTACGTAAATGCCTTTGCCGCCGTCGATCAGGCTTTCCGCTCTTCCGCTTTCGGCTCTACGGTGAATGCTACCCGTCGCTTCAATAGCAGCGTGAACGCGCAGACCACTACGGTACCTTTCACCATCAACTTCAACCCCATTCTGACCACAGGTAACTCGCTTACTTTCCCTGTAAATCCTGGTACGAACAGCGTGGAAGTGAAGGTCTCTTCTACTGGCCTTCTGGGGCAAACTGGTAACCTTACTAACCTGGTTCTGATTGATCCGAATGGCGTTCGCTACACCTCCGGTACGCCCGTTACATTCACGCTCTCTACCGACCGCGGTGTAGCCGTAGCCTCGCCCATAGCTGGCACCTGGACGGTAGCGGTAGAAGGTTTGCGCGGTGTGGCTTTGCCCGAAACCATTTCAGGTAATATTTCGATGCTGATTCCTACTGGCACTACCAATTTAGCTGATATCGCAGGCCACCCAGCCGAGGCTGCAATCAAGATGGCGGTAACTAGCCGCCTCGTAGATGGATTGGCTACCGGTTTTCAGCCCAATGCTAACCTGACCCGCATTCAATTAGCTGATTACTTATTAATGGGCCAAGGTATCCGTCAGTATTTGCCCACCAGCGGTGCCCACACCTTTTCTGATGTGACTACCACCAACGACATTCTGCTGACCGAAGCCGTAGCTGCCAAAGGTTCTGCCCAGCGCGACCGTTTCCATCAGTTCAACGGCGTAATGCGGCCTACCGCAGCGGGTACTTTCTCGCCTGCTGGCACCGTTAGCCGCGCCGAATTAGCTTACTCACTCGTGCAGGCCTTAGGATTCCAGCAGTTTGCGCTGGAGCGTAATGGCAAGCCAGTAACAGTACAGGTAAACGGCAAAACCGTCACCATTGATGACGCTTCCAAGATCCCAGCTGGTCTGGAAGGCTATGTGAGCATTGCCTTGGAGCTAAACCTGATCAACGCTTACTACACGGTGAAGCAGGGGCCATTCGATTTGCAGCCTACCATTCAGGCAACGTTCAAGCCTGCCCAAACCGTAACCCGCGCCGACTTCGCTGTGATCGTGAGCCGCACATTCCCACAGTACAACGCCCAGACGCAGCCAACCGCTGCGGCTAGCACTAGCGCTGCCACCGCCACCAAGGGCGCAGTAGCTCAGGAAACGGTAGCGTATCCGAACCCTTTCTCTGGCACTACCACCATCAACTACTACGTAGCTGAAGAAGGCCCAGTAAGTGTGGAGGTGTTCAGCTCAATGGGTCGCAAAGTGCAGACATTGGTATGGGGCTCGGAGCCAGCTGGCAACCACCAAGTGAAATTCGATGCTGGTAGCTTGTCGCGTGGTACTTATCTGTACAAGGTGAAAACAGGTGCTAACGTGACTACTAAGCGCTTGGTAGTGCAATAAAACTGCTTGATCAACCTACCTAAAAAAGGCAGCCTGCTCACGGAGCAGGCTGCCTTTTTGCTTTTGACTGTTGGAGCACTTGACCTGACGTAGGATAACTGGATATAGACACGTTTTATCGAGGTGGGTCGGGCACTTCTACTTCGAGCTCAAAATCCCGCTTAGGCGGTGCTTCGTTGTCGGTGGCGTTGCGGTACAGAAAGCGTAGCGTGGTTTTGCCAGGATTCAGCGCTTGGAAGTTAAAGGTTATATCCTCTGGGGCTTCTGTTTTGCGCTGTCTGGATTTCTTCTGCGGCTGTTCGGGCTGGGCAGTTACAAGTTGGATAACGTTGTCGGCGATGGGCATCACCTCCCACTTGTATTGGGCGCCGGCGGTGTTATCGAGCTTAATTTGGAGCTGGTCGCCCTTGTTTACTTTCACTCGGCTATGGTTGCCGTATTCGCTGATGTTCACGTTTTTGGCCACGCCCGGCTGGTCGATGGTAATGTAGGCGTGGAAAAAGCCCCCAAGGCCGCATAGCCAGTTCCCGGCAGCGCCGATACCAAGGCTAAATCAAGGCCACCAGGCCCCGTGGCTTGAAAGTGGATCTCAAAGGTTGCCGGAGCTCCCGGTACGCCACTACTCACACCGGGCAGATTGTGGGTACTTGTAACAGTTAGCTGACCAGGGTAATTCTGCACCATCCGCCAGCCAAAGCGCAGCGAAACGGTGGGTAAGCGCACAATCAGTTGATCACCGACGGTGAGCTGCACTTGCTTGCCGTTATCGGCCGCCGTGAGCGTGACGATGTCAGCACGTGAAAGAGTTGAGGACAGGAAAAGGGTAAGAGTTAATAGCGCTAGAATTGCGTAGCGCGGGAAAATTAGGAGCCGTTTCATAAGTCGTTAATAGCAACTAGTTGTATTAACAACACAGCCGGCGCTTACAAAGTCGCCGGCTGTGCCTGGATAGTGAGAAAATGTACGCTTGGATGCTTTGAAATGCTCCGAAGGAGCTTGTTGGGTAGCGAGCTATAGTGCGTTACCGATCTAAAAAACCATCTGTCATCCTCAGGCACGAAGGACCTTCTCACATCTGAACAAGAGCGTAATAATGCTTCGTTTCTTGGTGAGAAGGTCCTTCGTGCCTCAGGATGACTGACGAGTTATTCAACTTTAATCACGCCGGAGCCATTGTAGCTGTGATACTCCGCGTTGTACATCGCGTCGGCGCTGATGGGGCCTAACTTGAACGTGCCTTTCGAGACGGCGCGGGCGACGTAATAGAACGACTTGGGCGCGGCGGTAGCGGTGGTGAAGAGGTTGATGCGGTCGTCGCGGAGGTCGAGGTAATCGGGTTGGGCGGCGTCGGTGGCCCAGGTGATGTCGCGGATGGCGCCGATGCGCGGGTTCTCGATTTCCAGGCCGGCGGGCAGCAGGTCGGTGATGGCCACGTTGGGAATGTCGCCGGCGGCTTCGGGGGCTTGCAGGGTTATTTTCACGATTACTAAGTCATTCTGCTGGAAGGTGTTGCCGATGGGTTGGCCGGCGCGGTTTAGGTACTGGCGGCGCACGCGCAGGTAAGCGTCTTCCTCCTGAATTTGCCCCCAGGACTGATGCCTTCTGTTTCCCAGAAATAGTAGAGGCTGCCGGTGCCGCTGGTGCGCAGGCTGAGCGCGCGGTTGGCCACGTTGTTTACCGTGAGGTCTTTGCCCGAGAATTCGCCCAGCTTCTTGCCGTCATCTAGCAACGTAGCCGTGGCGGTGCTACGGGCATTTTGGCGCGCTATTTTGCCTAGAGCCAACAAGCCGAATGCGCGCTCCTGGGTGCTCAGCCAGCCGGCTTGTTTCATCTGGCGGCTGAGCTGGCGGGCTTGGGGGGCAATTTGGGGGTTATTGGAGTCGGCGGCGAGCAGGGCGTTGAGGGTGAGGGCTTGGTCGCGGAGGGGCGAGGAGAAGCTGCCGTCGAACGCGCGGCGAGCGGCGGTTTCGGTGCCGAGGCGGGTGGGTAATACGGCCTGGAAGCTGCGCTGGTCGCCGTTTAGGGCGTAGGTGGCGGCTAGCAGCACGCGCGAATCTTGGGAGAGAAGCTGGCGGTTAGCTTTGTAGTAGTTCAGAGCCACGGCATCTTGGCGGCCGGCCAGGGCCAGCACGTAGAGCGAGTAGGTGATTTCCTTTTTGGCGATGGTCTTGAGGTGAATCGCGTTTTGGGCGTCGAGGTAGTTGTAGGGCTCGGTTTCGCGCTTGCGGAGGCGGAATTGCAGGTAGGCGAGGGTTTTGTCGAGCACGGCTTTGTTTACCTGGAAGCCGGCTTGCTGGGCTTCGAGCAGGAAATGGGCGGCGTAGGCGGTGGCCCACCAGTTGTCGTAGTCGCCGCCGGGCCAGTAGCTGAGCGAGCCGTTGTAGAGCTGCTGGGCCTCCACCTTGCGGATGGCTTCCTGCACGTGGTAGTTCGGGTTGTAGCCCGCGGCTTTGGCTTGCTGGCCTTTTTGCTGGCTTAAAGTCGCGGCCAAATCGCCGTAGTAGAGCTGCGGAAACGCGGCCGACACGATTTGCTCCAGGCAGCCGTAGGGGTATTGCAGCAGGTAGCGCAGGTCCTTGGCAAACTCCGTCATCGGCGAGCGACTGACAACCAATTGGCTCCGCATGGAAGCCGGCAGGAAGTCAGTTTTCAGATTCAGGTTCTGAATTTGCCCCCCAGCCACTACCCCGGAACCCGTGCGCTTCTGCAGCGGCGACGCGGGGCGGACGGGGAGTTCGATGGTTTCAATGAAGGTCTCATTTCCAGCTTCGAAATACACTTTGACAGGTGCGTTTCCGAGTTGAGACGTAGCAAATACTCGAAATACAACACGCTTCTCGGTGCCAGGCTGAAGCTGAGTTGCTGCCGCGTCACAGCAGCGTAATGTCTTATCTGATATTAATTCATCATGAACAATTTCTAATGGAGGATTAAGCACTTCTTCTTTGGTTACGAGTGAAATACCGACTGTCCCACTCAATACTTTTTCCGTCGTATTCGTCAGCGTCACCGGCACGTCAATCGTGTCGCCGGGGCTTAAGAAACGGGGGAGGCTGGTGCTGATGACAACTGGGTCGGCGACGCGCATGGTGTGCTCGGCGGCCCCGAACGCTTCGCTTTTGTAGGCCACGGCCATCACGCGCAGAGCGCCCGAGAATTGCGGCACGCGCACCCGGTAGCGCACTTTGCCTTGGGCATCGGCGCGGAGAATGCCGCTCCATTTGGCTACCAGCTGCACCCGGCGCGAGGGCACGGGCGTGGTGCGGCGGCCGAGGTCGTAGCCGTCGCCGCCGGTGCTGGAATTGCCCCCAACTCGGGCAGCAGGAAAGGGTACACATCGTAGGCCTGCACTTCCAGGGCGCGCTTCTGGTAGAAGTAGCCGTAGGGGTCGGGCGTGCGGTAGTCTTTCATCTGCAAAATGCCCTCATCCACCACGGCCAGGGTTACGGCGGCGCGGGGCGCGGTGGTCACCTCAATGGTCTGGAAGGTTTGCGAACGACTCTGCTGGGGGGCTTTTATGACCACGGGGAGCTTGGTGCCGGGCTTTTCGACGGCCAGCGGCACGAAGCCCCGCGCCACCGTGAGCGGCAACCGATTGTCGGTAATGGCCCGAATGGCGGTGGCCGTCACGTACACGTTGGGCACGTGGCCTATGCTAATCGGGATGCGCACGCGGGCCGATTTCTGGTCGGTGTTGACGTAGAAATGGTTCAGCACTTTGTCGCGCTCCACGGTCACGAGTACGCGGCCAGGGAAGGGCGTTTTGAGCAGCAGACTGGCCGCTTCGCCGGGCTGGTAGGTGGCTTTATCGGCCTCAATCGTGACCTCGCCCTCATTGTTTACCTCAAAGGAATTGCTCTGGGTGTCACCAAAACCGTAGGCGTAAAAGCGGCTGGCCACGTAGGTGGCGGCGCCGGGCCGGGCCACGCGCACCTCGTACTCGCCGGAGTAGGTAGGGGTGAAGCTGAACGCCGTTTCCGCCCCCGATTTGCCCCCACAGTGCGCGTTTGGGTGGTTATGACTTCTTCGCGCTTCTGCGAATTATAGATATATCGGCCGCCCTGACGCTCAATCACCGTTTCCCAAAGCAAACGCACCACGCGCACCTGAGCCTGGGCGGTTGTCGGCTGACCCTGGGGCGTGAGAGCCACCAGTTGCGTAGAAACCGCCTGCCGCGTGCTGACCAACTCGGGCAGGTTTTTGATGCCAAACAGCACCGGCTGGGTCTGCACTTCAAAGGTCGCCAACCTATTCACCGGCCGTCCCGATTCGTCGAAAACGGTGGTGAAGGCTGCGCCTTCTAGGGTGCCGAGGTCTGAATAATCGGGTACTTCGTAGGTGGCGGTGCCCCGGCCGGCGGCGTCGGTGGTGCCTTCGCGGGTGGTTTTCTCGAAGCGGTCGGAGATGGGCGTGGCTTCCTGGTCGTAGCCGTTGCCGCGCTTCCGCTCGCCGCTGCTGATCTGGAAGGTGTAGTTGGGGAAGTTCTTGGGCTTAAAGGCTTTTTCCTTGAGCGAAAACTCCACCTCAAACTTGCGGTCGGCGGCCGGCGGGCCGAATAAGTTGAGCGCCGTAATCTGGGCCTCCACCGACTGGCCGGGCTTGGCCACGGCGGGCGCGGCTTGCACGGTTACTTTCAGGCGGTCGGGAATAAACTCCTCCACGCTGATCTGGCGAGAGGTGAGCAGCACGTCGTTGCCAGTGAGCACTTCCAGCGTGTACAGGCCCGTCATGATGGCGGAGGGCAAAATGAAGCGCGACTCAAACGCGCCGTCGGCCGACAGCTTCTGGCGCAAGCTCGCGTACTCCTTGCCCGTGGGCAGCAGCAGGCGCAGCTTCACCGGTAGATTCGCGGGTGGGGCCTGCCAGGCTTCGGTGCGTACAATGGTATTGGTGCGCACAGTGTCGCCGGGGCGGTAGAGGTCCCGGTCGCCGTAGAGAAAGGCTTGGTAGCGGGCCGCGTTGCTTTGCAGGCCGCCCACATCGAAGCGCGAGGTTTCAACCCGGCTTTGGGGCAAGTTCAGAAAGGTGAAATCGGCGTCTTTCTGGGCCGTAATCAGGCTCAATCGAAAGCGCGAAGTAGCCGCCGTACTGTCAAATACTGCCACGCCGTCGCGGTTGGTAGTGCCCGTACTGATTACCTGGTTATTGCTGCTCACAAAGCGCACCGAAACGCCCCCAGGGGCTCCGCCGACCGGATGGAATTGGCAAAAACCAGCGTGCGCCCCTTCAGTCCCTGCTTCACAATAAGCCCAATATCCGATACGGCCACCAGCTTGCTCACTTGCAGCCACTGGCGCTCGGTATCCTGCACCCGCACCACGTACAGCCCCTTCAGCGGCCCCGAAAACTCCAGGTCCTTGAGGCTCAGATTCAGCAAACGCAAACCGCCCTGCTTAGGTAAACCGGCCACCGTGTAGGTGCGCTCGGTAAGCACATTGCCGAAGGATTCAGTGTCGTAATAGTTATAGGAACGGTCTACATATTCGCCGTTTTCATCCTGAGTTTCGGTTACGTCGCCGCTTTCCTCGTTGTAATCAGGGTAGCCATACTGCCGGCCGCTGCGCAACAGGTGCTGAATATTATTAGCGTACACCTTGGCAATGCTCACCTTCACCTTCTCCACCTCCGACACCCGCAAACCCAGATTGCGAGCGCCCAGCGCATTCAGGTACATAGCCTTGTCGCCGTGGGCAAACGCCAGACTAGGCCGCTCATCCACGAAGGAAATCGACTGAGAAAACGCCTCTTCCAGCTGTCCGCCCAGCGCCCCCCGAATACCGGTGCCCAGCCCCAGTTGGTAGGTTTTATCAACGTCGAAGTTGCCTTTCAGTTTAAACCCGCTTTCCAGCGCTTCCACTGAGTAAGTCGCCATTGGCTGCACCGTCAGCAGGCGCTCCACCTCGCTCGCCACCACCGGCTGACTGGTCAGAACCGTAATCACCGGCTCTCCCTCCACCAGCGCGCCCGTGGCTTCTCGCACCAGTAGCGTTTCCTGGCTGGGTACGGCGGCCTGCGCGGTGAGCGGTTTTTGGGTGGGTTGGTTGCTGCCCACGGCCCGCAGGCCGGGCGCTATTTCCAGCTGTAGTGGGTTCCCCGGCCGCAGACTTTGCGTCAGCGTCACGCTCACGGTGCTGTCGGCCTCGGTCGAGGTAAGCTCAAACGCCACCGGCTGCCCATCCTGGCTTACCCGCAGCAAGGTCTGTACTTGGCTGGGCTGCACCAGGTAGTTGAAGCGCAGCGTCGTGCGGGCTTCCGCCGTGCCTGCCGCCCGCCGGCTCTGCCCCCAATACGTCTGCGCCTCCCGCAGTTGCAGATAAGGCGTGTGAAACCGCGTCCGGTCCAAGGCTGGGGGGCTTTTTTGCTGACTGGGGGGCAAATACTGCGGTTGCAGCGTCGCCGTAAACGCTGTAGTCGGCCGAAATGGCTCCAAGGGTGAAAACGTCAATTCTCGTTCGCCAGTCCACTTGAACTTGCCCCGCACCGCCGGCTCGAAACGCACGTACTGCGTCGTATCCCAGCGGTTGAACTGAGCTTCCTCCGCCACCGCCGCATCCAGCTGAAACACCAGGTTTTGATAGGGGCTAATCTCCTCTCCATCAGCGGTATTGTTGTCCGCAGCCGGCTTGGAGCAAGCACACAGCAAAGCCAGCAGCACCAGCAGCGGCAGGCGAGAAAAGGTTCGGGATAGCATGATTAGGGAGGCGCTTGAAAGGACGCAGGAAGGTATAGAGAAAACGCGATTCTTTATCCTGCTGTGGCCTGAGCTAACTTAGGTAATAGATTTTGATAAGCTGCGTTTCATTGCATCCCCGTGACAATTACGCCTAAGAGACAGGAGCCACTGGGCGCAGTATAAGAGTTATCAGAAGTGCTATGCTGAAAATTTAATTAATAAAATATGGCTACAAGTTTCGTAGAATATAATGGAAACGGATTCTGGTGTAACGACGCTTATCTTGAGACGTGGTTATACCTATTTGTGAAAGAGATAGAAAATAAAGAGACACAGCCGAAATCTGCGTTAAGAGATAGGATAGTCACGGAATGGTACTTGGCTGCAACAGTAGGGTTTGTAGGCTGTATTAATTTAGATTTAGATAATATTATCAATTCTGATGATGATAGGAATTTTTTATTAACTATTACTAGTGATCTGCACGAAAGATTGGTGCGTTTCGGTAAACGCATTCCTGAAAATATAATAGCTGATATTGAAAATAGTTCGCCAGGAATAAAATGGGCGCAAGCCCCTCTTGTGAATAGTATAGCTAAAGTTGGTGTTCTTTTTAAACAGCTATTAAAAGGTGACTTAAATTTAAAATCTACTTCTTCACTTGATTATCTAAAGCCGGAGGCATGGAATAGAATTTAATTTACTTGCTCCATTTTAGGAGTGATTCCAAAATTTAACTGATGATTATTTGAGAATGGAGCATAGTCAAAGAGAAGTTGTTGAAATAGCCAATCGTATAGTGAACGCCTTACTTTTGAACAGTAGTGTCGAAAGCTTTGGAATATCACATCAAGTACCATTCATTGAATTTAGAAACGATAGAGCAGGTGATGTACAATTGTATTTTGACTCTGATATTAAATTTTCATCTGAACGAGAAGTAGATTTAAGTGAAGAAGAGCGACTATTAGTAGGTATGAATAGTATTAACTTAAAGTTGATAACTGCTACTTATTGTAATGAATTTGCCGATCTACAGGTGTTCTTCGAAGATGGCTCTTGGTTTAAAATTAATGGGGCTTCGAAAGATGAATACGAACCATGGCAACTCTCAAATGGTACAAGTGTTAATGATGGTGGCACACTTCTCATAGCACAATCGGGAGGTGGCTATGCTATTTGGGATGGTACTATGGAAACATAAGTTTTTCGTTATTCAAAGACACTTTACATACCTTCAAAACCTCAGCCCACTCAATACTAAAAACCAGCAGCTTCTGCACCGGAATAGGGCCCGTGGTATAATATTCGCCGCGCACCTAGTAATGGTCGTCTTGCAGCAGATATACCGTCACGCTCTTGCCGCCGGGCGACACAATCCAGTATTCGGACACTTCGCTTTCCTCATAGAGGTCGAATTTCTCCTTCGTGTCGCGGGCGAGGTTGCCGGGGCTCAGAATTTTGATGATCCAGTCGGGGGCGGAATAACGGAAATGGGCTGTAATTGGGGCGGTGATGTATTTGTGATTTCAATAGAACATCATGCAGAGCAGAGCGAAGCATCTCGCTCGTAGTCGTCTGGGTTACTAGCACAACATCAGCACGAGAGATGCTTCGCTCTGCTCTGCATGATGCTCTGTTTTATGAACGTCCAGTCACGCTCTAAAGATGGAGGCCATACCGCGCCGTTAGGTATCGTATCCCGGCAAAGCGCTAAACTTGCCTGCTCCACGCTTCCCTTGCTCCTTATGCGTCTGCCGCTGCTCTCACTGCTTCTGCTGCTTCGTTTCTTCACCGCCTCCGCGCAAGGCATAGTTGAGCGCGACTTTCAGAAATACTTCGACGAATACGACCTGCAAGGCTCCTTTCTGCTGCTCGATACGGAGGCCAAGCAATACACGGCCTACAACCTGAAGCGCTGCCGCCAGGGCTTTCTGCCCGCCTCTACCTTCAAAATTCCCAACACGCTTATAGGGCTGGAAACGGGCGCCGTGCGCGACACCAGCGAAATATTCCGCTGGGATGGCGTGACCCGAACCATCTCGGCGGCCTGGAACCAGGATATGACTTTTGCCACGGCCCTGCGCGTGTCGTGCGTGCCGTGCTATCAGCAGCTAGCCCGCCGCATCGGGGCCGCGCGCTACAATCAGTGGCTGCCGAAGCTGCAATACGGGCGCATAGCAGTGACGCCGGCCACGGTGGACATGTTTTGGCTGGAAGGTCCTTCACGCATCACGCAGTTTGAGGAAATCGATTTTCTGCAACGCTTGGAGCGCAACCAGCTGCCTGTGGGGCGGCAGCATCAGGAAACGGTGAAGGCGCTGTTGGTGCTGAGTCGGGGCAAGGGCTGGACCTTGCGCGGCAAAACCGGCTGGACTTCCACCAAAGACTACAACAACGGCTGGTTTGTGGGTTGGCTGGAACAAAACGGCAAGCCGTACTTTTTCGCCTTAAACGTAGAGCCCAAAAACCACGGCCCCGCTACGGAAGCCTTCATCAAAGGCCGCCGCGCCCTAACGGAGAAACTACTGCGGCAGGAGTTTCGGTTGATGCAGTAGAAAACCCGTATTTGCCCCCCAGCCACTCATAACTCCTTATGCTTTCTCACAAGCACGAAATCTTTCTGGAAGTGGCCCGCTTGCTGAGCTTTACCAAAGCCAGCCAGACACTATTCATCAGCCAATCAGCTATCAGCAAGCAGATAAAGGCGCTGGAAGAGTATTACAAAACCGGCCTCTTCGAGCGCCTCGGCAATAGCGTAGTACTGACGCCGGGGGGCAAATTGCTGTATAAAAAGCTGCTCATAGCGAAGCAGCTGCAACATGAGCTGCACCAGGAGTTTGTGAAAATCAGTGAAGACTTCTCGCCCCGCATTCAAATGATGATTGGGGCCAGCACCACCATTTCGCTGTACGTTTTGCCCCCGTGCTCTCGGCGTATATAGAGCAGAACCCGAATACTCAACTCACCCTCAAAAACCGCAACAGCGAGAACATTCTGAAGGCGCTGCTGGAGCACGAAATTGATTTGGGTGTTATTGAGGGCATTAATAAAGTCAGCAACGTTACCTACACGCCCTTCCTGACCGACGAGGTAATAGCAGTGTGCTCGGCCAAGAATCCGCTGAAGCAACAGCAGCTGAGCGCTCAGGATTTGTATAGCATTCCATTGGCTTTGCGCGAGTCAGGCTCGGGTACGCTGGCGGTGCTGGAGGAAGCTCTGGCACAAAAGCATGTGAAGCTGAGTGAGCTGCCCGTAAAGGTGCGCTTGGGTGGTACAGAAGCACTTAAAAACTTCGTGCGGGTAGATACCTGTCTAGCTTTCTTGCCGCGTCAGGCAGTAGGGAAAGAGTTGATTTCGGGCGAGCTAGTGCAGGTCCAAATTCCGGATTTGCCAATGGTGCGCCACTTCAATTTCATTCAGCGTAAGGGCACCGAGAACAATCTGCCCTACAAAAACTTTGTGCAATTCACGAAGCGCTATTATTCCAAAACGGAATAGCCTATTCCGAATCTCTATTTTGTTATCGCATAGCAACTGGCCTACTTGCCGGGGCATTTCACCCACCCCGCCATGTCAGTTAGCACTGAATCCACCACCCACCTCCAAGCGCTGGAATGCTCAGCCTGCGGTCTGCAGCACTCTGCTTTTAAGCTCCAGAAAGTATCGACGTGCTGCGCGATGCCGTTGGTCGCTACCTACGATCTGCACCAGCCAATCCCCAAAAGCAGCATCAACCAGATCGACGGCAGCATGTGGCGCTATCAGGCTCTACTGCCCCTGCTCGATGAGGCCCATAAAGTAACCCTGGGCGAAGGTTTTACGCCTATGCTCAACATGTCTAGCCTCGCTAATCGGTATGGGCTGCGGTCATTGGTGCTCAAGGATGAAGGCCAGAACCCCACTGGCTCCTTTAAAGCGCGCGGCCTGAGCATGGCCATTTCTAAAGCCTTGGAGCTTGGCGTGAGCGGCTGCATTATCCCAACTGCTGGAAATGCCGGCGTAGCCATGGCTGCCTATTGTGCCAAAGCGGATATGAAAGCCGTAGTTGCCATGCCCCGCCATACCCCAGACGCTTTTAAAGAAGAGTGCTACTGGTACGGCGCCGAAGTGCAGCTAATTGACGGTCTCATCAACGACTGCGCCGCCTGGGTGCGCGAAAAAAACGCCAATGGTGAGCTGCTCGACGTCTCAACTCTAAAGGAACCGTACCGGCTGGAAGGCAAGAAAACTATGGGCTACGAAATTGCTGAGCAGCTCAACTGGCAGCTGCCCGACGTGATTCTATACCCCGCCGGCGGTGGCACAGGCCTTATCGGCATTTGGAAAGCACTGCGCGAAATGCAGGCCATCGGCTGGTTGCCATTGGGGGGCAAATTGCCGCGCATGATAGCCGTGCAAGCCGAAAACTGCTGCCCTCTGCTGGAGACGTACCTAGGCAAGCAGGCCAACTCGCATAATTATAACGGCAAACCCACTATCGCCAACGGTCTGGCCGTGCCGCGCCCATTGGGGGAGCCGCTGATGCTGCGTGTGCTGCAAGAGTCGGGTGGTACGGTAGTCGGTATCTCTGATGAAGAGATGATAGAGGGGATGCGTGAGCTAAGCCGCCAAGAAGGCTTATTTGTGGCGCCCGAAGGTGGTGCCGTGTGGATGGCGGCTCGTAAGCTGCTGCAAGAAGGCTCCATTAGCCCTACCGAACAGATTTTGCTTCTGAATACTGGCTCTGGCCAGAAGTACATGGACAATGTAGCCGGCCGATTCAACAATTAGAAACCATGCGTCGGCCGAATATGAGCTTCATTTTACGTACTAATGTTGCCCATATAAGCATTTAGACTTCCTAAAATCATTGTCATCCTGAGGCCCGAAGGACCTTCTCCCGTTAGCACAAGCCATTGCTACGAGAAGGTCCTTCGGGCCTCAGGATGACAAATGGTGTAGGAAAGGGCTATCCTGCTGGTTAATAGCCTATAATGCCGGTGCAAAACCGCTTACGGCTGACCTTCATGGGGTGGTTGTTCATCGTACAAAACGGTGAGCCATACTGCCACCGCTATGTCTGCCAACTCATCCCGCCTCTACGCCGATGTCGAGTTCCTGACGTCCATTCAGCCGGCCCGCAACTACCTCAATCTCGCGTCGCTGAACAAAGCGGCTGATTATATCAAAGCCGAGTTTGAAAAGCTGAGTGCTCAGGTAGAAGAGCAGCCTTTTCGGGCCGACGGCCGCGACTATCGTAACATCATTGCCTCATTCGGGCCGCCTGATGCTGAGCGCATTATTCTGGGGGCTCATTACGATGTATTTGGCGAGCAGCCCGGCGCCGACGACAATGCCAGCGCGGTAGCTGGCCTGCTCGAAACGGCGCGTTTGCTGCACCAGCAACAACCCTTACTGAAGCGCCGCCTCGATCTGGTTGCTTACCCGAACGAGGAGCCGCCTTATTTCGCGACCGACTTTATGGGGAGCGCCATCCATGCCTATTTGCTCCATTTGCAGAAAGTGCGGGTGCGGGCCATGATTTGCTACGAGATGATCGGCTACTTCAGCGACGTGCCCGGTTCGCAGCGTTTCCCCGATGACACCTTGGCCAAGCTGTATCCCCACACGGGTAATTTTATCACCGTTGTGGGCAAAACGGGGCAGGAGGAAATAACCCAGCGCCTCCAAACCCTCATGCGCAAGCACACTGATCTGGATGTGCAACGCATCAATTTGCCCCCCAGCTATGGTTTGGTCGGCCTTTCAGACCACCGCAACTACTGGACCTATGATTATCAGGCGGTGATGATCAATGACACCTCCTTCCTGCGCAACCCTCACTACCACCAACCCACCGATACCATCGATACGCTCGACTTCAAACGGATGGCTGAGGTCGTAAACGGCGTCTGGGGGGCAATTCTGAAGTTATAGGGTAAGATTTATATCATTTCTACTCACGACAAGTAGCTAAAGCAAGGCCATACGTCATGAAAGAAGTATGGCCTTACTTTTTTAAATCTTTGGAATATCACCATGAAAAATAAGGGTTAGAGTCTATATTTTTAACTAGTTTTAGAAAAACAGCCTTGTAAATAATAGGGTGTTTTATGAAAATGTACGATTTGAATCTATATTGCCATTGAAAACGATAGTGTGCTGATTTTAAAGTTGCTTGTTTTATGGCTTTATCACTTCTACCCCGTCCAACCTACAGTTTGGTTGCTATGCTTGGGCTGTTGCTCCTGAGTGGGCTCGCGGCATTTGTTCCGACCTCTCACCCTAGCGCTGCTCCCGGCAGCTTGCAGGCGGCCGATGTGGCCTGGATGCTTACCGCCACTGCCTTCGTACTGATCATGACGCCTGGTCTATCCTTTTTCTATGGCGGGATGGTGCGGCCCAAAAACGTGATTTCCACCATGCTGCAAAGCTTCGTGGCCCTGGGCGTGATTTCGCTGCTATGGTATTTTGTGGGCTTCTCGCTAGCCTATGGTACCAGCTGGCACGGCTTCATTGGCAACCCTTTCACCTATGCGTTGCTTAATAATGTAGGCACGGCGCCACATCCCGTGCTGTCGCCGGGTATTCCGTTTGTGTTGTTCTTCGCCTTTCAGCTCAAGTTTGCCATTATCACGCCGGCTCTTATTACCGGTTCGTTTGCTGAGCGGGTGCGCTTCAAAGGGTATCTGGCGTTCATGGTGCTGTTCTGCCTGTTCATCTATTGCCCTTTAGCCCACTGGACATGGCACCCCGAAGGCTTTCTGCGCCAGTGGGGTGTGCTCGACTTTGCGGGCGGAACGGTCGTGCACATCTCCGCAGGTATTGCGGCTTTGGCCGGCGCCATGGTGCTGGGCCGCCGCAACAGCCACGTGCGCAACACGTCCTTCTCGACGCCTAATGTGCCTTTTGTGCTGTTGGGCACTGGCTTGTTGTGGTTTGGCTGGTTCGGGTTCAATGCGGGTTCAGCCCTAGGCGCCAATGAGTTGGCGGCCACTTCTTTTGTAAATACTAACCTAGCCTCGGCTGCCGCGCTGGTTGCCTGGCTGCTGGTGGAAGTAGTGCGCGGCACTAAGCCCACGGCCGTAGGCGCCTGCACCGGCGCGGTAGTAGGCCTCGTTGCCATCACGCCCGCTGCCGGCTATGTGCAATACGGGCAAAGCATTCTGATTGGGGTGGTCGCGGCGCTGGTGAGCCACGCCGCCGTACACTGGCAAAACAGCCGTACTACTATCGACGACACGCTCGATGTGTTTCCCTGCCATGGTCTGGGGGGCATTATGGGCATGCTGCTTACCGGCGTATTCGCCGATAAAGTAGGCCTGATTCATGGCGACGCCACCATATTCGGCTACCACGTGTTGGGCCTGCTGATTGTGGTAGCGTATTCCTTTGTTGGCTCCTGGCTGCTATTAAAGCTGACGGCCAAACTCTTCGGCTTGCGCGTGAAGCCTGCCGAGGAACAGCTCGGTCTCGACCTTAGCCAGCATGAAGAATCTACCTACCACGTGGACGAAGAGTTCGAGCAAACCTATCAGAACCAGCGCCACGATAACGGTCAATTCTCCCACCGCATGTCGGATAGCTTGGTTAGCTGAGCGCTTACTCAGCCATTTTGCTCAGGAAGAAGGACGCCAGAAAGCCCAGCACCGTAATCAAGCCCGTAAAATTGTGCGCCACCGCGAAGGCTTCCGGAATCATGGTGTCAGCTAGCATGGCCAAAATGGCCCCCGCAGCCACTGCCGTAGTAGCCGATACCACTTGGGGAGAGAAGTTGCTAAATACGGTGTAGCCAGCTAGGGAAGCTAGTCCCGAAATGACGGCGATGCCCCCCCAAAGAAACAGTACGTAGCGCGCCGACCGCCCAGCCTTTTTCATGCCCGAGGCACTGGAAAGCCCTTCGGGAAGATTGGACAGGAAAATGGCCACCACCGCTACCGTGCTCACGGCTCCACCGGCCAGTAAACTCAATCCGATAACGATGCTTTCGGGAATGCCGTCGAGTAGGGCCCCCACGGCAATGGCTGTTCCATTGTCGCCTTCGGGCTCGTTTTCTGCTTTGGCCTGGGCCTGCACAGCTTTCCGTTCGGTGTGTTGGTGTTGGCCCGAGCGCTTGCGGTGCTTCGCACCCTTGAGAGCTAGCAGCCAATTAGCTAACGTATACATCACGGCACCGCCCAAAAAGCCAACGGCCGTAGAGTTGAAGCCACCTTTTGTGTACGCTTCCTCCATCAGCTCCAGTGAAAGCGTAGAGATGAGCACCCCGCTGCCGAAGGCTACTACCGCCGCAATCAGGCGCTGGGGTACGCTAAAGTAATAGCCTACGGCCGCCCCGAGCAACAATGCCGATCCTGACACCAAGCCCCAAAAGCCAGCCATTGCCCACGTAGGGAAGGTCATAGAAAAGGAAGAAAAGTAGAAATACTCAGAAAACGGACAAATGCGTGCGTAGCCAGCGCTCGACGTTGTTGGCTGGTTTCGGGTAGCAGCAAACTGCCCCCGAATCTCTATACGCGCCAACCCAAAGCTCGGGTATCAGCTTGCTTCTCCTCGGTATTGCGCCAGTACACGCTGACAATCCTCTTCGCTCAGGCCATCAAGCTTAATCTTCTTGAATGGCGCGGTGTGGCCCGTCAGGATGGTAACGCTGGATTTGCTGAGTCTAAATACCTGCGCCAGATAGGCTATGAGCTCCGAATTGGCTTGTCCGGCATGCGCTGGCGCCTTTATGCGGACCGCCACCTCACCATTGGCGGCCACCAATAGCTGATTGACGCGGCCGTTGGGTTTGGCTTTGATATGCAGGATTGTAAACAAGGAATTTTCTCCTGAATGCCCTTCGCGCCGAGCTTTGCTCAACCTTTAGGCGGGCGAATTATAGGCATCGTACACGTTCCAGGCCCAAATGAGAAATGGAACAATCAGCGTCCAGGCCAGCAAAAAGCCGACTACACCGCCCAGCGCCCAAATAAGAAACGCCTTCAGAATCTGGCCTTTGATAAGCTGCCCTAAGCCGGGAATGAAGAAAGAGAAGATTGCGGGTACGCCGTAGGTCGGTTTCATGGCAAATTAGGGGAGGGTGAAAGACGAAAGATAAACAGCGCTTATGTAGTAGAAGTAGCAGGCTCCAGTGAATGTGCGTCACCTATGCGCGCCTGCCCAAACGGGCACTGATCCAGCACCACGCAGCGCTGGCAAGCTGGCGCGCTAAAGTAGCAGCATTTCTGTCCATGAAACATGAGAGCTTCGTGATGATCGTACACCTCCTGCGCCGACCAGTCGGGGGGCAAAAGTTCGGACAGTAGAGCATGCGCGGCCTCCGTACCCACTTTAGGCCCGATGAGCGCCAGCCGCTGCGCCACGCGGTGGTGATGGCTATCGACGGGCATTGCGGGCAGGCGCAACGTGCTGAATAGCAGCGTGGCAGCGCTGGTTTTGGGACCCACTCCCGGAATAGACTCCAGCCAGGCGCGTGCTTCCGTAACTGGTACCTCAGCTAAGAATTCGAGGTCGCAAGGGCCGTCGCAGCGCGTACTGACTTCGCGGAGCACCGCCTGAATGCGGGGGGCTTTTTGCTCGGGCCAGGTACACGGGCTGATGGCGGCCTGCACTTCCTCGGTAGGGGCATCGCGCACTTGTTCCCAAGTCGGAAACCGGGCCACCAGCTGCTGGTAAGCCTTATGCGACTCTTGGTTGCGGGTGCGGTGCGAAAGCAAGGCACTGATTAGCTCGCTAAGCGGATCTTTGGAGCTGAAAAAGCGGAATGGCGCCCCATACTCAGCGCATAGGCGCTCGTGCACCAATAGGGCTTTCGCTTGGCGAATGGCAAAGTCGGGGGGCATATTGGGGGCGATGGTTTCCACAAGTATCGCCTACGCAAGCCAGGCCCGCTGAGGTTGCCGCCGCTTAGTTATTCCCCCGATTATAAAGCGAAATAGCCTGGCGAATATTGCGCTGCTGCTTACCCTGCATAATAAGCGGCACAATGAACAACGGCATGCCCGCATACACCAGCGGCGATATGCTGGCTCGCCCACCTGAGGAGTTGTTAAATGTGGAGAACATGCCCGCCGCTATAATTCCGCCGGCTGCAATGTAGCTCAGCGTGCTGTAGGTCTGGTACTTGCGTGCCTGTTCTAGCAAGCCCCGACTGGCCGCAAAGTCAGCGGTGGCAATGCTGAGGTTGCGCAGATTGAGGTCTTCAATCGGGCCGTTGTCTTTGCTGAAATACTCGGTTTTGGTGGTGCGGTACATCGGGCCGCCAAAGCCCCCAAAGCCGCCGTAGCCGTAGCGCCCGAAGCCGTAGGGGCTGTAGCCATACGGCGAGTTGCCAGCATATTGGGTGTTGGTGATGGAATACAGACTGATGCGCCCCACCCGGTCGCGGCGCAGGGTGGCCTCACGGGTAGAGCGGCCCGGCAGCACCGTGCGCACATAGTGGCCGGTCTCGTCGCTGTAGTAGCTGATAGTGTTTAGGTCGAAGCGCTGCTGCCCATCCAGCAGCAGAAAAGGCTTCCCGAAGATGGGCTGCTTGGTTTCAACGTCGTAGGCCTGAAATACGCGCCCATCCTTAAGGCCCACCGCAAAACGAGTGGTTTCGACGGGCGGCGCAACTTCACGGCGCCGCTGCTGCTCGGCCCGCACCGAATCGGGGAGTACAGGCGGAGTATTTACCGTGGAGGGAGGAGTAGTACGAGCGGGCGCGGTGGTTGGCGGGGTGGGCTGAGGGAGCGTATTCAGCTCGCGGGGGGTATTCTGAGCCAGTATCGGCGCAGAGCACAGCGCTAAAAAGGGGAATGCCAGAAGAAAGGAGCGGCTGGTCATGCAGGCAAAAGGAGGGAAGATGGACAGCAAGATAGACTCAAAAAACTGCAGAGGAAGTCGGTTTAGTATGCCGAAAAAGCCCCCCGCCAGAAGTAATTGTTCACCGATAGTTACAGCCGGAGCTACCCGCGAAAAAGCGGTCTGAATCAACGCGGGGGGCTTTTTCTACTCAAGAGCCATACTAGCGCCCCGGCGTTGCGTTGTTGAGCCGCCTAATCGCTATTTAATTTTTACACCAACGCTGCTACGCACCTCATCGCCCTGATGCAGGCGCGCTTCACAGCCTGAGTCGGATACGGCTATTGCTACTTCAGCAGCTTCTCCAGCAGGCTCAGGCTGTCAACCATATCGGTAGAAGTTTCGAAGTCGATGGGCTTCAAAATATACCCGGCCACGCCCAGATGCTGGGCATTAAGCCGATCCACATCCATAGCCGAAGTGGTCGTGATGAACACCGGAATATCGCGCAGCTTGGGCTGACTGCGCAACTCCTCCAGAAACTCGTGGCCATTCATTTTGGGCATGTTCAAATCTAGCAGAATGACCTCCGGCAGTGGGTCCATGGCCTCTTGTCCATTGCGTCCGAGCAGCATGTTCAGCGCTTCTATGCCATTAAAGGCGGTGTGCAGCTTATGCTGCACACTGAACTTGGCGAAGGACTTCTCCACGATCATCGTATCAAAGAAGTCGTCTTCGACGAGGAGGATAGAACGCATAACTACTTGCTTAACAACTACTAAAAAAGAGCATTGGCTGACGTGGTCACCGGAGAAACTGGCACCAGCGTTTTGGGCCACGTGAATACAAAGGTAGTACCCTGCCCCGGTACCGATTGCACCCGAATGCTGCCTTTATGTTCTTCGATGATCTTGCGGACAATACTGAGCCCGATGCCGGTACTCTCCGCCGTATTTCGGTCGCGCAGGGTCTGGAATATCTGAAAGATTTTTTCGTGGTATTCCGGCGCGATGCCGGGGCCATCGTCGGTTACACTGAACTCGTACTCCTTTTTCAGCTCCTGAACTCCAATGCTTAGGTGGCCCTGGCTGCTGTGATGGTGCTTCACAGCGTTGCTGAGCAGGTTAGTAAATACCTGTTGCAAACTCAGCCGGTCGGTGAGGAAGGATGGCAGGCTGGGGGGCAAATTGACCGTGAATCCGGTCGGAACTACCATATCGGCTACTTCCGCTACTAGTGCGCGCACATCTACTTCCTCCGGTAAAGGCTGAGTGCGGCCGGCGCGGGCATACGCCAGCAGGCCGTTGATCAGATCATCGAGGCGGGTGAGGCGGCCCTTGAGCATGGCCAGATACTCCCGCATCTGCGCCGATACTTCGTGTGGTAATTCCTCCTCTATCCACTTCACCAAGGCTCCAATGCCACGTAAAGGCGCTTTCAGGTCGTGGGAGGCTACGTAGGCAAACTGGTCCAGCTCTAGGTTACGCTTGTTCAGCGCCTCGAAGGTTTGATCGAGGGTTTGGGTCATGCGATTGAGAGAGCCGGCCAGCTTGCCGATGCTATCCTGCTCCTTGTCCCGAATTTTAACCTTGTAATCACCCAGCACTACCTGTTCCGCCAGGTTTTCGATAAGCTGAATGCGCTGGGCCGTATTGTGGTTGACGGCGGCCAGCTCGGCCTGTAAGCGCTCTTTCTCCTTCAGCTCCTGCACAATGCGGCTAAACAGCCAGAGCACCAATACAATAGCCAACACTGCCGAGCCAATAATGGCCAGCGGGGCCATGCGTTCCCAGATATCACGGTCGCGGGTACGCTCGTGCAGCAGCAGATCCTCGGAGTTTTTGATCCGCGCAATTGCAGCCCGAATCTGTTCTAGCAGGCGACGGTCGCCCCTCACTAGGTCGCGGGCCGCGTACGGACTGGGAGGTTGCTGGCGCCAGCTATCCAGCAGCAGAATTTCTTGGGCTAGCAGCGTGCCCAGCGTATCCAGGCGCCGCTGGTGCTCGGCATTGTCGAAGGTAAGATGCCGCAGGTTCTCGTAGCTGCCGCGCACGCCCATGATCAGGCCATCGTAATTATCGAGGTAAGACTTGTCGCCCAGCAATAAGTAGCCCCGGACAGAGCCCTGCGCATCGCGCATTTGGGTGCGCAATTCGGTGCTGTGCTGCAATACTTTGTAGGTATGCTCCACCCGATTGGTGTAGTAAGCCACCTGCTGAATACTTATGTAAGCAAACAGGGAAGTAAGCAGCAGCACAATCAGCGCAATTCCAAAGCCCAGCCTGATTTTGGTATTAAGATTCAGCCGCACTTGATTTCAAGTAGAATTGAGGAGGGAACAAGCACTGGTAATGGTGATAAAAGGTAAAGTTCGCACTTTTATGAGCGCGGACCCCAAACGACAAGCGAACGGCTCGTGCACTTTGCTTCTACCTTTGTGTGCCGCCCGGCTACGCCGCATTCCCTTTACTCCTCGGAAAAATGCCCCCCGACCCGATTACCAGCCCCCAAAACCCGCGCATCAAGAACCTGCTGCGCTTGCAGCAGAAGCCCGCTGAGCGCCGGCAGCAAAACCTGACCATCATTGAGGGCTACCGGGAACTGACTATCGCCCAACAAGCCGGGGTGGAAGTTATGACGCTGTTCGTGTGTCCGGATCTGACTGACTTAACGAGGCAGCGGGAGCTAGAAACGCTATTTGCCCCCGCCCAGAGTACTTCACGGTATCGAAAGCGGTATTCGAAAAAGTGGCTTACCGCGAAGGCTCCGACGGTATCCTAGCCTTGGCTCGCCCCCCGCGCCGCGCTCTCACCGACCTGAAATTGCCCCCCAGCCCGCTCCTGATTATTCTGGAAGCCGTTGAAAAACCCGGCAACCTAGGCGCCGTACTCCGCACCGCCGACGCCGCCCGCGTAGACGCTGTCATCGTCTGTGACCCGCGCACCGACCTATATAATCCCAACGTGATCCGGGCCAGCATTGGGTGCGTATTCACCAATCAGGTAGTGGCTGCCCCTACTGCTGAGGTAGTAGCTTGGCTGCGCCAGCACGGTATTCGCAGCTTCGCTACTACTCCCGCCGCATCAGACTTATACACCAATATGGACTTCAGCGGCCCCAGCGCCATTGTGATGGGCACCGAAGCCACTGGCCTCAGCGACGAATGGCTCGCGGCCGCCGATGCCCAGATCAAGATTCCGATGGCCGGCTACATCGACTCGCTCAACGTAAGCACCTGCACGGCCATCATGACGTTTGAGGCCGTACGTCAGCGTGGGGGGCAAAATTGAGCTTTTCGTTGGCTTTAGCGAATAACTTCCACCCAACCCTTCAGCGTGAGAGCGCACTGCGGCTGGCGCACCTGGTAGTAATATACGCCCGCCGGTTGACCCTCCGCTTGCCACTCATTGCGGTAGGCTGCGCTCTGATATACCTCGCGGCCCCAGCGGTTGAAAATGCGCAACTCCGGAATCCCTAGCTCCGACGGCAGCACAAAGGTGTCGTTGCGCCGGTCGCCGTTGGGGGTGATGACGTTGAAGATATTCCGCTCGCCGGCGGGCCGAATAGTGAAGGCAATGGTAGTAGGGCAGGGGGCATTCGTCGTCACATTTACCCGATAGATGCCGGCCGCCTTTATGATGATTGAGCGCGTCGTTTCGCCCGTCGACCACTCATATTTGTTGCCTTCCATGCCAGCATCCAAAGTGAGCTGCGCGCGACAGTCCAGCGAGTCGATGCGCTCCACAAGGGCTGGCGGGTCCTGCACCACAATATTGCGGCGGATTACTTCCTGCTTGTTGCCGCACACGTTCGTGAGACTCACAGTAAGTTGTACCTGGTAGGTGCCCGCACGCAGAAAGCGATGCAGGGGCTTTTCGGATGTTTCTATTGGGGTGCCATCGCCAAAGTTCCACTCGTAGCGCTGGGCTCCTTGGCCAGTGCTCACAAACTCCACCGGAGTAGCCGCGCAGACTGCTATAGGCGCCTGAAATGCCGCAATCAGTGTGGGAGCTGGCGGATCAACCACAACAACGGTTTCGCTAACACTACGTTGCGTGCCACACGGACTTACTTGCTCAGCCGTCAGCCGCACCACGTACCGGCCGGGTATTGTAAAGCGGTGTTGGGGGGCAATTCCAATTTCCTGGCTGCCATCGCCAAAGTCCCACTGATAGCGCACGGGGCCGGTACTGGTGCTGGTATTCTGAAACTGAACAACATAGGGTGCACAGCCCGCCGGCACGGCCGCCACCGCCGATACCAAAGGCGCCGCCGGGCTGGTAACGCCGACCGTTGTAGTGGTCGTCAGACGCTGCGGACCGCAGCCGCCCGTGCGTGTTACCGTCAGCCGAACTTGATACGTGCCAGGACGCTCGAAGCGGTGGGTTGGCGTTGCCGTGGTTTCAAGTGGGCTACCGTCACCGAAATCCCATTCGTAGGTTTCCGCTCCGCTGCCGGCATTGCTGAACTGAACCGTATAGGGCGCGCAACCTGTCGGTACCGGAGGCAGCGCGGCCGTCAGCGTTGGGAGAGAAGCCCCCGTCGGCAGCATATTAAACTTAAATGCCGCTCCGCTATTGGTGCCTACCGTTTTGGTGGGAGAATAGGTGCCCGGCGTCGTCGTGAAGCTGGTAGCGGTTGTGCATTCAATGTGATACAGCACGCCCTGCTTTGTGATTTCGTTGGAAGCAGCCGGGTGCAGGTGCGTTCCACCGTTGGCCGGCCCGCCGAAATACGTGCCGTACTCCAGGCGGCGGGCACCCGGGCTCAAAACGGCTAAGTAGATGCTGCGTTGGGCGCTGGAAAAAGCATCGGAGGTAGTAGGGGAGGTGCTGGTACTCCCATAGGCGCAAAAATAGATGCGGTTGCAAGCGTCGAGGTTGAAAGCGGTAGTCAGCTTAGACGACTCCATGGAGCCGCTAACCCCGGTGGAAATTTGGGTGGAGAAAATAGTGCTGGTCAGCGCCGGATTAAAGCAGTGAATAAAAACTTTGTCCGTATTCGGCGTCTGAAGAGTAAATGCTCCGCTCGTAACGGGGTAGCTGCCAGCCGTAGCGCCGGCTACTAATACCTGGCCATCGGCGTCAAAGTCGATAAAGCGGGCCAGATCGGTGGCCGTTGTGCCCAGAAATGTGCCCCCCAGCAGGTTGTTGCCCGTAGCGCTTAAGTGAACCAGAAACCCATCAAGCTGGCCACCCCGAAACGTAGGATTTAGTCCGGTGCTTCCCACCGCAAAATCGGTGCTGGCGGTTTGGCCGCAAACGTAGATACTCCCATCGGGAGCTACTTTGATGTCGTGTACCTGATCTTCGGCCGTGCCGCCCAGGTAAGTTGACCATTGTAGCGTCGATAATGTCTCATTCAAGCTTGTAACAAATCCATCATTCCCAGATATACCAATGCTTCTTAGGGTAGGCTGCAACGCGTTACGCACTGGAAAATTAGGGGAGTTCGTATTTCCGCCTATCAGCACGTCGCCGGTGGGAGTACTGGTAACAGTTGCCGGCCTAGAGGAAAGCGAACCCGCCTCATAGCCTGAGCCACCTAAGTACGTAGAGGCCAACAAGGAAGAACCGTCGGCACTCAGCCGAGAAACAACGTAATCTTGGCCGCCATTGAAGGAGTTGTCATAGGTGGTGGAGGTCACCGGGTAATTGGTAGAGCCCGAAAGAGCCAGCACAAGCAACTCATTTTTAGCTGTAATGGCCATATCCAATGGGTATTCGGTGCTGCCGCCCCCAAGGTACGTGGCAAATAATACTGTGCGGCCCGTGGGATCTAGCTTGGAAATGCCCATGTTCTGGCCTCGCTGCTGACTTTGATAAGCCCCAATGGTGACGGGATAAGTGGCATCCTGACAGTAGCCCGCCGTGTACATATTGCCATACTCATCGCCCGCCGCCGAGTTGGCCGACAAAAACGTGGAGTTGGTAGTGTATGTGCTGAATACAAGCGCTGGATCGATGATTAGTGGCAACTTAGTGTCATACTTTTCAGTCAACTCAAAACGCACTTCTTTGTCATATAGCCGGAAACGACAGGCTACGGGGCGTCGCTTTCCATTGGCCAGCACCTGATAGGCAATAGGTGCCTGCTCCGCTTGTATCCCCAACTGAGTGTGAAGCTGAAGCTGGCCGTCGTGCAACTCCATTTTGTCGAGACCTTCGTAACGCATCCGAATCTGGCTGGGGTCGGCGCCGGGCGCTACTTCATAATCGTATTTCAGCTGTCCACCCACGGAGTGCCACACCATATCCACACCACGGTACACTTGCTCGTACCGTACCACGGCAAACAGCGGCACCTTGCTGGCCCACTTCTTCGGATCAGAGCCCAAGAAGTAATTGTGATAGGTTGACTGGCGCTCCTGGCCCAGGGTTTTGGGTTTCAGTTGAGCACCTACCAACTGCATCCGAAAAGCATGGCCTTGCACAGCCTCGCTCGTGCTAACCGCCGAGTGACTGTACTCGGCGGGCAGAGCTTGCAAATTGTAAGTAAACTGGTTGTTTTCTAAGAATAAATGCCCCCCAGGCACTGCTGTAGCAAATTGCACCTGGGCAGGCCATTGTCCGGCGTTGGCAACAAACTGGAATGCCGATGGCGCCGGTGCGTTGGCAAAGCTGGCTAGAATACTTAAAACGCTCAGTAAAACAGTAAAAGTCAGCCGCATAAATTAAAATAAACAACTGGTAAAAAAGACGCTTTTTGCCACGTTATTGACATGGCCTCAGACCTATGAAATCTAAGGCTAAATAAGGATATAACTTAGACAGTTAGGGGCGCAAATACCGTGAAGGTGTCGCTTTTGTATGCTAGCTATTTGTGTGCCCAATTCGGGCCTGCACTGCATTGCAGAGGGTGCCATTGCGGCGCATGAATTCAATGCTAAGGTTGGCTCCGACCACAAAAAAGCCCCCACTTCGCTACGGCTGGTCCTCGATGCTGACTTCCGTTAGTCGAAGCGTATGGTCTAGGGCGTAGCGGATGGTGCGTTTGCCTCCCGTGGGCTCCATGGGCGCGTCGGCGGGGCGGTAGATGGGGAAAGTGCGCACTATGTCGGCACCTGCTACTGTGAACTGGTCGTGGCCTTGGTAGCCCGTGGTGGCCTCGGGGGGCAAAGTTGGCAGTTGAAACCGCTCCCAGTCCTGGGTGGCAAACTCAAAGCCATATACTTGTCCGCGAGCATTAGAGCCAGTTTCGCGCACGAAAACCAATGTTTCCGGCAACTCATTCTGGTTTAAATCGGTGAGCAGCGCCTCCGTAATTTCGCCTGCGATGGAGTCGCGAATGGCTGCCATTTCACGGCCCGCGCGGCGGGCCGTGAGCGCCAACGCACGGCGGTTGCCTTCACCAGTCGAGGTAACATCAGCCGTGAAATCACCACGCTCCAGGGTTTTGCTAAACGTGATTTTGGGCGGTGCTTTCGGGGCTGGCGCAGTGTCTACTGTTTCGCCCCGGCGAGGCTCTGCCCGCTGCTCCTGCACTGTAGAGCCGCAACTGGATGCTATCAAGACCAAGAAGCCAGCAGCAATTGACGCGTGTTTCATACTGCAAGCTACCGTTGTGCAGCTATATATTATTCGGCTCAGCTTAAAACTTTAACCATGACGCTTCTGGTGGATGACGCAGACTCCACTGGGGGGCAAAATGGCCAGTGTTTATACCCGTCTGAACTCCTGTACCCACACATCTAAGGTATCGGCAGCATACAGGAGTGGCTCACCATCGGGCGTCGGTAAGCCGTGGCTTTCGACTAAGGTGGAGTCCCATTCGCTCAGCCTAGCTTCCCGAAGCGTCCACGGCTCATGGAATAATTTTCCGCGCCAAAGGTTGTTGCTACGCACTGCCTGCATCAAATCCGGGCCGGCAGTATAGAGATGGTAGCGCTCCGTGAGGAAGTGCTGCAAAGTGCCCGGCTGCGACGCGGGCAACGTTTCACCCAGCTTCCACGTGGCGGCAAAAGTTGCAGGGGCAACGCCGTGGTGCGTTCGTTCGGCCGTGGCGCGCAATGTGTCGCCCGTTTGCGTCAGGCACATGCGGGCGTGCAGATAGGGAAGATGGAAAAACGTGCGCGCTGCCCACACGCCCAGCGCCAGCGATGCATCCAAGGACAAAAACCACACGCCCGGTACGCCATCAAGGCGCGCGTAGGTTCGGACATTCAGCTCATGCAAATGATGCAGCCCCGGTACCGCTGGCAAGCCCAGCGGCCGAATATGGCTCATAGTAAACGGCACTACGCCCAGCCACGCTTGTCCCTCAAACAAGTCCAGCTCTAGTCGCGCTGGCAAGTAAGGACGCAGTAGCGCTGGATCTATGGCCCAATGCGCAAAGAGCAACTGGCTCCACCGCTGCCGCATTAGGGGCAGACCTGGGGGGCTTTTTATCACTGGTTTTGAGAAGGTAGTGGAAGACATGGTGGCAGTTACCGCCTCATAACAAGCGGAGCGAGCAAAGTGTCTGGCATGACCCCGTAAAACGACAGAAGGGCGCAACCATTGGCTGCGCCCTTCTTAGGGAGAGATAATTCTTAGAGCTAGTCTACTTTCTTGGCCGAGCGCAAACGCTCGTTTTCGTCCAGCAGAATCTTGCGCATCCGTACCGACTTCGGTGTTACTTCCAGATACTCATCTTTCTGGATGTACTCCATCGCCTCTTCCAGCGAGAACTGACGCTTCGGAACAATCTTCGCGTTGTCGTCGGAGCCGGAAGCACGCATGTTGGTGAGCTTCTTACCTTTCTGAATGTTGATGGTCAAGTCGTTGGGGCGGGTGTGCTCACCGATAACCTGGCCAGCGTATACTTCCTCGCCTGGATCAACGAAGAACTCGCCGCGGTCCTGCATCTTATCGATGGTGTACGCGGTGCCAGCACCCGTATCCATCGAAATCAGCGAACCAGCAATACGACCTGGAATTACACCTTTATAAGGCTCGTAGCTCTGGAAGCGGTGGTTCATGATAGCCTCACCAGCGGTAGCGGTCAGTACGTTATTACGCAGACCAATCAGGCCACGGGCCGGAATATTGAACTCCAAGTGCTGCAAGTCGCCTTTCGGCTCCATGATGGTCAGGTCGCCCTTCCGCATCGTTACTAGTTCGATAACCTTACCAGCAGTTTCTTCTGGCACGTCCACTACCAAGTGCTCGATTGGCTCCAAGCGGTTGCCGTTGTCGTCTTCTTTGAACAGCACCTGGGGCTGGCCCACTTGCAATTCAAAGCCTTCGCGACGCATCGTCTCGATCAATACGGACAAGTGAAGAATACCGCGGCCATACACCAAGAATGTATCTTCCTTATCGGTTTCCTTCACGCGCAGCGCAAGGTTTTTCTCCGTCTCCTTAAACAAACGGTCACGCAAGTGACGCGAGGTAACGAACTTACCTTCCTTCCCGAAGAAGGGCGAGTTGTTAATGGTGAACAACATGTTCATCGTTGGCTCGTCGATGCTGATAACTGCCAATCCTTCTGGATTGTCGGCATCAGCCAGCGTATCGCCGATATCGAAACCTTCAATACCGGTTACGGCGCAGATTTCGCCCGAGCTAACCTCTGCTACCTTGTTCCGACCCAGGCCTTCGAACACGTGTAGCTCTTTGATTTTTACTTTCTTAATAGTGCCATCACGCTTCACTAAGCTCATGTTGGAGCCTTCTTTCAGCGTGCCGCGGTGTACGCGACCAATGGCAATACGACCCACGAACGACGAATAGTCAAGCGAAGTCACCTGCATCTGCGGCGTGCCGTCCAAAGTAGGAGCAGCTGGAATAGAAGCGACTACCGCATCGAGCAGCGGAATGATGTTGTCGGTCTTTACTTTCCAGTCGGTGCTCATCCAGCCTTGCTTTGATGAGCCGTACAGAGTCACAAAGTCAAGCTGGTCTTCCGAAGCGCCGAGGTTGAACATAAGGTCGAACACCTGCTCGTGTACCTCGTCGGGGCGGCAGTTCTCTTTGTCAACTTTATTTACTACCACGATAGGCTTTAGACCCAGGTCAATGGCCTTGCCCAGTACGAAACGGGTCTGCGGCATGGCACCTTCGAAGGCATCCACGAGCAGCAGTACGCCGTCGGCCATCTTCAGTACGCGCTCTACCTCACCGCCAAAGTCGGCGTGACCAGGCGTATCAATGATGTTGATCTTAACGTCCTTATAACGAACCGATACGTTCTTGGAAACGATGGTAATGCCCCGCTCGCGCTCCAGATCGTTGTTGTCCAAGATCAGGTCGTCGAAGTGCTGGTGCTCATCGAATAGCTTAGAGGCGTGAATGATTTTGTCCACGAGCGTCGTCTTGCCGTGGTCAACGTGCGCAATAATTGCGATATTCCGAATGTTCTGCATACAAAGGTTTTTGCGGGCGCAAAGGTACGCAATTGTCAGCGGATAAATGAGCGAGAAGAAAATGTTAACTGTTTGAAACTGAAATAGCACCCACCCCAGCGAACCGAACCCGGACCCCGTCGCGTATGTTGTGCCAATAGCCGCTGCATTAGCGAGCTATTCATCTGTTTCATTTACACTTCCCTCAATTTTCCCCTGATGCGTAACTACGCCCTTATTCTGGCTCTTTCTTTTTTGACGTTGGGTACTGCCTGTTCGCAGAAAAAGGATGGGCTGGCAACCGCTAAGGCTCAGGCCGCTACCACACCCGGAGGTGCTGCCAAAGCCTATCCGACCGCTCAGCCCATGACCAACAAAGCCGACGAGTTTGCCGTTCGCAAAACGGAGGCAGAATGGCGCAAGCAACTCACGCCCGAGCAGTTCAATGTGTTGCGCGAGCAAGGCACCGAGCGGGCATTTGCCAATAAATACAACGATAACCACGAAAAAGGCGTGTATTACTGCGCCGGCTGCGACAACAAACTCTTCGACTCGGCTACCAAATTTGAGTCGGGTACGGGTTGGCCCAGCTTCTTTGCGCCGGCCACCGCCGCCAGCGTGAAAGTGCAGCAGGACAACAGCTACGGCATGTCGCGCGATGAGATTGTATGCGCCAAATGCGGTGGCCACATCGGCCACGTCTTTGATGATGGGCCTAAGCCTACGGGGCAGCGGTATTGCATGAACTCGGCCGCTATGACTTTTAAGAAGCAGTAATTATTTCCAGAAAAGCCCCCCAGTGTAGCCAGTAATACACTTTAGGGTGCAAACGCTCCCGTAGCCAACTTATACTATTGGGTTGCGTTGTAAGGATGCAGGCTCGCCCCAGACCCTGCATTTAGCTAAAATTTATGAGCACGTTTCGTTTGGGTTTGCCTTGCCGCATCTGTTGGCTGGGTAGCTTGGTGTTTTTGGGCGTCGGTTGCACCGCTACTCAAGAGCAAGGGGCCGAAGTAGATCGTGCCCCGCTCCCTACCGAAATCCGGACCGATGCGGATCGACAGGCTGCTTATAATAGCGGAACTGGCACTCGCGCCGTTGTGCCCGACGCAACGCCCGGCCGGGTGGAGTTGGGTGAGCAGGCTGCCGGGACTAACGCCCGTCAACGAATCGAAAACGTGAATACCAACGACCCTAACACCAGTACGCCGGAAACGCGGCTGCGTAGGCTGCGCGGCGCACCATCCGATACCATTCGCCGGCCTTAAAATAATCGCAAAACAAAAAAGCCCCCAGCGAAGTAAAATATTCGTTGGGGGGCTTTTTTTATGCAATCCTAACTAGCACTGTTTGTGTCGGTGCTCGGTGCCGGGGTTTCTGTAGCGGCAGGCTTGCGGCTTGTTCTGGCAGCAGCGGTAGTTGCGGGCTTGCGCGCGCTGGTACTAGGTCGGCGCGCGCTGGTAGAGGCTTTGCCATTAGACGAAGCCGCTGGTGTGCTACTTTGGCCCTGCGAGCTAGCTCGGCTTTTACGAGCGCTACCATCCTTGTTCGTTGCCACGCTCGGCTTAGGTGCCGGCTTGCGGCTTCGAGCAGGCGCCGTAGGAGTAGCAGCAGGGGCAATCGAGGTATCAGTTGTTGTATCGGCGGAGTCGTAATGACGCACAATAGTGTGCAGAGCTTCCTCAAACATGCGCTCCGTATCCTGATCGAGCCGCCGCGTCGCTTCCTTCACTACTTCTTTCAGCTTCGCTTTCGTTTCTTTGCGAATGCGTTTTACCACATCACTTACACGCGTATCGAGCTCTTTCTGAAGTTGCTTAGCGGCCAATTTAAGAGCCTTTTTCTGGCTGGCCTTCTCGTTAGCGCGATCGTTGTTAAGCGACTTGGTCACTCGCACCGTTGATTTGGCCGCTTTGCGTTCCGCCTTTGATGCTTTTGGAGTCGACACTTTTTTAGCCTTTTTAGCGGATTTTTCCTCGTCGGATTTTTTCATGATGGAAGCAAGTGAGAGGTAGATAGATCGCCTTAATTTCAATAAAATTATTCAACCTATTCAATCAAATATAGACCTATTTACTAGGTCTGAGATGTTATGGTTTTATTAAGCAGCTCTCTCCTGTTTTTTAAAACTTTCTTTGTAGCCAAATGCTGCGTGAGTACAGCATTTCTACTTCTCTCTTTCGAATTCTTTTTTCGGTTTAGTTTTTTCATATGTCCTCTGATTTTCAGCGTTATACCGTTACAGCTGCTTTGCCATATGCCAATGGTCCGGTGCATATTGGCCATCTGGCAGGTGTTTATCTGCCAGCTGATATTTATGTGCGCTACCTACGCAGTGCGGGTCGTGATGTAAAGTTTATTTGCGGCTCCGATGAACACGGTGTGCCCATCACTATTCGGGCGCAAAAAGAAGGTGTCACACCGCAGCAAGTGGTAGATAAATATCATGCATTAATCCGCGATTCTTTCGTGGATTTTGGGGTGTCGTTTGACATTTATTCACGCACATCTTCGGCTACGCACCGTGAAGTTTCGAGTGGCTTTTTTCGCAAGCTTTATGAAGATGAAAAATTCATCGAGCAGACGTCGCAGCAATATTATGATGAGCAAGCCAATCAATTTTTGGCCGACCGTTATATCGTAGGCACTTGTCCTAATTGCGGGAATGAAAATGCCTACGGCGACCAATGCGAGCGGTGTGGAACCTCGCTTAGTCCCACTGAGCTAATCAATCCGCGCAGTATGCTCAGCGGAAACAACCCCGTGCTGCGCGAAACCAAGCACTGGTATTTGCCCCTCGATCAATACGAGCCCTGGCTGCGCGAATGGATTGTGGAAGGCCACAAAAACGATTGGAAAGCTAACGTGTACGGGCAATGCAAATCCTGGATTGATCAGGGCCTGCACCCGCGCGCCGTTACCCGCGATCTGGATTGGGGCGTGCCTGTGCCGGTAGAAGGTGCTGAGGGCAAGGTGCTTTACGTGTGGTTTGATGCACCCATCGGCTACATTTCCGCCACTAAAGACCTGCTGCCCGACACGTGGGAAACCTATTGGAAAGACAGCGGCTCGAAGCTGGTGCACTTTATTGGCAAGGATAATATCGTGTTTCACTGCATCATATTTCCGGCCATGCTCAAGGCCCACGGCGACTATATTTTGCCCGATAATGTGCCGGCCAATGAATTCCTAAACCTTGAAGGCGACAAGATTTCTACTTCGCGCAACTGGGCGGTGTGGCTGCACGAATACTTGCAGGATTTCGAGGGCCGCGCTGATGTATTGCGCTACGTGTTGTGCGCAAATGCACCCGAGAATAAAGACAACGATTTCACCTGGAAGGATTTTCAGGCGCGCAATAACAACGAGCTTTTAGCTACGCTCGGCAACTTCGTAAATCGTGCTGTAGTTCTCACACATAAGTACTTCGGGGGGCAAATTCCGGCGCGAAATGAGCTCACTGAATTTGACCAAGATGTCCTACAGCAGCTGGCCGATTTCCCGGCGCGTATTGGGCAGCTCATTGAGAACTACCGCTTCCGCGATGCGCTGAATGAGCTAATGAATCTGGCTCGTTTGGGTAATAAATATCTGGCGGATACGGAGCCTTGGAAGCTTATAAAAACGGATGAGCCAAGAGTAGCTACGATCCTCAATATCGCCCTGCAAATTACGGCTAGCCTCACCACGCTGATGGAGCCATTCCTGCCCAATACGGCTGCGCGCTTGGGTAGTATGTTGAATACCGAAAAAGCCCCTTGGGCGGCGGCTGGCAACACGGATGCTCTCCCGGTTGGACACCAACTCAATGAAGCTTTTCTCCTTTTCGAAAAGATAGAAGATGCGACGGTAGAGGCGCAAGTGCAAAAGCTGCTTGACACTAAAAAAGCCAATGAATTGGCAAATGCTGTCACGGCTTCTGCGAAGGATAATGTGTCGTTTGACGAATTCAGCCGCATGGATTTGCGAGTAGGGACCATCACCGCCGCCGAGAAAGTTGCTAAAACCAAAAAGCTTCTCAAACTCACCGTGGATACTGGGTTAGACCAGCGCACCATCGTGAGCGGTATTGCGGAGTCATTTATTCCGGAAGCGCTGGTTGGGCAGCAGGTGTTGGTGCTGCTAAATTTGGCCCCCAGAGAGATAAAAGGTATTCAGTCGCAGGGTATGCTATTGCTAGCCGAAAACGCCGACGGCTCGTTGGCGCTCATGCAACCCGGCCAGCAAGTGCGGCCCGGTAGTGGCGTGATGTAAGCTTGCTGTCGGTGTCGGTATCCAATTTCCTAACCGACAACCCATAGAGAAGCCCCCACTTTGCGCAAAGTGGGGGCTTTCTTATTCTATATATTCCAAAGTCGACCCTGTCATAAACTAGCCAGCGCCTCTACCGAAGTTTTATTTCACGTTAACCACATTCATAGCGCGTTCAATACCTAAGGTTCCGAATGCTAAGACTGCTTCCGCCGCTCTCTCAATGCGCAGCGGTAGGTCGATTTGCTCGTCAGCCGAGAAAGGATCTAGCACATAATCCACTTGCCGGCCCTTCGGAAAGTTAGCATCGACGCCAAAGCGCAGGCGAGCGTATTCGTCGGTGCCCAGCGTTTCCTGAATGGATTTTAAGCCATTGTGGCCTCCGGCTGAGCCTTTTCCTTTCAAACGTAGCTTGCCATAAGGTAGGGCCAAATCATCGGTTACAACCAACATCTGCTCTTTTTCTAGCTTCAGGCTGGTCAGATAATGTGCCACTGCTTTACCGCTCAAGTTCATGTACGTTGTGGGCTTCACCAACACAAAGGTTTTGCCTTTATGCTTGATTTCCGTCACGAACGCGTGTCGATTTATGTCAAACCGCGCCTCATGTTTTTGTGCCAAATAATCAGCTACCATAAAGCCGATATTATGGCGTGTATTGGCGTATTCGGGACCAATATTGCCGAGGCCTAAAACCAGGTATTTCATTGAATCACGGATTAAAATCGGATATATTGGATTGCCCAGAATTGATAAATGATCAATCTGATTTCGGTGCCCAAATTATCTAAAGAAAAGCCCCCCAGAATATTCCTGGGGGCTTTTCTTTAGAAAATCGAACGGACTACAAAATCCGTGGCGTGGGCTTACTTGTCGCCGCCGGCCATAGCACCTTTCAGCGCACGTGGGATAGCCACGGTAGCGATAGGAGCGAGGGGGTTGGTAAGAATCGTGTAGTTGGTGGGCTGCACTTTGCTTACTTTGATAGACTTGCCTAGCTCAAGCTCCGAGATATTCACCTCTACATAGTCAGGCAAGTTTTCGGGCAGCGCCTTCACCTTTACCTTACGCAACTTCGAGATCAACTTGCCACCTTGCTGTACGCCGGGCGAAGTGCCGATGTATTTCACAGGGATATCCATTTTTACCTCTTTGCCATCCTGCAATTGCAGGAAGTCAACGTGCAGCAACATTTCGTTCACGGGGTGAAACTGAGCGTCCTGCACGATAGCACGGTAGACAGTGCCCTCTACGTTCAAATCAACGATGTGTACTTCAGGCGTGTACAGCAATTCGCGGAAGAGAATGGCAGGAGCCGAGAAGTGTACTTGCTCTCCTGCACCGTACATTACGCACGGAACATAAGAATCAAGACGCAGCTGCTTTGCCTCTTTCTTGCCGAGATTCGCTCTTTTAAACCCTACAATCTCTAAGCTTTTCATAAAAAGAGTGTTTTTGGAAAAAGTATTTTCTGATCCCATCAATTAATGGGGCCGCAAAGATACGGTTTAAGTCCGTTAACAAAAAAGGCCTTGCTATATAGGATGTAAAACGCCGTCCTGCTCAGCAGGGCCAACGCTGGACGGTCCTAATATTTTAGGTAAACAGCGAGCTAATCGACTCGTGCGTCACCACGTTACGAATAGCGTGAGCAAACAGATCAGCTAATGATATCACCCGGATTTTTGGGTTCTCCTGCCGCAACGGAATCGTGTCGGATACCACAAGCTCCTCCAAAACCGAGTTGCGAATGCGGTCGTGGGCCGGGCCGCTGAGTACGGGGTGCGTAATAACAGCCCGCACCGAACGTGCCCCACGCTCCAACAGCAACTCAGCCGCCTTGCAGATGGTGCCAGCCGTATCCACAATATCATCGACTAAAACGACGTCTAGCCCAGTTACGTCGCCAATCACTTGCATAGAGGCAATTTCATTGGCCCGCAGACGCGTCTTGTCGCACACCACAATTTCGGCCCCGAAGCGCTTGGCAAAAGCGCGGGTCCGCACCACGCCACCAACGTCAGGAGAGGCAAAAATGAGGTTGTCTAGATTCAGCGACTTGATGTAGGGCACAAACATGGCCGAACCGTCGAGGTGGTCAACAGGGATATCGAAAAACCCTTGAATCTGGCCGGCATGCAGGTCGCAGGTCATCAGGCGGTCAGTGCCTACACTTTGAATGAAGTCGGCTACTACTTTGGCCCCAATGCTCACCCGCGGCTTGTCCTTACGGTCTTGGCGAGCGTAGCCATAATAAGGCATTACAATGGTAACAGAAGCGGCCGAGGCGCGCTTGGCGGCGTCTACCATCAACATGAGTTCCATTAAGTTTTCAGCCGGCGGAAACGTGCTCTGAATCAGAAACACGGCACAACCCCGAACGCTTTCATTGAAACTTGGTCCCAATTCAGTGTCGGCAAAGCGCTGAAGGCTCAGGTCACCGAGCTGGGTGCCGTAGGCGGCGGCAATTTTCTCACCGAGTTCGTGCGAGGCGTTGCCTGCGAAAAGTTTAACCTGCTGGGACATGAGTTTAATTCAGTTGGGAGTCAGCGGAGTGGGCAAAGGTAAAGAGGAGAGGCTATATGGCTGAGCTAGGCAGAAGGGGGTGGTAAGTAAAAACAGCCGAATTTAAGGCGAAAAGGCCGATAAGGCTAAACTAAAAAGCGAAAGGCGCTGATTCCTCCCGAGGGAAGTATCAGCGCCTTTCGCGTTACGAGCAGTTGTCCGACCAGGGCTCGAACCTGGACTTTCTTGAATCAAAATCAAGCGTGTTGCCAGTTACACCATCGGACAAAATTCCCATCAGCATTGCTGTTTGGGTGTGCAAATGTACGAGGCGAATAATTCGGGGCAAATTCTAATTGAATATTTTTTTAAAATTTTTCCGGAGCTGGGGGGCAAATATTGGGTTTAAAGCCTGCTGAGTGCCTGATTGTCAATACTCCAGCGCTGCGTAAACTTTCCGCTCACGGGAGCTTTGGCAAAGCGGGGATTAAGCCGTAGTTTTGCGGCCTGAAAACGTTGCCACCCATCTATATAAAGACCTACAATGGCGAATAACGGCAAAATCACCCAAGTAATTGGTCCCGTAGTGGACGTAAGCTTCGCCGGTGATGACACGCGCCTCCCCAACATTCTCGACGCGCTGGAAGTCATAAAAGACAACGGCCAAGTCGTTATCCTCGAATGCCAGCAGCACTTAGGCGAAGACCGGGTGCGCACCATCGCCATGGACTCGACTGAGGGTCTGACCCGCGGTGCTATCGTGCGCGACTTGGGTTCGCCCATCTCGATGCCGACTGGTGAAGGCGTAAAAGGCCGCTTGTTCAATGTAATTGGCCAAGCCATTGACGGTATCCGTCAGCCTGATAGCGACGGCCCCATGTCGATTCACCGCTCGGCTCCTCCGTTTGAGGATCTGGCTACGACTTCGGAAGTATTCTTCACTGGTATCAAAGTAATTGACCTGTTGGCTCCTTATGTAAAGGGTGGCAAAATTGGTTTGTTTGGTGGTGCTGGCGTAGGCAAAACCGTATTGATTCAGGAGTTGATCAACAACATCGCAAAGGCTTACTCGGGTTTGTCGGTGTTTGCTGGTGTAGGTGAGCGTACCCGTGAGGGAAATGACTTGCTGCGTGAGTTTATTGAGTCGGACATCATTCGCTACGGCGCTGAGTTCAAGCACTCGATGGAAGAAGGCGGCTGGGATCTGTCGAAAGTTGACGAGGTAGAACTGGCGAAGTCGCAGGCTACGCTCGTGTTCGGTCAGATGAACGAGCCGCCCGGAGCCCGTGCTCGTGTTGCTTTGTCAGGTCTTACTATCGCTGAAAGCTTCCGCGATGGCGACGGTACTGGTTCAGGCCGCGACATCCTGTTCTTCATTGACAATATCTTCCGCTTTACCCAGGCTGGTTCGGAAGTATCGGCTCTTTTGGGTCGTATGCCTTCAGCCGTAGGTTACCAGCCCACGCTGGCCACCGAAATGGGTGCTATGCAGGAGCGTATTACTTCTACTAAGCGTGGTTCCATTACGTCGGTACAGGCGGTATATGTACCTGCCGATGACCTGACTGACCCAGCGCCGGCTAACACCTTCGCTCACTTGGACGCGACAACAGTATTGTCGCGTAAGATTGCTGAGCTTGGCATTTACCCTGCTGTTGACCCACTAGACTCTACCTCACGCATTCTGTCGGTTGAGGTTCTCGGTGAGGAGCACTACAACACCGCGCAGCGCGTGAAAGAGATTCTGCAGCGCTACAAAGAACTGCAGGACATCATCGCCATTCTTGGTATGGATGAGTTGTCGGAGGAGGATAAGCAGGTCGTTAACCGCGCTCGTCGCGTGCAGCGCTTCCTGTCGCAGCCTTTCTTCGTAGCTGAGCAGTTTACTGGTCTGAAAGGTGTATTGGTTGATATCAAAGACACCATCCGCGGTTTCAATGAAATCATCGACGGCAAGCACGACCATCTACCTGAAGCAGCTTTCAACCTTGTTGGTACAATCGAGGATGCCGTTGTGAAAGGTGAGCGTCTGATTGCTGAAGCAAAGTAATTCAACTGACATGCATTTAGAAATCATCACGCCAGACCGGAAAATATTTGCGGGCGAGGTCACTTCGGCTCAGTTTCCAGGGGCGGATGGACTTTTTGAAGTGCTTAATAACCACGCTCCGCTTATCAGTGCTTTGCAAGCGGGTAGCATCAACGTGAACAGCCCTACGGGCCGCGAATCCTTCCGCATCGAAGGTGGCGTGGTAGAAGTGCTGCGCAACAATGTTATCGTGCTGGCTGAAGGCGTAGTTGCTTAAGCTGGTTTATTTAGTAATAAAAAGCCTTTCCTTTGCTAGGAAAGGCTTTTTTGTTTTGGCTGGTCTTGCTCTCTTTGGCTACTCTTGAGGAGGAGCTACCAACGCCAGACCGATCTAATTTTGCCCCCCACAGTATCGGTATCCCGAGATTCGGCAACATCATTCTGTATGCACATCTATCCTAAAATCACTCCCATCTATCAAACGTCGGTTTTCAAATTTGAGGATCTGGATGGCATAGCGCAGTATTTCGATGAGCCCGGCAGCCGCTATATGTATTCACGGAATGGCAATCCTAACTCCGATGAACTGGCCGAAGCGGTAAACCGACTGGAAGGTGGGCAGGGGGCAATTGCAACGGGCTCCGGCATGGCGGCTATCCTGGCGGCCATTTTAGCATACTGCGAAGCCGGTGACCATGTGCTCTGCGCTGCCGATATCTATGGTGGATCAGCGGCTCTGCTGAATCAGGAGCTGAGTCGCTTGGGAATTTCGGTAAGCTATGTGCCTTTCGACGAGCTTTATGACCTAAAGCATCATCTGCAACCCCGCACCCGCCTGTTGCTAGCCGAAACTATGAGCAATCCGCTGTTGCGCGTGGTAGACTTGAAAGCTTTGGCCGAAGAATGCCACCAGCATAGCGTAAAGCTGGTCATTGATAATACGTTTGCTACGCCCCTGCTTACTCGACCTATTGAATATGGCGCCGATATTACGCTGCACAGCGTAACTAAATACCTAGCTGGCCATTCTGATGTAACAGCCGGGGTTGTCGTGGCTGCGTCTCCTGAAATTGCTGCTCGTCTGCGTCAGATCGGAATGGTCATGGGCTTAACACTAAGCCCAATGGAGAGCTGGTTGGCTGTGCGTGGACTCAAAACGCTGCGCTTGCGTGTGCAGGAGCACAGTTCCAACGCGCTGGCCATAGCCCAGATGCTAGAGGGCCACCCGCTCGTACAAGAGGTATATTATCCAGGGTTGCCAAATCATGCGGAGCACCCGCTTGCCGCTCGCCAAGGCGGGACGCAGTTTGGAGGTATGCTTTCCTTCCGTTTGCCCGATGATGAGAAGCTCGTGAATCAGTTTATGCGCCGCTCCCAGCGCTTTCCATTTGCCCCATCTTTGGCGGGCGTTGATTCGTCGCTGTCGCATCCACTTAGCACTTCACACCGCGCCCTCACGCCTGAGCAACAGCAACGACTGGGCATCACCGTAGGTCTGATTCGTTTATCGGTGGGAATTGAGTTGAAAGAAGAATTAGTAGCCGATCTAGAGCAGGCTTTGGGATAAAGAGCCACAGTCCCAAACGGATATGTGCCCTAAAGCCAGTATGGCGTCACTAATTTGCCCCCCACTATTCATTGGTGCTCAATCCAGGGTCCGTCTTGCTACTCTAAGCGAATCCTTCAACTCAGAATCGAATTGCGCGAGCTCCTTAGCTTACTGCCAAAGTAGAGCTTCTGACAATTAGTTTTGATTTTAACTCTAGGCTGTGGCTGGCTAAAATCGGCGTATTTTCAAGGAGTGCTTCGAATAGAATCCGGGCGGCTTCTCGGCCCATAGTGTAGGCTGGCTGGGTAATAGTGGTGAGGGGAGGACTCAGAAAAGAGGCTATTTCGAGATTGGAGAAGGCTATGATTTTTATATCTGTTATAATAGACAGCCCCAGATTCTGGCAGGCTTCATAGCTACTCATTGCTAGGCTTTCGACCGACGCGAAAATTCCGTCGATATCCGGTCTACGTTGCAATAACCCTTGAATCATCGTCACATCCTGGTGCTTAGTGGTTTGTGCGTGTAGCATCAGTTCATCATCGAAAGCAATACTGTTATCGTGTAGAGCGGCAACGTAGCCTTGCGTGCGCGTACGCCCGATGGATAAGCTGTTCGATACTGCCAAGTGAGCTATGGTGCGGCAGCCGTTATCAATAAGATGGCAAGTTGCCGCGTAGCTGCTTTCATAATTATCAGTCGTTACCTGCGCCGTGTCGAGGCCGTCATACACCCGATCGAAAAATACAGTTGGAATATTTCGTTGTCTTAGTAAATCTAGATGATTAAAATTCTGACTGGTGCTAGCAACCGATATCAAAACCCCGTCAATTCGCCCCCCAACCAATAATCGGGTAATTGCTAATTCACGCTGATAATTATCATGCGTTAGATAAATTAATACGTGGTAATTATTGTCGCGCGCAACCTCCTCAATTCCATTTATTACCAAGGAAAAAAAGGGGTTTGTTACTTCCGGGAGTATTACTCCAATTGTTTTGCTGTTGTGTCGGCGTAGGCTGCTGGCGTGTGGATTTGGCTCATAATTCAACTTTTGGGCCATGGCCAATACTCTGGCTTTGGTCTCCTGTGATGCGCTTTTACTGTTATTAAGAGCTCTGGATACCGTAGCCACAGAAAGTTTCAATTCTTGGGCAAGTCGCTTCAGGTTTACCGGCTCCATCAATCAAATTATTAAAATGAGAGCAAACGAATTATTTCGTTTTTAATGTGATCATTGGGGGCAAAACTGGCAGGTAAAAGAAGCCGCAGAGGTGACACCTATGGTGCTAAATTGATTTTTGATAAATGAATTTAGCGCCTGAGATAAATCCCAAAACCGATTCTCTGCCAATCTTAGATAATTAAACGGAGAGTTTTTTATTAATCACTGTAAACGTTTACGTAAATAAAAAAGCCCCCCGATGATTGATAGCCAGTGAGTTTGCGGAGATTACAATACTAATTCTCCACTAAGCCCACCGTCCCATGCGAACACCTACTCTTTTGCTGATATTCTTGGCGCTGGTCGCGAGCTTATCAGCACATGCCCAAACCCGTCAGGTGGCCGGCACCGTTCTGAGCGCCGTCGATAAGGCGCCGCTCCCTGGAGTCTCGGTAGTTGTGAAAGGCACTACCACGGGTACTTCCACTGATCCCGAAGGAAAGTTTAGTCTGTCGGTGCCCACTGAAAGCTCGCCGGTGCTGGTGTTCTCCTTTATCGGCTTCGAGTCGACGGAAGTGAGCGTGGGGGGCAATTCTACAGTTGGTTCAGTCCAGTTAAAGGAGAAAACGACGGAACTGAATGATGTAGTGGTAGTAGGCTACGGCACCCAGCGCAAACAGGATGTAACGGGTTCCGTCGCTTCCATATCGGCGGAGCAGGTGGCCGAAACACCCATTACGCGGCCGGAGCAGATACTGCAAGGTCGCGTGAGTGGCGTGCAGGTTACGCAAACGAATTCGGAGCCGGGCGGCAGCGTTTCTATCCGGATTCGGGGTACCAATTCCATCAACTCCGGCAACGAGCCGCTGTTCGTGATTGACGGCTTTCCGGGCGCCGGCGACCTGAACTCCATCAACCCCAGCGACATCGAGTCGATTGAGGTGTTGAAAGATGCGTCGGCCACCGCCATTTATGGCAGCCGGGGGGCAAATGGCGTCGTAATTATCACCACTAAAAAAGGCAAGGCCGGCGCAAATACCATCAGCTTTGAAGCATATACCGGCGTGAGCAACATTCGGAAGCAGTATGAGCTGATGAATGCCACGGAGTATGCTACGTACCTGAATGAAGCCCAGACGCTCAATAACTTAGAAAATAGAACGACTACGCCTTTACCCTTTACTCAGCAACAGATAGATCAGTTTGGGGAGGGCACCAACTGGCAGGACGAGGTTTTTCGCCAGGGCCGGATAAGCAACTACCAGCTTGGCTTTAATGGGGGCAACGCGGAGACGCGCTACAACTTGAGCTTCAACTATTTCGATCAGGACGGTATTATTCAGAACTCGGGCTTTAAGCGCGGATCTATTCGGCTGAACCTAGATAAGAAGGTTAGTAATAAAATCAACCTCAACTTCACCAGCCAGATTTCCCGGACACAGCAGCAGCGCACGACCGTGAATAGCAACGGGGGCAGCCTTGGCGGCGTGGTGCTGGACGCTCTGCGCTTTAGCCCCACGCAAACCGTGCGCGATGCGGATGGCAACTACACCTTACAAAACCAGCCAATTCCCTACGTGGAAATTGGGGGCAACCCCGTTGCCTACGCCGACCTGGCCAAGGACGAGGCAACTATCACGCGGGGCTTAATTAATGTGGCCGGCGAGTATGAAATTCTGAAGGGTTTGAAGCTGCGCATTTCCGGCGGCGTTGATGTGTTTGGCAACCAGCGCGACCAGTTTATTCCCTCCACGGTGTTTGTAGGACAAAATACCAATGGCTCGGCAACGAAAGCGTCGAACAGTAATTATAGCTGGCTGAATGAAAACACGCTGACCTTCGACCGGGCGCTAAACGAGAATAATGCGCTGAATGTGGTGGTGGGTCTTACGTCGCAGCAATTTGTAAACGGTAACTATAGCGCCTCGGCAAACAACTTTTTTACGAACGCCTTAGGTAGCGACAACATTGGTATTGGTGCCAATGTGCTGACGCCTTCATCCGGAAAAAACCAGAATACGCTGGCGTCTTATTTTGGCCGCGTCAACTACCGCCTGTTCGAGAAATACCTGTTCACCTTTACCATGCGCGCCGACGGCTCGTCGCGTTTCGGAGAAGACAATAAATGGGGATATTTCCCATCGGCGGCCGTGGCGTACCGGGTTATTGATGAGCGCTTCATGGAGAACCTGACTGCTTTCAGCGACCTGAAGCTGCGCGCCAGCTACGGCATTACCGGCAACCAGGAAATCGGCTCGTATCAGTCGGTGGGGCGCTATGGCTTGAACGCGTACACCGCGGGCACTACCCGCTTAGTTGGTCTGACGGCGTCTAATATTCCCAATCCGAATCTGAGCTGGGAGTCAACGGCTTCTACCGATGTGGGCATTGACTTGGCTTTCCTGAAAAACCGAATAACTGTAACGGCAGACTATTACTACAAGAAAACTACGGATCTGCTGCTGCAAGTGTCGATCCCGCAGACCTCGGGCTTCTCCAACATTCTGCAAAATGCCGGCAGCGTGCAGAACAAAGGCTTTGAGTTTTCTTTGAATACGGTGAATTTTGATACCAAAGCATTCTCCTGGAATACCAACCTGAACCTGTCGCTCAACCGCAATGAAGTGCTCGACCTGAACGGGGAGCGGGAGCGGTTTGTGGGTCAGTCCAGCACCAGCATCTTCCCAGGCGCCACAGGCGCGACGAGTGTGCTGCGCGTAGGAGAGCCAATTGGCGCATTTTACGGCTACGTGTTTCAGGGAATCTGGCAGACGCCTGAAGAAATTACGGCCAGCGGCATCACCACCAGCGTGCGACCCGGCGACCCGCGCTACGCCGACCTGAACGGCGATAACAGAATTGACGGTAACGACCGGACCATCATCGGGCAGGCCCAACCTAAGTTTATTTACGGCGTCACCAACAACTTCACCCTGGGGCCAGTTAGCCTGAACTTCTTTATTCAAGGCGTAGAAGGCTCCGATATTCTGAACCTGAACCGCTACGAGTTGGAGTCGGGGTTTGTAGCTCCTAATAAGCTGAAAACGGTTGTCGACCGCTGGACTGGCCCCGGCACCAGCAACACCATCCCGAAAGCCAACAGCGTAGTGCGACGCAATACGGGCATCACAAGCGACGTGATAGAAGATGGCAGCTTTGTGCGCCTCAAAACCGCTACCATTTCCTTCCAAGTGCCCGTGCCACAGGGTATCAGCGCCACCGTAAAATCTGCGAGCATCTACGTGACGGGTCATAATCTGATTACGATTACGGATTACTCGGGCTTCGACCCGGAGGTGAACTCGTTTGGCGACCGCAGCAACCCCAACAACTCGCCTTTGAGCCAAAACACGGACTATAACGCATTTCCCACCACCCGGACCTTCATTGCCGGTGTGCGGATTGGCTTTTAATCAACTAGGTAATAATCGGTACTGACATGAAAAAGAAGATTATTCTCCTGGGCATCTGTTCACTTGGTTTGTTCTCCTCCTGCGAGAAATTTCTGGAAGAAAAGCCCTACGACTTCCTGACGAGCAGCAACTTTTATCAAAACGAAGGCGACGCCACTGCGGCCCTAAACGGCGTTTTTAGCACCATGCAAGCCCAAACGCACTATGGCCGCACCGTGTGGCTGGTGACGGAGCTGCCCGGCGAATACATGGAAGTGGTGGGCGCCGCCACCGGCGACCGCGCCGAGCTGAGCCGCTACACCTACACCGCCAACAACGGCGAAATTGCTTTCTGGTGGATCAACACCTACCGGATGATCAGCCGGGCCAATGATGTGATTCAAAAAACGCCCCCCATCAACATGGATGAGGCGCGCAAAAACAATATCATCGGCAACGCGCGCTTCCTGCGGGCTCTGGGGTATTTTGAGTTGGTGCGCAGCTTTGGCGATGTGCCGTTGATTTTGACCCCCGTGGCTGGCCCCAATGATGATTTACGGCCTTCGCGCACGCCCCAGGAGCAGATATACCAGCAGATTATCGACGATCTGAAGTTTGCCGAAACTAATTGCCTGCCCGAAAACCAAATTCCGGCCGCCAGCAAAGGCCGCATTTCCACGGGCGCGGCCTCGGCTATGCTGGCCAAAGTATACCTGACGCGCGCCAGCACGGCGTTTGCCCAAGGCACGGACAACCAAAGTGCGCTGGAAGCCTGCAACCGCATAATTTCTTCCAATACGTATAGTCTGTCGCCAGTGTACGGCGACGTATTCTTGCCAGATCGGGAAAACGGCCCGGAGCATATTCTCTCCGTGCAGTTCGATTTGCCCCCAACGTGGGCAACATTATCGTGCGGCAGAATTATCCCGCGCTGCTGGGTGGGTTTGCCTCCTTCACGGTTGCGAATGCTTTTGTCAACTCCTACGCGGCTACCGATGTACGCAAAGAGTGGAACGTGAGCAACCGCGCCGGCACCACCGTGCTGCCTCAGTATTACTTCAACAAATTCCGCGACGACCGCCGCATCGGTAACGACTCGCGCGTGAACTGGCTGATTACCCGCTTCGCCGACGTGCTGCTGATGCAGTCGGAGGCGTATAACAACCTGAATGCGGGTAACGCGGCCAAGTACGAAGGCATCAACCGGGTGCGCGTACGGGCGGGCCTGGCGCCGCTGCCGCTCACGGCCACTACCAAAGATGCATTTGTGGATTTGCTGGTGCGGGAGCGTGCTTGGGAACTGTGCAACGAAGGCCACCGCCGCTACGACCTGATTCGGCTCAACCGCCTGAAGCCGGTACAGCAAGCCACCTTCAACCGCACCATCAGCGACAACTACCTGCTATTTCCGATTCCGCAGAGCGAAGTGTTGCTAAATCCCAACCTCACGCAGAATCCCGGCTTCTAGCCTTCAAAAACTACGGCGGGGGCTTTTTTGGTAGTCACGAATGCGTAGTGAGCGTGCGGTTGTATCTGCAAATGCTGCCGGAAAAACACGTCCACACGCCGACTATCAGAAATTGCCCCCCAGCCGCTAGTTACTTGGCTGGGGGGCAATTTTCGAGCGCTCCATATGCCATCAGCCGTTTGTTACGCAGCATTCGCGCCGCCTTTTACGGACTCATTCTTAACCTGAAGTAATGGGAGTACTGCACAAAGCCCTTTTTTCTCTCTTCGCATTAATACTAGTGAGCCAGGCAGGTTTTGCCCAAAAAGCCACTGCTATTCCGGTGGAGCAAGTACTTGCGTTGGCTGAGAAGCAGTATACGGGCTATTTCAGTCAATACCCCGATAGCACGAAATATCCACGCAGCAGCAAAGAGGATGGTACGATTCTGCTCACATCCTCTCGCAACTGGACCAGCGGGTTTTTTGCCGGCAACCTGTGGTATATGGCCCGGCTTACCAATAAGGAAAGCTGGCGCCGCCGCGCCGCCGCCTGGACCGAAACCTTGGAGGCGGAGAAGAATACGACCAGCACGCACGACCTGGGCTTCATTATCAATAACTCCTTTGGTCAGGGCTACGCTCTCACGCAGAATCCGAAGTACAAGGAGGTAGTGTTGCAGGCCTCGGCCACGCTGGGGCGCCGCTTCAACCCGACGGTCGGCGCCATTCGCTCCTGGGATTTTGCGCCATTCACGTATCCGGTTATCGTCGATAATTTGATGAACCTGGAAATGCTGCTGTCGGCGGCTAAGCTCGGCGGCGACACAACCTTGGCGCGCATCGCCAAAACACACGCCAATACCGATCTGAAATACCGGTTTCGTAAGGACCACAGCACCTTCCACGTCCTCGATTTCGACCCGGCCACCGGCAAACTGCGCAAGCAGATGACCCACCAGGGCATTGCCGATAACTCCTGCTGGGCGCGGGGCCAAGCCTGGGCGATTTACGGCTACACCATGCTCTACCGCTTCACCGGCAACAAGCAGTACCTCACCGCTGCCCAAAACGCCGCCGACTATTTCATCAAGCAAACCAACAGGATTCCCGACCACATTCCCTACTGGGATTTCAACGATCCCGCCATTCCCAACTCGCCCCGCGACGCATCGGCCGCCGCCGTGGCTGCCTCGGGGTTGCTGGAGCTGAGCAAGTATGCTAAGAGCCCGAAGAAATATTATGGGTCTGCCACAGCGATGCTCAGCAGCCTTTGCACGCCGCAATACCTAGCCGCGGCCGGCACAAATAACTTTTTCCTGCTGAAGCACTCCACCGGCAACAAGCCTTCTAAATCGGAAATTGATGTGCCGCTGGTGTACGCCGATTATTACTTCCTGGAAGCCCTGTGGCGCCACAAAAACTACACGACATTGGCGCTTCAGTAAGCCTAGAACGTCATGCAGAGGCGGAGCCGAAGCATCTCGCGTGTTTACCAAGAGTAGTAATCCTGCATCAGCCCGCGAGATGCTTCGCGCTGCTCTGCATGACCGCCTTATTTGAGTAAACACGAAGCAATTTGTAGCTCAGTGAGAACTGAATGAATACGCATTAACCATTAGCCTGTGAAAGTCGTCAAACTCACTGTACTACTTCTGATTTTCCTGTTGGGGGGCAAATTTGCTTCCGCCCAAAAAAGTACCCGTCTGACTGAAAACTGGGAGTTCGTAAAACAAGACCTTGGTGGCGTGTGGGAGGCCGTGCGGCCCGTGGGAGCCGGCAATCCGGAAAGCGTGCCGCTGTGGGAGAAAGTAACGCTACCGCACTGCTTCAACGCTCGCGATGCCGTCAATCCAGATGTAAACTATTACCAGGGACCCGGCTGGTACCGCACGCAGCTTGAGGTGCAGAACCCGTATACCAACGGCCGCACACTGCTCCATTTTGAGGGCGCCGGCCAGAAAACCGAGGTCTATATCAACACCACCAAAGTAGGCAGCCACGTGGGCGGCTACGACGAGTGGACAATCGATATCACCCAAGCCGTTGCCGACTTCCAGAAAACGGAAGCCTTCCAAAAGCAATTCAAAGGCAAAATTCCACTCTCCATCCGCAGCGACAACTCGCGCGACCTGGAGATGATGCCTTCCGATTTATCGGACTTCAACCTCTATGGGGGGCTTTATCGCTACCTGAACATGGTGCACGTACCCGCTATTTCGCTGGAGCGGGTGATGGCCAAAGCGGAAGTTGACCCGACCGGCAAACAGGGCCGGCTGAGCATCAAAGCTGCGTTTCAAGAACCCGCGCAGGGTGGTGAAACCCAGGTACAGGTGCGCGTGCTGGACCCCAAAGGCAAGCAGGTTGGCAAGCACCAGGCAAACTATGCGGTAAAAGCGGGCGAGCAAGATTTGCACACGTTTCAACTGAAAACCCCGCAGCTTTGGTCGCCGGAGAAACCGCAGCTGTACACGGTGCAAGTGACCGTAAAATCTGGCGCCGACACCTTTGTGCAAACCGAGAAAATTGGATTTCGGCACATCGAGTTTGTGGAGAAAGGGCCGTTCAAATTAAATGGCCAGCGCCTGCTGTTGCGTGGCACTCACCGCCACGAAGATCACGCGGGCGTAGCTGCCGCCATGACTGAGCCCATGATCCGGCAGGAAATGCGGATGATGAAGGAAATGGGCGTCAACTTTATTCGGCTGGGGCATTACCAGCAGTCGCGCATTGTGCTGCAGCAGTGCGACAGCCTCGGCATCGTGGTGTGGGAGGAGATTCCGTGGTGTCGGGGTGGGCTGGGGGGCAAAATCTACCAGGAGCAGGGCCGCCGCATGCTCACCAACATGATTCAGCAGCACTACAACCACCCGTCGGTCATCATTTGGGGGTTGGGCAACGAAAACGACTGGCCCGGCGATTTTCCGGAGTTCGACAAGGAAAAGATTCGGACTTACATGAAGGAGCTAAACGCGCTGTCTCACCAGCTCGACCCGGCCCGTTATACCGCCATCCGCCGCTGCGACTTCTGCAAAGACATCGTAGACGTGTACTCGCCCTCCATCTGGGCTGGCTGGTACCGCGGCGTGTACACTGATTACAAAGAAGTTAGCGAGAAAGAGTTTCAGGGTGTAAAACGCTTTCTGCACGTGGAATGGGGCGGCGACAGCCACGCTGGTCGCCACTCCGAAAACCCCGATAATGCTCTGGCCAAAATCAGCAGCGCCCAGCGGGCCGACGAACGCGCCGGCGACGCGTCCCTGTTTGGTGGCAGCGCCCGCGTCTCAAAAGATGGCGACTGGAGCGAATCTTACCTCTGCAACCTCGTCGATTGGCACCTGAAAGAGCAGGAAACCATGCCCTGGCTCAGCGGCACCGCCTACTGGCCCTTCAAGGATTTCTCCACGCCCGTCCGCCCCGATAACCCCGTGCCCTACATGAACCAGAAGGGCGTGGTAGAGCGCGATTTTACTAAAAAAGAGGCCTACTACGTGTTCCAATCGTACTGGACCACCAAGCCGATGGTGCACATTTACGGGCACAGCTGGCCCGTTCGGTGGGGCAATGAAGGCGAGCAGAAAATGGTAAAAGTGTACTCCAACTGCGAGCAGGCCGAGCTGCTTGTGAACGGCAAAAGCTACGGCGTAAAAAAGCGCAACAGCCAGGATTTTCCCGCCGCTGGCCTGCACTGGACCGTACCGTTTGTAGCGGGCCAGAATCAGGTGAAAGTGGTGGCGCGCCAGGGCAAGCAGACGGTGCAGGACGAAATCAGCTTCCGCTACCAAACCCAGAAGTGGGGCAAACCAACCCGCCTGACCCTAGAAAAAATAAGTGAAGCCAATGGCTTAACCACGGTCGAAGCCAAGCTATTCGACGCCCAGGGCGTGCAGTGCCTGGACGCGGCCAATTGGGTGCATTTCTCCCTGGCCGGCGCGGGCAAGCTGCACGATGATTTAGGCACCAGCAGTGGCTCCAGCAAGGTGCAAGCCTACAACGGAAGGGCCATCATTCGGCTCGAAGCCCAAGCCGGCAAGACCACCGTATCTGCTCAGTCGCCGGACTTGGAAACCGTGCTGCTGACATTATGAGGAAGAATTCGAAGTCGGTTGGGGGGCTTTTTTACAAGCAAAATACCGCAGCGCATGAGCTGCTGCTAGCCCTGCTGTTGACGTTGCTGGTCATGCCGACGCAGGCCCAGCGCGTGGTGCAATCCATCAATGCGAACTGGCTGTTTAGCAAAGCTGAGGGGCAGGAATTCGCCAGCAGTGTGGCGCCGGCTTCCGGCTGGGAAAAGATATCATTGCCGCATACCTGGAACGCCGCCGATGTGCTCGACGATGAGCCGGGCCATTATCGCGGCGTGGGCTGGTACAAAAAGACGCTGCACATACCCGCCGATTGGCAGCGCCGCCGCGTGTATGTATACTTCGAGGGAGCCAACCAGGAAGCGGAAGTCTTTGTGAATGGGCAGTTGGTGGGTCGGCATGCCGGGGGCTACACGGCCTTCAGCTTTCCCATTAGCCAATATTTGAAGTTCACCGGTACTGGGCTGGCCGCCAATGAGGTGCTGGTAAAGCTCACCAACCGCCACAACGCGGATATTCCGCCCCTCTCCGCCGACTTCACTTTCTACGGGGGCATTTACCGCGACGTGTACCTGGTAGCCGCTGACCCTGTACACTTTGACCTCGATAACCATGCCTCCAATGGCACTTTCATCACCACGCCGGCCGTATCGAACAAGGCGGCGGAGGTGGTAGTGAGCGGCGCCCTCACGAATGCGTCGGGGGAGGCACGCAAGGTGACAGTGCTTACCCAACTGCTCGACCAAAACAGCCAAGTAGTAAGTAAGCGGCAAACCAGCCTTACGCTGAAAGCAGGGGAGAAGCGGCCGTTTCAGCAGAAGCTGCCGCCCGTGCGCCAGCCCCAGCTCTGGTCGCCGGACAAGCCGTATCTGTACCGAGCCGTGTCGCAGGTGTTGGATGTAAAGAAAAAAGCCCCCCTCGATGAAGTAAGCAATCCGGTAGGGCTGCGGTGGTATCGGTTTGATGCCGCCGAGGGGTTTTTCCTCAATGGCAAGCACCTGAAGCTTATCGGCACCAACCGTCACCAGGACTTTCCGGGCTTGGGCAACGCCTTGCCTGATGCCCTGCACGAGCGGGATGTAGAGCTGATCAAGCAGCTGGGGGGCAATTTTCTGCGCGTGTCGCACTACCCGCAGGACCCGGCCGTGCTTCAGGCCTGCGACCGGCTGGGCATTCTGGCTTCGGTAGAAATTCCCATCGTCAACGCCATTACCGACTCAGAAGCCTTTTTCGCTAACTGTCGCACTATGCAAACGGAGATGATTCGCCAAGGCTTCAACCACCCGAGCGTCATCATCTGGACCTACATGAACGAGGTGCTGCTGCGCCTACCCGAAGGCATCAAGCGGGACAACGAGCCCGGGCGTGCCTACCTGACCAAAGTAGCCGAACTGGCCCGCCAGCTCGAAGCGTTAACGCGCCGCGAAGATCCCGCGCGCTACACGATGATCGTCAACCACGGCGATTTCAAGCTTTACCAGCAAGCCGGCCTGCCCGCCATTGCACAGCTCGCAGGCTGGAACTTGTATAGCGGTTGGTATTCCGGCGACTTGTCGGGTTTTGCGCAGTTCCTGGATATGCACCATCGCGAGCTGCCCACCAAGCCCTTGCTAGTGACCGAGTACGGTGCCGATTCCGACGTGCGCCTGCATTCCTTCCAGCCCCAGCGCTTCGACAAGACGTCGGAGTACGCCAATCTGTTCCATCAAGTCTACCTGAAAGCCATTCTGGAACGACCCTTCGTGGCGGGCAGCAACGTCTGGAATCTGGCGGAGTTCAACTCGGAAACGCGGCAGGAAGCCGTGCCGCATATCAACAACAAAAGCCTGCTCACCGGCGACCGACAGCCCAAGGATTCCTACCTGTTTTATCAGGCGCATTTGCTCAAAACGCCCTTCGTGAAAATCGGCTCCCGGGGCTGGACGCTACGGGCCGGCACCGCTGCCACTTCCGATTCACTCTACTGTCGGCAGCCCGTGGAAGTGTACACCAACCAGCCCGCCGTGCAGCTTCTGCTCAACGGCCGCGACCTAGGCACGCAACCGACCGAGTTTGGGGTGGCTCGCTTTCAGGTGCCATTCAGTAATGGAGTCAACCAATTACGAGCTCAGATAGCCGGGCAAGTTGTCTCTGACCAGATTGATATCAACTTTCAATTGCTGAGCCCAAACCTGGCGTCGGCGCAGCTGCCCTTCACCGAACTGAACGTGAGCCTGGGCGATAAGCGCACCTTCACCGATGACCGCCTGCACCAAGTATGGGTGCCGGAGCAAGCCTACACGCCGGGCAGCTGGGGCTACGTGGGGGGCAAAATCTACAAGCAAGCCGGCAACCGCGTGCCCTACGGCTCCGACCGCAACATTCTGGGCACCGAGTACGATGCCATCTACGAAACCCAGCGCCTCGGCCTCACCCAGTTTCGCGCCGACGTGCCCGACGGTGAGTATGAAGTAGTCCTGCATTTTGCCGAGCTGGAAGCCGTGCCGCAGGGCGAGCAGCTGGTGTACAACTTAGCCGGCCCCGGTACCAACGGAAATGCCTCATCTAAGCAGGAGCGAGCCTTTTCTGTCTTGGTTAACGGCCAGGAAGTGCTGCCTGAACTCAGTGCCAAAACCTACCTGCTACCCTTGCAAGCGGTTAGCTTCAAGGTAACTGCATCGGCGCGAGCAAAGCAGGGCATACGCGTTGATTTCAAAGCCCAGCAAGGCGAAGCCATGCTCAATGGTATTCAAATAAAGCGGCTGTATTAAGCCAATAAATGCAGCGGTACTTTTAGTGACTCGAAGCGCGTTATTCTGCTTTCCTGTAAAAATAAAGCCATCCCTTCATCCTGACGACCTAACCCTACTGGATATTACTGGGAATTTAGATAGTTGAACACGGTCAGGTCATAGTACTTATTCTCGGACTCGCTTAGCTGCTGCACATGAGGCTTGAGCCGTAGGAGCACTAGGTATCGGTTAATACCGTTCCGCTTGGCGGAACTGAGCTGAGGTCCAGTAAGTACTCACAGGCGCTGCGAAACGAGTCAGCCTCGTCGGGAGAATCTTGATTGACCAAGTGGTACCCACTCGCTTAATGGTTCTCAAGCAGCCAGGTGGCCCCATCTAACATAGCGGGCAAAGGCACACAACCGGGAAATTGCCATGGTTAAAAGTTCGGTACAACAGGTAAACGGGTAGCTGCTTCCCTTCCATTCCTCAAACCGCCTCGCGAAAAGCCAGGGGCGGCAGGCCCTCGTACTTCTTGAAAGAGATGTTGAAGTAAGACGCCTATTCGAAGCCCAGGCCGCTGCTGACAACTATCTTACCTGCAATGTTCTGCGGGAGAAGGGGTGGCGCATTACTGGTTGAAAGTTGAAAAAAATGCCCCCGCTTAGCGGTTTATCATTTTCTGTTGGGCCTCGGCGTAACGGGCACCCTGCACGGGGATGCGCGCAGCGGCCTGCTCAATTTCCTCCAAGTCGTCGGTCGTCAGCTCCAGCTCAACGGCCCCGAGGTTTTCTTCGAGGCGGTACCGCTTGGTGGTGCCGGGGATGGGCGCAATCCAGGGCTTTTGGGCCAGCAGCCAAGCCAGCGCAATCTGGGCCGGTGTCACCTGCTTCTCCTGGGCCACGCGGACCAGCAGGTCCACTAGGGCCTGGTTGGCCTGACGGGCTTCGGTCGAGAAGCGCGGCACCGTGTTGCGGAAGTCCGTCTTATCAAATTCCGTATGCTCATCAATCTTACCCGTCAGAAAACCCTTGCCCAGCGGACTGAAGGGTACGAAGCCAATGCCTAGTTCTTCCAGCGTAGGCAGGATTTCCTGTTCCGGCTCGCGCCACCACAACGAATACTCGCTCTGCAGGGCCGCCACCGGCTGCACGGCATGGGCGCGCCGGATGGCCTCCATGCCGGCCTCGCTCAAGCCAAAGTGCCGCACCTTGCCTTCCTGAATCAAGTCTTTGACTGCCCCGGCCACGTCCTCCATGGGCACATTCGGGTCGACGCGGTGTTGGTAAAGCAGGTCGATGCGGTCGGTACGCAGGCGCTTAAGCGAATTTTCCACTACTTGCCGGATGTGGGCAGGCTGGCTGTTGAGGCCCCCACGGTTCTGGCCGGTGACTTGGTCAATGTCAAAGCCAAACTTGGTGGCGATGACCACTTGGTCCCGTACGGGCTGCAGGGCTTCGCCTACCAGCTCTTCGTTAACCCAGGGGCCATACACCTCCGCCGTGTCGAAAAAGGTCACGCCCTGCTCCACGGCGGCCCGAATCAGCTGAATCATTTCTTGCTGGTTGGGGGCCTGGCCGTAGCCAAAGCTCATGCCCATGCAGCCTAGGCCGAGAGCCGATACCTGCAATCCGTTAGTGCCTAATGTGCGTTGTTGCATATCCGTGATTCGTAAAGAGTATAAAGAATTGAACGTGCTGCTGCAGGAATTGCTGGTCTTCGACCCGCGGCTAGAAAGCATGCGTCTCAATCTGGTTGACAGTTGGGGCTACTGTATGGTGCAGCAGGTCCATCACGCGGTCAAGCGGGAAATTGCTGACCCCGATGGCCCGAATCCGGCCAGCCTAGTGTAGCTATTCCATGGCCTGCCGTTTCCTGTATCCGATGAGTATGCTACTTCTTAGAAGCATATCGCCCCATACAGTTTATTTTAAAGTTCCTGGGATGTTGGACGAAAGATGACCTCGTTAATATCTACGTCCTCTGGCTGGCTAATGGCGAAAGCAACCACCCGGGCAAAACTGTCCGGGCTAATTCCTACTGCTCCCACATACTCTTTGTTTGCTTGTGTTGGATGTCGGCCTCCGTGATATGTTCCAGCAGCTCTGTTTTTACTGCGCCGGGGCAAACGATGGTTGTACGGATATTATAGGGCTTCACCTCCATCCGTAAGCCTTCTGTTAAGGCACGGACCGCATATTTAGTAGCAGAATAAACGGCAGAGCCAGTAAACACTTTGTGGCCCGCTACAGAAGAAGTATTGATGATCTGACCAGACTTCTGGTCTTTCATATAGGGCAGAACGGCGGCAATACCATGAAGCACTCCTTTGATATTTACATCTATCATCGTATCCCACTCCTCCACATTTAGACGGTCCATGGGCGACAAGGGCATGATACCCGCATTATTTAGAATAACATCTACCCGCCCGAATTGCACAAAGGCCGCATCTACCAAGCCTTTTACCTGATCCCGCTGCGTGACATCCACCGCGAAGGCAAGCGCTTGTCCACCATTGTCCTGTATCTCCTGTGCCAGCGTTTCAATCCTGTCAGCTCTTCTTGCGCCTAGCACAACCGTTGCCCCAAGGGCTGACAAGTGCTTCGCTGCCGCTTCGCCCATACTACTGCTTGCTCCTGTAATTACTACAACTTTACCTTTAATGTTATTTTCCATTTTTTGATTTTGTTTGATGCTTAGATAGTTGCCGCATCAATCACATACCGGTAACGGGCTTCTTTATTGAGCACCTTCGTCCAGGCATCATTGATCTGCTTGGCATTTATGATTTGTATCTGCGGATAGACTTTGTTGTCTGCGCAATAGTCTACCACCTGTTGGGTTTCAGGCATGCCCCCTATTAAGGAAGCGTTGAAATTGACATGTGTATTGGCCAACCCGATAGTGCTCAGCGTTAGATTGAAGCCAACTGGCATACCTACTTGGGTAAAAAAGCCCCCCCGTTTCAGCGCCGAGGCATAGGCAGCCACATCAAATTGCGCCGGGATGGTAGAGATCAGGTAGTCGAGCTTTCCTTTATAAGGCTTCAGCTTAGCCACGTCATCTACCACTACCACTTCCTTGGCACCAAACCCACGAACATCCTTCACTTTATCAGGCGATGTCGTGAAGGCATACACCTCCGCACCTTTCGCCACTGCCAGTTTCACCGCTAAATGGCCCAGCCCGCCAATACCCGCCACCCCAATCTTGTCGCCAGGTTTAAAGCCTGCATTCATCAACGGGGAGTAGGTCGTGATTCCGGCACACAACAAGGGTGCCGCCTGCTCCAGGGAAATATGGTCGGGGATATGAACGGCAAAATGATCCCGCACAACAATGTTGTTGGAATAGCCGCCTTGTGAGATACCGGAAGGCGACGTTTTATCAGGATAGCCATAGGTGAAGACGGTAGCACCATTGTCGCAAAACTGCTCCTCCCCATGCTTGCAGCTTTCGCATTGCAGGCAGCTGTCTACCATGCAGCCAACACCAGCCCGGTCGCCCACTTTAAACTTCGAGACCTTCTTGCCAACAGCTCTCACAATGCCTGCGATTTCATGACCGGGAACCTGCGGGTATGGCTGTGCACCCCAGTCGCCCTTCATCTGATGAATATCGGAATGGCAGATACTGGCAAACTTGATATCAATAAGAATGTCATTGTCGCCGACCGGCCTGCGTTCAAATTCCCAAGGGACCAGTTTTCCTGAAGCGTCTTTAGCAGCGTAACCTCTAGATCTAATGTTTTTTGCAACAGCTGTTTGGGAGAAAATTGGTAAGGGGCTCGCCAACAATACTCCTGCCGTGGCCAATGACGTTTGTTGAATGAACTTTCTTCTGGATGGTTGATTATTCTCTTTCATAGAATTTTTTTACAGGTATATATCACTGCTATTTCTGCAGCCAGCTAGGTGACTGGTTAATATTCTACCCGCGACTGTTGCAACGCGTCGTAGCGGTCGCCAACAACCCCTATTTTCTCAATTTTGCTTTCAATCTCCTTGATCTCGGCTGCGGTTAGGACGAAGTCAGCAGCGCGTAAATCTTCCTCCAGATGCGAGAGCTTGGTTGTGCCAGGCAAGGGGACAATAAAAGGATACTTTGACAGCATCCACGCGATGCATAGTTGAGAGGAAGTCAGGCCTCTTGTCTTACCAAACTCATTGAGCGCCTCGACAAGCCGAATGTTTGATTTTATTGCCTCCGGTTGAAAGCGCGGCCATGCACCCCGAATGTCATTGGTTTTCAAGTCGGAATATTCGGTTAGGTTTCCGCCTAATAAACCGCGGCAAAGCGGACTATAGGCCACAAATCCTATCTCCAGTTCCTGTAAAGTGGAAAAGATGAAATCTTCGGGCAGCCGGGTCATCAAGGAATACTCACTTTGCACTGCCGTAACAGGGCAGACGGCATGTGCCTTTCTGATGGTTTCCGCTTTTGCTTCACTCAGCCCAAAGTGCAGCACTTTGCCTTCCTTAATCAGATCCTTCACAGCACCGGCAACATCTTCGATTGGTACGTTGGGATCCACCCTGTGCTGATAGATGAGGTCAATGCGGTCCGTTTTGAGGCGCTTGAGTGATTGCTCTACAACCTTGCGAATATGCTCTGGCCGGCTGTTTAAGCCCTTTGTACCCTCAATATCAAACCCAAACTTAGTGGAGATGGCCACTTGGTTGCGGATGGGCGCCAGGGCTTCGCCAACCAATTCTTCGTTTATATAGGGCCCATAAACTTCAGCGGTATCGAAAAAGTCGCAGCCCCGTTCGGCCGCCTCCCTGATTAGCTTGACCATGCTCTTATGATCCGGATGGATACCACGACCAGTATGCATACCCATACAGCCCAACTGAATGGCCGACACTTTAAGCGGATTCTTCTTTGCGCCTAAAACCCGCTTTTTAGTTAAAATGGTACCGATGGGTTTTCTCTTTTCGCTTTCCAGGGAAGCGCTGGCATAACTACTAACCGGTCCGGCAGCAATCGCCCCTATACCCAGCACCGTTGCTGTTTTTAAAAAGTCTCTTCGCCGTACAGAATCTGTGCTATTATGCTCCCACTGCTTACCACTATTCTTCTCCATCGCTCCGTATATTTTGGTGGAATAAAAATGTCTAACTATCAAGCGGCTCCTTCATACCCCTTAGTTCTACATGACACGGTCTACAGTGACTTATTTCGACTCGCGATATTCTTCATTGGTCACGGGTTCCAGCCATTCCACAATGCCTTTTTCGGTATTCGGGATAATGTACAGTTGCTGCATGCCCTTCGCCGGGCTAGCCCCATGCCAATGGGTTACATTGGGCGGGCATTTCACCACGTCCCCTTTTTTGAGGGTTTGACGGGGCTGGCCCTTTAGCTGGTGGTATCCCTCCCCGTCGGTGATCACCAGGATTTGCCCGGCCGGATGCCTGTGCCAATTACTTCTGGCCCCCGGCTCAAAATAGACATTGCCCACCACCGTATTAAACACAGAATCATTGGGAACCAGGCCTGTATTCCAGGCTTGGCCCGTAAAGTTTTCCGCCGGTCCCAGTTCCCCTTTGGGGAAGATGGCCGGCCGCTCTTCCGGTGAGGTAGTCCCCGTTTGTTGCTGTTGACAATGACTCAAGAACAGCACCACTCCCAGGGCTGCCACTGTTACTTTGATCGCGCTATGCTGCTTCATACAATCTCATTTGGGGTATGGCGTAGGTATGGTTTACACCTTCAGAATAGCCTGGCCCGTAAAGCTTAACCGGTCCGCTTCATTGCGCCAGTTCATAGGTTACCGTGGCATTTCCGGCACCCAAGGCGGCAGCAAGCCCGTTAGCGTCATGGATGCGTCCTAGCCTAGTGTACCTGTAGGAGGTGGAAAATCCTTTGTAGAAAAGCACCAGGGTGCTCGCACCATATAGCATCAAATTACCTGTTTGGATGGTACCGGGATTGGATGCATTGGTTGGCAGATTGTCCGGTAGGTCAACGTACTTTTCGTTTCCGTTCAATTCCACCATGGTAAGGGTCATCGGCAGCTTCGCGGTAAAAGCCGTGACGGTGGCATTGTCATCGAGCGTAGCCGTAAATACGCGCTGGCCAATTGTTATCCTTAGGTTCATATTCCCACTAGTTGGGGTGTCTGGCTCCACAAACTCTTTCTGATTGCCCGTACAGGCAGATAGATTTAAGCTGAGGAGCAGTAGAAAGAAAAGAGGGGCTATTTTCATAGGGAAACTGATGTAGGCAGTGGGGTTTCTGGAGCACAAGACGGAGATGCTGATTCAATACGTCCGTTTTGAGGCTGTTTTCAGTGAAATCGCCCCGAAGCCGGATTCTCTCTCCAGAATACCGTTGTTTTATCAACCAAGATTGACTCCAGCCTGTCCTACAAATTGATATAGCTGCCATTTGGAATGGCCATCAGTACTGTAGGCTCGGCTGCTGTGTGCCTATTCTATGAACTTCAGTATTTTGGCGGGTATGCCGCCAACTATAGTGTTGGCCGGAACATCCCTTGACACTATTGCCCCCGCAGCCACGATGGCGTTTTCTCCGATGGTGACCCCAGGTAAGATGGTGGCGGCCGCGCCTATCCAAACGTTTCGCTTGATGTGAACGGGTTTTGGAACGAGCGACTGCCTGTCTCTGGAGGATAGCGGATGGCTTTCTGAAAGCAGTTTCACACCGGGCGCCAATTGCACATTATCCTCAATGGTAATGCCCCCCAAGTCTAAAAAGGTGCAGCCAAAGTTGATGAATACCTTCTTCCCGATTTTGGTGTTCTTACCGTAATTGATGTATAAGGGTGGAAATACAGCCGTTGATGCATCGATTTCACTTTCAGTGATCTGACTTAAAAGACTTCTGATCTCATCCGGGTTGCTGGAATTATTCATTCTTTGAACCCATTCCATCGTAGCAAAGGATGCTTCACGCAATCGGCCACTCTGCGAATCATTCGGGCTGATTGTTTCACCTTGTCTCAATCGTTCAAAAATATCTTTATCTGAACTGTGCATGCTGTATTAGATTGATACCTACAAAGTTAAGAGGGCGTCAATTCTCATTTATTACACATTATTCGGCAATAATGTCAAATATCACTTATAGTAGCAGTAGAACTCTATACAATGCCACAGGAAGCACTGCCGAAAGTCATTTTACTAGTGATATCTGATAAGGAGCACTTTCCCGATCAATTCGAAAGGCTTTACCATACCCACTTATTCTGTCATCGCGGAAGCATCAGGTTTATGTTCAACGATCAGCTGATGGAATGCGAGCGAGGACAATTTTTGTTTTGGTTTGCCGAGAGCAGACTTTCAGGTTTGCAGCTTTCGAAAAGCTTTAAGGCAACCGTATTGCTGGTGGAAAAAGATTTTTTGAACACCAATATGCCTGACCAGGGTTGGAGTATTAATGCCCTCTTGCATTCTAGGGTTTATCCGGTCAAAACACTGCACGGCAAAAATGATCGGCAAAAAATCCTTTCGAGCTTCAAGTGGCTGCGTGACCGTGCGACGGAAACTGATCATCGCTTTTACCACGAAGCCCTGAACTTGCAGATGCAACTGTTTATTCTCGATATGTGGCACCTCTTCGCCAACGAGTATGAAAGACGGAAGCACACCCTGCAAACCGGAACCTTATATGAGCGATTCATGCAGTTGGCACAGGAGCATTGCTTGACTGAACGGGAAGTGCAGTTTTACAGCGATCAGTTGAACATCACTTCCAAATACCTCAGCCAGATTTGTAAAAAGGCATCTGGTGTCACCGCCTCAGAATGGATTCAACGTTTCGCTAGGGAGCGCATCATTCTTCTCTTGCAAAACAGAAACCTGAATATTTCTGAGATTGCCAATGAGATGGAATTTAGCAGCCGTTCGTTTTTTACCCGCTATGTGAAAAAGTTGTTGGGTGCTACACCGAGTGAGTACCGAAGCCGATTGGGCTAGAGGGAAAACTATAAACAAGTAAAGTAAACGAAACGACCGCTTTTCTTCTCTCCTAATTAGGCGCAGTAGCCTTTAAAACTGCCTCTACTGAAGGCCAAAAAACCGGTAAAGAAATCAAGGTAACGTTGTAAGTGAGGGTTAGAGACTACTTCACGAACGCTGGAAAAAGAAAGTGAAGGGACAAGTCATCAAGCGCACCCCTAGTACTTTGCAACGGACTTCAGTAATGTTGGAGCAACGATTTCCAACGTCCAGGCAACAAGAAGCAAGGATTTGTTCCCTCCGCTTAACATAATGGCCATTCTCGAACAAGGCAAGGTGAACTGGGGTGCTTTACTCTTAGCGCAACCACGCAGCCAACGGGATCAAGGAGCATAATAGCCCGACGGTAAACAAGAAATACAAGGCAATACCGAGTAGCACTTGCCCGCCGCTGACCGGCTCGCGATACCTAGTGCCAATGACGGTGGATGCTTTCTCACTCAGGTACCACAGATTGAACCCAACGAGCAGTGCGCCCGCCATTAGAAAGACCGTTTTTCCTGTCACGTAGCCATAGACTATTTTCAGGATACCAATCCCGACTATTCCCAGCGTTATTTGGACGGCCGTCAGCAACATAATGGCTGACTCAACCGGCTCCCGCGCCCCTAGCTTATTGCACACCCGCGCAAAGAAGGTCAAACACCGATACATAGTAGAAAGACAGATTGAAGGCGCGATGAGCGGCCAAGGTACTCACTCGGCGTGCACCTGGGCAAAGAGCAAAATACTAAGGGCTAATAATAGTACTGTGACGGGTACAACTTGCTGTCATAGCTGCATTCTATTCCTAAATGCTGTCCCTTTACATAACAAGAGTTATAACAGCATACTTTGGAAAGTTGAATATCAGCTTGGTCAGGAATCTTTAATAAAATTATAGATATTCCTGAATAATCATCTGGTATAGAATAGTTTAGATACTACCAATTGCTTCACGCAGAGCGCCGGCCACGCGCCGCAAATCCTCATCCGTCATAGCGGAACCGGAGGGCAGGCAGAGGCCGCGTTCAAACAGCTCCTCGCAGACGCTGCCGCCGTACTGGGGGGCATTTTGGAAGAGGGGCTGTAGGTGCAGGGGCTTCCAGAGGGGGCGGGCTTCGATGTTGCGTGTTTCGAGGTGGAGGCGGACCTGCTCAGGAGTGACGCTGGTGTGGGCAGGGTCGAGGAGGATGGTGGTGAGCCAGCGGTTGGAGCGGCTGCCAGCGGGCTCCTGGGGAGCAAATTCTAGGGCTGGCAGGTCGGCGAGGTTGCGCTGGTACCAAGCGTAAATTTCGCGACGCTTTTTCACGCGGTCGTCCAACAATTCCATTTGACCCCGCCCAATGCCCGCCAGGATATTGCTGAGGCGGTAGTTATAACCCGTGGCGGAGTGCTGGTAGTGGGGGGCTGGGTCTTTAGCCTGGGTAGCCAAAAAACGGGCTTGTTGGGCTAGGTCGGCGTTGTTGGTGATAAGGGCACCGCCACCGCTGGTAGTCAGAATCTTATTACCGTTAAACGAGAAAACGCCCACCGCTCCAAACGTGCCCAGCGCCCGCTTGTCGTAGCAGGAGCCTAGGGCTTCAGCCGCATCTTCGAGCACCGGAATGCTGTATTCGTCGGCTATAGCTATTATCTCACGCAGCTGGGCGGGCATGCCGTATAAGTGAACCAGCAGCAGCGCTTTAGGCTTTTTGCCGTGCCGCAGGCGGTCTTCTATGGCTTCGCGCAAGCGCACCGGGCACATATTCCAAGTCTGCGGCTCGCTGTCCACAAAAACTGGTGTGGCACTCAGATACACGATGGGATTAGCCGTAGCTACGAAAGTGAAGGAGGAGCAGAGTACTTCATCGCCAGCTTCTACACCCAGTAAAATCAAGCCCAGGTGAATGGCGGCAGTGCCCGAGTTGAGCGCGACGCAATGGGGGGCGCCGGTGAATTGGCAGATATCCGCCTCAAAGCCCGTAATGTTGGGACCAGCAGGGGCTACCCAATTATCCTCAATAGCCTTATGCACATAGTTCAACTCGTGACGACCAAGGTGGGGCGGGGAAAGAAAAATACGGTCGTGGTCTTGGCTGCGCATAAGGTGATAAGGGCAGGTAGATAGTGTAATGTATAGCTAAGCTGAGTTTCAAAAGGCGGTCATGCAGCGCGCAGCGCAGCATCTCGCGTGCTGATGTTGAGTTACTTATTACTACCGCCACCGAGATGCTGCGCTGCGCGCTGCATGACGTTCGTTTATGTATGCGGGCCTACTTTAGTAGACACTCAAACAGAGTGCCGCTTAATCACAGTGGCTGGCACACCTACAGCGGTGCAGTTGGGGGGCAAATCGCGGACGGCAACGGCTCCGGCCCCTACAATGGCGTAAGCACCCACGCGCACCCGGTCGATGACGGTGGCATTGGTACCCAAATACACGCCGGTTTCCAAGTGAACTGCACCCCCAATATTGGCGTGCGGCATTAAGGAGCAAAAATCGCCCAATACCGCATCGTGGCCGATGGTGCAGCCAAGGTTGAGAAGCACATGCTTGCCCAATACAATATCGCAGGTCAGGATGCACCCTTGGCTGATAATGCAACCTACGCCCAATTCTACCTGCTGATAAGGCGCGCAAGCTACGGCCGGGTGAATGAGCGTAGCAAAAAAGAGCTGCGGCGACGTGAGTTTATCAACCACGTTGGCCCGGCTCCGACTGTTGCCTACCGCTACCGTTACGTGGAGTGGCTCGGTTACAGCATTGAGCTCAGCGGCAGTACCTAAGTAGGGCACACCATGAATGGAGTCTGCCTGCGGCCGCACGTCGTCGTAGAAACCAGTGATATGCCAGGTAGGCTCGTATTCGTTGATCTGCTGAATCAGCATGAGCACTTCACGACCAAGTCCACCAGCCCCGAAAATGGCCAACGGACGAGTGATGGGGGGCTGGTCGGCTTCTTCGTACTCAGAGAAAAAAAGCTTGGTCATGAGGGTGAGTTGTCGGCAATGGTGGGGGCGGGGGAGCCGCGAAAGGCTTCGGTGGTGGCTTGGCCGGGAGCAGTAACACCTTGAGCACCAAGCACCCGCCGCACGGTACGGGCTAAAATGAGTAGGTCGAGGCGCCAAGATACGCGTTCAACGTACCAGATATCGTAAACGAATTTCTGCTCCCAGCTAATGGCGTTACGTCCATTTACCTGCGCCCAGCCCGTCAGGCCGGGGCGTACGCTGTGGCGGCGGGCCTGCTCGGGTGAGTACAACGGCAGATACTCCGGCAACAACGGCCGCGGGCCTACTAGGCTCAGGTCGCCGCGCAGCACGTTCCAGAGTTGTGGTAGCTCATCGATAGAAGTAGCGCGCAGCCAGCGACCCAGGCGCGGCAGCCGCGCCGCATCCGGCAAAAGCTGACCATGAGCATCGCGCTGGCTGGTCATGGTTTGAAGTTTATACAGCCAAAAAAGCTCCCCATGAAGGCCAGGCCGCTGCTGCCGAAACAGAAATTGCCCCCCATTCTGCACTGCCAAAAAGCCCCCCGCCAGCAGCAACACCGGCAGCGTGGCCACCAGAAGCGGCGCGGCCAGCACCACATCGAGGAGGCGCTTGCCCCAAGCTTGGTACCAATCGGTAGGCGGCGGGTGAGACATGAAACAATAGGTTGAGTTGAGGCAAATTTATCGTTTTCTGAGGCGTTCGTAGCGCAAGCTTTCGTGGTTTGCGCTAGGTTTGAGCTTTGGGTGATTTATAACAGGAATAGGGAAGCAGAAAATCTGCCCCTGCCACCTCCTAAACCCAACAGACAACGCCTACGCTACTCTCTATGCTCGTTTTTCCGAATGCTAAGCTCAATCTTGGCCTCTACATCACTGGCCTGCGGCCCGATGGCTTTCGCAACCTCGAATCGGTGTTTGTGCCGCTGCCGTGGAGCGATGCGTTGGAAGTGCTACCCGCCGATTCGGATTCTCTCTCCCTGACGGGTATTCCGATTCCTGGCGAGCCCAGCACGAACTTATGTTGGCGAGCATACGAGCTGCTGCGGATCGACTTTAATTTGCCTTCCGTGCAGATGCATTTGCATAAAATAGTGCCCATCGGCGCTGGCTTGGGTGGTGGCTCTGCTGATGCGGCTTTCGCGCTGCGGGCGTTGAACGAGCTGTTTGAGCTAAAACAATCCCCCGAAACACTGGAGAATTATGCTCGCCGCTTAGGTAGCGACTGTGCGTTCTTCATTCAGAATAAGGCCGTATTTGCCCACGAAAAAGGCGACGTATTTGCGCCAATTGACCTTAATCTGACAGGAGTTGCCTGCAAGGTTATCTACCCCAATCTGCACATTAGCACAGGCGAGGCTTATTCTCGCGTAACGCCTCGTACGCCGCGCCACGATTTGCGCGCGAGTCTAGCGCAGCCTATCGAAACGTGGCGCGATACGGTGAGCAACGATTTTGAAGAAGCCTTGACGCCGCATTATCCGGTGCTGGGCGAGCTGAAGGCTGCGTTATATGCAGCTGGTGCTGCTTATGCTAGCCTGTCGGGTTCGGGCTCAGCGGTGTATGGGCTGTTTCCGGGCCGCGAAATGCCCCCCAACGTGCCTGTTGCAGCCGATTATTTGGTGTGGAGTGGCGTGTTATAATGACTGGAATCTATACAACGGTGACGGGCCGCTGGCGGCGCTGATTCCACTGATCAAGCATCGGGTGAATCAGGACGCTGAATAGAATGACAAGCGTACCCAAGTAGAAGCCTAACGACATTTTTTCTTCCGACCCAAAAATAAGAACCGCCAGCACGATGCCGTATACAGGTTCCAGGTTGGTAGTCAGGTTGATAACGAAAGCCGACAGACGCTTCATCAATTCAATTGAGGCCGAGAAAGCGTAGACGGTACATACGCCCGCCAGCATTAGCAGCCATAGCCAATCCCAGGAAATAAGAGCCAGATGTAAGCCCGCGCCTTCCGTAAAATACAGGCTATAAACCGGGAAGAAGAGCACGATAGATAAACAAGCACCCATCATCTCATAAAACGTCAGGCGCAGGGGCGAGTGCTGCTTCACCAGCTTGACATTGAGTACGCTAAACAGCGCTGACAAACCTGCCGAGAGAATGGCAACAGCCAGCCCCAGCAGTTGGTCAAACTCGGCCTGCGACACTAAGTAAAGCCCCACCATCGTTAGCAAACCCAGAAAAACCTCGTAGCCCCGTATCCGGCGCCACAACAAGAGGGGCTCCAGCAGCGAGGTCCAGAGAGCCAGCGTTGCCATACCGGCCAGACACACACTCACAGACGAAAGGCGGGCGGCGAGGAAAAAGGTAATCCAGTGTACAGCTACCAACGAGCCCACGCTAAGCAAGCGTACCGCCTGGCCGAGTGGTATGCGCACGCTTTGCTTTTTAAGGGTCAGCAATAGGCCCAAACCAGTAGTGGCCAGCAGCGTCCGCCAAAAAACTAGCTCTACCGGCGGCACCGAAATAAGCTTTCCTAGAATAGCCGTGAAGCCCCACAGCAAAACAATAAAGTGTAGGCGTAGGTAGTCTTTGAGCATATCTCGGGGGCTTTTTTATTCGTGATGGGGTAGGTGAGGCCTGTCTATTTCGGCACCAACCTATACAAGACTAGCCCAATGACGGAGAACACCATGCTGGGAATCCAGGCTGCCAGCAGAGGCGACAGCGACCCAACGGCAGCCAAGTTGCGGCTCAGAATCACGAAGATGATGAAGATGAAAGCCAGCACGAAGCCCAGCGCAATTTTGCCCCCCACGCCACTGCGCGACTTACCCGCGCTCAGAATAACGCCGATAACGGTCAGAATAAGGATGGCAAACGGGTAGGCGTAGCGCTCGTACTTCTCGCTCAAATAGGTTTGGGTGTCGCTGGCGCCGCGGTCGATTTTCTGCTGAATAAATCGGTTCAACTCGGGCAACGTGAGCGTCTCGGCCAGGCGATAGGTGCTGGCAAAGTCTTTAGGATACAGGTTGAGCGTGGTGTCGCGGGCCGGGTAGGACTTGAGGCTTTCGTTCTGGCCATCGAAGGTGCGCACTAGTTGGGGTGAGAGGCGCCAGGCACGTTTTACCGAATCCCATGTAATGGCGTCGGCGGTGAGGCGACGCTTGAGCGTAGTACCTTCAATGTCCTCCAGCGCGAAACGGTAACCGATATTATTCGTATTGTCGTAGCTCTCCATGTAGGCATAGCTGCGCGGCCCCACTTTAATATGCACGTTGCGCTGATCGAAGCGAAACTGCCGCTTGGTGTATTTGCGCTCGAACTCCACCCGCGTTTTACTGGTAATTGGAATTACCCAGCCAATAAGGCCAAATGTGGCCACGCCGATAATAACGCCCCCCATCACATACGGCACCAAGAGCCGCGGAAAACTGATCCCACTGGCCAGAATTGCCACAATTTCAGTACGCGACGCGAGCTGCGCCGTTACGAAAACGACGGCAATAAATACCGTAATGGGCGAGAGTAGATTGGCGAAATAGGGAAACAGATTAACGTAATAATCAAGGATAATCGTCTTGGCAGCCAGATTATGCTTGATAAAATCGTCGTTCTTCTCCGTGAAGTCGATCACACAAATTACAGCCACCAACATCACAACCGTGAAGAGAAACGCGGTCAGGAATTTTTTGAGGATGTACTTATCGAGAAGCTTCACTTCGAGTTGCGTTAATGTGTTTTCGTGGATGTTCAGCTAAGTATTCCTACTCAGCACGAGCAACGAAATACAAACTTATAATCGGGCCATTACCTGTTTCACCATTTTCTCCTTCCACTCTCGGAAGGTGCCAGCGATGATGTGGGCGCGCGCTTGCCTCACCAGCCAGAGGTAAAAAGTAAGGTTGTGAATAGAGGCAATCTGCGGGCCGAGCATTTCCTGGCTCTGGAATAAATGCCGAACGTAAGCCCGCGTATAAAACGTGCTCACGTAGCCACCAAGTTCAGCATCAATCGGCTCAAAGTCAGTCGCCCATTTCTTATTCGTGATGTTGATGATGCCTTGCGTAGTGAACAGCATGCCATTACGGGCATTGCGAGTGGGCATCACACAGTCGAACATATCCACGCCGAGCGCGATGTTTTCCAGGATATTAGCCGGCGTGCCCACGCCCATGAGGTAGCGGGGCTTGTCGGTGGGCAAAATATCGCATACCAGCTCAGTCATCTCGTACATCAACTCGGCGGGCTCACCCACGCTCAAGCCGCCGATGGCATTGCCTTCGCGACCTTGCTCGGCTATAAACTCCGCTGATTTGATGCGCAGATCTTTGAAGGTGCTGCCCTGTACAATGGGGAAAAGCGTTTGCTCGTAGCCGTAGTGACCTTCGGTGCTGTCGAAGCGCTGAATGCAGCGCGTGAGCCAGCGGTGCGTCATATCCAAGGAGCGGCGGGCGTAGTCGTACTCGCAGGGCCACGGCGTGCACTCATCGAAGGCCATGATAATATCGGCCCCGATAGTGCGCTGAATGTCCATCACGCCCTCTGGTGAGAATAGATGCTGAGAGCCATCAATGTGGGAGCGAAACTTGACGCCTTCTTCCTTAATCTTGCGGGTGTTACTTAAAGAGTACACTTGGTAGCCGCCGCTGTCGGTCAGAATAGGCCGGTCCCAGCCGTTGAATTTGTGCAGGCCGCCAGCTTGGCGCAAGATGTCGAGGCCAGGCCGCAGGTACAGATGGTAGGTATTGCCGAGGATAATCTGGGCTTGTACGTCGTTGGTGAGGTCGCGCTGCTGCACAGCTTTCACGGTGCCGGCTGTGCCAACGGGCATAAAAATGGGCGTCTCGATGGCGCCGTGGGCGGTATGCACCACGCCGGCGCGGGCTTTGGTCTGCGGATCGTGGGCTACTAAATCGAAGGTCATCTAATCACTAAGAGGGGTTTCCGGCGAGCGTTGGCGGGAAACGACGGTAGAATCTGCAAAGGTAGCCCGCTGCCCGTGATTAATACCTAATTTTGCCCCCCACTGACCCTCCGCGCCTTGTCCCTGCCTTTTTCGCCCGCGGTCTGGCTGTTGCTGGCTTGTGCGCTGGTTCAGCTCTACTACGCCGGCTATTATTTTCTATCCTTCATTAGTCGCCCCAATGCGCCTGCGCCTGATGAAGCGGCGGCGGAGCCTGTTTCGGTGGTAGTGTGTGCTCATAATGAGTTGGAAAACCTACGGCGGTTGCTGCCGCTCTTACTACAACAAGACTACCCAGCAGGCTTTGAGGTAATTCTGGTTGACGACCGCTCGACCGATGGCACCGCCAGCTTGATTCAGCAATTCAACCAGATTTACCCGCACGTACGCTTAGTATCCGTATTAAATACGCCAGTCGAGTTTTCGCCGAAGAAGTATGCCCTTACATTGGGTATAAAAGCCGCCCGCTACGAGCAGTTGCTCTTTACCGATGCTGACTGCTGGCCTGCTACAAATCAGTGGATCAAATCCATGCAAAGCGGCTTTGCGCAGCCCGCCGATATTGTGCTTGGTTACTCAGGATACGCGTCAGGTCCAGGGTTCTTGAATAAGCTGATTCGGTTTGAAACCTTGCTGACCGGAGCACAGTATCTGTCGTTCGCGTGGCGTGGTAATCCCTATATGGGAGTGGGTCGAAACCTAGCTTATACCAAAAGCTGTTTTCAAGCTACCAAAGGGTTTGCCTCTCACTTGCGGCGCTTGGGCGGCGACGACGACTTGCTGGTGCAGGACGCCGTGGCGCAAGGGCAGCGCGTGACAGTGCAAGTACAACCAGCGGCTCAAACCGTGAGTTGGCCGGCCCAAACGTGGGCGGCGTGGTGGCGGCAAAAGCGGCGGCATTTGTCGGCCGGGCCGCGCTATTCATGGAAAGATCAGGTCCGAATTGGAACGTTTATTGGCACTAATCTTCTTTTTTATTTCACAGCAACTTTGCTCGTGTTTTCCCGGCCCGATTGGATACCTTTGGCGGTTATATGGGCGGTGCGGACGGGAGCTATTAGCGCAACCTACGCGCGGCTCGGCCGTCATTTAGCCGACCGTCTGCCTTTTTGGCTGTTACCAGTCCTCGACGCAGTTTATTTTTTTAATTATCTCGCTCTGGGAATTTCACTGTTCCTCTACCGCACCCTCCGATGGAAGTAAACAACCAGGAAATACAGAAACAATTCTCCGCCAAAGCTAAGCATGACTTCAAGCTAATTCGGGCCGCCGTTGAGCAGGGCGACGAAAAAGCCTACGCCGAGCTGATGCAGATTTACAAGAAGCCCGTGTACCATGTAGTGCTGAAGATGGTACGCAACCCCGACGACGCCGAGGACTTAACCATCGAAGCTTTCGCCAAAGCATTTCGCAACCTGCACAAGTTCAACCCCGAGTACGCCTTCAGTACCTGGCTGTTTCGCATCGCCACCAACAACTGCATCGACTTTATTCGCAAGAATAAGATCAAGACGATGTCAATTGACTCGGCCATCAAGATTGACAACGGCGACGAAATCACGATTGACTTCCGCGACCAGAACCTGAACCCACAGGAGTCGGCAATCAAGAACCAGAAGATCGAAATCATGCAGCACGTGGTGTCGCGGCTGCCCGACAAATATCAGCGCCTCGTAACCTTGCGCTACTTCGATGAGCTGAGCTACGAAGAAATTGCCACCGAACTAAAAGCCCCGCTCGGCACCGTGAAAGCCCAGTTACATCGTGCCCGCGAATTGCTCTATGACATGGTGAAGAATAAGAAGCATATTATCTAAGTCATCTAATAAAGCCCCCCAGTAATTATCTGGGGGGCTTTTTTTATACATTTGACCGTGCCCTACTTCTTCATTCTTTCAATTTTTGTCTTGTGGCTCGTAGGGTTGTTGGTGGGCGCGGTAATAGTGAGGTATAGTGCCCGTCTGCGGCCTTTAAGCACGTATTTGATTGCGGTAGCAATTGGATCTGTTCCAGGTTTTCTGCTGGGCAACGTTGCACTGTTGGTGGGGGCGCTGGGCGTGGCTAAACTCCTGACATTATTTTCGCTTCCGCGTATTCTGCAGCCTCTGCAAACGCTCGGCGCGGCCGCTACTATTTTTATTGGGCCGTTTATCGCTTCGGCAATCGGTATTCTGCTTGGCGCTTTTCTGGGAATCGTGGTAGCTTGGCGACGTCAGCGGCACAAACCCGCCTAGCATTATCCGCCTGGTAGGCGACGCTTTTCCGCGTTACTTTTGCCCCCCATGAACCTGATTCACCACTACTTCCCGCACCTTACCGACCAGCAGCGCCAGCGCTTCCAGCAACTTGAAATGGAGTTTAAAAGCTGGAATGAGCGCCTAAATCTGGTGGCTCGCACCGATGTCGATAACTTGACCGAGCGACACATTCTGCACTCGCTCGGCATTGCGAAAGTGGTAGAATTCACGTCTGGTAGCTCGGTTCTGGATGTAGGTACGGGGGGCGGCCTGCCGGGCTTGCCGCTAGCTATTCTATTTCCCGAAGTGAAATTTCACCTTGTGGATAGTATCGGCAAGAAGATTCACGCGGTGCAGGAAATGGCGCTGGCCCTTCATCTGACTAACGTCACCGCTGAGCAGACGCGCGTCGAACAAGTTCGCCCAAAGTTTGATTACGTGGTGAGCCGAGCCGTGGCACGCTTAGCCACCTTTCACACTTGGATTGCCCAGCGCTACAAGCGCCCCGGCGACGCTACCAGCGGCTTATATTATTTGAAAGGTGGCGATTTGACGGAAGAAATAGCCGAAGCAGGCCTGCCTGCCACTTTATTTGACCTAAGCGACTATTTCAAGGAAGAATTTTTCGAGACGAAGAAAGTCGTTTTCGTGCCCGCAACTACAGTATAGGTGTAAAGCACTTCATCTTGCTTACGCTGGCACTTCCGCAGTCAGAAATTCAATAGCGCGGCGCTCCGAATAGTAGTTGCCATCCGGCGTACCCTCGGGAAACCCTACATGGCCACCCTCACGAGGCGTTTCCAAAAACACGAATTGACTATTTGCGGCCGCGTCGCGGGGGAAGCAGGCGGGGGGCAAAAATGGGTCATTTTCGGCATTCACAATAAGAGTAGGCACCCGAATATGCTCGATATAACGCCCTGAGCTGGAATGCTCATAGTAATCGTCAGCCGACTTGAAGCCGTGCATAGGAGCCGTAAAACGGTCATCAAACTGCACAAAGTCGCGTAGCTCTTCTAAGTTTTCAATATCCACTTGTCCTGGCAGTAATTCAGCCTTTTGGCGCATCTTAGCCCGTAGCGTTTTTAAGAATCGGTTCAGATACACGCGGTTTTCGGGGCGGGCAATGTGCTGAGAACTGGACTTTAGATCAGTTGGTACCGAAAACACAGCAGCGCGCTGTACCTGAGCAGGTACGCGGTCAGCCTTTTCCCCCAAATATTTTAAGGTCACGTTGCCGCCGGCAGAAAAACCAGTGAGATAGATTCGCTTGTAATGACCAACGCCTAGGGCGTAGCGCACTACGAAATCAAGGTCATCGGTGTCGCCGAGGTGATAGGAGCGGAGCAGCCGGTTCATTTCGCCACTGCAGCTGCGGTAGTTCCACGCCAAGGCATCAAAGCCAGCGCGGTTGATAGCTCGTACCATACCACGCACATACGGCCGGCCAGCATCGCCCTCCAGCCCATGCGAGACGATGGTCAACGTGTCAGCCGCTTTCCCTTCCGTCACTCTCGACCAGTCCAAGTCTAAGAAGTCACCATCGTCAGTTTCCACCCGTTCGCGCTGGTAGCGTACATCGGGCACCGTGCGCCACAGGCTGGGCACAATGGTCTGCAAATGGCCGTTAAACATGTAAAACGGCGGCTGATAGCGCGAGTGTTGAATAAGCGGCATGACCAAAAAGGTATAGAATGGTGTTTGCCCGGCGGTGTTACTCTAAAATAGACAAAAATCACTTCCTAAAGTATAAACGCAGAAAAAAGTTCGTCATGCATACCATTACTGCCGGGTTAAACAAAGCTTTATAAGAGGCGCGCTATTGGTTAACTGCTTCAATAAGGAGCAAAAGTGAGGGGGAGCTATTTGGTATTTCCATCCAAAGCCTTACCTTTGCCACCCGAACTGAAATTTAAATCGAGCAGAACGTCACTATTTCCATACCATGGCGAATCATAAATCGGCCCTCAAGCGCATCCGTTCCAACGAAGCCAAGCGCGTGTTGAACCGTTACCAGGCCAAATCTACCCGCACCGCTATCAAGAAGCTGCGTGCTGCCACCGATGCCACTGAAGCCCAAGAGTTGCTGAAGAAAGTATCGTCAATGCTAGATCGTCTGGCTAAGAAGAACATCATTCACAAGAACAAGGCGGCTAACAATAAGTCGAGCCTGACCAAGTTCGTGAACTCGCTAGCTGCCGCTTAGTTTAGCAAGAGGCTTTCTGCTCTAGCATAGAAAAGGCCCTGCGCGCAAGTGCAGGGCCTTTTCATGTTTCTATTAAGCCAAGCAATAAACGGAAGCCGAGTTAATGTACTCCGCTTCCGTTTATTGCCTTCCTAGTTTAGGCCACGCTCACCTTCACCATATTGGTCTTGCCTTTCTCGTTGATGGGCATTGACGCTGTATTGATGAATACGTCACCTTTTTTGAGGTTGCCGGTAGTGGTCAACACATACTTAAGATCCGACACGGTGTTGTCGGTGCTCACCATGCGGTCATAGTAGAAAGCGCGCACACCCCACACGAGGCTCAATACCGTCAGCAAGTCGCGGGTGTCAGTGAAGACGAAAATATCGGCTTTGGGACGGTATTTAGCGATTTGAAAGGCTGTGTAGCCACGGTGCGTTAAGCCAGTAATAGCGCTGGCTTTTGTATTACGAGCAAGGTGAACCGCCGCAGATAATACGCTGTCGACCATAAAAGATGGTGCGGCTGGGTCGATGGGGTGGAAGCGGTGGAATATATTATTAGCGTGGGTTTCAACACTGCGCACAGTGTTCACCATGGAACGAATAACCTCCACTGGATACTCGCCAACGGCCGTTTCAGCGGACAGCATAAGGGCATCAGCACCATCAAGGACGGCGTTGGCCACGTCATTGGTTTCCGCGCGCGTTGGTCGTGGGTTAGTAATCATGCTCTCCATCATCTGAGTGGCAACGATTACCGGCTTGCCGAGCTTATTGCACTTCTCGATAATCATCTTCTGCGCCAGCGGAACCTCGCCACCATTGATTTCTACGCCTAGGTCGCCACGGGCTACCATAACAGCATCTGTTAGCGCAATGATCTCGTCGATGTTGCGGAGAGCTTCCGGCGTTTCGATTTTCGCAACCACGCGCGTCTGCTTGCCACTTTCTGCAATCAATGACTTAATGAATCGGATGTCCTCTGCCCGGCGGGCAAAGGAAAGGGCTACCCAATCTACATCGTGCTCCAAGCCGAATTTTAGGTCCTCGATGTCCTTCTCCGTCATCGACGGCGCTGATACGTCCGAGTCGGGCAGGTTAATCCCTTTGCGCGGCTTCACAAGTCCTCCGTACACTACTTCCACATCTACCTCCTGCTCACGGTCGGTAGCTAGTACCCGTAGCTCAATTTTGCCGTCGTCAATCAGAATCATGTCTCCAGGCTTCACATCGCGGGCTAGCCCCATATAAATGGTGCTTAAGCGCGTAGCCGTGCTGATTTCTTTTTCGCCGCACACCAGCTTAATCTTATCGCCGGGCTTTATCTCAACACCACCACCTTCTACATCGCCAAGACGAATTTTGGGGCCCTGCAAGTCTTGCAGTAAGCCCACATTCGTGCGTATATCCTTGTTCAGGCGCCGCACATTATTAATAACTGCTAAATGATCCTCGTAGGAGCCATGTGAGAAGTTGAGGCGAAACACATCGACACCCTCCCGAATGAGCGTACCCAGACGTTCGTAAGTGTTTGAGGCAGGGCCAACGGTGGCCACAATTTTGGTTTTATTGTAATGCGGACGAGGTTCCATAAGCAGGTAGCACCAAGCTCCAGCTTGGTGGATCGTTGAACGAGTAAGTTGGGGGGCAATTTGAAGGCTGTTTATGACAGCACACCACGCTGGAGCTAGGTTACTTCATCAAAACAGCAGGTTTTCTTTAAACTTCAATTCATTTGGGTCGAACTGACATACGTACTGTACTGCGGGTAAGGCCGTAAGCTGTTCTATCAATTCACTAGCCGCCAGCGCACCCGACCCATTACTAACTTGCAGCAAGTAGTCATACTCTTTAATATCAGGTGCAAGAAACGGCTTTTTCAGTGGCGATGGGTCCACGGAACGGTTGCGTAGTAGCCGTAAAGTAAGTGTTTCAGTGGCGTACACATAATTGCTGATAACCAAACGACCTTTTGTTAGCAGGTCATATATGAGGTCTTGCTGCTTCACCAAGCGCAGGCGCAGGGCCTGATTCAGCGTCCAGGCAAGGGTGTGTTCGCGGCTCGATGAGACGAGGCCAAATAGCTCAAAGTCACAGTCATACTCAACATCCAGCGTTAGCATTTTCATAGGGTGCTTGCGGGCTTACGCAGGACAAAACAACGGACCGCAGGAGCCAAAGGGAACTAGCTCGGCCGTAATCTTGTACCTGCAAGATTAGGGGTGGTTGGTTTGACAATGTTAGGGAAGTTAGTGTTATTTGTGCCGAGTTTTCTCTAAACCCCCACGGAAATGTCTGAAATTGCAGAAAAAGTAAAGGCCATTATCATTGACAAGCTTGGCGTTGAAGCCTCGGAAGTAACTCCAGAAGCTAGCTTCACCAACGATCTGGGCGCTGATTCGCTGGATACTGTTGAATTGATCATGGAATTCGAAAAAGAATTTAACGTGTCTATCCCCGACGATCAGGCCGAGAATATCGCCACCGTGGGTCAAGCTATCAGCTACCTCGAGGAGCACGCCAAATAACCTGATGGCTTTGTAGCCGTTACCCGTTCTATTGCTTACCGGCCGGCCCGCCGCCGGCCGTTTTGCTTTCTAATTTCTCCCGTTAGCCTATGTCTCTTCGGAGAGTTGTTGTGACCGGCCTTGGTGCCCTTACGCCTCTTGGCAAAACCGTCACCGAATATTGGGATGGTTTGTCAAGGGGCGTTAGTGGTGCCGCGCCCATCACGCGCTTTGACGCCAGTAAGTTCAAAACCCGTTTCGCCTGCGAGATAAAGGGGTATAACCCCGATGATTATTTCGAGCGTAAAGAGGGCCGTAAAATGGACTTCTTCACGCAGTTCGCCATCATTGCCAGCGACGAAGCTATCAAAGATGCTGGCTTGCTGGACGGTGTTGACCGCGACCGGGTAGGTGTTATCTGGGGTTCCGGTATCGGTGGCCTCAAAACCTTTCAGGAGGAATGCTTCACCTTCGCGAAGGGCGACGGCACACCCCGTTACAACCCATTCTTCATTCCGAAGATGATTGCCGATAGCTCGTCGGGCAATATTTCCATTCGGCACAAGTTCCGGGGGCCAAATTTTGTGACTACTTCCGCTTGCGCGTCGTCGTCCGATTCTATTGTTGCTGCCTACAATTACATCCGCCTCAATCTGGCCGATGTAATGGTAACTGGTGGCTCGGAAGCTGCTATTACGGAAGCAGGCGTAGGCGGATTCAACGCCCTGAAGGCTATGAGTGAGCGTAACGACGCGCCCGAGCAGGCTTCCCGCCCTTATGATAAGGAGCGCGATGGTTTTGTGTTAGGTGAAGGCGGCGGCGCTATTATTCTAGAAGCCTACGAGCACGCAGTAGCCCGGGGGGCAAAAATTTATGCTGAGATTATCGGCGGCGGCATGTCTTCGGATGCTTACCACATCACCGCCCCTGACCCAGAAGGCAATGGGGTAGTGCTGGTGATGCAAAACGCCCTGCGCGATGCAGGCATTGGCCCAGAGGATGTGGATTACATTAATACTCATGGTACTAGCACGCCCCTAGGCGATGGGGCCGAGGTGAAAGCCATTGAGAAGGTATTTGGTGAGCATGCTTACAACCTAAACATTAGCTCCACCAAAAGCATGACTGGCCACCTGTTGGGCGGCGCTGGCGGTATTGAGGCTATTGCCTGTATTCTGGCTTTGCAGCATGGCGTGATTCCGCCTACCATCAACCACTTTACCGCTGATCCAGAACTAGATCCACGGTTGAACTTTACTTTCAACGAAGCGCAGAAGCGGGATATAAATGTGACGCTGAGCAATACCTTCGGCTTTGGTGGGCACAATACGTCGGTTCTGTTTCGCAAATTTCAAGGTTAATGACACGGCCGGGGCAGCCACTTCCGCTGTTCGGATTCTTCCGGCGGTTGCTGGGGCAGGATAGGGCTTTTCGCCAAGCCATTGCCACAGTGACTGGCCGCACGCCGGATAATATTCGGCTGTACCAACTAGCGTTCACGCACTCGTCGCTGGTGCGACAACAGGATGATAAAAGTCGTACTCAGAGTAACGAGCGCCTAGAATTTCTGGGTGATGCTGTACTCGGGACGGTGGTGGCCGAATACCTATTTCGCAAGTATCCTTACGAGCAGGAAGGATTTCTCACGGAAATGCGCTCCCGCATTGTGAATCGTGAAAGCCTAAACGCCTTGGCTCTGAAAATTGGGCTGGATAAGCTAGTGCAGCTCGACCCAACCCAAGGCAGGGCGGCCCGTTCACGCTCTGTCAACGGTAATGCGCTGGAGGCCTTAGTAGGAGCTGTTTATCTGGATCAGGGTTACAAAGCAGCCCGAAAATTTGTGTTAGCCCGCTTGATTAAGCCTTATGTAGACGTAAAGTCGCTCACCACTACGACTGCTAATTTCAAGAGTAAGCTTATTGAGTGGGCGCAACGCCAAGGCAAGCATCTGCGCTATGAGTTGGCCGGTGAGCCTCAGATGGGTGGCGTAATGGAATTTTCAGCTACAGTATTTGTAGACGATGAAGCCGTAGCGACGGGCATGGGCCTCTCGAAGAAACAAGCCGAACAAACAGCGGCCGAGCGTGCCCTGACAGTCTTGGGCGTATAGCTGCTTCCATTGTTTGTGCGCTGCCCATCTTCTGCAGAGCTTTTGAGCCGCTAAGACAACTCTGGGGGGCAAAAAGTAGTTGTTGGCTAAACTATTCTCTCTTTCCATGCGATTAGCTGGCGCTGCCCTCAACCAGATTCCTTTTGATTGGCACCATAATCTGCGTACCATTCGCGAAGCTATTGAGCAAGCGAAGGCGGCTGGTGTCGATTTGCTATGTCTGCCGGAGCTAAGCCTGACAGGCTACGGGTGCGAAGACTTATTTTTGAGTGACTGGCTATCAGCCGCAGCGCTGGAGTATCTGCAGCAGATTCGGCCCTGGACAGAGGGTATTCTGGTTTGTGTAGGTTTGCCTGTTCGCATTGACGGAAGGACCTATAACACCGCTGCTGTACTGCGCGACGGCGAAATTCTAGGCTTTGCTGCCAAACAGTTCCTAGCCAACGACGGCGTGCATTACGAGCCGCGTTTCTTTAACTCCTGGCGGGCGGGCGAAACTACTACCATTGCGTGGCAAGGCGAGACATGGCCTTTAGGCGACTTAGTTTTTGAGCACCAAGGCGTTCGCTTTGGCTTTGAGATTTGCGAGGATGCGTGGCGTCCCGCTGATGATCGGCCGGCAGGCCGTTTGATGGAACGCGGAGTACAGCTCATTGTGAATCCATCGGCCAGCCATTTTGCTATGAGCAAAACGGATGTGCGCTACCAACTCGTATTGCAGGCTTCGCAAAAGTATAATTGCACCTACCTCTACGCTAACCTGCTGGGCAACGAAGCTGGACGTATCATTTACGACGGCGAAATACTGGTGGCGCGTAATGGGCATTTGCTGCTCCGCAATCAGCTGTTAAGCTTCAAGGAAGTGGATTTGGAGTGCATAGATGTTGACTTTGACTCAGATTTGCCCCCCACGGATGTTGTGCCCTTGCCCACACCCGACGAATACCGCGAGCTGAACCAAGCCCTCAGCTTAGCCCTGTTCGACTACATGCGCAAGGCGCGCAGTCGTGGATTTGTGCTGTCCCTTAGTGGCGGCGCCGACTCCTGCATGTGTGCCGTAGCCGTGGCCGAAATGGTACGCTTAGGTACAGCGGAGCTAGGTACAGCCGAGTTCATGCGTCGTGCTGGGTGCTTCACAGCCGAAGAAATTGCGACGCTAGCTGGCCCGGTTGTGCTAGTAGCCGACCAGAATGCACCCGGCCCAAAAGATGCTTCCCTCAGCCTGCTTAACCAGAAGCAAAAAGCAGTCAATCAAAAGCTGACTGGCCGCTTACTTACTACTGCTTACCAGGGCACGGTCAACTCTTCCGATGATACGTTTCAGTCGGCGAAGGAGCTGGCTGACGAGCTGGGGGGCATTTTCTTTGATTGGACCATCGATGAGGAAGTGGAAGGGTATGTTGCCAAGATTGAACACGCTCTCAATCGGCCGCTAACGTGGCAGACCGACGATTTAGCTCTCCAAAATATTCAGGCGCGAGTACGAGCTCCCGGCATCTGGCTTTTAGCCAACGTGCAAAACTGCCTGCTGATTACTACGTCCAACCGCTCCGAAGCGTCGGTGGGCTACTGCACGATGGACGGCGACACGGCTGGCAGTATTTCGCCCATTGCCGGCGTCGATAAGGATTTCGTAAAAAAATGGTTGCGTTGGGCTGAAAAAGAACTTGGCTACCACGCTTTACGCCACGTGAATGCGCTGCAACCCACGGCTGAGCTTCGCCCTTTGGAAGATAAGCAAACGGACGAGCGCGACCTGATGCCGTACGTGTTGCTCAACCGCATCGAGCGTCTGGCTTTCTACGATCGCCTTAGCCCGCGTCAAGTGTTAGCCACTTTGGTGCAAGAAGAAGCATCGACCGATGCGGAACAGCTGAAAATCTATGTAAAGCGCTTTTACTCGCTGTGGGCGCGCAATCAGTGGAAGCGTGAGCGCTACGCACCGGCCTTCCACCTCGACGACTATAATGTGGATCCGCGCTCTTGGTTGCGCTTCCCTATCTTGAGTGGGGGCTACACACAAGAGCTAAGTGAATTATAGCCGCTGAGCGTGCCTTGGCCAGGCTTACGCAGAGGAAATGTTGCTGCTTTGCGTAAATCAGGGCTCTACTAATCAAGGTATTATGGAAATATAGAACTGTGAGCGCAAGTTTTACGCGTTAACTTGGCCTAAGCAGATATAAGCTTAGTATGTGCAGGAAAAGCCGAGTGCTGAGCTTAGGTCGTTTTTATTCTTCGGTTTTCGCTTCACTGGTGTACACACTTCCGCTGCCCATCGCTCACAGCATTCCGTCTTCCGGCCAAGGCTTCGCGGCATCTGCCGATGCCAAGTTGGTAGCGCAACTCCAGCAGGGCAGTGAGGCCGCGTTTCGCCAGTTGGTAGAACAATACCAAAACCGGATTTACCGCACGGTATTGGCGCTACTACGGTCGCCGGAAGAGGCGGAGGATGTGGCACAGGAAGTATTCGTGGAGGTCTACCAAACAATTGATAGGTTTCGGGGAGAGGCCGCGCTGAGCACTTGGCTTTATCGGCTGGCCACCTCGCAGGCCCTTAAACACCGACAGCGCGCCAAGGCGCAGAAGCGCTTCGCTTATTTCACCAGCCTCTTGGGCTTCGATAATCAGGTGCTGCACGAGCCGGCCGACTATGCCCACCCGCAGGCCCAACTGGAAGGGCAGCAGCAGGTTGCATTTTTACTGACGCATATTGCCCGCTTGCCCGACCAGCAGCAAGTGGCTTTTACGCTGCGCCACGAGCAGGAATTGAGTTACGAGGAAATAGCCGCTGTCCTCAGAACAACCGTGCCGGCCGTGGAATCTCTGTTGTTTCGCGCTCGCAAAACCCTTCGCAATCATCTTATTCCACTCCTGCCCCATGTCTGATCCTGCTACTCGCCCCTCTGCCGATGAGGAATTGGAAGACCTGTTGCGCCAGTGGCGTAACATGCAAGATGCCCAGCCTCAGCCTTTCTTCTATAGCCGAGTACGTGCCCGGCTCGTTAGGGAGGCAACCGGAGAGCGCCAACCGTTGCGTACTTGGCTGCGCTGGCCCAGCTATGCTGCATTACTGGGCATAGTGCTGTTACTTAGCGGCGACGGTGCCGTACTGCGCTCTGCAGAACCCGTAACTCACTATCAGCTTGATGGAGGCCCGCCGGCGCCTCTACCCGCCCGCCGCTAATTACTTCAGCACTGTCTCGTCGTGCTTACGCCCGATACCTGAATAGGCATTCGACTTACAAAGATGTAAGTCGAATGCCTGAGTACCTTTGCCTTTGTACCCCTCTTTTTTCTTCGCATGACCTCGCTGCTCGCTTACATTACATGGGACGTTGCGCCCGAAATCGTTAAGATAGGCCCCCTTACCCTGCGCTGGTACGGCTTGCTGTTTATGTCCGGCTTTGTGCTGGGTAGCTTTGTGCTGTCGCACATCTACCGTTCCGAGCGCGTATCCCCGCAGTGGGTCGATGTAATCACGATTTATATGCTGGTGGGCACTATTGTAGGTGCCCGGCTCGGCCACTGCTTATTCTACGACCCTGGCTATTACCTTACTCATCCGCTCGATATTCTCAAGATATGGGAAGGCGGACTGGCTAGCCACGGTGCTACGTTGGGCATCTTGCTGGCTGTGTGGCTATTCAGTCGCAATAATAAGTTCGATTACCTCTGGACCCTCGATCGGATCGTGATTGTGGTGGCGCTCGGTGGTGCACTCATTCGCTTGGGCAACTTGTTCAACTCCGAGATTTTCGGCCACGAAACCACAGTACCCTGGGCTTTTAAATTTGTGCGCGACACGGAGCACTTAGTGAATGGCGTAGCCGTCCCGCGTCATCCAACCCAGATTTATGAGTCGCTATTCTGCGTGTTTTTGCTGGTGCTGCTGTACCTGATGTGGAACCGTACGAAGGAAAAAACGCCTAGAGGGCAACTGTTCGGCTTGTTCGTAGTGCTGCTGTTCACCTTCCGCTTTCTAGTGGAATTTCTCAAGGAAGATCAGTCCGACTTCGAGAGCGGAATGGTGCTGAACATGGGCCAGATCCTAAGTATTCCGCTGATTTTTATGGGTTTGTGGGTATTGTTGCGTGCCGGCAAATGGCCCAACAATCCCTTCGGCTTTGCCCCCCGAGATTTAGATGCACGTGCGGCCGCTGAGCAAGCCCAAAAGATGGTAAAATCGAAGTAGGCCATCATGCAGCATAAAAAAGCCCCCAGAACAACTCTGGGGGCTTTTTTATGCTTGTAAAGTAGCTGATGATTCCTTGCGTAATTATTGGGCTCCAACATTGGCCCCTGATTTCGACTGGCCCTGCAACGAATACTGGTAAAGTGATCCTTCTTCCGTGCTGATAACTAGGGTTTGGTTATCGGTAAAAACAATGCCTTCCGTTTGGCCCGCGCCAGGTAAGGCTATTCGCTGAGGCGTCGACTTGAGCAGCGTCTGAAACGAGTCGCCCTCATACAGAAACATCTCTTCCTTACCCATCAAGGCCAAGCGTTTGCCATCAGGGCTTAAGTCAGCATCTGTTACTTCGCCGTTGATAGAGAGGCTGGTAAGTAAGCGGGCGGTTTGCTGGCCGGGCTTATCCGGTACAGCATACACCTTACTGGTTGTTTGATTGGCGCGGTCGCGGGTGAAAAGGTAAATCATGCCGTCGTGCCAGAGCGCAGCCTCACAGTCGAAGTTCCGGGCATCTTTTGCGGGCGGAAATTCGCGCTGATCCGCATACGTGAATCGGATAGCGCCTACTTGCTTGGGGTTGGCTGGGTTGAGGCGATAGATAGCCAGATCTTGGCGGCTGTTGTTGTTGTTGCCCGCATCTATCACGAATAAGTTGCCCTTGTTATCCTGCGCCAAGCTTTCCCAGTCTTGGTTCGGCACACTGAGTCTGGTTTCGTTCAGCAGCTTGCCTGTTTCGTCAATTTTGTAAAGAATAGGGGAGTTGCCGGCGTCGCCGTGCGTGTAAAAGGTGCCTGCCTGGTCGGCACGGGCCAAACCAGAGCTTTCTGGAACTGCTTTATTAAGCGAACCTGTACGGCTCAAACCTGGCACCGCGCCCTCCATAAGACGATTTTCCAGGCTTTCTTTTTTATCCTTCTTCTTGCCCTTCTTGCCGGCTGCTACTTCATCGGACTGGGCCTGCGAACAACTAACGCTTAGCAAAGCGCTGATTGACAGTGTTATGATGGGGATTAAACGCATGGGTTGAGAGTATAAAAACAGAAAAACGTTGCCTGACCCAGTAGGCACAAGCAACGGTTACGGTTAGCTATACGCAAGATTCAGCTTAGGGTACGGGGTCATAGCCATGGCCACCCCACGGATGGCATCGGCCAATACGGCGTAGCGCCAGCCAGCCACCGCGCCAGGGGCCAAATTTGCCGATGGCCTGCGCCGCGTAGGCCGAGCAAGTAGGCTGAAACCGACAGCTGGCTGGGGTGAGCGGCGAAATAAGGTGCCGGTACAACCAGATAAGACCAAGAAAAAAGCGCCGGAACAGGGAAGCCATAGCGGAGGTTATGCGAAAAGCAACGGCAAGTTAGTTTTTGTGTTCGTTCCCTTGAGCAACAAACAAAAAGCAGGAATCGATCTAGTGAGTTGCTTATCCGTATTCAGTCCGCGAAATGAGTATAACAAGACAAGGTTTCAACAAAATATGCATACTACTCGCCCCACCTGAGTAAGTTTGATCTTTGCTTTATAGAAGTCCCTTTCTTACACACTCACTTCCCCTTTTCATTCCCACTACCCACCCCTTATGCTGAAAAAAATCTGGGCGAATGCGTTGCTGCTGGTACTCTTGCTACCAATGGCCGCCCGTGCCGACGAAGGAATGTGGCTGCCGATGTTTGTGAAGCGCCTCAACTACGTCGATATGCAGAAGAAAGGTCTGCAACTGACGGCCGAAGAAATCTATGATATCAATAATGCCAGCCTGAAAGACGCCGTAGTGCAGCTGGGGGGCTTTTGTACGGGCGAGTTTGTTAGCGGCCAGGGCTTGCTGCTCACCAACCACCATTGTGGCTACGATGCTATTCAGAGCCATAGTACGCCCGAGAAAAACCTGCTTGCCGACGGCTTTTTTGCCGCCAATAAGAGCGAAGAGAAACCCAACCCCGGCCTGTTTGTGGACATTTTGATGCGGATGGAAGACGTGACAGGAAAGGTGCTGGAGGGCATCACCCCCCAAACGCCGGAGCAAGAGCGCGTTGCGCTGGTGCAGCAGCGGCAGAAGCAACTGGCCGATGCAGCCAAAGAGAATGGCCAGTACGTAGCCTACGTGCGTGATTTCTTTGCCGGCAACGAGTACTATATGTTCGTGTATCAGCGCTTTGGGGATGTGCGGCTGGTAGGTGCCCCACCTGAATCGGTGGGTAAGTTTGGCGGCGACACCGATAACTGGATGTGGCCTCGTCACACCGGCGACTTCTCGATGTTTCGGGTGTACGCCAGCAAAGACAATAAGCCCACTACTGGCTACGTGGCCGACAATGTGCCTTACGTGCCTAAGAAACACTTGCCCGTAAGTCTGCAAGGCGTGAGCGAGGGCGACTTTGCCATGGTATTTGGCTTTCCGGGCCGCACGCAGCGCTTTCTGCCCGCTGCTGGCCTTCAGCTAACACTTGACCAAAGCAACCCAGCCCGCATCAAACTGCGCGATACCCGCCTGAAACTGTGGAAGGAAGATATGGATGCCGACCCTGCGCTCCGCCTCAAATATGCCTCCAAGTACGCCAGCATTGCCAACTACTGGAAGTACTACATCGGGCAAAACGAAGGCATGAAGCGCCTGAAAACGGTAGATAAGAAAAAGGCAGAGGAAGCGCAGTTTGCCCAGTGGATTGCCGCTGACCCCGCCCGCCAGCAACTCTACGGCAGCGCCTTGCAGGATATCAATCAGAATTACGCGGCGCTACGTGAGTTCAACCTGAGTAATGTGTACCTGAATGAGGCCGCATTCGGTACCGAAATCATGACGTTCGCGGCTCGAATGCTGCCTTTGCATTCGTTGTTGAAAGACCCAAATGCCGATAAAGCTGCCATTCAAAAGGCTACAGCCGAGTTGAAAGAGCCGGCTGCCGAGTTCTTCAAAGATTACAGCGCTACCACAGATAAGAAGGTTTTTGCCGCCCTTATGGGCCTCTACTACACTGATGTGCCCAAGGCCCAGCATCCGGAGGTATTTCAAACGGTGGCCAAGCAATATGGCGGCTCTATGAAGAAGTACACCGACTACGTGTTTGGCAACACCTTTCTAACCTCCCCAACGAAGCTAAACGCTTTTTTGGCGGCACCTACCTTGGCCAAGCTGGAAGCAGATCCGGCGTTCAAGACAATGAACTCCGTGTACCTGAACTATGTGCAGAAAATTGCCCCCCAGTTGCAAGCCAGCCAAGCTACCATGGGCCGGGCCAACCGCCAGTATGTAGCAGGCTTGCGAGCCAAGAACACCGATAAAGTGTACTCGCCCGACGCGAACTCGACGCTGCGCCTGAGCTACGGTACCGTGCGCTCCTATCAGGGCCGCGATGCGGTGAGCTATGACTATCAGACGACGGGAAAGGGTATTTTGGAAAAAGAAGACCCTACGAACCCCGAATTTGTGGTGCCAGCCAAGCAGGTAGGGCTTTTGAAAGCTAAAGACTTTGGACCTTATGCCAATAAGGACGGGCAACTACCGGTGGCCTTTATCACGGATAACGACATTACGGGGGTAATTCCGGCTCACCTGTCATCAACGGGCGCGGCGAGCTGATCGGATTGGCTTTCGATGGCAACTGGGAAGCCATGACGGGCGACCTGGCCTACGACCCCGACCTGAAGCGGTGCATTAATGTCGACATCCGTTATGTGCTGTTCTGCGTGGATAAGCTTGGTGGCGCTAAGCACCTTGTTGATGAAATGACCATAGTGAATAAGGGACCCAATCCGGGCGTCGGCGCTACTGCCAGCATGCCTAGCCAGGTGAATGGTGCTGGGGAAGCCGGGAAGATGAAAACCAAATCGGCTGAGGCCGGCAAGATTAAAATCAAGAAGAAAAAGAACAAAGAGAAAGCCGAGGCCAGCGCAAATATGTAAGGCCCACGACTTTATTACTGTTTAAAAAGCCCCCAGATGAATCTGGGGGGCTTTTTTATGTGCCAATAGTAGCAAACCGATTGACCGCAATTGCGCCGTGATAAGCTGGCTTTACATTCTCGTTGTAATAAAAACGCGAACTGAAACATTTGCCGCGAAATTTGCTTTGGGCGTGCGAGGCATGAATTAGCCTCTTATCTCCTTATTATGCTAAACGGGTACTTATCGTTCGTAACCTTATTTCTTTCCGTTACTATTTCTATTGCGAGTGCTGGAAACGGCCCTGGCGTGCGTGGTGCGCGGGCGGCAGCGCTGGGCAACGCGTCGGTAACAATCACGGATGTTTGGGCTGTAGGAAACAACGTAGCCGGGCTGGGCCAAGTAAGTCAAACTAGTGTCGGTTTCTATGCTGAAAACCGCTATTTAAGCTCTGCATTCAATAATGTGGCGCTTGTGGTGGCTACTCCGATGGGTGCAGTACATACCGAAAAGCCCCCCAGTCGTGGTGTAATCGGCTTCGAAGCGCAACGTTTTGGCAATAATCTGTATGCTGAACAGCGGCTGGGATTAGGCTACGGATATCGGGGCGGACAGATCAGCGTGGGTGGCCGCGTGGATGTATTGCAGGTCAGTATTCAGGGCTTGGGTAGTAAAAGAGTGGTTGCTGCTTCGCTGGGAGGGCAAGCTGAACTGATTCCAGATAGGCTGATATTCGGGGATATTTATATAATTTGAATCAGGCGCGTTTGGCTGCTTATGAGGATGAGCGGGTACCCACTGTGCTTAAAGCTGGGCTTTCATACCGCCCCACGAGTAAGCTAATGCTCAACGTGGAGACGGAAAAAGATGTGGAGCAGGATGCTGATTTCAAGGCGGGTATTGAGTATCAGTTGCTGGAGGCGCTGGCGCTTCGGGCCGGATTTGCTTCCCTAGTGGAGCAAACCACAGCTGGCGTAGGCTTCAAAGCCGGCCGTTTTCAGATAGACTATGCCGCGGCCTGGCAATCGGCGCTGGGTTTGAGTCAGCATGTGGGCGTGAGTTTGCAGTGGGCTAAAAAGTGAGTGCTCCATCCAAAAAAGCCTCCCAGGATAGGCCAAGCCTGGGGGGCGCGCACGATGAGACGCTACGGTGTGCGACTGCCAGTAAGCATCGTTGGTGGCGTACTATAGGGTGGGCCTGCGGGCTACTGTGTCTGATTTTGCCTCTGCGGCTTCAAGCGCAGGATTACGTGCGCCCCGCCGCCGATCTGGACCGGCTCATCCAGGAATTGTTTGCCGAAATTCAGAGCGACGAGGTAGCTTTTGAAGATGTATATGAAACACTGCTGCTTTATTATCAGACGCCTCTAAACCTGAATACAGCCAGCCGGGAAGAACTGCGAGGCTTACTATTGCTCTCGGAAACGCAGATTTCAGCCTTGCTGGATCATCGGCAGCAGCTTGGTCCGCTCCTGAGCTTGTATGAACTGCAAAGCATCGTGGGCTTTGAGCAAGTGCGCAGTATTTACCGCGTGGCGCCTTTCGTAACGGTACAATCTGGAAACCAGAACGCTGCGCGTGGTCCGCTCTGGCAGCGTATCCTGCACGAGGATAATAATGCCTTATTTCTGCGCTACGAGCGAGGTCTGCAGGCTCGTAGAGGCTATGCCGCCGCTGATACTACCAGCACCGGTCGACCACTTAGTCGCTACCTCGGCTCACCCGATAAGCTTTTGGTGCGCTACCGCGTCAGTCACACGCGCGACTTTAGTCTGGGTTTTACGGCGGAGAAAGATGCGGGTGAACCACTGATTTGGAAACCTGGGCAAGGGCGTATAGGGGCCGATTTTTACTCCGCACACTTTGTAGTGCAAGAGCGAGGCCGACTCAAAACTCTGGCCTTGGGTGATTACCAACTGCAATTTGGCCAGGGCTTACTGCTCTCATCGGGTTTGCAGGTAGGCAAAGGTGCTGAAACCATCACCACCCTGCGGCGCAGCAGCTTAGGTGTGCGACCTTATTCATCGGTGCTGGAAACGTCCTTCTTTCGTGGGGCGGCGGCAACCGTAAGCTTGCACAGGACCGTGCGCGCGACAGCTTTTTTCTCGGCCAAAAAAGTGGATGCAAATCAACAGTTTGCCACCGATTCGCTGGCCATCTACGATACGTTTTCGTCGGGTATCAGCACCAGTGGCCTGCACCGCACCGCTACTGAGTTGGCCAATCGGAAGCGTCTGCACGAAGCTGTAGCTGGCGGCAACATCGCTTATACAAGTGTGGGGGGCAATTTTGCGGCCGGCGCTACCTTGGTAGGCACACACTATGACGTGGCTTTGCAGCGCCGTCCCGAGCCCTATAATCAGTTCGAGTTTCGGGGGAAAGATAACCTGGCGGTGGGCCTTCACTATAGCTATGTGCTCGGTAACGTGCTCTTTTTCGGTGAAACAGCGCGCTCCAGCAGCGGTGGCTTGGGCACCGTGAATGGCCTGTTGGCCAGTCTGGCCACCAACGTAGAAGCCTCCATCCTGTACCGCCGCTACGACCGCAACTTTCACACCTTTTACGGGCAGGCCTTTGGCGAAAATACGCGTAATATCAACGAAAGCGGGGTATACCTAGGCCTGAAAGTGCGGCCTGCGCCGCGCTGGGAAATAACCGGGTATTATGATCAATTCTGGTTTCCGTGGTTGAAGTATCGTGTTGATGCCCCCTCGCGCGGCCACGATTATTTGCTGCGCCTATCGTTTGCGCCCACCAAAACCAGCCAACTCTATGTGCAGGTCCGCTCACGTACTAAAGACCAGAACGCGGACCTGACGCCCTTCCGCTCCGTGCCTCAGCCCGTACCCACCGAGCGCCGCAGCCTGCTGCTTTTCTACGACGCCGCGCCCTCATCTAGTATCAGTCTGCGCACGCGTCTGCAAGGCACTCATTACCGCGAAGACGGAGCCACGCCGCACACAGGTTTCCTGCTAGCCCAGGATGCCACCGTTCGCCTCAACCGCTATTTGCGCCTGAGCGCCCGCTACGCCCTCTTTGACACCGACGACTACGATACCCGGCAGTATGCTTTCGAGCAGGATGTGCTGTACGCCTTTTCGGTGCCCGCGCTCTTCGGTCGTGGTACGCGCACGTACGCGTTGGCAGAGGTAAAATGCACACGCCACCTCACGCTCTGGCTGCGCTATGCAGCTACGCAGTATCGCCATCAGCAAGTAATCAGCTCCGGCCTGGAAGAAATTGAGGGCTCCCTTCGTTCCGACGTGAAGATGCAGGCTCGTTACACATTTTAGTAAGTCCTTAGCGTATCGAGTAAGCACTTGGCATTATGCAGTGCCAGCGGAGATATGGGTGATTTTGTCGGTAGAGCACGAGGATTAAACCGGTGAGGCTATTCCTTCAGCAGGCGTGTTACGCTGGTACCTTGGGGCATAGTCAGGCGCAGATAATAAACGCCCCGGCTCAGGCTGCGCAGGTCGAGGTGGTACTGTAGCAGAGCTATTGACTTAGCTACTGTTTCCTGGCGAATAATGCGCCCTATAGCATCCGTAACGAGCACGCGAATGGGGCCTGACTGTTGGTTGTGCACTTCTAGTTGAAAGACACCAGTGCTGGGATTAGGGAAAACCTCCACCGTACCAAGTGCAACGCCAAGGGCCGAGCTAGCCAGTACACCGGAAATAGTAAAGTTCTGTGGAGAGACGGCGAAGAAAATATTGCCCGCCGCCTGCACCTTTATGCGGGCTGTAGTAGTGCTCAGACCAGCAGGAATAATTACCGTCTGAGAGCCATCATTAGGCGTAGCAGCAATCAGCGTGGTAGGAAAAGTGAGTCCTCCATCGGTAGAAAGCAGAATAGCCACCTGTACGGCGTTGATGGGCGCTTGGTCTGTACCAGCCACATCCCAAATGACTTCTTGATTTGTCCCGGCTACCCAAGTAGTTGGCGCCGTTGGAGATTTAAGCAGAAACGGGCCAGCAGTGCCGATCACGGCTACGCTGGTCGTATCATAATCGGTGCCCCCGGCCGGCCGGCGCTGGTCGCGGGCTACCAGACGAAAGTGCAGGCGCCGGGCGTAGGTAGGCAACAGCTCACCAGGCGGCAGCTCGGCAGCTCCAAGTAAGCTGGCGAGGTCAGGAAATGTGCGGCTGGCAGAGGCATTGGGGGGCAAAAAACGGAACAAGGGCGCGTCAGCGACCGGAGTAGCCGGGTTGCCGGCGGGGCCGAGGTCGTTCTGCTCCCAAGTATAGGCTACCGCGTCGCCGTCGGGGTCAGAGCCTATGCCGGTGAGCGTGAAAGGTGTGCTGACGGGAATCCGAAAATTTCCCCCCGCATCCACTGTCGGTGGCCGATTGCCGCTGGGCGTAGCCTGGGCGCAGGTACCAAACGCGGCCACATAATCCAGGATCTGATCGAGGCTGCGTGAATGGAAGTAAGGGAAGCTGCTTGGTTGAATATTCTGAGGTGAGCACAGGCCCGCATAGCTCATCAGGGAGCTGCCACTTCCCGGCTCATACGCCTGGCTGTCAACGCGGCTGCTGGCACAAAATCCGGTGGTACCGTTGAATGTATGATCGGCCCCAAACTGGTGGCCTAGCTCATGGGCCACAAAATCCACATCGAACGCGTCGCCGCTGGGGTCGGCTTGGCCTGTAGTGCCACCGGCCTTGAATAAGGCATCGCACACGGTGCCCACGTAAGCCAACCCGCCAACTCGCGTACCAAATACATGCCCTAGATCATAATTAGCCGAGCCAATCAGCGCATCCGTGGTACGCTGGTTCTCGGTAAGCAAATCTGACGCGTTAGTATTAGTGTACGGGTCGGTGGCGGGATCAAGGAAAAGCAGAGCATCATTGGTGGGCACAAGTTGCAGCTGAATGGCTAGTTCCTGCTCATAAATACCGTTCACCCGGTTTATAGTTGTCACGATGCCGGACAGGGCGGCAGCCTTCGTTCCGCCTTTAGTTATCGCATATTCGCCCGTACAAGCCACGGCCAAACGGTAAGTGCGAAGCTGCGCGCCATTGGCGCGCAACTCATTGGATGTGGGGGGCAATTTCAGCTTGGCATCAGTGGTAAGACAGGCCTCATCATCCGGGCGCATCGCCGCGCGATAAAATACCCGATGATTTACGGTGTCACCCGGCGCGGCAGGGTCGATGTAAACAGTTGTGGCACCCGTTAATATCTGTGCGTGAAACCCAGCGGACGTCAGGTCGAGGTGGGCTGTAGTTGTCGAGTTGTCAAGGCTCTGCGCCGTATACGTTTTAATGCGTGGATAACGAGCCGCCAGCTGAGGGTGCAGCACAGCAGTTTCCGTCACCCGAAAGCGTTGGTTGGAGCCATCAGGAAAAGGAAGCGAAAGGATAGTTTCCTGACCGAGCTGAGCACCTTTACGAATAATTGGAGCGGCTTGTAGCGCTGTCCGCAAAGCCGACGTCTGAAAGCGAACTGCCCGAAACTGAGTTAGGCCGGAAGCCGAAATCCGTGCGGCGGCAGAAGCAGGCACAGCATCCGCCCATATAGACTTAGGTGCCTGCGCAACGGATTCCACTGCACCCAGCAGCATAAATAAAAACAGCGGCCAGCGCCTCTTAGGGCGGCCAGCCCAAAGAAAAATTGAGGGCATAAAGAAGTACCTATCGGCAAACAAGTTACGCCTCTGTCCGAGAAAGGTAGCCAGGTAGCAGTGAGCGCACTAGAGTAGTATTTTCATGCAACGATACTTATCGGTTTTGAAAGGTGCCAACTCCCAAATAATTTGCCCCCCAGACATAAAAAAAGCCGGCCTTAGGCCGGCTTTTTTATAACACAAAGTCTGTTACGCTTCATTTTTCAGCAGTACCAGTTGCGCTTTATCAGCCGTGCTGATCTTGCGGCGAAACTCGACATACGCCGGATAATCGGTGCGGGGAAAGCGGGTGCGGGGCATGTGCAAACGCCGCACATATTGTAATGTGCCGTCGGGCAACGTTTGAATTTGGCTGGAATACGTTCCAAAAGCCGTCGTCAGCTGCACCGGAGGCGGTAAGGTTTCTGCCTGAAAGCCAGCCGGCACGTGTATGCGCACCGTATCGGCATGCGAAAAGGCATGATCGAGCCAAATATCAGCTCGGCGCTCACCCACGGGCGCTGCCAAGGCAGGCAGACGACTGAGCAGATTCGGCGTGAGGAAAGCCCGTTTGCCGCTCGGGGGGGCAAAATTGGGTAACGTAAGCCCAAGCGTTTCTATGACAGCCGGTAGAGCAGTCCGCCGGTCAGGAGCGAGGTTAAACTTTGTGATGCTGAAGTTGGGCAAAGGCAATGATTCAGCAATTTGCTTTTTCTGATCAGCAGGGGATAAGCCGTGAAGCAATTGGCTTTGGTAGTCTTGTTCTTGCCCCGTGCGCATTGTCCGAACGCTGACAGTGGCCGTGCCTTGGGCATCCAGATAGAGGTCAGCGCGCCGCTCGCGGCGGTTTTCAACGGCACCATAACGAGGCGTACGCACAATTTTGCCCCCCGCGGGCGTGAGCAGCAACGCGTGACGGTTGCCAGTAAAGCTGCCCATGTAGCCGAACGCTTGATTCTGACTCGTGCACTCCAGCCACACCGTATCTGCCTTAGCTGCTTTCAGCGGTACACAGAGCACAACGTGGTTAAACTGATTGCTCGGAAACTCCGTCCGAATATCTGCCTCATCGGCCCGCACCAGGGCACAGTAGGCAGTTACGTCGGCAGCCTTAAGCAAAGCCATGCAATAGTTAGTCAGCGCCTTACAATCGCCGTAGCCGGTTGCACTCACGGCGCTGGCCGGAAAGGTCTGCCATCCGCCTAATCCCAGTTGAATAGAAATGTAGCGTGTATTGGCTTGCAAATACTCATACACCTTGCGAATGCGGGCCCGCTCGTCAGGTACATCTTTCACCAAAGCTGCGATGCGCGCTTTCACGTCTGCGGGTAGCACGTCGCGGCCCGCATTCAGATCGTAGTTCCACTGACCCAGCGTCTGCCAGGAGGTGAGTGCGCCCCGATGGCCCTGCACCTCGAAGGCGGTGGGCGCAGTCAGGACGGCCGGCACCATTTCTTCTAAGGGTGGACCGGCTGTCTCCTGCTCCAGCGCCACTAGATTGGCTACCTGCCACTGATATACATCCAGGGCGCCCTGCTTGCTGCGAACCACAGCTGAGCTGCCGGGCAAGTGGCGCTCCTGGTAGCGTAGCGGCAACTCCGTGGGCGTTATCACCCGGAATGAGGCGTGCTCCACCGCTACGTGCTCACCAGCTTGCGGATGCCAGGAAGAGTAAAACAATGGATTGTCCGAAGTGACTTCGTATTCAAATTCAACCGTGTATGGGTAGGTAGCCTGACTTAAATCGGCGAGCCGACCGCGCGTGTCGGTCGCCAGGCTAATCCCATCGGCCAGGCTGTAGTCTTTTACGTCCGAGGCTTTCAACTGCCGAATTAGCCGCCCGTTTGCATCGTATACAGCGCCGCGCAGGTAATTCACAGAGTTTAGCTGATCGTAAGACACCAGTTCGCCTGCCCAATGCTTACCATTGTCGTCAAGAATGGTGGCTGCGCGGCGCACCGTCTGCACCGTGCGTCCCACAGATTTCACTAGTAGAGTCTCCTCATATTCGCGCACTACAGCGTGGGCATTTTCGCGCAGGCTGGGGGCAAATCTGACAGCGCATATTTGGGGGGCTGCCCTCCGGCCCAGGCCGCTGAGGCAACCAGGCCGCTCAGCGTAAAGCCGAGGCTTGCACGGCGCAGAGTAGTTAAAAAACAGCTCATGATTTCTTCTTCAACACAATCTGCTCGGCCTGCTTGGCCAGCATACGGCTATAAAACTCGCGCAGGTACGTGTATTCTTCCGCCGAATACACGGCCCGACGCAGTGTCATGCGGCTCATAATCTGGATAGTGCCCGGCGAGGCTGCCACCTGATATGTAAATAAGCCCCCATCTTCGGGCAGCTTTACGGCCGTAGGTTTTGGCATATCCTCTGGTTCGTAGCCGGCAGGGAGAGTAATGTTCAACTGTACTGTTTCGTCATAAGGAGCCGCAAAATCAACCGGAAAGCGCCGGTCTTCGTGCACGAAAGGATTGCGTTCCGCGCTGAAGTGCCGCACCAGATTCAGGTAAAGGGTAGGAGTAGGGGCATCAGCGCCGGGTGCGGTAAACTCGTAATCTAGGGTAAGTGGTTTGTGCAGGGTTTCGCGCTCTTTGAAGGCATAGGCAGGAATGGACCAGCCCTCGTGGGTTTTGGCCATATCTTCCATAAACTTCTTCTCTCCCTTTTTTTCCAGGGTTTCACGTTGGTCCAGCCCTGCGTAGCCGCCGTTTTCCCGGTGCACTTTACCCTTCATCCCCCCGCGCTCATCCATCGTGAGATGAACCAGATGATAGTTTACATAGCGTTGGGCAGGTGTAAGGCTTACCCACCGCGACTTGCCCGCGCCCGGCAGCAACAGGCGACCCGTCCCGCTGAGGCAGCGCGTCGGAAGCATTCCGAAAGGGAGCAAGGCATCGGTAGCGTCGGCTAGCAGTTCTTGGTTGCCGGGTAAAGCAACATGGGCTACCACGTAGTTGAAGCTCGACATCAAGGGCATTGTCTCCGTCAGGCGACCGTGGCTGCGAGTGCTGAGCACTACGGGGTTTGCCTCCAAGCCAGCATCGCGCAACGCCGCGATGAGCAGCAGGTTTATGTCGGCCGAATTGCCGGTATGCTGATCGTAGGTGCGCTTAAGCGAGCCAGTGCTCAGCATCCAGTCAGTGCCGTTGTGCTTCACGGCTTTGCGCACCATAGCGTGTACCGCTGCGGCGCGGGCCGCTGGGTCGGTGTGCTGGGCGGTGATGGCTGCCAGCTCTGCTTTCAAGAAGCCACCGCGTTTCAGCTGAGACCCCAAGTTTTCGTGATTAAGCAGTTCATCATCAATTTTTTGCCAGGAGCCAGCCACACTTTCGTACGCTTGTCCAGGCCATTGATAACCGGCTAATTCGAAGTCCACGCGGGCAACATAATCCTTGGAAGTCGTCATAAAAGGCTCATTACGGAAGCCGGGTACCTGCTTCATAGCCCAGCGGTAGTTGGTAACGCGCGGGGTCACGGTTGTAGAGCTAGGCCCTGTACGCCCGCTTCCTCCACTCATTGCAGTGCCTTCATTGAATGACCCACCCTGACTAAAGCTGAACTGCGTGAGTCCTTCGGTGCGCTCCTGCACAGCTAGAGGCTCATAGCCCTGAAATAGCTGCTTGTAATCGAAGTACTCCGGAATAGCCGCCCGATACTCGCTCCAACGCACTGGGATGTAGTGCTGAAATTGCCAGTCCTGAAAGTTGAACAGGAAATCGGAGTTTACGGTGTAAGTATACTCAATTACGGAGCCCTCACGCACGTTGGGCAGCGTGAACTTGCGGATGAAGTTGTTGGTCGTCTGCTGCTCCATGAAGGTAGCATCGGAAGCCATTTTCTCCTTCACTAGCTGTCCGTTCACCATATTGTAAGTGAAGCCGCGTAGTGCCGAAATCTTCTCTTCGTTGGAGCCCTTTTTATAAAGTGGCACCTTCACGATGGCCCAGTCGTAGCCCGATTTTTTGAGGATTTTGATCCGAGTAACGCGCTCAAAAACTAGCTTAAAGTCGCCGCTGCCGGTTTCGAAGCGAGTGCGGCCGAAGTCGCAGAGCACGACGGCTTCAGCGGCGCTGTCGGCCACAAAGTTTTTGGGGTCGAAATCAGCCAGGTCAGGCTTGCCAAACTTGATCGGATCAGCCTGACCAAAGACGGGAAGTTGGGAAGCGCCCGTCAGTAGCAATAAAGTTAGAGCGCTACGATGGAGTAAATTTTTGGGCATAAAGTATTGTTGTTGAATTAGGTTGTGATTATTCTGAGGAAGAAAATTACTCGGAGAGAATACAAGGCAAAGTGAAATTTTACAGTTAAAGTATTCGGGGCATTATCGTGCCTAGAGTCGTCGAAAAATGCAATAGGCTTACCCCGTGATGAAGCGTTATAAAGTATACATGCTTAATTACTTGCGCTTTACCACAATGGCCTCCGCGTGCTTTGCCACCACGCGACTGTACAGTTCGCGCAGGGAAGCATATTCCTGGGCTGAATATTCGGTTTTGCGAAGCTGAAGGCGGCTGCTGATATGCAGGGTGTTTTGCTGCGGCGTGATATTGAATTGAAAACGCCCCCCATCGTTGGGCAGGGTTAGCAGTAGGTTAGCTGGCAGTTCCTGCACTTCATAGCCGGCTGGCAAAGTCAGTACTACAGTTTGGCTATGCTCATGAGGCATTCCAAAATCGACTGGGAACTGCCGATCTTCAAAGCGAAAGGGATTTTGAGCTTCTCCAAGGTGGCGTAAAGGCTGCACGTATAGCGTGGTAGCTGATGACTCAGCACCCGGGATTTTTACGCCAACTTCTACGCTGAATGGTTGCTGTGAGGCGGCAACGTTATTAAATACGGGCCCTGTCAGGGTCCACTCGGGCCAGCGCTGCTGCAAATTCTTGACAAACTGTTGCTCGGTGGTGCCGGCTAGTTGTTCGCGGGCCTCTATGCCAGCATAGCCTGTGTGTTCCAGCTTAACTTTGCCCCCCAGTGCGCCCTGCTCATCCAACGCCAGTTGGGCCGAAGTATAACGGGTGTAGCGTTGGGTTGGCACCAACGACACCCAGCGGCCGCCCGTCTTGTCAACCAGCCGACCTTGTCCATTGAGGCAGCGCTCGGGCAAGATACCGGCAGTGGTGAGGGGCTCGGTAGCATCTACCAACACCTCTTTGTTATCAGGCATGGTGACCAGAGCCGCCACATAGTTGAACTGACTGAGTACAGGCAAATCAGTCTGGATGCGGCCGTGGCTGCGGGTGCTGATCAGCAGCGGTTCTGCCGCCAGACCAGCCGCGCGTAGCGTATTAATGAGCAGCAGATTCAGCTCGGCTGCATTTCCAGTGCCTTGCTCGCATATGCGCTTCAGTGACGCTGTGGTGTACAAACGATTTTGCCCGTTGTAATGCACCGTACGCTGCACTAATGCCAGGGCAGCATTCAGGCGCTCAGTGGGATTAGGATATTGCGCTACTAAGGCTGTTGCAGGGTTTGTGAGCGGCGTAGTCTTGCTTAGTGCTAAGCCGAATTGCTCGTCATTCAGCAATTCAGAGGCTATTTTCTCCCAGGTGCTGGTTATTTGCTGGTATTTCTGCTCGGGGTACTGAATGCCATCTAATTCGAAATCCAGACTGCTGATATAGTCCCGCGCGGTTGTCATGTAAGGCTCGTCGCGGAAAGCCACTACATCCTTCATTACCCAACGCGAGCTGAGCGCCTGAGCGCTGATCTGCATGGTATTGGTGCCGCTACTTGCTACCTGATTGCCATAGGAGTCCTTTTTGGCCATGCGAATGCTCGTGCCGTAGGCGACGGCCTGACTTTCCTTTAACGCGAAAGGCAAATAGCTGCGAACGGTAGCTTTGTAGGTGAAGAACTGCGGAACGACGGTGCGGTACTCACTCCAGCGCACCGGAATAGTATGCTGAAACTGCCAGTCCTGAAGGTTGAACAGGAAGTCCGATTTGATGGTGTAGGAGTACTCGATAATGGACCCTTCACGCACATTGGGCAACGTAAAAGCGCAGCGCAGATGATTCGCATCTACCTTTTCTTCGAAGATGGCTTCTTTGTTCAGCTTCTCCTTCACTACCTGGCCATTCACCAGATTGTAAGTGAAACCCTTAAGGCCATTTATTTCTTCCTTTTGCCCGTCTTTGTGGTAGAGCGGCACCTGCACGGTAGCCCATGCATAACCAGCTTTGCGGTGGATGCGCAGACGCGTAGTACGCTCAAATACCAGCTCGAAACCTTCGTCGCCACCCTTGATCTTCGACTGCCCAAAGTCGCACAGAATTTCGGCGGCGGCCGTGGTATCAGCTTTAGCTTGGGGGGCAAAATCGACGGCCTTTACATCGCCGAACTGAATGGGAGCTTGCTGAGCTTGGCAAAATTGCCCCCCAACAAGAAATACTATAGCCAGAGCTAACCAGTGGCCTACAGAAGAAGGCATAAGGAAACAATAAAAGGGATAAGAATAGCTTATACTCCTTCATGCATAGCTCCTTAAAATAAGCCAAAATCACCGTGTAGGAAAGAGACCGGGAATCCGGCAACCAAAAGTGCAAGATTGACGCGTCTCTTCCAAGTTTTCTGCTATATAGATTTATGTATACGTTAAGCGGTAGCACGAACTCGCTCTTCCGCCCGTACACCCCACATCAGATAAGCTAGTGCGGCAAGGGTAGCAATGGCTCCGAGTGCGTGTACATATGGCAAATGACTGGCGATATTGCCATACAGCCAGCCCGACAGCAGCGCCCCTAGCCCAATGCCGGCTTCCAGCGCGATGTACATGGTGGCCACGGCCCGTCCGCGCCGCTGCTCATGGCTCAGGTCGATGGTCCAAGCGTAGAGGGTAGGGGAGTTAAGCCCTGCGGCTAAGCCGAATATGACGGCAGCAGCTAGAAATATTGTTGCCGAGTTGCCCACAATCAGCAGAATCATGGAGAAAGCCAGCAAGGCCGCCGAGACCCGTAGAATTGGTACGCGCCCGTAGGTGTCGGAAGCGCGGCCTGCTACTAGCCGCACCAATAAGGATGCAGTGGTGAAAAAGGTAAAAAACAGCCCTTTGTTGGCAATGCCCAGCAGTTGGCTTTGGTCGGGAATAACGGTGAGCACAATGCCAAAAGGGAACAGGCATAGCAGCGTAACAATAGCCGGCGCGCGCACCTGAGGTTCCAGTACCTCACTCCATTCCAAGCGTAGCAGACGCCAGCTAAACCGTTCGCGCTGGGCTTGGGGCAAGGTTTCAGTCATGGTGCCCTGCACCGCTAACGACAGTAGCGCCGCCCCTGAAGAGCAGTAAAACATCGTTTCGAGCGAAAACTGATTGGTAATCAAGCTTCCTACTACTGGCCCGGCGGCCATACCTAAACTGCCCGCCACACCCAGTAAGCCCATTGCCTCGCCCCGGCGCTGGAGCGGAATGATATCGGCAATAAAGGCGGCTGTGCCAGTAGGTTTGAAACCCGTGCTAAATCCGTGAAGCAGGCGCAGAAGCAGAAACCCCGCAACCGTGGTTACCCAGGGGTAGAAGAAGCCGCACAGAAAGCACACCAGCGAGCCAAATACCATTACCGGAATACGCCCCACAGTATCGGCCAACTTGCCACTAAACGGCCGCGAAATGCCCGCAGTGAGTGTAAAAAGTGCGATGATAAATCCTTTATAATCAGCTCCGCCCAGCCGCGTGAGGTAATCAGGGAGCTCCGGTAGGAGCATATTGAAGCTGATGAAAAACAGAAATGAACTCAGACACATCAGCCAAAAGCCAGCCGAGTAAATACTGTTCTTGAAGAAGCGCATAGATGCAAAGGTACGCCTCCTCACGCCAGTTGGTTAAAGTTTTTGCCCCCCATGAGCAAGCAGCAGCGAAAGCAATAAAGCGAAGCTGTAAACCTCTAGGGGTGTTTGTTCTAACTGGATTAAGACCTGTATTTTACGGTAGAATCGTTACCCCGTAACTCGCGCATATTTGCGTAATGCGGGCAAAATCTGGCGGACCGGGCGGTAGTTGGTTCAGCTCCTCAAACATGCGCTCTATCCCAGCCGGAAAGATGGATAAATGAACTTTGGCTTTGGCATCGCCCACCACAGTAAAGCGGTGCGCTACGCCGCGTGGCACGTAGGTTAGCTCGCCTGCCCTCAAGGTTTGAATCGTGTCTTCTATCTGAAACTCTACCGTGCCTTCCAGCACATGAAACACTTCGTCTTCATTGGCATGCACGTGCTTCGGAACGCCGATACCGGGGTCATTCCATTGTTCAATCAGCGTGAACTGATTGTTGGTGTCCTTGCCACTTAGCATAATACGCTGATGATCACCTAGCACGTTGAGCCGAGTCCCGTCTTCCGCCTTCAGAATTTTAGCTTCTGCATTCATATCTGTCCAATTATTAGCGTGTTAAGGAAGATATTGAAATTATGAGATATATGCTAGATGCTGATCTTCTTCACGAACCACTAGCCTTTTCCCAGCACTTTTTGTTGTCTAAGAATTAACCAGTTCCGATGGCATGTGGCTATATAATTAGGTATAGACCAGGCTGTATTATCCACTGCGTTTTCGGGTAGACTGTATGCCAAAACGGCTGCCTCAACAGTTCGGCGCGAAGTGTGCCGATGCCATTTCCTATGTCTTGGTTCTCTGATCTTTTCGATAAAATTTCCGCCAAACGACCCCGTCCTGATGGTAAGCCCGCCCTTACGGTGCGGGAACGGTTTTCGGCCCTAAAAAACATTCCAGCTTTCCTGAAGCTCATTTGGGAAACCAGCCCCAGCCTCACGCTCGGTAATATTGGTCTGCGCCTGCTGCGGGCGGCTTTACCCGTGGCCATGCTGTATGTGGGCCAGCTTATTCTGGACTCCGTCGTGAGTTTGGCGCGGTCGGGGGGCAATTCTGATGCTTCGTTGGGGCCGCTGCTGAGCTTAGTGGCGCTGGAGTTCGGACTAGCCATTTTGTCGGATACGCTGGGGCGCGGCGTGGCCCTGCTCGATAGTCTGTTGGGCGATTTATTCGCCAATCGCTCCTCCGTGCGCCTTATGGAGCACGCCGCTGAACTGGACCTCGATCAGTTCGAGGATAGCACGTTCTACGATAAGCTTGAGCGTGCTCGTCGCCAAACCCTTTCGCGCACGGTACTAATGGCGCAAGTGCTCAGTCAGGCCCAAGATGCGATTACGATGGCGTTTCTGGCCGTCGGGCTGGTGGCGTTTAATCCGTGGTTGCTGCTGCTATTATTGGTAGCGGTTATTCCGGCATTTCTGGGCGAGTCGCACTTCAATGAGCGCAGCTACTCGCTGGTGCACGGCTGGACGCCAGAGCGCCGCGAATTGGACTACCTGCGCCAGACCGGTGCCAGCGACGAAACCGCCAAGGAAGTAAAGATTTTTGGCTTGTCAAGCTTTCTGATTGATCGATTCAAGCTGCTGTCAGATCAATTTTACCAGCAGAACAAAGCGTTGGTGTTGCGTCGGGCGGGCTGGGGGGCTTTTTTCGCGGCGGTAGGCGCGGCTGGCTACTACGCAGCCTATGTGTATATCATTTCGCAAGCCGTCAGGGGGCAAATTTCGATTGGCCAGCTTACGTTTTTGGCGGGTTCGTTTGCCCGCATGCGCGGCTTGCTGGAAGGTATTCTGAGCCGCTTTAGCAGCGTAGCCGAAGGCGCGTTGTATCTACAGGACTTCTTTGATTTCTTCCGCATTCAACCCCGCATTATTCGCGACGAAGCCCACGTTGTGCGGCCATTTCCACGGCCAATTCGGGTGGGTTTCCAGTTTGACAATGTTGGCTTTAAATACCGTAACGCCGGCAAATGGGCTATTCGTAATCTAAGCTTTACCCTGCAAGCCGGCGAGAAGCTAGCGCTGGTGGGCGAAAACGGCGCCGGCAAAACAACCTTAGTTAAGCTGCTGGCCCGCCTCTATGACCCGACCGAAGGTCGCATTCTGCTCGACGGCCACGACTTACGCGAGTATGACCCAGCCGAGCTGCGTCAGGAAATCGGCGTCATTTTCCAGGATTTCGTGCGCTTCCAGTTATCAGCCGGTCAAAATCTGGCGGTGGGTCGCATTGAGGAAAAGGAAAATCAGGACCGTATTCAGGCCGCGGCTGCCCAAAGTCTGGCCGATACGGTGGTGCAAAAGCTGCCCGCCGGCTACGACCAGATTATTGGTCGGCGCTTCGCTGGTGGCGTAGATCTAAGCGGGGGCGAATGGCAAAAAATTGCCTTGGGCCGGGCCTACATGCGCGATGCCCAACTCCTTATTCTGGATGAGCCCACTGCCGCCCTCGATGCCCGCGCTGAGCACGAGGTTTTCCAGCGCTTCGCTGACCTGACCAAAGGCAAAACTGCTGTGCTCATTTCGCATCGCTTTAGCACCGTGCGCATGGCCGACCGCATTCTGGTCATTGAAAACGGCGAGTTCGTCGAGATTGGTTCGCACCCGGAGCTGCTGGCCCGTGGGGGTCGTTATGCAGAGTTGTTTGCTTTGCAGGCCGCAGGCTATCGCTAGGCGTTTGATTTGAGGCAGAATACTATCAGAATAACTACGAAGCGCGAACAAAGCACATCAGTAGCTATTTCCAATATTTTTTGCCCCTTTTCACTTGATTATCAAACCGTAAACAAAATCGATTTCGTATCTTGGGAATAGGTATCACCAATAGCCAACACCCATGAAACTATCGTTTACGCTGCTCCTAACTTTGCTGGCACTAGCAATGACAGGCTGCTTCGCCTCACGTGAGGCCCGAGTCGAATCGGACTATAGCTACACTGGCAATTTTCGCCGCTATCGGACCTATGATTTCATTACTGGCCAAGGCTTAGCTGCTGATACTAGTCGGCTGGGCGAAGTATTGCGCGAGGCTATTCGGACCCGTATGCGGGTGCAAGGCTACCGGCCGGCGCGCAGCCGCGCTGACTTGCTGGTAAACTTCCGCGTGTTTGAAGGCGATATGCGTTTTCGCGGTTATGCCCAAGAGGACCTCACGCGGTGGGTAACGACTGGCATCGTGGAAGATGACGAGACTCCTAAAGAAGAGCGCCAGGGCTACAAGCCAGTGAAGCTGCTGCTTACGGAAGGCACGTTGCTGGTCACGCTTATCGATAACAAAACCAACCGCGCCGTGTGGAACGGCTACGCCTCGGGCGTAACGGTGCCCCCCGGCGCACAGGGTGAATTGGTACTGAAGCGCTCAGTGCGCTCTATTTTTGACCGCTACCAGATCTTCACCGAAGGGTATCTGGAGAATAACCGGCAATAGTCCGCTTACAAAGCTTCATTTATAAGCGGCCGGCTATACCTGCCGCGACGGTTGCTCCGTGTTTTCGGCCCACCGGGGATTGTAGCGGACAAAGCCGAACAAATACAGCATCAGTGCGCGTGAGTAGCGAAATACCAGGGGCATTGTTAGTACGGTGACGACGGCTACGGTGAGTACGTAAACCCACACGGCGGGGTCGCCGGCCAGATAGTATAAGCCTACGCCACTGAGCGCAAAAATTGCGACTGAGAAGCCGTAGCTCACAAACATTGCCCCCCAGTAAAAGCCCGGCTCCGGCTCATAGGCTTGCCCGCAAACCGGACAAGAATCCAGCATTTGGGAAAACTTGGTAACGCGATACGTTGGGTATTTAAATAAGGGTCCCTGATGGCAGCGCGGACAGCGCAGAGCCAGCATTGCGAAGAAAGAGGAGCGAATAGGCTTCATTGGATAAGCTGAAAATTGCCCCCCAGACTGGTTAGCTATGGTCTGGATACGGCAAAACCGTACATGCAGGGTGCGTGTCCTGCATGTACGGTTTACGCCATAAAGAAGCCGGGGTTGGAAGCGTATTGCTGGTCGGTTGATAGGTTAGCGGCGGCTGCCAGGTATGCGAAATTGTAGGCCAATAGAGGGTACAATCGTGACACCTTTCAGCGTAGTAGAGCGGTTGTTCAGCAGCTGATATGTGCCGTAGTTTTGGTAAAACACCGATACGGCCGGAATGACGTAGGCGTAGCGGTACCCGATTTTGGCGTTGATAAAGCCGCCGAAAGCACCAAAATTCTGCTTCTGACTTAAGCCGGCCAACAGGTTGTTGGTGCCAACCTGATATACCTTATTAGAGTCGAAGCCATAGCGTACGAACGTGTGTGTATAAACTACGCCAAAAGATAATGCGCCAATTTCCTCCTCTGGCCCAAACGATTTGCTGAACACCAACGGTACGATCAGGTCATTGCGGTTGGCCCGAAAGCTCAATACGTCCGCAATATCATCGAGGAAGGGAAGGTTGGGCAATTTGGCGCGCTGGGTAGCAAACTGTAATCCGATGCTGCCGTACATGGCACCCGCCTGGCCTTCAGGATTTTCTGGCGTACCTGTGGGCCCCATAAACTGGTACATGGCGTCGAAAACGTGTGAGCCGAAAGCGTACTTGTAGCCTGCATCTACGCGGTCGGTGACTCCGTAGCGCACGTATAGGTCTGTAGTAGGCTGCACCGGATCGAGCACGTAGGCCAGAGCCGCCGCCTGTAGCCTATCAACGGCGGCGCTATACTGCACAGTGTCTTTGCGGGCGGCGGCTGTAGCAGCATCTTTCAGCGTCGAGCCGGCCTGATCCAACGTTTCGGTGGCCACATTGAAAGCCGTGTTGCCGCCTACCCGAAACTCACCCCGGGGCGTGACCTTGCCCGAACTGGTGAAGGTGCGCGGCGCGGTGCAGGCTGTGGCAAGCAGCGCGAGCAGGGGTAGATAGCGAAGGAAGGAAGGGCGAAGAATAGTCATGAAGGGAGGAGTAAAGCGGGGCAAAGTTGGTGATAAAGCCCCCCAGCGCCAAAATCAGGCCGGAAGCCTAACTAATCGAACTATAGTACCAGAATGATTCTTTCGCCCGCAGATTTAGGAGCGACTGCTGGTTTATCATCGCATCCTGGCATATTTGCCCCCAATGTTGACCCTGTTGCTTTCCTGGTTGATAACTGCTGCCGTAACAACGGTGGTGGGGCGAACTGCGTGGAGTTGGCTGCGAAGCAAAGGGGTACCTGGCACCGAGGAAGCACTGCCGTTGGAATGGCTCAGTTTGTTGGGCCTATGTGTGCTGGCGCCAGTTGTGGGGGGCATTTCGCTGAGCTGGGCTATCAGCACGAGTATTCAACTGGTGGTTGCGGCTAGTGTTCTGGCTCTGATGGTGGCGCAACGCACAGAAATATCAGCCGATTTCCGACAAGGCTGGCAAGCAGTTAAGCATCCCAATAACCGCTATTCACTCCTGGCTAGCCTCGCCATTCTGGGCGTGCTCGGCATCCGATTACTCCACCAGAGTACCGTAGTCCCCGCCAATTTCGACTCCGGGCTGTATCATTTTCAGACCTTAAAATGGCTGAATGAGTACCCAACGGTGCCAGGACTGGGCAACTTGCATGGGCGACTAGCCTTCAATTCCAGCTGGTTTCCGTTGCTGTCCTTGTTTCGTTATGGCAGCCCGGTGGGCGCTATGTATGGGCTGGGGGCTTTTTGTATGTGTTGTTGTTGGGAGCGATGGTGCGGGCAATGATAGGAGTGAGGCGTGGCTTGCGGGAGGCGTGGGCACTGCCGCTGCTTTTCTTTTTGCTGCTCTGGAGCTTTCAGATTTGGCTGTCGTCGCCAACGCCCGACTACGTGCTGCCCGTGCTGTTAATTTTTGCCTTCCTGCGCTACGCTCGTAAGTGGGAGCTAGGCAACGGCCACCGCTTCGATGCTGATACTGTATTGGTAGGGCTGGTTGTTCTGTTGGCTGTTACGGTAAAACTCTCGGCGTTGCCGGCGTTGCTGCTGCCCTTGCACAGCCTTTGGTCCAGCCGACGCGCCATGACTCGTGGCCATTGGTTACTAGTGGCGGGGGTTGTATGCTGTATGCTCACGCCCTGGCTAGTGCGCGGTGTCCTCTTGTCGGGCTACCTCATTTATCCCGTCGCTGCTCTCGATTGGATCACAGTTGATTGGAAGATTCCACTGGCCTCAGTTCAAAAAGAGCAATACATGATTACAAACGTGGGTCAGTGGACAACGCACCCCACTTGTTTGCCGCCCCACCAAGCGCTAGCCCAATGGGTGCCGCATTGGTGGCTTACGCAAAGCAATTTTATGCAGGGCGTCATGTTGCTGGCTGCTGGCTCTGTGGTGCCGGCGATAATACGTTGGCGCAAATTCTCTTCCCAGGAGACAGGGTGGGCCGCAGGCTGGCTAACCGCGTGGCTGGGGGGCGTTTTTTGGTTCTGGGCGGCACCTGACTACCGCTTCGGTGTTGGTTTTCTGCTGATTGCTGGCTTGTGGCCTTGGTTGAATCTTGTCCCAACGCGGCCGCGTAGCGGAGCCATTGCGTGGTTGCCGGTGTTGCTGACTCTGGCGTGGGGCCTTCATTCCCTGCGCGACCCAGTGTACCAGTTACGCACGCAGCCCCAGACTTTCGCGCAGCGCCTGCTGTGGCCTGCGGCGGCTCCCGCGGTGCCTACGCTGCTTCTGAAACCGAGCAAGGGCTTATTGGTTCGCGTACCGCAGGTCGGGATTCAGTGTTGGAATGCCCCGTTGCCCTGCGCTACTTGCCCGGAAATTGAGCTGGAAATGCGCGGCTCCACGCTGGCCCAGGGCTTTCGGCCACCACCGATTCCAACCGGCCGCATGTGCTGCCTAGAAGCACCGGATTAGAGTAGATCAATACTTGGCAGTTAGAAATAAATGACTGCCAGCGAACCTTCCGTTTGTCAACTGACTATTACTTGCAATGGGTAGTATGGCTCATGTACAATAGCGCACCTTAAGCTAAAGGAATATGATTCGTGTAAAATGGTGGCTGGTAGGGACGCTTGCTTTAGTGAGCTTTTTCGTGACCACACTGCCAGTGTTTAGCCAAAACCCAGGCCGAAGTCCGAAGCAGGTGGCCACAGTCTACGTATTTCTGGCCGAAACCTGCCCAATTAGCCAACAGGCTACATTAGCGTTGCGCAACTTGTATGCTGCGTATGCTTCGCAAGGCGTACAGTTTGTCGGCTTGTTTCCTGATCAGCAAACATCCCCGGCCGATATTGCCGCGTTTGGCCGCACCTACAAGGTGCCTTTTCCGCTGAAAATAGATAGCAAAAAGCAGCTTACGCATTGTTTTCAGGCCCGCATCACCCCGGAGGTAGTAGTGGCCTCGGCCGATGGTCGTACCATACTTTACCAGGGCCGCATTGACAATAGCTACGTGCGTCTCGGCCAGCGCCGTACTGTTGTGACGGAACAGGAACTACGCGATGCCCTAGCCGCTATTACTACTGGTAAGCCAGTGGCCAAGTCACGGACCGAGGCCGTGGGCTGCTTTATTGCAGAATAAAGAAATCCATCGCTGGGCTAGCGCAGTGATAGAGCCTGTTTTGAACTGTAGTGTATTCACTAACAAATGCTTAGCGAGTACGCTAGCGTCAGCGTCATATTTTGGCTATTTTGGCCATCGATGACCCATCCACTCTTCCTTTTCCGCCTCACCAAACTGCTCGCTTTTGGCTGCCTGAGCAGTTGGCTGGGCGCTTGTACCACGCCGCGCCCCAGCGCGCCAAGTACAGGCTCGGCTACTGCTATCAATAAATTCACGGCTGACACGGCCCTGCGGCGAATTGCAACCGCGCAGGATGCTCGCCAAACGGCGTTGCTGCTGCCGTATCTGAGACGGCCCGACGCTACGCATCGGCGTGAGGCAGCCTTGGCTTTCGCCTCAGTGCAGGACAAAGCCGCCACCTCCGCTTTAGTTACCTGCCTCAGCGATACTAATCCGGGTGTGCGCCGCGCAGCAGCGTTTGCCCTCGGCCAGACGGCTGATAGTAGCGCTACCCCGGCACTGCAACAGCGTATAGCTGCCGAGCCCGACCCGGCCGCGCGCCGCACTATTCTCGAAGCCCTCGGCCGCTGTCTCACCCGCAATGAGCTAAACACCCTGCTGCGTTTGCCTCCCAGTCTGGCCTCCGATACCGCTAGCATTACGGGTCAGGCTTGGGGGCTGTATCGGGCTGGATTGCGTGGCATTACTTCTGACGCGGCCGTAGCTCGGCTCATGCAGCTGATAGAGTTGCCTAATCCGCATGGAGCGCGCCTGGCTGCAACCAACGCTCTGGCTCGTTCCCGCGGCCTCGATCTGACATTGTATGCCGTTGCCCTCGCCAGAGTAGCCCAGGCCGATCCGGCTTATGCTGTGCGAAGTGCCGCTACTTCTGCCTTGAGCAAAGCGGCCGAAGCACCATCCGTGCCCAGCGTTTTGGCCGCTATCACACGCCGCGACCCCGAATATCAGGTGCGCGTGAGTGCGCTACGGGCGATGAATGCAGCCATGTATGTGCCCGTAAAAGAAGCAGCATGGGCGGCCCTAACGGATAAAAATGATCAGGTGGCGCTAACGGCGGCAGAGTTTTTTCTGACTCATGCTGCCCAAGAGCCGGGTACGCTATTTCTGGAGAAAGCCAATAAGCTACAACCGTGGCGGGTGCGGGCAACGTTGCTAGCCGCTGCCCTCAAACAGCGGGGAGAAGGCCAACAAGCTATTCGTGGAGCCGTGCAGGAACGCTACACCGCCGCCACCGATCCGTATGAGAAAGGCTATTTATTAAAAGCGTTAGGCGAAGACCCGAGTGCTTACGAATTCGTTTCTGCGGCCACATTTGCCCCCAGCAGCCGGTCCTTATCGGGACGTATGGTATGGAGGCGCTGGTAGCTATGCGGCGCTTACCCGACTTTCCAGAAGCCCAGTATCCGGCTTTTGCCTTGCTGTTGCAGCGGGCTGTGGGCAGCGGTGATGTAGCCGTTATGGGCCTCGCTGCCGAAGCCATCCGAGACCCCAAGCTGAATGTGCAGCCGCTGCTGACCTCTATCGACTTTCTAACCCAGGCCCGCGACAAGCTCACCATGCCCCGCGACCTCGAAGCCTGGCAATCTTTGCAGCAGACGATTGATTATCTAACTAAAAAGACCCCCACGCCGCTGGTAACCTCGTCCTCCATCGTGGCGCACCCAATAAACTGGACAACGATAAGTAGGATTCCTACAGGGCAGCGGGCTATCGTGCACACAAGTAAAGGCGATATTGTTTTTCAGTTGCTGGTGGAAGCAGCGCCGGGCTCGGTGGCCAACTTCGTGGAGCTGCTTGAGAAAGGTTTTTACAACGGCAAGAACTTCCATCGGGTCGTGCCCAACTTTGTGGCTCAGGGAGGATGTCCGCGCGGTGATGGCTGGGGCAGCACCGACTATAACCTTCGCTCCGAATTTGCTGACCTGCGCTATGGCGCGGGGGCCGTTGGGCTGGCCTCAGCTGGCAAAGACACCGAAAGCTGCCAGTGGTTTATCACTCACGCCCCCACGCCCCACCTCGATGGCCGCTACACAATTTTTGCTCAGGTTGTCGGTGGGCTCGATGTAGTAAGCCGACTGGAGATCGGTGATAAAATTGACCGTATTGAGCTAGTACGCTAGCACTTAGCTTTATAAAAAAGCCCCCCAGTCAGCTTACAGATTACTGCGAGCTGACTGGGGGCTTTTTTGCGGTGAAGGAAGTGCGGCCTTAGGCCTGCTTGTCTTCGCGGCCGTGCACTTGGTAGGGAGGAGTGGTAGCTTCTACTGCCGTGAAGGCTTCCAGAATTTTGTACGTGTGCGAGGAGCCTTTGGGCACTACCCAAGAGTTGCCGGGCTCCAGTATGACTACTTGGCCCTCAGAGTGTAGCTCGGCGCGGCCACTAATCACATAGCCTACTGTTTCATAAGGCCGCGATACGGGCTCTTTGTCGTCGCTGGGCTGCTCATTTTCCCAGAGGCGCATAGATATGTTCTTGCCTGAAGCGAGGTACTTTTCCCCGTCGTTGCCTTTGGGCGAGTGCTGAGAATCGACTTTGATGATGGTGGAATCGGACATAAATGGGGTGTTTTGGAGTGAAGTGTCGGAGGTTGTGCTTTCATAACGAGCAAGGCAGTGTTGCGGTTGTCTGGGTGTAGCTGCCCCAAACCTTCGCTACTACCGATTGTTGCTGCTACTTCAAATGACGTTATCTTAGGCCCAATGGGCCTGTCAAGCTGCTCCAGAGCAGGCATGTAGCGCCTTTACGCATACTCTTTATGTACGAAGAATTTGTTCAGACGCTGGCTTTAGCACACCAACAAGCCACCGTTCCATTGCCAGCGCACGCCTTTTGTCATTGGGCCGACCAGCTATTGTCTTTGTTATTCCCTGAGCGTGCCGACCGCCAATTATCCAGCGCCGATGCTGTAGCGGCCACGTTGAGCCACCTCCGTGCCGACCTAACGGCCTTGCTTCGCCCTATTCTGTCGCTTCAGGCGCCTGAGGCCGTAGCATCTGCCTTAGGCGCGCAGCTCCCGCACCTGCGGGAGTTGTTGCTGCTCGATGCGAATGCCATTGTGGCCGCCGACCCTGCCGCGCAGGGGGTAGCCGAGGTAGTATCCACGTATCCGGGTTTTTACGCCATCGCATTGCATCGGCTGGCTCATGCGCTGCATCAGTTAGCGGTTCCTCGCGTGCCCCGGCTGCTCGGTGAGTACGCCCACACCCGCACCGGCATTGATATTCATCCTGGCGCCCGTATTGGTTCTTCCTTTTGTATTGACCACGGCACCGGCATTGTGATAGGTGAGACGGCAGTCATCGGGGCCCATGTCAAAATATTTCAGGGGGTTACGCTGGGCGCCCTGAGCGTGGCCAAACAGCTGCAAGGCATTAAGCGCCATCCAACTATTGAGGATAACGTAGTGGTGTATGCCAATGCAACCATCCTGGGGGCAGTACGGTGGTGGGTAGCCACAGCATTATCGGCGGCAACGTCTGGCTGACCGATAGCGTCCCTTCCCATTCCCGCGTTTATCATAAAGCACAGCTCCATGTGACCCGCACCGAAGATCCCAGTGCGGATATTTCCTTTTCCATATGAATTACGAATAGACAAGCCAACATTGTTTCTGGTGGCTTGTCCCTGATAATTAGTCTCTTACATCTACCTACACACATCTGAAAATGAAAGCAAATACCATTCTCGACACCATCGGCAATACTCCCTTACTGCGTATCAATCGCCTTTTTGCCAACCGCCCCGATGTGGAAGTCTGGATGAAGGTGGAACGCGCTAATCCCGGCGGCAGCATCAAAGACCGTATTGCCCTTTCCATGATTGAGCAGGCCGAAAAAGATGGTATTCTCAAGCCCGATAGCTTGATTGTTGAGCCTACTTCCGGCAATACTGGCGTCGGTCTGGCTATGGTAGCGGCCGTAAAAGGCTACAAACTTACCTTGGTGATGCCCGAATCAATGTCGATTGAGCGCCGTCGTCTGATGACAGCGTATGGCGCGAACCTGGAGCTGACACCGCGCGAGAAAGGCATGAAAGGCGCTATTGAAAAAGCCAATGAAATCGTGCAAAACACCCCTGGCGCCTGGATCCCTATGCAGTTTGATAACCCCGCCAATATTAAAGTGCACGCTGAAACAACCGCTCAGGAAATTCTGCGCGACGCGCCCGAAGGCTTCGACTATCACATCACGGGAGTTGGCACGGGGGGCATATTACCGCTGTGACGGAGGTGCTTAAGCCATTATTTCCGAAGATGCTGACCTTCGCCGTGGAGCCTGAATTGTCGCCGGTTATTAGTGGCGGTGCCCCTGGCCCGCATCCTATTCAAGGCATCGGCGCCGGCTTCATTCCTAATAACTTGCACACGAATATTCTGGACGGCACCATCCAGGTAAGTCAACAAGCCGCCTTCGATATGGCACGTCGTGCAGCCCGCGAGGAAGGGATTTTTGTGGGTGTTTCGTCTGGGGCCTCTTTGGCCGCCGTAGCTCAAAAGCTTGCCGAAATGCCCCAAGGCAGCCGCGTGCTCACGTTTTGCTATGACACCGGCGAGCGGTATCTGTCTGTAGAAGGGTTGTTTGTGTAAGGTGCAATAATAAGTAAAGAAAAAGCCCCCCAGAATATGTCTGGGAGGCTTTTTTCTGACTTAAGACTTGATGCCTACTGAACAGCAACGCTCAGTTGCTTACGGAATCTGAAGTCCAAACAAAAGGCCCAGCTGGATAAGCCGGGCCTCTTGTTTGAGTGGAGAATATCGGAGTCGAACCGATGACCTCTTGCATGCCATGCAAGCGCTCTAGCCAGCTGAGCTAATCCCCCATTTGTGTTATGCCATTCACCTTCCGCGTTTGGTGGGACAAAAGTACGGCGCGTTTCGGATTCTGCAAGGCTGGGGGGCTTTTTTTGGCAAATCTTTTCCATTGCTACCCAAAAAAAGCGGCCGGAGAATTTCTCCGGCCGCTTTCTAAATCAAGTAATAGCTTAGCTTAGTTGAAGATGTAGCGCAAGCCAAACTGCATGAAGTAAGTTGATGTCAGCGAGTTATTATTTCTGAAAGTGGAAGTAATAGGCTGATTGCGGTCTGTAGCCAAACGGAAAGTTGGGCGAGTTGTTCCACCTGGATTAACCGTGGTATTATTGGTTGTCACGTTAGTTGGAACCAAGATAGAAGCATTGTTAACAGACTTGAATACGCCCCAATTCTCATTGAGCAGGTTTCCTACATTGAAAATGTCAAGCGTAAATTGTAAAGTGTTACGCTTGCCGCCAAGGTCCATGAAAAGATCCTGCGCAAGCTTCACGTCTACTTGATGACGCCATGGAAACTTTGCACCGTTGCGTTCAGCGTATTGGCCCTTGCGGCTTCTCAAATAGTCATCCTGCTCGATGTACTGGAAAAATAAGTCTTCCTGGCGGGCTCCACTCACGTTGTTAGGCGCCGCAGTAGTACCGTAGTTGAAGTCAGAGAAGTCGATCTCCGAACCATCTTTCGGTATATAGATCAGATCATTTGAAGTCTGACCATCGCGGTTGAAGTCACCTCCGTAAGCATAAGAAAAGCGACCTTGGGTAGAACCTTCATAGAACAATGAAATGGTGGTTCCTAAGTGGCCAAGGTACTCCTTACGATAAGACAAAGAGCCGATTACACGATGAGGTACAACGTAGTTAGCGTAGCTCAGCTCGGGGTTGTTCGAGTTATTAACGATTTGGGTGTTCGACCAAGTATTCAACAATTGGTCGCCGCCGCCATCAAACAAAACTTCAGCGTTGCTGCGTACATACGCAACCGAAGCAAATAAGCCTCCTTCAAAGCGCTTTTCTAGTTTGCCTGCTACTGACCAGTAATAGCCCTTTGTTCCATTGTCTAGAACAACAGTATTGAAGGCTTGTGTACCTAAGGGGTTACCATTAGCTACTGGCTGGTTTGGGCCCGGGTTAGTAGCACTAGGGGTAGCACTACCTGGAGTTAGCGGATTAATAAACTTGTTGAAAACAGCATTTGGATAGATCGGCCGATTATCTGGGTAACCAGCGATGTTTAGCGGCTGCGCTTCTACTAAGTTGGGGTTACGGCCCAGTGCTACGGTGAGGTCTTTGTTATAAATACCTTCCAAGGTACCTACAATGCCAAAAGGCAATTGAGCATCAACAGCTAAGCTGCTCTTCCAAGTCTGTGGATTTTTGAAATCACGATCAGTTGCACTAATTGTACCTGGTACTTGGGTACCAGCTGCTGGAGGAGTATCTGGACGGTAAGCTGCTGGATCCGGGTTAAATGGACCAGGAGTATCGTTACCTGAAGAGGTAGTAGTCAACTGAATCATACCAGCGTCACCAGACTGAGATACAATCCATACCGTGGGAACACGGCCAGCGAAAAGGCCGCTGCCACCACGTACTTGTAGTGTGCGATCACCTTTTACATCATAATTGAAACCTAAGCGAGGTGACCATAATACGCGGTTCTTAGGCAATATGCCTGTGTCGATCTGCTCACCGTTAGCAAATGCTAGGCTTGCTACAATTGGATGTGTTTGAATCTCTTTTACATCCAAATATGAGTTCAACTCAGCTCTTAAACCTGCAGTTATACGCAACTTATCGGTTACGTTAATTTCGTCTTGAGCATACACGGAACCCTGAGCTGTTTGAAAGCGAGGGAAGGCCTGCTCAAAACCAGGTAGCAATGAATAGGTAAGAGCGAAATCACGGGGCTTCGCGCCATTTTTGAAATCATCCCACGAGCTGAAAGTATAGTAGCTAGTGGCAAAGCGCTGGAAGCCGTTCTTGGTGTTTTGCAGATCGAATTGGAAGCCAGCCGTGAGATTGTGAATACCTGCTGTGAAGTTCACAAAGTCAACAACCGAATAGGTTTGTACATCGCGTAGGTTGCCATACGTGAATGGTTCGTATCCGAAAGAAGTGATAGGATTACCAGTAGTGCCAGGACTACCATCCAAGATATCTACGAATGGGAAAACTTCGCTATCTGAGCTACGGGGATCATTCTGATTAGTGTAAGTAGCCCGTAACGTATTGAAAAACTTGCCTCCAAAAGTAGAGTTCGCTTCAACAGCCAGTGAGTAAAAGTTCTGTTCCTGATAGTAATTAGAGTTCTTATACCACAAAGCAAGGTTGCTGGTACGAGCGTTAGCACCGAACTGAAAGTTACCTAAAGGGCTTCTAGAGCCACTAACAAAGCTTGGTGACTTGCTCTCTACTTGGTTGTAACGAACAGTAAGCCGGTGGTTGGTGCTGATATTCCAGTCAAGACGTCCTAAAAGGGTAGTACGGTCGGTTTGGAAGGAGTAACCAGAGTAGGGTCCGGTCTCGTAGTTATAAGTATCTCGCAGATAATTGCTGAATTCATCTAATTGAGCAGCAGTGGGACGCACAACGTTGGCGGGCGTACCAGCAACACCATAAGGTTGCTCCGCTGAAGAAACTACGCTTTGCTGACCAGGGCTAGTTCTATCCAGCTTTTCGGCATTAACAAAGAAGAAAAGCTTATCCTTAATAATGGGACCGCCTAACCGAAAGCCGTATTGCTTTTCTTCCAACTTTTGCTTTGTAAATGTTTCGTCGCCTACTTCATTTCCTTGTAGCTTGTCATTTCTCCAGTAAGTATAAACTGAGCCGGAGAAATCATTAGTCCCGGAGCGGGTTACGGCATTCACGGCGCTACCAATGAAGCCTGACTGACGCACGTCGAAAGGCGTTACGTTTACTGTGATTTCCGACACAGCATCCAGTGAGATAGGGTTACCACCAGCGGGCAGGTTGCCTCCAATACCGAAGTTGTTGTTGAAGTCAGAACCGTCAATGGTAATGTTATTTTGACGGAAGTTACCACCTCCAATAGAGCCGGAGGAAGTAGATGAAGCCTGAGGCGTCAAACGAGTGAAATCGTTTAGGTTACGCGTGATAGTAGGTAGACGCTGAATTTCTTCGGTACTGATGTTAGTAGTAGAACCGGCGCGGCCACCGCTGAGTACGGAGCGCGAATCTTCGCCCGTCACAACTACACCAGCCAGTTGGGTGGTAGCTTCACTCAAGTTTACGTCTAGGCGCAGTACCTGACCCAAAGTTAAAGTGATGTTCTCCCGTACAGCTTCTTGGTAGCCAATGAACGTAACACGCACGTTATAAGGACCACCTACACGCATGTTTTGTAGGTTGAAGCGTCCCTCAGCATTAGTAGGAGCTACATACTGCGTGTTGGTAGGTGTGTGAACAGCAATAACTGTTGCTCCGGGCAGCCCTGCACCAGTTTGATCGGTAATAATACCGGTCATAGCTGATGTGGTAACGCCCTGCGCCCAACCCAGCCTCGCTGTACAGACGCTAAGCAGAAACAACAGCAAGTAGCGTAAACGTAACTGTTTCATAGAGAGAAAAAAAGGTGAAAAAAGAAGAAGCCAGACGACGGCGCTACAAAAGTACTGATGACTTTGTAGCTATGCATTATCGAATCATTAACTATTCTACCAAAAGTTGATAGATCCAATTTGCGGCCGCAAAGGTAGAAGGCAATTTCACAACTTGGGTCTGACAGCCTTAATAAATCTGCTGAGGTAGTAATCAGTATCTAAACTGTTCTCAGTAACCCCTAAAGAGCTAGAAGCGTGAATAAACTGCACACTTTCGGCTGTGGCTTCTGTTACTAAGCCAACGTGCGTGATGCGGTTGCTACCGGGTGAAGCACCAAAAAATACTAGATCACCTACCTGCAGTTCTTGAGAACGAACTGGAATACCCCATTCTGCCTGCTCATTAGAAGAACGCGGAATATCGACGTTGATAGCACTAAACGAAGTAGCGAGAAGTCCTGAGCAATCCATGCCTAGACGGGTTGTACCGCCCCATTTATAGGGAGTGCCCTCGTATGAACGCGCCGTTTGGATAACAGTGGCCAACTCTCGGCTGATATTGGCAGGCAGCTTCCGTCGGGCACCACGCTTAGCTACTACCTTCGTCTTTCCTCGGGACGAAGCATATTTACTCTTTGTTTTAGAACCGCCTTTGCGCCGTTCAGCGGCCTTTATCCGGGCCATTTCACGGGCTGAGTAATAGCGCCCGTTACGGTAGTTTACTTTTTTTGCGCCGCCGCAACTAGCCAGCCACACCAGCGTCATTAGTAGCAGCATAGCGATTAGGCGGCTATACTGTCTCGAAACATGTACCTTCGTAGGGTGTTTCTGCATTGGCGCAAAGATACTCGAATCAGTCATTTGCTTTCAAATTTCGATGAATTTTCAACCGCTCACCCCCGAATTACTGGTGGCTTTTGAGGCCATCGTGGGCCCCGCACACCTTTTTACGGCTCAACGCGCTGAAGCCGCTGCTACTGCTGATGCCTACGCCGATTATGGCCGCGACCACACAGAGGATCTGCATTATGCTCCTGACGTTGTATTACGTCCGGCTAACGCTGAAGAGATCAGCCAGATTGTTCGTTTGTGCCATCAGCACCACATTCCTGTCACGCCGCGCGGTGCGGGCACTGGGCTGAGTGGTGGCGCTTTGCCTATACATCATGGTGTGGTGCTAAGCACAGAGCGTCTCAATAAAATTATTGAAATCGACGAGCGAAACCTGCAGGCTACTGTCGAGCCGGGCGTTATCAACCAAGTGTTTCAGGAGGCAGTACAGGCGAAAGGCTTGTTCTACCCGCCTGACCCAGCCAGCAAGGGTAGTTGCTTTCTGGGGGGCAATTTGAGCCAAAGCAGCGGCGGTCCGAAGGCCGTAAAGTATGGCGTGACCAAGGACTATGTGCTCAATTTGCAGGTAGTTCTGCCTACCGGTGATATTATCTGGACGGGAGCTAATGTTCTGAAAAACGCTACCGGCTACAACCTGACTCAGCTGATGGTAGGGTCGGAGGGTACGCTGGGCATTATCACGCGCGTTGTGTTTCGGCTTATTCCGCACCCGAAACAGGATATCGTGTTGCTCGTGCCTTTTCGCGACCAGACGCAAGCCGCCGCTGCAGTATCAGAAATATTTCGGGCTGGTATCGTGCCTTCCGGAATGGAGTTTATGGAGCGTGAGGCCATTGAGTGGTCGGCGCGCTACCTGAATATTCCGCTGAATTTGCCCCCCGACATCACCGCGCACTTACTTATTGAGCTGGATGGTAATGAATTAGATCAGTTGTACAAAGATGCTGAGCTAGTATATGGCGTACTGGAAAAGTATGACATCGGCGAAATACTACTTGCTGACACCGCTACCCAGAAAGAGGAACTCTGGAAAATACGTCGCAACGTGGGGAATGCCGTTCGCTACAACTCTGTGTATAAGGAGGAAGATACCGTAGTTCCCCGCGCCGAATTGCCCACATTATTGAAAGGAGTAAAAGAGATTGGGCAACGCTACGGATTTACTTCGGTATGCTATGGCCACGCTGGCGATGGCAATCTGCACGTAAATATCATTCGTGGCGACCTTGATGATGCTATGTGGCACAAGGGCTTGGCCGAGCCGATCCGGGAGATATTTCAACTTTGTGTGAAACTGGGAGGCACCATCTCGGGTGAGCATGGCATTGGGCTGGTGCAAAAGCCCTACATCGGCATCGCGCTGGGAGAAGCGCAGCTGAACTTGATGCGCGGTATAAAAAGCGTATTCGACCCGCATGGTATCATGAACCCTGGCAAGATTTTCTAAAGCACTCATCAAAAAAGCCCCCAGATAGAATCTGGGGGGCTTTTTTGATAGTCTTAATTAAAAACTGACTAGTTACCCGGCTTACAGGCTGGCGTCAGTGTAGGCTTCAAACAGATTCTTGGTCGCCCTTCAGCTTGTCTTCGCCGCCATACGGAGCACCAGCTGTAATATCACCGCGCAGGCCGCCAGTAGAAATGCCAGGGCCTGTGCCAGGCTGCTGGGAGGGAGTCGTATTTTCAGGGTTTACCTGCGAACCAGTTGCTGGCTGCCCTGCCCCAGTTATAACGGAAGTTTGCTCGCCAACCGGACCTGCTATTTCATTCACCTTTTCTATATAGTGACGTTTCGCATCGTCCTCGCTTACACCTTTAAACTTGCTCCACGAGTCCCACTGTGCCTGCGACATGCCAGGTGTGCCACTAGGATTGTCGGGGCTATCGTCGCCCACTACTTCGCCTTTGGTATCGTGGTCGCCCTCGGTTGCTTGTTTATATAAGCCATAGAGTTCGGTCATATGCGGTGCGGCCTGGTCGCCGGGCAGGTTGTCTACGCGAGAGACGGCGGCTTCGAATTGTTGCTGTAAGTCCATTTGCTGCTGAAGGTTCATGGCAAAAATGAGTGGGAAAAAGCAGTAAGCTAAGCTGTGTACTACCGTGGCACGGCTTTGGTTGCAGATGCTTGCGGCTACTTTTTTGGGCACACGTCTTTATAGTTTGTACTTTTGCCCGCCTATTATGTGTGGAATTACTGGAATATTCGCTTTCTCCGACGCTGGTCGCAATTCGCTAGCCGCATTGCCAGCCTCAACTGATGCCATTATCAGCCGTGGGCCTGATTCGCAAGGGCATTATGTATACGACAACGTAGGCCTCGGCTTTCGCCGGCTTGCCATTCTTGACCTTTCCTGCGACGGCAATCAGCCTATGACTGATGAGTCGGGGCGGTACACGATTGTCTTCAATGGTGAGATATTTAACTTTCGCGAGCTACGACAGCGCCTTATTCGTAAGGGGCATCAGTTTCATTCCCAAACTGATACGGAAGTTATCTTGCGCTTATATATCACAGAAGGGCGCAGCTGCCTGAAAAAGCTCAACGGCTTTTTCGCCTTAGCTATTTACGACAAAGAGGAAGATTCGCTGTTCATCGCCCGCGACCGAATGGGGGTTAAGCCCTTGCTGGTTTACCGCGACGAGGACAAGTTGTTCTTTGCCTCCGAAATGAAGTCGCTGTTAGCTTTGGGAGTGCCGCGCAAGATGGATTATGTGGCCTTGAGCCACTACTTGCAGCTCAACTACATTCCTGGCCCGGCTACTATCTTCAAAGGTGTCAAGAAATTGCTGCCCGGCCATTATTTGTATGTCAAAGGCCAAAAGGTAGTCGGCAAAGCGTGGTATCGGATTCCCTACGATCCTAAAAAGACGCAGAAGAATAAGCTCAGCTACGAGGAGCAGCAAAAGAAACTGCTGGAATTGATGGACGATGCCGTAGCACGCCGTTTGGTTGCTGACGTGCCATTAGGCTCTTTCTTAAGCGGTGGCATCGATTCTTCCGCTATTACCGCTCTCGCTGCTCGCCATACGCCTCACCTGAATACCTTCAGCATAGGTTTCCGGGACGAACCCTTCTTTGATGAAACGAAGTATGCCAATCTGGTAGCCAAAATGCACCAGACAAATCATACGGTCTTTTCCCTAACGAATCAGGACCTCTACGATCACATCTTTGATGTACTAGAGTATATCGATGAGCCCTTCGCCGACTCTTCAGCGCTAGCAGTGTATATCCTCAGTAAGCGCACGCGCGAAAAAGTGACTGTTGCTTTATCTGGTGATGGTGCTGACGAGCTTTTTGCTGGCTACAACAAGCACATGGGCGAGTTTCAGATCAGGAATGGTGGCTTTAAAGCCGAGGCTGTTGCTGGCCTCGACTTCTTATGGGATATTCTGCCCAAATCGCGCAATTCGTTTTTTGGCAATCGTATCCGTCAGTTTCAGCGCTTCTCCCGTGGCATGCTTAGCGGCCCAAAAGACCGCTATTGGGACTGGGCCTCCTTTGTGAGCGAGCGCGACGCTCGAAACTTGCTAAGCCAGGCATCACGGCGTAAAGTAGGGAAGAAGCTGGCCGAAAAGCGTCGGCGTGACGTGCTTCAGCACTTACATGCAGATGGTGACTTGAACGAGGTGCTGCTCACTGATATGAACTTGGTGCTACCAAATGACATGCTCACAAAAGTGGACATGATGAGTATGGCAAACTCGCTGGAAGTACGGACGCCATTTCTGGATTATAAAGTAGTCAATTTTGCTTTTTCTCTTCCCGTTGAAAGCAAGATCAACGCGAACATGAAAAAGCGCATCGTGCAGGATGCTTTCCGCCCAATGTTACCGCCGGAACTATATAAGCGTCCGAAGCATGGCTTTGAAGTGCCGTTGCTTAAGTGGTTTCGCAATGAGTTGCGTCCTCTAATAACCGATGATCTACTTTCTGACGATTTTATTGAATCTCAGGGCGTTTTTGACGTAGACGCCGTACGTGCGCTCAAGACGCAGTTGTTTTCTAGTAACCCTGGTGATATTCATGCTCGTATTTGGGCCCTCATTGTGTTCCAGCATTGGTGGAAAAAATGGATGATGGGCTAATTTTCCCCCAGTGTTGCCCCTCAATATAAAATCATAAACTCAGAATTTTCTTACGCTTTCATACACTATGAAAATTGCAGTAGTAGGCACCGGTTACGTAGGTCTGGTTACAGGCACTTGCTTCGCCGAAGTTGGCATTGATGTTACATGCATTGATATCGACCAGAAAAAGATTGATAACCTCAAGAAAGGCATTCTACCTATTTATGAGCCTGGCTTGGAGGAAATGGTTTCGCGAAATGTAGAGAAAGGCCGTCTGCACTTTTCTACCAGCCTCGCCGAGAGCATTCACGATGCCGACGTAGCCTTTATTGCGGTAGGAACGCCCCCCGGCGAAGATGGCTCTGCTGATCTGAAGTACGTGCTGGCAGTAGCCCGTGGTATTGGTGAGCATATGAACAGCTACGGGGTTATCGTCACTAAGAGCACGGTGCCCGTTGGTACGGCAGCGAAAGTGCGTGCCGAAATCGAAAAAGCACTAGAAAAGCGCGGTGAGAATATTGATTTTGATGTAGCATCTAACCCCGAATTCCTGAAGGAAGGAGCCGCCATCGACGACTTCCTGAAGCCCGACCGTATCGTAGTTGGTGTAGCGTCCGAGCGTGCGGAAGAGGTAATGACCAAACTGTATAAGCCCTTTCTGCTCAATGGCCATCCTATCATCTTCATGGATATTCCCTCGGCTGAAATGACAAAATATGCCGCTAACTCCATGCTAGCGACTAAAATTTCGTTTATGAACGACATCGCCAACCTATGTGAAATTATGGGCGCCGATGTGAACAAAGTTCGCCAGGGTATTGGCTCTGACGCTCGTATCGGTACTAAGTTCATCTATCCAGGTATTGGCTACGGCGGCTCTTGCTTCCCGAAAGACGTAAAGGCACTCATCAAAACAGCCGCTGAAAATGGCTATGAGATGCAGGTGCTAAAAGCTGTCGAGAATGTCAATGAGGCGCAGAAGTCAGTACTATTCGACAAAGTGAATAAGCACTTCGGCGGCGATCTGCAAGGTAAGAAGATGGCCATTTGGGGCCTTTCCTTCAAGCCCAAGACCGATGATATGCGGGAGGCTCCTTCTTTGGTGATTATTGAGCGCTTATTGGAAGCTGGCTGCACAGTATCGGCCTACGACCCAGTTGCTATCAAAGAGGCGAAGCACTCGTTGGGCGACCGTATCACGTATGCTAAGGACCAATTTGATGCACTGATTGATGCTGATGCCCTGCTTATCGTAACGGAATGGCCAGAGTTTCGCTCACCCAATTTCGAAGTTCTGGGTCGCTTGATGAAGCAAAAAGCCATATTCGACGGTCGTAATATCTATGATGCGAAAGAGCTAAGCGAGATTGGCTTCACTTACCATTGCATTGGCATTCGAGCCAACCACAAGCAGCAAGTAGTTCAGGCGTAGCATTCATCAACATACATACCCAAGCACCATATTATTTAGCACGCATGTCTGATAAGAAACGCATACTCATTACTGGCGGTGCCGGATTTTTGGGCTCTCACCTTTGTGACCGATTTTTGGCGGAAGGGTACCATGTCATAGCCATGGATAACCTCATTACGGGTGACTTATCCAATATCGAGCATTTGTTTGGACAGGAAGCTTTCGAGTTTCACCATCACGATGTGTCCAAGTATGTGTTTGTGCCAGGCAAACTAGATTACATCCTGCATTTTGCCTCGCCCGCTTCACCAATCGACTATCTCAAGATTCCAATCCAAACTTTGAAGGTTGGGTCATTGGGTACGCATAATCTATTAGGACTGGCTCGCGTTAAAAATGCACGCATTCTAATTGCTAGCACGTCAGAGGTGTATGGTGACCCTGAGGTTCATCCACAAGTAGAAGAATACTTCGGTAATGTGAACCCAGTAGGTCCGCGCGGTTGCTACGACGAAGCCAAGCGCTTTCAGGAAGCAATTACTATGGCGTATCATACACATCATGGACTGGAAACGCGTATTATTCGTATTTTCAATACTTATGGCCCTCGCATGCGACTCAATGACGGCCGTGTATTACCAGCGTTCCTCTCACAAGCGCTAAGAGGCGAAAACCTAACTGTGTTTGGTGATGGCTCGCAGACGCGTTCTTTCTGCTATGTCGATGATTTAGTAGAAGGCATTTATCGCTTGCTACTATCTGATTACCCACTGCCAGTGAATATTGGTAATCCGTCAGAAATCACGATCAAGGAATTTGGGGAGGAAATTGCAAAGCTGACGGGCGTTGAATTTAAACCAACGTATCAGGCCTTGCCTGAGAATGACCCCATGAAACGCCGGCCTGATATCACAAAAGCCAAGGAGATTTTGGGTTGGGAGCCGAAAGTTGATCGGGCTGAAGGATTACGCCGGACGCTGGAGTATTTCAAAGACAAGGTTTAGGTCTTGCACATGATGAAGCCTTATTTAATAGAGTTTCCTAAAATAGGAGACTCTACTATTGGGTTTATATCAGTAACAGAACAACTGCGTCCTATTCCTTTTGAGGTAAAACGGACATTTTGGACCTATTACACTCCAGAGAGCATCGTCCGTGGCCGTCACGCGCATCATTTGACCGAACAGGTGCTCGTGGCGGCTGCTGGGCGTATTACCGTGACGACAGAAATGTCGGATGGAACAATTGAAGTGTATCGCTTAGAAGATCCCTATATGGGTCTGTATGTGCCACCAAATGCCTGGCATACAATGCAGTATTCGCATTCAGCTGTGCAATTGGTTTTCGCTTCTCAGCCTTACGACGAGAAAGACTACATACGTGAGTATGAGCAATTTCGCAGAATATGGAAGGCGTAAACCAAGCTTTACTTGCGCAACGAGCTTCACTATTAGCATTCTATTCGCCCTATATTTCCCTTCGCAACTTAGTTTCCGTTGAGCGCCAACAAGAGCTATTTGGGGTTGGCAGAGCAGCAAGGTTTGTTGATGAATCAACTCATAACAACATTTTTACGCATCGCTTAGGTCAGCTGTTATATAGTGATTTGCCTTGGGACACGCAGTTTTTTGCCGTCCCCACATATAGATTGTTGACAGGGCTCTTCTCTGAAAAAAGCCCCCCAACAGACCGGTTGGAAACTATTAAAGCTTTTGAAAAGCACTTAGCAGCATCCGGGCCCTACTATTGTTTTAGTGAAGTGCCAAGCGAGGATAGCATGCTATTGCAAACGTTGACATCTAGTGGATGGCGTCTAGTTGAAACACGTTTGCACTTCTTTCGTGACAACCTCGAATCATTCAATGAGGAGCGCTATCCGGTACGGTTAGCTAAGTCAGAAGAAGAAGCACAGATTGCTCGCATATCTGCTGAGAATCGCAATGATTATGATCGGTTTCATGCCGATCCTTGGTTTGGAGCTGATCGTGCCGATGCTTTTTTGGCGCGTTATGCAAGCGCTGCCGTTCGCGGTTATTGCGATGCTGTGCTTGTGCCCGACGAGCCCGGTTTGCCTATTCAATCCTTTCTGGCAATCAGTGATTTAAAAGAGGATTCAGCTGCAACAGGGTTCGGCATGTCCAGAGTGGTTCTCACGGCTGTAGGACCTCAAAATCGGGGATGGCACTTAAAGCTTGTAGCTGAAACCATACACCGAGCTCGTGAAAAAGGCGATAAGGCTGTTTTGATGACTACGCAAGCAACTAATCGAGCTGTATTCCGCACGTGCGAGAAATTAGGCTTCAAACTAGGAGGTAGTAGTCATATCTTGTCTTTCCACGGTGATTAAATTGTTAAATAATTACCGTTTTTTCGTCCCTGAATGCCCAAGCTATCTGTCATCGTTCCTTGTTATTACAATGAGGAGAATATTCCGATTACAGTGCGAGAATTGGTTGCCAATGAGGCCCGTTTTCCCACTGAAGTCGAATTTGAGTATGTATTTGTAGACGATGGCTCTGGCGACCGTACACTAGAGGTATTACTGGAAGCTCGCGGTCAATACCCCGATCGAATCCGGGTAGTGGAGCTTGCGGGCAATGTGGGGTCATATAATGCTATTGTAGCCGGCATGGCTCACGCAACGGGTGACTGTATGGCTGTTATTACCGCTGATATGCAGGACCCGCCGGAGCTGATGGTGCAAATGTATGGCCACTGGTTAAAGGGTTTTAAGCTAGTCATCGGTAATAGGCAGGACCGGCAGGAAACGGGGTTAGCAAAAACATTTGCCGAGACTTTCCACTGGTTGATGAAGCATTTAGCCCTGAGCAACATACCCGAGGGCGGCTTCGACTTCGTCTTTTTCGATCGTCAGGTAGCCGAAGAGGTATTAAAGATGCACGAGCGCAACAGCAATGTGTTTTACCTCATGGTGTGGCTGGGATATCCATATGTGAATATCCCGTATGTGCGCCGTAAGCGTGAAGTGGGCAAGTCGCGCTGGACGTTACAGAAAAAGATAAAATTGTTTATCGATTCTCTGCTTGCCTTCTCCTATTTCCCTATTCGAGCTATTTCAGTCGTAGGTCTTTTACTGGGCATAATTGCCCTGCTCTACGGTTTGTACGTTATCGGTCTGAATATTTTTGCCCCCCAGGCGCCCACTGGCTGGACAACCTTAATGGTCGTTGTATTATTTGTGTCGGCTTTTCAAATGATTGCGCTAGGAATAATAGGCGAATATGTTTGGCGCGGACTGGATGCCTCTCGCAACCGTCCATTGTATGTAGTAAAAAACACTTATGAGGTCGATGTTGCACCTTAAATAGTATTACAAACGCAGTAGCTGTTTTACTTAAATTAATAACCACTTACTTCGTCTGTCAATTTCCTGTCAGGCATCTTATACACCTCGACTACTACAGCGGTTTTAGAGGCTGTTTTCTATTGCAATTCACATCCTGATGAATATTCCATTTCTGTCTTTTTCGCCTCAGCACGACCCCATTCGTGAGGAAATACTTGCTGCAATTGCAGGTGTATACGATAAGCAATGGTATGTATTAGGCGACCAAGTAAAGGCTTTTGAGGCCGCCTACGCCACGTTTAATGAAGTAAAACACTGCATCGGCGTAGCAAATGGGCTCGATGCATTGCATCTGGCACTCCTAGCGCTAAATGTTGGCCCAGGTGATGAAGTGCTGGTACCTAGCAACACATACATTGCCACTTGGTTGGCCGTTTCATTTGTTGGCGCTACACCAGTTCCAGTTGAGCCCAATCCTTTTACTTATAATATTGATCCTAACCGCCTAGAAGCGGCCATAACCCCCAAAACCAAAGGCATAATGCCCGTCCATTTGTACGGTCAGGCATGTGAGATGAATTCCATAATGGAAGTGGCGCAGCACCATGGACTGTGGGTGGTCGAAGATAATGCGCAGGCGCAGGGAGCTGCCTGGCAAGGTCAGATGACCAGCAGTTTTGGCAATGTAAATGGTACTAGTTTTTATCCAGGTAAAAACCTTGGGGCTCTCGGCGACGCAGGTGCCGTAACGACGAATGATGAGATGCTGGGGGGCAAAATTCGCACACTGCGCAATTATGGCTCTCAAAAAAAATACTACAACGAGGTCATAGGCTATAATTCTCGCCTCGATGAGCTGCAGGCCGCCGTATTAAACGTTAAGCTACCTTATCTGCACACCTGGACTCACCAACGCTGTACTGTAGCTGCACTTTATAACCAGCACTTAGCCGGACTCGGAGACCTTATTCTACCGGTTACTGCAGTAGGAGCATCACATGTGTATCATCTTTATGTAGTGCGTACGGCCCATCGCGACGCACTCCAACACTATTTGCAGGAACATGGCATTGGAACACTGATTCATTACCCTGTGCCTCCTCATCGTCAACAGGCCTATAGCCACCTGAATATGCAGGAAGGAGCTTGCCCAATTGCTGAGGAATTAGCCCAAACTTCATTGAGTTTGCCGATATGGCCGGGTATGCAAGAGCCGGAGGTAAAAGTAGTAGCCGAAGGCATCCGAGGCTTTTATAAAACCTTGTAAAATCAGCGAGTAAGCTTATCTTACCTGCTTGTACACCAAGCAATATTGGTGAAATATTGAGCTCCTAGATGCTCACGCTGACTGAACAAAACAGAGTGTGAATAAAAACACTGTACCTTTGCGCCTCAAAATCAGCATTAACTATGAGTTGTTAGCATTATCTGCAGTACTCTGATTCGCCAACTTCTCTCATATAATCTTATTCCAGCTTATGTCTTCGTTGAAGTCTTTCATTGTCATTACATCTATTTTTGCCCCAACGAAGGCCGTAAAAAAATTCGCTACCCTTGCTGACTATCAGCTTGTAGTTGCTGGCGATAAAAAGTCTCCTGCGCACTGGAGCAGTGATAATGTCACCTACTTATCAGTGCAAGAACAGGAGACGATGGGTATGCAGATATCGGCCAAATTGCCCTACAATCATTATGGACGTAAGATGATGGGCTATCTGCACGCCATGCAACAGGGTGCTCAGGTCATCATTGATACAGACGACGATAATATTCCTTATGAGGGCTGGGAATTTCCAGCAATGGAAGGGGATTTTCTGACCTCAAAGGATAGCAAAGGATTTGTTAATATATACAAGACCTTTACTAAGCAGCACATATGGCCGCGTGGCTTACCCTTGGATCTAATTAACTCCAAAGCACACGTATTGCAGGAAGAAGAGCTTCAAAGCCAATCCCTAAAAATAGGAGTATGGCAGGGGCTAGCCGATGGTGATCCAGATGTAGATGCTATTTATCGCTTAGTAGATAATACCGAATGCTTCTTCGACGACCATGCACCGGTAGTATTGGCGGAAGGTACACTTTGCCCTTTTAACTCTCAGAATACAGCTTTCCGGCAGGAACTTTTCCCTTTACTCTATTTGCCGGCTTACGTCACCTTCCGCTTTACAGATATTCTGCGTGGCCTGGTAGCACAGCCAATCATGTGGCTTTACGGCTATCGTTTAGGTTTTACTAAAGCTACTGTAATTCAGGAGCGCAATCCTCATGATTATGTGAAGGACTTTGAATCAGAGATTCCTTGTTACCTACACCCCAATCGTGTAATTGCTACTGTACAGTCCGCACTGGATCCTAATGCTTCCGTCAGCGATAACCTCTATAAGGCTTACGTAGCCTTGGAGAAGGAAGGGATTGTGCTGCCTAACGAACTTGAACTGCTTAGTCTATGGCTGGCGGATGTTAAGTCTCTGACGTAGAAATATAACCTGGATGCAGCAGTTTCCTTCCATCTCCGTCATTATTCCATCCTGGAACCAGGGGCATTTTATCGAGCGGACGTTATTGAGCATCCTTCGGCAGGATTATCCTGGCAAAGTACAGGTCATCGTTTCCGATGGCGGTTCCACTGATTCTACCGTAGATGTACTGCGCAAGTACGATAACCAAATTACATGGTGGTCAGCTCGTGATGAGGGATACGTTGATGCTGTAACGAAAGGCTTGGCCAAGGCCACGGGTGATGTCATTGCTATTCAGAGCAGCGACGACTATTACTTGCCCCATGCATTTCGCCACATGGCGGCGGGCTTTGAACAGCACCCCGAAGCAGGATTCATCTCGGGTGGTGAGTACGCTATAGATCTGGATAATCAAGTAACATATGCTAACTCATTTACCGGACCAATCACTCCACATAGCATACTCTTTCAGTTCATTCCTCCCCAGCACGCCACATTTGTAAGGCGTGATATGCTGGACAGAGTAGGAGCTATGCGCCGAGAAGTGGATATGTGCGCTGATATTGATTTGTGGTATCGACTCGCACACCATTCTGCTGGCCAGTCAATCCCTACGATGCTGGCAGTGTATCAGCTTCACCCTGAGCAACGTACATCTACCTCGCCGAAATGGTATCCCAACCTGGTTAAAATGGTGGAAAGCTGCGAAGCCGATGCAGTTTACGGCCAACGTTTTCATCTTACCAACGTTGAGCGTCGAAACCTGTATGCTTACTGGGAAGTAAACTGGGCCGGCAAGATTGATGCGGCAATCGCTAGACCACTGGCAATGCGTAAGCTGCCTAGATTACTGAGTTACAGTCCTCGCACAAGGCGAGTAATTCTGGGGGCCACCATCAACCCACTCATCAAGAAGCTGCTGCCCGGTAGTATGGTCAAACGGCTACAACCCGGAGTTGATTCAGTGAGCAATGCCCCTTTACCTGATCTTGATTGGTGGAGCAAGTAACTGGTTACCACATGTTCATTTATATTCAGACTTACTGCCCTTTTCGTACTTTATAATTGCGCGAAACCTTAATGGACCAAAACGCCAAAATATATATAGCTGGCCATCGCGGAATGGTTGGTTCAGCACTTGTTCGTCGCCTAGAAAAAGCTGGCTATAGCAATTTATTAGTACGCACATCAGCTGAACTGGACTTGCGTAACCAATCTGCGGTCGAAGCATTCTTCGCTGCGGAGAAGCCTGATTACGTTGTGCTCGCCGCTGCGATGGTAGGAGGCATTCATGCCAATAACACCTATCGTGCTGACTTCATCTATAGTAACCTGATGATTCAGAATAATGTGATTCATCAGAGCCATGTGCACGGAGTAAAAAAGCTGCTGTTCTTAGGTTCGTCTTGCATCTATCCCAAATTAGCCCCCCAGCCACTAAAAGAAGAGTCTCTATTGACTGGTGAGCTAGAAAGTACGAACGAGCCGTACGCAATTGCCAAAATTGCCGGTATCAAAATGTGTGATGCATACCGCAGCCAGTATGGTAGCCATTTTATCTCGGCTATGCCTACCAATCTATACGGCCCCCACGACAACTACGATCTACAAAAATCTCATGTCCTGCCAGCCCTGATTCGTAAGTTTCACGAAGCCAAACTGCAGAACGCTCCTGAAGTAGAAGTGTGGGGAACCGGCACCCCGCGCCGCGAGTTTCTGCACGTAGATGATTTGGCGGATGCCTGCTTCTACCTGCTGCAAACCTATGACGAGGCAGGACTGGTGAATATCGGCACGGGAGAAGATCTTAGTATTCGGGAGTTAGCCGAGCTTGTACAACGCACTGTTGGCTACGAAGGAGCAATTCGCTTCAATACTGATTACCCGGACGGTACGCCCCGTAAGCTGATGGATGTGAGCAAACTGGCCAGTAAAGGGTGGCGTTACACTATTGAATTGGAAGAAGGAATTCAGGCTGTATACCAAGACTTTATGCAGCACGAGCAAAAGAACATGACCGCAGTATCTGCCTAATTCATTAAACTTTTAACGAGGAAATAGTCAGCCTTTCAGTAAGGCTAGCAATACACCTAAACGTTCCGTGATTTAATCAGCGCGATGGAAACAGCAGAAGTGATGAAAGCGCCGAATCCCGTAATCAAAACGGAGACAGATGACTGGACGGAAATAATTGCCCCCAGACTCGTCTGCTTGATCTGGGACTTAAAGATTTGTGGCGCTACCGAGACTTAGTGCTTCTGTTTGTGCGCCGGGATTTTGTGTCGACATACAAGCAGACTATCCTTGGACCTATCTGGTTTTTTGTTCAGCCCTTGCTGACAACGCTCACCTTCATAATCATCTTTGGCAACGTAGCTAAGCTATCTACTGATGGGCTTCCAATGTTGGTGTTCTATCTTTCAGGTATTACTATTTGGAATTACTTCGCCCAAAGTCTGACAGCAACTTCTACTGTCTTTCGTGACAATGCCCATATTTTCGGTAAGGTATATTTTCCGCGCCTTACTATGCCGCTGGCCATTGTCATATCCAACCTAGTTCGTTTCGGTACGCAGTTTACCTTGTTTATTGTGGTATGGGGATATTATTTGATTTTTAGCGATAAGATTCAGCCCAATTGGTTGATGGCGCTTACCCCTATACTCGTGGTAATTATGGCGCTACTATCATTAGGGCTTGGTATGACGTTTAGCGCATTAACGACCAAGTACCGCGATTTAGCTATTCTGCTCACTTTCGGGGTGCAACTGCTTATGTATGCCACTCCTGTAATATACCCTTTGTCTAGCCTCCCCTTATCTTACCGTTGGCTAATTCTAGCCAACCCTATGACCTCAATCGTCGAAACATTCCGGTATGCGTTTTTAGGTTCTGGTACGTTTAGTTGGGGTGGTTTGGGTTATAGCCTGCTCGTATCCTTGCTCGTGCTCTTACTAGGCACTATCATCTTTAACAAGGTGCAAAAGAGCTTTACTGACACTGTTTAACCAAGGCTGGGGGGCAAATTAGCTTCCTTGTAATGATTGCTTCGCTGTTCATGAGTGATATTGCCATTAAAATAGAGGAACTAGGGAAGCTTTACCGTCTAGGCGAAATTGGTACAGGGACCCTCACCCATGACCTAAACCGCTGGTGGGCGCGCTTACGTGGTCAGGAAGATCCTTTTGCCAAAATAGGCGAAAGCAATGATCGTACGGTAAAAGGACAAAGCGATTATGTTTGGTCACTGAAAGATGTGAATTTTGAGGTCAAGCAGGGCGAAGTGCTAGGCATCATTGGACGTAACGGAGCTGGTAAATCCACGCTGCTCAAAATCCTATCTAAAGTAACTGCTCCTACCACCGGTCGCATCAAGATCAAAGGACGCATTGCTTCTCTCCTCGAAGTAGGTACCGGGTTTCATCCAGAGCTTACTGGCCGCGAGAATATTTATCTGAATGGAGCAATCTTAGGAATGAGCAAGCCCGAGATTCGCAGTAAGTTCGATGAGATTGTAGACTTCTCTGGAGTTGAGCGCTATATCGATACGCCCGTGAAGCGTTATAGCAGCGGTATGTATGTGCGTTTAGCGTTTGCCGTAGCTGCGTTTCTGGAACCCGAAATTCTGATCATAGACGAGGTGCTGGCTGTGGGTGACGCCGAATTCCAGAAAAAGTGCTTGGGGCGAATGAAGGATGTGAGTGTCAATGATGGTCGAACTGTGCTCTTTGTTAGCCATGATTTGAACGCCGTTTCTCAGTTATGTACACATGGCATAATAATGAAACATGGAAGCGTTGAATATGATGGCGCTATGAAGGAAACAGTAGCCAGGTATTTGAATCATGACCAAGTATCGCCATCATATGTAAATTCAGTAGAGAAAGACTCTAGTGAGATTTATATCGATGAAATACACGTTCGAAATACTGAGGGAGTAGTTTCGGCAAGCTTCCAATACGATGAAGCGATAGTTATTGATTTTAAGTTTCACGCCAGTGAAGCAAGCATAAATAGAGGGCGTGATATATTTGTGACAATCCTTGATGGAAGAAAAAGGCCGGTCTTCTCTTGTGAAACCCGGATTGAAAAGTCGCATTACTCTCTTGTTATTGAAGCAAATACATTAGTTAGGGGGGATTACTCACTTTATGCTTTTGTAAACCTTCCAAAAATAGCTCAACTCGATGTAGTTGAAGATGTGTGTAATTTCAAAGTTATCGATGCTGGATCAATAATGTCAAAACATGGAGAACACGATTACGGAGTAGTATTTGGTCGCTACAGCTGGTTGTAGTTGAGAAAGTAAATCTTAAAGTCTATGAATTTAAAAAGTTTATTGCATCGCACCACCATTGGTAGATATAATTACGTCAAAAATTTCAAGCCTATTGGAATTACTTTTGAGGAGTACAGCGACTATATTTATAAAGGATTAAGTGAAAATAAAAGTGGATTTACCAAATCAAAAATATTCGGCGTAGAAATTAATAGGATTGGTACATACTCATTTATACAGAATGTTGAAGAGGTTTTAATTGATGAAGTATATAAATTTAACGCTGGTAAGCAAAATCCTTATATTATTGATTGCGGAGTTAATATAGGTTTGAGTGTAATATATTTTAAAAGGCTTTATCCAAATGCAAAGATAGTTGGGTTTGAACCAGATGATAAAATCTATGAAGTGTGCAAGGAAAATCTTAAATCCTTTGGCTTTACAGATGTGATTATGCACAATGCAGCTGTATGGAATACTGATGGTGAGTTAAGCTTCTTGCCGAATAATTCACTTGGAGGTATGGTAGTGAATGATGATGCATCATTAGGCGAAATTAAAAAGGTTAAAGCAATTCGTTTAAAAAACTTGCTGCGTGAGAAAGTTGATTTTTTAAAAATAGATATTGAAGGAGCTGAATTAGAAGTGCTAGCTGATTGTCAAAGCGAATTGAAGAATGTTGAGCTTATGTTTGTTGAATACCATAGTTCGATTTTACAAGAGCAAGAGTTAGATAAGTTATTGAGAATAATAACGGATTCTGGATTCCGTTATTATATAAAACATGCGTGGGATTATATGGAATTTCCATTTATCGACTACAAAAAATATAACAACAGTAATATTGCAAATGACCTGCAATTAAATATTTTCGCATATAGACCCTCTTTTTAAAGTTTTTTGGTAGATTTTATAATGGACGAAATTGCGCCAAAGGTTACGGTAATCATTCCTAATTACAATCACGCTAGATACTTGCCACAGCGGATTGAAAGTGTTTTGAATCAAAGCTACAATAACTTTGAAGTAATAATTCTTGACGATTATTCTACTGATAATAGTCGTGAAATAATTGAACGTTATAAAGATAGTGACAAGCGCATACGTGTTGTATATAATAATCAAAATAGTGGTAGTACTTTCAAGCAATGGAATAAGGGTTTCAATCTAGCTAAAGGACAGTACATCTGGATAGCTGAGAGCGACGATTACGCTGACTTATATTTTTTAGAAAAATTAATAGTCATACTTGATTCTGATGATCACATAGGACTTGGTTATTGCGATTCATGGCATGTATTTGAAGAGCAAAACTCTATTGAAAGAAATACTAAATTATACTCTGAACTAGATTCCTATCTATGGACTACAAATTTTGTGATTGATGGCATTTATTTAGTTAAAAAATTTATGTCTTATCGTAATATAATTCCTAATGCTAGTGCAGTATTAATTCGCCGTAGTGTTATTCAACAGGTAGAACCAGCTAATGAAAAAATGAGATTAGTAGGTGACTGGCTGTTTTGGGCAAGTATTATGGCTGTGTCAAAAGTAGCATTTGTTGTTGAGCCATTAAATTTTTATAGACATCATAATAATAATGTACGTAGTAGAACTCTTATCAATGGTGTTTATTATTTAGAACTAAGTAAACTGTTAGGAATAATAAAAAAATATGGAGAACCAGATAAGCTTTTCTTTGGTATAATGGTAGACAGTATTTTAGAAATGTGGTTAAAAAGTATGCTAGAATACCAAATTCCATTAAGGAGACATTATATAATTTATAAAAATTTGACTGGTTTGAGCCCGGACATTAAGAGAAAAACTGATTTTGAGCTTAATAAATTTTTATTTTCCAATAAATTAAGTGGTCTAAGGCAAATAATGGGTGATGGAATATTGTATCCTATTTTGCGGCGCTTGAGAAGTGATTTTGATAGTAAGAAATAGATTTTCTTAAAATGTTTTAAATGAGAATTTTATTTTTCACCCCCTTTGCTGGTCGAAATGGTGCTGAAATGATGCTCTGGTATATTATCAAGCACATTAATAAGGATGAATTTTCATGTGCATTGTTTAGCGGACATAGAGGTCCTCTCATTGATGAATTACCTGAGTCAGTTCCCTTCTTTCTGCCGTACGTGCCTTTGAAGCAAACCCTACGGCAAAGAATAATCGCAAAAGCAAAGAATAAAATATTTAAACAAGATAAAATTGATGATCTTTATAAAAAATCCGTAGTCGACGCACATAATAAGTTTAAGCCTGATATTTGGTATATTAATACAGTTCTTTGCCCTGAAGCAGTATCATTAGCTTTAGAATTAGGCGTACCTTACGTGGTTCACTTCCATGACATGCTTTTTATATATCAGCATATTACATATAATAATTTAAAAAATGCAGTAGAAGGTGCTCAATTATTAGTAGGCTGTTCCAATGTGGTTTGTGATAAGCTTAAGATAATGGGAGGAACTGATATTGCATTACATTATGAATGTATTGATACAAATAATATAATAGTAGATAAAAAAAATACAGAAAAATTAAGGAAAAAATTAAATATAAATAATTCTTTCGTTTGGATTATGTCAGGTTCTGTTGAGTATCGTAAAGGGACAGACCTAATACCTTTGATTGCCCGATCGCTTGATAAGTCGGTAACTATATTATGGATTGGACCTGGTTCATCAGGCTACTCCTACTATATAGAAAAAGAATTAAAATACTATGGAATTGAAAATGTAATTATGCTTGGTGCTAAATCCGATGATTATTACGATTATTTGTCATTAGGGGATGGACTAGTGTTGACTTCCAGAGAAGACCCTTTTCCATTAGTTATGATTGAAGCTGCTGCAATGGGGTTGCCAATTGTTTCATTTAATTCGGGTGGTGTTAAAGAGTTTGTTAAAGATGGTATGGGTATCGTAATAGATTCATTCGATACATTAGATTTGATCAATGCTATGCAAAAAGTTAGTAATAATGAAATCAATTTAAATAAAGACATATCAATTGCAAGAGCTAATGAGTTTGATGCGAAGATTCAGGCTCAATACTGGCAGGATATGATGCTGAGTAAAAATTTTGTTTAAGATTCTATAATAATCATAGAATCTTAATACCGCGAAATAGGTATGATATCAATTGTTATTTGCTCCCGTAGCGCAGAAATGCTGAGTAGCGCTGCCAAAAGTATAGAAGCAACGATTGGTTTACCATATCAGATAATTGATATCGATAATAGCAAAGGCAGATATTCTATATTTGAAGCTTATAATTTAGGGATTGAAAAAAGCCAGTTTAATATTCTGTGCTTCATGCATGAAGACGTTGGCTTTATCACGAGTGGGTGGGGAGAGAAGGTTATAAATGCTTTTCACGACAATTCTAAGCTAGGATTACTAGGAGTAGCAGGTAGTAGCTATAAATCTTTGGTGCCTTCTGGATGGTCCTTTGCTACAGCTACAGATAAGGCCTTGCACATGAATGTTGTTCAACATTATAAAACCGACGGCTCCAGCGTTCACGACTACAACAATCCACGAAGCGAAACCTTATCTAAAGTAGCAGCTGTTGATGGGGTCTGGTTTTGCACTACGAGAGAAGTCGTCAATCAAATAAAATTTGATGATACCATCTTTAATGGTTTCCATTGTTATGATGTTGACTTCTCGTTGAGCGTACTGCAGCAATATGATGTAGCTGTTACATATGAAATCTTATTAAATCACTTTTCTGAGGGTAGTTTTAATGATGGTTGGCTCAGCGATACTATCAAACTTCATAATAAATGGAATCGTGTATTGCCTATTAATCTCGATAATTTATCTGCTGATGCTGTAGCTCTGGAAGAGACGAAAGCTTTTTATGCTATTCTACCCAAGCTATCTGGTAAGCGACAACTTTGCTTGGATACGTTGAAGGTGCTATGGAAATCTAATGTGATTGCTCGGGTGGGAGTTAAAATGTTTACCCGTATGAATCTATTATTACTTAAAAAATCATTGGAATAAGTTGATCGCCTTTACCAAATGAAACATAATGTTGTTGTTGTTATTCCTGTTTATAAGCAATACGCAGAGCTTAGCGTAGGTGAAATAAAATCCTTACAAACAACGTACAAGGTTCTAGGTGCTTATGATATAGTTTTAGTCGCACATAAAGGCATTGACACGACAGCGTATTATTCCAAGCAAGAGCCGATTCCTTCAATAAGAACGCTTAATTTCGACCCAAGCTATTTTACTGGTCTTGTAAGCTATAGCCAGCTATTATTAAGTCTGGAGTTTTATAAATGCTTTGCCAACTATGAGTATATGCTGGTTTGCCAGCTCGACGTTTTTGTTTTTGCTGACAAGCTCGATTACTTCATAGGGAAGGGGTACGATTATATTGGGGCCCCTTGGTTTGAGGGCTACCACGCTGCTGCCCCTGAAAGCCCCATCCTGGGAGTTGGTAATGGTGGCTTTTCCTTACGGAAAGTAAAGTCGTTTCTGACGGTTCTGTATGCTTTAGAGATATTCAGTGGTCGTAAGCCGACTTTTCAAACAGTTAAAACTGTTGCGCAACATTGGGTGTCTGTATTGCGAGTGGCTAAACACGAGTACCATCGGCGCACCAGAGCCTACGATGCCGCCCTGCCGTGGGAAACACCTCTGTACGAAGATGGTTACTGGGCAACTATAGTCAAGACGTTCTTCCCCTGGTTTACCATCGCAACTGTAGAGGATGCAACAGCTTTTGCGTTTGAGGTTAATCCGAGTGTGTTATATAGGCTTAATAAGGAGCAATTACCTATGGCATCGCATGCCTGGGAGAAGTACGACCCTGAGTTCTGGAAGCAACATATACAGTAGCTAGTGTGCTCACTATAGCTTGACTGTTCGAGAGCTACTAAGAGTTATTTTAAGCTTATGCTTGTAAGCAGAACACAATAAATGGCTAAGTAGCCGTATCATATAAACTATTTTGGTTAGCAGACTAATTTTTCTATTTGTTAATTAGAAAGAATTAGTAAGATTCTGAGGATTAGAATATTACGAACTATGGAGGCCAAAGGCCTATATAGTTAGTGGATGTTAAAGGGTATGCCACAAGACTATGCTAAATAGTGGTTTGAAGCCCTGTATCACCCTGCTAGATATACAGTTGCCTTACTAATATTAACACTTTGCGTGGGTGGCTTCCTGCTTTTGCATACAGGATACATTGTATATAATCAGCGTTTTAGAGTATCTGATCGGATTTGAAAAAAAGTGTTTTGTAAATCCTGAGTGCGCAGAAATTCCATTATAACGTGTCGCTGATCATACGCCATTATGCTAGTACACTACTACTAGTCCAGCCTTTACCGCTAACAATCTTTTCAGGTTGTGTGAGTCTTCTTCCAATAAGTGTGGATTAAGCGATGGTATAATAGCTGGTAGAAGGCCAACGTTACCACTAAGTTGAAAATGGACAATTTGATCTTTTATAGTTCATATTGCTAATGGAACTAGTATAAGGTGTTTTTTATATAAATGTTTAAAGATCTATTTTAAATTAAGCAATTGAACTGTACTTTCGATTTATAAATAATTCAAAAAAATCTTAAAATTTTACTAGAATGAAAAAAGCTCTACAATTACTTCGCGTTGCTATGCTTTTTGGTAGCGGTATTCTGGCTAGTGCTTGTGCTAAAGAGTCAGAAAATGTATCTCCTAAACTACAAATTGTGAGGTCGTCGAACCTTTATATTCCTGGAACTCTAAATCCAGTTAAGATAGGTGAGACTTGGCCACAAGGCCCTGATGCAACTAACTTAGGGTGCGACGTTACTATGACTTTGCTTACTCACAAAATAACTCCCAAAGGGGAAATCGATACATGGGCAGGAACAATACCAGCATCTAGTTGCAGACCTACTACAAAACATATGTCGAATAAATCATTTACGCTTGTAATAGATGGTGAAAGTTACACTTATCAAATTCATACAGTAGCTGAAACCAATGGCAACGTAAGCATGCGTACTAATTGGAATCTAAGTACTGACCGTTCAGATGATTTATAGGTTTTCCTGCATACACCTTTTTGCTTTTGCCACATAATAAAAAAGCCCTGACAAGTGTCGGGGCTTTTTTATTATGTGGCAAAAGCAAAAAAAACTATTTTTTGCTTTTGCCTTTAGCTTTTAGGGTACCAGTATAGGTGATGCTACCATTAGTTTCTGTAACAGCTACTGTATCGTATACACGTCCTTTTGTGGGGCCTTCTACGGTTTCAGTATGGGTAGAGTTAAAAACAACACGCTGTGTAGGACGCTGATTTGCTGGCAGCATACCAGTTAATACAGAAGTGGAATTGCCTGATGGTGTAATGACAAATTTTACCTGTTTAAGCATTACCACGGCATCTGGGGCTAAAGTTGGAATGCCAAGGCTAGCATTGCCTATTGCGTACTCCTTGTCTGTTTTGCTAACGAAGGCACCATGGCCTTGTTGCACAGCTGTTCGTACAGCATTTTGAGCGAGTACTGCGTTTCCCGCTAGGCAAAAGCTAATTAGGAAAGTAAAACTTGCTAGTTTGTGCTTGATATTATTCATGAGATTGTGAAATTAAATGATGCGATTGAACGAAAATGATATACTTATTGGCAGATTAACAAATAGTGCACCAATACTTAGATTTTAATATAATAGTAAAGACAAGCGGTAAAAACAGGTCTACACTCATGAGCTGATTAAAATGAAAGGTTAGCCTTTCTGTAATGCATTACCACTAGGCGAAGATGAATAGCAACTCGCTACTTATCTTCGCTTTTTTGTTGCCTTTATTCTTTGGTACTTATCAATGGAAACTATTACTACAAGTGCTAGTTCACTACATAGCAATAACTTAAACTTTCTGCGCTTATTTTTTGCTTCCTTAGTACTGGTAGCACACGGACCCGAACTCCGTGATGGTGACCGTTCGCGAGAACTATTAACTCGCGCTTTTGGTACAATTAGTTTTGGTGAGTTCGCAGTAGCTGGGTTCTTTATTTTGAGTGGCTATCTAATAGTAGGGAGTTGGCAGCGTCGGCCTCAGGTAGTAGATTTTATAGAAAAGCGTATCCGACGTATTGTCCCAGGGTTTATTGTTGCGTTTGCTGTCTCAGTTTTTGTTGCAGCTCCACTGGGGGCACAGGATGCAGCCGCTTACTTTCATGAGTTAAATTATCGAGCCCTCTTCAGTATGGCTGTGCAGCTTAAACACCCACTGGAGCTTCCTCCTAACTTTGTAGGAACTCCTTATCCTTATGTGAACGGTGCAATGTGGACCATCGAATTTGAGGTGAGATGCTACGCATTGGCTCTGCTCTTTGGTTTAGCTGGGGTTAGCCGTCAAAAAGGTGTCTGGTTGATAGTATATATTGTAGCATTAGGCCTGATGCTAATGTCAGATCAGGTAAGGACACTGAACCTACCTGGACAAAAGTGGTATTTGGTCAGCCCTCCAGAGTTTATAAATTTTGTGGCTTTTTTTAGCGCCGGAGCCTGTTTTAAATTGTTTGGTGTAGTATCTCGCGGCAGATGGGCAGTAATTGCCGCAGTAGCCTTACTATTCTTATTGACAACACAGCACGATCTAGCTCTGTTGGGTTTAGCGACTGTTGGCGCATATGCCCTATTTTGGTTCGCATTCGCGAGCATTCCATTACTTACTTCATTCCAAAGAATAGACGATATTTCTTACGGTCTCTACTTATATGGGTGGCCCATACAGAAACTCTTGGATTGGTATTTACCTAGTGTATCTATATGGCTTTTAATTCCATTAGCTCTGCTTTTCGCTAGCCTATCAGGGTATATAAGTTGGAACTTGATTGAAAAGCCATTCTTACGAAGTAATAAAGGTGGAACTGTGCCAATAAAAGTATTGGTCTGAAGAGTTTATAATGGAATTAGCTGAGTCGTGATTTCCGTAGCATTTTAGCTGCTTATTCTAATAATACGAGTCAAATGATTGTAGTCAAGTTGGTTGGAGGCTTGGGTAACCAAATGTTTCAGTACGCTTTGGGCCGAAAACTGGCGTTGGCGAAGCAGCAGGAGTTGCGGTTTGATTTTCGATTTCTGGAACGTAGCCTAATTACTAGCACCCCCCGCGCCCTTGAGCTACATGTGTTCCCGGCTGTTGAGCCTCACCTGATAGCTGCTTCCGCGTCGCAGCTGCGTCAGAGCGACCAGTACCTTGACTCGACTTTGTTTAAAGCATACAACCGTGGTCGGAAATTGATGGGTATGACCCCGGCTTTTTCCTTAACTACTGATTATTACTCGCTGGCGTATAAGCCGGAGTTTCTGCAAACTCAGGGGGAGTTGGTGTATGTAGATGGCTTGTGGCAAAGCGAAAGATGGTTTGATCAGATTGCGCAATCCATCCGCAACGACTTTGTTTTTCCATCGTTTGTTAGCGCGCCTGCGCAAGAAATTGCCCCCCGGATTCGCACTACCAATTCCGTTTCCCTGCACATTAGGCGCGGTGACTACCTGACTGAAGCCGAGGCCGCCAAGTACGCAAGCGTATGCTCACTCGAATATTACGAGCATGCCATAGATGAAATAGTTGCGAAAACTGGAAAAGACATTACAGTTTATGTATTCTCGGATGATATAGCCTGGGCAGAGCAAAATTTAAAGGTTCCTTATCCATGCGTGTTTGTAAAAAATGCCCCCAGCAGCCTAGTCATGAGGATATGCACCTGATGAGCTTGTGCCAACACCATATTATTGCCAACAGCACTTACAGCTGGTGGGCTGCGTGGCTGGGGAGCAACCCAGCCAAGGTGGTGGTAGCTCCCCACATGTGGTTTCCTAAGATCAATGTAACATCAGAGATGATTGTCCCATCTACTTGGGTTAAGCTTTAGGAAAGGCTATCTTTCTCATTGTATGAAGTATGGCTGCAATTCTCCTATGTGATAGCCATTCGCGGTTATATGTATTTATGTATGCCTGTTACATTCTAGCCCAAATCAGGCAAACTTATTTCTCTCGCTTATCTTCGCGCAGTGTTCACGTCAGGCTGATCATGTTATACTAAGCGATTTACCTATGCTGCCGGAGAGTAACAGTGTGCAAGTGGTGCCGGCGGGTGTTTCTTTTTTGATATGCACTTATAATAGTGCCTCGCGCATTAGTGAAACACTCACCTGCCTAGCCCGGCAGGCTGCAGACCCAGCTATTCCGTGGGAGGTAATTCTAGTCGACAACGCCTGTACAGACGGCACCACGGAGAAAGCCGAGGCTCATTGGAGAGAGTTGGGTACATCAGTTCCCCTACGGCTATTTAAAGAACCCCGCCCCGGTAAGAACTTTGCTGTCAAACTTGCCTTTAGTCAAGCGCGTTACCAGTACGCCTGTATCGTAGATGACGACAACCGGTTAGCTTCTGACTATCTGCAAATTGGCTTCGATGTATTGCAAGCCAATCCTCAAGTAGCAATAGTTGGGGGGCAAAATACAGCCACTTTTGAGGTGTCTCCACCTAGTTGGTTTCCACTTTTTCAGGCGAATTATGCTGTCGGAATCCCTGTATATAAAGTGGGCTCCGATATAAAGCCGCTGCCCGATGGTAATATCGGTTCCCATATCCTTTGGGGAGCGGGCATGTTTATTCGGCTCGAACTCTGGCACAAACTAACCCAACTCGAATTTAAAAGTCTCTTTGCTGGTCGTCAGGGGACAAAAGTGCTGACTGCGGGAGAAGATGATGAGTTGTGTTATGTGGCGCAGCTATTAGGGTATGAGGTATGGTACTGGTCTGGGCTTCGGCTTGAGCATTACATGACCGCGAACCGCCTAACACCCACTTATCGAAATCGGCTTTATTATTCGCCCGTTTGGGCCGCATCCCGATTAGGGGCTTACCGGAACGCATTGCTTACAGCAAACGAAAGCAACTCCGATACGACTACGCATTTAATAAAGGACTTTTTGTACATGAGTTGGGGCGCTTTCCGTCAGATAGTATCTATGCGTTTTGTTAGAGCACTATTCATAGATGATAAACTATATCTGATGGACTGTAAACAACAGATGTTTACTATTTTTAATTATATACTTGATTTTGGAAATATCATCGGGTACTATAAATCTGTGGACGAGTTGAAGCAAAAAATAAAAAAATCGGGATTGAAAATAGGTAGTGCGATGTATTAATATAGATTAATCGATTTTTTGTAACCAAGGAATTAAAATACATACTTTCTTTGAGTAGATATGGGGGGAAACTATTTGTATTCATTTCTTAAAGGTCTTACAGATTCTTGCGTTAAAATAGTATATAAAATTCTTCCTGAATGGAAGGAAGAAGGGATAGAAGTATTACCTGCTGTAGCTCCAACATCGCCTAAGCTTCCTGTCAATTTCGATAGTCTGCCGCCTCAGGTTGCCAAGTATTTCCAGGAAAGTACAGGGTTGCCTGCGCGTCATATATATCGGCTAAAGCACGTTCATGTCTCTTGGCAAACAATCATTTTTAGGAACCTAAGAATATTTTTAAAAGGGCTGCCTCATCCTAGAGAAGAAAAGCATTATACAGATGCCTACCTGCTGAAGCAGTGGGTTGTTGATCCAGTAGAGCTTCCCCCAACAGTTACTCAGGCGGCATTGGTGCATGATCTATGGTCTGTAGATAACTACTATCATTGGATAGCTGACTCCTTACCACGGTTGCTCATACTGCGTCAATTGTATCCTGCTTGCTTACTACTAGTCCCGGAGCCTATTCCGGAATACGTGCGCACAAGTACATCCATTTTAGGATTTAAGCATCTGCTGGTAATACAGGATAAGCAAATCGTTAAAGTGCCCTTATTACTGTTGCCAGAGTATGCCGCACCGCCTGGCTTCCAGGATGCATCTTTGATGCGGCAACTCCGAGCCGAGATAACAAATGCCATCGGCCACCAGCCCCCGCCGCAGCCACATCGACGTTTATATATATCACGTGCACGTCAAAATAATCGCCGATTGGTAAATGAAGCAGCCATTATTCCAATCCTGACGCAATACGGGTTCGAGGTAGTTTATTTCGAAGGGCTTGAATTTGCACAGCAGGTTCAGCTCATGCAGGAAGCAGCTGTTGTTATGGGCATACACGGTGCCAACCTGACAAATATTTTATTTATGCAGCCAAACACAACTGTAATAGAATTAATAAATGAGGAGAAGCTAGTAGTACTTGATAACCAAGACTTCGAAAACCTTATCTATTATCGTATGGCTTCCAATATGCAGCTTCACTATTATAATGCGCCTTGTAAGCCCTCAGTCAAGGGCGATACAACTAATAGAGCAGATGTCATAATAGATGAATATTTATTAAATGAAATATTAATTGATCTGAAATAATTCTTTCATTTAATCAATTTTTTAACAGCAGAGGATATTGTGCGCATTTAATAATTGTGAAGAAAAGTATCTAATAAGATTATACATTGTTATTATATAATTTTTCCGAAGGCTTTGATAGTGTTTTGGCAGATGAATCAGATATATCAAATGAGTTAGGCAGAATACAATTACTTTTGCGGGCTCATATTAAGCTCGAATAGGTATGGCTGGCCAACTAGATATATCCATTACAATGGGGAATATTTCAATGTTCAATACTTTCGTTCACCCCTCAGCTCAGTCAAGGGTTTCGGAAGTGTTAAGTACTACTTTCCTGAGTGAAGGAAAACTAGTAAAAGAGTTTGAAGCGCGTCTAGCTTCAGAGCTAGGTATGGTAAATCCAGCAGCTTTGAACAGTGGTACTAGTGCTCTTCACTTAGCTATGGCCGTAGCAGGTATTGGTCATGGTGATGAGGTGATAATGGCCCCCCAGACATTCATTGCTTCCGCTATTTCAGTTGTACAAGAGGGAGCTACTCCGGTTTTTGCTGATATTCAGTATGAGACTGGCAATATTGATCCAGCATCAATAAAAGGTAAGATTACAGAACGTACGAAAGCTATAATGGCAGTGCACTGGGGTGGTTACCCGTGCGATATGGATGAGATCCATGCCTTAGCACGTCAATACAACTTAATTGTAATTGAAGATGCTGCTCATGCTCCAGGAGCTACCTACAAGGGTCGAGCAATTGGCTCAATATCTGATTTCACCTGTTTCTCTTTTCAAGCTATAAAACACCTGACTACAGGCGATGGTGGTGCCTTATGCTGCACAGGCTCAGAGAATGCCCGTGAAGTATTTCGGCGCCGTTGGTTTGGTATTGACCGGGCTCACTCGCCAGTATCTGAAATAGGTGAACGAGTATATGATTTAACGGACGTCGGATATAAGTATCATTTGAGCGACTACGCTGCTGCGTTGGGCTTAGCTAATTTGGAAGGCTTTGAAGAGCGTATGCAGTACCGGAGGCGGCTGGTTCGTCAATACCATGATGGGCTGAGCCAAGTTAGCGGGGTTACACTCTTTGAGCACAAGATGGATCGTGAAAGTGCACATTGGTTATTTGGCTTCCACGTAGAGAACCGTCTAGAATTCATTCGAGCATTAAAAGCTAAAGGAATTGCTAGCTCAGTTGTACACGACGGCATAGATAAAAATACTCTGTTTGGAGGAAAAAAAATGGATTTAACCAACCAGCGTCGCTTCGACGAAACGCAGATTCACATTCCTCTACACGATGCACTTCTACCGGACCAAATAGAATATATTATTAATACGATTAAAAAAGGCTGGTAAAATGAAAGTAGTAGTATTTGGAGCCAACGGATTCGCGGGCAGCAATGTCGTAGAGGTGTTGCGTGAAAACGGGGTTGAGCCTATTCAAGCTTCGCGGAGCACTGGTTTAGATCTGCGTGATACACGGCAGGTAACAGAGTTCTTAAGTAAGCATCGTCCTAAGTTCATCATTAACTGTGCTGCGCATGTAGGCAGTCTTAATTATGTGACGGAGCAGGCTGCAACTGTCATCGCTGACAATACACGCATGATTATGGGCATGTATGAGGCTGTGGCTATTGCTTGTCCATTGGCTATCGTAATAAACCCCATTGCAAACTGTGCTTACCCAGGTAATGCTGAAGTCTATCGCGAAGAGGAGTGGTGGAACGGTCATATTCATCGCTCGGTGTTGGCCTATGGCTCAACGCGGCGCTTATTATGGACAGTTGCTGAAAGCTTCCAGATGCAGTATGCAGTGCGCAGTATCAATTTGCTTACTCCCAATATGTATGGTCCTCATGATTCAACTGACCCTAATAAGGCTCACGCACTAAATGCCCTGGTATCAAAGTTTGTAAAGGCTGAAAAAATAAAGCAACCTGAATTGCCTATATGGGGCACAGGTATTGCCATTCGAGAGTGGTTATACGCTCGTGATTTCGCCCGCCTGGTATGGGAAATTATGTTGCTTCCTGATAGGCCTGGCCTAGAAAAACCATTGAATTTAGCTCAAAACGATGGTCTTAGTGTAAAAGAACTGGTAGATATTATTCAGTTAAAGTTCGACTATCAAGGCAATGTAGTATGGGATCATAGTAAGCCTGATGGCGCCCCAAAGAAAGTAATGGATGATACTCGCTTTCGGCAAGTGTTTCCTGAATTTCAATTTACTGACTTCGAGCAAGGTATTACCAATACGATTGCCTATTACGAGTCGGCATTCCCTTACTAAATGTCAAAGAGGTAAGTAAGAAGTTAGTTTATCCTCAAACCAATCGCAACCTTCCATTAATCAAGAATACAACCTTCGCTAACCATGAGTGATCACAGGATACCAGTTAAATCCGCTCAGTATGATAAGTCCTTGTTAAAGGGATGTGGTGAAGATGTGTTTGTAAGTGTTAATGTTGAAATACGCCGGCCTCACTTGGTAACATTAGGTAGCCATGTAGCAATTGACTCAGGCGTGTACATAACAACTGCCGCACAGATTGGCGATTATACCCATCTGTCACCCTATATCACAGTAATAGGTGGCGCGCAGAGTACACTCATAGTAGAAGACTTTGTGACTATAGCCGCTGGTAGCCGCCTTATTTGCGGTTCAGATCGGTTTATGGGTGATGGCTTTACAAGTGTGACTGCGCCTGAGCAATACAGAGACACCGTAGACTTTGGGACCATTCGTTGCGCCAAATTTTCTGGTATCGGCACTAATGTGGTAATTATGCCCAACGTGACGATTGCTGAAGGCAGTGTGATAGGAGCCTGCTCCCTTGTAACTAAGGACACTGAGCCCTGGACTATATACGTGGGAGTACCCGCACGTCCTATCAAAATTCGGCCTCGTGCGAAAATGTTGGAGTATGCAAAGCAGCTAGGGTATTAAGTCTAGCAATGAGGCTTTGTAGGAAGATATAGATTGGCCTTCCGCTGCTCCAAACCACAGATTTTCTCGCATTATGGCAACTTACACTCTTTCCTATATTCTCACCACCTACAATAAACTGCCGTACCTGAAGCAGGTGCTGGAGCGGTTGATGGCGGCCCGTCAGGAAGATGAAGAGATCGTCGTGGCGGACGGCGGCAGTAAGGATGGAACGGCCGAGTATCTACAAAGTTTATATGCTGCCGGGCAGATTCAGCAATTCATCTCCGAGCGCGATAAAGGTGAGGCGCACGGATTTAATAAATGCATGCTGATGGCCCAGGGAGAGATTATCAAACTCATTACTGATGATGACGCCTTTTATTATCCGGCTATTCGGGAGAGTAAACAGTTTATGTTAGCACACCCTGAGATAGATGTGCTATCGGGGAACACGGGACTTATTCAATTGGAGAATTTAGCCCAAGCCACTATATATGAAGATGTGGCCAATAATTTCCGCCGCTGGTTAGATAGCAAAGAAGTAGTTTGGATGATTGGTTTACCCTTTTTAATAAGGCGTAAATCGTTAGCAATTACGGGCTTATTTCATACCGGCGTTGTACAAGTGGATACGGAGTTTACATACCGAATTACCAGCCTGAATGTGAATCTTGCTTGGAGCACAGCGATGCTAAGTGTTCGCATCGAAAATCCTCAAAGTAACTTTCGGGTGATGAATCAACGGGCAGGGCGAAGTGCTAGTGACTTGGAAGCAGACCGTATGCGCTTCTACTACGATAAATCCATTGGGGACAGTTTCCAAGATTTCGTGCGATACAAGTCTGGCTGGATCGAAATGTTGAAAGCTCCGATACGTCCTATAAAGCGCAGGCTATTTGAAGTATTTAAGTGGGAGCAATATAATGGTAACCAAACAGTGCCTACTGGCTATGATAGCTCTAACATTATATCTGGGGAAAGCATGGAGAAAATGATTAACAAGGCATTTAAAGTGGCTGATGAATTTATGGAAAACTATAACAAAACTCATACAGTCGAATACCTCTATCGCAAAGATGAGGTAAAGAAAGTCTTATAGTGAAAACGCTTGTAAACCTGTAACATAAAGCATTAAACAATCGTATTCGGCGGTCACTACTTAGGTGGAGAATAAGAAAGAGAATTCCCTATTTTGGTTACATGACTGAGAGAGAGTACTTTTGCTGCTTCTCCTAGATTTTACTCCGCTTTACAAATCGTAAAAAAGAAATTTGGTATCTAATTCAAAAAATGCTCATATGAAAGTAGCCTTAGTAACTGGTATTACCGGACAAGATGGTGCTTACTTGGCTGAACTTCTGCTAGAGAAAGGCTATATGGTTCATGGGATTAAGCGACGCTCGTCGTTGTTTAATACCGATCGGATTGACCACCTCTACCAAGACCCACACGATAATAATGTTCGCTTCAAGCTTCATTATGGTGATCTCTCCGATTCAACCAACCTGATCCGTATAATTCAAGAGGTACAGCCAGACGAGATATATAATCTTGGGGCAATGTCTCACGTTAAGGTTTCATTTGACACACCTGAATACACAGCAAACGCAGATGGTATTGGTACGCTACGTATTCTGGAAGCTGTGCGTCTTTTAGGACTTACAAAAAAAACGCGTATATACCAAGCTTCTACATCTGAATTATATGGCTTAGTACAAGCTGTACCACAATCGGAGACTACGCCTTTTTACCCTCGTTCACCTTATGCAGTAGCCAAACTTTATGGCTATTGGATTACCGTAAATTATCGAGAGGCATATGGCATGTTCGCTTGTAATGGCATCCTGTTCAACCATGAAAGCCCGTTGCGTGGGGAAACTTTCGTAACACGTAAGATAACGCGTGGTACTGCCCGTATCGCGATGGGATTACAACAGAAAATCTATTTAGGTAATTTGGATGCACGCCGTGACTGGGGGCATGCGAAGGACTATGTAGAGGCCATGTGGCGAATTTTACAGCAAGACGAACCCGAAGATTTCGTCATTGCTACAGGTGTCACTACGACCGTGCGCGATTTTGTAAAGATGGCTTTTGAGGAAGTAGGAATAGAGTTAGCTTTCGAGGGTGAAGGAGCAAATGAAAAGGCTCGAGTGGTGCGTTGCGATAATCCTGATTATCAAGTAGCTGAAGGGACCGTGGTGGTAGAAGTAGATCCGAAGTATTTCCGCCCAACAGAAGTGGAGTTATTGATTGGTGACCCTACCAAATCTCAACAAAAGCTGGGATGGACTCCCACCTACGATTTGCCAGCTCTTGTTCAAGACATGATGCAAGCAGACCTGAATTTATTCAAACGGGATGCTTACTTGATGAAAGGTGGGCACAAAGTGTTCAACTATCATGAGTAGATAGTTAGCACTATTTAGTTTTATTACGAATACTGTCACCTATATGCCTCCGACTGGTAAGTTGGAGGCATATACTTTATAGCCTCATAATACAATGGCTACCCCTCCTCGTCCGCGTCCTAGTAGATATCAAAGAGTTAAAAAGGTTTTTGATTACCGATTAAGTAAAATAGGACAAGCTTTAAGCGATCCAATACAAGCTTCAGAATATGAAATAGCGCCTGTTCCTACTGATGCTATTTGTCCTTTACCAGCGAATATCTCAATGGTGCCGGCAAACTTTATACATTTTTATAAAGAGGTATTTACTGAAGTAACGCCTAATTTTCGACAAGTAATATACCGTGTAAAAAATGTAAATGTGGCATGGAATGGCACTGTATTAAAAGGATTAAGAGTATTGGTATCCAGTTTGCCACAACCGCGTATGGAGGCGGAGTTCACAGGCACTTTTTTATTAAGACAGCTGAGCAGCCGTAACGCTCCGGAATTAAAAGCGGGCCCTGTAGGACTCGCTTTTGATAGTTGGTCAGGTAATTATTTTCATTGGATCGCTGAAGTTTTACCACGCCTGATGCTTCTGAGTAAGCAACAGCCCAACTGTTTAATATTATTGCCCGGACCAACGCCGCCAGAATATGTTACTTACACTGTTGACGCGCTCGGCTTTAAGAATACATTCGTTCTAGGACCAAGTGATATAGTACATATAAGAGACCTTTGGATGCCAGCTCGTCCAGGTCGCCATGGATATATGGTTCCTTCATTGGTACGTGAGGTGCGTGAAGCCATAATGACTTATCTGCATTCTTACCTTTTCCCATCCCTCAAGGCAACACGCCGTATTTACGTCTCGCGGAATCGACAGCAATGGCGACATCTAACTAATGAAAGTGAAGTATTGAAAGTGCTCGAACGCTATGGCTTTGAAACTATCTACTTCGAAGGTCTCAGCTTTGTCGAACAGGTTCGTACAATGTATGAAACATCAATAATGATTGGGATACACGGGGCAAATATGACCAACTTAATGTTTATGACACCCGGAACTAACGTTATTGAGATGATGAGTGAAACATATTTGAATCCAAGTTACCTTTCAATGGCATCTAGTATCGGTGTATTTTACTCTGTTGTTCCCTCAAAATTAGGTTCACCGTTAAATGTAGAGCATAACTATGCAGATATTACTGCTGACCCAGATTTAGTCGAGCAAGTCCTCCGTACAGTAATAAGCAATCATTATTAAAGGTTGTTGATATAACAATGACTTGCTCCAAACCACAGATTTTCTCGCATTATGGCAACTTACACTCTTTCCTATATTCTCACCACCTACAATAAACTGCCGTACCTGAAGCAGGTGCTGGAGCGGTTGATGGCGGCCCGTCAGGAAGATGAAGAGATCGTCGTGGCGGACGGCGGCAGTAAGGATGGAACGGCCGAGTATCTACAAAGTTTATATGCTGCCGGGCAGATTCAGCAATTCATCTCCGAGCGCGATAAAGGTGAGGCGCACGGATTTAATAAATGCATGCTGATGGCCCAGGGAGAGATTATCAAACTCATTACTGATGATGACGCCTTTTATTATCCGGCTATTCGGGAGGCCGCTAGCTTTATGATCAAAAATCCTGCGATTGATGTTGTAATGGGATATAACGCAGCTACTCAATCTAATGATTTAACATTTGCAAAAATAAAGGAAGATCCAGCTAAGGATTATCAGCGTTGGTTAGAGCATGGTACCCCTTTTTGGATGATTGGTTTACCTATTTTGATTCGTCGCTCCATGTTAGCACTTACAGGTATGTTCAATACCGGTGTAGTTTTAGTAGACTTGGAATTTGTATATCGTATTACTAGTCTAAATGTAAATATCGCTTGGTGCACTGCTGTATTAAGCATGCACATAAGTAATCCAAACGGCAATTTTAATCGAATGACTAAAAAAGACCGTATGGCAGAATATAATCGCATCACAAAGTTCTTTATTACTAATCCCAAACGCCGAAGCACTGGTGAGGTTATTCGTAATACAATTGAATCTATAAAGCGTCCGTTACGTCCCGCTAAAAGAGACTTTTTTAACAACATGGGATGGAACCAATATCAAGATCCTGAACGATTTGACACTGGGTATATACACAATCCTAATGAAGATCCGATAAAGTCAGCATTTGTTATCTGTGATCTTTTTTTAGATTCTCAAAATGCCAATCGGTTAATTGAATTTCTGTATAAAGAAAAAGAAATTAGTAAGGTATTTAAACAATAACGACCTATTCTTTAAATAATTGAAACAGCATATCCAGCAATTTGTAAAAAATAATATAGATGCTTTTTTGCAGAAAGGATCATTTGCACAGAATTTTGCAGTAACATTATCAGGATCAGCAGCAGTAACTTTAATTGGGTTTCTTCTAACGCCAATTATGTCACGCTTGTACCCTCCGTCTGCCTATGGCCAATTCGCAGTTTTTAGTTCGTTGGCAAGCAACTTAAGTATGGTTGCTACACTTACGTATACTGCTGCTTTTCTACAACCTAAAACAAAAGAGAAATTTATTAATTTAGTTCAGCTTACTGTATTTTTAGCTTTTTTTACATGTTTTCTACTAGCAATTGGATTAATTATAGGCGGTTCATATATCATACATTATTTAAATATAGAAGGTATAGGAAATTGGTTTTATACTTTGCCTGTTATTTTGTTGTTATTCAATCTTAATAATATTATGAGTGGTTGGTACCTACGCGAAAAGCAATTTATTAAACGTACTACCGTTGATGTGACCACAGCCTTGGCCGGCCGTGGATTTACTATTTTATATGGCTTAATACTTGGCGGTAATGTTGTTGGATTACTATTAGGTGAATTCTTTAATCGTCTAACCAGCACAATTAGTTTATTAAGTGGTACAATTCGATATTCGTTTGGATTATTATGGCAAAATTTTTCTTGGAAAAATATCCGTTCTGTTGCGGTAGAGTATCGTGAATTTCCGTTTTATTTTCTTCCAGCAAGCTTCATTAATGTACTTTCTACACAACTGCCTATTTTTGCATTAACTACAGGATTTGGGCCTTCACCAGTTGGGCTTTATTCCTTTTCAGTAGCCTTACTAGAAATACCCATAAATTTAATTGGAAACGCTGTTTTACCTGTATTTTGGCAGAAAGCAACAGAGGTAAATTCCAAAGAACCCGAACGCCTCCCAATTCTTACACTAGACTTATACAATAAATTATTGTATTTAGGTTTAATTCCATTTGGACTGATAACAGTATATGGTGATATACTGTTTAAGTTGGTATTTGGAGCACGCTGGGAGATGGCTGGTGTATACACTGGGTACTTAGGTTATTACTATGTATTCAAACTAATGTCGCAGGCTACAGCACCAATTTATACCGTAATGAATAAGCAGCGTTATATCCTTTGGAGTAACATATTTCTACTAGTGATGCGTGCACTTGGACTGGCTATTGGCTTACTTAATCATGATTTAAATTTAGCCTTATTGCTTTTTGGCCTAGGCAGCTTATTAGCTACTTTCCTGATTGATCTACAAGTGCTGTCATTACTTAAACTACCCGTTTGGAAGATTGCGTTACGTACTGTTTTAATAGTTGGTGTTACTTTGGTTGTACTAAAAAGTATACGCATTGGCGCAGAACTTCTGCTTGGTTAATGATATCTACGTTAAGTTGCAAAATGTACGTCTCCGCTTAAAAAGTACGATGCTCAACCAATCTTATTCTTCTTGTTGAATGTCAATTCCCTTTAATGGAAAGTAATACATCAAATAATCCTTTCTTCAGCGTTATTATTCCTACTTACAACAGGGCTGGTTTTATAACCCCGACCATAAAGTCGGTACAGAAACAGGAGTTTGCTGCTTGGGAAGTTTTAATTATTGATGATGGTAGTACTGATGATACTAGCCAAAGAGTAGCTGCTCTATCAGATACCCGTATTCAATATCTGCCTAAGCTAAATGAGGAAAGAGGAGCCGCTCGCAATTATGGTTTCCTGCGCGCTAAAGGAGAGTATGTGTTATTTCTGGACTCGGACGATCTGTTGCTTCCGGATCATCTTGCGGTTCTTTATTCTACAATTCAACGTCTTGGAGCTCCAAACTTTATTGCCACGAAATACAACTTTGATCGCGATGGTATTTTAGCTGACAGCGATTTAGCTACTGTTACTGAAGGATGGTATGGCTTAGATTTCTTTGTTCGAGGCAACGCTTTAGCTTGTAATATTTGCGTGCGTCGTCAGAACTCTGATTTACGACTCTTCGAGGAAGATAGACGCTACGCGGCTGTGGAAGACTGGATGTTTATGCTGGAGAATATGCAGCGGGATCAGGTTTACATTGTGGATGCGGTGACGCTTACGATGAACGACCATGATGCGCGTTCTATGCGGTCCGACAATTCCACCTTAGTCAGGAAGCTGCAGTTAGCATTAGATTGGATGCTGGCTCGTGTGACGCTGACGCCAGAGCAACGGCGGATGCTGATAGGACGAGTGTATTATCTTTGTGCCATCCATGCCTATGCCGATGATCATCGGAAAGAAGCAATGGGTTATGCACGCCGTGCTGCGCCTAATCTGCCGAGAGGTCAGGCGGTAACTCTTTTGATTCGCTGTTTGATTGGGTTACGCGCGGTGGAATGGTTAAAGAAGATTCGCACCTGACGCTCACACTTCGTCATTTTCCTTTTTGAATGCGCATTCTATTTTTGAGTTATTGGGGACTAGACGATTCACTTACTGTTTCTACCGTTTTTCCGCATTTACAACTGCTAATACAGCGTCCTGATATAGAGTCTATCTTGCTCGTAACTATTGAGCGAGATGGGAAGGTACCCGTATTTAATCCGCCTTTTGCGGCCGACAAAGTAGAATACGCGCCTCTAATCTCGGAGCCGGGGCGAAATGTGCTGGTTACTAAAACAGACGATTTTCTGCGCTTTCCTCAGAAACTAGTAGGGCTGGCCACCCAGCATAGAAGCGATTTCTTATTGGCCCGAGGCGCACCAGCTGGCGCGCTGGCGTATCTGGTGTGGAAACAGAATAAGCTTCCGTTCTATGTCGAGTCATTTGAGCCCCACGCCGACTACATGCTGGAGTCGGGCGTGTGGAAATCCTATGATCCGCGCTATTTATTTCAGCGTTATTGGGAGAAAAAGCAAAAACAGTTGGCTCTTGGCTTGTTGCCTGTGGCCGAGAATTACCGACAGCAGCTTATCCGTGAGGGAGTTTCTGGCGAACGTATCGTTACGGTACCTTGCTCGGTAGATGTTGCGACGTTCAAATACGATCAAGCAAAGCGCAAGCAGATACGTGAGCAGCTAGGGTTCGCAGCTACTGCTCCTGTCGGGGTTTACGTGGGTAAGTTTGGCGATATTTATTACGACGCTGAAGCTTTTGATCTTTTCAAAGCTGCTGCTGACCATTTTGGACCTGATTTTCGCTTGATTATTCTTACACCGAATATACAAAGTGAGGTGCGGGCCAAATTAGCTAAAGTTAAATTTACGGAGACACAGGTGTTTGTAACAAAAGCCCCCCACGCTGATGTGCCAGGGTATTTGTCGGCTGCCGACTTTGCTTTTGCCCCCATTAAGCCTGCGCCTTGCCGGCTTTTCTGCTCGCCTATCAAAGTGGGTGAGTATTGGGCAGCCGGATTGCCGGTGTTATTAACGGAAGGAGTTGGCGACGATAGCGCTATCATTCGGCAGGAGGGAGGAGGAGCGGTCTTCAATCTCGACCAACCCGCAAGCGTTCCGGCAGCGATAAAGCAGATTGCAGCTCTTTTACAGAGCCCTGACTACCGACAACACACTGTGAAACTGGCAGAGCGTCACCGCTCACTAGATCTTGCTAAGCAGGCCTACGCTAAGTTTTTTGCCCCCCAAGCTGCCTAGCCGTTACCAGTTCTGTTTCCTCTCTAGCGTTGAGCTTCTCATTTGGCAAACACTGAGTTGGCTAACGAATAATCTGCAAAGTGTACTAAGGGCGGTAATAGCGTCTTAATTTTTGATATGCGTATTCTGTTTGTTATCCCTTATCCGCACGGGCAGGCGCCCTCCCAACGGTTTCGCTTTGAGCAATATCTGGAATTCTTAAAGGAAGCAGGCCACTACTATACCTTGGCTCCCTTTATCTCGGCAAGCGCTTGGGCCATCTTATATAAGCCTGGGCATCAGCTAGAAAAGGTGATGGGCGTTCTGGGGGCTTTTTACGGCGCTTGGATTTGTTGTTTTCAGTCTCTAGCTACGATTTCGTTTTTATACATAGGGAAGCAACTCCCATCGGACCACCGGTTTTTGAATGGATCGTGGCGAATGTGTTACGAAAGCGGATCATCTATGATTTTGATGATGCAATCTGGATGAAGGACCCGGCGGGAGAGCGCACGCTCATTAGCCAGTTCAAATGGCAGCAAAAAGTTGGGAGCATCTGCCGTTGGGCATATAAAGTCAGCTGTGGCAATGCCTATCTGCGCGATTATGCCAGTCAGTTTAACCCTAGAGCCATTATTAACCCAACTACACTCGATACTGAGCATTTGCATAACCAAGTGCAAGATCAGAATGCAGCCCCAACGCCGGTCATTGGCTGGACGGGTACCCATACTACCCTGCGCCATTTGGATATAGTGTGGCCTGTATTGGAACGACTTGAAAGGGAAGGCCACAACTTCGTGTTTCATGTCATATCCAATCAGCCGCCTGAGTATACTAACCTACGAGCGCTACACTACACCCCGTGGCGCAAAGCCACCGAAATCCAGGACTTGCTTCAGTTTCATGTCGGACTGATGCCGCTAGTGGATGATCCGTGGGCGAGAGGTAAATGTGCTTTTAAGGCATTACAATACATGGCATTAGGAGTGCCCGCATTAGTGTCGCCGGTAGGCATGAATACAGAAGTGGTACAGGATGGCACCAATGGATTTATCTGTTCCACCGACGAGCAATGGTACACTGCGTTGCGCAGCTTGCTAGTAGACGGTGAATTGCGGGCACGGCAGGGAAAAGCGGCTCGCCAAACTATTGTTGAGCGTTATTCAGTGGTTTCAAATAAGAACAACTTCCTGGCTCTATTCCAGTAGAAGCTGCTAAGTAAGGAGGAGTAGATCATGGAAAAACAGTCAAAAGAGCCGGGAAGATTCGTCATTTCGCTCGATTTTGAAATCAATTGGGGCGTGCGCGACCAGCAGACCTTGGCGCAGTATGGAGCCAACCTGCGGGGCGTTCGGCAAGTAGTACCCGCTCTGCTGTCTCTCTTCGAAGACCATAGCCTGCGAGTGACTTGGGCTACAGTTGGCTTACTGTTTTTTGAGAATAAGAAAACGCTCCTGGAAAACCTGCCCACCGTTCGGCCTCAATATGCTGATTCTAATTTGTCACCTTATCTGGCTCTTGATGAAGTAGGCGACGATGAGACGACGGATCCATATCATTTTGGTAGCTCCTTAATAGCCCAGATTCGCCAGACGCCCGGCCAAGAGATGGCCACGCATACCTTCTGTCATTATTACTGTCTGGAACGAGGCCAAACAGCCGAAGAATTTCGAGCCGACCTAGAAGCAGCTATTCAGGTAGCGCGCGCTCAAGGAATGGAGATGCGTAGTCTGGTATTTCCACGCAACCAAGCCAATCCGGCTTACCTGCCTATTTGTGCTGAACTAGGAATCACAAGTTATCGTGGTAACGAAGCTTCCTGGATTTACAAAGAGCGCACAGAAGAGGAACAAAGCTATTATAAGCGCGGTGCTCGACTGTTGGATGCCTATCTTAATATATCAGGTCACAACTGTTATGCGCTAGCGGATATCGCCAAAAGCTATCCTTATAATATTCCCGCTAGCCGCTTTCTGCGTCCTTGGTCTGCGCGCCTAGAGGCCTTGGAGCAGTTGCGGCTAAATCGCATCTTGAATGATATGACCCATGCCGCACAGCAGGGGCTTGTGTTTCACTTGTGGTGGCACCCGCATAATTTCGGGGTGAATCTTTCGCAAAATATGGCTGTACTACGCCGAATTGCTGATCACTATCAGGCACTGCATACTGCATTCGGTTTTGAAAGCCAGACAATGGCCGATGTAGCAGAGTTGTTGCAAGCTCGGGTTTCACATCCTACTATCGTCGCATGAGTGCTGTAGCTACAGGCAAAAAAATCGTATTGCTGGCTGGCCCAGGTGAGTCAACAGATATTCTGTTCCACGCCCTTGATGAGGAGTTTGGCGTGCACCGTGTCATTATCGAGACTCCCATCAGTCAGCAGCAGTTGCTAAAGCGGCGAACCCAAAAGCTCGGGTATGCCACAGTAGCAGGCCAGATACTTTTTAAGTTGCTGGTAGCTGTACCCCTAGGGAGGGCTTCACAGCTACGCTTAAAAAACATTCGCCTTCAGGCAAAGCTTGATAACCGACCAGTTCCTAATGACCGTGTGCTGCACGTTCCCTCCGTAAATTCCGCGGAGTGCATAGCCGCTCTCCAAGAATCACAACCAGATGTAATCGTGGTGAATGGTACGCGTATTATCAGTAAGAAAGTGCTCACCAGCGTTCCGTGTCCATTTATAAATACACATGCTGGTATCACGCCGCTTTATCGGGGCGTGCATGGGGGGTATTGGGCACTGACCCAGAATGACCGCGCCCATTGCGGCGTATCCGTCCACTTAGTTGATCCAGGCATTGACACTGGAGCTATTATCGCCCAAGCGTTAATAGAGCCTACACCAGAGGATAATTTTATAACCTATCCTTTATTACAGTTGGCCGCTGGACTTCCCTTGCTGAAGCAAGCTGTGCGCGACGCACTTCATGGCAATATTCAATTAAAAAAGCCCCCCACTGGCGAATCGCGGCTATGGTCGCACCCTACGCTATCAGAATATTTGCGCTACCGTCAGCTTAATGGCACCAAATAGCTGCCTCAAACCAAGCACCAGCGTTTAGCAGTATTATTAAAGCCGTTGCTTGATTTGTAATAAACCTCAAGAAACAGTTGCTAAACGACGCTGAGTAGGTGGAATTCTGCGACGTATTTTTGGTTTGCTAGGCTGCTGACTTAAACTCTGCATAATATAAAGCGCTGCCAAGTAAAACGGAATCAACGGGATTTTGTAGCGAACGAGCGTCCCAAAATTATAAGAGATAATGCCAACAGACGCTCCAAATATTAATGCAAAAACAATACATAAGCTTAATACTGGCGTACGTACTATATAATTCAAAAACCGCCGTGGCCCTATATTAAAAAGCATCCGGAGGGTAAAGATCAAAAAGAAAGTAGCCTCTAAAGCAGAAAGCAGCATTACAGGATTGCGTGCTTCCCACAAAAAAGGTCTGAATAGAGATACGACAATTGCTTGTGGTACTAGCTTCACCATTCCACCAAGACTTCCATCCTGCTCGCCTAATGAATAAGCAGAGCCATCCTGTTTTACTGATACTTCATATAAGTAGTCCGAGGTTATTTTACTGCGTTCCCCAATTTTATCTAAGTCATATTTCTCGTCCCCTTTTGTGAGGTTCGTCATTGCATATACTGCGATGACTGCACCCATACTTAGAAGAATAGGTTTTGCCAGTATTCGGATTAGCTGATTACGAATGCGCTGACTATTCTCATTGAACACCCACAGTACGGCGGGGGGCAAAAAAGATAAAAGAATATAAACTTTGGTGATAGATAAAAAATACGCAGCTAAGCCCCCCAATATTAAATTGCGAACAAGATTCTTTTTCTCGATAGCACCCTCATAAAAGGTGTAAAAAATCCAACCCAACGCACCTATACACAGAGAGTCCTTCATTAATCCGGATCCCCAGAAAAAGACAGAAGGAATAAAAAATACAACGATCGCTAATTGCTTGTATACCTGCGGTCTGATCTTCATAAAGGTCAGGAACATTGCCCACATCCCGCTAAAGCTTATAATAGCAAAGATTAACGCGACCACTGTATATGTATTAAAGCATAACATACCTATCACCGTAGCTATACGGACGATAACCATCTCGCTTGAACCTGGCTCAAACCAGTACATGCGTGACGTATAGTTGGCGATATCAGAGGATTTAACACCATCAGAAGTTAATAGCTTGATACCAGTTGCCCACGATTTATCGAATGCTTCATGCATAATCGTGGAGTGATAAAAATAATTATAGGTATCACCCCCATCATAATAAAATTGATAAATAAGGCCTAATGCAATTGCGCCAAGAAATTTGAGCGACAGAGCCGGAATAAAATATTTTTTTGTTAAAACATTAGTGAAGCGTGGGCGCAACGCAAATGCGAAGGCATAGAAAATGCCTAAATAAAGCGGTGTTAGAAAAAGATCTTTTAGCTCCATCTTTCGGTCCTAGCCAGGAGGCTAAATTTTATTTTTCTTGAGATACGCTTTCGCTTCACGATACTGCTCCGATTTATGGTCGGCTTTGTCTCGCACGACTTCGTAATAACGACGCGCAGCGGCTACATCAGGAGTTTTGGCAGCTATGCGAGCCAAGTTGAAGTTGGCATAAACGTAAAAGCCACCACTGGTCTCGTCCGTGCTTTCCGCGAATACGATACACCGCTGGTAGTAGTCTTGAGCCTTCTCGAGGTCCTTATACTTGTTCTGCATCAGCCAGCCTAGAAAATAAGTGGCGTAACGACCACTAATACCTTCATAGCCAGGCATACCACGGTTAAGTTTGTCCAATATGTCGCGACTTATTCGTTCACACTCCCGGAAATCACCCTCATTGAAGCATAATAGGGAATAGAAGCGTTGGAAATATCCATTGTCAGGATAGTTGCTGGCTAAAAAGCGAGCAACGGGCATGGATGCAGCTGGTTTATTCTCCTCATTATTGAGGATGCGCATCAAGAAAAACTTCGCCTCGATACCAGTATAAAAGCCGTTGTCAGCTACGTTTTTGAGCTGCTGTAAACCTAGTTCTCTGTTGCCTTTGGGAAAGAACAAAAGCACGGGTCGCAAAAGCGGATATTCTTCCGAAATCCAGACAGCGTAGTAGTTGAATAGTGCTTGTCCAAATAGAAACTCTGGGCTTAGACCATTTGCTTCCTTGCTTTTCTCTAGGTACTCAAGAGCGCGTCGGCTGCTTACCGTGGCTTTGCGCCAGTTGGCCCGCTCCGCATTCAAGCGAGCATCGAAGCCGTAAGCAGCGGAGAGAAAAAAACAGGCTTCATAGTTCTTCTTATCGGCTTTGTAGAGCTTCTCGCCGTAAGTAATAGCCGTGTCCATGTAAGCGAAAAACAGCTTGTCGTACTGCTTTGTCTGAACGTTGGTGGGCACAATTTTCCACCAGGTGCTTAAGCCTAGCAGGAAATACGGCATTGGATGTTCAGGATAGCGCCGGCGCAACGACCGAAACTGTTTCTCCGCCTTATCATACTTGAAGTTGTACAGGTTCTGTACGGCGCCATCTAGCTCAGTCTGGATGTCTTTGTCCAGCAGCAGCCAGCCTTTCGTATTAGCTGTCGGCAGAACATCTACATTTTCTACTTCGATCGTGCGGATGGGGGGCGGAGTGCGAGTGCTATCCTTTTTTTGGGCCTGAACACCGGTCGCCAGAAAAAGTAGTAACAGAATAAATCGAAGTTGTCGGATCATGGGATATACTACTGCAATCGTCGGCTAAGCTAAGTTCGGAGGCTATACGGCTGACAAGAGGGCTAAAGTATGGCTTTTATCCTAGTTTTGGACAAACAACCCACTGCATATGCATTTGCTTAAAACCTTGTGTGAGATTTCAGCACCAGCAGGCAACGAAGCTCCTCTGACAGAATTCTTATTACACTACATTAACGAAAATCAGGCGAGTTGGCGTGTGCAACCAACAGTAATACGAGGTGAAGAGTGGCAGGATTGCATTGTGCTAGTATTTGGAAAGCCTCGGACAGCGGTATTTGCTCATCTTGACAGTATTGGATTTACAGTTCGGTACGGACGTCAGCTGGTACGGATTGGTGGGCCACAAGCTGAAACAGGCTATCGGCTGGTGGGCCGCGATGCGCAAGGTGACATTGCCTGTACACTCGTCGTAGACGACGAAACGGGTGAACTAAGCTATGAGTTCACTCGCGACATTGAGCGAGGCACCGAACTAACCTTTGCCTGCGACTTTCGTGAAACGGCCGATACTGTGCAGTCATGCTACCTCGATAATCGGTTGGGCGTGTGGAATGCTCTGCGGCTGGCCGAAACGCTGGAGCATGGTATTCTGGTGTTTAGCTGTTGGGAAGAGCATGGTGGCGGCTCTGTAGCTTATCTGGCCAAGCACATCTATGAGAAGTATGGGGTGCGGCAGGCGTTGATTTCGGACATCACCTGGGTAACGGAGGGCGTACATGCTGGTCAGGGGGTTGCTATTTCTCTTCGTGACTCACTGATTCCGCGCCGCTCATACGTGGAGCGCATTCGCCGAATTGCAAAAGTTGCAGGCATTCCCCACCAGTTGGAAGTGGAGGGCAGCGGCGGCTCTGATGCTAAGGAATTACAGCACAGCGCTCAGCCTTGGGATTGGTGCTTTATAGGAGCACCCGAAGACAATGTGCACTCACCCGACGAAATAGTAGACAAGCGTGATATTGCTAGTATGCTGGCGCTGTACCAAGTGCTCATGCGGGAACTGTAGCACTTAAGCTAATCACTGGTAATCAAAAAGCCCCCAGACTAGTTTGGGGGGCTTTTTTACGTGGTGGCGTTTGTGTGAGTCAATAAAACAGGTAACAACGGAGAGTTGATTGTAAAATATAAGGAAGTGTTGCGGCTCACTTTTGCGGGCTGAGAACTTGAGGATTAGGTAATAAACTCTATTTTACCAACCCAAAACCTTCGTTCATTCCTCAATCTTAAACCTAAACGCTTACTTCTCACCTCCGCTTCTATGATGGAAATTCTTTACGTAGCTCCCGCGCTAGGCGTGTTGGCCCTGTTATACACGTGGTTGCGCTCGGGCTGGGTGGCCCGGCAGGATGCCGGCGACGAACGCATGCGCACGATTGCTGGCTATATCGCCGATGGCGCTATTGCGTTTCTGAAAGCTGAATACAAAGTGCTGGCTTTGTTCGCGCTCATTGCCTGCGCCTTTCTGGGCTACTTGGGCACCACAGGCGAAAAGTCGAGCCCTGTTATTGTGATTGCCTTCCTGATTGGCGCTGTATTTTCGGCGCTGGCGGGCTTTATTGGGATGAAGATTGCCACCAAAGCCAACGTTCGTACGGCGCAGGCAGCTCGCACTAGTCTAGCCAAAGCATTGAACGTGTCTTTTTCGGGAGGTTCGGTAATGGGCATGGGTGTAGCTGGCTTGGCCGTGTTGGGGCTGGGCTCACTGTTTATTGTTTTCTACAATATGTTCGTGCTGAGCAAAGGTGCCGGTGCCAACGGTATCGAGATGGAAACGGCGCTGGAAGTACTCACCGGCTTTTCATTGGGAGCAGAGAGCATCGCGCTGTTTGCTCGTGTAGGTGGTGGTATTTATACCAAAGCTGCCGACGTAGGAGCCGATTTGGTGGGCAAAGTTGAGGCCGGCATTCCGGAAGATGACCCCCGCAACCCCGCTACCATTGCCGATAACGTAGGCGATAACGTGGGCGATGTAGCTGGTATGGGCGCCGACTTATTTGGTTCTTATGTGGCTACCATTTTGGCTACCATGGTGCTGGGCCGCGAGGTCGCCGCTACCAATGACCAGTTCAATGGCCTGTCGCCCATCCTGCTACCAATGGTGATTGCCGGTATTGGCATCATCTCGTCGCTGTTGGGTATACTGACGGTACGAGTGAAAGAAGGCGGCAACGTGCAGGGTGCGCTAAACTTCGGCAACTATGTTTCAGTGGTGCTTACGGCGGTTTCGTCGTACTTTCTGGTGCGTTGGATGCTGCCGGCTGGCGAGTTGGTTATCAACCGTCCAGGGTCAATTCCTTTTAGCGCTATGGACGTGTTCTATGCTATCCTAGTAGGCTTGGTGGTAGGTACGCTGATGAGTATCATCACGGAATACTATACCGCTATGGGTAAGCGGCCGGTGATGAGCATTGTGCAGCAAAGCAGCACTGGCCACGCCACTACCGTAATTGGGGGCTTGGCAGTAGGCATGGAGTCAACAGTACTGCCTATTCTAGTATTGGCGGCCGGTATTGTCCTCAGCTTCGAATTTGCCGGTCTATATGGCGTAGCTATAGCAGCAGCGGGCATGATGGCAACTACGGCCATGCAGTTGGCTATTGACGCCTTCGGACCTATTGCGGATAACGCAGGTGGTATTGCCGAAATGAGTGAGCTGCCTAAGGAAGTGCGGGAGCGTACCGACATTCTGGATGCGGTAGGCAACACTACGGCCGCTACGGGTAAAGGCTTCGCTATTGCTTCGGCGGCGCTTACGTCGCTGGCGTTGTTTGCTGCCTTCATGGGCACGGCAAACATCACAAGTATCGACATTAGTAATGCCCGCGTGCTGGCTGGCCTGTTTGTTGGCGCGATGATTCCATTTATCTTCTCAGCGCTGGCAATTTCGGCGGTAGGTAGGGCGGCCATGGCTATGGTGCAGGAAGTGCGTCGGCAGTTCCGCGAGATTCCGGGCATCATGGAAGGTACCGGTCGGCCCGAGTATGAGAAGTGCGTGGCCATTTCTACCCAAGCTGCTATACGTGAGATGATGCTGCCAGGCGCTATTGCGCTTATCGTTCCCATCATTGTTGGCTTTGCTTTCGGACCACAGGTACTGGGGGCTTATTGGCCGGCGTAACGGTATCGGGTGTGCTGATGGCAATGTTCCAGAGTAACGCTGGTGGTGCCTGGGACAACGCCAAGAAATCGTTTGAGAAGGGCGTAATGGTGAATGGCAAAATGGAATTTAAGGGATCGGATGCGCATAAGGCTTCTGTAACTGGCGATACCGTAGGTGATCCTTTCAAAGACACGTCGGGCCCTTCCATGAACATTTTGATCAAGTTGATGAGCATCGTGTCGCTGGTAATTGCCCCCCACATTGCCGTTACCGATGATACGGTGCGCGAAGGTGTGGCGCCGGTAGGAGTGAAGTCTTTGGAGCGGGTGATAGAGCCCAAAGCAGCGTTTACTGATGCGTCCGTTGCTGCTACCAAAACGACTTACGTGCTGCCACAGCGCACACAGAAATAGGTTAAGCGCAGTAGGTAGCTTGCTGAAAACCAAGTTGTAGATGAGCCGATTTTTACTCTCTTAACGGTTCATAGCACTCGACTTCAGTTGATCAAAGTCCGGAAAGCAGCCTCTTCATACGGAAGAGGCTGCTTTTTTTTGTCCTACCTTTGGCCATCCCTTCGTCCGGTTTTCAACCTTGCCCGGTATGCCTCAACCCGTTATCTCTCTGCATAACAAGCAGTTTGTCCCTTACCTCACAGCAGAGCAACTGGCAGACGCCGTGCGAGAGTTGGCCGCCCGCCTTACTGCGGATTACGCCACCAAGACTCCACTATTTGTGGCTGTGCTCAATGGCTCGTTCATGTTTGCGTCCGATTTGTTGAAAGAGCTGACAATCGACTGCGAAATTTCTTTCGTCAAGATGGCTTCCTATGAAGGCACGAGCAGCACGGGAGCAGTGAAAGAGCTAATGGGGCTACGCGAAGACGTACAAGGCCGGCATATAGTTGTGCTGGAGGATATCGTGGATACTGGCCACACCATTCGGGCCTTGCTCGATACGCTGGGGGGCAAAAACCCGGCTTCGTTGGAGGTCGCCTGTTTGCTAATCAAGCCCGATTGCCTGCTGCACAAGCTGGATATTCGTTACCCAGCTCTTAGTATTGCAAATGATTTTGTGGTAGGCTATGGCCTTGATTATGATGGCTTAGGCCGAAATTACCCTGATCTGTACAAGGCGTTGTAATCTGGCGGGTTCAGCCTACTTTTGCGGCCTGCCGTATGGGGCACTTTAGTATCGATTCGCTATCTTTCCCAAACACCGTCTTTTCTTTCCCCTGCGAAAATCCTCGCTCTATGCTCAATATCGTGCTCTTCGGCCCGCCCGGTGCCGGCAAAGGAACGCAAAGTCAGAAGTTAATTGCCCGTTATAATCTGGTACACCTCTCGACCGGCGACCTGCTTCGCTCCCAAATCACGCAAGGCACCGAACTAGGTCTGCGCGCCAAAAAACTGATGGATGAAGGCCTGTTGGTGCCTGATGAAGTGGTAATTGGCATGATTGAGAGCCAACTAGCTAACAACACTGAAGCTGCGGGCTTTATCTTCGATGGCTTTCCGCGTACTGTACCACAGGCCCAAAGCCTCGATGAGCTGATGGTGCGCTACGACACCGGCGTGTCGTGCATGATTGCTCTGGAAGTAGCGGAAGAGGAACTGGTGAAGCGCCTGCTAGAGCGCGGTAAAACCAGCGGCCGCCCTGACGACCAAGACGAAGCCAAAATCCGCCGCCGCGTAAACGTGTACAATACCGAAACCGCTCAAGTGGCTGGTTATTACGCTGAGCAGCAGAAGTTTCACGCTCTTAATGGCATTGGTGCTATCGAAGAAATATTTACCCAAATCTGCGATATTATTGACCAGAAGCAGGCGGCGCCATCGCTGTCTGATGGGCAGCAGGCTGCTGACGAAGTAAAAGCGTAACTTTGCGGTCATAACCGCTTTCACCTGTCATCCTAAGGAACGAAGGACCTTATCTGTTGAACAAGTCGGTTCAATATGATAAGGTCCTTCGTTCCTTAGGATGACAGACGTTTTTTAGGCAGATCATCTGTCAATTTCCTCATTCAGCATTTCTACCAGTGGCTTCCAATAATTTCATCGACTACGTTAAAGTCTGCTGCCGTTCGGGCAAGGGCGGAGCGGGCTCTTCTCACTTCTTTCGGGCCAAAGGGCTGCCGAACGGCGGCCCCGATGGCGGCGACGGTGGTCGTGGGGGCCATATTATTTTGGAAGGCAACTCCCAGCTCTGGACCTTATTGCACCTGCAATACCAGAAGCACGTGATTGCCGGCCACGGCCAAGGCGGCGCCGAAAGCCTGCGCAGCGGTGCCCAGGGCGAAGACGTAATTCTGCAAGTTCCACTTGGTACGATTGCCCGCGATGCGGAAACCGGCGAAAAGAAAGTTGAAATCACAGAGCATGGCCAGCGCATTATCCTCACGCCTGGCGGGCGTGGTGGTCTCGGCAACGACCATTTTAAATCGGCTACCAACCAAGCTCCCACCTATGCTCAACCCGGTGAGCCTGGTATTGAGGAATGGGTGGTACTGGAGCTAAAGCTGCTGGCCGACGTAGGCTTGGTCGGATTTCCGAATGCTGGTAAAAGCACGTTGCTCTCCGTTGTATCGGCGGCAAAGCCCAAAATTGCCGATTACGCTTTCACGACTTTGGTGCCTAACCTGGGCGTAGTAGCTTACCGCGACTACAAGTCCTTCGTGATGGCTGATATTCCGGGTATCATTGAAGGAGCTGCTGAAGGGCGAGGCTTAGGCACGCGCTTTCTGAAGCACATCGAGCGCAACTCCATGTTGCTATTCATGATTTCGGTGGACAGCGACGACATTGCCGCCGAGTATCAGGTGCTGCTCAATGAGTTGGCCCAGTTTAACCCCGACCTGCTGGAAAAGCGCCGCGTATTGGCCATCACCAAAGCCGATTTGATTGACGACGAGTTGGAAGCTGAGATTCGGGCTACACTCCCCACAGATTTGCCCAGCGTATTTATTTCCAGCCTAGCCAATAAGAATATCCAGCGATTGAAGGATATGATTTGGCAGGAACTGAACGCGAAGTAAACTGAGGTAGTAGCATAATTCTGGCGTCTTAGTATCAACCACTTACGCTTCCTGAACTAAACACAGCTGTTCCGAAGTTTCAGTGCCACTATGGCAGCCCTAGTGCCTTTGGCAAACTCATTGTTCCCACTTCTTGCCAATCGGCTAAAATGAAGTGAAAAACCCGTTTCGACGCATATTCGATAAAATGGCTGACGATAAAAACGTACTGCAGGACGACAACTTGACCGTTGACCCCGACCACGTAGCTGGCGAAATGGCTGATGGTGAGGCAACAGTAACTGCTGAAACTGAAAAAGCCCCCCAGTCTGAAGTAAACAGAACAGAGACTGAACTTGCAGAGTTAAAAGACAAATACTTGCGCTTAGCGGCTGAGTTTGATAACTACAAGCGTCGCACTGCCAAGGAGCGCTCTGACCTGTTCAAATCAGCTAATCAGGAGCTAATGGCCGTTTTGCTGCCCGTGCTTGACGATTTTGAGCGCGCTCGTACCCACACCCAATCGTCGGAAGACGTGCAAGTGGTTCGGGAGAGCGTAGATATTATCTACAACAAGCTAGTCAAAACGCTTCAGCAGAAGGGTTTGACTGCTATGGAGACCAAAGGCGGCGACTTTGACCCGGACTTGCACGAGGCTATTACCCAGATTCCGGCTCCGAGTGAGGAGTTGAAGGGTAAGGTGGTAGATGAAGTAGAGAAGGGCTATTATTTGGGTGATAAAGTAATCCGCCACGCCAAAGTGGTGCTGGGCCAATAAACGACGCACAGATTAAAGATTATGGCGCAGAAGCGTGATTATTACGAGGTGTTGGATGTAGCCAAAACCGCGACGGGAGACGAGATCAAGAAGGCTTATCGTAAGGTAGCTATCAAGTTTCACCCCGACAAAAACCCCGACGACCCGACGGCCGAAGACAAGTTTAAGGAAGCTGCTGAGGCTTATGAGGTATTGTCGGATGAGCAGAAGCGCGCCCGCTACGACCGCTTTGGCCATCAAGGTGTGGGCGGCAACGGCAGCGGCCCGAACATGGAAGATATCTTCTCGCAGTTCGGCGACATCTTTGGTGGCGGCGGCTTCGAGGGTTTCTTTGGTGGTGGCCGTTCTGGTGGCGGACGCCGGATGAAGAAAGGCTCCAACTTGCGCATCAAGCTGAAGCTGGATCTGGAGGAAGTTGCCAACGGCATTGAGAAGAAAATCAAGGTGAAGCGCTACGTGGCGTGCAACACCTGCTCGGGCACAGGCGCTAAGAACGGTACTGATCTGAAGGATTGTGGCACTTGCCACGGCCAAGGCCAGGTGAAGCGCGTGGTGAATACCATGCTGGGCCAGATGGTGAGCAGCTCAACCTGCCCTACCTGTAACGGCGAAGGCAAAGTAGTAACCAGCAAGTGCGACGTTTGCCACGGTGATGGTCGCCAGCTACAGGAAGAAATCATTCCGATCAATATTCCGGCTGGTGTAGCGGAGGGCATGCAGCTGAGTATGAACGGCAAAGGCAACTACCCTGAGCGCGGCGGTGTGCCCGGCGACTTACTCATTCAGATTGAGGAGGAGCCGCACGAATTGCTAAAGCGTGATGGCAACAACATCATGTTCGACCAGTACATCTCATTCGTGGATGCGGCTTTAGGCGCGAGCATCGAGGTTCCGACTATTGAAGGCAAAGTCAAAATCAAGGTTGATCCCGGCACTCAGCCCGGCAAGATCCTACGTTTGCGTGGCAAAGGTATTAAGGACCTGAACGGCTACGGTCGCGGCGACCAGTTGATTCACATCAACGTGTGGACGCCCAAGGTGGTGAACAGCCAGGAGCGTGAGCTGCTGGAGAAGCTGCGCGACTCGCAAAACTTTACGCCCAATCCGGGCAAGAATGAGAAAGGCTTCTTCGAGAAAGTGAAGGAGTACTTTCAATAAGCATAGCGTGAGCTCGCTTTTGCAGAGTTAAGTCATTTGTAAAAAAGCCCCCCAGATATCTATTGGGGGCTTTTTTAGTTGAGGAAAGCCAGGGTAACATTCTGCGCTTTGATAAAAAGCACCGAAAAGAGGATGTCTTTGAAGCCGCGAAATATTTTTCGCGGGCGCTGTAATTCGTCGATAATAGCCGCGATATATGTAGTGTATCTTGGCTGTTTCCTCGCTCTTGGCTCCCGATCCCAATACTGCTGAATTTCTGACGCTCATCAATGCGCATCAGGCAATGCTCCGGCGAATCTGTCGGCTGTATTGCCCCGACGCCGATGACCAGCAGGATCTGTTTCAGGAAATCGTACTGCAACTATGGCGAGCCTACCCGCGCTACGAGCCGCGGGGGGCAAAAATCAGCACTTGGATGTATCGTATTGGGCTAAACGTGGCCGTGTCGGATTTGCGCCAGCGCACCCGCAAACCGGCTCCCGACCGCCTCAACCCGCAGATAATAGAAGTAGCCCAGGCACCCGACCTCGGCACCGATTCAGCGGAAACTACCGCGCTTTACAGTGCTATTGAGCGGCTGTCGGAAGTGGAAAAGGCTTTTGTGCTGCTATACCTAGAAGAGCACACTTATGAGGAAATGGCCGACATTCTCGGGATTACGCAGAATAATGTGCGCGTCAAAATGCACCGCATCCAAGAAAAACTACGCAAGATTTTCAGTCGCTCAGAGCAATGGAATTAAATGAACTCCGTCAGATGTGGAACCGCCAGACTACCGCGGAGCCAGCGCCGCTCAGCGAGCAGAGCGTGGCGCGCATAGTAGCGCGTAAATCAGACAGCGTAGTGACGCGGCTGCGCCGCAACGCTTGGTGGGAAGTCGGGTCTATCGTGTATGTAATTATTGCCTTGCCATTTGGTATCGATTATTTCGACAACCAGTTCATCAAGGGCTATCTGCTGACTTTCGAGTTGCTGTCGGTGGCCTTTCTCTATTACTATTACCGCAAGTTCAAACTGCTGAGCCGGATGGATCACGTTGACAAGGACGTACGAGGACATTTGCAGGCGTTAATTACGGGTTTGCGTGGTCTGCTTGCCATCTATCTGCGCCTTTCGCTCTGGGTTACCATCGCTGCCCTTATAGCAACCACATCTTACCAGGCATTTCGGCTTACGCTGAAGTACGATGGTGGAAAGCTAGTCTGGGGCATCGGATCGATGATGGTGATCATGTTTCTCACGGGCGCCATTCTGTATTGGTTGATGATCAAATTCACTAAATGGTACCTGCACAAGCTCTACGGCCAGCACCTCGACCGGCTCGAAGGATACCTGCATGAGTTGCAGGCCGAGTGAAAATTTGCCCCCCTAAAGCAGCAGCAAAACAGAAGCATTGCTATAAATGAATACATTTAATGTCGACAAACCTTACTTCCAGCCGTGAGCAACATTCTACAAGCAATTGACGTGCACAAAGCCTACGATGCGCACGTGGCCCTGAGCGGCGTCAGCCTCGACATTCCCGAGCGCAGCATCTTCGGTTTGCTGGGCCCAAACGGAGCAGGCAAAACCTCTCTTATCCGCATCATCACTCAGATTACCGGTGCTGACTCGGGCGAAATTCGGTTTCGAGGTGAGCGGCTGAATCCCAGCCATATTGCCCAGATCGGGTATTTGCCAGAGGAGCGCGGGCTGTATAAGAAGATGAAAATAGGGGAGCAGCTGCTTTATCTGGCCCAGCTAAAAGGTCTGAGCAAGGCTGATGCTACCCAGCGCATTAAAGCCTGGATCGACCGCTTCGACCTACGTACCTGGGTAGGTAAAAACGTGGAGGACTTATCGAAGGGCATGCAGCAGAAGGTGCAGTTTATCGCCACGGTGCTGCACGAGCCCAGCCTGATTATCCTCGACGAGCCGTTCTCAGGCTTCGACCCGATTAATGCTAATCTGATTAAAGACGAAATTATGGAGCTGCGCGAAAAGGGCGCCACCATCATTTTCTCTACTCACCGCATGGAATCGGTGGAGGAAATGTGCGATTCTATTGCCTTAATTAACCGCTCACGCAAGGTGCTTGATGGTCCTGTGGGCAAGATTAAGGATACGTTCAAGACGAACACTTACGAAGTGGAGGGCAAAGGCCGCCTGATGGTTATTCACCCCGATTTTGAGGTGCTGGAGCACAGAGAGCGCGAAAACGGCTACTTCTACGACCGTATTCGCCTCCACGAAGGCGTGACGCCCAACGACTTGCTACGCTACCTCATTGGCCAAGTAGAAATACATGCTTTCCGTGAGCAGATTCCGAGCATCAATGAAATCTTCATTCGTCGCGTGCGTGAGACGATGCCAGAGTCATTGGTGGAAGAGAACGTCTGAGGCAACAGTCTCAACGTGCTCATATAGTGTCTCCTAATCAGTATTCAATTATCAAAACCAATGGATAAAATCTGGCTTATCGTGCAGCGTGAATACATCACGCGGGTGCGCAAAAAGAGCTTCATCATCATGACTTTTGTGGGGCCGCTGCTCATGTCAGCCCTGTTTGTGGTGCCGATATTTCTGATGCAGATGTCATCGGATGACAAGAAAATTGTAACTGTAGCCGACGCGGGGGGGCTTTTTAGTGGCAAGTTGCCTGAAGATCAAAAGAGCAGCATTCGCTACGTGCACGCACCTACTGATCTGGAAACGGCCAAAGCCGAATTCAAGAAAAGCAAGAATTCAGCATTGCTCTACGTTCCGCCTTTCGACTTGGCCAACCCAACAGGTATCAAGTTGTTTGGACGCGAAAATCTGAGTCTTTCGCTTCAAACGAGCATCGAGCGGATGGTGGATCGTCAGGTAGAGGCGGCCCGCCTGCAGAAGTCGGGTATTGACCAGGAAGTGCTAGATAACCTAAAGGCCGATGTGGATGTGGACACAGTGAACCTAAGCGATGAAGGCGAAAAATCGAGCAATTCGATGGTGACATCAGGGGTAGCTTATTTCATGGCATTCCTCATTTACTTGTTCATTTTCCTCTACGGCGTCCAAATTATGCGTGGGGTAATTGAGGAGAAAACCAGCCGTATTGTAGAGGTCATTATGTCGTCGGTGAAGCCGTTTCAACTGATGATGGGCAAGGTAATCGGTATTGCTGCCGTGGGTCTCACCCAGTTATTGCTGTGGGTAGCGCTGTCGAGCATCGTTATTACCGGCGTTTCGGCCGCTACGGGACTGGATACAGTAGCCGCTTCGCGGACGCAGCAGCTAGAAACCGTAGCTCAGTCGGCTGGAGCCACTCCTAAAGAAACCGAAGACAAGACAGCTGTAGTGTATAAGTCAGCTATGGAAGGGTTTTCTAACCTGAATTTGCCACTTATCATTGGTAGTTTCCTGTTTTATTTCCTGGGGGGCTATTTGCTCTATGGTGCTTTATTCGGGGCTATTGGCGCCGCCGTTGATAATGAGACAGACACACAGCAGTTTATGCTGCCCATCACCATGCCGCTCATTCTGACATTCATTGTAGCGCAAAGCGTGATGATTCGGGATCCGAATGGGCCTATAGCTTATTGGATGTCGATGATTCCATTCACGTCGCCTATTGCCATGGTTATTCGCATTCCCTTCGGTGGTGTTACAGCAGGGCAGTTGCTGCTTTCTATGGCGCTGCTAGTGGTTGGCTTTGTGGCCACTATCTGGATAGCTGCCCGCATCTACCGCGTGGGTATTCTGCTGTATGGCAAGAAGGTAACCTACAAAGAGCTGTCGCGCTGGATGTTCTATAAAGGCTAAATCTTCCAAAAAAGCCCCCGCACTGTGCAACTTGCAGAGTAGCGGTTGTGCTTGGTACAAAAGCCCCGTCATTTGCTCTAAGCAACCATGACGGGGCTTTTTGCGCTTTACAGGAACAAGAGGCCCGCTTGTCGACTTCCTATTCTATTCCACCAACTTTACTTATGCGCCGCTTTCTCTTCCTACCAATTTTGCTTAGCCTCCTCAGCTTCCGCACCGGCGAACGTCCCGCTTATCGCCTGTATACTACCGCCGGCAAATCGGCCAGCTACGATAAGATGCTCAATGAGCTAGCCGAAGCTGATGTTGTGCTTTTTGGCGAGCAGCACAACGACCCCATCGCGCACTGGCTCCAATTGCAAGTAGCCCGTGACTTAGCCCAGCGCAAAGCGGGTCAGCTGGTGTTAGGATTGGAGATGTTTGAGCGCGACGTGCAGCCGCTCGTGGAGCAATACAACACCGGCGAGTTGGACGACAAAGCCTTCGAAGAGCAGAGCCGGCCTTGGCCTAACTATACTACCGATTATAAGCCCTTGCTTCAGTTGGCGCGTCAAAATAAGCTACGTGTTGTAGGTACCAACGTGCCTCGGCGATATGCTTCTCAAGTAGCGAAAGGCAGCCTGGATGCGCTCGAGAATTTGCCCCCCAATGAGAAGGAATGGCTCGCACCGCTGCCTATCACCGTCGATTATGCGCTGCCCGGCTATGCCAACATGGCTAAGATGTTTGGCGACGCTGCTCATGGCGGCACGGCGGCCCAAAACATCATTCAGGCCCAAGCCTTGAAAGACGCCACCATGGCGCATTTTATTCTGAAAAACCGGCAGCCCGGCCAACTGTTGCTCCACCTCAATGGTAGTTACCACTCCGATAACTATGACGGAATCAACTGGTATTTGCGCCAAGCGGAGCCTAAGCTGCGCATTCGTACTATTTCCACGGTGTCGCAGGAGCAACTGGAGAAGCTGGAGAAAGAGCACCTGCGCAAAGCCGACTTCGTGCTCGTTGTGCCAGCCGATATGACCAAGACGTATTAACAGGCTCTAGTTAATAGAAGAGTGCTAGCAAAAACGTAATTTAAGTAACTCAGAAGCAAATCTCTAGCTGGTCAGAGTTATGAAAGTGTGCGAATGCCTGCTCAGTGTGTTGCTCAGTAGTTTTGGTCTGCTGATTGGTGCGTGTAGCGACAGTAAGTCGCAAAGTAGTGTCCAAGCTTTCGAAGGTAATAACCACTCTATTACCACAGCAGATACCTGCGACGGCCCCGATACCGCTATTGCGTGCTGTTTCGTGAATATGCCCGCTTTATTAAGCTCTACCCTAAGGATGGGCGGGCCCAACGAACTAGGCGACCCATTACTAATTACTGGTACGTTGCTACAGGCCGATGGCAAAAGTCCGTATGCGGGCGTAATCCTCTACGCGTATCAAACTGACCACACGGGCCGTTACACCAAAAAAGGCGGTGAAAGAGGTGTTCAGAAGTGGCATGGGCACTTGCATGACTGGGCAAAGTCAGACAAGCAGGGCCGGTACACCATTAGCTCCGTCCGGCCGGCATCATACCCAAGCCGCACGGATCCCGCTCATATTCACGCCGTTATTCAGGAGCCAGGGGGCCGTCAGCCTTATTATATTACCGACTTTGTGTTTAAAGACGACCCGTTGGTAACACCGAAGTACATTGCATCAATACCGTCGGTGGCGGTGGGTGGTACCGGTGTAGTCGAGTTAAAGCGAACAGCAAAAGGCTGGACGGGTCGCCGGGACATTATTTTGAAGAAATGATCCTGCTGATTACGCGGCTTTTAACAGCATAAGGACAAACAAAAAGCCTTGCCTACAGAATGTAAGCAAGGCTTTACGATAAAAGCGAAGCTATTCGTTTCTTAAGCTGAAAACGACGAGCCGCAGCCGCAGGTGCTTTTAGCCTGTGGGTTATTGAAAACAAAGCCCCGAGCGTTCAGGCCATCCTGGAAGTCTACCTCCATGCCTAGCACGTACATCGCGTGCTTCTTGTCCATGATAAGGCGCAGACCGTCAAGGTCGTACACTTCATCGTTGTCTTTTGCTTTGTCGAAGCCGAGCAGATAGCTCATGCCCGAGCAGCCGCCGCCCTGCACACCGATGCGCAAACCGTATTCAGTGGGCACTTTCTTTTCTTCAATAATATTTCTGACTTCTACCAAAGCCCGCGAGGTGAGGCTGATGGGAGCAGTTTTGGTTGAAACGGCCGTTGCCATAATGAGTTCGTGGTTAAGAGAAGACTGGTGCAAAGATACGAAGACTATAGGATTCGTATAGTGTTAGAACAGCCGGTTGGCCGCTCCGGTTCACTGGTTATCTTTGCCCAAACACCGCGCCATTTGCTTAGCGGTTACAGTCAACATTTACAGTCATTTATCCTTTACACTTCGCCAAACTTGGCCTGATACGCTCGCATGGATACTACTGCCTATATTTTTGAATTGCTCAAAATCATTCTGCCCGCCATTATTGTGGCTGGCTCGGTGTTCCTGCTGATCAAGCAGTATTTTGAGAAGGAACAGCAGCGGCGTCTGATTGAGCTGCGCTTGCAGAGCAGCAAAGAGACGCTGCCCATTCGTTTGCAAGCTTACGAGCGCGTAACGCTGCTGCTTGAGCGAATTACGCCCAATAATATCTTAGTACGTCTCAGCAGCGCCGGGCAAACGGCCCCTGAGTTTCACCGCTTACTGCTTCAGGAGATTCGCGCTGAGTTTGAGCACAACCTTTCCCAGCAGCTCTACATGAGCCCCGACGCTTGGGACCACGTAAAGCAGGCCCGCGAGAATGTGCTCACGATGATCAACAAATCATACCATGCTCTGCCAGCCCCTCAGCAAGCCCGTGGTACCGAACTCGCCAAGCGCGTCCTTGAAACTTTAATTGCCGAAGAAGTAGATCCTACGGCTCGGGCCCTGAATGTGGTGAAGCGGGAAGCAGCAAGCCTTTTTTAAATCTGTTTACTAACTCACAAAAAAGCCCCCAGAAGATATATGGGGGGCTTTTTTGTGAGTTAGTAAACTACACCACGGCTAGTTGAGAGTCGATAGCGCGCTGATAGCAGGCTTCGTACAGCGGTACAATCTTTTCCACGGCAAATTCCTCCGCTCGCGCCCGTGCTGCGGCTTTGAACCGTGGTAGATTTTCATCGGCCAGGATAAAGAGAGCGTTTTTCACCATCTCCTCCACATCACCCACAGCGCTAGTAGTACCGGTTACGCCATCCACATTCAGCTCCGGAATGCCTCCGGCGTTGGTACTGACAACCGGCACTTCGCAGGCCATTGCCTCCAACGCTGCCAGGCCGAAACTCTCCTTTTCAGAAGGCATCAGAAATAAGTCGCTGATGCTGAGTACTTCTTCAACAGCCTCTAGCTTGCCCAGGAAACGAATGTCGCTGAGGTAGCCGGTTTCGCGGCAGAGCTTTTCGATGCGCGGCCGATCGGGGCCATCGCCAACGAGCAGGAGCTTGGCCGGAATTTCTTTGCGCACGCCCGCAAAAATGCGAACAACGTCTTCCACGCGTTTTACGGAGCGGAAGTTAGACGTATGAATGAGCAGCTTCTCGCCCTCCGGCGCAATGGCGGCCTTGAAGTGGGACTTGTTCTGCTTCTTGAAACGCTCCAGATTAATGAAGTTCGGAATCACTTCAATGTCTTTTTCAATAGCAAAGTACTGGTACGTCTCGGCCCGCAAATCGGCGGATACCGCCGTCACACCATCCGACTGATTGATGCTGAACGTCACCACTGGCTCGTAGCTGGCATCTTTGCCTACCAGCGTAATATCGGTGCCGTGCAGAGTGGTTATGATCGGAATCTGAATGCCTTTAGTGCGCAAAATCTGCTTAGCCATATAGGCTGCCGACGCGTGCGGAATGGCATAGTGCACATGCAGTACATCAAGTTTTTCGTGCTGCACAATGTCCACCATTTTGCTGGCTAAGGCCAGTTCATATGGCGGAAACTGGAACAACGGATACGGCGGCACATACACCTCATGATAGAAGAGGTTCTCGTTGAAAAAATCGAGGCGAACGGGCTGGCTATACGTAATAAAGTGGACACGGTGCCCTTTGAGAGCCAGGGCTTTACCTAGCTCCGTAGCAACTACGCCGGAACCTCCAAAGGTGGGATAACAAACAATGCCGATGTTCATGGTAGGGGAGGTTTCACCAAAATTCAGGTGGGCTGTCATTGGTTGGTGAATGGTGAGAATGGCAGGGCAATCAGCGCTGGCGTGGTGAGGAATTTCTTAAAAAAGCCCCCCAGCAATCTTGGAGCGGACCCGAGCCAAATAGCTAGCCCGAATGCGGGTACGTTGTTTCTCAACGATTGCACACGCTGTAGGTTGCTCTGTATGGGGGGCAAAAAAATTGGCGGTAAGCCATCAGGTAGATGTCTTACCGCCACATACGGATCAGAAGCTTGGTGAAAACGACGGACAACAGGTCATGTCTTGGAAATGCTTTTGATGAAAGACTTATAAATAACGTCGTGGATGCGTGTACGGACGTTGTTTTGAATCAATTTGTTGTTGCCCGCATCAGGGTACACCCGATTAGAAAGAAAGATATAGACAATTTTGTTTTCAGGATCGAGCCACACGCATGTGCCCGTGAAGCCAGTGTGGCCGAAAGTAGCTGGTGGCGCCATGCTCGATGTCGGGCCCTGACCGGGGCCTTTTTCGGGAGTACCGTGGTCCCAGCCTAGCCCGCGACGGTTGCCGGCAATTTGTGGGCGCGAAAACTCCGTCACGACAGGTGACTGAAAGTAGCGCTGCCCACCGTAGCGGCCATTCTGCAGATTCATCTGCATGAGGATGGCCAAGTCGTTGGAATTGGCAAACAAGCCTGCGTGGCCGCCTACGCCGCCCACAATAGCTGCGCCTTGGTCGTGCACCGAGCCCCGCAGCTGAGAGCGACGGTAGTATGTATCGTTTTCCGTAGGGGCGATGCAGGAACTTGGAAACCGCTGTAGCGGATTATAAGTCATAGTATTCAGCCCCAAGGGCTGATAAAATTGCTTAGCCAGAAATTGCTCAATTGGCTGTTGCAACAGCTTTTCGCACAAGCGCTTCACGATTACAAAAGTCAGGTCGCTGTACTCCAACGGATATTTGCCTTTTATCTTAGGCAGTAAACCAGAGCGCATCGTCCACACCCACACCGAATCGTCGGCAGTTTTGACACTATAAGTACCGGGCACTACTTCATTCGGGAAGTCGGCGGAACGGGTGCTGGCATAAAAGGTCGGCTTAAGACCCGTTTTAGTCACGGTGCGCTCCCACATTGGGATACCTGCCTTCAGGCCAGCCTGATGCAACAGCAGGTCGCGCACAATGATGTCCTTTTTGTTGGTGCTGCGAAGCTCTGGCAGATACGTCGATACCTTCTCGTCGAGGCTGAGCTTACCCTGATCTTTCAGGTACATGGCCGCCTGTAGTGTACCTGCTACTTTGGTCACCGAGGCCAGGTCGTAAAGCGTACTGTTGTTTACTGGCTGAGTGCGGTCGTAGGTGTTAAAACCGTAGCTTTTATCAAATAGCACGGCGCCATTTTTCGCCACTAATACCTGGCAGCCAGGGGCCGCTGCGTACGCTACTGTTTCGAGCGCGATGTTATCGATTTGAGCTAAAATGCGAGAATCTAATCCTTCACTTTCTGGGGTTGCATAGCGCAAACGGCGGAAATCTGGCGTAGGCAGGCCAGTACCTAATTTGAGCGTCGGCGACACCGTGACGGGCAGCCGCCCCTTAGCAGGCAAAGCCCCAAATAATACCTGCGGCGTCACCAGCTGGGAAGGATAATTATCCTCGTAAGCACAAACCAAGGTGCGCGCCGACTCCAAAAACTTGAGCGAGTAGGCATTGCCCATCGCAACAACTACCGTTTTTACGCGCGGATTAGCTTGTAGCTGTTCAATAAATTTCAAGGCTCCATCACCCATGCCGTATTTATGCACGGGCGTACTGTTCATGCCATGCAGGCTGACGACCACCGTATTATAGGGTCCGAGGCGCGATAAGATACGCGTGTAAGTGGAATCAGGGGCATAGCGGTTGGGTACGGAATAGACAGTACCACCCTGATACTTATTCATAATGGTAGCGTACGTGCCGCTGGCAGGGGTACCGATAGTAACTGAGGCGATGCGTAGCGTATCTAGCCGGTTGAAGGGCAAAAGATTATCCTGATTCTTGACGACGGTAACCGCGTGCTCATAAATCTGTTGCTGCACCATGCGGCTCAACGGCCGATTGAGGCTAGTCATCAGATTACTTAGCTCAACGGGGCGGTAGCGGTTAAGCCCCGCCCAGTATTTGGCCCGCAGAATTTTACGTATTCTGTACTCTAGGTCAGCGGGTTGAATTTTGCCCCCCGCAATGGCTTCGCGAATTTTCTGCAGGGCAACCGGCACATCTTCTGAGAAGAGCAGCACATCGTTGCCCGCGGCCAAAGCCAAGGCATCTAATTCTCCGGGCTTATACAGGTTCGAAACGCTCTTCATATTCAGCGCATCGGTGAAAACCAGCCCTTTATAGGCCATTTTCTCCTTGAGCAAACCCGTTACCAAGTTATGCGACAGCGTAGTAGTCTGAGTGCGCAAAGTGTCGAAGAGCGGCATGTATAAGTGGGCCACCATCACGCCCATCACGCCCGCATCAAAGGACTGTTGAAAAGGGAACAGGTCAACGTTGGTCAGGCGAGCCATATCGGTATTCACCACCGGTAGCGCCACATGGGAGTCCGTATCGGTGTCGCCGTGGCCGGGGAAGTGCTTGGCTACGGCAATAATGCCGTGGTCCTGCAAGCCCCGGATATACGCCACACCGCGTTTGGAAACCTGCTCTTTGTCTTCGCCAAAGGAACGGTTACCAATAACAGGGTTAGCAGGGTTGGAGTTGACGTCGATAACGGGCGAAAAGCTTACATGCACGCCAAGGGCTTTCATGTTGAGCGCGATTTCGCGGCCCATCTGGTACACATACTGGTCGTCGTCCATAGCGCCAAGCGTCATAGCTTTGGCGAAATGCATGGAACTGTCGAGGCGCATGTCGAGGCCCCATTCAGCGTCCATCGCAATGAGCAAGGGCAGCTTAGCCAGCTTTTGGTAACGGTTGGTAAGCGCAGCTTGACGACGTGGGCCGCCCTGCAAGAACATTAGCCCCCCAATATGGTAATTACGCACCAAGTCCTCAATCTGGAGCACATGCTTGCGATCCTTGTTGGAGTAGGCGGCCACCATAAACAACTGCCCCAAGCGCTGGTCAGGGGTAAGGGAGCTATACACGCTATCCACCCAATTCTGCTCGGCCGGCGACATAGGCCGCACATCCTTGTCTATCGGAGAAGACGACGAAATGATCAGACCCGTGATGGCCAGCAGTAGCAGCAAAAGTCTAATCGAATAATCCTTGAGCATCGGCTCTGCTGGTGTGGTCGTAACGTTGAAAACGAGCGGAATTAGCCCTACTTTTGTCCCTTTCAGGAAGCAATAGCGAGTGGGGCTGTAGTCGTTTTGGCTGACCCAGGGCACCCGGTTTTCGCACTGCTTAGGTAGCTGGTTTGGCAGCCCGGGACGGGGAGGCACAAACCGAAGTTGACCGCGAACTTACGGATAATTTCTCGGCCTTGGACTGTTTAAACGGTTTTTAAGCCCTTTTTACTCCTGCTAACTTCTTTCTTAACCTCCTCAGTTCCCGGTCGATGGCGGACGTAATCCAATTGCTACCCGAGTATCTCGCTAACCAGATTGCCGCCGGCGAGGTAGTCCAGCGTCCGGCATCCGTGGTAAAGGAACTGCTGGAAAATGCCGTTGACGCAGGCGCTTCGCAGGTGCAATTGATTATCAAGGATGCTGGTAAGCAACTCGTGCAAGTGGTAGACAACGGTGCCGGGATGTCGCCTACTGATGCCCGCATGAGCTTGGAACGCCATGCTACGAGCAAGATTCGTTCCACCGAGGATTTGTTCCGGATTCGCACGCTCGGCTTTCGGGGTGAGGCGCTGGCTTCCATTGCTGCGGTGGCTCAACTAGAGTTGCGCACCAAACAACGCGAATATGACACCGGTACGCTGTTATTGGTGGAAGGCTCCCAGGTAATGAGTCAGCAGCCCGTAGCTTGCCCCGATGGTACCAGCATTGCAGTAAAGAACCTTTTTTACAACGTGCCGGCGCGGCGTAACTTCCTGAAAAGCAACGCGGTAGAGATGCGTCATATCCTGGATGAGTTCCAGCATGTGGCCTTGGCCAATCCGCAGACAACTTTTTCGCTTTATCAGAACGAGCTGGAGGTGTTCAACCTGCCGGCCGGCAAACTCAGTCAGCGCATTGTGGCCTTGCTGGGCAATGGCTACAAAGAGCAGTTGGCGGCCTGCGAAGAGGTGACGCCTTTTATTACCGTTAAGGGGTTTATCGGCAAGCCCGAGTCGGCGAAGAAAAGCCGGGGCGACCAGTTCTTCTTTGTGAATAATCGCTTTATCCGCTCAGCTTACCTTAATCACGCGGTGCTGGCGGCTTATGAAGGTCTTCTGCCCCGCGATACCCATCCGTTTTACGTGCTGTTTCTGGAGCTTGACCCCAAGACCATCGACATCAACGTGCACCCGACCAAGACGGAAATCAAGTTCGAGGACGAGAAGACGGTGTACGCCATTGTGCGGGCGGCCGTGAAGCAATCCTTGGGAATACATAATATGGCACCGTCGCTGGACTTTGAGGGCGATGTGAATTTTGCCCCCATTCGCCCGTTGCGCAGCTCAGGCGCCAGCCACAATTCCTTTTCCGACGAATACCGCCCCGATGCCCTCTCAGCAGCGGCAGCGCAAGCGGCTTCGCCTTCACCGCGCGAGCGGCAACTCGACCGATTTGCCCCCCAGGATCGGAATTTGCCCCCCAGACCTACCGATCAGGCCAAACGGGATTTGGAGGACTTCTACCGCTCACTTGGCCAAACTGCTCTGCCCGATGTAGAGGCCGAAGCCACTGATACATTGCCACCATCCGAAGAGGAACTGGCAATGGTAGAGACTGCTAACCCTGAGCTGCCCTTGCGCGAAAACCAGTCGGGACCAGGCAGCAAGGTTATTCAGGTGCATCAGCAGTATGTATTGGTGCCGGTGAAATCGGGGGTGATGCTAATTGACCAATTGGCTGCCCGTGAGCGGATTCTGTATGAGCAATATGCCCAGGCCTTGGAGCGGGAAAGCGGTGCTTCGCAAACCTTGCTGTTCCCGCGCACCGTCACGTTTTCGCCCGCCGACTTTGCCGTGCTGCGCGAGGTTACTGATTCTTTGCACGCGCTAGGGTTTCGGTTCACTGAATTTGGTCCCCACACCATTGCCGTAGAAGGCATCCCGGCCGATGTGCCAGCGCGCGACGAGAAGGAATTGTTTGAAGGCCTGATTGAGCAGTTTCGCACGCACGCCGGACCCGTGAAGCTGGATCGGCGCGAACAAATGGCCCGGGCCTTGGCGCGCCGCGTGGCGAGTGGCGCTGCTAGTGCCCGCTTGTCGGAAATAGAGATGAATGCGTTAGTAGATCGGCTTTTTGCCTGCGCTGTGCCTGGGTACACACCCGATGGGCGCAAAACGCTGGTGCTTTTAGAGCTTGATCAACTGCAAGCATTCTTTACTCGATAAGCAAGTAGATTGCGCTACGTTCAGCCTAGTTATCGTTTCCGACGATACTATCGTTTAAGCCGTAATCGCCATTAGCTGTTATTACCCTAACAGCGTAGCTCATTTCATCTGCCTTCCCGCGCTTCATGTTTAATCTGACCCCTACAGTTCGCATTCTGCTATTCATAAATATTGGCGTTTTCCTGCTTGCCACGCAGCTAGGGTTGGGCTGGTTGGCGTTGTATCCAGTGGGTTCACAAAGCTTTCAGCCCTGGCAGTTTTTGACGTATATGTTTATGCATGGCGGGCTAGGGCACATCTTCGGCAATATGTTCGGCCTTATTTCCTTCGGGCCGCTACTGGAGCAGCGCTGGGGTGGTCAGCGGTTCCTGACGTTCTGGTTAGTCTGCGGTATCGGGGCTGGCATTTTGTATTCGGGCGTGCGGTTTTATGAGTTGAATAAAATGAACGAAGCGCGGTTGGCGTTTCAGCAGCAGCCTTCCGGCGTAGCCTTCGCCGATTTCTTTCGCGATAATGCGCCCGAAGCCCGCGGCTTCGAAGTAGTAGCCGCTGCCTTACAGCGCAACCCGAATGATGCTGGCCTGATTGCTTCCGCAAATGAAACTATCGATGCCATTTTTAGCCGCAGCTTCAACTCGCCGATGGTGGGCGCCTCGGGCGCGCTGTTTGGTATTTTGTTCGCCTTCGCCTATTTATTTCCCAACACGGAGTTGATGCTCCTGTTCTTTCCCTTTCCGATCAAAGCCAAATATTTCGTCGCTTTGTATGGCATCTATGAGCTTTATGCGGGCTTCAAGCGGGTGCCGGGCGACAATGTGGCGCACTTTGCCCACTTGGGTGGAATATTGATTGGGTTCATTTTGTTGAAACTCTGGGAGCGGAATCGCACCCGGATGTACTAATAACGGTTAACACCTGCTGCGTTTTTCATGAGTATTGTAAACGATATCCGCACCGCCTTTAGCCGCCGCGACAATGCCTTGAATCAGCTTTTGCTGATTAACATCATTGTATTTGTTGTGCTAATTCTGATCAAGGCGGTAGCGTTTTTGGCTGGAGGCGCGGGCATTTACGAGACCATCGTGCGCCTGTTTAGCATGCCCGCCGATCTGGGGGCGTTGGTTCGGCGGCCTTGGTCGGTGCTGACGTATGCTTTTCTCCACCAAGGCTTTCTGCACATTATTTTTAATCTGCTGAACCTGTATTGGTTTGGCTCTCTGGTGCGCGAGTACCTCGGCGACCGAAAGCTGGTGAGTCTGTATATTCTGGGCGCTTTGGCCGGTGCGGCGTTGTTTCTGTTGGCTTACAACTTGGTGCCGGCCTACCGCAACGGACCATTGGCAGAAGTGTTAGGCGCCTCAGGCGCTGTCACGGCTATTATTGTGGCCGCGGCTACTTTGTTGCCCGATTACACTTTTAGTCTGATCCTGATTGGCCCGGTCAAGATTAAGTACATCGCCATCGTCATTGTTATTATTTCCTTGGCGGGCATTGATGGTGGTAATGCGGGAGGCGAAATCGCGCATATTGGGGGCGCAATCTTCGGTTTCAGCTTTATCAAGCTGCTTCAGCGAGGCACTGATTTAGGGCGGCCGGTGCAAGCCATCGGTGACTGGCTTGGGGGGCTTTTTTCTGGGCGGCCGCGTCTGCGGGTTACACACCGTAATCAACCTGCTGAGCCCGCCGCTACGCGTAAAGGCAATATTGTTAAGCCTGAGCAAGACGAGATTGACTTGATTCTGGATAAGATTTCCCGCTCCGGTTACGAGAGCTTATCGAAGGATGAAAAGCAGAAGCTGTTCAGGGCAAGCCAGAAGTAAAAAGGTGGTTCTGTTGAAGCCATGAAGCATGAACCACCTGAATAAAAGTAAAAAGCCCCCCAGACCAAGTCTGGGGGCTTTTTACTTTTATTGAAAAAGGATTAAGCAGTCTGGGTCATTTTGTCCAGAGCTTCCATTACTTCTTTCACGTGGCCACGCGAAGTTTCTAGCAACTGCTTCTCTTCATCATTAAGTTGCAGCTCGATTACGCGCTCGATACCGTTTTTGCCCAGAATAACCGGAGCACCAAGGTAAACGCCGTCGATACCGTATTCGCCTTCCAACTTAATGCAAACCGGGAACACGCGGCGCTGGTCGCGCACGATGGCTTCTACCATTTGAGCTGCGGCAGCGCCAGGAGCATACCAGGCCGAAGTACCCATCAGCTTCACCAGCTCGCCACCACCAACGGCGGTGCGCTGCACGATAGCATCAAGCTCAGCTTTGCCGATAAGCTCGGTTACCGGAATACCGCCTACCGTAGTATAGCGGGGCAGGGGAACCATGGTGTCGCCGTGGCCACCCATCAGTACTGCCTGAATGTCTTTGGGGCTCACGTTCAAAGCTTCGGCTAAGAAAGCGCGGTAGCGAGCGGTATCCAAGATGCCAGCCATGCCGAATACCTTCTCGCGGGGCAAGCCGGAGGTGAGGTGGGCCTGGTAGGTCATCACGTCGAGGGGGTTAGAAACGACGATGATAATGGCGTTGGGCGAGTACTTCACCACCTGCTCCGTAACCGATTTTACGATGCCAGCGTTGGTCGAAATCAGGTCGTCGCGGCTCATGCCGGGCTTGCGGGGCAATCCGGAAGTAATAACAACTACCTCGGAGTCGGCGGTGCGGCTATAGTCGCCGGTGACGCCTACGGTACGGGAGTCGTAACCGATAATAGGAGCTTTCTGCCAGATATCCAGCGCTTTGCCTTCGGCGAAGCCTTCCTTAATATCAACGAGAACAATTTCGTTGGCGATTTCGCGGGTGGCGAGTACATCAGCGCAAGTGGCGCCCACGTTGCCAGCCCCAACTACGGTAACTTTCATCGGGTGAGGAATTGGGAGTGAAATATTGGATTCGCGTGGTAAAAGTAAGCGAAAACGCTTTCCATGCCGGAGGTTTTTGCAGAGGGAAAGAAGAAAACATCCGTTGGACTGCTTTGCACTACATCCGGCGCAGCAGCAGTACCCGTTGGGTTTCCTCCGTCACTTTATACCGCTCATCGGGTCGGAAACCGATAACCCAGGCAATACGCTGGTCGGCGGTTACGAGCACGCGCACGTCATCTTTGAGGTTGAGTGGCACTTTTTGGTCGATGAGAAAGTCACTGATTTTTTTCTTGCCCTTCATCCCAATAGGCATAAACCAGTCGCCTTCCTGCCAGCGCCGCACGGTGAGCGGGAATTGAAGACGGTCGGCATCAAGCGCTGCTTCGTTTTTCTTTCGAGTCAGGCTGAATCCTTCTGCCTCTTGCAAGTCGGCCGTGAGGTGCATGCCCTCGGCAACCAGCTTGGTTTGGCCCGCCTGTAGCTGGTAAGTGCCGAAACTCGTGAGGTTTTTGCGGGTAATAACCAACTGGTCGCGGTCCTTCACCAGCGTGTGCGTCGGCGACTCGAAGCGGCGGCCCGCGGTGGCTTTGAAGGCGGCCACAATCTCTTTGGTAACCGGGAAGGAGAAATTGAACGGTCGCAGCAACTCATGCAAAACCAGCGTGATGGCTGCCGTAGCTTGCAGGGTGGCAATATTGAAATAGGTTACCTCCTCTTCCTCTGTCTGCGCTTGGGCAGCAGTGTCGGCCACATAGCGGCGCACAATTTCCTCGGCTCCACCCACGCGCTCGGCTGTGTGCTCTAGGGTCTGGTCGAGGTTAGGATTGATTTCGCGCAGCACGGGCAGCACATCGTGGCGCAGGCGGTTGCGCTGATACGTGGTGCTATCGTTGGAGGCATCCTCACGCCATACTAGGCGGTTTTCCATCACATACTCGAACAGGTCTTCTTTGCCAATGCTTAGGAAGGGCCGAATGACGTAACCGTTTTTGGCCTGAATACCGTGCAAGCCAGCCAACCCAGTGCCGTGCGTCAGGTTGAGTAACATGGTTTCGGCAGCGTCGCGCTGGTGGTGGGCGGTGGCAATGTAGCTAAGCTGCTGCGTTTGGCGGATGCGCTCAAACCACTCGTAGCGCAGCGCCCGGGCCGCCATTTGGGTGGAAATACCTTCTTGGGTAGCAAATTCTTTGGTTTGAAAGAACTCGGCGAAGTAGGGAACGTCATATTTCTTGGCCAGCTTGCGCACAAATTGTTCATCGGCATCGGCCTCTTCGCCGCGCAGCCCAAAGTGGCAATGCGCAATAGCAAACGGCACTTCCAGGCGGTGCAACACGTCGGCCAGGGCCACGGAATCGATGCCTCCACTCACAGCAACTAGTAGCTGGTCGGTGGTGGGGGAGAAGAGGTTTTTTTCTTCAATGAACTGGCGGACACGGTCGAGCATGAAATGTCAATAATTTAGCAGCGGTGAAAGCTCCTTCTGGGGGCAAAATCTACGATGAAGGCACTACGCTGCAAAGATGGGCGTTACCACCGGGCCTTCTGTACCTTTGCGGCGAAATGCGTTTTCTACGACTCCTCTTTTTTCTGTTGTTGCTGCCCCTGGCTGTGCTGGCCCAGCAACGCCCGGCCCCCAAAGGCGGCACGCCACCTAAAGGCCAACGCATTGAGCTACTGACGGCAGGCGAGCTGGTGGGCGGTGATTTCAACGGAGTAGAAATTCGCAAGCTGATTGGAAATGTGAGCTTTAAGCAACAGAACACCTTTATCTATTGCGATTCGGCTTATCAGTATATCGGTCGTAATGCGCTGGAGGCGTTCAGTAATGTGCGCATTGTAGAAAACGACACGCTGACGATTACCGGTGACCAAGCCTTTTATGACGGCGACACGCGTAAGGCGCGCATGACGGGCAACGTAGTGATGCGCGACCCGCGCATGACTCTCATTACGCAGGCCCTCGACTACGACCTCAACCGCAAGCAAGCATATTATACTAATAACGGCCGGCTGACTGATCCCGAAAACACGCTCACCAGCCAACGAGGATATTATAATACAGCAACGAAAGTGTTCAGTTTTCGTCGCGATGTGCGCCTGACCACCAAAGACAACCTTATTACCACTGACTCTTTGCAGTATAACACGGTGTCGAAGATTGCTTACTTCTTTGGCCCAACGCGCATTACGGGGCAGGAAGGGCGGAGCTTATACGCTGAGAACGGCTACTACAATACGATTACGCGGGTATCGAACTTTCAGCGCAACGCCAAGATTGAAACGCCTGATTATCTGCTTGGTGGCGATAAGCTAGTGTACGATGAAGCCCGACAGTACGGCGTAGCCACGGGCAATGTGTCGATGACTTCCAAAAAGGACAACATCCTGATTCGGGGCGATGTGGGGCGCTACTGGCGGGCCTTGGGCAAGGCCAAAGTGTACGGCGCCCCCGTGATGCGAAACATTTCTGACCGCGACACGCTGTTTCTGGCCGCCGATACGCTGATGAGCGTGGAAGGGCAGCCGGGACAAACGTCGGGGGGCATTATTTACGCTTTTCCTAAAGTGCGCATCTTCCGCGCGGACTTGCAGGGCCGCTGCGACTCGCTGACCTACGACCGGCAGGACTCCATTATCTACTTGAACCGCAATCCGATTCTGTGGAGCGATAAAAATCAGCTCACCTCGGATAGCATGGAAATACAGCAGCGCCGCGGCAAAATCGACCAGATGCGCTTGTATGCCAATGCTTTTATTGTGGGCCAGGATACGCTGCTCAACTTTAACCAAGTAAAGGGCCGCAACATGGTGGCGTACTTCGGTGATAACAAAATAAAAAAAGTTGACGTGGTTGGCAACGCGGAGAGCCTCTACTTCGCTCTTGAGGGTGACACCACCACGACCGGCATGAATAAAGCAGTTAGCGCCACGATGGCGTTGCGCTTTGCCGACAACAAGCTCCAAACCATCACCTTCCAAACCAACCCCGACGCCAGCTTTATTCCGCCCCACGAGCTTAAAGAGGAAGACAAGACTTTGAAAGGCATGCAGTGGCGCATCAAGGAACGACCAACCCGCCGGGCTACGTTAGGAAAACACTTCAACCCGCCCGCCAAAGCGAAACCAAAAAAGACGAATACCAAGACCCAAAAAAGCCCCCCAAAGGCAAAACCAAAAGCCGCCCCGAACGCCAAAAAGCCCCCCAGCCGCTCGGTACCTGTTCGTGCGGCGGTCAATTAAAAGAAGCGTTCCGCTACTGCTAGCGTCGTCCGCGTTTCCTGCCGTTTGATTCGGCTCCGTATTCCGTTACCTTTGCGTCCTTATGCCCTTGTTTCGCCCTACCTTCTTTCTGTTGTTACTGAGCGCTTTGCTGCTCGGCTCGTGCAGTGGCTACCAAAAGCTGCTCAAGAGCGACGACGTGAATAAAAAATACACTGCTGCCATTAAGTATTATGATGAAGGCGACTTCTTCAAGGCTGGTACTCTGCTAGAAGAGCTAATTCCGCTCTTGCGCGGCCGCCCAGAGGCGGAGAAAGCTCAGTTCTTCTTTGCTAACACAAACTTCCGCCAGCGCAACTATACGTTGGCCTCGTATTATTTCAAGTCGTTTTTTGAGACATATCCCAATTCGACTTACGCGGAGGAGGCTTCGTTCATGTACGCCAAGTCGCTGTTTCGCGACTCACCGGAGTTTGAACTCGATCAGACCAACACTTTCACGGCACTGGAAGCTATTCAGGATTTTCTGAACCGCTACCCTACCAGCCAGTTCCGTCCCGAAACGGAAAGTATGTCGCAGGAGCTGCAGAAGAAGCTGGATATCAAAGCCTTCGAAAGTGCTCGGCTTTACTATCAGCTGCGGTATTATCAGTCGGCAGTAGTCGCGTTTACAGCTTTCCAGCAACAGTTTCCGGCCTCTGCCTACAATGAAGAAGCCGCTTATCTGAAGGTAGCTGCCCAGTATTATTACGCCAAAGAAAGTGTGGAGCAAAAGCAGCGGGAGCGGTATTTGGAGGCTATTGCCTTCTACCAAAGCTTCATTGATGCGTATCCGCAGAGCAAAAACCTGAAACAGGCGGAGGCATTTTATGACGATGCCCGTGCTGAGGTGGCTAAGCTCAAACCTGCCCCCGACGCTGCCGTCAATTAGATTTCAATGAGTATATGAGCCATGCATGTACTCATCCAACCAGTAAACCATTTGATTTAAGATGAAAACTCCGAATAACGTCCCCGCTTCCATCGTAACCCGCAACCTGTCGGAATTTGCTGACCAGACCGGCAACGTATATGAGTCGCTGGCTATCATTTCTAAGCGGGCTAACCAGATTTCGGTTACGCTGAAGGAAGAGCTGAATAGCAAGCTGGCCGAGTTTGCCACCACAGTCGACAACCTGGAAGAAGTATTTGAAAACCGCGAGCAAATCGAGATTTCCAAGTACTATGAGCGTCTGCCTAAGCCTACCAATTTGGCCGTAGAAGAGTTCTTGGAAGGCAAGGTTTACTTCTCTACGCCCGCTGAAGGCGAGACGCCAGCCCGCGCTGCCGAGTAAGTAAAGCCTCCTAACTACCGCACAATGGCGCTGCAAGGCCGTAAAATTTTGCTGGGCGTGTGCGGGAGCATTGCCGCGTATAAGTCCGCCCTCTTGGTGCGGCTCCTGGTGAAGGCCGGGGCTGAGGTGCAAGTCATTCTGACTGCCTCGGCCTCGGCCTTTGTTACGCCCCTTACCCTTGGTACATTATCCAAGAATCCGGTTCTGACAGGGTTTTTGAAGAATGAAGCAGCCGGTGAGTGGCACAACCACGTGGATTTGGGCCTGTGGGCCGATGCGCTTGTCATTGCCCCGGCTAGCGCCAACACAATAGCCCAATTAGCGAACGGGCATTGCCCCAATTTGCTGGCGGCCGTCTACCTGTCGGCGCGTTGCCCGGTGTTCTTGGCGCCCGCTATGGACCTAGATATGTACGCGCATCCAGCCGTAACCGAAAACCTCGTTCGCTTGCGCCGTTTCGGCAACCACGTGTTCGACTCGCCTCCCGGTGAGTTGGCAAGTGGCCTTTCAGGTCCGGGCCGGATGCTGGAGCCGGAGGACATCATGCGGAAGCTAGAGGAGTTTTTTAGTAACTAGGTACTAGTCATGCAAGTAACGCATGACCAGCTTTCAAAACCTCACTATGCGCGTCCTCATCACGGCTGGCCCAACGTACGAACCCATTGATCCGGTGCGTTTTATCGGCAACCACTCAACCGGTAAGATGGGTTACGCGCTAGCCGAAACCTTTGCGGCTCGGGGGGCAAATGTGACGCTGGTAAGCGGCCCAACGCAACTCCACATTCACCATCCACTCATTGAGGTAGTGGCGGTGCAGACGGCTGACGAAATGTACGCCGCTGCTGCCAAGATTGCCCCCCAGGCCGATGTGTGGGTATTTGCCGCCGCCGTAGCCGATTATAAGCCGCGGTCAATGGCCCCAAACAAGATCAAGAAGGATGGCGATACGCTGACCTTAGAGTTGGTGAAGAACATTGACATTGCCGCTACGCTGGGCAAACAGAAGCGGCCTGAACAATTTTCGGTGGGTTTTGCGTTAGAAACAAATGATGAGGAAGCCCACGCTCGCGCCAAGCTCCAGCGTAAGAATTTTGACCTCATTGTGCTCAACTCGCTGCGCGACGCCGGTGCGGGCTTCGGCCACGATACCAACAAAGTGACGCTGCTGACCGCTGGAGGGCAAATGTCTATCTTTGAATTGAAGCCCAAGACCGAAGTAGCCCACGACATTGTGCAAACCGTTTTGGCGTCGCTTTCTGCCTTATCTGCTCCCCATGCGTAACCTGCTGTTTGCATTCTGCTGTCTGTTTTTGCTGCTGGTACGCCCGGCTCAAGCTCAGGAGCTATTGGCTGAAGTAAGCGTGACCACCGAAAATGTGACTATCGCTGATCAGCAACTCGTGCAGCAGATGCGGACGGACATCCAGTCGTTTCTGAACACGCGCACTTGGACCAACGTTACCTATCGGCCCGAGGAGCGTATTCGGTTTCGGTTGTTTGTAGGCATCACGGCCATTCCCCAAACCGGCTCCTATAAAGCCACTGCGCGCATTATCACGGAGCGGCCCGTGTACGGCACTGGGTATCAAACCAATCTGCTGTCGTTTGCCGACCGGGGTTGGTCGTTTAATTACTCCCCCAGAATCCGCTCGACTATTCCGACAACGTATTTGTGTCGAATCTGTCGTCGCTGCTGAGCTTCTATGCCTATATCGTCATTGGCATGGACCAGGATAGCTTTTCGCCGCTGGGGGGCTCGCCCTACTACGACCGGGCCCGCAACATCCTGACTACGGCCGCTTCCCAAACCCAGGAAGGCGACCAGGGCTGGCGCGATGGAGAGCCGCGCAACCGCTATTGGCTCCTCAATAATTTGCAGGATCCTCAACTTGCGGCCTTCCGCAACGGAGTGTATGCCTACTATCGGCAAGGCCTTGATATCTTTGTAGAGAAGCCGGAAGAAGCCCGCGCCAGTGTGTTTAAAGCACTGCAGGGCGTGCAGGCTGCCACCGTTCGCCGGCCCGGTACGCTGCTGGCCCGCGCTTTCTTCGATACGAAAGCAGACGAAATCGCGAACATTTTCCGCACCGCCTCCGACCCCCAGCAGAAGGCGCAGGTAGTAACCCTGCTCACGGAAGTAGACCCCACCAACTCTGCCAAGTATCAGGCGATTATGCAGCGCTAATTGGAGAGCTGTAGCTAAGTGGGTGTTGCTAAATAATTTGGCTTATTTTTGTCTAGTCACGGGAATCAACTAATTTTATTAGTTGTAACTAGTATTAATGCTTTGGAAAGAAGCTAAAGAACATTTCTTGCCTCTTATTTCACGGCGTATTCCTAAAAAAGCCCCCAGCGCAGGCATTTCGAGTGTGAAGTTTTGGGCTGAGCCGCTGCTATTCTTATTCTTAAACTTGTATGCTGGTTGATCTTCGCATTCAAAACTACGCGCTGATTGAGGCGCTGGAGTTGCGGCCCTCGGCCCTCCTCAATATAATTACCGGTGAAACAGGCGCGGGCAAGTCGATCATGCTGGGCGCCATTGGGTTACTGCTCGGCAATCGGGCCGATTCGCGCATGCTGTTCAATACAGGTAGCAAATGCGTGATTGAAGGCCAGTTTGATATCTCTAATTATCAGTTGCAGGATATCTTCGATTCCGAAGACTTGGACTACGACGCTCAGTGCATTCTGCGGCGCGAAATCAGCCCCACAGGCAAGTCGCGGGCCTTCGTAAATGACACGCCGGTAACGCTGGAAACGCTGCGGAAAATTGGCGCCAACCTCATGGATATTCACTCCCAGCACGATACGCTGCTACTGGGTGATGCCGTATTTCAACTCAATCTGCTTGACTTGTACGCCGGCTTGGTGCCTACGCGGGGCCAGTATTCCAATGCTTACCGCCAATATCGTAAGCTAGAGTCTGACTTGAAAACGCTGGAAAATCAGGTGGCGCAGGCCAACAAGGAACTGGATTACCACAGCTTCCTGCTCAGTGAACTGGAAGAAGCACGCTTAGATCAGGAAAACCAGGAGGAACTGGAGCAAGAAATAAAGCAGCTCGAGCACGCCGAAGAGATTAAGTATAAGCTCAGCCAAGCGTACCAAAGCTTGTCGGAGAGCGAGTACTGCGCCACGGGCAGCATGAAGGAAGCGGCCACGATGCTGGGTCAGATTGCCGCCTACGCCGATTCTTTCCAGACCCTTAAAGCTCGCCTCGATAGCTGTCTAATTGAACTCCACGACATTGCCGACGAGGTAGAAGCCGCTGAGCGTCGCACCGAAGGCGACCCCGCCCGCATCGATGAGCTGCAAGGCCGCCTGAATGTGCTGTATAACCTCCAGCGTAAGCACCAGGTCCGCGACTTAGCGGCCCTCATCGAAGTGCGCGACCAACTGCGCCAGCAAGTCGGTTCGGTGTTGAACTTGGATAAAGAAATTGCCCGGCTGCGTAAAGACACCGACGGCGCTCTGGCCACTGTGACCAAGCAAGCTGCTCGCCTCTCCGAAAGCCGGCGCAAAGCATTCCCCAAGTTCGAGAAGGAGTTAGCAGCTCTACTGTCTGAATTAGGAATGCCACATTCACGCATTGTAGTGCAGCACACTACCAGTCAGCCCACCGCCAGCGGTACCGATGTGGTAAGCATTCTGTTTACGGCAAACAAAGGCGCTCAGCCCCAAACACTTAGCAAAGCAGCCTCGGGGGGCGAATTTTCTCGCCTCATGCTCTGCATTAAATACATGCTGGCCGATAAGACGGCTTTGCCAACGATAGTATTTGACGAAATCGACACCGGTATTTCCGGCGAAATCGCGGTGAAAGTGGGGCGTATGATGCAGCAGATGGCCAAGAAACACCAACTCGTAGCCATATCTCACCTGCCCCAGATGGCTGCCGCCGGCGACGCGCATTACTTCGTGTACAAAGAAGACCGCGCCGACCGCACCATCAGCCGCATTCGTCAGCTAAGCACCGAAGAACGCATCCGCGAGATTGCCCACATGATTGCTGGCGCCAAACCCAGTGAGAATGCCTTCGAAAGCGCGCGGGAATTGCTGGCAATGCGCGGTGAGGCAATGGCAGCCTAAGATTGATGGCTGGTAGAGCCAAAAGACAAGATTAAATACGGTGGTCATGCAGAGCGGAGCGAAGCATCTCGCGTGCTGATGTTGCCAAGCTAAACAACGAATACGAGCGAGATGCTTCGCTCCGCTCTGCATGACGGTTTATGGGAAAAGGCTTCATCGCAATCGCTTTGGCTCTGCTTCTGCATGATGTTGTTGAAGAGCATAGTGGTGTTTTTTATTTTTTCGCCTCTTTTGTACTTCCTAACTACCAACTCCTACATTCTCTCCATGTCCAATAACCTACTCGCTGGCAAAGTCGGCATTATCTCCGGCGCTCTTGATTCCAAATCCATTGCTTGGAAAGTAGCCCAGAAAGCGCACGCCGAGGGTGCCCGCTTTGTGCTGACCAACGCTCCGCTGGCCATGCGTATGGGCGAAATCAAGCAGCTAGCCGAAGAGTGCGGCGCCCTTATCGTGCCCGCCGATGCTACCTCCGTGGAGGAACTGGAAAACTTGTTTTCGCAGGCAACCGAGCATTTGGGGGGCAAATTGGACTTCGTGCTGCACAGCATTGGCATGAGCCCGAACATTCGCAAGAAGAAGCACTATGGAGAACTGGACTACAAATTCTTTCAGCAAACCCTGGACGTGTCGGCCCTGTCGTTTCACAAGATGATGGCCGTAGCTGAGCGCCAGGACGCGATGAAAGAATGGGGCAGCATTGTAGCCCTGTCGTACATCGCCGCCCAGCGCGTATTCCCCGACTACACGGATATGTCGCAGGCCAAAGCCATGCTCGAAAGCATTGCCCGCAACTACGGCTACCGCCTCGGCAAGCTCAAGAAAGTACGTGTAAATACCATCTCGCAGTCGCCTACTAAAACGACTGCCGGCACCGGCGTAGGCGGCTTCGACGCCTTCTACGACTACGCTGATAAAATGTCGCCGCTGGGCAATGCTCCTGCCGAAGCCTGCGCCGATTACTGCATCACGCTGTTCTCCGACCTGACCCGCTACGTAACTATGCAGAACCTACTCCACGATGGCGGCTTCAGCAGCACCGGCATTTCGGAAGATGTGGTAGAAGCCTTGATGAAGATGAACAGCTAGTTTCCGGTAAATAGAAATCACAAAAAAAGCCCGCTCTTAAACAAGCGGGCTTTTTTATAGGATAGTAAGGTAGTGCTGGCCGGGGGCTTTTTTTCCTTAGGGTAGTCGTTCAGCCAGGTAATAATAGGGCTGAAACAGGTGGTGCATAAAGAGTTGCTCCTGATTATCCGGAAACTTGGCGTGGTAGGCTGAGTCGGCGGGGAGTACGATGGTAGTGCCAGCCCGGACGTAATGGCTACTGGAATAAAATGCGGGCCCCTGATAATCAGGTACCTGCTTTTTTACAGCCCGCATCACAAAGTTGCCTAGGTAGCGCTGATAACGCCGCTGCGCCCGACGCGACGGCTTTTCCATTTGGTTATAAGCAAAGCCCAGCGCCAGACTTTTCGGAAACTTCTGCTTTTTGATCAGCGATTTGACCCCCACAAACGGATTGACAGGATTGAAGTCGCTCAGCGTCTGGACGGAGAGTGGAAACTCGGGCACCCAATCGGCCGGATTTAGCACATTAAAAGCCCAGCCGCCCTGGGTTGCGGCTTCATAGTCGTAAGCGAAATAGAGATTTCCCGGCTTAGGGCCGGCGCTACAGTAAGTCTTGAACCGAAGGTCGGCGGGTAAGCGGCCCTGACGCTGCAAAGAACGTACGTGTGCCGTGAGCAGATAAGCCAGCGCACCGCCCTGGCTGTGGCCCATAATGATGACGTCGCGGGTTCCGCGCCGATACAGGGAATCGACTTTAGCCAGTATATCATCGGCGAGGAAGGCTGTGCCCAGCAGCCAGCCGGCATGCACGGCCGCCCGCGGATTGGTGGCCAACGCGTATGTAAAGGTGCGCGTAGGAGTGAGGCGAAGCTCGCCGGTGGCCGGGAGCATAGCGGCGTAAAAGTTCTCCAGCCAGCTCGCCGAGTTGGCCGTGGTGCCACGCAAACTAACAACGGCCACCGAGTTGGCACTAGTCCACAAATCCCAGCGATTATCGAGGCCCACCACCGGCGAGCGGTACACCATTCGGAAGCGGGCGGGGCGCGGAATAGCACCAAAAAACGTAGTATCGGCAATACGCGCGTGCAGGCGCAACAGCTCCACGTATTCAGCCTTCTCAAAACCCGGTTTCAACTATTGGGCCTGAAGGCTCCCGGCTCCCACCAGCAAGCAAAAGAGGGTGACGGCACGGCTCAGCATCAGCAAGTAGGTTGGCGACTACTTCTATACAATCTACTGCCCCAAGGGTTTTGTAAGGTCGAAGTCAGCCTGAAACCGTAGCTGCCCGGCGCGCTTCAAAATGTAGCTGAACGTCTTCCGGTCTTCGCTCAGAACCGTCGACCACTCATTGGTAGCAGCAGCCGGTAGTAGCTTCGCCGTGTAGTCGTCGGCCGGAAAGCTTTGGCTATACGGGCTGCCGCCGACCTTGGCATAGCCCCCATACATGGTCACAGAATCGGGGGTACCATCCGGGTGACGATGGTCGTGTTTGAGTAGGAGTCCCTGAGCGCTTTTAGTGAATACCCAAGTCCGGGATTTATCCTCGCCCACGTAAAAGGGAACGCGTATTTCGGTGGGGGAGCAGCTTTGCACCTGCATCACCAATGCTTTGCCTGCAAATGGATCTTTTCCGCCTTCCGGAAATACGACTTTGCCCGCATACGTCTGGTTGCATAAGGTGCTTAAGCGTCCAAAAAAGTCTTGAGAGGGCGTGGGGGGCTTTTTGGCGCTAGTGCAGCCAAGAGCAAAAAGCAGTAGAATCAGGTAAGCGTTTTTCATATATGCTACGTAATGTTTACTAAAGCCAGGCCCCACCTGCTGCATAAGCCGCTGGCAGAGAAGCCCCCAAGGTAGACGTTCTAGGCTTGAGCTGAGCTATAGACGCTTACCTACTCAACGCCGAACGAAAGTATAGATCCACCCATTTTTTTACCCATGCAAGACCATCATAACCTCGAAACGCTGCTGAATACGCAGCAAAAGAAATTGAGCTTTTTTCAAAACCTGGTGTTGATTGCCGCCGCCGATGGCATACTTGATAAGAGCGAAGAAGAGTTTCTGCTCCAAATAGGCAAGAAACTGGGGCTGACGGCCGAAGACGTGCAGCCTATCGCGGATAATCTCGGTGTACTCAGCTTTGTGGTGGCCTCCGAGGGCATGCAGCGCACACTCGAACTGCAAACTCTGGTGCAGATGATGTTGCAGGACGGTCAGATTGACCCCCGCGAATACGGCCTGTGTATGGAGTACGCTAACCGTATCGGCTACAGCAAAGAGATACTGGATGATATGGTAACCCAGCTTGCCGGCGGAGCACCTACGGGTGGTAACCGCAATCCGCCCACAGTGAAGTAGCGTTTTTGTCAGCGGCCTTTCACGCCGGGGTAAAGCGTCTGCACGACATCACTTTGCACAAACTCTTTGGTGCGCACATTCATCAAGCTTAGTTGCCCGCCGTAAGCCGCACCCTGATCGAGGTTCCACACGTTGGCCCGCTGGCTCGGTACCGCGCTGGCGGGCCAGGTAGGCGTGTGGCCAATGAAACATTCGTTGTAGTCCTCCGCGAACATGCTATTGCGCCACAGTGTGCGGTCCCAAATCAGGCTGTAAGGATCTTGCTCGGCTATGGGTAGGTCGGGGTCGTAGCCGCCGTGTACATAGAGGTTGCCTGCTTCATCCTCAAAATACGGAAGCTGCTTGCCAAAGAAAGTGCGAAAGTGCCGTTCGATCCGCTCTTTCGGGCCCCGCTCATACGATTCGAACGTAGCCCGGCCGCCTTGCTGATACCAGAGCATATTTACCTCCGGCCGTGGTGCCTCAGTTGCCATCCACTCAGCCGTCCACCAGTCGTGGTTGCCTTGTAGCCAAATACTGTTCGGAATATGAAGTAGCCGCTCCACGCACTCAGCTGTTTCGGGCCAGCCGTCGGATACGTCGCCCAAGTGAATCAGGCGGTCGATTCCGGGCCGAAAGGGGCTTCGCTCCAATACCTGCTCAAGCGCGCGGAAGGCCCCGTGGATGTCGCCAAGAACGTATGTTTCCATGCTAAGCTACTACGAGCCGAACAAGATATGGGCTATAGTTGAGTGGGGGGCTTTTTTGGTATTTCTGTTGAAGCTGAATGGCATAGCGACGTACGATTATGCATCGCTATGCCATTCAGGTAAAAGAGGCGCTATAAAGGCAGGGCGCCCACAGCAGCAGCAGCATTCACGCGGCCCCACCCAAAGCTGCTGCTGCGCGCCGTGCGGTTAGAACTGGCAGCTACTAAGCGGCTCATAATCTGAGCGCGGGTTTCAGTAGGATGCTGTGCCCATACAAGCGCCGTAATGCCGGCCATCGTGGCAGTGGCAACCGAAGAGCCCCCCACGGTACTTGGCGCGTCGCCGCTCATGGCCAGCGATAACACGGTGCGGTCATTGCTGGGCTTCTGCATCACTACCGCAAACTCCACTTTGGCCCCCACGTGGCAATCATCGCAGCGGGAAGTAAGATTGTCTTGTAAGCCAGTCACGGCCACCATTTCGGGTAATGTAGCCGGATAAGTAACTCCTACAAACCCCGATGACCAGTCGAAGGAAGTGCCGGCGGCGCAGAAGATGAGCTTGCCGCGGTTGTAGGCATAGCGGATGGCATCAGTCATTTGCGACGAGCTAGTCAGGCGGCCCATACTCATGCTGATAATGCGCACATCGGCGCGGTTGCCGGCCAAAATGTAGGCATCAGACACGCCTTTTACTTCGCGGCTGGCATCCAGAAAAACGTCTTGGGCCGCGCGAATCGTAATCAGATTGGCATTATAAGCCACACCCACTGCTGCGCCATCGGTGCCACGTGGGGCAGCCGCGGCGCCGGCCATGCTGGTGCCGTGTCCGCAGCCGTCATTCGGCGTTTCTACTGGGCCCGTAGGAATGCCGAAAATGGAGGCCCGCGGCAAGGTTACCAGCCGCTCAATGATACGGCCCTGACTCAAGCCCTGATTGAAAGCCGCGCCCAGATTTTCCTGTGCATCCGATGAGCCCGAGTCGATAATGACGATTTTGATGCCTTGGCCCGTGCTCTGGCTCCAGCTCGACCGAATTCCGTGAAACTGATCAGCCTGATTCCAGGATGATTTGCTGCCGTTGGCTAACACCGTGTAGTCGGAGCCTTCCACCAAACTGGTGTTTGGAACATTATTGTCGCAGCCGCTGCTGCTCAGAATGGCGGCGCTGCTGTTGTTTGTGATTGCCTGCTGGCGGTTCGGCTCGTAGCCCATCGGCTCGGCGTAGCGCACGAGCCCCGAAGTGCGTAATTTCTGAATCGTGCTCAGCTCGCGCACCGTCACGTCGAGCACGGGCAGCACATTTTCCTCGAAGGCTACTACCTGTGTCTGGGTTAAGTCGGGATTGGCTTTGCGCTCCTCGGCCATGATCAGCTCTAGCACCTGCGCACGGGCCGCTTTCCATTCCGCCAGCGAGGCAGCATCGGTGGGCAGCTCACCCATGAAGCCGGCTGGCTTATAGCCCACCGAGAGCACGTGGTCGGAGCGGGTAAGCGCGCTCCAGACAAAGTGCTCCGACGCCTGGTTCCAGTCGAAGCGGCCGGTTTCGCGCAAGCGGCTTAGTATCTGCGAGTCGAGCTGCTGAGTGCTTAGCGCCACCTTGGGGTCGGCTGTGGGCCGTGGGGTTAGCTGATCGTCCGCTTGTTGCTGACAGCTTGTTAAAAGAACTGCCAACAATGCCGTAGCAAGAATAGAGGTAGAAGTGCGCATGGGCTGAGGGGTGGGATAAGAGTGAGAGAAAGGCATCTACTGGAATGAATATCAGCATTAAACGCAAGGAATGCTAAGCTTAAAATCCACTAAAAAAGGAGAGCCTCAGGGCCATGACAATAGGCGCAAAAAAACCGCACGTTTCGCTATATTCACCTATGAACGTTCAAGATGCCTATAACACCTGGGCCGACAGCTACGACAACGTCCAGAACAAAACCCGCGACCTGGAAGCCCGCGCTATCCGCTCGATGGTGCTTGGGGGGCCTTTTGCCGAGATAATAGAGCTGGGCTGCGGCACCGGCAAAAACACTGAGTGGCTGGCTACCCAGGCCACCCACCTTACTGCCATCGATTTCTCGGCCGAGATGCTGCGCCGGGCCAAAGAGAAGCTGCCACACCCCCACATCAGCTTCCAGCAAGCCGATATTATGCAGCCGTGGCAATTTGCCCATTCGCCCGCTAGCCTCATCACGTGCAGCCTGATACTGGAGCACATCCACAATCTCGATTTCGTGTTTGCTCAGGCACACCGCTCCCTGCAGCCAGAGGGCCTGTTCTACATCGGCGAGTTGCACCCGTTCAAGCAGTACGAGGGCAGCAAAGCTCGCTTCGATACGGCCGCGGGGGGCATTTTTGAGCTGGAATGCTACGTGCACCACATCTCCGATTTCACGGAAGCAGCCCGGCGCCACGGCTTCAGCTGCGTGCGCCTTCAGGAGTGGTTCGACGATGACAACTGCACCACCACGCCGCGCATTGTGGCTTTTCTTTTTCAACGGGAAGACAACGCATGAAAAAGCTCGGTCTGCTTCTGCTGTTCCAGTTGACCGTATGGGGAGCATTTGCCCAGGATACTAGCCTCACCAAAACCAAATTTGTGGTGGGCGTATCAGGGCCGGAGCTGTTGCATCTAGGAGTGGGCGTGGATGTGACTACCTACAACCAATTGGGGGTTACCGTTGGGGTGGGACCTACATGGGGTGGCGTGTGGCCTACCATCAATGCAGAGCATCGCCTGTATTTTGGTAAGCTGCAACCCGCAACTAACCGCCGGAAATTCTTCTTTCGCCAAGGCGCCACCTACTATACCGCTGGCGACGAAGGGGCCGGCGTATTGTCGTTGGGAATCGATTTACGATCCAAAAAGGCGAATAAAGGCTGGACCATCGACGCGGGCTATTTTCTTTTTATTCCCGTAGATGAAGATAGGTATAGAAAATCTTTCCCAGCCTTGCGTTTTCAGTATTACAGCTATTTTAAAAAAGCGTAATCGGCTAGCGTTGAGTACTCATAAAAAGCCCCCAGCAAAGAAAAATACTTGCTGGGGGGCTTTTTTGCCTTCAATTAACCCCACGTTGGGGCCTATTGCTTTTCGTTCTCTAGTCTTCTTCCTCTACCGCGCTATCGGCTTGGGTAGTGGCTTCGTAGGTATCGGCGTATTTAAAATCGTCGAGCCAATAAGCGGAGCTAACCACGTCAAACACGACGGATTTTTCCTCACGCTTCAATGGCTTCAACTGCCAGATGATAGACGGGGCTTCGGGGAAGCTGGTGCCATCGAGCTGCTCGTGAAACAGGCGTTTGAGCAGAGTGCTATCGGGCATGCCCTGGGCTAGCAGGCGCAGGAGCGGGGCTTCGGGCTGCGTGTCGAACAGGGTCAGGGCTTCGGCATCGTCGGTGGTGAGCTGCACTTGAAACTGCACGGCCTCGGCCCGCGGAAACTTGCCGTTATAGGCGGTGTACAGCAGTTGTGTTGCTTTAAAAAATCCTTCGTGCTGGTCTAGCTCCGGGTTTTCTTCCCACAGTTTCTCGGTGAGCATCTGGTGAGCTAGGTTTTCTATCTGGCCGGCCGTGAGCTGATCCTGAAAGAGATGTTCCAATACGAGTTGGGCCGCCTCCGTGGGCTCTAGGTCGGTGAGGGACATGTGGGCCATGGCTTGCAGCTCGTCGGGGGCTATTTCGTCGGGGTTGTCGTAGCCGGTTTTGAGCAAGAGCGCTTTGTAGTCTTGGGGTTGCCAGGAGTTCGGTAGCTCCGTCAGAGAATCAAAGGACAAGCGTTCTACGGTGAATTTTTGCATGATCAGGAATACGTGGGGTGGCCAGCGTTGGCCACGGGCGGGCTTGGCCCGCGTGTATCCTGTGTACGTAAGCTGGACGGAAGCAACTAGAAATGCCCCCCAGCTTCTTAATTTGGGTTATCTCATTTGACGCGCAGCAATGAATCTCTACAAGATCGCGCCAGTTTGGGGAATTTTTATATGTTAGATACAGTGTCCTCTTTCTCAATTGGTTTAAGGAGATTAAACTTTTGCTTTTCTATCTCATTTAGTGACTTGCCATTTACGTCCTTCCAATTCTCCCTTCCATTAATATTGTATCCTACAATAACAGCCGCAGCAGCTGAGGGAGAGCCGAATAACACGTCATTCTGAAATAGATATTTGTTTTCGTTGAGTACCAAAGAATTATTTGCTATTAAATCTTCTCGAAGATTTCTATAGCCTAATCCTAGATTAGCAGTATGTACTTCTGCTGCTTCAGAGTTTTTGCAAACCACTAACCCCTCGTTTGTTTGTATTGCGTTTGCTTTTAAGGTTCCTACTTTAAGAAATAATGAAGATGTAATATCATCATAAGATATACTATCATTATTTATAAGTGATTTAAGATCTTGAGTATGCGGCTTATTCTGTTGAGGAGCTATTGGCTCAAGTGTATATTTCCCAAATACGCCTAGTAGTAATTTGATGTACACTAGTAACTCCTCCATTGCTTCTTTGTCTGCAACAGGCAAGGTAGATAATTGCGGTTGGTTGATATTATCAACGGTATTTCTTTTTACTAAAAAAGCAATTTCTATAGCCTTACTCTCTAAGTATTTAACATGTGACTTTGTTAAATTCTCATCCTTGCTTGTGAAGAAAATAACTTCATCCCAAAAATCCTTTTTATTAGCGTGCTCTTGAATGCGACTAAATATGTTCTCAGCTTCACCTATATAAACTTTAGGTAATGTTGTTGATTCATCTATGCCGAAAAGAAAATAAATTCCTGGTCTATTTGCTTCGCTGAAAGTATAAAGCTCATTAACTCTCGTACGCGGACACGTAACGGACTGAATTGTATGATTTACTATTTCGGCAAACCTAATTCCTGTTGAAGTGCCATCTTTTAAAAAGATTCTTACGCTCTTGCCAAATGTGGTCACGATTGCTATAGTTTTTAGTGGATTTTCTCAAATGTAATATTTATCATAAGACCTCTTCACGCAGCCGTATCTTCTACTTCATCCCCATCGTCCACCATCACCCGCGCTAGCTTCTCGATATTGAGGCTGCGGGCCGAGGCGTCGAAAATTTCTCGATAGGCGCCGCGCTTGTCGTATAGCTCGTCGTGGGTGCCGCTTTCTACCGCGCGGCCCTGCTTCATGACGTAGATGCAGTCGGAGTCCACGATTTGGGCGAGGCTGTGGGAGATGATGACCACCGTGCGGCCCTGCTTGATGGCATCGAGCGAGTTTTTGATTTGCTCGGTGGCAATGGCGTCGAGGGAGGCGGTGGGCTCGTCGAGGAAGATGATGGGCGGGTTTTTGAGGAAGAGCCGGGCAATGGCAATGCGCTGCTGCTGCCCGCCCGACAGCTGCTGGGCATCGGACTGATATTGCTGGGGCAGGGCCATGATCTGGTCGTGGAGGTAAGCCTGCTTGGCGGCAGCCTTTATCTCGTCCAGGGTTGCCTCGAAGTTGCCGTAGCGGATGTTTTCCTCGATGCTGCCCTTGAAAATGTGGTTTTTCTGGAGCACCAGCCCGATGCGCTGGCGCAGGGCGTGGGTGTCGTAGTCGGAGAGGGGGCGGCCGTCGAGAAGCATTTCGCCGCCGTTGGGCTCGTAGAACTTGCACAGCAGATTGAGTATGGTGCTTTTGCCCGCTCCCGAGAGGCCCACTAGCGCCGTGGTTTGGCCGGCCGCAATGGTGAGGCTGACATCGTGGAGGGCCTGGGTGCCGCTGGGGTAAGTGAAGTCGACGTGGCGCAGCGAAAAAGCCCCCCGGAGCTGATCGGGCGGGGTGGGGCCGGTGCGCTCGGTTTCGGTGGTGGCGTCGAGGATGTCGAAGAAGCCTTCGGAGTAGGTGAGGGCCTCGTTCATCTCGTCGTAGATGCGGTGGAGCTGGCGGATGGGCGCCGACACGTTATTAAACAGCAGAATATGGAACATGATGGCCCCGATGGAAATCTGCCGATCCAGCACCAGGTAGGCCGTCAGGATGATGATGAGCACCACGCCAATTTGCTCCACGAAGGTTTTGAGGCCATCGAAGAGAAAGTTGGTTTTGCGGGTTTCGAGCTGGGTGGTCACGAGGTTGCGCTGCATGCTGGCCTGCTTCTCGCCCTCGTAGTCTTCGCGTACGAAGCTCTTTATCACCACAATAGAGTCGATGATGTTGATGAGTCCTTGGCTGCGCTGCTCGCGCAGGCCGCGCAGGCTACGGCGCACGCCGTTGAGCTTATCGGCCTGCCGGTAGCTGATCCAAAAGTAGATCGGGAGGATGCCTAGCGCCACTAGCCCCACGTATAGGTTGGCCGTGAACATGATGATGAGGGCCACAATGGAGTTGGCAAACAGCGGCAGGATGTCGATAAAGAAGTTCTGAACCAGCTTCATCAGGCTCTCCACGCCGCGGTCGATACGGGTTTGGAGCTTGCCGGTTTGGTTGCCGCTGTCGGAGTAGAAGCCGAGCTGGTAGCTCAGAATCTTATCCACGGCCGACTGGTGCAGGGTGCTCGAGACGTTGATGCGGATTTTCTCGCCGTAGAACTTCTGCCCGAACTGAATGAAGGTGTTGATGACCTCCTTGCCGAGCAGCAGGGCCGTTACTGCCAGCAGCAAATTTGCCCCCTGAGCCAGTCCGAGGCCTTTATCCAGCAGCCCCTGCACGGTATCCACGGTGTAGCGCAGCACAAATGGATTGACCTGCGCCGCCAACGACCCCACCAGCGTTAGCAGCAACGTGCTGATAACCAGCCCGCGGTATGGTAGCACGTAGGGGTACAGGCGCCGGATAATTTGCCAAAGACTCATAGAAGCAGCGGAACAGTGAAAGCTGCTGAGTTAGACGAAGGAGGCGGGGGTGAGGTTATTGCTGCTTAGTCAGTTCGCTTGTTCTAGGTTAGTTCAGCTGGGCAAAAAGTCTTAGTCGCTTTCCTCACAAAACGCCGGATGCCGATAGTAAACTGGTTCCCTTTAGCTTCAAGATTCACAGTTTACTCTAATTCTAGTGCGCCATTCGCTTTACAGTACCGCGTAGTGATTCATTTCCTGGATGCTCTGGTAAAACGGTTTCACTAACTGAAAAAACGCACCAAACTCCGGGCTTTTGCGGAAGCCGTTGAGGTGGCGGTCAACCGAGGTCCACTCGATGCGCCAGATGAAGAGCTCGGGGTCTTCCTCGCAGTGCGTCAGTTCATAGCGGACGCAGTCGGGAGCGGCGGCCAGCAGCTGGTTGGCGCTAGTAATAGCTTGCACGAAAGCCGGCTGCTGCTCAGCGGCAATACGGTAGCGGATATATTCGACGGTCATGGCAGTGGAGAGGTAGAAAATGGAAGATACTTAATTGCGCTAATTTCCAGCGGCATGACATTCTAGTGGAGAACTGTGCGCAACTCTCGAGCTTTTCCCGGTACTTTAACTTCTAAATAATCTTTCACCACCAACCAAACCACATGACAACACTCCGACTCTTAGCCTTGGCCGGTGGCCTGGCTCTGGCCGCGCCTACCTTGGCTCAACAAGCCGAAAAAGTTGATCAGGCCATGATTGCCAAGATCAAAGACGAAGGCATGAACCGCTCCAAGGTAATGGAAACCGCCTTTTACCTGACCGATGTATGCGGACCACGCTTGGCTAACTCCGACGGCTTGAAGCGCGCCAACGAGTGGACCAAAGGCCAGCTCACCAAGTGGGGCATGAGCAACGCCAATATCGAGCCCTGGGGCGACTTCGGCCGCGGCTGGGACATCGAGAAATCGTATATCGCTATGACCGCGCCGTATTACCACGCCATGATTGGCGCGCCTAAAGCCTGGACGCCTTCCACAAGTGGAGCCGTAAAGAAGCAGGTGGTGTATGTGAACGCCGCTACTGAAGCCGACTTAGCGAAATATCAGGGCAAGCTGCGCGACAAAATCGTGCTAACAGCGGTGGCTGTGCCACCCAAAACTACTTTTGAGGCCGACGCCACCCGCTACACCGACGAGCAACTCACCAAAATGATGGAAGCGCAGCCTGCGCGCCCAACCACTGAGGACCCCGCCATGACGGAGCGCCTGAACGCCCGTCGTGCTCAGGCAGCGCTGCGCACTAAGCTCAATGAGATGCTGATGAGCGAAGGTGCTGCTGCGGTACTCAGCAGCACCCGTGGTGGCTCGCATGGCACGTTCTTTACCAGCAACGGTGCTCCATACGCCGCCGACGCAAAGCCGGTATTGCCCGAAATAGAAATGTCGCCCGAGGACCAGCTGCGCCTGATTCGGTTGGTAGAGGCTGGCATTCCGGTGGAAGTGGAAATGGAAACCAAGACCCGTTTTCAAAATACCGACCTAAAAGGCTACAATGTCATAGCCGAAATCCCTGGCACCGACCGCAAGCTGAAAAATGAGGTAGTAATGCTTGGGGCGCATATAGACTCCTGGCACGCCGCGACTGGCGCCACCGACAACGCGGCCGGCTGCGCCGTGATGATGGAGGCCATGCGTATTCTGAAAGCGACTGGCGTAAAGCCCCGCCGTACCATCCGCATTGCCCTATGGGGTGAGGAGGAGCAAGGCTTGCACGGCTCGCGCAACTACGTGAAAAACCACTTCGCCGACCCCGCTACCATGAAGCTGCTGCCCGAGCATGAAAAGCTGGCCGGCTACTTTAACCTGGATAATGGCAGCGGCAAAATCCGCGGTATCTATTTGCAGGGCAACGAGGGCGTTGCGCCCATCTTCACCGCCTGGCTCCAGCCCTTCGCCGACATGGGTGCTACCACTATCACGCCCCGCAATACCGGCGGCACCGACCATCTGGCCTTCGACGCCGTGGGCTTGCCCGGCTTTCAGTTCGTGCAGGATGGCCTCGACTACAACACCCGCACTCACCACACCAACCAGGATACCTTCGACCGCCTCCAGGCCGATGACCTGAAGCAAGCCTCAGTTATCGTGGCTTCTTTCGTGTACCACACCGCCATGCGCGACCAGAAGCTGCCGCGTAAGGCGCTGCCGGCGGCCGTGCCGAAGTCGTAAGGTTTGGTAGTTGTTTCAAAAAAAGCCCCCAGAATTAGTCTGGGGGGCTTTTTATTTGGCGAAGCGCAACTAAGAGAAAAAATCATTTAGCTCTACGAAGCAAGTACGTTAGGCCACTATCTCCATAAGAACTCATTTGAACGACTTCCCACCCTTCTGTTGTTGCAGCATTCAAAGTCTTTATCAACGTGTCGCGCATCTTTTGGCCGCGTCCTTCAAGAGCTTTTATCTGCTTCTCAAATTCCTGTTTTTCTTTATCCTGACGCTTCTTCATCGCCGCCCTGTATTTAGGATCCTTATACTTGGCCTCCAGGTCGTCAATATCGGTTGTTACTTCTACTACCTCAGCTTTTTGAGGCTCCCCGAGTAGGGGACTAAACATTGCCTCGGCTATGCTCGGCTCATCTAACCTGACCTCTGTCTGATTGTGAAAGGCTGGCGTAAAGCTCATAAAGGCAAAGCCAGGAGAGGTTTTCGGTCCGTAATAAAAAACCTGCATATACGTATAGGCTTTTGTTGGAGCAGTTTGTGCCCGCGCCAAATAGGGAAATAGGCTTAGCGTGCTAAGAATAATAAGTAGGCTAAAGGGGGTACTTTTCATAAGCTGAGTTGATAACGAGAGGCTTATAGATATTTCTTATATAATTATCCCAACTCCTTCTTAAACAACCCCAACGTCCGCTCCCAAGCCAGCTTGGCGGCCTCAGCGTTGTAGCGGGCGGGGAGGAGTCGTTGTTGAAAGCGTGGTTTACACCTTCATACATAAACTGCTGATACTTCACATTGGCGGCTTTTAACGCCGCTTCATAGGCCGCCGCTCCAGCATTTACCCGCTCATCGAGGGAGGCATAGTGCATCATCAGGTGGGCCTTGATTTTGGAAACGTCCGCGTCTTTGGGCTGGGTGCCGTAGTAGGCCACGGCAGCGTTGAGCTTGGGGTCGCTGAGGGCGAGGCGGTTGGCCATAGCGCCGCCCCAGCAGAAGCCCACGCAACCGGTCTTGCCGTTGCTATCGGGGCGCTGACGAAGGTAGGTGAGGGCAGCGAGGTAGTTGTTGAGCGTTTTCTGTGGGTCGAGCTGGCCGATGAGGGTACGGCCTTGGTCTTCGTCGGTAGGCGTGCCACCAAACTGGGAAAGCGCATCAACCCCTAGTGCTAAGTAGCCGGCTTGGGCCACGCGGCGTGTTACGTCTTTGATGTGGGGCGTGAGGCCACGATTTTCGTGAATGACCACCACCGCGCCGCGCTTCTTTTTCCCTTTGGGGTGCACTAAGTAGCCCTGCATGGTGGTGCCGTCGCCGGGCCAGTTTACGGTTTCTTCCTCCAACTTAGCATCCTGCACAGGCACGGTGGCTGCATTGGCATAGCCAGGCTCCAACACCGCTAATGCGGCCGTAGCCAGCGCCGCGCCACCGGTTATTTTCATCAACCGCTCCATAAATTCCTTGCGGGTGAGCGGGGCGTGGGTGTATTCGTCGAAGAGATTGATGATGCGCTGGTCCATGCAGGGGGTAGGAGGAAGTGAAGCGAGGCTTCGGGTGGAAAATGTGAAGTGAAAACAACGGCTGGGGGGCTTTTTTGGCATCTCCCACGCTACGTCAGCCGAAGAACAGCGCAGCTACGCAGGAGTTTAAGGCTACTCCTCCCGATTCACGGTGTCCATCGAAAAGGCTGGCACGCAGATCGACCAGTACTCGCACTCCGCATCAAATGGGTTGGAATAACGAACCCGTGCGCCAGCCTTGATCAATAGCGACTCGCCGGCGCTCAGCTCAATGATGTCGCCATCTACCTCAAACCGCTTGCGGCCCCGCACTACGATCGTTATTTCATCGAACTCGGGACGCTGGTGGGGCTCGCTCCACTGGGGCGGCGCCACCATGTGGGCCACGCTGTATTCGTTGGTGCGAGTGCTGGCCAGGCCAATGTGCTCCTCAATGAGCTTGCCGTCGGTGGTGGGCACGCGGAAAGGGGCTTGCTGGCGGAAGTACTTTTTCTCTTCTGACATAAGGGTGGGGGGCAAATTCTTAGTTTTTCGGGGTGGTGGGGCACTCGCCTTTGGTGTAGGTGAGCACGCCCGCGTTGGAGGCGACACAGTCGTTGCTGTACGTCTTGCCATTGCAGCCGCACACAGGGTCATATTGCATGGTGCAGATACCCGCCGGGTCGATTTTGGTGGAGTCGATGCAGGCGGCGGTGGCTGCCGGAGTAGTAGCGGTAGAAGCGGCGGGTGGCTGGCTGCACACAGCCAGTAGGGGCATAAAAGCAACTGCGAAAAGGAAGTTTTTCATACGCGAACAACGGAAAATAACCTGCTTGCCCAACTTGGGAGGACAGGTCAAAGTACGGACTGGGGGGCAAAATGCTCTCTTAATCAATGGTATATTTTATTTCAGCTATTTTTTATTCCTTAAATATAACCCAGCTTAACAGTGTTCGTATAGGCAATCAGCTTAACAAGCCGGGCGTGCCTTTACTTCACTGGCTCCACTATTTGGAGCCGACGATTTTACCGCCTGTTTTCAAGTATTCACTTTCTCTCCTTACCAACATGTCGTATCAACAAGAAGACAACTCAGGAAAAATTCTTCTCGCCGTATTAGCTGGTGCTAGCGCTGGCATCATTGCTGGCCTGCTGATGGCTCCAGATAAGGGCACTGCTACTCGTGGCAACCTGAAGAACGCTGCAGCTAAGTACAGCGGTCAACTCGGCGAGCAGCTCTCCAAATATGGCGAAGAGCTTGACTCTAAATTCAAAGGCTATGTAGAGAAGCTCGAAGATCTGGGCATTACTGGCGCAGGCAGCAGCCTGAAGCTGAAAGGTGACTGGAATGAGAGCAAGGGCAAACTGCGTCAGCAATACGCCCAGCTCACCGACGAGGACCTGCAGTACGCTGAAGGCCAAGAAGAAGACCTCGTAGGCCGCCTGCAGCAGAAGCTCGGCAAAGGCAAGCGTGAAATCACCAAAATGCTGAACGATCTGTAAGCCAACTCTGGCTTTTGATGATTACTAAAAGTCCCTCCTCTGTAATAGAGGAGGGACTTTTTTTGTGATAACCTTCGCCGCATAATAGCGTTACAACTTGCGGATCGGCCCTGAGGCCTCAGAAGCCCTCAGGGCCGATCCGTACTCATCTTTCTATTCTTACTGCTTACGTTCATGAAAGACCAAAACGGCAAAATCATTCTTTCCCTGTTGGCTGGCGCTAGTGCTGGTATTATTGCAGGCTTACTCCTAGCTCCCGAAACAGGCGAAGAAACGCGCACTACCCTCAAGAAATCGGCTTCCAAGTTCAGCGACGACCTGACCAAGCTTTTCCAAGACAGCCTGTCTAAAATCAATGACCTGAAAGGCGGCGCAACACCGGGCGGCGAAGAGTCGGCCAACCGTGCTAACGCCGATGACATCCTTAATTCGCTCAAATCGTCGGCGGGCACGCGGGCTGACCAGAGCGGTGACTTAGCCAGCGCACCGGGCGCCGGTCGTCGGGGCGGACAGGATATAACGGGTACTGGCTCGGTTGGTGGCAACGCCATCGGTGGCACCGACGCCGACGATATCCTGAACCAAGAAGGTCCAAACCGCGGCCTTTAAAAAAACAGAAATCTTTTCGGCGATTTGTAACCTTAGCTGTGCAAAGCCGTTAAAGAAGATATAACCGGCTTGAAAGAAAATCGGAGAAGTATCGGAAGTAAAATTGCCGACAGTAGGAGCTTCTGCTAAGTATTGGTCAAACAGACTTAGTAGCAAAATCAGATTGTTCATCGCAAGCTTCTTCCTATCACCCCGATTGGAAGGGTAAGTCAGTTATAAAGGAAAGCCTCTCGTGATTTTTGCGGGAGGCTTTCTGATTTTAGGCGGTACAAATTGCCGCTTTTTAATTGGCAGTTGTAATTTGAATTTATACAGCAAAAAAGCCCCCCAGAGTCATTCTGGGGGGCTTTTTTGCTGAGCATTAAACACGGAAATATTAGTTGTTCTCCGGCTTCATCTGGGGGAAGAAGAGCACATCCTGAATGGAGTTCGAGTTAGTCATAATCATGCTCAGGCGGTCGATGCCGATGCCTAGGCCAGCTGTGGGGGGCATTCCGTACTCCAAAGCCCGCAGGAAGTCCTCATCGAGCACCATGGCCTCCACGTCGCCACGCTTGCCAAGTTCCAACTGATCTTCGAAACGCTGACGCTGGTCGATGGGGTCGTTTAGCTCGGAGAAAGCGTTGCAGATTTCCTTACCGTTGCAGATAGCCTCAAAACGCTCAACCAGGCCGGGCTTCGAGCGGTGCTTCTTCGCCAGCGGCGACATTTCCACCGGATAATCAGTGATAAATGTAGGCTGAATCAGCTTCGGCTCGCACAGTTCGCCGAACAGCTCGTCGATGATTTTGGCTTTGCCCATGCTGGGGTCCAAGTGCACATTGAGCTTTTGAGCGGTTTCGCGCAGCGCGGCTTCATCCATATCGGTAATATCGACGCCGCTGAAGTGCTGGATAGCCTCGAACATGGTGAAGCGCTTCCAGGGCCGCTGAAAGTTGATGAGGTTGTCGCCTACCTGCACTTCGGTTTTGCCGTGTAGCTCTAGGGCCACGCGCTCTACCATTTCCTCCACCAAATCCATCATCCAGTAGTAGTCTTTGTAGGCTACGTACAGCTCCATCTGCGTGAACTCTGGGTTGTGAAACCGCGACATGCCCTCGTTGCGGAAGTCCTTGGAGAACTCATATACGCCATCGAAGCCGCCTACAATCAGCCGCTTGAGATACAACTCATTGGCAATGCGCAAATACAGCGTCATGTCCAGCGTGTTGTGAAAGGTTTTGAACGGACGCGCGGCAGCACCGCCGTACAAAGGCTGAAGAATAGGCGTTTCCACCTCCAAATAGCCTTTGTCGTTCAGGTAGTTGCGCATGGCCTGTACCAGTAGCGTCCGCTTCATGAACGTCTCCCGAACATGCGGATTCACTACCATATCCACGTAGCGCTGACGGTAGCGCTGCTCAGGGTCGGTAAAGGCATCGTAGATCTGGCCGTCTTTCTCCTTTACCACTGGCAACGGGCGCAATGCCTTAGACAGCAGCTTGAATTCAGTAACGTGAATGGAGGTTTCGCCCACCTGCGTTTTGAACACACGACCTTTCACGCCCACAAAATCGCCTAGGTCGATCAGCTTTTTGAAAACCGTATTGTAGAGCTCTTTATCCTCGCCGGGACAGATTTCGTCGCGGTTGATATAAAGTTGAATGCGGCCCGAAGAATCCATCAATTCCGCGAAGGAGGCTTTGCCCATCACGCGCTGCGACATGATGCGGCCTGCCAGACTCACTTCTTGGAAGTTATTGAGTTCTACATGGTAGTTATCCAGAATCTCCTGAGCGGAGAAATTCACGTCGAACAGCTCGGATGGATACGGCTCAATGCCGAGCTTATGTAACTCATCGAGTTTGTGGCGGCGTTGCTGTTCCTGTTCGCTGAGATGGTGCATGGTCAAAGGCTTTGAAATAAGGCCGCGAAGTTACGCCCGCCGCCCGGATTATGCAGAAACAAAAAGCGCCGCCCCAAGGGAGCAGCGCTTACGTGTATCAGTAGTAAGACGGTAAATAGAACGGATTAAGCCGCGATGTTCATCTGAGCGGGAGCCTCGCCAGTCAGCAACGGCTCGATGCGGTTACGCAAGCGGTCGGCCACGAAGCTGTGCTGTAAGTGCTTGGGCAGGTCAGCGAGTAACTGCTGATAGCGCTCCAAGCCCATCGCCTTGGCCACGTAGCTCTCGTGAATACCATTGAGGTAGCTCACAATGTTAAGCAGCGACTGATGGAAAAGCTTGAAGTCAATCTCAGCCTCCACGTAGCGCTCAATCTCGCGGCTGGTCTGCGAAATGCGCAGGCGGCTCAGCAGATCGAAGATGGTCGTGTAGCCTAAGCGCCACGTAATCTGCTGCCAATGCTGCGGAGTCCACTTGTCGAGCACCTTGCCGGTCTTCTGGCTGCGCAGCGCGGTGTTGGGGTTAGCCTGCACCTGCTGACGCGTGATCTGGGCCTTCATCTTACGCGTAGTGCGCAGGAACTGGCCTATCTGAGCCTGGGCTTCAATCTCCTTGCCTGCAATGTGCAAGCCAGCCTTGTAGCCAGCCAGCGGCAGACGGTGAATGCTAAAGTCGCCGTAAGCACCAGCGGCGTAGAATGACACTGGTCGCGGATAAGCATTGCGCACAACTAAGCGGCCCACCTCGCGCTGAATCAGCGAAGAGTTGTTGGAGCGTACGCCGGTGGTGTACAGGAAAGCCTGCAAACCAGATAGGATGGTATGATATGCCTGCGGGAATGTCCAGTGCAGAGCATTGCGTAAGTAATCTTCATCGCCTAACTCAGCGGTAGCACGCAGAGCGTACTCCGTGCTCCAGCAGGCGTGCAGGAGCTTGGTGATATTCGGGATATCGGTGTCGGTCAGTTCGGCTTGATGCGCCCGGAAGTAGGGCAGATGCTGCAAGCCGCCAGTCGCATCGTCGTTCTCCTGAATGTGGTAGTTTATGGCAAAGAAGTGATTGAGAAAAACCTGGGCAGGAATCGATTTGCGCCACGTTTCCTCCGCTTGCCGCTGCTCGTCCGTAACGAGCGGAATGATGTTGTTCTCTAATATCGTCGTCATGCAAAGTAAACAGCTTGGACTAGCTTTGAGTTGCATATTTACTAAAAATATTCGCCAATATTTAACTTAATTACAATGCTGATAATCAATGCTTTGTATTTAAAATAAGCTGATTGGTTAGCAACGATTATTATAGTTGATTTACTAATTTAATTGTCATTGGTAGTGAGAGCCAAAAAAAGCCCCCCAGAATCGTTCTGGGGGCTTTTTTGGTAAGCTGTGTGAGCTTACCCAACGTTTCTTAAATCTGGTCCTTAACAACAGCCACAGCCTCACGCAAGGTGATATCCTTTTTGAGGTTGCGAGTGAAGCGGGTAGCCCGATTTACCTGTACAGTATCGGAACCCAACTGACGGATGTCAACGGCCAAAGGAGCAATTTCAAGCGGCTTTGCAGCTTTCTGCAATTGCTCATACTTATCTGATTCTGCTTTGGCAAGTAGCTGCTCAGCCCGATACGTATCTAGCTTCAGGCTAACCATTGTTTCGTTCTTCCGCTTGATCATGCGCTGCACCATACCATTGATTAGCTTGAAGCTTTCGCTAGTGTCCACACGCTTCTTACTGGCTTCAGTTAGCTTAGCAACGGCGGGAGCACCGCTCCAAGGACGGTAGCGAGCTGGGCTGATCTCATCCCACTTCAACGGATAATCCGACTCTTTCTCACCTTGGTCGAGGTAGCTATACATGTCTGGCAGGATAATGTCCGGCACTACACCTTTAAACTGCGTAGAACCACCGTTGATGCGGTAGAACTTCTGCGTCGTCAGCTTCAGCGAACCAAAAGGCTTGATGTTGTTGAACTCGGCGGGCATTGCGTCATCTAAGTCAAAGACGCGCTGAACCGTACCCTTACCGTAAGTGCTGGCCGCACCTATCACGACGCCACGCTTATAGTCTTGGATGGCAGCAGCCAAAATCTCAGAGGCCGAAGCACTGTACTTATTTACTAGCACCACCAGCGGCCCAGAGTATTGCACGCGAGGGTCGCGGTCGTTCATGATGGTTGGCGCACCTTGGCTCGAGCGAACCTGTACTATAGGGCCATTCTCAACGAATAAACCAGCCATCTCTACGGCATCCTGCAAGGAACCACCACCGTTCTGGCGCAAGTCGAGCACTACACCCTGTACGTTTTCGCTGGTTAGCTTCTCCAACTCTTTCTTAACATCAGTAGCGCTGCTGCGACCACCATTGTCACTGAAATCAGCATAAAAGCTTGGGAGGCGGATATAGCCTACCTTTTTACCGCCTTCGTTGATAGTAGCTGACTTAGCGAAGGTTTCTTCGATGATAACCACGTCACGGATGATAGGAATTATCTGCGTGCTGCCATCCGCTTTCTTTACCGTAAGGCGAACCTCAGTTCCTTTCTTGCCTTTGATCAGCGCTACCGCTTTATCCAGACGCAAGCCTTCAACGGATACCGGCTCAGCTGTACCCTGCGCTACCCGCAGAATAATATCACCAGCTTTCAAGTCACCTTGACGATACGAAGCACTGCCCGGAATCAAATCAGATACCTTAATCTGACCATCTTTTTCTTGTAACGAGGCACCGATTCCTTCAAATTGGCCAGTCATGCCTTCGTCAAATCTTTCTTTATCGCGGGGGGCAAAATACTCAGTATGAGGATCGTAGGTGTTAGCAATAGCATTGGCATACAGTGCAAGACGCTCTGCTGCGTCCGTCTGCATCATATCATTAAACTGGCTATCGAAGTACTTCAATACCCGCTTGCGTGCCTCAATTTCCATTTCGGCAAGTGTCCGGTTAGGCTCGTTAGTCGCCACGATGGCCGGTTTGCCAATAGAGGCAGTAGGAGCTAAGGCTTTTTCCTTGCGCTTGGCCTGCTCATCCATCATCTCGGAAACCCGTGACAGGGTATGATACTTCAAATATTTGCGCCACTCTTCGCGCTGGGCAGCCTTGTCGGCCGCAAAAGTCATCTTATCCGACTCAGTCTCAAATGACTCTTCCTTGGTAAAGTCGAAAGGTTGAGCCAAAATCTCGCGATACATAACCTGCACATCTTTCATGCGCTGGTCCATCAGTTGCGAGGCTAAGTCGAGGAACTCGTGGGTACCCGCTTTCACCTGATCGTCGATGGCCGTCTGGTATTTGCGCAGCTGCGCTACGTCCGACTGCAACAAGAACTTCTTATTGTAGTCAATGCGCTTTAGGGTCAGATCAAATACCCGCTTTGAGAAAGTATCATCTACTTTTTCAGGCTGGTAGTGCGCTACAGTTAAGCCCTGAAGCATGGCTTTGATGAGGACCTCATCTTTCTGCGGCGCCCGGGCATCGGTGCGCCGGTAGAGCTTGTAAGAAGCAAGCACAAAGATGGCCATCACCAGCGAGGCATAAAGCCCTATTTTCAAGCGGGGAGAAGACATGGAAATCAGCGTGAAATGGAGAAAATCAAAAGGAAATAAACCGCGAGCCGCTTATCAGTTATCTAGCGTGGGGCCGGTTATAAGCACAAAACGCTAGCTATTGGCAAATAAGTGCCCACAATCACAGGAAAGGAAGCGGCTTTGCCAGTAGGGTTGCATTATACCACATCAGTAAAACTCTGCAATCAGCTACAGATACGCAACAGGATATCATTTGGATAAAAAACCCAAAGCATAATAGCTAAAATAAGGCAACTGTCTTATCGCTCCTGCTTATATATAACAAAAAAGCCCCCTCTATGTTAGAGGGGGCTTTTTATCAAAGCTTAGTTATCTATAGATAGCTACTAGTAGCGACGAACACGGTCGGCGTTATGACGACGGAACTCCTCTTCGAAGTACTTAGCGTCTTCATCGTTGCGGGGCTTCACACCCATTACGATGCCGCCTTGCTTAATGTCCTGCTCGTACTCAGCAGCGTGCTCCTCAGGAATACCTGAACCCACTAGTGCACCTACTAGGCCACCAGTTAAGCCACCAGCACCAGCACCAGCCAAAGCTGCTGCAATAGGACCAGCGATTACAAGGCCTAGGCCAGGAAGGGCAACCGAAGTACCGATAGCGGCGATAGCGCCGATAATAGCACCAGCAGTACCACCAATGGCCGAGCCTACACCAGCACCTTCCATAGCTTTGTCGCCTAGGTCAGTGTCAGGAGTATTTTCGCCGAAGTGACGCTTACGGGTTTCATCCGACATCAATAGGTTAACGTCGTCTTTGCTGTAGCCGCGTGAAGACAGGGTGTTATAAGCACGCTCAGCGCTGTCACGGTCACGGAATGAACTAGTCATCATGCCACTGCTTTTGCTAGAGTCATAAGGCTGGCCGGTTGCGGCGTGGGCAGCGTGGTCGGCAGTATTTTGAATGCCATCAACGGCACGGCCTACTACTGCACCAGGAGTACCGGCGATAGCGGCACCTTTAGCAGTAGCGCTGAAATCGTCGCCTTCTACATTTGAGCTACCAGTGCTGGAGTTGCCCATGTTGCCGCTTGAAGTTGTATTACCCGTCGTGCTGTTGCTCATGCCCGTACCAGCCGAGCCAGTTCCGTAGTTAGCGCCTGAGCCTGTACCAGTATTCGTGGGGTTGTTGCTGTTGTTCGTTTCCATTTGGGTAGGGTAGATTAGATTGTGGTAAAGGGAGAGTTTAGCTAGCTGCGGAAGCTTTAAAACAGAAAAGCGCCCCACTAGCCAGTTGAGTAGCTAAACGGCGCGCTCCGTGTGGGGGTTACAGAAATTTCTGTATAGCTCCTATTCTATCTTCAGATTCTGATCTATTGCAGTCTACAGATGAGCTAATTGCTCAGCCTGAATCAGCCAAATTTCTCGTAGTTGGCATCAATCTGCCAAAAGTCGCGGCACTCTTGGCGCAGGTTTTTTAAAAATTCTGGGTCTTGCTTTAAGGTGCGCCACTCGCCCAATCCCAACCGTTCGCACAGCTTGAAGAAAGTATCGCCTTGGCCTTTGGAGCCTGCTACTTTTACCAAACAACTCAGAATAGGCCGTCCATTATTGAATTCCTTCTCTGATATCTCACTTAGAATCTCGTTCAACCGTGATTTTTCGTGTGAAATCTCTAGGTTGAGGCCTAACTCGGCTTCTTGCACTAGGTTCAGGTAGCTAGTAGTACCTACCTGGTGGCGGGCGAATCGAATTAGGTGGCTGCGAACACGAGCATTCATTGGAGCAACGGGAGTAGTCGGGCGGGAAAGGATTAGCAATGTACTGTTCAAAACTAACATATTTGAGCAGTCCTATGATCGCAAACCAAAACTGTGCCGACGTAAGGTCTCCTATTGTACGTCCTATTTTTTGCTCTTACGTCGCGTCATTTCTCTTTGAATAAGCGAAAACTCCCGGCTGCTTTGGCCTGCAATGGCAGTATTCTCGTCGGCGCGGCGCAATAGATAAGGCATGACCGCCTCCACCGGGCCGTAGGGCACATACTTAGCCGTGTTATAGCCCGCATTAGCCAAGTTATAGCTCAGATTGTCGCTCATACCATAGAGTTGAGCAAACCAGATGCGCGTATCCTGCGGCCGTAAGTTGTGCTCCTGCATCAGTTCAGTGAGCAACAAGGAGCTTGCTTCATTATGAGTGCCGGCACAAATACTAATGCGGTCGACGTGGGCTACGCAGTAGCGAAGCGCCTCGTTATATAGTTGATCGGTGGCTTCTTTGGTAGGGTTGATGGGGTTCTGGTAGCCACGCTGAGCGGCAGTACGACTCTCCTTTTCCATGTACGCACCCCGCACCAATTTGCCCCCCAGGTAATATCCTTCACGTTTGGCGGTTTCGTACGCTTCCTCAATTGCTTCCAGACGGTCGTGCCGGTAGAGCTGGTAGGTGTTCCAAACGATAGCCGACTCCCGGTTGTATTTGGCCATCATCTCATACGCCATGTTGTCAACGGTTTCCTGAAACCAGCTTTCTTCCGCATCCACGAACACGCGCACTCCATACTGGTGGGCGCGGGCGCAAATAGCATCCACTCGGGCTTTAGAGCGCTCAAAGCTGGCTTGCTCAGCCTGAGTGAGCGTCTGTTTGGCCTGTACTTTCTCCAGAATAACGCTGTCGGCGAGGCCAGTTACTTTAAATACGGAGAAGGGGATATGAGTGGAACGATGCGCCAAATCGATGGTGGCCAGAATCTCGTCGCGCGTGTGATCGTAGCTTTTGTCGCTGCCTTCGCCCTCCACCGAATAGTCGAGGATAGTGCCGATGTTGTAGCGGCCCAACTCTTCAATCACGGGCAGGCACTCCTGAATGGTTTCGCCGCCGCAGAACTGTTCAAAGATGGTTTTCTTGATTAGAAACTTCACTGGCAGGCCCCATTTGAGCGCTGCTTTCATCATGCCGCCCCCAGCTTTCACTAGGGTATTATTGTTCATAGCCGCGAACAGCGCATACATCTGGCGCAATTCGGCATCAGATTTAGAAGCAAAGGCAACAGCGGTATCGTTGAAGGACAGGGACGGGGCGTGGGTAGCTAACATAGAGCGGGTGGTTTTTAAACAACGCTTTTGGGTGGGCGAAGATAGGTTTTAAACAACGTTTTGACCGGTAGAGTTACCTTGCAGCGCGCTCTTTTTCCAATGCCCTTACTTGAGGAGCTGGGGGGCTTTTTGGGGCTGCCCCCTCCCGAACCCGCGTTTATGTACATGGATACTACTGCCAAAGCCACCTTTTTTACCCACTTGCTAGCCAACAAAGGGCTGCCGTTGCTCATTGCGGGGCCCTGTAGCGCCGAAACTGAAGATCAGGTACTTACCACCGCCCGCGCTCTGAAAGCAATGGGCCAAGTAGATCTGTTCCGCTCGGGCGTTTGGAAGCCTCGCACCAAACCTGGTGGGTTTGAGGGCATGGGTACCACCGCGCTACCGTGGTTGCAGCGGGTACGCCAGGAGGTAGGCTTACCTGTAACTATAGAAGTAGCCACGCCGCGCCACGTAGAAGACGCCCTGCGCCACGGCATTGATGTACTCTGGATTGGGGCCCGCACCACCGTTAATCCCTTTGCTGTGCAGGAGTTAGCCGAAGCGCTGGCTGGTACGGGTGTGCCCGTAATGGTCAAAAATCCGGTGAACCCAGATGTGGCGTTGTGGGCGGGTGCTTTGGAGCGACTGGAGCGCGTGGGCATCACCGATTTAGCCGCTATTCACCGCGGTTTTAGCACGTTTGCGCCCTCGCGCTACCGCAATGCCCCTACGTGGCAACTGGCGTTTGAGCTGAAAGCGCGCTTTCCCCAAGTGCCTCTCATCTGCGACCCCAGCCATATTAGCGGCCGCCGCGACTTGATTCTGCCCGTTTCGCAAAAGGCGCTCGACCTGGATTACGATGGTTTGATGATCGAAACGCATCCTGACCCCGATAATGCCCTTTCGGATGCCGCCCAGCAGGTAACGCCAGCGCGGCTGGCTGAGATTTTATCAGAGCTGAAGTACCGTTACCGCTCCTCCAACAATGCCGATTTCCTGAATAAAGCCGAGGAGCTCCGACAGCAAATAGACACGGCCGACCGGGAATTGATGGAGGCGCTAGCGGCGCGTATGGCGTTGGTAGAGCAGCTGGCCGAGTACAAGAAGGAGAACAACGTAAAGATTTTGCAGATGGACCGCTGGCAGGAAATATTCGCGTCGCGGCGAGACTGGGGGGCAAAATTGCGCCTGAATGACCCGTTTGTGGCCAAACTGTACGAGCTGATTCATCTGGAAAGCATTCGTAAGCAAACCGAGATTATGAACCAGAACCCGGAATAGCCGTCTTTACTACCTGTGCTTTCGATTGTTCTCCGCTAACCCATCCATCCCTTGCAAGACACTCCCGCCATTGGCCCCCACGCGTTGATCGAACTCGCCGACTTATTGCGCCAACCGGCGGTAAGTCAGGTTTTTGTGTTAGCCGACGCCAATACTATTCGACTCTGCTACCCGCGGCTGCGCGAATTTTTGCCTGATAATCACGTAACTATCGAGATTCCTGACGGGGAAGAGTATAAAGTGTTGTCTACCTGCGAAACCGTGTGGGAAGCGCTGACCGAAGCCCGCGCCGACCGTTTTGCGGTACTCGTAAACCTCGGCGGCGGCGTCGTTACGGATTTGGGGGGCTTTTGCGCGGCTCTGTATAAGCGCGGCATTCGTTTCGTGCAGGTGCCCACTACGCTGCTGGCCCAGGTAGATGCCAGTGTGGGGGGCAAAACCGGCATCGATTTCCAAAATTTTAAGAACCAGCTCGGGGTATTTCAGACGCCAGCGGCCGTGTTCATCGAGCCTCGGTTTTTAAATACACTCGACCCCCGCCAGCTCAAATCCGGCTACGCGGAAGTAGTGAAGCACTGGCTGATTGCCGACGCTGCCGCGTTTGAACACCATCGGCGTACGGGCTTTTTTGTGGATGAGTGGGGCCCAATTATTCACGAATCAGTCGTGACTAAGGAACGCATTGTGGCTGCTGATCCGCTAGAAAGTGGGTTGCGCAAGGTGCTTAATTTCGGCCACACCGTGGGCCACGCCCTCGAAAGCTACCTGCTCAGTCAGCCCGGCCGTGAGATTCTGCACGGCGAAGCCGTTGCCGCCGGTATGATTTGCGAAAGCTGGCTCTCTGTGCAGAAAGGCCTTCTGAGTGAAGAAGAGCTAGATAAAATTGAGACTTTTCTGTTCTCGGTATTCGAAAAGGTGCAGTTTGTTACGCTCGAAACCGATGCTATTGCCGAACTAGCTTTACAGGACAAGAAAAATACTGGTTCTGTCATCAATTGTACCTTGCTGGAAGGTATTGGCAATGCCATCTACGACCAGCCCGTTACTGTAGATGAAATAGCTAGCTCCCTGCGTTACTATCACCGCCTGTTGAGCTAAAGACAAGTTTACTACGCACTAGGCGTTTCTCATTAAGCACCCGAATGCCCGATTCAATAACGCTTTCCTGGCCCGGCGGCCCTCTACAGGGCTCTGCCCAACTGCCAGCCTCTAAGAGTGAAAGCAACCGCGCCCTCATCATTCAGGCCCTTGCTGGTAACGGCTCACTCACCAATCTTTCCGACGCCAACGATACCCAGCTCATGCGTCGGCTGTTGGCTAGTCCCGCTGCCGATACGCTCGATGCGGAAGATGCGGGCACTGTCATGCGCTTCCTCACGGCCTACTTATCCGTCACCGACCGGCGCGTGCTGCTCACCGGTACTGCCCGCATGCGGGAGCGTCCCATCGGCGTCCTCGTTGAGGCTTTACGCCAGCTCGGAATGCAGATTGACTACGCGGAAAAGGAAGGATATCCACCGCTTTATATCAAGGGCTGGGGGGCAAATTTGCCTTCTACAGATATGGCTGAACTCACCGTGCGCGGCGATATTAGCAGCCAATACATTTCGGCGCTACTGATGATCGGGCCCCAACTCCTCGGCGGGCTGCGGTTATTCCTGACAGGCAAAGTCGGTTCACGGCCCTACATCCGCATGACGCTGGCACTTATGCAGCATTTTGGCGCCGACTGTCGCGATCTGGGCTCCGTGCTGGAAGTGCGCCCTATTCCCTACAAACCCGCCGATTATGCCATTGAGGCCGACTGGTCGGCGGCCAGCTATTGGTATGCGATGGTGGCTTTATCGCCGGCTGGGGGGCAAATTTACCTGCCAGGGCTGCGGCGCCACTCCCTGCAAGGTGACCAGGCAATTGTGGGCATAATGGAGAAGCTGGGCGTTGCCACCGAATTTCTGCCCGATGGCGTACAGCTCATCCAGCAACCCATAACGGGTGGCTTCTCCCAAGACTTCACCGATTGCCCTGATCTGGCTCAAACCGTAGCCGTAGTAGCCGCTGCCCAAGGCGTAAACGTAGAAATGACTGGCCTAGAAAGCCTGCGCATCAAGGAAACGGATCGTATTCTGGCCCTCCAAACCGAGCTAGCCAAATTCGGCGCTTCATTCACTGAGGTGCAGCGCGATGCATTTCGCGTTGCGGCTGCTGGTTTTAAAGTAGATGGCCAAACCATCGCCACCTACCACGACCACCGCATGGCTATGGCCTTCGCTCCGCTAGCGCTGCGCGGCCCACTAACCATAAATGCCCCCCAGGTCGTTCGCAAGTCGTATCCCAGCTTCTGGAATGAGTTGGAACAGGCAGGCTTCAAATCATAGGGCTGAAGCGGTTTCCAAAGGCGGTCATACAAAGCAGCAGCGAAGTATGACCGCCTCTTATACTTTAGTTACCACAGTGGCTCTCAACTTAGCAAAATACGCCGCCGAGTGTTGCAGCCGGCTGCCATACCAGCTGAATAATTCTCCGTCTACTATCCGGATTTGGGCTGAAGGACAAATTGCCAGAAACTCCGCAATGTGCTTATCTGCAAATGGATAGGGCTCTGACGACAACAGGATAACACGCGGCGCGGCCGCAGCCAACTGCTCTGCCGAAATTTCTGGATAGCGCTGCTGGGGGCAAATACGTTGGTAAAACCTGCCCGCGTCAGCATATCATCTATAAACGTGTCTGCCGCCGCCGCCATATACGGTTTGCGCCAAATGAAATAGGCAGCTAGTACTGACGGCTGAAGAGGCGAAAGCTGCGCAAAGGAATGCTCAATAGCGGCCGCCATTTGGTCAGCCTTGGCCTTGGCACCTACCAGCACGCCTACCTGCCGAATCATGCGCAAGGCATCGGTAAGGGTGCTAATGTCGCTGAGCCACACCGGATAAAGCGCGGCCAACTGCTCAATGCCTTCCTGATAATTTTCCTCCTTATTCCCGATAATAAGATCAGGCTTTAGCGCGGCAATCTTCTCAAAATCGAAGTTTTTGGTGCCACCTATTACAGTAGCCTGCTGCCGCGCGTCGGCTGGATGAAGGCAGAATTTGGTTAACCCAACTACCTTTTCCCCCAAACCTAAATCATACAACAACTCCGTTTGAGAAGGCACCAGCGACACAATCCGTTGCGGCGGATACGGTACCACCACGCGCCGTCCCATCTGATCGGTGAGGGTCAGAGGCAGAGCAGGTGGGGGAGGAGGGAACTGAGACATACGAAGCCAAAAACACGATAAAGCTTTCTACGAAGCCACAACGCCGATCTGACAATATGGTGTCAGGTCGGCGTTGTGACTTCTTATTCTGGATAAGCACTATTAGCTGAAGTAGCGGAAATCGTGGCCGTCCTCGATGCGCAGCAGCGTTTGGTAAATCAGCTGAATTACGTTCTCCACATCATCCTGGTGTACCGTCTCCACGGTGGTATGCATGTACTTGAGTGGAAGAGAGATAAGTGCTGCCGCCACACCAGCATTAGAGTAAGCAAAGGCATCGGTATCGGTGCCAGTGGCGCGGGTTGCGGAAGCACGCTGAAACGGAATGTCAGAGGTTTTGGCTGTTTCGATGATCAGCTCACGCAGATTATTCTGCACCGCCGGACCGTAGGTAACTACCGGGCCTTTGCCGCAGTGCAGGTCGCCACTAGTTTTCTTCTCGTACATGGGCGCCTGGGTGTCATGAATCACATCCGTGATGATGGCCACATCGGGCTGAATGCGGTGGGCAATCATTTCTGCCCCCCGCAGGCCAATTTCTTCCTGCACGGCATTCACCACGTAGAGGCCAAAAGGCAGCTTCTGCTTGTTTTCCTTCAGCAACCGAGCCACTTCCGCAATCATAAAACCGCCAATCCGATTATCCAGCGCTCGCCCCACGTAGAACTGCTCGTTCATCACCATGAACTCATCCTCGAAGGTGACAACCGAGCCGACGTGAATGCCCATCTTCTCCACCTCCTCCTTCGACGTGGCGCCACAATCCAGGAAAATGGTTTCAATCGTTGGAGCCTTGTCTTGCTCTACCTTGCGCACGTGGATAGCCGGCCACCCAAAGATGGCTTTCACAACTCCCTTGTCCGTGTGAATATTTACACGCTTGGACGGAGCTACCAACGCATCAGAGCCGCCATTGCGCCGCACATAGATGTAGCCTTCTTTCGTGATGTAATTCACGAAGTAAGAAATCTCGTCGGCGTGCGCTTCAATAACTACTTTGTACTTGGCTTCTGGGTTAATAACTCCAACTACCGTTCCGTAAGTATCCACGAAATATTCGTCGATGTAGGGCTTTACGTAGTCAAGCCACAGCTTTTGCCCTTCCTTCTCAAAGCCGGTTGGTGAAGGATTATTCAGATATTTCTGGAGGAAGTCGAAAGATTCGTTACGCATGGGTAGGTCAGGTTAAGAAGCTGCCATCCGGGAAAGAGTATCAAGGAGCCGAAAGAAGCAAATACCAGCTAATCGGTCGTGAATACGTTAAAATCAGTGCATTTAGGATGGCTAAGTAAATGCGCTAAAAGCCGCGAGCTACAGCAAATGGCAGCTCTAAAGCGGAATATTTCCGTGTTTTTTGCGCGGCAGCACATCTACCTTATTCTCCAGCATCTTAAACGCGCGGATTAATTTCTGGCGCGTTTGAGCCGGCAGAATAACCTCATCTACAAAGCCCCGGTGCGCCGCACGATAAGGAGTCGCAAACTTCTGCTGATACTCATCTACCTTTTCGGCCAGCTTAGCTTCAGGGTCTTCCGCGGTGGCTATTTCGCGCTTAAAAATGATTTCGGCCGCACCTTTAGCCCCCATCACCGCGATTTCGGCGGTTGGCCAGGCGTAGTTCATATCGGCTCCAATGTGCTTGGAGTTCATCACATCGTAGGCGCCACCGTACGCTTTGCGAGTAATAACTGTGATACGCGGCACCGTAGCTTCGCAAAAAGCATAGAGTAGCTTCGCGCCGTTCGTGATAATGCCTCGCCATTCCTGATCAGTGCCAGGCAAAAAACCGGGTACATCTTCCAGCACCAACAACGGGATGTTGAAGGAGTCGCAGAAACGTACGAAACGGGCAGCTTTAGTACTGGCATTGATGTCGAGTACGCCAGCCAGTACCGCCGGCTGATTGCCCACAATCCCGATGCTTCGACCGCCTAGCCGGGCAAATCCCACGACAATGTTCTCAGCGAAATTTTGGTGGACTTCCAAGAATGACTCAGCATCAATGATTCCCTCAATTACTTCGCGGATATCATAAGGCTGGTTTGGGTTTTCGGGGATGATACTGTTAAGCGCAGGCCGCGTTTCATCACTCTGCGGCTCGTAGGGTAGGGTAGGGGCTGTTTCTTCGCAGTTCTGTGGCATGTAGCTCAGCAGCTGCTTGAGGTGGGTAATGCAGGCTACTTCATTAGCACAAGAGAAATGCGTTACGCCGCTTTTAGCCGAGTGCGTACTCGCGCCGCCTAACTCTTCGCTGGTTACATTTTCGTGGGTTACGGTCTTTACTACGTTTGGCCCCGTCACGAACATATAGCTCGTGTTTTCCACCATTAAGATAAAGTCGGTGATGGCTGGCGAGTACACAGCGCCACCCGCGCATGGTCCCATAATGGCCGATAACTGCGGAATAACTCCAGAGGCGAGGGTGTTTTTATAGAAAATATCAGCGTAACCGCCCAAACTCACAACGCCTTCCTGAATCCGGGCCCCGCCCGAGTCATTCAGACCAATCACTGGCGCTCCATTCTTCATCGCCAGATCCATGATTTTCACAATCTTCTCAGCGTGCGTCTCACTCAAAGAGCCACCGAAGACCGTAAAATCTTGGGAGAAAACATACACCAACCGCCCATTCACGGTGCCATAACCCGTTACTACACCATCACCGAGATAATATTCTTTATCCAAGCCAAAATCCTTGGAGCGATGCATCACAAATTTGCCGATTTCCTCAAATGAACCTTCATCCAGCAATAAGTCTACTCGTTCTCGAGCCGTCAGCTTGCCTTTTTTGTGCTGCGCGTCGATGCGAATTTGCCCCCCGCCAAGTAGTGCTTCGGCATTTTTGCGGTCGAGAATTTCAAGTTTGCTTAATTGGGCGTCGGCGTGAGGATCGGACATATATGGGTGGAAATTGATGTAGCTACTTAGGTTAGGAAGCCAAAGGTAACCGAAGGGCGCAAAAATGACGCACTCTAATCGGGGGGCTTTTTTAGTGGTTACGCATAAAATGCTTTACAAAGTAAAAGGGCCGGCTTCTGTACAGAAGTCGGCCCTTTTGGTAATCTAAAACTTACTTGCCCTTGCCCTTATCAGTCACGTCATCGGCGTCTGGCTCGGGAGCTTCCTCTGGCCGCTCATCGCTGGCCAGATTGGTCTTCTCACCACTCTTGCTTACTGCAAAGACAAGCTCTTCAGCCCCTTCTGTGAAATCAGCAGTGATGATATCACCTTGTGCAATCTCTGCTTTCAGGATCTCCTCCGCAATCGGATCTTCGATATACTTCTGGATAGCCCGGTTCAGCGGACGCGCACCATACTTTGGATCATAGCCTTTGTCAGCTACGAAGTCCTTAGCGGCTTCCGTCAGCTCAACTTTGTAGCCCAATGTCTGGATACGCGACAGAAGCTTAGCCAGCGAGATGTCGATAATCTTATGAATGTCTTTTTTCTCAAGAGCATTAAAGACGATCACGTCATCCAAACGGTTAAGGAACTCGGGTGAGAACGTCTTGCGCAGGGCATTGGTAATCGTGCCCTTCATGATATCATCCATGTTATCAACTCGGGCTTTAGTGCCGAAGCCAATACCTGCACCAAAGTCCTGCAAGTCGCGGGCACCGATGTTAGAGGTCATGATGATAATCGTGTTGCGGAAGTCCACCTTGCGGCCCAGACCATCGGTTAGGATACCATCGTCGAGTACTTGCAGCAGCAGGTTGTACACGTCGGGGTGAGCCTTCTCAATCTCGTCTAGCAGGATAACCGAGTAAGGCTTGCGACGAATTTTCTCCGTCAACTGACCGCCTTCTTCGTAGCCCACGTAGCCGGGAGGCGCGCCCACCAGGCGCGATACGCTGAATTTCTCCATGTACTCACTCATGTCAATGCGCACGAGTGAATCCTCTTTGTCGAACAGATAAGTAGACAACACTTTAGCAAGCTCCGTCTTACCTACACCGGTTGGGCCAAGGAACACGAACGAGCCGATTGGCTTCTTCGGATCTTTCAAGCCTACGCGAGTACGCTGGATAGCTTTCACCAATTGCTTGATGGCTTTATCCTGACCAATTACTTTGCCTTGCAGCTCCTCACCCATGTTGAGCAGCTTCTGGCTTTCGTTCTGGGCCACACGCACTACCGGAATACCAGTCATCATGGCGATTACCTCGGCCACGTTTTCCTCTTTCACAGTGTAGCGCTTCTTCTTGGTCTCATCTTCCCAGCTTTTCTTAGCTGAGTCGAGTTGCTCCAGAAGCTTCTTCTCTTTGTCGCGAAGCTGAGCGGCTTCTTCGTATTTCTGCGACTTTACCACGCGGTTTTTCTCCACTTTGATGTTCTCAATCTGCTCCTCGAGCTTAAGAATATCTTCGGGAACCACGATGTTGTTGATGTGCACGCGGGCACCAGCTTCATCAAGAATATCGATGGCTTTATCGGGCAGGAAGCGGTCGGACATATAGCGGTCCGAAAGCTTCACACACGACTCAATCGCCTTATCGGTATAGATAACGTGGTGGTGATCCTGATACTTATCCTTGATGTTGTGCAGGATTTCGATCGTCTCTTCAGGCGTGGTAGGGTCTACCATCACCATCTGGAAACGACGAGCTAGGGCACCGTCTTTCTCAATGTACTGACGATACTCGTCCAGCGTCGTAGCACCAATGCATTGAATCTCACCGCGGGCCAAAGCCGGCTTGAACATGTTGGAAGCATCCAGCGAGCCCGAAGCTCCACCAGCGCCCACAATCGTGTGCAGCTCGTCAATGAAGAGGATAACGTCGGGAGACTTTTCCAACTCGTTCATCACGGCCTTCATACGCTCCTCAAATTGCCCCCGGTACTTAGTGCCAGCTACCAGCGAAGCCAAATCCAGCGTCACGACGCGCTTGCCGAACAGCACACGTGATACTTTCTTCTGGATAATGCGCAGGGCTAGGCCTTCTGCAATAGCGGTTTTACCAACACCGGGCTCACCGATGAGGATAGGGTTGTTCTTCTTGCGGCGCGACAGAATCTGAGCTACACGCTCAATTTCTTTCTCACGACCTACGATGGGGTCAAGCTTGTCTTCCTCGGCCAGCTTGGTCAAGTCGCGGCCGAAATTGTCGAGCACAGGGGTGCGTGACTTTTCGCCGGGCTTTTTCGCAGCGGAGCTACTACCCGAGCTGCTACCGCGGCTAGAGCCGCCGAAGAGCTTGTCGTTGTCGTCGTCGTCAGTGTCGGGGGCGCGGTCGGTGGGGCAGGGTTGCCGTGATAGTCCAGCGAGTCGCGTACGGATTCGTAGTTCACGTTGAATTTGCTGAGGATTTGCGAAGAAATATTGTCTTCATCGCGAAGAATCGACAGCAGCAAATGCTCGGTGCCGATAATTTCGCTCTTGAAGATTTTAGCCTCTAGATAGGTGATCTTGAGTACTTTCTCGGTTTGTTTGGTCAGCGGAATAGAGCCGGTAATGCTCGTGCCTTGTGTAGCCGTGTTGCGGGTTGCTTGTTCCAATGCGTACTTAAGCTCTTCCACCGAAACACCCAATTTCTTGAGCAGTCCGATGGCAGTGCCTTCGCCTTCGCGGATCATGCCCAACAGCAGATGTTCGGTGCCGATATAATCGTGCCCGAGCCGGATGGCTTCTTCCCGGCTCAAAGAGATGACCTCTTTGACTCGATTTGAGAATTTAGCTTCCATGCAGATAAGGTAGTGAAGAAAATATAGATCCCCGCTAAAAAAGCGGGTTGGGCCGGATCAACCTGAAAACAGGAAAGGGCGGGCGAAGGTTCGGGGGCAGCACTAAGGAAATCTACGCGAGATAGCTGCCGGTGTTGGGTCCCTGCGAAAAGAGCAGGTCCAATATGCTTAAATGAGGAACAAATTGCAGGCCAAAGGTCTGCGAATAAGGCCGCACCCGGCCGTGTTCGGACGGAGTGTCAGGTTCGGGATGAGCGGGTGCTTTAGGTGTCAGCCAATCGCGCCGGTCGCGCACCGTAGGGTCGAGGTAGGAGGGATGATATTCAGCGGTAAATGCCACCGGAATTCGCAGCCGGAGGCATCGTAGATAGAAGTGCAGTAGGTTGAGGTTGAGGTCAAAAAGCAGTCGAGGTTTTTGTACGTAGATATCGTGCAAATAGTCGGCGTAATATTCAAAATACGGACTGCCACCATAAGCGGTTTGCAGCGTACGCCAATGCTGGTGCACCCAGTTTTGCCGATAATCTATCTCTAACTCTGCTGTTTTGACTTTCTCGCTTCGATTACCGTCTACTACAGGCACCGTAAGAGGCTTCACGCCTTGGGCCGTCAGGATAAGACACCGGTTACGATAGGTTTGCTTGCGATAGTTTTCGTGGCTTTCTAGTAACAAGGAATCGGCCCCTACTAGTTCGGCAAAAAAGGCAATCGGTGGATTATAAGGCAATTCAAATAAAACGGGCATGATGCTGGCAAGTCGGGCGCGAAAAGAGGAAACGCTGCAATAGTAAACAGATCGGAAGTACTTTTGCCCCGCCATTAATCAGTCAAAATGACAACATCATTTGCCCTACGGCTGTTTGCCGCCTTGCTCATGTTCAGCAATGCCCTCGCAGCCCAAGCTCAAAAAACCGGCTTACTACTCGACGTAGCCCGTTTTCGGAATGAGAATGCCGTTACGAAGGGAGCCGTGGTAGAACTGTACGTTACTGTGCCCGGGAATGCCCTGATTTATCGCAAGCGGGCTCCCAAAATATTTCAGGCAGCAGCTGTCGTTACGCTGGAAGCAGTTCGGGCCGATGGCTCAGCAGCGTATCAGGAGATAATTACCCTGAAACCACCTGTACTGAATGACACGAGCATAGCGCTGAAAAACCCGATTAGTTTTCAGAAACGAATCGAACTTCCTGATGGACAGTACACGCTGCGGGCTAAAGTACAGGACCAAACAAACAAAAAGAACCTCGCCACCATCGAGCAACCGCTGGTGTTGGACTTTAATGAACCCAAAACGCGTTTGAGCGACATTGTGCTACTGGCGCGACCAGCGGGCCGATCTGCCGTGCCGGGCGACAACTTTATCCGTGGTGGCTACAGCCTTGCCCGCACGCCCAACGGCCTCTACGCTCGCGGGGCCGACCGTCTGGCTTGGTACGCTGAACTATATGATGCGCCGGCGCCCATCGTGCTGGCCACACGCTGCCGCATCCGGCCAGCGGCCGGCGGCGCTGACGTGCTCACTTCCGCTGGGCTGGCCCGTTCAGTAGCTGGTGGTCCGCATTTGGTGCTGGGCGATATGAATATTGCCAATTTGATGGCCGGCGATTACGACTTGATCATAGAAGTGCGCGACGCCAAAGGCAAACTCCTGACCTCACATACCACGCGCCTACAGCGCCGCCCCGACGAATACGCGCCCGCTGCGGCTGTTCTTCCTAAATGAAAAAAGCCCCCCACACTACATATCCGTGGTATTATCGCCCGCTAGAATGGTTTCTGACCAGTTTGGCTCACTTGCCGTTGTCGGTGCTATATGTGGTGGCCGATGGGTTTTATCTGGTGATGTTGTATGGCTTGCGCTACCGCCGGCGGGTAGTGCTGGAAAATTTGCGCAATTCATTCCCTGACAAAACTGAAGCGCAGATTGAGCAGCTGGCGAAGGACTTTTACCGGCACTTTGCGGAGTTGTTGATAGAAATTCTGAAGCTGGGGGGCATTTCTGTAACTGAGTTGAAGCGCCGCGTATTCATGCCCAACCCCGAAGTGCTGGAAAACCTGTTGGCCAAAGGAAAGCCAGTGTTGGCACTTGGTTCGCACGCCGGCAACTGGGAATGGATTATTACAGCCGGTGCTGTGTGGCTAGGTCCGCGGGCAGATGGTGTGTACAAGCCGCTTACCAACCCGTTTTTTGAAGATTTCGTGTACCGGCTGCGTACCCAAACGGGCGCCAAACTTGTGCCCATGCGCGACACGCTTCGCCATTTGGTGCGCCACCGCAACGAAGGCCGGGTGCTGAGTATGCTGAGCGACCAAAGCCCCAGCCGCGCCGACCAGCAATACTGGACAACATTCCTTCACCAAGACACCGCTTTCTACACGGGCGCCGATAAGTTGGCTGCTCAGTTTCAGTGCCCCGTGGTATACGTAAGTATCCGGCGCTTACGGCGTGGCTATTATGAAATGCGCCTCGTCGAGCTCTACGACGGCGAAACCCCTTTGCCCAAAGCCGGCCACCAGATTACCGAGGACTTTGCCCGCCAGCTAGAAGTTGACATACAAGCGGATCCGGCTGACTACCTCTGGTCGCATCGCCGCTGGAAACATAAACGCTCCGCTTTATGATGAAGTAAGAAGAATATTCTCACTAAGTCAAGCATTACAAATACTGCTCAATATCCCCAGCACCCTGGCGGATAATGTCGAAATCATCATTGGTGCAGTCGACTACAGTACTGGCGATGTTGTTGCCAAAGCCGCCGTCAATAACTAGATCCACCAGCGGGCGATACTTCTCGAAAATTAGGTCCGGGTCGGTAGAATATTCGATCAGCGTATCCTCGTCGTGAATGGAAGTGCTGACGATGGGATTGCCCAACTCCCGCACCATACCCAGGCAAATGTTGTGGTCGGGAACGCGAATACCCACCGTTTTGCGTTTCACGCCGCCGTAGCGCGGAGCTTTTGGGCTAGCTTCAAAAATAAAAGTAAACGGACCGGGCAGCGCTTTCTTAAGCACTTTATATACCGGTGTGGTGATGCCGTGAGCGTAGTCAGTGATGTGGGAAAGGTCGTGGCATATAAACGACAGATTGGCTTTTTCGGGATGAATACCCTTAATGCGGCAGAGCTTTTCGACGGCTTTCGCATTGTGAATGTCGCAACCTAAGCCATAAATCGTATCCGTGGGATAAATAATTACTCCTCCTTTGCGCAACACTTCCACGGCTTGCAGCAAACGGTTTTGGGGCGGATTATCGGGGTGGATGCGAAGCAGGGTAGCAGACATGGGGGAGCGGATATAAGGTGAAAAACGAAGAAAACCGGCACCGGGCCAGAATCGGGCAAGATACTGCGAGAGCTAAATACCTGTCACTCCTTCGCAATTTTTTTGCTGAAGGTTACTCTTTACGCTCTTTAAATCCAAAAAAGCCCCCCAACCGAACGTAATCGAACACGGGGGGCTTTTTTCGCGTTAGCAAAACCGGAAGTCAAGAACGTGTACTTTTGGCCCCGAAAAATTAAGCTGGCTAAAGTTGTGCTTCGCGCCGCCGGTTCATTCTCGTTAGCCGTATCAATTTCACTTATGTCTCAAATTTCCCGCGCCGAATCCAAAGCCAAAGCCCAGAAGCGCCGCAACCGGTATGCCGCCGTGGTAGCGGTGCTCGGCGTCTTGTTTGTGTCGTTCTCGTATTATTTCTACCAGGTTTTCTACACGCCCAACGTCGAGACCAAAGGCCAGCCGACCTACCTGCTTATCCGGCAGGGGCAGAGCTACAAGGCCGTCATGGACTCGATTGATGCTAAGAATGTCATCATTGATCGGCTTTCATTTCGCTTCGTGGCCAAGCTGATGAAGTATGACGAGTTGGTGAAGCCCGGCCGCTACGAGCTGAAAGATGGCTACACCAACCGGGAAATGGTCAACGACTTACGGCGCGGAATTCAGTCGCCGCTCAGCCTGACTTTCCAAAATATTCGCTTGCGCCAAGATTTGGCGAAGAAGCTCAGCACCACCATCGACGCCCGCCCGCACGAGTTCGATAGCCTGCTCAGCAACCCCAGCTACACTCGCTCCCTAGGCTTCGACACGACGAGCATTCTGGGCATGTTTATCCCGAATACCTACGAGTTGTACTGGAATACCTCGGCCGAAAACCTCATGCAGCGCATGAAAAAGGAGTACGATAAATTCTGGACGCCAGCCCGTGACGCCAAAGCCAAAGCGCTAGGTCTGACCCGGGCGCAGGTAAGCACACTGGCCAGTATTGTAGAAGCCGAGCAGCAGCAGCACGCTGACGAGCGTCCGCGCGTGGCTGGCGTGTATCTCAATCGCCTAGAGCGCGGCATGCTGCTTCAGGCCGACCCTACGGTGGTATATGCTAATGGCGACTTCGGCATCAAGCGCGTATTGAACGTACACTTGGCGAAAGATTCGCCTTATAACACGTACAAATACAAAGGTTTGCCCCCCGGGCCCATCAACTTGCCCAGCATTGCCAGCATCGATGCCGTATTGAACCCCGAGAAACACCAATACATCTATTTCTGCGCTAAGGAAGATTTCAGCGGCTACCACGCCTTCGCAACCAATAAGCGCGACCATCTGCTGAATGCCCGCCGCTACCAAGCTGCTCTCACGCGGAGCGGCATTATGAAGTAACCCCTAACTGCCGTCTATGTACACTTCCGATATCCAAATCCGCGTCCGCTATGCCGAAACCGACCAGATGGGCTACGTGTACCACGGCAACTATGCCGCCTACTTCGAGGTCGCCCGGACGGAAGCTTTTCGGCAATTAGGTATCCGGTACAAAGATTTGGAAGCCGACGGCGTAGGCATGCCGGTAGGGGAGATACGCACCCGATTCCGCCGCCCCGCCCGCTACGACGACTTGCTGACGGTGAGATTGTTGCTACGCCAGCCAGCGGAAGGGTCGAGGGTGATGTTTGAGTACGAGATCTACAACGAAGGCTTAGAGCTACTCACCGAAGGCCATACACTGATGGTGTTTGTAAGCACGGCTACAGGTCGGCCAGTTCCGATTCCCGACGCTATCCAGAATAAGCTCGCACCCTACTTTACCGACGACGAAACAGCTGGGCCACTTACGCCTACGTCTTCTAAATTGCCCCCCGACGCTCCAGCACCCGCGGCTTTTGCTCCCAAAAAGGATAAGTAACAGTTCTGGATTGCAAGCAGCCTCCTGTCACTGAGTTCATGTGATTGGAAAGGAAAGCAGGAAACGATGAACACCTTCTGGGGGGCAAATTGTTATGCCGATTGTACGTTGACCGTTGATCTATGAGAAACCCCGTTCGCCGCTACCACTACTCCGAGGTGCGCCGCCGGCGTTCATACCGCAAGTTTATCGTGTGGCTCAAGCGCCTGCGCTTCAACCACGGCCAAGCATCGGTGTACGATGTGCTCGACCGCATGATTCAGGAGTTGAAGCTGGACAGCATCACCAAGCGGGCCAGCTACATGGCGTTCAACTTTACTATCGCCATTTTCCCCACTATCATCTTCCTGTTCACGCTTATTCCCTACATCCCTATTCCGCAGCTGAACATTGATATCCTTCAGTTTCTGCGCGATATCATGCCCCGCGAAATGTATGTGGCTACGGCCGATACCATTGAGGACATCATCAACATCCCGCACGGCGGGTTGCTGTCCTTCGGTTTTCTGACGGCGCTAGTACTTTCCTCCAATGGCATCATGGCCCTGCTGGATGCGTTTGAGAAGAAATATCCGTCGTTTAAGCGCCGAACCTACGTGCGCAAGCGTGTCATTGCCACCCTGCTGACGATTGTGCTGTCGTTCGTGCTTTTGTTCGCTATAGCGGGTATTTTCTTCGGCACCTATATCATCGACACGCTGGTGTTCTACGAAATAGTGCCCGCTGAACTGACTAATCAGTTGATTAACCTGCTCAAATACGGGTCGGTTGCCGGGCTATTCCTGCTCATCACCTGTGTCATTTACTATTACGTGCCACCCGTGCACGACAAATGGCCTTTCCTCTCGGCAGGCGCGGTAGTAGCTACGCTGCTCATCTTTTTGGTATCTTTTCTATTCATTCTCTACATCAAGATTTTCGACAGTTACAACCACTTTTATGGCTCTATCGGTACGCTGGTGGGCTTTATGGTGTGGCTGGATTTTGTGTGCATGACCCTGATTCTGGGCTTTGAGGTGAACGTCAGTATAGATGCCGTTACGGGGCGTCTGCGGACCATTGCAAACCTACCTGTGGCTATCAGTGGACGGCGTCTGGCCACGGTTGAGAAAACCTAAAATTGAGCAGAGCGTAAAATTTCAACTATTAATTACGCCGTACTTATTGCTAATTGTCATTTGCCTCTTACTTTTGCCGTCCCCAAACCGCCTGATTGGGGAAACGTTAGAGAGGTGGCAGAGTGGTCGAATGCGACGGATTCGAAATCCGTTATACCGGCAACGGTATCGGGGGTTCGAATCCCCCCTCTCTGCATTGATTAAAATTACGCGTGACCTAGAGAGCTGGCAGAGTGGTCGATTGCGGCGGTCTTGAAAACCGTTGAGGGTTAAACCTCCGGGGGTTCGAATCCCTCGCTCTCTACAAAAAGCCCCGTTTCCGAATAGGAAATGGGGCTTTTGCTTTATTAAGAATATGCGTAGGGGCGCGTGCACTGTTCTCCCGACCTATAAAATCTACTGCCTTCAATTTTTAGGCGTTGCGCACTGTTAGGGAGTGTACCCACTATGTTGGCCGGCCAACGCCAGCCCGTTTTCATAATTCTATCTCTGCTGGAGGCTACTATTGGCGAGTCATCTTACCTTTGTGGTCTGTATGCAACCAGTTGTAGCCCTATTTCTTAGCCTGATTATGCTCGTTGGTGGCCTAATGCCGCAGAACGACGTGGAAGAGCTGGGTAAGCTGCCGCAGCTGGTGCAACACTACAAATTCCACCAGTCCATACAAGGCGGGGAGCTCTCGTTTCGGCAATTTCTGGGTACGCACTACGGCGCAGGCAGTACGGCTATGTATCAGTGTCCTCCCTCGCCTGAGCACGATCAGCTACCGCTCCATGGGCAGCACCATTGCCCAAATCTGGAATACGTGGTGCCTGCACAGCAGTTGATTGTGGCTATCTCAGGTCCGCGTAGGCCGGCTTGCTCGTATCAATCGGTGGCTACGGTTTCTTACACCTACGCTTACTGCGGGGGCTTTTGCAGCCACCGCGAGCCTAGTTCTGAGGTAATCAAGGGCGTTATGTGCCCAGCCCGAATTAAGGGGCCAAGCCCCAGGTCTGTCCTGACCTATTTGCTTTTACTTCTTGCTCACTGTTGCAGCAACTCGCTATTAGCGACTGCAACATCGCTATGCTTATCTGGTTCGAGTCTGGTGGGGGGCTTTTTTGTCCCCCTAGCCCCGCGCCAGTTCGTACCATTCGGCTCTGCACCCTGGTGGCGCAGCCTCTGAGCACAACCTCTCATCGTATGCTTTCTAAGATTATCGCGGCCAGCATCCGCAACAAGCTTTTCGTGTTTCTGATGGTCGTGGGGCTCGTTGCCTGGGGTGGTTATGCGGCCATGCGCCTGCCGTTGGACGCCATTCCTGATATTACAAACAATCAGGTTCAGGTTATCACGCAATCGCCGGCGCTGGCCGCGCAGGAAGTGGAGCAATTGCTCACTGTGCCCCTTGAGCAGCAGTTGCGGACAGTGCCGGGCGTGACGGAAATTCGTTCTAACTCGCGCTTCGGCCTCTCGGTCATCACAGTCGTATTCGACGACGATGCCGATACGTACCGCAACCGCCAATTGGTAGCCGAAAAGCTCAAATCAGCCGAAGGCAACCTCGGCGCTGACGCCGGCCGCCCCGAAATGGGGCCGATTTCTACGGGCTTGGGCGAAATTTTTCAGTACTCCCTACGCGTGGAGCCAGGCTACGAGAAGAAGTTCTCCCTGTCTGATCTGCGCGACCTCCAAGATTGGATAGTGAAGCGGCAGCTGGCCAGCGTACTGGGCGTGGTGGAAGTGAGTAGCTTCGGCGGCTATGTGCGTCAGTACGAGGTAAGCGTCAATCCCGACCGCCTCAACGCGGCGGGTGTCAGCATGGCCGAGCTGTTTCGGGCCCTGCAGGCCAACAACGCTAACACGGGCGGCAGCTACCTAGAGCGCGGTCCGAACGCTTACTTTATTCGCGGTGAGGGCCGCGTTACTTCCCTGCAGGACATCGGCAACATCGTGGTGAAGCAATCGGGGACTACGCCGCTGCTGGTGCGCGATGTGGCCGAGGTGGGCTTCGGCCACGCCATGCGCTACGGAGCCATGACGCGCGACGGCAAGGGCGAGACTGTGGGCGGCATCGTGCTCATGCTCAAAGGTGCCTCGTCGGAACAAACTATTCAGGGGGTAAAAGCGCAGGTAGTCGAAATCCAGAAAATGCTGCCCAAAGGTGTGACTATTGATCCGTTTCTGGATCGTACCAAGCTCATTGATAAGGCCATTCACACGGTAAGCAAAAACCTGATTGAGGGGGGCATTATTGTTATTCTGGTGCTGCTGTTGGTGCTGGGCAACCTGCGCGCGGGGCTGGTGGTAGCCAGCATGATTCCGCTGTGCATGCTCTTCGCATTGGGGCTGATGCACACCTTCGGCGTGTCGGCCAACCTGATGTCGCTTGGGGCGCTAGACTTCGGGCTGATTGTCGATGGGGCGGTGATTATTGTGGAGGCCATGATTTTTCAGTTGGTACACCACCGCGCCCAGTCGCAGCACGAAACTATGGACCAGATAGCCGAAGGAGCTGCCACCCGCATGATGCGCTCGGCATTGTTCGGGCAGCTCATCATCCTGATCGTCTATTTCCCCATTCTGGCCCTGACCGGCATCGAAGGCAAGATGTTTAGGCCCATGGCCCTCACGGTGAGCTTCGCTATCCTTGGGGCCATGCTGCTGTGCATGACCTACGTGCCGGCGGTGGCCGCATGGGCGCTGCGCAAAGACATCAAGGAGGAAGGTACGCTGGCCGACCGCCTGATGAAATTCCTGTACCGCGGCTATCGTCCCATTATCTACGGCGCGTTGCGCATGCGTCGCGCTGTGGTGGGTGGCGCCGTGGTGCTGCTGCTGGTTGCGGGGGCATTTTTCTGCGTATGGGGGGCGAATTTGTCCCCCAGCTCGACGAGGGTGACTTCGCCGTGTATGTGGGCATCAAGCCCGGCAGCTCGCTTTCCCAAACCATTGCCACTACTACCAAAGTCCAGAAAATCCTGCTAAACCAGTTTCCGGAGATAGAGCAGGTGGTGGGCAAAATTGGGACTTCGGAAATACCCACCGACCCGATGTCCTTGGAAGATTCGGACCAGATTGTAGTGCTTAAAGATCAGAGTCAGTGGACCTCGGCTGACTCGCGCGAGGAACTGGCCAGTAAGATGAACGAGGCCCTGGCCGGCATTCCGGGCATCACGCTGGAGTTTCAGCAGCCCATCCAGATGCGCTTCAACGAGCTTATTTCGGGTTCCAAGTCCGATATCAGCATCAAAATATATGGCGACGATCTGGACGTGCTCTACGACAAAGCTAACCATGCCGCCGCCCTGATTCGGCCGCTCGCTGGCGTGGGCGACCTGAAAGTGGAACAAATCGTGGCCCTGCCGCAGCTACGCGTCCTCTACGACCGCCAGAAGTTGGCCCGCTACGGTCTGAACGTGGCCGACCTGAACGTGCTGGTGCGCGCCTCATTTGCCGGCGATGTGGCCGGGCAGGTGTACGAGGGCGAACGGCGCTACGACCTGGTGGTGCGCCTCGATTCGGCCAGCCGGCGGGGCCTACAGGATTTGAACAGCCTGTATGTAGACTTGCCTGGCGGACAAAAAATACCTTTATCGGAGGTGGCTACGGTGGCTTTTCGCAACGCCCCGGCTCAAGTGTCGCGTGATAATGCCCGGCGGCGCATCAATATTGGGGTGAACGTGCGCAACCGCGACGTGGAAAGCCTGGTGGAAGAAATTCAGCAAACCCTGACGAAGGGCCTACCACTGCCCACGGGCTACTCGCTGGCGTATGGGGGGCAATTTGAGAACTTGCAGCAGGCCAAAGACCGCCTGCAAGTGGCCGTGCCGGTAGCCCTGGGCCTGATTTTTCTGCTGCTGTACCTGTCTTTCCGCTCCGTGAAACAGGCGGCGCTGATTTTCACTGGCATCCCGCTGGCTGCTATTGGCGGCATCCTGGCGCTGTGGGTGCGGGGTATGCCTTTTAGTATCTCGGCTGGCGTGGGCTTCATTGCTCTCTTTGGTGTGGCCGTGCTCAATGGTATCGTGCTGCTGGCCAGCGTGAACGAATTTGCTGGTGCGGGCGTGAAAAGCGTGCACGCCCGCGTGCTGAAAGCCACCGCCGAGCGTTTCCGTCCAGTACTGCTGACTGCGGCGGTGGCGGCGCTGGGCTTTCTGCCCATGGCCCTCTCGAAGGCGGCCGGCGCTGAGGTGCAGAAACCTTTAGCCACGGTAGTTATTGGGGGGCTAATTTCGGCTACTCTCCTCACACTGGTGTTGCTGCCGGTTCTGTATACGCTGTTTACCAAAGATGGAGAGCCAAGCCCGACGGAATCCGACGACCCCGCCGAGGCATCCGAGCAGCCAGCTTTGGCAGGTGCCAGCCACGCCTTCCGCGCCGTGCTGCTCGCGGGCCTTGGTCTGGGAATCTTGGGCTTGACTACGCCCGTCAGCGCGCAAACCTCGTCGGCAGCGCCGATTTCACCGCCTGTGCTGCCACCGCCGGGCACGCCGCTCACGTTGGCTCAGGCTCTGCAAACCGGTTTGCAGCAAAATCTGCTCATCGAATCAGCGACGCTGGAGGTGAGTCGGCAACGGGCGTTAACGCGCACTGGCTACGACATTCCGCGCATCCTGGTCGACATTCAGTATGGCAAGATTCAGGGGCCGCTCAACGACCGAACGGTGAATATCATTCAGCAAACCTCTCTGCCTATGGTGTATACCGCGCAACGCCGCCTTTTGGAAAGCCAAGTGCTAACAGCCGAGCAGCGTGGCTGGGTGCAGCGCCGCCAACTTGCCCAGCAGATTCGCAGCGCCTATTATCAATTACTGACCGATTACCGCCGCACCGCGCTGCTGCGCCAACAGGATAGCCTCTACAGCCGGGCTGCTCGCGCGGCCGAAGTGCGCTACCGTACCGGCGAAACCAACCGCCTCGAGCAGGTGTCGGCGGCGGCCCGTTCACTGGAGCTGCGTAATCGTCTGGCTACGCTGCGCACTCAGGTGCAGGTGCAGCGTCAGCAGTTGGGTGTGCTACTGGGCACCATCGGCATGCTGGCCACCATCGACACAACCACCCAGCTGCTGGCTCCGCTGACTGCCGCCGACACTGCTGGCCTGAGCGCTGATACCAACCCCACACTTGCCTTGCTACGGCAGGAAATGGTGGCGAGTCAGCAGCAAACCAAAGTAGAGCAGCTACGCCGCTTGCCCGACCTGCGGGCTGGGTACTTCAATCAGACTATCAATCAGGAAGGCGGCTTTAACGTGGGGCAGGTGGGCGTATCGCTGCCGCTGCTCGGTGGAGTGCAGAAAAATAGAGTTGCCGCCGCCCGCATTGCCGAACAGACGGCCGCAACTCAGCTGACTTATGCCACCGCACAGTTGAAAGGGCAATTGGCTGGGCTGCGTCAGCAGCTTGCCCGCGCCCGCGCATCCATCACCTACTACGAGCAGACCGCCTTGCCCCAGGCCCGCCTTATCCTTACCACCGCCGAGAAAAGCCTGCGGGCAGGCGACATCGACTACGTGACCTACGTGGTGAATACCGAGCCAGCGTGGCAGATTCGGGCCGCCTATTTCGACCAGGCCACCCAGTATAATGAGCTTGTTATTGCGCTGCAGGCGCTGGCCGGATCCGAAGTTCAATAGCCTCCAACAGTGGCTTCTCCCTCTTATTTCATGAATCTCTCCTCGTTTATCATGCTTGTTCGGCGGTCTTCCTTTTCTCTGTTCCTGGTTCATTGGTCGTATCGTGGCCTAGCACTGATTGGCTTGCTGCTGGCCGCAGCAACCCTCTTAGGGGCTTGTCAGTCGAAGAGTGAACCTGCCACTACGCAGGCTCCAGTAGCAGCCTCCCCAGACTCGACCGCTTCGGCCGGGGGGCAAAATGTGCTGTCTATCAGCCCGACGCAATACCAGGGGGCCGGCATTACCACCGGCGGATTTACGCATCAGAATATGACCACTGATATTGCAGCCAATGGGCTTATTGATGTGCCTCCGCAGAGCTATGCCTCCATAAGCGCCGTGATGGGGGGCTATGTGCAGCAGGTGAAAGTGCTGCCGGGTCAGTTCGTAGCGAAGGGCGCTGTGGTGGCCACTCTGCGCCACCCCGATTATCTGAAATTGCAGCAGGAATACTTGCAGGCACGCGCGCGCCTGCAGTTTCTGCAGCAGGAACTGGATAGGCAGAAGGAGCTAGATGCCGAGGACGTCGGCTCCAAGCGCCGGTTGCAGCAGGCCCAGGCTGACTACCAAACTGAGCAAGCCACCGAGCGCGCCCTGGCTGGCCAGTTGCGCCTGATCGGGCTGACACCGGAGCGGCTTCGGGCTACGTCGCTCACGCCCAGCGTCACGCTGACCAGCCCCATCGGCGGGTACGTGAAAGCGGTGAATATCAATCCAGGCCAGTTTGTTAATCCTCAGGATGTGCTGGTGGAAGTAGTAGACCGCACGCATCTGCATCTGGAGCTGAAAGTGTTTGAGAAGGACATTGCCCAGGTGCGCCCCGGCCAGACGGTGCTCTTCAAGCTGGCCAATAGCCCAACCGATCAGCAGCAGCGTGCGTCCATTTACCTCGTCGGCAAGGCGTTCGACAACGATGCGCATACGGTAACGGTGCACGCTCACCTGGAGGACGAAACCGCTGCGGCTCTCTTACCAGGCCAGTATGTGGCGGCCCGCATCCAGACGGCGGGGGCTCGGCAGCGCACCTTACCCGAGGATGCCGTGATTCAAGCCGGCGACGTGAGCTATGTGTACGCCAGGGTAGGAGCCACCCCCGACGGGTATCAATTCCGGCGCTACAAGGTAAAAGCCGGTCCGGTCCAACACGGGGACGTAGCCATTACGCCTCTTGATTCTCTGCCCGATAGCACCCAACTGGTGCAGCGCGGCGCCTATTTCCTGGAGGCCGAGTATACAAAAGGTCAGGAATAAAGCCCCCCAGAACTGTGGCGTACTGTATCTCCGGGGGCCTGCTCGAGCAGGATGAGCAAATACCCCAACCTTAGGCTACTAGCCGGGAACGATAGCACCCTACGCCAGAAAACTCAGGAATCGAGGGGCCTCGGGGGAGCAAAATGCTGGTCTGCTTTACTGAGACGGAGAAGGCATTGATTGATAATATCTCTGAAATACAGACAATTATAAAACAATGAACTATAGTTGCAGCTATATATTACCTGAACAGTAAAATAGCTGCCTGAGAGCTTTTTCTGCGGGCGCAACCATTATATCGGTATGGCCATGACTAGAAAACTCTACTTGTTATTCTTACTGGTAAGCTGCGCTGGTGTGCTACACGCCCAAACGCCCACATCGCGCCCCCGCATCGGCTTAACATTGAGCGGCGGCGGCGCCCGCGGACTGGCCCATATTGGGCTATTAAAAGCACTCGACTCGGCGCAGGTACACGTCGATTATGTTACGGGTACCAGCATGGGGGCCATCGTTGGCTCATTGTATGCCGCTGGCTATTCCGGTGCCGAAATTGAACAGGTGGCAAATCAGCTTGACTGGAATGCCTTGCTGACCAACGCCGCGCAGCTGCGCACGGTAACGCTACCCGAAAAGGACGATTTTGGGCGCTTCCTAGTGGAGCTACCGTATGTGAATGGCGCTTTCCAGTTTTCCAGTGGTGTTATTGAGTCGGAGGAACTGTGGCTCAAGCTTAGTGAGCTATTTTTTCCCTACTACAAGACGAAAAGCTTCTCCCAGTTCGAGCGCGGCTTTCGGTGCGTCGCTACGGATGTAATTTCCGGGGAGCCGGCCGTGTTGCAGAAAGGCGAAATTGTGTCGGCAATACGGGCCAGCATGGCTATTCCGTCCTTTTTTACGCCCGTACAATACGACGGCCGACGCCTAGTAGACGGCGGCATTGTGCGCAATTTTCCGGTTTCGGAGGTGAAGGCCATGGGGGCCGATGTAATTATTGGCAGCAATGTGTCGGCGGGCGCCTACACCGATGCCAACCTGCGGAGCCCCGTGGATGTGCTGCTGCAGATTTCTTCCTTTAAGGACAACGCCGACTTCAAAATGCAGAAGCTCCTATGTACGGTGTACGTCGATTATCCGCTGGGCGATTATAGCAGCGGCAGCTTCTCGGCTTCGGCCCCCATCACTACGCTTGGCTTGCAAAAAGGACGCGTTGTATTTCCGCGCCTGCGCGCCCTCAACGACTCGCTGAACGCCCTGTATGGCCCAAATTTGCCCCCCACACCGGCTGCACGAGCCGATTCCGTTTTCATAGCAGAATACGCCGTGCAAGGTGTGGAGCCCGCCCTGGTACCGGCCCTGATGCAGCAGATGCAGTTTAGCGCCAATCGATTCTACACCGCGCCCCAGATATCGTCGGCCATCCGCAATGCGTTTGGAACGCGTTACTTCCGCAAAATAATCTACTCGCTGCAACCCATTTTCGACTCTACGGCCCGGGTCGTGTTCGATGTCGAACGGAACGCTCGTACGCGCGTGGGCCTGGGGTTGCACTACAATTCTTTTACCGGCATCGGCCTAATTGGGAGCATCGCCGCCCAAGATTTGCTGCTGCCGTCCTCTACTAGCCAAGTAGCAATCAATATAGGCGAAAACCCACGGCTGCGGCTGAAGCACACCCAATACCTAACCAAGCGCAAAGACGTGGTGGGGCGCTTTATTGCGCAGGGCGAGCGCGTGAGCATTACGACTTACACCAACCGCTTCGATAAGGCTGGCTTGTATACGCAGAGCTATGTGACGGCTAATGCGCAGCTATTTAAGCTCTTGGGTCGCAACCGTGGGCTCGGTGTTGGCACACGCTACGAGTACGGCCGCTTCAACCCGGAAATCACTTCAAGGCTACAGATAGACGGGCGGTTGCGCCTGCTGAATAGCTACTTGCTGTACGAGGAAAATACCCTAAATGCCGTGGCGTATCCTACGAAGGGCCGTCGAATAGAGGCGGAAGCGGGCGTAGTGTACAGCCAGCGCGCAGACTTTAAGGTATTGAATGGCGATATAGTGGTGGGCACCGAAGACTCGCCTGATTTTTCGTTCAAGCCCTACACGCGCTACCGACTGCAGGCCGAACAGTACGTGCCCCTGACCAAGCGTTCCACACTACTTTTACAGGCCCAGGCTGGTATCAACCAAGGGTACAAACAGGCCGTTGCCAACGATTTCGTGGTGGGTGGGCTCAGTCACGTGATCCGCAATCAAATTGTCTTTGCGGGTCTGCCCGAAGCTGGACTGTTTGTGAGCAGTGCCGTTGCTGGCTTGGTGGGCTACCAATATGCCATTGGGCCGCGCGTATTTATTACGGGCAAAGCAAACGCGCTCTACCACGGATTCATCGATGATAACACCAACATTCAGCCCTCCGACGTCATATACGGCGGCTCACTTACGCTGGGTATCAACTCTTTTCTGGGTCCCATTGATGCTAGCCTGATGTACTCTGATGTGTCAAAAAAAGTACTGCCGTACTTCAATATTGGCATTCCCTTCGGCTACCGGTAAATGAGCTGGGGGGCTTTTTTTAAGCTGATAACTACGGCCAATGATTTTCTCAGGCCCGGTATCAACAGGTTTTGTCGTCATCACATCAGCCATCATGATGTTATGATCAAAGCCGATTAGTATGAATGGAAAAAGCGCGTAGCTGGTTGCTCGTCCTTACCTGCTTTTACCCTTTATAGCTTGTATCTGGGGTTACTCACACAAAACTGCCCACTGGTATTTAACGCTCAGCCTGATACATTTACTTACCTTATCTGTACCCGCATGAGATTAACCCTACTAGTGCTGCTTCTCTTGGGTTGCGCCTTACAAGCTCGAAGTCAGGAACGTAAACGCGCCAGGGAGTACGGCATCCGTATTGGCGTACTGCCCACAGGTGCGCTCAACGCTATTACCGATGTGCCTGGCGTGCGCGTAGGGCACACCACCTTGGTGCAGGGCCAGGCAGTACGAACCGGCGTAACGGCCATTGTGCCGCACGCGGGCAACGTATTTCAGCAGAAAGTACCAGCGGCAGTGTACGTTGGCAATGGCTTTGGCAAGCTGGCAGGTAGCACCCAGATAGAAGAACTCGGTATCTTAGAAACGCCCATCGTCCTGACTAATACGCTCAGTGTGGGCACGGCCCTGAACGCGGTGGTAGACTACGTGCTGCGACAGCCTGGCAACGAAGTGGTACAGTCGGTAAACGCCGTGGTAGGGGAAACCAACGACGGGGCACTCAACGACATCCGGGGCCGCCATGTCACGGAGCAACATGTACTGGCCGCCATCGAGCAGGCCCGGACTGGTCAGGTGGCCGAGGGCAACGTAGGCGCTGGCACGGGTACGGTATGCTTTGGCTTCAAGGGCGGTATCGGCACGGCCTCGCGCCTGCTACCTGCCAAGCAAGGTGGCTATACCGTAGGAGTACTGGTGCAGACGAATTTTGGTGGGGTGCTTCAGATCAATGGAGTACCGGTTGGGCAGGAATTGGAGCAGTTTTACCTGAGTCAGCAGTTGAAAGACCGCGCCGATGGCTCTTGCATGATTGTAGTTGCTACTGACGCTCCCATTGATGCCCGCAACCTGGAGCGACTCGCCAAGCGGGCCTTTCTGGGCCTGGCCAAAACGGGCGGCATTGCTGCCAACGGCAGCGGCGATTACATCATTGCTTTTTCAACGCATCCGGGCCTGCGCGTGCCCTACGCGCCTACGACCCCTACCCAAACGACGACCACGCTTACCAACGATGCCATGTCGCCGCTATTTATGGCGGCTATCGAGGCCACGGAAGAAGCGATTATTAACTCGCTTTTCAAGGCCGAAACTCTGCAGGGCAAGCAGTTACAGCCCATTGAGGCCTTGCCGCTGGATAAAGTTCTAAAGATTTTAAAGCAACACCATGCCCGCTAACTCGCCTCTGTACGCGTACATCCACGGCCAAATTACGCCCCTCGACCAGGCTTTTCTGCACATCAGCGACTTGGCTATTCAGCGCGGCTACGGCGTGTTCGATTTCTTCAAAGTGCATGCGGGCCAGCCTCTATTTCTCGACTACTACCTCGACCGCTTCTACCAATCGGCCCAACTCATGGAACTTGCTGTGCCGTTGGCACGTCCGACGTTGCTGGCAGTCATTCAAGACCTTATTCGACACAACGACCTGCCGCTGTCCGGTGTCAAGATGATTCTGACTGGCGGCTACTCAGCCAACGGCTATGACCCAAGCGAGCCCAACTTGCTTATTACCGAGCAGCCGTTAGTGCTGCCCACTTCTGAGCAAGTAACGACGGGCATCAAGGTAATAACGCACGACTACTTGCGCGAAATACCGCCGGCCAAAACCATTAACTATTCCATGGGCATCCGCCTAATCAAGCAGATCAAAGCCCGCGGTGCCGACGATGTGCTCTATCATCATCAGGGCGTGGTAACGGAGTTTCCGCGCGCCAATTTTTTCCTGGTAAAGCAGGATAATACGGTAATTACCCCCGCTACCGATGTGCTGGCGGGCATCACGCGCCGCAATATTCTGGCGCTGCCTGAGTCGCCCTATCCCGTGTCAGTCGGCACGATAACTCTCGAGGATCTATATCAGGCCAAAGAAGCATTTCTGACCAGCACTACCAAGCGCGTGCTGCCGGTAGTACAAATTGACGATGTAGTACTGGGTACCGGCAAGCCCGGACCGGTAACCCTAGCCTTGCTCCAGGCCCTGCTTGAACTTGAAGTAGAAGAAAAACAGCAGCAAACGGCAGTAGCAACAAGGTAGAAGCTCTCTGTATTCCTATCTTCAAAAAAGCCCCCCGCGTCCAAGTAGATGCGGGGGCTTTCCTTTTTACATAGATAGGGTTTGGGTAGTATTCTCAATTGCTTCAAGATTGATATTGCGCTTTAATAGACTCACAACAGTCACTAACTTGACTTGTAAATTGTAAGGTCTTAGGTTGATTTCTTATTAAGTGAAGCAGAGAATACAAACCGTATTGTCGCGAAGCCTAATCAGAATGGTACACCTTTATACTAACTTACTATATTATGCAGCTTCACTATTTTTTCAACAAGCACTATGTGGCTTTACTGCTTTTATTTCTTTTGGGCTCTTGCAAAAACGTGATGCCAATGAAGTCAAAGAATCAAGGAGGTTTTTATTCTCTAAAAATGCAGGCGGATAGGCCAGTAGGAGAACAGAAAATCATTTCCACAATAGATAAAGACGCTACCTTAGAAACAATTGCTTTATATAATAATCTAAAAAACGCAGGAAAGCTACATACGTTATTCGGGCATCAGGATGATACTAAAACTGGTTACGATTGGGCTAATGAATATGATTTTCAAAAAATGAATGCGCCCTATATTATAGATTCAGATGTAAAGAAAGTAACTGGTGCTTATCCGGTTGTGTATGGCTGGGACTTATCGAGGATCATAGATTTCTATACTGGCGATAGAAAAGCTTGGGAAACTAATATTACGCGGAACCTTACAATAGAAGCATATAACAGGGGTGGTATCAACACTTATAGTTGGCACTACCACAACCCAGTAGCAAAGGAAGGTATTTGGTGGCAGGATGCTCAGGTTGAAGCAGTTAAGCATATTTTACCTGGCGGGAGCCACCATGAAGTTTATAAAAAATCTTTGAAGGAATTAGCCAACTATATAAATTCTTTAATTGGCGCTGATGGTAAGCTAATACCTATCATTCTTCGTCCCTTTCATGAAATGAATGGTGACTGGTTTTGGTGGGGAAAAGGACATTGTACAGTTCAGGAATACAAGCAGTTATATCAATTTACTGTTAAGTACTTACGGGATGATTTAGGCGTACACAATCTCTTATTTGCTTGGTCGCCGGACAGGGCATTTACCACAGAAACACAGTATTTAGAGTATTACCCTGGAGACGCCTATGTAGATATTGTAGGTATTGATAACTATTTTGATTTATTGCCAGGTAATGATCCAAGTGTAGCTGGTGAAAAACTAAAGATCATCTCTGACTTCGCTATTAAAAAAAATAAAATTGCTGCCTTTACTGAGACTGGACTAGATAAAGTATATAAAGCTAATTGGTTTACGCAAATGCTGTTGCCTGCGCTAAAAAATCAATCAATAGAAATTTCTTATTTGATGCTATGGTCTAACACAACTGATATGTATTGGACGCCTTATGTAGGCCACCCAGCTGTGAACGATTTCATTGATTTCAAAAACGAATCATCTATAGTTTTTAGTGACGAATTATAATGATAATTCGTCACGATCATGGTAGAAATTATTATTAAGTATATCAAGTAAAAAGCTTTTATTCGTCCTGATTTTGCTGTTTTATATTGAATGAGTTATTAATTATGTAATAATTTTACTTTTTTACTTTTTTGTGTATTTATACTAGTTCAGTATTGCGTGAAGATGTCTAGAGAATTTGTTAAACAATTGTATGCATAAGGTCTATGCGCAGTATGCTTCAAAAACTATCTCCTGGCTTAATTCAGCCGACTCATACACCCAGAAAAGCCCTCCATAGATTACTATTCCTTAAAATTTAGCCATAGTAATTGGTATGTAAAACCATATGCCGTTTTCTAGCTATTTTATACATTGATTACCTGTGTTACTTAGGGTAAAGAGATACGGACAGACTATCTGGCGTCACATACTCTATAGTTATTATCACGTAAATATCAGATAATCAAAATTTTAATAGAGGATAATGCTAGTGATGTTTATCCAATTTATGATACTGTACAAACTCATCTATATATGATTTTGAAATAATCCGAGAATGGTAATAATTCATGGATTAATTTTCATATTATTGGTACATGAATTGGTACATTCTTTCGACAAAGCTTGGCTACGAACAGAAAGTAGTTAAGAATCTTACCAAAAAATACGAAGCATATCTGCCTTTGCATCAACTGACAGACGAGCAAAAGGGTAAAGTGCTACAACCCATTTTCCCGGGTTATTTCTTTGTATATGCCAAACCTGATCAGCTAAAGGAGATTGCCAAGGTAAAGGGGGGGCAAATCTTATGTATTATGGCGACAGTTGCGCCATCGTGCACGAGGAGGATATTCAACTGCTTGAAAAATTCTTGCAGCACTATACATTAGTGCAAGAAGATAAAATAGCTGTAAATCCCACTGAAAGAGCCAATCTAAGTGATAACCTGGACTTTAGGTCAGGAGAAACGGAGGGAGGAGCAACACGAAGCCTCGTAAAACTGAGACTACCTGCCTTGGGTCGCACCCTGTTGGCAGAGAGCAAAGTAGTCAAGGGAGATAAGGTACGGATTGGCAAAGCCTACGTGAATAACGTAACGCAAGAAGAGGCAATTCTGGAAATTGAGCGCCTGATTGCCAGTAATGCGAAGACGTATGTGGTTACGCCTAATCTGGATCATATTGTAAAGCTGGAGCAGGATACCGAGTTTGAACGCTGCTATGCTCAGGCTGGGCTCATCCTTGCCGATGGTAATCCACTAATCTGGGCGTCTAAAGTTCTGGGCACTCCGCTAAAAGCACTGGTTACTGGCTCTGATTTATTTCCGGCCCTGTGCAAGCGTGCTGCAGAACAGGAATATCGGGTGTTTTTCCTTGGGGGCTGGAAGGCGTAGCGGAGAAGGCTGCCGTTAACTTAACTAAAAAGTATCCTGGTCTGCAGGTAGTGGGGACATACAGCCCACCCTTTGGCTTTGACAAAGACGATATAGAGAATGGCCGTATTCTCGATATGGTCAATGCAGTAAAGCCACACTTACTTTTCGTTGGGGTAGGAGCGCCAAAGCAGGAAAAGTGGATGTACCGCAACTTAAAGTACTTAGACATTAACGTGGCGCTAGGCATCGGTGCTTCTTTTGACTTTGAAGCAGGTACGATTAAGCGCGCACCCAAACCGGTGCGCGATATGCGTATGGAGTGGTTTTGGCGTTTTTCTAGCGAGCCCACTCGCTTGTTTAAGCGCTATTTTGTCGATAGTAATAAGTTTATTCCAATCATCTATCGCCAGCTGGAGGAAAGCAGAAAAGGCAATCCAAATCCAGTCAACCCATTAGAAATGAAGGGACTGCATCAGTCACCTAGTTAAGATACACGGCTTTACTGAGTAGCTACTTCTCTAGTATATTCATTGACATTTTCGTTTGCTTATAATTGAGCGAATAAAAATAGGAGTAAGCCTCTTCACTGGCTATTTTCTAAGTACGGGGAACGGAAAATCTGTCCGTTTACCTAGCAGAAAAACAAGTACTTCTGCATCGTGAAATTTTGATTGCTTTTTCAAATACAAGCTTAATAATAATAGCCTAAGCGCGAAATAGTCATGGACAGACGTTTTCTACAGTTTCTGCAAATATTTTTTTTAGTCCTCGACTTATTTATCCTGAATGTTATTTATCTATTTACGCAACAGTATATTACTGAGCCGGCTAATACTAACTTTATGTCTGGTAATACCTTTTACTGGTTTGTATTAAATGTGTTCTGGATTGCTACAACATGGATAGGTGAGATATATGCTTACCGTAAAATATCAACTTTTAGACGCTTCACTAAAACAACATTCCATATTTATTTTGTATGGTCGTTTTTGGTTTTAGTATTTTCATTTTTTCTGCGCGATTTTTTTCCTTTAGCGCGTGTATTTGTTTATGCAACGCTTTTATGGTTTGCTGGGGGGCTTTTATTCAATCGACTGATTTTCTTTGCTGTTCAAATATGGGCACGTGAAAAGTCGGAACTGAATCGCCGAATCATCATCTTAGGACATAATAAGTTAGCTAAAAGATTAGCCGCATACTTAGAGAGCGAAGAACTGAATGTCCGCATTGTAGGCTTTGTAGATGAAGCCAAAAAAATAACCGAGCTATCTACTTACCCAGTATTTTCGGGAATTAGCAATTCATTGAAAATAGCCAATAAACAACGTGCTACGGAAATATATTCTACTATTATGCCGGAGAATAATAGTAGTGTATACAATATAATGCGGCAGGCTGATCAGAACTTGCTTCGGTTTCGTTTGGTACCTGATTTTACATTTTTCATCGACCGGCCAGTGCATGTAGATTACTTATATGATATGCCGGTTTTGTCGGTGCGGAAAGAACCACTGCAGGAAGTGATGAATAACTTTAAGAAACGGGCCTTTGATTTAATAGTAAGTCTTGGAGTTACCGTTTTTATTCTCAGTTGGCTGATTCCTTTGCTAGGTATTATCATCTATCTGCAGTCGCCCGGGCCCATTTTTTTTGTGCAGCTGCGTAGTGGCAAAAACAATAAACCGTTTCGCTGTTATAAGTTTCGCAGCATGACGGTCAATAAAGAGGCGAATAGTACTCAGGCTACCCGTAATGATGCCCGTGTAACCAAAATTGGCCGTATTATGCGCAAAACAAGTCTCGATGAGTTCCCGCAGTTCTTAAATGTGCTATTTGGTCAGATGAGTATTGTGGGACCTCGGCCGCATATGCTAAAGCACACTAAGCTTTTTCAGTCGCAGGAGGATCAATACATGATACGCCAATTCTTGAAGCCTGGTATCACTGGATGGGCCCAAGTAAACGGCTACCGTGGTGAAATATCTCAATTGAAACACATTCAAAAGAGAGTAGAGTATGATTTATGGTATTTAGAAAATTGGAGTTTATTACTGGATCTGAAAATAATTTTCCTGACAGTATATAATGTCTTCAAAGGGGAAGAAAACGCGTTCTAAACACTTATAACTAAACCTAAAAATTTATGCTAGTTGCTCCTTTGCCTTCAAATGAATCTGAACGTTTAAAATCACTGGCAGATCATAATCTATTAGATACGCTACCTGAAGAGGTATATGATGACATTACGCGCCTTGCTGCCGAAATATGTGGAACTCCTATAGCCGCAATCAACCTAATTGCCGATAACCACCAATGGCCAAAATCAGCTCACGAGCAGGAAGAAGGGAGTGTGGGTATACCCGTTAGAGAATACCTCACTGGCTCACGGGATAATTCCTTTTGTGCTCATACTATTTTGAATCCCAATGAAGCGCTGATAGTACCTGATGCGCGTTATGATGAACGCTTTGCTGATAATCCATTTACATTGGGTGATCCACAGTTAATTTTTTACGCTGGGGTGCCGGTTAAAGACGCAGAAGGGCGTGCCTTGGGCTCGCTGTGTGTCATTGATAGCAGGCCACGCGAGTTATCAGAACATAAGTTGGAATCGCTTAAGGCACTAGCTAAATTAGTAAATACCCATTTCCAGTTACGGCGCACGAAACTAGAGCTGGAAAAAAAGCAGAGACAGGTAACCGCCGCTCAGCCTATTTTGCAGACCATGATTCAAACCATTGGCTCGATGCAAAGCACTAATAATAGTGACGAAATAAAGCAGGTGAACTCGTTGCTAGAATCAGCAAAATCATTGCAGCATGTGTTGGATGAGACGCCAGCCTAAACTCCTTTTATGTATAATCTAGTGTAGTTATATCATATTAATATTCCTTTATATATAGCAATCCAGTCGAAGGCTTTGGCCGTATTTATAGTAAAATATGACAATTAACTTTATTAAATCAGATCTAATAAGGTACTCAGGGAAAGTAACTATAAAGGAGTTTGTATTTCACTTCTTCATTACGCCAGGGTTTAAATACATGTTTTTCTTTCGAATATGCCAAGGCATAAAAAGAAGAAAACTATACATATTTTACCCTTTTTTTAGACTTATTCTGCGGCACTATAGCTATAAGTACGGGTTTGATATACCAGCATCGACCTCTATTGGATATGGATTTTACATTGGTCATTTTGGCAGCCTAATTATACATTCAAGCGCTGTTATTGGTAATAACTGTAATATCTCTCAGTGCGTAACTATTGGCTATAGTGCGAGTCCGGGTAAAGAAGGCTGTCCAGAAATAGGGGACAATGTTTTTATAGCACCCGGAGCGGTAATAGTGGGAAAAATTAAAGTTGCGGATGATGTTGCTATTGGAGCTAATTCAGTCGTGCTAAACGATTGTATTGAGCATAAAGTATATGCTGGAAACCCGGCCAAAATCGTATCTGATGCAGGGTCCAAGGATTATGTTATAAAAAAATGGGAAGTTGTTAATTGATTTAATCGATAGTGTTATAACTGTTAATAAAGATTTACCTGGCTTTAGATAGTATAATCTTATAATAAGGAATTCTTACAGCCAAGAATTTTCTACAAGGGTAGCTATAACTATAAAATTGTAATCTGAAAATATTTACCTTGGGTAATTAAAATTAAAAACATATTCGACGAGCGAATTAACTACGTGAGTAAGGCTTGATACTCTTGTAAATAGCCCCCCACACATGCGCTAATTGAGTATTCCTGTTCGGTAACAGGCTTAGAGTTTTGCATCAAGAGCGCAATGCGGCCGCTTTCGTAGTCGTCCAGAATGCTTTGTAAGACATGGGCACAATCCTGACTATCGCCCTTCTTAAATAAATAGCCGCGCGGAGTACGACTAATAATTTCTGCTGGCCCCTCAATATCCGAAGCCAGAACTGGGAGGCCGGCTGCAAATCCTTCTAAAATGGTCAGGCCAAAACCTTCGTACCGGGAGGGCTGCACGAGCAGATGATACTGAGCAAGATTTTGATACAACCAGTCCCGGTTTCGTTCGCCTAAGAAGGATACCTCGCTCGTTAAATTTAGAGTAGAAACCAGATTTTGTAGGAAAGATAGGGAATCACCACTACCCACTATATCGAGAGAAAAATTACTCGAGACACTGTCCTTTTTAAGCTGGCTTAAGGCATGCAATAATACGTCGTGGCCTTTCTTTTCGTGCATGAGCCGGCTAATTTGCACAAGCTTGATTTTTTTGCCCGCGCCTGAATAATCCGTCCGTTTCTTAAAGGCGGAGACGTCGATTGCATTATAAACCTTCTTAATGGGCCTATCGAAGCGCTGGGCTAATTCCTGCTGTACAGCATCAGAGATGGCTACCAAAGTAGAATAGTAATGATAATAAGTCGTGGGAATGGCTACATCGTGAATGGTATAGAGTAGTTTGCCAACCCCCGCTTTAATGATTTTGCCAATATCCGGCTCATGGCAATGAATGATATCGGGATTGAGGCGGCGTAGCAACAAGTTGAATTTTAGCAGCGGCCATGGATTCCGGCTGCCTTCCTTGCGGTTTATCTTATAGACGGCCACGCGCTTGTCAAGCTTATCCAAAAGCGCCTGGCTGTGAATATTATTCACAACAATGAGGGCCATGTCATGCTGCGAGCACATCTTATTGAGCAAGTCGACGGCCAGAACCTGAGCGCCACCCATCTCCAGCGTAAAAAAGCAGTGTACAATTTTCATAAAGTCTGCTTTTAATCGAGCTATTTAAGGGTTATTAAGGTCCGTAAAGCTGCCGACGGGGTGAGGAAAATCAGTGCTTTGTACAAACTCTTAATCTGGCCATACGAGGATTCAACCATAGCCCGCGCATCATCCTTTTTGGCAGCGGCGATGCCTAATAGCACCGCGTGGCGAAACTTAGATTGGTAGAGTGCTGGGGCCATAGCATAGAGGTCGGCACCATACAACTCGAAGTATTTTTTTAGGTAGTAAAACTTACTTGTAATGGCCTCCGTGCTTCGCAGGTTTAGCGTTTTGGTAAGGTTGTCTGTGCGGGTCATGTCACCCCAAGTCACTATCTCCGGGATTACCAGTTGCGGCTCGGTGACTTTTTTGACCCGCATCCAGTTTAAGTTTTCATAGGCGCGGAACTGCTCAAAAAACGGGAACCGAAGCATTATGTCGCGCAAGATTACGTGCGTGAAATCTCCGTATACGCTTTCAGTTAGCCAATCCCTGTAACTGATAGTGTAAGGGGTGGTAGCCTTTACTTCTTGTTTGCCAGTAATTAGGAAAAGGAAGTGTTGGACATGCGGATTCGCATCTACATACTTGGAAACCGTATCTAGCGCATGAGGAAGGAGCATGTCGTCGCTGTCCAAAAAAAGGATATAATCACCGCTAGCCTGCTCAATACCTCGGTTGCGAGTGTAGTTTACTCCCTTATTAGCGGGGTTTTTAAACAGCTTCATCTGCTTGATATCCATGGTCTGAAGCAACTCATAGGAGCCGTCGGTGGAGCCGTCGTCAACTACAATTACTTCGTAATCAGCCGTAAGCGCCTGAATGCTGCCCAGGCAGCGGGGCAGATCGGCTTTCCGGTTATACACCGGAATAACGATAGATATCTTCTTCATGTACCGACTGTTCTTCGGGTGGGAGGGAATAGGCGTGAAAGCCTACTAGTGAAGCTAAGGTGATGATGGAAATGGTAGTAGTGTTAGTTGCCATTGAGTTATTACCCGACGCTATCAACAGAATCACCCCCAGCAAAACGAGTCGGATGGGAACAGCTAGGTTATGAAACAAGCTGTACAAAAAGCACACAAAGGAAAAACCCAGTACAGCTGTCAGAATGAAGCCATACTTGAAAACCCAGATAATCCAGAAGTTTTCAATGATGTCGACTTTCTCCAGATACATTGCTGTCATTATCTGATCCTCGCCAATGCCCCAACTGAGGTCGCTGAGGGTGAAATGACGAAACATATCAAATACTCGGGAGCGGACATCGGCGCTATCGTCGTCGAAGCTGGCACTGGCGAAGATTCGTTCCCCAAAGGGTGTGCTGACTAATACAAAGGCGCACAAGCTCAACATCACAAAAAAGAGCAGCAAGTAAGTGAAGAACCGCCCCGCCGCTTCGTCCTGATCGTAATTTCGCAAATCGAAGTAGAGCAGAAATGGAAAGCCTAGCAAAATGCCCCCCAGCGCTGTGCGGGCGCCAAATGCGAAAATGGCCAACAGACCAAGGCCGAGGTAAAAGAACTTCGTAATGGTAGTATCCGAAATAATGACAAAAAACAAGGTCAGGAAGGCCATTGCTAAGCCATTATTGAGCGGGTGCCCCAATAGGCCATACGACCTAAATGACTCAAAAACGGCCTCCTCGGTGGGGCGGAGAATGATGGTGCTCAAGGCCCGCTCCAGGATGGCTAGCCCACAGTTGGCAACAAAAAACACTTTGAGCCAATAGAGAATTCTGTCTTTCAATTCGTCTGTTGCATCCTGCAGCAGCAATACAAGCAGGACCGGGGCAAACAGAGTGTCTAGGATGAAGAAGTTGGCTTTCGACTTTCCTAGCGTGATAGAGTACACAAATACTAAAAGCACCACCAAACCAAAAGCACGCACTGCTGCGCTACGCGGGTTGAAGAGCGTATTGTATTTCACACTTTGAATTCCCCACAGCCCAAACAGTAGGTAAGTGGCGGGATGCAGGCGAAATAGTGCGCCGCTAGTTGGGTCGGACTGGGGGTAGTGTAGTACGTCGAGCACATTGGCGCCCAAGAAAAGGAAGAGAACCAGCACCAAAGGCAAGATCGATATTTCCTTTTCGGCGTCCATAGCTCACTGGTGAGATAACTAGTTACTTGGTTTGCGACCGAATTTCTGCTGCAGGCTGTGCACCATGGGCACTACTGCTTCCGATACATAAGTATAGCGGAAATAGCTGCTGTTGAGCACCTGTATTCCCTTTTTGCGCAGATAGATCCACATAATCAGAGCAATGGATAGCTCAGTGAGCAGCCAGGCCCAAGCAGCACCCAGGTAACTAAATTGAGAGGTCAGCAATAAATTGAGCGCTAGGCCAATAATGCCCCCCAAGGCAATTATTTTGGTGTAGGGCTTATCCATTTTTAGGTTTACCATGGTTTGCACGCCCATCAAATTACTCATGCCCATTAGCACAGGAATAAAGCACAAAATGCGTAGCACGGTAATGGAAGGGTGGAAGGCATTGCCATAGAAAATCGTGATAATGAATGGCGCCAGCAGCCATACTCCGGCGCCCATCAGCACTGTGAGATACACGATAAATGGGGCCGTCATTTGGATCCGCTCAATACCTTTCTCGCGGCTGATACCAAAGTTCTCCCCGATGTAGGGAAACAAGGCCATACCAAGGGGGATGGTTACGGTGGTGTGCATAATGACGACCAGACGCCAGGCAGCGGAAAAGAAGGCTACTGCCTCACTACTTTGCACCAATCCCAGAATAAGGGTAGGAGCATACGAGTACACGTTGATAGAGATAAAGGAAAAGAAGATGACCCGCTCATTCCAGATATGGCGCAGTACCTTTTTAAGGGGGACGTAAAAAAGGCTTATATCGTATTTGCGGATGGCCCAGATGAATGCAACAACACCCACAATAATGTGCGCTACTCCGATAAGAAAGGGCTGCCAGATGTAGTCTTGCTTCTCACGTATAACGATCAGCACGCAAACCGTGAATAAGAGCTTGGTGATAAAGTTGAAAATGGCAATGTTGTACAACTCCTGCATGCCTTGGTAAAGCCAGCTAGGGGTAAGCACAAAGGAGAATACAAGAATGAAGGAATAAATAGCGACCAGCTTTTCCTCCCGCAGCTGGGGGATCGTATTGAGCAGCACCAAAAAAATCAGTAGCGACACTCCAAACAGCAGCAGCTTGGCGTACAGCACCTCATTGAAGACATTGCTGCGGGTCTGGACACTGTTGCGGTTCATGGCAATGGCACGAGTAGCGGTCAGATCAAAGCCATAGTTCGTCAGCAGAATGAAAAAGGACATAACCACGCTGGCAAAATTGATTACCCCAAACTTGTCGGGGCCAATGATGCGCACGATAATAGGAATCGAGATAATGGGCAGCACGTTGTTGGCAGCCTGCAGCAGGCTCAACGATAAGAAATTCTTGAACAGGCTGCTGTTCTCTTTTACCAATGCCGCCATTTGAGAAATTAAGCCGGTTAATACGGCAGTTTGATACCAGCCGCCGTAGAGTTGTTAATAGGCGCTAAAGAGAAATACTAGGCGGAAGAATAATAATCTGTTTAGCCACAAATGGCGATGAGCCAGTAAGCCCGTCCATTAAGGGGTAGGTACCTGCGAAATGTCGTGGTACATGGCTACTAGCCAAGCATTAAGTTTCTCGAGGTTATAATCTGCCTCAATTTTCTGCTGATTACTGCGCGCCATTTGAAGCATTTCGGCGGGGTGAGTAGCGACATAGGTGATATGCTTACTAAGACTCTCTACATCGCCTGGTGTTATCAGGAAACCGTTGACTCCTTCCGTTACTAGGTCAGGAATGCCCCCCACGCGGCTGCTGATAATAATTTTGCCCCCCGCCATGGCTTCCAGAATGGACATTGGCAATCCCTCATTATAGGAAGGCAAAACCATCGTGTCGGCTTGCTGTAGCCAGTGGCGCTTTTCCTCGTCGCCCATCCAGCCCAGCACCTTCACTTGCTCTATAAGGCCTTTGGCTTCTATCAGTTGCTGCACCTGTTCGATTTCCCCATCCCCGGCAAGGTAAAAGCGCAGATTGGTTTGTGGGTGTTTGTTTTTAAGATCTTCAACCGCTTTCAGTAAATCGTATACCCCTTTGCGTTGCCCTAAGCGGCCAAGAAACAGAAAGCGGTTCAGGTTGTCTGGCGTAGTGAAGCAGGAAGCGAAAGCCGCCGGATACACACCATTATGGAGCACCTCTACATTGTCGGGGGTGATGTTCTGGCGAAAAAAGGTCTGCCAAAAGCTCGATAGCACCAAGATCTTGCTGCACTGAGAGAATATCTTTCGGATATATGCCTTTTGCAGAGCCCCTGACTGATTATAAAAGGTATCAAAGTCTGCACCATGTACATGCATGACTACTGGTATGCGACGCACGCGACATTGCAATACGAAAAGACTTTTGCGGTAAAAGCTTGCATCGGAAGCTACATGGATGTGCACAACATCAATGTCAGACTCCTGCAGTAGCTTCAAAAAAGCTCGGGATGCACTGCTTATCTTTTCGCTTGCACTTCCCTCTCCATGAGATACAAAATGAATGAACTCAACTCCAGATGCTGTATTAGCAAGCATGTCCCGGATTACTGTAGCCATACCACCCTTGGTTCGGGTAATGCTCGGTCCAACTATTGCTATTTTCATGCAGCAACATACAAATGGTTATGGAGAAAATACAATATAATGTAGCAGAATATAACTACAAGGTTTGTAGAAGAACCCAATTAGGTGCACTCACGTGATAGGCACTCCATACTCCCGGCGTGTGGTAGTCAGGTTGAGTTTGGTAGAGAGAGCACTGCCCTTATACACTTTTTGATACCCATACCCGTATCCGTAGCCCGTATAGCTGGTCAAGAACCCCCGGGGCTTAACTGCATTAAATACAATAGATAGATTGGGCATAGCCAGCAGCTTATTATTTTCATCTAAGTGCTGCACGATAGCTAAGGGCGTAAAACCCTGACGGACTATCAGCATACTTACATCGCTCCAACGGCTTAAGATATAGGCGTCGATGGCAAGTTCTATCGGGGGCGTATCAATGACGATGTACTCATAGGTTGCCCGTAGATGATCAAAGAGTTGCTCCATAGCTGGACTTAGGTACAAGGAAGCAGCCGCCTGACTCGAGCCCGCCCCCAGTACATCTAGCCCTGGCGTAGAAGTCGCATGAATTATTTGCGAAAGCTGGGCTGTGCCACGAAGAAAATCATCTGCTCCTTGCTTACTGGTTAGCCCGTAGACGTGCGTGGTTTCCGGGGCATGTAGGTTTAAATCCAGAAGAATAGTTTTATAGCCAGCCACTGCCAGACTTTCCGCTAACTGCGTACTGACAAAGGTCTTTCCCTCATTTGATAGGTGAGAGGTAACCAGGATGCTCTGCTGCTTGCGGGTGCTGTCGTAAAACCCTAGTGCAGCCTGGAGTTGCTCAAACTGTCGGGCGATTACAGCCGGAGGTACCGCCCGCCGGAGCCAGAAACGGCAGCTACTACTAATTTCCCCTACTACGGGCAGCGTGGTAGCCTTCTCTAGGGTTGAGCGAAACATAACTTTGCCCCCCGCTTCTTCTTTAATAAAAACATAGGCTGTGCTCAACGCGAAGCCTGCTAGGAGAGCTCCAAGTAATACCAATATCCTTTTGGAGGCCACGGGTTTCACACTAGCTTCGGCGCGGTCTACAACACGATTATCCGCTAAGTTGGACGCAGAGCTAAGTTCGGCCTCTTCCTTGCGCTTCAGCAGAAAGGCATAAACATCACTCTTGATAGCTTGCTGGCGGCTGATTTCAAGCAGCTCTCGCTCCTTGCTGGGCAGTGTGCGCAGCACCGAGTTGTACTGACCAGAGCTGCCCGCAAGAGTGCCGCGGCTAGCCAGCAACCTGTTGCGCTGGCTGCGCACAATATTGCTAATTCCCGGCTTTATCTCCTGTATTTCACTCTCGACTGCTCTGGTTAATGGATGGTTTGCCCCAGACGAGGTGCTTAAGTTAGCTTGTCGCAACTCAAGCTCATTAACCTTTTGCAAGAGGTCAGCCAAGACTGGGTCGCTTATACCTAGTGTTGTGGGCACAATGCCGGTTCTGCTTCCGCCCGCCCGCATATAGTCTTCCACTTTGTCCAGCACGGCCAACTGGGTATTTATTTCAGCAATCTCCCGGTCATTCTCGGCTACATTCTGCAGATATAGCTGTCCTTGCTGACTTAAGTCAACGACGTTTTGCGAAGACTTAAATTTTTGAATTTGATTCTGAATCGAATCTAGTTCTCGCTCCACGAGCCGCACGCGGTCCGTAATGAAAGTCAGCGTGTTAGAGGCTAACTGATTGTTGTTGACTGCGGAAGCCCTGTTATAAACTTCAAGTAATGAGTTAACTATAGCTTCTCCTCGCTCCGGTACGGCATCGGTATATTGGACGGCCACGACACTGGAGAGTTTGCTACTTGCACTTACCTCCAAGTTGGTAATCATGTCATCTGTGACCTCTTTCGGGTCAAGCAGCGAGAAGTATAGTGGGCGGTCTGTAGACCTCTTCTGAGCTGGGTTTTTGCTAAACCTTAACACCCCGTAGGGGGTCTTTTCCCATTGCTGAAGAGAATACGCTTGTCCGTTTATCCTTACCTGTTCTGCTTTAGAATCGTAGGTGAATAAGACTTGTTTTTGAGGCTTCAATGAAGCCGGGTTTTGGACTTCCAACCGTACTGGAGAGCTGAGGTAAGCAGAAGCAGCTTTTAGGCGACCGACTTCGAATGTGGGAGCGTAAAGACGTAAGTTATGCACCACCGTATTTATCAGTGTGCGAGACTTTAACACCTGCACTTCATTCTCTACCGTCTTGTTGGCAGCGTAGACATTAAGGGAACGCAGCGTTTCGGATTCTTCTACTCCTTTGGCTTTGTCATTGATAACTAAAGTAGCATTGATTCTGTATACCGGTACGATGTATTTGGTGGCAATAAAGGCGAGAGCAAATAAGCTGGCACACAGCAACGCATATAGGGGCCAATAAGGAATATAGCGTGAGGCTAATAACCCTATCAAACTAACATCGGAACGTACTGGTGACCTTCGTTCAGGTTTCATAGAGACCCTGCTAGTTTGATAAGATGTTAATGACTAGTACCAAAACCGAGAAGCTGCTGACAATAGCTGGCAAGTATTGATTTAGGCGGCTGACACTAGCTAAGCGGGCTTTATTAGGCTCAACGTATACGATATCATTGGATTGAAGATAATAATAAGGCGAGGTAAAGAGCTCCGAAGAGTTCAAATCAACCCGGTGTGTCACTCTCTTACCACTGACTTCGCGAATCACCAAAACATTGTTACGCCTACCGTATAACGTAATATCACCTGCTAGGCCCAGTGCTTCCAGCAAGGAGATCTTTTCGTTCTGTACACTAATCACTGTTGGATTAGCAACTTCCCCCAACACGGTTACTTTATAGTTTAGCACTCGTACTTCCACTACAGGATCTACTAGCAGCTTACGATTCACAATGGCATTCCGGAGGGAGGCCTGCAACTGATCAGTAGTTAAGCCCTGTGCCTGGACGTCGCCGAGCATCAAAAAGCGGATCAGTCCTGCCTTATTGACAAGGTAGCCCGCAAGCTCCAGCTGTGTGCCGGCGGGCGTAGTGCTACGAACTTCCGGACGGCCTGGACCATTGAATATGCGGGCAGCTTCCGGGTTTTGGCTGCTGACTGTAATGGCTAAAATATCATTCGCTTGAATGATGTGTTCCGGAGCACTGAGCTCTTGAAACTCACTGTTTTCCTTTAGGTTATTGAAGTAAGTTGCTTTACGTGTATTAACGCATCCCACCAACAGCGTCGCTAAAAGCAGCACAAGAAAAGATCTAATCATAGAGGCGGGTAATAAATGGCGATTATAGTGGAGAAAAGAAGTAACCCGAAGCTGACTTTTCTGACTCAGAACAGCATTCAAAAACCAAAGCTTTATGTCCTGAAGGGACAAGTTATACTGCCGATACTGTCTAGGCAATGATAGTAGTACAATGACTTGACCTCTGGCTGAGTCGAACTTACCACAGCACAAGTTTAGTACATTTCAAGGATAAAGTAGCTGTATCACAACTGATCGGTAGTAGCAACTTGCTACAGAATTATGCAAAGTTTCTGTACGGACGTAACAATCTTAGCAGACTACACAAATGCTCAAGCGTCACTTATTCGGCTTAAAGCACAAAAAAGCCCCACTTCCTGCATAGGCAAGCGGGGCTTTTGTATAGAAACTAAAATGAAGAAGAAGGTATAAAAGACCACTGGGGGCTTTATTAGGCTTTCTTCCACTTAATAGTGCAACCAATGGCTTTGGTTGCGTTGGTAGCAGCGGGTTTGCCCGCCATAATATCGGTCATGGCATTCTCCACGTACTTGGTTTTCACCGCAGTAGGCTCTTCTGAGTTATCATCGATGGCCCCGATGTAGGCGACTTTTAGGGCATTGCCCTGGCGGGTGAGCACATAGAGGTGGGGTGTGCGGGTAGCACCGTAGGTCTGCGCCACTTTTTGCGTTTCATCCAGCAAATAAGGGAAAGGGTACTTCTTGCTGGCGGCGCGGGCCTGCATCTTATCGAATGAGTCGCCGGGTGCTACGGCGGGGTCATTGGGGTTGATGGCTACCACGGGATAGCCTTGGGGGGCAAATTTCTTGTGCAGATCAATAATCCGGCTTTCGTAGGCCTGCGCGTATGGGCAGGTATTGCAGGTAAACACCACGATAAAGCCCTTTGCAGCCTTGTTGTCGGCCAGCGACATAAGCTTGCCATCCACATTTTTGAGCTTAAAGTCGGTGGCGGTGTCGCCTACTTTGTAGCCGCCGGAAGGCCGGACAAAAGCGCTCAGCAGCACGAGGCCGAAGCAAAGGACGAAGAAGGAGGTTAGCTTTTTCATCGGGAGGCAAACAAGTTAAGAGTGAGAAATACGCGCCTGACCACCTGGCTAGCGCAAAAACTTGGTGAGTTGGGTAGTAAGCTCAGCTTGCGTAAACTCCTGCTCGAAGCCGACGCGCTTCTGCTTTTTGTTGTTGAGCATCAGCGTGAATGGAATAGCCCCCGACCATTTGTCATCTACTTTTCCAAGCCAAGAATTAGGGTCGGTTTCGTTGAGCAGGAGCACTTCCGATTTAAGCCCGCGCTTCTGCACAAAGGGCTTTACTTTCTTGTCTAGTTGAGAAGCGTAGTCGAGGCTCACCAGCAACACTTTTACTTTCTGGCCGGCGTAGGTCTTGTTGGCCTGCTCAAAATAAGGCAGCTCCTTAACGCAGGGACCACACCACGTTGCCCAGAAGTTGACCACGTAGGTTGTGTCGTTGGGTTGGCTCAAGCGCTTTTGCAGGGCCGGAAACTTCACCACTTCCACCTGCTGCGCCTGGCTAGGCGCGGCAAACAGCAATAGCATGCCGGCAAAAAGTATTCTTACTAGTAGCATAGGCACTTAACGTTGACAGTGAGGCTTTGGTACGAAAGACGTAAGAAAATGAAAGAAGTGGCACGTTTACTTTTTTCTTTCTCAACTCACCTTCTTTTTCTAAATTATAGACAGGATAACACCAACATCCTCAGTTGAATAACAGCCACTACGGAGGCGTGTGCTAGTAGGGGCCCGATCCAGGTATCATGTTCCTGATAGCGCTGTTTCTATGCCTCTCCTGACTGAAGTTCAACCTGAGAAAAAGAAGCGTCGCTGGCCGATTTGGCTGCTTGGAGCCGCCGTGATTATCAGCCTTGTAACGGTCGCCCTGGGCCGACTTGATGCTTGGCTGCACCAAGCCCTGGAGCAACAGGTAAGTCAGGCGTCGGGGGGCTTTTATAGCCTCCGAATAAGAGAGCTTCACACCAGCTTATGGGCCCGCTCCCTGACAGCACGGGGAGTGCAGTTGCGCTCCGGTCCGACGCCGAGCAGCCAACTCCCGCCCGTGCGCGCAGATGTGAACACAGTTCGCGTGCAGGGCATAGGGTTGCTGAGCTTGCTGCGCAGAGGCGTAGTGCCGATTAATAAAGTGATGATAGAAGCCATACGTCTGGAAGTAGGCAAAATGCCCCCCAGCACTACCAAGCCGTCGAAACCGCTGTATGAGCGCCTGCCGCTGCACGTGAAAGGGATACGCCTCAATCATCTGTTTCTGGTCAACGTGGGGGGCAATTATACGCCCAATAAGCAGCCGGTATTTACCCTGGGCCGCGGCGACTTAGAGGCACATGACATTCTCATCAGCCCGGTTGGGGCCGCCGATTCACAGCGCGTGAGCTATGCCCGCCGCACCTCTTTTCAGCTAGCCGATGCTCGCGTAGTGGCGAAGAACCATATAGCAAGCGTGAAGGCGCTACGATTTTCCTCCGACCGCCAGCTGCTGGAGCTAAATACTGTGCGCGTGCAGGCTATACAGCAGAGCAAAGAACCTGCAACCACGGCACGACTTACGCTCTCGCTACCTCAAGTGCGCCTCACTGGTCTTCAGGCTCTGCCCTTAACCCGCCAGTTGCTACAGGCTGATTCTCTGCTTCTAACGTCTCCCGAGGCCACCTTTCTGGCAGGCTCTCCGACTCCAAAAACCAAGGTGCGCCCTCTGCACCAGCAGCTGCCACCTTGGCTGAAGCGTTGCATGTTGCGCTATGTAGGCTTATCTGGGGGGCAATTTCGGCTGCCTAAAATGGCTGGGTCACCCACCGTTCGGGGCGTTAGTGTGCAAGCTGTCGACATGCGAATAGACTCGTTGGGCGCCCACGACCCAACGCGAATTTTTTATGCCGTAGCCTGGAAAGTACGCACTGGCCCAGCCACGGCTCTAGTGGATGCCCCTTTTTATCGGGCTCGCTGTGAAAAGTTTCAACTAGATTCTCGCACAGGTTTGGCTCAGGCGGATGGCTTGACCCTGACGCCCACTATGGGCCCCGCCGAATTTGCCCGCCGCAAACGCCTCTCCGCAACCCGCCTGACGGCTCGCCTGACACAGCTGCGGCTGGTAGGGCTGAATTGCGCCACCTGGGCACGCAACGGGGAGTTAGTGGCTAAGGCGCTGGAGCTACACAACCCGCGGCTACAGATTACCGGTAATGAGAATTATCCACAGCCAACTGATTTGTCGGTAGTGTCGCCGGAGCAGCTTCGGCGGTTACCTTTTCGGCTACACTTGGGCACAGCAAAAATCATCAACTTAAGCTTCCAAAGCTCCGAAATTGCCAAAGGCAGCACAATTCCCGTTAATTTCTCCATCACCCGCCTCCATGCCAGTATCAGCCCATTCACAAATAGCCCCACGTACCGGAGCGCCAGCCCATCCATCGGGCGTGTTTCGGGCTGGTTGGAGGACAAGTGCTTTATGCAAGGGGTGTTTAAATTCAATTTTGCCGATCCGCAGGGACGCCACAGTTTGGTGGGCTCGTTTGGGCCGACCCCTTTCGCTATTCTGAATCCAGTAAGCGAGCCAAGCGCCCGCATTCGCTTCGAACGGGGGCAGGTCGAGCATATCCAGTGCAACTTCCAGTTTGATCGGCGGGGTGCCCGCGGTACCGTCTGGACGCGCTATTCTGATTTGAAGGTGTCCTTTATCAAAAGGAGTCGTGGCCCTGATAAAAAAAATATGTTCACTCGCGCAGAGTCCTTTTTAACCAATAGGTTGATTGTGCGCGGTAATAACCCGCGCCGCCCTGGTCAAGCGTTGGAGCCTGGTAAAGTTGGAATTGGCCGCGACCTGACTCATTCTGTGTTTTGGGTGTGGCGCATGGCAATGGTTGAGGGCCTGCTGAGCAGCGTTGGTGTACCCGACGCTTTTACCGACACGATGGAATAGCTGCGTAAATGCGTCCGGGATGCCCAACCGCTGCGGAGTGCCGTCGCGCTAATGCAGATTCGTAAGCTTCGTGGTAATGTTCTTGCTCAAGGGATGCAAAAAGCCCCCCGCAGTACCGCGTACTAGTTACCCAGACATAAAGTCTGTTGCCACCTAGCATAACTCCGGTCGAGCTTTCACGTACTGAGTATTCTAAAAATCCAACTTTCAGCATCCCACCTTTTGCTTTCCACATCTACTATGCTGAAATGGCTTTTCTCCGCTCTGGCGGCTCTGTTATTTTGCGTGCCATCAGCCTCTGCTTACTCTGTATTAACCCATCAGGCCAATATAGACTCAACGTTTGACGTGTGCTTAGTCCCGCTTATAAAAAGCCGATTTGGCACCGCTACCCGCGAGGAGTGGATAGAGGCTAAGTCTTTTGCCTACGGGGGGGCAATTATTCAGGATATGGGCTTCTATCCATTTGGCTCTAAGCTCTTTACTAATCTTACCCACTACGTGCGCAGCGGCGACTTCGTGCGAAACCTTCTCGATCAGGCCCACGACCGCAATGAATACGCCTTCGCACTCGGTGCGCTGGCGCATTACGTCGCCGATATCAAGGGCCATCCCCAAGGCACCAACTTAGCGATGGCCTCCGTGTACCCCGAGCTTAAGGCTAAATTCGGGACGGCCATTACCTACCACGAAGCGCCCGTACAGCACACCCAGCTGGAGTTTGCTTTCGATGTAGTGCAATTAGCGACGGGCCGCTACCGCTCCGCTGCTTATCAGAGCTTTATTGGCTTTCAGGTGAGTAAGCCGGTGCTAGAAAGAGCTTTTCTTCAAACTTACGGACTGGAATTAGGTCAGGTGCTGCCTAATGTAGACCTGGCCATTGGCAGCTACCGGTTTGCTGTGCGCGAGCTAATTCCGATTGCTGCCCGGGCCGCGTGGCACGCTGAACGTGATGAAATCAGAAAGCTCAGCCCTGGAGCGCGCCGCCGCGACTATACGTACCGGCAAAGCGAGCGGGAGTATCGCCGGCAGTATGGGGCTGACTACCAGAAGCCCGGATTTGGGGCTCGGGTGCTGTCTAAAGTGGTGCGGGTATTGCCCAAGATTGGACCTTTAAAGCCCTTCGCTTTCAAACTCCCGACACCCGAAGCCCAGGAACTGTTTAAGAAAAGCGTTCGGGTCGTGATGAAAGAGTATTGCAGCTTGGCTCAGCAGGAGCAAACTGCCAAATCACCGCCTCTACCCAATGCCGACTTCGACACGGGGAAACCCACGCAGGCAGGGGAGTATGCTCTCGCCGATGAAACGTACGGGGAGTGGGTGCGCAAACTCGCCGACAAGAAGTTTGAGAGCATCTCGTCCCCACAGCGGCAAAACATCTTGGCTTTCTTCGGTGATATGTCGAAGCTGCCCGTGGATGAGGAGGAAAAAGAAGCCAAGAACCTCGAAAAAACCCGGGCAGCGCTGCAAGAACTGCGAAACATACAAGCACCGGCTGGTATAGAAGCCAAGCCTTAGCCGGTAGTACTAAAGCCCGAAACCCAGCACTGGGGGGCTTTTTATGCTCGTGGCTGAACCTAAGGGCGGGGTGTGCCTTCCTGCACCAAATATCCGCTGAGGCGGCGCAGGGTTGTTTCGGCCTGCTTGGCTTGGTAGCGAATATCCAGCAGTCGTACTTCGGCGTCGAGCTGGCTGCGCTGGGCTACGCGCAAATCCAGCGGCGTGAGTAAGCCTAGACGGTAGCGTGCGAGGGCAATATTCACGTTTTCGCGAGCCAGCAGAATGTTCTCCTCTTCCAACTCCAGTAGCTGCAGACGATTCTGGTAGCGAGCCAGTGCTTGTTCGGTTTCGGCGTCAAGGTTGAGGCGGGTCTGGTCTAGGAGCAGACGGCTCTGCTCTTCTACCACGCGGGCGTTCTGCTCAAGGCGTCGCTGATTGAAGCCGTTGAAAATAGGAATAGTGGCTACCACACCATAATTCAGTCCTTGGTTGCGGCTAACGTTGGTGGCGAGCTGAGTACCAAAGAAGGCCGCACCGTTGATGTTGCGTGTCAGGCCGTAGCCACTCGTCAGGCTTACCTGAGGCCAGCGGTCAGCCCGGATCAGGCGGCGTTCATAGCGGGCCACATCGACACCTAAACGCGCCTGTTGCAACCGTGGATTCTTATCAAGTACGCCCTGCACAATCTCCTCAGCCCTCAGTCCGGTCGTAACGACAATGGAGTCGACAGGTTGGAAATCAATAACCGTAGTGCGGCCCAATAGATTGTTTAGGTTGATTTTAGCAGCTGACAGCAATTCTTGCTGTTGTAAGAGCAGCGAGCGGTCAGCGTTGTAATCAACGCGCGCCGTCAGTACTTCTACCTTGGCGCTCACACCTACATCTACGCGTCCTTGGGTAAGGTCGATGCGCTGCTGCCCAATGTTGAGCGCTTCTTCCAGAGAGCGAATTTTGCCCGATTCTCGCACCACATTGTAGTAAGCATCGGTGATGTTGGCAATACTTTCCTCAATCGTGGCGCGGGTTATTTGCTGCTGCTGCTTTTCTAGTGCCTTCAAACGGTCGTAGGCGATGAACATACCCAAGCCGTCGAACACAGTCCAGTTGAGCGCTACGTTGGCGTTGAGCTGGTTCGATTCAGCCCCGTTGGCAATGCGCGGGTCCTGGTCGCCGAGCTGTTGCCGAACGTTGTTGCGAGTGAAGTTGCGCGTGAAGTTGCCATTAACCGAAGGCAGCTGGCCTGCATTGCCCCGAGTCACGTTGTTGCTGACAATCTGCTCGTCGGTGCGAGCCAAGCGAATGCCGTAGTTGTTTTCCAACCCAATCTGGATAGCCTGCTGCAAGGTGAGCGGCGGGGCGGGTGCTACGGTTTGGGGCTTCGCCGTTTGGTCTTGTTGCCCCCACGCCAGCGGCGAAATACTGAACAGCAGAAAAGAGAAAAACAGCGAACGAGAAAACAAGGACATTCTTACCACAAAAAGGCAGACTACTAAAAAAGGTGGGCCATCAGACATATGCAGCAACCGAAACCTCGGCTGAGCATTCTGGGGGGCAACTATCAGGCGGCTAAGGCTTTCTCGGCCTCTTCCTGCTTTTTGGTGTGCTTCTTAGCCGTGGCGAAATACGAATACATCACGGGCACTACGTACAGCGTGAGGCCAGTAGCAAAAAACAGACCGCCAACCACGCCAATACCCATGGCCCGGCGGCTAAGTGCCCCCGCGCCAGTAGCTATGGCAATCGGCAGAATACCCAAAATGGCGCACAAGCTGGTCATCAGGATAGGGCGCAAACGGGCGGTAGCACCTTCTATGAGGCCAGTCATGTAATCGGCTCCTTGTTCCACGCGTTGGTTGGCAAACTCCACAATCAGGATACCGTTCTTAGTCACCAAACCGATGAGCATGATGATACCGATTTGCGAGAACAGGTTCAGCGTTTGATTGAAATACCACAAGCTCAGCAGTGCTCCCGACAACGCCAGCGGTACCGTCACCATGATGATAATCGGGTCGCGGAAGCTTTCAAACTGCGCGGCCAGCACCAGATAAATCAGCACCAGCGCCAAGCCGAAGGCAAAGAGGAGGGAAGAAGAGCTTTCCTGGAAGTCGCGGGAAGCGCCCGAAAGCTCAGTAGTGAAGGTGTCGTCGAGTTGCTTATCAGCAATGGCCTGCATGGCGGCAATTCCGTCGCCCAGTGTTTGGCCAGGAGACAGGGAAGCCGAGAACGTAGCCGAGTTATAGCGATTGAAGCGGTACAACTGGGGCGGCGTGCTGCTTTCCTCCAAGCGAATGACGTTGTCGAGCTGTACAAGCTTTCCATCGGCACTTTTAACCGAAAGCAAACGCACATCCAGCGGCTGGTTGCGGTCTTCGCGGGCCACCTGACCGATTATTTGGTACTGCTTGCTTTCGCGGATGAAGTAGCCGTAGCGCTGTCCACTCAAGCCTGCCTGTAGCGTTTGGCTGATACTCTGCACCGATACTCCTAAGCTCTGCGCCTTTTCGCGGTCGATAGTAATGCGCAACTCGGGCTTATTAAACTTCAGATTGACATCGACAAACTGAAATGTAGGGTCTTGGCGGGCAGCATCTAGAAACTTAGGTACGGCTGTGCGAAGCTTATCGAAATCCTGGGTTTGAATAACAAATTGTACTGGTAAGCCACCACCGCCACCACCGCCGCCACCGATACTCTGATCTTGAGAAACGGAAGTGCGGGCCGCTGTAAGGCTCTTAACGCCTGCTGTCAGTTTAGCTGCAATCTTATCCTGGCTGGCTGTGCGTTTGTCGGCATCAACCAACAATACGCGGGCAATACCAGAATTGGAGCCACCACCAAAACCTGGTGAAGTCACGACAAATACACTGCTTAGGTTTTCCGCGCCCGTCGAGTCAACGGCTACTCTGGTGAGGTCGGTCATGTACTGATCCATGAACTCAAAAGAAGCACCTTCCGGACCGGTTGCATTGATATTAATCCGGCTGCGGTCTTCTACAGGAGACAGCTCGGAAGGAATGACACCCATGAAAAACCAGATACCAACGCCCGTACCAGCTACCACCAGCCAAGCCAGCCAGCGGTTACGCAGAAATGTTTCGAGGCTACTTTTATAACCACTAATCAGGTTTTCGAAAAACGGCTCCGTTTTACGGTAAAACCAATTGTGCTTTTCCTCGCGCTTCAGCAGCACCGAGCACATCATGGGAGTGAGCGTAAGCGAGACAAACGCTGAAATCAATACCGATCCGGCTACCACAATCCCAAACTCGCGGAACAAGCGTCCGGTAATACCAGTCAGGAAAACTACCGGTAGGAATACCGCGGCTAGTACGATAGTCGTACTGATTACAGCCACCAGAATTTCCTCAGAACCTTTAATAGCGGCCGTTTTTGGGTCTTCGCCATCCTCGATGCGTGAGTAGATATTCTCCAGTACCACAATGGCATCGTCTACTACCAGACCAATAGCGAGTACGATAGCCAGCAGCGTGAGCACGTTGATGGAGAAATCGAGGAGGTACATCACGAAGAAGATACCAATCAACGACACTGGGATGGCGACTACTGGAATGAGGGTAGAGCGCCAGTCGCGCAAGAATAGGAAGATGATAATTACCACGAGCACAAAGGCCTCGATGATAGTATGCTCTACTTCCGTGATAGACTGACGAATAAAAACCGAGTTGTCGAAGCCCGGCTTCAGCACTAAGTCGGCGGGCAGATCCTTACCGTACAACTCAATGCGCTTATTAAACTCGTCGGCAATATCAATCTGGTTGGAGCCCGGCTGCGGAATAATAGCCAAGCCGACCATCGGCACGCCATTCACTTTGAAAATAGTCTGGTCGTTTTCGGGGTACAGCTCAGCGTAGCCGATGTCGGAAAGCCGCACCAAGGAGGAAGCGTCTTTGCGGATAATCAGGTTATTGAAGTCCTCAACCGACGTTAGGCGGCCCATGGTACGCAGGGTAAGCTGGGTGTTTTCACCCTGCACCGCGCCACTGGGTAGCTCCACATTTTCACGGGTAAGTGCCGCCTGCACATCTACCGGCGATACGCTCAGCGCCGACAGCTTAACCGGGTCGAGCCAGAGACGCATGGAGTATTTACGCTCGCCATACACCCGAATTTCGGATACGCCCGGAATGGTTTGCAGGCGCTCCTTGAGGGTATTGTTAGCGTAGTCAGTCAGCTCCAGCAAGGTGCGCTTGCTGCTGCTGAGATAGGTCATCACGATGGGCTGCGAGTCGGCGTTGGCCTTGCTTACAACGGGCGGATCGATGTCGCGGGGCAAGCGGCCTTGGGCACCCGAAACCTTGTCGCGCACGTCGTTGGCGGCGGTTTCGAGGTCAGCATCCAGGTCAAACTCAACCGTAATCTGGGTGCGACCATCGCGAGAGTTAGACGTCAGGTTCTTGATACCGGCAATGCCATTCAGGGCTTCCTCCAATGGCTCCGTCACCTGACCCTGCATTACGTCGGCCGAGGCACCGGTGTAACTGGCCGACACCGTAATAATGGGCGGGTCGACACTAGGATATTCCCGGATACTTAAATACCGAAACCCGATTACGCCAAATATCACGATGACAAGGCTCATCACGATGGCGAGAACGGGGCGGGTTATGCTGGTTGAGGATAAGCTCATAAGGATGATAAGAGTAAAAAAAGCCCCCCGCTTCTAAAAAGCAGAAGTAGGCTTACTTAATCACGCGCACGGCGTCGCCGGGCTTCACTTGCAGAATACCAGTCCGAATAACAGTGTCGCCCACGGCCAGGCCGTCGGTTATCTGAATCACTTTATCCGAGCGAATACCGATTTTCACCTTCTTGGGGACCATTTTTCCGTTCTTCACGGTGTACACGCTGTAGCCGCTCGCTTCCGGAATAACGGCCTCAGTCGGTACCTGCAACGCATCCGTCGATTCGCCGAGCTTCAGGTTTACTTTTACGAAAGCGCCGGGGCGAAGCTCATCCTTGGTGTTGGAGTAGCGGGCCCGCACAGGCTGGGTGCGGCTAACGGGGTCAATCTGAGGGTCAATGGCGTACACCTTAGCATCGTACTGCTTATTGGTGCTTTCGTCGGTCACGCTTACTACGTCGCCCACGCGAACATTATTGGCAAAGCGACCGGGCACGGCGAAGTCAATCTTGACGGGCCGCACGCGGGAAAGGGTGGTAATTTCAAAACCGGGACTCACATAAGTACCTACTGTGGCCGTGGTCAGGCCTAGCACACCATCAAAGGGCGCGCGCACGAAAGCGCGGTCGAGAGTAGCGCGCAACGCTTGCAGGTCCGATTGAGCCGTGAGGTATTGATTATTCGCCTGCTCATATTCCTGGGCACTGATATATTCTTTCTCCAGGAGCGTGCGCTGGCGCCGCTCCTGGTCGCGGTAAAGCTTAATGTTGTATTCCTGCTTGCGAATAGCGGCCTGCGCTTCATCGGCATTGATACTGAAAAGCAACTGGCCTTTCTTCACCGGCTGGCCTTCCTTAATATTCAGGCTAGTGATTTTGCCCGATAGCTCGCTTTTGATAACCACCGATTCATCGGGAAGGACGGAGCCCGTGGCCGCTACCTGATCGGATAAGTTAGTGGCCTGCACCACGTATACCTGCACGGGAGCTTTAGCGCCCGCGCCGCCACCGGCACCTCCGCGACCACCACCGCCTCCGCCACCTGGGCCACTTTTGCCCCCCGGACCTCCTTTGCCCCCTGCTGTGGGAGAAGGGAAATAGCGCATCTTAACAAATACCGCAGCCGCTATGAGCGCTATGGTCAATACAATCCAGAGTATTCTGCGCCCGGGGCGCGACTCTTCTACTTCGGGCACAAGTACTTCTTTCTCCTTAGTTTGCATGTGGTGAGGGAGCTATTCCCAACTCAGTATCAGTGGTATAAAGACCTTTTGGGGCAGCGATGTATATGAACGCCGTGGCCCCTTAGTAAGTTTAGTCGCGGCCGCTGTAAAAGAGTAAATAGGTGTTTCAAACACAATGTCTGTAACGTTATTTTGCCCCCCAAGGCTATTAATACCATTTTAAGAACGGTTCGCTTAGCCACTTATGACACAAAAAAAGCCTGCAGGTTGCAGGCTTTTTTTGTAAAAATATCTGGAAAGCTTACATCGCCTTCTGGTTCAGGTAGTTCTTCGCTAAGTCGTTGAGCTTAGTGTCGGTCATCTGCTCTTCCTGCAACGACTGGCGGAGCAATGAAGCAGCTTCGCTATGACCAAGTCGCTCGGCGTAGTGAGCAGCGGTGCCATAGCCAGCAATTTCGTAATGCTCAATGCGCTGGGAAGCCGCAATCAGAGCAGCGTCCATTACTTCATCGGTTGCGTTTTCCGACATCGTTTCCTTGCCTTCTGCAATCAAGCCTTCCATTGCTTTACAGGTGTGGCCGCTTAGTTTTAGGTCCATGGCCTTACCAATTTGCTCCAATCGGGCTACCTGGTTCTGCGTTTCCTGGAGATGCTTTTCGAATCCTTGGCGCAACCGGCCATCTTTAGCTTCGGCAGCCATTTTGGGCAATGCCTTCACCAACTGATTTTCGGCGCTGTAAAGGTCTTTGAGTTGCATTTCTAATAAATCGTCGAGGCTTTTTAGTTTGTCGAACATAGCAGTTTGTTAAGTTGGATGGGTTGGAGATAGAAAGCGAGGTTCCGGGGAGCCTCACATGCTATGGTACGACTGGAAGGGAGGTCGGGTTAGTATAAAAAGCGGGTTTTTACTACTGCTGAGCTTGTTTTGAGGATCGATTAGGATGAAGTTTTCCATTTACTTTGCTCTATGAAAACACCTAAAGAACCGGCGGACACTCAGCGTAATTTTTTTCAGGATGTACATGAGGTCGTGCGTCTGATTCCGCCCGGTCGGGTGAGTACGTATGGTGCTATTGCGCACTACCTGGGCGCCCGCCACGGCGCGCGCATGGTGGGATATGCTCTCATTGCTGCTGTACCAGCCCGCGGACTAGAGCAAGTGCCGGCCCAGCGCGTCGTCAACCGGAACGGGTTGCTTACGGGGCGCCATCATTTCGCTACGCCTACTGCTATGCAGGAGGCGCTGGAGGCCGAAGGCGTGCAGGTAGCAGACGACCAGGTGCAGAACTTCAAAAAGCTCTTCTGGGACCCGGCTCAGGAACTGCTTTAGTCATGCTTCATAATAGGAGAACAAAAAAGCCCCCCGGAAAGTATCTGGGGGGCTTTTTGCTGAAGCAATACTATATCTTGTCTGGAATCAATGCTTAACCAAAGAAGTAGGGCGAGATGTCTTCTGACGGATAACCATTTCAATAGCTTTACGAACCTCCTCCGGATTCGCGTTCTTGAGCAGGTAGCCATGCGCGCCTTCCGCCCGCAAATTTTCAATCAGCTCCGGCTCGTCATGCATAGAAATGATAATGACGCGCACATACGGATATTGAACTCGCAACAGACGAACTGTTTGCAGACCATCGAGCACAGGCATCTGCAGATCCATCAGAATCACGTCGGGCACTACTCCAAAGTCTAGTCGCTCCAGAAGTTCCTGCCCGTCGCCGGCTTCGAAGAGAACCTCCATACCGGCAAATCCGCTTACCAGTGCCCGTAAACCTTTGCGAAATAACAAATGGTCATCGACAACCGCGACGCGAATTATATTACTATTCATGGAGAGATGCATTGATATTTGCCTGATCGGTAACAAGATAGGGAATCGGGAGTGTAATCCAAACACGAGTGCCATCTCCCGGTGCAGACTCATGGTGGAGGGTTCCGCGCAGTACGGCCACCCGGCTTCGTAAGTTGGTAAGTCCCAGCCCAGTACGGGTGCCGGGGGAGGGTATTGTCTCGTTTACAATAGGATTAAATCCTATTCCGTCATCACTATAATGCAAGCTGAGCTGCTGCTGCTGAAAGTTAACGGCAATGCGCAACGTGTCGGCTTGCGCGTGTTTGAGGCCATTACCCAGCAACTCCTGCGCAATGCGATACACAATCAATTCCAGCCCCGGATCAAGACGCCGCGGGGTCCCGTCTTGGTCGATATATACTTTGGTTCGCGCATCAGGCGGCACGGTGCGAGCCAGCGCATCAAGCGCGAAGGGTAGTCCAAACTTCTGTAGGGCGGCCGGCAGCAGGTTACGAGAAATGCGACGCACCTCCGTAATCACCTGGTCGAGCAGGTCGGTGGCTTCTTTGGTGCGATTAGGGTCTCCGAGAGAGTGCAGATGCATTTTGGCAATGGCCAGCGTGGTGCCAACCCCATCATGCAGATCGGCGGCAATGCGCTGGCGTTCTTCTTCCTGGGCAAGGAGTGCTGCTTCAAGGGCTTGCTGCTGACCATCTTCGCGCATCCGCTGCAACTCCAGTTGCTGTCGTAGGCGCCGCCGCTGATCCCGAATCACGAACGTCACAATGCCGCCCGCCAGCAGCAGCAGAATGGGTGTGATAAGCAGGAGGGCAATAAGCTCCTTCGACATAATGGACAGCTTCACTAGGTCGCACCATCTACTAATGGATACGTACTTAGCGGGAGGGGAGATATTAGATTAAAACAACAGTCAAGGATACTGAGAAAAGTCCCCCATCGTATGCATAAAGGTAAGTAAGAGTGTAGGTTAAATGCTCAATGCTTTTGCAGTTCCTCCTTCTGTAATTGCTCCATAAGTGGTTGGTACAGCAAGCGGAAAGGGCGCGGGCGCCAACTACTGTAATGCAGCCATTTAGGTAGGGCGCGGCGCGGAGGCGTGCTAAGTGGATAGAAAGTGAACATCCACGCTAATAAGGCCATAGCAATGGCAAACAGCAGAACATCTGGCGTAGTAAAAAGCCTGTCCAGATACAGCGTTGTAAGTCTGTCATAGTCGGATGAATAGATCGTTTTGACAGCTATAAAAGAAATAATGGAGCATGAGCTGTACATCAGCACCGCCACACTTAAAAAAAAGTCTGGTTGTTTTTCCAGTGCAGTATAAGGTGATGAGTTGATTAAATGGGAAATATGAACCAATGCCAAAACAATAAGGATAGTGCAGCCGAAAGAATGCGAATTAGCATTGAGAAGAGTGAAGAAGCCACTCAAAAAAGTAGCATCTAGGAAGGCAACTACTGAAAAGAAAACTAAGCTTATCGGAATAGCAGCTCGAACGCGCCCAGGGGGTAGAAGGCGGCGGTAAGTCTGAGCTAAAAAAAAGACGAATAGAAGCGTGCCTAAGTGATAGATATAGATATTGTTACGAATTGTAAGTCGACTTATTCTATCTAAAAAAAAGAAAAATGCTTCGGCGCCAATGTAGTAGTAGACTGGCTTGAGCTTATACGGAATATTGCGCCGCCTTAGAAAAGCCACCGCAAACGGCAACAAAGGCGCGGCCTCTAAAACCCGATTAACGAGATGAAGCCGCGCCCAAGAGTCCATAGTAGTTTGATTGGTAGTAAATAACGACAATGCTACTGCATCAGCGGACTATTTGGGTCGCAATTATCAGGGCACATCATAGGGGTATCGCCCACGGCGCCATCCCCGTCGTCATCAATGGGGCTAATCAGATCCTTGCCTTTGGCATCAACCCCGACTACCAACAAGCGGCTTGCGCCCTCATCATCGATGGCTTGGTAGATGCGTAAGCCAGCGCAAGCATCTTCGTTCAAAATACTCAGTAGAAACTCTTTGCCAAAGTAATGGGCCAAGGTCAGCGTTTCTTCCTGCTTGCCAGGGTTGGTTCGATAGTTCTTGGTCCAGCGTGCCGCTTCTTTGGACTTGATTTTTTTCCCGGCTTTGGGGTCGAAGGGATCTTTTAAAACTTCCATTAGAATTGAAGAAAATAGATGTGGGTAAGAGAGAAAATTGCCCAAGTAGAAATTGGGCGTAGTAGCGAATTCAAATATAGCGACAGGCTATTGGTTTGAAACCCACGGCTTCTCTAATCACCAAAATAAAGACGAGCATACCCCCGCGCTTCTCAGGCTGGGCGCAAGCTAGCTTTATCGAATAGTGCTGGTAGTCGTATCAAAAAGGTAGCTCGCCGGGTAACTGGGGAGGTGGGGCCGTAGGACGCACGCGCGGACTCTTACCGCTAGGCACAACACGAGGTGCGGGCTCGTCGTCGTCGTCAGCTGGTACATCCTCATCCAACTCGTCTTCTTCATCTAGGTTCTCAAACACGCGGTCGATAGCCGACTCCGCATTGCGGAGCTTTTGCTTGCACAGTCGAATTAGCTCAGCAGAGCGTTGAACACGCGCTGTTAGGTCGTCTACATCCACTGTATCGGTTTCGAGGGCGCGCAAAATGGTTTCCAACTCTTCGATAGCTTGGCGGTAGGTTAGGTTGTTTGTCATGGGAATGTGTAGAGCGGCGTTGACCAAAATAGGCTAGCCGTGCGGGAACAGAGATAAATGTAAAGCTGGGAGGCTTTTTTAAGGGCAAATGGCAATAACCGTATGGGCTAATTGCATCAACAAGCTAGCCTACAAGTAGAAATTTAGCCGAAAGCAGAGTCCTGCGGTGGAAATACAACTGCGGAATTAGCCAAAAAGCCCCCCAGTGCTTCAGGCTGAGTTGTGGGCCGCAATTGTGCCAGCCGTAGCTCAGTGCGATGCAATAGGCGCTCAGCGGCCAGTTGCAACTGGTAGCGCTTACGCAGCAGGTGCAGTTGGCGGCGCTGCTGATGGCGCCGAAACCGCTGGGCCAACGCCCGGCCGAAGGTGCGCAGTTGTCGTTGCTGACCAGCCAGCGCCTGCTGGGCCGCCCGCTGCGCTGAATGACGCGTCCGATTCAGAAGGCGATGCTGCTGCCGCAGCTGTGCCCGCGGTGCCGTGGCTGCCTGTCGGATGCGCTGATGCAGCAAGGTGCGCTGCTCGGCAAACTGCGTTTGGGCTGCTTGCTGTGTGTGCCGGGCGAGGCGTCGGAGTTGATCGTCAGCGGTTTGTAATTGCTCGAAAGCCAACTCCTGTATACGCGCCGCGTAGCCGTCGAAAGCAGCATCGAGGCGAGCCAGGCGGTCCAGAAAGAAAATAGCAACGGCCGTAGGCGTTTTTAGGGCCGTGTGCGCCGTCAGATCCACTACCGCCTCGTCGCGCTCGTGGCCAATACCGGTAACTACAGGTAACGGGAAAGCACCCACTGCGGCCGCCAATCCATAATCGTCGAAGGCCAGCAAATCAGTTTTGCCGCCGCCACCCCGGATAATGACCACCGCATCGAAGTAGCGCCGGCGGGGCCGAATATGGTCCAAGGCCGCCCGAATGCTGGCCGGTGCCTCCGTGCCCTGCATCAAAGCTGGCACCAGCGTTACGGAGAAATCAAACACCGACTCGCTGAGCTGCTGCATGAAGTCCTGAAAGCCAGCGGCCGTTGGCGAAGAAATGACAGCTAAGCGCTGCGGACCAATAGCCAGCGGCAGTCGCTTCTGCTTTTCAAGCAGCCCCTTTGCCGTGAGCTTGCGCACAGTATCGAGGCGCTGGCGGGCCAGGTCGCCGACGGTATAGGTGGGATCAAGAGCCAGCACGTCCAAGCTCAGACCATACTGCTCGTGAAACTTGATTTGCACCCGCAGCATAACCTTTAGGCCCGGCTGCAATTCCTGGCCGGTAGCCTCATAAAAAGCCGGGGCTAGTGTCTGAAAGCGCTGACTCCAGATAGTGGCGCGGGCCTGAGCCTTCAGCTCGGCCCCGCGGCCGGTACGATGCTGGTCGGTGAGGGTAAGGTAGCAGTGAGCGCCGTCGTGGCGGGGCGGGGTTAGCTCCGCGATTTCAGCGATAACCCAATACGATTCGGCAAAGCGCTCGGTGAGCGTTTGTTTTACGCGCAACAGCAACTCGGCCAACGGCAAAGCCAGTGGCGGTCGGCTGGGGGCAAATTTGGCTCGGAGCGACGATTGAAGAGGGGCGGCATAGATAGCAAAGTACGGAATTGGGGGCAGCGGGAACAAGGAAAAACCGCATAGTGTATAGCTTTTCAAGTCGGAAGAATAGAATTAAGCCTTCATCTGTTTGGACGCTTTCACTTATCTTTCTTGCCTCAACCTCATTTTCACTCATCCAAGTTCATATGAAAAACCTCAACAGTCTGACGTTGGCCGCCGTGGCCGCGGCAAGTCTTGCCTGGGCCGGATGTAGCTCGTCGAAGACACCGACCACCTCGGATACCGCTTCGACCACTACCACTACCGCGACTACCACCACTGCGGCGCCCGTTGTGAAGGGCGTAGGCCTGGACCCGGCTAATATTGATACGTCGGTAGATCCATGTGAAGACTTTTTTCAATATGCTTCAGGCACTTGGCTGAAGAATAACCCCATCCCGGCCGCCGAATCGCGCTGGAGCTCTTGGAACGGGCTCATCAACCAGAACGAGGCCGTGATGCGCCAGATTCTGCAAGACGCCGCTGCCAATACCAGCGCTACGAAAGGCAGCAACCTGCAAAAGGTAGGCGACTTCTACGCCTCCGCCATGGACTCGGCCGCTATTGATGCCGCCGGCCTGAAACCTCTTCAGCCTGAATTGAATCGTATTGCGGCCATCAAAGATCTGAAAGGGCTGCAGGCGTCGTTGGCGCGGCAGCAGATGCTCCGGACTCGTTCTGTGTTCGGCGCTGGCGTGGCCCAAGACCGCAAAATCAGCACTCAGTACGCGGTATATCTGTCGCAGGGCGGCTTGACCTTGCCCGACCGCGATTACTACCTGAAAGAGGACGGCCGCTCCAAAACCATTCGCTCGGCTTACATGACATATTTGACCAATATGTTTAAGCTGCTCGGCGACAATGAAGCTACCGCCGCTAAGAACGCGAACACGGTGATGCGTTTGGAAACGCGGTTGGCAAAGGCATCAAAGGACCGCGTAGCGATGCGCGACCCGTATGCCAACTACAACAAAATGACCGTGGCCGAGGCCAGCAAACAATTCCCGAACCTGAACGTGCCCGGTATGTTGCAGCAACTGGGCGTAGGATCGGCAAAAGAGGTGATTGTAGGCCAGCCCGATTTCTTGAAAGAAGCCAGCACAGCCCTAAAAAGCGAGCCTCTGGCCGACTGGAAAACCTATCTGCGCTGGCACGTGGTGTCCTCGGTGGCCGATGCGTTGCCAAAGTCATTCAACGATGAGTCGTTCCGCTTCACGCAGGTATTGACGGGTGCTAAAGAGCAGCAGCCGCGCTGGAAGCGCATGTTGCGCGCCACCGACGGCGCTCTGGGCGAAGCATTTGGCCAACTCTACGTGGATAAGGCTTTCACGCCCGAAACCAAGGAGAAGGCCATGGAAATGGTCAACAACATCCGCGAGGCCATGTCTGAGCACATCAGCCAGCTAGAATGGATGAGTGCAGCCACTAAGGCCGAAGCCCAGAAAAAGCTGGATGCGTTCGTGGTGAAAATCGGCTATCCTGATAAGTGGAAAGATTACTCCGCGCTCGACATCTCACGCAATTCGTACGTGCAAAACGTGCTGAACGCTCGCATGTGGGATTATAAGTACAACGTGAACAAGTTCGGCAAGCCGATTGATCGGGGTGAGTGGGGCATGACGCCACCTACGGTAAATGCCTACTACAACTCGTCGCTAAACGAGATTGTGTTTCCGGCCGGCATTATGCAGCCGCCCTTCTTCGATCCGAAGGCCGATGACGCCGTCAACTACGGTGGTATGGGTGCCGTAATCGGCCACGAAATCACGCACGGCTTCGACGACCGCGGCCGCCAGTCTGATGCCGAAGGCAATCTGCGCGACTGGTGGACCAAAGAGGACGCGGAGAAGTTCACGCAGCGCGCCGACATGGTAGGTGCGCAGTACAGCGCTTTCTCGCCCCTCGACTCGGTATTTGTGAATGGTAAGCTGACGATGGGCGAAAACCTCGCTGACTTCGGCGGCCTGAACATTGCCTTTACTGCTTTGCAGAAGCAACTGAAGAAGAAGTATCCGAACGGCGACGTGCCTAAATACGACGGCTTTACGCCGGAGCAGCGCTTCTTCCTGTCGTGGGCTCAGATTTGGCGTACCAACGCTCGGCCCGAGTACCTGCGCCAGCAAGTTCTAACCGATTCACACTCGCCGGCACAGTACCGCACCAACGGCCCGCTCATGAATATGCCCCAATTCTATGAGGCATTTGGCTGTAAGGAAAATGCCAAAATGGTGCGCGCTCAAAACCAGCGTGCTCGCATTTGGTAAGTATTTGCTCATCTTATTTTAAGCACAAAAAAGCCCCCAGAAACATTTGGGGGCTTTTTTGTGACTTACTATACCTCGCCTCACTATTGCGCTCCGGCTTTTCTTTACCTTTCTTCCCCGAATTATCTATTTCCCCTCTTTTCTTGCATTTCCACCCACTTATGAAAAAACAGAAAAGCCTGACCCTGGCTATGGTAGCCGCGGCCGGGCTAGCTTTGACGAGCTGCGCCACCAGCACTCCGCCCGCCACCCCCGACACGGCTGCCACCACTACTCCCGCCCCAGCCGAAGAAGCCATGGTAAAAGGGGTAGGGCTGGATGTAGCCAACCTGGATAAAACGGCTGATCCTTGCCAGGATTTCTATCAGTACGCCAGCGGTAATTGGCTGAAGAACAACCCCGTGCCAGCGGCCGAGTCGTCGTGGGGTAGCTTCAATGAGTTGTTTGATAAGAACAACGCCGTAATGCGGCAGATTCTGGACGAGGCCGCTGCTAATACCAGCGCCGCTAAGGGTTCTAACGCCCAAAAAGTAGGCGACTACTACTTCACGGCCATGGACTCGATGGCCATCGAAAAAGCGGGCATGACGCCTCTAAAGCCTGAACTGGACCGCTTGGCGGCCGTGAAGGATCTGAAAGGCTTACAAACGTTGGTGGCTCGCCATCAAATGCTGCGTACCGGTGCCTTCTTCGGAGCTTACGTGGGGCAAGATGACAAGATTAGCACTCAATATGCTGTCAATCTGTACCAAGGTGGCCTGAGCCTGCCCGACCGTGACTACTACCTCAAGGACGACGCGCGCTCAAAAGCCATTCGCACGGCTTACCAAACGTATTTGACCAACACGTTTAAGCTCGCTGGTGATAACGCAGCTACGGCTGCGAAAAACGCGGCCACGGTGATGCGCATTGAGACGCGCCTTGCCAAAGCCAGCAAAGCCCGTGTGGAGTTGCGCGACCCGTACGCCAACTACAACAAAATGACCGTGGCTGAAGCGAATAAGCAATTCCCAAATCTGGGTTTGTCTACTCTGCTCGCTAATAATAAGTTGGGTGCCGCCAAAGAAGTAATCGTAGGACAGCCTGCATTCTTTAAGGAAGCCAGCAGTCTTATGAAGGACACGCCCCTAGCGGACCTGAAAACGTACATGCGCTGGCACTTCGTGACCTCCATGACGCAGGCTTTGCCGAAGTCATTCGTGGATGAGTCGTTCCGCTTTAACCAGGTGCTCAGCGGTGCCAAACAGCAGCAGCCTCGCTGGAAGCGCATGTTGCGCGCCACCGATGGTGCCCTGGGCGAAGCGTTCGGCCAACTCTACGTGGATAAAGCATTCTCGCCTGAAGCTAAGGCAAAGGCTATGGAGATGGTAAAGAACCTGCGTGCCGCTATGTCGGAGCACATTCAGAAAAACACCTGGATGAGCGCCGCCACCAAAGCCGAAGCCCAGAAAAAGTTGGATGCGTTCACAGTGAAAATCGGCTATCCCGATCAGTGGAAGGACTATTCGGCTTTAAATATTAGTCGTGACTCCTACGCTCAGAACCTCATTAATACCCGTATTTGGGCCTTCAATGACAACGTAAGCAAGTTTGGTAAGCCCATCGACCGCAAGGAGTGGGGCATGACCCCACCGACGGTAAATGCTTATTATAATCCGTCGATGAATGAAATTGTGTTCCCGGCCGGTATCCTGCAGCCGCCCTTCTTCGATCCGAACGCTGACGACGCCGTCAACTACGGTGGTATGGGCGCGGTCATCGGGCACGAAATCACGCACGGCTTCGACGACCAAGGCCGCCAATACGACGCCGAAGGCAACCTGCGCGACTGGTGGACCAAGGAAGACGCGGAGAAGTTTGAAGCCCGCGCGGCTATCGTAGGCGCTCAGTTCGATGCTTTCACGCCTCTCGACTCAGTGCACGTAAATGGTAAGCTGACCATGGGCGAAAACCTCGCTGACCTCGGTGGCCTCAGCATTGCCTACACTGCTTTGCAGAAGCAGCTGGAAGGCAAGCCCAAAACCAAAGTGGATGGCTTGACCCCAGAGCAGCGTTTCTTCTTGGCTTGGGCCCAGATATGGCGTAGCAATTCTCGGCCGGAGTATTTGCGCCAGTTAGTATTAACAGATCCGCACTCACCGGGTCAGTTCCGCACCATTGGTCCGCTCCAGAATATGCCCCAGTTCTATGAGGCTTTTGGCTGCAAGGAAGACGCAAAGATGGTTCGTGCTGAAACCAGACGTGCTGTTATCTGGTAAAGCAATTCGCTTTTTGAAATACACAAAAAGGCGGTCCGCATACAGCGAACCGCCTTTTTGTGTATTTATACCTAAGTTATAGCAAGTCACGTTTGAGCTTACACAAGCTACTACTTGCCCATCCATTTTGCCCCCCAGAAGCTTATGAAAAGCCAATCAATAGCGCGACTACGGTATTTTTTGCCCAGTATCTTCTCCTTGCTTGGGCTGCTGGCAAGCTGTCAGAGTGCAGAAGAAAAGCTGCAAGATCACCTAACCAATCCGAAGGCCGGCGATGTGTATGTGGTGAGCTACCAGCCCGCAGGCAGTACCAAGCCCAGCTACTTCTACTATCAGCTCGTCCGGTTCACCGCCGACAGCGCTTTCTTTCATCCGGCCCGCCTTGAGGTGACTACGGCAGACCTAAGCCTGGAGAAGGAGCCTAACTTATTCAACCCCGATGATATCAAAAGCTTCTCGCGCCAGGAACTGCGAGAGTTTACTCAAGCGCAGCCCGGCGATGCTTATAAGATTCTGCTGACAACTATTCGCCGCGAATAAGCACAAGAAACATTCTACTTCTCTACTACCTCAATTTTGATAGGCACGTCTTTCAGCGGCCATTTGTAAGGATCGACGGGCTCAGCGGCTATTTTATCAATTACGTCTAAGCCTTCTACTACTTCTCCAAATACCGTGTATTTCCCATCCAGAGCAGGTACGCCGCCTACACTAGCGTAGGTGCGAACCTGCTCGGGAGTGAGAGAGCGCCCCGCCATTTGGCGCGACTGATCGGGGGTGAGTTTTTCTCCCTGCACGAAGTAGAAGTCGGTGGAGGAGGAGCGGCGGTCGGGATTCTCGTCGTCATCGTAGCGGGCCATGCCCAGGGCGCCACGCTTATGAAAACGTTGGGCCTGAAACTCCGGCGGCAGGCGGTAGCGGGCAATTCGAACGGTGCGATTCTCGCCCCGCCCGCCCTGAATCGCAAATCCCTTCACAACTCGGTTAAAAACGGTTTCATCAAACACTCCGCGCCGCGCCAGTAGCAGAAAGTTGGCTTTATGAACCGGCGTATCATCATAGAGGCGCACGCGCATATTGCCGTGGCGGGTGCGAATAATTACCTCATCGGCGGGATATTGCTGAAGGTAAGGCGTAAGGAGGGCAGCTACGTTGCTGTCGGATAGGGCAATAAGGTTGGGGCCGGGAAGGTTGGGCGTGGTGGAGGCCTCGGGTTCAGCGGTTTCGGCAGGGGGCTGATACTGGTTACAAGCCGATAGAAATCCGAGAGCTAGTCCCAACGCTACCAGCATTGCGCGCGAATGTGGGGGGCAAATTTGAGATGCAGCGGAGAAGAAATGCATACGGTCAGTGCAGCTGCACGAGCCAGCACCTACTCGCCGCCCGTTGGTGAAGCCAAAAAAAGGGTGCTGCCCTTCTTACGAAGGCAGCACCCAAATCTAAGTAGCTAAAGCCAAAACTATGCGGCTACAGCTTTATGCCCATTTTCTTAGCGACATCCTTGAACATCTCGGGGTCGTAGTCTTCAGCGCCGGGCGAGTTAAGCTGGGGCTCTTCTTCCAGCTTTGGATACGGTACGCCCATGAAACCACCCTGAATCAGCTCTAGCGGCTGGCCGTCTTCCGGGTGATTGCCATTCCAGATAATACCGGCCTGCTTGTAGTCATCAGGGCTGAAGGTGTAGAGTTTGAGGTGTAGCTTTTGCTGGTCCTGAAGCTTTTTGGCCTCGGGGTAAGCATCGTTGCTCAGATCGGGTACTGGAATCAGTTTGGTTACTTCCACGCCAGTCAGCTTTTCGAGGGCTTTGGCGTAGGCCACTACGTGCAGGCCACCGCGCACCAGCAAATAGCCGATGGCCGTGCGGGCGCAGGGGTCCGATACCATTGAGTACACGCGCATTTTGTTGGCGCGGGCACCGCACTCTAGGAAGAAGTTGTGCAGCAGATCCAGCTTCAGGTTGCCGCTGCTGAACACGTTCTGGCCAGTCCAAGGATTGCCCATCGAATCGACGGGTAAGGCTGCTTGGCCGCTGGCAATATAGTGGTAGGTGTTGCGGGCGTCGGTAGCGTCCTTGAGTGGAGCCGAGGATGGGTCTGGATTACGCTCACTGGTGCCCGTGAGCAGCAGGTTAATAGCGTAGGATAGGGCCTCAATGTGGCTATACTCCTCCGCGGCAATAGAGCAGGTCAGGTCGTAGAAGGGACGAAGCCGGTCGCGGCCCCGGAAGTTAAACGACTGGAACGTGTAGTTCATCAACGTCGACATCTCCCCAAATTTGCCCCCCAGTAGCTCCTGAATGGCGGCTGCATCGTTAGCTGATGGATTTTTTGGTTTGGGCAGCTCAATGGCTAGCCGATCATAGCGTAAGATCATAGCGGTAGTTTGGTAAGGGTGTGGAGTGAAATGAAAGAATAGCTTACCTCGCCCAGACCTTAGCCCGACAAAGTCTCTAGTAACCTTACGGACCAGTTGTTCTTGAGTTCGGGTTAAATAATTGAAGCTCAACTATATAATAATAAACCGATGAGCGTTAACTAACTGATTATAACCGTTTCGCGCCTATAATCTCGGCTACGGATGAGCGTAGAAATTATTATGGCTTACGTACTTAAGTCAAAAAAACGTCCCCCAACAATCCAGCGGCGTGGACTATTGGGGGACCGTTAAAAGGGCCGCTAAAGGCGACGCTGGGGGGCAATTTTACCAGCCGTCGTCGGCTTTTTTGGCTTTGGCCTTTTGCTTCACGTTGCCGGCTTCCGTTTTGACTTTGGTTTTTACTTTTTCGGGAGCGGCTGGTGCCGATGCTGGCTCAGGTGCCGGCACGATGGCCGGTGTAGCGGCTGGTGCTGGAGTAGCCTCGGCGGGCGCTGCGGGTGCTTGATCGGCTGAGTTAATCTCGTCAGCCTTTTCTACAACTTTCTCCTTCTGCATAGCCAGCAGCATATTCTGCGGCACTAGCTCGTTCTTGTCCCACAGCTTTAGCTCGGCAGCAAGCTTAGCTTTCTCTTCCTTACCAGGCTTGCGGGTCATAAGAGCATTAAGGTCGGGCTTGCCAGCATCCTGCCAGGCAGTGAGCCACATAGAGGCTACGGCCGTAGGCGCTTGCTTGAGGCGGTAGGCCACCATGCCGCCTACTTTATCGTGGTATGCATCGGCGAAGGCATCGGAGTAGGAGCGGCGCGTTTTGCCGTAGCGGTGCGAGAAAGTGTATTTGGTTTCGGGCGTGAAGTTGCGGGTTACCGCCTCTTCCAAATCGAAAGTAGCGCCCAGAAAGCCGTACGACTCCTGCACCACCGCCCAAATAGCGGCCTGCGGATCTTTGATGTACTTCGCCGGCTTGCTGTCCAGCTTATACTTCGCAATGTGGCGCTCCGGTAGCTTCGATTCCCATAAGCTGTGCATACCGGCCTGACCGCTAAGCTGGCCATCGTAGTTCATAGTGGTATGCAGGGGCACGTGCGCATCCGCAATGTAGTGGCACAGGTCGGCGGAGAGGGCGATGATTGCGGTGGTATCGCGCTGGCGGAATGCCTCAGTTAGCTTCTCCTTGACTTCCAATACCGTCCACGGCACGGTGCCGTATTTGCGTAGGGTGTCGGCGGTGTATTTGGCCGCCGCGTCATCCCAACCCTTGGGCATGTCGCCAAACGGGTCGTCGCCGAAGTGGTCCATGTCGATGAAGTGGCGCGGCGCCTCGGCGGGGTCGGCCTCGCGGCGCTCATCGGGGGCAATCGACAGCTTCACAATCTCATTCAGATGGCGAAAGTAAAAGGCCTGCATAGAGTTGGGCAGAGCATACACGGCTACCTGGGCAATGGTTTTGTGGGCAAAGAACCCCCAGCCATTGGATAGCACCGGCAACACCAGCACCAACGTAAGTGTGATAAAGAGTTTTTTCATAACGGCAGTAGAAAGCCAAATAGAAGGATGCCGCGAAGTTCGGTATTTTTCGGAGTAGGTAGATGAAAAACGGCTAGGTAAAAAAGAACGTCTTTCGCCTTTTGGTAACTTACCTCATTCCGCCGCACCCGCCCATGACCAATATCTCCAAGAAGAAAATTTATTACCCCATTGGTGAGCCGCTACGGAAGTATTTGCACGAATATGACCGCGAAACCCGCCTGCCGGTCACCTATCAAGACCTTACGCGCATAAGCGGCGCCTATCCGCTGCTGGACCGCAACGGCCGTGATACGCTCTGGGAAACGGTTTTCTACGAACCCTCAACGCTGCAGGAACTAGCCGCTGGCCTGACTGAAGTGTACGCGCTGCTGAAAACTGACGGCGACCTGTCGTTCAGCGAGCATCTGCTCACCGATAGAATTGACTATTGCCGGTTCGGTAACTCCAATCCGTTTCGGGTGCGTATCGTCAATCAGTTCAACGACAACTATGACTATTTCTACGTGAAGCGGGCCGATGCCTCGCGGGTGTATGGGCTGGAATTGGAGCATATTTTGTCGCCCAACAGCATCAACTACCTGGTCAGTGGCGACTCGCTGATTGAAGAGCATATTGCCGGTATTCCAGGCGACGATTTTATTCGCGACCATTTACAGCGGCCCCACCTCAATCAGGTGCGGATTGCGAAGGAGTTTGTCAAGTTCAATGAGCGCTGCTTTGCTCGCCTGCTGGGCGATATGCGCGCCTACAACTACGTGATTGACGTGACGCCCGACTTTGAGGATGAGCAGTACCGCGTCCGGGCTATCGACTTCGATCAGCAGAGCTACGAGGGCAAAAAGACTATGTATCTGCCTCAGTTTTTCAAGGATAATCGGGCCGTGGTACAGCTGTGCAGCAAGCTGCTCACGGGCGAAAGCATCCGGCAGTACCAAACCGAAGAGCGCACGCTCATGGCGCGCCGGGCCCGCGCCGAGCGCTACCGCCTCAAGGACCTAATGGACTGCATGCGCCCCGACGAGCTATCAACGCCCGAAAAGACGACGATTTTGCAACAAGAGTTGAATCAGCACCACCACACTACCCAATTCAACCGCTGCCGCACCATGGGTGACATTGTGCGGCTGAATTTGCGGCTCATGCTGGGCCGCCCGCGACCAGAATAGATTTCCCACAAAAAAGCCCCCAGAAACGTTTCTGGGGGGCTTTTTTGTGGGAAGCTAGTAAACGGTTATTGTCCTAAGCCAATGCTCATACCCAAGGAAATTTCTAAACCGCCGGGGCTAACTGCGTTAACTAGATCGCGCATTTCCTGAGAGGGGCGGTAGCCGTTTGTGTACGTGACGGGGTCGCCGGTGAAGCGCACACCGTAGCCTAGGGTGCCAATGAGGCCTACGCGGCCCGGCTGCCAACGAAAGCCAGTGCGCAGGTTAAGCACGCCGCTCGATGATAAATTATAATACGCTTCCTCCTCGGAAGGTGTGCCTTCATTCAGGGCAATGCGCACATCATTTATTTTTCCCGAACGAGATAAGTTGGCGCCGATATAAGGAGAAACAGCTTTAGCCGGGCTGAAGAAATGCCGCACGCCAACCCCAATTTTGCCCCCCACGCCCAAGCCAAGGCCCGCATTCACATCCGTGCCCTCACCAATCATGTGCGCGTAGTAAAAGCCGATACCTCCGTATGGTCCGCCCCAGCCCAAGTCGATGCCTATGGAGGAAGTACGGTAAAGGCTAACGCTATGACCAGCAGCGGGCACTTGCTGCTCGGCGTAGATGGTAGACCGAGTAGCAGGAGCCATGGGCGAAGATGGCTGCGCCGGCGGTTGGGTATTCAACTGAGTTTGAGCTAGGGCAGGTACCCCAGCAGACAAGGCCAATAGCGTAGCTACGGTAGTAAAAATTTTCATGCGATAAAAAAGGTAGAGGATAGATTTAGTGCAAAAGAAACCGAAGATGAATGGGCTATAATACGTGCTCCAGTAGCTCGTAATGGCCGATTCACCCTCGGTTTTCAGTGCCTAATTCGGTTAGGCAAGCTTCATGCCTATTCCTGCTTAAATACCATACCCTGCTTCATGACAAAACGTACCCGCTGCATAGCGGTAATGTCCTGTAGCGGGTCGCCATCTACGGCTACTATATCGGCGAGCTTACCAGTTTCAAGAGTGCCAAGCTGGTCGCTCTGGCCGAGCAGGTCGGCAGCATAAACGGTAGCGGCGCGCAAGGCTTCGATGGGCGGCATGCCGGCCTCCACCATGTACGCAAACTCCAGCCCGTTGGCCCCGTGGCGAAATACGCCGGCATCAGTGCCAAAGGCAATCTTAACGCCGGCCTTATACGCCCGCCCAAACGTGGCTTGCAGCTTCGGTCCGATGCTCTGGGCTTTTGGTGTTACCAGAGCCGGATAATATCCTGTGATTTTGGCGGAGTCGGCCACCGACTTGCCGGCCGTGATGGTGGGAACGTACCAGGTGCCGTTTTTCTTCATCAGCTTCATGGTTTCGTCGTCCATGAGTGTGCCGTGCTCGATGCTGGTGACGCCAGCCCGGATGGCGCGCTTCATACCTTCGGCGCCGTGGGCGTGGCAGGCTACTTTCAAACCTAGGTCGCGGGCGGTTTCTACAATTGCCCGGATTTCAGCTTCGGTCATCTGGGCGCTGCTACCGTCTTTGGCCACGCTGAGCACGCCCCCGGTCGCGGTTATTTTAATCAGGTCGGCGCCGTTCTTATACTGCTGGCGCACGGCTTGACGACCTTCGTCGGGACTATTCACGACGCCGTCGCTGGGGCCTGGATTACCCATCAGATCCTGGCGGTAGCCGTTGGTGGGGTCGGCGTGGCCGCCAGTGCCGGAGAGCGACTTTGCGGCCGTGAAGATGCGCGGACCAGCCACTTGGCCACGGTTGATGGAGTTACGCAATGCCACATTCACGCCTGAGCCGCCTAGGTCGCGAACGGTAGTAAAGCCGGCCATGAGGGTTTTGCGAGCGTATTCGAGCGATTCAAAGGCAACGTCGGCGGGGTTCTTAATGAACTCGTCGAGCTGGTTAGATTTGCTGGTTTGGTGCTCCAGATGCACATGCATATCAAGCAAGCCTGGCATCACCGTTTTATTCTTCAGATCAATCACTTGATCGGTGCCGCTGCCGGTAGCGTAGCCATTCTGCACGGCGGCCACGCGCCCTTTCTCGACTACGATAGTCATTTCGGGCTGAATGCGGCCGGTGCGCACATCGAGCAGACGACCGCACTGCACGTAGGTTTTTTGAGCGTAAGCAGACGAGAGGCTTAGCAAAAAGCCCCCAAGAGCGCGGTAAAAAGACGCATGGGGTAGGGGTTTGGTGGTTGGGAGTGGGCTGAAGCGGACTGTCTCGACGTATATCGGGCTGCCGCATTATTTGCAAGGTGCAGCAGAAAACTCGTAACTCGCAACTCCTAGTAGATAACCTGTAATTCCTACCTCAAAACCTGACCTTCATGGCCACTACCGAAGAGTTTGAAGCTGCCGCGCAGCGCGCCCAACAGCTGCCCACCAAGCCATCCAACTTAGTATTGCTCCAACTTTACGCCCTCTATAAGCAAGCAACCGAAGGCGACGTATCCGGCGACCGGCCCGGCGGCTTCGACTTTAAGGCTATTGCCAAATATGACGCTTGGGCTGGCATCAGCGGTAAGTCGCAGGACGCGGCCCGCCAGGAGTATGTGGATCTGGTAAAGTTTCTGGCTGACGCATAAATTAGCTATCAACCATTTCTTCTCAGGCACCAAAAAAGCCCCCCAGATATTTTCTGGGGGCTTTTTTGTTCCGAAAATTAGAGCCTACACTTTTGGGGCAGGCAAATCGAAGGCCGTGGCATCGTGCTCAAAATGGCCTTTGTGCGAGCCGTCGCAAAAAGGTTTGTTGCTGGAAAGTCCGCAGCGGCAAATGCTGATTCGTTCGCGGCCGCCGAGGCCGTAAGCATTGCCTTGGGCATCAACGAGTTCGATATCGCCTTCTACGCGGAGAGAGCCGTTGCTGAGCACAGTGAGTTTAGTAGCCATGTTTTGGTTGGTTGATGAGTCTTATGTGATGAAGAGCAATGCGCCCATAAGGATTGGTGGCGCGTTGAGCCATACCCTATACGATTGAATACTGAAAACGGAAAAGCCTACTTCAGTTCCTTGCGCATCACGTAGTCGTTCATCCAGTAGGGCCCAATGGGAACGTCCTCCTCGCGGTGCTGCTGGAAGCCTTGCCGCTCGTAGAAGCTGATGGCTGGGTTATACCGATTTACGTTCAGTTCTAAGGCCTGGCCACCGGCGGCCCGGGCTGCTTTCTCCACCGCCAGTACCAGCTGCTGCCCCAACTGCTGCCCCTGATGGGAAGGCAGAACGTAAATCTTGTGCAGCTTAAAAATGGTTTCAGTGGGCACCGACAAACGAGAAAAGGAGGCGTAGCCGGCTGGCTGTCCATCGGTGCGCAACAGCAAAAATACATGCCCTTCGGTAGTCATTTGGCGCTCCAGCGAAGCCGGCGTATAAATGACGCGGTACATGTAATCAATCTGCTCCTTCGAGATGATGAAGCGGTAAGTGGGCTCCCAGGTGGCTTCGGCCAACTGAATAATAGTCGGGATATCAGCCAAGGTGGCCGGCTGAATGCTGACGGAAGCGGTATCGGTGGCGGGCATAAGCTGCAAAAACGCAAATTTTAAGATAACAAACGTGCATTCTTCGGTCTGGGGGGCATTTTGGGACGGAAATTGTATTGTGCCAGCAATAAATTGCCCCCTGGGGGGCGTTTTCACGCTACTCTTTCCTTAATCACCATGAAAAATATTTTGCTTTCAACGGTCTTCGGAGCCGCTAGCTTAGTACTCGCTCCGTTGGCGGCCACCGCCCAACAGACGCAACAGTCTTCCACTTCTACCAAACCAGTTTCTGCCGTGGAGCGCGATCTGCGCCGCTTCAGCGATTGGGTAAGTGAAAAAGTTACCAAGGCGGAAGATGGTGCCCGCCGCGAGTGGCCCAGCGTAATGGCCGACTATGACCGCCAAAGCGCTCGCCTCGACCGGGCCACCGATAGCCTGTCGGTACAGTCGCGCCGCGAGTATGCTACCCAAAAAGCCCGCTACAAAGTATGGGCCGCCGAGCAACAGCGCCTCGATAGCGCCGCGAATGAGCCCGCAACCGTAGCAGATACGCAAAGCCGACTGCTGGGCGAAAAAGTAGATATCAACCGGGCCCGCGCCACTGAATTGCCCGATTTGTATGCTCGTCTGCTGGAAAATACCCGCGACCAGCGCCGCCGCTGGACGGCCGCCGACTGGAGCGAGGCCTCGGCGGTGCTGGCCCACCTCAATGCGCGCTACGAAGAAGTGCGGACCCAACTGCCCACGGAAGAGCGCCTGCGCGTGCGGTCGTGGCAGGCCGAATTCCGGACGCTGGAGAAGGCCCGCGACGTAAAAGAAGTCATCGATAACCGCTGAGCCGCTATTTGAGCGAGTTGAGGCGGTTCGTGGGAGATAGTAGGTGGGCTTCGGTGTGGATGCGCTACTTTTGCGCCTCACATTTTAGCTGTCCCCCTCGCTCATGCACATCGCCATCGTCGGAAACATTGGAGCCGGCAAAACCACACTGGCCAATAAGCTAGCGCATCACTTCAATTGGGAAGTATTTCTCGAAGACGTTGATCATAATCCTTATCTGAAGGATTTCTACGATGATATGCCCCGCTGGGCGTTTCATTTGCAGGTGTATTTTCTCAACAGCCGCTTCCGCCAGACCCAGCGCATTAAGCAAATTCAGACGGCGAATAAAGGTGTCATTCAAGACCGCACGATCTACGAGGATGCGCATATTTTCGCCACCAACCTGCACCAGTCGGGCCTGATGGCCGAGCGCGACTACGACAATTATCGCAGTCTCTTCGACTCCATGATCAGCATGGTCGATCCGCCGGACTTATTGCTCTACCTGCGCGCCGATTTGCCGAAACTCATTCAGCAGATTGAGCGCCGCAACCGCGACTACGAGAACAATATCAAAATCGAGTACCTAAAGCACCTCAACGAGCATTACGAGCAGTGGATTGGGAGCTACAAAGAAGGCAAGCTGCTCATTATTGACGTAAACAACCTCGATTACGTGAATAACCCGGAGGACCTAGGCGTCATTATCGAGCGTATCAACAGCACCTTGTTTGGTTTGTTCTAGGAATAAGCACCTACACAAAAAAGCCCCCCAGAATACTTCTGGGGGGCTTTTTTGTGTCAGCGAACAAGCAACAGCTTAAGGAGTCGAGTGCGCAACTAGCCCTCCGTAAGCGCCTGATTCAGAAAGCGAACCAAAGGCTGAGCAGCTCTAAGAGACGCTACTACTTCCTGCGCGAAGTTGGGCTTAAGCACCTGCGCATCCGTAAAGGAGCGCGACACAAAGAAATCCTTGTGCCTCAGCCATTCCAGATCGGGGTCGTTCTTGTCATAGCCTTTGGGCGGACGCTGGAGCCGGTCGCCTTCTAGGCCATCGGGGTAGTAGCGTGTCATTTCTGACTCTTGGCGCAGCGCATGAAATGCGGGAGCATTGTAATGAATCTCCTGCCGAATGCGGGCCACGGCCGGCGTTTCGGGTCGCCACTTGCCGGCTCCTACCCAACTGGTCCCGTTGGGGCCAACGGCCAAAAAATAGCCTGCCCAGGGCGAGTGCCGCCCATCGCGGGCAAAGCCTGCGCCCATGTGTTTCTTGTAGGGCTCGTCGCTTTGCTGAAACCGGTCGTTTTTGTTGATGCGGTACTGACTGGCGGCGGCAGTAAGGCCCGCTAACTCAGGTTCAAACTGCTGCAAGCCCTGTAGCGTCGTGTGAACCAGGGCGGTAAACTCAGCCCGCGCCCGCTGGTACTCCCCCGGTGGGCGTCCATCCAAGGTTTGTTATTGTTATCGGCCAATTCGCGCAAAAAACTCAGAACGGGTGCAAGATTCATGAGGCTAATTTCGATGAACATCCGGTTGGTAAGGGTATCTGCCAGATGTATTAGTGTCTTTGTAAATTACTGTCGAGCAAACAATAGTCTGTCAACTTGTAAGGTTCCATAAAACAGCATCGGCGTTCTGGGCTATCCAGAACGCCGATGCGGCAAAGAAAACTAAAACACATCTATTGCTTGATAAAGCGGGCATTTTGGGTGCTTCTATCTGGCCCGAGCACGCGCACCATGTACACGCCCACGGGCAGCGCCCGCACGGAGAGGGTAGCTGGCGCTGAGTCATTAAACTCCTGGCTCATCACCCGTTGGCCGCGGGCGTTATAAATCTCCGCCACGTGCTGGCCCGCTGATAAGCCGTTAATGGTAAGCACATCAGTAGTCGGCACCGGACTCACCGAGAAGGCAATGGCACCTACCTGCACCGTTACAGGCTGCGAGTATACTGATTTGCCATCCAGATCAACTTGACGCAGGCGGTAATAATTATTGCCGGCACTGGCTGCGCGATCAACATAGCTATAGTTGTTACGCTGGTTGGTCGTGCCGTTGCCCGTTACGAAACCAATTTTACTCCACTCGCTTTGATCCGAGCGGTGTTCTATATCGAAACCTTTATTCTGCTTCTCCGAAGCCGTAGCCCAATTTAAACGGACAGCGTTGTTTTCGGCTTTGCCCGCGAAGCTGATCAGCTCAACTGGTAGAGGCGTTGCTCCATCGGCAAGCGAGAAAAAGGCGCCATCAAGCCGAAGCGAGCCAGTAGCCCCCACTACATTAGTCGTATTGCGGTTGTATGCTACACCATTGACTTTACTGTAGGTGCCGTTAAAGTTAGACGCACTTTCAGATTGGTACAGCTCCAATAAGGATGGATCGTTGCCACCTAATTCATCAATTGGGCTTCTACGATAGGCAAAATCCATGGCTACTTCGTAGGACCGGTTACCAGGGTTGTTGTTAAGATTAGCATTGATACTGTAGCGGCGGCTTATCGTTCTTTTAAGGTCAGATCCTCCTTGCAGAGTACCTGGGAAGCCTGTTATACGTACCGCGCTTACAGTATTTAGAAAGGCGCTCTGGCCCTGTCCCTGGGGCTGTCGCTGGGTTAGTCGTAAGCCAATACCACCAAAATCAGAGGATGCACCCTCACTGGCCAAAGGAGTAGGCGTTAAGGCAGAAACTCTTCCTAATAAATAACCAGTTGCCGATTCGCTTAGCCGCCCTGTCGACCCTAGAATCACCGTATTAGGGCCAGTTGCTAAGGTGCCATTGTTTATTATGAGCGATTGGGCAATGGTCAGATCACTCGTGATGGTTTTGACGCCAGTTCCCTGAATAGTTAGGGAGCTGTAGGTATCTCCACTGATCGTTTGGTTGCCGTTGCCGTTAAGAATAATAGGCGCATTGCCAGACGTAAACGCAGCAGGATCAGTGAAAGTCAAGTCGCCCGCTACCTGAACAGCGGCAACTGAATTACCAAGGTTGAGAGTACCGTTTCCGATACGCAAATTTCCTTGAATATTCCACGCAGAACCATCACCAGCCCGGGTGATAAACCCACCGGCTGTGTTTAAAGTGAAGTCATAGACGTTGATGGCCCCAAAAGTATTTTCATTTGGGCCAGAATGTGAATAGCTGTCTAAGCCATTTGGTCCAAATGCATTCGAAGCACTTCCAGCTGCGGTATTCAGTACAGTGAAGTAGCGAACGAAATTGGCGCTCGTACCGATATTGCCTTTTGGATTGGCTACGGGTACCTGACCATAAGCACCACCTCCTGGAAAGGCTATATAACCCAACCAGTTAAAGTTGGCAGGTCGGCCAGCTGCACCATTTATAGTAGCCCAGGGAATGGAAAATTCCCGTACCCGTGGTTGGTCGCGGGCATCGGTACCCACCTGTGCATATTGCCCAGGATATATTACCGCATCCCGCCACTGATTCGTTTCTCTGTTAAAGGTCCGAACTTCGCGGTAATCACTTCTGATAAACAGAATGGCATCTGCTTGAAAAGGAAGTGTACCCGTTGATCCCTCATAGCTCTGCGGCAGGCCCTGAGATGTGCCACTACCGGGAGCATTTACAATGGTTTGCGGATCAAGGTCTAGGTATACAACTGCTCCTTCAGCAAGTCGAGCATCCGAAATAGCAATAAAAAGATCCGAATTGTTCCACGTTATTCGCCAAGTCAGATTAGGATCCTGATCAGCAGCAGTGCCGCTTGGGCTACGATATTGGTTATCGTATTCACCCCCGCTGATAACTCCATCAACAGTAGGTGTTTTGAATTGAGCCTGAGCGGTTTGAGTTAGGCTTAGCGTAAGACAAGCTGCCCCGAGGGCTGTCATTACAGCAGGTAAAAATTTCATATAGGCGATATTTATTAAGGTTATAACCCATGCAATATAGATTGTAAACCAGATAATGTTGTGCTTGCCAAATTAGATATAACAAACATTCATCTATAAGTGCAAATTATTTGCGCCCCTATATGTTTCTTATAAGGTGGGGCTTAATAATTTTTTGTGCGCAGATTCTTGTCCTTGATCCGAAGTTAGACCAAGGCTGAAGACAGGTAAGAAATCGATTGTCTATTTGTAGCTGACCACCGTCAGGGCGTCACCAATCTGCAGTTGGCCATAGCCCGGTCCTGTTACGTTTTGACCAAACATAACTTTGCCCCCCAGGGTGCGGTAAGAGGCCAGCGTGCGCAGTGTTTCAGGGTTTTTGCGCCCACTTATCTGGTCAATTGTTGTAACTACGCAACGGCCGCAGGCTTCGACGGCTTTGAAGCGTAGTTCGCCTATTTGGAACTCATGCCATGCGTCTTCAGCATGGGCCGAGCCGCCGCTGAATACAAGATTAGGCCGAAATTGATTCATCGGTACCGGATAAGCGAGACGACTATTCAACTCGTCCAGCGAACCTTGGCCGATAAGTAAGAATGGGTAAGCATCAGCGAAACTCACCACTGCGTCGGCTGAATTTAAGGCTGGATCGACGGGGCGCATGGCCATATCCGACATGTGCACTAACCGACAGGTGCATCCAAGCGCTTCCGAAAGCCACTGATCGGCGGCAACCTCTCCGCGCCACGCAAATACAAAGTCGTCCCATATGGTCACGAATAAGCTGCGCTCAGGCGTGGCGTCAAAGGGCACAAATAAGGGCAATAAATCAGGGCGGGTGCGGTGAGTAACAAGAAAGCCATTGTGCGCCGGTGCTACTTGTAGCAAGGCCATTTCGGCGGTCTGGCGCTGCGTCATAAACTGGTTTCGCTCATTTACGATCAGCCAGCGACGGTCGTAGCGCAAGCCGCGGGCTTCAACAGTGGCTTCCTGCACACGAATGCCCCCCAGCGACTTAATTGGATAAATATAGAGGTCTTGGAGATGCAGAGTAGTAGCCATGCGGCGAAGGTAAGAAGTCCGACAAATGCGCCGTTCATTCAGGATACAGGTTCCATAAAAAAGCTTCGGCGCAGTGGAAGCCACTGCGCCGAAGCTATGGGAAGGGGAGGAACTACTTATTGCTTGATGAAGCGAGCAGTGTGGGTGCTGCGGTTGGGCCCGAGCACGCGCACCATATATACGCCCACGGGCAACGTCCGCACGGAGAGCGTGGTGGGAGTCGAATCCTTAAATTCTTGACTCAACACTCGCTGCCCGCGGGCATTGTAGATCTCCGCTACATGTTTACCGGCTCCTAACCCATTGAGGGTCAAGACATCGGTAGTAGGCACGGGGCTTACGGAGAAAGCCACCGGGCCAGCCCTACGAAGCTGTACCGTTACGGGCTGAGTATATACTGACTTGCCATCCACGTCAATCTGGCGCAGGCGGTAGTAGTTGTTACCCGCTACTGCTAAACGGTCAACATAGGTATAGTTGTTTCGCTGGTTGGTCGTGCCATTGCCGGCCACAAATCCTAAGGTCTGCCACTCACTCTGGTCAGTGCGACGCTCGATTTCGAAACCTTTATTCTGCTTCTCCGAAGCCGTAGCCCAAGTTAGACGGACAGCGTTGTTTTCGGCTTTGCCGGTGAAGCTGATTAGCTCGACTGGTAGGGGAGCAGTGCCATCAGCTAAGGAGAAATAAGTATTATCTAACCGCAACGGGCCTTGAAAGGTCAGCGTGTGGGTTGTTAAGTTGCGTGAAGGAGGAGGGTTGTTGCCAATGGTGTTAACTAAAGTATAAGGCCCTACAGTTGGATCAGTTGAGTTAGTTGAATAAAGGGATAATGATGCCTCATTGTTGCCATTTAATTCATTTGGGTTTTCAATACGATAGTTGAACGCTAGCGCAACATCTAGAGGTCTGTTTGTATTGGTATTGCCCGACGCAGGAATTGCATTAACTAAAAAGCGCCGAGAAATAGTCTGAAGAGCGTTGCCCGGCGTGCCTGCCGCAAGAAGTCCTCGACCACCAGTTATACGCAGGACATTTGCACTAAGTAGAGGATCATTACCGCGTATTGTAAGTGACAAACCGATACCTCCGAAAGCATATGTACCTCCCTGGGCTGCTAAGGGAGATCCGGACGTAGGCGTTGAGGCAGATATTCTACCTAACAAATAGCCGCCATTTTCCGAGAAAGTAGCTCCATTACCTAGGGTTACAGTATTAGCAACCGTAGCAAGCGTCCCGGCATTAACAGCTAAAGAGGATGTGATGGTAGTGTTACTGGTTAAGGTCTTAATACCCGAGCCCTCAACAACCAGCGCCCGGTAAGTACCGCCTGTGATAGTTTGATTAGTGGTACCCGTTAGGATTACTTCGGCGTTAGTTTGGAACGAAGTGGAGTTTGTAAAGATTATATCGCCACCCGCCCTGAAACGGCCAGCAGTAGCGTTCTGGAAAGTAAATGACCCTGATGGATCAATTATCAGATCGCCGGAGAGATTGAGGGGAGCAGTTGAAGGGTTAAAATTCAGAGTGCTACCAGCACCTACAACCAAATTGCCCAAGATATTCCACTCTACGGTATTAGGAGGGGTAACAACGGCGTCTGTGCGGGTAATAGTGACTCCTGATGTATTCAGCGTGAAATCATAAGCCCGAATGCTGCCGAAGTTGGGTATACTGCCACCAGTGTGCGAATAACTGGACAGGAAACTGTTATCTGGACCTAGGCGGGGACCAAAAGCACTGTTGTCCGAACCAGTTGATGTATTAAGAACAGTGAAGTAATATGACCAGTTAAAGTCTCGGTACAGAGCACCGTTAGCGCGGTCACCTCTTTCGTTTTCTATTGGTACTTGACCATAGATACCGCCTGCGTTGGGATTAGGAATATTTGGCTCTTGTTCCTCAGTGTCTGGATCATCTTGACTGATTGGATCATAAGCATAGTGAATTTGACCAAACCAGTTGAAGTTCTCTGGGCGCTTACGTTCACCTGTGGCCGTTAAAGCCCCAATTCTGGCCCATGGCAGAGCAAATTCCTTCACTGTACCTGGGAAATTCCTATCTGGATTTTGTGAACTCCACCGCTCACCGTCGGCGCCACCGTTATCAGCATACTGGCCAAAGGCTTCGCTTCCTGTAAGTGCCCATTCCTGTTTCGGACCCCATGTGTTGGTTTCCTTGTTAAAAAAACGGTATTCACGGTAGAATTTCTCCGCGTAAATAACGAGATCTGCTTGAATGGGTAAATTGCCGTTGGTATTCAGATAGTTATTAAACCCTTTTTGTACGTTGCCGCCTAGTGTGTTGACTGGTAACTGAGGGTCAAGATCTATATAAATGGCAGTACCTTCCTGAAGATTGGCATCTTCGATGGCTACATACAAATTAGTGTCATCCCAAGTGACCCGCCAAAGCAAATTAGGGTCGTTGTTATTTGGACTTGCATATTGGTTGCCGTATTCGGCAAGACTTGAAGCACCATCAATAACTGGGGTGCGGAACTGCGCATGGGCTCCCTGCGGCGCGCCGAGCGAGAGAAAAACGGCCCCCAAAGCCGTTAGTGCAATATGTAAAGATTTCATATAGGCAGAATTGTTTTTAAAGTCCTGATACGGGCAAATGTAGGTAAGAAGTTATATTATTTTGTATAATTATTGTCTTTAAAATTAGTAAATGTAAGTAAAGTGCTATTTATAAGAGGTTATATAATCTTAACGAGAGGATTGTAGGTAGTCTAGATTGTGTATTTCTCCTGCCTTCATTTATCAACTACCTTTGGCTTCCTGCTGCTAACTGCCACCAAATGACTGTCATTTTTTCGCGCGCTGCGCTGCTTCTGCTTTTCTTGCCGCTACTGGCTTCAGCACAAACTCCTAAGTCATATTCAGCTGCCGACATTGCTTTGGGCTTGCGCAAATTGAACGTGCTAGGCTCGGCGCTCTACGTCGCTGCTCACCCCGATGATGAGAATACCCGGCTGATTGCTTACCTCGCCAATGGACGATTGCTCGAAACGGGTTACCTGAGTTGTACGCGTGGCGATGGGGGGCAAAATTTAGTAGGGCCGGAGATTCGGGAGGGGCTAGGTGTCATTCGGACGCAGGAGTTGCTGGCGGCCCGCCGCACCGATGGAGGCCGACAGTTTTTTACCCGTGCCAACGATTTTGGCTTCTCCAAAACTCCTGAAGAAACGTTTACCATTTGGGACCGGGAGCAAGTACTGGCTGATATGGTTTGGGTTATTCGGCAGCGCCGCCCAGATGTACTGATTACACGCTTTTCGCCCCAGCCCAGCGGCACGCATGGTCACCATACCGCCAGCGCCCAACTCGCTCTTGATGCCTTTGATGCGGCTGGCGACCCCAAGCGCTTTCCGGAGCAGTTGCAGTATGTGCAGGCCTGGCAACCGAAACGGCTATTCTGGAATACGTCTTCCTTCTTTCTGCAACAGGGCCAAAAATTCGATGCTACCGGTAAGATTGTCGTGGATGCGGGCAGCTACAATGCGCTGCTAGGCAAAAGCTATGGCGAAATTGCGGCTACTAGCCGCTCTCAGCACAAAAGCCAGGGCTTTGGCTCGGCCGCCACGCGTGGAGAGGCTATTGAATACCTGGAACCGTTGAAAGGGGAGAAGGCCCAGAAAGATTTTCTGGAAGGCGTTGATCTGAGCTGGAACCGCATAAAAGGTGGTGCGCCAGTGGGCAAGCTGGTAAGCCAGACCATAAAAGAATTTGACCCTGCTAATCCGGCCGCCAGCGTAGCCAGCTTGTTGAAAGTGCGTGAAGCCTTACTAAAGGCGCCAGATGATGGATTTTGGAAAAAGGAAAAACAGGAGCAGGTAGAGCAACTGATAAAAGCTTGTCTGGGAGTATACCTGGAGGCTACGGCTGCTGAGGCTACCACCGCGCCAGGCCAGCCCGTTGCTGTGACGGTAGAAGCTATAAATCGCTCTGCTGTACCCGTTACATGGGTTGGAACTGGGTTGATAGCATATCAGCGCGATACTACGTTAAATAAGCCTCTGGCGATGAACGAACTAAACCGGGTGCGGCTGCGCTTCCAGATTAGCTCGCAGGTAGAGGCATCGCAGCCCTATTGGTTGCGCTTGCCCGGTACGGTGGGAATGTATGCGGTGCCGGAAAAGCTGCTGGTAGCCGAGAGCGGTTCTTCAGCCTTGCTCGGGCCCGTAACTGGTCAGCGCCTAGTACCCGTTGGGGGGCAAAAAGAACCTGCTGCCCTGCTGATCAATCGGCAAAACCTTATTGGTACACCCGAAAATCCGGCCAGTGCCTATGTTGGTTGCTTGCTGAACGTTGCCGGCACGCCCATTTTCTATAGCGTGCCTGTGCAGTACAAGCGCACCGATCCGGTGGAAGGCGAGCTGTATTGGCCGCTGACGGTGGTGCCGCCCGTGGCAGTAAACATTGGCGGCAAAGCGTATGTCTTTGCTGAAAATCAGCCGAAGCTGGTGCCTGTTACGGTGAAAGCTGGGCGGCCCGGAGTGCGCGGCACCGTCGCTCTGAATTTGCCCCCCGGCTGGGTATCTGAGCCTGCTTCATTACCGTTTACCCTGCAAAACAAGGAGCAAGAGCAAACACTGGAGTTTCGGGTGCGGCCGACTGGTACTACCGAAAGTGCGGGTCAGCTTCGGGCCGTAGCTACCGTGGATGGGCAGACCTACGCTCGCGGTTATCAGCCGATTGTGTATACGCATATTCCTACCCAAACCCTTTTCCCGGAGGCTGCGGCGCCACTTATTAAGCTCGACCTCAAGCGTAAAGGCAACGAGATTGGCTACCTGATGGGCGCCGGCGACGAGGTGCCAGATGCGTTGCGTCAGATTGGGTATCAGGTTACGATGCTCAAAGAATCGGACCTGACGGCCGAAAATCTGCGCCGCTTTGATGCCGTATTGTTGGGCGTGCGTGCCTATAATACGGTGGATCGACTGCGGTTTTTGCAAACTGTGCTCTTGGAATATGTGCAGAACGGCGGCAACCTCATTGTGCAATACACTGTGAATCGGGGTACCGTATTGCCCGAAATTGGGCCATATCCATTCAAGTTGTCCAACGAACGCGTAACAGTTGAAAATGCGGAAGTACGCTTCCTGAAGCCTCAGCACCCGCTACTTAATACGCCAAACAAAATTACCAGCCGCGACTTTCAGGGTTGGGTGCAGGAGCAGGGCTTATATTACCCGAGCCAGTGGGACGCGAAGTATCAACCTATTATCAGCAGCAACGACCCCGGCGAGTCGCCCAAGGACGGCGCTATTCTGGTTGCTGACTATGGCAAGGGCCACTATATCTATACGGGGTTGTCGTTTTTCAGAGAACTGCCGGCCGGCGTACCCGGTGCTTACCGCTTGCTCACGAATATGATTTCGTTGGGTAAGTAAGCGGCTCCAACCATTTTCTTTACCCGAAAGCAACCTTCCGCTGCCCGCTCGCTCCTTACTGTTCCCCGCCCATCGTTTCACCAGTAGAAATGCCCCCACCCCTGAATCGTCCGCCCCACTGCTCATTGATACAAACAAACCGCCGCTTTTTGATGCATGGCGCGGCTGGTATACGTTGGTTATAATCGCCTTAGTAGTTGAACTGGTCGGGTTCACGCTTTTAACTTACTGGTTCGCGTGAGTGCACTCGATTGGCTGGTACTCGGGGGCACGCTGCTGTTTATTGTAGGCTATGGTACGTGGCGCACGCGTACTGCCGGCCGCACCCTCGACGGCTACTTATTAGGCGGGCGCCAGGCCAACTGGTGGGGGATAGGGCTCAGTATTATTGCCACCCAAGCCAGCGCCATCACCTTTCTGAGTACGCCGGGGCAGGCGTACGATGACGGGATGCGCTTTATTCAGTTCTACTTTGGGTTGCCGGTGGCCATGGTGCTCATTGCAGCTGTGGCCGTGCCTATTTATCACCGCCTGCGGGTTTTTACGGCCTACGAATACCTCGAAACGCGCTTCGACCGGCGCACCCGGACGCTGGCGGCTGGCTTGTTTCTGGTGCAGCGCGGCCTGAGCAACGGTTTGTCACTGTACGCGCCGGCGCTTGTGCTGTCGGCTATTCTGGGCTGGAATATCAACCTCACCGTTTGGCTGATTGGAGGACTCATGATCAGCTACACCGTAGCGGGCGGCACTCGTGCGGTAGCCGTTACGCAGCAAGGCCAGGTGGCCGTTATTTTCACGGGTATGGTGGTAGCGGGCTACCTGCTGGTGCATTATTTGCCCCTCAATGTGGGTTTTAGTGAAGCCATGCAGGTAGCGGGAAACCAAGGTAAGCTCAACCTCATCGATTTCACGTTTGACCTCACCGACCGCTATAATTTCTGGACGGGCATGACTGGGGGACTTTTTCTGGCTTTGTCGTACTTCGGCACTGATCAGAGCCAGGTGCAGCGCTACTTGGCGGGCCGCAGCATTACCGAAAGCCGCTTGGGTTTGCTGATGAATGGCCTGGTGAAAGTACCTATGCAGTTCGGGATTTTGCTGATTGGCGTTCTGCTGTTCGTGTTTTATCAGTTCAATCAGCCGCCCCTCACCTTTAACCGACCCGTTCGCGAGCAAATAGCTAGGCAAGCCGAATTTGCCCCTCAACTTCAGGCGTTGGAGCAGCGCCACGCGTCGCTTTTTGAAGGAAAGCGCGCCGCCACTGAGCAAGTAGTGGCGGCACTGCAACAGGATAATGCAGGCCAATTGGCTGCGGCCCAAACCCAGTTAGAAACCGCTCAAACAGCCATTCAGGAGTTGCGCGCCGAGACAAAGAGATTTTTCAAGAAGGCCGCTCCTTTAGTGGAGGCCAAAGACACCGATTACGTTTTTCTCACCTTCGTGCTTCAGTATATGCCTCGCGGCTTAGTGGGCCTGCTGATTGCGGTGGTGCTGAGTGCGGCCATGAGCAGTGCTGCCGCTGGCCTCAATGCTCTGGCCTCCACCACCGTCATCGACTTGTATAAGCCTGCCCGTCCTCGCTCCGATGAGCGGCACTACGTAGGCGTTTCGCGTTGGGCCACTATTACGTGGGGTGTGCTGGGCATTGCCTTCGCTCTGTATGCCGCCCGCTTGGAAAACCTAATTCAGGCGGTTAACATCTTGGGCTCCCTGTTTTACGGCACTATTCTGGGCATTTTCGTGGTGGCCTTTTTCATGAAGAAAATTGGGGGAAACGCCGTTTTCTGGGCCGCTGTAGTTACACAAGCAGTAACATTCTTCCTCTTTCAGACCACAACCATTGCCTATCTGTGGTATAATATCATTGGGTGCGCCCTGGTAATGTTGCTGGCAACTATAGGCCAGCAAGTGCTGCCCAGAGGCCCTCAGGTAGGTAGGTAACAGTACCTACCCCGAGTGTAACAGCCATCCTAGTAATAAAAAAGCCCCCAGCCTAGGCTGGGGGGCTTTTTTGAATTAAAAAGGCGAAACTATTTTGTAGCGCCGCCTTTCTTGGCGCTAGTGATCAGCTCGTCGTTCATCTTCACGTAGTCGTCGTTCTTGGCTTCGGTAGCTAGTTTCTTCGACTGCTCAGCGGCAGTGGTAGCGCCTTTGTAATCCTTCATTTTCATGCGGATTTTGGCCTCTGTGTGTACGTTCCAGAACTTAGGATCTTTCTCGTTGGCTTTCTGCATCCAAGCCAACGCCTGCTTCATGTCCTTGTCGTTGTCGAGGTAGTACACGGCGGCAGCGGCGTAATCGGCAGGAGTAGCGGTGGCGGCTCCGTTGACTACTTTCTCGTTGATCTGAGCCATCACCTTGGCGTCAACTTCTGTCGTGATGCGAAACTTAGCGCCGATATTTTCCCACTGCATATCCACGTTGGCAGTAGCAGGGGTAAGGTCGCTGAAGTTCATCGTAAAGGTTTCCACCTTGTTGGCTAGGTTGTACGTCTTAGCTGAGATGGAAGCTACGTTTTCCTCGTCCTTGAAACCGTCCACGTTGGCACCTTGCTTGGTGTTCTTGCTCAATACGACCGTCCACTTATCCTTGTTAGGAATGGTGTACAAGCCATATTCGCCCGCTGGCACCTTTTTGCCTTCCAGAATTACCTCGTCCGAAAACTTGATTTTGGTGGTAGCATTGGCACCCGTGCGCCAGCGCTTGCCCATCGGAATAAGGTTGCCGGCTACAGTGCGGCCTTTCGCGCTGGGGCGCGAATAGGTAATCGTAATATCCGTCAGGCCCACGCGCTGCGTAACGGTGCTGAGCGGGCTTGGCTGGGGCGTGTTGATTTGAGCTTCGGCACTGCCGACTAGCAACAGAGCGCTAAGAGCTAGAGCGGCGCTTGTAGTCTTGAAAAAATTAGTCATTGGAGGGAATTGATGGGTGTTTGAACGCAGTAAAAGTAGGCAAACTGCACGATAGGCACGAACAGCAAACATATTAAGTCTAAACTGAAAAAGGCGGTCATGCTGCGCACTATGCAACATGACCCCCTTGTATGTGTTTCAATAAGTCTACGACAGCTCGAACTGTAGCTTCAACAGGTTTGCGTACAGCCCATTCTCGCTGTTTGAGAGCTCCTCGTGCCGGCCTTGCTCCACAATGCGGCCGCCATCAATAACCAGAATCTTGTCCACTTTGCGGATGGTGCTGAGGCGGTGAGCGATGATAATGCTGGTACGGTTTTTCATCAACTCATCCATCGCATCCTGCACCAGCTTTTCCGACTCCGAATCGAGGGAAGAAGTAGCTTCGTCGAGGATGAGGATGGCGGGGTTTTTCAGGATGGCGCGGGCAATAGCGACGCGCTGGCGCTGTCCGCCCGAGAGTTTGATACCCCGCTCGCCCACCACCGTATCTAGGCCTTCGGGGAAGGAGGAGATGAATTGCCAAGCGTTGGCCTTGCGCGCTGCTTCCGTGATTTCGGCGTCGGTAGCGTCGGTTTTGCCATAGGCGATGTTCTCCCGAATAGAGCCGCCGAAAAGTAAAGTTTCCTGGGGAACAATGCCGATATGACCACGTAGCTCCGTCAGGTCGAACAGGCGCACATCGCGGCCATCGATCAGGATTTTGCCCGCGCTCAACTCATAAAACTGCATGAGCAACTGTACGATGGTGCTTTTGCCCGCGCCGCTAGGACCCACCAAGGCAATCTTTTCGCCGGCTTGAATATCAAAGCTGATATCCTTAAGCACTGGCAGATCGGGGCGGGTAGGGTAGCTGAATGCTACGTTTTGATAATCGATGTCCCCGCGAACTTGCAAAGGAGCAATACCCGCCATGCGGGGGCGGTGCGTCGGCTCCGACGGCTCATCGAGGATTTCGAGGATACGCTCCGAGGCACCCAGCGTCGTTTGAACTTTGCCGTAAAGCTCACCAAGACCACCTACCGAGGCACCAATGAAGATTGTGTAAAGCGCAAATGATGTTAGATCACCAATAGTCATCTGACCCGCTGCTACCAGCGTGGCCGCCCGCCACAGCACCAGAATAATGCCCCCGAACAGCCCAACAATCACAAACGACACAAAGCCGCCCCGGTAGCGGTTGCTGCGTAAGGCTGCTCTTACGGTATTGGTAAGCGAAGCGGTGTAGCGGTTGGTTTCGAACTGCTCGTTGGTAAACGCCTTCACCGTATTGATTCCCTGTAGAGTTTCTTCAACGATAACGTTGGTTTTGGCCAGCTCATCCTGGGTTGCCTTGGCTAACACTCGGATTTTTCGCCCAAAAAACATGGCCAACAGCACGATAGGCGGAAACGTCGCCAGCATAAACAGCGACAGTTTCACCGATACCATCATGATAAAAACGGTGCCCACCACCAGCGTCGTAATTTGGCGAAAAAGCTCAGCCAGCGTGAGTGAGAAGGTGTCCTGAATCTGGCCGACATCGGAAGTGATGCGCGAGGTGATGGCGCCGACGCGGTTTTTCTCGAAGTAGGGAATGGGCAGCGTTACGAACTTCCGGTACAGGGCCTGCCGAATGTCACGCACCGTAAACTCACTTACCTGCGTGAAAAACCAGATCCGCCCAAAGGAGAAAATGCCCTGGAACAGAATGATCACAAACAGGCCCACCGCGATAGTATCAATGGTAAGCGCGCCGCCATTCGGCATCACAAACGGCCGACCATTAGCTGCGTCGGTTAATTTGCCAATAACCCAAGGAAAGGCCATCACTGTGGCGCTGGACAGAGCCAGCAGCACCATCCCCACGATGAATTTGGTGCGGTAGGGCAGTACATAGCGGAAAATCCGCAAACCTTGTTTGAAGCTTTCCTTGGTTAATTTCTTCTTAGGCACGTCCGGATCAAGGGTCGTGCCGCTGGTGTTCATTCCACTTCTGGCCATTCTTTATATTAAAAGTAAGTAGAGGAAGCGAGGCTAAGGTGCAGGCCAATGATGGCAATGCCGTACAACCAAACCTTGCTTCTTATCTGCCTATACTCATGTCTTGATCTTCGCTACTTATTCGTATTTCATTTTGCCTTTCGGCTTCTCCACTTCAATAATCGATGAATTGCCAAATGGCACGGGCAAGCGCACCTGCACGGCTACCGGCTGCCCTTTGCGGGTTGCTGGCTTCCACGCCGGCATCTGCGAAAGCACGCGCAGCGCTTCGGCGTCGCACTCCGGTGACAGGCCGGTAATAACCGCGGGGTTGCTGACGCGCCCATCTGCCTCCACGGTAAAAGTCGTTACCACGTTGCCCGTAATAGACTTGTCGCGCGCGACGGCCGGATACTTTACCTGCTTCTGAAAAAAATCATTCATTGCCTGTGCGCCACCCGGAAACTGCGGGGGTACATCGGGCCGATTGGCGGCGGGTTTGGCCTGCGCCTGCATTTGGCCAGGCTTTAACACGACGGGAGCTTTGGTAGTCTGCTGCGCCCATACGACAGCCGGCAAACTCACAAGCAGCAACAGAAGAAGAAATGTTTTCACGTGGCGAAAGGGATAAACCAGACTTGGGGGCAAATTGCCCCAACTAGGTGCGTACGGCAAAGGTACGAACCAGTTAGCGGGCTATCCTTTTTCCAACAACTATTAGCGCGCAGGGTTCAACTCCGGCACTGCTTCTGGTACCGCCGACCGCGAAATAGCCAATAACCCCAGGAACGTAATTAATCCGTTGAGCAGCAGGATTTCAAATCCGAACTTATAGCCCCCCAGCCACGCCTCTGAGTTGGCATTGATGAGTAAGGTGAGAAGCGGCGCCGCGATGCATACCGGCAGCACAAGCGGCTCGCGCAGCATCCGGGTGGTCAGGATGCCAAAGGAAAACAAGCCCAGCAGCGGCCCATATGTGTAGCCCGCCAACTTAAACACCGCCGTGATAAGGCTCTGGTCGTTGATGGCCCGGAAAATCAGGATGATAACAATGAGCACCACTGAGAAACCAAGGTGGGTGAATTGACGCAACTGCGTCTGCTTGGCCTCGGGGTACTGGCGAATGGAGAGGAAATCGACGCAAAACGAGGTAGTAAGCGCCGTGAGGGCCGAGTCGGCGGAGGCGTAGGTGACGGCTACAATACCCAGAATGAAGATGATGCCCGCAAACAAGGTGAAGTGCTCGGTAGCCAGCAGCGGGAATACGTCATCGCCGATAATTTTACCTGCGGCGTTGGTAGGCAATTGAATGCCCTTTACGGCGGCAAACTTATAAAGCAACACGCCCAGCGTAAGGAACAGAATATTGACGAAAACCAGCACCAGCGTAAACCAGAACATATTCTTCTGAGCGTCGCCGAGGCTGCGGCAACTCAGGTTTTTCTGCATCAGATCCTGGTCGAGGCCAGTCATTACGATGGTGATGAAGGCACCAGAGGCGAATTGCTTCCAGAAAAACTTGTCGTCTTTGACATCGGAGAAGTAGATCTGCGACATGTCGCTCTCCTTCACGGTGCGCACCAAGTCAGCAAAACCCAGATTCAGTTCCGACGACACCAAGTAAATGCTCACACCCACGCAGGTAAGCATGGCTAGGGTCTGAAAAGTGTCGGTCCAGAGAATGGTTTTTAGTCCCCCACGGAAGGTGTAGAGGTAAATAAGCATGATGCTGACAATCACCGTGACCACAAAAGGCACGCCCATATCATCGAACACGGCTAGCTGGAGCACACCCGCCACTAAATACAAGCGCAAGGCCGAGCCCGCCGCCCGCGAAATCAAAAAGAAAAGCGCCCCGGTCTTGTAGCTCCAAAACCCAAAGCGCTGCTCCAGATACCCATAAATTGACATCAGTCGCAAGCGGTAATACAACGGCATTAGTACCAAACCAATGACTAGGTAGCCAACCAGATAGCCCATGACTACCGCCATATAGCTCCACGATTGGGACTGCACCATGCCCGGCACCGAAATAAATGTGACGCCCGATAGCGAGGTGCCAATCATGGCGAAGGCCACCATATACCAGGGGGCATTTCGGTTAGCAACGAAGAAACTCTCACTGGTAGCTTTGCGCGAAGTAAGCAGCGCAATGACGATAAGAATGACAAAGTAGCCCGCAATCAGGCTCAGAATAAGGGTGGGCGACATAAATTGAGTTGCCGGTTAGTGGTGGTCAGGTGCTGGTTTGTTAAAAAAATCAGCAGGTGGGGCGGTAGCCAGAAGCTACGGAAAACCAAAGCTACTATCTAACGGCCAACAACCGACAACTATAATCAGCTTACTCCAGGCCTGTCAGGCGGGTACCGGCATAGTAATATAGCTCGGCCAACGATTTTTCATAGTTAGCCCGCATACTTTCCTGCTTGATGCGCAGGTCAATTAGCTTGGTTTCCCGGCTGTTAATGAGGAAGATAGTGCTTTCGCCCAAGTCGTACTTTTCCAGCTCAGCCTGTAGTAGGGTGCGCTGATTGGCGATAGTGAGCGCCTGAACCGTGAGTTGACGTTCGTAGGCCCTAAGCGTGTTGTAGGCAGCCGTAAGTTGGTTGAGAATAGTGCGCTGGCTTTGCTGCTGTTCCAGCACCGTCTCCTGTACCTGAAAGCGCACCTGCTGAAGCTGGCCGCGCTGCTGCCGCAGGAACAGCGGAAATGCGAAGTCTACTCCCAGCTTATAATTATTGCGGCCAAAGTCGTACGTGGGGGGCAATTCTGTGCGGTAAAAGTCGCCTTGGCTTAGCAGCGTGCCGCTCACGTTGATGCGGGGTTTCAGCAACTCGCGCCGGTAGCGTTCCTCTATACCCAGCTGCCGGATTTCGGCCCCCAATCGGATCAGCGTTGGATGCTGCTTTGCCGCTTGATCGGTGAGCCGGCTAAACTCCTGAGCGCTTACCCCGTCGCGGCGAGCGGGCTGTGGCACAGCGCGGTCGGGAAGCTCCACGGGCTGCGCATTCTGGTTCCAGAGATGGTTGGAGAGCACAAGACGGGCGTTTTGCAGTTCCAGCTGCAACCGTTCGGCCTCTACAAGCCGGTCTTGAGCAATAATGCGGGCCTCCACGGAATCAATAGGAGCCTCGTCGCCCAGGTCTACTTTGCGGCTAATGGCCAGGAAGCGAGTTTCAGCCAAATCCAGGCCTTCTTGAATGAGCGCCGCCTGCTGATAAGCGTAATACCAGCTCCAGTAATCTTTGGCCACTTGGAGCCACACTTCGTTGATTTTCTTTACGCGGTCGGCCTCGGCGGCTGTCACCAAGATGCGTGCCTGCCGCAGGGTGCTGCGTCGGGCATCAATCAATAAGCCTTGTCCTAATGGTACCGACAAACCAACTCCCGCCAGCCCCGCTACCGGAGTCTTCGTTTCGGGGTTGACGTACGTGCCTACGTACCGGTCGTAGCCGGCTGTCAGGTCGATGCCGCCGGGCCACAGTGGCACCGTGAGCTCGTTAGCCCATTTATTATAATATTCAGTACCGCCAAATACCTTACGATTGAAGCCTGCGCCCAGCTGCGGATCGAAGCCCCCGCGAGCTTCCAGTACTTCTGCCTGCGCCTTAGCACTCAGGAGCGCCGCCTGCTTCACAATGGGATGATGCGCAAATACTATTTCGGCTAAGTCCTGAAGCGAAAATACTTGCGCAGTATCAACGAGTTGCGGCTCAGCTAGTAGTTTGCTTTGGCTTGGGAGTGGCTGTGAGACCGGCAACTGCTGAGCCACCGCTTGCACGATAATAGTGGGCCACGCTACGATGAGCACAATCAGGAACCGAAAAAAGCCCCCCAACAAGCCATATACTCGGTTCGAACAGGTAGAAGACCTCATGACGAACTTACCATTTCGTCGGGTGGTCCCTGAGTAGGTGTAATGTTTTTTGGCTCAGCTTGCAGGCTGGGAGGAAACCCGTTGAGCTGCCGCCAGATTTCGTACCACACCGGCACCGAATCCAGAATTACCCAACCGTATACGCCTGACCCAATTCGCAGCTGCTGGGGCCAAGCGTGGTCTTTTTGGCGCGTTCGGGAGGGGCGAATGAGGAGCCGGTAACGGCCATCGGTGTTGCTGACTACGTCGATTACTGCCACTTCGCCCCCAAACGTGCCAACTGCCACGGAGGGCCAGCCCGAAAATTGAATTGCGGGCCACCCGTCGAACTGTATCCTGGTCTGCCGGCCCCGCTGAATGAGCGGTACATCCATGGCTCGCACATACAACTCAGCCGCTAGCACAGGGGCTTCGGGCTGGAGAGTAGCAATAGATTCTCCCTGCTTAATAGTTTCACCGATGCCCGCTTTGAGCGTACGCACAACATAGCCGGTTTGGGGAGCACGCACGATGTAGAGCCCGCGTCGCACTTCCACGTTGCTGATGCGGTTGCGCAAGGCCGCTACTTCGCCCTCCGAGCTAGCCCGGCTAGACACGGCCGAGCTTCGGTCGGACTGCGTCTTGGCTAATGTTTCCTGGTACTTCGCTCGAATCTCCGCCAGCTCGATGCGCGAATTACTGAACGATTGGCGGGTATTCAGCAGCTTGTTGCGCTGGGCTACCACTTTGGCCAAATCCTCCTGAAGCTTTAAGCGCCGCGTCTCAATATCAGTGAGAGAAAATAGCCCATTCTTAAACCCTTCCTCGTAGCGTGCCAGCCGATTTTGGGCAATCTGGTAGAAGTTGGTGACAGCCACCAAATCGGCGCTGTCGATGGTAACGGTGTTGCGAGCCTGCTGCACCCGGTTTCCAGCGGCGGCTAGCTGCACGGTCAGGCCGGTTTGGAGAGCTTCGATTTGCTGGTTAGAGGCAGCAATCTGGGCGGCACTAGCGGCCACGTTGCCGCGCTTGGCAGCCAGCTGCTCGCGTAGGCGCTCTGGTAGGTTAGGATCGAAGTATTCGTCCTGAATTTCGGAGATTGTCAACAACGTATCCCCCTTGTTTACAAGCTCTCCTTCGCGCACGGCCCAGCGCTCAATGCGGCCCGCAATGGCATTCTGTACCGTTTGGGGGCGGTCTTGGGGTGTGAGGGCGGTGAGGCGGCCGGTACCCTGAATGGTCTGGCGCCAGGGCAGAAACAGGACAATTACAAAAGCAATACCTATAACGAGTAAGACGTGGCCCAGGCGGCGCCCGCTTTTAGGGTCGAGCAGTTCCTGCCGAGTAGTAAGAGAAAACTCTTCCCACGCCTTCCGGGAGATGTTCTGTTTGGATACATTAAGCATGCGTTTCCGTCGTAGCGTTGTCGAGTAAGGGTAAATCGGTTACGCCCGCAAGCTTTTCCACGCCAGTCAGCATGTCGAAGATGGTACCGATACTGGTGACCAGCTTCTCAATAGCATTGCTGACTTGCACAATGATGACCTCAGCGGCTACAAACTGCCCTAGACTCATTTGCCGCGACACCACGAACAGCGTGCCGGCGATGAGTAGCCCTCCTATGAGGATAGTGCGCAGGAAAATCGCGTAGCCGAAATAGTATTTCAGCACCTTGAAATGGCCGTTGCGGGAGCGCAGATACTCGGCAGTCAGCTCGTCGGTGCGCATGATGGCCGCTCGTTGCTGCTCCTTATTATGGCGAAACTCCGGCAGCCGGCTAGCTACCTGTTCCAGCCAATCGACCACTTCGTACTTATGAGCCGATTCCTGAATGCTCGTGCGTAGTGCCCGCCGGTAGTGCATAACGTAAATCAGCACCAGCATCAGGATGGTGAACAGCCCAAAAGCAATAAAGATGGGGTGGTAAAAAGACAGAACGAGCAGCCCGAAGACTATCTGAAAGGCGCCAAATATTAAGTCGATCAGCAGCTTACTTAGTCCTTTTTGAACCGTCAGAATGTCAAAAAAGCGGTTGACAAGTTCTGGTGGGTTTTGACCATTCAAGGACTCGGGCTGAATGCGCGGCAGGCGATACGCAAACTCCAGGGCTGCTTTAGCAAATAAGCGCTGCTCAATAGCTTCCACCATTGTCATCTGGCCAATTAACAGAATGCCGCCTAGCAATAAGCCCAGCACAACCACGCCAATCAGAATGTACGTGGAGCCAAAGATGGCGCCCGTCGAGACGAGGTTGAAAACGGCCTGGGTTCCGAGCGGCAGCGTAAGGCTAATCAGGCCGGTGATAATGGCATAAATAAGAATAAAGCGAATAGTCTTACGTTCAGAATCCAGCATGCCGGTCAGGCGCTGCCAAGGAGTTGGGGGAGGGGCTAAGCTGGGGGAACGTGACGCCATGTACTAGAAGAGTGAAAAAGATCGGGCCGGTGAGATGAATGCAATCCGCGAAAAACCGCATTCTGGCCACGATATAGTGGGTCGTGCCCTACTGACGCACTCAACTCACTAGGCCGTAGCTGGTGCGCGTTAGCTCCACACAACAGTCACGCAGTCGTATCTGTTTTCGCCGCTTGTGCAGATCTGCTATTCCCAGTCCTGCCAGTGCATAATTTCGCCTACGGCCGGGGCATGCAACTCGCCCCGCAGCATTTGGCCGTTGGCTACTTCTTGGAGGGTGCGTAGGGGCTCAGAGGCAGGCTCATCGGAGAGGTCGAAGGTGCCGTAGTGCATAGGAACAACGTGGCCAGCGCGCAGAATATTGGCGGCTTTTGCGGCCTCGTGCGGGTCCATGTGGCTGAGCTGCATCATAAAGGATGGCTTGTAGGCCCCGATAGGCATTATGCAGACATCAAGGGGGCCAAATTGCTTTTCTATCAACTCAAAATGGTCGCCGAAGCCACTGTCGCCGCAGAAGTAGAGCAGCCTGTCTGCCACGCGCAACATAAAGCTGCCCCAAAGTATGTGGTTCATATCTGTAAGGCCGCGGCGGTGCCAATGCGAGGCGGGCAAGTAGGTAATTTCTAGCCCAGAATTGCCCCCCAGATTATATTGCTGCCACCAACCCGCTTCCTGCACTGACACGTTAGGAGCCATGCCGCGCAATAGTTTGGTCATATTAAGCGGAGCGAGCACCTGCATGTTGGGGTTCTGCCGGGCTATTGTCTTGATAGAAGCCTCATCCAGATGGTCGCGGTGACCGTGGGAAAGGAGCAGGTAGTCAATGCCCTTGATGTCTTCGGGGCGACAAGGCAGCGCGTGTCGGTGACGCAGCCCCAAAGACGAGTACAGCACTGGGTCGAAAAGCAGCGTGATGCCCGCTACCCGCCACAGAAAGGTGGCGTGACCCAGCCACACCAGCATGTCATCGGAGGAGGTGAAAGCATCGGCGCACGGCACAACGGCAGGCGCCCACGTGTCCGCTTTTTTCTCGGCTTTTTGCGGGTTCTCGGTTAGCTGCCAGCGGATTACGTTGCTGAATTTGGGCTCATACAGTACTTCGCCGTTGCAGAATTCGCTACCAATCATCTTGTTGCCAGGATAATTGGGGCGAATGGTTTTCAGGTTCTCATTGCGACGATACGTAGTGTGAGCGGCCATAAAAGGCGAAATAGAAGTTGAAAGCGACGTAGAAAGGTAAACAAACAACCCGTTCAGAAAGCTAAAAAAGCCCCCAACCGTGGCTGGGGGGCTTTTTTAGCTTTCTGAATAGTGCAAAGGGCTACCAGCCATACGGATAGCCGGGGCCCATACCAAGGCCGGGCGTTGCACCCGTTGAGTAGCGCACGCCACCCGAAACGGAAATGTTTTCCGTGATTTTGTAGTCGGCGCGCATATTGAAGCCCGAACCCATGTTACCGCCACTAAAGCCGCGAATGCCGGGTGCGGGGGGCAAATTTGAGAAATCGCGCCAAGCGGTGCCGGTCAGCGACACGCGCGGACTCAGCGCATATTCGGCGCCCGCCTGCACTAGGTAATGATTGGTAACCATCGGCGTTGTAGCCAGGAGGTTATCGGAGGAGCGGGCATAAACCGAGCCCGGCAACACGCGCAGATAGGTGAGGCCGGTAAACAAACGCAGACGGTTATTCACTTGGTAGCTGGCCGTAGGACTGAGGTAGGTAGCGGAGCCAAAACGCCCCGCAAACGTAGCACCAGCACTCAGATTGTAAGAAACCCGCGAGCGGAGCAAGCTAGGCGTTGTTGGGACAACGTCTGCGTCAGTAGAAGTTTGGGCCAACACGTTGCCTGTAAGGAAAAGGCAGGCTCCGATAAGGAAAGCAGATACTTTAGATAGCATAGGTCGAAACAAGAAACGCAAATCTGGAAAGCAGCTTCAAGGTACGAAGCCGCAAACTATCAGACCCTACTTAGGCCGAATTGGTTGCTCTTTCCAGCAAAGAAAAGCCCTTGGTTGTGCTTTAGATTGACGGCTGAGTTACGGGGCCCAACGCTGCTCCCCGGCGTGCCTGCCACGCCACGGCCGCTAGGCACAGCGCAAACCAAGCCCACGGCAGCCGCAAATCCAGCACCGATAAACCAGCGAATACCAACGTGGTTGCGAAGCTGGCCAACCCCTGCAACGCCTGATTCAGGCCAAAAACTTCGCCCCGGTTTGCCTCCGTGGTGCGTTGGGCTAGTAGGCCTTCCAGCAAGCCCTGAATGAGGGAAAAGGTCATGCAATCCAGCGTGACAAGCACGTATAGGCCCACCCGCGACGATCCAATAAGTCCGTAGGCCGCTAGCACCGGCACGCCCAGCGCCGCCAACCAGAAAATAGCCCTTTGTTGATTGATGCGGTCGGCAAAGTAGGTATAGAATACATAGTTAAGCCCAATGCTTAACGTGCCGAAGAACATAAAGAAGTAGGAGATTTCTTGCGCATTCATCTGTTGCTCGCCTAAGCTCACAAAAGGCACGAAGTAGAAATAATATCCCGTACTCAGCGTGAGCGCCACTTGCATGAGTACAATGCGGCGCAGGTCGCCACTGGGGGTATCGTTGGCGCGCAGCCGGGCCCAGAGCGTCAAGGGGTTCAGACCGCGGCTTAGCTCGGCGCGCAACTCGGCCCCGCGCACGGGTGAGCGCTGGCGGTGAGTTTCGGGAAGAAGAAAGCTAAGCACCACATTCACCGCGGCCAAACTCACCGCCAAAGCTGCCACATAGGTTGCTTCCTCGGCTGGGGGCACGTCCAGGGCGGTTAGGAGCAGGCCCGAGGCCATAGGGCCCAGCACGAAGCCCAAAGAAATAATTGCCCCCTCAATGCCCAGGTTTTTGAACAGGTCGTCTTTGTTCGAAATATCGGTAATGGCGGAGCGGATGGTGGAATACATGCCGTTGGTGAGGCCATCGCTCAGCCGATTGACGAAGTACAGGCCCGTGCGCACCGGCAACAGCAAAGCCGTGGCCAGCAAGGTTCCTGCCGCCGACAAAATCAGAATGGGACGGCGGCCGTAGCCATCGGAAAGGCGGCCCAGGAGCGGGGCTGAAAACAGCTGTACTCCCAGAAACAACCCCGTACCCAACGACAGCCACAGCTGCGGCTGCGGCAACGCGCGCACATACTCTGGCAGAATCGGTCCGATAGCCGAGCCCACAATCACATCGAGCAGAATAACCGCGTAAATAAGCGCAAGACGGGAGTTTTGAATCAAAACAGGAAGCCTCTCTACTTTACCTTACTGCCCAGCCATGCCGCCCGAAACGCCAGTTGCTCGGGCGTAGCCATGGGGGCTGGTGCCACTTCCACCGCTGGTACCTCAGCCAGTGTCACTTGTACGGTGCGCACGCCGGTGCGAGTGCGTACCTCTACGGGTACCACGTCACCAGGCTTGTGCTTTTTAAGTAGTTTCTGCATTTCCTCCCGATCCTTAAGCTTCTTGCCGTCGAGCTTTAGTAGTACGTCTTCCCGATCAATGCCGGCTATGTAAAGCGGACTGCCGACTAAAGTGCTGCCGTTGATTGTGGCGCCCTGGGGGGCAAAAGTTAGGTCTACAAACCCCAAAGAGGATTGGCCGGGACGAGCGCGGCGTACCAGTAAGCCAGCCGGAGCCAATAGCTCTTCATACTTGGGTAGTTCGTGGCCAGTAATATGACTGCGGAAAAACTGTCCGGCAAAAGCCGTGTCGCGGGCAACCTCGCCCAAAATACGTTGCAAATCAGGGAGCGTGTAGGGGCGCTGGGGGGCAAAATTCTGCTGTGCTTTACCATGTTGCTGCCATATAGCACGCATGTAAGTGTCCAGATCGGTCTTATAGTTCTGGCGCAACATTAGGTCGAGCGCCAGCGCATTGGCTCCTCCAATGGTATAATAAGAGAGATAGGTATTCACGCGGTTATTCGGGTCGATGGCCGCCGCTGCATCCACGAAAGGCGCCTGCTGACTCATCTGCACCGGCGAGTACAAACGGGCACCTGGCGAATTTACCATGCTATTGACAATGGTCGTCAGCTCCTGCATGTACTGCGTCTCTGTCAGAACGCCGGCGCGGCGCAACAGCAAATCGCCGTAATACATCGTAAATCCTTCCGCGAACCACAGCGCCTCACTCTGATTAGCGCGGTCGAACTCAAACGGCTCCAGCGACTTAGGCCGAATGCGCTCCACATTCCAGGCATGAAAAAACTCGTGCGATACGGTGCCGAGGTTGTCAATTGCCTGTTGGCCGCGCAACGGGCGGGAACTGGTGAGAGAGGTGGAGTTGCGATGCTCCATACCGTCGCCGCTGGTTTGGGGGAAGTAGTTGGCAATGAAGGTATAACGACCGTAATCGAAAGCCGGCAACTCACCAAAAACAGCGCTGGCCTCGCGCACAATCTTCTTCGTCTGGTCGGCGTAGGAATCCAGTTCAGCGGCCGTGCCCTCATGTAGCACCGCCAGCTCAATGGTTTTGCCTTGCTCTTGCCACGTGCGCACCTGCTGAGCACCCAAGGAAGTGGGCGAGTCCATGAGGTATTGCAGGTGGGGGGCAAAATACGTGTTGGCGGCTGCTTCGGGACGCAGTTGAGTGGCTACCTGCCAGCCGGTAGGCAAGTCGAACCGCACTTGGGCAGGGCGCTCTTCGAGGCCGCGAGCGTAAGCCAACGTAGCAGGAATATTCAGGTGGGCGTGGCGCTCGTCGATGCCCGCGTAGGTGCCATCGGTACGGTCGCCGAAAAGCGTGTAGCTGAAGCGCACGGTGCCGTCGTGGCCGGCAACGTCCCAGCCCGATGGATCAGGGCGCGTGATGGTTAAGGCTTTGCCTTTGGAATCGGTGGCTTTTACGGCGTACACGTTCTTGGCAAACTCATGCAAGGCATAGCGGCCCGGTGAGCTGCGCGCCATCCGAACTTGTAACGAACCGGGTTTTAGATCGGAAAAAACCACCGTCACTTGCGCTTCGTGGTGCACTGCGTTCGGAAAAGCCACAGTGTATTGCACCGGCGTTTGGGCAAGCGTGGCACTGGAAATAGCGAGAATAGCGAGGAGGGAAGTAGCAATTTTCCGCATAGGAACAGGTGTGAATAGGACGGTTGGAAAGGTAAAAATGGGTGAATTTTCAGACCCTTTAGCGGAATATATATTTCACCATCCAGCCAAAAAGCCCCCCAATGCGCAAACTCTGCCCAAACGAGCTTTTTAGATCAAAAGGCAAAGTGAATTTTTTAGCAACGAGCCATTATTGAGGAAACAGGAAAGCAGCTGCCTCTATCATCCCACCAAAAAATTGCTCCCGACTTATTCGGCTCAGCCCTAGCCGCGCCAACTCCTCTGGCCATGGCGGCAGACGCCGAGCCTTAAGTTTGGCTGTAAGGCGAAAAAACGTGTACATGACCTTCAGGAGCACGCGTTGCCACAATACCTTTGGGGGACAAAAATCAGCCACCAGCCATGTCGCGCCGGGCTTACAAACTGCTTGCAAACGCTGGAGCAGCTGCCTCAGATCAGGAAGAGTAAATAAATCGAGCAGAAAAAACGTGAGTAGTGCGTCGAACTGGGCGTCGGGGGCAAATCTGCCTCTGTACCGAGCTGAAACTCAACCTGCGCAGCCTGAGCAGGCGCTTGTTGCACCAACAATACCTGCGACTTGCGCAGCATCACCGCCGAGGCTTCTAGGTACAGAATGCGCGCCGTGGGCCGCTGCTTTAGCGTTTCGAGTAATACCCAGCCCGTACCGCCACCCACAATCAGGATGTACGGCGCGACGGGGGGCAAATGTGCTAATGCCGCTTGCTGTGCCCGCTGCAAAGCCGAGCCAAACACCAGGCGGGCCAGCGGATCGTAGAAGGCCGCCACAAAGTCGAAAGAGCCGGATCTGCGTTCGATAAGTACCGCGTTTGACGTGGATGGTGTAGTTATTGAAAGCAAGCGGCGGCAGCTTCAACAACCGCTTTTAACCAAGGAACTGATACCCAACGCTTCCTTACCTGCATTGCGTAAACATACCAAAGTTTGCAGCGTACTCACTTCAGCACCCGTAGTTACCTTTTATGACGAATACGTTGCGCCGCATATTGGCGGGCTTGTTATTATTCATCACCGAATTTGCCATTACGCTCACCTTAGGAGTTGTGGGCGTACTATTCTTTTTGGCTGTCAGTCGAGAGGTATTCGACCAGGACGCGGCTCATTTTGATGCGCAGGCATTTCGCTGGGCTCGTAATCTGCTAGGGCCCGAGCGGCAGGTGTGGGTCGAAACTATCACGTTTCTGGCCTCCCGCAATTTCATTACCGCGGTAGCATTAGCCCTGATTGGCTGGTTTCTGCTGCGTCGCCGCCATCGGTGGTACTCGCTTCTGGTTCCAGTCGTCGCGCTCGGTAGCATTTCCCTCAATCTGGTACTCAAAAGTTTCTACAATCGGCCGCGGCCGTTGCTGCCGCTTACCTCCGCGTCCGGGCTAAGCTTTCCCAGCGGCCACGCCATGATCAGTGCTTCCTTCTATGGTCTGCTGATTTATCTGGTATATACCCACGTGCGCCGCCCCATCTGGCGCTGGCTTCTGATTACTCTGCTGGGCTCCTTAATTCTGCTCATTGGCCTAACGCGCGTGTATCTGCGGGTGCACTACGCCACCGACGTGCTGGCTGGCTTCACCGCTGGCATAGTCTGGTTGCTAGTCGCAATTCCAGTGCTGCGGCGTCTTGAAATCCAGACAAAAAAACGTCTTGCTCGCCGCTTGCAATCCCTTGAAGAACAGCCTGCAAGCTAAGCTAGGAGCTTGTTGGGTAGAAATTTTTGAGAAAAGAATTGTCGAAAAGCCTCGGCTGCTCCTATCTTTGCAGCGTTAAAAGACACCTCCAATCAGGAAAGTGCCAGTTAACTAATGCTGCGCTTGTGGCGAAATTGGTAGACGCGCTGTCTTCAGGCGGCAGTTCCGCAAGGTGTGGGAGTTCGAGTCTCCCCGAGCGCACAACAAAAAAAGCTGACCCTCATGGGTCAGCTTTTTTTGTTTTTGGGCCAGCAAAAAGCCCCCCAGAATTCGATTTTGGGCCTTGCAGTACAAGACTCACGCTTAAGACCTAAACGCTAAAAAGCTGGTTTGCTCATTCTTCAGAGGAAAGATTGATGAGAAGAAAACAGTTGAAGCGCTATTTTCCGGTATGAAAACCCTCACCACCAAACTCCTGAAGCTTTTAGGGCTGCTAACAGTAGAGATTGTGCTGGTGAGTGTGCTGTTTCTGGCAGCGTTTGTGGTGTTTTTTTACCTGACACGTATCGTCTTTGAGCAGCAGTCGGGGGCACTCGATGAAGCTGCCTTCCAATGGATGGATGCCCATCGAGCCCAGTGGCCCGCACTCACGCCGTGGATCCGCGGAATTACGTTTTTTGCTTCAGCGCCATTTCTGGTGGCTGCTGCCATTCTGCTGCCAGCAGGCCTAGCCCTGCGCAACCACCGTCGCGAAGGGTTGGAAGTGTTTTGGGCTATTGCGGGTGCGGCACTACTTAATCAATTACTAAAAACCCATTTCCACCGTCTGCGCCCCGATACTGCCTTGTTGCAGCAGTATGGTCTGAGCTTTCCCAGCGGCCACGCCATGATTGGGTTAGCACTATATGGCTGTTTGGCCTGGCTGCTGTGGCGTCATCGCCGCCACCCGGCCTGGGCGGCGCTACTATTTCTGTGGGCCTTTCTGATTGGCATGAGCCGGGTGTATCTGCACGTGCACTACTTTACGGATGTGCTGGCAGGTTTCGCGGCAGGTTTGGCGTGGCTCATTCTGCTGCGGGCAGGCTTACACCTATGGTGGCGCGAGAAAGCCATATTAGATGAAGAAGTGACTGACTGAATTCACTTCTTCATCTAATCATTTAGCCGAGCTTCACTTTCACTCGAAGCGCCAGCAGACCCTTTACGCCCTGCAATTCTTCCAACTCTAACTCTTCTACTTCCGGCTCCAAAAGGCCGCGGTCTTGCAAATAATCAAGGTACTCCAGATACTCATCAGCTTCGCGCTGCTGCGCGTAAACGAGGGCAATATAGCCTGGCTGCGTTAGTCGCTCGCCAGTGCCCAATACAGTGGCTTTGTCAATCCGCTTCTTGATAATCTCATAGCGGATGTTGTAGGCGCCATCCACGTCAAACTGCCGCTCATCGAGGCGAAAGCGGATGTTAAGCGGCTGACCATGAATAAGAATCAGCTGGGTGGTTTCTAGTGGCACCGGTAGCTGATCCCGAAGCGCGGTAGTCCGGCGAGTAATTTCTATCATTACCAGCAATTGCCACAGGCGCAAATTTTTTAGGAAAACCAGGTCAAAAGGCTTGTTCTCTACCAGCGAAGCACCCACGTAAATGTTGTGCTCTACGCCGTCAGTTTTGAGGCGCTGGAAGTAGTGGGGAAACATTTCCTGCGCCTTTTCCTCTTCCTCATCAAGGTAGTCGCTTACGGTATCATTGAGTAACGTTACGCTTTGCTCAAACTCCTTGCGGCGCTTATACAGAATACCCAGATCAGGGTCCATGTTAGACCAATAATTGGCAATGACAGGCCGCAAATCGGGAGTATTCTGAGACAAATAATCGAACAGGGGCTCTACTTCCGTCTTCAGCGACTCGAAAATGCTTACTTCATCACCGGTCAAAATACCTTGGCGCAAGCGGCGCAGGTGCTTCGACACGTAAAACTTGAGCTCATCCAGAATAGGCAGCGCCTGAAATTCGGAGGCTTTTTTCAGCACTTTATTAGCCAAAGTAAGATGCTCGATCAGGTCACCCTGAATGGCGTCGTTGCGAGCGGTACTGCTGCTGCGAATGTCGCTGGAGCCGTGTAGCGGATACACGTCATGAAACACAATGGGCTCTATCTCAGCGTTTTTATTGCCTTCTTCCACCTTGGCCAGCAGGTTCAGGGCTGCATCGGTGAAGCGCCATTCCATGGTGGGATGGATGGCCGTGAATTTCTCTTTGATAATAGCCTGCACACGCGTCTGAATCTCTTCCGCATTGCGTTTTACGGCCACCGCGAATAGGGGCACAAACTGATTTACTTTCTCTAGGCAAAACTCGTCCAGATCGTTCACGTTCGGCGAGCCCAGTTCAAGCAAGCCCACCGTGTCGTCGCCGTACGGCAGTAGGGCCAGAATGGCGCTGCGAATGCCAATGCCCAGAATTTGCTGGCGCAAATCTTCGGGAATGTCAGCCTGCTCCACATCTTCCAGTACCAGCGGCTGGCGGTCTTGCCAAAGCTGGGAGTAAATCTGGCGGAAGCCGCTACCTGCCTCTTGGTGAGCCAGTTGTTTGGTCAGAAAGCTGTGGTTGATTTTACGGCCAAAGTCAACGAATGCCTTTTTCTTCTCATCGTAGGCCGCAATGCCTAATTGTAAAAAAGGGCGTCCGAATAGCACCCGCAGCTTTTCCTGAATCTGCTCGAGGCGGTCGGAGGCTTGCAGTACATCGCGCTCTAGCAGGTCGTACTTCAATTCTGACAGAATTTCCTGCTCCGTTACATCCGCTAGGTTCAGAATGTTAAAGCCAACTAGCTCAAAGCTGCTGGGGGGCAAAAGCTCCTGCCATAGGTCGGTGCGGTGCAGGTTGTGCGTCAGCGTATCGAGTTGCGCCGACGTTAGCGCGGGCCGCTCGCCAAGCAGGCGAACATCCAGAAAGGTAGAGTCAAAATCGACACTGTAGTGCCGATACAGGCCGATGTTATAATCGGGGACAGTAAACGTGATGGAGCCCGTGATAGGTAGCTGTACGCCGTATATCTTATCCAGAATCAGGGCATAAGCCATTCGCGCCATGTAAACTTCCATGGTGCGCGCATCCACATTCAGGGGCTGCTTGATGTTCTGCTGCGGATTGAGGAGCACTTCCGCAAAGCGCGGCGTATGATAGAAGCTGTAGCGCTGGAAAGGCGGAATAACGCCGCTGATGGCTGTATGAAAAGACGCCGCCGGAATAACGGCCAGCATCAGCGTTTCCACTAAGTCGCAGTTGCACTCAATGGTAGCGTGGTCGATGATGGGGCCACGTGCCCACTCGGCGGCGGCCACCTGCTCGCCGATGGAGCGAGCCAAGAGCGCCACCCCCGGATTTGGATCGGTTTCGCGAGCGTGCCAGTACGCAATCAGCGGCTCCAGACTCAGGGTGGTGGTGAAAGGAAAGGCCGTGGCGACGTGGGGTGATAGTTCTTTCAGCATGACAAAGCGTATAACCCCAGTAATGATTAATTGATTTACAAACAGCAGCCAATTAGCACGGCCCTGTTAGTATACGCAAGATAAGTAAGTCTGAATGCCGTTAGTCACACGGTCATTACCAGTACGCTAGCGGCTAAGAACAACGGGCTTGGGCTCGGCACCTACGGCTGAGGTTACATCTATAATTGTGCCCGAAGTGCCAGGTTTTTCGGCCTTTGTCACGCGCAGCTTTTTGCCCTCGTTTTGATAGCAGGTGCAGCAGCCATCACCTACAAACTTGCCCGCCAGGCTGATGGAGTCAAGCGAGAAGTAAACCGGTTGAGGACTGATGCCGGCTGAAAAATGGCGAACGACAAATAGCTGATACTTATACGCATCAAGTTTGCGCCCCCCGCCTGCGGTGAACGGTGCGGAAGTATTGAGCACGATAGGCTCGGCGGCCAGGCTGCGCGAGCGAATAATGCGGGCGGTATCATTGGGTACTTTGGGCGCGTTTGGTGGCAGCTGTACCAACGGATCAACATATGGGTAGCGTACTAGCACGACGGTATCTACATCGGCGGCGCGGAAGCCAGTGGCGCCCAACGAGTCAGCAAGGTTAAACTGAAAATAGACAGCATCTTCCAGGGTATCGTCGCACTCGCAGGATACGCTGCCGCAGCAGGCACTTACTGCCATAGCTACCAATAGCCCCAGCATCCAAGTAAATAAGTTACGCCTCATAGCCGGTAAAGATAAGTAGCTGCGCCGAGGATAGCAGGAGAAAAGCCCCCAGCGCAACCGCTTAACGAACATCGCTGTGAGAAAGTCTGCTAACTTCTTCAGAGGCTCTTAACTTGGCTCATTGTGTACTTTGGGCGCGACGCTACCGGTTATAATCTAGCCTGGCTTGTCTGGACAAAGGGGAGTAGCCGCCATTGTTTGAGGCATCAGCCGCTTCAGGATATTTCATAAAAAAGCCCCCCAGTAACGTTGCTGGGGGCTTTTTTTAGTTTGGGCTCGTGGCTACGGTCTGGCCCATGATAACTTCGACGGGACCACGATTTGCGAATTCAGTTTTCAGGGCGGCAGCGTCTACTTCTAGTTGGGGCCGAATCTGGTCGAGTGCATGGCGAAGCGCTATTATATCGGCTAGGCGGGGAGCGTCGCTCTGGGAATATCCGTGGTACATCGCCACCCGCACCGACGATTGGCCCGTGCCGGCATACGTGCCCAGCAATTCGCCATGCGCATCATAGAGTTGCACTTCGGCTCTCACCCGACTGCAATACCAGCCCAGCGGCACGCCCAGCATAGAAGGCGTAAGCAAGGTCATCATCTGAAAAACCTGCACGGCCCTCCTTGGGCGAGACACCGACGCTTCCATTATTTGAAGCTTCACGTAGCCAAACTTGGTACTGTCATCAGCATCAATGATGTTTTGATTCAGCTCTTGCTCAAACATCTTGCGCGCATCGTCATACTCGGTGGCCTCCGATACCATGAGTAGACTATTGTCAACATCGACCTGCAGAGCTGGCAAGCGGCTGGTAAGGCTGGCTGGCGTGGCTTTAAACAAAACTTTATCCGCCGATTTGCAGCCTGCCAGGATAATTCCTGACAATAGAAAGAAAGCTAAGTACCGTAGAGTGTGTCTCATAAGCGTTGTCATTCAGAGCGATAAGCGCATGGCTATATCAAAAATAAGACAACTTTAGCACCGAATATGAAGCGTTATATACGGTTATTCAATAAATAGTACATTTAATTGATTAAATACCAGATTGCCTATGTATACGGTAGGCTAATGTTTTGCAAATGAAAGAGGCCTACTTAGAAATAAGTAGGCCTCTTTCATTATTCTAATAATTTAGCAACTTAACCTAGTGTCGTTAAATCGACAATCTATTGAATGACAAGTTAGTCCTCGAGTAAATTAGTGAGTGTGCTGCGCTAAGGCACTGTCTGCTTCGGCGAGTTCATCGACGGGCGGGGCTACGTAGTTGTCTACAAACTCACCTTCCCAACGAGCTACTACGGCTGTTGCTAGGCAGTTACCGATTACGTTCACGGCAGTACGGGCCATATCCATAAGCGCATCGATGCCCAGAATGATAAAGACTGGCCACGAGGGCAGGTTAAAAGAAGCTACCGTCGCCAGCAGAATAACGAGAGAAGCGCGGGGCACGCCAGCTACGCCTTTGCTGGTAAGCATCAGCGTAAATACCATGACCAATTGCTGACCGAAGCTTAGTTCTACGCCCGCCGCTTGTGCCACGAATACGGCTGCGAGCGAAAGGTAAAGCGTGGTGCCATCAAGATTAAAGGAATAGCCAGTCGGCATGACGAAGGCCACGATGCGACGCGGCACCCCGATGCTTTCCATTGCTTCCATGGCCCGCGGCAATGCGGCCTCCGAACTGGTAGTGGCAAAGGCAATACTTACTGGCTCTGCGATGGCTTGGATAAAGCGTTTGATCGGAATGCGGGCGAAAAAGGCAATGGGCAGCAGCACGATCAGGAGGAAGGCAATGAGCGCCACATACAGGGTGAGCAGTAGCTGAAAAGCGTTGAACAGCGGCGCAAAACCCATTTTACCCACGGTATAAGCTAGTGCACCACCTACGCCCAGGGGGGCAAAAAACATCACCACGTTGGTGAATTTGAACATAACCTCCGACAGGCTTTCCATCACCTCCAGCATCGGCCGGCGGTGCTTGCCGTGCACCATGGCCAAGCCAATTGCGAAGATGATAGCAAACACAACTACCTGTAATACTTGTCCTTCCGCTACCGACTTGGCAATATTTTCGGGGAAGATGTGTAGAATAATATCGTAAGTAGATTGTTCTACGGTTTGCAGTTTCTCACTTGTATCAGCTCCGGCTTGGCTGATGCCGACGCCGGCTTTACTCAAGTTAATGGCTGCCAAGCCGATGAAGAGAGCAAACGTGGTGACTACCTCGAAGTACACCAGTGCCTTTATCCCCATTTTGCCTACCTGCTTCAAATCGGCGTGGCCCGCGATGCCTACCACCAACGTGGCAAAAACCAGAGGAGCAATAATGGTTTTTACTAGGCGCAGAAACACGTCGCTGAGCACCTTCAGGTTCTGGGCAAAAATCGGATAGTCATTACCAATTTCGGCCCCCACGAACATGCTGACGACTATCCAGAAAGTAAGGGAGCGGCGCTGATAGGCATAGACCACCATTGCGGCCAGGGCTAGCCAGCGGGCTATGCGGGGCACAGCGAGCGGCAACGCCACTATATTATAAGCTGACAGCACGGTGAGCACAATGGCCACCAAGGACAGAATCAGAATGAGCGGAACGATGCGCGAAAACTTCATGCAGAGTAGGGTGGAGATTACCGGGGATTGTCAGCAAAGATAAGTTTTCAGTCAACAGTTAGAGGGTTTGCATAGTGTGCAGCTATTTAATCGTGGCGGGGGGCTTTTTATACTGCGCCGCAGCGCTGATTTTAGTGCCGTATAAAAGTAGCTTTGCGTTCGGTCGTGATATGCTGGCGGCCAGTCTCAATACTCTATTTCATGCTCTGGACCATCGAAACGCGTGAGCTGCCGCTACGCTACACCTGGAAAATATCGCGCAACGCTTCTACCGCCAAAACCAACCTATTGGTACGGGTGCAGCAAGAAGCTGGCGGTGCTGTAGGCTGGGGCGAGGCCGCACCCAATGTGCGCTACGGTGAGTCGCCGGAGGGACTGCAAGCTGAGTTTGCGCGCTTGGCTGCTGATGGACTGAGCCGCGTAACCTCATTAGATGAACTCACGGAGTTCTTGGTACATCACTCCGTAGCGCACGCCCTGAGCTTCGCCTTGGAGTCGGCCTACGTGCACTGGCAGGCCGCGCACACGGGGCAATCGGTGGCGGCGGTGCTGGGCTTGCCCGAACCGGCGGCGTCCGTTCCTACTGCGCTTACGCTCCCCATTATGCCCCCCGGCGATGTGGCAAGCTTCATCCAGGAGCAGGATATGGGGCGTTTTTCGATTCTTAAAATAAAGGTTGATCAAGCCAGTGGCTACGACCTTCTGCGCGAGGTAACGCGCGCGCTCCCAGGTCGCCAACTGATTATCGATGGCAACGAAGCCTGGACTGATGCCGATGCGCTGTTGCAGTTTCTGGAAAAAATTGCCCCCCTGCCCGGCCTTGCGGTTCGGTTGCTGGAACAGCCCTTGCCCGCCGCCTGCACCGACCACTACCGCTACCTGCGCAGCCGTTCGCCACACCCCGTTTTCGCCGATGAGTCGGTAACCAACGACGCCGATTTTGCCGACATCGCCCAGCAGTTTCACGGTGTGAATATGAAGCTAATGAAAGCCGGTGGCTACCGCAACGGCTTGCGCTTACTCCAGCAAACCCGCGCCCACGGCCTCGATACGATGATTGGCTGCATGGTGGAAACGACGCTGGGCATCTGGGGGGCAATCCAGATAAGCAGCCAAGCCCAAGTATGCGACCTAGATGGGTTCATCATCATCCGCGACGAGCCATTTGGGCTAGTGCAGGAAAAGAACGGCCTTCTTCGGGCTCAAACCGCTGTGCCTGATCTTGAGAAGTAGCGTTTCCCAACAAGTAGTTTGCTTTATGGGTAGCAATTGAAATAGGACAGCCGCTCGCTAGAAATAACCTAGGCGAGCGGCTGTCACTTTCTTATTGGCCCTTATTTCTTCATTGTCAATACAGGGTCCTGGGCCTTTTTATCAATGGATGTGTTGTGTCCGTCGATGACAAGCCATTTGCCTTTGCGTTTTTCAAGCATTAGCGTCATTACGCCGGTGGATACATCGCTCATGTCGCGGCCATCGGGCATTACCCAGCCTTCCAACTCCCAGTTGTGGCGCACCAAGGCTAAGTCGGGCCGTAGCATTCTCACCTCCGTGTGCAGGATGTTGTGCTTGGTTTTGTTGAACATGACCTTCATGAAGATGTCCAGGGCGTATTTGTGCTCCGCTGCATTGCGCCACCACATGCCTACCACATTTACCCACTGCGCATCGGGGGCAAAGTAACTGAAATACAGATCCGTATCGTGCTTGTTCCACGCCTCGGCAATGCCTTGATTTACTTGCAGAACCGCCTTCTCATCGGCTGAATATTTGGTAGTAGTGGTCTGGGCGTGGGCAGCGGCGGCCAGGCACAAAATCAGAAGGAGACTGAGTAGCTTTTTCATTTCGTTTCATCGTTTTAAAGTGATGAATCGAAGGTAGAGAGCTAGCTAGGGGAGAAATAGTAAAAAAACGACGTTTAAAACGGGCTGCCCGCAAAGAGCCGCAGGGGAGAAGCAGCTTCTTCTTTTAGCAGGATAGTAGGCGTGACGGCGGCAAACAGCTTGAAATCCTTTATCAAGTGCATCTGGTCGTAGTAGCCACACTGCTGTACAATATCTTGCCAATCAAGCTCCGGCTGCCGGTCCTTTAAGCGGTAAGCTTGGGCAAAACGAACGATGCGCATAAACAGCTTTGGACTCATGCCAATACGTTCCAGAAATTTTCGCTCAAACTGGCGCGAACTTAGGCAGGCTTGATCAGCTAACCAGTCTAAGCTGAACTGCCGTGAATGGCTCTGCAGCATGAGCTGGGCTACTTTATCTACTGCGTGCGCGTCGGTTTTGAGCGCGGCTACTTTGCTCAGCAGGTAAGTTTCTACCAAGGCAATCATCTGCGCGTAGTCGTTTAGCGCTTGAAGTTGCTCATTCACTTGATTGATTTCGCGCCCTACCAAATCATAGCTATCCACCGTCTGATCAAGCAACTGCCACATGGGAGTGCGAAACAGCCGAAAAAGCCCCCCAGGCTGAAAACCCACCTTTATTGTGAGCTGATTATAACCCATCCGCAGATTTACCCGCGCTACTTGGGGGCCAACTATCACGCTATACGGGCTGGTGATTTCTTGGCCTTTACGATAGTTAAATACTTCAATGGGGTCGCGAGCGTAGAAAAACAAGCATTGCTCTGGGTTGGTAGGATAAGGATTTACCACCCTAGGCGCACACGGATTCAACTGAACATGCATGAGCATGTAGTTGCTGACGAAGGGTTGAAGCGCAGCACAGGGGCGGTAAAATTGGCAGAATGGTTTTACCATAACTCTCACTCAAGTGCGTGCCTCATCCAAATACGTACCAGCGGAAAGCCAATGTATTGATAGCATAACTGCCAGCCATACTGAGCAGAACGGCTAAGAAGGCCCGCCATATTGCGCCCGGCCAGCTAAGCTCAAAGGCGTGCTTGCCTATAAAAATCAGGTAAAGCAACCCGACAACTACCTGCAAGCTGCTGTTAATATTGGTGCTGGCCGAGGCTTTGAGGTCTGCGAGCCATATTCCCAATAATATCAGAACGGAATAGAGGTTGGCGGCCGAGCCGATGACAACGTGCACGAAGAAAGCTTCAGCGTAGTTGACGCCGCGGCTGCGGTACACCAGCCACGTAAAAAGTGAGTACATGGGCAGAGCCAGCAGCAACCACCATAGGTTGTAATATTTGCCCAGGTAATGAAAGTATTGCACCATGCGCGCCAGTTCGGCAGCCGGCATTCGACCCGCAAGCCGCTGCTGTATTTCGAGGCCCGTGGCTTCATAGTAGTGCAGGGCTACGGCTACTAAGGTAGTCAGGCCCAGCACCAGCAGCAGAAATTGGAACGGGTTGAAGTAACGCTTGCGTCGGCCCGCCAGATAATCTTCTACCACCCGGCCCGGATTGAATAATACCTGCGGTATGTATCCCAGAATGGTATTGTCGGCGTGGGTAAAAACGTGGAACACCTCGTGCGCCACATGACCTACCGTGAGGCGGTGGGGGCGGCGCTGCCCGCAGTTGGGGCAGAAAGAGCCAGCAGAAAGCTGCTGCTGGCAATTTAAACAGGCAGCAGTAGTATCAGTTGACATGATGGGCAACGAGAAGAGTGATTCTGATTGATCGGCTTTTCATCGTAAGCATACTAAATGGCCTCTCTGATATTGCCCTTAAGTGAATGAAATAACTGTTTCTAAGGTTGGATAACCTGTTGCTGGATAGCGTATTAAATTAGGTGGCGGATTGCTGATTAACAAAACGCCCGCGGTAGTCAGTCGGGCTGGGGTCATGCAACTTCCGCAGCGCAATAGAGACTTTCGCCTATGTTTGATCCTGAGACGAGATAAAACAGTCTTAAGCTTGCTGACTTTGAAACAATGTGACGATAATTAATATATATAATACTTAATAAAAAAAATATTCTTGCGAACTATGTTGCAACATTAAATGTATGTACATATATTTGTAGCATCATTGGGCAGGAGTATGCCAACGCTCATGAAAATCGAAGACGAAATCAAACAGCCAACATTCAAAGACGACTACCAAAAAGCCCATATCAATTTGATATACACCACGGGCTGGATCCAACTGCGTCAGGCAGCGGCTTTCCGCGAGTTTGACGTTACGCTGCCGCAGTACAATGTTTTACGCATTCTGCGCGGTCAGCACCCCAAGGCTTCAACCGTAAATCTGCTGATTGAGCGCATGCTGGACAAAACCAGTAACGCCTCCCGTATTGTGGATAAGCTGGTTGCCAAAAATTTAGCTACCCGCACCGTGTGCCCCAGCAACCGCCGCGCCGTCGATATTCATATTACCGAAGCTGGACTAGAGCTGCTGCGCAATATGGAAAGCGTGGTTAGTCATCAGAATACGGGCCTGCACAATCTTACCCCCGAAGAAGCCGCTCAACTCAGCGACTTGCTTGATAAAATCCGTGACTGACGGCTTTCAGTTAACTCAAGTTTAATTCTCCATTTTTTCTCTCTCAATCATGAAAAAAATTGCTCTGTCAGCCCTCTTCGTTGCTGCTCTGTTTACTGCTCCCGCAATGGCTCAACAGCCAGCCGTTAAGAAAACTACCCCCGGCACTGCCAAAGCCGCTGGCACCGCCTACGCGGTTCAGCCTCAGCTCAGCACCTTGGGTTGGGTAGGTAAAAAAGTAACCGGCGAGCATAGCGGTAATGTTCAGTTTAAAGAAGGCAACGTACTGGTGCGCGGCAACCAACTCGTAGGCGGCACTTTCGTGGTAGATATGAACTCGCTGAAAGTAACCGACCTGAAGGATGCTGACAGCAATGGCAAGTTGGTAGGCCACCTGAAGGCTGATGACTTCTTCGGTGTGGAGAAAAACCCAACGGCTACCTTCAAAATCACGAACATCACGCCTATTAAAGGTGCTGCTGCCGATGCCAACAACGCCACTATCACCGGCGACCTGACCATCAAAGGCATCACCAAGCCAATCACTTTCCCCGCTAAAATTGGCGTGAAGAACGGTATGGCTGCTGCCACGGGCGTTGCTACTATCGACCGCACCAAGTACGACATCAAATACGGCTCGAAGTCGTTCTTTGAAGGCATTGGCGACAAAGCCATCTACGACGAGTTCACGTTGAGCTTCAACGTAATTGCTAAGAAAGGCAATGGTGTTGCTGCTAACTAAGTAGCTCATTTTAACAAGCCGAAAAAGCCCCCCAGACCTAGTCTGGGGGGCTTTTTTAATCTGGTATGACCAACTCGCGCGGCAGTTCGAAGCGTAGGTTTCGGCTTTTGCTACGGTTGTGCAACTGGGTCAGAAAGTCGTCTAGTTCCGATTTGTATTCCAGCCACAAATCCTCGTGCAGGTTGGTTAGCACAAGCTGCACCGCCCGCGTTGCCATACGGGCGGTACTGACGTAAAAACCGTTGTAAGGGCTATCAAACTGGCCGGTGTAGTTGTCAAAAATCAGGCGCAGCGTATACAGAATCAGGTCGATTTCGAGGCGCTTGTCTTTGGTAATGCGGCGGGCGCGGGCGGTTTCTTTGGTGGCTTTGCTTAGGGCTTTATTCAGGCTGCGGTTGAGCAGCCGCCCCGTAACGGCCACGTTGAATAACTCGTGAATACGGTCGGCGGTTTGCTCATACACCTGCTCCACGGTCACATCGGGCAGCAGCTCGTAGGCGAATGTTTCGTAGAGCTCCGCGTCGCGGCGCACCGCGCGCAGCAACAAGGCTTCTTTTTCCTTATCGGGAAGTTGCTTTAGCGCTTTTTTAAAATCGGTGGAGGGAACGGGCATAGGAGGGAGGAGGGGCAAGCGGACCGCCGCGTCTGACGCTGTGCGCTACACTATAAATGATTGTCTAAACCCCGAAACGAATCTGTCCGCGTGGTGGTTATACTAGACCGGTGCGGGGCCAAATCTGCGCCTTTTTCCTTGATAATCCGTACTTTTGCGCTATGAACACCAAGCCGCAGATTGACTATAACGAGGACGTTTTACTGCTCGAAGAAACCATCGACGTTCGCGACCTGATCGTGTACAACGATGACGTGAATACCTTCGACCACGTAATCAAAACCCTCATCGATGTGTGCGGGCACGAGCCCGAACAGGCCGAACAGTGCACCCTGCTGATTCATTACAAAGGCCAGTGCACTGTAAAGCACGGCGCCTACGATGAGCTGGCTGGTATGTGCACTGCCATCCACGACCGTGGTATCTCGGCCGATATTCTATAAATGGCTGCAAGGGTGAGTTGGTGACTATTAGTGCGATAAACGATCACCCACTTACTCATTCGCCCGTTCACTCATTCAACCTAGATGGAGTTTCCTTCCAAACTGATAGAAAACGCCGTATCGGAGCTTTCTAAGCTGCCCGGCATTGGCCGCAAAACGGCTCTGCGCTTGGCTCTGCACTTGCTGAAGGCGGAGAGCGACAGCACGGCTTCGCTAGCCGAGGCGCTGGCAAAAATGCGCTTTGAGATAACCTATTGCCACACCTGCCACAATATTGCCGATACGGAGGAGTGCAGCATTTGCGCTAACAAGCTGCGCGACCACGCTATGGTGTGCGTCGTGTCCGACATTCGGGATGTAATTGCCATTGAGAATACGAGCCAATATCAAGGCGTGTACCACGTGCTGGGGGGCGTTATTTCCCCTATTGAAGGCATCGGCCCTTCCGATTTACAGATTGACTCGCTATTGAAGCGCATTCCGGAGTCGGAAATCAAAGAAGTTATTCTTGCCATCAGCCCCACCATGGAGGGCGATACCACCGCTTTTTACCTCACCCGTAAGCTCCGTGAGTTCCCCGACGTGCACATCAGCACCATTGCCCGTGGCATCCCGGTGGGGGCGAATTGGAGTACGCCGACGAAATAACCTTGGGCCGCAGCATTGTAGAGCGGCAGCGCCAGGCTCGTTAGCCGCGCTGGGGGGCTTTTTTGGCCACTAAACTCATTTGAAAAGGCTTGTCGTACGCGGCAGGCCTTTTTTATTTCTGCTATTCTTGCCTAATTCCACGGAGCAACTTCCGTGATAAGTGAAATATGAATCTGGGGATGGTGTTTAGTCCGTAACTTTCCCCGGCCCCTCCTACTCCCGCTGCCACCCACTGTGAAGCTCTCCGTTATCATTGTCAACTACAACGTCAGCTATTTCCTGAGCCAGACGCTGTTGTCGGTGCGGCGGGCTTTGCAAAAACTGGATGCGCCCGCCGAGGTATTTGTAGTCGATAATAACTCCGTTGATGGCTCCGTGGCAATGGTGCGGGCGCGGTTTCCGGAGGTCATCTTGCTGGAGAACAAGCATAATCCCGGCTTCGCGAAGGCCAACAACCAAGCAATACGGCAAGCCCAAGGCGAGTACGTTCTACTGCTCAACCCCGACACCGTAGTGGAAGAAGACACCTTCCGCGCCTGCTGCGAGTTTCTGGACGAACACCCCGACGGCGGCGGACTGGGCGTGAAAATGCTGGATGGGCAAGGGAAGTTTTTGCCCGAAAGCAAGCGCGGCTTGCCTACGCCGCGGGTAGCTTTCTACAAGGTTTTCGGGCTAGCGGCCTTATTTCCCGGTTCGCGCACCTTCGGCCGCTACCATCTCGGCTACCTCGACAAAGACCAAACTCACGAGGTAGATGTGCTAAGCGGCGCCTTTATGCTGTTGCGCAAAAGTGCCCTTAATGCCGTTGGCCTGCTCGATGAGGACTACTTCATGTACGGCGAGGATATTGACCTCTCATATCGGCTTACCCGGGGCGGCTGGAAAAACTATTACTTCCCCGGCACTCGCATCATTCACTACAAAGGCGAAAGCACAAAGCGCACGAGCGTCAACTACGTATTCGTGTTTTATCGGGCCATGATCGTGTTTGCCCGCAAGCATTTTGCTCCCAATCAGGCTGGCGTTTTTTCCCTGCTCATTCATTTGGCCATCTGGTTGCGCGCGGGCATGGCCGTTGGCCGCCGCGTGCTCACGAGCATAGCGCCTATTCTGTTGGATGCTGGCCTGTTGTACGGCGGTATGTATGTGCTGAAAAACTACTGGGAGGAGTATCAAAAGAAGGGGCCGGCCGATTACCCATCCCCACTGATGGAGGTGGTAGTGCCGGCTTATGTGCTCGTGTGGCTGGGTTGCGCTTACCTCAGTGGTAGCTATGATAAGCCTTTCAGCGCTTGGCGCATCATTCGGGGTATTGTCATCGGTACGGTGCTTATCTCGGCTGGCTCCAATTTTCTGGAGTCTTACCGCTACTCCAATGCGTTGATTCTGCTGGGGGCATTTGGAGTATCATTGCCCTTATTGGTCGGCGGTTAGTGAGCCATGTGGTGCAGCATCGCAACCTGCGTCTCATGCAGAGCCACCAGAAAAAAATCGCCATTGTGGGCTCGGCGGAAGAAAGCCGGCGCGTGCGCCACTTGCTTGAAACGGCCAGCGTGCAGGCTCGCATTGTGGGCCACGTGACTCCTGTGGCCGACCCAACGGCTCCGCCAAGTCGCTATTTGCTGGGCCAACTCCATCAGCTTGATGAAATTATCCGAATTCACGATTTGGATGAGCTGATTTTCTGCGGCAAAGATTTGTCGGCCACCCGCATTATTTCCCTGATGATCCGGCTACCGCAATACCCGCCGGTGGCCTACAAGATTTTGCCTGAAGACAGTGAATACATCATTGGTAGCTCCTCGAAAGATGCGCCGGGCGAGTATTACGCCCTTGATATTGCCCTGAACCTATTTCAGCCCCAACGTGCCCGCACCAAGCGCCTGCTGGACGTGCTTACCAGCTTGAGCTTACTGTTGGCGGCGCCGTTGCTGGTATGGTTCGCCCGCGAAAAGGCAGGCTATCTGCGCAACTGTCTACGGGTTCTGTTGGGTACGCGCACCTGGGTGGGCCTGCGCCATGCCGATGCCTCGCGCCGCACCACGCCGGCCGTATTTTCTCCTGCCGACTCTGCGGATACGGCCGCCGCGCCGTTGCCTGAGGCCACTCGCCGCCGTCTGGAGCTGCTTTACGCCAAAGATTATACGCCTTCTACTGACCTCAATATCCTGGTGCGCCGCTTTCGGTGGCTGGGGCAGGAATAGCCGTAGCGGGCCCACAAATAGAGTTGTGTGCATGTAAGGAACGGTTCAACTCGAATCCGTACTTTCGTATGTCTCCAAAGCCCGTCAGTCTATGTCAGCTTCCGCTACGCTTGCTACTACGTTTCTCTCTGATCGCATCAGCGCTCTACAAGAGTCGCAGACCATTGCGATGGCCAAAAAATCGCGTGAGCTCGCCGCTCAGGGTCACAACGTGATTAACCTAAGTTTTGGCGAGCCTGATTTTCAAACGCCGCAGTACATCAAGGATGCCGCCAAGCGGGCGCTTGACGAAGGATATACCAAGTATACGCCTGTACCCGGCTACGTAGAGCTACGCCAAGCCATTGCCGACAAGCTACGCCGCGAAAACCGCCTTGAGTATCAGTGCGAGAACATCGTGGTGAGTACGGGCGCAAAGCAGGCCTTGGCTAATGCAGTGATGAGCATGGTAAATCCTGGCGAGGAAGTAATTGTGCTGGCTCCGTACTGGGTAAGCTACGAGGAAATGGTGCGCCTAGCCGAAGGTGTATCAGTGCGGGTGATGGGCTCGTTGGAAAACGACTACAAAGCCACGGCCGCGCAGATAGAGGAGGCCATTACGCCCCGTACTAAACTCATCATGTATTCGTCGCCCTGCAACCCCACGGGTGCTGTATTCTCGCGCGAAGAGCTAGCCGACATTGCGGCCGTACTGGCGCGTCATCCGCAGGTGTTTGCCATGGCCGACGAGATTTATGAGTACATCAACTTTGAGGGCGAGCATGTGAGCTTGGCTGAATTTGATGAGATTAAAGACCAGGTAATTACTGTAAACGGCTTTTCCAAAGGCTACGCCATGACGGGCTGGCGCGTGGGCTATCTGGCCGCGCGTAAAGAAATTGCCAGTGCCTGCGAGAAAATGCAGAGCCAGATTACTTCGGGCACCTGCTCCATTGCCCAACGCGCCGCGCTGGCTGCCTTGGAAGGTGGCCGCAGTTCCGCCGATGAAATGGTAACCGCCTACCACCGCCGCCGCGACTTAGTGTTGGAGTTAGCCAAGGAAATTCCAGGCTTCCAGACGCCAACGCCGGCTGGTGCTTTCTACGTTTTTCCGGACGTGAGTGCTTATTTCGGTAAAAAAGCCCCCCAAGGCGACGTAATCGAAAACGCTACCGACTTGGCGATGTTTCTGCTGAATGACGCACATGTAGCCGCCGTTTCGGGTGAGGCGTTTGGAGCGCCTAGCTGCATGCGGTTCAGTACCGCCGCCGCCGATGAGAAGCTGCGCGAGGCCTTTATCCGCATTAAAGCAAGTCTGGAAAAGCTGCACTAAAGCCACAAGCAGCAGCTTAGCTTGGGAAATCATTGGACTGGGTGAGGGAGTAACGCTGTGCTTCAGTTCGTAGCCGATTGCGGTTTTTCGTAAAAAGCCCCCCAGCGCTCGGTTTGTTGCTTTGTGAAGCAGAAGTTGAGTCCCTGAAGCAACGGCTGCAACGATTCGACGCGCCGATGCTCTGCGTTACATCGGGCTAGTTTCTACCTTTGCGGCTTCCTTCGTCGAAAGTCGTCAAAATGCCCCCCACCGTACCGCCTGCCTCGCTGCCCGAATTATTTGCTGCCTTCAACCGCCTCACGGTGCTCATTGTGGGCGATGTGATGCTGGATGCCTACGTTTGGGGCAAAGCTGGCCGCATTTCGCCCGAGGCGCCAGTGCCTATTGTGCACGTGAGCCGCACCGAGCAGCGTCTCGGCGGCGCGGCCAATGTGGCGCTGAATGTGCAGGCCCTTGGCGCGACGCCCTTGCTGTGCGCGGTGGTAGGTGAGGATGCCGGCGGCGACCAATTGCTGGGCTTGTTGGAAGACAAAAACTTGTCGGCGAAAGGCATTGTGCGCAGCGCCGACCGGCCAACCACCGTCAAGCAGCGCATCCTGGCTGCCGGCCAGCACCTGCTGCGCATCGACTCAGAAGTAGAAACCGACCTCAACGCTACCGAGGCCGCCGACCTCATTGCGCGCTATGAAGCGCTGCTGCCCCAAGCCGACGTAGTGGTATTTGAAGATTACGATAAAGGCGTGCTCAATGAGAGTCTGATTCAGCATTTCATCGCGCAGGCCCGGCGGCGCAACATCCCAACCGTCGTTGACCCGAAGCGCAAAAACTTTCTGGCGTATCGCTATTGCACGCTCTTCAAGCCAAACCTGAAAGAGTTGCGCGAGGGCCTAAAGCTGGACTTCAACGACACCGACGCCGACCGTCCGCAGTTTGAGGCTGCCGTCCAGCGCCTGCGTGAGTTGCTCACGCCCGCCATTATTCTAGTTACGCTTTCTGAGCGCGGTGTATTCAGCGACGCACCGGCTACGGGTCGCAACTACATTCCTGCTCACTTACGCGCTATTTCCGACGTGTCTGGGGCCGGCGACACCGTTATCAGCATTGCTGCTTTATGCGTGGCCTTAGGACTGGAAGCGCCGGTATTAGCCGCTCTGGCTAACCTAGGCGGTGGGTTGGTTTGCGAGCAGGTTGGCGTAGTACCAATTGAGAAAGACCGATTGCTGGAAGAAGCTCAGGAAGCAGGCCTACTAAACATTATCGTACAAACAGAAGGGCCAGTTTCAATTCGAGACTAAGGCATAAGTTCGTAAAAAAGCCCCTCAGACTATGATCTGGAGGGCTTTTTTATGGGTTTGAAAACTATATGGTTCCCTCGCGGGCCAAAGCGCTGAACTCCTTCACGGTTTGGATAAATACGCGCACATTCGCCGGATCGGTATCGGGGTACACGCCGTGGCCGAGGTTGGCGATGTGGCGCTGAGGCCCAAACTGGCGCAGCATCTCGATGGTAGCAGCCTGCACCTGCTCCGGGGAGCCGTAGAGCGCACAAGGGTCGAGATTGCCTTGCAGGGTATAATTATCGCCGATAATGGCGCGGGCGGCGCGTGGGTCCTGGTTCCAGTCGAGGCCGATGGTTTGGCAATCGAGCTGAGCGAAGTCTTCCAGCGCGAAAAAAGCGCCTTTGGCAAACACTGTCACAGGTACATCGGGCAGCGCCTCACAGATTTGGGCGATGTAGCGGGTGCTGAACTCGCGGTAATGACTGGGGGGCAAAATCCCGGCCCAGGAGTCGAACACCTGAATAAGATTAGCGCCCGCTTGCACCTGTGCCTGCAAATACGCGATAGTGGTAGCCGTAATTTTCTCCAATAGCTGATGAGCTAACGCCGGCTCGGCATACAGCATGCGCCGCGCTTTAGAGAACGTTTTAGAGCCGTGGCCCTCCACCATATACGCTAGAATAGTCCAAGGAGCACCGGCAAAACCAATGAGCGGCACCCGACCATTCAGCGCGCGCTTGGTAACGCGAATAGCCTCCAGAACGTAGCCCAAATGCTCCTCCGGATCGGCGATGCGCAGCTTCTGAATGTCGGCGGCGGAGCGGACGGTTTCGGGGAAAAGCGGCCCGCGGGCTTCCACCATCTCGTAAGTAAGGCCCATCGCATCGGGCACCACCAGAATGTCGGAGAAAATGATAGCGGCGTCGACGTCGAGCGCATCAACGGGCTGAATCGTGACTTCAGCAGCTAGATCGGGCGTTTCTACCAGTTCTTTAAAGCCGCTGAGGCGGGCACGCAGGGCGCGATATTCAGGCAGAATACGGCCAGCCTGGCGCATCAGCCACACGGGCGTACGCTCGGTTTGTTCGCCGCGGGCGGCCCGAAGTATGAGGTCGTTTTTAATCACAGGTTTGCTGATTTGGGCGGATGCTTTGCCGGGTAGCGGCGTGGAAGCAAAGGTACGTCTAGCAACGCAGGAATGTAGCCGTGGCTAAAGCAATAGCTCCAACAACCCAGAAACTTACTATGCGGACGTCAGCCTAAAGTCGAGTTAAGCCGCCGGTTTTTGCTACTCCTGAAATAGCGCTTTGATTGCCGTAGCCATAAAATTAACCCCGATGGCCAGCGTAATAAATCCCATAATTCGTGCTAGAGCAGCCATGCCAGGCCGTCCCAAGAACCGTGTGAGGCGCAGCGACGACATCAGAATAATATAAGCCGCCAGCGCCACCAGCACAAACCCTACGAAGATCAAGCCCATATCGAAGTAGCTGAGGCGCTCCGTGAACAAGCTGATACACACTGCTATAGAGCCTGGGCCGGAAAGCATCGGCATAGCCAGCGGGGTGAAGGAAATATCGTTCTTGTGCATACTCTCCTCCAGCGCGGCCGGCGACACCCGGTCGCGGTTGCCGCCAGGCGTGAGCAGATCAAAGGCCGAGCGCATCAGCAAAATGCCCCCCGCGATGCGCAAATGGTGAATATTGATGCCGAAAAAGTTGAGTACATACTGGCCTGCAAAAAACGACACGGTCAGCACAGCTATCATGTAAAGGCAGGCCCGTAGTCCAATTTGGCGCCGTTCCTGGGGGGAGTCTTCTTCTGTTAAAGTCAGAAAGACCGGCATGGCTCCAAACGGATTTACGACCGAAAACAGCGTAGTGAACGTGGCAAGCAGAATTTCCATGAAGCGGGGAGCATGGTGAAGGCGGCTAAAGGTACGAGGCGGCAGGAGAGGAGCAAGGCGGGAAAGTGCTATGTTTGACGAACCAACCGCGGAGGTAATGCCGCGTACAAGTCGCGTACAGCCGTCAGAGGCACCTATAGTTTCTCCATTTTTCTTATGAGCACCAACGCACCTGCTACTCCAAGTCCAGTTGAAGAAACCCGTGATACGCCCATTGTGGGCATTATTATGGGCAGTCAGTCTGATATCAAAGTAATGATGGCCGCCGCTGAGCTGCTGCGGCAGTTCAATATTCCGCACGAATTCACACTGGTTTCGGCCCACCGCACTCCGCACCGCCTGATTGAGTATGCTGAATCGGCCCGCAAGCGCGGGCTGCGCGTGATAATTGCTGGTGGGGGAGGCGCGGCTCACCTGCCCGGCATGGTGGCTTCTTTTACTACCATCCCAGTTATAGGCGTGCCCATCAATTCCACTACCTCCATTCGCGGCCTCGACTCAACGCTATCCATGCTGCAAATGCCAACCGGCGTACCCGTGGCCACTGTGGCTATTGATGGAGCCACCAATGCCGCTATTCTGGCTACCCAAATTTTGGGTCTGTCTAATGCTCGCCTGGTAGATGCGTTGGAAAAATACCGTACCTCGCTGAAGGATAAAGTAATGCGTACCATTGATGAGCTGCGAAAGGGTGGCTTTAACGAAGAATAGCGTAAAATGCCCCCGGCTGCAGTTGGGGGGCATTTTTTCTTTCAACAAGTAAATTTTGTATTCCGAATATTTCCTGCCCCATGCCTGACATCGACGCACCACTTTGGATTTTGCTTGCGCACGGCCTCGTGCTGCTGCTTTCGGTTGCGGCACTAATAGGCACACTTCTTCCTCTGCTTCGCGCGGAGGCCTGGTGGATACGGGTATTTGACTTTCCGCGTCTGCAAATTGTCGGTTTGGCCCTCCTGACTCTTGCCGGCGGATTGGTATTGGAATGGCACAAATTGCCTGACTATTGGGGCATCGGGCTCTTGTTGGCTCTAGCTGCAGCCGTGGTGTACCAATTGGTTCGTATTGTGCCTTATACGCCGCTGGCGAGCAAGCAAGTGGGCGACAGTACGGAGCTTGATAATGACGGCCGCCACTTAAGTCTGGCCGTTATGAATGTGCTGCAATTCAATAAGAAAGGCAAAGAAGCGCTGGCTGAGCTGGAGCGCATCGATCCGGATATTATCATGGCGGTGGAGACGGATAAATGGTGGCTGGAGCAACTGCGGCCGCTGGAGAAAACCCATCCGTACACCTGTCACGAGCCGCTCGATAACACCTATGGCCTGCTATTCTTCTCGCGCCTCCCCGTCCGCGACTGTCACATCAAGTACCTGCTCGACGATGATGTGCCTTCCCTGCACACCCACGTGCAGCTACCTGATGGCAAAACCTGGATTCGGCTGTATGGCTTGCACCCCAAGCCGCCAGCACCCCAAGAAGCCAAAACCAGCACCAAGCGCGACGCGGAGTTGCTGCTGGTGGGCAAAGAAATAGAGAAGAAAGACGAGCCTACGGTTGTATTTGGCGATATGAACGACGTGGCATGGTCACACACGTCCGAGCTGTTTCGGCGCATCAGCGGTCTGATGGACCCACGCGTGGGCCGCGGTCTGCTGCCTACCTTCCACGCCGACTATTCCCTTTTGCGCTGGCCCCTCGACCACGTATTCGTGTCGCCCGACTTCAAAGTAGACGACATTCAACGGCTCAACTACGTCGGCTCCGACCATTTTCCCATCTACATCAAGCTTAGCTACGAACCACACGATAAGCATATTCAGAAGGAGAATGCCGAGCAAGCTGACGCTGAGGACCACGAAGAGGCCGCTGAAAAGATTAAGGATGGCTTTCAGGAGGAGCGCGAAGAGGAGTTAGAGGAAGCCGCTGGCGCCGACCAAAAGAAAGAGTTGACTACCTAGATATCCGTTTCGTACAGGAAAGCCATTTGATGATTGTTCACGGTGGCGGGCACGCGGCGCATTACGGCATTGCGCAGGCCTACCAGCCACGGCTGCTCCATCTGGGCCACTTTACCTAACTGCCACGACTGATTGACAATGCGAGTTGTGCGCGGCCGACGCTGGGCATCAAAGGCCTGAAAGGCGGACTCAATGCCGTTGGCTTGCGCCAGACAACTGGCTAATACGGCAGCATCCTCTACGGCTTGGCCCGCGCCCTGCCCCATGTTGGGCGTAGTGGCGTGGGCTGCATCGCCAAGGAGCAGCACTCGGCCAAAGTTAAAGCGCCCCAATGGCTTCAAATCAATAATATCACCCCAGATAACTTGCTCATTTGTAGTGAGCGCCAGCAGCTCGGGAATAGGGGAGTGATAGTCGGCAAAATGCCGCTGCAAATCGGCTAAGTGGAAAGCGCGGTACTGTGGATTTTGCGCTTGGGCGCTATTAATGCAGGCAAACCAGTACACCTGTCCATTGCCTAATGGCACCACGCCAAAGCGTCCGTTGCCGCCCCAGGTTTCGGTAGAGCGACCTGCGGACAAGTTCAGTGACTGTGCTTGTATTACGCCCCGCCAGCAGGTGTAGCCCGCGTAGCGCGGCTGCGAGGAGGGCAGTAGCTGCCGCCGCACTCGCGACCGAATACCATCAGCGCCAATCAACGCCTGCGCTTCCAGGTGCTCGCCATCGGTGAAATAGGCAGTTACGTGGTTGTCTTTTTCCTCAAACCGTTCCAGCGCCTTGCCCAACTGTACGACGTCGGGGGGTAAATTTGCTAGCAGAATCCGTTGTAAGTCGGCGCGGTGAATGGCTAGGTTTTCATAGCCAAGGCGGCGGGTGAAGGGCGTGGTATCAATGTCATTGAGGATACGGCCGTGGTGATCCAGCAAGCTGATCCGAGTAATGGGAAAACCCGCAACACGCACGGCATCGTGCACGCCCAAACGGTCGAGCGCCTGCATGGCATTGGCGCCCAACACTACGCCCGCTCCGATTTCGCGCAGTTCAGTGGCAGCTTCCACTACCTGTACGTCGTGGTTCTGCTGGCGCAGGGCCAATGCCGTAGCTAATCCTCCAATTCCTGCCCCAGCGATGATGAATTTCATGCTTAGTGTCTATAGCTTAAATAGAACAGCGTAAGGGTGCGTCGTCGCGCCTAATAGGTGAGCAACTCGCACTACACTGGATATACAACGACTGCGACGATGCGTCTCCGCGCTATTCTAATTACAAACAAAACCATATAAAAAAAGCCCCCCAACAGACTGCTGGGGGGCTTTTTTTGAAGTGGCAACTTACTTGTTGCCACCTACTTCTTCGTAATCAACATCGGTTACGTTATCAGCAGTTGGCTGGCCTTGCTGGCCGTTGCCGTTTGGCTGACCTTCGCCGCCTGGGTAGCCTTGTGGCTGACCCTGAGCGTCGCCACCTTGCGTAGCGGCATACATCTCTTGCGAGGCAGCCTGCCAAGCAGCATTGATAGCCGTCATTGCGGTTTCGATAGCACCGAGATCTTTGCTTTCATGGGCCTTTTTGAGGTCAGCAAGCGCATTCTCGATAGCTGTCTTGTTGCCGCCGCTTAACTTGTCGCCGTACTCCGAAAGCTGCTTTTCAGTCTGGAAGATCATTGAGTCGGCAGCGTTTACCTTCTCAATGCGCTCTTTCTCCTGCTTGTCAGATTCTTCGTTGGCCTTGGCCTCGTTGCGCATCCGCTCAATGTCGGCGTCGGTCAAGCCGCTGCTAGCTTCGATACGGATTTTCTGCTCCTTACCCGTGCCTTTATCCTTGGCCGATACGTGCAGGATACCGTTAGCGTCAATGTCGAAGGTTACTTCAATCTGCGGTACGCCGCGGGGGGCTGGCGGAATGCTGTCGAGGTGGAAGCGACCGATGGTGCGGTTCTGCGAAGCCAATGGGCGCTCGCCTTGCAACACGTGAATCTCTACCGAAGGCTGGTTGTCAGAAGCCGTGGAGAACGTCTCCGATTTCTTGGTCGGAATAGTCGTGTTCGACTCAATGAGCTTGGTCATTACGCCGCCCATCGTCTCAATGCCCAGCGAAAGCGGGGTCACGTCGAGCAAGAGTACGTCTTTAACTTCACCGGTCAATACACCGCCTTGGATAGCAGCACCGATGGCTACTACCTCGTCAGGGTTCACACCCTTCGAAGGCTTCTTGCCAAAAAACTTCTCAACTTCTTCCTGAATGCGTGGAATACGCGTCGAGCCACCTACCAAGATCACTTCGTCGATATCTGAAGTGCTCAGGCCAGCGTCTTGAAGAGCTTTTTTGCAAGGCTCCATCGAGCGCTTCACCAAGTTGTCGGCAAGCTGCTCAAACTTTGCGCGGCTCAGTTTCACTACCAAGTGCTTCGGACCTGAAGCGGTAGCCGTTACATAAGGTAAGTTGATTTCAGTTTCGGTCGAGCTGGAAAGCTCCACTTTAGCTTTTTCAGCAGCTTCTTTCAAGCGCTGTAGAGCCATCGGGTCTTGGCGCAGGTCGAGACCTTCGTTGTCGCTCTTGAACTGCTCAGCCAGGAAGTTGATGATCACTTGGTCGAAGTCGTCACCACCTAAGTGCGTGTCACCATTGGTGCTCAATACTTCGAATACACCGTCGCCAAGCTCCAGGATAGAAATATCGAACGTACCACCGCCAAGGTCATACACGGCGATTTTCTGGTCCTTGTGCTTCTTGTCAAGGCCGTAAGCCAACGCAGCAGCCGTAGGCTCGTTGATAATACGCTTTACATCAAGGCCCGCAATGGCACCAGCTTCTTTAGTAGCCTGGCGCTGGGCGTCGTTGAAATAAGCGGGTACCGTAATAACGGCCTCTGTTACGCTCTGGCCCAGATAATCCTCGGCGGTTTGCTTCATTTTCTGAAGCACCATTGCCGAAATCTCCTGAGGCGTATACTGGCGGTCGCCAATCTTCACAGCTACCGTGTTGTTAGAGCCACGCTCCAACGCATACGAAACCATCTTGGACTCTTCAGTTACTTCACCGAAGCCGCGGCCCATGAAGCGCTTAATCGACTGAATCGTATTCTGCGGGTTGGTAATGGCTTGACGTTTAGCTGGGTCACCAACTTTACGCTCACCTTTGCCCCCGTCAAGAAACGCTACGATAGATGGCGTCGTACGGCGGCCTTCGCTATTCGGAATAACCACCGGCTCGTTGCCTTCCATAACGGCCACACAGGAGTTCGTGGTGCCGAGGTCAATACCAATTATTTTGCCCATCTGAATGGTATAGTTAAGTAAGTGGAAATGTCAGAGTGTATAATGCGATTTGCTCGCTCGGGGTGAATGGCAAGCAGCGTACCAGCAGGCAAATCAGCCCATTTCCGTGACAGATTGTCATTTTTGAATATCCCAATCGGCCATTTCCCGCCGCTCTGGCTTTTTATAAAGAACTAGCGTCGCATCGTGTGTCAGGTCGGGGGATGGCCACGAATAGCCTAGTTAAGCCAAGCTTAATCGATCGAACTTATGACTTGTATCCGGCTATGTCATGCAGAGGCGGAGCCGAAGCATCTCGCGTGTTTACTAGAAGCATCTCGCGTGTTTACTAAGAGTAGTAACCTCTCATCAGCATGCGAGATGCTTCGCTCCGCTCTGCATGACGTTCTGGATTAGCACAATCTCAGTACGGGAGATGCTCCGCCTCTGCATGAGGTCCTTATGGCGTCGCTTCAGAAGGGTAAAAAAGCGTTGGGGGGCTTTTTTACAGCATATTTCGCTGCAAAAACCGTTGAATGGTGCTGCGCCAGGCCACTTGGTGTTTGCTATGGTAGGGCTCGTGGCCTACGCCGGCAAAGTAGCGGCGCTGCTTCGGGCCACTTAGCGCGGCGTAGATGGCATCCGTTTCCTGGCGAGTTACGCGGGAGTCGGTGAGGCCGTAGAGTAGGAGAGTGGGCGTTTGAATGCGGCTGGCGTAAGCGCGGGCATCTAGGTCGAAAGCCCAGAAGCCGTTTTGCACGCCGCCCCAGAATACCAACAGGTTTGCCAGCGGAAATGCGGGCACTTGGAGCGCGTGAAAGCGGTTTTTGGCGGTCTGGAGCATGCTGCCGTAGGGGCATTCTAGAATAGCGGCCGTTGGTCGCACACCCAGCTCACTCTCTGCCCGCAGAATTGCTACTGCACCCATCGAAACCCCATACACAAACAGAGGGGCCGTTGGCTGTTGTGCTTTCAGAAATGCGTAAGCAGCGGCTACGTCGTCGGCTTCGCGATACCCTACGGTAGTTTGCACGCCTTCCGAGCCGCCATTGCCAGCAAAGTCGAGTAGCAACACCGAAAAGCCTTGAGTGCGAAAAAACTCGGCCTCCGTCAGGAGCTTCGACTTGTCGCCGGTGTAGCCATGAAACAGCGCCACCTGCCCCAGCGCATTGGGCACGGAGCTAAACCAGGCTTCCAGCCGCCCATTGGGGCTATCCAGCAAAACGGTCTCGTAAGGAAACGCCGGCGTGGCCTGATTGACCGGCTTCGGATTCTGGACGCCCGTAAGAAGCAGCGCCGCCTTCTGCAACGCGGAAAGCTGTTCGGGGCTCGCCTGCTTGGCGCCGGGTTCGTCAGAAAAATGGGTGAAGCGCCAGGCGTGAAAAAAAGCTACCGCGTTGACCAATACGAGGGCCAACGCACCTGCGGTCAGCCAACTCCGTTTCATCGGGGGCGGGAAGTTTTGGGGCCGCGCTTGGGTCGGTCACTCGCGCCTTTGGGGCTTTTATCTGAGCCAGCCGGGCGCTTAAAATTGGAAGGAGCAGGCTTGAAGGTTTTGCGGGCGGGCGTACCAGTGCTGGGCGCAGTGGAGGCAGTAGCGGGTTTGCTCTTTGCCTCTTTCGATTGCACTTGACGCTCGGCGGGCATTTTGGTAGCCGAGAAAGCGGCTTTCAGTTTGGCTGCTTCCGGTGCGGTTAGCTCGCGCCATTGACCGGGGGCCAAATTTTCTACTTCCAGATGCGCGATTTTCACCCGAACAAGGCGCAGCGTAGGGAAACCCACGGCAGCCGTCATCTTGCGCACCTGCCGATTAATACCCTGTGAAATCGTGATTTGCAGCCAAGAAGTAGGAATATTTGCCCGGAAACGAATGGGCTTAGGGCGCTCCCAAATAGCGGGTGGCTCGGGCAGTAGTTCCACTTCGGCTGGCGCAGTGAAGCTGGTTTTGATATCAACCCCCCGCCGCAAAGTAGCAATTGCCTCTTCCGTCGGTATCCCTTCTACCTGCACCCAATACGTTTTCGGCACCTTAAAGCGCGGCTCCGACAGGCGATGCTGCAGGGGCTTGTCGTCGGTGAGCAGTACGAGGCCTTCACTATCGAAGTCCAGCCGACCGACGGGGTAAATCTTGGGGATGGGAACAAAGTCTTTGAGCGTAGCGCGGCCGTTTTCGTCCGTGAATTGGGTGAGAACTTCGAAAGGTTTGTTCAGCAGGACGTAGCGCATGAGGCGGAAGGGGTAAAGCAGAGTGGGTTTCCCTGCCCTCCATCAAGATTCGCAAAAGGCAGCGAAAAAGCAAAGGTCGGCAGAACCAGCCGCTTTCGCGCTAGAACCTAGCTTAAAGGAGAAAGAAGACGACTGGGGGGCTTTTATTTGGCCTTTACGCGGCTACTCGGCTGCAGCTCCACCTGACCAGTGAACAGTACCGTTACCTCGCGCGGTGGATAAACCACTGCGTCTACACTATCACGGCGCGTGGTACCGTCGTTATCTTCATTGCGGTAAATATGGCGCACGAAAAGGCCTATGCGCGTGGTGTCGGTCTTTCGAGCTAATAATTGCTCATGCTCCTGCGTACGACGGGTGAAATCAGCCGTCGGAGCCTGAGGAGTATCAGCTACAGTTGTAACAGCTGCGGTGGCTTGGTTGCGCTGATTCATTTTTACCACGTAAGCAATCGAATCCTGACGTGTGAAGGGCTGAATATAGAATGCCTCAGCGCGGTAATTGCCCGTTTTGCTCATGCCATGCTGCACATATTCTGATACGGCTGCTTGTGCGTGTTCGGCAGGTGCTTGCTCGCAACTGGCGAGTAAAACTAGGAGGACAAAGGCGTGGAAAAAGGCAGATTTCATATGGTGAGTTGTAAGCGTAAGCCAGAGTAATAGTATACTGCCTAATAATAATTAAGTAAATCAAGGCTTTATTCACAGATGCGAATGTAACGCATGTCGCGTATTCCCTGATTTCCTACTAATTACTGATGCGCCTCTCTCTACTCATACTTCTTCTAGTGCTTGGCAGTTGTGAATCGGATTATCGTGTTTGTCCTGCAACACATACGAATCCGACTAACCTCCTCTACAACGACGTGGTGATTGAACTAATTGAGCGACGCTTCTATCTAAGTTATCTCCCAGACGAAAACGTCAAAGAGATTGAGCGTTATTTCAGTGGCGTAAACCTGTTGGAACCGACCCGAGCTGACTCAATATGGATAGGGAAGCAGCGAGTGCGCTTTCAGCGTCAACTCTTCCAAGATACGGCGCAGTTTCAAACCTTCTATTTGAATACAGTATGGCAAGGCAATCCAAAATTGGCCGATTTACCTGGTCAATTCACTGCTTTTCGGGCTGGCTCGCGCATTGCGACTATGCTTACGACCTTCGCGCCGCACCTAGAACAGGCGGCGTTAGATAGTCTTAACGGTATCCAAACACGGATGCAGGCGGCGGAATTTCAACTTTGTACATCCAAATTGCTACCTGCTAGGCCACGTCCTTATACACGTCCTCTTAACATAGGAGGCGGGGTGTTAACTCTCTCTAACGTGGTATTTAATAAATCTCAGGATCAAGCACTGCTTTCTTATGGGTGGCTATGTGGCCCAAAGTGTGGGTTTGGAGAAGTACTATGGGTGGAGAAAATACAAGGCCGTTGGCGAATTAAACAGGCTGAAGGAACCTGGATTTCCTGAGAAACGCATCTAGCTAATTTGTTTGGGCGGTTGTACTAGCACAACGTTGCTTTGTACTGGTAAGTCGGTCCTAACCTAAATGCCCCCGAGTACTTGCGCGCCGCCCACTCAGCTGATACTAGCGCTACCAGCAGAAAAAACAGCCACTTCAGATTTATTAAATCCTTAATGTTTTCCTGGCTGTAAATCACAGGTTTGTAATTCGCTTTCTGAATGTCTTGGGTAAGCTGATCAAATTGCTGGGGATAATAGAGCCGCGAACCGCTACGGCGGGCGAGCTGGTAGAGCAGGTTGTGGTCGGCGCGGGCGTTGAGAGCTTCAAGCTGTTGCTCCTGCACCAGCAATTCGCCCCGATCCTGCTGATTTTGCCCCCCAAGCGTGGCGCGGGCCACATAGCGGTACACTCCGCCGGGCAAGGTGCCCAGCCGCAGCGGCGCGCTATCTTCGCTATTCGTGAAGGAATAATTGCGAGTCCGCTGCTGCTCGTCGGTCAGCGTTAGCTCGATTTTTTGGCCATAGATGCGCTCAAAAATAGCGTTGTATGTTTCCGCCCCGAAAGTAATTTCGTCGGCGGTAGTGAAGGCATCCTGGGTTGGATATACGTCGAGGCGCTTCTTGTTGGCGTTGGCAGTCAGCAACTGCAGGGTGCGACTGATGAGGCGGTCGTAAGCATCGGGGCGGTCGGCGTGGTCGGCGGCTTCTTGTAGGCGCCACTGCCAGCCGCCGTCGGTAAGCAAGGTAGCACGGCGCTGCTCGGGCGTGCCGCCAAACACCAGCAATGGCTTCTGTGTTTTCAATCGGCCTACTTGCTGGTACAGAGCTACCTCGGCCCCGCCGCCCAACCGGTATTCGCCAAACGGCACCGGCGCCGGCGGATACGCTGCGAAGCGCTGCAGCGCATCTTCCTCGAACGAAAACCGCGAAAATGAGGTGTTCAACACGGGGGTTACCTCATCCGTCTGCTGGCCGCGAGGCGCAATGGTAAGGCCGGCACCAAGGTTATTGTAGGCGGTCAAATCGGACTGCGCCCCAATGATAAATAAGGTTGGGGTGCGGCGGCTGCGCACTTGGGCCAGGACCTCATTACCCACGCCCAAGCGAGCAGGTAATTGGTGCAGAATAGCTACATCATAATCCTGCGCTTTTAAGGGCGCAATGCCGGGCAGATAAATGGTCAGGTCGAAGTTGTCGTTCTGCAGAATTGCCCCCCGGAGCGCTTTAATATCTGGGTGGGGCGCGGCGCCGGCCAGTAGCACCCGCAGCTTGCCTTTTACTACTTCGATATACGCGTTTTTAGCGTTGTTGAGTGTCGTGAATTCGCCATTTTGGGGCTGAATCGCTATTTCGTAGCGACGCTTGCCGGGAGCAGGAGCAGTTAGCAAGAAGGTGGTTTTCTGGCGGCGCTGACCGGGGGGCAAATTCACTTGCTTGGTTTGCAGCACGCGGCCGTTTTCGCGCAACTGCACTGTAGCCGTGCCGCCCCCGAAACCTTCGTAGGCAATTTCGGCCTCAATAGGAAAGCGGTTGCCACTGAAAGCGACGCGGTTGTAGTTTAGGGTAGGCACGCTTAGGTCGCGCTTCGGCACGGTATCGCCCACGGCCACGCTATAAATCGGGAAGTTAAACTCGGAGTACACCGGCGAGCGGCCTTGGTTCACCAGCCCATCCGACACAAGCACCACACCCGCCAGATTACGCCCGTCGTAAGCCTCACGCACATCCGTAAGCAAGGCATCCAGGTCAGAGCTAGGAGCCTGAAACTGCACCGAGTCGGGCCGGACAGCGCGAGCCGGGCTGGGGGGCAAAACCTGCGTCTCAACCCGAAAACCCTTGCCTCGCAAGGTAGTAGCCAGCTGCTGCAAACCAGTAGTAGCCTGGCGCAGCACCGCCGGCGGGGTAAATAGCCCTACCGATTGAGAGTTGTCCACGGCCAGCACAATGGTGGGATCTTCGGTCGTGGTGGTAGTCGTTTTGACGAAGGGCGAAAGCAGCAGAAAACACAGAAAGCTCACAACTACGAAGCGCAACGCGGCCAGCCCATAATTCAGGCCTTTGCTCCACGGCGCTTTGGCCGAGTAGAGCAGCGCCGCGTAGCCCGCGCCCACGGCCAGGCACAACAAAATCAACCAGGGAGAAGCAGCGACAGAAATCAAAGAAAGGAATAGCAGCAAGTGTGAGTACCAAAAACCCCGAAATAGGCTGTAGAGTTGCGCGCCCTATACATGACGCTGAAAAAGCTGGGTCTGGTGGCGAAGTTAGTGAGTTGGAGTCTAGTATGTTGAAAGGGCAAATAGCGGTGAGAATAATAGCCTATTGGAGAATGTCTATAATAAAACGGCTCGTATTCGACTGATTGATATTAAAAATTTAGACAGTAAAGCTATTTGCCGGTCATGCAGAGGCGGAGCCGAAGCATCTCGCTTGCTGATGTTGCAGCAGTGTGTACAACGACCTCACGCGAGATGCTTCGGCTCCGCCTCTGCATGACATTTACCAAGCAATTACCGACTGCCCCGGTCTACGTCAGCATGCCGCCGTCTACTTGCAGCACTTGGCCGGTGATGTAGCTGCTGTCATCGGAGGCTAGGAAGGCGGTGGCTTTGGCTACATCTTCGGGGGTGCCGCCGCGCTTGAGCGGAATAGCCTTGCGCCACTCATCTACCTGCTTAGGGTCGAGGGCGTCGGTCATTTCGGTTTCGATGAAGCCGGGAGCAATGGCATTGCAGCGAATATTGCGCGAACCTAGCTCCAGCGCTACTGACTTCGTGAAGCCGATAATGCCTGATTTGGACGCCGCATAATTGGCCTGACCAGCGTTGCCTTTGATACCTACTACCGACGTCATATTGATGATGCTGCCGGCTTTGGCGCGCATCATCGGCTTGATGGCGGCTTTGGTTAGGTTGAACACCGATTTTAGGTTGACGGCCAGCACTTGGTCCCAGTTCTGTTCGCTCATGCGCATGAGCAAGCCATCTTGGGTGATACCAGCGTTGTTGACCAGAATATCCAGGCGGCCAAATTCGGTCATCACATCATCGACCAGCTTTTCGGCTTCGGCGTAGAGGGAGGCGTCGGAGCGGAAGCCTTTGATTTTGGTGCCGTGCGCAGCTAGCTCCTGTTCGAGCTGTTGGCCTTTCTCCACGCTGGAGAGGTAGGTGAAGGCAATGTTGGCGCCAAGTTGGGCGAAATGGGTAGCAATAGCGCGGCCGATTCCTTTGGAGGCGCCAGTGATGAGGGCGGTTTTTCCGTCGAGCAGTTTTGTCATGTGGGCGAAGGTAACAAGGCTGGGCATTATCCGCTAACCAATTGCAGCAACGCTGCTGGTAGGCATTCAAAAGGCATCGTACCTTCGCCCCGATCTATGCGTGAAACCGACATCTGCATTCTTGGGGCCGGACCCGGCGGTGCTACAGCAGCCCTGCACCTAGCCAACGCCGGCCAGCGCTGCCTGCTACTCGACCGCGCCACTTTCCCCCGCGACAAAATCTGTGGCGATGCGCTCAGCGGCAAAGTCGTAAGTGAACTGCGCCGCATCAACGAAAATTTGCCCCCTAGACTCGCCGCCGATGCTGCCCAACTGCCCGCATGGGGCATTGATTTCTTTGCGCCCAACGGTCGCCGCCTCGGTATTCCGTTTCGGCCCCATTTCAACAAAGCCACCGACCCCGCCGCCGGCCACATCGCCAAACGCATCGATTTCGATAATTTTCTGGTAGAAGAAGTGCGCCAGCGCCCCGAAATTGAGCTATTGGAAGGCGTAGATATCACCCAACACGAACGCACCGCTGATGGCCGCTGGCACCTGCGCTCCGCTGATGGCGCAATAGAAATTAAAGCCAAAATATTGCTCGTGGCTAACGGGGCGCAGTCGGCGTTTGCGCGGCAGATTGGCGGGCATCAACTGGAGCCTGACCATCATTGCGCCGGCCTGCGGGCGTATTATCAGGGCGTAACGGGCTTGAGCAAAGACAACTTTATAGAGCTGCACTTCATCAAAGAATTTTTGCCCGGTTACCTCTGGGTATTTCCGTTGCCTAATGGACAGGCCAACGTAGGCGTAGGAATGCTGAGCAAAACCGTTTCCCAGAAGAAAATAAATTTGCGTCAGCGCCTCACCGAGATTCTGGAAACGCACCCAGCTTTGCGTGAGCGATTTAAAGACGCCGAACGCTTAGGTCCGGTGCGCGGTTTCGGCTTACCGCTGGGCTCAAAACGTCGCTCTCTTTCCGGCGACGCCTATATGCTGCTCGGCGACGCGGGCTCCCTCATCGATCCATTCTCTGGCGAAGGCATCAGTCACGCGATGGTAAGCGGCCGCCACGCTGCTGATTGGGCCGCGCGGGCCCTAGCCGCGCATGATTTTTCGGCTGCCTTTCTCAAAGGCTATGATGTAGCGGTATACAATCGGCTGTGGCAGGAGTTGCGCCTGAGTCGGGCTATGCAGCGCTTGTTAGCGTTTCCGTGGTTATTCAATGTGGTAGCTAATCGCGCCGCCAATAATCCCACCCTGGCCGAAACCATTAGCAATATGTTCTTGGATTTGAACCTGCGCGAGCGGCTGCGGCAGCCAAGCTTCTATGTGAAGCTGTTGTTGGGTAGTAAATAAGTATGCCGCTCAAATTTAAACAGGCGGTCATGCAGAGCGGAGCGAAGCATCTCGCGTGCTGACGCAGGAATAGCAATCTAATGGCGCGGGCGAGATGCTTCGCTCCGCTCTGCATGACCACCTTGTGAGATAACTGAGCTTATTTTAAAGGGTCGAATCCTGTGGGGTGGTGCTGAGGGAATCGAGGTTGCGGGGGGCGGCGGGCTCACGCTCTATGGCCCGGCGGGCCGATGGGGTTGACTTATACTTAGTTGGGGCTTCCTGTTCGGGCGTGGAAGCGCACTGCGAAGCGAGCAGCAACACGGCGGCCGCAAGGAGTGAGCGTAAGGCTGTTTTCATAACACTAGAAAGTAAGGACGAAGCCCAAACCGGACCAGTTGTCACGCGGTTGTGTATTGTACGGTGAGGCCGCCGCCGGGGGGCAAATTCACGTGCTTTTTACGTAAATCAGCTCTTCAAAACCTTATTGTTGAGAGTAACAAACGCTGGTTATCTTTGCCCGGCTCGGGCGGCTGGCCTTCCGGACGAAATTTTCTATCTCTTCTCAAGCACAAGAATATGGCATTGCAATATGATCTGGTCGTGGTTGGCAGTGGGCCGGGTGGCTACGTAGCCGCTATTCGGGCTTCACAACTCGGGTTGAAAGTAGGTGTAGTAGAGCGCGAGTCGTTGGGGGCATTTGCCTCAACTGGGGCTGCATCCCGACCAAAGCGCTGCTCAAAAGCGCCCAGGTATTTGAGTATTTCAAACACGCTGAAGACTACGGCCTGAAGGTCGAAAACCCGAGCTACGATTTTGGTGCAGTAGTGCAGCGCAGCCGCGGTGTGGCCGATGGCATGAGCAAGGGCATCAACTTCCTGTTCAAGAAGAATAAAATCGAAACCGTATCAGGCACCGGCAAACTGCTGGCTCCCGGCAAAGTGGAAGTAACCAAAGCCGACGGTTCGAAAGAAACCGTGGAGGCCAAGCACATCATTCTGGCTACCGGCGCCCGCTCACGCGAGCTGCCTAACCTACCCATCGACAACAAGAAAATCATCGGTTACCGCAAAGCCATGACGCTGGAGCAAATGCCCAAGCGTCTTGTGGTAGTAGGCTCAGGCGCTATCGGCGTTGAGTTCGCATACTTCTACCGCGCCATGGGCTCGGAGGTGACCATCGTAGAGTTCATGCCCCGCATCGTGCCCGTGGAGGACGAGGAGGTGTCGCGGCAGATGGAGAAGTCCTTCAAAAAGATGGGCATGACCATTCTCACCAGCGCCGAAGTAACCAACGTAGACACCAAGGGCGAAGGCTGCAAAGTGACGGTGAAAACCGCTAAAGGCGACCAGCAAATTGAGTGCGACGTGGTACTCTCGGCTGTAGGCGTGCAAACCAACCTCGAAAACCTGGGCCTCGAAGAGCTGGGCATTAAGGTAGAGAAGGGCCGCATCATCGTGGATGAGTTCTACAAAACCAACGTGGACGGCATCTACGCCATCGGCGACATCGTGCCTGGCCCAGCGCTGGCCCACGTGGCTTCTGCTGAGGGCATTATCTGCGTGGAAGCCATTACCGGCCACCACCCTGAGCCGCTCAATTACCAGAACATCCCCGGCTGCACCTATGCCCAGCCCGAAATTGCCAGCGTCGGCATGACCGAAAAAGAAGCTCGCGACAAAGGCATCGATATTTTGGTGGGTAAATTCCCTTTCTCGGCCTCAGGCAAAGCCAGCGCCGGCGGCGTGAAAGATGGTTTCGTAAAAGTGATTTTCGACGCCAAGTACGGCGAATGGCTCGGTGCCCACATGATCGGCTCAAACGTAACCGAAATGATTGCCGAGGTAGTGGTAGCGCGCAAGCTCGAAACTACCGGCCACGAAATCATCAAGTCGGTGCACCCGCACCCGACTATGTCGGAAGCCATTATGGAAGCTGCCGCCGCTGCCTACGGCGAGGTAATCCACTTATAATTCGTCTTTAGTAACTAAAAAAGCCCCCCAGCTATTTGCTGGGGGCTTTTTTAGTGAAGGTTTAATCCTGCACGGGCTCCAGCGGCACCTGCGGCCTTGGCTTACGGCTTACTAGGAATACGCCGCCAAAAATCAGGGCCGCTTGCAGGGCCCGGCCCCAGGTAAAGTGGTCTTTGCCTAAGCTCACGGCAATAAGCACGGCCAGCACCGGCTGCAAATAAATATACACGCCCAGCAGGGCAGGGGAGGCGTATTTCAGTGCCCAGTTATTAAGCAGATACGCAATGATGGTCAGGAAAAGGACCATGTAAATCACTTCGGCCCAGATGTAAAGCGGGAAGTGTGCATAGTCGGTCGTAATTGCATCGCGCCAGCCAAAAGGCACGGCTATTACGGCACCTACGAGAAATATCCGAGCCAGCACGGTGAAGGCATTATACTTTCGCATGAGTGGCGTAACCAACACCAGATATACCCCAAACGCGGTGGCGTTCAGCAGAATAAGAATATTGCCCAGCGTAGCATTCGGGTAGATAGCGTCGGTGGGGTTGCGACTCAGGATAAGCGTAGCAGCACCTATGGCCCCCAGCAAAATGCCCCCCACGCGGGCTTTCGTGATTTTTTCGCCCAGCAGAATGGCCGAAGCAATGACTACCACGATGGGGGCAATAGTTTGCAGCAACGACGCATTAATGGGCGATGTATAATTCAGCCCAGAGAAAAATAGCAGCTGATTGACTCCAATGCCCGTGATGCCGCAGATAATTGAGCGTATAGTATCGGCGCGGCCCTGAATGCGGTCTTGGGGGGCAATTAGACGACTGAGAATGGCAAAAAACAGCGCAGCGCCCACAATGCGCAGCGTCACGATGCCGAAGGGACCCATATACTCGGGCATCACATCCTTGGAGAGACTATAGTTGGCAGCGTAAATCAGGGCTACCAGAAACAAGGCCGCGTGGACGCGCAGGGAATTTTTCATCGCCGGCAAAGGTACGGGTAGCAGGAAGCTTCTTCTGCGCCTTTTGTTCAGCTAAGGTTACCTGCCCAAGTACTGCACCACCTGCCAACCGAGCAGTAGCTTATCTGTAGTATTCTTCATTCGGTCGGCTCCTACGCTACATTTGAGCTTCGTTTTACGTTATTCTTCCATGACTACCGGCTCCCTCTTCGATTCTGAACCTACGCCTGCCCAAACCGCTAAGCCCAGCTCCAATGCTCCACTCGCAGAGCGTCGGCGTCCGCGCACGCTCGCGGAGTATGCTGGCCAACAGCACTTAGTGGGGCCAGAAGGCGTACTGCGGCGCTATTTGGCCGGAGGTCGTTTGCCGTCTATCGTTTTGTGGGGACCGCCCGGTGTGGGCAAAACAACCCTAGCGCACTTACTGGCAGAAGAGTTAAAGCAGCCTTTCGTGGCTCTGAGCGCCATTAATGCCGGTGTGAAAGACGTGCGTGACGTGATTGAGAAAGCCAAGTCGCGGCCGGGCACGGTGCTGTTTATTGATGAGATTCACCGCTTCAGTAAGTCGCAGCAGGATGCGTTGCTCGGGCGGTGGAGCGTGGCGTGGTCACGCTTATTGGCGCTACAACGGAGAATCCTTCGTTTGAAGTAATTCCGGCTTTGCTGAGTCGGGCGCAAGTGTATGTGCTGGAGCCGCTGAGCAAGGAAGTACTGACTGAACTGGTGGATAAGGCCCTGGTCGAAGACGAAGTTCTACAGCGCAAAAAAGTGCGCGTAGCCGAGTACAACGCCCTGCTCACTATTTCGGGCGGCGATGCTCGTAAGCTGCTCAATCTGCTGGAAATAGTAGTTGAAGCGAGCCCTGCTGATGCGAAAACGGGCGAAACTGTCATTACGGATGCGTTGGTGCAGGAACTGGCGCAGCAACACCTCGCCCGCTACGACAAAGGCGGCGAAATGCACTACGATGTCATTTCGGCTTTTATCAAAAGCATTCGTGGCTCCGACCCCAATGCGGCCCTATACTGGCTGGCCGTGATGCTGGAAGGCGGCGAAGATGTGAAATTCATTGCGCGCCGTCTGCTTATTCTCGCTTCCGAAGACATCGGTAATGCTAACCCAAATGCTCTGATGCTGGCCCAAAGTTGTTTTCAGGCTGTCACGGTTATTGGCCTGCCCGAAAGCGACATTATTTTGGGGCAAACTGTTGTGTATCTGGCTACCAGCGTGAAGAGCAATGCCAGCTACAAAGGCATCCGGGAGGCGCGGGCGCTGGTGCGCCAGCAGGGCGTGCAGTCAGTGCCTATTCCGTTGCGCAACGCCCCCACGCGCCTGATGAAGCAGCTCGGCTACGGCCAGCAATACCAGTATTCCCACGACTATGAAGGCAATTTTGCCCCCCAGGAGTTTTTGCCCGAAGCCCTCAGCGGCACGCGCTTCTACGACCCTGGCCACAACGCTAGCGAACAGAAACTGCGCGAGCGGCTGCGGCAGTGGTGGGGGCAAAATACGACTACTAATACCCTCGGGCGTTGGCAGTAAGCCACCGTTGACCAAACCCTTCTACATTTGTTAAGCACGCGGATATAATTCCCCTTCCAATGAGACAGTTTTTGAAATTTGTATTGGCCACGATAGTTGGTCTAATGGCGTTTGCCTTCATCGGCTTTCTGCTGCTCGTGGGCGTCCTGGTGACGGCTGCCAGCTCCGAAGATGAGGTAGAGATTGCCCAGAACTCGGTGCTGGAGTTGAAGCTCGATCAGCCTATTTCGGAGCGGGAGAACCCGGAGTCGCTGGGCAGCTTTATGGGCGGTGGTAGCAATGCCAGCAGCGGACTGGACCAGATAAAGGAAGCCATCCGCCGCGCCAAAAAGGACGACAACATCAAGGGTATTTTCCTGAATGTGGAACTGGTGCAAGCCGGTATGGCCACGCTGGAAGAAATTCGTAACGAGCTGATCGACTTCAAGAAGTCGGGCAAGTTTGTGGTTGCCTACAATGATCTGGCATCTGAAAAGAGCTACTACTTAGCTTCCGTGGCCAACCGGATTTATTTGAACCCGCAGGGTACACTGGAATTCAATGGCTTAAGCTCGGAGACGTACTACTACAAAAACCTCTTCGAAAAGCTGGGTATTGAGCCGTATATCTTTCGGGTAGGCTCGTTCAAGAGTGCCGTAGAGCCTTATTTCCGGGACAGTATGTCGGATTCGGCGCGGCTGCAAACCTCGTCGTTTCTGAATTCGATGAACGAATTCATGCTCAGCCACGTGGCGAAGTCGCGCAAAATTGCCCCCGCCCGTCTGCGCGTCATTTCCGACTCCATGCTGGTACACAACGCCGACGATGCCAAGCGTCTCGGCTTGGTTACCAACCTCGGCTACTATGATCAGGCCCTAAGCTTTATGAAAAAGAAAGTGGGCGTGGAAGAGGACGAAAAACTCGGCCTTGTTAGCCTAAGTACCTACCAGCGAGGCGAAGACAGTGGCAGCAAAGGCAGCGGCTTCAAACGCATTGCCGTCATCTACGCCGATGGCGACATCGTAACTGGCAAGGGCGGCAACAACGACATCGGCAGCACTCGTTTTGCCGAAGCCATTCGCCAGGCCCGCCTCGACGACAAAGTGAAAGCTGTGGTGCTGCGCGTCAACTCACCCGGCGGCTCGTCGCTGGCCTCCGATATTATTTATCGCGAAGTAGTGCTCACCAAAAAAGTGAAGCCCATTGTGTGCTCTATGTCCGATGTAGCGGCTTCGGGAGGCTATTTTATTGCCATGGCCTGCGATACCATCGTGGCTCATCCCAATACCATTACGGGTAGCATTGGCGTGTTTGGCGTGTTGCCCAACATTCAACCGCTGATGCGCGACAAGCTCGGCATTACCACCGACCGCGTGACTACTGGTAAGTTCTCCGATCTGCCGACCATCACGCGTCCGCTCACGGCCTTTGAACAGCAGCAGCTGCAAGAGGAAGTAAACCGCATTTACGCCGACTTCACCACGAAAGCCGCCAAGGGCCGCAACATGCCTGTAGAAAAGCTGCGCGGCTACGCCTCCGGTCGGGTATGGTCGGGCTCGGAAGCCAAGGAGCGCGGCCTCGTGGACGTGCTTGGCTCCTTTGAAGATGCCCTGCGCATTGCCGCTCGCCGTGCCAACCTAGAAGAGGGCGACTACCGCTTGCAAAGCTTGCCCCGCCAGAAAACGTTCGTGGAAAATATCTTCGAGAGCTTTGGCTTAGAAGCGCGGCAGCAACTGGTGAAGCAGGAGCTAGGCCCGCTTTATCCCATGTACGAGCAGTATCAAAAGCTTATCAAGCTAGAAGGCGTGCAGGCGCGCATGCCGTTTGAAATGAACATTGAGTAAGTTTTGCCAAACAGAAAGACGAGGCAGCACGGGCACATGGCCCGTACTGCCTCGTCTTTCTGTTTGCATACGCTTAGCGTATTCTACTTCCATAGTAGGTGGTGTCCGGTAAATGGCCTGGATTCCCACCATTCTTATAAATAAGAAGTATGCTATCACCTTTTTCCTCTAGATGGACTCTGGCGTAGTAGGCTCCTGCTTTGACATCGCCAAAACTATAATTCGACAACGATTTGCCCGATACGGCAGGCCACTCAGTAGTTATAGTCTTATAGGGCACTACGTAGTTTTTGATTTTTATTGAATTTGAACCGATTGCTACTACATCAAAAGTGGCTGCTGGTAAGCGTTTAAAATTCACTATGTGCCCTCCACTTGGGTGTATAGTCCAATAACGAGCAATAATTTTATCGAAACGATAACTTCCTACTGCCTGCTTCTGTGGTGACAAGGGGGATGGGGGCTTTTTTTACAACTTAATAAAGTCACGAAAATGCTTACTAAGTATATATTAGAGCGTGTCATATTGCATAAATTATATATCCTAAAAGTAATTGTTTTAGGTCGCGTCCAACATAAAAAGTAACGATTATTACTTACCCTTCACATATTGTATAGCCTACAAATTCAGCTTGTCATCATTTCGTATTCATGAATCTTACTGCTGCCCAACAAACTGCGCAATTGCGCGAAGCCGCTGACCACATCCGCCGCCAACTCGGCGACTTCCAGCCCGAATTTGGTATCATCCTCGGTACCGGCCTGGGCGCTCTGGTGAAGGAGTTGGAAATCCATCATGAGTTCTCTTACGACGACTTGCCCCACTTTTCGGCCTCGACCGTCGAGAGTCACTCCGGGAAGCTATTGGGGGCATTTTGGCGGGGCGCCGGGTGCTGGTGATGCAGGGGCGCTTTCACTACTACGAGGGCTACACCATGCAACAGGTGGTGTTTCCGGTGCGCGTAATGAAGCTGCTTGGTATCCAAAAGCTGTTTGTAAGCAATGCCGCCGGCGGGCTACATCCGGACTTTGCCATGAGCGACCTAATGCTCATCGAAGACCACCTGAATCTGCAACCGACGAATCCGCTTATCGGACCGAACCTAGATGAACTGGGCCCCCGCTTCCCCGATATGTTGGAGCCCTACGACCACACGCTACTGGCCCAGGCCCAGCGCGCGGCCCACGACTTAGGCTTCACCAATTATGTGCGCCGCGGCGTGTATGCTAGTCTGCCGGGCCCTATGCTCGAAACGCCCGCCGAGTATCGTTACCTGCGCACCATTGGGGCCGATGCCGTGGGCATGAGCACGGTGCCCGAGGTTATTGCGGCGCGCCAAATGGATTTGCCCGTGCTAGCCATTTCCGTCATCACCGATTTATGTTCGCCAGGCAAGCTCAAGAAGGTAGATATTGCCGACATTCTACGCGCCGCCGCTGCTGCCGAGCCCCGCCTCACGGCCTTGATTCGGGCGGTGATAGAACGTCAGTAGATTTTGATTTAAAGGTTCCAAAAAAGCCCCCAGACATTGTCTGGGGGGCTTTTTTGTATCATAAGGTTTGAATTAATGCTGTCTTACGGAATAACCAGTGAGCGCCTTTCGTAACTCAGAATCGTGAACACGCCTATGCCGCCCTGCACCGTGGATTGCACGGCCGCAGGCTGGCCAAAAGGGTTGCCGTTGGCATTGCGCGCGTTCTGAGTCGATTGCAGAAAGCGGTAGTAGGGCTCATCGAAGTGATAGAGCGAGACAATCAGAGAGTCGCCGGGGTCGAAGATGTAGCTGGTGCCCAAGGTCACTTCCTTGCCCTCGTTGAGGCGGTCTTCGATGGTATAATCTACTTCAGGGTCTTGGGAAATACTGTCGCGGTGAATCTGGAAGCGGTAGAAGTCGAGGGTTTCCAGCGGGTCGCGGAAACGGGCCAGCACAATTGCCTCCCGCAGTTGGACCGGCCGGTCGTTGAAGTTGAACTCCACTGTATCGAGTGGTACGGGGGTAGGCATTTTGGCGGTGCCCGTCACCACCCGACCTTTCTTATCCTTCGCCTCCAGCGTAAACACGTCGCCGGGCTGAATTAGAAGCCGATTGCGGCCGCGGTGCGTGTACACTTTGCCCGTCACGAAGTTGAAACCGGGGTCGTAGAGCAAGGTTTCGCGTTGCCGATTTGGGCCCGCTATTACCACCGTCACATCTTCCGGCACCACTGGTATGGGCGAAGAAAGATAAGGCGCCGTTTCGCTCACCGTAAGCTGGGCGCGCTGGTTAGGTTCCAAATAACACTCAATCACTAATTGCGCAGGCGCAGTAGGAATGACCACATCAATGTCCTGTTGCAGGTTTTCACACCCGACAATCCCCAGCAGCAAAGCCAGCGGTAGTACGCGCCGGATGCTGCAAGTCAGGATTGTTTTCAAACAAAGTCCCATAGATTGAACCACAGCCATCGGTCAGAATTTGAAATTGTAGGTCACGGAAGGAATAATTGGGAACAGCGACACCTGCCGAGCGCGGTAGCCAGTTACCTGCTCCGTAGCGGGGTCTTTTACCTGGTCGAAATACACGAAGTATGGGTTGCGCCGGTTGTAGGAGTTGTATACGCTAAACGTCAGATCCGACTCATCGAACCAGCGGTTAGGTTTCATATTCCATACCAGGCCCAGATCAAGGCGGTGGTAGGGCGCCAAGCGGTACGAGTTGCGGTCGGGGTAAATGGGCACGGCGGCGGCTTCGGCGCCGTACACTTCCTGAAATACAAATCGTCCTTGGGGCAACGTGGTGGGCGCGCCCGAGCTATACACGAATGATCCCGTCAGGTTCACGCGCTCCGAGAGCTGATGCAACAGCACCACTGTAAGATTGTGGCGACGGTCGTAGGTAGGGTAGAAGTCGGCGCCGTTGTTGATGCCCGTGGTGCCGCGCTGGGGGGCAAATTTGCGCTTACTCCAGGCCAGCGTGTAGCCCACCCAGCCGGTAGTGCGGCCCGTCTTCTTCTCCAGGTACAACTCGTTGCCGTAGCTCCAGCCTTTGCCAAACAGAAACTCCTGATCCAGATCGGGGTTCACAAATAGCTGGGCGCCATCTTTAAAGTCAATCTGGTTTTGAGCCCACTTATAGTACACCTCATTGGTCAGCAAAAATTGCCCCCCGCCAAGCAAAAAGCTCACTCCAGTTGCCACCTGCTGAGAGCGTTGCGGCTTCACCGACTCCCGCGACGGATACCAGATATCGGTGGGCAAGGATGCGCCCGAATTAGTTACCAAATGCGCGTACTGGTACATGAGGGCGTAGCTGGCCTTCAATGATGTGTTGGGCGTGAGCGAATAGCGCGCCGCCGCTCGGGGCTCCAGGCCCGCGTAGCGGTCGGAGCCGCTTTGGAAGGCAGTTGCTCGCAGGCCGTATTCTAGCTGTAACTTGTCGGTAGGCTTAAAGTTGTCGCTGGCATAAAGAGCGGCTTCCTGACCCCGGTAATTTACATCGGAGCCAATGTCGAGGCGCCCATCTTCGCTGCCAGCTTGCAGGCGGCCCACGCCGAAAATATGGTCGGTGGCGCTGGCCCCAAACTTAAGCGTGTGGCGCTCATTGGGCTGGTACTCAAAGTCAGTCCGGAGGGCTATATCGCGAATGTCGGAGGCAAGGTTGAAGCTGAACTGGTCGATCTTGTTGGTGACGTCGTACTCGTAGCGCGTGAATGACGCCGTGGTATTCACGAACAGCTTTGGCGAAAACACATGGTTCCAACGCAAAGCGCCCACGGTATTGCCCCAGGTAAAATCGAAGTTGAAGCTGCCAGTACTGTTGAAGCCAAACACGTCGCGGCCGTAGTAGCCTGTCAGGAAAATCTGGTCTTTATCGCCGAGCTTATAGTTGGCTTTGGCGTTGTAATCGGCGAAGTAGTAGTTAGGAATGGGGTTATACTCCGGGTCGTCGGCGTTTAGCTTATTGATTTGACGCGTAAATACATCAAAGTAGGTACGCCGCCCCGACAGGATAAATGAGCCTTTATCCTTCACAATAGGCCCTTCCACTGTAAGGCGCGAAGATATAAGGCCCAGGCCCCCGCTCACTCCCAGCTTCTTGGTGTTACCCTCACGCAGCTTTACATCCACTACCGACGATAAACGCCCCCCAAACTGCGCTGGAAAGCCGCCTTTGTATAAATCTACGCTTTGCACGGCATCCGGATTGAACACCGAAAACAGCCCAAACAAGTGCGATGGATTGTATACCACGGCTTCATCGAGCAGATACAGATTTTGGTCGGAGGAGCCGCCCCGCACGAAGAGGCCGCTGGTGCCTTCGCCACCGTTTTGCACGCCGGGCTTGAGCTGTAAGGTTTTCAGCAAATCAACTTCCCCAAACAAAGCCGGCAGCAGCTTCGCCTCGCGGGTCGTGAGGCGCTCCACGCTCATCTGGGTAGTTTGCAGCTTTTGCTCTAAAGTGCCCGAGCCCTCTACTATCACCTCCCCAAGTTCATTGGCCGCCTCCGGCAACACGAAGGAAATACGCTGGCTACGGTTTACGTTTATCTCCCGCGTCACCGTTTCGTAGCCGATAAAGGAAATGACTACCTCATAACGCCCTGTGGGTAGGGGCAGGGAGTAAAATCCCTTCTCATCGGCCGTTACGCCGGTATTCAGCGCTGGCACGGCCACGGAAGCACCCGGTAGCACGCCCTGATCGGTGGCGCCACGCACGTAGCCGCTCAGCGTAACGGTGGCTTGGGCCAGCGCCACCTGGGGCAACGTGCACAGAATCAGTAAGAAAAGGATGGACTGAACAAAGGGTACCACTACACGCATAGCTTGACAACGAACAGAATCATAAATGTACTATGCGGGCAGGGGAGCATTTAAGGACACGGTAGGATGGAAGATCAATAGCCAAGTAACGAGCGCTGGGCGAGTCGATGGGCAAATTTTCTCTGCTTGTAAACAAACAGCCGCAAAGCAAGCTAGCCCACTTTACAGCGGGATAACAGCCGAGAAGAAAAAAAGGCGATTGGGGGGCAAAATCTGTGCGTCAGTGAATCACTGACCCGATAGCCTGACTGAGCTGCTGCGCCGGCACCACCCCCGACTGCCGCCACACGGGCTGGCCTTTATGGAAGAGAATAAGTGTGGGAATGCCCTGCACGCGGAATTGCTGCGCCGCCGCTGGGTTCTTGTCCACGTCTACTTTAATCACTTTAACCTTCCCCTGATGCTGGTTGGCTACCTGCTCCAGAATAGGAGCCATTGTTTTGCAGGGCCCGCACCAGTCGGCATAAAAATCGACCAAGACCGGCATTCCGGGGCTGCTGATAAGTTCGGCAAAAGATTTTTTAGGCATGATCTGAGGTGTAAACGACGCTGGAACTATAAAAATAGGTAACCGCCAAGTGAGCAAAACGCCCCCCAGCCCCAACTTATTACTACGCAATTGCGACCAAAAAGGCACGCACTGCTACCACAGACGCACAAAAAAAGCCCGGCGCTGCAACGCCGGGCTAGTACTAAGTGAGGAAAGGAGAGAACAAAAAAAGCGAATTATTTGCGGTTATCCACTACCGTCACATCGTTGGCTACTGCTGGAAGCTCAAAACGCCCCCCAACAACCCGCTTTCCACCTACCCGGCATTCCCAGGCATACTTGCCAGGAACGGCGCGGGCGGCCTCACCTTTCTCCGTTTTAAAGTAATCGGGCTCCGAAGGCTCCGATGGGAAAAGTACATCTATCCCATTTTTGCCCTTCTCTACTTCTTTCGTCAGCAAATACTCTCTGCCCGACGTTTGATCTACTACAATAAACGTGGCCTGGTACGTACCCAACTGACCAAATTTATCCATCACACCCAGCTTGATGTACGCATCGGTCGAAACCAGCCAGGTTTGCGCGTGAGCTTTCGTCGGCGTCAGCACGATTAGAGCTAAGAAAAAACCAGCGACCCGCAGTAAAAGTGCAAAGCGCCGAGGTAAGCGAAGAGTAAGAGTTTGCATAGGGAAAGTGGTAAAAGTGTTGAAAAAGACGAGATTTATTTTTAGAACTATTTTGATGAATTTTTGAACTAGTACAGTCGGTTATTTATTTAATTCAACTACTAAACAACACATTGTAAGCAAGGTGAAGAGTTTTTTGCTTTTGTAATTAAACGTAGTGTCACAATCAAATATAGAATTTATTCGAGTAGGATCGATTGTAAGCAAAAATCTTTGTTCATCAGACTTCCTATAGAATCTCTCTGCTATCATCGGGCCAACTTCTTACATAATTGCATTTTATGCCCCGTCGTCGCTTCAAAAATGTTTCTATTAATTCTGCGGCTAATCCTGAGCCACAGTGTGAGCTATGTGAGCGGCATGTACGTTTTGTGTCGCGTCATCACCTCATTCCGCGCGAAGAAGGCGGTCGGTTTGGGCCTACTGTGGCTCTCTGCCAACCTTGCCATAGTACCGTACACCTGCTGCTTACTAATCGGGAGCTAGCCAAAAAATATGCTTCCGTGGATGCCCTTCGGGTAGCCGAGGAGCTACAAAAATATTTGCACTGGGTGCGTCGTAGTCGTATAGAGCATATCTCCAATCGTCGTAAGCGGCGCTAACCCGGCCATACTATGTGAGCAGGAATGAAGAAATTTGTTCTTGGCACATAGGTTCTTCTCTTTTTACAGATCCTGTTTTTGGCGCATTACTTTGTTCCCTTTGCCGAGGCTAAGCATCAGCCCACCATTTTAGTCGATAGCACCGGTCTGCGGGCGGCGTTGGTATTGGCCCACTGGCGCGGGGCCGCTACGCCCGTCGCCTTTCGCGACGACACCAGCGCTGGCTCAGTGCTCAGAGCTTTGCGCGCACCTCATACACCAGAAATGGTAGTACAGGCAGTCAGCGCCAACCACTTCGACATCGACGGCTTTGTCGGCGTCTGGAGCTTGCTCAATGCCGAGTTGGCCTTGCATTATGAACCGTTGCTACGTCTGGTGGCCACGCTCGGCGACTTCCGTGAGCTAGACTGGGCGAACCCGCTGGCCGATGACGCGCTGAAGCTGGTTTGCTGGCTCAATGCCAAGGAAAAGGAGTTGTTTTATCCGCCCTTTGGCGCGCCGGCCCTGCGGCGCAGCGAGGCCGAAGCTTCGGCGGAGAAATTTGCCTGGTTTCTGCCCGTTTTCGGCGAAATACTAGAAAACCCTGAGCGGGGACGCGCCGCTTGGGAACCAGAATATAACCGGGTGCGCCGCGCCATTGAGGTAATGCACAGCCCAGCTACACGTCTCACGCGCTATCCGGACTTAGGCTTATTGGTGGTGCACACGCCCGAGCCACTGCCGTATTACGCCTTGTTTGGCCCGACCAACGGCTTCGATATTGTGCTAAGCTGCTATGCCGGTCGGCGCTACGAGCTGGAGTATAAGTATACCACCTGGATTGATCTGGAGTCGCGCCCCACGCTGCCGCGCTTGTCGTTGAATGGCTTGGCCACTCGCCTCAGCAGCCTGGAAAAGCCCCCCAGCGCCTGGGTTTTTGATGCCATCACCGACACAGGCCCATTGCTGCGTCTGGGGGGCAAAAAGCTCAGCAAAGCCCAGCGTTATGCCGACCCCGACCAGCGACCCATCGAACAATCATCTATTGATGCCGAGACAATAGAAAAAGAAGTGGTGGATTTCTTTCAACAAGGCTACGCGGGCATCGCGCCCCGCCGCTATTGGACGTGGGCGGAAATGAAGGCCGTTGGAGGTGAGTTTAGCTAAGATATAATTTAGCTAATTCCATTTAGCTAACTCTTCCGGCAATAATTCATCTTCAAAAAATGTCACGTCTTCATCTCGGCTATGATATTCAAGAAGCACCGATATTTTATCTAAAAACTTTTCAAAAAAAGAACGAATACCCGGCGCTACCACTTTAAAGATGGAATCTGATTCTTCCATTTTTATTACTTGAAAATTATCTGAATTTGCATCGATTGTATAAGCAAAGCTTTCGCCTAATTCAGTAATCATAAATATAATTACTTCTTTATGCAACCCGTTAGGCTTAAGAGTCATTGGGTTTATGCTTAATATATTGAGTAGTCTTTTATTCATCAAGCCAACAACTACATAATTCAAAAAGGCAAAGCCGTTACTAAAATTATACAGCTCTATTAGCTCAGCAGGTAATTTAGTTTGCAGCTTAGACTCAATAAACTCAATCCTTAACTCGCCAGCCGGTGGATGTAATGCAACATCATCAGGATACAAAACAGCGAGTTCTTTTATTTTATTAATTATGTCTTGCATGGAGTAAATATCAATTGTTGGACAATTATTGTTTTATAAAGCGCTACTCGCTCTCCCCAAACCCAACCACGCGCAGAGTGCTAATACCGCCCACGCCTTTGCGTACATTGATTTGGGTACTCACGCGCTCTTTCAGGGCTTCTACGTGCGAGATGATTCCGATCATTTTGCCTGTGCCTTGCAGAATTTCGAGGGCAGTAAGAGCTACTTCCAGCGCGTCGGCATCGAGGGTGCCAAAACCTTCATCGATAAACAGCGTCTCAATCTGGGTTTTGTGACCTGCTAATTCCGAGAGCCCCAACGCCAGCGCCAAGCTCACCAAAAAGCTTTCACCCCCGGAAAGCGAGTTCATAGAGCGTGTGCTGTCCGCCTGATAATGGTCCACGACCAGCAAATCGAGATATTCCTGCGGGTTGCGCGTGATGCGGTAGCGCTCGGTGAGGCGGGCGAGGTGACGGTTGGCCAGCTCCGTTAGCCGCGTGAGGGTGAGGCCCTGGGCAAACTCGCTGAACTTCTTCCCATCAGCCGAACCGATAAGCTCCGCTAGCTGGCGCCAGCGCCGGGCTTCCTGCTGTTGCTTTTCCAGCGTCGCCGCTAGTTCGGCGTGACGCTCCAAACCCTGGTGATGATCTTGTAGGCGCTGCCGCCGCTGCCCCAGCTGCTGATGCAGGTCGGCTACGGTTCGCTCCGCAGTTCGCAATTGCTCCCTTATTACCTCCGCCGGTTCTGTCGTCAACTTCTTGCTTTGTTCCAGCTCCAGCTGCTGTTGGGTTTCTGTAAGAGCGCTTTGGGTAGTAAGAAGGGCACGTTCATGCGACTGTAGCTGGTCGGCGAGGCGGCGTGCTTCGGCATCGGGGAGGAGGTGCGTGCGTAGTTCCTCAGGGTTGGGGGGCAAATTTGCGGCTTGCAGATCGGCTACTAGCTTGGTATAGAGTTGATCGTGCTCCTGCTGCTCACGAGCCGTTTCCAGTTCCAACTGGCGGTGTCGCTCGTCAGCACGCGACAATTGACTTTCGTGCTCGCAGAAAGCCTGGTGGCTGCTTTCATACGCTTCCGTTAGCTTTTTTACCGCGTCCGTTAGCTGCCGACGTGCTTGCTCTACATCGGAGCCAGCAAAAAACTGCTGGCGCTGCTCCCGCCGACGCTGAATTGCCTCGTGGTGGCGCACCAGTTCTGCCTTGCGCGCAGTGAGCCAGTCCTGCGTTTGGGCAAGCGATTTTTTTAACTCTTCGCTTTGGGCCTGAACGGCGGCGCGCTGGCTTTCGGCCTTGTTCAGCGCTTCTTTGTGTTGCTCAAACTCCGTCGTCAGCTGCTCCAACTGCTCAATCAGGGCCGCGCCATTGTTTCCCGTAAAAGTGAGTTGAAAGTACGCCAGCATGCTGGTTACCTGCTCCTTAATTTTTGGGGCTCGGTCGTGAACATCCTCCAGCTTCGCGGAGAGCTTGGCTAATTCTTCAGTCGCCTGGCGTTGCTGCTGACTGGCAAGCTGCTGTTCGCCATGGGCCTCCGTGCTGCGCATGGCCGCGGCATGACGCTGCTCCTGAAGTTCGCGCAGCTGCTGAGATAGTGCGCGCGCTTGTCTGGGGGCCATTTCTTCCTCTTCCCCCGACAGCGGCCGGTGAATCTGTAGATTCTCCTTCAGAATTTGCCCCCCAGCATTCTCCAGCATGCCCGCCGCAGTCAGCAGCTTCTGCACGCGGCCATTCAGAGCTCTTACCTGTTGGCCCAATGCTTCTTCCCGCTCTTTGTCACGTTGCAGCGAATCAGCCGTTACGCCGAGCGCCCCCAGCGCAAAGGGGTGCTCCGTGGCGCCGCACAAAGGACATGGCTGACCTGCTTCCAAATAGTGCCGCGCCTCCTCATGACTTAAAATCAACTGCTGGGTCTGAACCAGCAAGCGCAGATCCGTCAGATGCTTTTCCTGCGCTGCGTGCTGCTCCTGCAAGCCTGCCACAAACTGCTGCAAACGCGCCAGCCAGGTATCCCGCTCCGCTTCTGCTTGCTGTTGGACTGTCGCTAAGTCGCCGGCCTGCTTTACAGCCTCAGTCTGCCGGGCGGTTGCCTGCGCGCTTAGCTGCTGGGCTTGTTGCAGCGCCAGGGTTTGCGTCTTCTGCTGGGTTTTGAGCTCCTGTAGCTCCCGGTCTACGTCGGCCAGGTCTTCGAGATGACTGCTAAGTTGGGGCCGAATGGTTGGCAAGTCAATGCGCCGCCCGTGCAGCGTAAGCCAAGCAGAAAGCTCTTTTAGCTGGTCACTAAGGCGGCTGGCTTGTGCTATAGCCTGCTCATAGTCAGCTTTCTGTCGCTTGCACTGTTCATTGCGTTGCTCGTACTCCTGCTTTTCCCTTGTGAGCTGGGCTTCCTCAGCCTGAATCACAGCATCCAGCTTCTCAGCTTCCAGCAGCTTCGGGTTTTGCTCCTCCTGCTGTGCCAGTGCCGCGTCGCGGGCCTGCTGTACCGTCGCCCTGCTCGCGAGTGCCACATCAAGCTGCTGCCGGAGCTGCGGACGCTTCTCCAGCGCCAGCGCCTCCTCCTCACGCATGCGCTGCAATCGGATACCAGCAGCTTGCAACAGTTCCCAAGGTGTACGAAAGGGAAGAGCCTGCTCGTGCGCGGTAAGGCGCTGCCGCAAGGGAGATAAGTTTTCCGCCTCGGCAGCAAGAGTCGCAAGGCTAGCTTGGTTTCGCTGCTGGCGGGTAGCTAAGTCAGCGAGTTTCGTGAGCCAGATTTGGGCTTCCTGTAATTGCTGCTGCGTAGCAGTGCTGGCTTGTACCCGCTGCGCAATAGCAGCCATTTCGGTTTCCAGCGCCGTTACATCCTCATCGGATAGAAGCGTAACGCCGGCCAGACCCGTCCGAAGGACCTCTACCTGCTGGGCTTCTTCCTTAGCCTTCCGAAAGGCAAAAACCGAAATATCGGAGTACTTGCGCGTATCCGTAATCTTCTCCAGCAACTGAGCCCGTTCGCCGGCGCTCGACTTCAAAAACCGCGTAAACTCGCCCTGGGCCAGCAGCACAGACCGTAGAAACTGCCGATACTCCAGTCCGCTCAGTTCCGCCACCCGCGCTGGCACCCTGGATTTGTAGCTCTCGATGATAGGCCAATTGTCCTCGGGCGCGTCAGTGGGCGTAGTGGGCTCCTCGCTCAATTCCATGCGCGAATCCTGGAGCTTGCCCTCAGCTTTTTTGCGCGCCCGATACTGACCCCACTTCGAGCGGTAGCGCCGCCCGTTCACCTGAAATTCCACCTCGGCCCAGCTCTCGCCCGTACCGTGGCTCATGACCTGCTCTACGCCACCCTCATGGCGCGGCACCTGACCATAGAGAGCCAGCGTAATAGCATCAAGAATAGTGGTTTTGCCGGCACCCGTGGGGCCGGTAATAGCAAACAGCCCTGCATCGGAAAGAGGCGAATGGCTGAAATCTATTTCATGCTGTCCGCGCAGCGAGTTAAGATTAGAGAAACGGACGCGGAGTATTTTCATTTACTTATAAAACCAAATGATAAGCGGTCATGCTGAGCTTGTCGAAGCATCTCTACCGCAATGGTAATCTCAACTAAGCGGTAGAGATGCTTCGACAAGCTCAGCATGACCGCTTCTTTAAAAGGTAGGACTACCCTTGTCGCATCAGTTCCAGTAACTCATCAAACGCGCCCAATAGCTCTGTGCGCGCTTCTTCCGGTTCTTCCTCCAACCGTTTCTCGAACACTTCGCGTTCGGTAAAATCGTGGAGGCTGCGGGTAAGCGGTTCGGGCTCCTCGCCGAGGGGGCGAAGTGTGAGCAGGCGAAAGTGGCGACGCGCAAGAACTTCCAGCTGAGTGCGGTCGAGTTGGGTGATGACGGCCAACAGCTGCTGAGCTACTTCCAGTTGCGAAAGCTCCGAGCGCACTTCTACATCGGCCCAGGCTGGCAGTTGGTAGCCGGTGTTGTCGTAGGCCGCCAGGAGTACCAGTACTTCATCAAGCGGTCCGTGGAAACGAATCAGCCGCCGGGCACTGGGCACGGGCAGAGCTTCGATGGCAAGGCTCTGGGGGGCAAATTCCAGCAGCAATACTTCTTTGGGATGATCTATCTCCGAGAAAGACAGCGGAATTGGCGAACCCGAATATCGAATATGCTCGCGTCCACCCACGCGTTGGGGGCGGTGCAGATGCCCCAAGGCTACATAATCGAACACAGCCGGGAAGTGGTCGGCGGTGACCTGACCAAGATTTCCGACGTGAATAGTGCGCTCCGAATCGGAAGGCGAAGCGCCAGCTGCGTAAAGGTGACCGGTGGCCAACACGGGCACACCAGCAGCTTTTAACTGCCACACCATTTCTATTTCCGATACGCGGGCGTAGTGATCAGCAATGCCTTGGCGAATCCGTGTTTCCCGTTCTTCTGCTTCCTCGCCGGGCACCGACAGGCGCACGTCCCGGTCGCGGAGGAAGGGAATGGCGCACACCACAAGCCCCGGCTTTCCATCGGCGTTATCTAGTACAATTACTTGGTCCTCAAAACAATCGGGTACGCACCCGACCACGTGTACGCGCAGGTGGCGCAGCAAGCGGGCGGGCGCGTTGAGCGTCGCCGGCGAATCGTGATTGCCGCCTACCAGCACAATGTCGCGGCAGTCAGTGGCCTGCATTTGTAGCAGAAAGGAATAATAAAGCTCCAGAGCCGCATTGGAGGGCGAGCCGGTATCAAAGATGTCGCCGGCCACTACCAACACTTCCACGCGCTGAGCCTGAATGGTTTCAACCAACCAACGCAGAAAATGACGGTGCTCCTCGGTACGCTCGTGGCCGCCATTGAAGCGTTGGCCCAAGTGCCAATCGGCGGTATGTAGTACACGCATAGACTTCAAAGGTAAAGCGCAAACAGGAGGTTCCCACAGCACAAAAACGCTGAGACACCCTGAAGATCACAAATGACCTCAGCGTGCCTCAGCGTTTTTACTCTGAGAGACGTTTGTGCAAGCTCGACTAATGCACGGCCTGCGACTGAAACTCTGTCACGGCTTCACCTAAGTCAAACACCTCTGCTTGAGGCAGGGCCACTTGCAATATGCTGCTGCCCGCCGCCGAGCGGTAACCGCCGGCGCAGTGCACCAGAATTGGCTTGTCGGTGGGCACTTCGTGGGCTCGTTCGCGGAGCTCCGGCAGCGGAATTTTCAGCGCTTCCGGGAAAATAGGTTGCTGGGTTTCGGCGCGGTTGCGAATGTCTACGATAGTAAAGTCTTCGGGCCGCTCGCGCACGCGGGCAACGTCAAGGTCGGGACTGTTGGCCGGTAGTTGAGCAGGAGTGAGGAGCGCGCCTGCAATATTGGTTTCGTAGCCAATCTTAGCCGCTTTGCGAATCACGGCATCCAGGGCAATCTGCGTGTCGGCCAGCAGGTAGAACTTCTCCTTTGGACCGACGATTGAGCCGAGCCAGGTTTCAAATTTGCCCCCGTCCATCAGATTAATGGCTCCCGGCAAGTGACCAGCACGAAACTGAGCAGCCGGCCGGGTGTCAATAATCAGCGTGCTGGGCACCAACTCAGAAGCCGAATGTACGCGCGGTACGGCCCGCACGCTATCCTCAAACGGCTGAGCGCCCAAGCGGTTCAGCACTACATCGTGCCCAAAATACTTAGGTACAAAAGGCTGATCCTCAAGCAGTACTTTAATAAACTCCTCCTGCGACATCGGCTGCAGGGCGTAATTGGTTTTTAGCTCTTTACCAATGCTGCTGTCCAGATCGGTGCTGGTAGTTTTGCCGCAGAGTGAACCGGGGCCGTGGGCCGGATAAACGCGCGTAGTGGGGGGCAAAGTCATCAGCTTTTGACGGGTGCTTTGGTAAAGCTGGCCGGCTAGCTCTTCGCGCTTGTGGCCACCTACGGCTTCTTCCTCGCGTAAGTCGGGGCGGCCTACATCACCCACGAAAAGGGTGTCGCCGGTGAATACGGCGCGGGTTTGGCCCAGCTCATCAATCAGCAGAATAGAAATACTGTCGGGTGAGTGGCCAGGCGTGTTCAGTGCGTGCAACTCAACGGTTCCAAGCGTGATGCGGTCGCCGTCGTCAAAGGGCTGGTGCGGATAGAGTGCTTTTACCAGCTTGCTGCAATAAATAGTGGCGTCGGTTTCCTCGGCTATTTCGAGGTGGGAGGAAACGAAGTCGGCGTGCGGATGGGTCTCAATAATGGCTACGATGGTAGCGTCGTGCTCGTCGGCGAAATCGTAGTAAGGTTGCGGATCGCGGGCTGGGTCGATAATGGCCATGTAGCGGCCGGAGCGGATAATGTAGCTAGCGTGGGCAAGGCCCTTATCATAAAACTGTTGAATCTGTACCGACCCGGTACTACTGGGCAAAGGGCTCATGGTGGTAGGTTGTGGTGGCGAGGCAACGCCTTCCGTAACGGAGAGGCGGCCGGCGGCTAGACCAGCGCTCATTTTCAAATATAAGAAGGCGCAGCCTTCTCTAACAGAAACTGCGAAAAACCAACCTAAGTTTACTCATCAAGCAAATGATTGTCAAGCGAATACTTGGTTAAATTAAGTGCAGAGCTTCGGCTATATGCGCTTCACTGTGAACGTGCCGGCTTCATCGCACCCATTGCGCACCGCTTGGACTTCACATAAAAAAGCCCCCCAGCCGAGTGGCTGGGGGGCTTTTTGCTACTGCTCGGGCGTTTAGCCGCGGGCTTTCATTCTGCCGCCTTTGCGGTTGGCCATACGCTCGGTACGCTGTTGTTCGTACTTGGCGTACTGGTCAGCAGTCAGGATAGATTTGAGCTGAGCATCGTGCCGGTCGCGGGCGGCTTTGGCTTTCTGGCGGTTTTCGACATTCTTGGCACGCACGGCATCCATCTCCTTGGCTTGCGCCAAGTTCAATTGCCGTACTTTCTCCGTTTGCTCAGCGCTCAGGCCCAACGACTTGGATAGGTTAGCGGCCCGGGCTTCGGCGCGCTGCTCCGGGGTTTTATTAGCCATCTGTCCGCGTTGAGCACGGCCCTGGGCTGGCTTGGCGGCTGGAGTTTGGGCAAATGCAGCGCCAGCAGTCAGAGTGAAAGCAGCGAACAGGATGAGCATCTTTTTCATGGGAAGTGAGTCTGTGGGTGAAATTTGATGCTTGGATGCAGATGCCATTCCAAGGTTTAATGGCCCCAAGCCAAGAGCAGATTATATCTGTTGGCGCCGCCTGAACCGGAATATCGCCTATATTCGGGCCACGCAGCCGCTATTTAGGGGCCGCTATTGCCTCTTTTCACTCCAATTCTCACCTTCTATTTCTCCTCTTTTCTTCCTTTATGGCAAACATTTTCGCCAAAAAACCCCTGGCTCAGCTGCTGGGAGAAGCTAATAGTTCCGGCGAAGGCACGCTGAAACGTACCCTCGGCGCCCTAAATCTGATGGCACTGGGCATCGGGGCCATCATCGGAGCTGGCCTGTTTGTGCGCACGGCGGCGGCGGCGGCCCAGGCTTCCGGTCCGGGCGTTACGCTGGCCTTCATCGTGGCTGCCATTGGCTGCGCTTTCGCAGGCTTGTGCTACGCCGAGTTCGCCGCGATGATCCCCATCGCTGGCTCGGCTTACACGTATGCCTACACCACCATGGGCGAGTTTGTCGCCTGGATTATAGGTTGGGCGCTGATTATGGAGTACGCCTTGGGTGCCGCTACGGTGTCTATTGCCTGGAGCGAGTACCTAAATAAGCTCTTGGAAGTCTTTGGCACCAGTATACCCTACAACTTAAGCCACTCGCCCTTCGAAAGCGCCGTGGTGGATGGCGTAACGCAGCACGGACTCATCAACCTGCCAGCCTTGTTGGTTATCGTGGCGTTATCGCTGCTTCTTATCAAAGGCACGCAGGAGTCGGCAGCTTTCAATGCTATCATCGTGGTAGTGAAAGTGGCTATCGTTCTGATCTTCATTGCTGTAGGCTGGCAGTTTATCGACCCAGCTAACCACACGCCCTACCTGATTCCTGAGAACGCCGAGCCAGTGAAAAACGCGGCGGGCACTGTCGTGCGCGAGTACACGGCTTGGAATAAGCATGGCTGGGGCGGCGTATTGGGCGGTGCGGCCATCGTATTCTTTGCCTTCATCGGTTTCGATGCTGTGAGTACTGCTGCGCAGGAAGCTAAAAACCCTAAGCGCGACATGCCAATCGGTATTTTGGGGTCGTTGGCCGTGTGTACTGTTCTGTACATTCTCTTCGGCCACGTGCTGACGGGCGTTGCCAACTGGCGCGAATTTGCTGACCCAGCTTTGGGCGGCGAAGCATCGGTAACCTACGCTATTTCGGCCCACATGCCCGGCTTCGGCTGGCTGGCTACGGCCGTAACGGTGGCTATTCTGGCCGGCTTCTCTTCGGTTATTCTGGTAATGCTCATGGGCCAAAGCCGCGTGTTTTTCTCGATGGCAAATGACGGCCTCATGCCAAAAGCCTTCTCGGAGTTGCACCCTAAGTTCCGCACGCCCTATAAGTCTAACTTAGCGTTGCTAGTGTTTGTGGGTGCTTTTGCTGCCTTCGTACCCGGCTCTTTGGCCGGTGACCTGACCTCTTTTGGTACGCTGCTGGCTTTCGTGCTGGTGTCGGCTGGCGTGTGGATCATGCGTCGCACCGATCCGCAGCAGCACCGCCCGTTCCGTTCGCCGCTGTCGTCGCCCGCTTTCCCCTTCGTGCCAATTATGGGCATCGTAGTGTGCTTAGGCATGATTGCCGCCCTCGATGCGTTCACTTTGAAAGTGGCAATGGGCTGGATGCTACTCGGTTTCATTGTGTACTTTATCTATGGCAAGCGCAATAGCAAGCTGCAACAAGGCATTGTAGTAGTGCCGGTTGAGATGGAAGAACAAGCCTTTATCGAGCCCGACAAAGACAATTTGTAATATCGATTTTGAGCACAAAAAAGCCCCCAGAACAACTCTGGGGGGCTTTTTTTGCGCGGTCAACCAGAGAATAGGTTATTTCTTCTTGGTGGCAGCGGTTACTTCGCTTTGCAGCTTCACCACTTTGTCGCCGTTTTCCTGCACAATCACGAAAGCGGGGTTCTCGGCGGTGCCGTTGCGGGTAATGTCGCTGCCTTTGATCTTTTTAGTGACGGATTCCTTGTGGACTTCCTCGATTTTGCCGCTGGCCGTGCCAGTGCCATATTTCCAGGTAACGGTGGTGCCTTTGCGCATGGGAATTAGGAGCTTAGTGCTTGATACGTACTGCTGTGTTTGCTATAAACCGTGTACTCAGGTAGTCAGCACATTGTTGCGAAGCGGGCTAGGATAATGCGGCGCAACCGGCCTATGGCTTACCAGCTTCAAATGAGTACTTTAGGCCGCCAGTCTTGTACCTCTAGCCATACTTTATGCCCAAAAGTTACGTAGCCGCGCTGCTCTTCTTTGTTACGATGATTGGCGACCCAGCTTATGCCCAAACTGCCACAAAGCAACAAGCTAAGGCCCGCAAACTGCACGAGCGGCTTTATACAGTGGATAGCCACGAAGACACTCCTAATGAAAATCTGCTGAACCCTCGCTTTGATCTGACGAAAGATAATAACCCCGACTCTGCCCAGGTTGATTTGCCCAAAATGCGCCGGGGTGGCCTCGACGCCGCTTTCTGGGTGGTGTATATGGGGCAAGGGCCGCGCAACGAGGAAGGTACGGCAGTAGCCCAGCAGCAGGCGCAGGCAATGTTTTCGGGTATTGAGAAGGCCGTGCAAACTCATCCTGCGGAGTTAGCTATGGCTACTACGCCTGCCGAAGCGCTAGCCTTAGGCAAAGCTGGCAAGCGGGCCATCTTTATTGGAATGGAAAACGGCTTTCCCGTCGGCCGCGATTTAAACAAAGTGCAAGCCTACTACAATCAGGGAGTGCGCTACCTCACACTGTGCCACTCATCCAATAACGAAATATGCGACTCCGCTACCGACCCTAAAGGCCCCGAATATCAGGGTCTGAGTCCGTTTGGGGAGCAGGTGGTAGCTGAGATGAACCGCCTAGGCATGATGGTCGATATATCGCACACCTCCGACTCGACTTTCTACGATGTACTGCGGCTTTCACGCGTGCCGGTCATTGCCTCTCACTCCAGCTGCCGCGCCTTGGCCGATGTGCCGCGTAACCTTTCCGACGAAATGCTGCGCGCCTTGGCTCGGAATGGTGGAGTAATTCAGATTAATTTTTACGGGCCTTATGTAAAGACGGAAGCCAAAAGCCCCGAGCGAGTGGCGGCTGAGCAGGCTTTCTTCGTTAAATGGCAAATCAAAACATCGTTGAATGTTTACGGCTTACCTGCCGAATCGCAGAAAGAGGCTTTAGCTGAGCTGCGCCAATTACAGAAGCAATTTCCGGTGCCATTGGCTACCGTTCAAGATGCCGCCAACCAAATTGACCACGCCGTGAAAGTCGCCGGCATCAACCACGTAGGCATCGGCTCCGACTTTGATGGCGGCAGCGTGCTGACCGGCCTGCGCGATGTAGGCGACTTGCCCGCTTTGACGGAGGAGCTACTGCGACGGGGCTACTCGCGCCGAGACCTTGCTAAGATTTGGAGCGGCAACCTATTTCGGGTGATGAGAGCAGTAGAGAAGGGCAAAAGCCGCCCGGCTACGGCTTCCACCTCTAAACCTTAGTGCATGAATTACTGGTCCGTAGCGGGGCTTATTTCTACATTTGATCTGATGCCGACTGCAAGGTTGGCGCGCATACTTCTTTCGTTCTTTACCTAACCCAAAACCTTAATGCATACTTCTATTCCTCGATTGGGACTGGTGGGTGGGCTGGTCCTGAGTAGCCTCGGCGCCTACGCTCAAACCAGCACATTTCCCCGCAACGGCGTGTACGACCAGCGACCGGGCCTGTACGCTTTCACCCACGCCACCATTTTCACCGATTACAAAACCAAGCTCACCGACGCTACGCTCCTGATTCGGGATGGCAAGGTAGAAGCGGTGGGCAACAACGTGAAGATTCCGGCTGGTGCCGTGGTGCAAGACTTGAAAGGCAAGTACATCTACCCTGGCTTCGTGGATTTGGCCGCTAGCTATGGCTTGCCCGAAGTAAAGCCAGCGGAACGAACCGCTCGCCGGCCGCCGCCACAGTTCGAAAGCAAAAAAGGCGGTGCCTACGACTGGAACCAAGCCGTGCACCCCGAAACCGACGCGGCCAGTGACTTCCGACTCAACGAAGAACAGGCCGATGCATATCGTAAGATGGGCTTTGGGGCGGTGCTCACGCAGCAGCCCGACGGGATTGCCCGCGGTACCGCGGCGCTCGTAACGCTGGCTACCACCGGCCGCCGCGAAAACGAGGTTATACTTACTGACAGAGCTGCTGCTGGATTTTCCTTTAACAAAGGCACCAGCACCCAGAATTATCCCGGCTCGTTGATGGGCAGCATCGCGCTGCTGCGCCAAACGTATCTGGACGCCGAATGGAATCAGCGCAACCCCACCAAAGAGCAGAACTTGTCGTTGCGCGCATTTCAGGAGCAGCGCCGTTTGCCCCAGTTTTTTGAGGTGAGCGACAAGCTGAACGCCCTGCGGGCCGACAAACTAGGCGATGAGTTCAAAACGCAGTTCATCATCAAAGGCCGCGGCGACGAGTACCAGCGCATTGCTGACATCAAGGCTACCGGCGCCCCATTTATCCTCAACCTTAACTTCCCGGATGCTTACAACGTGGACGACGTGTATGACGCCTCGCGCATTCTATTGGAAGATCTGAAGCATTGGGAAATGGCCCCCGCCAACGCAGCTTTGCTTGCTAAAGCCGGCGTACCCATTGCGTTGTCAGCTACTGATCTAAAAGACAAAAAGAAGTTTCTGCCCAACCTGCGCAAGGCCATCCAATATGGTCTGAGCGAAGAGCAAGCCCTGCGTGCCCTTACTGCTACGCCCGCCGAGCTAATCAAAGCCCAGGATAAAGTAGGCAGCTTGAAGCCGGGCCTGACGGCCAATTTCCTGGTCTGCTCGAATCGGTTGTTTGCTGAGGATAACGTGATGCTCGACAACTGGGTGCAGGGCGAACGCTACCAGCTAAGCAACCTGCCTGCCGACTACCGCGGCGTGTATACATTGCAGGTAGGTAATCGCCCCGCCGTGCAAATGCGGTTGGCAGGTAAGCCTGAAGCGCCGGAGCTGAAAATAGCGTTGGCACCTAAAGACACTGTCCGGGGGGCAATTTCAGTGCAGGGCGAGTTGGCTACCATCGTGTACAACCCCACGCCCAAAGACAAAACTACCTCCGTGCGCCTGAGTGGCTACTTTACGCCCGAAACCCGTCAGTTTCAGGGTGACGGCCAATTGCCCGATGCAACACTCGTGAAGTGGTCGGCGAAGCGCCAGGAGGTAGCTAGCCAAGCTGCCAAGCGCGACTCGGCTAAAGCGCCTGAACCCATTCAACTCGGTTCTATGCTGTATCCGTTTGCGGCCTACGGGCGTGCGGCAATGCCTCAGCAGGAAACCGTGTTAATCAAAAACGCCACCGTGTGGACCAGCGAAGCCGCTGGTAAGCTGGAAGGCACCGACGTATTGCTGGTGGGGGGCAAAATTTCCAAAGTCGGCAAGAATTTGTCGGCTAAGGATGCCCGCGTAATTGATGGCACAGGCAAGCACCTCACGCCCGGCATCATCGACGAGCATTCGCACATCGCCGTAATCGGTGGCGTAAACGAAGGCACACAGGCTGTTACTTCGGAGGTGCGCATTGGTGACGTGCTCGACCCCGAAGACGTGGATTTGTACCGGGACTTGGCGGGCGGTGTTACGGCGGCTCAATTGCTACACGGATCAGCTAATCCCATCGGAGGCCAGTCGCAGCTGATCAAGATTCGCTGGGGCGGTGCTCCCGAGGATTTGAAAGTGGCGGGCGCTGACGGGTTTATCAAGTTTGCATTGGGTGAAAACGTAAAGCAGTCGAACGCGGGAGAGGCCAATGTGCTGCGCTTCCCGCAGTCGCGTATGGGCGTGGAGCAGGTGTTTGTCGATGCCTTCACGCGGGCAAGGGAGTACGAAAAGGAGTGGGCCGCTTACAACAAGCTCAGCAAAGGCAAGCAGAAAAAAGCCGAAGCCCCGCGCCGCGACCTTGAGCTAGATGCTCTGGTTGAAATCCTTAATAACAAGCGCTTTATCACCTGCCACAGCTACGTGCAGAGCGAAATCAACATGCTCATCAACGTAGCAGACCGCTTGGGCTTCAAAGTGAACACCTTCACGCACATTCTGGAAGGCTACAAAGTGGCCGACAAAATGAAGGCCCACGGCGCAGCGGCCAGCACCTTCGCCGACTGGTGGGGCTACAAAAATGAGGTGCGCGACGCCATTCCCTACAACGCCGCTATCATGCACGACGCTGGTCTCACGGTGGCCATCAACTCGGATGATGCTGAGATGAGCCGCCGCCTCAATCAGGAGGCTGCCAAGACGGTGAAATATGGTGGCTTGTCGGAAGAGGAAGCCATGAAGCTGGTTACGATCAACCCGGCCAAAATGCTTCATGTCGACAATAAGATGGGTAGCATCAAGGAAGGCAAAGATGCCGACGTGGTGCTGTGGAGCGCTCATCCGCTCAGTATTTATGCTCACGCGGAGCGCACATTCGTCGATGGCCGCCAGATGTTTGACATCGAATCGGATAAAGTGATGCGCCAGGAAATGGAGAAAGAGCGCCTGCGAATCGTGCAGAAAATGCTGGCTGCCAAGAAAGGCGGTGCGCCTACTCAAACGCCGGTCGCCAAAGCAACTGGCCATTTCCACTGCGACTCGGTAGGGGAGGAGAAGGAATTAGATAAGTAAAAAGTAAAGCCATTCCCGCCCTCACAAGGGTAAGAGAACTGCATTACAAACCCATAGAAACTCAATCATGAAGCATATACTTCTTTCTTTAAGCCTGCTTACTGCCGTATCAGCGGCGGCGCAGGTTCCGATGCCCGCTCCGGCCCAAGGGCGACCTATTCTGCTGGTGGGGGGCAATTTGCACGTAGGCAACGGCACCGTGGTGCCCAACGCGGCCGTGGCCTTCGATAAGGGCCGCATAACGTATGCTGGCGCGCAGAACGGCTTTACCCAACGCGAAGGCTACGAAGTAGTTGACGTAAAGGGTCAGGAAATTTATCCTGGTCTGATTTTACCAAACACCACCCTAGGTCTTACCGAAACCGAGTCGATTCGGGCAACGGTGGATGAGCAGGAAGTAGGCACGATGAACCCCAACGTGCGCTCGCTTATTGCCTACAACACCGACTCCGATATCATCCCGACGGTGCGCACCAATGGCGTGCTGCTGGCCCAGATTACGCCTCGTGGCGGCATGCTTTCGGGTCAAAGCAGCATCGTGCAACTTGACGCCTGGAACTGGCAGGATGCAGCCGTACGCGCCGATGATGGAATGCACTTGAACTGGCCGCAGATGATTCTGAAGCTGAGCCCAGCGGAGGACGAGAAAGCAGTAGAAAGGCGCATCAAGGAGCGTCAGACGCAGCTGCGCGAGCTGGAAGTGATGTTCACGGAAGCGGCTGCTTACAAGAATTTGCCCTCCAGCCGCCGCGAAAACCTTCGCCTCTCCGCGTTGGGGGGGATTTTTGATGGTTCCAAAACGCTGTTTATCCACGCCGACTACGGCAAGGAGATTATAGAAGCGGTGAGTTTTGCCAAGCGCTTAGGAGTGCAAAAAGTAGCCGTTATCGGCGCCCGCGACGCATGGATGATGCTCGACTTTCTGAAGCAGCACGACATTGCCGTTGTCCTGTCACGCACGCACGCGTTGCCCCGCCGCCCCGGCGACGACTACGACCTGCCCTACAAACTGCCGCATATGTTGCAACAAGCGGGCATCCGTTTTTGCCTCGATTATGAAGGCAGTATGGAAACAGCCGGCTCCCGCAACTTAGCTTTTATTGCGGGTACTGCTGCCGGCCACGGTCTCACGCAAGAGCAGGCTGTTACGGCTGTTACGCTGAGTCCGGCCCGCATCCTAGGTATTGATAAAGACTACGGGAGTCTCGAAAACGGCAAAAGCGCCACGCTAGTCGTGAGCACCGGCGACCTGCTGGACATGCGCACGAACAACATCACTCATGCCTACATAGATGGCCGCGCTTTCAGCCCAGAGAATAAGCAGGTGTATCTGAACCGGAAGTTTCGGGGCAAATATGGTATGCCGGTGGGAGTGAAGTAAGGAGGTAAGAAGCTGACTAAAAAAGCCCCCCAGAAGATTTCTGGGGGCTTTTTCTATTTGTGTTATGCAGAGGCGGAGCCGAAGCATCTCGCGTGTTTAGTGAGAATGGTAATCAGACGTCAGCACGCGAGATGCTTCGGCTCCGCCTCTGCATGACCGTCTTATTAAAAAGATTGGATGGTAGAGGCAGCTACATCAACCTTCGATTTGATAGCCAATGGGCTTGAAGGCGTAATTGTTCGACATTTCTGCTGAGCAGGCTGTTAATCCTACCAGCAAATCCATTTTAGCCTCAAGTAACACATAATCACCAGCTTTGCTTTTGGGCGGGAGCACATCCACCTTGCCGGTATTGCCATCCACAGTTACGTGCATGAAGATGTTGAAGCAAATGGGAATGGCATCGGGGCTGATACCATGCTCCGCGAGAGCAGCACTAAGGTTGCCGAAGCAGCCGCGGTGTGGCTGCTTGTGCCCGTAGATAATGCGGAATGTATCGGCGCTACAAGGCGTAAGCAGAAAGTCGTGGCGGCCCACCGTATCCTCCACCATGTCAAACATGATGTTGCTGCGGTTGGAATAGAAAGGGTGTCCTTTGGTCAGGAAGATGGTTTCGGCGTAATCTATAGTGCGGCCGGAAGAAAGGTATTCGGCCTTATCCTCCAAGTTATAGCACACAAAGTCAGCCACTTGTTCGCCCTGGATATCGACCACTCGGAGGCGCTGGCCCTTTTTTACTAAGAAGGAAGTACCGCTACGCGGCGGTATGATGGTTAGCTGCTGCATGTTGACTTAAAAAAGGGCATTTCCAGGCTTGGTCGTACACCTTGCCACTGTATTGGTACACTTCGGATGCTTGGCCGTAATCTTCCAACATCGGGTTGATGGAGCCGGAAAACGCCACATCGCGGGTGCGAATGGTGTTGCGCAAACCATCGTAGCGGCTGTTCGCCCGAATCTGCTCAAACTGCGCATGGGCATTAAATACCAGCGTAGGATACTTAAACCGGCGGGCCAGCCGGCTACTACCAGGATGCAAGCCAATGATAAAAAAGGCCTCTTCCTTAAGGCTAAAGCTGAAATCGGGGGAGTTGGGGTCAGACACTACACGCTTGTCGTAGCCGTAGCGCTGCGCATCTAGGTTGGATAAGGCCTGTAAGCGCTGCCACAAAAACTCTTCAAACTGAGCTTCGTTGGGGTTTTCAGGCCCTTTGAAAATGATGGCCAAGCTGTGATATAGCTTAGTCGACTGCCGGTATTCATCCACAAAGTCATAAATGAATTGCAGAATGGCTGTGTCGTCCTTAGGGCAGGCCATATGATCTACTACCAAGCACTTTATCTGATTCCAGGTAAGGGCAGTCTTGGCAGCTACACATGGGAATTCTTTGTTATTTATAAAATCGAAGTATTCCGATGATATAATATTATATTTAGTATCAAGCATATAAGCTACTCAGGTGAAACGAAGCGTACACGGAATAATTAAAATCCTGGCTTTCGTTAACGAGTAGATTATTTGGAAGGTTGAGCTTTTTGCAAGAAAAAGTTAAACAGAACAGTAACGTTTGTTTTGTTAAATACGCTTTTACGCAGTAAAAAAGGCCTTTTTTTATTTTTGTTTCGTTAGGTTTGGAGCTCAAAGAAAACCGCAGCGACGCTGGTAGTTTCTATTTTAAGCTAGTTTCAGTTGCGCCTTTAAAGCAATTGATACGACACGCTAGAAACTATCATACAAGAAGATTTAACGTATATTTCTAAATGCTGTTGATGAAAACTTATCTGGGCATGTTGCAATCTGCGGTGGATAGCAGCTGCGTAGATTATTCTGCTTGATAATTTGCGCTATATGAACGAGCCAGTAGCCGACGGTTTTATTGCTGTGTTGGTGCTTGATGATCACCAAATGGTGATTGAGGGCGTGAAGACGCTGCTGAAATCAAAGCCTAATATCCGGGTGGTAGCCGAAGCAAATCGGGGGGCTGATGCGCTGCAGTTGCTACTTAAGCACCCGGAAGTGCGGGTAGTACTCACTGACCTGAGTATGCCTCAAATGTCGGGGCTGGAATTTATTCGGGCGGCGCGTGAAGTCAACGAGAATCTGCGCATCGTGGCGCTGAGCATGTTTTTTGACCAAGCATCCGTCACCGACGTGCTTAACGCTGGCGGCTGTGGCTACATGCTCAAGAGTTTGGGCCCGGATGAGCTAATCCATGCTATTGAGCAAGTGGCTTCGGGCCACACGTACTTTAGCCCGGAGGTAGGCTCGATGCTGCTGCAAAATATGGAGCTTGCTACCCTGAGGCCAACTCCTACAGTAGGTGCCCCTGTGCCCCTGACCCAACGGGAGCGGGAGGTGCTCGAGCTAATCAGTAAAGAGTACTCCAATCATCACATTGCTGAAAAGCTGTTCATCAGCGAACGAACGGTGGAAACGCATCGCAAGAATATCTTAACCAAGACCAACTCTAAGTCGATTATTGGCCTTATTCGCTACGCGCTTCGCTACAAGCTTATACAGTAAATGCAACTTTCTGCATACTCTTAGCCTCTACAGTTTGTGGGGGCTTTTTTTATGCGTTTTGGGCAAAGTTGCCGGCCCTACGATCAAGAATCATTTTAGGTTACGCACTGAGGGTGAGATTTATCCGAATCAATAAAGCCTTTAATTAAGCTTTAAATGCACTATTCGTAGGTAGTATCCGGGCTAGTACGGATGTTAGGTTACGTACTGCCCCAGACATAAAATTACGGGGAAATACGCATTTACATTTGGATATTAAATAGGCTACCTTAGCATCGTTCAAAAAGATGTTTCAATCTTCATAGTTGGCAAACACAGAAATAGAACTTGTTCTTTTCGCCACAGGTATCACTTTCCCTACAATTTCTACACACCAAAATTTCACACTATAAAGCAAACTTACCATGCCGTCCAAGATCCTTTCCTTCATTTGCCACGCTCCCGGAATGATGCCTGGGTCGTATCCATCAGTTCCGACTATGCCTACCTCTCGGTCTGCTGAGCGCAAGGTAGAAGCCAAGAGCACCGCCGCTCCAACTGGCCACTTCGCAGCTATTTATGAGAACGACCGGTTCGTTCGCTTCAAGTACATCAACAATGCTATTAGCTAATTACCGCTTTATGCTTAGGTAACGTTAATCCTATCGATATTTCTTATAGCTACACTTATCATTATCAACCGCCGCTCTTGCCCTAGGCAAGAGCGGCGGTTCTCGTTTGGGACTAAGCAGTTCAGATTTACGCTAACTTGCGGCCCAGTCCATTTAATCGCGTGCATGCTCCCTTCGCCGCTTCGCTTTCTGCTCTTTTTACTGGCCTTCGCTACGGCAGGCCCACTTTTCGCCCAAAACACGCCTTTTATTCCTGATGAGAAGGCTTACTATGGCATTGCCGCCCGTGGTAGCGGCCGGTCGCTGGATGTAGCCAATTCCTCGCTTGAGTCGGGGGCGGCTATGGTGCAGTGGGAGTTTACCCACGCCCCTAGCCAGCAGTGGCGCTTTGTGCGCGTGATGCCCGGCAGCGACTATTTTCGGATTGAGGGTCGCCAAAGCGGTAAATGCCTGACAGTAGACAAACCCGATGAAAATGCCCCCCTGGTGCAGCGGCCCTATACAGGCAGCCTGTATCAGCAGTGGCGCTTGGTGCCAGGCGGGCCGGCGGGCAGCCTGCAACTCATTAGTAAGGGCAACGATCGCTGCATCTCTGTAGCCTCGGCCGATAAAGCCAACGGAACGCCCGTGGTTTCGCAGAAGCCCGCCAACCGAGCTACCCAGCAATGGCGCTTATTCAGGCTTCGTCTGAATGTGGATGCCAGCCTACCCGGCTTTGGACCACCCCAGGCTTTGAATACCCTGAACACATCTGGAAATGAGCTGCAACCCGTGCTGGCGCCCGATAACTCGACCTTGTTTTTTGTGCGCACCAAGTTTGCCGGCAATATGGAAGGCAACGCTGAATCGGGGGATATCTGGATGAGCCGCTCCGTGGATCAGGGCCGCACCTGGAACCCGGCCACACGCTTCGATGGGCTCAATACGCCCCAGCACAACGGCGTGATGGCCGTAGTAAAGGATGGTTATTATCTATTGGTGCGCGGCTACTATGAGCGCGACGGTACCTTTCACGATGATGGTATTTCGCGGGCTGCTCGTAATGTGGGGGGCAAAAATGGCAACCGTACTGAGCAGCTGGATATTATCAACTATTACTCCACCGGTACAGCCACTACTTTTTTTCAAACAAACGACGAGAAGGTTCTGCTGCTCTCTTTGGAGCGGCCTGAAGGCTACGGCGGCAACGATATTTATATCAGCCAGCCGGCGGGCAAAGGCTCGTGGTCAGAGCCGCGCAACCTAGGCGACATAGTGAACTCGCCGGGCTTTGAATTTGCCCCCTGGCTTTCTCCCGATGGCAAAACCCTTTACTTCTCTTCCTACGGCCACGGCGGCTACGGCAGCGCCGACATCTTCGCCAGCACCCGCCTCGACGACTCCTGGACCAAGTGGAGCGAGCCGCGCAACCTAGGGCCCACGCTCAATGGGCCGGGCTTCGATGCATATTTCAGCCTCACGCCTGACGGCAAACAGGCGTATTATGCGGCCTCCCGCACGGCTAATGGCCCCGCCGACTTATTCCGAGTAGAGGTTGGCGTAGTGCCTCCCGACTCCATAGTGGAAAAGGTGCCTGCGCCTACTTTTGCGGTTGCCCCACCACGGGCGCTGCTGACGGGCCGCGTTATTAATGCGAAAACCCAGCAGGCAGTAGCCGCCGAAGTGAAAATCGCGAGTCTGGGGGGCAATTTCTCGTACAATGCCACCTCGCGCGTAGAGGCCGGCACGGGCACTTACCAGTTTACGTTACCGCCCGGCCGCTACCGGCTATCGGCGGTAAGCGGAGGGTTCCTGACGGCTACGGACACGCTTACCGTTACGGCACCGCTCACCCGCAACCTCCTTTTGGTGCCCGCTGGAGTCGGCTCACGACTGGAGTTGCCAACGCTGATTTTTGCCCAGGGCAAATACAATCTGCTCGGAGCATCTTACGCGGAGCTGAACCGCTTGGCCGGCACTCTCACCGATAATCCCACGGTAAATATTCGTCTGGAAGGCCACACCGATAACCAAGGGAATGCGGCTCTTAACCAGAAGCTGTCGGAGGATAGGGTGACGGAAGTGAAGCGCTACCTCGTAAGTCGCGGTGTAGCCGAGGACCGAATCAGCACCGTAGGCTACGGCGGTACGAAACCGCGCGCCAGCAACGAGCGCGAAGAAACCCGCCGCCTGAATCGGCGCGTGGAGTTTACTATTACGAAGGAGTAAACTCTATTTCAACTAGGTTTCCTAGTACATTCTACCGACGCATATGCGTCGGTAGAGTAGGGGATGCGTTGGCTATTGAGTGCCAAAAATGCCCCCCAGCGGCGCCCGTACGTATGTTAGCGAGAGAACAACGTTAGCCAGTGCAGCTTATCACATGAAAGCAACCATTCTGCGCCAGTTTGATTTGCCCGACCTGCCCTCGGCGTCAGGGGTAGAAGTGGTTGGCGACACAGCCTATATCATCGGCGACGATTCGCCTTTTCTCTATTGTTTTGATGCGCGGGCCCTCAAGCCCAACGGCCGTATCACCCTTTTCGAAACGGTGCATTTTAGCTCCGGTCGTTTGCCCAAAAACCTTAAGCCTGACTTGGAGTGCCTAACAGCCGTACCCGCAGCCGGCGGCGACACGGCCCTGCTCGTGTGCGGATCGGGAGCTACAGCGGAGCGGGAGAAGGGATTCTGGGTGACGCTGCCCAAGCAAGCGGGTGCCGGAGCGGCAGTATATCCTCTGTCTTTGAGTACTTTATATACTGCACTTCGTAAGGCCTTACCTAAGAGCGTCGTGTTGAATCTGGAGGCTGCGGCCGCCACCACTACAGAGTTGCTCCTTTTTCAACGCACCGTGGGCTCGGGCGCAGGAAATCTGTTGTTTCGGCTGCCTTTGCAACAGGCATTAGACTTCATTCAGCATCGTTCGAGCCAGCTGCCGAGTATTCAAACGCAGTTTTATCAATTGCCTACCATCGCAAAGATACCAGCTGGCTTCTCCGGAGCCACTACGCACAAGGGCAATCTGTTTGTAACGGCCTCCGTAGAAGATACCAGCGACCCCGTAGCCGATGGTGAAGTGCTAGGCAGCTTCGTAGGCATGCTGGACCTTGCGCAGCGTTCCAACCGACCACTACAGACGCGCTTCACCCAACTGATTCTACCCAATGGCCAACCCTACCGCGGCAAGGTAGAAAGCATAACCGTGCGCCGAGAAATTGCCCCCCAACGCTACGAATTGCTACTCGTCACCGACGATGATGCCGGCGGCTCCACCGCCGTGCTCGTGGAATTGGAGGCTTAGCGACCAATTGCCTAAACCCTAAGGCAGGATTCGTAGTTAAAAAATCCAGCCGTACCTATTTCGGTCGTTAAGTATCCATTCTTGTTTATCTGAACAATGCCAACCACCACTAAAAACTGGTTTATCACAGGCGTAAGCACTGGCTTCGGTGCTTCGCTAGCCGAATTGCTTTTACAAAAAGGCGACAAAGTAGCCGCCACCTTCCGCCAACAGCAACAAGCCGACGAGTTCACCCAAAAAGCAGGCTATAATGGTCGTGGCTTCGTCTGCGACGTGACAAATGAAGCTGAGGTAAAACAGGCCGTGGCTGACGCTGTGCAAGCGCTAGGCCACCTCGACGTAATTGTAAATAATGCGGGCTACGGCTCCCTGGGCAGCATCGAGGAAATTACCGCTGAGGAAGTCCACCGCCAATTCGATGTGAATGTATTTGGCCCTCTGCATGTCCTACGAGCCGTGTTGCCTCATTTGCGCGAACGCAAAAGCGGCCACGTAATCAATATTACCAGCATTGGGGGGCTAAAAACCTTCCCTGGCGTAGGGGTTTATAATGCCTCGAAGTTTGCGCTTGAAGCTATTGGCGAAAGCCTGGCTCAGCAGGTAGGGCCGTTGGGAATAAAAGTGACCAACATTGAGCCCAGCGGCTTCCGCACTGACTGGGCCGGCCGTTCTGCCAGCTTCGTCGATACTCAGATTGAGGACTACCGGGCCACGGTTGGCGAAAACCTCAAAGGCATTCAGAGCTATAGCGGCCGCCAGCCCGGCAACCCCGACCGCGCCGCCCAAATCATGTATGACCTTGTGCGCCAAGAGAATCCGCCGCTGCACCTGCCCCTAGGCAAAGCCGCTGTGAAAGGCGCCCGCGACAAGTTTACCAGTTTGGTCAAGGAGCTAGAAGAGGTAGCTGAAATTGGTAATTCAGCCGACTTTCCAGAAGGCGCTTAATATTATATACAAGCAATACAAAAAGCCCGGGAGCAACTAGCTTCCGGGCTTTTTGTATTGCTCAAAAGCATTGGAAGTTAGTATTTCATGTATTTGCTTCAATTGCTCTCGGGTTAGATATTTTTTGAGTTATGAGCAGCGGGCGCATACGCTACCTATGCTAGCTGGCGCGTTCTTTTTGAAGAGACTTTTTGTCGCTGCAGTTAATCAACAAGACACGCTAAAAGGCGATTTTTCCACTTTAGTAGCATCAGTCGATATAAGACAACAACTGGCCAGGAAAGCCACCGAACAAGGCTCGTATTAATTATTTGGCTACCAATTATATATATAAAAGCGCCACAGCTATGAAGAAAGGGGGAATGATAAAATGATTAAAGCAGTTCCCGTATTTATATAGAGATAGTTATAAATATTATATGTAATATTAAAAAACAGTTGCTTTTACGCGTTACCAATTTACTGTTCATTACCAAAGGTCTGGGACAGCTGTGGCTGCCCAGATTTTTCTTTTTTATCCATATACCCCTCACCCCAATCCCCATTAGCATGAAAAATCGTTACCTCCAAACCAGTGGGCTACTCGGCCTGCTATTGCTGGCTAGTCCTGTCTTCGGGCAAAACTATGAGCAGATCGCCAAGCAAATCGTCAACACTTCTGCGGGCGTCAAGCCCGGAGAGCTAGTAATGATTACCGGTGGCAAGCATACCCTGCCGCTAATGGAAGCTATTGCAGTGGAAGTAGCCCGCGCAGGGGGGCAACCGAATATGCTGCTGAATACGGACAAAGTAGCCCGTGCCACCAGCGTAGAAATGCCTGAATCAGCGATTCAAGCCTCGAAATCCAGTAACTGGCTATTAGGGGCAGATGTCCTCATCTCCCTACCTAGTGTAGAAGACACCAAAGCTGTACTCGCAGGCACAACGCCGGAACGCCAAGCCAAATTCAGTAAAGTGGCGGCCGAAGCCGGCGTAAACCAAAAGCTGGATGCCACCAAATTGCGGGGTGTCTCGGTAACCTTCCCTAGTAAGAGCTTTGCGGCGAATCAACAGATGGACTACGCGAGCTATGAACAGATGGTTTGGGCGGGTATTGGTACTGATTATGCGGCCATTTCAGTCCAAGCGCAACAAATCAAACAGTTGCTAGCGACAGGTAAAAAAGTCCATATTACTTCTCCCTCGGGCACAGACCTGACCTTTCAGCTTGCTGCCCGCCCGATGTTTGTTGACGATGGCGTGCTAACTGCCGCCGATCAGCAGGAAAAGATGATTCTGAACCGCACGGTGGCCCTGCCTGGGGGACGGATCTATGGTACCTGCCAGGAGACCTCCGGCACGGGCCGGTTAGTGGCCTCCCCCAGCACGTGGAATGGCAAACCGTTTCAAGGCTTCAAGGCTGAGTTCAAAGGTGGGCAGATGACGAACGCGAAGGCTGAAGTGGGGGACGAAGATTTTCAGAAGTGGTTGGCGCTGAATGATGCTAGCCTGATGAAGCTCGGCTATTTTTCAATCGGCTTGAACCCGGCCATGAAGGTGCAGGAGCAGAAAGGCTATACCCCGGCTACGGCTGCGGGTATGGTACTAGTAGGAGCTGGAGGCAATGAACTGCAGGGCGGGCAAAACAAGGGTGGCACTGGCATTAATCTCGCCATCGCCAACGCGACGGTGGAAGTGGACGGCCAAGTAATTGTCCGCAACGGCCAACTCGTGTCGCCTACTACGGCCAAAGCCGCCTCGGGAGGCAAGAAAATGCAGAAGTAAGGTAGTCAATTGCCGTTCGAAGCCCCACACCCTCTAGCTGAGGATGTGGGGCTTTTAGTATTAGCCGATTGTATTGAAACTATAATACCTCAACTCCTACGCAAAGCACCTTTAATCCGCATCTGACCCTGATGCAGTGCCCAGCGTTACTTGGCTCAACTCTGCCTTATAGGTCCGCCAATCGGGCATAAACTGGTCCATGAATCCCCAAAAGCGGGCGTTATGGTAGCGCTCATGCAGGTGTACCAACTCATGCACTACCACATATTCCAAGCAGAGTGGGGGGCGTTTTATCAGCTCCAGATTGAGCCAGATGCGCTTTGCCTGAATATTACAGGTGCCCCAGCGCGTTTTCATTTGCTTTACACCCCAAGCTGTGGCTTGCTTTCCTACAATTGGCTCCCACTTAGCAAGTAACGCTGGCAACTGCTCTTTCAAGCGCGCCCGATACCAAGCTGTTAGCACGCTTTCGCGCTGCTCCTTAGAAGCGTCTTGTGGTATGGATAACTCTAGAAACTGCTCATCCCGAATGGCCACTCGTGGCCGCCCCTTCGCTTCGAGTATTTGCAATTGATAGGCCTTGCCTTTAAAAAAATGCGCCTCCCCCGATACATACGCAAGGGCAACAGGCCGCTCACGCGCCGCAAATTTTGCCTGATGCTTCAGAATCCAAACTCGCCGGGCTACTACAAATTCTTCGATGGTGCTGGCAGCCATGCGCATTGGAGCCGCCACGCGCACTTTGCCATCGGGGGCATATACCGTCAGGCGTAGTGTGCGGATGTTTTTGCGCACTACTTCTATTTGCAGGCCGTCGATGTGTATGTGTGCCATTCGGAGTGAATGCATTAAATCACTGAATGCAAAAAGCCTGAAAAATCGCATCCGTTTCCAGATTATCGATTTCTCAGGCTTTTCGTTTCTGCTACTCTGTACCCAGAGCCGGAGTCGAACCGGCACACCTTGCGGTATTGGTGTTTGAGACCAACGCGTCTACCGGTTCCGCCATCTGGGCTTCACTACGTTCCCACGACTCAGGAACGGGTGGCAAACTTAGCCAGACTTTCCCGAATACGCAACAAGTATCGGCGTTTCAAATAATAGGTGCGCACTTGTTGTAGGGCTTGAGGACGTACATCGGGGGGCAAACCGGGGTAGCCAATGAGTACTGGCTCGATGCCCGCATCGAGGGTTGCGGCTATGGCATTCACCTCATTCTCAACACTTGCCACTACATTGGGATCGGGCTCCATCTCAAGTTCCATCAGCTGTTCGTTCAGCTCCATTACTTCCATTAAAAAATCGGAAGGAATTTCCTGTTTGCCTTCTTCCAGCAGATTATGTCGGCCAAGAATGTAGGCCATGCGCTGATCGGGGTCGGAGAGCGTGCGGTAGGCGTTGGTGTTTTGAGTGGCCAGATGCAGAATTTCCTGCTGGCGCTCCGCTGGTGCAGTAGCGTGAAAATCGGGGTGAAACTCGCGACTGAAGGCGTAATACTTCTGTTTTAAAGTAGCTTCATCCAGCTGAAAGGATTCGGGTAAGTCGTAGAATTCAAAGTAATCAGTCATGAATTGCGGAGTTGGGAAATGGTCTGAACTCACTAGTATGGGTGCCTAGCTCATTCAGTAGAAACAAAAAGAAGCCATAATTGGCCTACCCAAGCTGGCTATGGGGCAATGGGGTGTACGGAGAAGGCTTGTGCTGGGGCTGCAAACAAGGCCTTAATAGCTGGCCAAACTTCGCCAAATAGCGCTGACTTACGATAAGCGTTGAGCGCCTCCTCTGATTCCCAATGGCTATAGGTGCAATAGATATGAGGCGTATTAGCATCTTGCCACAACTCTAAATGCTGACAACCCGGCATCTGACGAATTCGAGTTTCGGTGGCCCGAAAAAGCTGTAAAAAGGCAGGGATGTTTTCTGCCGCAAATGTCATGCGCACGATTCGGATAAGCATAGGTGAGAATAGCTTTTTAAGAAACGAGAAATGCCCCCCAAAGGAAGGCATTTCGTAGTATGACACGTTGACCGATTTAATTTAACATAATATATAAACAAAATATTATGTGCCTTAGGAGGCTCAAATCGCTCTTTTGCTAGGTGATACTATTGGCTTTTGGTAGCTTAAATAGTACTCAATTTGAGTCGAGCGCAAAGCGCACATCTACCTGCGAATCGAAATAAAGCCCTAGCAATTCGGCTGCATTACCCTGGTTAATGCCAATGCAAAGTACTTCTTGGCTGTTATAAATGCATACTGCTTCGCCGGGCGCAGTAGCTTGAAAGTGGGGGGCAATTTCGCGCACGGTTTCGCGGGCGAAATGCACGGCGCAGGCGCGGCCGTGGCCTACTGCTTCAATAGCGGTGCGGGTGATGTTGGTAATGAGGTTACCGTAATGATCCACATGCACCACGTGGCCCGTGATGCGGTGATCCTGGATGCGCAGCTGACGGTTGAGCAGCTGATATAGCTCTGTAGTTAGCGGACCAAGATCTTCGAGCGAACTACCTTGGGCTAGATGAACGGCGGCCGGCGCCAGAATATCGCGGGTAGGAGAGGGCGTATCCTGGGCGGGCAGGCGCACTACATCGGCCGGGCGGCCATCGGTGAGCAGAGTAAGCAGGCCGTTGTCGGCGGCCAGAAAATAATGACCTTCAAACTGTACAGCATGCCACCGCCCCTGCGCTCCACCGTAATCATTGATACCTAGGAGGTGCACTGTGCCTCGCGGAAAATCACGAAATACCGCATTTAGAACGTGTAGGGCGTGCGCGATGTTAAAGGGTTCTATAGCATGTGAAATGTCCATTACGGGCTGCGTAGGGGCCAATTGCAGTAGGCGCGCCTTCACGGCGGCTACGTAATGGTCGCGGTAGCCAAAATCGGACAGAAACGTAATCAACCCCATTGCCGGAAATCCTGAGTTCTTCGTACTATTGTTTGACCCCGTTGTAAGCTGGGGTGGGGGCGGCAAAAGTAGGCATTTGCTCCTACCAACGCTCTACCGCTTGTTTTTTTATCCTCTTCTTCGCCTTAAAGCACTCATAATTTGGTCGAGAAAATCATCACCCTCGAAAATGTCTCCCTCGTCGAGTTCCTCGGACCCGACAACCAGAACATACGCCAGCTGGCGGCCGCTTTTCCCGGCAGCAAAATCATCAGCCGCGGTAACGAAATAAAAATCCAGGGCCAGACGCCTGTCATTGCCCGCATTAACGAAATTTTATCATCGCTCATTGAGCACTACCACCAGTACGGAGCTATCACTGACCGCAACGTGACCGAGTACATTGCTGCCGCCGATGATGAGCAGCAAGAACGCATTATTGCCACAGCCTCCGTAGCCGATGTAATTGTGTTCGGGGCCAAAGGCGGCGTCATCAAGGCCAAAACTCCCAACCAGCAGAAGCTGGTGGATACGGTCATGAAGCACGATTTGACCTTCGCGCTAGGGCCGGCTGGTACAGGCAAAACCTACGTGTCGGTGGCGCTGGCCGTGCGGGCACTTAAGAATAAAGAGGTCAAGAAAATCATCATCTCGCGGCCCGTAGTAGAGGCCGGCGAAAGCTTGGGCTTCCTGCCCGGCGATATGAAAGAGAAGGTTGATCCGTATCTGCGCCCTATTTACGACGCCCTGGAGGACATGATTCCGGCTGAAAAGCTGAAGTTCTACCAGGAAAATAAGATCATCGAAATTGCTCCCCTGGCCTACATGCGCGGCCGAACGCTGAATAATGCGTTCGTGCTGCTGGATGAAGCTCAGAATACCACGCCTTCTCAGCTCAAGATGTTCCTGACCCGTATGGGCCCGACCGCGAAGGTGATGGTAAACGGCGACCGTAGCCAGATCGACTTGCCCACCAAGCAAAAATCGGGTTTGCTACAAGCGCTTGATATTCTGCGTGATGTGCGTGGTATTGGCTTCGTGGAAATGACTGCGGAGGACGTAGTGCGTCACCGCCTAGTGAAGGAAATCGTGTATGCCTACGACCGCTACGACATACAGACGCAGCGCGACCAAGCTACCCGCCCCGCCCGCGACTTATATCGCCCGCACCCAGATTCTCGGCCGGAGTCGGATTTTCCACCTGTCAACAACACGACGCTGCCCGTCAATCACGAGCAGCAGATGTAGATTGTAGTTTTTGAACTCTATCAGCTCGAATGCTTTTGAAAAAAGCTGCTTCCCCATGGAGGCAGCTTTTTTTGTTCCGTGTACCTTCGCTTACGAAGCAGTAGTGCCCAAACTGCCATTTACTCGCACCAGCGAAAACAGCTTAAAACCGCCACCCACGTGATTACCGCCGAAAGAATTACTGACCTGCGCGACCTTGATGACGCCTTTACTATCCGCGAAACCGTGTTCGTTCACGAGCAAGGCGTGCCCCTGAACGACGAATATGACGAGCACGACCGCACCGACGCTACCCATTACTTAGCCCGCGCTGCCGACGGCACGCCCTGCGGCGCCGCCCGCTGGCGCCCTACTGATAAAGGCGTGAAACTGGAGCGGTTCGCTGTGCTCGCCGACTACCGTAACCAGCAAGTAGGTGCCGCACTGCTGCACCGCGTGCTGGAAGATGCTCACGCTGCCTATCCTGAGGCTACGCTGTATTTGCACGCCCAATTACGAGCTATTCCCTTTTACGAGCGCCACGGGTTTGAGAAAGTGGGTGAGCAGTTTACGGAATGTGATATTGAGCATTATAAGATGATTTGGCGCGGCACACCAAAGGCATAAACCGCTGTGCCTTCGCCTGCATATATTTGTAAAAAGTCCTTCCCACGTAAAGTCGGAAGGACTTTTGCTTTCTAAAAAAGCCCCCCAGATGCTATAGATAATTCCAGTGGGTGATTTTAATTTTTATCAATTACCAGTGGCAACGGCTATCAAGATTTCTTCGTGGATTATTGCTCAATTATCTGATCATGAAGAGTCAGATTAAGTGGGCTCCTCTTGCTTTTGTAAGATTGGTTGTTGCGTTAGTAGCTGGTATTCTGACTTATTTGTATGTAGGCCAAACCCTGCCTGAGCTGCTGCCGTGGCTCTTGGGGGGCTTTTTTCTGATCGTTGTCGGTCAATGGTGGGCTGCACGCCGTGGGTCAGCTGGGGCAAACGATGCAGTAGGTTTGCTGGCGTTGGCTGTCGTGTTTCTGGCGGGGCTTACTAGCGCCCAGCTGGCTACGGAGTCGCGGAGGGCCAGCCATTTAAGTCAGCTGCATGGCCCCGTAGAGTTTTATCGGGCAGTAGTTGATGAGAACCCCGTGGTGCGGCCCGCTACGTACGCTACTACATTGCGCGTGTCGGCGGTACGCGTAACGGGGCGCTGGCAAACGGCGATAGGCGGCATTCGTGTTTCGGTACCGCGCGAGGAAGGCGTAGCTGCGCCGCGCTACGGGGAAGTGTGGTTGGTGCGCGGGCAGCCCGCGCCCGCCAAAGCACCCCTCAATCCCGGCGAGTTCGATTATCGGCGCTATCTGGGTTACCATCAAATCTATCATCAGCAGCTTATCCATCCCGACCAATACCGTCAAATCGACTTTTTGCCCCCAGCTATGTGCGCGCTGTTAGTTTGCGGGTGGCGCAGGTACTCGATGGTGTATTTAGGCGCTATATCACGGCCAAGCGCGAATATGCACTGGCTTCGGCGCTGGTCTTGGGCATAAAGGATGATATTGACTCGGAAACTAAGCAGGCTTACGCCAATACCGGTACCACCCATATTATGGCCGTGTCGGGCTTACAGGTAGGCTTGCTGTTTGGATTGATTACCTGGGCGTTACGCCGCTTGTTTGGGGGCACTCCTGGGTTTCGGTATTGGTCGGCAGGCGTGGGGCTGCTGGTTATCTGGAGCTACGCCTTTGTCACGGGATGCTCGGCCTCAGTGCTGCGGGCGGCCGTGATGTTTAGCTTCATCATTGTAGCGCGGGTGTCGGAGCGGCAAAGCACGATGTATAATACGTTGGCAGTAGCCGCTTTTGTACTGCTCTGCTACGATCCTTACTTGCTGGCTGATGTTGGCTTTCAACTCTCCTTTTTGGCCGTGCTCAGCATTGTATATCTACAGCCGCGAATTGCTGGCTGGATAGACTTTCAGGAGTGGGCCGCGCGCCGGCAGCGCCCCTGGCAGCCCTACTTAGTTCGGCAGTTGTGGCAAACTAGCGGCTGGGCAGCCGACTGGATATGGCAGGCAACCGCCCTGACATTAGCGGCGCAGATAGCGACGTTTCCGTTAGGGCTGTATTATTTCCACCAGTTTCCGCTCAGCTTCCTGCTGTCCAATCTGGTGGCCGTGCCGCTGTCGTCGGGAGCGCTGTATGTGGGCCTGGGGTTGCTGGCTATTACTGGTATTACACATGGCGTTAGCGCACTGGTGCCGGCTTTTGCTTCGAAGCTGGATGTAGTGCCGCGTGTGGTCGCAGTTCTGCTAGAAAATATCATCTGGGCTTTCAACGAATATATCTTCTGGATTGGGCGTCAGATGCCGCATGCCCTTATTAGCGGCGTTCAATTAACGGCGCCTCAAACCTGGCTGGTGTTTGCAGTTATTCTTTTGGTGCTCCTGTTTTTGGCCGTCAAACGCCTTGCTTGGCTGAGCTTGGCCTGCGCGTTGCTGGGTGTGTTTGCTGGTAGCCGCGTGTGGGCAGCACACCGCATAAGCACCGAAGAGGAGCTGATAATCTACAGTATTCCGCGTCGCTCGGTGTGTGGCTTCTGGCAAGGAGCGTCCGCTGATATTGTAACCGTCGATTCGCTACCGCTTTCGGAAACCGAGCGAACCTACCGTATTGTGCCTGGCGCTATTCAACGAGGTGCGCGTCGTGTAAGCTATCATCAGGGCTGGCAGGGAGCGCACGTGCCGGCTACTTTGCAGGCCGATGATGGCCTAGTGCTGGTCGTGTGGCGTGGCCTGCGGCTGGCTTTCGTGACAGGACACCTTAGCTCCGCTCGCCAACCCTGGCAGGTAGACGTAGTAGTCCTGCGCCGCAATGCCCGCGTGCGGCCGGACGAGCTGGCGGCGGTATTCGGAAAAAAGCCCCCCATCGTCTTCGATTCTTCGTGCCGGAGCTGGTATGTGGCCCGCCAAGATTCGGTGCTGCGCGAGGCAGGTTTCCGCACGCATGATATAACTGCGCAGGGAGCTTTTCGGCAGCAGCCGAGGCAGTAAAATTCGAAAAACCAGCGGCGGCCTCACCCTGTTTCGCTTCTTTTACCGCACCATTTTTGTTAGGTTTGATTACCGCGCCGGCTCAATGGCGTCTGGGGGGCTTTTCTCCGTTCCCCGGCGCTGCCCGTACAATGCTAATCCCAACGACCATGGAAAACACACCAACCGAGGACCTGCAAGCCCTGCGCTACATTCGTTATGAGTGCCAGGAAGCCATAGGATATATCACGCTCAACCGCCCTGAAAAGCGCAATGCCCTCAACTCTGATATGGTATCGGAGTTGAAGCTGGCCTTTGAATACGCCGAAGACGACGAGACCTGCAAAGTGGTGGTGCTACGCGCCACCGGCGACGCGTTTTGTGCCGGCGCCGACCTGGCATATATTCAGGATCTTCAGGGGTTCAGCTATACCGATAACCTGTCGGACTCCACGCACCTGATGCAGCTTTTCCATCAGATTTATACCCTGAAAAAGGTCGTTGTTGCTCAGGTGCAGGGACATGCCTTAGCCGGTGGCTGCGGCCTAGCCAGCATCTGCGACTTTGCATTTGCGGTGCCCGAAGCCAAGTTTGGCTATACTGAGGTCAAAATAGGGTTCCTGCCCGCCATTGTGAGCGTGTTCTTGCTTCGTAAAATTGGCGAGGCCCGTACCAAGCATCTGCTGCTTACAGGCGATGTTATTTCGGCCCAGGCGGCGGTTGATTTTGGCCTGATCAATTTTCTGGCTCCCAAAGAAGAGTTGGCCGACAAAGTGCGCACGTTTGCGCGCCGACTTTGTGTCGAAAACTCAAGGCAAAGTATGGAAATGACGAAAGAGATGCTGGCCCGCATCCCTGAAATGCCCCTGGAGGATAGTTTGCGCTATGCTGCGCAGATGAATGCCGAGGCTCGTGGCTCCAACGACTGCCGCCGGGGTATCGCTGCTTTTTTGAGTAAGGAGAAAATAACCTGGGAAGATGCCGATGCTAATGTGAGAAGTTGAGGGGGGCTGTATTATTTCTAAACTCATCAGTTGGAGTTCAGACGCACCTTTTAAACATCCCTCTTCCTCCTCGGTTAACCCCCTATGACACTACTGGCAGCCGCTGCCGTAACGACGGCCACCTTTCTGGGAATGGAATTCGTTGCTTGGTTTATGCACAAGTACGTGCTTCATGGCGCACTATGGTTTTTGCATCGTTCGCACCATGTGCGCCATCCGCACCGCTTTGAGCGCAACGACTTCTTCTTTCTGTTTTACGGCTCCCTGTCAATGGGATTTATAATGTACAGTTCGGAAACGAAGGACTGGCCTTTTTGGGTGGGAGTAGGCATAGCAGCCTACGGTACCGTTTATTTTTTCGTGCACGATGTCCTGATTCACGGCCGTCTGCGGTTCTGGCGCAAATCGCGCAGCAAATATCTGCGTGCCCTCAATATGGCCCATAAGATGCATCACAAAACCAGCGCCCGCGACGGCTCCGAGGAGTTTGGGATGCTATGGGTATCACCAAAGTATTTTGCATTGGCCCGCCGCAAAAAAATTAATAATTAACCTCTGATTATTAATTATAGCCGTGGGACAGTTCTCAATCAGTGACCTGGAAAATCTTTCAGGTATTAAGGCGCCCACCATCCGCATGTGGGAACAGCGCTACAATGTGCTGCGTCCCGAACGAACAGCTACCAACATCCGGACGTATTGCGACGCTGATTTGCGTCGCCTGCTCAACGTAGCTACCCTATGTAGCCGGGGCCATCGTATTTCGCAGGTTGCCCGGCTTAGCGAGGAGGAATTGGGGCAGGCCGTGTTGGCTGGCTCCGACGACCCGCATGATTATGCGCGCCAAGTAAATGCGCTATTGGCCGCCATGCTCGAAATGAATGAGCAACAGTTGGCAAAAGTGCTAACCGCCACCATTCGTCAGCTAGGCTTCGAGACGGCCATCATGTACGTAGTGTACCCGTTTCTGCAGCGTATCGGCCTTTTGTGGCAGGCGGGGAGTGTCAATCCGGCACAAGAACACTTAGTTACTAATCTGCTGCGGCAGAAAATGCTGGTTGCTACCGACAACTTACCGCTGGTCGCACCGGCTACTACGCGGCGCTGGGTGCTGTTTCTACCCGAGGGTGAACTGCATGAGTTAGCGCTCCTATTTATGAATCATGCGCTGCGCTCGCGGGGCCACCATGTACTCTACTTGGGGCAGAATATGCCGCTCAATGACCTAGAATTAGTTTATACTACCTATAAGCCCCATGCTGTTTGCTGCGTGATGACCGCGCGACCTGAGCGCGACCATGTGCAGGCGTACGTGAACGAGTTGGCGCGACTTTGCCCCGAAAGCGAATTGTTTCTGTATGGAAGCCAGGCCCAGCATCAGGAAATACAATTGCCCCCCAGAGCTGCCCGCCTCCGTCTGATGACCGACTTTTTGGCCCTCGCCGACGAGCGACGCCATTAAGTAGCACCGTACGTCTTGAACACGTGCGTTTTAGTAAAAAATATTTGCTGAAAAACAGAAAAATGCGGGCTACAAGGAGCCTATTTATCGCTCTATTCTGCTTCAGAACTCCAACGTGAGAAAATAGGGGTTGGTCTGGCAAAGTGCCCGGTTTAACAGCCAAATTCGGGCGAAGAGCGATTTTGTTTCCGGTAATACTACCTGATTATCAGCGCCTTCGTACATTGTCGTAGCGTAAGCAAGTATTGAAGACCCAAGAAAATAGTTACCTCAAAACTATCCGACTTTAAAATCTTCTCGTATATTTGTTTAACTTTTTGCCACGAAAAGCTAAACAGTATGACCTCTCTGGAATTCACCAATCAAGTACAAAAGATTTCCTATTCGCTGAAGCCCGTGGCGATGAACCTGACCCGCGATGCTGACGATGCAAAGGACCTAGTACAGGAAACTTTACTCAAAGCGTTGTTGAACAAGGACAAGTTCAAGGCTGGGACCAATTTGAAGGCATGGTTGTACACCATCATGCGCAACACCTTCATTAATAACTATAATAAGATCACCAAGCGCAATAGCAATATTGACAGCACGGAGTATTTCCAATACTTCAATACCGACGAAAATTACATTACCCACAATGGTGCTTCGAGCGACTTCGTAGTAACCGACATCAACGAGGCAATTGCCACGCTCTCGGCCGATTATCGTACTCCATTTATGATGTACTATATCGGCTACAAGTACCTGGAGATTGCCGAGAAGCTACAGATTCCGATTGGTACCGTTAAAAACCGTATTCACATTGCCCGCAAAGAACTCAAGCAGGCATTGAAAGTATACGCCCCCGGTGTGTAGAGTATAGGGAGAGATAATACCGCCGCCCGGGCGTACAGCGGGCCGCAGAGTACAAAACCGAAAGGTGGCGTGTCTGCGGCCCGCTTTTTTTATCGCATATTTCGCAGATTGTCTACGGTTTGCAGAGTTGGGGGGCAAATCTGGTAAACCTATACCCAGCTCAACGGTATGATAAGGAAGCAGCGCTGACCTGCTTTGCAAAGCGATTATGCACACCCATTCGATCAGCCTAATTTGTGATTTGTGAGTAAACAAGTTTTAGTTATTGGGGCAGGCTTCTCGGGACTGTCGGCCGCTACATCCCTAGCGCAGCGCGGCTACCAAGTCACAGTGCTGGAGAAAAACGAAGGTCCGGGAGGTCGAGCACGCGTGTTTCGGGCCGAAGGCTTCACTTTCGATATGGGCCCCAGCTGGTATTGGATGCCCGATGTGTTTGAGCAATACTTCGCTCGTTTTGGGCATCGGGTAGCTGATTTCTATGACTTGGTGCGCCTTGACCCTTCGTACGCCGTCATTTTTGGCGATAACGACTTTCTGGATATTCCGGCAGCTATGCCCGCTATTCGGGCCATGTTTGAGCAACTAGAGCCCGGAAGTGCAGTGCAACTCGACGAGTTTTTGAGGCAGGCAGCATATAAGTATGAGGTAGGTATCAACAAATTCGTACACATGCCCGGCCGCTCGCTCATGGAGTTCGCCGATCCGCGCTTGCTTGTTGACGCGGTGCGTTTGGATGTGCTGCAAAGTATGAGCCGGCACGTGCGCCGCTTTTTTAAGCACGAGAAGCTCATCAAGCTCATGGAGTTTCCAGTATTGTTTCTGGGTGCTACGCCCGAAAATACGCCCGCGCTGTACTCGCTGATGAACTACGCCGACCTAGCCCTGGGCACGTGGTACCCGCGGGGCGGCATGCACAAAATAGTGGAAGGCATGGTGCAGGTGGCCCAGCAGCAAGGCGTGAAGCTGGAATACAACCAAGAAGTGCAAGAGATACGCGTAGAAAACGGCCGTGCGACGGGCGTGCAAACTACGGCTGGCTTTCGTGCCGCTGATATCGTAGTAGCTGGCGCCGATTACCATCACGCCGAGCAACAATTATTAGCCCCCCAGCACCGGCACTACGACGAAAAATATTGGGATTCGCGCACAATGGCGCCTTCGTCGTTGCTGTTTTATTTGGGAGTGAATAAGCGGCTGAAAAACTTGCGTCATCACAACCTCTTCTTTGATGAGGACTTTGGCCGCCACGCCCAGGAGATCTATGAGCAGCCGCAGTGGCCCACCAAACCATTGTTTTACGCCTCCTTGCCTTCTCAAACTGACCCCACGGTAGCGCCTGAAGGCTGCGAAAACTTGTTCCTGCTAGTGCCCGTTGCCCCAGACTTAGCCGACCCAGAGGAAACCCGCGAGCGGTATTACCACCTGATTATGGACCGCTTGGAACGACTGACCGGCCAGAGCATCCGCGATGCGGTGATCTATAAGCGCAGCTATGCGCACAGCGACTTCGTGGCCGATTACCATAGTTACAAAGGCAATGCGTATGGTTTGGCTAACACACTCAAGCAAACCGCCATTTTCAAGCCTACGCTGAAAAGTAAAAAGGTAAGTAATCTGTATTTTACGGGGCAGCTTACGGTGCCTGGCCCCGGCGTGCCGCCCTCCCTGATATCTGGGCAGGTAGTGGCCGGGGAAATATTTAAGGAATTCTCAATCGACTAGCCGCCCGAACAAATTGCCCCCCAGTCCACTTATGGGAGATAATTAATCCTTTTCACCTCCTCGCATTTCCATAGCCTTGGACCACGTAGCTCTTTTTGATCAAACCAGCTTGGCGTGTAGTAAGCTGATTACGAAGCGCTACAGCACCTCGTTTACGTTGGGCATCCGTACGCTCGACCCGCGGTTTCACTTGCCGGTGTACGCCGTGTATGGCTTCGTGCGCTGGGCCGACGAAATTGTGGATACTTTCCACGACCACGACAAAGCGGCTCTGTTTGCCGATTTCCGGCGCCAGACCTACGAGGCGCTCGATACGCGCTTCAGCCTGAGCCCGGTGCTGCACGCGTTTCAGCTGATGGTGCACCGCTACGGCATTGATCGGGAGTTTATTGAGGCCTTTCTGCGGAGCATGGAGATGGACTTGGAGGATCGCAACTACAACCAGTCGCTTTATAGCGACTATATCTACGGTTCGGCGGAAGTAGTCGGACTGATGTGTCTGCGCATCTTCTGCGAGGGCGATACCGCTATGTTTGACCGCTTGCGTGAGCCAGCGCGTCGATTGGGATCTGCTTTCCAGAAAATCAATTTCTTGCGGGATATTCGCTCTGACTACGAAGAGCGGGGCCGGGTATACTTTCCCGGTGTGAGCTACGAGCATTTCAACGATACCGTGAAACGCGACATTGAGGCCGACATTCGTACTGATTTTGAGGCTGGCTACGCCGGTATCGTGCAGTTGCCGCGGGCGGCGCGCCTGGGCGTATACCTCGCGTATGTGTATTACCTAAAGCTTTTTCACAAAATCCGCCAGTTGCCCGCCACACAAATCCTCGGCGGCCGCGTGCGCGTACCCGACAACACGAAACTATTGTTGCTGGTCGGCTCGTACTTCCGCTACCGGCTTCGCGCCATCTAATCTTAAAAAAAGCCCCCCAGCCAACTGTTGGGGGGCTTTTTCAGACAATCCTAAACCACAACCCAGCATCCCACCCACCTTCCATGGATTCTTCTTACGACCTCGCTACCCTACGCAGCCACTATGAGCAAGCCGCCGCCGATAAAGCCGCCGGTGAAAAGTTTTATAAGCTCATGAATAACTACCAGGGCAACGACGCCTTACCGCTGGCTTATAAAGCGGCTTCTGAGGCCATCAGGGCCCGCGACGCGTCCATGTTTAACAAGCTAACGTACGCGCAGGCCGCCGCCCGCATATTTGAGCAAGCCGCCGCTGCTGACTCTAATAATAGCGAAGTGCGGTTTTTGCGTTTTAGTGTAGAAAGCAACATTCCGTCTTTCCTAGGTTTGAGCCCTCACGTAGAGGAAGATAGACAGTATCTGCTGGATGCGTTGCGGCAGCATCCGCAGTCGGGTCTTGATGCGGAGGCCTTCAATACGGTGCGTAACTTCCTAATAGGCCGCGGTCACGTGAGTGCGGAACAGGCTCAGGAGCTAGAGCAACTGACGGCTTAGTATCGGATTCTAATATTTCATCGTTAGCTGCACCTTCACGCGGCTGCTATGCACCACTACTTTTGCTTCGGCAAAAGACGGCGGGCCCATCGCAGCACTTGGGTTATTGGAGAACGCGAAGCCCTCGGTAGGAATACCGATGAAATTGGTGTCGAGACGGCCGTTGTTGTTCTCGTCGTGGTAGGCCGCTATGGCGTAGTCGCCTTTAGGCAGCTTCTCAAAGATGAAAACGCACTCCTTAGCCGTTAACTGCACTTTTTGAGTCGCTATCGACTTCTTGCCCGGAAACCCTTCTTTGCGGTTGTAAAGCGATACATAGCAGGTGCCGCGAGCATTCCGCAGGTTAGTAACGCTGCCGCTAATGGCATGGCTGGCAGACATATCGGAATCGGTAGTGCCGGTGCAACAGAGCGCTGAGGCCGCCGAAACGAATGCTATTACTTGTAGCAGGGTGAGGGAAAACAAGGAGCGAACCAAGAGGCAGTAGGAGGGAAGGGTCGTAGGATGGCGAGGGTTCAGCTGAATCAGCGCTCAAAGCTACATCACCCGCCGCCTTCTAACGCGCATGACTGCTTAATCTTGTTATTTTCCTTTTGAAGAAAACATTGGATTTAAGAACTTGTAGAAGACAGATAATCAGCTTCTATGCATTGTAAGCTGAACTACAAGCCTAACTTATTGCTTACCATATCAGCAGGGCACCTTTCGGCCGATAACCTTCCGGCCATTTTCATGGTTACCGATTTATGCCGCACCATCTGAGCGTCCGTATCGACCCTAACTCTGGCTTTTGCTTCGGTGTTATCTATGCCATCCAAATGGCCGAAGATATCCTGGAAGAACAGGGCTACTTATACTGCCTAGGCGACATTGTGCACAATGACGAGGAAGTAGAGCGCCTGGAAGAGCGTGGACTGCGCATCATCGACTATGATACCCTGGCGCAATTGCGCGATGAGAAAGTACTGATTCGGGCCCACGGCGAGCCACCCAGTACTTACCAAACAGGCTTAGAAAATAATCTGACCTTGATTGACGCTTCGTGCCCGGTGGTGCTGAAGCTGCAAAACCGCATAAAAACCAGCTACGATAAGCAGGAAAAAATATTCATTTACGGCAAGCATGGTCACGCTGAAGTGCGCGGCTTACTGGGCCAGACCAGCGGCAACGCCGTCGTTTTCGAAAACCTAGACGAGTTGTTGGGCCACGAATTGCCCCCCAACATCACGCTCTACAGCCAAACCACGAAAAGCACCGACAGCTTTTACCGCATCAAGGGCGAACTGGAAGAGCGAGGTTACGCCATCAATGCCAACGATACCATCTGTCGGCAGGTGAGCAACCGGGATAAGGACCTTCGTAAGTTTGCCGCCCAGTTCGACCAAATTGTATTTGTGTCGGGCACGAAGAGCAGTAACGGCAAAGTGCTCTATCAAGTCTGCAAGGATACCAATCCTCAAACCCACTTTATTTCGAAAGTGGAAGAAATTTGTGCCAGTTGGTTTGAGCCAGGCCAATCAGTTGGTATTTGTGGGGCTACCAGTACGCCCATGTGGCTCATGGAAGATGTACGCGACGCTCTGTTGGCGCTCTGAGCCTGACAACAACGGAATTATAAAGTAGTATTTGCTCTTTAAGATGCTTCGCGTTGGTAAGCGCGGACATCCTTCATACAACGTTAGTGACACCTGATGCATACAACAGCAACCGCTCATCCTTCCGCAGCTACTACGCGCCTCAAACCTGCGCCAGTTGGCAATAAGGGTGTGCTCGTTGCTGGGGTGATTATGCTGAGCTGGGGGGCTTTATTAACGTTTCTGCTGGCATTTTACGAGCCTAATTGGCGCACGCCGTGGCCGTACTTACTGCTGTTGCTCCAAACACATTTGTATACGGGCCTATTTATCACCGCCCACGATGCAATGCATGGCGTGGTAAGCGCTGATAAACGCCTGAATAATGGCTTGGGCACTGTGGCTGCATTGCTATTTGCTTTCAACTGGTTTCCTCGGATGCTGCCGAAGCATCACCAGCATCACCACCATGTGGGCACCCACGATGACCCCGATTTTCACGATGGTCATCACCCAGGTTTTTTGCCCTGGCTGGCGCGCTTTGCCTGGAATTACGTCACATGGTGGCAGATTGTGCTGATGGCGGTAACCTACAATGTGTTAAAGCTATTTTTCCCGCAGGCGAATGTCATTGCCTTCTGGATGGTGCCGGCTATTCTGGCTACGGTGCAGCTATTCTTTTTTGGTACGTATCTGCCCCACCGCGGCGAGCACGCCGAGCACAACTTGCATAAATCCCGCAGTCAGTTTCGTCATCATTTGTGGGCGTTCATGAGCTGTTATTTTTTCGGCTATCACTACGAACACCACGACCAGCCCTATTTGCCTTGGTGGCGGCTGTGGCAGGCGAAAGAGACTGCTGCTCATTAGTATTTTATCTACATCAGGGTCAGTGTTGAGCATTTATTTAGTTCGTATTTGGAATGTTGTAATAAGAATAATTATATTTAAAAATAAAATAGTTTTACTCAGTAATGGACCAAAATGGGCCCTGTTTAGGTTGAATCGTTCTTTTATAGTAGATAGATATCTCTTAATATTTTTTCATAACTAAAAAAATACCAACTTGTCACTATATAGTGTTTCAGGTTGACGTTTTGATAGTTACCACCGTTTTCAGGGCTTTAATCACTACTTGTGCCCGCCGGGCTCAACAAGCGCAGGCTTGTCTGAGTATGGCGGGTTCACTGTGGACAAGGTGGGAAGCAAACCTACTATTAGGACTCTCAATTAACTGCGCAAGTAGGGTCATTCTCGTCTTGTTGATTGGTGCCAGCTTGGACACTACAGTGTATGCGTATGCGTCAAATCCGACACCTCTTACCTTTGCCCAACAGCATCAGCAAGCCAGTCACCCAGTTACTGTAGCCGATCCACTTCACGTTCTGAAGCAGGCCAAAATTGCTTTAGAAGCTGCTACGAAAGTTAAAAATGCCCCCCAGACTGCTGTTGCGCAATTGCAGCTAGGACGTGCTCTAGAAGCCTTGCACCGCTATGATGAGGCGGAGCCACACTTCGCTGCCGCGCTACGCTACTATGTACGGACGCGTAATTCGGATAAAGCCGCCACCGTTCGGTATGCGTTAGGTAGTGCCCAGTTTAGCCAAGGCGATACCGGCAAGGCCCGCGAAACATATCTGCTTGCTTTGAAATCGTTTACTGTCCTTCAGAACCTAGCTGGCGTAGCTCATGGGCATGAATTACTAGGGCATTTATATACCAGCGAGGCCAAATGGCCCCAAGCCCTGAAAAACCACGAGCAGGCGCTAGTAGCTTGGCAAAAGGCTGGCAACGAGTACCAGACGGTGGTAGCCATGAACAATATGGCCCATGTACACCGCCAACAGCGCCACTACAGCCGCGCCCTTTATCATCTGCAACGTGCTTACCGCAAGGCGTTAGAGTATCAGGATAGCGCCTGCACCGGCCAAACGCTTGCCAGCATTGGGCAGGTATATCAGGCCATGAACAACCAGGAAGTGGCAATGGGATTTTATACCCAGGCGCTTACCAATTTGCCCCCCACCACGGCTCCAGGCTATACCGCCGACCTGCTGCACTCCTTGGCCACTGCCCACGATTCAATTGGCAATCATGAGCGGTCCAGCGCTTACCTAAAGCAAGCTTTGCCCTTGGCCCGGCAGGCAGGCGCGCTTAGCCGGGTGAGTAGCATTTATCAGTCGCTGTCAAACCTGTACCAGCGCGACAACCAGTATTCATTGAGTCTGGATGCATTGCGTCATTATGCTGCGTTGCAGGATAGTGTATTTGCCGAGCAACGTTCAGCGCAGGTAGCCGAATTACAGACGCGCTATGAAACTGAAAAGAAGGAGCGCGAAATTCAGTTACTGACTAAAGACCGGCAAATTCAGGCCAGCCAGCTGCGCCGTCAGCAACTGTTGCGTGATGTGCTCTTGACCGGAACAGCCGTGCTGATTGTGCTGGCTGGGGTATTATATCGTAGTCGTCGCCGCCATCGCCGCCTCAATAGTTTGCTGCAGCAGCAGAACGTAGATATCCAGGCTCAACGTGATGAATTAGGACAGCTAAACCGAACCAAAAACACGTTGTTCTCCGTGATTTCGCATGATTTGCGCAGCCCGCTGGGGTCTTTGTATTCCATGCTTTCCCTACTCAACATGGGCGCATTGCCTCCTGAGCGGCTTGCAGTACACTCCGAACGGCTTAGCCGAATGCTGGATACTACTCTGAGCCTGCTCGACAACCTGCTGAATTGGTCAGCGGCACAGATGGGGGGCGAAGCAACTCGGCTTGAGCCCGTATACCTTGATGAGGCTGTGGAGGAAACCCTATCTCTACTGCTCAGTGATGCCGAACGAAAAGGAATTTACTTGCTAAACCACGTCGAGGAGCCCTGTGTAGTGCACGCCGACCTGAACATGATTCGATTGGTGCTGCGCAATCTGGTGGCGAATGCCATTAAGTTTACACCTGCTGCTGGTACCGTAACCGTAGCAGCGCAGCCCTTGGGCACTATGTGGGAAATTACGGTCACCGACTCAGGGATGGGCATTTCCACTACCGATCGGGAGAAAATCTTTGGGCAGGGCGGACCTCATACTACGCTCGGCACGGCCCATGAGAAAGGTACTGGTCTGGGCCTGCTGCTCTGCAAAGACTTTGTGGAGCGCAACGGCGGCAAACTTAGCTTTGAGAGTGAGGTAGGGCAGGGCAGTATCTTCCGGTTCACTTTGCCCGCCTCAACTCAGATTCTCGGAATTAGTCGGAACCCTAATGTTGCCGCCGGATAAGTGAGCGGCCGATAACACCCTCCGTCAGGCGTTCCCGGTACGTTTGCCCTACAGGGAGGCAATGGCTACCAACGCGCACTTCATGGGTGCTTACCGACTCGATATGGTTGGCATTGACTAGGTAAGAGCGATGGGTGCGCACGAACATGCCAGTGGGTAATTGTTCTTCCAAATTCTTGAGGTTGACCAGTGTTAAATGAGTGCGCCCGTCGGCGGTATTAATCTTAGTGAAGTCCTTAAGGGCCTCCATGTACAGTACGTCGCGGTAGTGTAGGCGTACAAACTGGGAATCTGTGCGGATGAAGAAGGAGCCCGGGCGCAGAATCTGGTCGTATATCTCAGCTTCGCTCGACGAAGAATTGCGAATTAAGCTTACTGCTTTGCTGACAGAGCGCAAAAAACGATCGAGGGAAATAGGCTTTAATAAGAAGTCAATGACGTCGAGGTTAAAGGCTTCCATAGCGTACTGCGGAAAGGAAGTCATCAGGACTACCAGTGGCGGCTGACGTAGGGCTCGTACCAGATCGAGGCCACTGAGGTGAGGCATCGTAACATCAGAGAACAGCACCTGCACATCGTGGCTGGTAAGGTAGCTGTGGGCCTCCAACGGATCGGTAAATACGGCCTTGACTTCCAATATATCCGTCATGGCTATATACGCCTGCAACAACTCCAGCACCAGCGGGTCATCGTCGAGAAGCAGACAACTGATCTTCATAAATGGAAATTTGATAATTAGTAGGCTGTGAATATAATAAGATTTAGATAGTTAGGAATAGCATTGGTATACATCTTTCAGTACTCAACCAGAAAAAGTGCCTGCTGATCTACTCTTGCCCCTTCTTGATCTATTAAATGCATAATAAAAAAATGATAAGCCTTATTTAGACAGATTCTCAGTTTGTAAGTATTGCCGGAAAAGTTGCAACGTTCCCGGAGCATACATTTTTAGCTTTTGTCTATGATAGGTTATATGTTAGGCTCAGATCTTAAAAAGTCTATGAAGTAGTTCTAAAGTTTAGCTCAACTAAAAAGCCCGGGCCATTTCTGGTCCGGGCTTTTTAGTTGATTGCATCAGGCTAGTGTTTTGCCCCGTCGCTATGAACAGCGTTGGTTTTTTTGCAGCACTCAGGCAGTTTATCATAGGCGCGCGTGTCGGCGGGCTGGGCGTCGGCGTCGTAGCCGGTGCGCTGTACAGCCGTGCGCAGGGCGGCAGGATTGGTCTTATCAGGGCGGTAGGTAACCGTGAGCATCTGAGTAGGTACATCGAGGTTAGCTGCCTGAACCCCTTTCTCGTAAGCTAGTGCCTTCTCGAGCCGGGTTTTGCACATGTCGCACACGGCGGATGTCTTAAGCGCAATCTGGGCCGTAGCGTCAGCTTTTACCTTGGCGGGTGCCTTCGTTTGGGCGTGGGCCAGCGGCGCTAAGACTACTAACAGGAAAGTGAAGAGGATGGACTTAAGGCTTTTCATGCGAAGGTTGTTTTTGAAGTAAATAATAAGGTTTTACGCTGCTGGGGGCTTTTATTATCTCTAACAGTAGGTCGACGGTTAACTACTCCAGCCGGAAGCGAAAACCAACGTAAGTGAGTCGACCATAAACTGGTCCCCAGACCATAGCTGCGTCAAAATTCGGCCCAAATGGGTCATTGGCTCCCATAATGGGGTTGCGCTGGCGATAGTTCGTTAAGTTCTCAACGCCAGCGTAGGCTTCCCAGTGCTTGAAGGCGCGGGTAACCTGAGTATTGAACAAGGCAAAGCGTGGCGCCATGGGCAGCGGCTCGCCTGGCACGTGCCCGCTATGCTGTCCTTCCACGCCCGGGCTCATAGCCAAGGGGCGCTTGCCGAAACCCTGCATCGTCAGGTCGGCGCGCCACTTATCAAAGGCAGTGGCGTAACCGATATTAGCGAAAATGCGATGGGGAGACGTGAGCGGCTTGGCCAATAGCTGACCTGTGTAATCGGTGCGCACATCCAGATATTTATAGGCCGCTTTAGCCTCCAAACCCTTCACTGGCTCTACCTGCACCTCCGCCTGGAAGCTGCGTGAGTAAGAGCGGCCACCGGGCAGCAGATTGCTGATATTTAGCTGATAGGGCGAGTAATAGGCATCGGCTACTACTTGGTTCTGAAACTCAGTGTGGTAATAGTCGGCTACGAAGGTAGCGGGCTTGCCCAGTAGCGTAAAGTATTGGGTAAAACTGCCCCCCACGTTCCAGGCTTGCTCCGGCCGCAGGTTATTAGACACCACAAAGTCGCGGGAACTAACCAGCATACCCGTATTTTCGGCAATGGGATTGGCGGTGCGGAAACCGGAGCCACCGGCTAAGCGCAGCACGGTATTCTTGGTGGCGTCGTACTTGATATTGAGGCGGGGCGTCAGGAACCAGCCGTACAGGTTATGACGGTCGAGGCGCAGGCCACCTACCACAGTTAGGTTACGAGCATTCTGATACGTGTATTCGGCGAAGGCACCCGGCACCCGTTCCTGGCGACTCCGATTTTCGCGCTGATAGCGCTGGGCGGCCGTTTCAGAGGGCGCAGAGGCGTAATCAGGTTGTAATAATACTTCCCGATAATTATCGTGCAGATAGCTCAGCCCCACGCGGTAGGTGTGGGCAGTATTGCCCAGTACGCTTTGGAAAAGCAGAGTAGCCAAGCCCGTACGCTGGCGACCATCGTAGGTGCGGCGACCATACTGTGAATCAAAAGCGTGATCGGTGGCGGTTAGCAGCAGGCCTAAGCTCTGATAGGGCCGGCCGGGCCAAGTGTAAGAGGTTTTGGAAAAGCCCGTGTAGCGATCCGTCTGGAGAGAGGTGCCGTAGTAAGGGTTGCCCGCTTCTTCCCGAAACCCAACTTGTCCGCCCTGGCGGGTTTCGCGCAGAGCACCAAGCCCCAATTCGCTCACAATGCCGTTGCCCGATTGGTATTTCCACTTATTGAACACGTTGTACTGAGTGGCCAAAGGCAAATCCAGAAAGTTGTCCTTGTTGCGGTCGACGCGGCGGCCGAGGTGGTCGGAGTGGAGGAGGAGAGCCGTGCTGAGTTTCTTATTGACGGGGGCCGAGAGGTTGAGATTAAGATCGAATTTGCCGAGGTCGTTGACGTACGCATTGAAGAGCAAACGGTCGGTTTTGGCGGGATCTTGCAGGCGCACATTCACCTGGCCGGCCATGCTTTCGTAGCCGTTGACCACCGAGCCCATGCCCTTGATAATGTCGATACTCTCGATCCAGGGGCCCGCCAGATAGCTTAGTCGATACGGCGTAGCCAGGCCACGCAGCGCTGGCAGATTATCTACCGTAAGCAGAGAATAAGCCCCATCCAGGCCTAATAGCTGAATCTGCTTGGCACCCGATACTGCATCGGTGGTCGAAACTTCAACCGCGGCGTTGGTTTCGAAGCTCTCCGCCAAGTTGCAGCAGGCCGACTTAGTTAGGTCGCGGCTGGTAATGACCTGCGTATTGGTAGGAGTAATGCCGGAGTAAGAAGGCGCTCGTTCTTCTACGCGCACCTCGCCTAGCTCGGCAGAGCGGCGCAGGGCCATCCGCACAAAGAGTTGCTCCGTGGCTCCTACAATAACCGTGTCGGGCCGGTAGCCTAAGGCTTGAATAATAAGACGGTGAGAGGCACCACGGGCGGGTCGCAGGATGCTAAAAATGCCCCCCGCATCGGTGGTGGTAGCACCCGCGGGCTCTTCGAGCCAGCGTACTACAGCGCCGGGCAATGGAGCCGCGGCAGCGGCGTCGGTCACCTGCCCACGTATGGGCAAGCTGGCCGGAGTTTGGGCGGCCACTGGTTGGCTGAAGAGTAGCAAAAAGCCCCCCAGCGCCAGTAAGTTGCGCCCTGAAAAGAAATTCATGACAGAAAGAGGTAGAAGTATTTCCTAAAGTAATGGCGGAGCCAAATGATCCGCACACCTAAGCCGATACAGTTCAGCTAGGCCAGAGAATAGGAGAGACTTTATACTACCAAAATGCAGCCAAAAGCGAGCAGTAAGCGGCCTGCTCGGGGTGGAGGCGAGGCGTCGCTAGCATACCAGCGGTAAGCTGCTTGCGCCAGCAGAGGTGCATCCGGAACAGGTGGCCAAACGGAGGAAGTGGCCCACGTATTAATGGCCAGACCAGCCAGAAATTTGCCCCCCAGCGTGGCGGGAGCGGGTGCGCTTAGCTTGTGTAAATCGGTGGCAAGGTCGCAGCAGGCTTGCCGCCACTGCGAGGTAGCGGAGACGCTACAATGGAGCGCTTCGTTGCTCGGCTGGCACGCATCAACGGCTGCACTAAAGGTGAAGTTAGCCGTGCTCCTCCCACTAATGTGGCAAGTACGCCGCTGCACCGTGAGCCCCACCGATGCGGCGAGGATGAGCAGGGCCAGCAGACCGCTAAAAATCCGATGTGTAAGTGGGCGCTTCACGAGTGCAAAGATACGATATGAAGCTTGCAAAATGCGCTAGAAAAGGTGCAGATAGAGGGCGCCTGTATGCGCGTCTGCACGCTGCAATCCTTGATGCAGAAGTAGATAAAGGATTTGAAGAGTAAGCATGAGGGAAGCAATCCGCTGCAGCGGATATGCTTGCGAGTCGCGCCAAAACGGAGCCTGACATTTTGGCAAAACTTCTACCACCGTTTACCACTCTTCTCACAAAAATCGATTTTAGATTGTAAAAAAGGCCCTCAGTATCTTAAAAAAGGCTTTTTAAGATGTGGTAGAAAATGGTAAATAGTGGTTGCCTTTTCATAGGCAATCTGTACTTTTGCTAACCTCCCTCTTTCATGGCTTGTTGGCCTGATCTACCCCTATGAATCTCCTCTCTGGCGAATATGAGTGCAAGCTTGACCCGAAAGGGCGCTTGGTGCTGCCCGCCAAAGTGAAGGGGAATCTGCCGGAGGCATCAGGCAATCAGTTAGTATTGGTACGCGGCTTTGAGCCCTGCCTGGTACTGTACCCGCGTGCTGCATGGCGCATCATTCATGATAAGGTGATGGCTCTCGATGAGTTCAACGAGGAGTACCGGCAGTTTCAGCGCAACTTCTTTCGCGGCATGACGGAAGTAGATTTTGATAGCATTGGCCGCTTTATGCTGCCGCGCACTATGCTGCGCTACGCCGGCATTGAAAAGGAAGCCATTATCGTGGGGTTGGGTAACCGCTGCGAAATCTGGGATCCGGAGCGCTACGATGAGTTCTTGATTAAAGACCAACAGAGCTTCTCCAAACTAGCCCAAAAGTTTTTGTCCACCGAAACGCCCCCCGGTGGGCAACTGGCCGCATGAGTACCGCGCAGCCCACCAACGGCTCGGTGTACCACCGCCCCGTGATGCTGGCCGAGTGCCTGCAAGCGCTTGATATTAAGCCCGACGGCCGCTACGTAGACGTCACGTTTGGCGGCGGCGGGCACTCTAGGCCCATTCTGGAAAAACTCACTACCGGTCACCTTTACAGCTTCGATCAGGACGCCGATGCCGAGCACGAAGCCGCTGCTCTGGCTGGCCCAAACTTTACGTTCATCCGCGCCAACTTCCGCGACTTACAGCAGGAACTGGCTGCTCACGGTGCCTTACCCGTCGATGGACTTCTGGCTGACCTAGGCGTGTCATCGCACCAATTTGATACCGCTGAGCGCGGCTTCAGTACGCGTTTTGATGGTCCTTTGGATATGCGCATGGATCCTGAGGCCGACCGCACGGCTGCCGAGGTGGTCGCTGAGTATTCGGAAGCGGAATTACACCGCATCTTCGGAATGTACGGCGAGGTGACCAACGCCCGCACGCTAGCCAATACCCTTGTGACGGCCCGGCGCGGACAAGCTGTTCGGACCATCAGTGAACTGAAAAAAGCAATTGCTCCCTGCACGCCTCGCGGCAAGGAGAACAAGTATTTGGCTCAGGTATTTCAGGCCCTGCGCATCGAGGTGAACGATGAGCTGACGGCTTTGCAGGAAATGCTGGTGCAAACGGCGCAGGTGCTGCGGCCTGGCGGTCGGCTGGTGGTCATGTCCTACCATTCGTTAGAGGATAGGCTGGTGAAGAACTTTATGGCGAAGGGCAAATTCTTCGGCGATGTCGAGAAGGATTTTTATGGCCACCAACATACGCCCTTCACCGTGCTTACGCGCCGTCCGGTGGAAGCATCGGCGGAAGAGGTAGCCGAGAATAGCCGTGCCCGCAGTGCTAAGCTGCGCATCGCGGAGCGGAGTCAGGAAAAAGCTAAGAGTTGAGTTGTTATGGCTATAAATACGATCAAACCACCTGTGGCGACGCCCCGCGCCAACGTGCCCCGGCCGGTAATTGCCCCCCCAGCACCGGAGCCCGAGCCACTTCCGGTGCATGAACCAGAGCCAGAACCTGTGGAGGAAGAGGCGCCTCGCGCCCCGCGCCCTACCCGGCCGCGTAGTTCCTGGAGCGTATTTACGCTGCTGGAGCGCATCACGCGCATGGATGGCCTGTTTCGAGAAGGTCTGCCGGTGCGCTATCTGCCGCACGTGCTGTTTATCATGTTCCTAACCTTGCTCTACATCGGTAATACGCACTACGGCTACCGCATGAACCGCAACATTCAGAAGCTGAAGTTGGAAACAGAGGATTTACGGGCTGACTATACCACCCTGAAATCTGACTATATGGAGGCCAGCAAGCAGAGCGAAGTAGCTCGTAAGGTGGCCGCCTACGGCTTGGTGGAAAGCTCATCGCCGCCGTTTCGCATCACCGTGCCCGCTGGCCGTCTCGACGAGGCGGAATTAGATAAACTCCCCATCATCACGGCCGATTCGTTGGCAGCACGGGCCGTACGCGATTCATTGGCCACTGTCGTCGCTGATTCAGTGGCGCTGGCAGAGGGTGAAGTAGCAACCGAAGTCGAAGAGTAGGAACAACAGCTTCGGGCACTAGCCTGGATTATGATGTGGCGGGGGTAAAAAAGCCCCTAAGTACTTAATTAAACGCAATACACACGGAATACTTTGAAAGGCAACGTTAAAAAATCCATCGTTACCCGCGTACGGCTGGCGTTTTTGGGCGTCTGCCTATTCTCAGCGGCTATCGTGTGGAAGGTGTCCCGAATCCAGTTTAAGGAAGGCGACCGGTGGCGGGCGCTAGAGCAGGAGCGTCGGGTAGTGTATCAGCCCGTGTTTGCTACGCGCGGTACTATTCTATCGGACAACGGCAGTATTATGGCCACGTCGTTGCCATTTTACCGCGTGGCTTGGGACCCAAGCGTGGTCGATAAGCAGCTCTTCCGCAGCAATGTAGACTCGCTGGCTTTGCTTTTATCGCAGTTTTTCGGCGACCGTTCGGCCAAAGAGTACAAGCGCAAGCTGATGAATGCCAAAAACTCGAAAGAGACCGTGCGCTACTTGCGGTTGAATTCGCGGCAAATCAATTATCAAGACAAGAAGAAGCTGGCCCAGTGGCCCATTTTTCGGGCAGGCAAGAATAAGGGAGGCGTCATCTTCGAGAAGGTTGACAAGCGCTTCCGGCCCTTCGGTGGCTTGGCCCAGCGTACCGTGGGCTTTCTGAATGAAGATAAAAACGGTGCAGGCTTAGAGTTTACCTATAACAGCCAACTCGCCGGCAAAGACGGTGAAGCATTATTTGAGCGTCTACCAGGAGGCAATAAGCCCATTTATGATGGTACCGAAATAAAGCCCCTGCCCGGCTACGACATCAAGACGACTATCGACATCAACTTACAGGACGTGGCTGAAAACGCCCTCTACAAGTCGTTGGTGGATAATGATGCGCAATATGGCTGCGTGATTCTGATGGAAGTGCAGTCCGGCGAAATCAAAGCTGTAGCTAACCTAGGCAAAGCGGCCGATGGCGTGTACCGCGAAGATTACAACTACGCCATTGCTGACCAAGGTCGTACTGAGCCAGGTTCTACCTTCAAGTTGGCGTCGATGATGGCCTTGTTTGAGGACAACCCCGACTTGGAGCTGACCGACATGGTAGACACCGGTAACGGTCGTATGTACATCGGTGGGGCCGTGAAAACCGACTCGCACGCCAACGGCAAGATTTCGGTGCAGAAGGTAGTTGAGCAATCGTCGAATATTGGGGTAGCAAAACTGGTCCATGACCATTTTCAGCAAAAGCCCGATAAGTACACCGATTACCTCAAGCGGTTTGGGCTCGACAAACCGCTGGGCTTCCAGATGCACGGCGAGGCGCGGCCTTACGTGAAAGACCCTACCGATCGGAGCTGGAGCCGCACCTCTCTTACCACCATGAGCATTGGGTACGAGTTGAAATTAGCCCCCCTGCAAACGCTGGCTTTCTACAATGCCATTGCTAATGATGGGGTGAAGGTGCAGCCCATCATCGTAAAGGAAATTCGGCAGGCTGATAAGGTGATTGAGGAGTTTGAGCCCAAAATTCTGAACCCCAAAATCTGCTCGGAGGAAACCCTGCGCAAAGTGCGTGCGATGCTGGAAGGCGTGGTGCTGCAAGGCACGGCCAAAGCCATCAAATCGAACGACTTCAGCATTGCGGGCAAAACGGGCACTGCCTGGAAGTTCAAGAATGGCCAGTACACCCGCACATACTCCACCAGCTTCTGCGGCTATTTCCCCGCCGACAAGCCTAAGTATAGCTGCATCGTGGTGGTCGATTCGCCAAAACGGGGCCGTATCTATGGCTCTGATGTAGCTGCGCCGGTTTTCCGCGAGGTGGCCGACAAAGCAATGGCCCGCGACATTGCCAGCCAGCGCCCCTTATTGGCGCGGGTGCCGCTGAATAAAACGCAGGTGCCTGTAGTAAAAGCAGGTTTGCAGGACGAGCTAACGCTGGTGTGCGAAAAGCTGGGTGTGAACCAGCAGTCGCAAGCGGCGGGTGAAGAATGGGTGCGGGCCGATACGAATACGCGCTCGTTGGCGTGGCAAGTCCAGCCTGTGCGTCGCGGCCAAGTGCCTGACGTAAGCGGTATGACTCTGCGCGACGCGCTGTTTTTACTTGAAAACCGCGGGCTGCGCGTGCGAGCCCTAGGTAGCGGACGCGTAAACCGGCAGTCGGTAGCGGCGGGCACGCCCTTGCGGCGCGGCACCCTGGTGACTTTGGAGTTGCAACCCATTGGTGCGATGGCGGGCACGAAGCCGCAGCCTCCGCCGGCCCCCACCAAACTGGTTGAAAACAAGCTGCTCACTCCCGCCGATCCGGACCCAGCCAAAGCACGAGCTAAGCTACTGCTGCGCCAAGAGCAACTGAAAAAGAAGCTTCGAGAAGAAGAATCGGAGCCAGTAGAAGCCAAAAAGCCAGAAGTCGGTAAGGATAAGAAGAAGGTATTAATCAGCAGCCTTCACTAGCACAAACAGCACCCCGAATACCTTGACCAATTCAACTCCCATAGCGCACCCACTGGCCCATTTGCTAGCCGCCGTAACGGTGCAGGCCCAGCATGGCCCTACCGATATAGTCGTGCAGGGCCTCACGCTAGACTCGCGGCAGGCCGGGCCGAGCATGGTGTTTTTTGCCCTGCGCGGCGCCCAAACCGACGGTCACCAGTTCATTGATAAAGCTGTGGCTCAAGGTACGGCGGTCGTGGTGTGCGAAAATTTGCCCCCCATCCTCGACCCGGCCACAACCTACGTGCAGGTGCCTAATAGCGCCGAGGCTATGGCTCACATGGCTGCTGCTTTCTATAGCCATCCTTCGCGCAAGCTCCAACTCGTAGGCGTGACTGGCACCAATGGTAAGACCACCTGCGCTACGCTGCTGCATAAGCTGTTCCGGGAGCTAGGCTACCATGTGGGCTTGCTCTCCACGGTTCAGAATCAGATTGACGAGGAAGTAATTCCCGCTACCCACACTACTCCCGATGCTATTCGGCTAAATGAGCTGCTAGCCCGGATGCTGCGGGCGGGCTGCACTTACGTATTTATGGAGGTTAGCTCCCATGCAGTTGTGCAGCATCGCACGACGGCGTTGCGTTTTGTGGGGGGCATTTTTACTAATCTTACCCATGACCACCTCGATTACCACGGCACTTTTGATGAGTATCTAAAGGCCAAAAAAGGCTTCTTTGATCAGTTGGGTAAAGATGCCTTTGCGCTAACCAACGCCGATGATAAGCGTGGCCCAGTAATGCTCCAGAATACTGCCGCCCGCCGCGAAACCTACTCGTTGCGTAGCCTGGCTACGTTTCGGGCGAAGCTGTTGGAAAACGCGGTGCACGGCCTGCATCTGGAAATAGATGGGCGGGAAGTGCAGTTTCGATTGATTGGGGTATTTAATGCCTACAACCTGTTGGCCGTGTATGGCGCAGCGGTGCTACTTGGTGAAGACCCAACCGAAGTACTTACTGTACTGTCGGGTCTGACATCGGCGCCGGGCCGTTTTGAGCCTATTGTAGCGGAGCGCACCCGCGTGACTGGCATTGTAGACTACGCTCATACGCCCGATGCGTTGGAAAATGTGCTTTCGACCATTGCCCAGATTCGCCAACCGAGTCAGCAGGTAATTACGGTGGTGGGCTGCGGTGGCAACCGCGACGCGGCCAAGCGCCCCGTGATGGCCAACTTGGCTGCCAAAGGCTCCAACCGCGTGGTACTCACCTCTGATAATCCGCGCTTCGAGGATCCGAATGCTATCCTAACCCAAATGCAGGCTGGCGTGCAAGCGCAGGATTTAGGTAAAGTCTTGACCATTCCCGACCGGCGCGAGGCTATCAAAACGGCCGTTGCCTTAGCGCAGCCCGGCGACATCGTGCTGGTAGCCGGCAAGGGCCACGAGACTTACCAAGAAATTCAAGGCGTGCGGGGGGCATTTGACGATAAGCAGGTCTTACAAGAGATGTTCGATTTGCTGAATAAATGACCCATGCGCTACAGTAAAAATCCGGAAAACACAACGTTTGACCTCAACCTAAAAAACTAAACCTTTGCATCTTGGCCTAACTCCACTTTCTATCCGCTGACCCCTCGCCCATGCTTTATTACCTCTTTACGTACCTCAGTAAGCACTACAATCTGCCTGGGGCGGGCGTGTTTCAATTTATCTCGTTTCGGGCGGCTATGGCCGTTATTACTTCCCTACTTATTGCGCAGGTTTTTGGTAAAAGCCTGATCCGAATTTTGCAGAAAAAGCAGGTGGGCGAAAGCATCCGTGACTTGGGTTTGCAAGGACAACTGGAGAAGAAAGGCACCCCAACTATGGGTGGCCTGATTATCATTCTGGCCATTTTGGTCCCCGTGCTGTTGTTTGCCAAGCTCGACAATATCTACATCGTGTTGATGCTGCTGAGTACGGTTTGGCTAGGTCTGATCGGGTTTCTCGACGACTATATAAAGGTCTTCCAGAAGAATAAAGAAGGCTTGAGCGGACGCTTCAAAGTGCTGGGTCAAATTGGTTTAGGTATCACAGTAGGCTGGGTACTGTTCTTCAGCAACGATGTAACGGTCCGCCAATACTTGCTGCCCAACGGGCAGCTTTCCGCTGTTGATGCCAGCACCGTGTATCAGGACGTGAAGTTGATGATTACCACGATTCCTTTCGCTAAGAACAATGAGCTGAACTACGGCAACCTCTTCGCCTACGCCGGCCCTTACTTCAATGGCCTCTACAGCTTCCTCTACATTCCCATCGTTATCCTCATCATCACGGCCGTGAGCAACGGCGCCAACATCACCGACGGCCTCGACGGTCTGGCGGCGGGCACGTCGGCTATCATTGGTATCACGCTAGCCATTTTCGCCTTCGTGAGTGGTAACGCGCTACTGGCTGACTACTTGGACATTATGTTCATCCCGAACTCGGGTGAGCTGGTAATATTCTGTACGGCCTTCGTGGGGGCCTGCGTAGGTTTCTTGTGGTATAACAGCTACCCAGCACAGGTTTTTATGGGCGACACAGGCTCGTTGGCTATCGGCGGCATCATTGCCGTGCTAGCTCTTATTATTCGTAAAGAATTGTTGATTCCGGTGCTATGTGGAGTGTTTTTGATTGAAAATCTCTCGGTAATCGTGCAGGTAAGCTACTTCAAATACACGCGCCGCAAGTATGGAGAAGGTCGCCGCTTGCTACGCATGTCGCCCTTGCACCACCACTACCAAAAGCTTGGCTACCACGAATCCAAAATCGTGTCGCGTTTCTGGATTGTGGGCATTATGCTAGCTGTCTTCACCCTGGTAACCCTCAAACTTCGCTAAAAGCTACCCCGCGGTGTTTGACTACACCGCCAGATACTCAAGTTTATAAGTCATGCAAATAGTCATTCTCGGAGCAGCAGAAAGTGGGGTAGGGGCGGCGCTGTTGGCGCAAGCCAAAGGCCACGCCGTTTTCGTGTCCGATGGTGGCTCTATTAAGCCTGCTTATAAGCAGAAACTAACCCAGGCAGGTATCCGCTTCGAGGAAAACCAGCATACGCTGGATGAAATACTGCGCGCCGACGAAGTAGTTAAAAGCCCTGGCATTCCGGAAAAAGCGTCTATCATTCAAGCTCTACGCGCGAAAAGCACGCCTATCATTTCCGAAATCGAGCTGGCGGGCCGCTATACGCAGGCCAAGTGTATCTGCATTACCGGCACGAATGGCAAAACGACCACCACACTACTCACCTATCATTTGCTAAAGGAAGCTGGCTTGAGTGTGGGCCTAGCCGGCAATGTGGGCTACAGTCTCGCTGAGCAAATCATTGAGGATGAGCACGACTATTATGTGGTGGAACTGAGCAGCTTTCAGCTCGACGATACCCACGATTTTGCCCCCTGGCTGGCCATTCTGCTAAATATTACGCCCGACCACCTCGACCGCTACGGCTACAGCCTCGAAAACTATGCGGCGGCCAAAATGCGCGTTGCCCGCAACGTAAGCGGTTATTTTATCTATAATGCCGGTGACCCGGAAACGCGGAAAGCAGTAGCAGCCTCAGGGACTGAAAAAAATGCCTTGGCATTTGATCAGCAATTCGACGGTCATACAGGCGAAAACTTAGCCGCTTGGTACGGACAAGATGGAACGCTGCGGTTGCACTTACCTGAATGGGCGAAAAGCCAGGTTGATAGCGTCAATGTTGCCAACTCGCCACTAATTGGGCAACATAACCAGCAGAATATGGCGGCAGCTATCCTGGCGGCTCGCGTTGTTGGGTTATCACCGGAGCAAATTGAGCGGGGCTTGGTTTCCTTCAAAAATGCCCCCCACCGCCTTCAATTAGTCGGGGAAGTCAATAGCGTTAAGTTTATCAACGATAGCAAAGCTACCAACGTGGAGGCGGCATGGTTTGCCCTCGATGGCGTGCAGCAGCCCATCGTCTGGATTGCCGGCGGTACAGATAAGGGTAACGACTACACTTCCTTGTTGCCGCTGGCAAAGCAAAAAGCGAAAGCATTGATTTGCCTCGGCGTGGATAATGAAAAGCTGAAGGCCAGCTTCGGTACCGTTGTTCCTCACCTGGAAGAAACTCAAAGCATAGAAACGGCCGTGCGTCGTGCCGCAGAGTTGGCTGCACTCGGCGACGTGGTGCTGCTTTCACCAGCCTGCGCCAGCTTCGATCTATTCAAAAACTACGAAGACCGAGGGCAGCAATTCGCCGCCGCCGTGGAAAAATTGTCCCAAGAAAAATCAGTGCCATCAGCCTAATCTGCGATTTATGGAACCCGTAAAACTCTGGCTGCAACGCAACCTCAAAGGCGACCCCATTTTGTGGGGTATCGTGCTGCTGTTCTCGTTCATCAGCATTGCGGTGGTGTACTCGGCTACGGGTACGCTGGCTTACAAGAAGATGGGGGGCAATACGGAGTATTTCCTGATTAAGCACACGGGCTTGATCTTCGTGGGTCTGGCCTTCATGTGGCTGGCGCACCGCATCGATTATCGCTACTACTCGCGCCTGTCACTGTACGCGCTATTGCTGTCGGTGCCGCTGTTGCTGTTTACCTATTTCATGGGCTCGAATATCAACGAGGCCTCGCGGTGGCTTACAATTCCGGTCATCAACCAAACCTTCCAGCCCTCCGACTTAGCCAAACTGGCGCTGATTTCGCACTTGGCGAGTATGCTTAGCCGTCGGCAGCAGCACGTGCAAGATTTCAAAACGACGCTGCTACCGGTAATGCTGTGGGTGGGTTTGATCTGCGGCATCATCATTATGAGTAATGCCTCTACGGCGCTACTCTTATTTGCTACCTGCCTGCTGCTCATGTTTATTGGTCGGGTGCCGCTCAAGCAAATGGCCGTGATGGTGCTCATCGGCGCAGTGGTAGGCGGTATTGGCCTTTCCTCCGGTCAGCGCTACAAAACGGTGCTTACCCGCATCGAAAGCTTTACCGACAAGACCAAGCCAGTGCCGTTTCAGCTGGAGCACAGCTACATCGCTATTGCTACGGGCGGTATCAGTGGAAAAGGTCCCGGCAAAAGCACCGAGCGCAACATTCTGCCCCACCCGTATTCCGACTTTATCTACGCCGTTATTATTGAGGAATATGGCCTTATTGGTGGTGTGGTGGTCCTATTTCTATATCTGGCCTTCCTCTATCGGGGGCTGAACACCGTTATCCATAGCTACGGCGCCTTTGGGGGGCTTTTATCGGCAGGGCTAACCTTTAGTTTGGTCTTGCAGGCGATGGTAAATATGGGCGTGGCCGTGGGGCTTGGCCCAATCACTGGTTTGCCGCTGCCGCTGCTCAGCATGGGCGGTACCTCCCTTATTTTCACGGGTATCAGCATTGGTATTATTCTGAGCGTCAGCCGTGGTGAGCGTGAAATTCGCCCTATGACGGGCGAGCCGGAAGACACCGCTCGCATTCCGAAGAAAACTGCCTACGCGTAAAAGCAAGACGTTAACCACCCAAAAATCCGCACAGCTCAAGCTTACATGCCCAAGTCGAATCTCCAGTTTATTTCTTCGCATCCCGAGCCTTACCGCATTATTATTAGCGGTGGGGGCACGGGTGGGCATATATTTCCGGCGGTAGCCATTGCTAACGAGCTGCGCCGTCGTCAGCCCGAGGCTGAAATCCTGTTTGTCGGCGCCAACGGCCGGATGGAAATGACCCGGGTGCCCGAGGCCGGCTATGACATTGTAGGCCTTGATATTAGTGGCTTACAGCGCCGCCTGACTCCCCAGAATCTGCTGTTTCCGTTGCGCGTGATTCGGAGTGTGAAGCGAGCGGGCAAAATCATCGAGAAATTTCGCCCCGAAGCCGTTGTGGGCGTAGGTGGCTACGCTTCGGCTCCTATTCTATTGGCCGCGGCTTCGCGAGGAATTCCAGCCCTTATTCAGGAACAGAATTCCTACGCTGGTCTAGTAAATAAACTGCTGAGTCGGCGCGTAAACCGTATTTGTGTGGCTTATGATGGGATGGAGAAGTTTTTCCCTAAGGATAAGCTCGTTCTTACTGGTAACCCAGTCCGCACCGAAATAGCTTCCGGCGACCGTGCCGAAGCACTGAAGTTTTTTGGGCTTTCGCCTGACAAGAAAACCCTACTTGTAATTGGCGGCAGCCTCGGAGCCCGCACCTTGAACGAAGCTACTGCCGCGGCACTTTCGCGCCTGAAAGCGGCTGGAGTTCAGTTGCTGTGGCAAACAGGTAAGCTCTACTACCCTAAAGCGCAGGAGGAAACTACTCCATTCGCCGCCGACGGCATTCGGGCATTAGAATTCGTACAGCGCATGGACCTGGCTTATGCCGCCGCCGACGTAGTGGTTTCGCGGGCGGGCGCTTTGTCTGTTTCGGAGCTGTGCCTGACTGGCAAACCTAGTTTACTGGTGCCATCGCCCAACGTGGCCGAAGACCATCAGACCAAAAACGCCTTGGCCTTGGTTCGCCATCAAGCCGCTCTACTCATTCCGGATGCGGAAGCGCCCGCTCGCCTGTATGATGAGGCCTTGAGCTTACTAGCCGATGAGCCGCGCCAATTGAAGCTAAGTACCAACGTGCGCCAGCTTGCCCGCCCCGACGCGACGGCTGCCATTGTAGATGAACTCCTCACTATCATGGACCGCCGATGAATCCTGTAGCCGCATTTCCTTACGTCTACTTTCTGGGCATCGGTGGCATTGGTATGTCGGCGCTGGCTCGGTGGTTTCAAGCCAATGGCCACCAAGTAAGCGGTTACGACCGCACGCCAACGCCGCTAACGGAAGCGTTAGCCGCTGAAGGTATTGCCGTGCATTACGCGGATGCCGTCGAGAATATTCCGGTTGAGGTACGCGAAAATGCCCCCCAGACACTGGTAGTGCTCACGCCGGCTATTCCTGCCGGCCATCAGGAGTGGGCCTGGCTGCGCGAAAAGGGCTATGATATACGCAAGCGCAGCCAAGTGCTGGGTCTTCTTACCCAAGGCCAACGCACGATTGCTGTAGCCGGCACTCACGGCAAAACCACCACCTCATCTATGGTGGCGCACTTGCTCCACCACGCGGGCGTCGATTGCTCAGCCTTCCTGGGGGCATTTCTGTGAACCTTGGGTCAAATCTTCTATTGAGTACCGGCACGGGCGCGGGCGCTAAGCCTGTAGTAGTGGAGGCTGATGAGTATGACCGCAGCTTTCTGACATTGCACCCCGATGTAGCCATCGTAACTAGCACGGATGCCGACCACCTGGATATATATGGCACTCAGGCTGCTCTGATAGAGTCCTTCCGGCAGTTTGTGGGCCAAATAAAGCCCGGTGGCACCCTTCTGCTTAACCATACTGCCGATGCAAGTGTAGCCGCTGCGGTACCTACTGGTGTACAGGTCATTCATTATGGCTTAGAAGCAGCGCAGGGGGCAAATCTGTATGCTGCCAACGTAACGGCTCACGGCCACGAGTTTCGCTTCGATGTACATAGCCCCCTCGGCAACCTAACTGACTTGCAGCTAACTGTGCCCGGCTTTCACAACGTGGAAAATATGCTGGGGGCCATTTTTGCGGCCCAGCTGGAAGGCGTAACCGCTGAAAAGCTGGCCGCTGCGGTAGCGGCGTATCGGGGCGTAAAGCGTCGCTTTGAATTTATCGTCACCACAAAAAACAAGGTGTATGTTGACGATTATGCCCATCACCCACGCGAAATCGAGGCTTTCCTTCGTTCCCTACGTGCGTTGTACCCGCAGAAACGCCTGCGCGTCATCTTCCAACCCCACCTTTTCACCCGCACCCGCGACTTCGCGCCAGGCTTTGCTGAGAGCTTAAGTCTGGCCGATGAAGTGGTGCTGCTCGACATCTATCCCGCTCGTGAACTGCCGATTAGTGGCGTTACCTCCGAGCTGATTTTATCTCAACTAACAGCTCCTAAAAAGTCTTTGCAAACCAAGGAGCAAGTCGTGGCGGCCGCCGCTGTCGACGATGATTTTGATGTGCTGGCTACCGTTGGGGCCGGTGATATTGATCAATTGGTGCCTCAGCTACGAACCATTTTAACCAGCCGCTGGCATGAAACTCAAGCCTAACGCCAAAAATTATTTGTTTGCAGCGGCTTGCCTGTTGCTGCTCATCGGCTTGGCCGCGTTTGCTGGCCTGCGCCAAGCAAACCGCCCTGTTGGTCAGGTTATCGTGACCATTAGTAATGAGTTCAATAACTATTTCATTAGCGAGCAGGAGGTAACCGCTCTGCTCACACGCAATGGCTATCAACGCCTAGAAGGTGCCCGGCCCGAGGAATTAAACCTTAAGGCCCTCGAAGCGCGCCTCAAGGCTCATAGTTTTGTGCGCGAAGCCGAGGTGTACCGTGACCTAGCCGGTAACCTGCACGCCGACGTGCGCCAGAATCGTCCCATAGCCCGCCTAGTACACGCTGACACTCGCCGCGACAGCTACCTCGATGCTGAAGGGCATGAGTTACCGCTATCGCCATTGTTCACGGCTCGCGTGGTGCCCGTAGCTCGTCAGGGGGGCACTCCTATTTCGGCTACGTTCTTTCGCGACTCCACGGGCCGCCGTTACCTCGAAGTGTTGCGCTACATCGACGAGCACCCCTTTTGGCGGGCTCAGGTAGCCGAAGTATTTATTGGGCCAAACGGCAAGATTGCTTTCACCCAACAAATAGGAGATCAACGAGTAGAATTTGGGTTTCCAGAGAATATTTCAGAAAAATTCGCGAAACTAATGGTATTTTACCGGCAAATTCCACCAGTTTTAGGATGGGATACATACCACCGCGTCAATGTCGAGTTCAAAGACCAGATCATTTGCGAATAACTATACACTCTCTGTAACGTCTAAAAAGGGCCTTAAATCGTCCTAAATAGCGTTTTTTTAGATACATACCGCAACTTCCCGCAAACCCTGCCAGTACCTACCCCATGCAAAACGATAAAATTGTAGTCGGCCTCGACATCGGCACCACCAAAATCTGCGTCCTGGTAGGGCGCAAAAATGAGTTTGGCAAACTTGAGATCCTTGGCATGGGTAAAGCCGTGTCAGAGGGTGTAGTGCGCGGTATTGTGTCCAATATTGACAAAACTGTAGACGCTATTAAGAAGGCTATTCGGCAGGCTGAAGAACAATCTGGCATCAATATCGGCGTGGTGAACGTTGGCATTGCTGGCCAGCATATCAAGAGCTTACAGCATAACGGCAGCATCACGCGGGCCTCGCAGGATAGTGAGATTACCGTCGATGACGTGAATCGCCTGACCAACGATATGTACCGCCTGGTAACTCCGCCCGGCTCCGAGATCATCCACGTAATGCCCCAAGACTACAAGGTGGATTACGAGGAAGGCATCATGGATCCAGTGGGCATGTCGGGCGTACGGTTGGAAGGCAACTTTCACATCATTACTGCTCAGAGCACAGCCATCAACAACATCAACAAGTGTGTTACCAAGGCTGGGCTAGAAATCGATAATCTGATTCTGGAGCCGCTGGCGTCGAGCATGTCGGTGCTGAGCGACGAGGAAAAAGAAGCTGGTGTAGCGCTGATTGATATCGGGGGCGGTACTACCGACTTGGCTATCTTTAAAGATGGCATCATTCGTCACGCGGCGGTGCTGCCTTTCGGCGGCAACATTGTGACTTCTGATATCAAGCAGGGCTGCTTAGTGATGCAGAACCAGGCTGAGCAGTTGAAAGTAAAGTTTGGGAAAGCCATTGCTGAGGAAGCTTCTGATTACGAAATCGTAAGCATTCCTGGTCTGCGCGACCGAGCTCCTAAGGAGATTTCTCTGAAGAACCTTGCTCACATCATTGAGGCTCGGATGGAAGAAATCGTGGAGCTAGTGTACGCCGAGATTCAGCGCACCGGCCACGCCGATAAGCTGGCCGCTGGTATCGTACTGACTGGTGGTGGCTCACAGCTGCAAAACCTCGTGCAGCTCACGGAGTACGTGACTGGTTTGGATACCCGTATCGGCTACCCCAACGAACACTTAGGCAAGAGCCGTATTGAAGCTGTAAAGTCGCCGATGTACGCTACTACTGTAGGCTTGGTGTTGGCCGGCTACCGTTCCATTGATGAGCGCGTGAACCGCAGCTACGAGCCCGAAGAGCAAGTGTATCGTCCGGCCGCCCCAGAGCCGCGCATGGAAATGCCAGTTGCTCCCGCTGCTACCCAAAAAGCCCCCAGGCGCCTGCACCACCTAAAAAGCCTTCTGGTGCCGGCAAGTTCTTTCAGGATATCATCAGCCGCACCAAAGGTCTGTTGATCGACGATTTTGACGATAAGCAATACTAAATGAGTGGATGGGTGAATGAGCGAATGGCTGACTGTTTACATCAAACAAACGCCAATTCCCTTGTTCACCCATTCGCCCATTCACCCATTTAGACTCCACCTCATGAATTATAAATTCGATATTCCTTCCACCTCTAAGTCTATCATCAAGGTAATTGGTGTTGGCGGCGGTGGTTCCAATGCCGTGAACCACATGTTCAGCCAAGGCATAAAGGACGTAGAGTTCGTTATCTGCAATACGGATAAGCAAGCGCTGCACAGCAGCACCGTGCCTACCAAATTACAGATCGGCGTTGACCTTACGGAAGGCCTTGGCGCTGGCGCTAACCCGGAGCGCGGTAAGCAAGCCGCTATTGAGAGCCGCGAACAGATCCGAGAACTCCTTAGCAATGGTACGCGCATGGTATTTATCACGGCTGGTATGGGCGGTGGTACTGGCACCGGCGCTGCGCCTGTTATTGCCAAAGTGGCCAAGGAGCTGGGCATTCTGACCGTAGGTATCGTAACCGCACCTTTCCTTTTTGAGGGGAAAAAGAAGCGTCAGCAGGCTGAACACGGCATTAAGGAGCTGAGCGAGAACTGCGACACAGTGCTCGTTATTCTTAACGATAAGCTGCGCGAGATCTTTGGCAACTTACCTATCCGGGCGGCTTTCGCGAAAGCGGATAATGTGCTGAGCACGGCGGCCAAGAGTATTGCCGAAATCATCACGGTAACCAGCGAGGTAAACGTAGACTTTGAAGACGTGAAAACCGTCATGAAAGACTCGGGTGCAGCCGTGATGGGCAGCAGCATTACCGATGGCGAAAACCGCGCTCAGCGCGCCGCCGAAGAGGCTCTTGCCTCGCCGCTGCTCAACAACACCGACATTCATGGTGCGCAGAAAATTCTGCTCAGCATCATGTCGGGTGATCAGGCAGAGCTGGAAATGGATGAGCTGACCGAGATTACGGAGTACATCCAGGATAAAGCCGGCCAGGACGCTGAAGTTATTTTCGGCCACGGTATCGACTCTACTTTGGGGCAGAGCATCCGTGTGACAGTAATTGCTACGGGTTTTGCCCGTGATGCCCACACTATCAACACGGGTTTCGTTAACAACAAGGTTGCTGAAGAGCAAGAGCCTGATCCGCAGATCAATTTGTTCGACAAGGACCGTCAGGAAGCGCCCGCCGCGCCTATGGTTCCTACGTTTGGCACGCCGGCTCCTGCGCCTACACCCGCGCCCGCTTCGGTAGAACCACCCAAGGTGACTTTTGATCTGGAAACGTCGGTTTCAAACTATGTGCCGCCCGTGGCTGCGCCTTCATCGCCGGCTCCAGAGTTGGTAGCTGTGCAGCAGCCCGCACCGCAGCCCCAGCAGCATGCTGCGCCGCGTCCTACATTGGATGCCCGCGCAGAAGAACGCCGTCGGCGCCTGCAAGACTTAAGCAATGGGTTAACCAATGATGCCATCAAAGATCAGCTGGAAACGCCTGCTTACTTGCGTCGTCACGTTAAGCTGGAAAATGTGACGCCATCGAATGAGCGTGACATCTCCCGCTTCAATCTATCGGACGATAATGAACTGCTGGGCGACAATCGGTTTCTGCATGATAACGTAGATTAGATTTCACTTAACAGACTTAAAAAGGCAGAAGCCGCCGGAGAGTCTCCGGCGGCTTCTGCCTTTTTATGCTTACCACTTTACTGAGGTTGAGCAAGCGTGTCGACTACAGATGAATCTTGCCGAATCGGATCTGCCTGCTCCCTATCAGGACTGAGCGTTCGCGAGCCGGAAGAACTTGTCGTGCTGCACGCTCCTAGCAAAGAAATAGCGGCCAACGTAAGTGGGAAAAACAGCTTTTTCATCGCTGGGGGGCTTTTTTAGTCGCCAAAAGTTAGCTGAAACGTGAGTGGCTTGGTTGCTGTGAAAACAATAACGATAACAAAAAGAAGCAGGTGGGTGCGCGCATCCACCTGCTTCTTTTTGCTTACTGCTGCCCCTGACCTTGAGAGTCGCCGCCCGACTTCTGGTCGTCGTTGCGGATACTCTTTTTGGGCCGGCCGGCGCTGCCATCCATTTTGCCAAACTGATAGTTGAAGCTCACGCGCACGCCGCGGTTGTAGTTGTAGTTGTTGCTGCGGGAGGTAAAGCGAGCCGCGTCCAGCTCATTACGGAAGCGAATCGTGCGGTTGAATGGATTGTCCAGGCCTAAGCTGATGCTGCCTTTCTTCTTGAACAACTCCTTTTTGGCAGCAATGCTATAGTACTGGTATGCCGATGTACGACCTTGCAATTGCACACGCGGCGAGTTGAGAAAACCGGAGAACTGCGCACTATAGCCTTTGTCGAATTGATACGACGACGAAATATTAGCGTTATACATTACGCCGCTGTTGCTGGTATTTAAGCTCTGGCTTTTGAGCGATACATAATAAGTGTTCACGTTGCCGTTCACGGTCCACTTATCCGTCAGCTTTGTCGAGCCAAATAAGCTCATGCCATACGTAGCATTGCGGGCTACGTTCTGGAAAGTGGTATAGATTACCTCCGCTTCGGTATCGTCGGTTTCAATCAGCGTGTTGAGTGGAACAAGGCGCGAGACGCTCTCGATAGCGTTGTTGGTGCGGCGGGAATAGAGCGAGAAATTGAGGTTGCTCTTTTTGATATACGTGCTATACCCCAGTTCGTAGGAATCAGTTAGCTCGGCGTCCAAATTGGGATTGCCGGACGAGAAAATGCGAGGGTCGCTGGTGTTCAGATAAGGGTTCAGGAAGTAGATGTTAGGGCGCTGCACACGCCGCGTATAGCTCACCTTTAGCTTCTGACTTTTATCCTTGCCAAAGTCGCGGGAGGCTACAACGCTGGGAATAAAGTTGGTGTACTGCTGGCTAATTTCGGTGTCGTTGGAGAAGAAGTCGCCGCCGATGCGGGTGTGCTCCACGCGGGCCCCCACCTTGAAGCTGTATACTTTTTGCAAACTAAAGCCGTAGGTGCCGTAGCCCGAGTACACGTCCTGATTATAGCGAAACTGGTTGGTACGGTCGGGGAGAAGCAGGAAGCCGCGGCCATCCACGCTATCCGCTTCGATCTGATAATCGGTGTTTACCTGACGCAGAATGGATTTGGCGCCCAGCTCCAGCGTGCTGGTGCTGTCGATGGGCTGCACGAGGTCGGCCTGGAAAGTGGCCTCGCGGTTGCGGCTGTCGTTGAAGCTCTGCTCACGGTAGTCGGGTTCGATAAGCTCGGGCCGGAATTGATCGAGGTCGTATTCGTTCAGGCCTTTATTGACGCTGTAAAGAGCCAAAACGCTGAATTCCTGGCGGGGCTTGGCCAGCGTTTTGGTGTAGCCGAAGTTCAGATCAAGGTTGCGGTTTTGGTTGTCGACTTCAATATCGCGGCTGTAAATGTCGGGGCCAGCGCTGGTGATGTACTCCGAGCTGAGCGTGCGGGGGGCATTAAAGCGAAACAGGTTGCCGCGGGCACTGATGTTGAAAGCATCCTTGGGCGTGAGGTCGTAATCGGCGCCAACTTGGCCATAAAGGCCGCCACCGAGGGTACGATTCGTGCTGAGTTGGGTCAGCGTCGCTATGGTGGTGGCGCCCTCAAAGTCGCGGCGGAAGGTTTCGCCCCGGCCGCGGTTATAAAAGCCAAAGGAGCCCAGGTTCGCATTTACGCCTACTTTTCCTTTGCGCGCATTCAGACTGGTGTTCAGGTTGCTGGAGCGCGTACCGGCTGATACGCTTACGGAGCCGTTTACACCGGCTAGGTCGTTTTTCTTTAAAATAATGTTAATAATGCCCCCCGTGCCTTCCGCATCATACTTCGCCGAGGGCGAGGTGATGACTTCCACGGTTTTAATTTGATCGGCCGGAATCTGACGCAGTGCATCGGCTACCGATGAGGCTACGATGGTGCTGGGCTTGTTATTGATGAGCACGCGTACATTGGATGAGCCGCGCAACTCCACGTTGCCATCAAGGTCGACGGCCAGCAATGGCACTTTTTTGAGCACATCAGCCGCCGTGCCACCGCTGTTTGTGATGTCCTTGTCGGCGTTATAAACGATGCGGTCGACTTTGTTTTCCACCAGTTCCCGCTCACCCGTCACCTTCACTTCACCAAGCTGTTGCGTAGTAGCAGCGAGCGAAATGCCCCCTAGGTTCACGTCGCCATCGGCAAGGCGCACATTATCCAGCACCTTTGTCTGGTAGCCTACAAAGCTGATGCTGACCTTATAGGTGCCGGGCGCTAATTTGCTGAAAGCAAACTTGCCTTTTTCGTCGCAGATGCCTCCATCCACAGCTTTGTCGGTGGTTTGGTCGAGCAGTGCAACGGTCGCATATTCCACTGGTTGCCCGGTTTTGCTATCCGTTACGGTACCGCTGAGGCCGGCGGTGCCACGCGGGGGAGTTGGTTGCGTAACCAACGCAGGCCGCTGGGTAGGGGTAGAAGGAGAAGCTGGAGCCGTTTGGGCAAGAGTGTGAAAGGACAGGCCGAGTCCGGCCAGCAGCAATGGTAATGTGTGTTTCATGAAGCGAAGGTAGATGCGACGAAGGGCGCTTGTCTTGTTATTTCGACTAATGGAGGCCAGATGGGGGCCAAAACCCGGAATTCCCGGGCGGTTAGCATAAGTGCTTTGGAGATAGTAAGTAAAAAGGAATACAGCGCAGACTGGAGGAGAGCAACTCAGCAGAGTCGTCGGCTGCTGGAAGTAAGTATTAGTCAGATTTGCCCAACAGACAAATATTCAAGCGTGGAGTTGCTTGTTCTGTTTATGGATGAGCTAAATTTTATAGAATAAGCAGATAAGGTGTGTAAAAAGCCCCCCAGAGCTGGGCGCTGGGCCTGCTAACGCAAACGCGCAGGAGCTTATTGCCGGATATGTATCTTCGCCTGACTTCCTCCTCGGCACTGCCTATCCATGTATCGCTATTTTTCTGCTCTCCGCGCCGAGTACACACCCTTACTGCTCTTTGCAGGTCGTTGGCTACTGATTTGTTCCATTGTGGGCGGGCTTGCCGGCACTGCCTCAGCCGGCTTTCTGGTAGCGCTGGATTATGTAACGAACTGGCGCGAAACGCACCCCTGGATTATTGCTTTGTTGCCGCTGGGGGGCTTTTTGGTAGGGCTTCTGTACTATTTTTTTGGCCGAAGCGTGGAAGGCGGCAACAACCTGCTGCTCGACGAGATTCATTCTCCGCAAGCTACACTGCCATTGCGCATGGTGCCGCTTGTGCTCATTGGTACGCTGCTGACGCATCTGTTTGGCGGTTCGGCCGGCCGCGAGGGCACTGCTGTGCAAATGGGTGGGGCGCTGGCCGACCAGCTCCGTGGCCCACTCCGCCTACGCCCCCGCGACCGCACATTGCTGCTGATTACGGGCGTCAGCGCTGGTTTTGCTTCCGTATTCGGAACACCGTTGGCGGGTGCCGTTTTTGGGCTGGAAGTATTCCTAATTGGTCGGCTGCGCTACGATGCCATTCTGCCCAGCTTTCTGGGGGCCATTTTTGCTGATTACGTCACGCGGCTCTGGGGCGTGGGGCACACGGCTTATCCGTTGCTCGCAGTTCCGGTCCTCTCACCGCTTAGTCTGCTTAGTGCCGCCGCCGCTGGTATCATCTTCGGATTAGCCGCTCGGAGCTTTAGTGGCCTTACGCACCTGTTAGGGGGCTTTTTTAAAAGATTGATTGTCTGGCCACCGCTCCGCCCAGTAGTTGGCGGCGCGCTGGTAGCACTGGCCGTATGGGCTCTGGGCACCACGCGCTACATCGGGCTGGGAATTCCTGTAATAAAGGAAGCCCTCAACGTACCCGTGCCACCCTACGATTTTCTGCTCAAGCTCATGCTCACCGCCCTCACCTTGGGCGCCAGCTTTAAGGGGGGCGAAGTAACGCCCTTGTTTTTTATTGGCGCCACCTTAGGCAACGCATTAGCACCCGGCCTGGCCTTGCCTATGCCTTTGCTGGCGGGCATGGGTTTCGTGGCAGTATTTGCCGGCGCGGCCAACACGCCACTTGCCTGCACGCTAATGGCTATGGAGCTATTTGGCCACGAATGCGGCTTATATGCGGGTCTAGCCTGCGTAGTCAGTTACCTGTTTTCGGGCCATCAAGGTATTTATGGGGGGCAAATTATCGGGCAATCCAAACATGGTTTGTGGGCTCGCCAGCAAGGAAAGCGCCTGCGCGATTTATAGCCGATGCGCCACCGCTTAAAACGCCAGTAATTGCGCTGCCTGCTCCTCCAGCAACTGCTGATACAGCGGGTTCGTTAGCTTGCCATCGTCACTCAAATACTTGTCAATGGCTGGCAAACGCACACGCGCCGGCAGCACTGCCGTACCCAGGTACATCAAAATATCTGTCAGGTGGCTCAAAGCCAAAATGCCTCCCTGCACCCCGGTCGACACGCCAATTAAGGCTGCTTTTTTACCCCGAATACCGCCAGGATAGGGTAGGCCATCAATAAACGCCTTCAATACGCCGGGGAAAGAGCCATTATATTCCGGCACCACAAACACCAGCTTGTCGGCGTTATTGGTCAGTTCAAAAAGCTCGTTGAAGCCATCGTGCTGACCCGTGTTGGCGTAGAGGGCCGAGGTAATAAAGTCTGAAGGTAATTCAGTGAGGTCCAGAAGCTGGCAATCGGCACCCTGGCTTTTCAGCAGGTCAGCGTATAAAACAGCCACCCGACGGGCCCGGGAGTTCGGACGATTTGTCCCGATAATAATAGTAATCATGTACGAAGGAGCGGAAAGTAGAGGGCAAAAAAGAGGGCGAAACGGAAGCCGTTTCGCCCTCTTTTACTATAACAGCACAACCCTATGCTAGGTTGTCAGAAGTAGCTTTCGCGTTGATAAACTCGCGGTTCATCAAAGCAATATTTTCGAGTGAAATACCCACTGGACACTCCGCTGCGCACTGGCCAATGTTGGTGCAGGCACCAAAACCTTCTTTGTCCATTTGCGCTACCATGTTTTCTACACGGGTCTTGCGTTCTACCTGTCCCTGTGGCAACAAGGCTAATTGGGAAATCTTAGCGGATACGAAGAGCATAGCAGATGCATTTTTGCAAGCGGCAACGCAGGCACCACACGAAATGCAAGTAGCAGCCTCAAACGCCTTGTCTGCAATGTTCTTCGGAATCGGAATCTCGTTGCCATCGGGTACGCCGCCCGTGTTCACACTCACGTAGCCACCCGCCTGAATAATCCGGTCGAAGGCTGAGCGATCTACGCTCAAGTCGCGGTTTACGGGGAAAGCATTAGCACGCCAGGGCTCAATGGTGATGGTATCGCCATCGCTGAACTTGCGCATGTGGAGTTGGCACGTAGTAGTGCCTTTTTCCGGGCCGTGCGCACGGCCATTAATAAACAAGTCGCAGGAGCCGCAAATGCCTTCGCGGCAGTCGTGGTCGAATGCTACGGGCTCATCGCCTTTCAGCAACAAGTCTTCGTTGAGCACATCCAGCATTTCCAGGAAAGACATTTCGGGCGAAATATCCTTTACCTGATACTCTACTATTTTGCCCTCGCTATTACGGTTGCGCTGCCGCCACACCTTAAGCGTAAGGTTCATCGGTTTTGCATTAGGGTTATTACCGGCCATTTTATGTAGAAAACTGAGAGTTAAGGGGAGAGAAGTAGGGAGTGAAAAGTGAAATAAATCGGGCTAACGTCTCGCTTATTTCTTGTTGCCTCCCACTTCTAGGCTTACTTGTAGCTACGCTGCGTGAGTTTAACGTTTTCGAATTGTAACTCTTCCTTGTGCAGAACTTCGGGCTGATTGTCACCCGTCCACTCCCAAGCGGCTACGTAAGCGTAATTCTCGTCGTCGCGGAGAGCTTCATTTTCGGGCGTCTGATATTCCTCGCGGAAGTGGCCACCGCAGCTTTCGTTGCGATTCAGAGCATCGTCCACCATAAGCTCACCGAGCTCGAGGAAGTCGGCCACACGACCAGCAATTTCCAGCATCTGGTTCAACTCTTCGTTGGTTCCCGTCAGTTTCAGGTCTGACCAGAACTCGCGGCGCAGCTTCTGAATCTCCTGCTTGGCAAATTGCAAACCTTCGGCGCTGCGGCTCATACCGCAGTGGTCCCACATAATGTGACCAAGCGCTTTATGAAACTCATTTGGCGTCCGGTTGCCCTTAATGCTGAGCAACTTCTGAGTACGCGCGTGTACTGCTTCCTCCGCTTCCTTAAAGGCTGCGTGCTGCGTGGTAACGGGGGTGGGGGGCATTTGTGCCAAGTAATCACCAATCGTGTATGGGATTACGAAGTAACCATCCGCCAAGCCTTGCATGAGAGCCGAAGCACCCAAGCGGTTAGCGCCGTGGTCAGAGAAATTGCACTCGCCAGTAGCGTACAAGCCTGGAATGGACGTCATCAGGTTGTAATCAACCCACAGGCCACCCATCGTGTAGTGCACTGCTGGGTAGATGCGCATGGGCAACTCGTACGGGTTTTCGGCGGTGATTTTCTCATACATGGCAAACAGGTTACCATACTTCTGGCTCACCTTATCAACGCCTTCACGCTTAATAGCGTCGGCAAAGTCGAGGTATACGGCTAAGCCAGTTGAGCCCACACCGCGACCTTCGTCGCAGGCTTGCTTGGCATTGCGCGAAGCTACGTCGCGCGGTACGAGGTTACCGAAGGAAGGATACTTGCGCTCCAGGAAGTAGTCACGCTCTTCTTCGGGAATATCGGCTACTCGGATTTGCCCCCCACGGAGGCGCTCAGCCATTTCTTTGGTCTTGGGTACCCAAACCCGGCCGTCATTACGCAACGACTCCGACATCAGCGTCAGCTTCGATTGGTAATCGCCGGATACAGGAATACAAGTAGGGTGGATCTGCGTGAAGCAAGGGTTCGCGAAATAAGCGCCTTTTTTGTGCGCACGCCACGGTGCCGTTACGTTGCAGTATTTGGCGTTTGTGCTCAAATAGAATACGTTGCCGTAGCCACCTGTAGCCAAGACTACAGCATGAGCCGCGTGCGTTTCTATTTCACCGGTAATCAGGTTACGCGTTACAATACCGCGGGCTTTGCCATCCACTACCACCAACTCCAGCATTTCGGAGCGGGTGTACATCTTTACTTTGCCGTAAGCAATTTGCCGGCTGAGTGCAGAATAGGCACCCAATAATAGTTGCTGACCGGTTTGGCCCCGCGCGTAGAAGGTTCGGCTTACCTGAGCGCCACCGAAGGAGCGGTTAGCCAACAAGCCACCATATTCGCGGGCAAAGGGTACACCTTGCGCCACGCATTGGTCAATAATGTTAACCGATACCTGAGCCAAGCGATACACGTTTGCCTCGCGGGAACGATAGTCACCTCCTTTAATAGTGTCGTAGAACAAGCGAAACACCGAGTCGCCGTCGTTCTGATAGTTCTTCGCAGCATTAATGCCGCCCTGAGCAGCGATAGAGTGAGCGCGACGGGGCGAATCGTGGTAAGTGAATGCCTTTACATTATAGCCCAACTCTGCCAGCGACGCGGCCGCAGAAGCGCCTGCCAAGCCCGTGCCTACAATAATTACGTCGTACTTCCGCTTGTTAGCGGGATTCACAAGCTTCACACCAAACTTGTGCTTCTCCCACTTTTCGGCGAGAGGTCCCTCAGGAATTTTGGAATCCAAATTCATCGTAATACGAGGTTAGGACTTATTTAAAAAAGTAGAAGTAGAGCGGCATCGACGCAAATCCGGCACACACGACAATGGCGAAAACATAACCAATGACGCGGATAATAGGCGTGTACTTGCGATGGTTCAGGCCCAAGGTCTGAAAAGCGCTGCGGAAGCCATGTATAAGGTGATAGCACAATGCTGCTTGCGCGGCCACATAGAGCAACACATACCACCACTGTTTGAAGGAGCTGACCACCAAAGTATATAGGTCGTCATTGTTATTGATATCAGGATCCAGATCACCGAAGCGGGCCCGATAAAAGAAGTTGTACATGTGAACAATCAGGAAAACCAGGATCAGGGTGCCGAGCAACGCCATGCTACGCGAATACCAAGGGCTGTTCTCCGAAGGGCGGCTATCCACGTAGCCTACTTTGCGGGCGGCGCGGTTGCGTACAGCCAGGGTGTACGACTCATAAATATGGAAGCCAAATCCGAGCACTAACACCCATTCCAAGGTTCTAATAACAGGATTGGTGCCCATAAAATGGGAGTATATATTAAAAGCTGCTCCGCCGTCATCCTTAAACAGCTGGAGGTTACCTACCAAGTGTACAACAAGGAAAGAGCAGAGAAAAAGGCCCGTAATAGCCACAATTAGCTTGCGGCCGATACTACTAGTAAACGTCTTCGTAATCCAACTCATAGGAGTTATTGGTGATTTTGGAAAGGTCGGTTGTATATGGTCAAAGGTAAGGGCCGACCAAGTACGAAACAATCGACATCCGACGTTTAGAAAAGACGTGAATCAATCTGACAGCGGGGCCGTTAGAGCTTCATAGCGAATATGTAACACCACGCGCGCGTTGTTTGTTAGGTAAACAGCGCATTTTTGCTGACCTTCTGCTCTCCGATAAATTGTCTTTAATCGCTCTTTAATATGAAGCTTCCGCTACCTCGACGCGTTAGTTGGTTATTGGTGGGGCTGGTACTTAGTATACTAGCTTCTTTAGGGGTAACGCCCACTGCTCATGCCTCCCACCTCCGGGCTGGCGACATACAGGCGAAGTCAGACACCACGCTGCCTGTCAGCTCTCGCAACCCGCGGCGCATCTTTTTCAAGATGGTGCTTTATACCGACAACGCCACTTCATCGGTTGATGAAAAAGAAGTGACCATATTTTTTGGAGATGGTACTTGTCCTCCTGGTGGGTTTAAGGTTCCTCGTACGACGTTACGTCAAGTAGCACCTGGTACCCAAATCAACGTCTACTACTTCGAGCATACTTATAATGCTCCGGGTAGCTATTTGGTAAGCTATATTGGTGAGTTGCGCAACGCAGGGGTGCTTAACATGTCAGACTCCAATTCGCAAACATTTTATATTTCTACCCGCGTTACTATCGCTCCTGAACTGAATATCAATCGTTCACCGGTATTAAATGCTCCGGCATACGATAGGGCTGGTGTCAATCAGGTATGGCTGCATAATCCGGCCGCCTCTGACGCTGATGGGGACTCCTTGGTATTTGAACTTCGCCCCAGTCAGCAAGTAGCTGGCGGAGTACCTGGAACGGTTGATATAGATAAATGCCAGCCCCGGCCGACAGTAACTAATAATTATGTTTTCCCTCACCTGACCCCACCACGGGGAGTGCAGGTGCCCTATCTGAATGACCCTGGGGGCGGGCAATCCACCTTTACGCAGGACCGACGAACGGGGCAGATTGTCTGGAATGCCCCCAATCGAGTAGGCCTGTATAATTTTGCCTTTGCCGTCTTAGAGTACCGCCGAACCGGTACGGGGCCCGCGCGCCTGATTGGAGAGGTAATCCGGGATATGCAGATCCTAGTAGAGCCCACGAATAACCTACGGCCCACAATTACCATTCCGCAAGACCTGTGCGTGATTGCCGGTACGCCTATCACGGCCAGCGTGACGGCCACGGACCCGAATAATGACAGGATCACCTTAGCCGCGTTCGGGGGCATTTTCCCGCCGGCCACCTTTGTGCAGAATGCCACGGGGCCCCCGCAGGCAAGTGGCACGTTCCGCTGGACACCCCAGTGTACGGATGTGGCGTCCGATCCGTATACCGTTGTTTTCAAAGCCGATGATATTCCGCCCTCGGGCACCGTCTTAATTGATGAGAAGGCCTGGCGCATTACGGTGGTGGGGCCGCCGCCCCAGAACTTAGGGGTGCGCGGCGAAGGCAATACGGCCATTCTGACCTGGGACCGATATACGTGCAGCAATGCCAGCCGCATTCTGATTTATCGGAAAGAGGGGCCGTCTACCTTTACGCCGGGCCCGTGCGAGACCGGTATTCCAGCCAGCTCCGGTTTTGTGCAGGTTGGATCGGTGCCCGTCGGCACGGATATCTTCCGGGATGACCGGGGCGGCCTGGGCTTGGAGCGGGGCAAAAACTATTGCTACCGGATTTACGCCGAGTTTCCGCGGCCTAAGGGTGGCGCCAGCATTGCCTCGGCTGAGGTGTGTCTGAATCTGCAAGGGCGCAGTGCGGTGCTGACTAATGTGACCGTTGATCGGACGGATGCCACCAACGGCGCCATTACGGTGCGCTGGACCAAGCCGTTCAGCCAAAGCGGTTTCCTGCCGCCCGTGGGCTATCGCCTGTTGCGCTCCGTGGGTACGGCTGCACCTACCGTGGTTTTCACGACAAATAATCTGGATGAGCTGTCCTTCGTCGATACGGGCATAAATACGTTGGCTAACACCTTCACCTACCGGCTGGAGTTCTTCAGCAATGCCGTGGCCGGACCCGGCTCGGCGGTGCTGACCGAAACCTCGACTGCCTCCAGCGTACGGTTGGAAGGAACGGCCGATGTCAGCAACCCGAATCTGAACCGTATCACGTTGAACTGGACGTATACAGTGCCGTGGAACAATGCGCTACGGCCCACGACTATCTATCGCCGGGACCCGGCGCCGGGTAGCCCGTTTGTGCAAGTAGGAACTGTAACGGGCACCGCGACGGGGGGCACCTTTGTCGATCAGGGGACGACGGCGCTGCCCTTGCGCAAAGGGCAGGTGTATTGCTACTATGTGGAAACCAACGGCACGTACAGCAACCCGGATATTCCCGACCCGCTCCTGAACAAGAGTCAGGAGAAGTGCATTGCCCTCAATACGGTGCCGTGTCCGCCGGTGCTGACGCTGGTGCAAACCAACTGCGACAGCTTGGCGGCGCTGCCGAGCTTCCCGGCCCCCAACCAAGTATATAGCAACAAGCTGCGCTGGACGCTAGGCAACACCCCCGCTGATTGCAGCCGCGAAATCGCCTACTACCGGATTCTATATCGGGAAACGCCCGAAGGAGCGCTCGTGGCCATCGACTCGGTGACGCAGCCGAGCTACGTGGACCGATTGGATCGGGATCGGCCCAACCGGCCCGGCAAGGCCACGTTTGCGGGCTGCTATGCCATTCAGGCCGTGGATGCGGTCGGCAACCGCAGTGCACTCAGTAACATCGAGTGCAAAGACAACTGCTTGTTCTTTGTGTTGCCCAACATCTTCACGCCCAATGCCGACCAGCGCAACGACACGTTCCGGCCCAAGGTGGCGAGCCCGATCCGCCGCACCCGCTTCCAAGCCTTTAACCGCTGGGGCGTGAAGGTGTACGAAAGCGACCAGAAGCCGTTGATTGACTGGGAAGGCACCAGCAACGCGACCGAAGGCCAAGCGGGCGTGAAACTGACCGAAGGCGTGTACTACTACATCGCGGAGGTGGAATTCGCTGATTTCAACAGCACCAAGCGGACCTATAAAGGCTGGGTCGAAATCACGCGCTGATTTCCCTTTCCATAAGGTGCTTATCTACAGGGCGAGCCAGCAGGTTCGCCCTGTTCATTTCTGGTAGGCCGTAAAAACAGTTGCTGGGGGGCTTTTTTGGGCTTACCACTCAATTTGTGCAGCTTGCGCGACCGTTGAGTTGGCTGCGAAGCCGCTCATTAAACCCAACCAATTCCAAATCTCGCTTCAATCCGCGCTTTATGAAAGCAGTTATTTTTCCCGGCCAGGGTAGTCAGTTTAGCGGTATGGGCCGCGACCTTTACGAGCAGCAGCCAGCCGTACGCCAGTTATTCGACCAAGCCAACGACATCTTGGGCTTTCGCCTCACTGATATCATGTTTACTGGCTCCGACGAAGATTTACGCCAAACCAATGTCACCCAGCCAGCCATTTTTCTGCACTCGGTGGCCTTGGCCGCGAGCCTCCCAGAACTAGTTCCCAGTATGGTAGCTGGTCATTCGTTGGGCGAGTTTTCGGCGTTGGTGGCGGCTAAGGTGCTGAAGTTTGAGGATGCGCTGCAACTAGTGGCACAGCGGGCGCAGGCCATGCAAGCGGCCTGTGAGGAGCAACCCGGCACTATGGCCGCGATTCTAGGTTTGGAAGATGACGTAGTGGTGCGCATCTGTCAGGAAATCAGTCAAAAAGGAGATATTGTGGTTGCTGCTAACTTTAACTGCCCTGGTCAGCTGGTTATTTCGGGTACGCAGCAGGGCATCACGATTGCGTGCGAGCAGTTGAAAGCGGCTGGTGCCAAGCGTGCGCTGCCCTTAAGCGTCGGGGGGCTTTTCACTCTCCGCTTATGCAATCGGCGGAAGCTGCCTTGGCCCGCGCCATCGAAACGACACCTTTCGCGGCTGGTATTTGCCCGGTGTACCAAAACGTAGACGCCGCTCCGCACCGTGACCCCAACGAAATTCGCGAAAACCTCGTGCGCCAATTAACCGCTCCCGTGCGCTGGACCCAGCTCATTCATCAGATGGCGCAGGACGGCGCTACGGAATTCGTAGAGTGCGGACCGGGTAAAGTATTGCAGGGCTTAGTCAAGAAAATTGCCCCCCAGGTGGCTGCCAGTTCGGCTGTATAAACAGTTAGTTGATTAGCTTTAGATGAGAAAAGCCGCGCCACATACTTGTAGCGCGGCTTTTCTCATCTGAGTCTGTTGCATTAGTTAGCCTCATAGGTAGAATACTGTGTCACAGGCAACACATCGGTGCAAGCTGCCAACAGTTCGGCTACTGTTTGCCCAAACACCGGATGCACGGTCTCGGCAGCAATTTCAGCTAGCGGCACCAAGGCAAAACGCCGTTGGGGCAAGGCTGGATGCGGAACTACTAGCCTGGGCGAATCCAAGACCAACTCATCATACAGCAAGATATCCACATCTAGGGTGCGCGCATCCCAGCGTACACGTCGTTCTCTGCCGGCCAGTTGCTCCACGTGCAGACAGACATCCAACAATGCTTCGGGGGGTAAATTTGTGCGAAGCTGTACAGCTTGGTTCAGAAAGGCAGGCTGCTGCTCTAAGCCCCAGGCGGCGGTTTCGTAAAGTGATGACGTAGAAGATATCGTCCCAGCTAATTCGCTAAGTTGCTGCACGGCGGTGCGTAGTGTGGCGGCTCGGTCGCCGAGGTTACTGCCGAGCAGAAGGTAAGCCGTATGATTCTGGATGGCGACCAAGCTATTTGATGCCTTGAAAGAAGGTTATCGTACGGTCGGCGACTTCCTGCGCTAGGGTTGGCAACTGGTCCTCTTCCCAGGGGTGCTTGCCACCAAACATGTGGCCAGCGCCGGGCAGAATAACCAGTTCAGCATCGGGTTTCCAACTCTTTAAGTCGTGGGCCATTGTTACGGGCAAGGTTTCGTCTTCGTCGCCGTGCAGGATAAGGAGTGGCTGGCTCAGCTTTTCGCGTACATTCCCTGGGATATCCAAGCGGGCTTTATTGGCTTGAAAATCTTCGACCAGCTGATAGTACAGCGGCATGCGCTGACCAGTGCGGGTGTTGTCGATGTACTGCACACCTTCAGCTTGCCACCGCTTCATTACCTCCTCCGACCAGCGCTGATCTATGTCGCTGATAGGCGCCCAGGCGGCTACGGCGCGCACGCGCGCATCTTCGGCTGCCTTCAGCATAGCTAGCCCGCCACCCCGACTATGACCCACCAGAAACAGACGACTCAAATCTATCTCAGGGGCTGGAATGGGCGCTTCGCCGGGCCAATAAAGACTGTCGAGCAATGCGCCCAGATCGTCCAGTTCTAAGCTGAAATTGTTGTTGCCAAAGGCTTCCATGTCTTCCAGGTCGCCGGTGCCGCCGGGCACAATGCCGTTGTGCGAGAGGTTGAGCTTGATAAACACAAAGCCCTGGCGCGCAAAGTAATCGGCTAACACATTGAAATGGCCCCAATCTTTGAAGCCTTTAAAACCATGCACAAACACGACTACCGGTTTAGGATGGCCATCGGGCAGAAAGCGGGCGTCGGCGGCAAAAGGCCGGGTGTGGCGAGAGCAGGTTAATAGGAACTCAACGGCGGTAGGAGAGAGGCTGGGGGGCATTTTGGTACCGATTAAGTAGAGAAGCAAAAGTAAGCTACGAAATTTGCCCCCCACAGAGTTGGAATGAACAAAGCGCAAGAACAGCGCTGTGGTAGCCAGTTAGGAAACTGGGCGGCAGCCGCGTATCATTGCAGCGCCCAATGCCCCGCATGAAAGGAACGCTCGACGTGATACAGGCCCCGATAGCGGCCGAAATGGAGGAATTTGAACGCAAATTCCGGGCTTCGATGCAGACCAAAGTACTGCTGCTCGACAAGATCATGGGCTACATCATTAAGCGCAAAGGCAAGCAGTTGCGCCCGATGTTCGTGTTCTTCACGGCCAAAATCAGCGGCGGCGACCCACTGCCGGAAGCTACGTTTCGGGGCGCAGCGCTTATTGAACTACTGCACACAGCCACTCTCGTGCACGATGACGTAGTGGACGAAAGCAACTACCGCCGCGGCTTCTTTTCCATTAATGCGCTCTGGAAAAACAAGATTGCCGTGCTTGTAGGCGATTATTTACTTTCCCGCGGCTTGCAGTTGGCCCTAGAACATGACGATTTCGACCTGCTCAAAATCGTTAATAACGCGGTGCGGGAGTTGAGCGAAGGCGAGCTGCTGCAAATTGAGAAAGCCCGCCGCCTCGATATTACCGAAGACGTGTACTTCGACATTATCCGCCAAAAAACGGCTTCGCTCATCGCTTCCTGCTGCGCCGTGGGCGCCGCCTCGGCTGGGGCGGATAAGGAGACGATTGAGCGGGCCCGGCTTTTTGGGGAAAAAGTAGGCATGGCTTTCCAGATCAAAGATGACCTGTTCGACTTTGGCACTGACGAAATCGGCAAGCCCGTGGGCATCGATATCAAGGAGAAAAAAATGACGCTGCCGCTCATCTATTCCCTACAGCAGGTCGATTGGCTGACCAAGCGACGCGTCATTTTCAATGTAAAAAACAATGACGGCCGCAAAGACCGAGTGCAGGCCGTAATCGAGTTTGTGAAGAAAACCGGTGGTCTTGAGTACGCTGTGCAGGTGATGGAACGATACCGCGACGAGGCGCTAACCATTCTGCGCACATTCCCGGAGTCGCCTTCGCGCATGTCGCTGGAGCAGCTGATCAATTACACGATTGAGCGGGAGAAATAGGCTTTTGACGCCTAGTCTAGCAGGGTTTGCATAAACGGATCGTGAAAGTCGGCGGCGAAGTGGAGCACGTTATGTAGATCCGCAAACTCTAATTCTTCGTGCGTGGTAGTAAGCACCACCGCTTTCATTTCCGCGTTTTTAGCTGCTTCAACGCCTTTGGGCACGTCTTCAAACACTAGACAATCGGCCGGTGCCGCGCCTAGCTGCTCGGCAGCTTTTAGGAAAGTTTCGGGGTGGGGCTTACTCAGCGTGACGTCGGCGGCGCTGACCACGGCCGTGAAGTAGTGGCGGATGTTGAGGTTATCCAGCACAAAATCGATGTTGAATGGAATGGCCGCCGAGCCGATGGCCATCGGAATTCCGCGCTGGTGGGCGGCGGCCAGAAATTCGGGCAAACCGGGCAGCAGCTGCAAGTGCGGCCCGTACTCCTGCTGGTAGCGCTTTTCTTTTTCCAAAGATAAGCTTTCCATTTCAGCCGCCGTGAACTTATCGGGGCCAAACACCCGCACCAGCAGCTCCTGATTCTTACCGTACATCTGAGTTTTGACCTCGTCCCAGGTAAAATTGCCCCCCAGGTCATTGTTGAGCAAGGATTGCCACGAGCGGGTGTGGTACTCCATGTCGTGGATCATGGTACCGTTCAGATCGAAAATGAAAGCTTTCATTCGGAAGATTTAATAGAGAAATAGCGCAATGGGATAAAGCCCGAGGTCAGACAATGCTTCAAACAACAAGCCTGACGACTGCCATGTAAGCAGCCATCAGGCCTGAAAGTGTATTGTGTAAAGACCCATCGAAGATTGCCCCAGCGGGTACTGATGGCTATACTTCGGGCTCAGCAATCTGGTAGCTCACGCTTTCGGGCTTCACTTCCGACACATCAAACTGCACGCCTTCGAAGGTGCTGCGCACGGTGATAGCATGCACCATATCGCAGCCGGGGCACTTTATTTCCTCGGTTTCAAATTGGCCGTCGTCTTCCATGGAGTTGGCCAGCAAATCGGGAGCCGGCACGCCAATCAGGTCGGTGAAAACTTCGGTGTTGCAGTGGTTGCACTCGAATTTGAGACCTACGGTGCGGCCTTGTAGCTCGTCGAGTGGGGCAGGAGTGCCGGGTTTTTGCTGAATCCACATAGGGAGGAAGTGTTTGGTTTTTGGAGATAATTAGGAGCGGCAACGGCAGCGCCACATGATGGGTACCGTTGAGATGGTGTACGCAGGGCGTAAGGTTTTGTGTTACTCTTGGCCAAAAAGCCCCCCAGCGAACTAAAAACAGCGACTTACGAGGCGAAAGCATTCACTTGTTTTCTTATAACCAGAAAAGCCAAGACAGATGTAATTTGAAGTCGGCTTAACCCGCTCGTTTATGTTTACTATTGTTCAACCAGGCGCTAAAAAGTTGCCCGAGGTGCCGCGCCTGCAGTCGTTGCGCAACTCTATTACGCTGGCGGCCAATCCAATTCCGGTGCTCAATAACTACCTGGATACGTACGGCGATACTATTGTAGTGTATCTGGGGGGCATTCGGCGCACCGTGCTCACCCGCGACCCTGGCTTGGTGCAGCACATGTTGCAAAAAAACCACCGCAACTACCCCAAGTCCGAACTGTCGCACGGGGTGGCGCGCTACCTTGGTCATGGCCTGCTCACCAGTGAGGGTAGCTATTGGCTCCAGCAGCGTCGCCTGATTCAGCCGGGCTTCCACAGGCAGCGCATCAGCAGCTTAGTTACGCTGATGCAGGCCGAGATAAATGAGTGCTTAGAGCCGCTGGAACGCCAGTTCAGCCAGCCGAGCAGCTATGTAGAAGTAGCAGTGCATGAGCTCATGACCACGACGGCGTTTCGGATTATTGCGCGCTCGGTGTTTAGTAATAGCTTGGCGGAAGCTCAACTGCACAGAATGGCCGAGTTGCTAACCGCTATTCAGGCCTTTTACGTGCGCACCGTCCGGCAGCCGTATCTGCGGCCTTGGCAGCACGCTAGGGGCAATTTCGGCACCACGACCAGCTGGCGGCCGAGCTGCGCGATATTGTGCGCGGCTACATCCGGCAGCGGAAGCAAACCAGCGGTCCGCCGCCCGATGACCTATTACAAATGCTGCTGGATGCGCGCTACGAAGACAATGGCGAGCCCATGACCGAGGAACAGGTGCTCGACGAGGCCGCTATTATCTTGGTAGCGGGTCACGAAACGTCGGCCAATGCGTTGTCTTGGATGTGGTATTTGCTGGCTCAGCACCCGCAAGTAGTAGCAAAGCTGCGCACCGAAATGACCCAAGTGCTCAGCGACCGGCCCGCCACCTTCGCCGATTTACCCAACTTAGGCTATTCGCTGCAAGTCATTCAGGAAACTATGCGCCTGTACCCGCCGGCCTGGATTCTGGACCGCGTGGCTCAGGAGGATGATACTTACAACGGATTAGCATTGCCGAAAGGCACGCTCATATCCGGGTATCTGTATGGTATTCACCACTCCGCCAAGCTCTGGGACGAGCCCGAATCCTTCCGCCCCGAGCGCTTTGGCCCCGACCAGATTCGGCAACAGGCGCCCTATGCGTACATACCATTTGGCGGGGGCCGCGGCTGTGCATCGGCAATCAGTTTGCCCTTACCGAAATGCAGCTGGTGTTGCTGGAAATGTTGCGTCGCTTTGAAATCGAAGTGGTAGCTCAGCCGCCCATTGATCTATTGCCGATGATTACGCTCCGGCCCCGGCAGGAAATAAAGGTGCGCTTTCGGCGGCGCCAGGCATAGTGGCCTTCATCGTATCTTCAGTTCTAGAATTACCTGCTAACTATCCCAACAAATTCTGCCCATTGTCCATGCTATCCTTACGTGATGCGCCTGCTCCGCTAGTGCCCCCCCTCGAAACACCCGATCTGCTGCTGCGCGGCCCACAGCCTAGCGACCTGCCAGCGGCCGTGGCCCTGCACCAACGCCCCGATTTCTACCGCTTTCTGGGGGGCAAACCGCATACGGAGGAAGAGGTGTGGCGGCGTATGCTCGGCCAGTTGGGGCACTGGGCAATGTTTGGGTACGGGAGTTGGACTATTGAGGAAAAAGCAACTGGTCAATACGTCGGCTCCGTAGGTTTCTTCGATTTTCAGCGCGACCTGACGCCCTCTCTTAAAGGCACCCTAGAAGGCGGCTGGGTCCTAGATCCTCGCTTACATGGCCGCGGCTACGCTTCCCAGGCCGTGCAGGCCGCACTGGCGTGGATTGAGCCTCGCTTTCCCACCGCCCGCCTGACCTGCATCATCGACCCCGGCAATGCGGCCTCGTTAGGGTTGGCCCGCAAGTTTGGGTTTCACGAATTTGCTCGCGCCATTTACCACAATGCGCCTATTGTGCTGTTGGAACGCGCCCGGTAGCTGAGTTGTGCAACCGCATCGTTTCTCATCATAGTTGAAATGATGGGCTTCTCAAAACTGAAAAAGCCCGTTTCCTTATTAAGAAACGGGCTTTTTGCTACTAAAACTTCTTACTCCTTCACCAGCTGGTCAATCGTCTGGTTGAAGTCAGCTACAAACTCATCGTAGTACTTGCCGGTGCCGGGGCCGGAGAAGCCGGTGTGAATCTTTCGCACGTCGCCTTTTTTGTCGAGGATAATAGTGGTGGGGAAGGCCAGGACTTTGTTGATTTGGGGCAACGCTTTGCCTGCGGCGTCTTTGTCGGCAATGCCGGCTACTGCCAAGTCATAGCCCACATTGAGGCGTTCCTTCATCTTGATGAGGCGCTCAGCGGCTTTTTTCTGGTCGGGGCTGCGCTCGAAACCGAGGCCGATGACTTCCACGCCACGGCTTTTGTTCTTCTCGTACCAGGGAGCCAGAAAGTTGGTTTCGTCCATGCAGTTCGGGCACCACGACCCGAGCAACTGCACTACCACTACTTTGCCTTTGTACTTGGGGTCGGAAGGGGAGATGGAGCCGCCCTCATAGATATTGGGGAATTTAAAATCGAGCTTTTTCTCGCCGGGCTTCAAGAACGTGAGCGAGTTGGCGTCGGGAAGCTTTGCGTTCGGGTCGAGCTTAGCGGTCCAGGTTTCGTGGCCGCTTTTGCCGCTGTAGAAATCCCCGTTAATAATGGTGTTGGTATCGCTGTTGCGCGTGGCCGTAAAGAGATATCCGTGGTTTCCGTCGAAGGTGGAAAGCTGAAGTTTGTTGCCATCTACCTGTCCATCTAAGTAGCGATAATCGCCGGTAGTAGTCAGGAAAGTGCCTTTTACGTCGTTGCCATTCTGCTTAAATACCCCCACAGCAGGGTATGTCTGGCCTTCATCATCTTTGAAAGTAACGCTCCAGGTGCCGTCGAAAGACTGTGGCTTGCCCGACGCGGTGGGGAATACTTTTTGCCCCCCAAGCGTGGCCGCAAACGGCACCCGGTATGGTTCCTTCGCGTCGTACTTTACCCAGGTGCCTGTCAGCTTATCCGCGCCATCGGGGCGCACAACCAAGGCCGCATCGAACACGCCCAGTGTAATCGTGGTGGAGTCGCCGGCCGTGGTTATTTCGTCGAGCTTCAAGCGCTCCTCGCCGTTGCGCAGGTACACCACCGATTTGCCCCCCACGGCTTCTACATCAAACAAAAACGGTATTTCCTGACCCTGCGTCGAGAGCACCGCGCGCCAAGTGCCGGGCTTCAGGGCAGAAGCAGCGCTAGATTCATTTTGCACAGCAGCAGTATTTTCAGACGACGAATTGGATTGACAGGCACCCAGGCTCAATAGCAAAGCTGTAACTAAGGCTGGGGGGCAAATTTTGGAACGCAGCGACATAAACGGGAGGAAATACGAAGGAAACACAGACTGAAACTGCACGGGGCAATTTTAGGTTTTAGCAAGGTAGGTTCGCAAAGATAAAATGTATGCACCGCAACGTCGGCCGCCTATATTTGCGTACTGCTTCTAAGAAGCCTACCACTTTACCCTTTTTCCCTCCCGACTATGGCGTTTGACTTAGAAATGATTCAGGCCGTGTACGCTGGCATGGGCGAGCGCATCGAAGCCGCCCGCACTGCCGTTGGCCGTCCGCTTACTCTGACCGAGAAAATCCTGTACGCCCACCTCTATGGTGGCAACGTGCAGCAAGCCTACGAGCGTGGCGTTTCCTACGTCGATTTCGCCCCCGACCGCGTGGCTATGCAAGATGCCACCGCCCAAATGGCCTTGCTCCAGTTTATGCAGGCTGGTAAAGACAAAACCGCCGTGCCCAGCACCGTGCACTGCGACCACCTCATTCAGGCCCGCGTAGGTGCCGATTCCGACTTGGCCCAAGCCAACGAGGAAAACCGTGAGGTATACGATTTCCTTGCCTCTGTTTCCAATAAATACGGTATCGGCTTCTGGAAGCCCGGTGCTGGTATTATTCACCAAGTAGTACTCGAAAATTACGCCTTCCCCGGCGGCATGATGATCGGTACGGACTCGCACACGCCGAATGCTGGTGGTCTGGGTATGATTGCCATTGGCGTTGGCGGTGCCGATGCCGTGGACGTAATGGCCGGCATGGCTTGGGAGCTGAAGTTCCCGAAAGTGATTGGCGTGAAGCTGACTGGTAAGCTCAGCGGCTGGACTTCGGCCAAAGACGTAATTCTGCGCGTAGCTGGTATCCTGACCGTGAAAGGCGGTACGGGTGCTATTGTTGAGTATTTCGGCGAAGGCGCCAACAGCCTTTCGGCTACTGGCAAAGGCACTATCTGCAACATGGGAGCTGAAATCGGGGCTACTACCTCGGTGTTTAGCTACGACGAGAAGATGGCAGATTATCTACGCGGCACCAGCCGGGCCGAAATCGCGGACCTTGCCAACGGCGTGGCCCAGCACCTGCGCGCCGACGACGAGGTGTATGCCAACCCTGCGAACTTCTATGATCAGCTGATCGAAATTGACTTAAACACGTTGGAGCCCTATGTGAACGGCCCATTCACGCCAGACGCCGCTTGGCCCATTTCGCAGTTTGCTGCTGCTGTTCGCGAGAACGGCTGGCCCGCTAAGCTGGAAGTAGGTTTGATTGGTTCGTGCACCAACTCCTCATACGAAGACATTACCCGCGCTGCCTCCATCGCTGGCCAAGCCGTACAGAAGGGATTGACCGTAAATGCGGAGTTCACGGTAACGCCCGGCTCAGAACTGGTGCGCTACACCGTGGAGCGCGATGGTCTGCTCGATACTTTCGCTCAAATGGGCGGCGTAGTACTAGCTAATGCTTGCGGTCCGTGCATTGGCCAGTGGGCGCGTCATTCCGACGACCCCAAGCGTAAGAACTCCATCATCACGAGCTTCAACCGCAACTTCGCCAAGCGCAACGATGGCAACCCAAACACCCACGCGTTCGTGGCCTCGCCCGAAATCGTGACGGCCTTCGCCATTGCCGGCGACCTCACGTTCAACCCGCTCACCGACACGCTGGCTACCAAAGATGGTCAGCAGGTAAAGCTGGACGAGCCAACAGGTGTAGAAATGCCCCCCCAAGGCTACGACGTAGAGGATGCTGGCTACCAGGCTCCCGCCGAGAATGGCTTGGGCGTACAGGTAATTGTTGATCCAGAGTCAGACCGTCTGGAGTTGCTGGAGCCCTTCAAGCCGTGGGAAGGTGTTGACCTGAAAGGGCTGCGTCTGCTCATCAAAGCCCAGGGCAAGTGTACTACCGACCATATTTCTATGGCTGGCCCGTGGCTGAAGTACCGTGGTCACCTGGATAATATTTCCAACAACATGCTCATTGGGGCCACCAATGCTTTCAATGGCGAGGCCAATGCAGTAAAGGATCAGGTAACTCAGGGTAACCCTTATAATACAGTGCCACAGGTAGCCCGCACCTATAAGTCGATGGGAATTGGTTCGGTGGTCGTGGGTGATGAGAACTATGGTGAGGGCTCTTCGCGTGAGCACGCTGCCATGGAGCCTCGTCACTTGGGCGTTCGGGCTGTTATCGTGAAGTCGTTTGCTCGTATTCACGAAACCAACCTGAAGAAGCAGGGCATGTTGGCGCTCACTTTCGCTAACAAGGCCGACTACGACCTGATCGAAGAAAACGACGTTATCGACATCATCGGCCTGACGAGCTTTGCTCCCGGTAGCCAAATTCAGGCTCGCTTGCATCATGCCGACGGCGACACAGACCTTATCAACCTCAACCATACCTACAACCAAGGTCAGATTGAGTGGTTCAAGGCTGGCTCGGCGCTAAACCTGATTCGTTTAAAAGAATCGGGCGCGGCTGAGTTGTCGCAGAAGTAATAGTTGGATTTGTTAAAAAAAGCGGCCTCTCCATCAGGAGGGGCCGCTTTTTTATTTTCAGGTACTGGACGCTATAGACGAGCTAAAAAGCCTACACAATTACTGCTGGCTCCAACTTCCCTTCCCGGGGTTTCTGCACCAGATAATAGTAAAGCAGCGTCAATAGGCCCAGCAGAAAGGGAATGAGCGCCATGTGTTTGCCGGTGACATTGCCCCATACCCGAACCTCTTCGAAGTTGAAAAACTCGCTAATCATCCAGTAGGAGTTGGCGCTAATCCAGAACACGATGGCAAGGTTGTGGGCCAGCTCAGCCTTGATTGTGCGGGTGCGCCAGGTAATAATCAGGGCGATGCTCAGCGTTGGTACGATCATGCTGAGGGCCAAAGGCTTCCAGATGATACACCAGCCAATATCTTTCAGTAGCCAGAAGAGAATATGCATGTTTTCCATGCGGCGATAGGGAGCTGGGATGCTGTAAACCTGATCGTTGGGCTGTTCCATAAGGGATAAATTACTCCCAAATATATTCTTGAGATGGTTGTTTAGAACCCTGCCTGTAAAATGGTGTGCAAGTGAAGCCTGCTTTCTGAACAAAGCATGTTGTTAATTAGCTATAAAAGCCCCCCAATCAGTAAATTAAGCCTACCCTGAAGATGAATTGAAAGAGGTATGAAAACAAAACGGCTGCCTCCGGGACACGGAAACAGCCGAAAGGCTACAATGAGTTGATGAAAAAGTCGATTGGTTAATTGAGCCACACCTGCGCCACCATTTCGAAGCGGTGGGGGGCAAATGCACCATAGGGACGCTCGGCATAGAAGCCTAAAACATGAAACTGTGGCTGCTTGGTGCGAGCATTCGGCAACACCCGCACCGGATATACCTTCTGAGCAGTCGGCCAGTCACCGATGTAGTCGGCGGGGCGGCGACTGTCATCTACGCACCGTGCGTATTGCTGAACAGGAAGCGGAGTAGGGAGCTTTACTTTCGACATATACAAAGATACAGATTTTTCAGATAAACTAAAATTATTAGCCTTTATTTATCGCTTGAGATTGATAGCAATAGCTATTGATTGCCTATTTCAGGCTGCTTTTTTGTTTATCTAAGTAATAAAGCAGAGTGCTAATCAAATTGTTTAATCAAGCTTTTAAACAAGCTAAGCGAAACTATTTACTAATTTATTTAGTAAATAGCAGCCGGGCAGGCACAAGCCGCCCTTTAGCTGATGAGTGCTGTTCTGATCTACGATTTTCCGCTGGAGAGCCTGAATCTCGAGCTACCATTTTATGCCTGCCCGGTACCAGCTGGCTTTCCCGCGCCCGCCGATGATCATCAGGAAGCGGCCCTCGATTTATCGCGTCATCTGTTTGCCAACCCCGCTGCCACTTTTCTGGCCCGCGTCACGGGTGACTCCATGATTGGGGCGGGCATTTATGCTGGCGACCTAATTGCCGTCGACCGGGCCATCTCGCCCACCGATGGGCATATCGTGGTGGCCGTGGTTGATGGTGAGCATACGTTGAAGCGCCTGCGTCTGCGCGATGGGCGGATTTGGCTTGAAGCCGAAAATGACGACTATCCAGCACTGGAACTGCTGGCTGGCGCACGCCTGGATGTATGGGGCGTCGTGACCCACGTTATTCATGCACTCGTAACGAAGAAATCGGCTTTGGTTCGGCCGTTGCCACCGCGGCTATAACCATAGTCTATACTATGGATGAGCTAAGTAAGTAGTTTGTGGCAGGCCGTTTTGGCATAATTGCAAAAAGCAGCTCAGCGCTGCCTTTTGTGTTGCGTAACTACTAAGGCGGGCCTTGTTAGCTACGACTAGATTTCATGTATGTGCTGTCGAAAATGATTGTCTGCGAATAAGTAAGGTGGTTGTTAATGCTGAACTACTACACGCTGCTGCAAATTGCCCCCCAGACCTTTAACCTGAACTATATAAAGGCCCGTAGGCAAAGCGGAGAGATTTAAATCGGCGAAGGTGCTAGGAGAGAAGGATTGGTGTAAAAGCGGCTGCCCTAAAGCATTGCACACCAGCACTTCTTTAGCACCAAAAGAGGTAGGTAATATTACCCGAACAGTGCCGTTGGTGGGGTTGGGATAAAGCTGCCACGCCGTAGGGGATGCTGCCGTGCGGGTTGGCAGCACCACCGCCCGATACCGGCTCTGAGCCGCCGCCGCCGCTGCTTGTATATCCAACAAAGAATTGCCCCCCAGCAACGCGAACGTCACCTTTATAGAATCGCCGGGAGCCAATGAGCCTAACATAGCGCTCGCTACCTGCGATACGTCGCTGCCAGCCGCAGCACCGGCGGTGCGCTTGGTGGTGCCACTGCTGAGCGCTGCATATTTTTCGGCCGTGCTAAAGCCATTGCCCATCGTCACTGCCTCATCGGCTGTAATCTGGTTATCGATGGCGTAATAAGTTGGCGTGCCGCCCCCCAGATGCTTCACTCCGGTATATTGAGAAGTGGGGCCCACGGCGCGCACATAGCCGAAGCCGCCTGCGGCATCCCACTCGGCCAGGTTACTGCTAATGGCGGGCGGCAGGTCCCAATCGAGAAAAAGACCCGCGTGCAGCGATTTGAGCGTGTCCGGCGTTATGTTGGTGAGTTTATACTCGAGCATCACATAATCGCGGTGCGGCGCATCGGACCAGGCAGCCGCCCGCTGTCGGACGCGTACTCCAACCGAGGCCGCTCCTAACTCTCCAGTAGGGCGTAGATTTTGAAAGTTGGCCTCTGCCTCCTGCGTTGCGCGCACCGACTGAGCCCGCATGGCTATCTGGTTTAGGGATTGAAAGTCGTCATCAATACGCCACCGGCCACTGCTACTTTGGTCATTATGAACCCGGTCGGCAACGCGAGTAGGGGAGGTGCCCACCAGCAAACCGCCTTCCGCCAATAGCGAAGGTCCTTCCTGGTACGTTACGCCGGCTCCCACCGTGGAGTACGCATCGTCGAAAGCCAGATTACCACGACTGTTCAAAGAGACACGCAGGTTGCCAGCATCGAGCACTACATAATCGGGGTTGAGCACTACGTCCAGCAATTGCTCGTCGGTGTAGCCATCGGTGCTGGTAAAGGCATAGCGAAGCGTGGCGCGGGTGTTCGGCGGCACGGCTGCCCCTACCGTCAGCAAAAAAGGTGACGCAGTATTGGTGGCGCGGCCCAGCGTGACGAGGGAGCCCGCCGAAAACGTTCCGCTTTGCACGCTCAAGTAAGGCGACAGCGAGGTGAGCGTGACCGTAAGGCCCGATATTGCCCGGAGTTGATTTTGCAACTCAGCGGAGAGGCGCACGGCTTCGCCCGGACGGAAATAGGTGCGTTGGGGGGCAAATCGGCTGGCTACTACACGCACCTGGCGGCGGTCGGTGAGGGCCACGGCGCGGTGCACATTCAGGCGACCCGTACCGAGCTTGCCGCGCAAAGGTGCATTGGCCGCCAAGGCATAGATATCATCCGTCGTTTGGCGAAGCTGCGCGGCTACCTGCACCGCCGAATATTGCGGAAAGCGCGCCCGCACCAACCCCGCTGCGCCTGCTACAATAGGAGCCGCAAAAGAGGAGCCGCGCACGGCCGCGTAGGAATTGTTGTTGACCCGCCAGGTCGTTAATACATCGCGGCCGGGCGCCGAAAGTGTTACGTGGGTATTGTAAGTAGCATCCTGAGTATCGGTGGCGGTAAGGGCCGCTACGGATACCACGTTGTCGTAGCTGGCAGGGAAGTACTCCGTGTCGCGGCCGTCGTTGCCCGCGGCCGCCACAATTACCGCATCGCGGTTAATGGCGGCATAGTTGATTACGTCTTGCTCGTACTGCGAGCGTCCGCCGGCCGAGCCCCACGATAAATTAATTACCTGGCAGCCATGATCGGCGGCGTATACAATGGCTTCGAAGCCGCCGCCAAAAGGCCCCCCCGGCTTGTTTGAGTATACTTTAATGGGCAATAGTTTGCAGCGAAACCCGACGCCCGCAATGCCCACGCTATTGTCGGCCCGGGCGGTGGCGCAGCCCGCTACCAGCAGGCCATGATCACGTTCGCCAGAAATAGTAGGGTCATTGTCTTTATCGGCAAAGTCCCAACCACGAAAGTTGTCGATGTAGCCGTCGCCGTCGTTGTCGACGCCATCAACGGGGTCAGCATAGTTGTACTTTATCTGGCCTTTCATGTCCTCGTGCGAAAAGACAATACCCGTATCCAGCACCCCAATCACGACGCTGGTGTCACCTTGAGTTACATCCCAGGCTCGATACGCCCGAATGTTTTTGAGGTAATACTGCCCATCAGCGCGGGTGGAGTCGGCCAAAGGATCGTTGGGCTGACGTAGGAGGCCACGGTCGTAAAGAGGCTCGGCGTATTCCAACGTGCCGGTTTGAAGCAGGGCGAAGCGGACTTTTTGCAGCGAAGCAGAAGGCGCAAACCAAACCTGATAGATGCCTCGCAGCTCCACAGAGCCTGGCTGATAAGCACTTGGCGAAATTGCCCGTGGAAACTTTTGCTCAACCCGAGTAGCTCCCAATGTACGCAATGCCGCCGCAAGCTGGGGGGCAATTCCGGGCGGTTGAGCGCTGGAAGCATCGCCCGATTTGAGTTTGAAAACCAGAGTGCCCGGCTGAGTTGCCGGCTCTGGTGCTATTGTGCCGCCTAGTTGCGCCTTAGCCGTCAGCGTTAGCCCTAAGCTGGTACTTAGTAAAAAGATAAAAGCAAGTAATCGTGACTTCATACACAAGTTGCAATAGGGGCTGTTCGGGGCGGATTCTGTAAATTTAGGCTCTGTAAAGTGAAAACACTTTTCATGCCGTGGTTTCACTATTCAAGGAAAACACAACACTCAGTACCCATCTACAAGCTACGTTACTTTTTTGACCCCACAATGACTGAAACCACCCAAAAACACCAGTCCACCCTCGACACGGCAATTAAGGCTCTACACGGCCGTACTTTCTTCGCGCATTTCCCCGAAAACCCTTCGCCTGAGATCTACGGTGCCGATGCCGACCGCCTTGGCCGTGAGGCATTTGAAGCCCGCCGCAATCAGCATTATACCGAGCTTCTGCAAGGCGAGCCCGAAGCTTGGACTGGCCAGGAGGAGTCGCCTTACGAGCAACAATCGCTAGGTATTAAATATCCCTATTTTGCCCCCCAGACCCTGATTGAGCGGGCCGAAAAGGCCTTTGGTGAGTGGCGCAAAGTAAAGCCCGCCCAACGTGCCGCTTTGCTTACTGAAGTGCTGGACGGCATGAAGGAGCGGTTTTTTGAAATTGCCTATGCCACCATGCACACTACCGGGCAGGCGTATATGATGTCTTTTCAGGCTTCGGGCCCCCATGCGGCAGACCGTGCCCTTGAAGCCATTGCCGCTGGCTACGAAGAGCAGACGCGCTTCCCAGAAGAGACGACTTGGGAAAAGCCCATGGGCAAGTACAATATCACGCTCCAAAAAACCTGGCGCGCCGTGCCGAAAGGTGTTGCGCTCGTAATTGGCTGCTCCACTTTCCCAACCTGGAATACGGTGCCCGGTATGTTTGCCTCGTTGGTAACCGGCAACCCGGTTATTATCAAGCCGCACCCCAAAGCGGTGCTGCCCATTGCCATTGTGGTGGCCGAGGTACAAAAGGTGCTGGCTGAAAATGGCCTGGACCCTAATATTTGCCAGCTAGCCGTGGATGCGGAAGACCGCCTGATTACGAAGGACCTCTGCGAAAGCCCCGCCGTGAAGCTCATCGACTACACCGGTGGTACCCAGTTTGGCGACTACGTAGAGAGCCTAAAAGGCAAGACCGTATTCACCGAAAAAACCGGCGTCAACAGCATCATCCTCGACTCCTGCGACGATCTGGATAAGGTGGCTCAAAATCTGGCCTTCTCCGTGAGCTTGTACTCAGGTCAGATGTGCACGGCTCCCCAAAACTTCTTTATCCCTGAGTCTGGTGTAACTGTGAACGGCACGCAGATTCCCTACGAGGAAGTGGTGCAGAAGCTGGCGGCCGCGGTTACGGGCTTGGCTACCAATCCCAAAGCTGGTCCGCACGTTCTGGGCGCCATTCAGAACCCTGATACGCAGAAACGTGTGGAGCAAATGGCCCTCAACGGTGGCCGCAGCATTCTGGCCCACGGCACCGTCAACAACCCAACTTTCCAGAACGCTCGCACCTGCTCGCCAAGCATTTATGAAGTGCAGTCGAGCCAAGTGGAGAAGTACAGTCAAGAGCTGTTTGGGCCGATTATGCTGGTTATCAAAACCAAAGACACCCAGGAAAGCATCCGTTTGGCTGCGCAGTTGGCCCGGGAGCACGGTGCTATCAGCTGCGGCGCTTACACTACCAATCAGGAAATAAAGGAGCAGATCATGGATGAGATGAGCTTGGCTGGCACGCCGGTAAGCTTCAACCTTACGGGGGGCATTTATGTGAATCAAAACGCTGGCTTCTCCGACTTCCACGTGACGGGCGGCAATCCGGCGGGTAACGCTAGCTTCACGAATCCTGAGTTTGTAATCAAGCGCTTTACCTGGGTTGGCTTCCGTGAGCCAGCGCAAGCGGCGACGGTTTAATCCAGTTTTAGAAGTAAAGAAAAAAGCGCCTGCTCTCATCACAGAGAGCAGGCGCTTTTTTGTGGGTGAAGCCACGATAAGCCTACAAGCTCATCACCTCGCGGAATCGCACTGATTGTTGGCGCGACACTTCTACTTCTGGTCCGTCCTTTAGCTTAATCTTCAGGGTGTTACTAAACCACGGCTCAATGGTGTCAATCCACCTCAGGTTGATAATCTGTTGGCGGTTGGCGCGAAAGAAGACTTTTGGGTCGAGGCGGGTTTCGAGGTGCTGAAGCGTGCGTGGGATGAGTGGGCGGCAGTCGTTGAAATAGATTTGGGTGTAGCTGCCGTTGATTTCGAAAAGCCGAATGTCGGAGAGGCGCACAAACCAGCACCGCTCGCCGTCTTTCACGAATACCTGGTCGTTGGCGGTGAGGGGAGTAGCAGCGGGCTCGGTGGGGGGCAAAATGGGTGACGCTCCAGTCTGCGTACGGGCTTTATCGAGGGCAGCCGCTAACCTGTTTTCCTGCACCGGCTTGAGCAGATAGTCCAAGGCGTTTACTTCGAAGGCACGCAGGGCATACTCGTCGTAGGCGGTCGTAAAAATGACCTGGGGGGCAATTTCTAGGGAAGCCAACAAATCGAAGCCGCTGCCGCCGGGCATGTGAATGTCCAGAAACAGAAGGTCAGGGTTGAGAGCCTGAATCTGGGTGCGGGCTTCGGCGGCATTTTTGGCCTCGCCCACTACGTTTACATCGGAGAAGGCTTGCAGCAGGTGGCGTAGTTCGGTGCGGGCCAGGCGGGAATCGTCGATGAGCAGGGCGTTCATGCCGGGTGCAGTTGGGTGGTGAGCGGGAGTTGTAGCTGAGCCGTTACGACATCGGGCGTAGCAGCATCATTACCAATACTGAGGGCGGCTTTATGGCCAAATAAAAGCTGTAGCCGTTCGCGGGCGTTGCGCAATCCTACGCCTTCGTGGCCGGGAATGGGCTGATAGCGGCCCGTGTTGCGCACGGTTACCAGCAGCAATTCGTGCGCGTCGTTGAGGCGGGCGCTGATCGTAATTTGCCCCCCAGCGGGCCGGGGCGCGATGCCGTGCTTGATGCTGTTCTCCACCAAAAGCTGCAAGGTCATGGGCGGAATCAGCACGTCCAACGCTGCCGGGTCAACATCGAGTGAGTAGGTGAGGCGCTCCTCCAATTGCACTGCTTCCAACTCCAGGTAATGCTCCACAATTTCGATTTCGCGGGCCAGCGTTACCTGCTCCGTACTGTTGAGCTGAATAGAATAGCGCAGCAAGTCCGACAGGTGCGTAATCATCTCGCGGGCCCGCAGTGGGTCTTCCGTCACTAGAGCCCGGATGTTGTTCAGGCCATTGAACATAAAGTGCGGATTGATCTGAGCTTTCAGCGTACGCATCTCGGCTTCCCGCACGGCAGCGGCCAGCTTCCATTTATCAATATCGGCCTGCTTGTAGTTGTCGAGGTAATGAAGACTGAAATATAAACCCGACCAAAGCCAGAATACGAAGTTCATATTCAGGGTGTACAGCAGCAGATAGCTCCACCGAAACTGCTCCAGCGTGAACACTTTCAATCCGTAAATCATAAGCACGCAAACCACACATTGCGTCAGCAATGCCAGCGTTAGGTTGAGTGGCAGCAGGCGCAGCAACACCTTGGGCACCGACAGCTTCAACCAGTTGCCCCGCCGGATAAGCGCCCGCAACCCATGCGTAGTGGTGATGTAAAGGCCCATCATAAAGGCCTGCGTGGCCAGCATGCCGGGCGTAATCTTCTGGCCGGTAAGCACAATTATCAGGGTTCCTATGGCGCCAAACAGCCCCCAGCATACCACTTGCAAAGTCCAGTAAAGCCGGCGTCGGGAGAAGGAAAAGGACATAGGAAAGTGTCGGGCAAAGACGAGATAAAAGGATGCAGTAAGTATGTCAGCTAAAAGACGTCATGACCGTTGCTGAAAGTTATGCGAATTGCTCTTGTGCTAGTTGGTTTACCTGTGCAGATTGGTTATCATAAATCTCTTTATTTCTTCGGTAAGAAACCGAGATTATGACGCTTAACACGACGAGTGAAACAGCGATAAAAAGCGGAATCAAATACAGATTTTGGATAGTGACACTTAAGCCAATAAATAGGCAGCCGAACGCAATAACACCCGCCATCACGGCGTAGGCTTTTACGTTATAAAACCAGGCATAAGGGAAAAAATGGGCGCCGGTTATAATGCCGTACGTCATGATAAAGTATTGAGGCTCCTTGATATAAATGAAAATAAGGAAAGGGAAGTAAAAGAGCTGAGCAAAATTTAGCCACAAACCCAGCGGATCCAGCGGGTTGTTCTTTATCGCCCAAGTAGTCTTGAATACTTTAGAAAAAGCAAAAGCTAAAGGCAGCATTGCGCCACCAACAATAAACGTGAATAGCGCATTGCGACTCGGCGGGTTTGGCTGCATCCAGATGACGGTAATAACCGACCATAAAATGCTAGCAGCCACGATAAAATCGACACCATTTTTTGCCTTCACCGACAGTTCAAGCCGCAAGGCAGTGAAGTCTTTTTCGAGTAGCATAGGGAGCGAAATAGTAGGTGCGTTTATGAATTACTAGAAGATAACTTTTGCCCCCGCGGTGGCCGTTATTTGGGCGCCCACGGGGGCGAAAAGTAATTACTTTTTAGCTACTGCATGTTGCTTCAAAAAAGCATCGGTTTGGGCAAAAAACCACGCGGTATCGTCCCACATTAGGAAGTGCTTGCCGGCCTCCGACATTTCAATAGTATGCTGGGGCAGCTTGGCATATTGCTGAGCGAAAATAGCGCGGGTGCTTTCCTTGGTTGAGCCGTAGGCCTTGTAGGCCGCCCAGGCACCCAACACCAACGCCGGCTGCTGAATGCGGCCCAAGTCGGCGCGTAAGTCGGTGGTGTACATATCGTACATGGCTTGGGCCACGGTGCGAACATCCGAATCCTGGCCCCAGCGCGTGGCCTGACTGATGCGGGCGGTGTCGGTTATCAGGCCTGCTACCATCTGGCGCTGCGCGGCTATTGGCATTTTGCCGGTCATTTGCTTGCGCATACCCTCGGCCATTGGCTTGGCCATCTCGGCGGTCATAGCGGGGTTTTGAACCGCCGTTAGGAACGGTAGCGAATCGACAATAACCAGCGGGCCAACGGCTTCGGGCGCGGTAGTGCTCATCCAAAGCCCTAAAAAGCCCCCCAAGCTATGACCAACCACCACCGGCTTGTTTAACTTCTGCGTTTTGATGTAGGCGAGCAGCTCGTCGCGGACAGTTTGGAGCAGATGCTCTGGCATATTGGCCTGAGCTGGCTGGCCCCCAAAACCGGCCAACGATACCACGTGGCACTGGTACTGTTTCTGATAGCGCGCCACCGTTTCGTCCCACACGCCGCCGGGGCAGGTGAGGCCCGGAATCAGCAGCATGGGTCGGCCTTTGCCCGTTACGGTGACGGAGAAGGACGGATGGGCCGCGGGGTTGTCGGCGGCAAACAGGAGAACGGGCAGGCAAAAGCTCAGCAGCAAAAGCAGAATGAGCGAGTAGCAATACCGGCGGAAGGAGGAGAGATTGTTCACAGCTGTAAGGTTTGAGATGAATAACTATCTCAAACCTAGTGGTGGATTTGCCCCCCGGAAACGGAATTTCAGCGAACGGTAACTGCGGCGGGTTAGTGGTGAATAAATCGGCTGAATGGGAAAAGCATACTACACAAAAAAGCCCCCAAGCGACTCGGGGGCTTTTCTGTAATGAGGAGTATCGCTGACCTTAATTGCCCGTTGGGCGCTCGGAGCCGGAAGCTTCCGGCGCACACTGCTTGGCCTTGACTTTACCATCGTCGCCAAACTCAACCCGGATGGGGCTGGTGTCGGTGGCGCTGCCGAAAAGGTACGACCACACTTGGCCGGGCGCCGAGGTGGTGTCGCGGCCCGTAGGCTCGCCCATAATGCGGCGTACCTGCTCCTGGCTCATGCCAATTTCAACTTCGGCGCAACTCTTGGCATTCTGGTAGCTTTCCTGGGCAGTACAGGCCGGCAATAACAGCAAGGCGGCGGCCAGAGCAGCCAGGGAGAATAAATTTCTCATAAAGAACAGCTTAAATTAGGTTGCGCAAATCGTCGCGCAGGGTATCAATGCCGCGTCGAATTTCGTCCCAGGTGCTGGGCTCGCGCTTTGTGCTGTCGGTATCACGGCTGAGCATTTCGGTAAGCTTGGCGCGCTTTACTTCCAGCGCCGCCACATGCTCGTGGTAGGTGTGGTGGGAATTGGCCGTGGTGGCGTGGGCGCGGTTTTGCAGCGTCTTTATTTTGCTATCCAACTCTTCCAGTGCTTGTTGTAGTTCGGTGTCGGAGAGGTGGTTGGGCACGCGCATATTTTCGGGTTTGGGAGTGTAGGACATACAGGTTCGGCAAAAGCGGCAGCCCGCGCGGGCCAGCCAAAAGAAACAGATACGTTGGGCTATTCCTATGTACTGTTTTTGCTAAATAAAAGATGCCCGCCGATGCCCACAACCAACCCAATTTTCGCAAAATGAACATAGCCGCCCTGTAGATAGCACGGAAGTTTATGCTCTGATTCCTGCCTCAAATTCAGCTTAACAGCAGTATCAAAAAGCCCCCCAGCGCGGCGGCAAGCCCAGCTCCCGCGCTAGCGGTGCCGCCCCCGACGCCCACAGGCCGGTCAGCAGCGCGTTCATTGCCTCGGCTAGTTCCAGGTGATAGTCGGGGTGAAGCTTCTCCGCTTGCCGCAGCGCCTCCTGCGCACGCCGGGCCAGATGCTGCAATAATGGCTGCGTGGGGCCATGCAGGCGAGCTACCGCAGCCGGCTGGTGTTCCAGCACCCGGTTGAGCAGCCGTATTGTTAATTCTACTTCCCCAAAAGTGTCGCCCGTAATTTTAGCGTGATAACCAATCCGCGCCTGCAGCTGCCGCACGATGATCAGTAAGTCGTTAGGTGTCTGGTGGTAGCCCCGGATGGGGTCGTCGATTTGGGTTCGTAGAAATGAACGCCGGTCGTCCAGCGCCTCCGGGCCTTCGAGCAGGCGGAAGGCCAGCTGCTCGGTCAGCACAGCATCTTGACTCACAAGGCGGGTAAGGAGCTGATCTTTCTCCTTTTGGGGCAAATTGAGCAGTGCTTTGCGCAGATCGGGTGGGAGGGCGGCCATAGAAATTCAAAGCTACAAAAGCGACCGTTTTGTACCGAGCTGTGTGAGTAAGCTGTCTGGAAAATAAGGGCGGTTATGCCGAGCGCAGCGAAGCATCTTGCGTGCTGGTGTTGCAATGGTATCTCAACGAAGCGAGCGAGATGCTTCGGCTTCGCCTCTGCATGACGGTCATTTAAAAGCATTCGCAATTTCTCCGCTATTCCGCTATGTTGAAGGACGAAACTTGGCCGTATCTTGCAATGCCGCCGCCCGTGGCTCCGACTCATTTTACTGCTCCGAACTATGCGTCCGTTATCCCAATTTCTGCGCTTGACCGCAGCTGTCATGTGTGGTGGGTTGTTGCTGGCTGGTCCGGCCCATGCCCAAAAAGCACAAACAAAAAAAGGCGCTTACCCAGCCGCCGAAGGCTTCGACCAAGCGGGCTCCGATCCGAAAGCCATTGCCATTGCCGACAAGGTGATGAACGCTATGGGCGGCTACGATGCTTGGCGCAATACCCGCTATCTGGCTTGGAGCTTCTTTGGGGGGCAATATCAGATTTGGGACAAATACACCGGCGACTTTCACTGGGAAAAAGATACGTTGGTGGCCAACTACAACCTCAACTATAAGAAGGGGAGGTATACAGCCGCGGCCAAGATATTTCAGCCACGCCGGCCGGCCAGAAAGTACTCGACCGGCTCATGCCCATTTGGATTAACAACTCCTACTGGCTGGTAATGCCCTTTAAGCTCAAAGACTCCGGCGTAACGCTGACCTACAAGGGCGAAGGCAAAACCATGGATGGCGCCGCGGCCGATATCCTGCAAATGACCTTCAAAAACGTGGGCGTAACACCCCAAAACCGCTACGAGCTGCTGGTAAACCGCGTTACCAATCTGATAGAGGAATGGGCCTATTTTCCCAAGGCTACCGACGCGCAGCCTGCTTTTCGCCGCCGCTGGAACGACTACACCAAGCACGGCCAACTGCTGCTGGCCGCCGGCCGCGACGAAGCCACTAAACCCAGCCGCCTCGACAACATCGCCGCCGCCCAAACTATCCCCGAGGGTATAATGACCAGCAAAACGCCCGTTGCCAAGCTCAAGTAATTGTTGCCTTTTCCTGACTAACGGCTCTGCGTTTTCTTCACAGATTTGCCCCCCGGCGCAGTTCCGGCATACGCCACCCGATAAATCACGCCATTGGCATCATCGGAAACCAGCAGGGAGCCATCGGCGTGCTGGGCAATGCCGCAGACGCGGCCGAACTGCTCCTTGTTGTTATTCACCAGCCAGCCTGTCACAAAGTCCTCAAACTTCTCGGGTTGACCCTGCTCGTTGAAGTGCACGCGCACGATTTTGTAGCCGCTGGGCTCGGCGCGGTTCCAGGAGCCGTGCATGGTTACGAAGGCATCGTTCTGGTACTCTTTGGGAAATTGCCCCCCAGTGTTGAAAATCATGCCTAGCGGAGCCGAATGAGCCGTGTAGAGCAGTTTGGGCTTCTCGGTTTTGGCTGCGTACTGCTCGTGGGTTAGGCCGCCCGGTGGCTCGTCGGCGGGGTTGGCTTTGCCCTCGGCAAACACGAAGGGCCAGCCGTAGTCGGCGCCCTCTTTTATCTCGTTTAGCTCCTCGCGCTGATCTTCGTCGCCGAGCCAGTCGATGCCGTGGTCGAGGCCGTAGAGCACTTTGGTAGTTGGGTGCCAGCCGAAGCCGATGGTATTGCGCAGGCCCTTGGCCACCACGCGCCGACCGGAGCCGTCGGGCTTGATTTCCAGCAGGGTAGCGTTTTCTTTATTGGGCTCGTCGCAGGCGTTGCAGGTGCTGCCCACCGAGAGGTAGAGCTTGCCATCGGGCCCGAAGTTGAGCGTGCGGTTAGGGTGCTGACCGGCGTCGGGCAGGTCTTTGTAGAGGGTTTTTAGCTCACTCAATGTGCCGTCTGATTTTACATCGGCGGCGTACACTTCGCGCACGGCGGCTATATAGAGCTTGCCATCTTTCAAAGCCAGTCCGTGCAGATTGTCGCGCTGGGCTACTTGCTTGGTGAGGTCGGCTTTGCCGTCTTTGTTTGAGTCGCGCAGCAGCGTGACGGTGCCTTTATCGCGGTTGCTCACGTACACGTCGCCGTTGGGCGCTACGGCTAGCATGCGAGGCTTTTCGAGCTTATCGGCAAACTTGGTAACGGCAAAGCCGGCGGGTGCCTTGAGCTGCGCTACCCGAGCGTCGGTAGCATCTACCTGGCCGGGCTTGAAAATATTGCCTTTGTAGGAAGCAGTGACGGTTTTTTGGTAATCGTTTTGAGCGGCGGCCGTCAGAGCCGAGCATAGTGCCGCGGCTGTAAGCGTATTTCTAAGGATGGTCATAGCTGAATAGATGAGGTCGTTCTATTCAACTGAACTGTATGAAAATAGGTTATAGAATATATGCCTTATCGAGAGCAATATTAGTGTGAATGCTAACGAGTAGAATAGAAGTAGCTTAATACCGTCGCGAGAATCAGTAAAGTCGGTAAAATTCGCAATTACAGCTTCACGCCTCGCTAAACGACGACTCTCTTCCTGCATTCTTTTGTCATCAGCTTCCATTAGCGCACCTGTGCCGCAACTAATAATAGGTAAACGCGCTGACTTGTTGGCGGTTGCTTGTGGCCTCTTTTCCTTTGTGTAAGCGTATAGGATGGTGTGTTGTTGTCTTGTGTCCAGCCAATACGTCCCAATATTTGAAGAAAGCAGATCCATTATCTGCACTAAACTTCCATAACGTGCTTCGCTACCCAGAATAAATCGGATTCCCCGTTCCGAACTTGAATCTTGTTTTAGTGTAGTTATGCTGTTTACAGCCTGGTGGAAGTGCAAGGAATCTTCCATTCGATTTCCAGTAAATTCAATTGTCTGCCAAGAGCGGAAGCCCTCCAATTCTATTGGCGATAAGCAAAAAGGTGGCAGCTCATTATTGTCGAAAAAGTCTTTCTGCTTGCAAAGCCCATAAATAGGCATAGCAAACTGAAAAACTGAATATCTTCTTAGGCTGGGGTGATTTCGCAATATTCCACACCCCACCAACAGCAAAAACGCCAGCGCCAGCAGGCCCGGCGGAAGCAGCAGTTTGCGACGATGACGGCCCGGGATGTAAAGCATGAGTGTCCGTAAAAAGTGAGGTGTTGTAAGATAAGAACAAGCCAATATTCTTTAGCTAGGTTTAAGAAAGGCGGTCATGCAGAGCGGAGCGAAGCATCGCGCTCGCGCCGGTTAGATTAGTAATCCAACGTAAGCACGCAAGATGCTTCGCTCCGCTCTGCATGACAGTTACTATTCTAGCATCAGCAGGGGAGATGGCGCAGTTGTGCAAATGGGTACACTCGTCTTTAGGTTTGGGGAGCGACTGCTGCCACCTTCAATTCAGATAGCCAGCGTAGCACAAACGCTGCGTCTTCCCGCCAAGTAGACTGACCCAGCATCGCATGGCACCGGCCGGGCAACTCGTGGTAGTCAGTTACAGACTGCGCATGCCGGTAGCGCTGAAAGTTGGCGTGGTTGAGCACCGCAGGCATAATCCGGTCGGTGCCGCCAGCCAGAAACAGCAGCGGCGCGTGCGGCCGGCGAAAATCAACGCGGGCTCGGAGACTGAGGGCCTCCCGAATTACCTTTTTCGATTCAGGGGCCAGCAGGCGCTCGTAAAAGGCCTCCTGATCGGTTAGCGGCAGGCCGTTGGCAATAGCGTTCTGCCACTGCGAGAAGCTGGGTAGAAAGGTGGTCTTGGTGGAGGAAAACAAGCCCAGCATGGGCAGCACCGAGCGCACCAGCGACCAACTCAACGCCACCACGCCCAGCGGCGGCGCCGACTCAATGGCCACGCCGGCCGCCACCGAATCTTGCTGGAGCAGGAGCTGCACAATGAGCCCGCCGTAGGAGTGCCCAATGACGATGGGCTTGGCCGGTAGCTGGGCAATGAAATCCGAATACAGCTTCAGCACGTCTTGCAGGCCGTTTTGCGCAATGGGCGAGTGGGGATGCTGGCTCCGTAGCACCGCGGCCGGCGCATCCTTGTGGGGCCAGGCCGGGGCGTAGCACGCGTAGCCCTGACTTTCGAAAAACGGTTTCCACTGGTCCCAGCAATTATGCGTTACAAAAGCACCCGTGATGAAAACGATGATAGGAGCAGGCCGCTTAGACTTCATGGGCTATAACCGAGAATCCGTTGAAAGAAAGCCCGTCCAGCGGGACGAGGCAATATAGGAACGGGATAAATGCGGTCTGGGGGGCTTTTTTCCAACCTGGCCGGCGGCTTTCCCGTTCGGTCAAGGGTTACGCTACACTTTTCCAATGTTTCTTCGTTACTGCCAGCTGCTGCCGCTGCTTTTGCTGCTTCAGCTTCCCTCACACGCCCAAACTCCGGATACTGCCCGCACCGTGCGCTTGCCCGAGGCCACGGTGGTCGGCTACGGCCAGAACCTGCCGCTGCGGCGCACGGCGGCCGGCGTAAGCGTACTCGATGCTACCGTTATCGACCGCTTCAACCAAACTTCGCTTACCCAGGCCGTAAATACGCTGCCGGGTGTGCGGCTGGAGGAGCGGGCCACGGCCAGCTACCGCCTCAGCGTACGAGGCAGCACACTCCGCTCGCCGTTCGGGGTGCGCAATGTGAAGCTGTATTACAACGATATTCCCTTCACCGAAGCCAGCGGCAGCAGTCCGCTCAATCTGCTTGATCCGGCTTCCATTGGGCGCATTGAGGTAATAAAGGGGCCAGCAGGCAGCGTGTACGGGGCCGGAACGGGCGGTGCGGTGCTGCTGAGCACCCGTCGCCCATTGCCCGGCGAAGCGCGGGTACAAGCCGGATTTACGGCCGGCAGCTTCGGGCTGCGGCGCTACTCCGTGGCGGCCGAAACGGGCTCGGCTACCGCTACCCTGCGCGCCCAGTATACTCGCCAAACCCTTGACGGCTACCGCCAAAACAGCGCCCTACGCCGCGACGTGCTGACCCTGGATGGGGAATTTACTTTTTCTGATAAGCAAACAGTTTCCGTTCATGCTCTTTACACCGATCTGGACTACGAGATACCCGGTAGCCTGACCAGGGCGCAGTTTGAGCAGAATCCGCGGCAGGCGCGGCCAACTGTGGGCACCCAACTCGGTACCGTAGATCAGCGGGCCGGCTACGCCTCCCGAACGGCGCTACTAGGCGTCACGCACGACTACCGATTCAACAGCCGGTGGTCGAATAAGACCACACTGTACACCACCGCTACAACTATCAAAACGCCGTTTTTGACCGATCTGGAGCGCAATACGTCGCTTGGCTGGGGCGGACGCTCGGTGTTTGGCTACCGCGCGGCCCTGGCGGGACGCTTGCTACGCCTGAGCGCCGGGGGCGAGTTTCAAAACAGCTTCGAGGATTCGCGCAACTACCAGAACCGCCGCGGTACGCCCGGCACTTTGCGCTACGACGATGAAATTAGTACCAGCGTGGGTTTCGGTTTTGCCCAGGCTGATTGGGAACTGCCCGCCAATTTCCTGCTCACGGCGGGCGCCAGTCTGAATGGCCTGCGCTACCGGATTGCGCGGGTTTCGGATGCGGCGGCGCGGCCGGATAGCTTTGCGTTTCGGCGCAATTTTCAGCCTGTAGTGTCTCCGCGAGTGGCATTGCTCAAGGAAATTACTCCCCAGATATCCGCTTATGCCAGCGTGAGCAGCGGTTTCTCGCCCCCCAGCGAAGAGGAAATTCGTCCGTCCGACGGTAGCCTCAACCGCGACTTGGAAGCCGAGCGCGGCACAAGCTACGAGCTAGGTACGCGAGGCAATCTGTTTAATAATCGCCTGGTCTTCGATGTAGCGCTGTTTGATTTCAGATTGAAGCAAACTATCGTCACGCGCACCACAGAATCGGGCGTAAACGTGTTTTTCAACTCCGGCTCCACCCGCCAGCGCGGCGTAGAAGCGGCCGTGAGCGGCTGGCTATGGCGGCCGACGCCGACAGCGGTGGGGGCTTTTCTGCCGCCGCACCCAACAGCTCACCTACCGGCCTGCGTGCCTGGGCCAGCTACGCTTACAATCATTTCCGCTTCCGTGATTACCAGCAGGGCGACCAAAACTACAGTGGCAACCGCCTCACCGGCACCGCACCGCATACCCTTTCCGCCGGCCTCGATTTCAACCAGGAGCTTGGTTTTTACCTTCAGCCTTCCCTTAGCCACCAAGCCCAAGTTCCGCTCAATGATGCTAATACCGTAAATGCGGTCGGCTACTGGACGTTTGCCACGCGCGCCGGGTGGCGGCGGGTGCTGGAGGGCAAATTAGAGATGGACATCTTCGCCGGCCTCGAAAACGCCACCAACCGGCGCTACAGTCTCGGCAATGACCTTAACGCCTTTGGCCAACGCTACTTCCAGCCTGCTCCTGGCCGCAATTGGTACAGCGGGGTGCAGCTAGGTTGGCGATGGTAAGCTGCTCAACTTAGTTAACTCAAACGTCTTGTCTACGAAACAACATCCCCGTTCGGGTTAATGCTTACGGCTGGGCTGGCAGTACCAGCACCGGGCCCGGACTGTTTCGTACTACGCGCGCCGATACGCTTTGGTGAAACATTCGTTGCAGGATGCTGTGCCGTCTTGCAATGAGGATTAATAAGCCCCGCCATCCTCTTCTACGGCCGCTATAATGCCATCTACGGGGCTCAAATGGCGCTGCCCGCGGGTCGTGATGCGCTGAAAACCAGTTGTCAGGCCGCTTTTTTCTACCTGCTGTGAAGCCAGAGAGGAATTGTCGTCGTCTTCGGGCTCTACTACGTGCGTGATGTTTATGGTGGCGTTGAAGGCGCTCAGCAGATTCTGGCAAAACTCTACTACCTGCGGGCTCAATGAAAAGGGCTGATTATCGGCACCAATAGTTACGCGGCGCAGATTTGGCTGGGCTGGAGCCGTAATGGGCACCACCAACAGCGGCACGGGCGTATGCCGTAGCAAAGTCAGCGAGGTAGTATCAATGAGCTCGTCGGGCTTGTTATAATCGGGGCGACCCAGCACGATAAGCTGGGGCTGATGTTGGGCTACAGCCGCGGCTACGGCGCTCTCCAGCAGATCATTGGAAATATCCACCGTAGCGGGCACCGTCAGATCCGCGGTTCGTTTACTAAGCTCCGACGCTATTTCGCCCTCGCTCCATTGCGGAATCCGGCCACTTAAGGCTTCCGGATCGAGCAGGGAAGTGCGACGAATGTGCAGCAACACGATGGGTGCCTCCAACTCAGTGGCAATGGCGGCGGCGTAGCTCAGGGCGAGATCGGCGTCAGGCGTGAAATCGGTGAGGACTAGGAGGGGAGCAGGCATGATAGGCAGGTAAGGAAGCGAAGGTATCTATTACTATACGCCGCCGTTGCCCTCAGGATACCTATAGCTATTGGCAGGTCGCGGGGGGCTTTTTATTAAGCAGGCGCATTCAAAGGCAGGCAAGTAAGATAAAGAAATTGAGATAAGCTCTTAGGCGCCTACTACGGCACTTCGCCGCTCCAAGAGCACCGTGTCGCGCCACACGCCGGCCAGCTTGCCAATTCGCTCACGTCGGCCCAGCACCCGAAAGCCGTGAGCCTCATGCAACCGGATGCTGGCCCTATTCTCGGGGAAAATACCTGCCTGTAGCGTCCAGATGCCATTCTTTTCTGATTCTGCTATCAATGCACCCAGCAACTGCCGGCCCACACCCTGTCCGCGGGCGGCATCGGCGACATACACGCTCACTTCCGCCACGCCCCCGTACACGCACCGCCCCGAAACTGGTGACAAGGCCGCCCAGCCCAGCACGTTGCCAGCAGCGTCGGTAGCCACCAGCCGACTGTGCGCCAGATGCCCAGCGTCCCAGGCTTCCCAGCTCGGGCTTTGTGTTTCGAACGTAGCGTTGCCGGTCGCAATGCCTTGCGTGTAGATGAGTTTTACAGCAGGCCAATGTAAGGTGGTGAGGGCAGAAATAGACATGGGCATGAGGGGGAAGAGTGCAACTCGCTGGTTGTTACGCACTGCACCATACTCAGCGCGTTGGAGCCGTGCGTAATCTGTGCAAGTTTACTAGGACTTCTTCTGCATCAAAAGCTTCCGGGCTAGATGTTTTTGCGCACAAAAAAGCCCCCCAGCAATATGTTGGGGGGCTTTTTTGACTCATAAGACAGCTTCTAGGCTTCGTCAGTATCCGATATTTGGTTAGCCCCGGGGTTCATGCGCTCGTCGGTCATGTCGGAGGTGTCCTCGTCGGGGGTGGTGCCGTCCAGCACCTGACCGTGCGTGGCCGCGTCGAGCATAGCGGCTGAGCCCGCACTTTCGTCGGAGGCCGCGTCTACGCGGGGCGCGTCGGTGGGCTGGGTGGCCGCAGGATTAATCTGTTGGTTGCTGGCTTGTTCTTCAGGCGTTTTCATCGGGGACTTCGTTTCAGAGTGAAAGAAAAAGCCGGGCCTCGCACCGCGCGACACCCGGCTTTTTCCGGAAAATTTGCGTTGGCTTAATTAGCCGCGGGCCGATATTCTTCGTCCGTGTCAATGTCGGCTTGGGTGGTGCGGTTGGCGGGCTCAGCGGTTTCCCAGTTGCGGGTGCCGCTGCCGTAGCGCGGGTCGTCGAGCTTGGCGGCCTCGCGGCGGTCGTCCGATTCGTCGTTCATGGTAGCGCGCACGGCCTCATTATTCAGGTTTTGAGGGGCCGAGCCGCGTTGGTCGGGGGCTGGCGTGTTCGAAGCGGCGGTGCCATAATTGGCACCCGCGGCTACCGGGCCATTCATTTCTTCGTCGGAAAGAGGGGCGTGACCAAAATCGCCGTAGTTGGGGGTATCTGAGTGTTGAGTTGACCTCTGACCAACGGGCTTGTTGGCCAATTTTGCGCCTACTTTCTCATTTTCGGCCAGCGGACGGTTGTTGTTATCGTCCGTATTTGGCTCATCTGCTTGTGTTTTCATAGAAGAGGTGGAGTGAAGTGTGAAGGTGTAGCAAGACACTTGGTATCAAGCAACTAGTTGGCTAGTACGCAAAAGCGTGGTTGAAGGGTCAACAAAATTCCACCCATTTGGTCCCAGCCGCGTAGTGGATAACAAGTTGCCTCGCTAGGTAGTAGCAGTTAGGCGGCGCATTTCCCGTTTTATAATTTCCATCAACATGGCCGTTTCCGTCATTCATAATCAGGAAGATCAATCCTTTTACGCCACCGTTCATGGCTACGAAGCCGAACTCGCCTACAGCATGCCCGCCAACGACACCATCGATTTTACGCACACGTTTGTGGACGAAAATCTGCGCGGGCAGGGAGTAGGCGAGGAAATGGCCCGCACCGCCCTCGCGTACGCCCGCGACCAAAACCTGAAGGTGCTGACCAGCTGCCATTTTGTGGAGGCTTTCGTGAAGCGCAATCAAGCTGAATACAAAGACCTACTATCAAAATAACGCCTGCGAGGCGCCTGAACGCTGTAGTTCGTGCGGCCCGCAGGCGTTATCCCAGCCGTAAGAAATGGAGGTTACTCGCCGCGGTTATTGTCTTCGAGGCGGCTCGACTGCGCAATAACTGGGTTGATGACGCTGTCGCTGATGCCCGACTTGCCATCTGGCACCGGCTCATCGAGGAGTTGGCCGTGGGTTTCTCGGTCCAGCATCGACGTTTCGGCGGCTGGCTCGTTGGTTGATTTAGGCTGCGGCTCCGTTGGGTTGCGGGGCTGTGGCTCCTGCATCTCGGGCAGGGTATAAAGGTTTTCGCCAGGTCGGTGCTCATCGCCAGTGCCCGGAAACGATGCATTTGGGTCAGCGGCTGTAGCCGGCTGGTTTTGGGTGGTACGGCGTGGAGGCTGCTCGTCGGGGTTCTGGGGGGCTTTTTTTGAAGAGTCTTTCATAGGTTGGTAGAGGTTGATGGCCCATTTGGGGCACTGTTCTCTTTCTACGCAAAACGCTTACTCAACAACTGTTGCCGCCCAGAAAAATATTTTGTTCAGGACAAGCCCAACGCAATCTATCAGGCCCAAACTTCAATAAAAATGGGCTGACTTCCCGCATTGTCAACCCAAGGTATCCAACGATAAAAAAGCCCCCCAGACTCGTCTGGGGGGCTTTTTTATCGTTGGTATCTCAGCTTATTTGGCCGGCATCAATACGCTATCGATAACGTGGGTCACGCCATTGCTAGAAATTACGTCGGCGGTAGTCACGGTAGCCATGCCGCCTTTGGCGTCTTTCAGCATTACGCTGGTACCACTTTTCATCACCGTTAGGGTCTCGCCTTGCACGGTAGTTAAGGTCTGGCCGTTTTGCAGGTCGGCGGCGCGCACGGCGCCGGGCACTACGTGGTAAGTCAGAATAGTGGTGAGTTTGGCTTTATTCTCGGGCATTACCAAGGTGTTCACGGTGCCAGCGGGTAGTTTGTCAAAAGCGGCGTTGGTGGGCGCAAATACGGTGAAAGGGCCCGCGCTTTTCAGTGTTTCTACCAAGCCAGCCGCCTTCACAGCTGCTACCAGCGTGCCATGCTCCGACGACATTACGGCGTTGTCTACAATGTCTTTGCTTGGCACCATCATGGCGCCGCCTACCATCACGCCTTCAGCGCTGCTCATGGGCAAGTCGGCGGCATTTACCATGGTTTCAGCGGCTTTGCCGGGCTTGCCTTTGGCTTTCATTTTGTCGCCGGCAGCCGTTTTGCCTTTCATTTTCATTTTTCCGTCGTCGGCCATTTTGGTCTTCGACATGTTGCCATCTTCCTTGGTTTTGATCTTGTCGGCATCCGACTTGGTTTTGGCCGTTGTTTGGGCCACAGCCGGCGTGACTAGACTAATGGTGAAAGCGAAAGCGAGGGTAGTCAACAAAGACTTTTTCATTACGATTGAGTTAAGAAATAAGGGAATCTAACTTGCTATACGCAAGCGCAGCGATATTGGATTATAAAAACAAGCTCAGCAGTTACTTAAATTGGTGGCAGAAACTACTAGCTATCTACTTAAATACCTAAAAAATGCCCTGAATAGCTATTTAAGCTGTTTTGATATGGCGTGTATCTACTAGTAAGCTATCGGTATTGGATAGATTAACATTTGCATCAACCTATAAAAATTATATATTTGCTCTGGTAAGACTGTCATTCCTAGCGCAATTTCAGTGAAAAGTAATGGTAGACAGCACGCGTTATCTTGATCAGCAGAACGGCTTTCGGGAGGCTCGGTTCGGGCAGAAAGTGCATGAGCTGAGTGGGCTGATACTCGTGTCGGCCCTGCACGACCCCCGCGTAGCGACTTATGCCCGCGAACAGGAAGACCTGCTGTACTTAAGCCATCCGCTCCGGCAGATTCACTACCGCTTTTTCGACGAGCAGCTGTACCGTATCGATTTGCTGGCCACTGGTACTGAGGTAATTGCGGGCCTGCGGCAGGAGTTTATTCGGCTCTACGGTCCACCTACCAGCGGACCGCTGGGGGAGGAGTGGGTAGGGCAGCAGGTAACGGCCTCAGTTCTCTCGTTTCGCACCCGTACCGAGAATGCCTATTTTACTTTAAGCAGCCAGGTACTGATGGCTACCGCGACCGAATATGTTTATCATCGCGGTCTAGTGACGAGCGAGGTGGGTTAGAAAATTCTGGGGGGCAATTAATTGGTTATTTTTTCTGGAGCCAGTCAGCCGCGTCCTGCATGGTTGAGAAATAGTTGTAGCGTAGCATTTGCGAAAGGCCACTGCCAATAGAGCGAGCCGCCAGCCGACTTAAAGGCGTTTCGGCTTCTACCACGGCACACTTGTCGTAGCCTGCTTCCGCAATAGCCCGCCGTACCCATTGCGTAGTTAGCCACTGCTGCAGCGGCGGCGGCATAGGCGGCCGCTGACCATGCACACTCATCAGCTGGGTGGAGCCATAGTGAAGCATGGCGTGGAGTATATGCTCATAAATCGCCTGTAGCTCGGTTACGGATACGGCCGTTGGGTGCCAGGTAACGCGCAGATACCCCACCGTGTGGTATGTAATGACTGCCGCGGCGTTGTGGAAATACTGAGTAATAGTACTCACAGGCGATAGGAAAAATGAGCAAATTATCGTTGTGGGCAACGCCTCTGGTACTAGTTGACAGAAGCTATATTATGGTGCAAGCGTCGCATCAATGCTTACAATCGTTTCCAAAGTGTATGTAAGATACTGAGTTACCAGCCCTCGTTCTAATAATTAAAGCGCATTTGTCATATAGCTTCTCACTGCTTGGTGCCAGGTGTTGCCGACACAGCCGAAAACCCTGACTGTTGTTCCTTCTGCGGGGGCGTTTAGTACCTTGCCAACTGATTTCTGATTGATACAGCATGACAAAAAAAATTGAGCCCTGGAAGACGCTTACATCTGAACTGGTATTTGATCATCCGTGGTATAAAGTTCGCCGCGACCATGTGGAACTGCCCGACGGGCAGCAACTCGACGATTACTTTGTGAGTGTGCGCTCCAATGTGGTGCTGATATTCGCCGTGACCGAAGACGAGCAGGTCGTGTTGGTCCGACAGTACAAGCATGGCTTGGGCCAAATCCTGATTGAACTGCCCGGAGGCGTAATAGACGAGGGCGAAAAAGCTCCCCAGGAAGCAGCCAGGCGCGAGCTGCTGGAAGAAACCGGTTACACTACCGATGAGCTGGAGCTGCTGTTGGAAGTAAGCGATAACCCCACCAAGGACACAAACACTATCTCATTTTTTCTGGCCCGCAACGCACGGCTGGTAGCCGACCAGCAGCTCGATCCGACCGAAAATATTGAGGTACTCACAGTGCCCCTCACACAAGTTGAAAGCATGATTCTTAGCGGCCAGATTCGGGTGGCGGGCTCCGTTGCTTTATGCCTGTTGGCGCTGCGTAAGCTACAGCGTTAGCATACCCCCTCAATACTCAGAGCCGTTGAGGAAAATGACTGTTACTTCCGAGCATTATGCATTAGCTGCGCGCATTGCTTCGGCCACCTCGGCATCGGTTACCGGGGGTAGCTTCTCATAACATTCTTCTACCGCCTGGCTGTGAGTAGGGCTTTGTAGATATATCACGGCATCAGCCATAGTGCGCAGGCGAGCCGTGGTGGCAGGCAGAGCCGCGGGCAAAGCCAGTACCAACAGTGTCGGCTGGCGGGCGCGGGCAATACGTAAGGCCGCAGCCAGTCGCGTTTCGGTTGCCATTCCGTCGTCTACTACGATTAATGTCTGGCCTTTACGAGCCGATGATGGGGCGACCAACTCAGCCTCTTCCTGTGTTCTCTCACCAAACCAATCCTCTGTTTCAGCCAAGAACTCCAGCGGAAAACCTAGTAGTCTCGCCAGCACGGAGCCAATGGCTACGCCGCCCCGGTCAACGGCCATGAGCAGGGCATCGACGCCGCGCAGGTGCCAAAGACGATCGGTTAAGCGAAAAGCGGCCGATTGGCGGTCAGATAAAATAGCAGCCATATATATCAAATAGTATAACGCGTCGGATAAGCTGATAGGTAGATAAAATAGAGTCAGTCAAGATAGATTTTCGACCCGCACATTTTGCTACTGCCTTATACTCGTTTCGTAGAAAATGGGGGGCAATTTTTGATTTATTTTACTCCCTTTCGGTATTTGAATGATCCATTCCTAAGAATCGTTTTTTACCTCATTTGCAATTACTTACATTCATATACAAATGCAGGGAGATGGGCCGCTTCGCTAGCTGCTCTGTAGGGTGATTCGAAATTTTACTTACATTCTCTCCCATGATTCGCTTGTTCCTAGTCGATGACCACTCCCTCGTTCGTGATGGAATGAAGGCCTTGCTAACGGGGGTACCCGGCCTGCTTATCGTGGGCGATGCCAGCAATGGACAAGAACTGCTGGATCGGCTGCCAACAACTCCCGCTGATATCGTGCTCATGGACTTACAAATGCCCGTGCTCGATGGCTTCGCTACGCTGCCTGTGCTGCGGGAGCAGTTTCCGGAAATACGCGTCTTGGTGCTTACCATGCTGGCCCATGAGCGGTACGTGGGCCAGGCGCTGGATGCGGGCGCGGCGGGCTACATTCTCAAAAGCGCGGATCAGGCCGAGATCATCGCGGCTATCCGCGCGGTTTCATCTGGCAAGCGCTTTATATGCAGCGACATTGGCTTGTCGCTGCTGCAAAAAGTGCTTCACCCGGAGGCTTCCGCCGAAACCAAAAAAGTGGATGGCCTGTCTTATCGGGAGTTGGAAGTGCTCCGGCTCATTGCGGAAGGCCTCACGAACAATGCCATTGCGGAGAAGCTATTTGTCAGCCGGCGCACGGTAGAAACCCACCGCCAGAATATTCTGGAAAAAACCCAGGTAAAAAACACCGCTGCTTTAATCAAATATGCCGTTGAGCACGGCTTGCTGGACTAGCTCTCGCTTGCGCAGGCAGTGCTAGGCTCATGAGTAGTGCCCAAGTCGATTGCCGTGTATCCGTAGTAGTAAACCACTGTACGGCGGTGGCTTACTAACTCAACCTCAGTACTGGGGGCAAATTTGCTAATACTCAAACCGTTCGGCTGACAATGGCCGCATGCCGTAGCTAGTTGATCTGATTATGGCTAGATCTTTTTCTGTTCCTGCGTCCACAGAACTTAACGCATTGCGCCAACAGGCATTGCAGCATCTGGCCACCACAGATGCTGCCTACTTGAGTGCGGAGCCGCCCCCAAAGTTGCTCTATGAAACCATGCTACGCTTGCAGCAGCAGGAGTTGGACCGCGCCCAGAAGCAAATAAAAGCCCTCCAACAAGCCGCTAAGGTGGCCACGGCCCACACCTCCGCCAACCCGTCCGCCGACAATTTTCAGCGCCTGTTTGAATACAGTAGCGATGCCGTGTTTCTGCTGCTCGATAACTACTTTGTCGATTGCAATGCTGCCATGCTGGCACTGGTTGAGGCCACAGACAAGCAACAGCTTTTGGGCCGTCATGTCGCTGAATTTGCCCCCCAGCATCAGCCCGACGGCCTGCCCAGCCGTGAGCGTGCCGACGATTACTGCCGTCGGGCTATAGATCAGGGCCACTATCGCTATGAGTGGCTGGGCCAGAGGTATACTGGTGAGAAGTTCTGGGGGGAAATCATGCTCACGCCGGTCCAGATGGACACACGCACTCTTCTGTATGCCGTTTGGCGCGATATAACTCCGCTCAAAATAGCTGAGCAGCACCGCCTCGAAAGCGAAGAAGACAAACAGCGGTCATTGGATGCTGCCGGCGTAGGCACTGTGAGGTACATTCTAGGGAGCAAAAAGGTCGTACTCGATGCACTCGCCCGCAACTTACTCGGCCTGCTTCCCGGAACGGAACCTGTTCCTGCCAAGGAAGTTTCCCAACAAATATATCCAGAGGATCTGGCTCCGGTTAGCGAAATCTTAGCACAGGCTCAGCAAACCGGTCGGCCCTTAGTCTTGGAATTTCGGGTGTTAGACGCCGCTAAAGCCATTCGCTATATACGGTTTCGGGGTGAGCTACAAAAAAAAGAAGGCCAACCCGATCAGTTGTTGGGAGTACTGCGTGATATCAGCTCCAAACGTCGGGCCCAGCAAGAGTTAAGCTATAAGAATCGCCTTCTGGATTACATGGTGCATAATATGCCGGTAGTATTGACCAGGCTTGATCATAGGGGAGTATTTCTGGATCTTGTAGGGTTAGGTTTGCGCCCCTTGGGTATCCAGGATAATCAGCTGCAGGGAGCTAGCATTTTTGAAGGATTTCCGGATGAAGCCGAGCACATACGTCACCTTTTGGCCGGTAACTCTATCAGTACGGTAAGCTTTGTGGCCTGGGAAGGCAACGAAGTGTATTATCAGAACTACGGCTTCTTCGATAAAGCAAAGCAGGAGGCTGTCATCTTCTCCCTCGACATCACCGAGTCGGAGCAGATGAAGAAGAATTTGCGTGCTGAGAAGGCATTTACTAAGCAAGTGATTGACCACAGCCCCGACGCTCTGGTTGCGCTAGACCTGAACCTGTGTGTGATGGCATGGAACCAGACCGCCGCTCAGTATTCATCTGTGCCGGAAGAGCAGGCGCTGGGTCGTTCATTTTTCGATGTTCTTCCTCATTACCTCGAAACGCCTGAGATGAGGAACCTGTTGGAGAAGGTCCGGGATGGTAAGCCTATTACACTATTTAACCAGCGCTTAAGGCTCCGACCCGGTAGTTACGACATGTATTTTGTGCCCCTCCGAAACACTGATCAGGGCGAAGTGACGGGTATCTTGATAACTATTTGTGACATAACCGAGCGAAACCGCATGCTTGCCGACGCCGTTCAGCTTCAACGTCAGCAGCAGCAAACCGTTGTAAGGGCTGTGTTTGCTGCCCAAGAGGCGGAGCGCAAGCGAATTGCTGAGGCTTTGCACAACGGAGTGGGCCAACTGCTCTACGTGACCAAACTTAACCTTGAGAACGGCCGACACTCTCCTCCCGACCCGGCGGTGTGGCAAGCATTGAATGAAGCGATTCAGGCTACACGCAATGTGTCGCACCAATTAACACCTGGTATTCTGGAAGACTTTGGGTTAGAAGTAGCACTACAGGAGTTGGTTAAGCACATTCCTCCAGGCAAGCTTAAGGTTCACCTGCATCTGACTGGCCTAGACCAGCCTCGCCCGCTCCTGCTTGAGCTAGCTGTATACCGTATTGTTCAGGAACTCTTGACCAACGTTATCAAACATGCTCACGCCCGAATAGTACATATCCAAGTAGAGCAAGAGGACGATCAGGTGGTTCTTAGTGTGCAGGATGATGGCCAAGGAATGCCCAGTTCTCCTGAAATAATTTCCGACCCAGGTATGGGCATTATCAGCATTCGAAATCGTGCTGAACTCCTTGGGGGGCGTTTTTCGCTCGATTCCCATCCCGATCGGGGAACAACAGTGCGAGTGGCACTGCCTATGCCTGCCAAAAGTGAGTAATACTGCTTAGGAAGATACGCTACCTAAATAAATTGGTGAAATGCTCATACCAACTTATTCGGATAAATACTTATTTCATAACCATAACATTCTTATGCTCAGGCATAAGAAGAGGAAACTCAATCCTACTGCTAACAGCGTAGCCATGAGTATTACTAATAAAAGATACACCTTTCGGCTTGTCCTGTAAGTGGATAACCGCTGGTTTATCCTCGCTGCTTAGAAGCCAAAAGATAATTGCACTCATAATAGCAGAGAAAGGAATAGCGGTACCTAGCCACTCTCTGTTTTCAATTAACCATTCAGTCATATCTTCAAGTAATAATCACAACCTTTATAAATATATGACAAGTTAAGAAAGTTATAATTTATTCCCAATGATTATTGCGTTTTCCTTGTTGAGATGTAGATATTAATACTACCTAAATCGTGTAATTACTCAAAAGTATTAAAGCTGTTATTTCCACAAATTGTTGAATAGTAAATAATTACTAAGTAATATATAATCACATTTTTAAAATATATTAAAAGCAAAATACAAATTTGAAATTTGATTTAGCTTGTAGTATCAATTTCTTACCAGCTGTAAAATTTCCGACACTAGGTACGGCATGACTATAATTTCGTATGCTTCAAAGGCTTTAGTGCTTAACGATTTGTAGTTTCAACGTCAAAATCTGGCCGGTTACTGCCGATTGTACTGATGCTAGTGTCCTTACGATCCTTTGTAGCAAGAGAATGCCATCTGTTTAGGAGCCAGTTCACTCCAAAAATTGAAAGCAGAATTCCGGTTAACGTTAGTAACCAGTCCTGATGCGCAATTATCCAAGCAGTCATATTAGTATAGTTATAGTTGAGAAATAGCTCTCATTTAGCTAATATACATCTATAAGCTATAGCAAATGCTTAAACATCAAAATTTTACAGTAAAAAATAATAGTTCATACTATCCTGAATATACTTAAACGTTTACGGAAACATTATATATCAAGAAACTGCCACGTCAGAGTTAAATCGAATCTTACCATAATCTCTACGGTTCTCGAATCGACTCTCTGAATAATAGTACCCCGATTAGTCATTTCCAGTTTTGCCAGTGTTGTGGTAAGGCTTTAGCTAAGAAGGTAACCGACACATGCGTAAAATAGTGGGAGTAAACAGTATAGTCTGATAGAAAAACGGAAAGCAGATTTGGTTTTACTTGGACCTGCGTGATAGTGAGCGTAAACGAACTGGTAGTAGCAGAATTGGCCAGTCACAGTACTTTTACGCAGAAGCGCACCTAGCCAAAAAAGCTATGCAGCGCTTTCTGTTTCGCCTTTCGTGTCTTTCAGAGCTTTATACATACACAACTAGCCACCTGTTGAGAGCATTTGCTCTAATCACTTGCCTAGTTTAGCCAACTGTTGCCTCATTGCTGGGGCGAATTGCCATCATTTGGAAGATTTGCGTTCTTTTACCTGAGCAATTAATAGATCACCATTTGGCCGAAAAATGTACTTCACTTTTCGCGCCGTTTCATTGTCTGACACTATCCAATGCTGACTAGCCAGCACAACTTTAGGACCCGATGATTTATTGCTGAGCGATTGAGAATCCGGAGGGGTATTGAGTAGATGTACTTCCATATGGTTATAAAGATGAATTAGCTACGCGAAAGTCTAAGTGCAGAGGTAATATGAAGGAGGACGGAATTCAAAAATAATACCCTTTACTACCTGATAACCTCCCAATCGTTATTATTTCGAACAAGTAATATAAGTAATCGCTTCTTGATTTACTATTCGCTATCAGAGCCGAAGTCTACCCCCGGTAACATGATGGCAGCCGCCTGAGTAAGACGGAAAAGAGCGAAGTAAGCAGCGGCTTGTGTTGAGGAGCTCCAAAGTAAAAACAAAAAAGGCCCTCTACGGTGCGCAGAGGGCCTTTTCAATAGTTATAAGTGGTCACGCTAGGAATCGAACCTAGATCAAGAGCTTCGGAAACTCTCATACTATCCGTTGTACGACGTGACCGGAAGGTGGGCAAAAGTAGAGAGAAAAATACGTCAAGCCAAACGTGGGGGCTTTTTGGGTAGTTCTGTGGGTCAGTATAACCTTAAAGGGCTAAAATCAGTTAATTCAAACACACAACCTGAACCCTTAGCTTATGTCTACTAACGAAAAGAAAACGCTTTATACAGCCGATGCTGCGGCTGTCGGTGGCCGTAGCGGCCACGTACGCTCTGCCACGGGCATTATTGATCTGGATATGTCAGTACCTGAGGGCTTGGGAGGCAAAAAAGGCGCTACAAACCCCGAAGAGTTATTCGCTGCAGGCTATGCTTCTTGCTTTCAGCAGGCTCTATTAGTGATAGCCCAGCGTAATGGCGACCGGCTCGACTCACAAAGCGAAGTAAAATGCTCTGTGACGCTATTTCAGGAAGGTGAGGCTTACGGCCTAAGCGCTATTCTGGACGTAGATCTGAAAAAATTTGACGAACAGAAGACCATTGACATGGTTCGTCAGGCGCATACTATCTGTCCTTATTCGGTGGGTACTCGCGGCAATATGGAAGTAGAGTTGCGCGTGATGGGTAAGTCCGTTCCAGTACAGCCCGAAGAAAATGCTGGCGTAGCCGGAGGTAATGGCATTGAAGCATCAAATACTGCTGAGAATACAAACGTTACAGCTTAAGTCTTTCTGCTGTTACAACAAAAAGCCCCCAGAGCTATTCTGGGGGGCTTTTTGTTGTAACAGCAGAAAGACTTTATGCCTTCTGTGATTCCAATACTTCTTTCACCTTCTGAGCGGCATCCTTCAGCAATACGGCCGAGAACACTTTCAGACCGGACTCATCAATGATGCGGGCGCCTTCTTCAGCATTGGTGCCTTGCAGACGTACGATGATAGGTACGTTGATATCGCCGATGTTCTTGTAGGCCTCAACTACTCCGTTCGCTACCCGGTCGCAACGCACGATGCCGCCGAAGATGTTGATGAGAATAGCCTTCACGTTCGGGTCCTTCAGGATGATACGGAAGCCAGCTTCAACGGTCTGGGCGTTGGCCCCACCCCCTACATCGAGGAAGTTGGCGGGTTCGCCACCCGAAAGCTTGATGATGTCCATGGTAGCCATGGCTAGGCCAGCGCCATTTACCATGCAGCCCACGTTGCCGTCGAGCTTCACATAGTTGAGGTTCGACTCGGAAGCTTCTACTTCCAGTGGGTCTTCCTCGTTGGTGTCGCGCAGGTCGGCGAAGGTTTTGTGACGATAGAGAGCGTTGTCGTCGAGGTTTACTTTGGCGTCAACAGCCAGAATCTTGTTGTCCGACGTCTTCAACACGGGGTTGATTTCGAACATGGCTGAATCGGTTTCGTCGTAGGCCTTGTACAGAGCCGTTACGAACTTCACCATCTCTTTTTGCGCTTCGCCGGTGAGGCCCAGGTTGAAAGCAATTTTGCGAGCCTGGAAGCCCTGCAAGCCTACACGCGGGTCAACGTGCTCACGGTGAATCTTCTCGGGGTGCTGCTCAGCAACTTCCTCGATGTCCATGCCACCTTCAGTGGTATAGATGATAACGTTTTGGCCAGTTGAGCGGTCTAGCAGTACGCTCATGTAATATTCCTTCGGCTCTGAATCGCCGGGATAGTAGACATCCTGAGCAACAAGTACTTTATGTACTTTGCGACCTTCTGCACCGGTTTGTTTCGTAACCAGCTGCATGCCAATGATCTGGCCAGCTACTTCCTTCACTTGGTCCAGGTTCTTGGCCAGCTTTACGCCGCCTCCTTTACCGCGTCCGCCGGCGTGGATTTGCGCTTTGATAACGTGCCAGCTAGTGCCGGTTTCCTCGGTTAGGCGCTTGGCAGCGGCAACAGCTTCCTCGGGCGTCTCGGCCACGATTCCTTCCTGAATGCGTACGCCGTAGCTTTTAAGAATTTCTTTACCCTGATACTCGTGAATGTTCATAGAGGTCAGTTCAATGGGATGATGGGGTGGTGTTCAGTGCACGAAAGTAGGCAAAAATGCGACGCGGGGCGTTACAAATGCCACATCTACTTTCCAAACCACTGTGCCATAACTTGGGCAGCCTCTTTATGTTGGGGCGTAAAATCAGCGTGGCGCCGGGCTGGGCCGTCAGGAGCTAGTTTCGGATACCACTTCCAGACAAAAAGCCCCCAAACCATTTTTTCGTCCAAAACGTCTCGAACATGGCCGCGTAGCAAGTGGCTTGTGTGTCCTCGTCGAGTTGTAGGAAAGCTGTGGTGCGGTCGGGCCAGACCCAGGGTTCCACGGCAGCATCGGCGGTGCATTTGTAGCCCATTTCAGTGAAAACCACAGGCTTGTCGAAACGCTTTTGCACCCGCTCGATGGCTTTCAAATGTGGCTGCCAGCCAGCCAGCAGTTCAGCTTTGGTGGGCTTGCTGTTCTTGGTGAGCGGGAAATAGGCTTGAATGCCAATGTAATCTAGCGCGTCCCAAAATCGAATATGCTCGTACTCACCGCTCCAGTTGGCAGCGTAGGTGAGCGGGCCGTGGTACACTTGGCGTATCTGGCGAATAAGGGCGCGCCACTCGGTTTCGTGGGCAGGAGTCGTTGTTTGCTCTAGCTCGGTTCCGATACACAGGCCGTCGAGTTTTTGTTGCTCAGCCAGTTCGGCGTAGTGCAGTATGAAGGTCGTGTAGCTCGCAAACCAGGCTTTCCAGTCGGCCTCGGAGGTCATGCGGATGTCGCCGGGCCAGGTGCCATCGCCGCGCACCCATAGATGAGGTTTGAGCAGGATATGCTGACCGCGCTTGCGGGCTAGTTGAGCTGTCTGAATCAGACCTGCGTCGCTTTCGCCCCAATACACGCGCCCACGCCCGGTGTGCATACCAATGGTGGGAGAGGTGGCACCGCGCTGCCAGCCAAAGGGCGTTTGCGCTATCCAAGTTACGTTGTGCTGCTGCAATGGGGCCAGCTCAACATCGGTAATGGAGTCGCTGCCTACCCAGCTTACCCCTCGTATGCGATTATTCAAGTTGACCGCGATGCTGACGTTCGCCGTAGCAGCCGGAATTGGGTAGGAGGGAGCCAACCGCGGCCACCACCAGCCAGCGGCTAATACAATTGCCAACCCTAGTAGGGTGAGCAGCGGCACAAACGCCCACCAGCGACGGAACAGTAGAGAGTTGGGCATAAACAGATTAGTAGCTGCAGGAAGCTAAAATGTAGGCAGCAAATTCGGAATTTGCCCCCAGCACTTTTCCACAAGCTAAGGAATTGAATTGGACGTCATAATCTGCGATTGATCCGTAGCTTTGTTTGTTCCCAACTGCTCACCCCAATTCGCTTATCGTTTGCTGCAGGCCATAAATATTCGCAAAAGCTACAACACGCTGGAAGTGCTTAAGGGCATCGACCTGACGATTGAGAAGTCGGAAATCGTGTCCATCGTTGGTTCATCGGGGGCGGGCAAAAGTACCCTGCTACACATTCTGGGTACATTGGACAACCCCGATACGGGCGAGGTGCTATTCGATGGTCAGTCGGTTAGCTCCCTCGGGCGCTCCGACTTAGCGCGGTTTCGCAACCGACACATCGGCTTCATTTTCCAGTTTCATAATTTGTTGCCCGAGTTTACGGCTCTGGAGAATGTATGCTTGCCAGCTTACTTAGCAGGTCGCTCGGAGAAGGAAGTGCGCGTACGAGCCCGCGAACTTTTGGGGATGTTGAACCTAGAGCGCCGCGCCGACCATAAGCCCTCGGAAATGTCGGGCGGGGAGCAGCAGCGTACGGCGGTAGCTCGGGCCCTAATTAATTCGCCCGAAATCATTTTTGCTGACGAGCCCAGCGGCAACCTCGATTCGCAGAATGCGCAGGAGCTACATCAGATTTTCTTTCTGTTGCGCAAGGAGCTAGGGCAAACCTTTGTTATCGTGACGCACAACGACCAACTGGCCGAAATGGCCGACCGCACGATTACTATGAAAGACGGCTACATTACGGAGTAGAGTCCGGTTAAGAAATAATTGAAAAGGCCCTCTAGAAACGTTTCTGGGGGCTTTTTTGTGCAGTTAAATGGAAACCAGATAAGCCAAAAAAGGTGTTTAGAGAGAACGAAAAAGTACCCGTTTTTTAGTTTTCTAAAAATTTTAGGAATTTAATTCATAAGTATCTGATAATCAGCAATAAAAATTACATATAAAAAGCACGCTTTTTGCACCTTTCGCTCGTATCTTTAGTTATATACCCAAATAACAAAACGTACTACAGGACACTTATGGAAACCGCCATGAACGAAGTAACCAAACCCGTTAAAGACCAGGCTCGCAAGAGCAAGATTGAGAGCTACGATATTTCGCGCTCCGATGAGACGTTGCACTTGGCTACTGATCTGGCGAAGTTCATCAAAGACAACAAGCTCACGACGACAGTGCAGGGCAAAGAGTTTGTGAACGTGGAAGGCTGGCAGTATGCTGGCTCGCGCTTGGGCATCGTGCCTATCGTTGACCATGTCATCAATGTCAGCACCGAGACGGAGTTGAAATATCAAGCTAAGGTGACCTTGTTCGATTTGCGTTCGGGTCATACGGTAGGCGCTGGCTTTGCCGTATGCTCGAATAAAGAGTCGGGTAAGAAGTTCTACCAGGAGTTTGCCATCATGAGTATGGCGCAGACGCGTGCTATTGGCAAGGCGTACCGCAATATTCTCGCTTGGATTATTCGCGCTGCTGGCTACGAGCCTACGCCTGCTGAGGAGATGGAGTATGGTGGCAATCAGCCAGAGGTTAAACCCGCCCTGACTGTAGCCCCTGCTGCTACTCCGGCCACTGTAGCTGCTGAGGCTACGCCCATGAAGGCCGTACCCGCTGAGCCTACCGAGGCTCCGGCACCAGCCATCGCGTATGCTACGGCTGCGCAGAAAGAGGAAATTATCCGTTTGCTCAACCATCCGGTGATTACGCGCCAGGAGAAGACCAAGATGTTGCTTAACATCAACCGTCTGGACGAGGAGCGCGCTAACCAAGCTGTAGCCAAGCTGCGTAAGGCTATCGAAGACCGTGAGAACGGTGAGTCGGCTGCCGCTTAAAGTTTAACTCACTACATACACAAAAAGCCCGGTTCCGTTTGGAGCTGGGCTTTTTTGTTGGTCTGTAAGTTCAGGTAGAAGTTACCTTTGCAGTAGTATGCCTTTACCTACCGACGACATCCTGCACCTGCTGCGCCAGCATTGGGGTCACACGGCTTTTCGGCCGTTTCAAGAGGATATTATTCGCTCGGTGCTGGCGGGGCAAGATACGCTGGCTCTGCTGCCCACAGGGGGGGGCAAAAGTGTGTGCTTTCAGGTGCCAGCGCTGGCGCGGGAGGGTATTTGTGTAGTGGTGTCGCCGCTGATTGCGCTGATGAAAGATCAGGTGGAGCAATTGCGGGCGCGGGGCATTAAGGCCGAGGCAGTGTACGCGGGTATGAGCCATCAGGAAATCGACCAGACCCTGGATAATTGCGTGTATGGGCCGGTGAAGTTTCTGTACGTGTCGCCAGAGCGGCTGCTGACGGAGATGTTTCGGGTGCGGGTAGCGAAGATGAAAGTAAACCTGCTGGCCGTGGATGAGGCGCACTGCCTCTCACAGTGGGGCTACGACTTCCGGCCACCTTATCTGCAGATTGCGGAGCTACGCGAGTTGCTGCCGAAGGTGCCGGTTATTGCTCTCACGGCCACTGCCACCAAACCTGTGAAGGCGGACATTATCGAGCGACTAAAGTTTGGGCCCAACCATCAGGTTTTTCAGCAAAGCTTCGCCCGGCCTAACCTTTCTTATTCTGTTCTGCAGACCGAGGATAAGCTGCGGCGCTTGCAGGAAGTGCTGCGCGGTGTGGGTCCTGATAAAACGGCCATCGTATATGGGCGCACGCGGCGGCAGGTGGAGGATGCCGCGGCTTTTTTGCAGCATCATAAGGTATCGGCGGCGGCGTACCACGCGGGCTTGCCTAGTGAGCAACGCCACCGTACCCAGCAGGACTGGATGCAGAACAAAACCCGCGTGATAGTAGCCACTAACGCCTTCGGCATGGGCATCGACAAGCCCGATGTGCGCCTGGTCGTGCACCTCGACGCGCCCGATACGCTAGAAGCTTACTACCAAGAAGCTGGCCGCGCCGGCCGCGACGAGAAGTATGCCTTTGCTGTGCTCCTAGCTGGCCCCAACGAAGCGGCGGAGCAGCGTCGTCGCGCTGAATTGGCCCACCCGCCCCTCGATACAGTTCGGCGGGTATATCAGGCCTTAGCGAACTTCTCGCGTACGGCCGTTGGCGGGGGCGAGTTGGTAGCCTTTGATTTTGATATTCAGCAATTTGCCGAAACATATCGGATCAAAGCCCTCGACGCGCATAATGCCCTGAAAGCATTGGCACGGCAAGGCCTAGTACAGATTAATGAGGCGGTAAACAACCCCGCTCGTGTGCACATTCCTATCGATCATACCGATCTGTACCGATTTCAGGTAGCCAATGCCGCGCACGATAAGCTCATCAAATCTTTACTGCGTCTGAATGGAGGAGAAATCTTCGCGGGCTTTCAGAAGATATCTGAGAATAGCCTAGCCCAGCACCTGCGGCTGAGTGTAGTAGAAGTACGCAAAATGTTGCTGTTTTTGCACCGCTCGGGCATTATCCAATATCAACCCCAGCACAATTCACCCCAAGCTCTGTTCACCACTCCCCGCCACGACGTGGATAAGCTGCCGCTGAATCAGCCGGCCCTGCGGGCCGCGCGTGAACTGGCTCAGCACCAGACGGAGGCCATGATTGAGTACAGCTTGGGTGGCCGGTGTCGGCAGCAGTTGTTGCTGGAATATTTTGGCGAAATGGCCGCGCCTGTCTGCCGCGTCTGCGATTTTTGCTTAGCTAGGAAGAAAGCCCAACAACCCGCTCAGCCTTCGCCAACGTTACGCGCCCAACTCGTAGACTTGCTAAAAAATGCCCCCCAAACACCCCGCGAACTACTCACCCAATTTGCCCCCCAGCAGGCCGAATCCGTAACTCAGCTGCTGCGCGAGCTGGTCGATACACGAGTGCTTCAGTATGAGCCGAATGGAAAACTGCGGGCGTAGAGTAAGCCCATAAAAAGAGCGCGCAGCCACGTGGCTGCGCGCTCTTTTTATACTGTAGCACCCAACTAGGCGTGCGTCGAAGTCGTCAGGTTTACTTCAATGTTGCCACGAGTAGCGCGGGAGTATGGACAGATCTGGTGCGCTTTGGCTACCAGATCTTCGGCCTGTGCTTGTTCCAAGCCGGGAATATTTACGTGCAGATCTACGGCAATGTCGTATTTGTCGCCTTCGTGGCCGAGGCTGACATCAGCAGCTACGGAACTGCCCACAATAGTTTGCTTTTCGAAACGCGCTACCAGGTTGAGGGCGCTATCGAAGCAGGCAGCGTACCCGGCGGCAAACAGCTGCTCCGGATTGGTAGCACCTTGCTTACCAGGACCACCCAGTTCTTTGGGTGTAGTCAGAGCCAGGTCAATTACATTGTCGGACGAAATGGCGCGGCCGTCGCGGCCACCGGTAGCTTTCGCTTTGGCGGTATACAGTTTTTGGTAACTCATGGATGTGTTAGAAATGAAATATGCTCACTTAATTTTAAGTGAGAACAGAAATAAGTTGTTGAAGTTGAGTGCGTAATGATTCTGCCGCAACTGGCGAAAGCTGGAGTTTGTGTAACATCTGCTGTGGTACTTCGCAGGCCTTAGCTCGCAAATCCTGACCGGCCGGCAGTAGCGCAACCCTAACCGACCGTTCATCGTCCGGGTCGCGGGTACGGCTGAGCAGATGGCGCTGCTCCATGCGCTTGAGCAAGGGAGTAAGGGTGCCTGAATCGAGCAAAAGCTTGTCACCTAGCGCTTTAACGGTCAGCTCCTGATGTTCCCACAGCGCAAGCATCACTAGATACTGTGGGTATGTGAGGTCGAGGGCCTGAAGATAGGGCTGGTAAGCTTTGGTCACTAGGCGGGAGAGCGCATACAGCGGAAAGCACAGCTGATTGTCGAGCTTCAGCAAAGATTCGGGTGACACGCTTAGGTCCTTGGCCATTGAGTAATGATGATAGTGACCACTTATACGTACACAATTAAATTGTGTACAACCAAATTTGAAAATCAGGCATAACCAATTGGCAATGAGTGATAAAAAATTAAATCAAAACAGATGCGTAAGCGCAAAAAAGCCCCCCAACCGCTCTTTAGTAGTTGGGGGGCTTTTTTGCGCTTACGCATCTGATCAGACTCAGCTATGTGTCGCCATTTTTATTGCTGATATGCCGTGATACCGCCAATCAGGTTGCGAACATTGCGAAATCCATTTTGGGCCAAGAAAGCCTTCGCTGCATTAGCTCGGCTGCCACCCTTGCAATGCACAATGACTTCTCCTTCTTTCAGGTCTTCTAGCTCATCTACGCGCTGGGGCAAAGAACCCAGTGGAATGTGCTGGCTGCCTTCAATACGCGATTCTTCGTATTCCCAGCCTTCACGTACGTCCAGAATAACCAGCTTTTCACCAGTAGCCTGTCGCTTCTTCAACTCTTCGGAAGTAATATCGCTCATAATATGGGGGACTATTTGTGGGGGGGATCGTCGGTTTCGGAGCGTAGTTTAGGAAGAAAATTTAACTCATCCATCTTCCAGGCTTTCTTTGTTGTATCCTAACGTATCAATTTAGTGCTATACGCTTCGTGACAACTTCGCCTTGAGGAAGTAAAAACCGCGCCATATACACTCCTGACGGTAGATTTCGCAAGTCCAACTCAGACTGTCCGGTCTGCACGTCGGCTTTTTCCCAAATAGTACGTCCCACGGCATCTAGCACAGTAACGCGCAGGTATCGGCCCTCCACGCGCACTAATCCAGCACTAGGATTGGGATAAACGCTGATACTAGCCGCTAGCAATGGATTGGAAGTAGCGGTGATTATGCTGCCTGCCATTACAGGCCGAATCAGGGGCGCACCAGCAGGCGTGGTAGAGGTTGCCGTCCATGCATTAGCCGCATTCGTAAGTAGATAGCCCTCCGGGACAGTGCTGTTGAGGTCAATGCCGAAAGGGATAAAAAAGCCCAGCGACGCCTGACCATAGCCCACATAAAAAGTCCCGGTCACGTTTACTGGCTGCGAGAAGGCAATATCTACAAATGCTTGTCCGGCAGGCAAACTGGCCGGAATAGTGAAGGTCTGGGAGGCTTTTGGCTCGGCCGTGGGCAAATTAGTTAGCGGGTCCTGATCCCACACGTTCATCGTTATTACCCGGCTTACACCCGTCGGCGACGGATAGATGCGGACACTGCGTACCCGATCAGGACGGTTCAGGTCGAAGCGGTAAGCGAGGTAGCTGGCTGGCCCGGTAGAAAGGGCGGGGAGGCTCACAGTGGCTTCCGCTGAGCCATCGTCGTAAGCGTAGTAATCGGCTAGCTCCGTAATGCGTGAAATAGTGTCGTTGGATAAAGTGAGTGGATTCGTTTCGTTGGTTTGAATGGCAATACGATGCGTTATGCGCTTAGCTTCAGGCGTATTGGGCAAAGGAGAAATACGAACGTCACCCGCAATTACGTCCTGCTGCTGCCGTGCCGACAACGACTTATTGCCCGTCAGAAAAGTAGCCCTTGGGCCGCTTGGGAGGACTTGCAGCGTACCAGTCCAGGTAATAGGCGTGGGGGCGGGGCCTACATCAAAGTTATTGATGGTGGTAAGCGTGTTGGAGTTTAGCTCACTGGCGGCATTGGCGTTAAACTGCTCTATGGGCATCGCCGCGAAGCGCCGCAACAGGCTGGTGAGTGGGGCACTGATGGCAATATCGCGGTAAGAATTGTCGGTGGCAGAGCGGCCGCGGTTCAGCAGGATGTAGTCGAGGCTCCAGGCGTCGCGGGTATTAGCAAGGTTGCCCGTAGCCCTCCACCGAAACTGAAAAGCCGAATGCAGGTATCGGGCTTGATCGACGGCAACGAGCTGTTGCTGAAAATTGGTGCGTGCCCCCGTGCTGAGCTGTACCCAAACCTGCTGCCACAAGCCAGTATTGTCCAGCATTTCCAGTTCTAGGCGCACGGGCTGACTGCCGGTATTTGCCTTCGGCGGCCCCACAATACTTCCCGATTGCCAGAAAAAACTTAGGTACACGCCACTGGCGGCCGTAAGCCCACTTAAATCGATGGGCTGCGAAGTGAGCGTGTCTGTATCGTTATAAGCTGAGGAACTGCCATAAGGCTGACCAGTAGCCGAAAGCCCGTCGAACGTGACTACACCCCGGGAAGGAGGCGCTACCGGAAAGCGGTTATTCACTAAGGTTCCCCCGCCGGGCTCCCAGAACAGTGGTTTTGGCAAGCCTTCGCCCTGGGGGGCAAAATCATCGAATAAAGGCAACGTGACTGCCGTGCCGCGTCGAGCTACGGGAGGCGTACGGATAACAGATTGGCGGCTTTTGTCAACGGTGAGCGGTGTAACTACTTGAGAATGTCCGGCTAAGGGCACCAGCAAGCCAAGCGTCAACAAGGAAAGTAGAAGTTTCGGGTAGCTCATAGACAGCAATTTACGCAAGGTAAACGGCTGCGGATCGGAGAAATTTTACCTGAAGCATTGAAAGCATCTTACTTACTGCACCGCCTTCAACGGCTCATTGCCCGCTACCCATAAATCCACCAACTGACCCATGCGAATAGTAGCGCCAGGAGTGGCTACGGGGCGTTGCTTTACAATGGTGCCATCCACTTGCCCTTCTTCAGCGGGTTGATAGAAAATTTCTCCTACCTGCAAGCCCTGCCCTACGAGTAGGGTAGAGGCCTCATCAGCAGGCATATTGATAACATTAGGCACCGGAAACTCCTGGTTACCCTGTCCGTCACCGACTACTAAATCTACGCGCGTACCTTTCGCAATAGGCGAACCGGGCTCTATCTGCTTGCCGTTCACCAGTTGCTTCAATACCGAGTTTTGGGCCAGATCAGGCACCTTTTGAATCTCGCCCACGACTAGGTCGTAGCTAGCCAGAATCATTTGCGCATTTTTCACGGAGCCTTCCGTGAGCTTGGGCATTTTAATTACCGGCGGGTTTTTCATGCTCACCGAGATATAAATCTTGCGGTCTTCCTTCACCTGCTGGCCGGGGGCCGGGTCCTGCGTGAGCACCGTGTACGCCGGGATGTTGGGGCTATAGCTGGAGTCATCGACGAAGTAGCGCAGGTTGCGCTCGTCGAGGTAGTCTTCTAGGTCGCTTTGCCGCATCCCGGTCACCTTCGGTACCACAATGGTTTCGCCGTGGTTGGTGGTCATGGGCAAGTACACGAAGAAAAAACCGAACAGCAGCAAGGCCACCGCCAAGCCAATTACCACCAAGTGTTTCAGTACGTCGAGTGGGGTATCGGATTTAAGAAAAGCCATTGTGGTATGCTGATGTGCTATGTATTTTAAATATGCTGACTTGAAAGCAGGGCGCAAATTAGCTTTTCGCTTCTATCTCGAGCTTCCGCTGCCGCTCTTTGCCAAATTCCAGAATCCGGTCAATGAAGTCATAGGGTGTGTAGCCGTTCAGCGCCGTTTGGTGGAAGATACAGGTGGCGGGCGTCATTCCAGGCAACGAGTTTACCTCGATAATTAGTACCTCTACGGCCCCGGTTTCGCGCACTCGCACGAAGGCATCAATGCGGGCATAACCCTGAATATTCAGCACTTCGGCCACGCGGCGCAGCTCTTTCTTTACTTCCTCCGATATACGCTGCCGCTCCTTCGGGTTGGGGGCGTAGCGGGCGGGAGTGATGTTCTGACCTTCGCCAGCCAGGAATTTCTCTTCTAAGCTCAACACCTCACCGGTAGCCAGCGCTTCGGACGCTTCGAATACTTCGATATTCAACGAACCATCAGGGCGCCAGTGCGTGAGCAGGCCGCCAGTTACTTCGAGGAAATGCTGGGCACCGTCGCGACTAATTAAGGTTTCTACCAAGAAGGCATCTTTCTGTGGGAATTCTTCCTTGAAGCCAAGATGCAGGGTGCGGGCCGGTTCGGGCAGCAGATCTTCTTGGTTGCGGAAGATGAGCTGGCTAAACGCTTCCAACTCCTGCCGGTTTTTGATCTTCTTTACTGCCGAAGAGCAGCCGTCGTCGGCGGGCTTGGCGATAAAAGGATAATGAAATTGTGTTTCCAGTGAGCGGTAGAAGGTTTCGGCGTCAGCCTGCCACTCCAGACGGGTAGCCATGCGATGCTCGGCTACGCGCAAGCCCGCCTCGCGCAGGCGGCGGTTTGTTTCGAACTTGTTGATGGTTATGCTGCTCGATTCGACGCCAGAGCCATTATAGGGCAAGCCAAATTGCTCCAGCTCTTTTTGCAAAGCGCCATCCTCGCCGGGCCGGCCGTGCAAGGCAATAAACACCTCATCGACCATCTCGGCCAACTCCTCAAACGAAATGCGGCGGGGTTGGGCAGTCGGCTGACCAGCGTAGGTGCCCGTAATAGCCTCAGCTTCACGACGGATGCGGGCTAATACTGGATGCAGCTCGTGGCCGGCTTCAGCGTACTCGATTTTTTCGCGGATGTCATCGGCGTTGTCCTTGAGCATCACGTTGATGGGCAGCACGTAGAGCTTATGCTCCTGGGCTGAGCCCGTCAGAAACACTGGAATGGGCTCGTATTTTACCGAAGAGCTAAGCTTCTCGTAAATATTGCGGCCACTTTCCACCGAAATGTGACGCTCGGAAGAGTAGCCACCCATAATTACGGCTACTTTGGTGCGCTGCCGTTCCTGCTGCTGGCGTGAGGCTACGGCCGCATCTAGCTGCGCCAAAATGCCCCCCAGCCGAACTGGCTGCATGCCTGCGCGGCGCCGCGCGGCCAGCGAAGTCCGAATTAGATACGTTAAAAACTGCGAAGGATTCAGGCCAATTTCGGCGGCCTGATGGAAGAAGAAAGAGGCTGGCAACATGCCCGACGTGGTGTTCGGATCATTCAGGAACAGGCTGCCATCGGTGGCTTGAATAAAGCCATCTAGGCGAGCGTACACCTGAAAGCCGAAGGTGCGAAACATCTCCTGGCAAGCCTCTCGGATTTCCTGAATCTTGTCTTCCGGCAGGTCGATGGGCGTGATTTTGCGGCTCAGGCCGGGCAGGTATTTGGAGCGGTAATCGAACATCTCCTCGCCCTTCACGATCTCGGTGGGGGGCAAAGCCAGCGGTTCGCCGTTCGGATCTTCCACCACAATGCACGAAAACTCGCGCCCTGCCACGAAGCTTTCTATCAATACCTGCGACTCGCCATCGACGTTGGTAAGCAACACTTGCTCAGCCGTCTCAAATTGCTCGTTGAGTGTGTGCAGCAGCTTCTCAGGATGATAAATGAGTTGAGGCTCCTGAGGGGTAGTAGGAACATCAGTCGCGGCTTGTTCACCTTTAACCTCCAATACTACCGGCAGCCCGATGCCTTCCCGAATGTCGGTGAGCTGCTGCAGCCACAGGAGTTTCTGCTCGTCGCTCTTGCCCTGCCACTCACTGCGCGTCAGGGTTTTGCGGAATAAGCTGCGCTCCACGGCGGCCGCAAACTGGGGGGCATTTTTCTCGCGTAGAATCGAGACGCCAATGCTCGAACCCTGGCGCGGGGCTTTAAACACGAGCGGTAAGCCCAGCTCACGTACTAAGTACTCAAGCGTAGCTATTGGATCCGCGGCGTCCCACTCTTCCGTGCTGATGACGCGGAAAGCAGGCGTGGGCCGATTCAGGGCGTGCAGTAATTTCTTCTGGGCAATTTTATCAATGCCAAACGCGGAGGGCAGAATGCCTGAGCCCGAATAGGGAACGCCGTACCACTCCAGCAAGCCCTGAATAGCGCCGTCTTCGCCGCCGGGCCCGTGCAGAGCTAGGAAGGCGAAGTCCATCAGTTCGCGCAGCTCATGCGGCTGCACGCGCCGTCCGACCTCCGCAATAATGCGGTCTTGTTCCTCCTGACTTAGCTCGCCCAAGCTTTCTAGATACACCTGCAAGCGGTGCTCGGAAGGCGGCAGCGCCGACACGGGCGGATAAAAGTCCCGGATAGTGCCTTTATAGATATAATGCCAGTCGAGCAAAATAAAGTTGCCCCGGCTGTCCACGAAGATGGGCACGGCCTGAAACAAGCCTTTGTCCAGGTTGTCGTACACAGTGCGGCCGCCCGCAAAGGATATTTCCCGCTCACGCGACGGGCCGCCGAAGAAGATGCCTATTTTCATACGTAGCGCAAAGGTACGGGGAAAGTAGAACGGATGCGAAACACGGCCACGTCAAAGCTTCTACTACATTCGTCCCGTATAAGGCCTACCAAACCCTACAACTTACTTATGCAAACCCTCGATCAGTACAACTTCGCCGGCAAACGAGCCCTGGTGCGCGTCGATTTCAACGTGCCCCTCGACGACGAGCTGCACATCACCGACGACACCCGCATTCGCGCCGCCACGCCCACCATTCGCAAGATTCTGGCCGACGGCGGCAGCGTTATTCTACTTTCCCACCTGGGTCGGCCCAAGGGAGGTCCGGAAAAGAAATTTTCCCTGCAAAGCATCGCTCCACGCTTGCAGGAAGAATATGGTACGCCGGTACTGTTTGCCAATGATGTACTGAGCCCCGACGCCGCCAAAATGGCCGCTGAGCTGCAACCCGGCCAGATTCTGCTCTGCGAAAACGTGCGTTTTTACAAAGAAGAAGAAGCCGGCGATACGGCTTTCGCCGAGAAATTGGCGCAGCTAGGCGACGTGTACGTGAACGATGCATTTGGTGCTGCCCACCGCCGCCACGCCTCCACGGCCGTGGCCGCCCAGTATTTTGCCCCCCAAGACCGCGTAGCGGGTTATTTGATGCAAAGTGAGCTGGATAACGCCCACCGCGTGCTCACCAAAGCCGAGCGTCCGTTCACGGCTATTATGGGCGGAGCGAAGATTTCGGATAAGATCCAACTCATTGAGCAGCTACTGGATAAAGTTGACAACCTGCTAATTGGTGGTGGCATGGCTTACACGTTTGCCAAAGCGGAAGGCGGTGACATTGGCGGCTCCTTGCTCGAAGCCGACAAGCTGGATCTTGCCTTACACCTGATTCAAAAGGCCAAGGAAAAAGGCGTGAACCTAGTGCTGCCTACCGACTCGCTCATTGCCGACCGGTTCGCCAACGACGCCAACGTAGAAACGGCCCCCAACCACCACATTCCAAACGGCTGGATGGGCCTAGATATCGGCCCGGAGTCGCGCGAGAACTTTGCCAACATCATTCGCCAGTCCCGCACTATCCTTTGGAATGGTCCGATGGGCGTTTTTGAGATGTCAAACTTCTCGGCCGGTACTGAGTTCGTAGCCGCGGCTATTGCTGATGCTACCGCCAATGGCGCCTTTAGCCTCATCGGCGGCGGCGACTCAGCCGCGGCCGTCAACCAGATGGGCTATGCCGACCGCGTAAGTTATATTTCTACTGGCGGCGGCGCGCTGCTCGAATACATGGAAGGCAAAGAGCTGCCCGGCGTAGCGGCCTTAGAAGGACGTTAGAAGCGGCCAACCAATGACACAAAAAAGCCCCCCAGCAACGTTGCTGGGGGGGCTTTTTTCATCAATTAGCATAAGGCGCTTCCAATTCCTGGCCCATACTCAGTAGCGGCGAATCGTCCATTCGGCCGGTGAGGCGGGTGGAGAGGGCACGGGCCTCTTTATCGGTAAGCACCTCCAGCTTGTGTAGCCAGCGCAGCCGTTGTAGTTGGGGCTCAATGAGGCCTAATGGGTTAATATTGCCGTAGTTCTCGCGCAGGTAATCTTTGGTGCGCTGCTCCAGAGCTTCAGTAAAGCGGTACAGCGTTTTGCGCTCATTGGGACGGTCGGCCAGCACTACGCGGGCGTGTGTAGTACTCAGGATAAAGTGATTCCACCAGTTGCGGCGGGCGTACCAATAAAGGGCCACCAAGCCCAAGCCTACACCCAGCGCAACAAGCCCATACACTGACTCAGACTGCTTCAGCGCGAACTGGGTACAAATGATCCACGTGTACAGTAAGCTCAGCAGTTGCCAGCGCGATGGTAACTGGCGGCGACGCTCCACGCGCACAGGCAGCACCTCCTCGTACGGCATCTCCACTTCCAGCGTAATCTGACCACGCCGGTCTTTTCGACAGATATAAAGCCCGTGGGGGCGAAGAGCCAACTGCGTAGTTTGCGTCAGTTGGCGTTGTTCAAGTAGCATAGAATAAGCAAACAAGCGACGTTGCTTCCGCCGACTTAACCGAAAGGCGAAGGCGTGAAGCAGAGCACAAAAATAACCAGCATTACCCAGCCCAGCACCTTACGACCCGCACTTAGCGGACTTTCGTCGGGAGCCGGTGGGTGATAAATGCCCATCACGCGGCCCAGCAGAAACCCAAACACCAGCCAGCCTGGGTTGCCCGCAATGCCCGGTACCGCCAAACTAAGCGCCAGCTGGGCCGCCACTACGCCCAGCACCAGCATCAGCGCCCGGCGCGGCGTGGGCACGGCCCGCCGAAACACGGTAAATAAGTAAAACAGATAAATCGGGCCGCCATACAGCAGCGAGTCATCGGAGCTATCAACAGTAAACAGCCCCAGTCCCGCATAAAAAATAAACCCAATAAATAGTACCGCCGAAATCTGATTGAAGCGCCGGAAACCTAGCAAGCCATATAGAATATGCCCCCCATCAAGCTGACCAATAGGCAACAGGTTGAGCGCCGTAAAGAATAGCGCCAACGAGCCCGCCAGCAACAGGGGGTAGTGCATTAGCTCATTGGGATGAGGAAGTAGCGCCGGATCAGCCAGCCACGACTCCAAGAATTGATAAATGAACGACTTGCCCAAGACTAGACCATCACCACCAGCACTTTTGTACACGTATTGCGCGTAGTCAGCGCCATATACGCGATATTCTGGGTGAACTTGGAAGATGTATTCTAAAGGCGGCAGGTGCGTAAAGCCATACATCAGCACGGGTATAGCCACCAGAAAACCTGCTAATGGCCCGGCCAGCCCAATATCAAAGAATTCCTTTCGAGAGAAAATCCGGTCCTTAATGCGGATAACCGCCCCAAACGTACCAATGGTATTAAAGAAGCCAGTAAAAAACGGAATATAGTAGGGTAGGGTAGCCCGCACCTTATAGTAGCGCGCCGTGAAGTAGTGCCCAAACTCATGCACGGTGAGTACGCCCAAAAATGGCAAGGAAAACCACAGTCCCTCCCGTATTTCGGCCCGTGAAAGCCACACACTTAAAGATCCAACTGTGCGCGGATCAAAAAAAGTACGGCCCGTCATCCACTCCGCCCCGGCCAGCGTGGTCGTTATCAGGGTGATAACAAACAGCAGCAGATGCAGTGTGTACACGCGCCAGCGCGGCGTGGGGGCTTATAGGCGTTGAACTGTCCCCGGTGACGGCGGAAATAGCCGCGGTAGCGAGGTCGAAAATCGTCGTTATGATCGGGCTGGGGCGCCGGAGCGTCAGGCAGAGGGAGTGAAGGCACGGATAGCGGCAGGCAAAGCGTCGGTGAGCGTAAGCGGCGGGGCTAGGAAGAGCGTGTGCAAGCCCAAGCGCTGCGCCGTTTCGATATGTTGAAAACTGTCTTCAATGAAAAGAGTTTCTTCGGCCTGCCAGTTCATTTCGCGCAGTACGTGCTCAAAAATCTCTGGGCCGGGCTTACGTAACCCTACTTCCTGGGAATAAAACACCCGGTCTAGCACATCCGCAATGCCATGCTCAAATCCATACGCAGCCTTGAGGCGCCGGTTTACTTCCTCAATATGAATCACGTTGGTGTTGCTGAGCAGCGCCATCTGATGACCTTGCGCGTGCAGCTTAGCCAGCAACGCCAGCCGGTCGGCGGGCACATCGAGTAGAATAGAATTCCAGGCTGCGTCTAACTCCTCATCGGTGGCGGTAAGCTGGTAGCCCGTACGCAGGCCTTCCCGGAACTCGGCCGGCGTGATGCGTCCGGTTTCGAGCAGGTCAAACAACTCCGACTGATTTTTTTGGTTGTATTCGATGGTGCTCCCGCTGGTAGCAAGGCGGCGCATGGCCTCAATAGGGCGCTGATAATCGATGTTTATAAGTACGCCGCCAAAGTCGAAAAGCAGATTTGGCAAGCGGCGCGGAGCAGGGCTGGGGGGCATTTTTAGAGAATAGCGTTGCAAATTGACGGGCAAAAGTCGTAGTTTGCACCGCCGAAACCAACCTATACGGTTGCGAACGCACCGGGCCCATAGCTCAATCGGTTAGAGCAACTGACTCATAATCAGTAGGTCCTTGGTTCGATTCCAAGTGGGCCCACCATAAAAAAGCCTAAGCCACTTCATTTCAGTGGCTTAGGCTTTTTTTATTACGTGTAGGCTATTGGTATAAAAATGCCTTTTGATTAGTTAACTTAAATTAGCTTATCCGGCGTAATAGGCAACTCCCGAACGCGCTTACCAGTGGCGTTGAATACGGCATTGGCAATGGCCGGAGCTACGCCAATGATGGCAATTTCACCGATGCCTTTGGTCCCCAGGGCATTGACGTAGGGGTCGGGCTTGTTCACGAATGCTACCTGCACGTCCGGTGAGTCGGCATGCACCGGCACGTGATAGTCAGCGAAATCCTTGGTGATGTAGCGGCCAAACCGGTCGTCAATGACGGCGTGCTCCATCAGCGCCATACCAATGCCGCCCACGGCGCCGCCCTTCATCTGGTTACCGGCCGTTTTTTCATTCACGATGGTGCCAGCATCCGCGCAGGATACCAGCTTGCTCACACGCACCTCACCGGTGAGAATATGAACCCGCACCTCAGCAAAGTGTACCGAAAACGAGTACATGGAGAAGTTCTTGGAGGCATCGCCCTGGGGCTTCGACTCCACCGTGACAAAGCCTCCATCGGTCTGCTTGAGCAGGTCGGCAAAAGGGACACGGGCGGCGGGGTTGCTGTTCAACGTGAGGTAGCCGTCATCAAAGACAATGTCTTCCTTCTTGGCCGAGGCAAAGGCTGCGTTGCTGGGAGCCGCCAGCGTGCGCAGCTTTTCCTTCAGTGCTATGCAGGCTTCCTGCACGGCTGGACCCACCGTGTTCACAATGGCCGAGCCACCCTGCGTAGGTGCTTGCGCGAAGTCGGAGTTGCCCAGCTCAAACTTGATTTTCTCGGGCGCCAGCCCCAGCGTATCGGCGGCAATCTGGGTCATGGCCGTGGCTGTGCCGGGACCAATATCGGTGACGGCACTTTGCAGCAACACCGTGCCGTTGGGTAGCAGGCGGATGTTGGCTTTCGAGGAGCCGCGGTGCGCCCCGAAGGTGCCCACGCCCATACCGTAGCCAACGAGCCAGTCACCATCGCGCAGGGAGCCGGGCTTGAGCTGCCGCTTGCTCCAGCCGACGCGCTCGGCCCCGAGCTGGTAGCACTCCTTCAAAAACTTGCTCGACCAAGGCCGGTTTCTCTCGGGATCCTGGTCGGTGTAGTTACGCAAGCGAAATTCTAGAGGGTCGATATTAAGCAGGTGGGCCATTTCGTCCATAGCCGACTCCAAGGCAAACGCGCCAGTCGCCTCCCCCGGGCCGCGCATCCAGATGGGCGAGTTCACATCTAGAGAGGCAATGCGGTAGCGCGTGGTCAGGTTGGGCGACGTGTACATCATGCGCGTCTGGGCCAGCGTCGACTCCGTAAATTCCTCGAAGGTGGAGGTCTGACCGATGGCCTCGTGGGTGATGGCCGTAATTTTGCCGTCGGGAGTGGCGCTCATCCCCAATTTCTGCCAAGTGTAGGGCCGATAGCCCACCATCGTAAACATCTGCTCGCGGGTGAGCATGAGCTTCACCGGCCGGTTTACCACCCGAGCCGCGATGATAGCAGCCGACTCGTGAGGCCAGCTGTGCAGAGCGTTGCCAAAGGCACCGCCCACGTATGTGGCAATTACCTTCACGTTTTCTTCGGGTAAGCCCCACTCCCGGGCAAAGTCGCGGCGCGTGGCCATTGTGCCCTGGGTCTTGTCGTAAATTGTGAGGCGGTCGGGGGCTTCCCAGTGCGCCGTGATGGCCTGTAGCTCCATGGGATGGTGCACCTCGGTAGGCACCACGTACTCGCTTTCCAGCTTGATGGTCCCGGTTTTATAGGCATCCACCTGACCCCGCTGGTAGTCATTCATGGGATGCTTCGGGTTCTTCTTCGCGGAGGTTGGCAGGAAGGCCTGCGTCTTGTTGGCTTCCAAGTTAGTTTGGTGCTTTTCCGGCGCGTATTGCCCCTTCACCAGGCCCGCGGCGAAGCGCGCCCGCTCCAACGAGTCAGCCACTACAATAGCAATGGGCTGGTCGTTGAAGCGGATTTTGTCGTCCTTGAACACCTTGATGGGGCCGCCCACCGTGGCCGGCTGCGAGGGATCTTTGCCCGCCGTATCGAAGCCCGGCACCTTAGGGGAGTTGAAGTGGCTGATAACGGCTAGCACCCCCGGTGCCCGTTCGGCCGCCTTAGTGTCGATGGACGTAATACGGCCCTTGGTGATGGTGCTGCCCACCAGCACGGCGTAGGTGATGCCCGGCAGCTGGTATTCGGCCGAATAGGTAGCGGCACCCGTCACTTTCTGGCGGCCATCCACCCGGTTCATCCGCGCTCCGATTTGCTTTTCTGGCGTTTTCATAATTACTCGGGGGTTAGGCAGCCGCGGCGGTTTTCAACGCCTGAATGATGGTATTAGGACCCAGCTTTAACTTGTAGGCGTTATGCTGGAAGGCTTTCGCGCCCTGCATGGCTACTTCTGCAGCTTGCCGAAAGGTCTCCTCGGTAGCGGGCTTGCCAACTAATACTTGCTCCGCCGCCATCAGGCGCCAAGGCTTGTGGGCGACGCCGCCCATAGCCAAGCGAGCAGCTTTGATGGTGTTGCTGCCGTCAAGGTCCAGCGCCGCAGCCACGGACAAAAGCGCGAAGGCGTAGGAGGCGCGCTCACGCACTTTCTGGTAATGCACATGCTTGGTGAAGGGGCCATCGGGCACCTCCACGGCGGTAATCAGCTCGCCTTGTTCGAGGTTAGTGTCGCGCTGGGGCGTGTCGCCGGGCAGGCGGTGGAAGTCGTTGAAGGGAATACGCCGGTCGCCTTTAGGGCCGCTTACTAGCACTGTGGCATCAAGGGCCACTAGAGCCACGCTCATATCGGAGGGGTGCACAGCGATGCACTTATCCGAGAAGCCAAAAATGGCATGCATGCGGTTGAAGCCTTCCAGTGCCCCGCAGCCTGAGCCGGGCTCGCGCTTGTTACAGGGCAGGGCTGTATCGTAGAAGTAAGGACAGCGGGTGCGCTGCAACATATTGCCCCCCACCGTTGCCATGTTGCGCAATTGGGCCGAAGCACCAGCATTCAGAGCCTGAGCAAGCAGAGGCTGCCGCTCCAGTACCAGCTTGTCTTCGGCTACGGGGCCGTTCAAGGCCAGTGCACCAATGCGGATGCTGCCGTTTTGACTCTCGATTTTGGTGAGCGGCAGTCGGTTGATGTCAATAAGTTTCTGGGGGCAATTATGCCGCGCTTCATCAGATCCAGCAGGTTGGTGCCACCGGCGATAAACTGGGCGTTGGCATCTTCGGCCAACGTGTCGATGGCGGCTTTCTGCTTGCTCGGCCGTACGTATTGAAACTGGTTCATTGCTGCGCTGTTAAACCTTTTGACCGCCGTTTTTTACTTCCTGAATAGCCGCCACAATGTTGGAGTAGGCGCCGCAGCGGCAGATGTTGCCGCTCATGAATTCGCGAATTTCGCCCTCCGAATCGGCGTGGCCTTCGCGGATGCAAGCCACCGCCGACATGATCTGACCGGGCGTGCAGTAGCCGCACTGAAAGCCATCATGCTTCACGAAAGCCTCCTGCATAGGATGGAGGTTGTCCCCGTTGGCTAGGCCTTCAATGGTCGTGATTTTGCGGCCTTCCTGCATCACAGCTAATGTCAGACAAGAGTTGATGCGCTGCCCATCCAGGTGGACGGTGCAGGCGCCGCACTGTCCATAGTCGCAGCCTTTCTTAGTGCCGGTGAGGTGCAGTTGCTCGCGAAGCAGGTCGAGAAGGGTGGTGCGCGGCTCCACTGAGAGCTTGTGCTTCACACCATTTACTTCTAGTTTAAGCGGCACTTTCTCGAAAGCAGCGGCTACAGTTTCGTCGAGCTGTGCCGCGGCGGCCTGCACAATGGGGCCGGGCGTGAAGGCCATGGCCGTGAGCAGGGAGGACTGTTTAAGGAAGGTACGCCGGGAGTCGTCGTGATGGCTTCCTTGCTCAGGTTCAGTATTCATCGCTAGGGAGAGTGAGAGGATAGAAAACAGATGCTGGTAGCTAAAAGGCTTATGTATTCTAGTACCGCTGCCTTTGCTACCTATATATTACAGAGCAGGTCCGACTGTGCGGGTTAACCGTCGGTCTTATTTAATCTACGTGTCGGTGGCCGTAGCGTTGGTTTCGACACCCCGCCAGATGGTGAGGATAACAAGGGCATTAAATCGGGAGTACTTGACCTCATCGAAAATATCGCCTTTATTCCGTGAAAGCGGATAGATTTTTAAGATTGTTCGTATGCCTTACTAGTATGCTGAAATGGTTTAAGGTGCGAAGGGGAAGGCGAATCAATCGTTTTTTAGGAAGCCAAGAAAGCTGTTATCGTATGGGAGTACGTCAAGGTGAGTTGGTGCATGGCTCGAGTACAGGCGACGTAGAGCATGCTTTTATCTACCTCCGTCCTATAATTACGAGCAGAGGCAAAGGGCACCAAAACCGTATCAAATTCAAGTCCCTTGGCTAAGTGAGCAGTGGTGATGACGACCCCTTCCTTAAAGGTGGTGGACTCGGCCGTGAGTAACTGAATGTGGGGGGCTTTTTTTAGGGCCTCATACACCTGCTCGGCTTGGCGGAGGGTTTTGCAGATAATGCCCAGAGAATGATGACCGGCGTTTTGAAAGGAGAGAGTTACCTGTTGGATGGTTTCTAACTCCTCCTCGTGGCTGTTGCAGTGCACCATCGCGGGCTCTTGCCCGTGCCGTTCCAGCGGAATGATATCCGGGTTGGGAGTGATGCGCTGCGCGAAGGCCGTGATTTCCACAGTCGAGCGGTAGCTGCGGTAGAGCTTGACAACTTCGGCTTGCGGAAATACTCGCTCAATAGTTTCGGCGGAAGACGCGCTGTAAGGGTTCACTGTCTGGCTGACATCGCCCAGAATGGTCTTGCGGCAGTTGAACAGGCGAGACAGGACGGCGTATTGAACGGGAGTGTAATCCTGCATCTCGTCCACAAGCAAGTGCTTCACGTGGTCGTAAGGAGCCAGTCCTTCCAGGCGCAGGCGCAGGTAGATCAGGGCAAAGACATCCGCGTATTCCAGGTGCAAGCGGTGGTCAAGCTTAAGGAGTTCGGGCCGGCCGATCCAGCGGTAAAAATCCCGGTACAGGTCCGACACATGGTGAAACCGGAACATGCGCGGAATGGCTTCCCCGATGATTCCTTTTTCCGGACCGGTCAGCTTCCGGCCGGCGGCATCGCGCACATAAGCCCTCACGTCATTCGCAACCAGCGCAAACCGTTTCAAGAGCGGCACCCGGTGGTAGGCTTTGAACTTCTGCTGAATAAATGCGCCGGGCACCACAGTCCGGCCCACCCGCAGCTCGGTTACGGTGAAGTAAGTATTCTCTACGTGAAGCAGGTACTGATTTAACTGGCTGAGAAACTCGAACGAGGACTTGAAACGGATGCGCTCGATGAACGCCGGCTCGTGCTTCTCCAGTAGCGCGGACACCTGCTCAAAAAAGGTCTGAAATGAGTACCGAGGGTCGAGCAGGTCGGCTGCCAGCTCTTCCATGCCTAGCTCGGGAATATGCTCTTCCCCCAGCTCGGGCAAGACGTTCGAGATGTAATCCGCGAAGACCTTGTTGGGCGAAAGGATGAGAATGTCTTTGGCCGCAATGGTTTCCCGGAAGCGGTACAACAAGAACGCAATGCGATGCAGAGCAATGGAGGTTTTACCCGACCCGGCCACGCCCTGAATGACCATCACCGAGGTCGTTTCGTTGCGGATTACTGCGTTTTGATCCCGTTGGATGGTGGCGACGATGTTCTTCAGCTTATCATCCGAGGACTTGGCCAACTCGCGTTGGAGCACGTCGTCGTGAATATTCAGCTCACTGTCCAGCATGAACTCCAGGCTGCCATCCCGGATCTTGTATTGCCGCTTCAGCTCGATGGTGCCGTGAACGGTGCCGGAAGGGGTGGCGTAGGAAGCCTTACCTAGCTCGAAATCGTAAAACAGGGAAGAGATGGGAGCGCGCCAATCGTAGATAAGATTGCGGCGCTGCTGCTCATCAAAAAAGGAATGCACGCCAATGTAGACCGGCGCCGCACCCTGATTCTGGGGGGCAAAATCTAGGCGGCCAAAGTAGGGGGACTGGGTGAGCTTGAGGAGCTTCCGCTTACGGGCAACGGCAGCGTCGCCCGTAAAGGCCATGCGATTAATCGACTGGCCGGCGGCGACCATGTCGGCGTCGTCCATGCCGGACTGGTGCTCGTGGATATACTCTTTTTTCTGCCGAAGCTCGTTGGAGAACTGCCGGACGGCGTCATCAACCCGCCGAACAGCCAGCGTCAGTTGCTCTTTAATTTCTTCTAAGTATTCTCTTTCTTCTCGTTCTGTTGCGTTCATCACAGGCAGCACTTGCATAATGGACCCCAAAGGTGCCATCAAATTCCGGTCGGCAGAAGCGTTTTGGTTTTTTATTAGGCTCGCTACTCTGCTTCGGCTGGTGTCCGCTTGGTGCTCTAACGTGTTCTCTTGTCGTGTAACGGACTAGTCTGGTTTCAAGGGTTTCACCACCGGGCCGTCCTGCTTCCCTGGGTCCGCCTTCAGGGCTACACCATTGAGGGTGACCTGCTTGAATTTTACGTCTGAGTATTTATTGGGAAAGGCCGCTGTTTCCGCCGTAGCATCCACGTTTTTAAAGGTGATGTTAGATACCTTATCGGTTGGATTGCCATTTAAGACCGCAAACTGCTTGCACTTCACTTTGATATTAGAAAGGGTGATATTGCGGATAGTGCCAAAGGGTTTTTCCGTGCTGCCCGCCATGTTGAAGAACTGCGTCCAGGGCGAGAGCGTAACGATAGTGCCGCAGCGGCCGGTCACGTTGTCCGCGGTGATGTTCTCGTAGAGTTGGTAGGTGTCGGGGCGCATCTTGAAGAGCAGGAGCGGCCGGTCATTGTCCACGCGGCAGTTGCGCACCGTGATGCGGTTGGCGTGAATGCACTCGCTGCCCATGGTTACGGCCGCATGCACTTCTCCAAAGGTAACGTTCTCTATCAGCACGTCTTCGACCGCCCCATTCTCCGGGAGTTTTTGGGCATTGGGGCCTTTTCCTCCTTTCATCACGATGCCATCGTCGTTGACGGAGATATAGCAATTGCGCACGGTCACTTTCTTACACGCGTCGATATCTACGGCATCGGTGCTCGGCGCCTTCACTGGCCGGAACGGCGAGCGAATATCACAGCCCTCTATCAGCACATTGGTACACTTGTACAAGTGCGTGGTCCAGAAGCCGGCGTTGTGCAGCTTCACATTCTCAATGGTTACGTTGTTGCAGCCCCAGATAAAGAGTAGGCGGGGACGGTGCACCTCCAGATTGGTAGACGATTTGCCAATTTTCTGCATAGAATCGCGGTGCGCCCAGAAGTTCTTCCAGAACCGTAGCCCATTGCCGTCGATGGTGCCGGGGCCCGTTATCCGAAAGCCATTCACCTGGTAGGCATTGACGAGCGCCGCATAGTAATCCAGACTTTGGCCTTCCATCCGCGAGGGAATGAGGGGATAGTGAGCGATATTATCGGAGCCCTTGAGTTTGGCGCCTGCCTGTAAGCGCAGCTGCGTGTTCGGCTTAAAAAACAGGGCCCCGCTCAGAAACACTCCTTTAGGAATCACGACGGTGCCGCCGCCGTCGGCATTGGCTTTGTCGATGGTGCGCTGAATGGCCTCAGTACTGAGCTGGGTGCTGTCGGGGCCCGCCCCAAATTCCGTGATAATGTAATCTTTAGGGGCGACACCTTTCGGTTCAGGCATCTCTGCTTGGAAGGGCAAACAGAAGGCCGTGAATATCAGCGGGAGCAGGGCAAAAAGAGCTTTCATAGGCGGAGAATAGGCTAGAGAGCCCAAAGAAGCAGGTTCCTTGGGAGCGTACCGTCCTGTAGTGACCTGCCAGCCGCTTTCCGCCGAACTGCCAGTTGTTAGGCAACGGCGGTAACCTCTGACCAGCCAATTACTTCATCTTATAAACTCTGCTTGGGGCAAACGCCTCCCCTACTTCACGGCAAGAGGACTAACAGTGCCAGTTTGTTTGTCTACGTCGAAGGCGGCTTTGTTCGGCATGCGGCCGGCCCAGTCGGTGCGGGGTACTAATATTTGCCAGTGGTCATTTACCTCAAGTACCCGGGCCGAATCCAGCTGGTAGAGGGCGGCATTGGGCTGCTGCTCCACAAAACGAGCAACGGCAGCGCGGGCCTGCGCTTCGGTGGAAGCTGCTGCACTAGCATTGGCAGGTTGCTGCGATGGGGTAGAGGTCACGGGTTGGCCAGGCTGGCAACTGTATAGTCCCGCCAGAGTGGCGGATAGTACTACAAGCGAGATGGATTTGTGCATGGGCACAAGGTAGGAAAAGTGCTGACTTAGCGAGTGACACTCATTAGCTTAACGAAGCTAGCCGCAGTGGGGGGCAATTTGTTCGGTAGCTGAGGCGAGAGTCAGCCGATCTGTACTTGGCTGATAGTCAGATCGTGCTCCTGTGGAGTAGTGCCAATTGCTGCGCGATGATTTGCTACCTAATCGATAACTAAACGCAGGACAGAAGACTCGGCGCCTGCCTGTACCCATAAGGCATAGAGCCCTGGAGATAAATCCGTTAAATCAAGTGGGTAATCCAGATTGTTGGCTTGGGAGGCAGCCCAGCAGGTTTGTACTACTCTACCTAGGCCATCGATAATAGTAAAGCGTACACGAGCAGAGTAGCGTGTTAGTGGTAACCGAATAGTCGCCGTGTTATGGGCCGGATTTGGGTACACGCTTACGCCCGCAAGCTGCCCCGGAGAACTTGACCCTAGGATGGTGTTGTCGCTCAACGAGGCAACATAAGCAACCTGATTTCTGCTGTCGGCCGCTGCAATAGGTTGAGAGCCGAACTTCGCTGTGGTTCCGACGACAGAGCCTACCACATATACATTCATACCCTGCGCGTCAACCGCTAGCCCCCAACCCATATCGCTGTCTGAGCCACCGGCCTGCTGACTCCAGACAAAGCTGCCGCTAGGGCCAGCATCGGTGAGCTTGGCCACAACTATATCGGCCGTGTTGGTACTATTATCAAGATTGGTAACGGAGGTGCTCCCGAAAGCGGCCGTAGCGCTTAGAAAGTAGCCCGCTATGTATATGTTGCGCCCATTCACTGCTAATGACGATGGATATTCGTTTTTTATCCCACCCGCTTGCTGTGCCCAAATAAAGCTGGCCGCTGAGCCGGTGTCGGTCACTTTGGCCACGAATATATCGTAGGTGCCGGCACTCACATTGGTCAGGCTAAGGCTACCGAAACCGACCGTGGGGCTTGAAAAAAAGCCCCCCACGTACACGCTCGTGCCGCTTGCGGCTATGGAGTTGGCGTAGTCAAGCCGGTCGCCACCGCAGCGAAGTGCCCACGCGAAACTGCCGGCAGTGCCCGCATCGGTAATTTTCACCACGAATCCATCGGCGCTGATACTGGTATTAGCGACGGTATTAGTGAGGCTAGTGCCATCAAATTGTGCTACCGCGCTGGTGTAAGAGCCAACGGCATACACACTCTGGCCGCTTACCGCCAAGCCTTCGGCTATGTCTTCGCCGCCGCCGCCCGCCTGTTGTGCCCATACGAAGCTGCTGCTACTGCCTTCATCCCGCAGCTTCACCACGAACATATCCTTGGTGCCTGCGTTCGCGTGGGTTAGGCTGAGACTACCGAAGCTGACCGTAGGACTCGAAAAAAAGCCCCCCACGTAAATGCTCGTGCCGTTTATAGCTAAGGTTTTAGCCTCATCGGCCCCCACGCCACCCGCCCGCTGCGCCCACACAAAACTACCGCTAGAGCCAGCATCAACGAGCTTGGCCACGACTATATCGGCCGTGTTGGTACTGTTATCGAAGTTAGCGAGCGTAATGCTGCCAAAATCAACCGTCGGGCTCTGAAACGCACCGGCGATATAGATATTGGAGCCATTCACAGCAATTGCCGTCGCGTAGTCGCTGCCGAATCCGGCTCCTCCGGCTCGCTGCGCCCACACAAAGCTCTTAGTAGCTGAACTCCACTTAGCTACAAAGATGTCGTTGTTGCCTGCACTCGTTAAAGTAGTGCCGCCGAAAGTGGCAGTGCCATACAGATTGCCAACCAAAAACACGTTGCCGTTTGCATCCGTTGCGGTTGCCCTAATGGATGTGATGCTACTGGCGGCCTGACTAACGGCCATGGCCATTTGCCAAGTTGGCGTCTGGGCCTGCGCTGTGGTGGCCCGCAGTATCAGGACTAAAAAGAAAGCCCAATAGGCAAACCAAGGCTGAGTGTAGCGCAGAAGCGGCGGGAACTGATTGGCTACCATACGACGCTGGTTATATGTCTGAGATATTATTCCCGCTTGGTCGCTTTCTGAGTCAGTGTTTCAACTTAGCGCATCTGGCGCAACCAGGCGGCGGCGGCTACTTCGTCCTGAAATACATGATAAAACAGGCTGCCTTCTCGGGCGTCGTGCATAATCTGCGTGGAAGATAAGCGGGCAAAAACATCATTGGGCAATAGAATGGCCGCAATGATTTTGCGTTGCTCGTTATGAATCCATTCCTGGTTTATCAAAGCGCGCTCCTCCTCCGTGAAGGGCGACATGGCCCGCTGATCAGTCAATACATGGGTCCAGCCCCGACGCGTAAGGAGATTTCCTGTATGGATAAGAAATGCTTTGAAGTCGCTGAACTGGCGCTTGCCCGGTTTGTATTGCACCACGGCATACGCATCGGCGTGTTCTGAGAGGCGGCCGACCGCGTTTTCGTAGTAAAGAGAGTGAATAGAAAGAGGCATGAGAAGCTTGCAGAAAAGCGCCAGTTGGGCGGAAGCAAAATAGATAAGTAAGCAACGCTAAGGGCAGGAAATCTAACTGGAAATTCAAGCCAATACAACCAAAACGCCCCGACTTGTTTGAGGCGACTGAATAAAGCACGATTTTGCCCCCCAGAGTAGTTCTTAAGCAAATGGAAAGGGTTGCATAAGGCTTGCCGGCTAACCCTCACGATCGAACTTCTACTGGTCCCGGCGCGTACTCTGCATTCATGTTGCTCATGCGCTTGAAAAGACTGATAGTGTCTTCAAACGGTCTCGCTCTGGCATAGAGGGGCCCACGTCATCCACAAATCCTCTATGAGTGAGAGTGCACAGTTTGTAAATAGCGAACAGAGGTTTCGGTCGCTATTTGAGAACAATCTGGACTTTATTCTTTTCCAGGACCGAAATGGGGTTATTCTGGATGTAAATGAGCCTTTTCTGCAGCTTTTGCACTGCTCCAAAGCAGATGTGCTGGGTAAGGATATTTCTGATTTTCTGCCGCCGGAGCTGATTCCTGTGTTTCGGGAGAAGCTGATCCAAGCTTTTCAGGGCACGCGGGTACAATTTGATGTAGCGGTACAGTTTAGGGGTGCGGAGCCGAAAGTGCTCAGTGTCTCGAAGGTGCCGCTGCTGGTGGATGGGTTAGTGAGAGGCGTACACATGGTTGCGCGCGACATCACGGACCTAACGGCGTCTCACCAGATGATTGAGCAGCAGGCCAGAAAGCTCAACACCATCTTTGAGAGCATCACGGACGCGCTTTTTCTAGTTGACCGGGAGTGGCGTCTGACTTTTCTAAATAGCGAAGTAGAGCGCCTGCTGCAGGTAGACCGTGAGCAGGCGCTGGGCAAAAACCTCTGGACCTTATTTCCAGACGAGGTTGGCGGCGAGTTTTATCAGCACTATCATCAGGCCTTCGAAATGGGCCGAGCCGTACATTTTGAGGCCTATTACGCTACCCTGCGGCTGTGGCTGGAAGTTAAGGCTTTCCCCTCAGAAGAAGGATTGTCCGTGTATTTCTCGGACATTTCGCTGCGCCATGAAGCCCAAGCCAGCCAAGAAAAGCTAGCTCAGGACCTGCACCGGCAAAATCAGGATCTGCAACAGTTTACCTACATCGTTTCGCATAATCTGCGGGGGCCTTTGGCTAATGCTATGGGCTTATCACAGCTTCTGCTGGCCCCCGATCCGGATCAGGCCACGCTGCTGAGTCATTTGCAAACCAGCCTCGTGCAGCTCGATGTGGTGCTGCAGGATATGAACACCATTCTTACCGTGCGCGACAAGCAGGACGTGGCTGATGTGCCCGCGCCCACACGCCTTGCTGATGTGCTGGACTTGGTGCTGCAGGAGATGAATGAGCCGCTGCAGCAGGCTGGGGGGCAAATTATTCGCGACTTCCCGCAGGATTTGCACACGCACGGCAACCGAGCCTATATCTACAGCATTCTTCTAAATCTGCTTTCCAATTCCATTCGGTATCGCTCGCAGCAGCGTGCCCTCGTCGTTACTATTACCGGCAGCCCACATCCCGAAGGAGGTGCCCAGCTCACCTTTGCCGACAACGGTTCGGGCTTCGATCAGGCGAAAGCGGGCGCCGACGTATTCAAGCTCTACAAGCGTTTTCATCCCACGCCCGCGGGCCGCGGCATGGGCTTGTACCTAGTGAAAGCCCACGTCGAGTCGATGGGGGGCACTATTGCGGTTGAAAGCCAAGTGGAAACGGGTACGCAGTTCTTTTTATACTTGCCTTAAACTAGCTATGCATACAGTCCTAATCGACGATGATTATATCAGCATATTTCTCACCACCAGAATATTGCAGCGAGAAAACTTCACCGATACTATCACCTCTTTTCAGTTGCCCCAGGAAGCACTCGACTACCTTCAGAATGCGCTGCCGAACCAAGTGCCAGACGTCGTTTTTCTGGATCTGAATATGCCAATCATGAACGGCTGGGACTTTTTGGATGCCTTGAGACCCCTAGAAGCTCAACTAGCCGGGCGGTGTTCCATCTATATCCTTACCTCGTCTCTGGCTCCTTCCGACAAGCTGAAAGCAGAAGAATACAGTCTGGTGGCTAGCGTGATAAATAAACCCTTGGACGGCCCGAAACTGCAAGCCATTCGTACGCAGGTGCTGGAAAGCCGCTCCTGACTCTTCGCGTCGAGTGCCACATAAAAGGGCATTTGCTGCGTACGAATTCTTTAGAGAAAGCTGGGGGGCAAATTTGATGTGACCCGACAGCGCGGGTCCGCGTAGAAGAAGGTTTTACGATTTGTTATTCTGTTCGGGTGCTGCTATGTGGTGGATGTTTGCCCTGCTGTCCGCTCTTTTTGCGGCACTTACTGCCGTGCTGGCCAAAGTTGGAATTAAGGGCGTCGACTCTAATCTGGCTACTGCCGTGCGCACGGTGGTTGTGTTGGTGCTGGCCTGGGGTATCGTAGTGGCGCGGGGCAGCCTGGGGGAGCTACATTCCCTTACGCGCACCAATTGGTTGTTTTTAGGTTTGTCGGGGGTGGCTACCGGTCTTTCCTGGATCTTCTATTTTCGGGCTTTGCAGCTGGGCAAGGTGTCGCAGGTTGCGCCCGTCGATAAGCTGAGTGTGGCCTTGGCAATCGTGCTTTCTATCGTGTTTTTGGGCGAAAAGCTAACCTGGCAAACGGGAGTAGGGGCTGCACTTATCATCACGGGAACGCTGGTATTGGTTTGGGACTAATCAAGTAATTGCTGATTGGTCACAACGGCTCGACACTAAGTACCGTTTGCTTCCTGTGGAATAGCATCTCTAACCCCAGGGCTAAGGTGCGCTTCTGCTACGAGTAATCTTTCTTTCGCTTATACTTACCTGCCTGCAGGACAAGCCTAACTACCAAAAGCACAGATAATGAGCGCAACGCCGACTAATTTTTCGTTTGGAATGATTGGCCTAGGTACCATGGGCCGCAACCTGCTTCTGAACCTCGCTGACCACAACTTTGGCGTGGCGGGCTACGATAAAGACGCCAGCAAAATAACGCTGCTGGCCGAGGAAGGCGCGGGCAAGCCCGTGCAGGGCTTTACCGATCTGACGCAGTTTATCGACAGCATCCAGACGCCCCGCTCCATTATGCTGTTGGTGCCGGCCGGCAAAATCGTGGACAGCGTCATCGAAGAGCTGCGGCCGTTGCTGGCGCCCGGCGACATTATCATCGATGGCGGAAACTCCCATTTCTCGGACACCACGCGCCGCGCGGCTTTCCTGAAAGAGGCTGGATTCCACTTCTTCGGTATGGGTATTTCGGGTGGCGAAGAGGGTGCCCGCTTTGGCCCCAGCATGATGCCCGGCGGCGACAAACAGGCTTACCAGGTAATGCAGCCCATGTTTGAAGCCATTGCGGCCCGCGTGAATGATGAGCCCTGCGTGACGTATATCGGACCCGGCGCTGCCGGTCACTTCGTGAAGATGGTGCACAACGGTATCGAGTACGGTTTGATGCAGCTAATTGCCGAAACCTACGAGGTGATGAAGCGGGGCGCAGGCCTCGACAACGACGCCATCGGGCAGGTGTTCGCGCAGTGGAATGCGGGCCGGTTGCAGTCCTTCCTGTTGGATATTACTAAAGATATCTTTGTCTTCCGCGCGCCCCACACCGACCATCTATTGCTCGACGATATAAAAGACGAAGCGCGCTCCAAAGGCACTGGTATGTGGACCTCGCAGGTAGCAATGGAGCTGGAAGTGCCCATTCCGACCATCGACACGGCCGTTGCCCTGCGCAACTTATCTAAGTATAAGGGGCTGCGCGAGCAACTGGCTACGCTATACAGCAACCTGGCACCAACGGCATCGGCAGCCGCAGATGGGGGGGCTTTTCTCAGCAACCTAGAGCAAGCGTTTTACTTCAGCATGGTCGTCACGTATGCCCAAGGCATGCATCTGCTGGCTAAGGCCTCTGCGGCTTACGACTACGGATTGCAACTAGCTGACATCGCCAGAATATGGCGTGGAGGGTGCATTATTCGCTCAAGTTTTCTGAACGACATATTCAACGCGTATCAGCAAAACCCTGCGCTGGAGCATCTGCTGCTGGATGCGCAGGTAGCCGCGGTAGTGAACCAAGCGGTGCCCGGCACCCGTCAAATAGTGGCAGCGGCCGTTGCGGGGGGCATTTCTATGCCAGCGTATGCGGCTTCGCTCAGCTATTTTGAATCGTTCCGCAGCGCCCGCCTGCCCTCGAATCTGATTCAGGCCCAGCGCGATTATTTCGGCGCCCACACCTACGAGCTGATTGGGCACGAAGGCGTGTTCCATACGCAGTGGACGCCAGTGCACGAGGACGCAGCCAATAAACAGTCGGTGCAGGAAGACCCGGAAAAGAAAACCGAGGAGCCAGTCATTCCTAATAAGTAGGCTGCGGCCATTCATTAACCTATTCGCTACATCCTACGCATGAGCTCCAGCAAAGAAACTCAGCCCACTATCTTCGTCATCTTCGGCGGCACCGGAGATTTGAATGCCCGCAAACTGACGCCAGCGCTTTATCATCTGTATCTGGATGGCTGGCTGCCCCAGCACTTTGCCATTATCGGCAGTGGCCGCACGCCCTTAACGGATGAGGAGTTTCGCACGAAGCTACTGGACGACATCAACCAGTTTTCGCGCAGTGGTAAGGCCGATAAGGATAAGTGGAAGGAGTTTGCTCAGCATATCGTTTATCAGGCGGCCGATGTGAAGGATGCGGCTACCTATAAAAAGTTTGGCCAGCGCATCGACGAGTACAAGAAGGAGTGGAGTGTGCAGCCCAACGTAATTTACTATCTGGCAGTGGCACCCGAGTTCTTCCCGACTATCGCCTCCAATCTGGCCAAGAGCAAGCTCGCCTCCGATACCACCTGCACGCGCATTGTTATCGAAAAGCCCTTTGGCCACGATCTGGAATCGTCGCGGGAGCTGAACAAGCTGCTGTCCGATATTTTTGATGAGCGCCAGATCTACCGGATTGATCATTATCTGGGTAAGGAAACCGTGCAGAATATCATGGCTTTCCGCTTTGCCAATGCGCTGTTTGAGCCTCTTTGGAACCGCAACTACATCGAGCACGTGCAGATTTCCGTGACCGAGCAGCTAGGTGTAGGCGAGCGCAGTGGCTACTACGACGGCGCCGGTGCCATGCGCGACATGATTCAGAACCATCTGTTGCAGCTTCTTTGCCTGGTAGCCATGGAGCCGCCCGTCAACTTTACCGCCGATGAAGTGCGCAACCGCAAAGTGGATGTGCTGCGAGCGATGCGACGGTTTACGCCAGAAGACATTCGCGAATCGGCGGTGCGCGGACAGTATGGGGCGGGCTGGATGCAGGGCGAACAAGTGCCCGGGTATCGGGAAGAGCCCGGTGCTAACCCTAAGTCTAACACCGAAACCTTTGCCGCGGTGAAGTTCTTCGTGGATAATTGGCGCTGGCAAGATGTGCCCTTTTATGTACGCACCGGCAAGCGCATGCACCGCTCAGCATCCAGCATCACCATTCAGTTCAGAGACGTTCCGCACTTTGTTTTTCCGCCCGAAACCGCCGAAAGCTGGCAGCAAAATCGGTTGGTTATCAGTATTCAGCCTGAAATGAGCATCCGATTACAAGTTCAGGCCAAGCGCCCCGGCCTCGATATGATGCTCAATACCGTAGATATGGTGTTCGACTACAAAGGAACCTACACCAGTCAGGCGCCGGAAGCCTACGAAACTTTACTGCTGGATACGATGCTGGGCGACCAGACCTTATTTATGCGCGGCGACCAAGTAGAAGCCGCCTGGGATTTGCTCATGCCTGTCCTGAACTCGTGGCAGGGCAGGGCCAGCCAGAGCTTCCCTAACTATTCGGCCGACTCGTGGGGACCGGAAGTGGCGGAGGCGCTCATCGCCCGCGACGGATTCCATTGGTTTACGCTCCCGCTTAATGGCAATGAATAAAGCCCCCCACCTGCACATTTGCGCCACACCCGCCGAGGTACTCACTGGCTTGGCTGACTACTTTGTGGAGTTGGCCAACCAGGCTATATCGAAGCGAGGCCGCTTCTCCGTGGCGTTGTCGGGGGGCAATTCTCCCAAGAAATTCTACGAGCTTCTAGCCTCATCATCGTATCGGAGCCGAGTAGCTTGGGAAAAAGTCGATTTCTTCTTCGGTGATGAGCGCTACGTGCCCCACACCGACCCGGAAAGCAATTACCTGCTCGCCAAAAAGGCCCTTTTTGACCCCTTGCAGATCGAATCCTCCCAGGTTTTTGCTATTGATACCGCGCTTGCTCCCGCAGAGGCGGCTCAGCAGTACACCCAGACCATTGAGGACTACTTCGGTCAAAAGCAAGCGCGCTTTGACTTGGTTCTGTTGGGCCTGGGAGATAATTCGCACACCGCGTCCTTGTTCCCGCATACTCCAGTACTGCATGAAACCGGGGTGGGGGCGAAGGAAGTGTTTGTGGAAGAGAAGAAAGCTTACCGGATAACGCTTACCGCGCCGCTTATCAATCAGGCTCAAGCTATTGCTTTTCTGGTGTATGGGGCTGATAAAGCCGCTGCCGTGCAACGCGTCTTAACCGCCGAACGCAATGTAGAGGAGCTTCCGGCCCAACTTATTACTGCTGTTTCCGGCGAGCTACAGTGGTTTTTAGATGCTTCCGCTGCCGCACAGCTACCTGATAGTCAGAAATAGAACCAGCTCAGGTCAAGGCAATTTTGTAAAGTCGACTGCATCAGCCGGCTCAGCTCCGGGCCGCAGCACAAGCAGCTTTTCCTCTTGAGCAATTATAGCTGCGTGCGCCAAACCCAGAAATAAGCCGTGTTCTACAATACCTGGAATGGCTTGCAGTTGAAGTGCAAGCTCCGCCGGGTCGGGTATAGAGCGGAAATGACAATCTAACAGTAAGTTGCCCTGGTCGGAAAGAGCATTCTGGGGGCTTTTTTCTTGTCTACCCGCACTGTTGGCTCGCCTCCGCGCTGCGTTACGGCATCCAGTACCCAAGGCAGCGCAAAAGGTACCACTTCCAAGGGCAGCGGAAACTGGCCCAGTTGCGGCACCAGCTTCGAGGAGTCGGCAATGATCAACAGATAATCTGATGCTGTTGCCAGCACCTTTTCGCGCAGCAAGGCACCGCCACCTCCTTTTATAAGAGTGAGTTGCGGGTCAATTTCGTCGGCTCCATCTACGGTCAGGTCAAAGCGCAACCCGCGCCGGGGCGCTAACAACGGAATGCCTACGCTCCGAGCTAATGTCTCACTGGCCAGCGAGGTAGCCGTTGCCTGCACTCGAAGCTTTCCTGCTTGAAGCGCTTCGCCAAGCAGTTGAATAAAGTAAGCAGCCGTACTACCACTGCCTAGTCCCACCGACATACCATCGCTCACCCAATGTAGGGCTTGCGCCGCCGCACGCCGTTTTTCGTTGTCCACTAAGCCGCGCAATTCAGAGTTTGCCATAATAACCAATTTAAGCTTGACAGTAAGTTTCAACGACAATCCAGGTAAGCCACTTTAGTGAAGCATAGTATCAGACTTTACAAAAATGATAAATCAGCAAACAAGCATTCTGGGGGGCTTTTTTCTGTTTATAACCTCAAAATAGCACCTAACCTCTGCTCACTGACATCAAAGGCATTTCTATTAGCCCAATCGAGAAGTTAGTGTTGCATAAAGTCCGCTCAGTAGAGGCAGAGAGTGGATTGCACTGAAGTAATAGGTCTCAGAGTCTTGTGTCAGGCTACCCATTCTGGCGGCTAACTGAATGAAAAGAAAATATTTTAAGCTTTTTCTACACTATTTCCAGGCTGTCAAAAATTATTTTAAGGTAAGATTTCACTATCTACTTGACTATTAATATTGTATATTTAATATGTTGATAGTGGCTATAAATGAGGTATTTGCGATAAAAATTGGTGTCTGTTGAGCTTGGGTGGAGTTTTTGACTGTCTTCCTCGTTACCGCTTGTCTTACTAAGATCCAGGCTTAAAAGCCTGGGTGGTATCAATTTTGACAGAAATTATATGAAACCTTATAGAGAGTTGTGAGTAAAAGGACATAAAATCACTAAATAATATAGAAATATGTGCTTTTTACTGGATTTACTAAAGTTGCATAACGGAATATTATTGTTGTATTAACAAAATATTATCTTTTTACGGTAAAAAGTTATAAAAAATATTGTTTTAACTACAGAATGCTTTTACTTTGCATGCGTACAAGACCATCAAACACCACTTCCTCATTGCCTACTGCCTACTTGTACTAACTCATGGAACGCTACAAACACTACACTGATGCATCGCGCATCATCTTGCCCGTGGTGGACGTGCTCATCATCTTTGGCGCTTTCCGTCTCACCGGCTTTTTTATATTCGATAGCTGGGAGTTCACCAGCTATTATCCTTTCTTCTTCGCTATTTTCGGATTGTTGTGGTGGATTCTGTCGAAGGAGTATGCTAACATATATCGCATAGACCGGCTGATTACCTATCCCGAGAAGCTCCTGTATCTGATTCGTACCTTCCTGATCCATGCCAGCCTTGTACTGGCCGGCGCAATGCTGTTCGATACGGAGTGGCTGATGGTACGCTACATTGTATTAGTCTACTCTCTATCAGTTGTAGGTGTAGCGCTTGGTCGGTTTCTGCTGGCTTTTGGCTACCGCTTATACTGCACGCATATCGCTCGGGCTCATACCCACTTCATTATTGTAGGTACAGGCAATAGCGGTCAAGAATTACAGCGCTTTCTTGAGTCACACGACCCAAGCAACAAGTTCCTGGGCTTCTTCACTGATGAGAAGGTTGCTGACCATCTTCAATCACTCGTAAAAGGCTCTATTGCAGACCTAAAGGAGTTTTGCTCTAAAACGCAGGTAGATGAAATCTACTTCGCAATGCCGCTTGATCAGCGTGATCTTATTGAAGACCTGTCACGCTTCGCCGACGACCACTTCCTTTCCTTCCGTATCGTGCCCGACTTTAGTGGTACTGTTCGCCAGGATGTGAATGTGTACTTCTACGATCACATGCCCATTCTCACTATTCGGAATGAGCCTTTGGGAATGCGTACCAACCAGGCAATGAAGCGTCTGTTTGACATATTCTTCTCCTTGACAGTTATCGTCACCGTGTTTCCAGTAGTGATGGGAATTTTAGGGTTGTTGATCAAACTCGACTCTCCCGGCCCGATCTTCTTCAAGCAACTGCGTCCTGGCAAGCGTAACCAACTGTTTCCTTGCTACAAGTTGCGCACGATGCAAGCTAACCATGGCCAAACGGAGTTGCAGGCTACCAAAAACGATATGCGGATCACTCGCATTGGAAAGTACCTGCGCAAGTATAATCTTGATGAGTTACCTCAATTCTTCAACGTACTGATGGGGCAGATGTCGGTGGTAGGCCCTCGCCCCAACATGCTCTCGCAACTGGAAGAATACTCTAAGCACATCCGTACATATCAGATGCGTCACGCTGTAACCCCAGGTATCACGGGTTACGCCCAAGTAAATGGCTACCGTGGCGAAACCCGCGAGGCTGGTACCATGGAAAAGCGTGTCGAGTATGATCTGAAGTATGTGCAGAACTGGTCATTTGGCTTGGACATGAAGATCATCTTCCAGACAGTTTGGAATATGGTTCGCGGCGAGAAAAACGCATACTAAACCATCGCTGGGGGGCAAATTTCGCCCGTGTATCCAACTACTATCACTTTGCGTAAAGGCCCCTGCCCCGTTCGTACGACTATCGTCGGGAACTGTGACAGGGGCCTTTTCTTATAACTTCTGATTTTCGCTCCCGCCGGGCATTGTCTCTTACTAATCACAAATTACCCATTGCCACTTCCCGCTCTACCACGCCAACTTGTCTTGGATACTCGTATCTCGACGGGCAACCGGACTGACTTTATAGATACGATCCTGCAACTCGGTGCTGCGCGTTCGTCTGCTTACGTCTGCTTTGCCAACGTACATATGTTGGTAGAAGCCCACAACGATCCTAGCTTTCGTAAAATATTGGATGGTGCCGCCATTGTATCACCCGATGGCAGCCCCGTGGCTGCAGCCGTGGGCTGGTTTCATGGTCAACAGCAGGAACGCGTAGCAGGCATGGATCTGTTACCTGCCTTACTTGCTGAGGCAGCTCAACGCAACCAGTCCGTTTATTTTTATGGCACTACCGAAGAGGTATTGGCTACTATGGTCGCCCGCGCCCGGCGTGAATTGCCTACCCTACGAATTGCCGGCACACATTCGCCGCCCTTTCGCCCACTTAGTCCTGAGGAAGATGCTGCGGAAGTAGCCGCCATCAACGCCGCCGACCCTGATCTAGTTTTTGTGGCGTTAGGCTGCCCACGCCAGGAACGCTGGATGGCTAATCACCAAGGACAAATTCGTGCCTGTATGCTGGGAGTAGGACAAGCTTTCCCAGTGTATGCGGGCCTAGAGCAGCGCTTGCCAACGTGGGCGCGTAAGCTATGGCTGGAGTGGGCTTATCGGCTGTGGCTAGAGCCAAAACGCCTGTGGCGTCGCTATTTAGTCACCAATTCACATTTTCTATACTTGATGGCGCAGCGGACCATATTTCGGACTGGAAATAACCTGAAAGCCGCTTCCTAAGAGACGTATTCACTTCACAACCGAAACTTGAGGAGATGCCATTCATACTGGAATAGATTAAAATACAAGTCTTGTATTATTTATTATAATTATATAAAGCATGAGTAAGTAAATTAGCAAGGTCATTCCGTGATGGAGTAATATTTGCTAATTTCTTATCTATCTCTTTCTCTTACTTTATTTCTCATGCAAGCAGTTATACTCGCAGGTGGCTATGGTACTCGTATCAGCGAGGAAAGTGGCGTCCGACCGAAGCCAATGGTGGAAGTGGGCGGCAAGCCAATTCTGTGGCATATTATGAAGATATATGCCCACCATGGTATCACTGATTTTGTGGTGTGCTGTGGCTATAAAGGCCATCTGATCAAACAGTACTTCGCCGACTATTTCCTGCATAATGCCGACGTAACATTTCGTTTGGACCGCAACGAGATGACTGTGCACCGCAACCGCGCTGAGCCTTGGACGGTGACTTTGGTCGATACAGGCGAGGAAACCATGACTGGGGGGCGTTTGCGCCGAGTACGCGATTATCTGGACGGCAACACTTTTTGCCTAACGTACGGTGATGGCGTGAGTGACGTGAATGTTCGTGAATCCATTGCTTATCATCGGCAGCAGGGTGCCTTGGCTACGCTCACGGCTGTACGCCCACCCGGCCGTTTTGGCGTCTTCAACCTTACGGAGGATAGTAGCCTGATTTCAAACTTCACTGAAAAGCCCGAGGGTGGAGAATCACCGTGGATTAACGGAGGATTTTTTGTCCTAGAGCCACAAGTACTAGATTACATCGAAACCGATGCAACGGTGTGGGAAAAAGGCCCCCTGGAGCAGTTGGCAGCAGATAATCAATTGGTTGCCTACCGTCATACCGGCTTTTGGCAACCCATGGATACCTTGCGCGACCGTAACTTGCTGGAGGAAATGTGGGCCGCTGGTAAAGCGAAGTGGAAAGTATGGAATGATCATCCTACTACCAGCCATGTTGTTAGTACTTCAGGGCATGAGCACTATGTAGGTCAGCCTCCTTTGTTAATTAAATAAGTTATTGAGCACCAAGCGCAGAGCTACTGGATAGTGCTCAATTTCTAACTTGATATATGAAACCGCAACGCATTCTCATTACTGGTAATATGGGCTACGTAGGGCCCGGCGTCGTGCGCCACCTGCGTCGGGAGTTTCCTGCGGCTGAGCTGATTGGGTTTGACATGGGTTTCTTTGCTCATTGTCTTACCGGGGCAGGCCGCTTGCCTGAATCGCGACTTGACCGGCAACATTTTGGTGACGTGCGCGACTTGCCCACAGAGTTACTTCAAGGTGTTGATGCCATCGTGCATCTGGCGGCGATTTCCAACGACCCGATGGGCTCAGCTTATGAGGAGGTAACCCTAGCTGTAAACTATCAGGCTGGAATTGGACTGGCGCAACGGGCTAAAGAGGCTGGTGTGCGTGCGTTTGTATTTGCCAGCAGCTGTAGCATGTATGGAGCCGGAGGCGAAGGAGCCAAAACAGAGACATCTACCCTGAACCCACTCACCGCTTATGCACGCTCTAAAGTGCTAAGCGAGCAAGAGTTAGCGCCCTTGGCTGATGATAATTTTTGTATTACCTGCCTGCGCTTCGCCACTGCCTGCGGGTGGAGCGATCGGTTGCGATTAGACTTGGTCGTCAATGACTTTGTGGCTGGTGCAGTAGCTGCGGGGGAGATCAATATTTTGAGTGATGGCACACCTTGGCGTCCGCTTATTCATGTGCAGGATATGGCGCGGGCTATTGAGTGGGCCATTAGTCGGGAAGCGGACAATGGTGGCGATTTTCTGGCTGTAAACGCGGGTTCTGATCAGTGGAACTATCAGGTACGTGAGTTAGCAGAGGCAGTAGCGGCTGCCATTCCTGGTACTGCTGTTAGCCTGAACGCTGCTGCACCGCCGGATAAGCGGTCGTATCGCGTCGACTTCAGCTTGTTTCGACAATTAGCCCCCAGCACCAGCCTCAACGTACTTTACCCGATACCATAGCGGAACTGCGGGATGGGTTGATGAGCATGGGCTTCCACGATACCAGCTTCCGCTCGTCACAACTCATGCGACTACAAGTGCTTGCTGCCCTGCGTGAAAGCGGACAGTTAACTGCCGATTTGGAATGGGCTGATACAGCCGTTGTTACGGAGTCTGCGGACGTTTAAGCTTTTTATTACCAAGGCCTCAAACGTTATTGTTGTTGAAGGCTTTCATACGCATAAGTAATGATCTTTACCGAAACTAAGCTAGCCGGCGCTTTTATCATCGATATAGAGCGGTTATCGGATGAGCGAGGTTTTTTTGCTCGTACGTGGTGTGAGGATGAGTTTGCCGCGCATGGTATTCATCAGCCGCCTCTACAGTCGAGCGTATCATCAAATCCCAAGCGCGGTACTTTGCGGGGTATGCATTATCAAATTGCCCCCACGGCGAGAGCAAGCTTGTGCGCTGCACAAGGGGGGCATTTATGATGTGATTGTGGATATGCGTGAACAGTCGCCTACGTATGGGCAATGGGTAGGAGTGGAGCTGACCGCCGATAACTTCCGTATGCTATTTGTGCCCGAGTATTTTGCGCACGGCTTCATCACACTGCAAGACAACACGGACGTTTCGTATCAGATATCGGCCAAATACACGCCTGGCGCTGAGCGGGCTTTACGCTGGAACGATCCGGCTATTGGGATTGAATGGCCTTTTGAACCTGTGCTGCTTTCAGAAAAAGACCGTATTCATCCGGATATTCAGATGGCGGTCAAGCTGTAAAATGGAAGGGTAATGCTGATAGGCTTTACCCACCGTTATAGGTCGACCATCAAACTGCAATTGAAATAGAATCTGTGTCGCTGAGTTACTTTTTTAGATCCTAAACGAATTTTTTTGCCCCGCCTTATGGGAATATCTACTCCATCATCCACTGCTTCTGCCTTGTCCACGCCTAATAACGCAGTTGAAGACGCTCACCCTGAATTCGCACCACCGCCCGCTAGTCCGTGTCGTTTCTGTGGTACGCCGCTTACCCACACGTTTGTCAATTTGGGCACATCGCCTCTGTGTCAGAACCACGTGCGGCCATCTGAATTCAATATGGCTGAGCCCTTTTACCCGTTGCATGCCCGCGTGTGCAATGAGTGTTTCTTGGTGCAACTTGATGAGTTTGTGAGCCCCACAGAGGTTTTTAACGATTACGCTTACTTCTCTTCTTATTCAGTATCGTGGCTGCGTCATGCGCAGCGTTACACCGATATGGCTGCGGAGCGGTTTGCTCTTGATTCCAGTAGCTTGGTAGTGGAAATTGCCAGCAATGACGGGTATCTGCTCCAGTATTTCGTGGAAAAAGGCGTCCCAGTGCTAGGAGTGGAGCCCGCTGCTAACGTAGCAGAATATGCTCAGGCAAAAGGCATTAACACGATGGTGCGCTTTTTCGGGCGCGATACGGCACAGCACATCGCAACAACGGTGGGGCAGGCCGATTTGCTGCTAGGGAACAACGTGTTGGCTCACGTGCCTGATATCAATGACTTTGTGGGAGGAATGCAGGTGCTGCTCAAGCCCGAAGGTGTCATCACGATGGAGTTTCCGCACCTGCTGCGCCTGATCGAGGGAAATCAGTTTGATACGATTTATCACGAGCATTTCTCTTACTTATCCTTTAACACGGTAGAGCGCATTTTCGCCCATCATGGCCTTACGTTATTTGATGTGGAGGAGGTGCCAACCCATGGTGGATCGCTACGCATTTTTGCCCGTCACACCGCTAACGAGGCCCAGTCGGTAACGGAGCGGGTTGCTGAGCTTCGGGAACGCGAAGTAGAAGCCGGCATCCTTGATTTGGCTTTGTATGCGGCCTTTGAGGAGAAGACAAAAGAAACCAAGCGTAAGCTTTTGGATTTTCTAATTGAGGCCGCTCGCGAGGGCAAGAAAGTAGCCGGCTACGGCGCGCCCGGCAAGGGCAATACGCTGCTCAACTATTGTGGTATTCGTACCGATTTCATGGAATATACGGTCGATTTGAGCCCCCACAAACAGGGTAATTTCCTTCCCGGTACGCGTATTCCTATTCTCCACCCCAATCATATCAAGCAAACCAAGCCTGACTATGTACTGATTCTGCCCTGGAATCTGCGGGAAGAAATTATGGAACAAATGGCGGAGGTTCGTAGCTGGGGGGGCAAATTTGTAGTGCCCATTCCCGAGGTCAAGGTTTACGATTAAGGTACCTAATGGCAGCAGAGAGGCTGGGGAGATAGGAGTAATAGAAGTTGAAAAAAGCCCCCAGCTTCTCTGTAAGGAGCTTCCGACTTAAGGTAGCGTTCAACTCACATTTGCTGTTTCTGCGCATGACTTCTCCACTATCCAAAAAAGCCCCCAGGCTCCCTCAACCGTTGTAGAAAGCGCTGAGCAGCCAAGAACGCCGTTTGGATTGATGGAGCGGTTGTTTCCTATTTGCCGCAGTATCACCGGCAATGGTGTGCGGGAAACATTGAGTATTCTGCGTGAGTATCTGCCCGAACTAGTCATTCATGAAGTGCCCAGCGGTACACCCGCACTCGATTGGACGGTTCCGGCTGAATGGAACATCCGGGATGCTTGGGTGAAAAATGAGCAAGGGGAGCGGGTTATTGATTTTCAGCAGCATAACCTGCATGTGCTCAATTACAGTACGCCCGTGCAAGGTTGGTTTACGCGCGCTGAACTGGACGAGCATTTGTTCTCGCTGCCTGATCAGCCCGACCTTATCCCGTATCGTACCTCATATTATCAACCCAATTGGGGTTTTTGTCTGACTCATCAAGCACGCCTGACTCTTCCGGATAGTCGTTATGAGGTATGTATTGATAGTACGCTAGACTCTGCGGGTGCCTTAACCTACGGGGAGCTATTACTGCCTGGTAGCAGCGAGGAGGAAGTGCTAATCTCCTGCCATTGCTGTCATCCGTCGCTCGCTAATGATAACCTCTCGGGTATTGCGGTGGCTACGTTCTTGGCGCGGCACTTAGCGGAGCAGTCGCGCCAGTATTCGTATCGGTTCGTGTTCATTCCTGGCACTATTGGCTCCATTACGTGGCTAAGCCGAAATACTGAAACCGTTCAGCACATTCAGCATGGATTGGTTGCCACGCTGTTAGGTGGCCCTGGTAATTTTACCTATAAAAAATCGCGCCGCGGTGCTGCCGATGTTGATCGGGCCGTGGCTGTAGTGTTGCGCGATTCGCGTTTACCGCACGAGATACGCGCCTTTTCGCCCTATGGCTACGATGAGCGGCAATATTGCTCACCAGGTTTTAACTTACCTGTCGGTTGTTTTTCACGCACACCTTTTGGGGAGTTTGCCGAGTATCACACCTCCGCCGATAACCTCGATTTTGTGCGTCCCGAGCACCTGAGTCAAGCCATCGACATATTCAGCCAGGTGTGCAACGTGCTCGAAACCAATAGACGATACCGTAACCTAAGTCCGTATGGCGAGCCTCAATTGGGCCGTCGCGGCCTTTACAAAGGTGTTGGCGGTGGTACGGAAGGGGCCGATTGGCAGATGGCATTACTTTGGGTACTCAACCTTTCCGACGAAGAGCATTCTCTGCTTGCTATAGCGGAGCAATCTGGCTTATCCTACGGGCTGATAGAGAAAGCTGCTGCCGCTTTATTGGCCTGTGGCCTGCTCGCCCACGCTGCATAGAGCAGTCAGGTAAGTCTATCAAAATCATTTGCTTGTTGCTAAGTATCATCTGCTATGAATTCATCCGCTAAGCCAAACACAATAGCTGTAGACAATAGCCACGCCGAGCCGAGCTTTACTGCTTCTAAAGCTCTACAGGAGCGCTTTCACGCGGTAATTCCTGGTGGTAGTCACACGTATGCGAAGGGAGATGATCAATTTCCGGAACACATGGCGCCGTACATTGAGCGGGGCGCGGGCTGCCGGGTGTGGGATGTAGACGGCAACGAGTTTATCGAATACGGCATGGGGCTGCGCTCCGTCACGCTGGGGCATGCATTTGCTCCAGTAGTCAGTGCGGCTCAGGCCGAGATGACGCGGGGAATCAACTTTGGCCGGCCGGCCACCCTTGAGCTGGCAACCGCAGAGGAATTTCTGGACCTGACGCAAGCTGGCGACATGGTTAAGTTTACCAAGAACGGGTCCGATGCTACCAGTGCTGCCGTTAAGCTGGCCCGCGCCTATACAGGTCGCGATCTGATAGCCGTGTGTGCTGACCACCCATTTTTCTCGGTTGATGACTGGTTTATCGGTACCACAGCCGTTAGTGCGGGTATTCCAAAAGCTGTACGCGAACAGTCCCTGCACTTTCGCTACAATGATATCGCTTCCCTAGAGGCCTTATTTGCGGCTCATCCTAATAATATTGCGGCCACTATAATGGAGGTAGAGCGCGATGTGCCGCCGCTTCCGGGCTATCTGCAAGCCGTTCGTGACCTCTGCACCCAAAATGGAGTAATCCTGATATTCGACGAAATAGTGGCGGGTTTTCGCTCCCATATTAGCGGCGGACAAGGAGTACATGGGGTGCGGCCTGATCTGAGTGCTTTCGGCAAAGCACTTGGCAATGGTTTTTCGATTGCCGCTTTGACTGGCCGGCGCGAGTTGATGGAACTAGGTGGTCTGCGTCAGAAGGACCGGGATCGGGTATTCCTGCTTTCTACAACGTATGGTGCCGAATCACATTCACTAGCAGCAGCACGCACAGTCATGCAGATATATCGGCAGGAGCCAGTAATAGCACATTTAAACGAACAAGGTGAGCGACTGCGACAGGGATTACTGGCCGCCGTGCGAGATCATAATTTAGAGGACAACGTTCCCATTTTTGGGCAAAGCAGCTGCCTTTTTTATGGTTCACGTGATGCACAGGGACACCCTTCACAGGCTTTTCGCACCCTCTTTTTACAGGAAACATTGCGTCGCGGATTGTTGCTGCCCTCCTTTGTAATCAGCTATTCCCATACCCCAGCCGTAGTAGATACTACCATTGAGCGCGTGCATGCGGCCCTAGGGGTTTATCGCCGGGCTTTGGATGAAGGAATTGATAAATATTTAGTAGGCCGCCCAGTACAATCGGTGTATCGTGCCCGCAATTGATAATGTATGCGAATTCTTTTGCTTCATAATCGCTATCAGCAAGCAGGCGGTGAGGATGTGGTTTTTAGGGCAGAGCTAGAACTACTAAGGGCTCATGGCCACCCTGTCGATACCCTAGAGTTTGACAATGATAATATTCAGTCTGCGTGGGACAAACTGCTTACTGGTGCCCGAAGTCTATATAATCCGAGCAGTGCTCGATTGTTGAAGAAAACAATAGAGGATTTCCGACCCGATATCATTCATCTACATAATTTCTTTCCGGTTGGGTCGCCTTCTCTGCTCTACGCCGCCGCCGCCGCTGGTGTCCCCGTTGTGATGACCTTGCACAATTATCGTCTGATTTGCCCTAGCGCGATATTGTATACCGACGGGCAGATTTATGAGAAAAGTGTACATCAGCTGTTTCCCTGGGACGCAATCAAACGGGGTGTCTATCGAAACTCTCGCATGCAGACTGCTTCAGTCGCAGTTATGACTGGTGTGCATAAGCTGCTGGGTACTTGGCGTGAGAAGGTTGATAGATATTTGGTCCTTACCGATTTTGCCCGAAATATTATTATTAATTCTTCCCTTAAGCTGCGGCCTGAGCAAGTAGTTGTGAAAGTAAACTCAGTGCCTGATTGTGGAATTGGTCCGGCACAACGGTCAGCGCAACTGTTGTTTGTTGGTCGATTGACTCCGGAAAAAGGGATTCTTGTTTTATTGGATGCAGCTGAAAAGGGCAAATTTCCTTTGCATATAATTGGCGACGGCCCTCTGCGCGCTGAAGTGGAGGAATGGGCTGCCCGATGTTCGTTTATCACCTATACTGGTTTCAGCACGCGTGCAACGGTGGCACTAGCACTCCAGCACGCCCGCGCCTTGGTTGTAGCCTCAACATGGTATGAAGGAATGCCACTAGTAGTATTAGAAGCATTTGCCGCGGGTACCCCCGTAATAGCTTCGAGACTGGGCGGACTGGGCGAATTGATTCAACATGAAACCAACGGCCTGCATTTTGAAGCGGGTAATGCCGATAGTTTAATTACACAAGCCCAGCGGTTGTGCACTGACGCTGAGTTGGCCGCAACGCTTGGGCAAAATGCTCGGAAGTCATACGATACCCGTTACTCTCCAGAGCGCAATTACCAGCAGCTAGTTTCTATCTATCAATCAGTATTAACGGAGCGGACGGCCGCAAATGGAGTTAGAAAAGCGTTACATTCATAGCTGCCATATGAAGCTATATATCTAAAAAAGCCCCCAAATTCTTTTTGGGGGCTTTTTTGTATGAATGAAAACAGCTAGTTCGTAGATACCGACTCTCCCATTGACTGAGGCTCTGACTCCCATTCTGCCAAGGCATACACAGAAGCCAAGCCCTTATCCAGCGGAATAGAAGCTCGCCATCCCATGCCCGCTAGTTTGCTAACATCCAGAATTTTACGTGGTGTTCCATCGGGCATCAATGCATTGAAGCGCAACTTTCCACGGTAGCCGGTAATACGCTGAATTAAACGGGCTAAGTCGGCAATAGAAATATCTTCGCCTGTGCCTACGTTAATCGGTTCTGCGCCATCGTAGCGCAACATAAGGTGAAGGCAGGCATCGGCTAAGTCGTCAACATGCAGAAATTCGCGGCGGGGCGTACCGGTTCCCCATACTTCTACAGTCGGCGACTCATTCATGCGGGCTTCGTGAAACTTACGTAGCAACGCAGGTAATACATGCGAATTTTGAGCGTGGTAATTATCGTGGGGACCGTAGATATTTGTGGGAATGGCCGAGATAAACGAACAGCCATGCTGGCGGCGATATGCTTGGCACTGCTTTACTCCAGCAAGCTTAGCAATAGCATAGGGCTCATTAGTTTGCTCTAAAGGGCCAGAAAGCAAGTATTCTTCACGCAAGGGCTGCGATGCCAAACGTGGATAGATGCACGACGAACCTAAAAACAGGAGCTTCTGAACGTGATGCACATAGCTCTGCTGCAACACATTAGCTTGAATCATCAGATTATCATAGAGAAAATCAGATGGGTACGTACTGTTGGCATAAATGCCCCCCACATGAGCGGCAGCCAGGAAAACATACTCTGGACGTTCAGTGGCAAAAAAATCGGCAACTGCTGCTTGGTCGCGCAAGTCCAACTCTTGGGAAGTACGCATCACCAAATTTTGGTAGTTCGCAGCTCGCAGGCGGCGTTCAATGGCCGAGCCAACCATGCCGCGGTGACCGGCAATATATATTTTGGCAGATAACTCCATCGGAAAAACGTAAAGCGAAAGAAAAGAATGGTGAGGTTGGGTAGAAGAGGGAGCGTATTAGTTGGGCTGAAGCAGTACTTGCTGACCAGATTTAATTAAAGAAGTCTGACGACTGAAAAGGTGTAAGTCGTGCTGCACCATCTCTTGTATCAATAAGTGAAGGTTGTGACGGGGTTTCCAGCCTAATTGACGTCGCGACTTGCTAGCTTCGGCCAATGAGGGTTCTACGGTGTGTGCACGATAATAGGTTGAATCTATAGCAACAACCGTTTGACCCGGCATTAAAGCGTAATCGTTGTTGTGAGATGCTACAACGTAGCCAATCTCTTGAGTGTCATTACCCTGAAACACAACGTCCACTCCTAATTCAGCAAAAACCAATCGCACGAATTCACGCACAGTGGTCATAACTGTCGTAGCAATGACATAATCTTCGGGTATTTCCTGCTGTAACACGCGCCAGATAGCTTCCGCATAATCTTGAGGATAACCCCAATCGTGGCGTGCCTCTAACGAGTGGAGATACAGCGTGCCCTGTAAGCCGAGAGCGATGCGAACAGCGCCCTGAGTGATTTTGTGAACAAGCGTCGTTTCGCCACGACGCGGAAACTCATAGTTGAATAAATATCCATTGCAAGCATACAATCCGTAGGCCGCACGGTGTTTAGCAATTAGTTTGTGGGAAGAAAGTGCGGCTGTGGGAGAAGGAAAAAAAGTATGCTGAGATTTAGATTCCGACTCAATTACTGGCTGTGATGCAGTCTTCGTTTGTGGGGTCGCTGCTTGATAAACGCGTACGCTGTTAGCTAAGTTGCTAGCGCGAACAACTTCCAAAACTCGTAGTGTACAAAGGCCATTAACTTCCTCTGTATACTCCGGTGTCTCAAATGGTAATTTCATGTAAGACACTACTCCGAAATTGTATATCTCATCTGGCTGAATTTCTTGCACGAGTCGCGTGAGCGTGGCCGTATCAGTAAGGTCAGCATAATGCATATTAAAACTGCTATTATTCAGACAGCCAGCTTGATAAGATATATCCGCTTGCTCATAACTGAACAGGGAAGCATGCCTTTTGATTCCGTGCACTTCATAGCCTTTTTCTAGTAGTAACTGAGCTAAGGAGAAGCCATCTTGTCCCCTAATGCCCGTTATCAAAGCCCTTTTCATGTGCAGATGGGGAAACTATATAGTCTTGTTGTAAAGATTTATCAATAAATGTACTTGCAATATTTTATAGTGCAATAAATTACTGTAAAAATTAAATTAAATTATTGTCCTACTTAGCTAATGATTCATCATTAAATAACTGATCATTAGAATGTTGATCATAAATAATCTCTAAACAGCAAGAGACAGTTTCCTTACTCTATCTAATCAAAATACACATCATGGGGTTTTGTCCCCTGGGTAGAATCACAGTTATGTACTACTAGCTGCTATCCTGAACTTATTTATCGATTTAGAGCCCTGCCTTTTAGCCACATTTAGTAGATAGGAAGACGTAAAAAAGCCCGACCATTTAGGTCGGGCTTTTTTACGTCTTTACTAAGTGAGTGAACTAAAGCTATTTGGTCAATTTGATTGTTTTACCTGACAAACTTCCTGACATGAACATCAAATAGTATCGCCCAGTAGGCAGATTTAAAGCACTCATGTCAATGCTGCTTTGAGCAACCCCAGCACTAAAGCTGATGCTGCGTTTCTGAATTAGGCGACCTACCTGATTAAAGAGAGCAACATTCATCGTTTCAGCCGTTTTTAGTTCAGTCTGAATAGTTACTACATCTTCAAAAGGATTCGGAAATGATTGCGTGGAAACCGAGTTCGTGGTAGCTAGAGTAGTTGGTGGGCTGATTTGAGCTGGCGTGACGCCGGGAGCAGTCCAAACTTCAATACCCGAGATGTTGGCGTCGCCGCCAGAGCTTGCTAACCGTATGATTCCATCGGTAACGGTAACGGCTAACGGACCTATTTTATCCCAGTTACCAGCTGTACCGCTGTTATAATTGGTTAAGACAGTTTTATCGTTAAGTGCTAAGCTGAAACGCTCCGGCTTGTTGTCTTCCCATACATATACATATACACTATATACACCGTTAGGAACATTAGCCAGTTGCACCTTTACATTTCGACCACCCACTGAAGAGCGAAGCATTTGAGAACGTACAGGATCAGGATTCGAGCGTAGCTTGACATTCTGATTAGAGAATAAGGTGCCACTGAGTTGCAGGTTAGAGGCTCCATTGCTGGCTTCCCACTTATTGCCATCCAATATAATTGCCCCCCGTTAATATTTATCGCCCGATATAGTTGAGCTATGGCAGGAGCGGGCGTCGGGGATGGCGTCGGGGTAGGAGCCGGTGTGGGCGTCGGTGTTGGTGCGGGAGCGGGCGTAGGGGTAGTGGCCGGATTGATCGTGATTGAGGTAGCTGCGCTCGTAGTCGAAGCACCGGCATTATCGGTAGCGCGTGCCGTAAAAGCTACCGTGCCAGCGGCCGAGGCGATCCAGTTTAGCTGATAAGGAGCGGTCGTTACTTCCCCCAGCTTGGTGCTGCCCTGAAAGAACTCTACTTTCTGCACAGTACCATCAGCATCACTGGCTGTGGCCGTCAGCAGTTGATTCTGGCCTACGGTCAGGGTATTCGTGGGCACTGTCAGGGCAATGCTGGGAGCCACATTTGGGGCCGGAACTGGCGCAGGGGCTGGCGCAGGCACTGGTGCTGTAGTAGATTTCCAGATTTCTACTCCCGAGATATTCGCATTATCGGTACCAATAGCACGAATGCTCAGCTGACCATTGGTAACTGCTGCCGCGTATGGCCCTAGGCGAGTCCAGCTTCCAGCTGAACCACTCACAATATCACTCTGAACTACTTGACCTTGTACACTGACATTGAAACGCATGGAGAAATTATCTTCCCATACATATAGGTACACGAAATAGGTGCCGCTAGAAACATTCGAAAATTCGATACCTGCGTTCCGGCTTCCTATGGATGAGCGAATCATCTGAGTGCGTTCCACATCAGTTGATGGATTGAGCGTAACATTCTGGTTTGAAAAGTACTCTCCATCAATACTTACGTTGGATGCGGAGCTGCTGGCCTCCCATTTATTACCGTCTAATGTAAGGGCGTTGCCATTGATATTGATTGCCCGATAAAAGGCAGCGTTAACAGGTGCAACGGGGGCTGGAGCAGGCGTCGGCGTGGGGGCAGGGGCCTGCGCGGGGGGCGGATTGACCGTGATGGTGACGGCGGTGGCCATGGTGGTAGCCCCCGCGTTGTCGGTGGCACGGGCACTGAAGGCGACCGTGCCGGCCGTAGTGGCCGTCCAGCTGAGTTGATATGGGGCACTTGTCACTTCTCCGAGCTTGGCGCTGCCCTGGAAGAACTCCACCTTCTGCACCGCCCCGTCCGCGTCACTAGCCGTTGCCGTCAGCAGCTGCGACTGGCCCAGGGGCAAAGCTAGGTTGTTGGTTGGCGCCGTCAGCACAATACTGGGGGCCACATTCGGGGCCGGAGCCGGCGTAGGTGCAGCTACAATTAATCCCGGTGTTATATTCTGGTTCTTGATTTTCTCTAACCAAGAAGTCCATTCTGCCTGTTCCGTCTGGGGAGTAATAGGGTTCGGAAGAGAGGTGTTATTCCTATTGACATGAATGTTGCGAAACCAGGTGTCGTTTCTGTCCTCCCAATTCCCCTTCTTTATATAGCCAATTTGGTTATCATGCGCTGAGATATTGAAATAGTACTCATCGGTATCATTGCTGTTTGTGCTGTTCCAGGTATAGATACCAACATTAGCGGAGTTAAGGTATTGACCATCAACATAGCCACTTGAAACAACACGGTTATTATAGATTTCAATATCATGACCATTTGCTACCGCTATGCCATAGTTCAGCATGCTGACTACCTGGTTGTTGTAACACTTTACAAAACCACTGGCTTCTGCAAAAAAACTGGGATCACCATCGCCTAACAAAATGCCCCCCCCTGAATGGTTCGTCGCTGTTGCAGGAACTGGATATCCTCCTTGGATATAGTTGTTATGGATTAAGATTGGGCTGTCAGAAGTACCATTCGACTTGTAGATATTGATGTTGTCTTCGACGTAGCTTTTGTTCGGTGTATTTACTACTTCATTCCAAGCAATTTCCACCCCACGTATCCCCTGTACACCATTGAACTGTACAAATTGAACATGTTCTTTCCCACCATTCCGAGTACGACCATCGATATTACGTGCTTGGTTATACAGCACTTTAATACTTTGCTTCGCGCTCTTGTCACCTACATAGTTAGCTAAGTAGATACCAGAGGTTTGCTCCATGAAGTTGTGCTCCAGATGGGCGTTTTTGAAGTTATTCGCATCAAAAAAGCGTCCCTGGCGCACATTATCTATAGTGGGCGTAAGAGCTAGGCCACGCGTATTGCGAATGGTAACATCGTTATTCTGATAATGCGCTCTGATGAGAATGCCTGCGCTTTGAATATTAGAGTTCTCAATAATCACAGGCTCCGATGTCTCAATAGAAATGGCTGGTGTTTTGGAATCAAGACTCCGCCAGTTGCCCTTGTAAGTTCCTCCTTTGGTAATGGCGATCGGTCCATTGTAAACAACATCAGTTGACTGCCCCGAGGATACTGATGTGCCCGGCCCCAGCATCAAGAGTAGCATGATTGCAGAGGACAAACATTTGATGAAAGCTCCAGAGTAAGACTGCTTCATTAGTTTGAGTTTAAGTTATCTCTATTGATTTCTTTTAAAAATGGCAATCAAAGAAGATTTGCCCTTTGTTTAGTAGACGTTAAAACCTCTTGTGAATGAGAGGGCTTTATGATTCTATAATTGCATATAATATAGTGAGGCATAATGGATGTAAGGTTGCTGAACATAGCGTTAGAAAGAAGATTGTTAAATTTTTAATATTTTACAGTACTAGAAGTAACAACGCTTTTATAAATATAAATGATATAAACCTTCTTTAGCAATAATAGTGACAATTTTTTTTGAACAATTTTACTAGAAGTAAATGCGAATAGGATATACTTGACCAAGAATATTAAAAAAAAGCGTTTACATGCTTAATCGTTATCACCTATGTTAAATAAGTGCAAAATAAAAATAATAGGATTTTTACTATAAAATTTGTTTTTACAACTAAGCCCTTTTGATAAGTAAGCTTCCTCGGGCCAAGTAAGATTATTACTTGGTGCCTGCTTTTAATATTGGGGTTAATGATAGTAAAAAAGCCCCCGCGGGGCTCTCCCGTCGTTTGGAAGACGGGAGAGCCCCGCGGGGGGCTTTTTGGGGTTCTGTTATTTAAAAATACCTCTAGCGCCAGTAACCTAGAATCCGACGCATATACCCGTTAGCCAAGAAAAGTGGGAGATAAAGCGGCGGGCAATTGCGACGGGCAAATTGAGTGAAGTCGCGTAGGTTCGCACCACCTCTAATGCTGAACAGATGATTGTAATAATTACTTAAGCTCTTTCGCTTGCGGTTGTGCTGGTCGCCGCTTTCGTCAGGATATGTGCCAAGGCGAGCATCAAAATTCAAATATACCTCGAAGCCCGCTAAACGAGCTTGGTGTGTAAAGTCATAATCGGCATAGTAGTGGGGCAAAACATCGGCCGCAAATAAACCAATTTTATCAAATACAACGCGCGGAATCATTAACCCGCGGCCGGGTAAATTTTGACTAGGCCACTGTCCCTTGCGTTGATCTGGAGCCAGATCATCGAGCAGACGCCGAAAGCTACCCGTGCGCCAATCGAGCCAGCCCCCACTATAGATGGGCTCTTGCGTAACGGCATCCAACTCGTAAGCGCCATAAAGCGCCGGTGGCCGGCTGTCGGCGGCCTTTTTCATATTGGCTACAAAATCGGGGTAGACGATTACGTCGTTATTCATGGTCATCAACCATTCAGCGCCCTGATCTAAGGCGTAGCGTAAACCCAGGTTTACACCTGCAGTCCAGAATAAGGACCCGGAGCCAAAAAGCACCTTCACCTCAGGATAATCCTTCGCTAAAGTGGCCGCAGTACCGTCGGTAGAACCATCATCAACTATAACTACTTTAAAATCTTGGTCTGTCTGCTCCCGCAATGAGTCGAGGCAGGCAAGAGTAAAGGAAAGGCGATTGAAAACGGGAATGACAATATGGAGCATAAACAAAAAAACAGGGTTGCTGCGTGCTATTTAGCCTACAACGGAATAGTCAAGCGATTTGGATGCTGAAGGTTCACCTACCTTTTCAGTGCCATATAGTGGAAGAAGCTGGGACAGGGAGTCTTGCATAGAGTAATGCTCCTGCACAAAATTCCGACCGGCCATACCGTATTGCTGGCGTAAGTCAGGCCGGTTAATCATTTCTAGCAGAGCCAGGGTAAGTGACGGCACATTGGGTGGTACACATCGACCAGTCTTGCCCTCTATTACTAAATCACGCAGCCCGTAGACATCATATACTACTGCTGGTACGGCGCAACTTAAGGCTTCGAGCAAGGAGTTGCCAAGCCCCTCCAAGAATGAAGTCATCACAAAAACATCCGCCGCTAACAAAGCCTGACGGACATTATGCAGCTGACCTACAAACCTAGTAATATCATCTACCCCTAGCTGCTTAGCATGGTTTTGCTCGGCAAGATGTGTGATTCCTTCCCCTACATGTAAATAAAGTATAGGATGAGGTGTTTTCGAGCGCAAAGCAGCCAACGCTTCCAGCACAGCCCCATGATTTTTGTTTTCAGTGCAGCTTCCTACTGAAATTAGGACAACCGTATCATCAGAAATAGCAAAGTGTTGACGTGCTTCTGCCCTTTCGGCGGCGCTACGTGCTGGTATAAAGCGTTCCTCATCTAGCCAGTTAGGAACAAGCACTGTTGGGTTGTTGTAAGTTTCGGCCTCTACCAGAGCTACTGATGGTCCAATAGCGGTGAATGTAGTGCCGAGTAAGCGTCTAGCAATCCAGCGGTAAGTACCACGTCGGAGGCGTACTTCTCCTTTAAAATTGAAGGCGCTATGGACCGTTGAGACAAGACGTGGAATACCAGCTAACCTGGCTACGAGTAAATACCAGAAGAAATTTTGCTCTGTGTGGTTATGAATTACAGTAAACTCCTTCTCCTTAAGAAACAGGTACAGATTCCACCAATGAGAGATTGACCACTTGGAGAAAGGCCGGTGGTATACTGTAAAACCAGCGTCTTCCAAAGTAGAAGCATAATCTCCTACTGTAGCACCGTCGGCTATTATATGCTGATTATAACCTTGTGCATGCACAGTTGGAGCAGCTAATCGCAACATCACTTCAGCCCCGCTAAAACGTAGCGAGTGTAATATGTGCAATACCTTTGGAGCAGGCAGGGTAGAAGAAGCCATAAAAAGGGAGTGTGCTGAGCGTTCAGGAAGTATCCATAGGACGATACTACCTCAAATAATATTCTATTGAGCGTCTAGCATTAAAATAGCGCAGCCACTGAGCGCAAGCGAGCCATTATCTTATCGCGAAGAGTGCCGCGTAGCTCTCGATAATCGGAAACTGTATCGCGGATCACGAAGCTTGGATGACGCAATGGTCTGGGTATTGACTCAACGGGAAGATTGGCCCAAGGATGAGAGCTATTAAAAGTATGGGTAGCTTCTCCTCCAAAGCCAATGTTGCTTATCAAGTTGACGTTGGGCATTACACTCAAACCTGACTGCACAAGCAGAGTAAAAGACCACTGATAATCCCAAGTGTCAAGCTGACCATTATGGGTAGCCCATAATGGATTCAGCATCATACGTGCTTCCAGAGGATTAAAGAATTGGCGCCACAAATAATTCTTTCGCTGAATTTCGGGCAACAACGGGGTCGCTGAGTTATAGTGGCGCCATGCTCTGCGCCACGTAGCCCAACCCCATATAGCAGCGTGCCTAGAGAAATAGTAAGAGTAATCGGAGTCGTGAACCCAACCGCGCATGATATTGCTACCATTGATATGCATTATTCGCGTATCATCACGGTAATGGTGCAGGAGGTCATCACAGTAAGTGAAGAAAGTGGGATGCGGTAAGCAATCATCCTCCAAAATAATTCCGGCTTCCTCATGTTGAAAAAACCAGTCGATAGCAGAACTCACTGCTTGGCGGCAGCCAAGGTTCTGTTCACGAAAAAGGGTATGTACAGTACAGGGCCAATCCACTCCATTTATAACTAAGCTGCGCACAGCCTCACAAGCTGCCGCCTCACTTGGCCGGTCTGCTCGGGCACCATCAGCAGCGATGTATAAGCGTGGGGGGCGCGCAGCACGAATACCAGCAAGTACCTGCTCCGTAACGTCGGGGCGATTGAATACCAGAAACAAAACTGCCGAGCGAGGTGCTGAACCGTTCGTCGTGTCGGCGGAATGAGCAGAAGAGTTGACGAGCATAGAATCAAGCTGAATAATGAACGGCCGGTTCAGCCTGAGGATGGCTGTTGACAAGAGGGGTTGATCCCTCATTTTCTGCTTCAGGGGTAGCAGCAATAGCCGCTAAGGTTTTGATACGGACAAAACCAAAGCCTGCCAAGCCATAAAAATAAGGGGGTAAGCTGTACGAATAGCCATACACCAAACTAGTGCCAATGAAAATGCACCACGTCAAAGTTTCCGGATCCATGGCAGGGCGCTTCAGCAGTTGTAGCAGTGCATATAGCTGAGGCATTGATAAGAGGAGCAACCCTATGACTCCAAGGTAGAACAGGGCGTCAATATAAAAGCTGTGTAAAAAGTGACCGTGGCCATCTGGAAAAACGACTAAAGTTGGTTGGTCAGGATCATAAAATTGGATTGGTAGTTCAAATCCTTTAAACCGCATGCCAGCTACCGGATGTTGTTCGATAAAAGGCCAATACGATCTTGCCTGTTCGGCTCGCCACCCACCCGTACCTTGCTTGTCGTGATTCTCGATATCGGCTATATCGTCTGCGATTTTGGTTAAAATCTTAGGATTTGAGACGGCTAATGTTGTAAGCGCCAAGAATAGCAATACAGCGGGAATGCCTAACAGAGGCAACAAAGCCTTGAAATTTAAACGTTGACGCGCTGCCCCAAATAACAACACTAGGTTGATTGCCAAAGACGCAATGGAAACCACCCATACTGTGCGATGCTGAAAAAACAGAATAGCTACAGCAGCTACGAAAAATAGAGCGAGGTGAAGCGGTTTCAGCGTTTGCAGGTAAGTGTTGAAATGAAAAAGCAAAGGCAGCACCAACAGATAAACAGATGAAGCTACCAGTCCCCGTTCATGATTGACGAAGGCCCCCATGCTAAGGGCATCAGGATTGATAATACTTACGTTTAGGAGAAAAGCTACCCAGATCATTCCTATCAGGTCGGGTAGTGTAATACGTCCGACGACTCTGTATACTCCATACATGGCTGAGAGAGTAAACAGCACCATTACTTTCTGAAATACGTGCGGATACACCGCTGGTACGTCATAGTTTAAGTACGAATCAGCCATAAGAAGCCCTACACCCGCCAAAGCGCACCAGAACACATAGCGTGCAATTCCGCTTAGGTATTTATATAGAAGGATGCTCAGCGGTATACAGCCAGCAATAACCAAAGGGGGATACCCATCGAGTGGTGACGGTGCCGATTGTCCAAACTCGTCCATCTCAATGCGGCCCGTAATAAGGGTTGAGAAGAGAAGATCCAGTATTAATATGGACAGTAGTGGAAGAGCATATAGGAGCCGATAGCGTATTTTCATGTCAGTAATCGTGATAAGATTAGCCTAAAGAGACAAGACAGATACAGCTTGGGGGGCTTTTTGACCGAGTATACGATGGTATTGTTCCTCATAAGCTGCGGTCACGATGGGGATCGAGAACCGTTCTTGTACGCTCGTGATACCTTGTTGACTTAGTTGTTCATACTGTTTGGGGTGAGTCAGCAAATCGCACAATGATGTAGCTATTGCTGCTGGAGAATTGATATTAGTGAGTACCCCACGCTTTCCATGATCAAGCACCCAAGGAACTGCACCTGATTTAGCCCCGGCTACCACTGGCACACCCGCTTGCATGGCTTCGATAAGCGTCATCCCAAATGACTCTTCGCGTGATGGATGCAACATTACGTCGAAACCAGGCAGAAGGGTTGTTATCTCACGGTGCGAGGCTTTACCGGCAAAGTGTACCCCTTCAGCAACCCCATGCGACTCGGCCCAGCGCTGAGCAGGCCCATTTACACCATAATCAGAGCCGTATAACCAATATTCCGTATCGGGACCTAGCTGCTGACGCACCTCACGAAAGGCTAACAGCGCTGAGCTTACGTTCTTACGAGACGACCACTCAGCAAGCATCGACACAATACGGCGTCGCGGACCGGCCGGAAAAGTGTGCGGATAGCCTGAGGCCGGCCATACGGCATTCGGTATTACAACTGGCTGACGGGTAGCACTCTTTAGTGCATCGGCTAAGTACGGAGAAACAGCAGTGAAGTTTTTACCCTGTCGTAATACCTTCAATTTCAGGAGCAATCGCGCCACCCGATAGGCATCGGGTACATACCGCAAAATGAGCCAAGGATCATCATGCAGAGTAATTAGATGAGGATAACCACTCATTAAGGCACCAAGCGCAAACTCGTATCCCCAGTGAGCATGCACCATGTCCGGTTGATCTTGATCTATGAAGCGAGCTAACTCCTTGCCCTCTTGCTTAAACAGGTCGAAACAGCGCTCGCGGGGGCGGGGGCGGAAGTGGCCTATGTAAATAGTAAGCTGGCCTCCACGTAGAATTACTGGTGTGGTTACATTAGGATCTAAAGAGTAAATAGATACCTGATGACCAGCCTCCAGCAATCCTTGTACTAATGGCGTAATAGCGCTTCCCCCATCCCGCTAGGGATGATATCATCTGCTTTTACGTTCAAATGCGAACGTAGCGCATTGACATCAATGGTGGTAGAAAGCCCGATTTTCATAGCAAGGGAAAAAGCAAAGGTCAGGTAGCTGGTGCCGGCCGAAAAAGTAGCCGCTTTGCAATAAGCAATAAGCGTGGAAGCTTCGTAGCCAGCGTCAGTAAGCGCCGTGGCCGCCATACGGGATGCGGAACACCCAGATAGCTACCTAAGTAATCAGCTAAGTCTGTGGGGGCAATTTCCAAAATTGAGAGCTTGGCTTTACTACTAATCGACTAAGCACTGGAATACCCTGAGTTTTCTCATTGGGCAAATGCCACAGCGTCAATCTTGCATCAGCGGCACGAACGTTCGTATTTTGGTAAGTAGTCCAAATACGTCGAATGAAAGGACTCGCATCTGTCCAAGGGCGCGGAAGACGGTTGCACACAAAGCTGGTCATGTACTCATCACCATCAAAAATGTTCCGCTTGTTACGGAAACGAGGCGGCGCTGACGGATACTCACGCACAATTTGTTGCCAGGTCGCCGTCAGTTGGTTTGCAACCTCCGCCAATCTCTCTCGGCTACCACCAATTATCTCGCCGCCAAAGTGTAAGGGCACGGCTACCGGATACTCAGGGTCTAACTCTCGATATAAGTCGCCCATATCACGGCGACTCAGACCGTGAATTTTAGTGTCAGGTAACGACTCTGGTTCCGCATCCAGTAGTAAAAGAGTATCGCTCTGTACAAGCCGGACAAGCTTTGGATCAGGACGCGTCCAAACGCAGTCAGAGTCTAGTAACAGGCTATGCGAGCCGGCATCTGGCTGTGATAGTGATTTTAGTACATCGAGCTTATAAAAAGCATTACGGAATTCAGTAACGAAATGCTCTGGGGGGCGAAATGACTCAAAAGCCAAAGTCTTGGTTACTACGCCTAAACCCGTCAGGAATGCTCTAAAGTCGGTACCATCCCAAGCTGCTTCCTCTTGATCATTGGTATACAAAATATGCCTAGCTTCTGGATTGCAGCGCACCGACGTAGCAAAAAATACGGCCGTGCACTGCCAATAAATCCGCCGACGTTTACTAGCACTTACATCGAGCAATTGGGGATATAGCGAATCCGGCGTGGTAGTGTCGTCTACGCAGAGACTGGTTACGATATCCATCATATTCTAGACTTAACTACTGAGACGAGCTTTTTAAATGAGTACTCCTTTGGTGGCGGTGCATCATCATCAGTCCCTGGTGTGTAAAAGCCTCGCAACGAATAGTCTATCTCTATTCCCTCGGCGGCGAATAAATCTACTACTGCATCTCTATGCCACTTCCCCCGGTAGATCCCGGTGATGGGAGCAAATGGAATAATGGCATGGTCGGGGTACGAGTACAGGTCACGATTGATCGTATAGAAACGCTCGTTAGTGCGTTTCACCCGTCGATTTACATAGTACTCAGTCTGCCATGGGTCTTCGTGAGGACGAAAGTAGCGTCCAATTCGTCTGATATTCCACATGGAGGCCATGGCGCTAAACAGGTAGTCATCCGAGTGATCTACCTCCCACAAATCCGGAAATTGGCTTGGGTGAAATGGCCCCTGATTGCCACTTTCTACTAAACCTATATAGGTTATTTGGTGCGCTAGCATTGTGTCAACCATCTGCTGCACCTTCGCTTCGGGCACCAAGTGATCCAAAAACATATCCTCATGCAGATAAACCACGATATCAGTGTCGATCTGTTTGAAGGCTTCAAGTAGGCGCGAGCCGTGAGGAGTCTTGGCGCTGCCTGTAAAGCGTGCCACCCGTGTACAGGTAATATCAAGCCCTGGAAACGAGAAATCCTTAGTTTCCGTGCTCAGAAAAATTCGGCCTTTAAAACTTGGCCAGTACTTTTTGAATAGCGTAAAAAATGGCCCCAACAATCAGAATAAGAATCAGTGCTGCTAACTAGGATGGAGTAATTGGGTTTCATCAAATGCAAAGGGTTAGAAGGCGAGCCTAAAGCCTTGCCTCTATTGAAGAGCTGATGCTAAGCCTGCCGCTTGAGGAGCTTGCGCAACGGGAAGGCGGTCAACTACATCTGCAACCGAAATCGTGCCGGAAGCAGTTTTGCCCTGTGATGGTCCACAGGTAATGTAGTCGTAGTCATGGCCGAGCTGCACTGTTAGCCGGGCATAGCAATCGTTGAAATAGCCATTAGGGAAAATCTCCAGCACTTGCAGGCCTGCCGGAGCCCAAACGATATTACTCATGCCAGCCCCGTGAAGTGCTACCACTGTTCGAGCTTGGCTGAATAATTTTACTTGGTCAGCGAAGGAGAGGTGTTCACTATAAACTATTTCAAAACCTCTTTTGCGGAGAGCTTCCTCGAGTGCTGCTTCATTGGACATAGCACGCCTTGGAACATACCGTCGTGATATATAAACGTCACGGTAGCCGGCAGGTAGGCTGGAATGATTGGGGAGGTAGTAATTTCGAAGAATATCTACTGCAATAGGCGGTACAAAGCCGGCATCTACTTCCGTTTGCAGCAGCAATAGGTTTGGAACACGTACAGGTCCTTCGGCAATAGAAACTCGTTGATCAAAATTGTCCCCCAATCGTAGCTCCAAAGCCTGACGCACGAAGGTAGGGTACTGTGCGGGTAACAAGATGCGCACTTCAGGATCAAGCTCCAGTGCTGTCAGCAAGTTAGGTAGCGTCTCGAAGATCCAATGGAAAAAAGGAGCGGGAGCGGCTGCTACTACTAATCCTTGCTCATCGAGAGGAGTAGGACGACGAGAATGTAGAAGGTGTAAGTGAGGCAAAATATTCCCCCAGCCCATCAACCGGCGCACATCACCTATACTTTCGGACAGAACATAATCAGCATCCGGTAGCCAAGTAAGTCCATTGGCCGGGGCAACACATACATCACGGAGCCAGTAAGCCAGACGAGCTTCAAAAGCCTTATTGCGCCGAAAGTAGGGGGGGTAATGTGCTGGAAAAGAATAGTGCTGCGTAAGTGGCGCTGATAACGTACGCATGGTGCGAACGTGCGGACGAACATCATCCCAACCACATACTTCCTCCAAAGAGCGCAATGCCGTGCCAGGTAAGTTGCCAACCATTGAGCCTAATAGCTTGCGCTGAAGTATTTGTGCTAGCCGTACCCGCACTTTGGCTACAGACAGACGCATCTGGCTAAAAGGACGCGACTGCTGTAAAAAGCTAAGCTTGCTCAATACGTGCTCATCAAGTTGCATGCGGATAGGACGATTGATACCAACTGTTAGCATACCAATCAGTAAGGATCCACAGAGCAATATGTGAGCCAGCAACTGCACCAAGGCTGGTACTCCTGAACCAGCAAAGGCTTTTGTTAGACCATAAGAAGCTAGCCCAACAACAAGTGCTGTTACAGTGGCGGGTAGGTAAGTAGATACAATATCAAAGAAGGTATAGCTTAGTAAGCGTCTGCCAGCTATCAGATAGGCCAAATGACGTAGTACTTCACCTAATAACATGGCCCCAGTCAGACCTACCAGGCCAAAGCGACTGGCATAGATCATAAGCAGGGCTTGAATTATTACATATCCCCTTGTAGCGCCAACTTGAAGTTGAGATCTGCCAGCGATTCAAATAGAATACCTCCAAAAGTGGATAGCATATTTAGCCCTACAACAAAGGCTACAATTTTAACAATCGGTATTGCTTCTAGCCACTGATCACCAAGCATCACTTGGACCAAAGGCTCAGCTGTAGTGGCAATTCCTACACAGGTAGGCAACACCACATAGCTAGTAAGGGAAAGGGTAGTTAAGTAAGACTGACTTAGCCTCTTACGATCATTTTGTAGTGTACTGAAGGCTGGTAAAAGTACCCGTGCTATACTGGTCGTCATGTTGTGTACGGGTAGATACACCAACATGAATGCTCGATTATAGATACCCACCATGCGCACACCTAGTAGTCGACCAATAAATAACTGATCGAGGTTAGCACCAAGAAATTCTAGGAAACTTATGACTGAAACCTTACCACCAAAAGCAAACAGTGGCTTGAATACATTCCAGCTGAAGAGTGGCCGTATGCTATGGCGAACATTCCAATAAGCCAGTATACCTAACAGTATGCCCTGCGTAATTGTCGCTCCCAGCAAGCTCCAGACACCATGACCCCGGAAAGCCATTCCTAAGCCCACACCACCATAAGCAATTATATAAGAGGCAACCTCTATTTTGCTTAGTGTTTCGAATGCCATGCGGCGCTTGAGCAAGCTTATAGCCGTAGCGGATAACCCGGTAATCAACAAGCTTACCGCCATTACCTGTAGAATTGGTACTACATGGGGGTTTTTAAAGTAAAGGGGAACTATAGGGGCTGCAAACCAGAGTATTGTGGTACACGTAATTCCGAGTAGAACCGAAACCGTAAAGGCTACCCGTACATCGTCTTCACTAAGTTCAGTACGTTGAATCAGGGCTTGTTCTAAGCCCATTTGAGCGAAATAGCTGCCAAAACTTAACACAACTCCAGCCATACCAACTAAGCCAAAATCGGCCGGAGTAAGCAAGCGCGACATTAAGGCACTGTAGCCTACCTGCATCGCGGCAATCGCGAAGGTGGCCGTTGTGGTCCATTTAATGCTGTGCAGGATACGTGAGGATAGATTCTGGCTCATTGACACAGGAAATCTGGGAGCAAAACTGTCAAACTCGACAGTTACGCCTGGCGAATTTAGGCTGTATAGTAAGCCGATTCGCTCTTATAGCGGTACTCGTAGGTAGATGAGAAATTAACGCCGTTTAGTAATACATAAAGCTGCTGATTGCCAGTCTGGCGTTGAGCCAATTCTTGCACCTGTGATAGCATGTTGCGCTGTGTATAACGGTGACGAACGACAAAGATCGTTACATCTGTGTATTGATTTAGGATATAATACTCTGATACGAGGCCCAGAGGAGGAGCATCTACAATTACGTAGTCATATGATTTACGCAGTTCAGCTATCAGCGAAGCCATGCGTGGCATTTCCAGTAGCTCCAAAGCATTCTCCGGTATAGGCCCAGCTGCCAGAATAGCCAGATTAGGAATATCAGGTTGCTGTATAGCTTCGGCTAAAGTGCATTCCCCATTTAAGTAAGACGACAAGCCTGCATGACGTGAGTCGAAACCGAAGTAGCCCGCTACGGTTGGCTTCCGCATATCAGTCTCAATTATAATAGTGCGTCTACCTGAAAGAGCCAGTTCAGCGGCTAAATTGGTGCAGCAAAATGTCTTGCCTTCACCAGAGGTAGAGGAGGTAAAGCCAATAACACGTCGATCGGGCCCGGCTGCTACATATTGCAGATTTACGCGCACTGTACGGAATGACTCTGTAACAGCAGAACGCGGCATCTCCATTCGAGCTAACCGGATTTTACGACCAGCATCGGCTATCAATCCCAAGAATGGAGCATTTGTAACGCGCTTAAGTTCATCAGCACTTTGGACAGTTTGAGCTGTCCGGTCACGCAATAAAAGGAAGCCAGCGGGGAGCATGAGTCCAGCCAATACGGCAAACATGTACAGTTGTTTGCCTTTTGGGCTTTCCGGAGCACTATCAGACAATTGAGCGCGGTCAACTATTTTCTTGTCGCTCACGTTCGTCGCCAGCATCAAAGCTGCCTCTGTTCGTTTCTGCATTAGGAAGTTATAGTTCTGATCATTCAGCGTAGTCTGGGTGCGCAGTCGAGCTTCCTGACGCTGATTCTCCGGCATCTGATTGATGGCGGTTTTGATAGAAGCCAGTCGATTGGTTATATCAGCAAGCGTTGCATCAGATGAGCGTATCAGCCCAGTGAGGCTGCGCTGAAGTGACTGACGACGGCTCTGGATGCGGCTATCTAAAGCCTGCAATACTGGGTTATCATCATTTGCGCTGACGGCTAAGCCAGCCCGCTGGCTAGTGAGTTGCGCTAAGTCACTTAGCTGGCTATCAAGTACCGGATCGTTTACGCCTGCGCTTGCCCATGTACTAACTGCCTCTTCACTCGAATTTGTACGAAGAGCGCTTAGAACGCTTTCATATGTGCGTCGGGTAGTCAATAATTGAGCCTTCTGGTTTTCTAACTCGCTGATCTTACCGATACCTGAACTCGATTGAGCTCCAGCGTCGACCATGCCACGCGAAGCTCGGAAAGAAGCAAGTGCGGCTTCTGAACGGCGTAGCGAATCGGCAACCTTTGTGATCTGTGATTCGATAAACTCAAAGGTCTTGCTGCCTTTTCGGTTCTTATCAACCAGATCGTTAAGTACATACGTTTCCATGAGGGTGTTCAGAAAACGCGTTTCCTTACCACCTACGGAGCCTTTAGTCGTGAGCCGGAGTACACGAGCAAAGCGCTCCGTAGGTTCTACCACTAACTTGCCCTGATATTCACCAACTAGGGCTTGTGGGTGATTGATAACGAAATAGCGCTTTGCAACTTCAGGCAAAGACCGGATAGAATCGGTTGGGGTGATGGTTAGAGTTAAGTGGCGCGTGCGTAGCAGTTGACCAGGACGTACTACCTCATTAAAAGTGAAGTTGTCGATGGTTTCTAGGACCGCGCCGGTGCGCATATCAGTTAAGTATGCTTTGTCCGCCTCACCCTGAATATGGTAAAATCCATCGGGGCGCAACTCTAGATACAGCGATACCCCCGTTACCTGGGGGGCAATTGTATCAAGCTTTACTGTGTAACCGGCATCCTGGTAATGCTCCTGGACTTTTAGGTCGCCAAGCTTGTTAATTAATGAATTAGTAACGTCAAAATAAGATACCTCGAAGTCGAGCTTATCGAGGGCTTGCTGCACCAGGGAAGCCGAAGTGAGCACACTTATCTCATCTTCTACGCTGGTTAGGTCATTGCGGCTTTCACTGGGCGTAAGCACCTCCTGCGCCTGACGAGAGCCTGGGGTTGCCCGATCGGCCAGCTGAAGGGTTGAATGAAAGCGATAAACTGGCGCCGTGGTCTGAACTTTAACCCAGGTGGCAGCCAGCAACACAAGTGGTACAAGAACAAAAAGATACCAATAGCGACCGAATTTGAAGAGCAAATTGCTCAGGTTCAGCTCATCCGAAGATTCTTGCTTATTCATCTGAATAACTAAAAAAGAAAAGGCCTGCGTTTATATACAAGGTACGAACTAAGGATTTATGCCGCTGTAGGTTAGCAAAGCATTGGCTGTCGTGAGCTTATACTATTTGTTCGCAGATAAAATTAAGTTTGCTATTACGGCGATTGTAGTCAGGCCCGCGAATACAATACTTAAGTTGTTGATGTTAGCACGCTGCGTAAGGGCTGACTCAGGCTCTACATACACCGCATCGTTTGGCTGCAGATAGAAATAAGGGGAGGAGAGCAGATTGGGGCGTGTAAGATCGAGCAACACCACTTCTGAGCCAGTTGGGGTCTGACGGATGAGTTTAACGTTGCGACGGTTGCCTAACGGGGTAAGATCACCAGCTAGGCCAAGGGCTTCCAGTATAGTAGCCTGCGGATTTTGTATAAAGAAGTAACCGGGGTTTCTGACCTCACCCAAAACGGTAATTTTAAAGCTGACCAGTTTGACTGAAGCGGTAGCACCGCGTACATAATTATTAACAGCATTCTGGATAACGCGCTGAGCCTCTGTTACAGTAAGTCCCTTTACCATGAGCCGGCCAGCTGTAGGTAGCATAATATTGCCCCCCGCATCGATCACATATCCGTTCGTATACTGAGAGCCTGGGTCACCGTTGATGAACGTTCCCTGACCCGTGTTCAGGTTAAATACTTGCGTAAGCTCGGGCTGGGCGCTTTGCACCGTAATATTCAGGACATCATTGGTTGCAAGCTTATACTCCTGGCGCTCATTGGTTACTGCTTTAGCTTGAGTACTGGAATAATCGGAATCCTGTAAATAGCTGATATCCTTGGTTGAAATACAGGAAGATAGGCCGCTGAGCAACAGGAGAGCCAACGCGTAGAAGGAACGGATCATAAAAAAATGGTGTGTTCGAAGGAGAGTAGAGTAAAGGAGAATCAAAAGCAGAAGCAAAAAGCAGGCGAAACTGTAAAAATGACAAGCTTATTTAGTACTATATAGTAAAAGTAATTCGTATTCTTTGTGATATCAAGAAATAGTTAAATATTAATAATAAAATTTTGTACTTAACAATTCTGGGTTCTTACGGATTTACAACACTAATAGTTTTTTGACTGTGTAATAAGCAGATCAGAAGCAGCTTTCCACCATTCAATCAGAGTCGTTTGGGGGGCAAATGTTTGTTCCAGAAAGGCGGTTCGTATACTTGTCTATGAAAATTTTGTTGGTAGAAGATGAGCCCAAAGTTGCGGCCTTCTTGCAAAAAGGCTTGACGGAACAGCAGCATTCCGTAGAAGTGGCAAGCGATGGTCCTACTGGTTTGCGGCGGGCTTTGGCGGAATCTTTCGATCTGTTGATCCTAGATAATCTGCTACCGGGCCTCAACGGCTTGGATGTATGTCGGCAGGTCCGCACCCAGAACTCTGCGGTTCCCATTCTAATGCTCACTGCTTTGGGCGAAACAGATGATAAAATTCGGGGACTAGATGCAGGCGCCGACGACTATCTGGTGAAGCCTTTTGCTTTCCAGGAATTGCTGGCGCGTATTCGGGCGCTGGTGCGGCGCCGCCACGAAACTCCCTCACCGGATATTGTGCTGCGTCTGGCCGATCTGACCCTAGATCCGGGTCGCAAGCTGGTGCAGCGCGCCAATCAGACGATTCAGTTAACCGCCCGTGAGTTTGCTTTGCTGGAATACCTGCTTCGCAACCAAGAACGGGTCGTATCGCGGGTCGATATTCTGGAGCAGGTTTGGGAAACGTCCTTTGATACCGGATCCAACGTTATTGATGTGTATATCAACTTCTTGCGAAAGAAGATTGACAAGGATTTTTCGCCTAAGCTTATTCATACGCTGGTAGGCATGGGCTACGTGATGAAGGAAGAATAGGCGGGGGCTTTTTTTGGTGCTGACTGTGTGCCCGTCACTAATCGTGTAGTAGCAGAACAGCAGTAGCGAATATTTAGTAATTTCTTATGACCATTCGGACGCGTCTGGCGCTACAGTTTGCTGCCATTCTGGCCGTCACGCTGTTGGTGTTTTCGCTGGTGATTTATTTTTTCACCTACCAATCACGCCAGGAGTTTTTTACGGCTAACCTGCTGGCCCGCACCCGTGTAGTTGCCCACGTTTATCTGGACGGCACCAACCGGACGAACGCCGCGAGTAGAGCCTCGTACCGGCGCTACCTGCGGCAATTCTATCGGACGCTGCCTGAAGAGGAAGCCCGGGTTTACGATTCGCAGAACAAAGTGGTGTTTCGGGAAGGGCAAGTCCAGCCGGAGTCGGTTCCACTAGAGTTGCTACAAGCGGTTCGGTTGAATCGGAAGCCTGTCGTTCTGGAGAAGGACTTCCGCCAGACCATTGGCGTGCTTTACCACGATGCCCAGCGCGGCGACTTTGTAGTAGTGGCTTCGTCTCTTGATACAGATAGCCAGCAGAAACTCAGTAGCTTGAAGCGAATTCTGTTGGGGGGCTTTTTGGCTTCGCTCACTATTGTAGGAATTGGGGGCTGGTTTTTCGCTCGGCAAGCCCTGCGCCCCATGCAGCGCATTGTGCAGGAAGTAGATACTATCACGGCCTCCGACCTGCACCGCCGCCTGTCGCAGGCCGATGGCCAAGACGAAGTATCGCACTTGGCGCAGCGCTTCAATAGCCTGCTCGATCGGCTGGAAACGGCGTTTGCGGGGCAGCGCACATTTGTTCGCGATGCCTCTCATGAGCTACGAACGCCTTTGGCGGCGCTGATGGGTGAACTGGAAGTTGCTCTACTACAGGAACGAACCCCCGAAGAGTATCGGCGCACCTTACGCAGCACACTCGATGCGGCCCGCTTGCTCAGCAACCTGACCAACGGCCTGCTCCAGATAGCACGCGCCTCCGACGACCCTTCCCAAATTACGCTGGGCTTAGTCCGGCTGGAGGAGCTTTTGCTGCAAGCGCACGAAGAGATGCAGCGCCGTCAGCCGACCTGTCGTATCGACCTAGCCTTTCATGAGAACGGCAAAGCGAACCACGGTACACCATTCGAAGTGCACGGCAACGAAGCGCTGTTGCTGGCTGCTGTGCTTAATGTGCTGGAGAATGCCTGTAAGTTCTCTCGCGGTTCCAATAAGCCCATTATAGCCACCCTCAGCACTAACGACGACCAGGTTGTACTTGAGGTCCTAGACTATGGCTTAGGTATGAATGAGGCCGACCGGCAGCAGGTATTCGTGCCCTTTTTCCGGGCCGAAACGGTGCGAAATGTACCGGGCCACGGTATTGGATTACCGCTTACCGCCAAAATAATGAGTCTGCATGGTGGGTCCGTACAGGTAGACAGCGAATTGAACATTGGTACCCGCGTGCGGCTCGATTGGCCTGTTTCCACTAAACTAAGGGTCAAAGTCTAATAAGCAGGAGTTGGGAACCTGAATGCTTAAAGCTTTTTAATCTTATTTTAATTCTATTTTAACTGAGACTTAACGACTGAGGGATAGGTTTGTATCGTATCTAAAAGCTGTATCAGCAATAGTTGCTGGCAGTTGTTGTACCTACAATGCACTCCCCCTCATGCCACAAGTTGCTTCATCTACTCCACGCGTAGCTCCGTCCGCATCTCCTCCGGAGGTGCAGCCACCACCTACCAACTACTTAAAGACACTCGGGAAAGATATTCCATCCGGTCTGGTTGTATTTCTGGTAGCGCTACCACTGTGTCTCGGAATTTCGCTCGCCTCCAATGCTCCCTTGCTGTCAGGCATTATCACGGGTATTGTAGGGGGCGTTGTGGTCTCCTGGGTGAGTGGTTCTCAGTTAAGCGTGAGTGGTCCGGCCGCGGGCCTTACAGCCATTATGATAATGGCTATAAGCACATTAGGCTCGTTTGAGGCCGTGCTGACGGCGACAGTAATAGCTGGCATTTTACAGCTCATTCTCGGCTTTGCGAAAGCGGGTATTGTTGGCATGTATTTCCCCACCTCTGTTATTCGGGGAATGCTGGCTGCTATTGGTTTGATTCTGATTCTGAAGCAGATACCGCACTTTTTAGGTGCCGATAGCGACTATTTTGAAGATCTAGACTTCTTGCAGTTTAATGGTCAGAACACCTTTTCAGCTATTGGAGCAGCCTTAGGCTCTATTAAGTTGGGATCCGCTTTCATTGGTATAGTGTCGTTGCTCATTCTGTTGACGTGGGGCTCCAGCTTTATGCGCCGCCTGCCATTTGTTCGTATGATACCCGGTGCTCTAATTGTAGTTGTTCTCTCGATAGCCATAAACCAATTGTTGGGTGTAGTAGCTCCCGAAGTACAAGTTCAATCAGGGCACTTGGTTAATCTGCCCGTTATCAACTCCCTTAACGATGTAGTTGGTATCCTGCGTTTTCCAGATTGGAGTGCGTTGTCTAATGGCTCCACTTATGTTGTTGCAGCTACCATTGCTATTGTAGCTTCTCTAGAAACTCTGCTTAGTATTGAAGCAGTTGATAAGCTTGATCCGCATAAACGTCACACCCCCCAAAACCGTGAATTGAAAGCACAAGGCGTAGGCAACCTTATTAGCGGTCTGATTGGTGGCTTACCACTTACTGCCGTTATCGTTCGGAGTTCAGCTAACATCGACGCCGGAGGGCAAACGAAGGTCTCAGCCTTTTTTCACGGCTTGTTGTTGCTAGCTAGCTTACTGTTTCTGGCTGACTTCCTTAATGAAATTCCGCTGTCGGCTTTGGCCGCCGTCTTGTTAATGGTGGGCTACAAGCTTACTAAGCCCACTTTGTATAAAACGCAATGGCGCTTAGGATTAGCCCAGTTTCTGCCTTTCATTATCACCATTGTTGCTATCCTGTTTACTGACCTGCTGAAAGGCGTGTGCATAGGATTGGCTGTGGGTGTGTTCTACATTCTGAAGGCTAACCTCGAGTCGGCTTACTTCTATCATCATGAGCCCAGCCAGGATCCTAACACCGTGCACCTTAAGTTGTCGGAGCACGTTTCATTCCTGAACAAGGCGAGCATCGTTACAACCTTGGATAGAATTCCTGCTGGTAAGCACGTCATCGTGGATGGCACCGAATCATCGTATATTGACTATGATGTACTCGAAGCTATTCAGAACTACCGGACTACGGCAGCCGAGCGTGATATAAAGCTGGAGCTACGCAATATTCCGGAAGTAAAGCTTATCGCGCACTAATTTTAAACCCACCTTGCAATGTCATACACCGCCCTACGCGCGGCTGTCGGACTTACCTCTACCCACCTCCAATGGAAAAGATTTTTGAAAATAACCGCATCTGGGTTGAGCAGATGAAGGCTCAGGATCCGCAATACTTTGAAAAGCTCGCTCAAGGCCAAAAGCCTCGGTACCTGTTCATCGGCTGCTCCGACTCACGTGTGCCCGCCAGCGCAATCACTGGCACCGGCCCAGGTGAGATGTTTGTACATCGCAACATCGCCAACATGGTGGTACATACTGATATGAACCTACTGTCGGTGCTTCAGTACGCGGTGGAAGTTTTGCAGGTACGCGACATTCTGGTGGTTGGACACTACGGTTGCGGCGGTGTAGCAGCAGCAGCAGCCGGCAAACAGTATGGCCTGATTGATAACTGGCTAACTAATATTCGCGACGTTATCCGCCTGCACGAAACCGAGTTTGCAGGTATCAAGGATGAAGAAAAGCAGCTACGGCGCTTGGTAGAACTGAATGTAATTGAGCAGGTACGTAACCTGGGCAAAACCAATATCATTCAGAACGCTATGAAAGGCGATAATCCTCCTCGTTTGCACGGGTTGGTATACGATATTCGGGTTGGTTTGCTGAAAGATTTGGAAGTGGGTGAGAACATGATGGCCGACTTTGAGCACATCTATGGCACAGAAGCTATGGAGCATGCCGAAGAAGTGCTCGAAGAGCAGGTAGAGGCTACGGAAGATTTAGGCGCTTCGACATCCTCCGAGACAAGCAACTCCAAAAGCTAGAATAAAGAGAAAGGCCAGAGCAACTCTATTATGCACCAAGCAGCATAGGTAGCTCAGCAAGGTACTCTCTTACTTAGTATCATTAGCAGCTAGTGCTTTGCGGGTGGTACTTCAAATAACCACTAGCTGACGTAAACTGAGGGGGATACGTCGGCAACTGGGAACCTCCGTGGCTATTTGGTCACGGAGGTTTTTTTATGCCCAAAAAAGCCCCCCAATCGCCTGCTTACCCAATAAAAAGGCCGTAGCGAGCAGCGAACCCGTCCGTATCGACCTGTTGGCAAAGCCTATGGCCGGTTGGTGTCAGCGAGCGTCGGAGAGAGCACCAAATTTTTGGGGAGCGAATTAATAGAAAAGCTCTGCCGCGCAACACTTGCCTGTAGCGATGCCGTAAGAGTGAGGAACAAATTGATCCTTACTACTATGAAAACCAAACTAAAAAAGCTTTCTGATCAGGTAATTGTAATTACGGGTGCCTCATCGGGCATTGGCCTTGTGACGGCCCGGATGGCCGCCGAAAAAGGTGCCCGACTCGTGCTGGCCGCTCGTAGCGAGGATGCTTTGCAGCAACTTGTTAGGGAAATTGAAACGGCTGGTGGTCAGGCTATTTCTGTAGTGGCTGATGTTAGTAACCAGGACGAGGTGCGTCGCATTGCACAAGCTGCCCACGACCGGTTTGGCGGCTTTGATACGTGGGTGAATAACTCGGGTGTTTCGATCTATGGGAAGATAGAAGAGGTGCCCATCGAGGATATGCGCAAGCTGTTCGAAACTAATGTGTGGGGTCTGATTTACGGCTCGCTGGAGGCGGTGAAGCACCTAAAGCAGAAGGGTGGCGCCATTATTAATATTGGTAGTATTCTGTCCGAAACCACGGCCATTCTGCAAACTATTTATAGCGCCAGCAAGCATGCCGTGAAAGGCTTTACCGATGGCTTGCGTATGGAGCTGGAAATGGACGAAGCGCCAGTGGTGGTTACCCTCATTAAGCCATCGGCCATCGACACGCCGTATCCGCTGCACGCCAAAAACTACATGGAGCGCGAAGCCCAGCATGCGCCGCCCGCTTACGCGCCCGAAACCGTGGCCCGCGCCATCCTGCACTGCGCCGAAACGCCTGAGCGCGAAATTACCGTGGGCGGTGGTGGCCGTGCCATTACGGCGCTCAACAACTGGGTGCCGGCCCTGGTAGACAAGTTTATGGAGAATGTGTTTGCCAAGCAGGAAAAGGCCGAGTATCCGCCACAGCCACTTGATCGGAATGGCCTAGATAGACCCGCCGGTGCCCTGGAAGAGCGCGGCAACTATCCCGGCTACACCCGTGAGAGTAGCTTTTACACCGCCGCCACTACCCATCCGCTAGCCGCCGCTGCCCTGATTGGGTCGGCAGTGGCCATTACAGCGGCGCTGGTAGTTTCATCAAAAAACGGTAAATCGGCCAAGCGACCCAAGCACGGTACTACCGTTTACCCCGATGGTACTCGCGAAGTGCACTAATTAGTAAGTGCAATCTTTAAAAAAGCCCCCCAGACGCCTCGAAAGAGCTTCTGGGGGGCTTTTTTTGTAGAGCCAAAACCTGACTTAACAGTACCTATTCGGCGTCTTTCAACGACTGCATATCGATGACGAAACGGTAGCGCACTTCCTTGTCCATCATCTTGTCGAAGGCTTTGTTAATGTCCTGCATCCGAATCATTTCCACGTCAGGGAGAATATTGTGTTCGGCGCAAAAGTCCAGCACTTCCTGGGTTTCGGCAATGCCCCCGATAATGGAGCCAGCCACTGTACGCCGGAATTTGGCGACATCCATGTTATTAAGCGGCTTCTTGTACTCGCCCAGCAGCCCCACCGCTACTACGGCTCCATCTAGGTTGAGCAGGCTCACGTAGTCATTGATATCGTACTCGTCGGGGATGGTGTTGAGGATGAAGCTGAAGCTGGCCTCGTGCTGTTTCATGGCGTCGGCATCCGTCGAGAACAGAACGTTATCGGCCCCCATTGCTTCGGCGTCGGCTTGCTTGTCTTTGGAAGTGGTGATGGCAGTTACATTGGCTCCCAGCGCTTTGGCTAGCTTCACGGCCATGTGGCCCAAGCCACCCAAGCCCACTACGCCTACCTGGTCGCCAGCTTTTACCTTCCAGTGTTTCATGGGCGAATAGGTAGTGATGCCTGCACAGAGAATAGGCGCCACGGCACTGATGTCGAGGCCGTCCGGAATGCGGAGTAAAAACGATTCCTTCACCGTCATATTGGTGGAGTAGCCGCCAAAAGTGTTAGCGCCGCTACCATCCGGCTTCATTGGGCCATTGTACGTCGCAGTCCAGCTCACCGGGCCCTGGCAATAATTTTCCTCGCCGTGCTGGCAAGGCTGACACTGCCCACACGAGTCAATCATGCAGCCCACACCCACAATGTCGCCGGCTTTGAATTTGGTTACGCCGCTGCCTACTTCCGTCACGCGGCCTACTACTTCGTGGCCGGGCACACAGGGGTATATGGTATTGCCCCAATCGTTTTTCACCTGGTGCAAATCGGAGTGGCACACGCCGCAGTACAGAATATCAATGTGTACTTCATCGGCTTGAGGCAAGCGCCGCTCAATTTCCATGGGCGAGAGGCCGCTAAAAATAGAGTTGGTGGCACCGTAGGCTTTGGTTTTAATCGTTTCCATAGAATAGATAAGAAGGTTGTTTGGGAGGCGGAAATGAGGGACGTATGTGCCAACGGCCGCGGGGCGTTGAGTACTGAGGAGTTACGGCTGCTTAAGCGTAGGGTTGATCAGTATAAACCTCAATAGCCGCCGCTTCTGACTGCACACGCCGAACGACCTTTTAGCGCGTTATCTTTGTTGATCATGAGCTGAGCCCATTCAGCGAACTTTGTATTGTCAGCAAGAAATACCGATTTGAAAGTCTGCATTGCCGAAAAGCCCAGCGTAGCCCGCGAAATAGCCAACGTACTCGGCGCCAACCGGCGCATGGATGGCTATTATGAGGGCAACGGCTACCAGGTCACCTGGACGTTTGGGCACTTTTGCCAGCTGCGCGAGCCCGAGGATTACCGCCCCGAGTGGAAGCGCTGGAGCATCCACGATTTGCCCATGATGCCCGACTCCTTCGGCATCAAGCTCATGCGCCGCGACGACGGCGTGGTGCGGCAGTTCAACGTTATTAAAAACCTGCTCGCCAGCGCCGAGGAAGTCATCAACTGCGGCGACGCGGGGCAGGAGGGGGAAGTGATTCAGCGTTGGGTACTCACTGAAGCCAAATACCGCAAGCCCTTCAAGCGCCTCTGGATTTCGTCGCTGACGGAAGAGGCAATCCGTCAGGGCTTTGCTAATCTGCGCGAAGGCTCCGAGTTCGACCGTTTGTACCAGGCCGGCAAGAGTCGCGCCGTGGGCGACTGGCTCTTGGGCCTGAATGCCACACGCCTATTTACGCTCAAATACGCCGCCGGCCAGAAGCAAGTGCTCAGCATCGGGCGAGTGCAAACGCCCACACTGGCGCTGCTCGTCGACCGTTACCACGAAATTCAGAACTTCAAGCCCGAGCCGTACTGGGTGTTACGCACGGAGTATCGGGGCACCATGTTTAGCCACGTCGCGCCGCTCAAAAAAGGCAAAGGCGACGACGATGAGCCGGATGAGAAAGCTCGCCTGAAAGCGCGCGGCTACTTCGTGAGTCAGGAAGAGGCCGATGCGGCCTTGGCGGCGGTGCGGGGGCAATTTTCACCGTCACCAACGTTGAAATCAAGAAGGCTCTCGAAACGCCGCCTTCCCTCTTCGACCTGACATCGTTGCAGGTGCAGTGCAATAACCAGTTGGGGCTCTCGGCTGAGGATACGCTCAAAACCGTGCAGAGTCTCTACGAGAAGAAAGTAGTCAGCTATCCGCGCGTTGATACCACGTTTCTGCCCGACGACCAATACCCCAAAATAGCCGGCATCATGCGCGGACTGGGGGGCTATTCTGGCCTGACTGCGCCCTTGCTGCAAGGAAAAATCCGGAAGTCGACCAAGGTTTTTAACAACAACAAAGTCACCGACCACCACGCCATCATCCCGACGGGCGCGAGTGCCGGCGGCCTGGGCGGCTCCGAAAGCAGCGTGTACGATATCATCGTGCGCCGCTTTCTGGCTGCCTTTTATCCCGATTGCGAAGTCAGCAACACAACCGTGACGGGCGAGGCTGCTGCGCATCCGTTCCGCGTGCGGGGCCGCCAGATCCTCAATCCCGGCTGGCGCGTGGTATATGGCGACCCGGAAAAGCAGCAAGCTCCATCGGCGCCCAAGGCTGCTGGTGAAGGCGACGACGATGTGGTGAGCACCGTGCTGCCGTCGTTTACCCAAGGCGAAAATGGCCCCCACAAACCCCGTCTCGACCAGAAAGTAACCCAGCCGCCCCGCGAATACTCCGAGGCAATGCTACTGCGCGGCATGGAAACCGCCGGCCGCAACGTCGACGACGAAGAATTGCGGCAGGCCATGAAAGAAAACGGCATCGGACGCCCCAGCACCCGCGCCGCCATCATCGAAACCTTATTCAAACGCGGCTACATCCGGCGCGACAAAAAGAAGATTCTGCCCACGCCTACCGGTGTCGAGCTAATTGGTCTCATACGCAACCCTACCCTGAAATCGGCGGAGCTGACGGGCCAGTGGGAACAGAAGCTGCGTCAGATTGAAGCCGGCAACCTTGACTCTGACCAATTTTTGGGTGAACTGAAAACACTGGTGCGCGAGATGGTGCTGGAGGTGAAAGCTGATGGCTCGGGGCGTGGTATCAGCGTTAGTGCGCCGGGAAATACAGCCACTGGGGGGCAAAAAGTTACTGCACCAGCCGGCAAAACGCCCCCCACAACCGCCTCGCCAGCTGTGCCGGGAAGCTTAGGCGCGTGCCCGGCTTGTGGGCAAGGCCATGTAGTGCGCGGCAAAACGGCTTTCGGTTGCTCGCGCTGGCGGGAAGGATGCGCCATGCGCCTGCCCGGTCAATTCGAAGGTAAAAACCTGACGGATAAGCAAGTATCAGCTTTGCTCGCGAAAGGCCGCACACCCGTCATCAAAAGCTTTATCGACGACGTGGGCCAGAAGTTCGATGCGGCCGTGCGCCTGACGCCCCAGCATACGCTAGAACTGGTGCGCGCCGCCGAAAGCAAGCCCGCTACCACCGAAGCCCCGCAGCAAATTCCGTGTCCGGTGTGCCGCTTAGGTACGATGTTGCGCGGCAAGGCGGCCTACGGCTGCTCCCGCTTCCGCGAAGACTGCCAGTTTCGGGTGCCGCTGGAGCTGTGTGGACGTATGCTCACGGAGGCACAAATAGCGCAGCTCCTGCGGCGGGGCAAAACAGGCGTTATTCGTGGCTTCACCTCTCAGCGTACCGGCCAGAAGTTTGAAGCCGCCCTACAATTAGCCGGTGATAAGGTGGAGTTTGTGTTTGAGAAGAAGTAAGCAACTCAACACTAGCAACCTCTAGCGTCGCAATCAAGTATTCCTGCTCATGCCCATCGGTAAACTGCTCGTACTTCTCGGCCTTGGATTGGCGCTACTGGGGGGCTTTTTGTGGCTTGGCGGCGGCAGTTGGTTCAACTGGTTTGGCCGCTTGCCCGGCGACGTGCGCGTGGAGCGCCCCGGCTTCCGGCTTTATATGCCCTTCGTATCGATGCTGCTAATTAGCGTACTGTTGAGCCTAATTATGTGGCTCGTGCGGCGGTTGGGCAGTTGAATGAACCAAAAAGGCCGTCGTACAGAGGCAACGCTCAGACATGACGGCCTGTAATTCGGAGAAGCCCAAGACTCAACCGCGCGCTGGCTCAGCAACTATGGGCATACCCGGTGCGGCACCGTACTGCACAATATTCTCGACCATGCCCTTGAAGATGATGAAGTGAAAGGGCACCAGCGAATACCAATAGAGCCGCCCGGCGAGGCCACGTGGCCGGAATGCGGCAAGCTGTTCTAGTCGGTGGCCACCGGTGGCTTCATCAGGCACGATTCGAAACTGGAGCCAAGCTTCGCCGGGCAACTTCATCTCCGCGTAGAGCAACAAACGGCGGCCGGGGCGGTCGGCGACGAGTACGCGCCAGAAGTCTAGCTGGTCGCCGGCGCGCAGGTCGGTGGGGGAGCGGCGGCCCCGGCGTAGCCCCACGCCGCCCGCAAACTTATCCAGCAGACCGCGCACACGCCAGAGCCAATCTACTTTGTACCAGCCTCTTTCACCGCCGATGCTCCACACATTTTGCAGCACCTCGTCGGGGTCGCGGGTAAAGGCCATTTCCTGTCGGTCGAAGAGCATGCCGTTCTGCGGGATCTGCACGAAGTCCATGTAGTTGCGCTCCATCACGCCACTGCTCAGCGCATCGGTCCAACTGCTGATAACTTCGTTCTGCTCAATGCGAGTAAAAGCCAGCTTCAACGCTTCGGCGTAGCCCATGCACTCGTGCTTTATTACTTGCGAAATGCTGCGCTTGGTAGCCACAATCGTGTCATTGCGCAAGCTGTCTACTAGGCTTTGCGCCAGCGAAAAGGTGGTGCTGGTCACCAGAAATAGCCACAGCGACGACAAGCGCGGCGTGAGAACTGGCACCGTCATGATGTAGCGGCGGTAGCCGCGCACTTCGGCCAGGCCCAGCAGCATCTGCTTGTAAGTCAATACATCAGGTCCACCAATATCAAAGCTTTGCCCCAGGCAAGCGGGATTGTCAAGTACGGCGGTCAGGTAAAACATCACGTCGCGCACCCCGATAGGCTGGCAGCGGGAGTTGAGCCAGCGCGGCGTTATCATCACCGGCAGCTTCTCCACCAAATCTCGGATTATCTCGAACGACGCCGATCCCGACCCAATAATAATACTAGCTCGAAGCACCGTAAGCGCCGCCTTTTCAGCTTTCTGAAGCACCTTTTCCACCGCCCGACGCGAGCGAAGGTGCGCCGAAAGTCCCCGGTCATTGGCAATACCGCTGAGGTAAATAACCTGCCGCGCCGACGTACGATTGATATACTGGGTAAAATGCTCCGCCGATTGACGTTCCGCTAACACAAAATCCTGGTCGCCGCCGCTCATGGAATGCACCAGGTAATACGCCACATCAATATCAAGCGGCAATTCCTGCAAAGACGTTGGCTGGAGCAAATCGCCCTGCGCCACCGTGATTTGCGTCCGCAGGCGCTCGGGTGGCGTAAACCGCCGCGCGTCGCGCACCAGACACACTACGCTATGGCCAGCCTCCACCAGCAGCGGCAGCAGGCGCTGGCCAATGTAGCCATTGGCGCCAGTGAGCAGAATTTTCATGGGCAGGAGCATAAGGTGAGACAAAAGGAGAACCGCTGAGTTACTCGTTAGTTGTAAAGCCGGTCTTACCCCACATTTTGGCTAACATTGCAGCCGCTTTCCACATCCAATTTCTATGGCTGCTCCCCTTACCTCTCGTTTCTGGCTTTGGCTTTGGCTGTTCGTACTCGGGGGGCTTTTTTGGTGGGGATTGGGAGTTGGGGGCCACTGGAAAGCAGTGAGGCGCGCTACGCCGAAATTGGCCGTGAGATGCTGGTCACCGGCGACTGGCTCCACCCGCGCCTGTTGGGCATTCAGCACTTCCATAAACCTCCTTTTACGTATTGGCTCACCGCCGCCAGCCTGACTATTTTTGGCCCCCACGCGGCCGGGGTGCGCATTTTGCCGGTGCTAGCTGTGCTGCTGCAAGTGCTGCTTATGTATAAGCTGGGCGAGCTGTTATTTAAAGGCGACCGGGCCCGCGCCCTGGCGGCAGCCATTGTGTATGGTTCGTTGCCTGTAGTACTTATTTCTGCCCTCAACGTGACGACCGATGCCTATCTGGCCACATTGGAGTCGGCGGCTACCTACGGCATACTGCGCTACTATGCTGGGGGGCAAATTCGATGGCTGTACCTGTTCTGGCTAGGTTTGGGCCTGGCTTTTCTGACCAAAGGCCCGGTAGGTTTCATCCTGCCGCTGATGGCTATTATCAGTCATTACTTCAAGCAGAATTCCGAGCGGAAACAGGCCCGTCGCCCTTTCACCGTGCATCACCTGCTAGGGTTTGGGCTGTTCGTGCTGGTGGGGCTCAGCTGGTATTTGTACTTGGTGGCCGAGAATCCCGCTTTCATTCGCTACTTCTTATTTGAGCATACCGTTGAGCGCTTTGCCAATGCTAACACGTTTAATCGGGCGAAGCCGTGGTGGTTTTACCTGGTGCTGGCACCCGCTACCAGCTTGCCATGGTCGGTGGCGTTACTAGCGCAAGTGGTACGTATTCGTTGGGCTGAAGTGCCGCAAATTTGGCGCAACGTGCTCATTTTCTGGGTACTGATTCCGTTGGTGTTTTTCTCGCTGTCTAGCTCTAAGCTGCTCCTGTATGTGCTGCCAATCTTCCCCGGCATGGCCCTGCTGACGGTTTATTACTTGGGGCGCTGCACTGAGGCGCAACTGTTTCGCTGGTACGTGGGCATTGTGGCTTTTTTTGGTGTTCTACTTGGCGTGCTATGTTTGGCACCCGTGCTGGCCGCGGCCTTTAATTCGCCCTTCACCTTGCGGCCGTTTATGGCTGCTGTACCAGCGGCTGGCGTGGTGGTGCTGGTAATTACGCTCACACTTTGGGAGCAGGTGCGCGTTGCGCCCCGTTTGCTGGCCGCAACTGCAATATTCACGCTCACGCTGCTGCTGGCCGCAAAACCCATTCTGCACCAGAATGAACTGGCCGCCAACGGCACGCGTCCGTTGGCGGATTTGCTGCGCCAACGCAAGCTTACAGAACGGCCGCTACTGGTGTACAATGAGCTATTACCATCGCTGGCATTTGAGCTGGGCAAACTACCTGTTTCGTTGAATGACGGCAACCACAACCTCAACCGCGAAACGCAGTTTGAAACTGATAAACGGTGGCAGCAAAACCTGATTTACCTCGCCGATTCTACCCAACTCCCATCTCTTACTTGGATGCTCCGGCAACGTCCGGTGCTTCTTGTGAAAGGCGAACTGAGCCCCGAGCGGCAGTGGCTGCGGCCGTATTTCAAGCAGCACGAAAAGCTGGGAAAATGGACCGTTTGGTATTAGAGAAAAGCTGCTGCTCGGCCTAGCGTTTAATGAGATGGTCAAGCTTCGGAACGGCTGGCTCCTCTCTGCTACCAACCAAAAAAAGCCCCCCAGAGAATTTCTGAGAGGCTTTCTTCACTTATAGGCTGCTTCCATTTAAACGTATATCGCCTCAGCCTTCTCCCGCAGGTTGTAGGCTGAGCTCATGACCTCGCCGTAGGCGCCCGCCGAACGCAGCGCCACCAAGTCGCCGCGCTTCGTTTCGGGCAGAGGCACGGCACGACCAAAGGTATCCGATGACTCACAGATTGGGCCCACTACGTCATACGGCTGAATTTCGCCCTGGCTGCTGAGGTTTTGAATATGATGATGACTCCCGTATAAAGCTGGCCGAATAAGCTCGGTGAGGCCCGCATCGAGAATCGCGAACTGCGTTTGCTGACTCTTTTTAACGTACAAAACCCGACTTACCAGCGTGCCACTTTGGGCTACAATGGCGCGGCCCAACTCCACATGCACCTGCTGGCCCGGCCGCCGAATCAGGTGCTGTTCAAAGGTGCGGAAGTACGCCTCAAAATCGGGAATAGGGTTCGTATCGGGGTCGTTGTAGTCGATGCCCAAGCCGCCGCCCACGTTGAGATGAGGCAAGTGGTGACCTTGCTCTTCGAGCCAGGTTTGCAACTCGTTTAGCTTTTGACTGAGCTCGGCAAATACAGCCAAATCAGTGATTTGTGAGCCTATATGCGCGTGCAGCCCTACCAGTTCCAGATTGGACATCGTTGCTAGATGCTCCACCACGGCTGGCAAATCGGCGAGTCCGATACCAAATTTATTGGCTTCCAGTCCGGTCGTAATGTAGTGGTGGGTTTGCGCGTCCACGTTCGGATTCACGCGCAAGGCCACCCGCGCTCGCCGATTTTGCCCCCCAGCCAGCTCATTCAGCACCTCCAGCTCCTGCGCCGATTCCGCATTGAAGCACCAGATATCCGCCGCCAGCGCCCGCTTGATTTCCGCGTCCGTTTTGCCTACACCCGCAAATACAATGTCTTGGGGGGCAAATCCGGTGTCGAGGGCGCGCTGTACTTCGTTGGCGCTCACGCAGTCGGCCCCGAGGCCGTGCGCCTGTATGAGCCGCAGAATGGGCTCATTGGCATTGGCTTTCAGCGCATAATGCACATGAAATTCCCGCGGACGCGCCGCCTGTTGCACTGCTTCTAGCGTGCGCGTCAGCAAGCTTAAGTCGTAATGATAGAAAGGCGTAGGGCGGGAGAGAAGCTCGCCGGAAAGAGAAAAAGACATTGTGAAAACAGTAAACCGAAAAGTCAGCCCTAATTAGAGCTAGAGAGCTAGTTCCCTTCCTCAGCTGAGGAGGGGCTAAGGGTGGTTGAAGACGTCAGAACAAGACTAGAAGTAAAAACTAGAGTTAGTAACTGTTGAACGATTGCCATCCACCCCTAACCCCTCCTCAGCTGAGGAGGGGAACTAGCTCTCTAACTCTCTAGTACATAAATAGGTGACATCCTGATTACCGCTGAAACAACCCCGCGTTCAGCGCCTTCAGTGTCCGCGTTTTATCCGCAGTATGCACCAGTAAGCTGATATTATTCGGGGAGCCGCCATAGGAAATCATCCGGAGCGGAATATCGCCTAACGCATTGAACACCAGCCGCGCTGAGCCGTGGTTTTCCTGAATAAGGTTGCCCACGAGGCAGATGATGGTTTGGTTTTCATCAATCTCCACGCTGCCAAAATCACGCAGTTCGGCCAAGATTTCGGCTAAGTGAGTAGCGTCGTCGATGGTCAGCGATACGGCCACTTCTGAGGTCGTAATCATATCGATGGGCGTGCGATAGCGCTCAAATACCTCGAACACGCTGCGCAGAAAACCGTGCGCCAGCAGCATACGGCTCGACTTGATTTTGATAGCCACCAAGCCATCTTTCGCGGCCACCGCTTTAATGGCTTCTGACCCGGTTGTGCTGGAAATAAGTGTGCCGGGTGCTTCGGGCTGCATCGTGTTGAGCAGCCGCACCGGAATATTGTACTGGCGCGCCGGCAGCACAGAGCTGGGATGCAGAATTTTAGCGCCGAAATAAGCTAGCTCGGCCGCCTCATCAAACGATAGCTCGCGAATAGGGTAGGTACCTTCCACTACACGCGGGTCATTGTTGTGCAAGCCGTCGATGTCCGTCCAAATCTGAATTTCGTCGGCGTCGGCCGCTGCTCCGATAAGCGAAGCGGAGTAGTCAGAGCCGCCGCGCTTAAGGTTGTCAATGTCGCCTTTGGCATTGCGACAAATGTAGCCTTGCGTGATAAACAGCTTTTGACCGGCGTGGGGGGCTAATTGGTGGGCCAGATGCTCCCGAATATAGGCGTCGTCGGGCTCGTCGTTGGCATCGAGGCGCATAAACTCCAGGGCGGGGAGCAATACGGCATCCTGGCCGCGTACCGCCGTCAGGTAGCGGTGAAACAGCAACGTGCTCAGCAGCTCACCCTGCGCCAGAATCACCCGCTCGCCCGAGGTCGAGAGGGGCTGACGCATCAGGTTGAAGATCGTTTTGAAGCACGAACTTATATGACCGATAGCTTCGTCGGCCACGGCTGGCTCGGGTAGCAGTTCACGCGCTACCATCAAGTAATGCTGGCGCAGAATCTCGGTCTGAGACGTAGCGGCCTGGATTTCCCCTTCAAACAGCAGCTTTGCAATAGCAACCAACGAATTGGTAGTACCCGACATAGCCGACAGTACCACGATACGCGGCTCAGAACTTTGAATTAGGTCGGCCACAGAATGCATCCGCGCCGCCGACCCGACGGACGTACCGCCAAACTTGAGAATTCTCATGAAAAATATTGAGCGTAGGAGCCCCAAGGTACGGCCCAAGCATCAAGATGTGAAATGATAGGTTGCCTGGGGGGCTTTTTTACAGATCTGAAGGCAATAGACACAGCCAAACCTTACACGATGCAGGAGCCCAGCTTTTGGTTGGTCAACTGACTGAGCTTACGCAACTCTTTCAATTCAATGGTTACTATATTTAACCTAATCCCAACCCTAAACGCTCTGCTCATGAAACCGCGTGTTCTCCTTACTATTCCTTTCCTCAGTGTAGCCTGTGTGCTTGGGTCCAACACTTCTGTTCAGGCCCAGCAGGCGCTCCGTATTCCGGTGGCCAGCCCGGCCGTGCGTATTCATCATGATTTCTCAGTTTCCTTCGTAGAACTAAGCTATTCGCGTCCCTCCAAAAAAGGCCGGGAGATTTTTGGCAAACTGGAGCCTTATGGCCAGGTGTGGCGCACGGGCGCTAATACCAACACCAAAATTCGCTTCGGAGAAGAAGTGAAATTTGGCGGCCAAACCGTGCCAGCGGGCACTTATGCGTTGTTCAGTATTCCGGGCGCCAAGGAATGGACCCTAATCTTGAACCGTGATACGGCGCAGTGGGGCGCCTACACTTACAAGCCCGAGATGGACGTGGTGCGCGTAAAAGCCGTTCCTACTGCCCTGCGCGACCCGGCCGAAACCATGAGCCTGACGCTGGAAAACCTAAAGCCATCGGCCGCCGACCTCACCTTGCGCTGGGATAAAACCCAGGTAAGCGTGCCCCTCACCGCCGACTCCGATGCGCAAGTAGAAGCCCAAATCGCGCAGGCTATGCAGGGGGAGAAAAAGCCTTACATCACGGCCGCGCAGTATTACTACAACAATAATAAAGACCTTAACAAAGCCCTCACTTGGCTGGATGCATCCATCAAACAGCAACCCAGCTATTACGCCTACTATTGGAAGGCTCGAGTGCTGCACAAAGCCAAGCGCCCCGACGAAGCCACCGCAGCCGCCAAGCAATCATTGGAACTAGTAAAAACAGAGAAAACGCCGTCAATCAAAGAGGAATACATTCGTCTAAACCAGCAGCTCCTAGCCGATATTGGGGCCAAGAAATAAGGTGACCTGAACATCACTGCGACGAATTCCTAATGAACAAAAAGCCCCCCAGAAATCTTCTGGGGGCTTTTTGTATTGTCAGGCATTGCGAACTGCGGTTCACCGCTAGACTACAGGCGTTTGAGGCGCAGTGGGAGCCGATGGCGCGGGCGGTGCTTCCTGGCGCAAGGATTCGTTATCCCAGCCTTCATCTACTTCCCGCAGGTTCTCGTTGGCGGCGTCGAAGTGGAGCAGCTGTTCCAGTTCCTGAATACGCTGGCGGGCGGTGCTGAAGTAGGTTTTCCGGTCTTTGTGCACGGCGGCCAACTCGCGCATGGCCAGCTCATCGTGGCGCAGGAAAGTGCGGGCAGCTCGTTGGGCATGGTAGGCGCGCACGCCCAGCAGGCGTAAGGCGTCTACACCCAGTCGCAAGGAACTGTCTACCGTTTCGCGGTACACGTCGGTCAGGCCAGCTTCAATAAATCCGTAGGCGTCGGGGCGGTCGTGGGCCCGAACCAGGATGCGCAGGTGGGGAAAGTGGCGCCGCACCAGTTCCACCAGCTCCAGCGCCCGCTCCGACGAATCGAGGGCAATAATGATGACTTTGGCTTGACTAGCGCCGGCCGCGTGCAGCAAATCGTAGCGGGACGCATCGCCGTAGTACACGCGCAGGCCCAGTTGGCGCAGCGTTTCTACGCGGTCTGCGTCAAAATCCAGCACGGTGGTGCCAATGTCATTGGCGCGTAAAAAACGCCCCACAATGTTGCCGTACCGCCCAAAGCCGGCAATGATGACGGGGTTCTTCTCCTCAATGGCATCCGCCTCCCGCTCCGGCGCGGCCGGTGGCCCCAGCCGGGGCTGAATGACCCGTTCGTTAAGCAAGAAAACCAGGGGTGTAAGGGCCATGCTGATAGCCACCACGGCCGTAGCAATGCTGGTAATGCGCTGATCCAGAATGCCATTTTGATTGGTAAAGGAAAGCAGCACGAAAGCAAACTCCCCAATCTGACTTAGCCCCAACGCCAGGGTTACGTTCTGGGCCCGGTTGCCAGTGAAGCGTTGCCCCAAGACCAGCAGTACCGCCGTCTTGACCAGCATAATCGCCAGCACGGCCCCTGCTATCAGCAACGGATTTTCACGGATTAGCCCAAAGTCAATGGCCGCGCCCACCGACATAAAAAACAGGCCCAGCAACAAGCCTTTGAAGGGGTCGATGTCGCTCTCAATTTCGTGCTTGTACTCGCTGGTCGCTAGCACCACACCCGCCACAAAGGCCCCCAGCGCCGGACTCAAACCCACTAGCTCCATCAGCAGAGCCACGCCGCCCACCAGCAGCAACGCTGTAGCAATAAATACTTCGCGCAAGCCGCTACGAGCCACCAAGCGGAATATCGGCCGCATACCGTACTTGCCCAGCACTACTACACCAACTACTGCCAGCACCAATGCCAAAGCACGCAACCAGCCTGGGGCCGAGGCCAACAAGTTATGGTCAGCGGCAGCCGCCTCGCCAGCCGCGGCGGGCTGCATAGCCAGCAGAGGCAAAATGGCCAGAATCGGGATGACGGCAATATCCTGGAACAGCAGCACAGAGAACGTGCCTTGTCCGGCCGGCGTACCTAACTGGTTTTGCTCTTTGTAAGTCTGCAACACAATAGCCGTCGACGACATAGCCAGAATAAGGCCCAGCGCCAGAGCAGGTTTCCACGCTATGCCCGCCACCATAGCTAGTCCGGCCAAAGCCAGCGACGTCACCACCACTTGCAGACCACCGAGCCCGAGAATAGGCGTGCGGAGCTTCCAGAGCAAAGCCGGCTCCAACTCCAGACCCACCAGAAACAGCATAATCACGACGCCAAACTCCGCCACGTGCATCACGTCCTGGCCCTCCTCGCCAACCAGTCCCAGCACAGCCGGCCCAATGACCATCCCAGCCAGCAGATACCCCAGCACCGAACCCAACCCGAAGCGCTTCGCCAACGGTACAAACAGCACCGCAGCCGCCAGATACACCAACGCTTGCAGCAATACAGACTGACTCATAAAGCTGTGATTTAGTTAGCCAAATCCGTAAGAACCGGCGTCTGTAAAGTAGCGTATTCAGTGACTTGACCCGTGGCCAGCAACGTCAGCAACTCGCGGTAGCGAAGGGCTGCGGCATCAATCTCCGCATCGGTGATGCGCAGGGAGCCGTGCACCACAAAGGGGGGCAGATATTGCATCTTGCACAGCCGGGCCGTCTGCTCGAAAGGGGCTAGCAGCTGCTGGATAGTATAGCGGTTGGAGCCCGTTTCCTGATAAGCTTCCTGCTTGCCGCCAGTGGTAATAGCATTCAGCATCTGCTTGCCAGCCAAAGCGTTGCCGGTGCGCCCGTAGGCCCAGCCATGTTCCAGCACCAAGTCTTCCCACTGCTTAATCATGGCCGGTGAGCTATACCAGTAAAATGGGTGATGCAACACGATATAGTCGTGGGCCAAAAGCAATTCTTGCTCCCGATGTACATCGATGTCAAAATCAGGGTACTGCTCGTACAAATCATTGACCGTCACAAAGTCCAGCGACTCCACCGCCGCAATCAGCCGCCGGTTCACTCTAGATTTCTCCAAAGCCGGATGCGCAAACTGTATCAGGATACGAGCCATGAGCTAGAGATAAGAAGTAACATAAGTATCGAAGCAAGTTATAAGATTCACGACAAGAGGGCACAATAACACTAAAGGCAGCCGATCTAACTAAGCTTGGAGCAACTGAAGAGTCTGAATTTGTAGCATATAAAAAAGCCCCCCAGATGCAAGGTCGGGGGGCTTTTTTAACAGTTACTTGAGAGTAAAAGATGTTTGAAAATGGGATCGTTCCGCCATGACTAAGCGCTATAACCTAATCAAGCAATTTTGCACCCTTTGGCACTTGCCCTTCCCAAAACTCAAATCTTTGTTTTGTGTCCTCTAAATTCATTATAAAATTGACCCAAGTATCTCCATTTAGAACTGCCATATTATATTCACCTTCGGCATCATCATTAAACTGCCACAGAATTTGGCAGCCGCTTTCATTAGAAAATCCTTCAGCATCAGCTTGCAAGATCCCTCCAGTAGCTGTCCAGATTGCCATTCTTATGGCATTGACAATTTCCCAGTCGTTGTCATCTTCGACACTATTTAAGAGCTGAAAAGCATAAATTACTTTCACAGAATCGAAATAATTTATTAGCCATTTAGCAGCAGTAGCAGGATTATGAGATTTAATTTTCTCCTTAAATTCATCCAGTTCCTCTTGTCCTAACTCACCAGGTATTATAGGATTACGTTCAATTTGCATCAATTCTTTACCATGCCCGTCGGCAACATTGAGTAGTGTCCAATTGTCTGGTTTCTCACTTCTATCTAAGCTAAATTTGGCCGAAAGGTCATTTTCGTTAAGCGCCTGAACTAGAGATTCTAATTTGATATCAGGATCTGTCTTTCCTAAAACTCTGATGTAATATGCCATTCATTTCGAGCTAAACTGATTTTTGAAATATTCTACAACTTTCGTCCCTTCAGCTTCCGCAGCTCCTCCCGCGTCGCGGGTTTCAGGCTGATGGCCGTGCCGCCACCGGGAGCCAATTGCAGCGGCAGTTGAGTACGGCTGTCCACTAGCACTTGCCGGATTTGGTAGGCCATGGGGTTCTTTTCCCAGTCGGCATCCTTGGCGTCGGCGTAGATGGTGGCGGTGTAGCGGGCCTTGGGGGGCAAAAAGTCCAGCTTCACGGTATGGCGGCGGACCTGCTCGTCGGTGATGGCGCCCAGGTACCACTCGTCTTTGCCCTTGGCTTTGCGGGCCGTGATGATGTAGTCGCCGGGCTCGGCAGCCAGAATGCGGGTGTCGTCCCAATCCACGGGCACGTCCTTGATGAACTGGAACGCGTCGAGGTGCTGCTCGTAGGCTTCGGGCAGGTCGGCGGCCATTTGCACAGGGCTGTACATCGTCACGTAGAGGGCCAACTGCTTGGCTAGCGTGGTGTGTACCTGGCGGCCTTTGTTGGCCGTAGAGTTCCAGGTTTCCAGCTTAATCTGGAAGATGCCCGGCGTGTAGTCCATGGGGCCGCCCATGAGGCGGGTGAAGGGCAGAATGGTTTCGTGCTCAGGCGGATTGCCCGTGCTCCAGGCATTGAACTCGTTGCCGCGCGCCGCTTCCGACGCCAGCCAGTTGGGGTAGGTGCGGTGCAAGCCCGTCAGCCGCACCGACTCGTGCATATCCACCATAATCTGCTGCTGGGCCATGTTGGCGGCGGTGCGGTTGTAGTGGTTCACCATCCATTGCCCATCGTGGTGCTCGCCGCGCGGAATAATACGGCCCACGTAGCCGGTTTTCACAGCGTCGTAGCCGTGCTCTTTCATGAAGCGCAACGCGGTTTCCTGGCGGCGCTCGTAGTTGGTCACGGAGCTGCTGGTTTCGTGGTGCATCATCAGCTTCACGCCCTTGCTGGCGGCGTAGCGCTGCAACTCCTGCACGTCGAAGTCGGGGTAGGGCGTCACGAAGTCGAATACTTCCTCCTTCCAGTTATTGGCCCAGTCTTCCCAGCCCACATTCCAGCCTTCTACTAGCACGCTTTGCAAACCGTGCTTAGCGGCAAAGTCGATGTAGCGCTTCACATTAGCCGTGTTAGCACCGTGGCGGCCGTTGGGTTTCAGTGCGTTCCAATTAGTCGTAGCCAGCTTGATGTTGCTTGTGTCGGCGTAGTTCCAGCTGGCTTTGTTCACGTGCATTTCCCACCACACGCCCACTAACTTCTGGGGCTTGATCCAGCCCGTATCCGTGATTTTGCTGGGCTCGTTCAGGTTCAGAATCAGCTTGGAGGCCAGCACTTCGGGCGCTTTGTCGCTGACCACAATGGTGCGCCAGGGCGTGTGCTCGGGCGCTTGCAGATATGCCTTAGCGCCGGTGGCCGAAGGCACCAGCTGACTGGTAAGACCGAAGGTCTTGGTGTCCACGTTCAGCATCATGGCCGGGTAATTTACCAGCGCCGCCTCGTGAATATTCACGTACAGCCCGTCCTGGGTCTTCATCATCAGCGGCGTCTGCACGCGCTGGGGGGCAGATTTTAGCTGAATAGCTTCAATAGGCGTGGTGTTTACCTCGCTCAGGCGGGTGGTGCTGTAGGTGTACTCGTTGGAGTCGTAGTCGCCCGGAATCCAGAAGGTTTTGTGGTCGCCGGTGAGGTTAAACTCGGTGTTTTCCTCCTGCACAGTGAAGTAAGTGAAGCCCGGCTGAGCCGGAAACTCGTAGCGGAACCCCAGCCCATCATCATACAAACGGAAGCGCACCACCAGCTGCCGATTCTTCGCGGCGGCCTGCTGCAACGTCACGGCCAGCTCCTTGTAGCGGTTGCGGATCTGTTTCACCTCACCCCACACCGGCGCCCATGTCTCATCCGTCGCCGACGAGTCGATTTTGGCAATGGCAAAGCCTTTATCAAAGCCCGGCTGGTTTTGAAGCAAAACCGCCAAGCGGCTGGGCTTTATAACAGGCTTCGCACCGAATCGGAGCTGATACGTGGGCTCACCTGTGGGGCTGAGCTGGAAGTTTAGCGTGAGCTTGTTGGCTGGAGAGTGAAGCGTTTGGGCCAGAGCCGGGATGCTCAGACATGCAGTTAGCAGCAGAAGGGCGGTTTTTTTCATGAGCTACATTATCGCATCCGCTTAAGTTGAATTGCGAACTTGACTGGTATGATTGCTACTGAATAAGTGAAGTTAGTTGCGCAAAATCAGGTATTGATAAGGCTGCAAGTTAAGCTGAGTGGTCATGGTCAAAGGCTGCCCACTCAAGGCATTGAGCCAAGGCGAGTTGACGAGACTGGTGGGTACCTGATAGTTAATAGCAGTATTGCGAAGATTGACTAGCACCATAACCTTCTCATTGCCAACAATTTTCGTAAACGCGCACACATCGTCGCTGCTGTAGGAGGTCAGTGCCCCGTTGCGCACGGCGTCGCTGGTGTTACGGAAGCGGAGGATGCTTTTGTACTCTTTGGTCACGGCTGGGTTAAGCGACCAATCAATCGTGCGGCGCGCTCCCATGAAAGGCAATCGGGTGGGAAACCCTACCTCCTGTCCGTTGTAAATCATGGGCGTGCCGCGCATGTAAGCGGCCACCACAAAGGCGGCCATGGCGCCTTGCTGGCCATTGAATAGCTCCTGCGGCGTGCCTTCCGAGCTGTTAATGTCGTGGTTGGAGGTGTAGCGCAACATGCGGGCGCCGGCCGGAGCGTTGGCATAATTGGCCTCATTGAGATTGTCGAGGAGCTTGACGCTGGACCGCTTGGCGAAAATATCCTTCATGGTGTTCAAGAAATCGAACCCGTAGCGGAGCGGAAAACCAGCCTGGAAATAGTACGTCTTATTAGATCCTTCGGCAATCAGGAGCAGCTTGTGCGTGCTGATGGAGTTGAGGCTGCTGACGGCTTCGGTAAGAAACTCATAAGTCGGGCCGTCGGCATAATCGATACGGTAGCCATCAATGTTGGCCTGGAAAACCCAGTATCGCATGGCTTGAATCATGGCCGCCTTCATCGACGCATTGGCAAAGTTTAGTTGGGCTACATCGGTCCAGCCCAAGGGCGGGTTTTTGATGTTGCCGGCTGCGTCCTGCTGGTACCAGTCTTTGTGGGCCGTTATCCAAGGGTGGTCCCAGGCGGTGTGGTTGGCTACCCAATCGAGCACAACGGCCATGCGGCGAGCGTGGGCGCCGTCCACGAGGGCGCGCAAGTCGGCCAGCGTCCCGAGTTCAGGATTCACCGCCATGTAGTCCTGTATCGCATAAGGCGAGTCAAAAGCCTTTAGCTTACCAACAGGATAAATAGGCATCAAATACACCACATTGGCCCCCAGTGCTTTGATAGAGTCGAGACGAGCTATTACGCCCTTGAAATTGCCTTGCGCACTAAACGCCCGCATGTTCACCTGATACACCGTAGCATTTGCAGCATCGGGCACTTCCGTGAAGGGTGTGCCGTACTGAGCCGGATCGGAAGTAGCGGACGGAATAACCGGAACTGTAGGGCTGATCGTTGTGCCTTTACTGCAGGAAATGAGCAGCACAGACCAGCACAAGAAGGCCAGCTTCCGCACGAGTTTTTGAGTACGCATAATGGTCAGTTGATAAGGGCCGCGAAGCACGAATAGCGTATTGCGGGCGCTTCAGTTAGGTTGCAATGCTTGCTACAAATAAAGCACACGCGTAGTCCACTTTAGGGCTTAAAAGTCAAAGGTCTCACAGTGAATAACATTTGACTCAAACTCCAGCAAGTAGCGAGCATCGTCGGGGTAGTAGCGCGCTTTCTCGTAGTCGTCGCCGGCAAATTGTTTGATGCTGTCGTAGCTGTCCCAACGGGTTACAGTCCAGAAATGGCACACTTCGCCTTCCAAGCTGCGGAGAACCTGTACCCCTAAGTTGCCGGGTGTTTTCTTGTAGTCGGCAAGGCCGGATGCTTCCAGATACCGCAGGTATTCCTCGGCGTGGTGAGCGTGGGTAACGCCGTGCCAAATGCGGGTAATTACTGCGCTAATTTTAGTCATAGCTTAGATAAATGTCGTTAAGAGCATGTTGGGAATTTGAGAAGTCGACAACAGTAAGAATACATAGGAAAGGCTACTTTCGCCCTCTACATCAATTAGTCACTGTAGGTATATATGCTTTGGAACGTGTCTCCCAATACGCCATCGGGATTGCGCCTGTGGCGAACTGGTGCTCATAAATTCCGGGTGATTGAATACGGTGAGCCAGCAGATATGCTGACTAATTATGATTACATTCTTATCGACCGTAAGTACGAAGAAGTCCTGCGTAGCACTGGCCCTCAGTTGCAACTTACTTCTGTCACCATCACCGACGAAGTGCGAAAGCTAGTGTGGCACAACTACCTCGAAGCTACCATTCAGCACAGCGTTTCGCGCAACGAAATCATCCACGCTTCCCCGCTTGGCCTCGTCATTTATCGCTACGGGGAGCAGGATCCAAGTGTATTTGTCTCTGACGCACTGAAAGCATCACTCCAGCAAGTAGAAGGACATGCTTTAGAATTTAGCTTAGGCCTTTCTTTGTTCGCCGGCTAACAATAATGTTGTGGGAGCATTACGCTATAAAGCCAAATTCTCCATAAATTCTAAATTCCCAATAAGTTTTAAGCAAGTCGAACTGCTTAGAACATACTGCCATACCCTAGGCTAAAACTGTAGCAACTTTCCCTGCTCTGGAAAGATGAGTTTCAGCTGCAACGAATTCGCTTCGGTGAGCTGCTTTTTGATGGTCGCTTCATTGCCGGCCGTGGGCTTCATATGGGTAATAACGACCGGTAGGCCGCGCAGTGCCGCCGCGCCAGTTAGCTGACTAAGAGCGGTCATTTCCTGCATGAGCAAAGCCGGAGTAAGGTGTCCAAACAACTGTGCCGGAGGTTGGGCATTGGCGTAGGAGGCTTCGATGAAAATAGCCTTGAGCTGGCCAGCTTTCACCAGTGGCTGAATGACTTGCCATAAGTTGCGCAGCTGGGGGGCTTTTTCGATGGCGTCGGCACCCGTGTCGCCGAGGTAAAGCAGATAATTATCCTGATTGCGGATTAAAAAGGCGGCGCTTTGATAGGGCTTGCCATGACTCAGCACAAACGTCTGGACGCTTAAGGCGGTGTTTTCGATGGCTTTTACCTGATTGGGAGCAAGGGGCCGCAACTGGTATTTGCCCAGAGCCGGCGGATTGCCGCTGCTGCCGAAATTGGGCCAAGTGCGCCAGTTGAAATAATCGTTCTGAATGGTTTTAAGGCATTCGCTCAGGCCGTAAATGCTTTTGGGGGAGTCGTCGGTAGCATTCAGGAGCAAACCGGCTACGTGGTCGAGGTGGGCGTGGGAAATGAGGTAGGCCTTGATATTGTTGCGGATTACTGCGCCCGCCGGCGCCGCGAATACCTTGCGTGCTACGGCCTTTTCCACGCCACTGTATACGGTGCCCGCATCTAGGCACACGTAGGAAGCAGATCCTGCCGGCGCAACCAGATACGCCGAAAGATTGCCCTCATCCAGCCCGCCCTTCACGCCCAGCGGCACAATGTTGAAGGTAGGCGGGGAGGCGGCCCGCTGCGCGAATACGCTAGGCCCCAGCAGGAGCATGAAGAGCAGTAAGCATCGTTGGAATAACTGTGTCGTCTCCATAGTACAAGGTAACTATAGATCCAGCTGCTTAGGCTATTAACGCGAAATCTAAACCTGATTCGTCTGCCTACGCCATTCATCCGACGTCAGCTCAAAACGAGTTTCCCCGCTCGCTGTTCGGCCAGTTTCGCGCCAGCCAGATTGCCGGTAAAATTCTTCGGCCCGCGTTCCCGGACTTGTGCTTAGCCAAACGGGATGCTGCGTTTGGTTGAAATACCAGTCCAGCATTATCGTCTGTAGCTGCCGGCCGATGCCTTGCCGCTCGTAGTTGGGGTGCACAAAAAGGGCCCAGATGCTATGGTCTTGCAGGTCGGCAATAGCGAAGCCCACAATCTGGCCGTCTGCCTCGCAAACCCAGCCTTTGCCGCGCCGTGTGAGGTAGTCGATGTTGTCTTGTTCCGTGACCCGATCAGGGTTGGAAAGCTGATTTTCTTTAACGGCCATGCGCACGGCCATGTACTGCGGAATATCGGCAACTTGGGCTTCGCGGTAGAGCATGTCGTTAAGGTAATGAGTTGCGTGGTTTAGTCATAAGTAGCGTAAGTAAAAAAAGCCCCCCAACACAAGTCTGGGGGGCTTTTTCGTCATCATTATGAAAGCCGAGAATAGCGTAAAGAAGCGGCCTTTAAGCCAACTGCTTAGCGCACTACTTTCGGCGTAACGGGCAGGCTCTCGTGGCCTTCGGCATCCACGGAAGCCACGGCGAAAATGAAGTTGTCTTTGCTGTGGGGCAAATCGGCGGTGGTGCCGGTGACGAAGAACTTTTGCTGCCACACGGGGCTGCTGGTTTCGCGCATGAGCACGTAGTAGCCGGCTGGTTTTTCGCCGGCAGCAGGCGCGTCCCACTTTAGTTCTGTACGGTTGGTGAGCTTGGCGGTGAGCACACCTACGTTTTGCGGCGCTGGGGGCGCCCAAGCCAGGCTGGCCATGGTGGCGAGGTTTACGCCGGTATTCTTACGCAGGTACTCATAATCCACGAACTCGGGCTTGTCGCCGTACTCGATGCCGTTTTCGGTACGCAGATCTTGGTGCTGGTGGTTGAAATTCTCGTTAACCTCTGTGAAGCGCACGGCCGTAAAGCCCTGCTGGTTGAAGGGGGTATGGTCGCCGCCGCGCAGGAAACGGTCGGGGCGATACTCGATAAGCACACCGAAGTCCGGTAAATATTGCTCGCAGGCCGTTTTGATGTAGCGGGCTAGCTGACGACTAGGTGAATCGTTTTCGCTGCTTAGTTGGCGACGCACGCGGGCTTCCTCGGGCGTTTCGTTGGCGGGCACTCCTTCGCTGAAAATGCGCACGTGCTTGGGGTCTTTAATCTCGGGGTCGAAGCCGGTGGAATTGCCTACGATGTCGTTGTTGAGCATCCCCACGATGTTCCAGCCTTCCGCTTTGGCGCGCTTGGCCATATGCGTCGAGCCATACAGGCCCTGCTCTTCGCCCTGAACGGCCACGAAAATAAGGGTGCAGGGGAACTGCTTAGAAGCCATTACGCGGGCCATTTCCATTACCAGAGCCACGCCGGAAGCGTCGTCGTTGGCGCCGGGGGCATCGGCGGTGGCGTTCATCACATCGGTTACGCGCGAGTCGAGGTGGCCACTCACGATGATAATGCGCTTGTCGTTGGGGTCGGTGCCTGGGAGCGTGGCCATTACGTTGGCCATCACCACAGGCTTATCGATGCGGCGGCCGTCGGGCTTCACCGTGAAGGTATCCTGCTCCACTTTCATGCGGCCGCCGCTGGCTTTGGCGTATTTCTTAAACTCGGATTCCACCCAATTGCGCGCCGCCCCGATACCGCGCTTTTTGCTCTTGGTGTCGCTCAGCGTGTGGCGGGTGCCAAAGGATACCATCTTGCGAATATCTTCCTCCAACGTTTTGGCTGAAATGGCTTCCACCATTTGCTTGATAGCCGGGTCGGGGGTAGACGGGGGGCATTTTGGGCGCGCAGGCTGGTGAAGCTGACAGCCGCAGCGAGCAGAAGGGTAGAGCGAAGGAATTTCATGAAAGGTATTTGGGTGGTTGAGTGAGCGAAGGCGCAATGAACACGTGGTTTGGTGATGTAAAATACGGGGTAAGCCGGAATTGTTAAATAATGCCTGAAAAACCGCGTCATGCAGAGGCGGAGCCGAAGCAACTCGCTCGCGGTAGTGAGGTAAGTAACCTCTCGTCAGCACGCGAGATGCTGCGCTACGCTCTGCATGACGGCGGTCCTCGTAGTTAAACTAGCTCACCTACACTAACGATACCAGCGCGCTGGCCGCATTGCCGCCAAAGCCTGCTGCATTCACCAGCACGCGCCGGATTGGCCGAGTAGGAGCGGGTGCCATGTAGGTGCTGAACGGCGGTGCAGGCCAGGTTTGGTAAGTGAGAATTTGCAAAGCAAACTCCAGACTCAGAGCAGCGGAAGCGCCGAGCGTATGACCCACCAGCCATTTGTTGGAAACAAGCAGGGGCGCGTTTTCCACCTCAAAAACTGCTGCTACTGCCCGGCGCTCGGCTGCATCACCTGCTGGTGTGCCGGGGCTGTGCAGCACTAATGCGTCTACGGAGTCTGGGGGGCAATTTGCCTGCCGTAACGCTTGGCGCATGGCCGTTTGGAAGTGCTGGCCATCGGGTGAAAGGCCGGTCTTGCTTGGAATAGCCTCGAAGCCGAATCCTACGCTTTCGAGCTGAAGCTGGGGTGTTGAAGCAGTCGTGGTTTGTTCTGCCGCAAGTGCTGCGCGACTGACTCTTTCCAGGGCAAAAACTGCCGCTCCTTCGCCCAATACAAATGTGGAGGGTGCACCGGCACCGGGGCGGCAGGGCCACTCTTGGGGGGCAAAACTGGAGTAAATACCCAACGCATGCATCTGAGCCAAGGTAAAATCGGTGAGGGGGGCTTCAGTGCCACCGGCCAGAAACCGATCGGCGAGGCCGGCGCGCAACCAGGCCACTGCATTGCCCAACGCTTGGAAAGCACTGCTACAGGTGCTGGAGTGGCTTAGGGCCGCCCGCCGATTGCGCCCGCATCGTAGGCCACCCAACTCGCTACGTTGCCCAGCGTCGTGAGTGGCGAGGTGGCTGCGGCTACAACCCCATCGGCCAGAAAATCGGCGTGAAACTGCTCTGTTCGGGCAGTGGCACCCCGCGAAGAACCAATGCTGACCCCCAGGCTATCCGCTTGAGGTGCTGACCAACCTGCCTCAGCTGCGGCCTGCCGGGCGGCGAGCAGGGCGAGCAATACGGTTCGGTCGAGCTGACGAAATGGGGCGTGCGCGTGACGCAAGCTATTTATTGCCGCTTCCGCATCGGCGGGCACGGTGGCTACGGGCAACGTGTGAGGACCAGTATGGCGGCTTGAAAAAGCGGAAATCGGGGCGGAAGCCACAAAATTGCCCCCCAGCCCCAGCGCGGATACGCTGCCCCGGCCACGAATCAGAATCAGGTTGTCGTCAGACATGGATTAAACTAAACGCAATCGGGCCGCAAGCTACGCCACTAGTGCTAGTGCATTGAGACATGACTTGGCCCAACTCTACTGATTACGACCAACTACTAGCTCGCGCATGGCGCGTACCGTATCGTAAAGCAGGCTTAACTCCGCATCGGTGGTGCAGTACGGTGGCATGAGGTAGATGATGTTGCCCAAGGGCCGCAGTATTACGCGGCGCTGCAGGGCCAGTTCGTATAGCTCGTCGCGGAGGCTGCTGAAGTAGGAGGTGGTAGCGGCTTCCTCAAACTCTACGGCCAGCACTGTGCCCAGTAAGCGCACGTCGCGCACGCCCGGCTGGCCAGTTATTTCTGCCTGAAACACCTGATGCGCGGTTGCCATACGTGCAATATTCGCCGCGCAGGCTGGGTCGCGCAATAACTCCAGACTGGCCAGACCGGCCGCGCACGCCACCGGATTGGCTGTATAGGAGTGGCCATGAAAAAACGTTTTAAGCTTGTCATCGCTCAAAAACGCGTCATACACCGGCCCTGCGCAGCTCGTGACGCCCAGCGCCATCGTGCCGCCCGTGAGGCCCTTCGACAAGCAAACCATATCGGGGCGCTCGGCTAGGTAGTCGCAGGCGAAAAGCTGGCCGGTGCGCCCAAAGCCCGTCATTACTTCATCGGCAATAGCCAGAATGCCGTGGCGGTGGCAGGAGCCAAGCAATTCATCCAGCGCCTCGGCCGAGTACGTAAGCATGCCAGCCGTGCCCAGCAGCAACGGCTCAAAGATAAACGCCGCTACGTCGCCTTGGGCGGCCACCGCTTCCAGCTGCGCAAGAGCTTCAACCTCACGACCGGGCACGGGTACATCGATAAAGGCTACGTCAAAAAGCAAAGGCGCAAAAGGTGCCGTAAAAGCCCCCCGGCTGCTCACCGCCATGGCCCCGAACGTGTCGCCGTGGTAACTGTCGCGGAAAGCCACAATGGTACGGCGTGGCTGGCCAAGGTTATGATGGTACTGCAACGCCATTTTTAGGGCTACTTCTACGGCCGTAGAGCCGTTGTCGGAATAGAAGATGCGCCGCTGGTTGGGGGGCAAAATTTCCAATAGGCCCTCTGCTAGCTCCACGGCGGGCGGATGTGTGAAGCCGGCAAACAGCACGTGCTCCAGGGTCTGGAGCTGCTGGGCTACGCGGGCCGCAATGCGTGGGTGCGCGTGACCGTGCAGATTCACCCACCAGGAAGAAATGCCATCGAGGTAAGCGGTGCCGTCTTCGGTATAGAGCCAGGCACCCTCACCGCGCACAATGGGAATAGGCAGGGCCGCGGTCTGCATTTGCGTATACGGGTGCCAAAGTACGGCGTGGTCGCGGGCGGCTAAGGTTGACATGGAGCAAAGGTAAGGGAGGGGGGCGAGGGGGGTAAGGCTAATCGTTGAACAGCTACTTCTCAAAAAAGGCCCGAAACTCCTGCGCGTAGCTACTTATCACGGCCGCGTTGATGACCGGCTCCGGCCGCAGGCGCGGCAGTGCCGGAACGCCGGAGTGCTGAAGAATAAACTCCTCTGTGGCCGGCGTTGCTTCACCATTAAACACCAGTCCGCGAATGGGCAGTCCGCGGCGTTGCAGGGCCTCCAGCGTGAGCAGCGTATGGTTGATACTGCCCAGATAATTCCGGGAAACGACTACCGTTGGTAGTTGCAGTTGGGCCAGCAGATCGACCAGCAGAAAGCCCGGCGCCAACGGCACAAAAAGCCCCCCAGCGCCCTCCACAATCAGACTATTGGTAGTATGAGGCAACGTGAAGCGCTCGGGCTGTATGCGAATATTTTCGGCTGCTGCCGCCGCGTGGGGCGAGGCCGGCAACTGCAAACGGTAAGCTTCGGGATGAAACCGGGAAACCAGGTTGGTGACCAACTGGCGCACTTCGGCTGTATCGGTGGTGGGAGTGAGGCCAGCCTGCACGGGCTTCCAATAGTCGGCTTGCAGGGCTTCGGTAAGGATGGCAGCCACCACGGTTTTGCCTACGTCGGTGCCAATGCCGGTGACGAATAAGCGCTCATGTATCATTAGGCTATCGTTGGATTATTGCTTTGCTCAAAATGTCCCCCAGCTCCTCAATTTCCGCTTCTGTATTATAGCTGTGCACAATCAGCCGCAGGCGCTCGGTGCCAGCGGGCACGGTGGGGGGCAAAATGGCGCGCACATCAAAGCCCTGCGCTTGCGCGGCTTGAGCGACTGCTTTCACGTGCGCCGGTCCCGCGTGCTGCGGGAAAAATACCGGATGAATAACGTGGCTGGCTGCTGGCACTTGTAGCCCAGACACTGCATTCAGCCTTGTTTTCAGCAATTCGGAAAGGGCAAAAAGCCGCTGCCGCTCCTGCTGCATAGCAGGCAATAAGTGGTAGGCAACGGCCAACGTAGCAACAGCCAGCGGAGGCAGCGCCGTGGTATAAATAAACGGCCGACTGAAATTCAGTAGATAGTCGCGCAGCACATAAGGGCCAGCAATACAGGCTCCCTGACTGCCTAGCGCTTTACCAAAGGTGAGGATGCGGGCAAATATCCGCTCTTCAAGCCCTAATTCGACCACCAAACCTTCTCCCCGCGGCCCATAAATTCCATTGGTATGCGCCTCATCCACCACCATATACAAGCCGCGCTGCTGGCAAAATGCTGCCAGCTCCCGCAGCGGTGCCTGGTCGCCATCCATAGAATACAGGGCCTCCACGGCTACAAAAACGGCCCCCGTCGCTCTATTTAGTCGCCTTTCTAAGTCACCTAAATCATTGTGACGAAAGCTGTAGGCCGTGGCGAAGCTGCCCCGGATGCCATCCTTCACGGAGGCGTGGCTGGCCTCGTCGTAGAAAATGGTGTCGCCGCGCCGGGGCACGGCGGCGAAGAATCCCAGGTTGGCAGCGTAGCCGGAGTTGAAGAGTAAGGTTGCTTCCGCCCGGTGAAAGTCGGCTAGCTGCGCTTCTAGCGCTTCAGCCGCCGCCGAGTTGCCCGTGAGTAGGCGTGAGCCGGTGCTGCCGGCGGCTGGGGGCTTTTTTCAGTTACTGCTTGCTGTAGTGCTGCCTGCAAAGCGCCGCTTTGAGCCAAACCAAGGTAATCGTTGGAGCTAAAATCTATCCGGCCCGGCTCAGCTACCGTGAGGCGACGGCGGGTGCCAGCCGCTTCGCGCTGGGCTAACTGTTGGGCAAGGCGCTGAAGAAGGGGAGTGGGGGGCATTTTGCTAGAATTCAACGACGGGCCTCACCCCTAGCCCCTCTCCTGGGGGATAAGGGGAACTAACTCTAAAAATTAATATTTTAGAGAAACTAAAAGCTAGTCCCTCCTCTCCCCTAGGAGAGGGGGCTAGGGGGTGAGGCCCCTTCAGAACAAGCTGCCTACCTGAAATTCTATACCGTAGCTTTTGCCAACACCGTAGCGCCCTGCGGCATGTCTTTGAACGACTTGCGCGGCTTCAGACCCAGCGTCGCGAACATTTGCTTGTCGGCGTCAAAATCGGGGTTCGGGGTAGTCAATAGTTTCTCTCCTGAGAAGATAGAGTTAGCGCCCGATAAAAAGCATAGCGCCTGCTCACTCACTGGCATTTCCTGCCGACCTGCCGATAGACGTACCATCGTGCGGGGCATCAGAATGCGGGCGGTAGCAATCATGCGCAGCATCTCCCATACGCTCACGCGAGGCTGATCGGCCAAGGGCGTGCCAGCTACGGGCACCAGCGCATTTACCGGCACCGACTCGGGATGAGCAGGCAGCGTGGCCAGTGTATGCAGCATAGCAATGCGGTCTTCATCGGTTTCGCCGAGGCCAATAATGCCCCCGAGCACACCGAAATACCCGCTTGGCGCACGTTTTCAAGCGTATTCAGGCGGTCGTCGTAGGTGCGCGTGGTAATGATTTCAGAGTAGTGCTCGGCGCTGGTGTCGAGATTGTGATTGTAGGCGTAGAGGCCAGCTTGCTTCAGGCGCTCAGCCTGGTATTCATTGATCATGCCGAGCGTGCAGCATACCTCTAGGCCCATATCGTTTACCTGCGTTACCATGCCCAGCACGCGGTCGAAGTCGCGGTTGTCGCGCACTTCGCGCCAGGCGGCGCCCATGCAAAAGCGCGTGCTGCCCGAGTCCTTAGCGCGTCGCGCGGCGTCCAGCACCACTTCATCTTTCAGCAATGCGTGTACTTCTACACCAGTGTGGTAGCGGGCAGCCTGAGGGCAGTAAGAACAATCTTCGGGGCAGCCGCCGGTTTTTACCGATAGCAGGGTACATACCTGTACTTCCCCGGTCGATTGGTTGGCCTGGTGCACGGCCGCGGCCTGGGTCACGAGTTCCAGCACGGGCTGGTGATACAGAGCTTTTACTTCGTCGAGGGTCCAGTCAGTGCGGAGCATGAAGGGGGTGGTTGAGGGTTGCGGGGGGCAAAAAATAGTCCGCTCAGCACCATAATGGCGGCTTAGGCGGACTGCAAGATAAGGAGGAAAGTGGGTTGAGATGATGTTTAAGCAGCTGAAGCAGCATTAGCCAAGCGCTACTAATTTAAAGTACGGCCTCAACCGCAGCTGTATCGCTCAGCGCAACAGCAAAGTAGAAGCAAGCCGCTACACGCCAAACTGGCGCAAATGATGATCGAGGTGCTTCCACGTAACCTCCCCAAACTCCTTACGCGACAAATGCCCAAATACCGGATGCTCCACCCCAGACAAACTATACTTCGCCGGATCGAGCAGATCGAGCAGCGTTTGGCGGTCGGCCTCAAAGGTGGTGGGTGGCGTCATGCCAGCGTTTGCATCCAGCTCCTTCATCGTTTGCATGTTCGGCTTAAACCGTTTCAGGCGCGTGACAAAAAACCACTTTACCAAGGGTTTCAGAAAGCCTGGTATCCGCAAGGAAGTAATGGCTTTCTCCCCCCGACTTACCCGTAGCTGATCGGCGCAATGCACCAGCATTTGCCCCACGGTCATTTGCCCCCACCGCCGCTGACTAGCAGGCGTTAAAGCCTGGATCCGAGCCACTAGAGCATTATGGGCAGGAGGGTCGAGGAAGCTGGCAGACATGGGTTTTAAATAACTGAAAGAATAAGATAACCGATTTTAAGCTATTACCCTATCATCTGCCGTGACCTTCACTACGACAGTACCTGCTATAAAATCATGCGCAGCTCGACGTTGAGGGTTTGCTAGCATTGTGATGATATCGGCAAGTGGCCACAATAGAAATGCGAAAGAAAGACACAAAGCAAAGCTCATCGGCAGACTATCACTTATACCTGATAGACTGAGCGCCGCAAACCCGATCCAAATACTATCCCTTAGAATAGCTTGGCGCAGCGTTAAGGTATTTGTTTTATCCATAGTGGATACTCTAATACCCGCGACCATTTTGCCGAGCGTTTGCCCGTATCTATAGTTCATAAAAACAGAATACAGAATCGGCAGTACAACCCTGGCATCACTAAAGATTGAAGAGGTTTCTTCATTGATTTCCGTGTTGGTAGATATAAATAGGAAGGGCACTGCAATTACAATTGCGTCGAATAGGAGAGCCACCACTCTTCGGAATCCTGTTCGTTGGTTATCAATAAGTTGTTCCACTATAAGTTATTGGTAGAGCGTGAGCTAAAGGTTTATTCTTAATGAATAGACCGATCTGATAGCTTAGCCCTCTGCAAAAAGCTCCCCAATTTCTTGAGTGGTTTTTGTAACTTATGAAGATACGACTGACCGAATCACGCGACACGGATTACCCACAGCCACCGAATTAGCTGGAATGTCCCGCGTCACCACACTGCCGGCTCCGATGGTTGTTCCGTCGCCAATCGTTACGCCGGGCAACACGATGACGCCTGCGCCCAGCCACACATTATCGCCGATGGTAATAGGGCGGGCAAATTCCCAACCGGCCACGCGTGGACCCGCCTCCACCGGATGGCCCGCCGTGCTCAGCACCACATTGGGTGCCACAAACACATTATCGCCGATGCGTACCGGCGCGCAATCCAGAATGGTGAGGTTGTAGTTGGCGTAGAAATTTCGGCCCAGCTGAATATTAAAGCCATAATCGCAGCGCAGGGGAGCCTCGATGTAAGCATCTGTTTCGTAACCAAATAGCTGGGCCAGCACGGCGCGGTCAAGCTCCAAAGGCTGCTGATTGTAGCGGTGACATAGGGCTTTGGCGCGCTGGCGGGCAGCTACCAGTTCCGGGTCGTTGGCCAGATACAGTTCGCCAGCAAGCATTTGCTCAAGAGCAGTAGGCATGAGTCAGTATATGTGGATAGCAAAGAACGTCATGCAGAGCAGAGCATCTTGCCTGCTGATGTTGCCAAGCTAAACAACGAATACGAGCGAGATACTTCGCTGCGCTCGGCATGACGTTTCTTGCTGTGAGACAATTAACTACCTTTTAAAGCTTACTTGTATATACTACTTACTATACCGTAACTCCCTTACCGGCTGCTGCCCCGACGCCCAGCGTTGCCTTTCGGTGCGCGATTAAGCGTTTTCGCTGCCGGCTTATGCTTCGAGCCAGGACCGCTGGGGCGCGTTGACTTTCTGGGGGGCTTTTCTGCACCAAAAGCTGCTCCGGCGCCCGTTACCTTCGGTTTGCCTGAGACAGGTTTGCGCCCAGGTTTAGCGCCAGCAGCGGCGGGCCGAGCCGAAGACTTGGCACCAGCGCCAGCTGATTTGCGGGCCGGCCGCTCTTCGCTTTCTCCCTCACTGAAGCGAGTTGTGCGACTATTCCAGGCCGTAGTGGGCGGACCCACGCGACGCTTCGGCAGCGAGGCTTCTTTGGTGCCCGATGAGCTTTCAGTCATTTTCATGATGCCTTCCAACTCCTTCTCAGTCAGTTCGCGCCAGTCGCCTACGCCGAGGCCTTTGAGCGTGATGTTCATTACCCGAATGCGCTCTAGCTGCACCACTTCGTAGCCGAAATGCTCGCACATCTTCCTGATCTGGCGGTTCATTCCCTGAATGAGCGTGATGCGGAAGATGTAGTTGGTTTCCTTCTTTACCTCGCATTTCTGGGTCATGATGCCCATAATGGGCACCCCGCCACGCATGCCTTCGATAAAGCTCTCGCTAATGGGCTTGTCTACCATCACGATGTACTCCTTCTCGTGCTTGTTGCCGGCCCGCAGAATCTTGTTGACGATGTCGCCGTTGCTGGTCAGCAGAATCAAGCCCTGCGAATCTTTATCCAGGCGGCCGATAGGGAAAATCCGCTCGCTATGCTTAATGTAGCGGATGATGTTGTCCTTAACGCTGGTTTCGGTGGTGCTGGTGATGCCGGGGGGCTTATTGAAGGCAATGTAAATGGCGTCTTCGGGGGCGCGGGGCTCAATGAGGCTACCGTTCACCACTACCCGGTCTTTCTCGGTCACTTGGTCGCCGATGCTGGCCCGCTTGCCGTTCACAAACACGCTGCCCTGCTCAATGAACTTGTCGGCTTCGCGCCGGGAGCAGACGCCGCTTTCGCTGATGTATTTGTTGAGACGGGTAGACATGGGGGCAAAGTTGAAGGCCAGAAAAAAACGACCCGCCGAAGGTGTCGGCGGGTCGCAAAGATACGGGGAAGGAAAATGGGGGAAGTCGTGCCTGACAGAGTTGGGGATTTACAGCTGTGCGCCAGTGTCACGGCTGTCGCGGGTATTCTTCTGCACGGCAATGGCCGCAAACAAGCTCAGCAAAAACGACATCGCATAAAATCCCTTCTCGCTTAAGGTCAGCGTAGCATTCCATAACCCAATAATGAGGAGCGTAATTGTAAGCAGCGTAGAAAACCAGCTCAGACCATAATACAGGTTGGTCACGGGTATTCCCTCCAATTGATCGCGCACCGATTTCTGCAGGGAGATAACCGAAAACAGCCCGTACATCAATACGGTGAAATAATAGCCTTTTTCGTTGAGCTGCATATTGGCATTCCATAGGCCAACATTGTACGCAACGACGCCCGCCAGCAAGGCTATCCAGGAAGCCGCAATAAACGCGTTTGAGGGCTTTTGCATGTTATTCAATAATAGAGAGAAGGAATAAACCAAACGCCGCGGCCAGCACAAGTCAAAACATGGCCATTCAAACCTAGCTATAAGTTAATACATACACAATAAACCCAAATGGCCTGCATCGTGCTATCTAGCAAGAGCCTATAGCTACAGCGCCACCTTTTTCTCTCCCTTATCCACGCCCTTTATAAATTTTATCAGGCCGGTCATGTACGTTTGCTGGTCGTCGTAGAAGCTCATGTGGCTGCCGTTGGGGCAAATGAGAGCGGTGCCATTCTGCACCTGAGTAGCAATACGGCGCATATGCTCGGGGTCCATCGTATCGTGTTTGCCCCCTATGGATAGCACCGGTACGGTGAGCTTGGGTAGGTCTTTCGTCCGGTCCCAGTTGAGCAGCTTACCCGACACGCCAAACTCGCTGGGGCCCTGCATGGTCACGTAGAGCGACTGATTCATCTTCGCAAAAGAGCGATTCACAGGCTCAGGCCACTGATCTAGCGGCAGGCGCAGGATGTGCTCCACGTAGAAGTTGGGCATTAGCAGCTCCATGTACCGTGGGTTCTGAAAATCATTGCGGGCTTCAATATCCCGGATTTCTTTCAACACCTCGGGCTTCATCTGCTTGGCCAACACGTTGTCGGCGTATTTGCCGTATTCGGGCACGCTCATCATCATGTTGGAAATGATGAGACCTTTCAGATTATCCTGGTATTTGAGGGCGTATTCGGCGGCCAAAATGCCCCCCCAGGAGTGGCCCAGCAGGTAGAAGTTGTCTTTATTCAGATTCAGGGCTTGGCGCACTTGCTCTACTTCCTCCACGTAGCGCGGCAGGCTCCACATGGCGGTGTCTTTAGGGTTGTCGGAGTTGCCGCAGCCGAGCTGATCGTAGTAGATAAACTCAATGCCTTCGGCCGGCAGAAAGCTTTCCATGCACTCGAAATACTCGTGGGTGGCGCCGGGGCCGCCATTAAGCAGCAGCAGCTTTATCTTCGGGTTATTGCCGACTCGCTTGGTCCAGACGTTAAACTTGCCTTTGGGCGTGGTAATTGGAATCACCTGCACACCGCCGTCCTGCACGCCTGTTTCCTGACTTTGGAAGTAGCTATTAGCCGCTGCCGCTGCTGTTTCTTGCTCCTTGGCCGGCGTAGAGCAGGCCGCGCTGAAGAGGCCAGTGAAAAGCAGGCAAGCACTCGTTATTCTCTTCAGATGTAGCATAGGTGGCGTTGGTTGGAAAGGTGAGTTACGAAGGGCGTATCAAGCGCTCTGCGATACGGCTAAACCTAATGATAATTCGGGCTCTTCCCAAAACACAACAAGCCGCCCCAACTTGGAGCGGCCCGGGTTTAGACAAGTATATTCGCTTGAGAGAGAGCGGTAGATTTAATCTGAAATTTACCGTAACGAAAGATCATAGAAGTATGTCGATGACGGAGCGAAACTATTAGCCTTTGTTGCTTGATCTAACGATAAAGTCATAGCCATGCTCGGTACAGTAAACTGGGATTGAAGACCACGCGAATGCCTGCTCTTTTGCATGCTGGTGAGCAGCACGAACCAACTGCATATACCGGGCAATAATAAGCTGCTCGCACCAGTCGCGAGCGTTTTGCTCATCATCCGAATCGATTTTATCATCTTCAAAAGCTTCCTGCAAGCTTTCCCAACCTTCTAAAACAAACGCGCTTTCGCTTACTGCTACCTCGCTGGACTCTGCTAACCATTCTGTGTCTTCGAGTCCACCATCTTCCGGATATGCAAGCCCATCAATACTCCATTCGTCAGTATTGATATCAAATTCGGTCAGCTCAAAATAGAGCGCGCAAACTGGGAATGCTTCCGTACTGGCTTTGTAAAAATTATTAATCCATGAACAGAGGCTTGGAGCTTGAGCAAAGAAAGATTTGCCAATAACAGCATGAAATGGCGTAGCAGATATCGCAGCGAGCTTAGCTTCGGCAAGTTGGATTGCTTGATCAAAGTCTGCCTTCTCTAAGTACGGATTGATGATTTCACCGAATTCAAAATTCATTCTAGAAGGGGGTAGAGAGCAGGATATTTGAAGATGGAGTTGACCGAATAAAAACAAAACGCGGGTCACTCTCATCAGAGCGACCCGCGTTTCTACAGCAGCTTAAGCAGCAGGTGAAGCTTAGCCCAGCGTGTGGTACACGGCCTGCACGTCGTCATCCTCCTCAAACTTCTCAATCAGGTTCATTACTTCCTCCAGCTCGTCGCCTTCCAGCGTGACGGTGGTATTGGGAATACGTTGCAATTGAGCGCCGACTACGTTGAGGTGGCGTTCTTCCAGGGCTTTTTGCATCTGACCGAAGTCGGTGAAGGCGGTTTCTACCACAATCAACTCTTTCACATTGCCATGCTCGTCTTCCTCTTGGTCTTCATAGATGTCTTCGGCGCCGAAGTCGATGAGCTCTAGCTCTAACTCGTCTCGGTCGAGGCCCTCGGCGGCTAGCTTGAATACGCCTTTGCGGGTGAAGGTAAAATCGGAGGAACCCGCAGTGCCGAGGGCGCCGTTGCCGCGGTTGAAATACATGCGCACGTTGGCCACGGTACGCACAGGGTTGTCGGTGGCGGTTTCTACCACAATGGCCACGCCGTGGGGTGCGTAGCCTTCATATACAACCTCCTGATAGTCTTTCTCTTCCTTGCTGCTGGCCCGCTTGATGGCGGCTTCCACGCGGTCTTTGGGCATGTTTACGCCCTTGGCGTTCTGCATGGCCGCGCGCAGGCGGGAGTTGGTGTCGGGGTTGGGGCCGCTTTCCTTCACGGCCATCACGATTTCGCGGCCGATGCGGGTGAAATCTTTGGACATGCGGTCCCAGCGCTTCATTTTGCGGCCTTTGCGAAATTCAAATGCTCTTCCCATAGTAGTGATTGATGCTTAGTGCGACGGCGCGCGAGGGTGGGGCGCCGAATGGGCGCAAGTTAGCGGAAAGCCCGGCGGGGGGCAAATTGCAAGCCTGCGGAAACTGCGTGCATTTAGCTTCCACTCAGCGGCAGCGGCTGCCACTTAGCTGCTATTGCTGCTGATAGTCGAAAACTGCCCGAGTAAGGAGATCAGGGCGGTTAAGTTTGACTGTTTCTGCTGCCATTAACCTGATTTCGCTATGCTATTGCTGTCGAAAAAAAAGCCCCCCACGCTCGTTTCGCGCCGGAGAATTGCGTCGCTGCTAGTGTTGCTGAGCCTGCTTGCCTGCCAACGAACTTCAGCGCCCACTCAACTACCGGCTGAAGCCGTTGCCGTTGGCTACGAAATGAATGGGGCGCTGCTCAATGCGCCGGCGGGCCAGAAGGTGTACCTCACCAATGCCCAAAGCCTCCGTGTAGATTCGGCCGTGGTCGATACGCAGGGGCGCTTTCGGCTGGGGGGCAAATTGCCGGCGCCGGCCGTGTACTGGCTGGTTGTGAGTGCATTGGGTGAGGCCATGCCCGTGTTTCTTGATAACGAAACTACGCTGCGAATGACAGCCGATGCCACCAACCTGCTGGGTACAGCACAGGTGAGTGGCTCGGCGCAAGCGGCCGTGCTGCAACAACTGGTAACGGCTCAGGCGCGCCGTGCGGCCCGCACCGCCGAACTTATCCGGCTACAGGACTGGACGCCCGCCCGCTGGGAAGCGGCCTCTGCTGAACTGACTGCTAGCACCATCGAGCTAGTGCGCCAACACCCGGCGTCGGCCGTGGCGCCGTACGCTGTTCTGAGTCTGGTTGGTGGGCCGCAAAATGAAGCCTTCGTCGATTCGATGACCTCCGTATTTAACCAAACGCAGCCTGCTTCGCCCTATACTCAGGAACTGCTGGCCCGCCGCAAAGCCCTAGCAGCTACCGCTGTGGGCCAGGTGGCGCCCGAACTGATACTGCCTGCACCCGATGGCCAGCCCGTTGCCTTATCGTCGTTGCGGGGGCGCTACGTGCTGATTGATTTTTGGGCTTCCTGGTGCAAGCCGTGCCGGGCTCAGAATCCGCATTTGGTGCAGCTCTATCAGCAGTACAAAAGCAAAGGGTTTGAGGTGTACGGCGTCTCGCTCGATGAGTCGCAGGAAAGATGGCTCAAAGCCATTGCGACTGATAATCTGCCCTGGGTGCAAGTGTCTGATATGCGGGGCTTCAAAAGTGCCGCCGTAGCAGCCTACGCGGCCCAGGCCATTCCGCTCACTCTACTGCTCGACCCACAGGGGCGCATACTGGGCAAGTCGATGCCGAAGGAGGAATTGACCGCCAAGCTAGCGGCCCTGCTGCCCTAAATAAGCTGGGAAAATGGGTGCTGAGTCCAAAAAAATCGTAAGTTGACCTTGCCTATTTATCAGGTTACTAATGACTTATTCGCCAATCGCTACTTTGCCCCCCGCCCGTTTCAGCCGAGGAAGCGTGGTGGCAATTCTAGCCTTTTATCTGGTGTTCGCCGTGTTCTATGCGGCTACCATTGCCTACGCTTCGCAGGAGTTTGATCCGGGTGCTTTTCCCTCATACCTGCGCCGCGTACTCCTGCTTGACTATCCGCTGAAAGCCCTCTGGACCCTGCCCGTGTGGTGGCTATTTTTCCGCACCCCTCTTGATAAAGCAGCCTGGTCAACTAAGCTGCTGGTACACCTGGTAGCAGGGCCATTGTGGGTTACGGGCTGGTTTGTGAGCTACTACGCATTATTGGGCTGGCTGGGCGAAAGCGGCATCAGTGGCAACGGGCGGGTGTGGGACATGTATATTCCGGCCTTATTCTACTGTGTGCAGTTTGGGTTGCTCCACGTGGCTCGCTATACCCAGCAGCTGCGCCTGCAAAGCCAGCGCGAGCAGCAGCTACAGGTCCAGGCGCACCAAAGCGAAGTATCGGCCCTGAAAGCGCAGATTAATCCGCATTTTCTCTTCAATACGCTCAACTCCATCAGCGCCTCGGTGCCGCCGGAGCTGGAAACTACGCGCGAGCTGATTGCCCGACTGGCGCACACATTTCGGTTTGCGCTGGAAGCTTCGCGGCAGGAGCAATTGCCTTTGGGCGACGAGATTAGCTTTTTGCGTTCCTACCTGGAGTTGGAAAAATCGCGGTTTGGAGAGCGGCTAAGCGTGGCGTTTCAGGTGGATGAAGCGCTGCACACGCAGCTGCTGCCGCCCATGCTGATTCAGCCGTTGGTAGAAAATGCGGTGCGGCACGGGCTCGCGCCGAGCGTGGCGGGCGGTATGGTGCTGATACACGTAAGCCGAGTAAGCGCGGGGCTGCGCGTGGAGGTAGCCGATACAGGCGTTGGGATAAAGGAGGTGCCGTCTGACCTGCTCATGCCCAGTGCCCGGGTAGGGCTGCGCAATACCCACGCCCGCCTTTTAGCTTTGGGGTCGGCAGGGTTAAAAATCACCCAAAATGCCCCCCACGGGATGCGAGTCAGCTTTGTGCTGCCGCTGCCAGCAGCTGCGCAACTTGCGACAATACCCGCTCAGAAGGAGGCCGAACCGATTAAAATTCCTGCCAAGCCTACGCTACAAAGCACTTTTTAAGAGAAGACCTGCACTCTTTTTATGACGACTCTTCTCATCGACGACGAAGCCCCGGCCCGCACCATCATCCGTCAGTACCTCGCCGACTTTCCCCAAATCAGCATTGTGGGGGAGTGCGCCGACGGGCTGAGCGCCGTGGAAGCCATTCGCCTGCATCAGCCCGACCTGCTGTTTCTGGATATTCAGATGCCAGGCTGCACGGGCTTCGAGGTGCTGACTCAGCTAAACAGTATTCCGCGCGTTATTTTCTCTACTGCTTACGACCAATACGCTCTCAGCGCCTTCGAAGCTGGTGCGGTCGATTATTTGCTGAAGCCCTACGACCGCTCCCGGTTTCGGCAGGCGGTGGAGCGGGTGTTGGCTCAGGCGCCCGCCTCCGATGCCGCGCTGTCGCGCCTGTTGCAGCGTCTGGAGGAAACAAAAATGCCCCCCAGTGCCGCTGTGGCGCCTACGTATCCGGCCCGGCTGTTTGTGCCGCAGGGTGCGCGACTGATAGCGGTGCCCGTGCAGGATATTCGCTGGGTAGAAGCAGCTGGCGACTACGCCACGCTCCATACCCGAACCGACCAGCAGCACCTGAGCAATTTGGGAATCAGCCAGCTGGCGCAGCGCCTTGATCCGCAGAAGTTTGTGCGAATTCATCGGTCGGTGCTGGTAGCGCTGGACGCGGTGCGCGAACTGGAGCGCGACGGCTCGGGGGGCTTTTATGCCACGCTGGAAGGCGGGCGCACGGTGCGCGTGAGTAGGGGCCACGCGGATGTGCTTCGACCCTTGCTAGGGTAGAAGGATGAAGGAGGTCGTACGAAATGCAGCCTTCCGGGAACGTGGCTTGTCAATGGGGAAATCGTGTCAATCCAATCTTTTCCACTTGCTATGAAAAGCTTGCTCACCGCATTTCTGCTCAGCTTATCAGCTCTGACAGCCGCCGCCCAAACGGCTCCCACCTTTACTTCTACCTGCGAAGGCAAATACAACAACTCCAGCGGCGAACGCACGAAGCGCATCTGCGAAACCCGCGACCTTACTATGCCCGCGCTGGGGGGCAAAACGCTCACCATCGACGGGCGGCAGAATGGCGGCATTACCGTGCGCGGCTGGTCGGGGCCCGATGTGCGTATCCGGGCCGTGGTGCAGGCCTGGGGCGATACTGAAGCCGCCGCCCGGCAGCAGATTCCTACCATCCGCATCAGCACGGCCAATAACACCCTGCGGGCCGAAGCCCCCGGCGACAACACGTGGGCGGTGAGCTACGAGGTATTTGTTCCTCAGCAAACCAGCCTGGCGCTCAATACAGATAACGGCGGTATTCGCCTGCAAGACGTGCGTGGCACCATCGTCTTTGAGACTAAGAACGGCGGCGTATCGTTGGCCGGCGTAGGCGGCGACGTGAAAGGCCGCACCACCAACGGCGGCCTCGACATCAAACTAACGGGTGACAAGTGGGACGGTACCGGCCTCGACATAGCCACTACCAATGGCGGCATCAAATGGGAGGTACCGCAAAACTACTCGGCCCGCCTTACCACTAGTACCTCCATAGGCGGCGTAAAAGCAGATTTGCCCATCACTAAAAACGGTATGTTGGGCCGCGAAATTGCCGCCACTCTCGGCAAGGGTGGCGCGCCGGTGAAGGCCGTGACTACCAACGGGGGCGTTAAAATAGATCGGACCGGGAAGTAAGCACGGCCGAGCACTACACACAGCAACGGCGGACCTAAGGCCCGCCGTTGCTGTGTGGTTAGTAGTACTTCTCTTTATACGGATAATCAGGAAATGGCTGCTCCTGAATCGCTTCAGGGGCTGGTCGGTAACCTTTTAGTTTGCGTTTCTGCTTTTTGCCTTTTCCCTTCTTGCTATCACGTTTGCTGAGCAATACCGCTGCCAGCGTTGCCAGGGCTATTCCGCCCCCCAGCATAGCGGCGCGGGCTGGCAACGTATCAGGTAGGGCAGGGGGAATAAATTCAACGCCATTCTCATCCGTGCGGGCCGGATTGTCTACGTAGCGGCCTTTGGGCGGCACCGGGAAGTGCAGCGCAAGCTCCCGTAGCTCATTGGCCACGTGCGGGCCGTGTACTGCCGGGCCATGACCGCAGCCGATTGCCTGAGGCTCCAGATTTGAAAGCTTTACAACCGAGGCATGCGTGGCTTCCCAATCAAAATTGAAGGGCGTACCAGCCCGACTGATTTTGGGAATGCCCAGCAGGATCGACGGCACCGAGTCGTGGACGGTTGTGGCAAAGGCATCGGCGCCGAGAAGCGTTTTGTCCTCAGCCCGGAAAAACGCTACCTGACCCGGTGCGTGCCCCGGCACGTGCAGGCATTGCCAGCCGGCCATATACGGTACCTCCTCGCCCTCGGGCAGGGGCTGAATCCCGGTCAGATTAAAGGTTTGGGGAGGGAAAAAACGGCTGACAAAGGCCAAAGAGCCCCCCACCGTCGGGTCGGCAGGCGGGTACACGGCTTTGCCCGTCAGAAAAGGCATTTCCAGTCGATGCGCCAGAATGGGCACGTGCCAATGGTCGGCTAGCTCCTGAGCTGAGCCGGCGTGATCCATGTGGCCGTGGGTCAGAATAATGGCTTCAGGATGCGTGCCGGGATAAAATAGCTCGTCAGCTGCCGCGATGATTGTTTTGGCCGAGCCCGGCAGTCCAGTATCCACCAGTACCCACTCGCCGGGGGCGCCGGCCTCCACAAAGTATACATTGACAAAGCGCTGAATGAGAAGCTGGTTGACGCCAGCAGCTACTTGTTTCATCGGTTCCGGGTTTAGTGAGTTTTTATCCTGAAGCGTACGCAGATACCGACCCTATGGTCGATGGTGGGGGGCTTTTTTGTGCGCATGCCAGTCTTATTTTCCTGGCTGTCAATAACCTTCCGGTATGGGTGCCTGTATTAGCAGCCCTAGCCGATCAGGTTTGATCTGGCCGAACCCCGGCACCAGCCCATCAGGCCGCTTTAGCATTTTCTCTACCCAGTTTATCCCCTCATTTTGGCAGAATCAACGACCGAGAATACCACCCGCACTCAAAAAATAATAGTGCTTGCCGGCGCTACCGGCGACCTTGGGGGGCGAATTGCGAAGCACTTGCTGCTGCGGGGGGCAAATGTGCGGGCGCTGGTTCGGGCCGGCAGCGCCGCCCCCGCCGTGGCGGCCTTGCGCGAGCAGGGTGCCGCTGTTATCGAAGTTGATTTTAACAAGGTAGCGGACCTAACGAAAGCGTGCGTCGGCGCGAGCTGCGTGGTCTCGGCTGTGTCGGGACTGCGGGAGGTAATTGTGGAGATGCAGACGCGCCTGCTCGAAGCGGCTGTGGCGGCCGGCGTTCCGCGCTTCATCCCTTCTGATTATTGCATTGACTACACCAAGCTGGCTCCGGGCTCCAACCGCAACCTCGATCTGCGCCGGGAGTTCGCCGAGCGGCTCGACAAGGCACCTATTCGGGCTACCTCCATTCTCAACGGCATGTTCACCGATTTGCTGACGGGACAGGCGCCGGTTATCCTGTTTAAGTTTAAGCGGGTCGTTTATTGGGGCAACGCAGATCAGGCGCTGGACTTCACTACCACCGAAGACACTGCCGCATTCACCGCCGCCGCGGCCCTCGATGACACCACGCCCCGGTTTTTGCGCGTGGCCGGCGAAGTGGCCACTATCCGCGGCTTGCAGGCAGTAGCCAGCGCCGTTACGGGCGAGCAATTTTGGTTGTTCCGGGTAGGTGGCCTGGGCGCTTTTGGAACGATGATTAAGGTGACCAAAGCCCTCATGCCCACGAGCGACGACGTATTTCCGCCCTGGCAAGGCATGCAGTACCTGCACAACATGTTCAGTGGCCTACCGAAGCTGGAACCCCTGGACAATGCCCGCTACCCCGATATTCGCTGGACCCCCGTGCGCGAGGTACTGGCAGATCGGGAACTGACACCTGCTTAAGCCCCAGATAATTCTTCGGCTGGCAGCTGCCAAAAAGCTTCCCGAAGCAAAAAAACTACGTAAACAGTACGGAGCCGGTATCTAGCCTTCACCTATCCGTAGCATGAACAACCAAGCACAATCGGGACATTTTTATGCAAGCCCGCGCGTCGTGGCCCGTCGCCCACGCACAGGCCGGACTTACTTACTGCTGGCTGCGCTATTCCTAGTTGTGGCGAGCTCAACTTATTGGCTCTCGAAGAAAAGCAGCGCCCAACGAAGTTCTGAAGCACCAATGGCTAGCATGAAGCTGCCACCACCTGCCGTCTCCGTTCCGGATGCTCCGAAGGAAATATCGCCTCGCTCAGGGTCTGTAATTCCGGCGGATGAAACACAGGAGCCGCCTGTACAAGCGAGTACTAAACCTCTGTCCGGGGCCTTTAAGGTTCTGCCCGCCAGAGCCTATTTTCATTCCAATCCTGATGTAAATAGCTCCACCGGTAAGTACGTGTTGCGGGGGGATATTGTGTATGCAGAAGGGGAGAGTGGCAATTTTATTAAAACCCGCTATTTCAATTCCGACGGCGACCCGGTGGCGGGCTGGCTGAAAAAAACGGAGGTGCAGCTTAGCAAAACCGTGGCAAAGTCCACGCCTCCACGCGCTACTTCAATCAGTCGCCCTGCACCAGAGCCCGCACCTACCCAATCTAAAAAACCCGTAGCAGCTTCGCCACCAAAAAGCACTTCTGCTGGTGCTGTACGGCAGGTTGCCACCACCGGTACCGTGCGCGTGGATACAACCTACTTCTACGACTCGCCCGACCTGACCCAGCGCCGCCGTGCCTTCTGCATTCGAGGCGATAAAATGACGCTCAGCGACTCGTCCGAAGCGGCAGTTTTCGCCACGTTCATCAACTGGGAAAAGGTGAAAACAACCGGCTGGATTCGGAAGGAAGATTTGACTATTCGGTAGGGGGTATTTGGTGAAAGAGTGGATGTAAAGGCGCCCATATTAACGCCGTCTGGTTGTAAATAACCGTCACACCAAACAGTGGTTGTATTATACCATTGACCGTGATGCAGAGCGCCGCGAAGCATCTCGCGTGCTGACATCAGGTTACTAATCCTACTACTGCGAGCGAGATGCTTCGCGGCGCTCTGCATGACCACCTAAATGGGTAGACGAACCCTTCTATATAACAATTCCTGCCTTCTATGGCTTCTGATTCACTTTTTCCTGATGCCGCTTTCCGCCGCACCGATGAAACTCCCGATGCGCAGTTTTACCAGTAGCCCCGCTTCGTAACGCACATCGACGAGGGCGCAATTGCAGCCGTAACGCAGTTGTACCGCGAGTATTTCCCGTCCAACGGCACGCTGCTGGATTTGATGAGTAGCTGGGTGAGCCATTTGCCCCCCGAGGTAGCCTATCAACGCGTGGTAGGCTTGGGCATGAATGAGCAGGAGTTGCGCGCTAATCCGCGACTGGCAAGCTACGTGGTGCAGGATCTGAATACAGAGCCGATGCTTCCCTTCGAGGAAAATGAGTTTGATGGCGCCGCCATTTGCGTATCCGTGGATTACCTGACGCGGCCCGTGGAAGTGTTGCGCGACCTAGCCCGGGTGCTTCGGCCGGAGGCGCCCGTGGTCATTACTTTTTCCAACCGCTGCTTCCCCACCAAAGCCGTAGCCGCCTGGCACGCCCTCGACGACCGTGGCCATCTGGCCCTTGTGAAGCAGTACCTGCTGGCTGCTGGCCACTGGCACCAGATTGAGCTACTCGACCGCAGCCCGCAGCCCCACCGCAGCGACCCATTGTTTGCCGTAATCGGGCGGGTGCAAAAACCGTAGAATATGCGCGCTGCTGGCGTGGCCGGAATGACTTTCTTTGTGTGAACCCCCCCCCCCAGTCCCGCCTATGCAGTCTGCTTCTACCGTTTTTCTCGTTCGGCCCGTTCAGTTTGGTTTCAATACCGAGACGGCGGCGTCTAATCATTTTCAGCAGACCATAGCCGGGCTGGAGCAGGAGGCAATTCAGCAGCAAGCATTTGCTGAGTTCGATGCGGCCGTGACCAAACTGCGAGCACATGGCGTGCGCGTGCTGGTGTTCGACGATACGCCCGCACCGCCCAAGCCCGATGCCGTGTTTCCAAACAATTGGCTCACCCTACACCCCGATGGCCGGGTGGTGCTGTACCCTATGCACGCGCCTAATCGCCGGGCCGAGCGGCGGCCGGATATTCTGGACTCGTTGGGTAGCCAATTCACGATTCAAGAAGTCATCGACCTGTCATTTCACGAGCAGGAGGGCCGCTTTCTGGAAGGCACCGGCAGTATCATTTTCGACCATGAACACCGCGTGGCCTACGCCGGCCTTTCGCCCCGCACCGATGCGAATTTGTTTCAGCAAGTAACCAGCCTATTAGGCTACCGCCCGGTGGCTTTCCGCGCTACCGATGCGCAAGGCCACGCCATCTATCACACCAACGTGATGCTGTGCGTGGGGGGCAAATTTGCGGTCATCTGTCTGGAAAGCATAACCGACCCCGCCGAGCAGGCAGCAGTTTCAGACTCGTTGGTCTCCACGGAGCACGAAATTGTGGCTATATCGCTGGCGCAGGTGGCCCATTTTGCCGGCAACATGCTCACGCTACAACCCGCCGCTGCTGGCCCTGAGCTATTGATTATGTCGCAGAGCGCCCACGATGCACTGACCAATGACCAGCGCCAAATCCTCAGCCGCTACTGCAAGCTGGTGCCGCTGCCCATTCCTACTATCGAAACCATTGGCGGCGGCAGTGCCCGCTGTATGCTGGCAGAAGTGTTTCTGCCCTTCGTCTAGGGGGCTTTTTTCGATTCTATAAGTCAACAGTCAGCGTGTGATGAAACCCTATATGCCGATAAGAATAGCCGCAGTTCTTAGTCTTACGCTACTAGTAAATAGCTGCGCCGACAGCAGTCAGAAAACAGGGCATCCGACACCAGCACCGCAGCAGGTAACCGAAACAGCCAAAGGGGAGGTGAAAAGCTACCAGTTGGCGCTATTCGATGAAGCCCGCAACCGGGCTGTGCCAGTAGCCATATATGAGCCGGGCTCGGGGGCAAAGCGGAGCCCAGAAAAGCGGCGAAAGCTCAAGCTGGCCCTGCTGAATCATGGCTATGGCAACCCAAATACGAGCTATAAATTTGTCGCGTATAACCTGGTGGCGCAGGGCTACTTTGTGGTAAGTATTCAGCACGAGTTGCCCAAGGAAGCGCCCATGCCTACCACCGGCAATCCGCAGCAGGTGCGGCGGCCTTATTGGGAGCGAGGTGTGCAAAACATGCTATTCGTGCTGCAAACCCTCAAAAAGACCAATCCTGAGCTGGACTTTAAAAGCTTGCTGTTAATAGGCCATTCCAACGGCGGTGATATGGCTGCGTTGTTTGCCCAAAAATACCCGAAACTGGTGCGCGATGTGGTTACGCTGGATAACCGCCGCATGCCGCTTCCCCGCACCCGCCGCCCGCATATCCTAACTATTCGCTCCAGCGACCAGGTGGCCGATGACGGCGTGCTGCCGACGGCCGCCGAACAGAAAAAATTCGATATTCAGATCGTCAAAATGGAAAACATGACCCATAATGATATCTGGGATGGTGCCACCGACGAAAAAAAGCAGGAGATAAATCAGGCGATTAATAACTTCCTGAAAACGAAGTAGTCAGCTTGCTAAACCCGCCATCTCTATGCAACAGGTTTCCACTGAATATGCCGTGCCCATGGCTACACGTGCGACCGTATCGCGGGTGCAGGCAATTGACATCGTGCGGGGGCTGGTGATGGTTATTATGGCCCTCGACCATGTCCGTGACTTTTGGAGCCCCACCACCATTCGACCGGAGGATGTGGCCCAGACGACCGTGTTGCTGTTTTTTACGCGCTTCATAACGCATTTCTGCGCACCAACTTTCGTGTTTCTGTCGGGTACGAGTATCTGGTTGTATCAGCAGAGGCAATCTGACAAGATGCGGGTGAGCTGGCACTTGCTCACGCGCGGTCTCTGGCTGGCGCTGCTGGAAGTAGTGTTAATCAGCTTTATGCTGTTCTGGGGCTATTCGATGGTGCTATTGCAGGTAATCTGGGTGATTGGCTGGAGCATGGTGGCGCTGGCCGGCCTGATCTGGCTGCCGCGCTGGGCGTTAGCGGTACTGGCATTTGTCATTATAGCCGGGCACAATATGCTGCCCAACATTCAGCCCGTCACCGCCGATAATGTGGCCCTGGCGTTGCTGCATAATGGACCGTTTGTCTTTAACGCACCGCCCTTGCCTCCTGTTTTGGTCGCCTATTCATTTGGGCCGTGGCTGGGTGTGATGCTGGCCGGATATCTGATTGGGCCGTGGTTTAAGCTGCCGCTTCCTGAACGCAACCGCCTGTTGCGCTTGGCCGGGGCGGCCCTGCTGGTGCTGTTTGTAGCCTTGCGGGCCACCAATTGGTACGGCGACCCCACGCCCTGGAGCCCCCAGCCACGCGGACTGATTTACAGCGTCCTGTCATTTATTAATATCACGAAATACCCGCCTTCCCTGCTATTTCTGTGTCTCACGCTTGGCATTTCTCTGCTCTTGCTCTCTAGCGTTGAAACGGCTACAAATAGGTTCAGCCGATGGCTGCGCACCTTTGGCCAGGTACCGTTTTTCTACTACATCCCGCACCTATTTCTCATCAGCTTCGGGGCCCTGCTTTGGTCGATAATAGATTTCGGTAAGCCTATAAATTTGTCCTTTACGCCCCCCGCACAGTGGCCCACCGACTACCACCCGAGCTTGCTGCGAGCTTATGTAGTGTGGGCGGTAATAGTGCTGCTACTGTATCTGCCGTGCCGGTGGTATCAGGACTTTAAGCAGCGGCACTCGTACTGGTGGCTGTCGTACGTATAGTCTCGGCTTCGGTACCCTTATTAGCCAGATGCCACTCGTCTTCCAGCATGGCCATTTCAACTAGCGACCAATAACCATCCTTGTAGCGCACCACGTCGCGCATAACGCCTTCGATTTTGAGGCCGGCTTTCTTGTAGCAGCCAATAGCCGCTTCGTTGAAATCGTACACGCCCAAGCTGATGCGGTGCAAACCCAACTCCTCGAAGCCGATGCGCAGCACGGCCTTCACCATGCCCTGGCAGTAGCCGCGGCCGCGGGCAGCGGTGTTGCCAATGAGTACGCGTGTGATGCGAGCGGCTTTATTCGTCTCGCTGAAACTTCCCAAGGAAATATGCCCCACGGTTTCGCCGGTTTCGGTGTCGATAGCCTTGTAGATAAACGCATCCGGGTCGGTCAGATCATTGGCACCTTCGATGTACCAAGTGAGACTCGCTTCGGTGAGGGGAAACGAAAATAGGGAGCCGCTCCATTCTTTGAGAAGCTGCTCATTATCAATCCACTGAATAAGTTGTTTGAAATCGGCGGGGGTAAAATATTCAAGCTTAATCATCAGAAAAACTCCGGGTAGGTGGGAAGCACAGGTGGGCAATTGAGAACTGTCAACTACTAAGCGTAGATGGAGTTCGCAAAAAAGAAAACTAATGTACGGTTCTGCTTGCTTAGCTTCCTAATCAGGAAAAACCAGGGTCCATACCTGCGCATCCGGCAGCACTGAAGCTAAGCTATCAGAGATACCAAAACCTGCCCATATTCGTTCGGCTACGCACAAAAAAAAGCCCCCCAGCCGAGACTGGGGGGCTTTTTTTGCGGCACATCAACTTATTTACTGCCGAGCGGAGCATCTACGCTCAACTCCAGCACGGCGCTGGTATGGGTACGGGTTTGCTCCACTAGCTCTGGATTGTCGGCCAACGACTGCCCGAAGGTGGGAATCATCTCGCGGAATCGTGCCTGCCACTCCGGCGAGGTAGCCTGCGCGGGGAAGCACTTTTGAATGAGGCTGATCATAATGCTGACGGCCGTAGAGGCGCCGGGCGATGCGCCCAGCAAAGCCGCAATGGAGCCGTCAGCGGCACTGACCATCTCAGTGCCGAACTCCAGCACACCGCCCTGCTTCTCGTCCTTTTTAATAACCTGCACGCGCTGACCCGCTATTTCCAGTTTCCAGTCTTCATTCCGGGCGGTGGGCAAATACTCGCGCAACGCCGCCAGCCGGTCCTGCGGCGACTGCCGTACCTGGTTGATGAGGTAACGAGTGAGGGGCAGGTTTTTGGCCCCCGCGATGAGCATAGGCTTCAAGTTGGTGGCCTTGATGGAGCCCGGCAAATCGAGGAAGGATCCAAACTTCAGAAACTTGGTACTGAAGCCGGCATAGGGGCCAAATAGCAGCTCGCGCTGCCCGTTGATCACGCGCGTATCGAGGTGGGGCACCGACATGGGCGGCGAGCCGACGCTGGCTTTGCCGTACACTTTGGCCTGATGCTGCTCTATTACGGCCGGGTTCACGCACTTCAGCCACTGCCCACTCACGGGGAAACCGCCAAAGCCTTTGCTTTCCGGAATGCCCGAGGCTAGTAGTAGGGGCAAAGAGCCGCCGCCCGCCCCAATAAACACGAATTTGGCGCGGAGCTTCAGCTTTTCGCCGGTAGCACGATTTTGGGCCCTCACCCGCCACGTGCCGTCGTCCTTGCGCCGTATCTTATCTACCTCGTGGCCAAAGTGGAACGCAACGCCCGGCTTCTCCTGCATGAGCGTGAACATGCCGCGAGTGAGGGAGCCAAAGTTTACGTCGGTGCCTAGGTCCATGCGGGTGGCGGCTACTTTCTGGCTGGGGTCGCGGCCTTCCATCACCAAGGGCATCCACTCGCGGAGCTGGTCCGGGTTTTCGGAGTATTCCATGCCCTGAAACAGCGGCGACTGAACCAGCGCCGCGTGGCGCTTGCGCAGAAAATCAACGTTTTCGTTGCCCCACACAAAACTCATGTGTGGAATATGATTGATGAATCGTTGGATGCCTTCGACGTGGTATTGCTCGGCCAGAAAGGCCCAGAATTGCTTCGACACCTCAAACGACTCGGCGATGCCGATGGCCTTGCTGATGTCTACGGAGCCATCGGCGCGCTGGGGCGTGTAGTTCAGCTCGCAAAAGGCCGAGTGGCCGGTGCCGGCATTATTCCACGCGTCGGAGCTTTCAGCGGCGGCTACATCAAGGCGCTCAATTACGGTTATCGTCAGGTTGGGGTCCAACTCCTTGAGCATAATGCCCAGAGTAGCGCTCATAATGCCGGCCCCAATCAACACAACATCGGTGGTGGGGTCGGAGGAAGAAGTATCTATGTTCATCGGTATAAAATGATCGTCCTCACAGCGTACGAGGGAAGGAAAGAAAAGTAGCAGACTGCCTGCTAAGAGTGCCTCTTGATTGAATGTTAGATTGCTCAAATGCCTTGTGCGAAGGCTGGGGGGCTTTTTCTAAGCATTCTCGCTTGAGATATCGGAAGCAGTGGACAGCAACCGATCATCGGTATCGACTACGGAGCGGGTTTTGGGCAGAGAGCCGGGATAGTTCTGCTGAATGAAGGCTACCAGCTTTTCCCGAACATGGCAGCGCAGATCGAAGGCACGGCCGGCGTCGCCGGCGCTGACCAATGCCCGCAGCTCCATGGTGCGCTCCTTCGAATCGGTGACCTGCAACACGCACACTCGCTTATCCCAGAGGGGATGATCCGTCACAATTCTCTTCAGCTCTTCACGCACCGCATCCACAGGAATGCTGTAATCGGTGTAGACGAACACGGTGCCGATGAGCTGCGAGGTGTTGCGGGTCCAGTTTTGGAAGGGCTTCTCAATGAAATAAGTGAGCGGCAGCACCAACCGGCGCTCGTCCCAGATGCGCACCACCACATAGGTAAACGTGATTTCCTCCACCTTACCCCATTCGCCTTCCACCACCAGCACATCGTCAAGGCGGATAGGCTGGGTAAAGGCTAACTGAAAGCCAGCCAGCAAGTTGCTGATGGAGCGCTGGGCCGCAAAGCCGACAATAAGGCTGGCAATGCCCGCTGAAGTCAGCAGGCCCGTCCCGATTCTGCGTACCGTGGCAAAGCTCATCAGCACCAGTGCCACGGCCACAAACACGATGAGCGACACTACTACCTTGCGCACAAACTGAAGCTGGGTAAACAGCTTGCGCACCCGAAAATTATTCTCTTCGTCGAGACGATAATGCTGCAGCACCAGGTCCTCTACTACATTCACGGTCTTCACTAGGCCCCAGGCGAAAGAGGCAATTAGGCTGGTTTCCACTACCCGGCGCAGCACTTCGAAGGGGCGGGCCGTGAGCGGCACCAACGGCAGCATAAAGGAGAGCACCAGCACCGGGAAAAAGAAGGCGCTCGGCTGATTCAGATGCCTGACAATAGACCGAATAAGTAGCGGAGTATCGGGCCGCTTAGCGTACCTGTTCAGCACCCCAAAGAACAGATACTTTAAGATGAGTCCACCCGCGAGGCCGCCCGCTACAATACCCAGCGTGGTTAGGATCTCGCGCCATTGAAAAGATATTTCCCAGGACATGTCTTTCATAATCAGGAGGCTGGCGCCAAGTGGTTGCTCAACTAAATGGCAACCTAACGTTGCTGAAAATCAAAGGTTTGAATAGCCTCCCAAGGCCCGCCCCGATACGCCCACAACTGCAAACCCGTGCCCGTAGCCTCAAAAGGCACAAAGTCGGCTTTGAGCTGCTCGTACAGGGCGCGCGCCTGCGCCGGGTCTACTTTGTTCTGCACCGTTACGTGGGGCCGCAGCTTCTGCTGATCCTGGGGCGTGAGGGCGGGCTGCCACGCCAGCTGCAACTCGCGGTGCAAAGCCTGCAGGGCATCATTTTCAAGTGTATAAGCTACGCCGCGGCCCATGAACCGCAGGTCCGTAACCTGCAACGTTAGCGGGGCGTGTTGCTGGCACAGGGTGGCTAGTTGCGCTTGTAAATCGGAGCGCCGGGCGCCGGGCAGGTGGTGAAACAGCGTGACGTGGGCCGCCAGAAAGTTGCGTTCGGGGGGGAAATACTGTTGGCGCAGGCCGTTAAAAAAAGCAAACGACTCGGCATCGAGCGCCAGAGTCAGAATGAGGGGAGCATCGGCGTCGGTCATGCTTGGGCGGGCTGGGGGGCTTTTTCAGGTGACAGCAACTCGGCGCTGCTGATAATTTTGCCCCCCAGGTTTTCCAGGTCGGCTTTAGCTCGCTCAAAACCCTCCTGATTTATCGGGCGCGTGGCATCTTCTATCAAAAACGTCTCAAATCCTTCCTGTAGCGCGTCTTTCGCGGTGAAATACACGCAGTAGTCGGCGGCTAAGCCGGCCACATATACCGAGGTGATACCGCGCCCAAACAGGTACGCGGCTAGGCCGGTAGCTTTGCGGTGGCCGTTGTCGTAAAATCCGCTGTAGCTGTCAATTTCTGGGTCGGTGCCTTTGCGGAAAATAGCCTCAACCTGATTCGTGTGAAGCTCGGGGTGCAACTCGGCACCGGGCGTACTCTGCACGCAGTGCGCAGGCCACAGCACTTGCGCCAGCCCATGCAGCTCGATTTCCTCAAAAGACTGGCGGCCTGCATGGTTCGCGGCAAAACTTTTATGGTTGGCGGGGTGCCAGTCCTGCGTGGCTACTACTAGCTCGAAATGGGGCTGGAGCCAATTCAAGAGCGCTACGATTTCGTCGCCTTCAGGCACTGCCAGCGCGCCGCCGGGCACAAAATCGTTCTGAACATCAATGAGTAATAAGGCTTTCATGTAATATTTAGACCTTAGAAGTAAGAATTAGGCGACTATTTACATGGTCGTCATGCCGAGCGAAAGCGAAGCATCTCGCGTGCTGACACGGGAGTAGTACTCTCACTACCGCGAGCGAGATGCTTCGGCTCCGCCTCAGCATGACGGTCGAATTTTTACCATTACGATAAAACTGATCAAACAACAGCGAAATCATGGAAACGCCCGCAAACTATACCGAGCTGAACCGCCAGCTCTGGAACGCAAAAACCGACTACCACGTGCAGTCCGAGTTTTATGACGTGGAGAGTTTTCTGGGGGGCAAATCGTCGTTGAATGACGTAGAATTAGGTTTGTTGGGTGATGTGCGGGGTAAATCAATTCTGCACCTGCAATGTCATTTCGGGCAAGATTCGCTGTCGCTGAGCCGCTTGGGTGCCCACGTAACCGGCGTTGATTTGGCCGACCAAGCCATTGCCAAAGCCCGCGAGCTGGCGGCGCAGCTGGCGTTGCCGGCTGAGTTTGTGTGCAGCGACGTGTACGAGCTGCCAAATAACCTGGACGGGCAGTTTGATATCGTTTTTACTACGTACGGCGTGCTGGGCTGGCTACCCGATCTGGAGCGCTGGGCCGGCGTGGTTAGCCATTTCCTGAAGCCGGGGGGCAAATTGGTACTGGTCGAGTTTCATCCGGTGGTCTGGATGTTCGACAATGATTTCACCCGCGTGCAATACTCGTATTTCAACCGGGAAACCATCACAGAAGTCGAAACCGGCACTTACGCTGACCGCGATGCTCCGCTGGAGCAAACCTCTGTTTCCTGGAATCACGATTTGGGCGAAGTATTGGGTAGCCTATTGCACAATGGTCTCGCTATTAAGCATTTCGCCGAGTACGATTATTCGCCTTACAAATGCTTTGCGCACATGGAAGAGATAGCCGAGCGCAAGTATCGTATCCAGCACTTAGCCGATAAGCTGCCCATGATGTACTCGGTGGTAGCCACTAAGGCAGCAGAAAATCAGCCCTAAAACTTGCTCAGTTCGGCTACGACCGATGTTTCGCTCATCTCCGTGAGAGCTGGACTGAAGCGCTGCCCTGCCTGAATAATAGCGGTTTGCTGACCCAGATAGAATTTGCCCCCCGCCCCCCGCAATACCACCACCGTAGCTTCGGTACCCGTCGGGACGTTGGCTAGGCTGAAGCTGTTTGGGCCGGTAGCATGAAACTGGGCTACAGCGTTATAATCGGCGAAAACCAGGTAGACCAGCGTCTGTTGCGGCTCTTGAGCGGCGGCGTCCACGGTCACCTGAAGCGTAGTAGTGGCCGTGCCGGTGTAGAGTTGGCGCTGGTAGCTCACCCAGCCCATGCTTTGATTAAACAGCTCATGGTTGAGCACGGCCAGCAGATAATCAGGCGAATCGGGCGTCAATCGTATACCTAATTGCACAGTCGATTGCTGGTCGGTGGATAGCTGCCAGGTAAATGGATCGGGGAGGAGCGGCCCTTTGACGGAAAACAACCGCATATCCGTCAGCCGGCTCAGCCGGGCCGGACTACGACTGGCCAGCCCGATACGAACCCGCGGAACCAGCTCCAGTGGGCGGTTATCCTGGGTGGCTTGCAGGTAAAATTGCCCCCCAGACTCCAGAATAAGCTCATCGGTGCCGCTGGGAATGCCACTGAGCAGCATATCCTTTTTGTCCAGCACCTCCCGAAACTCCAGGCGAACCGGCGCGTCGGAAAGCTGTAGTCCGCCCAGCGTTACAAACGCTTCGGCCCCAAGCTCAATAGCGCTGCCGCGCTTGGACACGTAGCGCGGAATACGGCGCGGGTTGTAAGTGAAAAATTCGGGGGTTACCCCGTTGCGCATCTGAAATGCAACCAACGGATTCTGAGTGGATGGAATGACGGCGGCCGGGTCTGTGCTTTTCTCGCAGGCGCTCAGAGCCCAGCAGCTCAGCAGTAAGAAGCATACGCTGCGGAATATCGTGACCATCACAGGTAATGTAAAAAATATTCAACCGCTGCCAAAAGATAATGTTGTAAGTGACTGATAAACAACCGCGAACAAGTATGTTGGCTAGTTGCTTAATTCACCCTTGAAGGACCTAAAACGGCCCAGGAAACGTTGTCAAGAGCAAGCCAAAACCAGCTCCTGATGCTCGAAAATGCCCCCCAGCTTACCTTGTTCGACTCCTTACCTGTACTCACGGAAACACCTGCTTCGCAGCCTGCTATTCTCACGCGTTCGGCGCGGGTGTGGCTGCCCAAGCGTGTGCTCTTTACCCCTGATGCGCTAGAAGAAGAGTTTGGCCAGCAGATGTACGAGCGTATCAGCGCCGCTGGTCTGCCCATCGAAATTCTGAAAAGCAACCGCTTGACCGGCCTGCGCGGTGCCGATGAGCGCGAAACCTACCGCAACGCCAAGAATACCTTGGCTGTGGTAAAAGCCCCCCGAGCGCCTTCCGTCTGCAACCCATTCCGCCTTCCGCCGACTGGCAGATGAACCTGGCCGAAGGCTGCCCGGCGCACTGCCAGTACTGCTATCTGGCTGGTAGTCTGCAAGGTCCGCCGGTGGTGCGGGCCTACGCCAATCTGCCGCAGATGCTGCAAAATACGGCTCAGTATGAGCAGGCCGGCAAGCTCACAACCTTCGAGGTGAGCTGCTACACCGATGTGCTGGGCATTGAGCATCTAACCGGCAGCTTAGCCGAGTGTATTCGCTACTTCGGTACCCGTGAGGGAGCGCAGCTTCGCTTCGTGACCAAGTATGACCAGGTTGAATCGTTGCTGGATTTGCCTCACAACGGGCAAGTACGCGCCCGCGTTAGCTTGAATGCGGAGCCCGTAACGCGCCGCTTAGAGGGCGGCACGGCTTCTTTGGAAGCGCGTTTACGGGCATTGCGTCAGCTGGCCTTGCCACCCGAGCAGGGTGGCGGCGGCTACCGCGTAGGGGCCGTAGTGGCGCCCATTATGCCTATTCCCGACTGGCGCGACCATTACCGCCATCTGCTCGACCGCCTGGCCGCCACGCTCGATTTCGACTGCGACCTTACCGCTGAGTTTATCAGTCACCGCTTCACGCCCGGCTCCAAGGATGTGCTCCAGCAATGGTACCCGAATATGTCGCTGGACTTGGATGAGAGCACGCGCGCCCAGAAGCGCAACAAATTTGGGGGCGTGAAATATGTGTATCAACCCGAGGACATGCGCACGCTCAAGCAGTTCTTTTACCAGGAATGGCAGCAGCGCTTTCCGCACGCCCCCGTGCTGTACTGGACCTGATTTCTATAAAAAAAGCCCCCCAGGCGTTTTGGGGGGGCTTTTTTTATGGTTGAATGACCAGCTTCTGCATTTCGGATCGTCCGGTGGTTGAAACCTTGACGTGGTAGACGCCCGCGGCCCAGTTGTGGGTGTTTACGCGCACGGTACGTTGCCCTTCCAAGGATTGCGTCCAGACTTGCTGACCCAGGCTGTTCTGTACTTTCAGGGTGCTACCGGGCGCGGCTAATTGCGGTAGCTCTACAGAAAATTGATCTTGGGCCGGATTAGGATAAACGCTGATAGCCTGCTGCGCCGGCTGAAAATCGACTGCCTTGATGGGCGAGAATGCGATGCTGCCATCGAGGTCTACAATGGCGAGCCGGTAATAATTGGGGCCCGTTTGCGGGGCTTCGTCCACGAAAGAGTAGGTGCGGCCCTGGGGGGCGTTTGCGGCTTTTACCGAGCCGATGGCTGCCCAGGCTTGGCCGTTATCGGTGCTGCGCTCCACGCGGAAATTATCGGTGCCGATTTCGGTGGCCGTGGCCCAGCGCAATGCTACGCTGGCGCGTTCGGGGCGAGCATCAAAGTTGGTAAGCGTGACGGGCAAAGGGCGATTAGCCAACAACGTGCTGGCGTCGCCGCGGAACAAGCCTAAGCCGGAATTGAGCGTCACATTCAGGTAGTTCCCGGTGGTTGCATCAACCTGATACATCTCCCCGGCATTCGGCCCGCCATCCGTGTTGATAGCGAAAAGCGTGTTGTTTTCGCCCGAGAACATGGCACCAAGCTCCGCCCGAACGGGAAGCGGTACAGTAGGCGTAGTTACGCGTACCACCGGCGAGCTACGTATGTTGCTTACCGTCAGAAACTGACCCTCCACCCCGAGGTAGCTTTTCAGTGTTGGCTGCCCATTTTCCCGCACAAATACCCAGTCCCGAGGGCCTCCACTGAGGTCTGGGTTCGTAATATTATCGTTGATGGCCTCCACGTAGTTCTCTATGATGGCGGCCGTGGCGGGGTCGCTTATATCGGCCAAGCGCCAAACAGGCTCCGTCGGATCGGGGCCGTTGAGATTTATCTCGCCGACATACAAGCGTGGATTATCAACCACTAAGCGAATGGAAGGGGGGAAAATAGTTATCACGGGCCGGATGGTGACTACTAAGCCAGCCACGAAATAATTGGCATTGTCGCCCCCGGCCCCAATGAAGTTTAGCGTCGCTGCTTGATCTAGGAAAGAAGAAGTCTGGGGACCGGAAATGCCCCCCAGGGTAGTTGTAAGGCCGCTTTCAAGGTCAATGCGGTACAAGCTGGGGGCGGAAAGCGGTGTTGCCAGAATCGCGTTCATGGCAAAAGCGCTGCTCGGGTCAGTCGAGTTGTGGCCGAGCGCGTCGAAGATAGTTGTACCATCGGACGCCCCTAGCGTACCTACTATCTGCGTTTGCCCATCGGGGAGAATGCGCCGGAGCACCGATGGATTGCGCTGGGCAGCCGGACCGAGGGAGGTGACTGCGAAGCTGTTAGGGGATATCTGAGCTGATAGTGGTGGCGTAAGCGCCAACAAGCTCAGGGCTAGTAGCACGTTTTTCATGGCGAAAACAGAGTAGTTGTTCGTGTAGCATGCCGGGGGATGAGCAGAGTAGGATAAGGGCGGCGCTGGAGCCCAACGGGAACTGAATAGTAGTGCGTAAGTACTGTTCAGCTTCGTGAAGAAGCACTTTATGGTAGGCGCAGGCCCACGTACCTAATTTTACGAATTTTTTTCTAAGCTGGCCATTCCTTCTACTTTTGATTTGTGCTATTCGCTCAGCGGCGTACGCGTTCCCCACTTTTGCCCCCCACTATCTGCTATGTTGCTGCCTCTCTACCAAATAGACGCTTTCACTGACCGCATTTTCGCTGGCAATCCAGCCGCCGTGTGTCCGCTTACAGAGTGGCTGCCCGCCGACACTATGCAGGCCATTGCGGCGGAAAATAACCTCGCCGAAACGGCTTTTTTTGTCCCCCGGGCAGGTGCGGAAGGCCACTTCGAAATCCGCTGGTTTACGCCGGCGGTGGAGGTCGAACTGTGCGGACACGCCACGCTGGCGTCGGCCCACGTGCTGCTGCGCCACCTGAACTTTAAGGGCCAGGAAATCACGTTTCACTCCAAAAGTGGACCCTTGCACGTGAGTCTACAGGACAACGGCCGCCTCACGCTGGACTTTCCCAGCCGTCCGCCTCAGCCGTTAGCCACCGCGCCCGATGGCCTGATTGACGGGCTGGGAGCTACGCCTCTAAAACTGCTGGCTGGCCCTGATCTGGTGGCTTTGTTTAATTCCGAAGCGGAAATACGCGCTATCCATCCCAACCAAGCGCATTTGGCCGAGGTGCCGTACCGGGCCGTCATCGTGACGGCGCCCGGCAGTGGCGACATTGACTTTGTCTCGCGCTTTTTTGGTCCCCGCGTGGGCGTCCCCGAAGATCCGGTAACAGGCTCGGCCCACACGACGCTTATCCCGTACTGGGCCGAAAAGCTGGGCAAAACGGAGCTGCGCGCCCGGCAGGTGTCGCCCCGCGGTGGCGACTTATGGTGCGAGCTGCGCGGCGACCGGGTGCTCATCAGCGGCTATGCCGTGACGTATTTGAAGGGCGAGATTGAGATAGGCTAAGCCTGAGCTTACTTCACTTGCTCGCGGGTGTAGCCGCTTTTCTCCACCACCTGTTCCACAAAAAGCGCTTTGCCCGGCACCGTCAGTAGCGCCTGATATACCGCTGCGCTGGCGCCCGTGTAGCGCACCAGTCGACCGTTGCGATACTCAATTTCCAGTGTCAGAGTAGCTGGGTCGTAGCCAATGGCTTTGAGGGAGGTGGAACGAACAGGCTGACGCTTCATAGATGTAATAAGCTGAGCTACTTGGTTTTGGCTGCCGGCTTCTTGCGGGCTACCGTGGCCAACTTGTCGGGGTTGTCGGCCAAGAACTTGCCCCAGCTTTTGCCCCCCGCTTTCAGATTATTGCCTTTCTGATAGTGGTGGCAAAGCGCTACGGCCAGCGCGTCGGTGGCGTCCAGAAACTTGGAGGCTTCCGCAATGGGAGGCAGCGTCAGCGTTTGGCGCAGCATGTGGGCCACCTGCTCTTTTGTGGCTGTGCCCGTACCCGTTACCGACTGTTTTACTTTGGTGGGCGCGTACTCCACATACGGAATCTGGCGGGAGAGGCAGGCGGCAATGGCCATGCCCTGCGCCCGACCCAGCTTGAGCATACTCTGCACATTTACGCCGTAGAATGGGGCTTCGATGGCCAGCTCATCGGGCAGAAACTCATCGATCAGCTCCAGCATTCGCTCGAATATTTTCTTCAGCTTCAAGGCATGATTCGAGCCCATCTTCTGCATATCAATTACGTCGTATTGCAGCACCTTCACGCGCTGGCCCTGCACCTCAATCAGGGCGTAGCCCATAATATTGGTACCAGGGTCGACGCCCATGATAATTTTGGGCAGCAGATCGGTGGGAGAGACAGGCAGAATCATTTGGCGGCTGAAGGTAGGCGGTAGCGGGGCACAAGCCTATCCTTGGATTTCCATCGGTAACTTGCCGCCTTCAACTGAATGCGTGCTACTCGCTTTGCCCAACCACCTTCTACAAAACTACGCCCAAAAGCTGGAACGCGCCACTCGCCGCCGGGTGCTGGTGGTGCTAGGCAAGCTACTCATCACGGCCCTGACTCTGGGCTTGCTCTACCATTCCGTGTTCACCACCCCCGATACGGCCGCGGCCTGGCGGGGACTACTGACGTCGGCGCTGAGCGGCGCAGGGCGCGGGCCGGTGCTGCTGGCCCTTGCGTTGGTGCCCGTCAATTGGGGGTTGGAGGCCTGGAAATGGTGGCGTTTGGCCCGACATCTGGAGCCGGTTTCTTATCGGCGCAGCTTCCGGGCGGTGCTGGTGGGACTGACATTGGGCTTCGTAACACCGAATCGTGTAGGCGACTATGCCGGCCGGATTATGGAACTGAAAAGTCGGCGACTAGATGCGCTGGGGGCCGTTTTTTTGGGGCGCTACTGCCAGTTGGTGGTTACAATCTTGGCCGGTACGCTGGGCTTGCTGTACTTTTTGCTGACGTTTTATGTCGCTGATTATCCAGCTACTGGCCTGGGCTTAGTGGTGGCTGCATTACTAATTAACGCCGCTGTGCTGCTGCCCCTTTACCACTCGCGGCTTCTGCTGACGGCTTTGGGGTTGGTGCGTCCTCTGCGGCGTTTGCAGCCTTTTCTGGCCGTGATGCTCACCTATCGGGCGCGGGCGCTGCACGCGGTGCTGGCCATCTCGGGGCTGCGCTACGCGGTTTTCTGCCTGCAATTCGGGTTGCTGCTGGTTGCGTACGGGGCCCGGCCCAACGTGGGCCCCGCACTGGCGGCTATTAGCAGCACTTTTTTGCTGAAATCTCTGGTGCCTTCCCTGAATGCCCTGGCCGACGTAGGCGTGCGGGAGCTGTCGGCTACCCATTTATTTGGCTTGCTGGGGCAGGAAGCGCTGCCGGTATTGAGCGCCAGCCTGAGCTTATGGGTGCTCAATATTGCCCTGCCTAGTGCCGCCGGATTGTTGTTTGTACTCCGGCTGAAAGTCTTTCGCAAGAAAAAAGCCCCCCAGCGGTCCGCGCCTGCTCTATGAACGGCTGGGGGGCTTTTTTCTTGGTTCTGCCGGCGCTTTATGCCGTCCTGATGGTGCGGCTGCGCCGAAGCTGGCAGCAACTGCCGATACTCCCGAAGCAGGAGAGCCAACTGCCAATCCACACCGCCGATGTGCCCTTGTTTTCCGTCTTAGTGGCTGCTCGCAACGAAGGGCTGATGTTACCATTGCTGCTGCACGACATAACCCAACAAAGCCTGCCCGGTACCCAATTCGAGGTCATTGTGGTAGATGATAACTCTACCGACAACACGGCGGCCGTCGTGGAGGGCGCAGCTCAACACAGTTCATTTGTGCTCCGTCTTATAAGGCTGCAAGACCAGCCCGGCGCACCAACTGGCAAAAAAGCTGCCTTGCAAGCTGCCCTGAACGTTGCCCGCGCCCCGTGGGTAGTCTGCACCGATGCCGACTGCCGCGTGGGTCCTGACTGGCTTGGTAGCTATGCTGCCCTTATTCAGACGGATGCATCTGTAAAGTTCGTCAGTGGGCCGGTGCTTCTTACAGGTGATAACTCCTTGCTTAGCAACCTAATGGGGCTTGAATTCGCGGGCCTGGTAGGGGTAGGAGCGGCCACCATCGGTCAGGGCCAGCCTACCATGTGCAACGGGGCCAATTTGGCTTACCGTCGCGAGGCCTTTGCTGCTGTGCAGGGCTTCAGCGGCAACGAGCACGTAGCCAGCGGCGACGACGAATTTCTACTGCATAAGCTGCACGCTGCTTTTCCCGGCAGCATCCGGTTTTTGAAAACCCCGCGCGCCATTGTACGCACCGCCGCACCGCCCACACTCCGCACCCTGCTGGCGCAGCGGGTACGGTGGGCCAGCAAGTGGCGGCACTATCAGCAAAAAGCCCCCAGCGCCTGGCTTTGCTAGTACTTGGGGCCAACGTGAGCTTATTCGTAAGCTTGTTGTTGGTTGTTATGTATCCGCAAGTGTGGCCCTGGACCTTAGCTGCCTGGGCATTAAAGCTCGGCGCCGATGCTTGGTTCTTAGCTCCAGTGCTAGGTTTTTTCGGCCAGCAGCGATGGCTGAGCTACATTGGGCTGCTCCAGGTAGCTTATGCGCCTTACGCACTGCTAACTGGCTTGCTGGGCTTGCGTGGGGAGTATATTTGGAAGGGGAGAAGGATGAAATAAAGTAGGTAAAACAGTTGAGTTTGCGGCATTTGTCAGCGACCTTATCTGCCGTTAACAACGGCCCAAAAATGGCCACTAATGCTATGAGAAAAGCGCTACTGGCCGGGGTGTTCCCGGTAGCCATTGCCCTGCTGGTATGTACCCTAGGCGTATTATTTCTCTCCGCAACCGGACTGCTGCACGAGCCAAGAGCCGCTGCTTCAACTGCCACCAATGGCGCTGGAGCAGCGGCTCTTGATTCTATTGTTGTAACGGAATATGGCGTAATGCGCGTGACTAGTGAAGGTTTGGAGCGGGTTCCCGATTCTATCGCGATGCTGTATATACCGACGCTTGACTCATTACCTAAGAACCTATCGAAGCGTGAGAATTTGTCAGGTGCGGATGCCATTGCTGTAGTATCCGGCGAAGCTTTGTTTCTGGGCAACTGCGCTCAGTGCCATGCCATAAATGATGTCGTTGTGGGGCCGGCTTTAAAAAATATTCACAAGCGTCGCCCCGTTTCCTGGCTGATTCCTTGGATTCAAAATTCCAGCAAGATGGTGGCTAGTGGTGACGAGTACGCCGTTAAAATTTATAACCAGTATCAGAAGCAGGAGATGCCTAGCTTCGCGCTGACTGACACGGAGATTAAACAAGTTATTAAGTACCTCGAGGTAGCAAGTGCTGAGGAGAACTGGGTTATAAATTAGTGTAGAAGGAGTCAGGCAAGTTCTTCTGCCCAAATCCCACGCATCAACAGTACATTTGCTTTCTCTCCTTCCGCCCCGTAGCCCGCTGCCGTGACTGATTCTGAATTCGACATCCTCGACGAGCTATACTTCGTCACTTCCTTCCGCGATTTGCTGCAAAAAACCAGTTTGCCGGCTCCAACTCTGGAGAAAGGGCTGCGCAATTTGCTGGAGCAGGATTATATCAAATCATTCTACCCCGATCCCGATACCGAACAAGCCTACGAGGTTACGTCCTTCGGCGCCATCTGCCGCGACAGCTTCTATTTGGCCACCAAAGCCGGTTTGTTGGCTCATAATACTCGCTAATGGTGAAGGCTGCCCCGGTTTTGGCGCCCGTAGCGCCCACTACGCCGCCGGCCCGGCCGCCTGGCTACTACGTGCGCCAGCGGCTGTGGCGCAACGGGCCGGCTATGTTTGGGCTGGGCTTCATCCTGATCTGTATCCTAATAGCGCTGGCTGGCTACTGGGTGCTGCCCGATAATTCGCCCAATGCCAACAATGGATTGGTGCAGTTGCAAAAGGAACCACCCGGTTTTTCAGCTACCGTACTGCGTCGCCCATTATCGGAGGCAGCCCAGAGCACCGACTCGGATAATATCTTTCGTACCTGGCTCCGGGGCCGCGCGCCGCGCTTCCAAGAGGTACCCATCGGTGACTATAAAGTGGTCGGCGATTCAGTCCTGATTCAACCATATCGCAACCACTCGGCCCTCGCCGATTTGCCCACGCGCTACTCCCTGGCTGAGCTAGTGGGTAAAAATGCCCCCCAGGCCGAGCTAAGGAACGTTGTAGAAAACGAGCGCATCATCAGGCGGACGTACTGGCTGGGGACCGACAAATCGGGGCGCGATATGCTGAGCCGCTTGCTGCTGGGTACGCGCATCTCGTTGGGTATCGGGCTGGTAGCCGTACTGATTTCCCTTACCCTGGGCATGCTTATCGGGGCGGTAGCGGGCTACGTGGGCGGCTGGGTCGATAGTGTGCTGATGGGCCTGATGACGGTGGTATGGAGCATTCCGGGCATCATGCTGGTTATTGCCATTTCGCTGGCGCTCGATAGCAAAGGCGTCTGGACTTCCTTCGTGGCCGTGGGCCTTACGATGTGGGTGGACGTGGCCCGCGTGGTGAGGGGGCAAATGTTGAGCTTGCGGGAGAAAACATTCGTGGAAGCGGGCCGCGTGCTGGGCTTGCCCCAAAGCCGCTTGATAGCCCGCCACCTGCTTCCCAACATGACGGGGCCGCTGATTGTAATTGCGACGAGTAACTTTGCGGCGGCTATCCTGCTCGAGGCTGGCCTGAGCTTTTTGGGACTTGGCGTGCAGCCCCCGGCTCCTTCCTGGGGCTTAATGGTGAATGAAGGCTTCCAACTTTTAGGTACCCAAGCTGGACTGTGGCTCACGCTGCTGCCGGGCTTAGCCATAAGCTTATTGGTTCTGAGTTTCAATCTGTTAGGTAACGGCCTGCGCGACGCTTACGACCCCAAAACACCGCTGAGCTAGCGCCTCGCTGCGGCGAAATTGCTAGTATCCGTTCGTATTTTGAAGTACTTTCAACCCAAGTGCACGTAGAGACTACTCATTTTTACTCCTTGGCCTACAGCTTTTCAGCTGCGTGCACTCCACAATACACTACTTAACCTCATGCCTACTCCGCAGGCCATGTCGCCGGAAAAAAAGCTCTTCTTACGCGAGCGGGAACTGAATGCATTGCTGGAAATTACCCAAGCCATCAATCACGACCCCACGGAAGACGCGCTTTATAAAATCTTTCAGTTCACCCTGCTCGGACAGCTCAACATTCGTCGGCTGGTACTCTACGTAAAGGAGGAAGGCGAGTGGGCGTGCATGGTATCGTTTGGGTCCGATTTGTCTGACTTTCGGCGCATTCCGCTCCCTGAGGCCATCAGTGACAATTGCACCAATTCCCCTTGCCCCGTGCCTGCCCTGAATCTGGGTCCGGAATGGCAAAATCTGGAAACCGTCATTCCGGTCGTCAACAATGGCAACGTGCTGGCTTATGTGCTCATCGGCAACGTGCAGGCCGACTACGTCAGCGACGAGGCCACCAAGTTTCTGGAAACCCTCAGCAATATCCTCGTCGGCGCTATCCAGAACCGCCGCCTGGCCAAGCAGCGCATCGAGTCGGCGGCCATGCGCAAGGAAATTGAGATTGCCCAGGAAGTGCAGACGATGCTCTTCCCGCGCCAGCTGCCCAACGATGCGGGTGTGGCGGTGTGCGCTAGCTACGTGCCCCACACGGCCATCGGCGGCGATTATTATGATGTGGTAACCATCGACGCAAACCGGTTTCTGTTCTGCGTGGCCGATGTGTCGGGCAAGGGCGTGCCGGCGTCGTTGCTTATGTCGAACTTTCAGGCGGGCCTGCGGACGCTGCTACGCCAGCAGGCCGACCTCTCCACGGTGGTATCGGAGCTGAATAATTTGATTTATCGCAATGCCGTGTCGGAGAAGTTTATCACAGCTTTTTTCGGTATTTACAACCGTGCTACCCGGGAGCTGCAATACGTGAGTGCCGGTCACAATGCCGCTATTCTGCTCCCCGATTCCGGTCCGCACCAGCTATTGTCGGAAGGCACCACCATGCTGGGTATTTTCGAGGACCTGCCTTTTCTGCACGTGCAGTCGCTTACGGTCCCGCCTCGCTCACTGCTACTTACCTACACCGACGGCCTGACGGAAGTATTCAACGCAGCGGGTGAGGAATACGGCGAAGATGGCGTTATCGAGTTCTTGCGCCGCTCGCGCTATCTGCCCCTCAAGGTACTGCACCAGGAAATTCTCAAAGAAATCGAAGCTTTTAACGAAGACGGCAACTCCTTCGCCGACGACGTAACGATTCTGAGCTGTCGGTTTAAGTAAGGCAGCATTCATAAAAAAGCCCCCCAGCATTATGCTGGGGGGCTTTTTTATGAAGTATCTTATTCGGTAAGTGCTACGTTCTCGTCTTTAATCCAGCCTTCCGCTCGCATCAACAAGGCAAGGGCGATATAAAAGAAGGAGCCAACCTTATCGACTTCCACCAACTCATTGAGCAGTAAATGAGTAATGATAATAAAGAGCGATAAGCCAGCAGCGAGTACCACGCGCCGATGCTCAGCCGAGTGACTGCGGTGGTAGAGGCGCTCCACCATCAGTAAGGCCGCGGCCACCAGAATAGCGAACAGTAGGAACCCTGGAATCCCCTGCTCGGCCAGCATCAGCAGAAAGTAGTTGTGCGTAGTAGATTGTTCCGGGTTGCGGCTGACGTAGGTTCGGAAGCTGGTGACCGTGTATTTCTTGTATTCGGGGTAAAAAGTGTTGGGGCCGCTGCCCGTAATGGGCCGGTCGCTGATCATACGGGCTGCGGCCACCCAGCGGTACACCCGTTCCATACCCGACAGATCTTCCAGGTTGTAGGTAGCTTCCAGATGCTTACCGAAGTCGTCGCCATAGAATACGGTTTTCTCGTAGTCGGGCGCGTAAAGCATGTAGTTATTCTGACTAACGAAGTAAAAGGATCCTGCGGCCGCCGCCAGAGCTGCACTGATAAGCGCTACCCGCGTCAGCCGCCAGCGAATAACAAAGTAAAAGCCAACCGCTAACGGCAGCGACGCCATAGAGGCTCGCGTGTAAGAAAGTACCACGCCCAATAACAACATGCCAAAAGCGGCCCGCCACAACCAGCGCCACAGCAGGCCAAGGTCGGGTTGCCGGGCCGCGTATAGCGCGTACGGAATCAGCATGGATAACGTGGCGGCGTACGCTACGTGGTTTTTATAAAAGGGGAGAAGGGCCGGGTTTATGCCATCAAAGGAGAAGCCATAGCCCGCGTGCCGCGCAAAGGTGTAGAGAAAGGTGATGCACGCCCCGGCCACGTGGCAAGCCGCTACCCGCCACACGTCGGAGGGCCGGCGCACGACAGCCAGCGTCACGAACACGAACGGCACAATGTACCAGGTCTTAGCCAGTAGGTACTTGATAGACTTGGTCGTATCGACCGAGAACAAGGTGACGACAGCGGCCCAAATCAGCGCTTGCCCAATGATAATGACTAGCGGATGCACCCAAAACCGTCCTTCTACCGTGCTCCTGCCTAAGAGCATATTCACCCCGAAGCAAGCTAAGAGCACCAGCATCAGCGGCTCGGTGGGGACGTCCATGCTCAGGCCGCCGGGCAGCGGAATCTCCATAGAGAAAGCCAGCGTGAAGAGCAGCACATAATACACCCAACGCCAGTCAACCACTAGTACAGCCAGCCCTAGAGCGGCCAGTGGCAAAGCCATCCACAGTGGCGTATTAAAGGCCAGTGCGCAGACGCCAGCAATCAGCAGAATAGCAACGAACGCCAGAAATATGCGGCGGTCGGCGGCGGGAATAGCCGAGTTGGTGGTCGAATAAGAAGATTTGCCCCTCATACCTTAGCTTGAAACGAAAAGCTTAGTTTGTGAAATGCCCCCCAGACTTAATTCAAGGGCGAGGCGAAGGCATTTTTTGGTTCCTGCTTTACCGTCCCACCCAAATTCAAATTGCCCCGATAAAGCTCCAACAGGGTAATAAAAATGACCGAAAGAACGAAGGTGATGAGCACCGACGAGATGACGATGAGGGAGCGCACCGGCGCAGCTTTACGAATAGCAGGATACGCCTTCTGCACAACGTAAATAGACGAGATTTCACTGCTAATGGCCAAACGCGCATCTTCATAGGTAGCGCGCGCCGTAATAAGCCGCTTCTGGATGTCTTCAAAACGAGCGTAAAGCGTCGTGACAAGATCAGCGCCCGCTACGTAGCTTTCTAGGTTAATTACATTGCCTCCGTCCGATTCGGTGAGACCCCGAAAGGCGCGCCGCAAACCGGCTACTCGCGCCGCGGATCCACCGCCAGCGGCTAACTCACCTTCAGCGCGGCGAAGCTCCGTCTCCGTTTCAGCAAGCTCTTTAGCTAAGTAACGCGATTCGTAGCCCGTTTCGTTTTCGGAACTCAAGCTGCCGAAGATGCCGTAGCGCTTACGCGCCTGTTGCAAACTGTCGCGCACTTGGGCGTATTGCTTCTCCAAAAACTGCGTTTGGTTTTCGTAGAGGCTGATAATGCTGCCCCGGTTTTCTAAAGTGAGGCGCTGATTGATGGAGTCGATAACCTGTACCAACGCATTCGCAATGTTCGCCGCCTGTATTTTGTCTCGATCCTGGAACGTCAACTCAATGGCGTCGCGGTCGTTGTGAACGATATTTAAGTTGTTGTTATACTTATCGAGCACTGCTTGGTCGGCTTTTTCAGTGCCAGGCTCGCCCACGCCATAGCGCTCGTATAGGTTGAAGCGCTTGACAATCAGCTGCGCTACCGGCTGCGACTGACCAATCGTGATGATACGGTCGAGGTCTTCGGCCCGGCCCCCCAACTGCAAGCGGCCGCCTTCTTTTACAATGCGGTCGGGGTCGGTGGTTTCAGGATTGGTAGGGTAGAAAACGGCAGTGGAGCGGTAGATGTTGGGCAGCATCCAGGCTACTACGGCACTCACTACCAGCGCCAGTAGAACGGCTGTCAGAACCAGATTGCGCCACCGATGTATGACGGGCCACAAGCCCAAAAGCGAATAAGAACGGGATGACATAAAGTACGTTGGAAGGCAAATCAACCCCAGTAACGACTTGCAACAGGGGCTAAAACGGGGCAAAGCTACTCGAATTGCCTCAGAGTTAGCCCGCCCCGAATTACAATTGGGGCCTTAACCGCTTTACCTTCTGATTTATTGCTTCATCAGGATAGCCATGGCAGGCGGGCTTTGGAGTGCCGAGCTACCTTTGCGTAGTTTTGTCGCCTCACTCAGCCTTACCTGCATCAAACGGTTTTTCGGGAATATCAGCTTTGCCGTATTGCTCAACCTTCTGGTAAAGCCGGGGTGGGTATTCGTTGAAAATCTGGTGCAGAACCAGCTCGGGCACGTAGCATTTGGCACCTTCACGGCCTTATCGTCGCTCACCATTATCCTGGCTACCTTCTCCGATGTGGGCCTGACGCACTACACGGTGAAGCGGGTGGCGGCCGAGCCGGCTTATCTGGCAACCTATTTTCCAACCATTCTGCCGCTGCGTGCCTCGCTTAATTTTCTGGCATTGGGCGCTTTACTGGTTTTGGGTTGGGTGGTGGGCTACCAGGGCGCACAGCTGACACTGCTGGCTATTATTGGCGCGGCCTTGCTATTGACCCAGTACGGGCAATTTTTGCGCGGTACGCTGCAGGCGCACCAGCGCTTCAACACGGATGCCGTACTGTCGGTGCTGGAAAAAGTGCTGTTGCTGGGTTTGGTGCTGGCTTTATTGCCTAGTGGCTTAACCTTGACTGGGTACGTGTGGATGCGGTTTGCCGCCGCCGCTTTTGCCGCAGTGTTGCTGTATGGGCTCATGGTGCGCCTCTTCGGACGCGTGCGCTACCGCTGGAGTTGGGGCCACGCACGTATGGTGCTCCGCGAAACGTTGCCTTTCGCCCTGATTACGCTGCTCTATGGCGCCAACGAGCGGGTGGATATGGTGATGCTGGAACGGCTGGCCTCGCCGGCCGAAGCCAGCTATTATGCCGGTGCCTACCGGTGGGTGGATGCCGTGATGATGTACGTCTGGACTATTATGCCCTTGTTTTTTGCCCGCTTCGCCGCCGCTATAGATAGCCGGTCGGAGCAGCGCGACTTGCTGTGGTTTGGGCAGCGCATCGTTACGTTGCCATTGCTGCTGGCCTGTGCCTTCGTGCTGTTTCGGGGCGAGGTTTTGTTTTGGCAGTTTACCCACAGTACTCCCGCGGAGCTGGCCCGCATGACCTTGTGTCTCAAGATATTATTCCTGAATGTGCTCGTGCATGGCTTCTTTGCCATCTACAGCTCGCTGCTCAATAGCACGCACTACGTAAAAACGGTGAGCTGGCTGGTAGCCCTAAGTCTGGGGCTCAATGTGTGCTTAAATCTGGTGCTGTTGCCCCGCTTCGGCGCTGTGGCCGCCGCCCTGAATACGCTCGGTTGCGCCGTGCTGGTGTCGGGTGGCTACGTGTGGCTGGTGCAGCATCGGGCGGGAGTGGCTGTGCCGTGGCTGCTGCTCGGGAAGCTGCTGGGGGGCTTTTTGCTGCTGTGCGCGGGTTGGTACGGTTTGCAGCAAACCCTGGAGTTGCACTGGCTGGTGGAGAGTCTGGTGGCAACTATTGGCTTTGGTGTGCTCAGTGTGGTGCTGGGCTTGGTAACCTTAGCCGAGCTAAAGAAGTTTCTGCGACCTGGGGCCGGCGCAAAAATGCCCCCCAACGCTCCGTAATGCCGCTGCTCCTGGCTATTTGTTCTATTGTATTTGTTTTGTTCCTATGAATACCGATTTGCTGCACCAACTCGAGCGCGTAGAGCAGCTGGCTACGGCCTCCAAGCTGCTGCGGCTGCTCCGAGCGCCGGGCCGCTACTTGTATGCAATTGGATTTCGGCTGCTGCGCTACCGCGCTACCAAAAAGGGGGTGATGAAGCAGGCCGACACCTTCTTTGGCACTCCCATGACGGTGGTCTTGCCCGCCGGCACCGATATATACCTCACCGGCGGCAAATCCCACGATTCAGAGATTCGTCTGGCGCGCTTCCTCATTCAGCGCCTTCAGCCCAACGATGTATTTGCGGACGTGGGCGCACATTTTGGGTATTTCTCCCTGCTGGCAGCTCGGTTGGTTGGCCCAAAGGGGCAAGTGGCTGCCTTCGAGGCGTCGGCCACGACTCACGCTGTATTGGCCCAAAATGTGGCTGCTTCCGCTGTTGTGCAGGCCCACCACTGCGCCGTTTCTGACCAGCAGGAAACCATTTCCTTTTACGAGTTTCCGATTCTGTACAACGAATTCAACTCGCTGGATGTAACGCAGTTTGAGAATGAGCAGTGGTTTAAGAAGTTCAAGCCTACCAAAATCACCGTGCCCGCTGTTACGCTCGATGCTTTTTTCACTTCCTCCAGTCAGGTGCCCGCTGTCCTGAAGATTGATGTGGAAGGAGCAGAGCTTAAGGTGATTAGAGGTGCGGCCAAGTTGCTGGAGCGCGCCGCGCCGGCCGTCGTGCTGGAGTATCTGGAGCCCAAACGCCATAACACCGGACACCAGCAAGCCGCGGCATTGCTCCGCGAATTAGGCTATCAGTCTCACCGAATCGGCGCGGATGGACAGCTTATCGTCTGTGCTGACCTCGACGCCTATCTGCAAGCGGAGCAGATTGACTCCGATAATTTTGTGTTTGTAAAAGCGTAGCTCCCCATTTAAATCGAGTTTTTGCTTCCGTTTTATTTTCAAAAATGCCCCCCAGCCCCCTGCACATAGCCGTTAACACCCGTTTTCTGTTGCCGGGCGACGCGTTGGAGGGCATTGGGCGCTTTACTTATGAAACGCTGAGTAGGATGGTGCGTCGGCACCCCGAACACACGTTCCATTTCCTGTTCGACCGGCCCTACGACGCACGTTATGTGTTCGCTGCCAATGTGGTGCCGCACGTGCTGGCGCCACCCGCCCGCCACCCGCTGCTGTTTGTGGCGTGGTTTGAAGGGGCCGTGGCCGCGTGGCTCCGTCGCCATAAGCCGGCGGTATTTCTAAGCACCGATGGCTTCACGACGCTGGCTACCTCCGTGCCCCGCGTAACGGTGGTGCATGATCTGGCTTTCGAGCATTTTCCGCAGGATGTAAGCTGGCTGGTGCGGCGTTACTACCACTTTTTTATGCCCCGCTTTGTACGGGCCTCAGCACGGGTGATAGCCGTATCGGAAGCCACCAAGCAAGATCTGATACAGACTTACGGCCTCGCCGCCGACCGCATCAGAGTGATTTATAATGCGCCGGGGGGCAATTTTGCCCCCCAGACTGCTGTCGAGCAGGCTGCCACACAGGCAAAGTTTAGTCAGCAGCAGCCCTATATCCTGTTTGTGGGTGCCTTGCAGCCGCGCAAAAACCTGGTCAATCTGTTGCGCGCTTTCGATGCCTTCAAAACCCGGACGGGCTCGACTACGCAGCTACTCATTGTGGGTCGGCAAGCTTGGAAAGCGGGACCTATTTTCGAAGTGTACCAGCAAATGCGCCACCGCGAGGCCGTCCGGCTCACCGGGCGCGTCAGCGACGCAGAGCTGGAGCAGCTGTATGCTGCCGCTCGCGGCTGCGCGTATGTGCCTTACTTTGAGGGCTTTGGGATTCCTATTGTTGAAGCTCAAGCCAGCGGCTGCCCCGTAATTACCTCCAACGTGAGTTCCATGCCCGAAGTAGCCGGCCCCGATGGCGCTTTACTGGTTAATCCGTTTGATGTGGCTGATATCTCCAAGGCTCTCGAGCAACTCGACACCAACCCTAACCTGCGGCAGCGCCTGGTAACGCGTGGCTTGGAAAATGTGCAGCGTTTTTCCTGGGACCGCAGTGCCGAGCAGCTGTGGAGTTGTTTAGAGAAAGTAGCAAAACTTACTACATAGTTGTTTGGTGAGGCTTCTCCATAACAACCAATAAAATCATATGCTCACTCGTCCGCCTGCACTTTTACACTCGTTATTTCCCGGTTGCGAATGGCAGTACCCAACGGCGGAGCGCATCCTGTACCTTACTTTCGACGACGGCCCAATTCCCGAAGAAACGCCGTGGGTCCTCGATCAATTGGCTGATCATCAGGCAAAAACTACTTTCTTCTGCGTGGGCGACAATGTGCAGCGCTACCCCGAGATTGCCCAACGTGCGGTAGCTGAGGGCCACCGTCTGGCCAATCATACGCACCATCACCTGAATGCTTGGGCGCATCCGCGTACTGCTTATCTGCACGACGTAGCGCAATGCCAGCAGACCCTGACGGAGCTAGGCTTGCTGAAGGCTGAAACGCGGCCATTGTTGCGCCCACCCTATGGGCGTCTGACCTGGCCGCTGCTGCGCCACCTGCGCCCCCAGTACCGCCTGATTATGTGGTCGGTGCTAACCCAAGATTACGACCAAAGTCTGTCGGCGGAGCGCTGTCTGCGCCAATCGATTGCCGCCACCCGCCCCGGCGATATTGTCGTGTTTCACGATAGCCAAAAGGCCAGCCGCAACTTGCGCTATGTGCTCCCGCGCTATCTGGCGCATTTTGCGGAGCGGGGCTTTACCTTCGCCTCTCTTTAAACGAAGAGAATGCTGGCGCTGCTCACAGTATATTTCGGGATTTGGTTTGGGGTGATGCTGGTTTCTACGCTACTCTTTGCGCTGCGAAGAGGAACGATACCTGCACCCCTGGCGGAGCCGTTGCCACGCGTAAGTATCCTGATTGCCGCCCGCAACGAAGAAGCTGCTATCGGGCGCTGCTTGAGCGCTATTCGGGCACTGGATTACCCCGCGGAGCTGGTGGAAGTACTGCTCGGCGATGATGGCTCTACCGACCACACCCGCGCCCGCGCCGAAGAAGTAATGCAGGGCTACGGGGGGCTTTTTCTCTGTGTTTCTATCCGTAATACCATGGGGGCAGCCCGCGGCAAAGCTAATGTGCTGGCCCACCTCGCCCGCGCCGCTACCACCGACTTTTTCTTTATTACCGACGCCGATATTGCTGTGCCTCGCACTTGGCTGTCGGGAATGCTGGCGTATGCGCGGCCGGGTATTGGTACCGTTACGGGCCTTACGATTGTGCGCGGCCCGCGGCTTTTCGATAGGCTTCAGGGCTTGGATTGGCTGTTGTCGTTGAGTCTGGTGCAGGTAGTAACCGATCTGGGAAAGCCCGTGACGGCCATGGGCAACAATATGCTCGTTACCCGTGAAGCCTACGAAGCAACCGGCGGCTACGAAGCGCTGCCTTTCTCAGTGACCGAGGATTTTGAGCTATTTAAAGCCACTGTGAAGCACGGGTTCAGCTTCTGTAATGTATTTCGACCCGAAGTTCTGGCCCTTTCCCTGCCCATTGCCACGCCCTTGGGCCTGCTCCATCAGCGCCGTCGGTGGCTGCGTGGCGTGGAGGCATTGCCGTGGGGACTAAAGCTGGGCTTGCTCATTTACGGTAATTTTTACCTGGGCGTGCTGGCTCTGGCGTGGGTAGCTGACCCCGGCCCGGCGCTGGCTGCACTGGGGGGCAAAATGCTGGCTCAGGGCTTACTAGCGGCCATCGTATTCCGACGGGTTGGCTTGCGTGCGCCTTTAGAACTGCTGCCTGCTTTCGAGCTGTACACCATTTGGCTCACGGTTAGCCTGATCGGGTTTCGGCTGCTGGGCCGACGCTTCGACTGGAAAGGTCGTACCTATTCGTAAGCGCGTGCCGCCCGCGCTGCCACTCTCTTTCCGCGCCGTACATTTGCCTCACCACCCGCATTCCACCCCATGCACCTGACCGATTCGCACGCGCACATATATTCCGAGCAGTTCAAAACCGACCGCGACGCCACCCTGCACCGCGCCTTCGAAGCCGGCGTTACCACCATCGTCATGCCCAACATCGACCACACCAGCGTCGATAGTATGCTCGAAACTGAGGCCCGTTTCCCGCGGCAATGCTTTGCTATGATGGGTTTACACCCGTGCTCGGTGGGCAAGCACTTTGAGAAGGAGTTGTATCAGGTAGAAGATTGGCTGGGCAAGCGCCCATTTGCGGCGGTAGGGGAGTGCGGCCTCGATTTGCACTGGGACAAAACCTTCTTCGCCCAGCAGCAGGAAGCATTGCGCGTTCAGATTGGGTTGGCCAAAAAGTTTAAGCTGCCCTTGGTGCTGCATACCCGCGAGGCTTTCACCGAGACTGCCGACCTTATTGAGGAAGCCCAGGATGGTAGTCTGGGGGGCGTTTTTCACTGTTTTTCAGGCACCAAGGAAGAGGCCGAGCGCGCCATTAAGTTGGGCTTCAAGCTGGGCATCGGCGGCGTGGCAACATTTAAAAATGGCGGCTCCGACAAGGTCCTGCCCGAAATGGCGTTAGAGCATCTGTTGCTCGAAACCGACTGCCCGTACTTAGCACCGGTACCTCACCGTGGCAAGCGCAACGAGCCCGGCTATTTGCCCTTGATAGCTCGGCGCGTAGCCGAATTGCTGCAAAAAGACGTGGAAGAAGTAGCCGCTGCTACCACGCGCAACGCGCAGGCCCTGTTCAACTTATAGCCCCTCCCGCCTTGTTTCCTATAGTTGATATTCAGACCGCTGCCCACGACGGCCAGGTTAGCGCTTCCATTTTGGTGTTGTACACCGGTGGTACGGTGGGCATGGCCTACAATAAGCGCGGCGAGTTGGCGCCTATGCGCTTTCGCCAGGTCAGTAAGCTGATGCCCGAATTGCGCCACTTGCGCATGCGAGTGTCGGTGCTGAGCCTGCCGCATCCCATCGATTCGTCCAACGTAACCGTGGCCGACTGGGCGCTGATGGCCACCATCATCCGTGACCAGTACGATCAGTACGACGGCTTCGTGGTGTTGCACGGCACCGATACGATGGCCTATTCGGCTTCTGCGCTGAGCTATTTACTTGAAAATCTGGCCAAACCCGTGGTATTTACCGGTGCCCAAGTGCCCGTAGGCCGGATCCGCACCGATGCGCGCCGCAACTTTATTACCGCTCTCGACATTGCCGCCGCCCGCCGCCCCGATGGCTCGGCCCGCGTACCCGAAGTCAGTCTGTTCTTCAATACCTTACTGCTGCGCGGCACCCGGGCCAAAAAGGTAGAAAGCCAGCATTTCGCCGCTTTCAAAAGCGAAAATTTGCCCCCCTTGGTGAAGGCCGGCATCCACCTGGACTTCAACGATGCCATCATCCGCCCTCTGCCCACGGCCCCCCTGCATGTGCATACCCACCTCGACGAGAGCGTAGCCATTCTCAAGCTTTTTCCCGGCATCACCGAAAAGGTGGTGGGCGCTGTTCTGGGTGTTGAAGGCCTGCGGGGCTGTATTCTCGAAACCTACGGCTCAGGCAACGCACCCACTCAGTCGTGGTTTTTGCGCTGTCTCGAAACTGCTCAGGCCCGCGGTATCCATGTTCTGAACGTCAGTCAGTGCGAAGAGGGGCGCGTAGAGCAGGGCCGCTACGAAACCAGTGCCTCTCTGCTAGCCCGCGGCGTGCTCGGCGGCGACGACATCACCACCGAAGCTGCCATCACCAAGCTCATGTTTGTGCTCGGCCAGAAAAAAAGCCCCCCGGAAACCATCCGCCTGCTCACCAGCAACCTGCGCGGCGAAATCACGCTGTAACCCAACCTCTGCTTGCGGCTACTTCCTCTGGTAGCTTGCGTTTGCGGAAAAAGGGGCGTTACTTTGCCACCGCTTTCCCATCCAGAGAGGTGTCCGAGTGGTCGAAGGAGCACGCCTGGAAAGTGTGTATGGCTCAAAAGGTCATCGTGGGTTCGAATCCCATCCTCTCTGCTAAAACCCCCATTTCTGAATCAGAAATGGGGGTTTAGTTTTCTGGGGGCTTTTTTGGGAAATCTTAGGTGTTGCGCCAGCCAGTTGCCTCTGCCATAATGCCGCAGCCATCTTATCACTACTGCTTAGCGTAAGTTTGGGGTTCTTAGAACAAGGTATATGGCCTCTACCTTGTTCTGGTTGATTAACGAGTCCAGTTATCTACCTGTCTTTGCGACTCATCTTCTAGGTTAGCCACATGCACTTCCTATCCCGGCCCCAAGTGAAAGCGATTTTCCTGCTACTGCTAAGCATCGTTTGCGGCCAGACGGTCGCTGCGCAAGATCAGGCCGCGCCATTGACAATGGGGCAGACCTTCACGCTCGCCTCCTCCATCCTCGGGGAAACTCGCCACATTAACGTGTACTTGCCACCGGGCTACGCGGACTCCGCTTCTCTTCGGCTGCCCGTTCTATACATGCCCGATGGTGGCATGGCAGAGGACTTTCTGCATGTGGCCGGTCTGGTGCAGGTAAGCACCGGCAACAGTACCATGCGGCCGTTTATTGTGGTGGGCATCCAGAATACCGAGCGGCGACGGGATATGACCGGGCCTACCACCAACGTGGAAGATCGCAAAATTGCCCCCCGGGTAGGTGGGTCGGCGGCCTTCCGGAAATTTATTCGCTCGGAGTTGATGCCCGCCATCCGGCAGCGCTACCGCACCACTGCTGAAACCGCTATTGTAGGGGAGTCGTTGGCCGGCCTGTTTGTGGTGGAAACGCTGCTGCTGGAGCCCGATCTGTTCGATACGTACGTGGCCTTTGATCCGAGTTTGTGGTGGAATAACAGTGCATTAGTTGCTCAGGCCGAGAAGCGACTTCAGGCGTACGCAGGGCCGACGAAGACATTATATGTTGCCTTCAGCAGCGACACGGAAAAGGCCCCTACCACTCAGCGCTTTGCCACTATCCTGAAGAGTGTAGCCTCCCCAAACTTGCCTGCTATTATCAGGCTATGCTGGAAGAAACGCACGCCACTATTTACCATCCGGCGGCGCTGCGGGCTTTCCGCATAGTGTTCAAGCCCCGCAAAACAGCCCCGACGAAGTAACCATCAATAGATTGTGTTTCTGTTTCAGCGAGCCCAATAAATCACTACAAACTAGTTCGAAACTCTATTCCTCCTCCGCCGAAATAGTGGCCGGACCTTCGGGCAGATTCAGCAGTGGCCCCAGCAGCAGGGCATTGGTGAAGAGGCGAGCTGTACCGTGCCAGTAATGACGGAAGTTAGGATCATCAGCGAAGAGCACCACCCGACCGGCTCCTACTTTGCTCACTACGATGGCCGCCGAGTTGCTGATCTGCTTTAAGTTAGCCTTCGATACGTAGCCGCTGACCAGCGGAGTGGCCGTGTACTGGGCCACGGTGGCGTAGGGGTTGCGGCTAGGGCGCAGGAAGGTGGTGCCGTTGCGGAACACGTACAAGCGTCGGTCGGTGAGGCCGAAAGCTATAGGGTTGGTCAGGTCCACGTCGGTGCGGTAAATGGAGCCGGCAATGGCGCGGGTGCCCTCGTGCTCTTGATTCACGAAATCGGTGCGGCGCGAACCTGGAGTTGCTGTACTGGCGGTTTCCTTTGTCTTTTTTCCTTCGCTTGCCGGTGCCGTGCTGGCAGTGCGCGTAGCAGTCGTATCAGCCCAGCCGCCGCTGGCCGGAATCAACAGCCTCTCCTTTACTATGCCTTGCTTGATGGCCCATTCGGAAGCGTTTTTAAGCGTAATAAGCGTGCCGCCTTCCTGCACCCAGCGCCGGATTTTGTCCACGGTCGCTTTGTCCAGCGCTCCATAATTGCCCCCACCAGCACCAGACTGGTATAGCGGCCCAGCGGCGCACGGCTCACGTTGCTCACCTCTATTTTACTCAAGGGCAGCCCTAAATGCTGGCTGGCCACAAACCACGCTTCGCCGACCTCCGAGGCCGTGGTGCCCATACCCACCAGTAGCGCCGCTTTGGTTTCTGGCACAGTGCGCACGTTGTTGGAACCCAGGTCGATACCACCCAAACTGAATCCAGTCGTTACGCTCGTAAACGTGACTTGCGCTTGCTTACTTACCCGATTCAAAATTTGAAATACTGAGTCGGCTGGCAGCTTTTGGCCCGCCACGGGCACGACTACTGTGCCGTACCCAAAGTCGGTGGGTTGGGAAGCAGTGCCAGTGCGGAATGGCTTAAAGGCAACTTTGGTGATGACGCCGGCGTGCTGCAAGGCTACCAAAGCTTTGGGAGCGTTATAATCAGTCCAGGGCAAGAGGTAGGCGTAGCTACTTTTGCCCCCCAGCACGTTACCGGCCAATGCTTTGGCGGTCGTAATAGGCGCGCCTTGTACCAGCACCGCGTTTTTCTGCTTGCTTACCGGCAGGCCGTAGGCGTGGGCTTGGCTCCAGCCAGTGACGTCGTAGAATACACTGTCGTGAAAGGTGGTTAACTCCTCGAACAGCGAGTTAACGATGCGGTATTGGGGCTGGGCCGTGGGCACCACATAGGTCTTGCCCTTTTCAAATGTTTGCTTGTCGAGCGTCACCGTTTTGCCCAGCTCGTGCACCTGGATTTTGTGTTGCAGAAGCAAGTCCAGAAAGCGGTTGGTGAGCGTCTCATCTTTCGCACTGCCAAAGACGTAGGCTTTGGTCGGAAACTTCTTGGCAGCAGTCAGCGCGGAGGCAAAAAAGTCGCGCTGGTGGCGCAGATACAACTCTTTTTCCTCCACAGCCCCGCGCACCGTGGCCAGTCCGGTAGCCACGTGGTTGCGAATAGTAAAGGGAAACGTGACCACGCCATTGGTGCCTTCCTGCGCCAAACCGCGGGAACTCCCCACTTCAAACGTGGCGCCCACGCCGCCCTGAAAATCCGGGTAGGTGGAGCCGTAGATGGGCGACAGGTTATCAAACTGTTCCTTGGTCCAGTACAGAGAACCAAGCTTATCCAAGGCCTGGGCGTGGTACTTGGCCAGATGCACGTTCAGCACCTCGTAAGTAGCGCGTGGAATCAGGTCGTTTTCGGTGCTTAGGGGCTTGGTGGGCTCGAAGTAGTAAGTGCTGTTGGTACCCATTTCGTGAAAGTCGATCATCACGTTGGGGTACCATTCGTGCAGAAAAGCCATCCGGGCCCGGCTTTCGGGCTGGGTCAGGGGCAGCCAGTCGCGGTTCAAGTCGGTGTAGAAGTGGTTGGTGCGCCCACCTGGCCATGCTTCGGTGTGCTCCCGGTCCAGCGGATCGGTCACTGGCGGCCACGACTTATTCTGGTCAAACCAGTGCGAGGCCCGGTCGCGCCCGTCGGGGTTTTCCAGCGGGTCGATGGTAATAACGGATTGCTCCAGCCACTGCTGCGTTTCGGGGCTGGTAGAAGCCGTGAGGTAATACGCCGTGAGCAGGGCGGCTTCCGAGCTGGAGCTTTCGTTGCCGTGCACCCCGTAGTTGAGGCTGACAATTACCGGCAGGCGCTTGTAGTCGGGCGCGGGTTGGCTGGGGTCGACCAAGGCCCGGCGCTGCTTCTGCAACTGGTCCAGGTTCTGCTGGTTGGCTACGGTCGTAATGGTGGCCACGACCTGCGGCCGCTCCTCAAACGTGTTGCCCAGCACCCGCAAACTCACCTTGTCGGACACCCGGTCCAACTCCCGTAGGTAAGCCACAATCTGGTCGGTGCGGGTGTAGTGCGAGCCAATCGGGTAGCCCAGAAACTTCTCCGGCGTAGGGATGGCCGGATCGAAAGAGCCTGCTGGTGCTTCGGGGAAAAAGTAGCTGTTTTGGGCTGCGGCCGGCGTCGCCAGGGTTAAACCCACAGTAAGCAGCGCCGCCGAAAAGTATGCTATGATCATGGATGAGGAAGTTGAAAGAAGATGCGGTGCGGATGAATAGTTAATATAAAATAGAAAGGCGGTCATGCTGAGCTTGTCGAAGCATCTCTACTGCTTCGTTGTAATGCTATCTGATTACCATTGCGGGAGAGATGCTTCGACAAGCTCAGCATGACGTTCTCATTGGGGCGAGATTAGCTTAGCAACGTCAGCACGCGAGATGCTTCGCTGCGCTCTGCATGACGTTCTTTTTGATTGCATATGATGGCCTTTCTGTAAGCTATTGATTTACTGACTTAATACCCTGGGTTTTGCTCCAAAGCAGGATCAGCTACTAAGTCGTTGAAGGGCAGCGGGAATAGCCACCGGCGCTGGTCGGTGACGCCGAGCACTACGCCGGCGCGGCCGGTGCGCACGAGGTCAAACCAGCGGTCGGCCTCGAAGGCAAACTCCACGCGGCGCTCATTTTCGATAGCTAATAGCAATTGCTCGGCGGTAGCGGCGGTGCTGGCCGGCACGCCAGCGCGGGCACGGACGGCATTTAGGTCGGCCAAAGACTGCGTCAATTTGCCCTGGCGGGCGCGGGCTTCGGCCCGAATGAGGTACTGCTCAGCCAGGCGCAGCACGTAGCTGGGGTCGTCTCGCTGGGCGGAGCGGCTGTATAGGTTGCCGTAGGTTACGCTGGCCCCAGCAATGGTAGTATTCGCTAGCAGCGCCGAACGATTGCCCCCCACGGTTGGGTCGTTGAGCAAGGTAATGGCCGCAGGCACGGGCTGGAAGTTAAATTGCCCCCCAAGCGCACTCGGAAACCAGTTGTTCCACATGGTATTCGCATCGGAGTTGCTGAATGTGAGTTCCAGCACTGATTCCCGACTTAAAAATGGCGCCGTCGATATAGCCCGATAAGGGGTCACCAAGCTATAATTGGCGTTGGTGATAACCTGCGTGGCGTAGGTTTCGGCCTCGGCGTACTGCTGGCGGTAGAGGTGCAAGCGGGCGCGCAGGGCACGAGCGGTGGTTTTAACGGCGCGGTTGCGCGTGGTGGCGTCGGGTAGTAAGGTTTCAGCTTCAACCAAGTCAGCAAGTACCTGGTCGTACGTCTGCGCTACGGTGCTGCGGCCGATGCCCTGGCCGTTTTCCTTGGTGCGCGTGGGCGTAAGGATCAGCGGTACGCCGCCCCAGCCCCGGCCTAGGTCAAAATAAACCAGCGCCCGCAGGAAGTGAGCTTCGCCGAGCAATTGGTTTTTCTCGGCGGCTGGCAGCAGTGGGTCGTTTACCTCGGGCACCGCCGCCAGTAGGTTATTAGCGACGTTCACGGCCTGATACATCTGCGTCCAGGCTTCGGTAATCAGCACGTTATCGGCGCTGAGCTGGTTTTGATCGATCTGCAAAAACTGGTTGAGCGTGCCGTTGAAGCGCACGTTTTCGCCGGGCAAAAAGCCCAGTACGGGCCAGTTGAGCTGATAATACGCCTGCACCCGGTCGTAAGCGCCGATGGTGGCGGCGCGGGCGCTGCCGGCGTCAGTGATAGCTTGGTCGGCAGGCAGTTGCTGGACCGGCTGGGGCTCTAGCAAGTCGTTGCAAGAGGCGAGGCTTAGGCTAACGGCGGCCACCTGGGTGGCAAATAAGAGGCGATATATTGTCTGTTTCATGACGAGGTGAAGCTTAGAGTCCGACGGTGAGGCCCACTTGGAAAGTGCGGGGCTGGGGCACGGTGGCCCAGTCGAAGTTTTTGGTATTAGCTACGCCGCCTTGTGAATTCACTTCTGGGTCGAGGCCCGAGTAAGGCGTGATGGTGAACAGGTTAGCAGCCTGCACGTAGAGGCGCAGCGAGTTCAGCCGGGTTTTGGCCACGACTTCTTTCGGCACACTGTAGCCCAGCGACAGGGTGCGTAGGCGCAGGAAAGAGCCATCTTCGAGGTAGCGGTCGCTCAGGTTTTGAACCACGCCGCCATAGTTGTTGCTAGCAGCGTTGGTGGTCAGGCGCGGGATGTCGGTCTGGTCGCCGGGCTGCTGCCAGCGGTCGAGCTGGTTGGCCAAGTAGCCGATGTTGCTCTGGGTACCGCCGTGCACGAGGAAGAAGCGGTTCATATTCATGATTTTTGCCCCCCGCTCGAAGTTCAGCGTAAAGCCCAGATCAAAGCCTTTGTAATTCACGGAGTTGGTGAGGCCCCCGAAGAAGTCGGGCCAGGCGGTGCCGACTAGCTGGCGGTCGGCCACGGTGATGGCGCCGTCGCCGTTCACGTCTTCGTACTCAGCGTCGCCGCTTTCGGGGTTCACGCGGGTTTGCTTGTATAGCCAGAATGAGTACAAGGACTCACCTTCTTCCAGCCGGAAGATGTCGCGCGAGCCGGCTGTAATCGGCGCGGCCAGCTTCTCGACTTTATTCACATTGCGGGCGATATTGAATGTCGTGCTCCACTGCACCGCCGACTTGGGCAGCCAGTTCGTCGTGACTTGCAGCTCCACCCCCTTGTTGCTGACAGCCCCGTAGTTTTCAACTACGGAAGAGAAGCCAATTTTGCGCGGCACGGGCACATTCAGCAGCAGGCCGGAGGTGTATTTGTCGTAGTAATTCAGCTCCAGCACCACACGGTTTTGCAGCACGGCCGCGTCCACGCCCACGTTCCATTGCTCGGTACTTTCCCAGCTCAAATTGGGGTTAGCGAGTTGCAAAGGCGTAGTGCCGGGCAAATCGAGGTAGTTGGCGCCGCCCTGCACTAAGCCTAGAGAAGCGAAGTCGCTGATACCCGCTTGGTTGCCAGTGCGGCCCACGCTGGCGCGCAGTTTCAGCTCGTCAAACACGTTCAGGTCTTTGATAAAGCTTTCTTCGCCTAAGCGCCAGCCCAGGCCCACGGCCGGGAAATAGCCCCAGCGGTTGTCGGCGCCGAAGCGCGAGGAGGCGTCGGCGCGGATGCTCACGTCGGCTGTGTAGCGCTCTTTGAAGGAGTAGGTTGCTTTGCCGAAAAAGGATACCAAACCAGCCTGCGAGCGAGCCGAAGAGCCCGTTTGGGTGGCCGAGGAGGCAATGGTGGGCAGGTCGTTGCCGGGAAACTGCTGGCCCGCTAGGGTCGTGCGCTGGAAGGTGTTACGCTGGAGCGTATTGCCCACCAAGGCCTGTATGAAGTGGTTTTCGCCGATGTTAACCGAGTAATTCAGCGTCTGCTCGTTCAGCAGGGTGATGTCACGGGACAGGAAGGACGAGGCGGTGCCGCGGGGCTGGCCGGCCAGGATGAGCGTGTTGTTGAAGTTGTTTTCGTACATGTCGTTGAAGTCGATGCTCCAACTGCTGCGCAACGTCAGGTTTGGCTGGATGCGGTACTCGCCGTACACGTTCGAGATGACGCGGGTGCCGACAGCATCGTTATCTAGGTTGTCGATCAGCGCCTGATGGTTGTCGAAGGAGCCATACTTTGCATAGCTACCGTCGGGGTTGTACACCGGCAGGTTGGTGCGCGGAAACAGGGCCGAGTTGATGACGCCAACGGGGTTGTTGTCGTTGCTGCTCACGTTGCGCTGGGTGCGTGTCAGGGCCGTGCTGGTGCCAATGCGCACCTTGTCCGTCACGGAGTTATCCAGATTCACACGCAGACTGAAGCGGTTGAACTTGCTGGGCCTAGCAATGGACTCCTGATCGAAATAGCCCGCGCCAATGTAGAATTGGGTTTTATCGGAGCCGCCGGCTGCCGACACTTCGTAGCTCTGGGTGCGGGCGGTGCGGAACACGTCGGAGAGACGGTCATATGTCTGTTGCTCTTCCGGCAGGCCCCGGCCTCCTTCTGATACCGGCCGATAAGGCAACAGCGCTAGGTTGCCGCCGTCGTTCAGAAACCGCTCGTTTTCCAGGGTTGCCAGTTCCGGGCCGCTCACCAGCTTGTACTTCTTGGGCGCCTCCGACCAGGCTTGGTAAGTGTCTAAAGTGATGCGCGTTTTCTCGCCGGCTTTACCGCGCTTGGTGCGAATAAGTACCACCCCATTTGCCCCCCGCGAACCGTAAATGGCCGTAGCGTTGGCGTCTTTCAGGATTTCGATGCTCTCGATATCCTGGGGGTTAATATCGGCCAGCGGGTTGGAAGACACCTGGTTGCCGAGGCCAGTAGCAATGAGGTTCGTGTTGTTAATAAACACACCGTCAACCACGTAGAGCGGGTCATTGCTCGCATTCACGGAGTTGCTTCCCCGCACCCGTATAAAAATGCCCCCGCCCGGCACGCCCGAGTTGGCCGACACCTGCACGCCGGCCGCTTTGCCCTGCAAGAGCTGATCGGGGCTGGCGGCCGGAACGTCTTTGAGCGCATCGCCTTTCACGGAGGAAATAGCGCTGGTCAGTGACTTACGGTTTTGCTCGCTGTAGCCCGTTATCACCACCTCCGACAGCTCCTTTACATCGGATTTCAAGGCCACCCGCAGGTCACCGCCCGTGGTGCGGATTTCCTGCCGGACATAGCCGATGGCGCTGATAACCAGTGTGGCACCTTCGGCGGGGATGGGCAGCGAAAATTGCCCCCCAGGGTCGGTGGAGGCGCCCGTGGTTGTGCCTTTGATGATGACCGTCACGCCCGGCAGCGGACTTCGGTCGGCGGCATCCGTGACGAGTCCGTTCACGGTTTGAGCGGCCGGTTGGGCGGCCGTCGTTTGCGCAAATCCCGTAGTAGCGCCCGCCAGCAAAACAGCTGGCAGAGCCAGAATAGTAGTGGTTTTCATGAGGAAATAATAGATGATAAGGGTTGATTGAACCCAGCTGGCCAGCCCCATCTTGCCCCCAGCCGACCCGCAGTGCCCAGTGGCAGACAGGTCGTGGAGCAGCAGGACGGGCGGTGTTAGTGGCTTGCTTTTCGCTCCTGGCGCGCCCTAAACAAAGCTTTAGCCGCGCGTGATTTCCTCCTCGCGGCCCAGCTTGTGCACAGAAGGGCAGCGCGTTACCGCGGTACAAGCGGTAGCTGTTGGCGAAGAAGATTGGGGCGTGGGCCGACCTAAGACCGGGAGCCGAAGCGCAAGGACGTTCGGGGCGGGCTGGGTAGGCGGGCGTGGGCTGTGGGCGCTGCCAAAAGGGTACGGTTGGGCGCGGCTACCTTGCGGCGCAGCGCTACCTTTCTTGGCGGTGGCTTAGCAGAAAAAACGGAGTCTTTCCCGACGCCTTAGCAGACCACACCGGCCATCGGCATACCGATGGCACAAGAACACATTCGACAACACCGATGCTGTAGAGCGTAGCGGGTGATGGATGCAGCGGGGGTACTGGGGGAGCTTTTCACGGCAATTTGTTTTTATATGGTCAGGACTTGGCACCGTTCCAGTTGTGCTGGGGGTTGCCGGCGTTTCGTCGAGCCTGTCTCTCCACGCCTCTGTATAAAAACAATCCTTTTAGTGGGAAAGAATTGATGCTGTAAAGGTAAAGACGCGTTTTTCAGAAACGCAAATTTTATTCTGCGCTGGGCTATTCACTTAGTGATAAAGCTAAAGCATGCATCATCCAAAAAACCGGCAATAGGAACGCTAATAGCAATATTTGCCCCCAGCGGAATAGGCAATCATGCATGGAACGTTGATAAAAAAAGTCGAATATTTCTTTGTGTTATTTTGCCTACAGCCTCCCGGCCCGAGCAAAAATCGCAATTATAGTTATTGCCAGACACGACTGCCACAAGGCCAAAAACCATAGTTACACCTACCTATTCTAGCCCGACTAATAGCCCGATACGAAGCTATTTTTGCCCCCCAAACGAAGCGAAATACTCGTGTTTGTGCTAGAACTCGGCTGGCTTTGCAGGAAGCGACGAACTTGCGTGAGTTCAGGCCGAGTAGCGCTTGGGGCGGCTATAGAGAGCAACTGCTGATAATAGCGGCGAGCCTTGTCCGAATTGCCCGCGCGTTCGGCTGCCAGCCCAGCGCCATATAGTCCATTAAAGCGATTAGAGTGTTTCTGCAAATTGGTCTCATAGGCAGCTAATGCCTCATCTGGGCGATTCATGGCTAACAGCATATCACCTAGTAACTCACGGGCTGGCAGCACTTCGCTGGGCGTAACGGGGTGCTTTTCGGTACTGTCTTCCAGCGCCGCGGCACGCCGCATCAAGGCTGCGGCTGCCTCGGCTTTGCCTTCCTGCCACTGCATCCAGGCCTCGCCCGTCATCACCTGAACATGCACTTGTTGCGCTTTGTAGGCGTCTTTTTGCTGTTTCAACGTGTTCTCCAGTCGCTGTAGGGTCTGCCATTCGGTTTGGGCCGCAGCATTGTTATCGGTATGCACGGCGCCCATCAATCGGGCAAAATGGTGAATGGCTTCCTGCCAAGGAAACTGCTCCCACGGAACGGGAGCACTGGGCAACTGTAGTGCTGCCGCCTGTTGCCACTGTCGGTTTTCCAGTACGTACCGGGCAGGGATAGCTGCGTAGGCATAAGCAACTTTGAAGGTGGTAGGCTCGACGGCAGTAATCGATTGCAGATAGGTCCATTGCTGCTTGGCGCGCTGGTTGTTGCCCTCCTGCAAATAGGCATACATCAGGTAATCAAGGCCGTGCAGCTCTTCGTCCCAATGCCCCTGCAAGCCGGCCTGCTCGGCATAGCACTTGGCCGCCGCCACCGAGCCCAGATTAGAGGCAATAGCTTCCTTCCAGAGCCCCAGACGGGTAAAAATATGCGATGGCATGTGTAAGGCATGGGCCGACGACGGGGCTACTGCGGCGTATTTGCGTGCTGCGGGCAAGGCTTGGGGGGCAAGTTCCGGTATATCGTAGGCATGAATCTGGTAATGAATGATGCCCGGATGATTGGGGTATTTGGGAGCCAGCGCCGTGAGCAGGGCTCCGGCTTTTTTTTGCTGGGCAAACGATTTATCGGCCGGATCAGCGGCGGCCGTCAGCGCCAGGGCATATAGGATTGTGGCTTCCGGATCGTCGGGGTAACGGGCGGCCAGCTTTTCCATAGCCTGGGCAAAGCGCAGGCAGCGGGGTCGGTGGCCTACTGTTTTCCAATCGTGGTAAAAAGTGGCTAGAGCCGCGATATAGGCCGTTTCCTTGGGCGAGGAAGGCGGCAAGGCCTGCGCGATGGCCAAGGCATTCGCTCCCTTCCGCAGTTCGGGTTCTGAGGGAGGCGTCCAGAGAGGATGAAAAGTGCTCATGGCTACGCCCCAATAAGCCATCGGGCAGGTTGGCTGCTGGCGGATGATAGCGGCAAAAACCTTCTCCGCCTCCTCATACTCAAAGGAATGCAGCAGCTTCAGGCCCAGGGAAAAATTGGTCTGGGTTTCGGTGTGGCAGGAAATGGGAAAGGTCAGGGTACCGAGCTGCTGGTTGGGCGGGCCACAGGTAATGAGCTGGCCGGATCTCAGATTCAGCTCATTCAGCGCCTGGCGCGAAGGCGTAGCCTTTTTCTCCTGGCAGGAGCAGCAAAGCAGAGTGAGCACCAGACTTGGGGCCAACAGATAATGAAGCCGATAGGTGGTCATATACTGTGCCGGCGTTACGTGGACTAATAAGCCTTACATCTGCGCTGTTTGTAGCCACTAGGTACGAGGCTCTGCCTGTGGGTTGACTAAGGGTGAAAATACGCAAATACTTCGCAGGATACGGCAGAAGGAAAATAGGTGCCTGGCTAAACTCGTTCAGCTGTCTCTTCTCCATTCGGCGGTTAGTACTGGCCTGTATTCCACTTGTTTTCGTCGCCGCTATCTTTGGGTCCGACGCTTGGCTTTTCACCTTGGAAAAGAGTTCACCATAAGTGTCGTTGCACGTCGCCCCACGCAAATCATGATTAGCTCGCGATTTCGTTTTATGTATATGTTCCTGTCACGATTGCTGATTTGTGCTCTGCTTATGTTGGCTCCGCTCGTCAGTTGGGGCCAGTGCATGCGGAATGGGGGGGCTCCAGAGTGTTACTAACCCAGCAGGGGAGTGGCAGCAGGTATTTTTCGATGGCTTCGACAGTGAGGAGCATACACTAGCCAACTGGTATCTGAACCGGGTCGGAGACGAAAACACAGATCGTCTGCATTGCTTTGATACCACCCCGGACTTACTGGGGGGCAAAAACAAAGCGTTGAGCCTGATAGCGGAGAAAAACGTGCAGTTTCTGCGCATCACGGCCACGCCTGACAGCTCAGCAGCCTGCACGCCCCAAAGTCGCTATCGCTCGGGTGGGTTGCGCCTGAAACCTAATCCCTTAGTGGACGGGGCTGCACATGGGGTCTATGCCATGCAGCGCGGATTGTTTGAAGTGCGCTGCCGGCTCCCGCGCTACCGGGCCCGCACTACAAAGTATGGGGCCAATGCCGGGTTCTGGCTGTTGGGTAACGATATGGAATGCGACATTGTGGAGGGAAACGATGGGCTCTCGGGCTTCGCCACCACGCTGCACAACTGGAACGCAGCTGCCACCGACTGCACTCGCACGCCTGCTCAGGGCGAGCCTCATCCTTTCTGGCAGGCTATCTACGCCTATACCTCTCCGTATGTGGGCGCGCCGGGGCTAGACGAAGGCTTTCATACCTATGGGCTGGCGTGGAGCGAAGATGAGCTGACATGGTATTTCGATGGCCAAGTGCTCTCTACTATCCGTTACCGCCCCGGACAATGTCTGCCAGGGCTAGTGGAAAATGGAATGTTTACCCCGTTCGGCCGCGCGGCTCAGGTACTTTTAGGCCTGGAGGTAGTCGATGCTAGCTTCCAGGAGGCCCAGTTTGATGTCGATTTCGTGCGCATTTGCAAGCCCACCAACGACTGGGTGGCGGCGTCTCCACGGCAGTTGGAGTAAAAAAGCCCCCTACAATCAAAACAGTCATTATTGCAGTGCTTTGTGTCCCAAAACATGGAGTGTTTGGCTCGCGCCCAAGCTCAGCAGCAGAGCTTTGCCCAGCGTTAGCTCATTTTCATAGCCCACAAGTGTAGCTCCGACCTAGGATCGTGAGTGCCCGTCACTAGTACCTATACGGGCAGGGTGATGCTGAACTCACTGCCTTTACCCTCTTCGCTTTCCACGGTGAGGGTGCCGCCGTGGCCTTTGGTGACGATGTCGTAGCTGAGCGAGAGGCCCAGGCCGGTGCCTTCGCCCGAGGGCTTGGTGGTGAAGAAGGGCTGAAACACCTTCGCCTTCACATGATCGGGGATGCCAGTACCGTTGTCCTGCACCTGTATTTTCACCTGGTTGCCTCCGTGGCGGGTGCTGATGCGCACGGTAGGCACGTAGCCATTTTCGCCACTTTGCTGCTGGCGCTGGCGCACGGCATAAAAGGCGTTGGTCAGTAGGTTCAGCAGCACCCGCCCCAGGTCCGAAGCGACAGCGGTTACCAGGGGCAAATCAGGGTCTAAGTCGCTGGTTAGCGTAGCGTTGAACGTTTTGTCTTTAGCTCGCAAGCCCTGATAAGCTAAGCGTAGATATTCCTCACACAGCGCATTTACGTTGGTGGGCAGGCGCTCGCCGGTGCTGGCACGGGCGTGCTCCAGCATGCCCCGCACAATGCTGGCGGCCCGCTGTCCGTGCTGGGTAATCTTGACTTGATTTTCGCCTAGGTCGCTTAATAGTTCGGCTAATGCTCCTTTCTGAGGAGCCGGATAAGCCGAGCCAGCCACCACTTCCTGGGCTTCGTGGCAAAGCTCCGTGCTCACGTCGGCGAAGTTGGTGACGAAGTTCAAAGGGTTCTGAATTTCGTGGGCAATACCCGCTGTGAGCTCCCCCAGCGAGGCCATTTTCTCCCGCTGAATCAGTTGCGTTTGGGTGGTGCGCAGTTCCGTAAGAGAGCGTTGCAAAGCGGCCGTGCGCTGCTGCACCTGCTGTTCCAGGGTTTCATTTTGCTGGGCCAATAGGGTTTGCTTTTCTTGCTCCTGAGCCAGGGTTTGAGCCGAGAGCCGCTTTACTTCGTCCAGTTTGAGTTGGAGCAATTGGCTGTCGAGGGCAAACTCGCGGGCCAGAAACAGGGAGATGCCCAGGGCCGGAGGCAGGTAGATCAGCGGGTAAAAGAAGTTTTCCAACTGCATACTGAACCTCACCTCTGTCACAATCAAACTGGCGAAAAGCAGCGCGCACAGCAGCCCCAGGGCAAACCCGGAGCCGATAATCCAGGCCCCGCGCTGCCGCTGGCGCAGGGCCCGCACCGTGAGGCGCAGCTGTTCGGCAGTAGCGAGAACCACAAACGCTAAGTAACTGAGAAAGCTAAGAGTGGAGAATAAATGAAAGTGGTGAAACAGCAGCAAGACGATCAAGCATCCCCACAGGGCATAATAAATCGAGCCTAAACGGAAGTTGAAGAGGGCATACAGCGCCCGCACCGCCCACATACTACCCAAAAAGAAGAGCGTAAACGTGATGCCACTCAACACCAAGGCCGGGACGCGCGCCAAACTCAGCGTGCTGCCATAATACACCCCCAATGAGGCCAAAGTCAGCGAGAGGGCGTAGAGAGCAAAGTAACGGTTGGCGAGTTGGGCAGGATTGTAGTGAAAAAAAGCAAAGTGCAGGAGCATAAGAAGGCCAAAAATGCCCCCCACAACGTAAAAAATAGTGCGGCTTACTTCCTGCTCCGCCGTTGAGACCAGCACCTGCGGTACCGTCCGCAACCATACGCGCAATAAGGGCACCTCGCCGGTGCCAAGCCGGACGGGAGGCGCCCACGACACCAGCCGAACGGCCAGCACCTGTTCGGCCGACCCTACGGCTATAGGTAGCACCACCGGGTCTACGTTTATGGGGCCAGGCGTGGCCCGACTAGGATCGGGATGGAGCTTGCCTTGGCGCTGCACGAGTCGGCCATTGCAGTAAATTTCCATAGCCCCCAGTTGGCTAATTTGGGCCAATAGAGCTTGCTGGCGCAGGCTGTCACCGAGGTGAAAGCGCAAGCGCAGCCAGTTGATGCCGTTCATTAGGCGGGGTGGCAGATCTTGCTGAGACCAGGTTGGGCTAATAGTATCCCAGCCGCTGTCATCAAAGTCTGGCTTGGCCCACTCTGAATTGTCGCCCACGTGGTAGCGCCAGCCTTTTTCGAGCAGCAACCCGTTCTTAGGCAGGTGGTTAATCGTCAATATAGTGTCAGCGGATTGGGCCGCAACTCCGGCAGCCGGAAGTATCCACAGGACGACGAGCAGCAACAAGTAGCGCATAGAAGTAGGCGTGACCGCTCCGCGAGCCACCTCCCGCGAGTGGTATTAATCCTATTAGGAATAGGAATTTATACAAGCAAGCTACTAATAAACGCGCATCGTACCAGCAGAATTTTCGCCGCTACTTATGAGCATTCGGTTGGCAGATTTGCCCCCCAGACATTCGCGCCGGGAGTGGGGGCACATCAGGCGTTGGCCAGTGCCCGATCGAGGTGCACGTAGCCGCCATCGACGTACAGAATCTGGCCCGTGGTGTGGCTGCTGCGGCGGGAGAGCAGAAAGGCTGTGGTGTTGGCAATTTCTTCGGCCGTGGTCATGCGGTTTTCCAGCGGAATTTTGCTGGTGATTTCGCGCAGCTTTTCCTCGGGGTTGGGCAGCGTCTGAATCCAGGTTTCGTACTGCGGCGTCCAGCACTCGGCCACCACTACGGCATTCACGCGAATGCCGTATTTGAGCAGCTCCACGGCCCACTCGCGGGTCAGGGCGTTGCGCCCGCCGTTAGCTGCGGCGTACGCTGAAGTATTGCCCTGCCCGGTTTCGGCAGTTTTCGAGCTGATGTTCACAATCGCGCCTTTCGACTTCTTCAATTCCAGCAACGCATGGTGGGCCAGCAGGTAATAATGCACCAGGTTGCGGTGTAAGCTCTGTATAAATCCGGCGTAGGTGCCGTGTTCCAGTCCCACACCATCATTCACACCGGCATTATTCACCAGCCCATCAATCCGTCCAAACTGCGCCACAACGGCCTGCACAGCTTTTTCGCAGGCGTCGGGCTCGGTCAACTCGGCCACTACCTGCCAGGATTTGCCCCCCGCCGCCTCAATGTTGGCCACCATTTGCTGGTTGTCCTGCTCGCTGCGCCCCACGATGACCGGAATGGCGCCTTCGTCGGCCAGCACCTGCACGATGCCCGCGCCAATGCCTTTGGCACCGCCCGTAACCATGATAATCTTATCAGCCAGGTACAAGTCCATGGAGTAGCATTAAAGGTTGTAAAAGGAATCTGCGTTGTCGCCCCAAAACTGGGCTTGCTCCGAGGGTGAAAAAGAGGCCAGATAGTCTTCCATTAAAGCAATTGTACGACTGTAGCCGCCTGCTACTTCGCACACCGGCCAATCGGAGCCGAACAGCACGCGCTTTGGTCCGAAGGCGTCGAAAACCACATCGAGATAAGGCCGAAAATCAGCCGGTTGCCACCGCTGCCAGTCGGCCTCGGTTAAGAGCCCTGAGGCTTTGCACAGCACATTTTCGCGCTCGGCCAGCGCTTGAATATCGCGCCGCCACGGCTTTAATTCGCCGGCTTTTATGAGTGGCTTGGCTAAATGATCGAGCACGAAAGCCTGGTTGGGAAAAGCTGCGGCCAATTCCGTTGCATACACTAGCTGATCGGGGAGGATGAGCAAGTCATAGGTAAAGCCGTATTGGCCCAGGGCACTGATCCCGCGCCGAAATTCCGGTCGCAGCATTAGCGCCCGATCGGTTTCGCCTTGCAGGATGTGCCGAAAGCCTTTGAGCTTGGCAAACTGGTTGTAATAAGCTAGCCGCTCTTCGATGTTTTCGGCCCGCAAATCCACCCAGCCGATGACTCCTTTGATGAAGTCATGCTTGGCGGCCAGTTCAAGCAGAAAAGCCGTTTCGCCTTCCGACTGATCGGCCTGCACCGCCACGCAGCCCTCGAAGCCGTGTTCCTGGAGTATTGGATGAAGCTCGGGGGGCAAAAAGTCGCGCCGGAGCAAGCGCATCTCGTCGGTAATCCAGGCGTCGCGCATGGGCTCAAAGTGCCAAAAATGCTGGTGAGCGTCAATTCTGGCCATAGGCTTTCAGCACTTGGCGCGAGGTGCCCAATCCATCGATACCCAACTCGACTACGTCGCCGGGCTTCAGGTACACCGGCGGATTGAACCCCAGGCCCACGCCCGCCGGCGTACCCGTGGAAATGATGTCGCCGGGCAGCAGGGTCATAAACTGGCTGACGTAGCTGATCAAAAAAGGGATGTTGAAAATGAGGTTGGATGTGTTGCCGTCCTGCATCATCTGCCCATTCACCGACAGCCACAGCCGCAAATTATTCACGTCGCCCAGCTCGTCGGGCGTCGCCAGAAACGGACCCACGGGCGCAAAGGTGTCGCAGCCCTTGCCCTTGTCCCAGGTGCCGCTGCGCTCCAGCTGAAACTCCCGCTCCGACACGTCATTATGCAAGGCGTAGCCCGCGATGTAGTCGGTGGCGTCGGCCTCGTCCACATAGGAAGCGCGTTTACCGATCACCACCGCCAGCTCCACTTCCCAGTCGGTTTTAGTCGAGTTTCGGGGGATGATAATGTCGTCGTATGGGCCGGTGTAGGAGGTCGTTGCCTTCATAAACAGCACCGGTTCGGGAGGAGGCGTGGCGCCCGTTTCGCGGGCGTGGTCACTATAATTCAAACCAATGCAGAGCAGCTTGGATGGCCGCGCCACGGGCGGCCCGAGACGTTCGGAGTCGGCAATAGGCTGCAGCTGGCCTTCGTTCAGTTGCAGGAACTCCGCTAAGCGCTGGAGGCCATTCGTGGTAAAAAAGGCTTCGTTGTAGTCTTCGCCGAAAGCCGAGACATCAAACTTCTGATCGTGGAGAATAACGCCGGGCTTTTCATGGCCGGGGGTACCGTAGCGGATGAGTTTCATAGGAGCGTTGGGGGGCTTTTTTAGGCGAGGTGATTAACTATTTAACGTGATAAAACCGCCGTCGATGGGGTAGTCGCAGCCAGTGATAAAGCCGGCCTCAGCTGAGCACAGGTACAAGGCTAGGGCCGCAACTTCGGCGGGCTCGCCCATGCGGCCGATAGGCTGACTTTGGGAGAGTTTGGCAAATATTTCCGCCTCTTGGCCGGCGTAGTTTTGGGCAATAAAGCCATCAACGAAGGGCGTGTGCACCCGGGCCGGCGAGATGCTGTTGCAGCGAATGTTGCTGGAGAGGTAGTCGCGGGCTACGGAAAGCGTCATAGCAAAAATGGCCCCCTTGCTCATAGAATACGCAAAACGGTCGGTAAGCCCGACGTGGGCGGCAATGGAAGCCATGTTCACGATTACGCCGCCGCCCTGCGCTTTCATCAGGGGCACGGCGGCAAACAGGCAGTTGTAAGCGCCCTTCACGTTTACCTGGTACACACGGTCAAAGTCGGTGTCGGAGGTATTTTCCACGTTGCCCACGTGTGCGATGCCAGCGTTATTCACCAGAATATCGATGCGGCCAATGCGCTGAAAAATGCCAACAATCTGCGCCTGCTGACTGACATCGGCCCCGTAGGCATGGGCCTGGCCACCGCTGGCTTGTATCTGTTGCGCTGTTTGTTGGCCGGCGGCTTCATCCCGATCGAGGATGTGTACGATGGCGCCATGGCGCCCAAACAACAGCGAAATGGCCTGGCCAATGCCGCTGCCTCCGCCCGTAACGACGGCGTGTTTTCCGGTTAAATCGAACATAGATCAGTGGGCTGTAACGAGCTGTATGTGCTTGACGCGCATATTTTTGAGGGCAAAGTAAAAGACCACCAGGAAGCAGAAAGCGGGCACCAGATAGGCCGTCTGAATGCTGCTCCTGTCCGACACCCAGCCCATGAGGACCGGGAAGACTGCGCCCCCCACGATGGCCATAATCACCAGCGAAGAGCCTTCCTTGGTTTTGCCCCCCAGGCCGCGAATACTCAGCGAGAAAATGGTGGGGAACATGATAGACATAAAGAATTCGACCCCCATAAGAGCGTACACCGAGAATGTGCCCGGCAGAATGACGGCTAGCAGCACCAGGAAAAAGTTGAGCAAACTATACACTGCCAGCAGACGCGGCGCCGGAATATAGCGCATCAAAAAGGTGCCGATGAAGCGGCCCGCCATAAAGCCCAACAGTGCCGCCGCCAAGTATTGAGCCGCCGCTTTCTCGCCGATACCGGCAACTTGTTAGGAAAACCGAATGAAGAAGCTGCTCACGCACACCTGCGCCCCAATGTAGAAAAACTGCGCTAACACGCCCAGTAACAGGTTTTTCTCCCGCAGCAGGGGCCGAGCGGCCTCTGTCCCGCGGTCTACTTCCACAATGTCGGGCAGGCGCGTAAAGTAAAGGAGCAGGGCCACCAGCAGCACTACACCGCCGATGAGCAGGTAGGGTACCTGTACCGCGGCCGCCTCGGCATTCAGGTAGGCATCTAACTGCTCGCCCGACATGCTGGCTTCTTCCGCGCTGGAGAGCGTGTTGCCCGATAAGATAAAAATACCCCCAGAAAAGGCGCCAGCGTAGCGGCCAGGCCATTGAACGACTGCGCGAAGTTCAGGCGCTGGGTAGCGCCTTCCTCGTCGCCGAGCACGGTGATGTACGGGTTGGCCGCCGTTTCTAAGAACGTCAGCCCGCAGGCAATAACAAACAACGCTACCAGGAAAAACGGGTAGGAGCGGGCGGCCGCTGCGGGGTAAAACAAAAAAGCCCCCCCGGCAAACAGCAGCAGCCCCAGCAAGATGCCGCCCTTGTAGCCAAAGCGCTTCATAAACTGCCCGGCGGGAATAGCCAGCAGAAAATACGCGATGTAAGACGCCGAATCAATCAGGGCCGACTGCGCATCCGTCAGCTGGCAGGCTTTCTTGAGGTGCGGAATCAGAATGGGGTTCAGGTTGAGCGCAAAGCCCCACAGGAAAAACAGCGACGTAATCAAACCAACGGCAAAGAGGTTTTTCCGGGCAGTAGTCATTGAGTGGGCTTTGAATGGAGGGAAAATGCTGGTTTATGTTGGCACAAGTAGCGCTATAGCAAACTGGCGTAAGCTACGGCAACGGACTTTTGCCCCCCAAGGCTTGCTCATCGGCGCGGGGGGCGTAGGCGGTCGGGCCGAAGCTTTTCGCGGCGCAGCGGCAGGGGAGGGAGGGCCCAGTGTTTTCCAGGTTTCCGGAAGGAGGCTGTAAGCGGGTTGCAGGCCGCCCAGATCAATGGTGAGATGGTCGAGCACCACGCCCGGATCAAGCAGGTAAAGCGTGAGCGTATGCCGACCGGGGCCCAGCAGCGGTCCTTTAATTTGGCGTTGCGCGCGGTTGCGCAGCACATTCTGCTTCCATTCCTCCGACCGTCCCACCGTTTTAAAATCGACAATTTCGATCGGTCCGTGGTCCACGGCGACGCCGTAGCGCATACCAGCGCTGCGGGTGACGGGGTGCGTAGGCAGCGTTGATACCGTGATAGCGGGAGCAGCCCGCGAGAAGGTGTAGAAATCGTACTCAACGGCCGAGGCCTGCGTTTTTAGGTTGACAGTATCAACTAGTGGCTTTGCTTGCAGGGGGTGGGCCTGAAGAGCCTGGCCGGCGTGGGCAAGACCATCCACCAGCGTCCACCGGCTCGCGGCTTTATCCACTTTGCGGCTATAGTGCGCGGCCCGCATCGAAACGTAGCCATTGGTTTCAATAAACCCCTCGTAGTCAGTGGCCAGTTCACTTTCCGCGGCGGCGGCACGTACGGCCACGCGGAAGGTTTTGCCCGCTCCGCTAAACGTCAGGACGCCCATTGGTGCGCCGCGTTTGGGTACTTTTTGCCAATCGATGCGGACCTGTAACCGCTGTTGTTTTTGCCCTTCAGCCGAGGCTAGTGTGCCTTTTTGGGCGGATAGCGTCAACCACTTTACCGACGACTTTACCTTCCAAGCAACGGCCCGACGCCGGCTCAGAAATACATCAACAAAGTACGAGGACGGACCCCACGAATAGAAGGTTGGCAGCTCTAGGGAAGGCACCGACGTGGCGGCCAGTAAGGAGTCGTGGGGGGCAAATCCTTCCGGTGAAACGCCCCAAATGCGGGTGGTGTCGAGGGCCAGCGGAAGCGCAACGGGTGCCTGATACACAGGCAGGTTGCGCGGTTGCATCGACATCATGCCCCGCCATTTGCCCCCCGCCAGCTGGTTGTTGTAGTATTCCGTTTCCCGCTCGATGTTCGCGTACGCCTGCTGGGCCCACAGGGCGTAATCGGCGGCGCTGGCGCGGTGTTGCCGGGCGTACCAATAGCTCTTGTCCTGATACAGAAACTTCTGATTCATCAGCGCCGCGCCTACCACCGGATAGTATACCAGCTCGAAGAAGGCATCGGCCCGCGCCGGCTCTATCTGGGGGCGCAGTTGCTGGACGCGTTGCGTCAGGGCGGCGTAGCGGTCGAGGCGGCGCTGGGCTTCGTCGCCGTAGGCAAAATGGTTGTAGGCGGTGCGTTGGGTGGGGGTGGTAGGCTCCGTCTGGCTCCAGCCCATAAACTCGGGGCGGCGCTCAAAGGCCAGATCGTAGTATTCCCAGAGGATAGACCGGATTTCAGGGCCGAGTTTTTCACCGAAAATAGTACCTGCCCATGCCTGCAAATGAGCCGGTACATGCGTGCTCTGCTGGAAAGGGCGTGCATCATAGGCCATGTCCAGAAACAGCTGAATGTTGTATTCCAAGGGCTTGATGTCGCCCACATTTAGCACCCATAGTCGGTCGGTTTTCAGGGCGTAGGCTTTCATCATCTCCTCCCGAATCAGGGCCGGATGGGTAGTGCTCAACCACAGATAATCGTGGGGCCGGCCCCAGTAGGAAGCGTGGTAGTACACGCCCGCGCCGCCTTCACGCGCCTGTTCTTGGGGGTTGCTGAGGCGGCTGATATAGCCGTAGTTATCGTCGGGCCACACCAGCGTCACGTCATCGGGCAGCTTAAGGCCTTCGTCGTACACATCCAACACTTCCTTGTAGGCCGTAAACACTTGCGGCACGGTCGTTACGTCGGGGGCTACGTGCCGCCGCAGGATTTCGCGCTGATCCGCAATGACACTGTGCAGCATCTGGGCGGCTTGTTTGGGGGTTTTAGCACCTTCCATGCCGCTGTCGTGCACACCGCGCATACCCAGCGAATACATAGCCTCCAACTTGCCGGCCTGCTGCGCCCGTTGCTCCCAGTAGCGGTATACGGCGGGCTTGTTGCGGAAGTAGTCGAACGGCCCCATGGTTTGTTCCTTCCACTCGTCCACGTTGTTGCGCAGCATGGGCTCGGCGTGCGAAGTGCCTACCAGAATGGCGTAACGATCGGCCATCTTCGGGTTGCCAGGGTACGAGAAAAATGCCCGTGTGCTAGGGTGCATGGCCGGCCAAATCAGATTAGCCTTCAGGCGTAAAAGCAACTCGAAAATGCGGGCGTAAGTGTTGGGCCCAATGTCTTTACTGTCCTTATCCAGGTTTTGAGCCGCCCAGGGCTGGAGGCCCCAGTCCTCGTCGTTGAGGAAAATGCCACGGTACTTCACCGTGGGCGACGCGCTACTAAAGCTGCCGGGCGTTAGGTACAAATTGTCCTGATGACGGGGCGTAACATCGGCCCACCAGTACCACGGCGACACGCCCAGCCGCCGCGACAACTCAAACACGCCGAAAGCAGTGCCACGCCGGTCGCTGCCCGCGATGACCAAAGCCTTACCCGCCCGCCCGAACGGTTTGTCAACCACACTTATACTAAATGCCTCCCACCGCCCTTTGAGACTCGTTGCCTGGATTTGCCCCCCAGCAGCTAGCTGATCAATAAGTTTCGACTGGCCCAGTGTGCCAATGAGTACAGAAAAGCCCCCAGCGGCTTATTTGCCCCCCAAAGCGCTGGGGTAACCCCAGTGATAGTGGCAATGTCGCGGGCCAGAGCGTCGGCGGCTACGCGGACGACTTCGGCATCCTGCTCATCGAGGTAGAGCGGAGCGGCCTGCCGCTCATGCACTAGCGCAAACCCCTCCGCGCTATAGCTTTCGGCCAGCACCAGCGGCGCAGTGGGCGCAGGCTGAGCGCGCGTCAGGTGCGAGAGGAACAGAAGAAGCCAGCAAATGAGCCAGAAACAGCACTTTCTCATCAGGCGACAGAACAAGGGTTAAGCGAGTGACGAATGTGCCTGACGCTTCGCCGGAAACCGTCCCGTACTGTCCTGATATTGTAAATGCGCCCTCACCACAAGAGCCCGCGAAACACACGTTTCGCGGGCTCTTGTGGTGAGGGCGCATTCAGATGCCCATGAGGCAAATGGGATCGTCGGAAAAGGATTATGTGTATAGGTGTTAAGCGCTGTTGTTGTGCCTACTCGGGCGACATATACTTTTTCAGGCTCACCAGCGTCACGCGGTTTCGGCGGCTTGCTGGCACGGAGGTGAGGTTGCGGGTATCCTCAATTAACGTTAGCTCCGTGTCGCTGATAGTGGGAGGAATCGTGTACTGGAAGGTTCCGTAATCAAACGACAGCGACAAGCTGTTGTTGGTGTTGGTGTAATAACCAGTTTGCAACGATTTGTCCTTCGTGTAAGGCTCTATCGTGCCATCAGATGAGAAGATGTAGTATCTCTTTCCCGCCCCAAATAAGGGCTGTGTACGCAGGTACTGACCGTCTGGAGCGTAATAAGTTACGGAGGCCTCCAAGACATCCCATCGACCCACTAAGCTCTTAACCGGAGCTGGCGCTACCTCTTCTTTCTCCTTCGATGTACAACTGAAAATGGTAAGGGCAATAAATAAAATAAGTAAGCGTGAAAGTAAAGAAGCAAACATGTAGAACTTAGTAAAGTAGAAAAAGGGTGGAAATTAGTATAGCAATATCAAGAATGATGCGACACTTTATCAATTCCTGAAATATATATTAGATTTTATGAATTTTATGCTTCTCAGGCACATCTAGCCCTTTTTTAAAGCGGCCTTGCGAGATAAGTATTTATAAAGGCATTGCGAAACTTGCCTTTCGGATCGTACTGCGCCATCAGGGCTTGAAAGGCGGGCAACTTCTCATACTGACTTTGCAGCTGGGTCGCCGACAGGGTGAATAGCTTTCCCCAGTGCGGTCTCACCCCGAAAGGCGACAACTCCCGCTCCAATAGCGGCAGCACCCGGCTTACGGCGGCCCAATCGGGTTTCCAGGTGAAATGGATTGCCAGCGAGTCTTGCTGGTAGCACGGGCTCAGCCACAGCGCATCAGCCGCAACCGTTCGCATCTCCGAAACCTGCAAGCACGGTCGCAAGTGCTCATGCAGGCATGCCACGGCCCGAATGGCTTCTTGGGCGTGGCGCAGGGGTACAAAATATTCCGATTGCAACTCCTGACCCGAGCTAGGGGTGAAGCCAAGCCGGAAGTGCGGCAGCCGATCATGCCAAGGGCCCGGCACACCCATCTGCTCCGTGCAATTTACGGGCGAAAGGCCGGCCAATGGGTGCAAGTCTTGCGTAGCCCGCTGGGCCCCAAAGAATTCTGATGGAGCCGGCTGAAGCGGCACGCCGGGCACCAAGCGCTGCTTCAGCCAAACCTGCGTAATGCTCTCATCCTGCCAGTCGGTGAATAAGCTCACGCTGTAGGCGCTGGCCTGAATGGCCGCGAAGTGTTCACAGACCTGTGTAAGCGGTAGATTTTCGTATACATCCTGCCGCAATTGAAAGGTCGGTTCCATGGCGAGCGTCAGCTTGGTCACCACACCCAGCGCGCCTACATGCACAACCGCGCCCAGAAACTCGTCGCCGTCCGTTTCCGGCGACAGCACCCGTACTTCACCCGAGGCAAGTACAAACTCCATCGCCCGAACGGCCGTGGCCAGGTTGCCGTGCTGTATTCCTGATCCGTGCGTAGCCGTGGCACAGGCCCCTACCACGGAGATATGCGGCAGGGAAGCCAGGTTGTGCAGGGCAAACCCCTGGCTGTGCAGGGTAGGAGCCAGCCGTCCGTAGGTGATGGAGGCGGGCACCGTTACGGTGTGGGCATCCGTATCGAGGTAAATAGCCTGCTCCGTCGCCCCAAGGGAGAGCAGCTGCTGGGTACTGTCGGCAATGCCGTTGAAGCAATGGCGTGAGCCGAGCACCTTTAGCTGGTCAGTGGTCCGCACGATTTCCTGCACTTCCTCTACGGAGTCGGCCTGCGCTAGCTGGGTGGTACTGTAGCGGTAATTGCCGGCCCAGTTCAGCAGGGGCGGCGCAACGGGCACCGGAGAGGACAAAGGCAGGGGAGGATAAGATTCCATAAGATGCGGAAGTAACTGAAGGCGCTGGGGGGGAGCAAAATTACGACATTATGGCTAGGGATATCAGGCTGCGCAAGCCAGCGTGGGCCACTGGGGGGCTTTTTTGCAGCCAATAGGGAATGATGGGCGGGCTGCTTATTTTGCCTCATGCTACAAACGTCTATTCGCTCCATTGAGATTTTTAAGCTCTTTCTGCCGCTGAAAGAGCCCTTCGTTATTTCTCTGGGTCCCATCAATGAAGTGCAGAATGTGGTTGTGCGGATGCGCACGGCCGACGGCTGCACGGGCTACGGCGAATGCAGCCCCTACATGACCATCAACGGGGAAAGCATTGATACCTGCTTTGCCGTAGCGCAGTACCTGGCGCGCGGCCTGCACGGGCACGATGCGCTGGACATTGCCGGGAGCCTGGCTATCATGAACCGCATTATCTACGCCAATAGCAGCATCAAAAGCGCGTTTGATATAGCCCTGCACGATATAGCCGCCCAGCAGGCCGGCCTACCACTCTACGCTTTTCTGGGGGCAAATCTGATAAAGTTCTCACTACCGACATGACGGTGAGCTTAGGGCCGCCCGCCAAAATGCAGGCCGATGCCATCCGGTTTCAACAGCAGGGTTTTCCGTTCATTAAAGTAAAGCTGGGGGAAACGTTGGAGGCCGATGTAGCGCGTATTCGGGCCATTCGGGAGGGCATTGGGCTCAATCATCCGCTCAGCATCGACGCTAATCAGGGCTGGCAGACGGCTGAGGCGGCCATTGCCGTGTTGCAGGCGCTGGCGCCTTATCGTATTGCGCATTGCGAAGAGCCCATTGCCCGCCACCTGTTTATGGACCTGGCCACGGTGTCGGCGGCGTCGCCCATTCCGATTATGGCCGATGAAAGCTGCGGCGATGAGCACGACGCGGCGCGCCTGATTCAGCTGCGTGCCTGCCCGCAGTTCAACATTAAGCTGGGCAAATCGTCGGGACTGCACCGGGCCAAGAAAATCGTCGATTTGGGTGCCGCCGCCGGCCTGACCTTGCAGGTGGGGGGCTTTATGGAGTCGCGCTTGGGCATGACGGCCGCCGCTCACTTAGCCCTTACCCACGAGGCCATTCGTCACTGCGACTTCGACACCCCGCTGATGTACACCGAGGACCCCGTGGTGGGCGGAATTCGTTATCGGGCCCATGGCGTTATTGAGGTGCCGAATGTGCCGGGCCTGGGCGCCGTGATAGATGAGCAGTATCTGAGAAACGCAGAAAAGCGGGTGGTAGAGTAGCAAAGGGTAGCCTACACATACGGAGAATCGCGATTTATTAGCTTCTTGCCCGTCGAAGCTGAAATGCTTCCATTAACCTGTAAGCTTTACAGCCGCTTGCTGCGCTTATATTTTCCGCCTGTTCCCTGCCTATGCTGCTTTTGACTGCTACTCCTTACCTGACTCTTTACCTACACGAAGGCGCTTCCCGCGCCATTGAAGCGCAGTGGCTGGGCTTTGGCAGCAGTGCCATTCTGCGCCAAGCCACACTCGATGCTGTAGTGCTGGCCCGGCAATATCGTATTACCGGCTGGATTGCCGATGACCGGCTTTTGGGTTCATTACCCCCGCCGACCTGGAATGGATTGCTCAGCAGGTGCTGCCACAGCTAATTGGCGTGGGACTGAAGCGGTTTGCCCGCATTGAGTCCATGGACCCGCACAATAAAATGCTGATTGGGCAGGCGCAGACACAAACTCAGCCGCAGATGCCCTTCGAGTGGCGCCTGTTTACGGACCTACAGGCAGCTCGCGTTTGGGCCTGCGGATAGTTTCCAAAAACCATTGCTCCCAATGCCTAGGGCCAGAGCTGAAGATGATTTCAGCAATGTCTTTTAAGAAGCAAAAAAGCCTCCCAGGCGCCTGACTCGCTCGCCTGTTAGCCATTCTACTTCCCACCCACCATGAGAAAACTTCTACTGCTGCTGCTCTGGCTGCCTTTGCTTAGCTATGCTCAAACCACGGCAATAAAGTATCCGGCGCCGGTTGACGCGGATTTTAGCCTGAAGAACTACGCGTTTGAGAGCGGGGAAAAGCTGCCGGAGTTGAAGCTGCACTACACGACTATTGGTAAGCCGCGTAAAGACGCAACCGGGCGGGTAACGAATGCAGTGGTTATCATGCACGGAACTACGGGCAGCGGTAAGCAATTTCTAAGTGAGCAGTTTGCCGGCAATCTCTTCGGGCCCGGCCAGCTGCTGGATGCGGCCAAGTACTACATCATCCTGCCCGACGCCATCGGGCACGGGCAATCCAGCAAGCCCAGCAACGGTTTGCGGATGCGCTTCCCCAAGTACACCTACAACGACATGGTGACGGCCAACTACCGGTTGCTCACCGAGCACCTCGGCGTGGCCCACGCCCGACTGATCATGGGAACCTCGATGGGCGGTATGGAAACCTGGGTGTGGGGCTACCGCTACCCCGACTTTATGGACGCGCTGGTGCCCCTGGCCAGTCTGCCGGTGGAAATAGCGGGCCGCAACCGCATGCTGCGCAAAATGGCCATCGACCTGATTCAGATGGACCCGGCCTGGCAGGGCGGCAACTACACCACTCAGCCCCGTACGGGCCTGACGGGGGCTATTTCGTCGCTAATCTTTATGACCAGCAGCCCCTTGCAGATGCAGAAAACGGCCCCCACGCGCGAACTGGCTGAAGCTGCCCTAGAAAAAAGGAGAACCCAACTACTGACCTCCCTCGACGCCAACGACTTCATCTACCAGTTCGACGCCTCCCGCGACTACAACCCTGCCCCGCACCTGAGCAAAATAAAAGCCCCCCTGCTGGCCATCAACTCCGCCGACGACCAAGTGAACCCGCCAGAATTAGGCATCCTAGAACAGGAAATCAAGAAGGTGCCGAACGGACGCTACATTCTGCTGCCCATTAGCGACAAAACCACCGGCCACGGCACCCACTCCAACCCCGCCCTGTGGGGCATTAACCTCCAGGAGCTGCTGACGTTGCTGGAAAAACAGCTACCAATAAAATAGCAGGCTAAAGATTTAGAAAGAAGCTAGAGCTATGCAGCTAAAAAAAACTAGAGAGCTAGTTCCCCTCCTCAGCTGAGGAAGGGCTAGGGGTGGTTGGCAATCGGTGTTTATCTTGATTACTAAATGACCCTAACACCCATGTCAGCCCCAAAACAGGTCCACAATCTGAATTACCAAAAGCCTATCCGTCGGGCGTTGCGGAATAATTCTACCCAGGCTGAAGCTATTCTATGGCGTTCCCTCCAAAGCAGTCAATTAGCTGGCCGCAAGTTTCGTCGTCAGCACGGAATTGGGCCGTACGTAGTGGACTTCTATTGTCCAGCTAAAAGACTGATAATTGAGATAGACGGCGCTGGTCACTTCACCGCAAGTGGTGAGTCCAACGACGTCATGCGGACCGAGTATCTGGCTGGCTTAGATTATCGAGTAGTACGGTTTGAAAATCGAGCAGTGATGGAGCAGCTTGACGGGGTATTTGTAGCTATTGAGGCAACTTTTTTACCAGAAAAAGCCCCCAACGATTATCAACCACCCCCAACCCCTCCTCAGCTGAGGAGGGGAGCTAGTTTTTAGCTTTCATAGCTTTATAGCTCTGCCTTTTGCCCCCCACCGGTCCCGCCGCCCCAAACGCCACTATATTTACCTACCACCTCATCCTCTCCCTATGAAACACCTTTTCTTGTCAGCGGCGCTGGCGGCGGCTTTGCTGGGCACCCTGACCAGCCATACGCCCGCTACCAGCCACGCTACCGCCACCGTGGCGGCCGATTCGCCGGCGCTGGCGGCTATGTTTGAGAAGTATTGGGACGAGCGCGCCAAGCTCTTCCCGCTGGAAGCCACCGGGCAGGGCGACAACCGCTACAATGACCAGCTGCCCAACGACAACACCGTGGCCTACCGCACGGCCCAGCGGCAGTTTTTCCAGCAGTACCTCGACGCACTCAAGAAGTTTGACCGCAGCAAGCTCTCCGAAAACGACCGGGTGAGCTATGACATCTTCCTCTACGACATGCAGATGCGGCTGGAAGGCCTAAAGCAAAACTCCTGGATGATGCCTATTACCCAGATGAGCGGCCTGCCTATTTCGCTGGCGCAACTGGGCGCTGGCTCCGGCAACCAACCCTTCAAAACCACCAAGGATTACGACAACTGGCTGAGCCGGGTGCGCGCTTACCCCGTGTGGGCCGATTCGGCTATCGGCAACTTCCGCCGCGGCATACGAGCCGGCGTGGTGCTGCCCCGTCCGCTGGTAGAAAAAATGCTGCCTCAAATGCAGGCTATGGTCACCACCGACCCCAGCAAGAGCATCTTCTACGGACCTGTAGCCAAATTTCCGGCCACTGTATCCGCCGCCGATCAGCAGCGCCTCACCGCTGCTTACCAGCAGGCCATCAAAGAGCAGGTTGTGCCTACTTACCAGAAGCTGCACGACTTTCTAAAGAACGAGTACCTGCCCAAGGCCCGCACCACCACCGGCATTGCGGCCGTACCCGGCGGGGCCGATATGTACCGCTACGCCGTGAAGTTCTGGACCACCACCGACCGCACGCCCGACCAGATTTACCAGACGGGCCTGAGCGAGGTGAAGCGCATTCGGCAGGAGATGGAGAAGATCAAGACGGAGGTGGGCTTTAAGGGCGACCTGAACGCCTTCTTCACTTATCTGAACACCGACTCCAAGTTTATGCCCTTCAAAACGCCCGAGGAGGTGCTCAACGTGTACCGCGGCGTGCAGGCCAAGATTGACCCCAACCTGAAGAAGATGTTTGGCAAGGTGCCCAAAACCGGCTTTGAAGTGCGCCAGACTGAAGCCTTCCGCGCCGCCTCGGCCAGTGCTCAGTACAATCGTGGCCTGCCCGACGGCTCCCGCCCCGGCATCTTCTACGTGCCCATCATCGACGCCACCAAGTACAACGTGACCCGCGGCATGGAGTCGCTGTTTCTGCACGAGGCCATTCCAGGTCACCACTACCAGGTTGCCTTGCAGCAGGAAAACGAAAACCTGCCCAAGTTCCGCCGCTTCGGCTTCTACAGCGCCTTCAGCGAAGGCTGGGCCCTGTACACCGAGAGCCTCGGCAAGGAGCTGGGCCTCTACACCGACCCCTACCAGCGCATGGGCGCCCTGAACGGGGAAATGCACCGCGCCATCCGGTTGGTGGTGGATGCAGGCATGCACAGCAAGAACATGACCCGTGAGCAGGCTATCCAGTACATGCGCGACAACCGCTCCATCGACGAGCAAGCCGCCACCGCCGAAATTGAGCGCTATATGGCCTGGCCGGGGCAGGCGCTAGCCTACAAAACCGGGCAGATGAAGATCATCGAGCTGCGCAACAAGTACGAAAAGCAACTTGGGGGCAAATTCAACCTCCGCGCCTTCCACGACCAACTGCTGCAGAATGCCGCCATGCCCCTGGCTATAGCTGAAAAGACGATGGATGCTTGGGCGTTAACGCAGAAGTAAATGCAGAAGGTGATTATCACAAATAAGCCCCCCAACATGCGCTGGGGGGCTTATTTGTTTTAATGTAAAATCGGAAAATTTACTTTATAAATGTAATTATAGAAAATGAATATTTATTTAGGTATGGATGCAGGTATTACTTGTGGATAGTGCTTTTTGAAATGGTCTGCAGTTTTAGGAAACATATTTATTCTCTCCTCAAAAGAGTTAGGTATCCATTTGTTGTTAAAATACTTGTACCAAATTTGCTCTATAACGCTATTATTTGATTTGGCATCTAAATAAGTGCCATCAGGGAAAAAGTATTCTTCTAACTGCCAGCCATATTTATCTCTGTTATCTAAATCGTTTAGTTCACTGTCGAATTGTGGTATAATAAAGCCAACTGGGGGGGCAATTTTTTGTAGAAGCCATGAGCCAGTTATTCTTTTGCCATTCTACAAAATATTTTATTTTATTTTCGGTTTGATAATCCTCATGTGTATAAGTCTTTAATTGCTTTTTGTCTTTGCTGTTCAATCTATACTGTAATTGTCTTATATGGGGCTTGTAATCATTATTAGTATTTTTGATTCTTACATGATCCGTATTAAACTTTCCTCTAAATATTATACATTCGTCATCCTCTGTTTTTATTAGTGTATCTATTTTTAGTAAATATATAATATGTTTAATATTTATATTGCACATAAGAGATGGAATTTTAATTCCATAGCTTGACTTCCTCATTACTATTAAATTTTCTAGCCATTTTCCACGCCAATCTTTTTCGCTGAAGTAATCTAAATTATCAGGTCCATTGTAAAAAAACCATGCGATCATTTCAGTTATTAAATCTGTAACTAATTCCTTACCAAACGGGTAATCGTTTGTTCTTAGGTCATTTCGCTGTAGATTTAATGGGAAAAGTCCATCAACGTCTTTAATAAATATTTTAGGATATAGAGGATAAAAAAACTGATGTAAATTTCCTTCAAAATGTGATAAAGGTATTTCGCGTAACGTATCAGAATCGCTAACGAATAAGCCATTACATATTAGTCTTGGGGCGTTCTGAAATGACCAAAATACCTCATAAGGGTGATTTGAATTTAGCTTTTTCCAATCGTTCTTTATTAAATCTTCATTAAATTTAAATTTGCTTGTATAAGTGGTGTGCTCCTTTGTTATACTAAATCGTTTTCGAGCTATTGTGGGGTACTCAAGGCAATACCAATCCCATAGACCTGGTCGAGCTTTCCTGTAACTATTATTAGTTAATTCCTTATAATTATTAACGTCAACTTTTACTTTGATTAAAGTTCCTACATTTATATTGTCTTTTTTTATGACTTCTATAGTGTTAGTTTCTAGCTGAGTTTTAAAATAGTAACCCTTTTCATCAGTTACATGACGAGTTTCTACTTCTATTTCATCTCCAATAAGAAAGGCCGCTAAAGCCCCCACTCCAAAACGGCCAGAGCGAAGAACTTTTGATTTGTTAGTGTTCTTTTCTGAACTACTACTGTGTTCAAAAGCTGATTTCCATCTGTCACTTTGCCTATATGAGGCACCTGCACGTAAAAAGTAATCTCTAATAACTTCTTCTTTCATTCCTATGCCTTTGTCTGAAATAGTCATATAAGCTTGATTATTTATCAAGGGTGATAGTTCAATTTCAACGTCCTTTTCCTGAAGGCGCCGGGGTTTGCTAATGCATTCAGGATGATCTAAAATAAATTGATCATATTCTCTAACTGCGTCAATAGAATTTTGCATTAATTCTCTCACTCCATAACTTGGATCGTCACTATAGAGAGGTCCAATAAGCAATTTTAATAACTCTGCTCTAGCTATATCAAATCGAATCAAGTCAGGTACGTACGAGACGGTATCTGAAAATTGTTTGACATCATCAATGTTAGATCTAATTCTTCGGAAGGAAAGGCCAAGTTTTCGAAGTCCCTTTTGCTTACCATAAACCTCACCAAGTACTGCCCATGATGCATCCAACTCTGATTGAATACCGTTTAGCCACTCCTTTAAACGTAAAAATAATTCAACCTCTGATGGTAATGCATGAATTTGTAATGATTCGGGATCATCATGAGTTGCTGTTATGTTTTTAACAGAGTGATGAGTCTTGAATTCTATTTGTGAAATGCGGCTGGGTATTTCTTTGTATTTAAAGGCTATTTCCGAGGCACGAGAAGACTGTATTTGCAGATAATCAGCTACACGCAATAGTGTCATCAAATACACAGCGTGTATCCCTTGGTATTCACGGGTACTGCCAAACTTATATTGCAAGTAGTCAAGACAATCTCTTACATGAAGGTTATGGCTTCTTGCAATAACTCCAGCTAAGTCTCTGCGTTCTAAGGGTAATTTTTCGTTTACTCGTAAAGCTACACCTTCGTATCCAGGAACTCCGAATATGGCGATTTCATGTGCTAGCCTCGCATGGTGTTTGCGAATGAATTCCCCAATTAACCTATGATCTGATTCGTTTAGGTCATTAAAATGTTCAAAGGGGTCTTGGACAGAGAAACGTGCAATTCCATTTTCGTCAGTTCCGAAAATCGAACTTAATTTATTGTCATCCCATCTGCGAGCGAAAAATAAAAAGTCTTCCCATTCTTCTGTCCATGTTTTTTTATCAAACTCTGCAATAATATTTTTACTATAATTGCCATAAATAAGTTCTTTAAATCCTGCTTTCGATAAGTGCATTGCGCAATCATGAAATAAAACGGATAATATTAAAGTTCCTGCATCAGACGAAGAAAAGTAATCTTTGCTTTTTTTAGGAATTAAGGCACATGTAGTAGCTAAAACCTCTTGTAAATGTTTAATTCCATGGTCTGTATAATCGACAAAAAATGGCATTTTACTATCTTCAAGCCAAGAAGTGAATTCTTTTATAGCTTCTTGTATAGAAAAATTATATTCATTTGTATCAAGTAAGTCTTTTAATAATTTTGGGAGTTTGAAATTTGACATACATCAATCTTTAAAGGAAATAGCAGGAGAGCGTTTTGGTAATGCTTGATCAATAATACAATTAAGCATTTACATTGCCATTCCGCCGCCTCCAAATAATCAGCGTTCTGTTTCGCTGTTATTCAAGTTAGAGTGGGGCAGGTAGCTCAATAAGAGAAGCTGCTATGCCGGGTGTTGCCCTAATAATGCTGCGCTGCATGACCAGAGCGAGTTTCATTTATTCTGACGCGCGAAATAGCGCCCGGCTGAGCACACTTTGGCCCGGTTTTGTGAATAGCTATTGTGGGCTTGCTTCTTCGTAACAGCCGCCCTCAACTGCCCTTTTCACCTTGGCCTATTCCTAGGCCGCACACCCTTCCCGTTATGTATACATTGCTCTTACTAGGCGGCGGCACCATCGGTGATGATGGCATGCGCCTACCCGCTTAAGTTAGCGGGTTTGAAAAAGCGAAAGGGCAGCCGCATATGCGGCTGCCCTTTCGCTTTTAGCGGTTGGTTTTAGTGGTAGGTATTACCCATCTGCTTGGCTTTTGCTAGGACAGACTCTCAGTCTGCTCGAAAAAGTCTGTTACCGCTCAAGCCTGAACGTGGTGTAAACCTATAGTACTGCCTCAGGCTGTAGCTGTTCAACTAAGTTCTGCAACGCCTGATTTTGGGGAAGCGCACGGGCCAACATCATCAAGCCGGCACGCTGCTGCTGATCGAGCGGAATGGCTTGGCCAGCGGTGTAGCAACGGCTGTTCTGCTCGAAGCGGGCGCGGGCATCTGGGCGGCTGCGGTGACCTTCGAGGCGAAACTGGGCCGGTACCAGCAGGCCAAATAGCAGCTCCCGGGCCAGATCGGGGTACCGGTCGAGGGAGGGAGCTACGCCCAGATCATGCGAGAACATATGCATCGACTCGTGAGACGTAATTTCATCGCGCACCTGCTTAAACTGCTCGGCTTCGGCCAAGCCCTGCTCCATTTGCGTCTGGGTGGGCAACGCGTGTTGGCCGCTCCAGCAAGCCGCAACCCAACGCGCCTGCAGCTCCACGGTGGGAAAATAAGAGCCGATTTGACCAAAAAGACCCAGGAAGGCCACATTGGGCAAATCGGGGTGGAAAGTAAAGTGGTGCAGGTCGAGGCACTTGTCGTCGGCAAGCACCGTCTGACGGATGTCCTCACTTAGAAAGGGCAGGTGCAGGCCGAAGCCCGTAGCCAGCAAAATAGTGTCTACGGTTACCTCTTCGCCCGAGGTAAGGATAGCGCCAGTTGGGGTGAACGTGCGCACCCCCGTCACGGCGCGGATGCGGCCGCTGGCCAGCTGGTCCAAGTAGTTCTGGCACATCGAGACGCCCGCTTCCAGCAGATTGTCGCTGGGGGGCAAACCCCCGAAATCAGCCGGATTACCGAAGCTCTCGACAATGAGCTTCCTCAGGCCCGCCGCCGCTTCCGGAGGCGGTAATACCTGGCTTAGGTACGTTGCGAAACGATTGAATACGTGCTGCTCCGCAGGCATGCCATGTAGCAGCTTGCGAATGATGTAGCGCGGCTTTCGGCACGACGACAGCACCGGCGGGCCGTCGTTCAAGGCGAGGTCGCTGGCAATTTCCAACCCACTGATGCTGTTGCCCACCACCAGTACGCGCTGCCCGGCAAAGGCTTGCCGACCCCGGTAAGCAAATGAATGCAGCACCTTACCCCGGAACTGATCTAGGCCCGGCGTAGCTGGAAAGTTGGGATGATTGTAGCGGCCCGAGGCCAGAATAACGTGCGAAAATAGCTCCTTCACCCCATCACCGTCCGGGGTACGGGTCGTCACCCAGTATTGCCCTTCCGGCCCTCGGCTGATGAACTCCACGCGGGTATTCAGTCGTATGTAAGGGCCTAAGCCAAAGTGGTGGGCATACGCCGTGAGATACGCCAGCACCTCCTGATTGGTAGGAAACATCTGGGTGCCGGCCGGATGGTCAAAATCTGAAAACGACATCAGCACATGGGGGGAGTTGGCGTGCATGTCGGGCCAGATGCCGCTATGCGCCGCTCCCTGATTCCACTGTCCCCCAATGTGACTGCTTTGCTCAATGAGAACCGGCGTAAGTCCTTCTTCCAGCAACGACTTAGCGGCGGCAATGCCAGCGGGCCCGCCCCCGACAATGGCAACTTTCAAGTTGTTCATACAGGCAATATGAATTTGGTGAGGAAAAGCAGGTTAGCAGTCCTTAGGGAAGGTGTTGGGGGGCTTTTTGCCGCTGACTGAGATAGTTGTAAGCAGAGAACTAGAGCATAGTAGCTAGGCCAGAATCAGGCAATGCAGCAGCTTAGACTACCCAGAAAGATGGGTAGCACGCAGAATATGAATGGCAGCAATCTTTTCTAAGATGAGCCGCTCAGCCTTCAAGTATTGAGTAATGAAATGTATAAGTTATATAGATGTATTTCAAGAAATAATAGAACTATAATTTTATAAAATACTGAGTTGTCTTAAAGACGAAGGAGGACACCGTCTCTACTTGTTGAGACGGTATCCTCCTTCGTCAGAGTATTAACGCTGATAAGTTTACGTTTGCAATCGGGCTGTTTTCGGCTCATTCAGCTACTGAATCGTATTTCTAGCTAGGTGTCATACAACCAACTGCGGCAGATACGAGGCGCCGACCGGCACGGCATGGCCGCGCACGGTTACCTGGTGACGCTCCAGCTTGTCAATTTTGTCTTTGGCCACCACAAAGGAGCGATGCACCCGCACAAACTGATCGGTGGGCAGCAGCTCGCTGAGCTCCGTCATGGTCATGCGGGAGAGCAGACGTTTGCCCCCCAGCACGAACGTGACGTAGTTCCCGGCCGCTTCCATGTATAGAATATCCGCGTAGGGCACGCGCACCTGCTCTGTGCCCGTCTTCACAAACACGTAGTCTTTGGTCTGAACGGTTTGGTCGCGGAGGCGGAGCAGCTCGTGGGCTTTGTTGCAGGCTTTCATGAACCTGGCCAGCGAGAAGGGCTTGAGCAGATAATCCACAGCATCCAGCTCAAAGCCCGTCACAGCATGCTCGGAATAAGCCGTAGTAAAAATGACCAACGGCTTTTTCTGCAGGCTGGTCACAAACTCCAGCCCCGAGATGTCGGGCATCTTGATATCCAGAAACAGCAGGTCGACGGGCTCCTTTTGCAAATACTCCATAGCCTCGCAGGCATCCGTGAAGCAAGCTTTAAGCTCCAGATACGGAATTTTGCCCCCCAGAGAACGCACCACCTCCAGCGCCATCGGTTCGTCGTCGATTGATATTGCTTTCATAGGTGTTTGGGCGGGTGGGGTTAGTAGAGAAAAAGGGCCGGTGATAATGGTGACTCATCCAAAATAGGCGGTCATGCTGAGCCTGCCGAAGCATCTCTCCCGCTTCGTTGCTAAATTAATTGATTTCAGCATTGCGGGAGAGATGCTTCGGCAGGCTCAGCATGACAGACGTTCTAGGAGGGTTAGATAAAGCCCTTCGAAATTAAGGTCAATGTTTAGAAGCATGAAAGAAGGCTTTCATTAGGTGATTCTTTCCCATTTAGTTCAAATACTATGTATATCTACATCTTGACTAACCCAACCAGAACGGTGCTGTATATTGGCGTCACCAACGACCTTACGTGCCGCCTTTACGAACATAGTGATGGGCGTGGCGATGCCAGCAAATTCACAGGGAGGTATCAAGCGGATTTGTTGGTGTACTTCGAGCTCTGTGCCGATGCTATGCAGGCTATAGCGCGGGAAAAGCAGTTGAAGGGTTGGACACGCAGCAAGAAAGAAGTATTGATCAACACGTTCAATCCGACTTGGCAGACAATTGACTTAGAAACTTGGACTGGTTAACAATGAAGCGGTCATTGCCACACTAACTGTCATGCTGAGCGAAGTCGAAGCATCTCTACACGAGTACTAATTAACGAAGCGGGAGAGATGCTTCGACTTCGCTCAGCATGACCGCCTTTGTAATTTGTTATCCAATTACTCTTACACTACTGCTGGGCGCTAGCGCCCAACTGCAGTGTAAGGTGCACAAAAAACTCCTGTGGGGTTTCCCTAATGGATAGCTCGTGCTTGCCGGGGTAGAGGAGGGCCAAGCGCTGCCGCACGTTTTCGAGGCCTACACCAGAGTGGTCTTTTTCTAGGTCTAGCTCCTGCTTGGGGTGGGTGCTGTTGTACACGTCAAAGTAAAGCTTGTCGGCTTCGTAGTGCAAGGTCACCCGTATCCACGATTTGCGTTTTAGACTGATGCCGTGCTTAAAGGCATTCTCCACGAAGGGAATCAGCAGCATGGGCGCAATCCACTTCTCGGCCACCACATCCTCAATGCTGGTTTCGATGCTGATGTTGGGTGAGGTGCTCGTCCGGAGCGACTGTAGCTCGATGTAGTTGCGCATATACTCCACCTCCCGGGTGAGCAGAATCTGGCGCTGGTGGTTTTCGTGCAGCATAAACCGCATCATGTCGCCCAGCATCTGAATACCCTGGGCCGTGCGCTCACTGTTTTCCTGCAGGGCCGTACCGTACAAGGTGTTCAGACTATTGAACAGAAAGTGCGGATTGATCTGGGAACGCAAAAAATTCAGGTTGGCTGTCGACTGGCCCAGTTCGGTTTGCAGCACGCCAATTTCTTCCTTGCTCTTTACGCGCCGCTTATAGAGATTCCAGGTCAGCGGAGCCGTAATAAAGAGTTGAAAGCCCTCATTGAAAAAGGCAAAACCAGCTCCTACATCCGGATCATCGCAGAAGATCAGAACCAGGAGCATCACCGGCCCAAAGGATATAAGCAGGGACAGCAGCACCCAGAGGATGTATGATCGCACCGGCCGCTGCTTTGTTACCATTCTCGGGATGAGGTAGTAATAGGCGAAAAAATAGAAGGCTGCCGTAAGCGGCACAAGCATCGCCCCATACAGGATCATCTCTTCGGCTCCCACCGCCATAAGTAGCAATACGGTCACTAGCCACACGCTGAATGCCAGTGCCACTTCGCGCACAATAGATCGGTTCTCCGGCTTGATAATCAGGGGCCTTGGGATAAAGCGCAGAACCGCGTACTTCAACAGGGAGTACGTTCCCAGAAAAACCAGCAACTGAAAAGCCCCCCCAAAGCCTTGCTGGAAGAGCGCATTGTAAGTGTCCTGCTCCGTGGGATACTCACGGAAAAGATACGTAGCAGCATAGGTGTCAGTGGTGCCAAAAACCAGTCCCGCCGCCACATAAGCCCCCAGCAGCAGCAGAATATTGCGGGCCACCTGTTCGCGCCGAAGTAGCTGGGGCACTACCACAAAATTGACCAGCAGAAACGCGAGGTAAACGGTAACGAAAACGAGTACGCGCGGGTAGAAGAAATTGGCGTAATAGCCGAACGATATTCCCGCTTCCTCGAACAACTGGCGGGCAACGGTCGCGTCGCTGCTGTCGAGCAATAGGATAGAGAAAATTAGCAGGACAGTGGCGACCCCAAACTCAATTTTGGAAAGCGTAGAGGGCTTATCGATGTACTCCGTGAAATCATTCATCGGGAGGTCTGTTGTCTGAGGCTGCGCCTCTTCTAGCGTGGGTGTCATATGAGGGGCGCGTTAGGCAGGCGTAGTGTTTTGAGGGAAAGGGACTTATTGTCTGGGAGCGCGGGGCAAAGCGCTCGGCATGACGGTCTGAAAGGAAAGTTTCCTGCACACATTCAACTGTAAATTATCTGGCTTAAAATGAAGGTAATCTTTTCTGTTTTCTGCGTCTGGGGGGCTTTTTGTAGAGACGCAGAGTGTTGCATCTCTACCGCGTTTAGCTAACCCAACCATCCCATAGCGCTGTAGATATTGTCGTACAAAGAGCAGTAGGAGGGAGGCTGCTTTATTCCTGGCGCTTGGCCTCCGTCACTTCCCAGCGGCCTTCCCGAATGGTGAGGCCCGCGGCCCGATCCGCAGAAGGCGTGAAGATGATTTGATTGTCGTCGTTGCCGGAGGGAATAAAGACGTTGCTGCCTTGGCTGCGGAGCCGAAAAGCCGGTCCGCCGGTTACCTGCGCGTGCAGCTTGCCGCTTTCCTCATACACTTTCAGCACCCGCGTTTTGGCGCCCGACTTGTAAGTGTAGGTGCCAGCGTAGCGCGCAATATTATCGGGCGTCAGGGGCAAGTCGCGCACGCGTATGCCGAGGGCCGTGCGCGACAGCGCCTTCGTGATGGTTGCAGGATTGGCCTTCACGGAGTTGGCCAGGACTACTACCGTTAGCCCGTTTTTGGGATAATGAGCCAGCGCCGACACGAACCCATTGGCGCCACCCGTGTGAAATATCTGCTCGTGCGACCCCAGCTCCGCCAATTGCAAGCCATAGCCGTAGCCAATGGTGTCGCCGTTGGCCAGGACGGTGGGGGTAGTCATGAGCCGGAACGAAGCGGGCGACACCACCTTGCCACCGTGCAGCAAAGTAGTCCAGTGCAGCATGTCGCCTACGGTAGAGGAAAGGCCCCCCGCGGCGGGCCCAATGTGCATGCTCAGATAGCGGGCGTTGATGAGCGTTTTTCCTTCGTACTCGTAGCCCGCTGCCCGCTGCGGAATCACGCGGCTCGACTCACAATACATGGTATTGCTCAGGCCCAGCGGCCTCAGTAATTCGCGCTCCAGATAATCCTGGTACGGGACGCCCGTCACCCGACTGATAATCTCGCCCAGCAAGTAGTAGCCGAAGTTGTTGTACTCGTATTTCTCGCCGGGCTTGAACTCGAAAGGCTGCTTGGCAAACATCTCGATCATTTCGGGATACGTGAGGTCGAGGCGGAAGCGCTGGCGGTTTTCCTCGTGCATCACCCGAAACGCCTTGATGCCCGACGTATGATTCAGTAGGTGGTGAATAGTGACGTGGTGGCCCTGCGTGGGGTAGTCGGGCAAGTAGTTGGTGATGGGGTCGGTGAGCGACATTTTGCCCGCCTCTACCAGCCGCATTACGATAGCCGCCGTGAACTGCTTGGTGATGGAGCCCACCTTATACGAAGTAATGGAGCCCACATCAACGCCCGTTTCTACATTGGCTTTGCCATAGGCTCGGGCCAATACTAGCTGGCCATTCTGGGCTACGCCCACGCTCATGCCCGGCGTGAGGCCGGCCGTTATCTGGGCCTGCGCGGCCGAGTCGGCCACGGCCAGGAGGCGTTTTATATCAATGGGCTGCACAGTGGCTTCACTCCGGGGTGAGCCTCCCACGGGCGTAGTGGCCGAGCGCGTGCAGCTCGTCGCTGTGGGCATACCCAGCACGAGCAGCAGGCCGCAGGCAAAAGGACGGGCGCGCTGCAATAAGCTAAAAGAGGAAGTGAGTGTGGTAATGGCGGAAGTTCTCATGATGCGTAGGGTTGTCGTTTTTGATACACCTGGCCCCGCTAGCTGGGCCTATCATGAGCAAGAATAAGCGGCCGTAACTGCCCCCAAAACAAAATGTGACGAACAGGAAAATGCTGTGACGAACTCCTCGCCTTGTTTGAAAAAAGCCCCCCGCCCAGTGACGAATTTGCCCCCCGCGATGGGCAAAAGAAGTGTAGGAAAAGACAACCTTCCGGACTGGCTTTGCGAATGAAGAAGACATCTTCCCACGCAATTATTCGAGCAAGCCGCCCCTACGAATCCCCGAACTTGATTGTCATCTCTAACCATCGTGTACTGCTATGGGTAAAGGCAAGAAGAAAGGTTCTAAAAAGGCTAAGAAGCTGGAACAAGATATGCTGGACGTGGCCGCCGAATCGATCCGGAAGTATCGCCGGATAAGTAAAGAAATCGGCAAGCTGAGTACCACCCAGAAAATAGTTGGCGGGGTAGGGTTGCTCGCCGCCGCCATTACTTACTTGACCCACAAGGAGGTACTAGATGGTCTTACTTCCCCGGGTGGCCCTTTAGCTTCCCTGTTACCAGGCAAGGCTAAGGATAAAGATCTTGGGCCGGAAGCTTTGCCCCCCAAGCCAGACGAGGAACCGAGGAAGCCTGTAAAAAGGAGGGTAGCCGATAAGGGCCAGAAGCACTTCCCCGCATCAGCGTCCCACTCCTGAAGCTCGACATAACCTTGCACTACGGAGCCGCGAATACAGATTTCAGCTTTGGCTGACACCCATGCACGCACTTCCTCCTAAATGCTACTGATATGAAAAAGAGCAAGAAACAGAGCGCCAAAAAGGATAAGAAAGCTGCTAAGCAGAAGAACAGTACTTCCTTGTTTGGTGGGTCGGCGAAGTCCGGGAAAAAAGGAAAACGGCAGAATGGACTTAGCGCGTTAACCAACGGCCAGAAAGTAGCGGGCGGCGCGGCTCTCTTAGCCGCCATGGGCCTGGGCTATTGGGCGCAGAGCCGCCGCGCTAACACCACAGCCACACCTGCAACTGCTGCCACCGGCACCGAACAAAAAACAGCCTCCTGAGGGGAGGCTGCTTCATGCAGCTTGCTACTTGCGGCTACTTCAATAGCAGCTTAAAAAAGCCCCCCAGACGGAGATTGTGCAGTTGTAGACGCAGGGTCTGGCTTAAAATTAATCCCGGTAATTGAGCGCCGGCTTACGGTTGCCGAGCAGGGGCTTGTACACATAGCTGCCCACGTCCTGCTTGAATTCGGCGGTGGCTTTTTGGAGCAGGGCCGGGTCGGTAAAGAGGTCAATGGCCGTCAAAGTCATGGTTTTGGCGGCCACCAGCATGCCTTTGCTGCCGATTTCCTGGCCGCTGCACGCCACTGCCTGCCAGCTGTGCGCGGGAGTGCCCGGAATCCAGGTAGCAGCCATAAGGCCTACGGTGGGCACCGCGAAGCTCACGTCGCCTACATCGGAGCTGCCGCCCCCATCCGTAACGGCAAAGGGCTGTACTTTGGCTGCCTCCTCAATGGGCGGCGCCGCAAAGCCCAGCGAGGCCTGAATCTGTTTGCCAATAGCCAGTTCCTGCGGCGTGTAGCTCACGCCGCCCACTTGTTCCAGGTTGACTTGCAGGGCCCGCGCCAGGGTTTCGTTGAGCAGCAGCTCGTGGGTACCACCGATTATTTCGTAGTCCATGGTGGTGCCGGTGCCTAGGGCTGCGCCTTCGGCTGCTTTCACCACGCGGGCAAAAGCGTCTTTCACTTCGTCGCGGTTGGGGTGGCGCACATAGTAGTACACTTCGGCAAATTCGGGCACTACGTTCGGGGCCTTGCCGCCATTGGTGATGATGTAGTGAATGCGCGTTTCCTGGGGCACGTGCTCCCGCATCATGTTTACCATGTTGTTCATCGCCTCTACGCCGTCGAGGGCGCTGCGGCCGCGCTGGGGCGAGGCGGCGGCGTGCGAGGCAATACCATGAAAGCGAAACTTGGCCGAGCTGTTGGCAATATAGCTGCTCATCATGGAGCGGTTCTGGTTGCTGGGGTGCCAATGCACGGCGGCGTCTACGCCCTGAAATAGGCCGGCCCGCACCAAGTACACCTTACCACTGCCGCCTTCCTCGGCCGGGCAGCCGAATACCTTCACGGTACCTTTAAACTTACCTTCCTTAATCAGCTTTTTTAGCTCAATGCCCGCCGCTACGCTGGCTGTGCCAAACAGATTATGGCCGCAGCCGTGGCCCGCGTCGAGGCCGGCTATTGGTTTTTTCTCCGCGCTGGCCTGCTGCGACAAACCCGGCAACGCATCGTACTCGGCTATTATGCCAATAACTGGCTTGCCACTGCCGTACGTGGCCACAAAAGCCGTTGGAATATCGGCCACGCCGGCTTGCACCTGAAAGCCGTTGTCGCGCAGGGTTTTCTGGAGTAGGGCCGAGCTTTTAGTTTCCTTGTAGCCCACTTCCGCAAAGCCCCAGATTTGCTGAGCTACTTTCTTGTAGTCGTTGTAGTCGCCGTCCAGATCCTTTATTGCCTGGGCTTTAACGGCGCTTACATCGGCGGCCGGCACAGGCGGCAGGGCAGGGTGGGAAGCCAGTAGGCCTGCGCTTAATAGGCTCAGCGCAGCGTATCTTTTCAAGTTCATAAGCAGCAAAAACAGCAGGTCCGGCGACCTGAATAGTCAGGCTTGGCACGGACGAAAATAGCATGTTTCCCTCTCTTCAGGTGTAGATACGCGCAGCTTTTGCCAAGCCGTCCACCACCGCGCCTGTAGCTAGTACTCAGTACCTCAAGCTTCGTGGAGGAGGGGCAGATGGGCTCGGGCTGTTCACGAATACATCCTGCTGCGAAATATTTTTACCGCTTACCCACCTCCCGCGCCACCGGACTGCGTGATGCCATGGCCGCCGGCGTAGATATTGAAACGGGCGGCCACGTATTTCAGCTCCACGTTACCAATGCGCAGGGAATGATTGAACCGCTGTTCATTCCGCGCACTGGGGGGCAATTTTTCGATGGCGACATCTATTTCGGGTTTAATGTAGCGCGCAACTTCACGCTCCGGCCCGCCGACCGCTTTCGCAAATAACCCAGCGGGCAACCTTGCCGGCTGAATAGTTACGCCGTTTCAGCCGCGCCTGCTCCACGGTTCTTTCCCGATTCTGTAGACGAAGTTTAACTGGGGCGCCTCACCAAAATACGCTACTTCCTCCTCGGCTACCATTTCTGCCCCCAAACGGCTTATCGCGATTTGGGAGCGGGTGTTTGCCGCGCCAATATGGAAGTAAACCTGCGACACGAACTGAAAGATGTAGTCCAGCATCATCGTCTTCACCTTCAGGTTGAGCCCCTTGCCCCAGTAGCGGGTGGCGTAGAACGTGTAGCCAATCAGGATGCTGTCTTCCTGTTCATCATAGCCGTAAAAACGAGTGCTACCCGCCACCTCATTGGTCGCTTTGTCGATGATTTTGAAAGCCCCCTGACTCTGCATAGCACCCTCAAAAAACGTTCGGAAAACTTCCGGTTTCCAGCGGTCTTTGTTGGGGTGCTGCTCCCAAACCTTCGGGTCGGAAGCGGCCGCGTACAGGGCCTCAAAATCGGTGGCCTGCAAGGGGATCAGCAGCGTCTGCGGGTCTTCTAGCGTGGGTTGAATAGGAATGGACGACGACATACGGGGGAGGCTAATGGAAATATGCAGTAAGGTATTCAGTTACTGCCTTTGCTCGGCTCCACTCATTGTTTTATCTACCTCTATCGACAACCCTACTTCCCAAACTGCCGCAGGTTGTAAGTGAAGCTGAGCATGAAGTAGCGGGTGAGAACTTTGCTGCGCACGTCTTCTAAGTAAATATCGGTCACGTTGCGCACTACGCTGCGGTTTTGCTTGAGCAAATCGTAGGCTTGCAGCTTTAGCTCGCCCTGTTTGTCCTTAAAGAGTTGGCGGGTGAGGCCCACGTTCCACAGCGATACTCCCTGGTTGAAGCCAGCTGAGCGGCCCGCGTAGCGCGTGAGCCATAGGTCGCTGCTCACGGCCCAGCGGCCGGGCAGCTGATAAAATACATCGGCCTCCAGAGTCTGGGTCCAGTACGAAGTGTTTTGTTGGGGCAGGAGAGAATATCGGGCGTCCAGGTACGTGACGTTGCCGGCAAGGCCAAGTTCCAGCTTGTCGTTGAAGGCCGTGTTGAGGCTCAGTCCTTGCCCTAGGCTCCAGTTGCGGGCTTGGTTTTGCTGGTCATTTACTAGGCTTTGACCCTGGGTGAAGTTGGCATTCGTGGTCAGATTTACATTCAGCTTGTGCCAGCCCAGCCGCTGACCCAAGGACAGAAACCCGTTGAGGCTACGGTAGCCATCGGCGTTGACGGGCCGCGTGGTTTGGACACCGGCCGAGCTGAAGCTGGTGGCCGACACAATGCGATTTTGAACCTGATTAGCGCTTAGCAAGCCAAACACGCTGCGGTTGTTCACGGCGTTGAATTGATTGAAGGTAGCCGTGAGGGTGTGGTAGTATTCGGGCCGCAACTGGGGGTTGCCGAGACGGATGTATAGTGGGTTGGTGTTGTCGGCTACGGGCTGAAGCTGACTGGCCGTGGGTGCCTGCAAGCGCGTGCGGTAGTTTAGGCGCAGCGTGCGGCTACGGCTAGCATTTAGCGTAAACATGGCGCTGGGCAGCAAGCTCTGGTAGTCGCGCGTGAGGGCAGTATCGGCGCTTTGATTGTTGACGCGCAGGCTGGACTGTTGGGCGTCGAGGCCCAGGGAGAAGCCGTAGCGCAGGCGGCGCGTCTGCCAAGTCAGGCCCGCCCGGTTTGTCAGAAAACCGCTGCTGAACTGGTTGCTAAGGATTTCATTTGCGGCATCGTAGCGGGCAGTAGTGGGGTTGAAGTCGGCCACGTCGCGCCGGGAGGTGCTGCGCGTATTGGCCAGGTTATATCTAAACTCCAGCTTTTGCTGCAAGCTCAACGGCTCGACATACGCCAGATTGAGCGCCTGTGTACGGGCCGGGTAGTCCTGACTTATTCGCTGGTTGAGCAGGGTAGTGCGGCCGGTGCCATCGAGAGCGAAAAAAGTGTTCGTAGCCTGGTTGAAGGCTTCCCCATCCTGGTTATTCAGCACGGCGCTGAGGTTAGCCGACAAGGTGCGGCCAGCCTTGGCAAAACGGCGCATCAGCAGCAGATTGCCGTTGCCCCAGAGCGTATTGGCCGAGGCATTGTAGGTGCTAAGGCTGGTATTTAGCTGCCGCTCCCCGATGCTGGTTAGCTGATCTTTAGCTTGGCGCTGATCCGTATTTTGCCACCACAGGGCCGGCGTGAAGCGAAAGGAGGTAAGGGTATCGAGCCGGTAGTCCAGCCGAAAGTTCAGCCGCTGGCTTACGGTGCGGGCGCGGGCCGCAGCGCTTTGGTCGGTAACTAGGGGCTGGCCGGTTTCGCCGGTGCCCGCGTCGAGGCCCGCCACGTTTTCGCGCCGGCTTACCTGGTCGGTAGTCACCGTGGTTCGGTTGGCGAAGTAGCTGGTGGCCACTTCGGCGCGCTTGCCCCAGGCATCACGATAATTTAGCCCCCCAGCCAACGATTCGGTGATGCTGCTGGGCTGGTTGTTACTGGCTGGCTGTGCATTGCCGCTCCCACGGCCGCCCATGTTTATTGTAACCTGGCCACCGCCGCCCGGCCCGCCCACGCCTCCAAATCCGCTGGGTACGCTATTGCTGCCTGCGCCGGGGCCGCTGCTTACGTCGCCGGCGGTGGGGCTGCCATCGTTGCTGAAGCCCAGTTGATTGATGTTGTTGGCCTGACCCAGTGCTGAAATCTGCCGGCCATTATTAAAGCGATTCAAGCCTAGCTGCGCGCGGTAGCGCTCATTGGTGCCCGCCCCGATAGACTCAGTGCCGAAGTAGCCTTTGCGCTTGTCGCGCTTGGTAATCAGGTTGATGGTTTTCTCCTGCTGGCCGTCGTCGATGCCGGAAAAGGCCGACTGGTCGCTGCGCTGATTGTAGAGCTGTACCTGATCAATGATGTTGGCGGGCAGGTTGCGGGTGGCCAGCTTGGGGTCATCGCCAAAAAAGGGCTTGCCATCCACCAATACCCGATTTACCTGCTGACCTTGGGCGCGGATGGTACCGTCGCGGTCGACCTGTACGCCAGGCAGCTTCTTTAGTAAGGCTTCCACGGCCGCATTGGGCTGGGTACGGAAAGCGCGAGCGCTGAAAGCCACCGTGTCGCCCTGCACCGAAACCGGGGCGCGCTCCTGCTGCACTACCACCTCGCCCAGCGTGTGAGAAAAGCCCCCCAGGCGCTGCATACCAACGTCGGTAGCTCCGGCGGCCGCCACACTTACTGGCAAAAGCCTGCTTTTGTAGCCAACGAAAGTTAGCAGCAGAAAGTAGCGGCCGGGCGTCACGCCGCGCAGAACAAAGCGTCCGTCGCCATCGGTGATGGTGAAGGAGATATAAGACGAATCGCGGGCCGCCATCAGCGACACCGACGCTTCCCGAAGGGGCTTGCCGCTGGCCGAATCGGCGATGCCGCCCAGAATCTGGCCAGGCCCGCCGGCCCGGGTTGGGACCGTTGGCTGCGCGGTGGCCAGCACAGTGCTCCAGCAGCATACGAAAAAAAGTAGAGCGTAGCGCATAGGATAAGCGGCTTTATAGAAATTTGCCCCCCAGCGGCTTCTTTTCGGCAATTGCAGCGACTGATTCACAATATATGTCAGGGGTAGAGACGCAAAAGCTTGCGCCTCTACCACCGCGCACTGATTGTAGAGCTACTTACAAGCGAAAAGCAGTTCGGGAAGAAGCCAGAAATTAGTTGGAGCCGGGGCCGCGGAAGTTTTCCATCATGCGGGAGCGGAAATCGGCCCGGGCTTTTTCGCGCAAATCAGTCAGTTCAGCAGTAGTTACTGTCTGCGCCTGCGTGCTGGGCCGCACTTCCCCCTCTTTCACCGGGGCCTTAAGATCAACCTTAGTGGCCTTGAATTGCTCGCTGGAGCCCTCTACGGCCAGCACAACGCCTTTTTCCGGCGTCAGGTCGCGAATGGGGGAGTAGGTGAAAGGCAGATCGGTCGTAATCCAAACGGTGTAGGTTTCCTTGCGGAAAGGCACGGTGGCCTTGCGGCAAGTGTAGCCGGCAATCTTCTTGGTTTGGTCGGTCAGCTGCCAGTTTTCCGGTTTTGCTAAGGGAGCATCGGCCCGGTACTCGGTGGTTTTATCATCTTTCTTGACCGATACCACGGTAGCGTAGGTGCGGTCCTTCAGGTTCAGGAAAACGGTTTCCTCAAAGGGGCGACCTATGTTCGTGGTCTGCGGAGCACTGTTTGGGCCGCCTTCCACAATGCGAACCATCCCGCCGCCGCCTTCTTGGGCTTCCTTGGCGTAGTCGCCGGCGAAGCTCAGGGTTTGGCCGAAGGAGCGCACATCGGGAATATCAGCGGGAAAGTCGGGGCTGCCGGGCTTTACCTCCTGGCCATTAATCACAATGCGCCGCTGGTTTGGGTCGATGCGGCGGGTGGCCTCGTAAGAGATGCGCCCGGTGGTCTGGGCATGGAGGGAAGTGGCAGCGCCCACGCCAAGGGCGAGCAGCAGCGTGAGCACGGAAGTAGGGAGGAGTTTCATGGGAGCAGAAGTTTGAAGCACTGAATTACGCTTACAAAGCACTACTTCCGGCGTGTAAAGCACTGTTATCATGTGTTAAAGAATGTTAACGGTGGTGAGTACCACGCGGCAAGGCTGTATTTTCGTTCTGCTCTACCGTTCGCCCGCCCATGAAACGCCGCATCCGCTCTATTTTCTGGCTTATGGCAGCTTGTATTCTGGGCATCAATGGCTTTCAGGCGTATTGGCTGTACAATACCTACCAGCTCACCAGTCAGCAGTTCGACCGTACCACCCGCGAAGCCTTGCTTGCCGTGGTGCAGCGGCAACTGCTCAGCGGCGCGCGCCAGCTGGTGCAGGGCGACCAGAAAGGCGTAAACCGGCGTATCCTGGTGGGAGAGTTCAACTCCGACAGTGGGGGGCAAATTCAGCGTATTGTGGTGTCGACTGAGCCCGGGCGGAAGGACACGACGCCCCGCCTATTCCAGTCTGACCGGATACTAATCACGACTCGCCACCGGCGGGCCGCGGCCGATACGGCTGCTCGCACCCTCTCGCGCATCATCCTCAACGACTGGACGGGCAGCCGCCGCGTGAACCTGCCTCAACTTCTCGCCGCCTACCAAGCCGAACTGCGCCTGCGCAATGTGCAAACGCAAGCCATCCTCGACACGCTGAACGTGCCCGCAGCGGAACCCATATTGGCCGTAAACCCGCGCAATAAGCGCGCGCCCATTGGCTATCCGGTCCAAACGCCGCCTATTCCGCTCAATCCTATTCGTTCGGTGTTTGTACAGGCTTCCTTTCCTACCCCAACGTCCTATATCCTGCGCCAGATGAGCGGCTTGTTGGGCGGCTCGGTGGCACTGCTGGGGCTGACTACGGGCTGCTTCGCGCTGATGCTGAGCACTATTTTGCGGCAAAAAAAGCTTTCGGAAGTCAAAAACGACTTCATCAACAATATGACCCACGAGCTGAAAACGCCCTTGGCTACGGTGTCGGCGGCGGTGGAGGCAATGCAGAACTTTGGCGCGCTGAATGATCCGCAGAAAGCTCAAACCTACCTGAGCATCTCGCGGAAGGAGCTACAACGACTGTCGGATTTGGTGGAGAAAGTGCTCAACAGTGCCGTGGAGGAACGGCAGCAACTTACCATCAACCCTGAGCCGGTGCGGCCCGCGGAACTGGTGCACGAACTCGTCCTGCGCCATCAATTGCAGGCTCCCAAGCCCGTGCATTTTGAGGTCGATATCGAGCCGACCGAGTCGTTGTCGCTGGACCGGTTGCACGTAGCGGGCGTCATCAATAACCTGATCGACAACGCCATCAAGTACTCGCGCGAGCAGGTTACCATCGGCATCAAAGGCCGCCGCGACGAAACCGGCTGGCGCCTGACGGTACAGGACGATGGCATCGGCATTCCAAAAAGCTACCAAACGGCCGTATTCGACCGGTTTTTTCGCGTACCGACCGGCAATCTGCACCCCGTCAAGGGCTTCGGCTTGGGTTTGTATTACGTGCGGCAAGTAGTGGAGCGGCACGGGGGCATATTGCCGTGCGCAGCGAGCCTAACCGCGGCAGTGAGTTTTCCTTGTGGCTGCCCGCTTAGTCACCTAACAATCCGCTTTTATCTGTCACCTCATGTCCTCTATTCTCCTCATCGAAGACGAGCCCGCGCTGGGCATGATTGTGAAAGACAGTCTGGAGGTGCGGGGCTTTACGGTGCGCTACGCCGCCGACGGGCAGGAAGGCTTGGAGCTCTTCCGCCAGCAGTGCCCCGATATTGTGGTGGCTGATGTGATGATGCCGCGCCTCGATGGCTTTTCGCTGGCCGAAATAATCCGCCGCGACAACGCCACTGTGCCCATCATTTTCCTCACGGCCCGCTCCCAACCCGCCGATGTAGTGCGCGGCTTCGAGCTGGGAGGCAATGACTACCTCAAAAAGCCTTTCAGCATGGATGAGCTGATTGTCCGCATTAAAGCTCGCCTAAGCGCGGCCCCGCCGGCCGCAGCGCCCCCCAGCGTGCTCACCATCGGTCAGTATCAGTTCGACCATCCCAAGCAGCGCCTGCTATTGGGCACCCGCGAAGAAGTACTCACCCACCGCGAAGCCGAGCTGCTCAAGTGCCTCTACGACCAGCGCAACCAAGTGCTGGAACGGGCCACGGTGCTGCAGGAACTATGGGGCAACGACAGCTTCTTCAATGGCCGAAGCCTGGACGTATTCATTACCCGCTTGCGGCGCTATCTGAAGGATGATCCGCAGGTGCAAATCGTGAACGTGCGCGGCATCGGCTACAAGCTTATCTGGTAGTTGGCCAGCGACTGAGAGTCTTTGCTGCAAGGGAATAAGAAGCGCCCTTCATTTACTCCAGAATCCGTTCATAGTTGTCTTCACTAGACTACAGCCGCTATCAATTCGATAGTTGCTGAAGTTTAGCGCGGTAGAAAGTAAGCCCATTAAAGCTTAGTGAATAAATAGCTAAAGACTAAAAATCACTCTGTAGATGCGGCGGCAGGAAATTTCCTCCCTCTAATGGGGTTAGACAGCACTAAGTTATTGTGCTTACGCCTGCTAGCGCCATTGTCAAGCGGTCAGGCCGAATTTGATATATCAAGGCAACTAATGCAAGGAAGATACGTAGGTAAAGAATTATATTAATAATATAAATTTTATAATCATTCTTAGTGAAAGTTTCGCTAAGAATCTCCTTTTTTTAACTGTCTATCTACATCTGAGTGTATTAAATCTCAAGATATCCTGTGCAATAACAGGTGTTGATAGGAATACTCGTTCTATTCACAACCGTCTATGAAACAAACGTGTACACGATTGCTAGCTCTTGCTATTAGCTTGGCCTTTCTGGAAACGACTAGCGTACCCGCAGTGGCACAGGACACGCCACCTCCCTCTGCTGTATCAGACCAAGTGACGGAGGCATGGGCAGTTCATTATAACAGCACTATTCAGCCCCGAGATGATCGGGCAGTTGCCGTGACGGTGGATGGAGAAGGCAATGTTATTGTAACGGGCTACGTCTACCGCAGTCAGGGGCGCTTCAATCCCAATTACGATATTGTCACCATCAAGTACGCCCCCAGTGGGCAGCCCCTCTGGACAACCCGCTCCCAAAACACGTTTAACTACGATGAGCGCCCTAAGAAAATGGTAGTAGACGCTGCCGGCAATGTTTACGTGACCGGCACCTATGCTACCACGGGCACTTCGTTAGGGTACCTGACCGTCAAGTATGATGGCGCTACGGGCGAGACGTTGTGGGTCGTACGCCGCTCGGGTGGTACCCCCGTGGGCTTGGCGTTGGATGGGGCGGGCCATGTCGTGGTGACCGGCTCCTACTATAGCGGCTCGCTGGAGAGCACGAACTGGGCCACGGTCAAGTACGATGGCGCCACCGGCCAACAGCTGTGGGAGCGGCAGTATAATGGCCCCGGCAGTTTAGTCGACAATGCTGTGGCGCTGGCCGTCGATGCGAGCAATAACGTGGTGGTAACGGGGACAATAGGAACCCCGTCCATTTCTACCGACTTTATGACCCTCAAATATGACGGAGCTACGGGCCAGCAGTTGTGGGCTACGGCCTATAATAGTGCGGCTAGTAGGGAAGACCGGGCTACAGCCGTAGCGCTAGATGCTCTAGGCAACGTGTTCGTCACGGGCAGTACGGATGTGGAACAAAGCCGCGACATCGTTACGGTCAAGTATGAGGCCGCCACGGGGCAGCAGGTGTGGACGGTGCGCTATGGTGGCCCTGCCCAAAAGTCAGATGAGCCAGCAGCGTTAGCCATTGATGGCGCCGGCAATGTGATTGTAGCGGGCGAATCACAGGAAGCTCAGCTGAGCACATCTGCCCTCGTGTTGAAATATACCCCGACTGGGGAGCCGCTGTGGGAAGGGCGATACACTCGACCGACCAACCCAAGCTCTTCTGGTGTTTTTGACGGGGCCGAGGCCCTGGCCCTAGATGCCGCGGGCAACGTTTACATCGTGGGCACTTCCATCACCAATATTGTCCTTAATCCCGCGGACTATCGCACGATAAAATTTGCTGCCACGACGGGCGAGCAGCTCTGGAATGCGGCCTATGACGGGCCGGCACCAGTCCCGGGCACCTCTACGGATCAGGCAGCCCCTTCCATCGCCGTTGACAAAGCGGGGAACGTGCTGGTAACAGGGAATACTTCGTCCAGCGGTGCCATCACGACCGTGAAGTATACGCAAACGCGCGAGGTGCCCTTGCCCGTTGAGCTGATCAGCTTTGTAGCTTCCCCGCGCGGAGCCGACGTGCGGCTGCGCTGGGTGACCGCCCAGGAACAAAACAACCAGTACTTTGAGCTGGAAGTCAGCGTCGATGGCGTGCGCTTCCAGCCGCTGCACCGCACCCCAGGGCAGGGTACGACCACACAGCGACACACGTATGAATATATAGACAAGAATGCGCCGCGCTACGGGCAATCAGTGATTTATTATCGCTTGAAGCAGGTGGACCTGGATGGCACCTTGACTTATTCAGCCATCCAAGCCGTGCCGATAGCAACGAGCGCGGCCTTTACAGTCCAGGCCTGGCCGAACCCGTTGGGCGAGCAACTCAGCGTGCAGATCAACAGTCCAGAGGCTGGCGAAGCAACTCTACACTTAGTCAACGCCCTAGGGCAGGTAATGCTGCAAAAGCGCGCCTTTTTAGAAGTGGGTACTAATACCTTGGTCTTACCCATGAATCGGACTTGGCCAGCAGGAGTCTATAGCTTGCAACTACGGCAGGGAGCGGTGCAGCGCACGCTGAAGCTGCTTCAGAATTAGCCACAGTTATTATGGCTTATTCTGTTGTTTTCAAAATTTGATGTAGCTGAGCCACCATTTGAAGGCCGCCTTGCAGGTACAAATCGTGAATGTGCGCGGCATTGGCTACAAGCTTATCTGGTAAACTATTCCCCCCGGGGGACAGCTAGTCCATAAGGGCTACATCTTTGGCCACGCCCGCGTCTGGGGGGCTTTTTTTGTAGGCAATGCCCTGCGGAAGCTCAATAATGAATTCGGTGTATTCGCCCTCCTGGCTTCTCACGGAGAGGGAGCCGCCATGGCCATGCGTGATAATATCATAGCTGAGCGAGAGACCCAGGCCGGTGCCTTCGCCCGAGGGCTTGGTGGTGAAGAAAGGCTGAAAAATCTTGTCGCGAATCGGAGCCGGGATGCCCAGGCCATTGTCGCGCACCCGCAGCTCAATGTGGCGATTGCGGCGATGCGTGTACACCTGCACTTCCGGGCAGTAATTTCCGGTTTCTACTTTTTGCCGCTGCTGCACGGCATAAAACGCATTGTTGAACAAATTTACCAATACCCTGCCCAGCGCTTGCGGCACGGCCCGAATGCGGCCCAGCGCCGGATCTAGCTGAGCGGTAAGGGTGACCACAAATTGCGGGTCGCGGGCCCGGAAGCTATGGTAAGCTAAGTGTAGGTGCTCGTCGGCCAGCGCGTTCAGGTCGGTTAACACCCGTTCGCCCCCGATGGTGCGGGCGTGGGCCAGCATATCGCGCACTATATTGGCCGCCCGCCGCCCGTGCTGATAGATCTTTTCCTGATTTTCCCGAAGCTCAGCGGCGGCGCTGCGCAGCGTCAGCAAATCCGGTTCGGGCTGAGCGGCCTCGGCCTGTAGTTCGGCGGCCAGCTCGGAGCTTACTTCCGCGAAGTTGTTGACAAAGTTCAGCGGGTTCTGAATCTCGTGGGCAATACCGGCCGTCAACTCCCCCAGCGAGGCCATTTTCTCTCGCTGCACTAGCTGCGCCTGCGTTACTTTCAGCTGCGATAAGGTGGTGCTTAGCTTGTTGCGCTGGTTGGCAATTTCCGCGTTCTGAGCATTCAGCTTCAGGTTTGCCCGCTGTGTATGCCGAATGGTGCGCCACAGCAGCAGCAGCACCGGAATGATGCTGGCTAAGGCAGCAATCAACCAATGAGAGCGGTGTTCATCATCGGCCTGGGCCTGCTGAATGGCGCGTTCCTGCTGGCGGAGCTGTTCGCTTACTTCAAGGGCCTGCACCTGCGCCATTTTGGTTTGGCTGAACAGGCTGTCGCGGGTAGTGCTGGCTAAAGTCAGGTAACGAAACGCGCGGGTGTTGTCGCGGCGGGCGGCGTATACATTCGATAAAAAGCGGCTGGCCTCCAGCACTCCTTTAGGGTAGCTGCCTTGCTGGGCGGCAACCAAGGCTTTGTGCCCAAAATATATGGCTGAATCGGCCCACGGTCCTTGCTCGGCCTTGAATAGCTGCGCCTGCCCCAGATACGCCCGGCACAGCGCAAACGTAATATGCTGGCCCAGGGCCCGCTGTACGCTGCGGCGGTAGTAGTGGCGAGCCAGCTGTGGGTTGCCCAGCTTCGCGTAGATATTGCCCAGCATGGCCGCGTCGCCTACCTCACTGATCAGATCTTTCGCGCTCAGGTCCATCGCGTAGCCCACCTGTGAGTAGTGCCGCGCCGAATCTAGCCGGTTTAGCTGGGCATACACGTTGCCGATGTTGCCCATGATGCGGGTTAGGAGCTTGATGTTGCGGCTCTTTTCGGCTACACGTTTCGCTTTGAAAAAGTATGCCAAGGCCGGCCGGCTATAGCCTTGCTCCCAGTACAAATAGCCCAGCGTGTTCAGCGCCCGCCCAATCAGTTCTTGGTCGCGCAGCTCCTCGGACAGCCGCAGGCCCTGTATTCCTACCTGCAGCGCCGCCGGGTAGTTGCCCGCCTCCCGAAAACCCGAACCCAACCGAATCAGCGCCCATGCCTCACCCCGCCGATACTCCAGCTTCTGGGCAAGCTTCAGGGCTTGCTTGCCATAAAATATCGTTGCCAGCGGATTGCTTTGCGTGTTTTCGTAGGCCAGCTGGGTTAGCAGCAACACCCGCCCGGAGTCGGGGGGGCTACTAACAAGAGCCGATGCAGGCTGTCCAATCTGGCGTTAAGCTGAAAAGCCCTGATAGGGGTGCTTATGCTTAACCCCCACAGTAGCAGCACACAAAACCGTTTCATGACAAGGAGCGAAGCACCGTCGAGGCGAAGCAGCATAAAAACCCGACCTGCATACCCATGCTATTCTTGCACCTGGGGGGCTTTTTCGGGGTGCTGCTGGCACTGCCCGCAACTCCGATTACTCCCGCAGGAGCAGCGTAGTAGTCAATTCAAAAATTATCAGAGACTTAAACTACTGACAATACCAAGGTGTGCGCGCGGAGATGAGGATCGTGAAGGAGCGGTAATGGAAACAGCGGATTGACAGCGTCGGAAGGGGCTAGAACCCCACGGAAAGCAGAACTTAAATCTTTAAAGCCAAACACCCCACAGGCATTGGCACCGAAAACGTACGGAGCGTACTTTGCTTCCTGCTAAGTGGCTTGTACCTAGGAAATTCACTGCTGTGTATCTCCTGCTAATTTACAAAAAAATGTTTAATAGTTTATAATGTCGGCTAAATATATTTATATTCTATCTTATGTATTCACCCAGTGATAATTCTATTAATCAGGAATTTTGCTTGCTGAAAAACGGCAACGTTTCCCGGCCTTATCATAACTCCGTCTGGGGGGCTTTTTCTGGCTCCTTGCTTTGGGGCAGTTCAATGGTGAGTTCCGTAAACTTGCCTTCCTGACTGTCGACGGAGAGAGTGCCGCCGTGGCCTTTGGTGACGATGTCGTAGCTGAGCGAGAGGCCCAGGCCCGTGCCTTCGCCCGAGGGCTTGGTGGTGAAGAAGGGCTGAAAAATCTTGTCGCGAATAGGAGCTGGGATGCCCAGGCCATTGTCGCGTACGCGCAGCTCAATGTGCCCATTGGAGCGATGCGTATACACCTGCACCTCCGGGCGATAACCGTTGACCTCCGTTTTTTGTCGCTGCTGCACCGCGTAGAAGGCATTGTTAAACAAATTGAGCATCACCCGGCTCAAGGCCTCCGGTATTGCCTCAACAACCCCCAAAGAGGGATCGAAGTGTGTAGTAAGCGTGGCGTTGAACTGCGGGTCGCGGGCCCGAAAGCTGTGGTAAGCCAGGTGCAGGTGCTCGTCGGCCAGCACATTCAGGTCCGTTGGAACACGCGCGCCGCTATTAGCGCGGGCGTGGGCCAGCATGTCGCGCACAATGTTGGCCGCCCGCCGCCCGTGCTGCCGAATGCGCTCCTGGTTTTGGCGTAAATCCTCGGCGGCCTCGCGCAAAGCGGGTAAGTCCGGTTCGGGCTGGGCTGCTTCGGCCAACAGCTCGGCGGCCAACTCCGTGCTGACCTCGGCGAAGTTATTGACAAAGTTCAGCGGGTTCTGAATCTCGTGGGCAATACCGGCCGTCAGCTCGCCCAGCGAGGCCATTTTCTCCCGCTGCACCAGCTGCGCCTGTGTGGTTTCCAAGGAGTTAAGCGCGTTGGCCAACTGCTCCGCCTGTAGTTCAAGCTCTTCGCGTTGGGCATTCGATTTATTCTTTTCCGCCTCAATTGTGCGGCGCTGAAGAAAATCAATCCGGCTGTTTACTTCAAAAAAGTAGCAGGTTAAGGCAGAAACGCAATGTGCCGAAAGCAGCATCATCCCGTTATTGATAATGAGCAGTCTATCGTGAATGGAATGCCCATCAGTAACTAGTACAACGAAATAAATGCTGATTATCAGGGTATTAGAAATGAAGGCATACCAGAACTTCAGTCGCGCCCACGACCCCGTAAACATCATAATGATGATAAGACCAACGTAATAATGAGTGTGCGCCAACTCGCTCGGGTCTGTTTCCCGAATAATAAGGCTGACGGTAGCAGCCGCCACAATGCACCCTAGGCTAATAATCTGGGGTAGATAGGAGCGGAGCGCTTTTATGTGGGTGATGACAACGATGAGCAGCAGAGTGGGGCTACCAATGCCGAAGCGATAAAACCACGCGGTGGAGGTAGAATTGGGTGCCGAGAATATGTCCAGAATGCCAAATGATGAGTACAGCACGAAGCCAAAAGCCAGGGATATCTGGATGGTTCTGATGTTGGTCTCTTCGTAATGCTGAATAAAATCTCGCTCTGTGTCTTTCGGAAACCGAAGGCGCCAAACGGCGGGCATTAGCTGTAGATAATCCATGTTCTAATGCAGTAGGGGCGGAGATCTTAGCGGCGTTTGCTCGCGGGTGGGCAGCAGGTAGCCGCGGCAACGACCCAACTTACTACAGCGGATTCTAAGTGGCAAATTTGCCCCCCCCAGGCCACTTTACAGCGTACTTTTCTACTGTTGTGTTTTTGGTTGCACCTGCGGTACCTGTGTTGCCCTGCATTAGCACGAAAAAGCCCCCAGCAGACGATTTGGATCTGCTGGGGGGCTTTTTCGTGCTACATTTCTTGGTTAAGAAGCCTGTAGCTGAGGCTGCCAATGCTGCATATGCAGAGAGGAGTCGCGGAGGCGAAGCTCGGGCTTGAGTACGATGGGTGGCGGCGCGTATTCTGGGCCGCGCTTGCAGAGCTGTAAAAACAGGCGCACGGCCGTTTCGCCCATTTGCTCGGCCCGCTGATCTACGGCGGTCAGGCGGGGGGTAGTCATGGTGGTGAAGGGCTCGTTGCTGAAGCAGGCCAGAGCAATGTCCTGCGGCACTCGAATCTTACGCTCGTGCAGGACTTCCAGTGCGCCGGCCGTAGGGATGGCGTAGGCGGCAAACACCGCATCCGGCGGCTGGGCTAGTCCCAATAAATGCTCCATACCCATGCGGCCAGACTCCTGACTCAGCGCCGGCAACGCAAAAACGAGGTTCTCATCATCGAGAGGTAGTCCGTGGGCCCGCATGGCTTGGGCATAACCCAGGTAACGATTGCGGCTCGTGTTTAAGTGCTGAGGACCAGCCAAGTGTGCAATGCGCGTGCAGCCTTGCTCAATCAGATGAGTAACCACTTGATAAGCGCCCGAAAAGTCATCGAGCACGACGCCGGTGCTGCCGACTAGTTCGGGCATACGGTCAAAAAACACCAGCGGAGTGCCTTGCTGGCGCACCTGCTCAAAGTGGTCCGTTTGGTCGAGGGTAGTGGCCGACACCGACATCAGAATACCCTCTACCTGCGCCGAAAGCAGCGTTTCGACGTTGCGCCGCTCGCGCCTCACGTCTTCATTCGATTCGCACAGAAGCACGTTATAGCCTGCCTTGCTGGCTATGGTTTCGATGCCATGCATAACGGCCGGAAAGAAATAGCCCTTGATGTGCGGCACAATGACGCCCAACGTGCCGCTTCGGCCCTTGCGCAGCGCCGAGGCCAACTGGTTGGGCCGATAGTTTAGTTCTTGGGCCAACTGGCGTACCCGGGCTTTGGTAGCCTCGCCAATATCTTTTTTATCGGCCAATGCCCTTGATACCGTCGCTACCGACAGGTTTAGCGCCTTGGCTATGTCGATAATGGAAACACGCTTCGGAGTAGGTGCCATGCTTTAAGTTGTGTAGAAGGGGAAATGACAGGAAATAGGCATGTGGAGCGGCGACACAATGCAAAGTTCCTTAATAATTGTTTGTTGTAACGATAACAGCCTTCATTCTATGGGCTGTTTTAATAAAAGTACAGGTTTTTTACTTTTGCCCTATAAATTTTTAAGGTGGTAACAGTTGGTATTACCAACTTTTTTCTAAATTGCCATCATAATTGAGGCTCTCGCTTTAATGAAGATACTTGTGATAAGCTGCTTATCTGGCTTTCACCAACAGTCTTAGTCTCTGGAATGGTGCCAATACTGTCAGTTGTGGCGCCGGTTCTGGTGGACTAACCCAGGTTGAAGTAGGGGTGGGACTTTGTCTTCAACTTTGGGATTTGAAAAGGGCATTCCGGGTGGGATGCCTTTTTTTATGTCCTTTCGTTTCTGGGGGTTTACGGTCTGTGGGCATTGCTGCTGGCAAAAAATGAGGGCTAGGGTACAGGTTTTTCGTTCTCGCACGCTTTGTCTGCGTTTAGGAACACTAGCTTGTTCCTTATCAACCATCAGCCGTAGCTATTCTATGAACCTCCAAAACAACACGATTCTTATAACGGGCGGCGCGTCCGGCATTGGGCTGGCCCTGGCCCAACGCCTGCGCGAGGCGGGCAGCGACGTAATTATCTGCGGGCGCCGCGCCGATAAATTGCGCGAAGCGCAAGACAAGGTGCCCGGCCTACACATCTACGAGTGCGACTTGGCGCAGGCCGCCGACCGCGCTGAACTGGCCCGCCGAGTGCAGGCCGACTTTCCGGCGTTGAACGTGCTGATTAATAACGCCGGCATCCAAAACCGTTTTCAGCTAGCCGATTTGCCCCCCAGCTTAGATGCTTGGGAAGAGCAACGGCAGGAAATTGCTATCAACTTCGAGGCGCCCATTCACCTGGCGGCTTTGCTGCTGCCCCACTTGCGGCAGCAAGCCAATCCAGTGGTGATCAATGTGTCGTCGGGGCTGGCGTTTGCGCCGATGGCGGCCGCGCCCATTTATAGCGCTACCAAGGCCGCGCTGCACTCCTTCACGCTCTCGCTTCGGCAGCAACTGGCGCCTCTGGGATTGAGCGTGCTGGAAATTGTGCCGCCCGGTGTGAATACCGATTTGGGTGGGCCGGGCCTGCATACCTGGGCCGTGCCCGTCGATGAGTTTGCTGATAGCATCGTGGCTCGACTGGCGGCCGGGGAGCAAGAAATTGGCTATGGCACCTCAGAGAAAATCCGGCAAGCCTCGCGTGCTGAGTTGGATGCCCGCTTTGAGCAGATAAATAGTCAGTAAAGAATAATTGAACCTGAAAAAGCCCCCTAGACAAGTTCTGGGGGCTTTTTTGCTATAGCTATTCAGTTGCCAACTGTACTCTTTAGGTAGGCGTGGACTGCGCTACGTGTACATCTGGGCGGGTAGCTTCTACCTCAGCAAGCTCGGTAAGCAGTTTGCGCACGTCCGAGATGCCACCCACAGAGTAGCGGGCCGCAGAGTGAATGGCGCTGCCCACTTTCACGCTGTAAGCATCAGGGGGTAAGGCCCGGAAGATATCTTCGTCGGTGCGGTCGTCGCCGATAGCCAGAATAAAGTCGGAATAATCGGGCGTAAGCCAACGCTGCGCGGCAGTACCCTTCGTAATGCCAATCGTCTTTATTTCCAGCGCTTTATTGCCTTCCAGTACCTGCAAATCGGTATTGGAAGTCATGAAGTTGAGGTGATTGAGCAATTCGCGCGAGCGCACTTCGCTCAAGGCCGCATCGGCGCGGCGGTAGTGCCACACCAGGGAGTAGTCTTTCTCTTCAATGAATGAGCCGGCGGTGCGACTGACATACTGCTCCAGCAAAGGCCGAAAGCCCTTTTTCCACTTTGATTCCATGGGTCGAAACAGGTACCACTCTTCGCCCGCCTGCCGCAGCCACACGCCATGCTCGGCAATAAAGTCGAGGCGAAGATGGCCCAGCCAGTTTTCCAGCGTGGGTCGGTCGTGCCCACTGATAATAACGACGCGGTTCCGGGGATTAGCCGTAAGGACGCGCAATAACCGGAGTAGCTCCTCGTCGGGCTTGGCGTGCTCGGGGTTGTTGTGGAAATCAACTAAAGTGCCGCCATAATCGAGCAGTAATAGCCGCTGGGGGGCTTTTTGGTAGTCGCGCCGTAGTTGGGCGCTGGCCTCAGCATCCAAGAAATCGGTGCCCAACGTCAGTTGCTTAATCTTACTGTACGCCAGCCGATTCATGAACAGCTCCGTCCAGGCAAACACGTCGTACTGGCGCACCAGGGCCTGCAAGTTGCTCATCCGGCTTTTCTGCTCGTCTTCCGGCATGGTAAGGGCCTGGTGCAGTACGTCGGCCACTTTGCCGGTGGCGGTGGGGTTGATGAGCAGCGCATCGGAAAGCTCCTGGGCCGCGCCGGCTCGCTCGCTGAGGATGAGCACGCCGCGCTGGGCGGCCTTGCAGGCAATATATTCCTTGGCTACCAGGTTCATGCCGTCGCGCACGGGCGTTACCAGCGCCACGTCGGCTAAGCGGTAGAGCGCTACCAACTGGTCGAAGGGCAGCGAGCGGTAGAAGTACAGAATGGGCGTCCAGGCAATGGTGCCGTACTGCGCATTGATGCGGCCGACCAGCTCATCTACCTCTACTTTCAGGGCCTGATACTGCGTTACCTGGTCGCGGGAGGGCACTACCAGCATGAGCAGGCTCACCTGTTCGCGCCACTCGGGGTAGCGCTTCAGCAATTCCTCAAAAGCCCGTAGTCGCTGCGCAATGCCTTTGGTATAATCGAGGCGGTCAATGGACAGGATCATGCGCACCCCGCGCAAGGCTTCGCGGAACGTTTGGATGTGCCCCAGCGCCGCTTCCGAGGCGGCGGCCGTAGCGTAGCGCTCATAGTCGATGCCCATCGGGAAGGCATCGACGAGCACCATGCGGCTGGGCGTTTCAATCTGGCCGTTTTGGTTGGGAAGCCCTAGCAGGTTGGAAACCGCGCTCAGAAAATGGCGCATGTAGTAGAAGGTGTGGAAGCCAATCAGATCGGCGCCCAGCATGCCTTCCAACAGCTCCGTGCTCCAGGGCAGCACCCGCAGCAACTCGTACGAGGGAAACGGAATGTGCAGAAAGAAACCAATGGTAGCCTTTGGCCGCGCAGCGCGCAGCATCTGCGGCAGGAGCAGCAGCTGATAATCGTGCACCCAGATAGTATCGTCGGGGCCGGCCAGCGCGAGTACGGCTTCGCAGAATTTCGCGTTGGCGGCCACGTAGGCTTCCCAGTGCGACTCCTCGAAGGTGGCGTATTCGTTGAAATAATGGAAAATAGGCCAGAGCGTGGAGTTGCTAAAGCCTTCGTAGAAATCCCGGATTTCGGTTTCGGTCAGGAATACCGGCGCCATGCTGTCGTTGCGTAGCTGGTCGGCTACGTGCTGCTGCTCAGCGGGATCTTCTACAAATAAGCCAGGCCAGCCCACCCAAATATTATCATCGGCCCTGTAGATGGAGCCCAAGCCGGTAGCCAGCCCGCCTTCGCTGGGCTGAAAAGTGAGGCCGTCGTTGGTGCGCTGCACTTTGGTGGGCAGGCGGTTGGAAACGATAATTGTTCTGGCCATCAATCGGAATGTATAAAGCCTCAGACGCGCAGGAGAGATGGTGCCCGCTCGTAAATACTGCTGTGTATAACGTGTAGGCGCTCCCGCGGGGACAGGTAGCTACTACGGATTTTACGACACTTCAGCTTTGTTTTTTGTCCGTATTACTACGGATGAGCTGCGACCCGAGCCAAAACCCGTACACTTACTCACGCGTCGCGCCACTATGTGGGGGGCTAATTTCTCTTATTGAGGTCTGAAAAAGCCGGTGGGCAAAACGCAGCGGAGCTGCCAGAATAGACTTCAGTGGCAAGAAAAGCGGGTGAAAATTTGAAAAATCGCGTATTGCCAACTTGAGTATGGCAGTTGAAACCGGAAGCAGGTGTCATAATGCTGGCCCGAATCCATAAGCGCAAGCTGCTTTCTAGCGAACGACCATTACAAGCAGCTGCTAATCATCAACCAAAAAGCCCCCCATGAGTTTCCGTATTCCTTACCCACAGCTCCAGCAGGAGTTTAAGCGGGTGCTATTGTCGCTGGCCTTTTCGGAAGACCGCGCCGAACACTGCGCCACCATCTTCGCCCAAAACAGTCGCGACGGCGTGTACACCCATGGCCTCAACCGGTTTCCGACGTTTGTGCAGGTCGTGCAGAGCGGCCTAGTGTACCCCGACGCCGAGCCGGAATGTGTAGAGCAAAATGGCGCGCTGGAGCGCTGGGATGGCAACTTAGCTCCCGGTATGTATAGCGCCAGCGTGTGCATGGCGCGGGCTATTTCCTTGGCTAAGGAGCATGGGATTGGCTGCGTGGCACTCCGTAATACCAACCACTGGATGCGCGGCGGCACCTACGGCTGGCAGGCCGCCGAAGCCGGCTGCATTGGCATTTGCTTCACTAATACCATTGCCAACGTTACGCCCTGGGGCGGCACGGATGCACGGCTGGGCAACAATCCGCTGGTTATTGCCGTGCCGCGCGGCGAAAAGCCCCCCATCGTGCTGGATATGGCTATTTCGCAGTATTCTTATGGCAAGCTGAATACGTATGCCACCCGGCAGGAACCCCTGCCCGTGCCCGGCGGCTACGACCAGAAAGGCCAACTCACCACCAACGCCGCCGATATTCTGGCCTCGGAGCGGGCCTTGCCCATTGGCTTCTGGAAAGGGTCGGGCCTGTCGCTGGTACTCGACGTGCTACTGACCGCCCTCAGCGGCGGCCGCTCCACGGCGGCCATCACGCAGTCGGGCACTGAAGCGGGCGTATCGCAGTGCTTTATTGCGTTGCACCAGCCCAACATGCACGCGGCCTTGATCGAGGAAATTCTCAGTTATACCAAAAGCGGCGCGCCGTCGGAAGCGGGCGAGCAGGTGTTCTACCCCGGCGAGCAGTCATTTGCTACCCGCCAGGATAATTTGAAGCGCGGCATTCCGGTGGAAGAAGACATTTGGCGGCAAGTGCAGCAAATGGGAAGGCGGCCGCTGACCTAGGTTGTTTGGCTTCCGGCGTTGGTAGAATTATCCTCTTGGTCTTGCTCGGACTCGTCGGTTGGGTTGCGGCTATTCATGCCAATGCGGTCAACAAGAGGGTCGCTGGGCCGGTTGTAGTCGCCACCACCGTAGCCACCCGTAAACGCGTTTGTATCGACTCCTAGGTTTCGGTCGCTGAGGTCTTCGCGGCCGCCACTGCTGCCAAGGCCACCACGGATACCACTTTCATCATAGGTGCGGTCTTCGTCGCCGTTGAAGCCGGCGCGCCCCATACCCTGACCACGGCCCAACGAACCAAGGCTGTCGTCAAAGCCGCTTGCGCCCTGACGCCGCTGAGTATCGAAATCAGAGCCTTGGGGGGCATTTATTCTGTCCCCTATCTGACCTGGAGCGACAGAGCCGGCTTGGTCGCTGGTATCCACGGCGTTCAAAGGAGAGCGCGGCATAGCCCGAGGATCGTCGTCGGCGTTAAAGCCGGCGCCTTGATCTGAGCCAAGTTTTGCGGGATCGTTAGGTTGGTTTAGCTCGTCGTTGGTTTGATTATCAATAGCCATTATATAGGGTGGGTTGAAGTTCGGAAAGATGAAAAATCAACTTATCGATACTTCGCTTGCCGAGGAATGTTATGTTGAGCTTACCCACGGTTTCGCCAAACCCCGCGCATTTCTGTGTGAGTAAAACGCACCTTGAGTTCAGTTTACAACAGAGGAAAGCTAGAATACACGGCCTGGGGGGCTTTTCAAAGGCAGCCGCAGCCGCCCAACACTACATATCCAGCCACTGCCGGAAGGCAGCAGCCCGGCTGCTGGTTACTACCTGTTCTTCAGTTATTGGCGGCTTCACTACCAACGACAAGCGCCCCTTGAAATATGGCCTGACTTCCTGCACCGCCCCAATGTGCACGATAAATTGCCGATTAGCCCGGAAAAACTGGCTGCCATCGAGCTGCTCTTCCAACTGATCCAATGTGAGGTTAATGATAAACCGTGCGCCCTGCTTCGTAACTAAAAACACCACTCCTTCTTCCGCGAAAAAGTACGCCACCTCATCCGCACCCACTGACTTCAACCCCTGGCCTTGCTTCACCAAAAACCGCGTCCGAAACGTAGCCGGCACTGGCGTGTGCACCAGGCGCTGTAGGTTCTCCAGGCCAAAGGGCAGGTGGTGGCGCTGCAATTCCTCGTACTTCTTCAAGGCTTTGGCTACTTCCCCGGCTTCAATAGGCTTGAGCAAATAATCGATGCTATTCACCTTGAAAGCCTCAATGGCATACTCATTATAGGCAGTAGTGAAGATGACCGGACTCCGCACATCTACCTGCTGAAAAATGCTGAAGCTATTGCCATCGGAAAGATGGATGTCACAGAAGATTAAGTCCGGGGCTTGGTGTAGCGTCAGCCACTGCACTGCCTCTTCCACCGAGCCAATGGATGCTACAATCGTAGCCTGGGGGCGTAGGCGAGTGATAATGCTCGCCAGCACCTCAGCGGCCAGCTGCTCGTCTTCGATAAGTAGTACGTTCATACAGTGGGGGAGGCAGGCAGGAGCGGAAGCCGCACGGTAAAAGTCTCGTCAGTAGGAATAACCTCCACGGGTTTCGGCGTCAGGTGATGATAGCGGTTGATAATGTTTTGCAGACCGAGCCCCGTCGATGGGGCCACATCCAAGCGCGCCTGACGGTTGTTTTCCACCACTAGCTTGTCCTGATCTACATAAATCCACACTCGTAAAGGTCGGGAAGCGGTAGCTCCATTGTGCTTGATGGCATTCTCGATCAGCAGCTGCAGCACCGCCGGAGGTACTTCGCAGGCTTGCTTGTCGGCGGGTACATCTACCTCAAAGTGCAGCGTATCGCCAAAGCGCGTTTTCATCAGGTAGATGTAGGCGTCAGCTAGCTCCAGTTCAGCCCGCAGCGGCACGGAAGGCCGGTCGCTGTGGGTAAGCACCGAGCGGTACACGCCCGAGAGCCGGTGTAGAAAGGTCACTGCCTGGTCTTGGTCTTTATAAATCAACGAGCCGAGCACGTTCAGGCTGTTGAACAGAAAGTGGGGGTTTACCTGGTTTTTCAAGGCTTCCAGCTGGGCCTGAAAGCTTTCCTTTTGGAGCTGTTCGGCTCTTAAAAACTCCAGCTGTAGCTTTTTCTGCACCCGTTCCCGCTCCACGAAGTAGTAGAAGAAAAGGAACAGGAAAGCCGTAAATACCAACCAAAGCCGGAGGTCTTGGGCGGGAAAAATGGCGGTAGGAATCAGGAAGTAAACCGGGACGAAAACAAAGAGACAGCACAGGAGGATGGCCGTGGCAATTACCGCCGCACCTTCCAGCAGGCGTTTAGCCCAGTTAGGTAGCCAATTGAGCCGAGCAGAGGTAAAGAGTAGGGCTATTTTCTCATGCACCCAAAATGAGCTGAGCATGAAGAGAAAAATAAATGGCAGCTCTATCATGCCCCGCAGGTTGAAAAACCACACGGTACCCATCTTGATAAATACGATGACGTAAAACCAAGCTATAGCCGTAAGCGCAGCAGTGATAATTCGTCGGAGCATAGCGGGGTATTTCAAGGAAGTTAACAATAACAGCTGCGGTACGGGAACAACAATTGAGTAAGGCTAATCTTTGGCGCGGTCTAGCTCATCTAGGTTCGTGGTACGGGTTTTTGCTTTGAAGGCCGCGCCTTTGCTGAAGGAGTAGCGCACTTGCAGCCCTACGCTTTGAGTGCCGCGGTATACGTCGAAGGCGGTGCGGTTGCTGGCCGTCTGGAAAGAACCCCGCAGCTGGCGCGAACGAAAGATATCCATCACGTTTAGGCTTACGTCCAGCTTGTCGCCCAGGAAGGAGCGCTTCAGACCAGCATCTACCCACCAAAGCGGCTTCACTTGATAAATTCCGTACGCCTGCGGACCCAGATAAATGCCGCTCACTTCCAGCTTGAACTTGCCGGGTAGCTGCACTTGCTGGCTTGATTGCAGGAAATAGTGGAGCTGGCGGTTGTTTACTTTCTGGCCTTGCAGCTACGTCTGAAAATGCTGGTAGGCCACGCTAAGCACGTTGTTTATCTGCCACTTTGAGCCCAAGTGCACGGGCACCGAAAGGGTGCCATTCACTTGGTCGAAGTGATCCACGTTGCGCTGCTGCATCAAGGTCAATGTATCCTGAGCATTCTGCGTGGGGATTTCTGCGATATAATCGGCGGTGCGAGCAAAGCCTAGCGTAAGGTTGTAAGTCGACTTCAGCGTCTGTGATACTTGCCAGGAATTCGTGTATTGTGGGCGCAGCTGTGGATTGCCCTGGGCGAAGGTGTATGGGTCGAGGAAGAACACAAAAGGGTTGAGGTCTTCGTAGCGCGGCCGGCTGATGCGGCGGCTATATTGGTAGCTCACTTGGTACTCCTTGCTTACTTGTTGCTGCACGAATACGCTAGGGAAAAGGTCGAGGTAGCGACGCGCGGTGGTAGTGCCCAGCGTGCGCGAGTTGCCTTTGCTGCGGGTTTGCTCAGCCCTTAGGCCACCCTGTAACTTCCATTTGGAGCCTAGGCTAATGCTGAAGTTGGTGTAGCCAGCCACGATATTTTCCCGATACACAAAGTGGTTGCTGCGCGTCACATCCAGAATGCGCTCACTCGCTGATGTGGTGTAGAAAGCTAGCTCGTTATTGGAGCGCACTTGGCTTATTTTGCCCCCCAACTCTAGCTCAGATTTGCCCCCCAGCGCTTTGGTGTAGTCGACTTTGGCCGCGTAGATGTCGTAGCGCACGGGGTTGTCACTGGCCAGCGACTGTGTCTTGCCTTCCTCGGGCGCATTCAGAGTCAGATAACGATTCAGGAAGGTGCTCTGGGTTTCATCCGTGAGAGTCACGTAGTCAGCATCTGCCGATATCGTTGTGCCCAGAGTGTCGAGTTTGCCGAGGTAGTGTAGGTTGAAAGTGCCGCTGATCAACTGATTGTTGAGGGTATTGCGCGCTTCGACCCGTTGTCGGCTGGTATCCGGGTCAGCGCCTAGTAGCGTCTCCGTTCTAAATACATTTGATTCATCTGCCAATACCACGTTGGCTGTGATACCTACGCTATGCTTGTCGTTGAAATTATAATCAGTGCCTACTCGCAAGGAAGGCGACTTACGCGTTCCTGTCTGCCGACTGTCCTGCCGAAACTGCACACCAGGACCTGATGCATCGAAGGTGCGGTTGGCGGCAATGGTATAGAGGTTGGGGCGCTGAGCCATATCCAGGCTGCCAAATGAGTTCCAAGCGCCGTGTTTCGCATTCAACGTGCCGCCAGCAGTATAGCCCGCTCGCCCATTATAATGCGCCCCAGCATACACACTCCCGTTTAGGCCTGTCTGCTGATTTTTCTTGAGTGTCAGGTTGATAACGCCGGCCGTACCCTCGGCGTCGAACTTAGCAGAAGGGTTGGTGATTAGCTCCAACGTGCGAATCTGTTCTGCGGGCATGCTTCGCAGCACGGTTTGTAATTCTTTGCCCGTGAGGTACACTCGTTTGCCATCCAGCATGATCTGCACGCCGGCTTTCCCATTCAGTTGGATGCTGCCGTCTTGGTCTACAAATACGCCGGGCGCTCGGGCTAGCACATCGAAGGCGGTATTGCCGGCCGCAAGCGCCTTGCCCTCCACGTTGACCACCGTGCGGTCGGCGAGCTGCACCACGGTAGGCTTCATGGCTTGTACTTTTACTTCCTTAAGCAACTGTGTGCTAGGAGCCAGCACAATGGAGCCAAAATCACGTGTGCCTGATTCAGCTGCTATTTCAAACACAGGCGAGGTCCATTGCTTATAGCCGAGGCCATTCACTTGCAGACGAAAAGACCCCGGCCGGGGGGCATTTAGGTTGAAAGCGCCGTTGAGTTCGGTTACCGTGCCGGTTATAAGTGCAGTATCGGCCGCTTCGACCAACGTCACATTAACGAAAGGTACCGCCGCGCGCTGCTGGTCCAGGACGGTTCCGGAGAGCGACGTATTATTCTGGGCGAAGCTTGCTGAGGAAAGACTGGTCAATACCAGCAACAGGAGAAAGTGAGCAGCGTTTTTCATGGTCTGAGTGCGTGACTTGTTCTGCCAAGCGGCCTTAATGGCTGGCGTAGTACAAAGGTCACGAGCACCTTTCCGGCCCGGAATCAGATTCTGATGAAGCCGGATGTAGACGCAATGAAATGGGATATAAGCTCAGTGAATCCGCGCGCATTCCCTGCGGATACGGAGGCAAAAAGCCACGCTAGTACTTTTATTCAATTATGGCTATATTATTAACTAGTACGCCACTGCTAACCCCTGCTATGTATGCCGACGGTCAATCTGGAATATCTGAACGCACCGGTACCGGCCTGGCTTAGTGTGCTGTTTGTGGCCTGCACGTCCTTTACAGCGTGGCTGCTGGCGCAGGCCATACAACGCGCCGGCAGCTCAATTACTTATTACTGGCTGATTGTTGGGGTGTGGCTTACTATTCAGGCTGGCTTGGCGCTGGGGGGCTTTTATCAAAGCAATTTGGACGCGCTACCGCCCCGCTTGGCGCTGGGCGCACTTCTGCCGGCACTGGCCGTCATTCTAGCCATCGTTATTTCCCCGCAAGGCCGCCGCTGGATGGCTCGCCTGCCTCTAGCCGATCTCACTTCCATCAGCATCGTGCGCGTGGGAGTTGAGATTGGGCTATACGGACTGGCAGCTGCTCATCTTGTGCCCGAGCTGATGACGTTTTCTGGTCGCAACTTCGACGTTCTCTCGGGCCTTACTGCTCCTGTGGTGGCAAGTATGTGGCGCACTAAGCGGTTAGGTAGGGGAGGGCTAATCGCCTGGAATATAGCTGCGCTTGTATTGCTGGGCATCATCGTTACGCTGGCTTTGCTCTCGGCCCCAACTCCAGTTCAACGCCTTGCCTTTGAGCAGCCCAATGTGGGGGTATTGCGCTTTCCGTTTGTGTGGTTGCCCGCGTTTATTGTGCCGGTGGTGCTGTTTAGCCACATAGCCAGCTTGTATCAACTGTTGGGGCAGCCTAAACCAGAGGGAGTTAATGCTATGAGTCGCGAATAAGTCACAAAAAAGCCCCCCAACAATCCGCTGGGGGGCTTTTTTGTGACTGTGTCACTAATAACGACGCTTAGGTCAGTGCCTCGTCCATGGTGCGCATCTGTATCTCAATAATGCGCGAGTTAGCCGACTGCGTGCAGGCCAGCAGCACGGCGCCAGCTACGTCCTCAGCATCTAGCATGCCCGATTGGGCTACTTTGTCCTCGGTGCGGCCTTTGCCTAATGCAAACTCAGTTTTTACGCCGCCAGGGCAAATAGCGCCTACTTTAATACCATCGGGCCGCAGCTCTTTATCCAGTGCTTGGGCAAAGCCTACTTGAGCAAACTTGGTAGCGCAGTACACCGCTTCACCCGCAAAACCATACACACCCGCCATCGAGGAGAGCATCAGAATGGTGCCGGATTTTTGGCTTTGCATCACGGGCACGGCGTGGCGCGTGAAGAGGAAGGTGGTGCGCATGTTGGTGTCCATGAGCTCGTCGTACTCGTCGGCACTGGTATCAATCAAGTTCTTGTAGTTGCCGGCACCGGCGTTATTGATCAAGATGTCGAGGCGGCCAAACGAGTCGGTAGCGGCTTGCACGGTGCGGCGGGCGGTTTCTTCGTCGCGGGCATCGCCGGCTACAAACGCTACTTCCACGCCTAGTTGGCGCAGCTCGGCGGCAAGGGCCTCCAGCCGCTCGTCGCGTCGGGCGGTCAATACCAAATTGGCTCCTTCGGCAGCTAAGGCCCGCGCGCAGGCTTCACCGATGCCGGCACTTGCACCCGTGATGAGGGCTACTTTTCTATTGAGTTTTCCTGCCATGATTTTGCTTTTCTAGGTTGTATGAGGTTGGGGTGAAATAAGAGTTGCGTCTTGGGTTCGAAGCTAGATAAACGTAGAGAGGCAGGCAAAGGGCTAACTTAGCATGGCGCTTATATCAGTAAGAAATACTATCACAATCGTTTACATAGATTATTTCATGCTTCAAAGCGCAGATTTGGCTAAAAACTGCTGGTCATAGTTGGGAAGCCGCCTACTTTAGATGCCGGCCAAGCAGGCAGAAACGTGACCAAACTGGACACTTTCGAGCAAGCGTTTTTGCCATCTACTATGCGTCGTCAGCGGCCCGGATCACCCCACCGCTGACATCGTTTCACCCAATCCCACCTTCAGGATGAAGAAAACTTTAATCGTTTTGTCATTTGCAGCCCTTGCGGGGTGCGGCAAAGGAAGTCAGCAGACCGCCACTGCTCCGGCCTCCACGACAGCTCAAGAAATGCCCCCCAGCAAACCCGAAGACTTCCCGTTTCGCAACCCGGATCTGCCAATCGATCAGCGGGTAGACGACTTAGTAGGTCGGCTGACGTTGGAGGAAAAAGTAAGCCAGATGCTGAATGCCTCGCCCGCCATCGACCGGCTGGGCATTCCGGCCTACAATTGGTGGAATGAAGCGCTGCACGGTGTGGCCCGTACGAGTATGAAGACGACAGTATTTCCCCAGGCCATCGGTCTGGCTGCCACGTTTAACACTGATGCTATGCTCAAAATGGCCACCATCACGTCCGATGAAGCCCGTGCCGTGCACCATGAGTACGCCCGCCGCGGTGAGCGAGGCATCTATCAAGGACTCACGTTCTGGACGCCCAACATCAATATTTTCCGCGACCCGCGCTGGGGCCGGGGCCAAGAAACCTACGGCGAAGATCCTTACCTGACCGGGCAGCTGGGCTCGGCGCTAGTGAAAGGGTTTCAAGGCGATGATCCAAAGTACTTGAAGGTGACGGCCTGCGCCAAGCACTTTGCCGTGCACAGCGGCCCCGAGCAGTTGCGCCACGTATTCGACGCCAAAATCAGCGAATACGACTTGTGGGATACGTATCTGCCAGCTTTCCGCGATTTGATTGTGGATGCGAAAGTGGCCAGCGTGATGTGCGCTTACAACGCCTACGCCGGCCAGCCCTGCTGCGGCAGCGACAAGCTGATGAACGAGATTCTCTACGACAAGTGGAAGTTCCAGGGCTACGTCACCTCCGACTGCGACGGCATCAACGACTTCTGGCAAAACCATAAAACTGACCCCGACGCGGCCACTGCCGCCGCTAACGCCGTGCTCCACGGCACTGACCTCGAATGCGCCACGGGCAAGCTCTTTACCTACAATTCCCTGTTAGAATCGGTGCAGCGCAAGCTCATAACTGAGCAACAACTGAATGTGTCGGTGAAGCGCCTGTACAAGATTCGCTTTCAGCTGGGCATGTTCGACCCAGTGGAGCGCGTGAAGTACGCCCAAATTCCAATGAGCGTAGTGGAAAGTGCCCCCCACCAAGCTCACGCCCTGCAAATGGCCCATGAATCATTGGTGCTGTTGAAGAACGAGAAGAACACGCTGCCGCTTCGCAAAGACATCAAGAAGCTGGTCGTGATGGGCCCCAACGCCGACAACGACGCTGTGCAGCTCGGCAACTACAACGGTTTTCCCACCGACAACGTGACCCCGCTGGAAGGCATTCGGGCCAAGGTGGGGAAGAACACGGAAGTGACGTTCATCCAAGGTGTTGACCACGCCAGCAACATCGTGTATGAGAACTTCGACATCAATAAGAGCCTTGCCTTCAACGGTCAGCCCGGTTTCAAAGCAGAGTATTTTAAAGGCCCCAATCTGGAAGGCCAACCCGTGGTATCAACCCAGGAAGCCGGCCTCGACCGCTATTTGGCCAACGTAAAGATTGAAGTAGTACCTGGTCTGCCTTCTGAAAACTTCTCTGCCCGCTACACCACCACCTTCACCCCAGAGAAGTCGGAGGAGCTAGCCTTCCAAATAACCGGCGACGACGGCTACCGCTTATTCGTGGACAATAAGCTAGTCATCGACAACTGGAAAAGCCGCGGCGTTTCGACCATGCAGCATACCCAGAAAGTAGAGGCCGGCAAGAAGATGGACATCAAAATTGAGTACTTCCAGGCCGACCGCCGTACCATTCTCAAGTTTGCCGGTGCGCACATCGTGCCGATGAACGCCAAGAATATCCTGGCCCAAGTGCGCGATGCCGACGCCATCGTCTTCGTGGGGGGCATTTCTCCCCGCTTGGAAGGCGAGGAAATGAAAGTAGATGTGGAAGGCTTCAGCGGCGGCGACCGCACCAGCATTGCCCTACCCAAAGTACAGACTGAGCTGCTGAAGGTGCTCAAATCGTCGGGCAAGCCGGTGGTATTTGCTATGATGACCGGCAGTGCGCTAGGTGTGCCGTGGGAAGCGGCCAATATCCCTGCCATCATCAACACGTGGTACGGCGGCCAGGCCACCGGCACAGCTCTGGCCGATGTGCTCTTCGGTGACTACAACCCCGCCGGACGCCTTCCTGTGACATTTTACAAGTCGGAAAAACAGCTGCCCGCCTTCGATAACTATGATATGGAAGGGCGCACCTACCGCTACTTCAAGGACACGCCGCTCTACCCATTCGGGCACGGCCTGAGCTATACCACCTTTAAGTACAGCGGCCTAAAAATGCCCCCCGCGGCCCCAACTGGCCAGCCCCTAACGGTGAGCGTAGAAGTGCAAAACACCGGCAAGCGCGACGGCGACGAAGTGGTGCAGCTCTACGTGAAACACCCCAACGCCAAGACTCGCGTGGCCCTGCACGCGCTCGAAGGCTTTCAGCGCATAAACCTCAAGGCGGGCGAGAAAAAGACAGTCCAGTTTATGCTCACGCCCCGGCAGTTGTCCTTGCTGAATGAGAAAGCCGAGCGCATGGTGCAGGCCGGTCAAGTGCAGGTTTTTGTGGGCGGTGGGCAGCCGCTCAAGTCGGTGCTGGCCGACAAACAAGTACTGCAATCCAACGTGGCCCTGACGGGGGCTAATGTTATGATTGATTAAACTGTTAGAGGAAAAACAGCGAGGCCGCGCCGTCAGTAATCAGACGGCGCGGCCTCGCTGTTTTTGAAAAATGTAGAGACGCGACACTTCGCGTCTCGTCGTTGCTGATGTTGTTTATCTCTACAGCGCAGACCCAATCGTTCAACGACGAGACGCGAAGTGTCGCGTCTATACGCTGTTCTGACGGCTGCAAAACTTACTCACCTGGATGGTAGGTTTTCTTAGCGTTTTTGCGAACATCCTCAGGGTAAAACAGCACATCCTTGAACCGCTGCTCCGTGTACATAGCCGCCTGATCGGTGAAGTGGGGCGAGTTGGGGTCGCTATTTTCTCCCCCAGCCAGCACGGAGCGTGCTTTGATGCGCGGCCCGAACTCTACTACCGCCACAAAGCTGTTTCCGACGTTGCCATAGCGCTTTTTGGTGTTTGGCTGCGTCCGCGCCCCAAATGCTGCTAAAGAACCCCAAGCGGAGGAAGTGAAGGCTACTGGAATACTCGGCTTGCTGTCGTCATACACTTCCTGAATCTTGCCGGTGAGGCGCTGAAAGCGGTTTACTTCGCCCCAAGGCGTTTTCCAAGTGCCAAAGTCGCGGGTTAGCTCGTCGAGAGTTTCGGCTAGGGCAGTTACTTTTTCCTGAGGCGTCGTTTTTTCGATGACTAAGGCGGTAAATGTCAAGTTGTCGAGGCGCTGATCGGGGAGGGCGCGGGTGCGGGCCAGCTTCTGGATGCGCTCGGCCCAGTAGATAGCCAACGTTTGCCCTACGGATGTTTTGCCGTATTTCTTATCCCAGGTTCGTAGCACTTCTATGGCCTCCGGCACTGCCTTCGACTGCGTGCTGGCCTTGCCGGCCGGGGTTTGGTACGCCGCTACCAAGGCCGGAATCAACTCCTCGAAGCCGGCCAGATACGGGTCGTTAGCGGCGGCAATGAGCGTGTCGAGCGTGTACATCTTTCGGCGGCTGAGCACGCGCACGGCATTAATGCCGCGGTAGTTTTCCGCGTCGGGGGCCATATAGGCGGGGTATTTCTCTTTTGCAGGGCTGCTCGGGCCGGATACGGTGAAGGGCGTGGAGTTGCAGTTCTGAATCCAGCCGCTAGCGGGGTTGAGCACCTGCACCAACTCATTTACCTTGTGCAGACCCTTCCACTCAGTTTGTGGGTTACTGCCATCAATGGGCCGGCTCCAGTCGAATTTAGGGTCGCGGATGGGCATAAAGTTGCCGTGCCAGTAAGCAATATTGCCTTTGCTGTCGGCAAAAACGGTGTTGTTGGTGGCGTTGCCGTTGAGCTTCATCACCTCGTTGAAGCTAGCGTAATCAGTAGCCTTCGTGCGCAGATACGACTGCTCTAGCGCCTCCAAGGGCGTGTCCATCATGCGCACCGTTACCCATTGGTTATCAGTCTGCTGGCCTACCACCGGCCCGTGGTGGGTGCGGTAGGTGGTGAACTCCTTGCGCAGCACCTGGTTGCCCTGCTTATAAGCCAGCGACACCTTTTTGACCTGAACCGGGCGCCGCTTCTTGCCCACTTTATAATAAAACTTGCCGTTTTTCTCCTCAATGGTTTCCAAGTACTCGTCCATGGAGTCGGCCTGGCTGGAGGTATGCATCCAGCCACAGTTCTGGTTAAAACCTTGGTACACAAAAAACTGTCCCCAGGTAACGGCGCCGTATGCATTCAGGCCGGCTTCGCTCACCATTTGCACTTCAGGTCGGAAGTAGAAGGACGTGTGCGGATTGATGAGCAGCAGGGCGTGGCCGCTGGCGCTTTTGGCCGGGGCAATAGCAAACCCATTGGAACCCACCGGCTCGCGGTCTTGCTTCTCAACATCGGGATGCTGCCAGGAGGTTGATTTCTTTTGGCTATAAAACGCCTTCAAACGCTCCAGCGGCACCACGCTGATATTGCCGCCAATACTACCTTCGCTGAACATGAGCGGCATCCAAGGCTGGTAGCGCGTGAGCAGCTTAGGCTTCACGGTGGGGTGGGTATAGAGGTAATAGTTGGTGCCGTCGGCGAAGGCATTCAGCAACTCCTTCATCCACGGGGGGCTTTTTTGGTAGATGCTGATGGCCTGGGTGCTGTCCAGAAACAGGTTAGCGCGCAAGTCGCTGTACAAAGCCGTTTCGCCCTCCACTTCCGCCAGCCGCCCGATGTTGGTAAGGTAGTTTTCCTCGACGCGGGCAAAATCATCCTCACATTGGGCGTAGAGCAGACCGAACACGGCATCGGCGTCGGTTTTGCCGTAGATGTGCGGCACGCCCCACTGGTCGCGGATGATATTTACTTGCTTGGCCTGCTGCTGCCAGCGCGCAATTTCTTCAGGTTTGAATGCTTGAGCCTGAGCGACGAAGCCAGACACTAACAGGAGCAGGGTAAATAGTGGGCGCATACGGGCGGAATAATGGCGGGTGGATTGGTTGGTAAATGTACAGGAGCGGCAAGAAAACGCTCAGCTGGCGCACGAAGTCGCGGGCGGAGGCTACATTGAAGCTAAATCAGGGCTTGCCGTGTTTGCCCCGCTTCTAAAAGTAGCACGATCCCACAAAAAAGCCCCCCAATGCTTCGAGTGGGTAAGCTTAAGGTGAGGTGGCAGCCTAAGCGTAGATATCAGCTGGCGGTTTGGCTGGCCGGGTCCTTATCCCAATGTTGGAGTATATCCGGGACGCTGACTTCTATCCAATCGGCCAGGTCGCGTACTTTCTGCGCGGCCTGCTGCCCAAAAGGAGTCAGGCTATATTCTACGTGCGGCGGCACTACCTCGTAGGCAACACGCTTCACTAGCCCATCCGCTTCCAGCCACTGTAGGGTCTGCGCCAGCATTCGCTCGCTCACGCCCCCAATCAGCCGCCGTAACTCACTAAACCGCCGCGTTTCTCCTTCCAGGGCTATTAACGTTAACACGCCCCAGCGGCTGGTAATATGCTTCAGCACGGTGCGGGACGGACAGGCGGCGGACATTAAGTCGCCGCGCCGAAACTTCTCGGAGAGGGTCGCAGCTGCCGTGGGAGTGGATTCTGTATTTTTTTTCATACTTACTTTTTTGTGCGTACTTACTTTATGTAAGTATACAACTTACTTTTGTTTCGTCAATCACCTAACCAACTAAGCTATGCGTATTGCCATCACCGGAGCAACAGGCCAACTCGGCCGCCTCGTCATTGAAAAGCTGAAAACACGCGTACCAGCCAACCAATTAGTGGCCCTGGTGCGCAATCCGGCCAAAGCCGCTGATCTAGGCGTGGAAGCTCGCCACGCCGACTATTCCAAGCCTGAAACCCTCACCGCTGCTCTGGCCGGCGTAGATACGCTGCTGCTCATCTCGTCGAACGAGGTGGGGCAGCGCGCCGCGCAGCATCAAAGCGTAATTGCGGCAGCCAAGCAGGCGGGCGTCAGGCACTTAGTATATACCAGCCTGCTGCACGCTGATACGTCGCCCCTGAGTCTGGCTGATGAGCACCGGGCCACAGAGGCCGACCTGAAGGCTTCTGGTATTCCCTTTACCATCCTGCGTAACGGCTGGTACACCGAAAACTACACGGGCTCCATTGGCGGCGCGCTGGCGGGTGGCGCCTTCCTTGGAAGTGCGCAGGAAGGCAAGATTTCGTCGGCCACACGCGCCGATTTTGCTGATGCAGCCGTGGCCGTGCTCACGGGTGAAGGCCACGCGGGCAAGGTGTACGAGCTGGCTGGAGATGACGCCTATACGCTGGCCGAGCTGGCTGCCGAAATCTCACGGCAAAGCGGCAAGGATATTCCCTACAATGACCTGCCCGTGGCTGAATACGCGGCGGCCCTGAGCAGCTTTGGGGTGCCAGAGGGCCTGGCACATGCTATCGCCGGCTGGGATGGCGGCGTTGCGCAGGGGGCTTTGCACGACGACAGCCGACAACTCTCGCAGCTAATCGGGCGCCCCACCACGCCTTTGTCTGCGGCCGTGGCAGAAGCCTTGCCACGATAACCCAACTGCACACATAGATTGAATAAGCCCCCCAAGTAGCTCTTTGGGGGGCTTTTTGGCGTCGGCTAGGGCATGTTGGCGCCGCTTTATACCTTACAAGCAATCTGCAACGCCTATTCTTATTCCACCCCATTCGCATGTCGTTTTTGCCATCACCCATGGATCCCATCCGGGCTTCTTTTCCCGCGCTTCGGGCGCACAACCACAACAAGCCCTTTATCTTTTTCGATGGGCCCGGCGGCACGCAGATGGCCCAGCAAGCCATCGATGCCATGATGGGCTACATTACCGGCGGCATGGCCAACCTGCACGGCACTTTTGCCACCAGCCAAGCCACCGACGAGCTGTTGGAAGAAGGGCGGCGTGGCATGGCCGATTTGCTGAATTGCCAGCCGCAGGAGGTTGCCTTTGGCCAAAATATGACTTCCTTGGCCTTTGCTATTGCCCGCAGTCTGGCCACGTTTATCCAGCCCGGCGACGAAATCATCGTCACCGAAATCGACCACCGGGCCAACGTAGATCCGTGGGTGACGCTGGCGCAGGACTGCGGCGCGGTGGTGAAATTCATTCCCCTAAATCCCGAAACCTACACCCTGGAACTCGACCAACTAGACACGCTGATAACACCCAAAACCAAGCTCGTGGCCGTGAGTATGTCGTCGAACGTGACGGGTACCGTGACGCCGGTAGCAGAAGTGATTCGGCGCGCCAAAGCTGTAAATGCCCTGGTGGTGCTGGATGCGGTGCACGCCGTACCGCACCTGCCGATTGACTTCCGGGCCCTGGGAGCTGATATTCTGTTTTGCTCGGCGTATAAGTTCTTCGGTCCGCACTTAGGTATTGCGGTAGTGTCGGCAGGGCTGTTTGAAAAGCTGCCGGTCTACAAATTGGCCCCCGCACCCGCTCACATTCCCGATAAGCTAGAAACCGGCACCCAAAACCACGAGGCTATTGCCGGCCTATTGGGGGCACTGGAGTTTATTCAAACGCTGGGTACAGGTTCTACGCGCCAAGAATGCCTGCGCACCGCCATGGAAGCCATTGAGAAACAAGAAACGGAGCAGGCGCTACATCTGGAAGAATTCCTACTGAATTTGCCCCCGTGCACTTATACCGCGCGCCAGCCGGCACGCGCAAAACGCCCACGCTGGCTTTTACGCTGGAAGGCATCAACTCGCGGGAGGCCGCCGCCTGGTTTGCCGACAACTACAATATGTGCATTGCGCACGGCCACTTTTACGCCTCTACTATGGCCGATAAGCTGCAAGTAAATGAGCAGGGCGGCTGGATTCGGCTGGGACTTGCGCCCTACAATACCAGCGAGGAAATAGAGCTGTTCAAAACCGCTTTGCTCACCTTTATTGAGCAACATACAGCAAAGCAGTGAGAGCGTAGCGAGAACAAAAATAATAACTCAATAGAACGTCATGCCGAGCGGAGCGAAGCATCTCGCGTGCTGATGTTGCCAAGCTGAACAATCAAACACGCGAGATGCTTCGCTTCGCTCGGCATGACCGCCTTTTATATGAATGACAATAATGTATGAGCGAAGCATTTCGCTCATACATTATTGTGACAGGCCTACTCCACCTTCCAGCCTAGCTCTTGCGGGCCGCGTCGTAGCGCTGGCCCACCGCCGACCAGTTTACCGCGTTCCAAAACGCCTTGACGTAATCGGGGCGCTTATTCTGGTATTTGAGATAATAGGCGTGCTCCCACACATCGAGACCCAAGATGGGCGTGCCGCGCTGAATGCCGGGAATGTCCATGAGGGGGTTGTCCTGGTTGGGAGTGGAGGAGATGAACAGCTTGCCCGCCTTGTCTACGCTAAGCCACGCCCAGCCCGAGCCGAAGCGACCCGTGGCGGCCTTGGCAAATTCCTCCTGAAACTTCTCATACGAGCCAAAAGTCTTGGTGAGGTCGGTAGCGAGGGTACCGGTAGGCTGTCCGCCACCCTTAGCAGCGAGTATCTGCCAGAACATGGAGTGATTCCAGTGGCCGCCAGCATTGTTGCGCACCGCGTCGGGCTGCTTGCTGGCAGAGGCCAGTAGCTCGGCCAGCGACTGTTTTTCCTGGGGTTTGCCCACCACGGCTTCGTTGAGCTTCGATACGTAGGTTTTGTGATGCGCGTCGTGGTGGATCTCCATCGTGCGTGCGTCGATGTGAGGCTCCAGGGCATTAAAGGCATACGGGAGGGCCGGCAAGGTGAAAGGGCCGTCGGCCATAGGAGTGGCGCGGGCTTCGGCCAAAAACTTTTCGTCGCGGGCGCGGGCCAGTAGGGCAGGGCTCACCAGACCGCTGATGGCCAGGAGCAGGCCGCGCTGCAAAAAATCACGCTTGTTCATAGTTGTGGTTGTAAAGTGAGGGGGTGCAAGGAAGGTTGAGTTGGTACAAACGTGGTTTTTCGCAAAAACGATGAGCTAAAGTGTGTGCTGTCAAGCAAAAAATTCGGCTATGCTATTTGTAAATAATAATAGAATTAATTGTATATATTAGTGTAACGCTCAGCAAAAAGCCATGTGTAGGCAGAGCTGAGGCTATTGTCCCCTCCTTTCATAATCAACTCAGGTATGAACCCGGAGCTACCTCCTCCCATTCAGCTCATGCATGTGATGTTTGGGTTCGCGGCTTCGCGCGCCATCGGTGTAGCTGCCGAGCTAGGCATTGCCGATCTGTTGAAAGACGGCCCCAAAAGCGCGGGCGAACTGTCGCGCCGCACCAATACGCATGAGCGTTCCTTGTATCGGGTGCTGCGGGCCTGTGCCAGCGTGGGCGTGTTCTCGGAAGACGAAGACAAGCGGTTTCGCCTGACGCCGCCGGCTGAGTCGCTACTAAGTGACGTGCCGGGCAGTTTGCGGCCCTTCGTAACCCTGATGACCAACGATTTTCAGTTTCAGACCTGGGCTGAGCTGCTTTATAGCGTGCAAACGGGCGAGCCAGCTTTTGATAAGGTGTTCGGCACCTCCTCCTTCGATTATTTCTGGAAGAATGAGAAGGCGGGCAAAGTGTTCAACGATGCCATGTCCAGCAACAGCGCCTTTAGCAGCGCCGCTGTGCTGGAAGCCTATGATTTCTCGGCCTTTTCCAGCCTTGTTGATGTAGGAGGCGGACACGGCTTGCTGCTGGCTTCTATTCTGAAAAAATACCCCAAGCTGCGGGGCATTCTCTACGATATGCCGGCCATTGTAGAAGCCGCCGCCGACCTGATACAATCGCATGGCGTTGCCGACCGGTGCGAGCGGGTGGGGGGCAATTTTTTCGATGCGGTACCCACTGGAGCCGATGCCTATATTATGAAGCACATCATCCACGACTGGAACGATGAGCAAAGCGTGGTTATTCTGAAACACTGCCGTGAGGCGATGAACCCGGCCGGTAAAGTGCTGGTGGTGGAAATGGTGCTGCCCGAAGGGAACGAGCCGTCTTTTGGTAAGTTTCTGGACCTGCAGATGCTGCTGTACCTACGCGGCTGTGAGCGAACCGAAGCGGAGTATCGCCAGCTATTCGATCAGGCTGGGCTGGAGCTAACCCGCATCCTGCCTACGATGTCGCCCTTCAGCATTATTGAAGCCGTGCGCAAGTAAAAACCCCCCCGGTCTGAAGTTCTTTCAGAAGCAGGTAAACCAGCCTAGGCCTACACGCTGGCTTTTGTCATTTCCGCGGTGGCGGTGTGGGCGGGGCGTTGAGCGGCCCCTACTGTTCGGGGGAGGTAAATAATAAACTCTGTAAACTGGCCTTCCTTCGTCTCAACGTTGAGCGTGCCCCGGTGGCCTTTGGTGATGATGTCGTAGCTCAGCGAGAGGCCCAGGCCCGTGCCTTCGCCGGTGGGCTTGGTGGTGAAGAAAGGCTCAAAGATGCGTTGGCGCACCTCGGCCGGAATGCCGTTGCCATTGTCGCGGATGCGCAGGCAAACCTCCTTTTCGGTCTGCTCCGTTCGGACGCTGATCTCCGGCTCGTAGGTTTCGCCCAGCAGCTTGCGTTTTTCCGCTACCGCGTAGAAAGCGTTGGTGAGCAGATTTATGAGCACGCGACTGAGGTCCTGGGGTACTACCTGTAGGCTGGGCAGGTGGGAGGCAAATTCGGTGGTGAGCGTGGCTTTGAAATCTTTGTTGGCGGCCTGGTAGCTGTAGTGGGCCAGGCGCAGACACTCTTCCGCCAGCGCGTTCAGATCGGTGGGCTGCGGCTGGCCGCTGCTGGCGCGCGAGTGTTCCAGCATACTTTTCACAATGCGGTCGGCGCGGCGGCCGTGCTGATGAATGCTGAGTTGGTTGTGCGATAAATCATCAAGTAGCTGCGTGATGTTTTCGCGCCCCCTTTCCGACAACGATTCCTTGGCCAGCTCTTCCTGTAGCTCGGTGGTTAGCTCCACACCCAGGTCGGAGAAGTTGGTGATGAAGTTGAGTGGGTTCTGAATCTCGTGGGCCACGCCGGCCGTCAACTGGCCCAGCGAGGCCAGCTTTTCGTGCTGCACCAGCTGGGCCTGGGTGGCGCGCAGCTCCGTGAGGGCTTGGTCGAGGTCGTCGCGGTGGGCGGCTATTTCCTGGTTCTTCTCGTTGAGGTGGCGATTGGCGCGCTGCTTTATGTACACGTTGCGCAGCAATAGCCCGGCCAGCAACAACAGCCCCACAATGCCGGCCAGCAGGCCCACGAACTTCTGCCGTTGGCGCTCGGCTTTCTGCTTCTGGAGCTGACGGTCTTTGTTGAGCAGGTCAATCTGGGCCTTCTTGCGGTCTAGCTCATAGCCGTAGCGCAGGGCGCTGCTGCGGCGCTGCGTATCCTCACCCGAAAGTGAGTCGTTGTAGGCTATTTGCAGGTTGCGGTAGCGGTAGGCCTGCTCAAAGTCGCGGCGCTGGGCATAGGCTTCGGCCAGCAGGTCGCTGGCTTCGCGAATATTACTGTTGCTGCCCGACTCCTGGCTCAGCCGCAGAGCGTCGTGCGCGAGCGTGAGCACGCTGTCGGGCTGGTTGGCGAGCAGAAAGGCCCGGGCCAGCATCAGCTTCACCGAGGGCAGGTTGTATTGGTCGTTGGTGGCGCGTGCCAACTGTCGGGCCCGCTGGCCGTGGGCCATAGCTTCAGCCTGATTTCCCATTCGGCCATATACATCGGCCAGATTAATTTCATCGGATGTTTCAGCACCCACCACGCCCCGCTTTTTACTCATCTGTAAGGAGCGCTGATGATAGCGTAAAGCCTGCGGGTACTTTTCAAGCATCTGATACACACTGCCCAAGCCGTTCAGGGCCTGCGCCACCGCTTGCTCGTCGCCCAGGCGCTGGGCGTTTTTTAGGGAGGCTTGCAGCATCGGCAAGGCCTCGGTGTAGTTGCCCAGCTTGGCGTAGGTATTCGCAATGTTGACCTGGAGGCGCAGGCGAGTTTGCAGGTCGCCGGTTTTCTCCGTCAGCGACAAGCCTTTGAGGGCAGAAGCCAGAGCGGGCACATAGTTGGCTTGCAACAAATCTATCCAGCTCATTTGCAGCCACAGCCGGCCCATACCTTCCTGGTCGGCACGCTGGGCAAACAGGCGCTGAGCCTGCTGAGCGTAGCGCCGAGCCTCGGCATAGTTGGTTTGGCGGCGGTACAGAATGCTGATGGACAGTAGCGCCTCGGCTTGCCCATCGGTGTATGCCAGCTGGCGAGCCAGCGTCAGGGCCTGCTGATTCAGCTCGGTGGCCTGCGGAATATCAGCCACCCGCACGGCGTGAGCCAGGGCCAGCAGGCGCTGCACGCGGACGGTGTCGGGGCGGGGCTGCTGGCGCAATAGCCGGCGCAGGCTATCGGCGGCGGCAGGCGTTTGGGCCCGCGCCGGCTGCGGGAGCAGGGCAATGCTCAAAAGAAGCAGAAGAATACAATGCTTCATGCTGGCGGGCACTAAGGGTACATACGCTGCCGCGCGTGCTGGTAGGCGGTTATCGGGCTACCGCCGCGCTACTCTTCGTCGGTAGTGCCGCTCCCGCTTTGGGTGGCCTGGGGCGGGTTGTGCAGTACGCCGCTATCCAACGTAGAGAGGTCGACGGGTTCGTCGGAGGGGCGACTGGTGGAGGTGGGGGCATCTGGGTTCGACTCTTCAGGAGCCGAATCGTCTTTGCTGGGAATTCGGGTTTTTGCCATGTTGCTGTGCTAATAGGGCGGGTTATGAATAACTCCTCCTGTTCTTTCTACCAGCTGGTCCTTCTTAAACTTGAGTTCAGCTATTCGTATAGGTAAAATCACCACTTTCCCATCACGTATTGCTGACTTACTAATGTAGTATGCCTTCCTACCCTGATTTCCTTGGGGCATAAGATTGTAGAAGTATTCCACAAGTTCAGCAGAAGGCACTTCCACGAAGGAGGGTACGCCTGGCACTAGTGATTTACCGCTTCGTCTTACCCGCAATTGAGTGGCTTTATCTAGCCAAAAAACGGCTATGTCTGGCTCTGGATACGTTTCCGTTCCTAGATTCTCTCTGAAAGCAATAATATAGTCTTCCCACTCATCTAGTGCAACGGGGAAATCTATCGAGCCATATTCTTCAATTGGCATAGCAGACTTATATAAGGTGATAGTGCACAGTAATATATATTTTAAATAGTATAATACAAATTAATATTGAATAAATTATGATAAAGCTAAAATATGCAATAGTGCCTGCCGTGCCCACGCTTGGGTAGGGTTGGTAATGGAAGGAAAGTAGCCGTTTGAGAGACGAGGATATAACTATAAAGGTGGTCATACAGCCAGAAAGACTGTTAGGCAGCAAGAAAGGCCGTCGGGCAGCCAGAAGGGCGGTCATGCAGAGCGGAGCGAAGCATCTCGCGTGCTGATGTCAGGTTAGTAATCCCACTAAACACGCGAGATGCTTCGCTCCGCTCTGCATGACGTTCTATTGAGTTATTTGATAAGAACCCTAACCGGACCAAGTGCTTAGATCAATAGGCTCCCAAGTTGGGTTCATATTGGTAACTAAGGCTTCTTTCTTGGCTCGACTCCAGCCTTTGATTTCCTTTTCGCGGGTAATAGCTTGAACAGCATCGGCGCACGCCTCAAAGTACACCAGTAGATTACATTGATACCGGCCCGTGAATTTGCCCGAAGCACCCAGATTCTGACTGTGCTCATATAGCCCCCGCTCTAAGTTATTTGTAATGCCTGTATAGAGGACGGATCGTGAAGGGTTAGTGAGAAGGTAGATGTACACTGGCTGGGTGTCTTTATAGCCTGCTCAATGTGGAAGATATACCTCCCTCACATGAGCACGCGAGATGCGTCGCTACCGCTCGGCATGACGGCCTTATTTGAAAAAAGCCCCCCGAACAACTACACAACGTCAGCACCGAGGTCAACCACCCCAGCCGCGCCGGTGGCGCGGCGTCCCCTCCTCCGCTGAGGAGGGGAGTTGGTCGTTCTTCTTTCTCTGGTTAGGCGGCGTAGGTGCCTTCTTCGGTGGGGCGCAGGAGGCTGAGGGCGGTGAGGGTATCCAGCAGGGGCTGCACTTTTTCGGGTTTGGTGCGGCGGAAGCGGGCGGCTACTTGGGCGGCGGTGAGGGGCTGGGCGGACTGCTGCACGGCGTTGCGGACGGCTTGCATTTGCTGGGCCAGCTCGGTGGGCCAGGGCTGGGGGCCGGTGGATTCAGTGGCGGTAGTGGCAGCTGCGGCGGCGCTGGGGGGCAAATTTAACGCAGACTGTTGCTGCTCGGGGGCTTGGTAGGCCGGTCTAAGGTAGCGGACGTGGCCGGCTTGCTCCTCGCGGGCGCGCTCGTGGTTGAGGCGCACGAGGCGGGTGAGAATGTCGGCGTCGGGGAGGTCTGGGGGGCAATTATAGGCTTCGGCCACGGCGGCGTCGAGCTGCTGGTGGAGGCTGAGGACCACGGAGGCCAGGCCCTGCTGGTTGATGGTATGCTCTTTGGCCGTGGCCAGGGGCTGCCCGGCGCGCAGCTTCTCGACCACGTTGTAGAGGTCGGTGAGGGTGAGGCTGGGGTGCAGGGCCTGCTGGCGCTTGCGGTGGGCGTCGAGCTGTTCGGCCAGCTCCCGGATGCGCGCCTGCTGCTCCGCCGTGGCGTCAGGGAAGGGGAACGGGTCGAATCCTTTTGTCTTTACATAAACTGGCCTATCCTCCAATGTGCTGCCTGTACCACTTGCCCAAACCAAGTGAATTCTGCTAGACAAAACACCTAAATAGTAAGCGTCTTCTAAGGCAATTGCTACCAACTTGTTATCAGGTAAAACCTCAGCTTCTACAAACTGAAATATTCTGTGCTTGGCAGTTTCAACTGTAGCAATGTAACGGTTTAGGCCCCTCAATGCAGGGCGGAAATTAGCTCGTGGTTCACCAAAGAACCACCAATTGTTTTTGTAAGAAGCCCTGTTATTCTGGTCACGCTCTGGCTTCACATTTTCGAGAAGATGCTGATATGTCGCAGGATATTTTGTCAATACTTCATCAGCTTTCAAGCCGAAGAAATCAATGACCATAACGCCGCGTGGCTTATCCGTTAAATCGCGTCCATTACGATAAGGCCGGATATGTGCATTCAATCCCACAACTGATTCTAGCCCCAGTTCTTGGGCCTTTTCAGGTGATATTATGAACCCAGCACCCATTAACTGCACACCACGATTTGCCAAACCTAGATTGGCTTTGAGCACATCAGCACTATCTAATGCAGCACCAATTGATAAGTCTGATTGGATTCGACCTTGCTGTTCCACAAAAGTCACTTCAGCAGCTTCATCTCCTTCAGCAACAGATTCAGTCTTCAGATTCAATAATTGCCCCCAGCGGTTGAATTAGCGGAAGTTCGTTCGGCCACCGTCATGGCGATGCGCACGGCTGCTCCTTCGGCGGCATCAACCCACGGATGGTCGGGAATGGCGAAGGTGAGGGTGAGCGGAGCCGGTTCGCCTTCCAGGAAAGGATGCATCACGCGGCGGTTGAAGGTTTGCTTGAGACTGTTGGTGGTGATGAAGCCAAACCGCTCGGCGGGGCCGCGCTGCACAGCGGCGGCGGCATTGTACCACCAATACATCACGAGGTCGGCCGAGTCGGGTACTTTGCCTTTGTAGGCTTTGCGCAGGGCTTCGGTGTAGCCGTCGCCGAGGGCATCGCGCATGCGGGCCGGACCCACAAACGGCGGATTGCCGACAATAAAATCGGCTTCCGGCCACGCGGCGGGCTTAGGATTGGGATAATCGAAGACTGCGGTGCGGGCGGTTTCGTCGGGGATGGGCTGGCCGGTGGCGGGGTGGAGGCGGGTGGTGCCGTCCCAGCGCGTCACGGGGAGGCCGTGGGCATCGAGGCGGGGCACGGGCGGGTCGTGCTGGAGGGCGGCATCCTGCTGGCGGATGTTCTGGTACTCATCCAGCAGGGGCTCGGCCAGCTGCGTGACGCCGTGGGTGCGCAGGTGCCATTGCAGGTAGCCGATGCGCAGCACCACGTCGGCAATGGCGGCCGCGCGCGGGTTTAGCTCCAGCCCCAGCAATTGGCGCGGACTCACGGTGGTGCCGCCGCCCAAATCGAGCAGGCCCGTGTGGCCGTAGCTGTTGATAGCGGCCAGCACCTCGCCCTCCAGGCGCTTGAGGTGCTCCAGCGTGACGTAGAGGAAGTTGCCGGAGCCGCAGGCAGGGTCGAGGATACGAATGGAGGTGAGGCGGTTAAGGAAGCGGACCAGCTCGGCGCGGGCTTCTTTGGGCTGGCCTTCGTCGAGGCGACGGGCGCCGGCGGCCTGGGCAGCGGCCCACTCGCGGCGCAAGGGCTCCAGCACCGTGGGCAGCACCAGGCGCTCTACGTAGCGGCGCGGGGTGTAGTGGGCGCCCAGGCTGTGGCGCTCCTTGGGGTCGAGGGCGCGTTCGAGTAGGGTGCCGAAGATGGCGGGCTCCACCTCGGTCCAGTCGGCCTCGGCGGCTTTGAGCAGCAGGGCCATCTGGTCGGTGGAGAGGGGCAGGGCTGTGGCATCGTGAAAGAGCTTGCCATTGAAGCGGCGCAGGCGGGCCTTGAGGTCGGGCGAAAAGCCCCCCAGGTCCATGGTGCGCCACAGGCCGGCCAAAGCATCGGGCAGAAACTCGCGCATCTCGGGCGTGGAGTAGGTGCGCAGCATGCCCGTGAAGGAGGTTTTGGGAATAAGCCCCACATCCTCGGAAAACATGGTAAACAGGCAGCGCATCAGAAACTGCGCCACCACATCGGGCGCGTGCCCGGCCCGCTCCAGCTGGGCCGATACGCCGGCTAAGTAGCCGGCCAGCTCCCGCGTTACGCGGGCGGCGCGGCGGCTGGGGTCCAGCTCGCGCGGCTCGGTGAAAAGCTGGCGCAGCATGGCCCGCGTGCCCGCATCGGCCAACGCCGAAAGCGGCAGCCGAAACCGCGACTGGTCGGGAAACGGCACAAACGAGTCGCCGACGCCGGCAAAGTTGGCGTACACGTCGAGGCAGTAGCCCACGTCGGCCACCAGCACGAACAAGGGGCGGGGCTCCTCGGCGGGCAGGGCGCGCACGTAGCCGAGGGCCTGCTGGCGGGCGGCCTGCATCATTTCGGCCCACTTAGCGGAGCCGCGCACGGCGTGTCCCTTGCGCCGGGTGGTGGCGGGCAGACCCAGCTCGGCGCGATTGAGGCGCTGCTGCTGGTCGGGGGTGTCGGTGCCCTGCTTGGTTTCGAGCACGAAGCAGCCGCGCTTATAGAGGTCGATGCGGCCGGTGCTTTTCCTGGCGCCGTCGTTGAACTGCACGGCCCGCTCCAGCACGTAGGCATCCTGGGCGGGGTCGTCGGTGGTCGGGTCGGGCTTTGGTACTTCTAATAATTCGCAGAGGTCTTGCAGAAACAGGCCGTAGTTGGCCCGCTCCGCGCCGCCGGCCGGGCGCCAGCGGGCTTCAAATTCGGGATAGGTCACGGGGGAATAATTGGGTAGGAAGAATGGGGCGGGAAGATAGCGATGATTGGGTAACGGTGGGCCTCACCCCCGGCCCCCTCGCCCTTAGGCGAGGGGGAGCCTGACGCTCGGCCTGCGCGGCCCTGTCGGCTTGCGCCTCCAGCACCGCTACCGAGTTGATAACAGCAGTAAAAAGGTTAGTATGACATAGAAAAGACCCCAGAATATTTCTGGGGGACTTTTCTATGCTAGCTCAAATATGGTAGCGGTTGCGGAGGCAGCAGCCGACGTTGCCGCGTGGCACGACTAGCGTCAGGCTCCCCCTCTCCCCTAGGAGAGGGGGCCGGGGGGTGAGGCCCCGTTGAACAGGGTAAAAAGATAGCGGTAAGGTGTTGGGTTACCTAAGGTAGGGGGCTGGTATATAGGACTACAGGCGGCGCTGCCTGTGTATTTGCCTCCCCCGGACCAAGCCATTGGTGGTCAGCCGGGTCAATGCTGTCGCTGAGTTTTCGTCGCGAAGAAAACGAGGCCGCAGCACGCTCCCTGCAAGGTCGCGAGTTGCGGCGGGGCGAGTGGCCGGTGCCAGTCACCGGGGGGCTTTTTTCCTCCCCACAATTTTCTTTCTCATGAAAATAAACCGCTTGCTGCCCCTGTGGGGGCTGCTGGGGGCCGCGTGGCTATTGCCCGCCTGCCACCAACAGTATTCAACCGAAAAAATGGAGAGAATAGAGGTCGCCGCTCTGGAGCCCGCGCCGGATGAGGCCTCAGCGCCTGCTGACCCCAAGTCATCGGACTCCCTAAGCTCCACCCGCGAAAATTACGCTGTTATTCACGAAAACCCGTTTTTGGCGGCCGAGCGCAATCCGCTCAGCACCTTCGCCATCGACGTAGACCGAGCTTCTTATGCTAATGTGCGCCGCTTCCTGACCCAGGACCGGCAGTTGCCCCCAGCCGACGCCGTGCGCCTGGAAGAGTTGGTAAATTACTTTCCGTACCACTACCCGCAGCCGCAATCCGGACCGGCCTCACTGAATGCTGAAGTGGCCGCCTGCCCCTGGAACCCGGCGCACCAACTGGTGCTGGTGGGCGTGCAGGGCAAGCAGGTAGCGGTGGAAAATCTGCCGCCAGCTAACCTAGTATTTTTAATTGACGTGTCCGGCTCCATGAGCGACCCGCAGAAACTGCCCCTGCTACAGGAGTCGTTGCGGCTGCTGGTGCGCGAGTCGCTGCGGCCCCAGGATTATGTGTCCATCGTGGTGTACGCCGGGGCGGCTGGGGTGGTGCTGCCACCCACTTCGGGGGCCGAGCCCGCTACTATTCTGCGCGCCCTCGATGCACTGGAGGCCGGTGGCTCCACTGCCGGCGGGGAAGGACTGCGCCTGGCTTATCAACTCGCTCGGCAGCACCAGCGGCCAGGCGGCAACAACCGGATTATCCTGGCTACCGACGGCGACTTCAACGTGGGGGAGCAGAGTGACGCTGATATGGAGCGACTGATTACGCGGGAGCGAGAATCAGGCGTCTTTTTGTCGGTACTGGGCTTCGGGGCAGGCAACCTGCAAGACAGTAAAATGGAGTTGCTGGCTGATAAAGGCAACGGCAACTACGCCTACATCGACCAGCTTAGCGAAGCCCGGCGGGTGCTAGTGCAGCAGTTCGGCGGCACGCTCTTCACCTTGGCTAAGGATGTGAAAATACAGGTCGAGTTTAATCCTGCTTTAGTGCGCGAGTATCGTCTGTTGGGCTATGAAAATCGCCTGTTGGCCGCCGAGGATTTCAATGATGACCGCAAAGATGCCGGCGAGCTAGGTGCCGGCCAGCAGGTAACGGCCCTCTACGAAGTTGTGCCGGTAGCGGCTCCTGCCACGGGCAGCAGCACCATCGACCCGCTGAAGTACCAGACAAATATCCCCCATCCGGCCGCCACGACTAGCACGGAACTGCTGACCGTGAAGCTGCGCTATCAGGAGCCAACTGGCAGCGCGAGCAAGTTGCTCACCCTTCCGGTGCGTAATGTCCGGCTCGATGAATCTATTGTAGAAGCCTCCGACAACCTGCGCTGGGCCGCGTCTGTGGCTCAGTTCGGTTTGCTGCTCCGCCGTTCGCGCTACGCGGGCACGGCCACCTGGGCTAGCACCGCCGCCTTGGCTCGCACCAGCGAAGCACCTGACACGGATGGCTCGCGCACTGAATTTCGGGAACTCGTGCAGGAAGCAGCGGCACTGAGTCGGACAACCTCCGCCCGATAAGCTGCTCTAGATCCGAGCGCTATAATCGCTCACTTATCTCCCCTGTGAAGGGCAGGTAGCTGCGTCAGCCTAAGACGAATGGACAAAAAAAGCCCCCCGAAATGCTTTTCAATTCTGGGGGGCTTTTTTCTATTAGTAGAAACGCTAGAAGTTATACGTAGTGCCTCTACTTGCCGGCCTTAATAACCGCCACGATTGACTTGGCAAAGATGGGGGCGACTACCGCCTGGCCGGCGTCGTTGAGGTGCACTAGGTCGTGGTAGTATGTTTTGTCTTTCTCGGTGCCGCCGGGGCCAATGCGCGGGTCCTGGGCTACGTCGGCTAGCTCGTGGAATAGCGTGTTGCCGCTGGCTTTTACGGCGCGCAGGGCGACGTTCACGGCCAGACGGTCGCGCTCTTGGGTGGCGGGGTAGTCATCTTCGGAGCGGGGCAGCAAGCTACCCATCACGATTTTCCACTCCGGATGCGCGGCCCGTGCGCGGCGGCACACTTCCAATAGTGATTCCTCGGCTTGCTTGGCCGTGCTGCCGTAGTAAATATGGTTGGTGCCTTCCCAGAGCACCAGCACGTTCACGTCCTTGGTTGGGTCGAAGGCGGCGTTGATTTTCGGCATCTGGTCGAGTACCTGCGGGGTGACGTAGTTGGCCACCGCGAAGTTTTCGGAGGTGCCCGCCCCTAAAGCAGCGCCACCCTGGGTCTTGACTTCGGTCATGATCTTGCTGTCGATGACAAAGCCTAAGTAGCCGGAGAGCAGGCTGTTGCCGGCGTAGGTGATTTTGTAAGTGATGGGCGCCGCCGGGGCAGGAGCGGGGGCTGGTGCAGGCGTGGGCTCCGGATCAGCATCGGAGCTGCTGGAACTGCAACCAAATAGGCTAATGGAAAGGGCAAGAAGAAAGCTGCGGGTGGTGATTTTTATAGACATGAAGCGAGTTTTAGGATCAGAAACAGGCAGAGTACAAGCCATTGTGGAATAGTACACTCGCTAGTTTCAGGACCCTAGAACGTGCATCATTGTAAAAAAGATATTTGCCTCACCATCTACTTTCGCCAGCGCCCTGCTTTCACAACCTGTAAAGACCTCCCAAAACTCAACGGTAAATTCGTGAAAACACGCTGCTACGACCGGCGCACATGAATGCGCACCTGCTCGCCGTCGTGGCTGGTGGTGGGCATCACATCGATGCGGTCGGCCTCGTCGAAATACGTAGCCAAGCCGCGCACAATGCCTACTGCCAAGCCGCTCATGCGCCGCGGCGATACATAGTCAATGATTAGCTCGTTCTCACCGAGGCGCTCTACATTCAGCACTGGAGGGCTATTTTCGGGGTGCTCGCGCCGTACTTGCTTGTGCATGGTAAGCTCCGTGTGCTCTATCATATCAAGGGTTTTCCACTCAGGCTGCACGTACTTCTGGTACATAAACATCAGATCGGGCACCAAGTACTCGCCGAACTTCTCGTGCAGCTCGCCCGCCGACAGCCCGGTCATCTCAGCGGCCTGCCCTACTAGGGTATATATGTGCTCGTCGGGGTAGGCAGTTTTGTGGTCAAACTCAATGTTTTTGAGGCCGGAAAGCTCCATGAGCTTCAGCCAGGTGCTATGGTCGTACTGGGTTTGAACGTAGCGCTTTAGCAGGAGTAGAACGGTGCCGTGCATAAGATGGAGGTAGGTGGGAGCGGATGGAAGGGTAGGCTAAAACGATGCAAGTATCCAGGCTTTTATACCCTGACTGGCTTACACTTTTGCGCAGGTAGCGGCCGGAGCATAAGCCATACAATGTGCAAAAACTCGCTGGCGGCCTGCGTGTTTTCTAAAGGTACGACACTCCATGTAAGCAGCTGTTTTGGGACGAGCTACGGCATTTTGGAGCGAACGAATTTCACTGTACCCCAGAGTACAGGAGGGTTAGGGGCAGAGAAGACTGTTTCTTGTACACATGCTTCCCGCCTCTCACCCCCACGGTTTAAGGGATTACGCCTGTCAAGTGCTGCTTTTGGCGGTGCTCTGCCTGGTGGCTATTTCCGCTGGTGCCCAGCAGCTACGGCGGGCCGTGCCGGATAAATTGGTGGTGCTCACCTTCGACGACGCGGCCGTAACGCACGCCACCTATGTAGCGCCCCTACTCAAGAAATACGGCTTCGGCGCCACCTTCTACGTCTGCGAGTTTCGCCCCGATTTCGCCGACAAAACCAAGTACATGAGCTGGGCTCAAATAGCGGATTTGCACCGTCAGGGCTTCGAAATCGGGAGCCACACGCTCACGCATAAGCACGTGAACAAAATGAGTGCGCCCGAGCTGGTGGCCGAGCTAGATTCTATTGAGAGCCGCTGCGCGGCTAATGGCATCTCCAAGCCAACCACATTTGCCTATCCCGCTTATGACACGCATCCTATTGCCTTCACGGTGCTGCCCCAGCAGGGCTACCAGTTTGCCCGCGTAGGCGGCGACAAGCCCTACGACCCCGCCACGGATAACCCCTTGCTCATCCCCAGCTTCACTACTACTGGCACTGATAAGCAGCGCGTGCTCACGGCCATTCAGCAGGCCGTGGGGGGCAAAATTGTGGTGCTCACCGTGCACGGCGTCCCTGATTACGCCCACGACTGGGTAACCACGCCGCCCGCGCTTTTCGAGGAATACTTGCGCTACCTGCACGATAATAAGTACGAAGTTATTGCCCTGCGCGACCTCAAAAAGTACGTGCGGGTGCCGACTCCCACCGCGGCAAGCAAGCCCAAGTCCTGAATTCTAAACGCCCTACTCAATCTCCCATCCCAACTATGAAATCAACCAGACTTTCACTCCTGCTCAGCGGCGGTCTGCTGCTCTTCGGAGCCACTGCCGGGGCCCAAACCAAGCAGGAAACCGGCGGTAAGCCCATGCCCGCCGATTGGATAGACCAGGACACGGGCCACAAAGTGGTGCGCCTGACGCCCACCGACGGCGGCAACGGCAGCTTCTATTTTCACAACAATCCCTTCCTGCAAGGCAAAGCCAGCGAAGGCGACAAAATGGTGTATTACCACACCGATGAGCGCGGCAAGCAGCTGCGTCTGGTAAACTTAAAAACCCGGCAGGTGGAGCCACTGAGCCGTTATTTCGCCAAAGTGAGCGGAGAAATAGTAGCTCCCAAAGGTCGGGACGTGTTTTACCAAGCCCAAGACACGGTATACGCTACCAACGTGGACACGAAAAAGACCCGCCGCATCTATGTGTTTCCCAAAGATTTTCCGGGCAACATCACCAGTCTGAACGCCAACGAAACAACGATTGCTGGCGCGCTCGGCGGCGAAGAAGCCCGCGAAATTCTGCGCAAGTACCCGGCGAAGAGCGACTTCTTCAACCGCATCTACGACGCCAAGGTGGAGCACATTCTGTTCACCATCGACACCAAAACGGGCAAGCGGACCGACATTTACAAGGAAAACACCTGGCTGGGCCACGTACAGTTTTCGCCCACCGACCCCGACCTGCTCATGTACTGCCACGAAGGCCCCTGGCACAAGGTGGACCGCATCTGGCACATCAACATCAAAACCAAGCAGAACAAGCTGGTACACAAGCGCACCGTAGAGGGTGAAATTGCCGGCCACGAGTTCTTCAGTCCCGATGGCAAAACGGTGTGGTTTGATTTACAAAAGCCCCGCAGCGTGACCTTTTACCTAGCCGGCGCCGACGTGAAAACCGGCAAGGAAAAGCTCTACCAAATGGACCGCAACGAGTGGTCGATTCACTTCAATGTTTCGCCCGATCAGAAGCTATTCGCGGGCGACGGCGGCGACGCGGGCCAGGTAGCCAAAGCCCCCGATGGCATGTGGATCTATCTGTTCCGCCCCGAGGGCGACAAGTTTAAGTCGGAGCGACTGGTGAACATGAAGCACCACGGCTACAAGCTGGAGCCCAACGTCCATTTCTCACCCGATGGCAAGTGGATAATTTTCCGCGCCAACTTCGAGGGGCAGGAGCAGGTGTACGCGGTAGAAATTGCCAAAGCGTCGTCGTAGCAACCCGCGCCCGAACAACTACAGACATCAGTAAATCTTATAACGCAACATATCATGACGATGACGCAGCGCTGGGGGGCTTTTTGGCAACAAGTATTGGTGGCGGCGTACCTGCTAGCCTGCTTGGGAACGACGGCGGAGGCCCAAAAAATGCCCAAGCAGAAGGACGTGCTCAAAACTATGCGAAAGACCAACGCCTACTTCATGAAGAAGTGGCCGGACACAGGCAAGGAAATCGTGACCAATAAAACGCGCCCCAGCCACATCTGGACGCGGGCCGTGTACTACGAAGGCCTGATGGCGCTCTACGGCATCGATAAGCAGAAGCAGTACTACGACTACGCCGTGGACTGGGGTGAAAAGCACCAATGGGGCCTGAATAACGGCATCACGACCCGCAACGCCGACAACCAGGCCGCCGGCCAAACCTACCTTGCGCTCTACGAAATAGACCCCAAGCCCGAGCGCATCCGCGACATCAAAGCCAGTATTGATCTGATGGTGAACAGCCCCAAGGTAGACGACTGGTGGTGGATTGATGCCCTGCAAATGGCCATGCCTGTATACGCCAAGCTCGGCGTGATGACCAAGGATACGGCCTACTACGAGAAGATGTACCGCCTCTACAACTACTCCAAAACGGTGCACGGTACCAACGGCCTCTACAACCCCCAAGACCAACTCTGGTGGCGCGACAAGGACTTTGTGCCCCCATACAAGGAGCCCAACGGCGAAGATTGCTACTGGAGCCGCGGCAACGGTTGGGTGGTAGCGGCCATGGTGCGGACGCTCGAAATCCTGCCCCAAAATGCCCCCCACCGCGCTGAGTACGAGCAGATGTACCTGAACATGATAAAGGCTTTGCCCGCCCTGCAGCGCCCCGATGGCTACTGGAACGTCAGCCTCCACGACCCCACGAACTTCGGTGGCAAAGAGCTAACGGGCACGTCCTTATTCATCTATGGCATGGCTTGGGGCATCAACAACGGCCTGCTCGACGCCAAGCAATACCAGTCCATCATCGCCAAAGCCTGGAACGCCATGGCTAAGGAGTGCGTGCACCCCAATGGCTTCCTCGGCTACGTGCAAGGCACCGGCAAAGAGCCCAAAGACGGACAGCCCGTGAGCTACACCAGCAAGCCCGACTTCGAGGACTACGGCCTCGGCTGCTTCCTGCTAGCCGGCAGCGAGATCTACAAAATGAATGAGGTTAAATCAAAATCAGTAAGCGCTGGAAACTAAAGAACGACCAACTCCCCTCCTCCGCTGAGGAGGGGACGCCGCGCCACCGGCGCGGCTGGGGTGGTTGACCTCGTTGCTGACGTTGTTGAGATGAACATACTCCAGCCCGTCATGCAGAGCAAAGCGAAGCATCTCGCGTGCTGACGCAGGATTACTACTCTAACGGTGCGAGCAAGATGCTTCGCTGCGCTCTGCATGACCGCCTTTTTTAGGGAAACAAAACAACGCTCCGGTCAACCACCCCTAACCTCTCCTCCGCTGAGGAGGGGAGCTAGCTTTAACCTAGCTTCTCTAGTCTTAAGTCTTGCTTCTCCAATGAAAAAATCCCTGTTTTTCTCTCTGCTTGTTGCCGCGGCGCTTCATCAAAACGCAGCTTCGGCCCAAGCCTTGAAATGGCCCGAAATCACCCAGCAAAACAAGCCGTGGACGCGCTGGTGGTGGCAAGGCAGCGCTGTGACTGAGCAGGACCTGACGCGCTTGCTTACGCAGTACCAGCAAGCCGGCTTGGGTGGCACCGAAATCACACCGATTTATGGGGTGAAAGGCACGGAAAAACACTTCATTGACTTCCTCTCGCCCAAGTGGATGACCATGCTCACGCACACGCTTACCGAGTCGAAGCGACTGGGGCTGGGCGTGGATATGGCGCAGGCGTCTGGGTGGCCGTTTGGTGGGCCTTGGGTGACGTCCGAGGATGCTTGCAAGTACGTGGCCTACCAGACGTATACCGTGAAAGGCGGAGAGCAATTGAAGGAGACGGTTAGCTACATTCAGAAGCCGATGATCCGCACGGTGGGCCAGCCAATTGACATCAAGCAGTTAGTAGAGCCGATAGCCAAAAACAAGGATTTGCAGCTCCACGCCTTCGACCAGGTGCGGTTCGAAAAGCTTCTGCCATTGCAGGCGCTGATGGCGTATTCCGATAAGGGCCAAACCCTGGATCTGACCAGCAAAGTAGACGCCAATGGTAAGCTAAACTGGAAGGCGCCGGCCGGCAACTGGACCTTATACGGCGTGTTCCAGGGCTGGCACGGTAAGCAGGTAGAGCGGGCCGGACCCGGCGGCGAAGGCGACGTGATTGACCACTTTTCCCAAACCGCGACCCAGCACTATTTGCAGCGCTTCGATGAAGCTTTCAAGGGCCGCGACGTATCCAGCATCCGCGCTTTTTTCAACGACTCCTACGAGGTAGACGACGCCCAGGGCGAGAGCAACTGGACGCCCCAGATGTTTGCCGAATTCCAGAAGCGCCGCGGCTACGATTTGCGCCAGCACCTGCCCGCCTTATTCGGCAAAGCCAGCGACGACCAAAACCAGCGCGTGCTCACCGACTACCGCGAAACCTTGTCGGAGTTGCTGCTGGAAAACTACACCAAAACCTGGAGCGACTGGGCCAGAACGCACAAAGCCCTGATCCGCAATCAGGCCCACGGCTCGCCGGCTAATATCCTTGATTTGTACGCCGTCACGGATATTCCCGAGATAGAAGGAGAGGACTTGCTGCGCATCAAGTTTGCTTCCTCGGCAGCGCACGTGACGGGCAAAAAGCTTACTTCGTCGGAGACGGCGACCTGGGAAAATGACCACTTTCTGTCCAAGCTCAGCGACATCAAAAAAGCCATGGACCGCATGCTGCTGGGGGGCGTTAATCACACGTTTTATCACGGCACCAACTACTCGCCTCAGGCCGCACCCTGGCCGGGCTGGCTATTTTACGCGGCCGTTCACTTCAACCCCAATAACACGTTCTGGACGGATTTTGCCCAGCTAAACCGCTACGTGGCGCACGCGCAGTCCTTTATGCAGGCCGGCCAACCCAGCAATGACGTGCTGGTGTACCTGCCCATTTATGACTCGTATGGCAAACCCGGCAAGGTCATGCTTCAGCACTTCGATGGCATCGACCACGGCTTTAAAGGCATGCCCGTAGGCGCTACCGGCGAGGCATTGCTGGCCAAAGGTTACGGCTTTGATTTCATCTCCGATCTGCAACTTCAGCAGGTTAAAAACACGGGTAAAACTTTGCAAACTGGCGGAGGATCTGCGTACCAAACCATTCTCGTGCCGGCCGCGCAGGTGATGCCCCTTGCCACGATGGAACAGCTAATAAAGCTGGCTCAGAACGGCGCTACCATCGTATTTCAAGACCAGCTTCCCACCGACGTGCCTGGTCTGGGTAAACTGGATAGCCGACGCGCTGCTTTTAAAAAGCTTGTTGGTTCGCTCAAGTTTTCCAGCAGTGGTGGCGTGCAAAAAGCTAGCGTGGGCAAAGGCTCCGTGTTGGTCGGCAAAGATGTTGACCAGGCGCTGACTGCCGCTGGCGTGCAGCGCGAAATGATGGTGGATAAGGGCCTCGAATTTGTGCGCCGCCGCCACGATAAAGGACACTACTACTTTGTGGCCAACTGGGGCGAAAAACCAGTGGAAGGGTGGGTGCCGCTCCGTGTGGGGGGCAAATCGGTGGCGCTATACAACCCCATGACTGAGAAGTTAGGCGTGGCGGCCTCGCGTACGTCGGCGGCGGGCACGGAAGTGTACGTGCAGCTGGCGCCTGGCGAATCGTGCATTCTAGAAACCAACGATGCCGCTCTGACGGGTCCTGCTTACGCGTATATGAAAGCTACCGGCGCCTCACAGCCCGTGCAAGGCACTTGGGATGTGAGCTTTGTGTCGGGTGGACCGGAGCTGCCGGCCAAAGCGCAGGTGAAAGAACTAAGCTCGTGGACTAGTTGGAACGGCGAAGCAGTCAAAAACTTCTCCGGTACCGCTACTTATACCATTTCATTTGCCAAGCCCCAGGGTACGGGCGAAGGATTTCTGCTGGACTTGGGCCGGGTAGCGGAAAGTGCCCGCGTGCAGCTCAATGGCAAGGAGCTAGGTACGCTTGTAGGCCCGACATATCAGGTATTTGTGCCCAAAGACCAAATGCAGGCGACCAACAAGCTGGTAGTTACCGTCAGCAATGGCATGGCAAACCGCATCATTCACATGGACCGCAATAAGGTGCCCTACAAGAATGCCTACAATATCAATATGTCGAGCAAGCTCAAGGAAAACCGTGGCGCAGATGGCCTTTTTACGGCTGAAAAATGGGCCCCGAAAGAGTCTGGTTTGCTAGGCCCCGTGACACTAACCCCAACGACAACGAATGGGCGCCAGGATAAAGCGTCGCCAGGGTTATAACTCTAGTGACGCGACGCCTTCCTAATGATCTGTCATCTATTTTAATCCGAAACCACCGTTAGCCATGCTCACCCGTCGCGCCTTTCTTGCTACGCTGACCCTCGCACCAGTGGCGCGGGCGCTGGGGGGCTTTTCTGCGGGCCGGCTGATTGATTATCCTAAAGGCAGCCTCTCTAAATTCAGCAAGCACCTAAAGCCCGTAGGTCGCGCACTGGAACTGCCCGATTACTACGTGTGGTGCACGAGTCCCATCGACGGGCCCGACGGCAAAGTGCACGTGTTTTTCTCGCGCTGGCCGGCCAAAAAAGGCATGGGAGGCTGGATCAATAGCTCCGAAATTGCCCACGCTGTTGGTGATTCGGCGGAAGGCCCGTTCAGTTTTGTGGATGTAGTATTGGCCCCGCGCGGACCCGGATATTGGGACGCTACCACCTGCCACAATCCTAGTATTCAGTTTGTGGATGGGAAATACTGCCTGTTTTATATGGGCAACAGCAACGGCAAAACCAACACAAAGCGCATTGGCTTAGCCACCGCCGATTCGCTCAACGGCCCTTGGCAGCGACCTGATGCGCCCTTGCTGGAGCCCGGCGCCGAGGGCGCCTGGGATGACCATTGCACCACCAATCCGGCCTTCATCAAGCACCCCAACGGGCAGTATTGGCTGTACTATAAATCGTGGAACACTCAGGACTACCTCACGGCTAAAGACCCCACCATTCGCGGCAACCGCAAGTACGGCCTGGCCGTGGCCGATAAGCTGGAAGGTCCTTACGTGAAGCACACTGGCAATCCGGTTATCGACTTCTCCAACCAAGGCCACAACAAGCAGTTTGAGGATGCCTTTGTGTGGCGGCAGGGGGGCAAATTTCGGCTGCTGGCCCGCGACATGGGCGTGTACAACCATGAAGTCGGACTCTACCTGGAATCGGAGGACGGCAAGCGCTGGGACTTCCCCAAAATTGCCTATTTGCCCCTGCGCGACTATGGCGTAGTGGAGCCGCCTGCCCCATCAAACTTGAAGCGCTACGGCCGCTTGGAACGGCCGCAGTTATTGCTGCGCGATGGAAAGCCGGCGTATTTATTCGGCGCTTCCCAGGGCGGAAAATCCATGACCGCTTCTGCCTTTATCTTCAAAATCACTTCGTAAAAAGCCCCCCAGCATGACTCATCGGCTTCATTTGCGCCACCTCTTGCTTTTACTGCTGTTTGCGCTGGCATGTCCGGCTTGGGCCAACATCAAGCTGCCCGCTTTGATGGCCGATAACATGGTGTTGCAGCAAAAAACAACCGTGGCTCTCTGGGGCTGGGCCGACCCCGGCGAAGCGGTAACGGTAACTGCCAGCTGGCAAAAAGCCCCCCAGAAAGCTACCGCCGACGCCCAAGGAAACTGGCAGGTGCGGATACCGACCGGCGCGGCTGGCGGACCACACACTATTACCTTTCAGGGCAAGAATAAGCTGACTATCAGTAATGTGTTGCTAGGGGAGGTGTGGCTGTGCTCGGGGCAGTCGAACATGAATTTCCCGGTGGCGAAAGGCTCTTCTAAATGGATGACGGGCGTCGTGAATGAAGTGGAAGTAGTACCCAAGGCGAAATACCCCGCTATTCGCATGTTTACGGTGCCGCAGAAAGTGGCCGATACGCCCCAACTGGATACGGAGGGGAGTTGGGTGGTGTGCAGCCCCGAAACAGTGGGAGGCTTTTCGGCCGTAGCCTACTTTTTTGGCCAGGAAATTCACGAGAAAACCAAGGTGCCGGTGGGTTTGATTCACTCTTCCTGGGGTGGCACGCCGGCCGAGTCGTGGACACGGAAAGACGTGCTGGAAAAGGATCCGGATTTGCAGCCCATTCTCACGCGCTACGACCAAGGCCTGACCCAACGCCCCGCCTACGAAGCGGCCCTCACCGCGTGGCAGCAAGAAAAAGCCGCCACGCCCCAAACCACGACGCCCAAACCTGCCGAGCCACTCAGCGCGACCAGCAATAAGTCGCCTTACAAGCTCTATAACGGCATGATCAAGCCCCTGATTCCGTACACGCTGAAGGGCGTGATCTGGTACCAGGGCGAGAGTAACGCTGAGCGCGCGTATCAGTACCGCAAGCTGTTTCCGGCCATGATTGCCAACTGGCGCCAAGACTGGCAGCAGCCGAATCTGCCATTTTACTTCGTCCAAATTACCCCCCACAAAGGCCAGAACCCTGAAATCCGCGAAGCCCAGCTGGTGAGCATGCAAACCGTGCCGAACACAGGCATGGTGGTCACCACTGACGTTGGCGACTCGCTTGATATTCATCCGCGCAACAAGCAGGTTGTGGGCCACCGGTTGGCATTGTGGGCTTTAGCCAAAGAATACGGGCAGAAAAACCTGCCGTATTCGGGGCCTATCTACAAAAAGATGGAAGTGAAAGATGGCAAAGCACACCTGCAATTCGACTATACATCGGGCGGCCTGGTGGCGCAAAACGGCGACCTGCGCGAGTTCATTATCGCCGGGCCCGACAGCGTGTTTCGGCCCGCTCAGGCTCGTATTGACGGCAACTTGGTGGTAGTGTGGAGCGAGCAGGTAAAGCAGCCGGTAGCTGTGCGTTTTGGCTGGAGCAAGTCGCCCATGCCTAACTTCTACAATAAAGCCGGACTACCCGCTTCACCCTTCCGCACCGACCAGTGGCGCGTGAGTACTCAAGGTAAAAAATAAGCCCCCCATGCAAGAAATAGCCTTTACTATGCAGCTCCGCCCCGGCGTACAAGCCGAGTACCAGCGCCGCCACGACGAAATCTGGCCGGAGCTGACCGAAGCCCTGCACGCGGCCGGCATTCGCGAGTATTCTATCTACCTGAATCCCGCCACCGATACCTTATTCGCCGTGCAGCGTCGCCTGCCCGAGCACACCGCTGATCAGCTACCGTCGCTGCCCATTATGCAGCGCTGGTGGGACTATATGGCCGATCTGATGCTGACCAATCCGGATAATTCGCCGGTGGTAACGCCGTTAGAACGCGTTTTTTATCAGGCTTAAAACTACGAGGTGCCAGTTATTCCCTCCGCTAGAAGTGGCCTAAATGACAGCTTCGCGCAGGGGTTATCGGAATTCTGCGGATGACAGATAATTCTGCGGATGACATATATAGGCTGTGTGAGGCAATTGCCAAACTTTTGATCACATCGAAGAAATACTAACACAACAGCAGGAGAGTGCGGGAGGGATTTAGGTAAGGAAGACAAGTACTTGGTAGACAGAAAGTCCTTGTACGCATTCCCACTTCCAACTCCTCCTTTATGTTACAACTTTATAACTCAGCTCGCTGGCTGCCGCTGACCGTTTTGGTTGGATTGGCGCCCGCCAGTGTTTTTGCCCAGACCGATCAAACCGTGACGGGCCGGGTAACAACGGCAACCGATAAAAGCGGTTTGCCGGGGGCAAGTGTGGTGGTGAAAGGCACTACCACGGGCACGAGTACCAACCCCGATGGCAGCTTCAGCTTGCAGGCCCCGGCCGGCGCTACGCTTACAATCTCGTCAATTGGCTTTGTAACCCAGGAAGTGCCCGCGAGTGCATCGCCCATAAACGTGACATTGGCCGAGGATGTAACCCAGCTGGCAGACGTGGTGGTGGTCGGCTACGGCACCCAGAAAAAGAGTGATGTAACGGGCGCGCTGTCGTCGGTATCGGAAGAGAAGATCAAGCAGGTGCCAGTCCAGAACTTGACGCAGGCCTTGCAAGGCCGCGCGGCTGGTGTGGACGTGGCGGGGGGCAATTTTCGGCCTGGCGAGACGCCGGCTATTCGTATTCGCGGCAACCGCTCGGTGCGGGCTTCCAACGAGCCGCTGTACGTGGTCGATGGTATCCCGCTGGCCCAAGGCACAGGTCTGAACGACTTCAATCCTGATGATATTGAATCGGTAGAAGTGCTAAAAGATGCCTCAGCTACGGCCATTTACGGTTCGCGGGGGGCAAATGGCGTGGTCATCGTGACGACCAAGCGCGGTAAGGAAGGTAAGTTCAACATCAGCTACAACACCTACGGCAGCTTCGACCGGGCTTTGCGCATTCCGGAGCTGTTTGACGCGGCAGAGTTTGCCGACGTGCGCCGCGAAGCGTACCGTACGTCCGGCTCCTACACCACGCCTTACCCCAATCCCGTAAACGATTTCACGCTGTTTGGCACCGACCCGAACGTGTGGGCCAACATTGCCGGAGCGTACACCTGGCGTGATTTCGACGCCCGCGTTCCTGAGACGCGCGAAGCGACGGAGGAGGAGAAAGCTCGTTTTGCGCTGTACGGCTTCCCGAACGTTACCCAGATTCCGATCTACGACCCCAGCAAGATCAAGAGCTTCGATTGGCAGGATGCGGCCTTACGCAATGCCTTCACCCAAAACCACCAGCTAAGCGCCAGCGGTGGCTCCGAAAACCTGCGCGCGTCGCTGTCGGTGGGCTACCTGAACCAGGAAGGTATTCAGCCCGGCCAGGACTTTACTCGCTACACCGCCCGCGCCACCTTCGACTTCAAAGTCAACAAAGTTATTTCGGTGGGCGGCTCTACCAACGCTAGCCTCGGCATTCAGAACGTCGGCCCCGACATCTACGGCAAGGCCGTGGGGCAACTGCCCTATGCCGCGCCCTACAACGCGGAAGGCGTATTCCAGACCAACCCCGGCGCGGACGCCAACATCCTAAACCCGCTGCTTGACCCGGAGAATACATTCAGCGAGCGCCGCGTAGCCCGTTTCTTTACCAGCCTTTACGCCGAAGCCCGCCTGCTCGAAGGCCTGCGCTACCGCCTCAACGTGGGCCCCGACTTTCGCAACGCCCGCAATGGTCAGTTTCGCTCGGCCCGCTCAACCGGGCAGGGTGGCGGCCCCAACGCCGTATCCTTTGCGCAATACGACCAGAATCAGAACTTTACGTACGTCGTTGAGAACTTGCTTTTCTATGATAAGCAAATTACCTCCGACCACAGCCTGGGCGTGACACTACTGCAAAGTATTCAGCAGGACCGCAGTGAAGGCTCGTCCATCAGTGCCACCAACCTCCCCTACGACTCGCAGAAGTGGTACAACCTGGGCTCGACTAACAACGCGGCGGCTCAAAGCTTCGGCTCCGGCCCCTTTATCCAACGGCAGCTGATGTCGTGGATGGGACGGGTAAACTATAGCTTCCGCGACAAGTACGTGCTCACGGCTACGGGCCGCGCCGATGGTGCTTCCGTGCTGGCTGAGGGCCGTAAATGGGCATTTTTCCCTTCCGTGGCTCTGGCTTGGAAACTACAGGAAGAAGGCTTTTTTAAAGACATAGCCATGCTGAGCGAGCTGAAGCTACGCGGCGGCTACGGCTCTGTGGGCCAGGCTTCCGTGGACCCGTACACCACCGGCGGCACCTTGCAGCAAACGCCGTACGTGTGGGATGAAACACCAGCTTATGGCTACACGCCCACGCCCGGCACGCTACCCAATACGCTAGGGGGCTTACCCAACAGCGAACTGGAGTGGGAGCGGACCAACACCGTCAACGTAGGTCTGGACTTCGGTTTGTTCCAGAATCGTATCAACGGCTCGGTGGAAGTGTACCGCGCGAATACCACTGGTCTGTTGCTGCCCCGTGCGCTTCCTACAGTTTCGGGCTTTAACAACGTGCTGCAAAACATTGGCGCCACGCGCAACACCGGCGTAGAAGCTACCGTGTCGACGGTGAACGTGGAAACCAGCAAGTTCCGCTGGGGCACTGACTTCGTTTTTACCAAGAACAAGGAAGAATTCGTGGAGCTAGCCTCAGGCAAGCAGGACGACCTGGGCAACCGCTGGTTTATCGGCGAGCCGCTGGGCGTGTACTACGACTATAAGTTCGACGGTATCTGGCAGAGCTATGACACCGAAGGCTTGGCACGCTACAACGCGCAGCCCGGTACGATAAAAGTTGTGGACGTAAACAATGATGGCCTGATCAACACCCAAGACCAGATTGTGCTGGGCTCAAACCGTCCCAAGTGGAGCGGCAGCGTGAGCAACAGCTTCTCCTACGCCGGCTTCGATTTGAGCTTCCTCGTGTATGCCCGCGTCGGGCAGATGCTGGCCACGGGCTTCCGGCCTGGCCTTGGGGGGCGTTTTCCGGGCCAACAGGTGGACTACTGGACTCCTGCCAACCCGACCACCGAGGCACCCCGGCCAAACAGCCAGCAGGACATCGCCACCTTCGGCGACGCAATGCGGTACCAGAATGGCAGCTTCGCCAAAGTGCGTAGCATTTCGCTTACCTACACCATCCCCAAAGACCTGGCTGCCAAGTTTTACAGCACCAATCTGAGTGTGTATGTGAATGCGGTCAACCCCTTCCTGATCACCAAGTTCAAAGGCCTAGACCCCGAAGCTACCGACATCGGTACCACCTCTGGCGAGCTGGCGCAAGCCCGCAACCTGAGCACCAAGAGCTTGGTGGTTGGCCTGCGCATCGGCTTCTGATTTGACGACTAATTCCCCACGTCTAGCCTAGTCTCATGAAACGTTCCTATCGACTCATAACCATTGCCCTGCTTACCACCTTTGGCCTGACTACCACGGCCTGCAAGGACTATCTGCAGGAAGAACTCGTCTCTACCCTCACTAACGATTATTACAACACGGAAAAAGGGCTGGAAGACCTCGTAAAAGCGGCTTACGAACAAACTCGCTTCAAGTACGCCAATGAGCACAGCTACGCGATGTTCAACTTCGGCACCGATGAGTTTACCCACGCCGACCAAGTAAACTACGTGTATTGGAATACCTACGAGCGTGCCCGCCTGAATACCGGTAACGGCATCGAGAGCTTCGTGCACGACGTATGGACGGCCGACTACGATGGCATCAACCGCTGCAACATCGGCATCGACAAGATTCCGGCTTTCACCGGCACCACTACGCTGGCCACGCCCGCGCAGAAAGCCCAGCGCCTCGGCGAGCTACATTTCCTGCGGGCCTACTATTACTTCCAGTTGGTGCAGCAGTACGGCGCCATTCCCATTTCGCTGAAGCCTACTGAAAGTGTGCAGCTGGAATACGAGCGTACGCCCGTGCCGCAGGTATATCAGCAGATTATCAAAGATCTGCGCTTCGCGGAGGAAAATTTGTCCCCCACCAGCGCGGAGTTTGGCCGGGCGACTAAGGGTGCGGCCCAGCACTACTTAGCGAAGGTATATCTGACGCGCGGCAGCGCTATTACTGATGAGCGCGGCCAGAAGCCCACCGACGTAGACAGCGCCGCTTACTACGCCGACCAGGTGATTACCTCCGGCCGCTACATTCTGGAAAACGACTTTGCCCGCCTCTGGGACATTTCCAGCTACGCCAACAACCGCGCCGCCCAGACCAGCCGGGAAGTTATCTTCTCCACGCAGTTCAACAACGTGATTACGCTGGCGGGCCGCTTTGGCAACCGTGTGCACTCATATTTCACCATGTTTTATGAGGACACCCCCGGTATGTCGCGCGACCTGCTCAACGACCGGCCCTTCCGCCGCCTGATGCCCACCAACTACACCATGGACATCTACGACCGGCGCAACGACTCGCGCTTTTACAAGAGCTTCAAAACGGTTTGGTTGGCCAACAACGCCGCCACTATTCCACGGTGGACAGCTGCTAATGCGCCGACTCCGGCGCTAGTGAACCAACCTAAGTTTACCTTGGGTGACACGGCCATCTTCATTCGGGTAAATACCCCCCAGACTACGCTCACGGCTGCCCAGATTGCTCGCACGCGCTACGCTACGTTTGCGCGCTATTTCCGCAACGCTACTGGCGCCGTAGCTTCTGCCTATGACCCAACCGGCCCAGTAGGCGTACGCAACAAATATCCCCAGCTGCTCAAGTACATTGATCCTTTCCGGGCTGGCTCTGGTGTAAACGAAGAAGCTGGTACCCGTGATGGCATTCTGGCTCGCTTTGCCGAAACGTACCTGATTGCTGCTGAGGCTTACGGTCGCAAAGGCGATTATGCCAAGGCCATCAGCTACATCAATATTCTGCGTAACCGGGCCGCGTATAAGGCCGGTGAGGCCAAACCGACGGCTTTCTCCCTGGTAGAAGGCGGCACCCGCGGCGACGTGACGAGCACGGCTCCGGCCTTGCAAGTTACCATGACCAAATTCACGACCAATGACCCCGCCGAGCTGTATCCGCCGTCGGCCACCACTACGCAGGCGCGCTTCATTGCTTTTATTCTGAATGAAAGAACCCGCGAATTGGCCGGCGAGCTACACCGTTGGGAAGACCTGGCTCGCACCGAAACGCTGCTAGAGCGCGCCCGCACTTTCAACCCCGACACCCGGGCCGAAATTCAGCCTTACCACAAGCTGCGGCCGATTCCACGTGAGCACTTGGAGCGGATTTTCCGCGGTGGCCAAGCTCTGACGCAGGAGCAGCGCCAAGCCGAGCAAAACCCTGGTTACTAGCCGGTTATCAACCGCATTCTTTAAGCTCGTCATGCTTAGCATGACGAGCTTGTTTTTTAGCTCTATTTCTAAAAAAGCACCCTGGTGAGCAAATACAAATTTCAAGGTACGGTTACGTTAAATTTCTGCCGTGTTGTGCCTCTAAAATTTCCAGTAGCAGGAGGGTGCGGGAGGGTTCAGCAGGAGAGAAAATGCAGATTTGGATAAGTAAGCAAAAGCAAGTGTTAACTGACGCGGGGCTGGGGGGCAAAAACAGCGGTGGTGGGAATCTGTTGTACCGTCCCTTCGTCTCGCGTCATGTTGCATTTGGGGCTTTATCCTGAGCTGTACCAACCCAACCTCACATGAAGCTGCTGCTCTCCTTCCTGTTTCTGCTTATTTCCTGGTTATGTCCGTTTGTAACCAACCTAGCGGCGCCCACCACCGAAGATCCGGCCTGGGTAAAGGAAGTAGGCGCCAAGTCGATGCCCACGACCAAAATGACGTTTGCAGCCGCTACGTATGGCGTAGTCGGTGACGGCAAAACACTTAACACCAAAGCCATTCAAAAAGCCATTGACGCCGCTGCCAAAAATGGCGGTGTGGTTACATTTGAGCCTGGTCAGTATCTGACGGGCTCTATCTTTTTGAAAAAAGGCGTTACTCTGCACCTCGATAAAGGTGTCACGCTGCTCGGCAGCCAGGATATCAAAGACTATCCTGAAATGCCGAGCCGTATTGCTGGCATCGAGATGGTGTGGCCCGCGGCGCTCATCAATGTGCTGGATCAGGATAACGTAGCCATCACTGGCAAAGGAACCGTGGATGGACAAGGCAAGCCATTTTGGGATATGTATTGGGCCCTGCGCAAAGACTATAATGCAAAAGGCCTGCGCTGGATTGTCGACTACGACGCCAAGCGCCCGCGCACGCTGCTTGTGTCAAACTCCTCGAACGTTACTATTAAAGACATTACGTTGCAGCGGGCCGGTTTCTGGACCGTACACATATTGTACTCCAAAAACGTCACCGCCGACGGCCTCATCATCCGCAATAACCTCGGCGCCCACGGTCCCAGCACCGACGGCATCGACATTGACTCCAGTAGCTACGTGCTGGTGCAAAACTGCGACATCGACTGCAACGACGACAACTTCTGCCTGAAGTCGGGCCGCGACGCGGATGGCCTGCGCGTGAACAAGCCCACGGAGTACGTGCTCATCCAAAACTGCGTCGCTGGTGCCGGTGGGGGGCTTTTTACCTGCGGCAGCGAGACCTCGGGGGGCATTCGCCACGTCATTGCCCGCAACCTGAAAGCGAAAGGCACCAAGGTTGGTATCCGCATCAAATCGGCCCTCACGCGGGGCGGTACAGTAGAGGATATTCGCGTTGATAATATCGAGATGAACGGCGTAGGTGTGGCCATCGAGATGACCATGAACTGGAACCCTTCCTACAGCTATTCCACGCTGCCCGCAGGCTACACCCAGGAGACATTGCCGGCCCATTGGAAAGCCATGCTGACCAAAGTAGAGCCTGCCGAAAAAGGCCTCCCGTACTTCCGCGACGTGCACATCAGCAACGTGCGCGTGACCAATGCCAAAAAGGCGATTTCGGCCGAAGGTCAAGCAAACTCCCTGCTTGAAAACATGACCCTGAGCAACATCACGATGACGGCGCAAACCGCTGGTGACATCAGCTACGCGAAAAACTGGACTGTGAAGGATATGAATATCACCTCCCAAAACCAGCAGCCCGTAGCCGTGGCGAACAGCACTAGTGTGAAGTTCTGAAGAGCCTGCTCACACGAGAACGAGCCCGAATGATACTCTATCATCCGGGCTCGTTCTCGTGTGAGCAGGCGCTACTTACGCCGTGAGCAGCACGGTCAAGCTACGCGCGCCGTGCGCCCCGATAACTAAAGATTGCTCAATGTCAGCCGTTTTGGATGGGCCCGCGATGAACATGCCATAGCCACCTACGTCTTGCACTCGGGCATAAGCCTGGTGCATGGTAGCCACAATGTTTTGCTGCGAAAGCACGAGCACCAGATGTTGGGTTATCAAGGGCAAAGCCCGGTGTAGCATGTTTGCTTCGGGTAGCCAAATGCAGGCATTTTCGGCTACGCCGAATTCGCCCCCCAACACGGCCACGTCCACCGTGTCGAGCACAGCAGTGGGTGTTTGCTCATCGATGGAAATTGTAGCGGGCAGTAGGGGAGAAGCCAGATGTCCTGCAGTTGGGAAAAGCTGTTGAACCATTTCCGCCAATTTCTTGCCAGCAGGTACATGCACAATTTGCCCCCCAATGCCTTGTAGCACTTCCGTAAACCGCTCTACCGTGTTATCACCATCAAACGAAGGCACAGTAGGCAATGGGTTTTCTTCGAAGTGATTGGCGCGGGTCGCGGCCAGAATTCGCTCACGAGAAGTGGCCGTCATGGTTTGGGATTCGTTTGTTTGAACCATTCGCGGAAGCTTTGAGGTGGCGGCTCGGGTAGCTCGCGGGCAATGGCCCAGGGGTTGTAGCCGGGTGCGTGGGTGAGGGCGTGCGGCACAAAACGCAGGCTAGTGCGGGCAAATTTGCCCCCCAACTCGTACATACCCGGCCGGGCCAGCACCCGACTCAGCAGACGCATGCTCCACTTCTTGCTGGCCGGAATTTCATCGGCCGCCGCAATCACCTGCCGCCACTTATAGAGCTGAGTATGAATGTCAATCTTCACGGGGCACACATCCGTGCAGGAGCCACAGAGCGTAGAAGCAAACGGTAACGAGGCGTGCTGACGCATGTCGATGTTGGGCGACAGAATAGCCCCAATCGGCCCTGGTACGGTGAAGTCGTAGCTGTGGCCGCCGCTGCGGCGGTACACTGGGCAGGTATTCATGCAGGCACCACACCGAATGCATTTTAGCGAAGCCCGAAAATCGGGGCGGCCGAGCTGCTGCGTGCGGCCATTATCCACTAGAATCACGTGCATTTCCTTGCCCGCGGCAGGCCGGCTGAAGTGCGACGTGTAAGTAGTGGCGGGCTGGCCAGTGGCACTACGGGCCAGCAGGCGCGTGAACACGCTTAGATCAGAAAGGCGGGGAATCAGCTTTTCAATGCCCATGCTGGCAATGTGCACCCGCGCCAGGTTAACGGCCAAGTCAGCGTTGCCTTCGTTGGTGCAAACGACAATGCTGCCCGTTTCGGCAATGGCAAAATTAACCCCCGAAATAGCTATCTCAGCCGCCAAAAACCTGGCGCGTAAGTGCTGACGCGCCGCTTCGGTGAGAACCTGCGGATCGACTTCGCCCTCCGCCGTGCCCAAGTGCTTAAAAAACGTGGCGCCCACGTCTTCCTTCTTCAAGTGAATGGCCGGCAGCACCAAGTGGCTCGGCGACTCTTGCCGCAACTGCACGATGCGTTCCCCCAAGTCCGTATCCACAATCTCCACGCCGTGGCGCAGCAGGTAGGGATTTAGGTGGCATTCTTCCGTTAGCATCGACTTGCTTTTGACAATGCTGCTGGCCTTTTCCTGCCGAATAATATCGAGCACAATGGCGTTGTGCTCTTCTGCGTTGGCCGCCCAATGCACGTGCACACCATTTGCCTTGGCCTGCGCTTCGAACTGCTCTAAGTAGTCAGCTAGGCGGCTCAGTGTATGCGTTTTGATTTGGGAGGCCAACTCGCGCAGCTCCTGAAACTCGGGCACCGCATACACGGCCTTATCGCGCTTTTGGCGCACAAACCACAAGGTGTCATCGTGCCAGGTGGTGCGCTCTGCGTCGCGGGTAAAGACTTCCGCTCGTTTGGGGTGACTCATAAGATGGTGCCATTCAAGATTTCGGCGGCGTGCATCACTCGCATGGGTAGCTTTTGGCGTCGCACAATGCCCTCCAAGTGCATCAGGCACGACATATCGCCGCCCGTAAGCACCCGCGTGCCGTTTCGTAGGTGATCCTGCACTCTGTCCTGCCCCATGCGCGCCGAAATAGCGGCCTCCGACACGCAGAAAGTGCCACCAAATCCGCAGCACTCATCGTTGCGGTCGAGTTCCGTTAGCTCAATGCCATCCAGTGATTTTAATAGCCTCCGTAAATGCCCATCGCGAACGGGGGTTATTTCCGATTCATTTGCTTGGTGCAATCCGCGCTGTCCGTGGCAACTCAGGTGCAAACCTACTTTGTGCGGAAATACACCTGGTATTTCCGTGACGCCGAGAATAGTAGTGATAAAATCAATCAGATCGAAAGTGGTCTCGCGCACATGCTGCACGGCCGGAGTCTGCTCTATGATATTGAAATGCTTGCGCACATGATACACGCAGCTACCCGCCGGTGCTACCACGTAGTCGTAGCCCTGAAAGGTATCGACGAAGTGATGGTAGACGGGAATAGCGTCCTGCTCGCAGCCGCTGTTAGCCATCGGCTGGCCGCAGCAGGTTTGCTTCTGCGGGAAGGCAGCCTGTATCCCCAGTTTTTGCAGCAATTGATAGGTAGCAATACCTACTTGCGGATAAAACTGATCAACGTAACAGGGAATGAATAATGCGACTTTCATGAAGAGGAAAGAGATGAATTCAGGACGAAGCTCCCCTCCTCGGATGAGGAGGGGATGCTTTGGCGAAGCCGAAGCTGGGGTGGTTGAGCTCGTGGCTGATGTTGTTTAGGTGTTTGGCTGAACTTTATGCAGAGCAAAGCGAAGTAGCTTGTTCCGTTATGTTACTAACCTTTCGTCAGCACGCGAGATGCTTCGCTCTGCTCTGCTCTGCATGACCGCCTTTGTAACCTTCCAAACAACATCAGCCACGCCCTCAACCACCCCAGCCGCGCTGTTAGCGCGGCGTCCCCTCCTCATCTGAGGAGGGGAATTGTCGTTCTGGATATTAGGAGAATAGCAATTGAGTTTTCTTCCAGGCTTCACCCTGTTCCAAGTGAATTAAGGCGCCGAGCGCTGTAGCTTGAGGAACCTCTAAGGTTTTGATTTTCGCGTCGGGGAAATTCCAGCCGAGAATCTGCATAAACAACGGGTTGCGGGCGAAGCCGCCATCCACATAAATCAGCTTCTCGTCGCGCCGAATCAGGTTGATGGATTCGGTAAGAATATCCATGAGGCCGTGCATGAGGTGATGGTAAGCATCACCCGCAGTAGTAAAGCCCGATAGATCCCACTCTTTCGCCTGCCGCTCCGGGAAGGGACCGGTGCCGCGCATGCACCACGGCTGAAAGTCATGCGAGGCTTCATCGTAAGGCCGGGCCAGCATCAGCGAATGATAAAAATCGGGCTTTACGTGAAAGTGGTGAGCAATACGCTGTACCTGAAAGTCATGCTCGCGACCGAAAAATACCCGCGACGCTTTAGTCATCTCGCCCTTGGGCGAAAGGAAGCTCAGGCAGTCGCGGCGCAGTAGCTCAGGAGTGAGCGGCTCGCGGTTGAAGGGGCTCAGCGTCACGGCCCAGGTGCCGGTCGAAATCAGCAAGAAAGGCTTCGCGTCTTGTTGTATATAGGGCAGCAATGCCGCCGAACTATCATGCAAGCCAACGCCCACCAAAATGCCATCGACCACGGAAGCAATTGAGTCTTTGGTCAGGGGGGCTAATTTGTCGTCGATGCCCTCGCGGTACACCCAGTCGTGGTATTGGTTGCGCTTGAAATCCCACAAACCTGTGTGGCAACCGACGGAGGTATAATCGCTAAAAGCTTCACCGCTAATTAGGTACGAGAGATACTGCGGCAAATGCAGCGACGTACGAATGCGAGCGTAATGCTCGGGCTTGGTTCGCTTGAGCCAGTACAACTGCATACCCGAGTTAAGCATGCCCATTTGCGGCGAGCAGGTAGCCGTAGCAAAGTCAACGGGGTCCTGATCAAGCTCAGCGTAAAACTGAGTCATCAGGGCCGGTGGCATCGGCTTCAGGTAATTGTAGAGCGGCAAAATGGGCTGCCCATTGGCGCCAAGGTGCACAAAGCTGGCGCCGTAGGAAGTGAAATTCACTCCCTTCAGATTGTAGTGCGGATTATGTCGCAGAGCGTGCCAGCGGTCCTGCACCCACTGCGAAAGCCGCGTGAGCGTTTCGCACGGAAATCCTTCCTCATCTACGGTTTCCAGACATACCTGCTGGTGCTCGTCAATGATCTGCCGATCCTCATCGAAAAGCAAGACTTTTTTGTTGGTCTTGCCAACATCAAACACGGCGTAGATAGACTTTTTCATAAGCCAGTAGACAGACTGAATTTGCCGCGTTGCTGAATAAGCTGCTCCCGAATTTTGCCGGCGCGGTAGGCCGCAATGGGGTTGAGCGCCCCGCCACCTTGGCTGTAGGCTTCGGCCACAAGCGGCCGTACATCGGTGAGGAAGGCGTCGCGCAGGATTTCTTCGGCCCGCACCACGTCATTATTATCCTGGGCTTCTTGCAGGGCTGCGCGGTCTACCAGTAAGGCTTTGGCGTAAGCTCCTAGGATGCTTTCCACCGATTGGAGCAAGTCTTCCAGCGGATCTTTGGTGTTGTGGCTGGCGTCAATCATGTAGGCTACAGCTGGGTTCGTCACGGCCGTGTCCTGAGCGCCATCTACCAGCTCGTTGAAAATCAGGAAGAGCTGATACGGCTTGATGCTGCCCGTGGTCAGGTCGTCGTCGCCGTACATGGACCCGTTGAAGTGAAAGCCCCCCAAACGCCCGAAATGCAGCAAGCGGCCCACAATCTGCTCAATATTGGTGTTCGGTAAATGATGGCCTAAATCAACCAACACTTGTGCATTCTTGCCCAGATACTGACACAGCGAATACGACGTGCCCCAATCCGGAATAACCATGGAGTAGAAGTGCGGCTCGTAAGGTTTGTACTCGATCAGCATCGTCATGTCCGAAGGCATGGCTTCGTAGATGCTGGCCAACGATTCGGCCGTGCGCTGATACGCGCGGCGCAGGTGTTGCTGACCCGGAAAATTAGAGCCATCAGCGAGCCACACCGTATGAATTTTGGCCCCCAGCTGCTTGCCGTATTCTACGCACTCAATATTATGCTGAATGGCCTGCTGCCGAACACCTTCTTCCGTGTGACTCAGCGAGCCAAACTTGTAAGATACTGGCTGGTCTTTCTGGTCCTGAAACGTATTCGAGTTCATCGAATCAATTGTCAGCCCTTCCGCTTGCAGTTGCTGCTGGAGCGCGGCAATATCCTTCGGAATATCCCACGGAATATGCAGGGAAATCGAGTTCGAAGAGCGATTAAGACGATTAAGTAGTGCCACATCACTAATCTTCTCCTCAAGGCTGCGCGGTTCGCCCCCCGATGGGTAGCGCCCAAAGCGCGTGCCGCCCGTACCCAGGGCCCAGCTTGGAATAGCTACCTGAAATTCAACGAGCTGCCGGATCACATCTTGCGCGTCGAGGCTACGGCGGGCCAGCATGTCGGCCAGATAGCTGAAGCGGAGCTGGTGCTCACTCAACAGCGGTTGGTTAAGGTCCTGAATTTGTTGGTCGGAAAGCATAGTAGGGTAGGGGTCGATAGTGGGAAGATCAGGGTCGGGCAGCTTCGGTTTAGCAGGTTAGCCACCCAGACTAAAAACACAGCTTTTTTCAGAGAAGCAACCTAGCACCATTGTCCGCCCAAACTGTTCTGAACTCTCCTGTGCGGGGGGCTTTTTTACTGGATTAAATCTGCCCCAAACTACTGGCCTATTAAGTGAGAGAAAAAAGGCGAGGAGAAGCACTCAGTTGCTTCTCCTCGCCCTGAACTAATTCGTGTTGTCAATACGGAATTGAGGCACTTTACTTTGCCTCTCCGCATTGAACGGTTTAAGTAGAACGTTGTGCTACGCAACGACGAGACACAACTATGTTTCTCTACAAAAAAAGCCCCCGATGAGCAGAAAGGGTCTTTTTGAGACTACTGCTCTTACAACGACCCGCGCCGAATGGTGTAGAATGGATTCTTGACTTTTACGCGCTGCTTCTCAAGCAAAAGCTCCGCGGCCGTGCGGCCCATAGCCTCAAAATCAGTGGTGATAACCGTAATGCCCAACAGCTCCTTCAGCGTGCTGGCATTGAACGATAAAATACCGATTTCGCGACCCAGTAAGAAAGGCGTTTGACGTACCTTTTTCATCAGTTCAGCTAGGTCAGTAGTCTCCACCACTACATAAGCGGTGCCGGCTTCCAGCACTTCATTTATGGCGTTTTCCTTGACCGAAAAACCCTTGTTGTAGTTGATGCAAAACGTGCGAAAACCCCAAGCAATTTCCACCGGATAATTGTTGCCGACGCTGGGCAGTACCAGCACCATGCGCTCGTATTTTTCCAGCAAATCCTGCACGCCTTCCAAGGCCGTAAAAATGTCCTTGTCGAAGTCCTGATATACGGTCAGTACATCGCGTTTTATGTCGGGCAAGTCCTTATCGAGGAGTACTAATTCGTTTGCGGGAATGGAATTAAGAACGCTTCGGTAGTCAGCCTTATCCAGATCGAGCGCAAAGTGGGGCATCACCACATAGTAGTTGTACTTGCCCAGGTTCTTCTCAATAATTTCCTGAAACAGGTGGGCGCTGTAGTGATGAATTTGCAGGTCAACGGTGGCACGGTCGCCGAGGGCTTGCAGGAAAGCGTAGTAGATTATCTTCTTGTACGAACTGAGCTTATTGAATACCAGCAGGATTTTGATCTTGGTGGCATCGGTGGCCTGCACGTAGTAGCCCTTGCCCTGCACCGAGGTGCAAAAACCCCGCTCCCGCAGCTCCCGATACGCTTTTTCGACGGTGTCGCGGGCCAGGTAGTATTCGGCGCTTAGCTCACTGATGGAGGGCAGTTGGTCGCCTTTCTTTAAGGTTCCCCGCTCAATATCGGTTATCACCGACTGCACAATCTGCTTGTACTTAGGGGTTTTGTCGAAAGGCTTAAACTGCAACTTGTACATGCTCTGATTAGGCGGAAGTAAGACGGCCATAGCGGATAGTTGGGTGGGAGAAACTAGCGCTGAGAGAAAACACGGAAAATCATTCGCTTTTTTCGTGTGTCTGCGGCATACGGTTCAGGTGCAATTAAGCTACCTAGGCTTAAATTAAGGAGATTAAAGTTCAATTGGAAACGATTGACTGGATTTCATTATGCCATCGTTGCCGGGAACGTTCCCGCAATTCTCGTCATGCAAAAAAGCCCCCCGGTAGGATCCGGCTTAGGTCGTTAGATTTCTGCGTGTTTAATCGAACACACCTGATACATAGCGCATAGAATTTTTGCGAGAACAAAAAAAGAAGGGCCGACTACTAAGCCGGCCCTTCTTTTCTATCTTGTTCGCTTAGCGCACGAAGGCCATCGCCACGCCGCCATCAACGTTGAGCACGTTGCCGGTAGACTTGCTTAGGCTTCCATCGACGAACACGCGCACGGCTTTGGCAATGTCTTCGGCCAATAACTCTTCGCCGAGTAAAGTGCGCTTGGCGTAGTGCTGGGGCAATTCTTCCACCGAAATACCGTAAGCCTTAGCGCGACCTTGTGCCCAAGCGCCCTCCCAGATTTTGGAGCCGCGTAGCACGGCATCGGGGTTCACGGTGTTCACCCGAATCTTGTCGGGGCCGAGCTCGGCGGCCAAGAGGCGCGACATGTGTAGCTGCGCTGCTTTGGCCGTGCCATAGGCCACGTTGTTCGGACCAGCCACCAGACCATTTTTGCTGGCGATGTTCACAATATCTCCGCCTAAAGCCTGCTGGCGCAGAATCTCCACGGCGGCCTGACTCACCAGAAACTGCCCTTTCACCAGCACATCGTTGAGGATATCCCAGTCGGCTTGCGTGGTCTCGGCCAAAGGCTTGGAAATGCTCAGCCCCGCGCAGTTGACAATGATATCCACGCCGCCAAATTGCAGTACGCTCTGGCGCAGGGCCTCGGCAATACCGTCTGCGCTCGTAACTTCAATGCCTACGGCCAACGAACTGTCCTTGCCATATTGCTTGCGCAAATCGGCTTGGGTTTCGTCCAGGTCGGCACGGTCGGCAGCGACGATGCAAGCCCCCTGTTGCAGCAGGGCCTCGCATATTGCTTTGCCGATACCGCCCGTACCACCCGTAACAAAGGCCACCTTCCCCGAGAGCGACTTAGGGGGCGCCATGCGCTGGAGCTTGGCTTCTTCCAGCAACCAGTATTCAATGTCAAATGCTTCTTGCTCAGGCAGACCAACGTAGGTGCTCACCGCCTCCGCGCCCTTCATCACGTTGATAGCGTTGGTGTAGAACTCGGCGGCTACACGAGCCGTCTGCTTGTCTTTAGCGAAGGCAAACATGCCCACACCGGGCCATAAAATAATAACCGGATTGGCGTCGCGCATGGCCGGGCTGTTGGTATGCTTGCTACGCTCATAATAGGCCGCATAATCTTGGCGGTAGGCCGCAAACTGCTCCTGCAAATACGTTTTTACTTCCGCCAACGGCTGGCTCATCACCTCCGGGTCGAGGACCAGGGGTCGAATTTTGGTGCGCAAAAAGTGGTCGGGGCAGCTAGTGCCTTTTTGCGCCAGACGCGCCAAGTCGTTCGAGTTTACAAACTCCAGCACGCGCGGATCATCGGTAAAGTGACCCAACATGCGACGGTGGCCGGATGCCAAGCCGCGCAGCGTAGGCATAACGGCAGCAGCATGCTGCTTGCGCGTGGCTGCATCGGGGCCATTCGAGAGCTTTACGCCACCAAATACAGGCTTTTGCTTACCGTAATTGCTTTCCAGATAAGCAGCGGCCTGTTCGATTACTTCCAAGGTGTTCATGTACGACTCGTACGACGTGTCGCCCCAGGTAAACAAGCCGTGTCCGCCCAGAATGACGCCGCGCAGGTTGGGGTTTTCCAACACTACTTTTTCGAGCTGTAAGCCCAGATCGAAGCCGGGGCGCTGCCAGGGCAGCCACGCCATCGTGTCGCCCCAGATCTCGCGCATGATTTGCTCCCCGTCTTGGCTGGCGGCAATGGCAATGAGTGCATCGGGGTGAAGGTGGTCGATATGCTTGAAAGGCAGCAGGCCGTGCAGGGGCGTATCAATGGAGGGCGCGGCGCACTTGGGGTCGAAGAGGCAATGGTTGAACAGTTCTACCATCTCGTCTTCGTGCTCCAGGCCGCGGTAGCGGTTTTTCAGTTGGTGCAGTTTCTCGACGTAAAGGTTGGCGCAGCCGGCTTTGGTGAGAGTGCCGATGTCGCCGCCCGAGCCTTTTACCCACATCACGGGCACTTGCTCGCCAGTTACGGGGTCAGTTTCGGTGATTTTAACGGAGGTATTGCCGCCCGCGTAGTTGGTCAGGCGCAAATCGGCCCCGAGCAGGTTGGAGCGGTAAATGAATAGCGCTACTTCGTCGCTGGCTAGTGCCGCCGCTTGGGCCTCATCCCACAAGTAACTGACGTGCTGAAAGGTGAGCGTTTTTTCCATATTGAGGCTGCTGATTTGAGGGGCGAAAACCGGATAATTAGATTGCTCACAAAAGAAGAGGAAGTGTACGCAGTAAAACTCCTGCACTCTCCTGTTCGCGGACGAAATAAATTCTTGCAACTGTCTGCTTTTCGCCGATTTATTCCCTGCTGGGCTGTAGTTTCCTGCTTTCAGGAGAGAACAGGAGGGTTCCGGTAATCGATTAAGGCAGATTTGGTAAAACAACACGACCAACAACTTCGACTTATGAGTGTTTTTCTGGGAGTGGTGCTCCACGCACTAGGCGGTTTCGCCTCCGGCAGCTTTTATCTGCCTTACAAGAAAGTAAATGGCTGGGCCTGGGAGAGCTATTGGCTCGTGGGGGGCTTTTTTCCTGGCTAATGGCGCCCCTGTTGCTTGGCTACCTCACCGTGCCTAACCTATTCGGGGTGCTGGCCCAGGCAGACACCGAAACCATTCTCTGGACCTACTTCTGGGGCATTCTGTGGGGCTTCGGTGGCCTGACGTTTGGCCTCGCCATGCGCTACTTGGGGTTATCGCTGGGGATGGCCGTCACCCTAGGCTTATGCGCCGTGTTTGGAACATTGGTGCCGCCTATTTGGGAAGGTACTTTTCCGGCCCTGATCAGCACCCTGTCCGGCAAGGTAATTATCATGGGGTTGGTGGTATGCGTGGCGGGTATCCTGATTTGTGGGATGGCCGGCGTGATGAAAGAAAAGCACCAGACCACGGAAGAAAAACAAGCCGGCGTGGCCGAATTCGATATGCGTAAGGGCCTGCTTGTGGCCGTGTTTTCAGGCGTGATGAGCGCCTGTTTTTCTTTCGGCCTAACCGCTGGCCAATCTATTGCGGAACTCGCGACGGATAACGGCACAAATCCACTCTACGCCAACAATGCCATCCTGGTGATCATCCTGCTCGGCGGCCTTACTACGAACGCCATCTGGACCATTTATTTGAATATCAAGAACAAGACATACACCGACTACACTAATATGTCGGCCCCAATTGCGCGCAACATTATTTTCTGCGCGCTGGCGGGTTTTACCTGGTATTTCCAGTTCTTCTTTTACGGCATGGGCGACAGCCAAATGGGCGAGTACCGCTTCTCCGGCTGGACGCTGCACATGGCCTTCATTATTGCCTTTAGCAGCATGTGGGGCCTGATTTTGCACGAGTGGCGCGGCTCCAACCGCCTGACCATGCGCACCATCTCGCTCGGCATCCTAGTCGTGGTATTTTCAACGGTGGTTGTAGGCTTTGGCAACTACTTAGGCTCCTAGAGTTAACAGGCATCAAAAAAAGCCCCCCAGTGCTGCAAATGCTCTACTGGGGGGCTTTTTTGTGTCTATGTAGAAGCATCAGCCATACAGCACTGGAGATACATGTCTCAACAATTTTTTGAAGAAGCGTTGTCACTTATTTCCATCTATCCTATATCTCTACAGCTGTCATCCTGACGAAGGAAGGACCTTTTCACCGATGAACAACTCGTGTAGTAACAACTCGTGCTGGCGTGAGAAGGTCCTTCCTTCGTCAGGATGACAGCTGTGAAGGGGGCAGGTAAGTAGATGCTCGGCTGACAAAGTCCGCCACTTGGAAAGAGAGGTATAAGTCTCAGTAACCGCTACTACAAACTGCACGGCCATAGATACTTGCGCAGCCAAGCCAGTATTTGTAAGCTCTACCGCTAAGCGCGCCGTGCCAAAAACACAGTCCAAAGCATTATTGGAAAAATAATTTCAGGGGAATCGGCTCAAGGCGGTAGTCTACAGGAGGGTTTCGGCTAGAGGAGGTAATAATTTGGTCATGCTCAAAAGCCTCGGTCTTGTCAAAACACTCTACTTCCTACCCATACCTACTCATGAAGAAAAGTTACACATGGCGGCGCTACCCGATAGCGGTATGCCTGCCAATGCTACTGCTAGCAGGACCGGGCATCACGGCCGTGCAAGCCCACACCAGCAGCACCAATAAAGTAGCCGAATGGCAGCTGACCGGTAAGGTCGTATCGCAAAACAACGAAGGTTTGCCCGGCGTCACGGTCGTTATCAAGGGCACTACCAACGGCACCACCACTGGCCCCGATGGTACTTTCAGCTTATCAGTACCCGAAACGGCTGGTACATTGGTGTTTAGCTTCATCGGCTTCACAAGCCAGGAGCGCCCTTTCACTGGCTCACAGGCGTTCACCATTAAGATGGCTGAAGATGTGAAGAGCCTGGAAGAAGTCGTGGTAGTAGGCTACGGCACGCAGAAGAAGGGCGACGTAACCGGCGCCATCGCCACCTTCGACGCCAGCCGCTTGGAAGAGCGGCCTATTGCCCGCGTCGATCAGGCCTTGGTAGGCCAGATGGCGGGTGTGCAGGTAAAGCAGAACACCGGTGTACCCGGCCGGGGCTTTAGTGTGCAGGTACGGGGCGCAGGCTCCATCACGGCCGGCAATGAGCCGCTGTATGTAATCGATGGTTTCCCACTCGACAACGTAGCCCAGAATGGCGGGGGGCGTTTTGCCAGCGGCAGCCCGCTCGATAACATCAACCCCAACGACATCGAGTCGATTCAGGTATTGAAAGATGCTGCCGCGGCCGCTATTTACGGTTCGCGCGCTGCCAACGGCGTCGTTATTATCACGACGAAGAAAGGTAAGTCGGGTAAGCCTCAAATCACGCTCAATACCTACGTTGGTGTTTCGCAGGCCGCCAAAAAGCTGGACGTGCTGAGCGCCGAAGAGTGGGCTGAGCGGGCCGCCGAAATCATCAATGATAACTGGGTACGCTCAGGTGTCGGCCGCACGGCCAGCCAGACCACGGCTGAGCGTCAGGCTATCCTGAAAGTAACCAACATTGTGCCCGCCCAGATGATTGATGAGCGGTGGTTTCAGCCCGGTCACCCCGGCTTGCAGTACATCGACTGGCAGGACGAGGCTTTTCGTACAGGCCGCACCCAGAGCTACCAGGTAGGAGCTAGCGGCGCCACCGACAATGTAAACTACTTCATATCAGGAAACTACACCGATCAGCAGGGCATGATGGTGGGACTTGGGTATAAGCGCTACTCGGCGCGCGCCAACGTGGAAGTAAAAGCCAGCAATAAGCTGCGCTTCGGCCTGAACGTGACGCCTACTTACTCCATCACCGACGACCCCGGCATTGAGGGCAAAGACAACCGCCTACATCAGCTCGTATCCATGGCCCCCATCGTGGAGGACACGGCGGGCGTAGCTACTGGCTACGGCAAAAATGAAGTGTACCGCTGGGGCGTGTCGACGGCCAGCCCGGTGCGCGTGATGGAGAATGCCATCGGCCAAACCAAAACCTTCCGCACCCTGAGCACCCTGTTTGCGGAGTACGAAGTAATCAGCGGCCTGCGCCTGCGCACCAGCATCAACTTCGACAACAACGACGTGACGGCCAAATCGTACCAGCCGGCCGTGCGTGATCTGCCTACCTCGCTAGCTTCAGGCTCTTACAGTGGATTCCGCCGGCAAACGTTTGTGAACGAGAATACGGCCACCTACAGCAAGGTCATCGGCGAAAAGCACGACCTGACGGCGCTGGCGGGTTACGCCTACAATATCTCGCGCATCGATAACGTGCGCCTCGGCGCTACCGGCGGTTTCGTGAACAACCAGGTAACCACCCTGAACGCGGCTACCAACATCAACGGCACTGGCAGCAATAACACCACCGAAAGCCAGAACGTCCTGATTTCTTACTTCGGCCGTTTGCAGTATAGCTACGATGGTAAATACCTGCTCTCTACCAGCATCCGCCGCGACGGCTCGTCGCGCTTTGGGGGGCAAAATCAGTTCGGTGTATTCCCCGCCGCCTCCGTGGGCTGGCGCATTTCGCAGGAAGAGTTCATGAAGAGCATTACGCTCCTCAGCGACCTGAAACTGCGGGCCAGCATCGGCTTGTCGGGCAACAACAGCATCGGCGACTACAACAGCATTGCCACCCTGGGTATTTATAACTACACTTTTGGTGGTGCTTTGGCTACGGGTCAGGCTCCGAACCGGGTAGAAAATCCCGAGCTGAAGTGGGAGCGCAACCGCACCATCGACTTTGGTGTGGACGTGGGCTTCTTCCAGAACCGCATCTTCGGCTCGTTCGATTATTACACCAAAACCAGCAAGGACCTGCTGCTAAATGTGCCGATCAACACGGCTTCGGGCTTCGGTAACAACCTCGTAAACATTGGGGAAGTAGAAAACCGCGGTTGGGAAGTGGAATTAACCACCAACAACCTGAACAACGCCCTGGAGTGGACTACCTCGCTCAACTTCAGCCACAACCAGAACGAGGTAAAGCACCTTGGACCCGGCGATGCTACTATTGAAGTTGCTTCAGTAGCCGACCTGCCCAGCAACGTATTGCAGGTTGGCAAGCCGATGTATAGCATCTTCGTTATTCGCCAGAATGGCATCCTGAGCCAGGCTGATATCGATAACGGCGCCGCGCTCTACAACAACCAGACGGCCGGTGATCCCCGCTACGAAGACGCCAACGGCGACGGTAAGATTGACGCCAACGACCGCGTGATTGTGGGTCAGCCTAACCCTAAATACACCTGGGGCATCACGAACACCTTCAAGTACAAAGGCTTCGATCTGAGCTTCCTTGTGCAGGGTCAGAACGGTGGCTACATCTACTCCATGTTTGGCCGCGCCATCGACCGCACCAGCGTGGGCTACCAGGAAAACGCCCTTGGCCGCTCCCGCGACCGGTGGCGTTCGGAAGAAGACCCCGGCGACGGTGTGAAAGGCAAGGCTACTGCTCGGTTTGGCTTCATCAAGAACACCGACTGGCTGTACTCTTCCGACTACTACCGCGTGCGCAACATCACGCTGGGCTACGACCTGGGCCGCATTGTCAGCAAGAGTGTAATGCAGGGTGCCCGTGTATATGTAACGGCTGAAAACTGGTTCGGCAAAGACAAGTACTACGGCGGCTTCAACCCCGATGCCGTGAACACCGACAATGGCAGCACCTTCACCTCGGGTGTTGACTACGGCGGATTGCCTTTGGCTAAATCGTTGGTTCTGGGCCTCAACGTTACTTTCTAAGTTTCAGCCACCAGCTGACGGTCGGGGCTTGCTCCGGTATCCCAGCTCTTAGCTTCTAACTACTACTTCTCATGAAAAAAATATCTCTCCTTCTCGCCACTGCTTGCCTTCTCACCTTGGGCAGCTGCGAAGATGACCTCGATCAAACCCCGATTTCCAACGGGTCGGTACCGGCTTTCTTTAAGACCGCCATTGACTTCGAGCAGGCCATGAACGCGGTGTACAGCCAGCTCCGTGGATATCCTGACCGCATCCTGATTTTGTCTGAACTGCGCTCCGACAACATTTATGGCGTCAGCAGCCAGGGTGTACGCGACTGGGATGCCATCAACAACTTCAACACCACGCTCTCAGTAAGTCCCTATATGTCCGATACTTGGGCATCGGACTTCGGCGCTATTTTCCGGGCCAACACCATGCTCGATCAGCTGAGCGCCAACGGCTCAGTAGTAGGCGAAGGGCTGCGGATACGCTACGAGGGTGAGGCGCGCTTCCTGCGTGCATTTCACTACTTCGACCTGGTGCGCATGTTCGGCCGCGTACCGGTTATCGACAAAGCGCTGCTGCCCCAGGAAGTAGCCAAAATTCCGCGCGGCTCGGTAGCAGAGGTATACGACCTGATCATCAAGGATCTGGAATTCGCCAAGGATAATCTGCCGCTGAACTATACTGGCGTGAATGTGGGCCGTGTAACGTCGGGTGCGGCGAAGGGCCTGCTAGCGTTGGTGTATCTCACTCGTTCGGGCCCAACCTATGGTATCGATGGCCCCGGTTTAGCAAGCAACGAAAACGACAAAGCTCTGGCGTTGCTCAACGAAGTAATTGCCAGCAACCGCTACTCTTTGCTGCCAAGCTACGCCAACGTTTTCTCGTACACCAATGAGAATAATGCGGAAGTAGTATTTGATGTTCAATACATTGTGGGCAACGGCGCTACCCATCCGGGCGTGATGGTACCTGACAACTACTTCACTTCGCTGGGTATTCCATTCGGTTCGCGCGGAGTTGAGATCAAGCCGGTTTCAACTGATTTCCTGAGCATTTTGGCGACTAACGATGACCGTCGGGCAGCCAGCGTGCAGACAGGTTATTTGGTAGCAGGCGTTGCCGAAAACCGTACTGTACTGAAAAAATACGTGAGTGCTGCCGGTCGCGGTACGGGAAACACCGACTGGCCCATCAACTTCATTGTGATGCGCTATGCCGATATTCTGCTCATGAAAGCCGAAGCTATCCTTCGTGGTGGCGGTGGCACGCCAGCTGAGGCGTTAACTATCGTAAACCAGATTCGCACCCGCTCCAAACTGCCCGCGCTTACTGGCAGCGTCACCATGGCCCAACTGATGGAGGAGCGTCGCCGCGAGTTTATTGGTGAAGGCTTGCGCTGGCACGATCTGGTGCGCTCCGGTACCGTGCTAACCACCATGAACGCTTGGATTGCCAAGGAAGATGCGTCGGGCAAGATTCGCCGTAATATTGGCCCCAATGACGTTATCTACGCCGTACCGCTGAATGAGCTAAGCGCCACGCCCGGCCTCTACGATCAGAATCCCGGCTACTAAAGTCGCTGAAAGGCAGGTAAGGTAAAGCCCGGCTCTCCCAGGAACATAGCCTGGTCAGAGCCGGGTTTTTTGCGGCCCTGGGGGGCAAATTCACGCATAAAAAAGGGTAATGAGTAGATCCGACTGTAGAAAAACCTTCATAAGAAATTCGCTGCCGACACTGGTAGCTGGCTGGCTGGTGGTGGGCATAGGTTGTCTGTTGAGTACCGGCACTCAGGCGCAATCGGCGCCGCCAACTCCACCAGCGCTCTGGCACGATCAGGCCCGCACGCTCCGCTACCGCCCCGACGGCTCCGACTTCATTATTACCAATGGCAACAAACGCTTCACCCGCGCGCTCTACGGCACCAACACCGCCTTCCGCGTAGAAGCCGGCGACCTACCCGAGTTTGCGCTGTACCTGCCTGGCATGGGGGGCAATTTTAAGCTGGGCTTACTAGTCGATGGCCAAAGCAAGTGGCTAATTGAGGCTGATAGCATTGAGGCCCGCTACCGGCCCGGCGCCATGCTCTACGAAGTGAAAGATGCACTGCTGGGAGCCGGTAAGCTACAACTGGAGGTGCTGGCCCAAGCCGACGCGGAAGGCATGCTGGTTCGTGCCACCTTCGATGGTGTGCCCGCCGGGAAAGTTCGCCTGCTGTGGGCCTTCGGCGGCGCTACGGGCAAGAAATTCAGCCGCGACGGCGACATCGGCGCCGACCCCGAATCCAACTTCTACCTCAAGCCGGAGTATTGCCAGGGCAATGTATTTGAGTTAAATAACAACATCTTCCGTCTAACATTCGGCGCCCCACCCAAGCCCCCAAAAAATGAAGCTCTAGTAGCCGAGGCAGCAAGCAAAAAGCCCCCCGTCGCTACCAGCCCAACTGCCCGCCCTACGCTGACAGGCGTTGTTCCACCAACCTCCGAAACGCACATTGCCGATGCTACTCAGCAAGCATCGCCCGCCCAACTCTACGCCTCCAAAAGCTCAACAACCCCTGTTTTAACGGGCGCTGTAAAAGTAGAAGCTGGTGAAGCACTCTATTTCACCATTCAAAAGCCGGAAACGGCCGCCCCGCGCTACAACGAGTTGCCGCAAGCCTGGACGCGCGCCGAGGCTGCCCGGCAAAAGCTAACTAACCGCGTGCGGGTGCAAACCCCTGATCCTTATATCAATACCCTAGGTGGCGCCTTAAGCATTGCCGCTGATGCTATTTGGCAGGACCCAGCTTATCTGCACGGCTCCATTGCCTGGCGCATGCCTCTTAATGGCTGGCGCGGGGCCTATACCGCTGACCCACTCGGCTGGCACGACCGCGCCCAAACCCACTTTCGGGCGTATGCCAAGTCGCAGCTGACTAGTCCGGCGGTGGGTCCGCTGGTCATGGATACGGCCCTGCACTTGGCGCGCCACCAGGAAAAACTGGGAACGGCGGTGTTTAGCAGCGGCTACATTTCGCGCAATCCTGGGGGTGACTTTCGCCCTCATCACTACGATATGAACTTGGTCTATATCGACGCGTTGCTGCGTCACCTGCGCTGGACCGGCGACCTGACCATGGCCCGCGAACTGTGGCCCGTATTGCAGCGCCATCTGGCCTGGGAAAAGCGCAACTTCGACACCGATAATGACGGCCTCTACGACGCTTACGCCGCCATCTGGGCCAGCGACGCCCTGCAATACAGTGGTGGCGCCGTAACTCATTCGTCGGCTTATAACTACCTCGCCAACAAGGTGGCCGCTGAGCTAGCAACACGCTTGGGGCATAACCCGGAGCCATACCAGCAGGAAGCCGCTAAGATTCATCAGGCCCTCAACGCCCGTTTGTGGATGCCGGCCCAGGGTTGGTACGCCGAGTATCAGGATGCGCTGGGGCTGAAGCAACTGCACCCCGCCGCTGCTCTCTGGACGGTGTATCACGCCCTCGATTCGGAAGTGTCGGACGCTTTTCAGGCTTACCAAGCCCTGCGCTATGTGGATACCAGCATTCCGCATATTCCGGTGCGGGCCACGGGCTTGCCGGATGAGGGCTACCATCTGCTTTCCACCACCAACTGGCAGCCCTACGACTGGTCTATCAACAATGTGGCGCTAGCCGAAGTGCTGCATACTACGCTGGCTAACTGGCAGGCCGGGCGCACAGATGAGGCGTTTAAGCTTTGGAAAAGTGCTCTGCTCGAAAGCATGTATTTGGGCTCTAGTCCGGGCAATATTCAGCAGGTGTCCTTCTACGATGCTCACCGCGGCGAGCTGTACCGTGACTTTGCCGACCCTATCGGTGTGGCATCCCGCACACTCTTGGAAGGATTGTTCGGCATTGTACCGGATGCGCTGGGGGGCATTTTGACCATCCGCCCAGGTTTGCCCGCCGCCTGGAACAACGCTGCCCTGTCGGTGCCCGATATCGATTTTGACTTTAAGCGGCAGGGACAGCAAGATGCTTACACTATCACGCCGCGCTTCGCCCAGCCGCTCCGGCTGCGTATGCAGGTGCAAGCCCAGGCCGACGATATTCAGTCGATAACCGTGAACGGGCAGCCCGGTAAGTGGCAAGCGCTAGAGGCAGCTGTAGGTCAGCCGGTTATTGAAATTAATAGCGCGCCAGCCGCGAAATACGAGGTAGCCATAACTTGGCAAGGTGCCGCACCCGACACGGCCGCAATAGCTCCGGTGTACGCCGCCAACAGCCAGCTGGAAGTGCGCTTCCCGCATGCCACCATCACGAAGGTATTCGACCCGCAAAAAGCGTTGCGCAATGCTACGCCAAACGGCTCAGTGCTAACGGCTCAAGTAACTAACTCAACAGGTGCCCGCACTGCCTTTGTGCAGCTCCGTCAGGGCGGACTTACCTGGTGGGCACCGCTGCCTTTTGAGATTCGGGACGCCGTGAAAATTATTGCCGAAAAAGCCCCCCAGCCAAATGGATTGCAGTTCTGGGTACAGAATAATACGGAAGATATAACCGCGAAAGTAACCGTAGGCAATGGTCGCAAACCGTACGTTACCAACCTGAAAATCCCGCGCAGCACAACTGCAGAAATTGCGGTGCCTACTGCCTTCGTGGTGCCCGGCTCCAATGTCGTGACCGTGGAATGGAGCAACGGCCGGGTCGTGGACAAAGTACTGACCTGGGACGCTCCCAAAGTCGCCAAAGCGCGCTATGAAACCGTCAATCTAGCCCCGCATTTTAATGACCAGGTAACGCGAATTTTTCAGAACGTATACCTCTCGCCTCGTCCCGCCGGACCTACGCTCCAACTGCCCACCCAAGGCATTGGCAACTGGTGCTACCCGCTCACCCAAGCCGTCATCGACGACGCCGGTTTGCGCAAGCTGGCGGGGGCAAAAACGAAATTGCGTTGCCCTGGGGTACGCCCTTGCGCACGCCTAGCGCGGCAGGGGAGAAGAACATTCTGTTCGTGTCGCAGTGGGACAATTACGCGGATCAGGCGACAGTGCCGCTGGGGGGCAAATCCAGCCATGCCTACCTGCTCATGGCCGGCTCCACCAATCCTATGCAAAGCCAACTCGTGAACGGCGAAGTGGTGGTAACCTACACCGACGGCACCACCGATACGCTGCCTCTGCGCAACCCCGACAACTGGGCGCCGATTGAGCAGGATTACTTTCAGGATGATTTTGCCTTCGATACAGGAGCCCCCAAACCCTTCCGCCTTCATCTCAAAACCGGCCTGCTCACCCGCGATTTCAAGGACTACACGAGCATCAAAGGCTTCAGCACCCGCGCCATTGATGGTGGTGCCGCCACCGTGCTGGATATGCCCCTCAATCCGAAGAAAAAGCTGCGCAGCCTCACGCTTAAAGCCCTAGCTAATGACGTGGTCATTGGCCTTATGAGCGTAACGCTCGTGCGAGAATAAGAATCAACACGAATGAATATCAACAATCAGAACGTCATGCAGAGGCAAAGCTGAAGCATCTCGCGTGCTGATGCGGGATTAGTAATCTTACTAAACATGCGAGATGCTTCGGCGCCGCCTCTGCATGACGTTCTTTTAATAGCAAATTAGTAATAGCAAATTAGCCCATGCGCCTTCTCCCGAAATTCCTTTCCTGTGTCCTGCTGGCTGGTATCAGTCTGCCCCTTGTTGCTCAGCAAAAACCCATCAACCGCCAAGCTTTGGTGGAGCGCCACCGTGTGATTATCACGAACACCGATACGCTTTCGTCGCTGTCGGTGGGCAATGGGGCTTTTGCCTTCACGGCTGATGTTACGGGGTTGCAAACCTTCCCGACTTACTATGAAAAGGGCGTGCCGCTGGGTACGCAGTCGGAGTGGGGCTGGCATGCGTTTCCGAACACGCAGGACTACAAGTTTGAACAGAGCCTGCGCGAGGTGGAGTTGAATGGCCGCAAGGTGCCGTATGCGGTGCAGGTAAAAACGCCCGGCAACAAGGAAGCCGTTGATTATCTGCGCGCTAATCCGCACCGCTTGCAGCTGGGGAATCTGGGCTTTGTGCTACTCAAAAAGAATGGGCAAGAAGCCACTATTAAAGATCTGCGAGACATCCGGCAGGAGCTAAATCCGTGGACAGGCGAGCTGAAAAGCCACTTTACTCTGGAAAACGTGCCGGTCGATGTCGTGACCGTAGGGCACCAAGAACAGGATGCAGTAGCCGCGCGCGTGGAGTCGGATTTGATAAAATCGGGCCGCTTGAAAGTGGTGCTACGCTTCCCATTCCCGACGGCCGGCTGGGCTGATATGGGCACTGATTACACCAAACCTGATCAGCATAAATCAGCCATAGCCGAGCAGAAAAAAGGTGCTGCTCTGATTTCTCACCAACTGGATACCACCAAATACTATGCGGCGCTGAGCTGGGTGCAGTCGGCAACGGTGGCGGCGGGCAAAGCGCACGAATTTGTGCTCACACCCGGCAAAAGCGAAAAGGTGCTGGAATTCACCTGTCGTTTCTCGCCTCGTCCGCGCTCCACGCCTGCCCCAACCTTCGCCGCCACGCGTCAGAACAGCCAGCAGCAGTGGGTGACTTTTTGGCGGAGCGGTGGAGCCGTTGATTTCAGCGGCACCACTGATCCGCGGGCTAAAGAGCTAGAGCGGCGCATTGTGTTGTCGCAGTACCTCACGAAACTGCAAGGTGCCGGCTCACAGCCGCCCCAAGAAACCGGGTTGGTACTTAACAGCTGGTACGGCCGACCGCACCTGGAAATGCACTGGTGGCACTCGGCTCACTTTGCGTTGTGGGGTCGCCCGGCGTTGCTCGAAAAAAGCCTGACTTGGTATGCCCGCCCCGATGTACAAGCTGTAGCGCGCGGCATTGCTAAGCGCCAAGGGTACGAGGGTGTGCGGTGGCAGAAAATGACTGATCCGTGGGGCCAGGAAGGACCTTCGTCGGTGGGGCCTTTTTGATTTGGCAGCAGCCCCACTTCATCTACTTCGCCGAGGAAATCTACCGGCAGCGCCCCGATGCGGCTACGCTAAAGCTGTATCAAGATCGGGTGTCGGCCACGGCTGATTTCATGGCTTCGTATCCGTTTTTTGAGAAGGAAAAAGACCGCTACATTCTGGGCAAAGGGGTGATTCCAGCGCAGGAACGCTTTAAAGCCGAAGAAACTTTCAACCCAACCTTCGAGCTGGTGTACTGGAATTGGGCCCTCAACACGGCCCAGCAATGGCGCGTGCGTCAGGGCCAGCCGCGCAACCCCAAGTGGGATGCCGTCCTGCAAAAGCTCTCGAAGCTGCCCCAAGCCAACGGTGTTTACTTAGCCACCGAAAGCGCCCCTGATTCTTACACCAACCCCGAGTTCAAAACCGACCACCCATCCGTGCTGGCCGCCCTGGGCGTAATGCCCGCCACCGGCCAAGTTGAACCCGCCACCATGCGCCGTACCTTCGACCTTATTTGGAAGGATTGGAGCTGGGATAAAACCTGGGGCTGGGACTTCCCCATGACCTCCATGACCGCCACCCGCCTCGGCCTGCCTGACCGCGCCGTCGACGCGTTGCTCATGAAAGTGCGCACCAATACTTACCTGCCCAGCGGCCACAATTACCAGGAAGGTCGTTTGCCCATTTACCTGCCCGGTAACGGTGGTTTATTGGCGGCCGTGGCCCTCATGTGCGCCGGCTACGATGGCTGCAAAGAAGCAAATCCCGGCATTCCCAAGGGCTGGAAAGTGCAGTGGGAAGGCTTAAGCAAAATGCCTTGAGGTAGAACGAAAACTCCCTTCCTCAGCTGAGGAGGGGACGCCGCGCTGAAGGCGCGGCTGGGGTGGTCGAAGGCGTTGCTGATGTTGTTTACCTGAACCATCTAATCCCGAATCGTTCAACGAGCCAACCACCCCTAACCCCTCCTCAGCTGAGGAGGGGAACTAGCTCTCTAGCCTTCTAACTTTAGTAATCAATTTCCTTTCCGTTACTCTCCCTTTGCTATGATAAAACGCCTCGCTCTTTTTAGCCTGCTGACGCTGCCCACGCTGGCTACTGCCCAGACTTCTTTTACGCCAAATTTGCCCCCCGTCAAAACTACGTCCTTCCGGGCCGACACGTTTTCGATTGCTAAGTATGGCGCGGTGGCCGACGGGGTAACTTCCAACACTGCGGCCTTGCAGCAAGCGATTGATGCCTGTGGCCAAAAGGGTGGGGGCGTGGTGCTGGTACCGCGCGGACACTGGCGCACTGGCCCCATTGAGTTGCGCAGCAATGTGAACCTGCACATTGCCGAAGGAGCATTGGTGCAGTTCAGCGATAAGATGGCTGACTACAAGCTGATCAAAACTAACTGGGAAGGTTTGGCCGCGGTGCGCAATCAGCCGCAGATTTATGGCAAGAACCTCGAAAACGTAGCTGTTACCGGCAAAGGCATTGTGGATGGCGCAGGCGAGGCGTGGTACATGGTGCAGAAAGGTCGCTCCACGGAGTCGGAGTGGAAGCAGCTGGTGGCGTCGGGTGGCGTGCTGAACGAGAAGCAGGACCGCTGGTACCCCTCGCCGCAAAGCCTGAAGGGTACGCTGGTAAAAGAAGCTGGTGTGCTCAGCGAAGAGAAATCTGAAATCAAGGATTTTGAGGAAATAAAGGATTATCTGCGCCCGGATATGCTGGTGCTCGATCACTGCAAACGGCTACTGCTGGAAGGTGTGACGTTCCAGAACTCGCCGGCCTGGACCCTGCACCCCATGATGAGCGAAGATGTAATCGTACGTAATGTGACAGTGTTTAACGGCCCCTACACGCCCAATACCGATGCACTGGATTTGGAGTCCTGCAAAAATGGGTTGGTAGAAGGCTCCACGTTTGATGTAGGCGACGATGCGATTTGTATCAAATCGGGGCGCAATGAGCAGGGGCGGCAGCGGGCCATGCCCACCGAGAACTTTATCATCCGCAACTGCAAAGTGTACCGGGCCCACGGCGGCTTTGTGATTGGCTCCGAAATGTCGGGCGGCGCGCGCAATATCTATGTCTCCAACCTCACATTCATCGGCACCGATATTGGCTTGCGTTTCAAAACGACGCGGGGCCGGGGCGGCGTGGTGGAGAATATATTCATCGAAAACGTAGACATGAAAGATATTCTCGGCGAGGCTATTCTCTTCAACATGTACTACATGATCAAGGACCCCACGCCGCAGGTAGCAGGCTCCAAAGAACGGCCCGTTTCACCGGCCAAGCCGGTGGATGAAAGTACCCCGCAATTCCGCAAAATTCAGATTCGCAACGTAACCTGCAACGGCGCCAAAACCGGTATCATGGTGCGTGGCTTGCCCGAGATGAGCATCAAAGACATCAGCATCGAAAACGCAGTGCTGCAGAGTCAGCAGGGCTTGGTGTGCATTGAGGCAGACAATATTCAGCTGCGCAACGTGACGTTGCTAACGCAGAAAACCGACCCGGTAATGGAAGTGCACAACAGCCAGAATATCACCCTCGATAACATCAAATATGCCCCCCAGGCGGCCGTGCTCCTGCGCGTATCGGGTGCCGATAAAGCCAAGAATGTGCGGCTTACCAATACGGATGTTTCGAAGGCGAAACTAGGTGTGGAGTTTGGCGAAAAGGTGAAGAAGAAAGCTGTGGTCGTCTCCAAAAAGTAAGCCGCTAAGGCTGAGTGGAAATACCTATAAAAATCAAAAGGCGGTCATGCAGAGCGCAGCGAAGCATCTCGCGTGCTGATGACTGATTACTACTCTTACTAAACACGCGAGATGCTTCGCTGCGCTCTGCATGACGGTCGACTTTTATGACCATATAAAAAATCATTTCTGAGCTAATAAGTCTCAAAAAAGCCCCCCAGACGAGTTTTCTGTATGAAAAAAAACCTGCTGCTTTCGCTGTTGTTTCTGCTGCTTTGTCCAGCGGTTTTTGCCCAGAATAAGTCTGCCGCGCTGTCGCAGCGCATGGTGGATTCGTTTATCAAGCGCTACCCCGATTCGCTGGGGCTGGAGCAGAATAAAGTGGCTCGCTGGGGCTACGAGCAGGGCCTGATGCTGAAGGCCATCGAACGCGTGTGGGAGCGCACTGGCGAGCGGAAATACCTCGACTACATTGTGCGTACAATTGACTACTCCATTGGCGAGGACGGCTCGATTCAGCGTTACAAATACGAGGATTTTAACCTTGATAATATCAACACTGGCCGCATATTGCTTACGCTAAGTCAGCAGCCGGGCTTACAGCAGGAAAAGTACCTCAAAGCCGCCCACCGCCTGCATCAGCAGCTTGATGCCCAGCCGCGCACGAAGGCGGGCGGCTACTGGCATAAGCAGCGCTACACCAACCAGATGTGGCTGGATGGCCTATACATGGCAGAGCCTTTTTCCACCGAGTATAGTAAGCTATTTAAGCAGCCAAAAGGATTTGATGAAGTAGCCAAACAGTTTGCGCTAATCGAGAAAAACCTGGTCGATCCGAAGACTGGGCTGCTTTACCACGGCTACGATGAGAGCCGCACGGAACAATGGGCCAATAAGCAAACTGGCTTGTCGCCCAACTTTTGGGGGCGCGGTATGGGGTGGTATGCAATGGCGCTGGTAGATGTGCTCGACTACTTTTCCAAAGACCATCCCGAGCGGACCAAGCTCATTAAGTATCTGCAACGGTTGGCTCCCGTGCTGGCGAAGTATCAGGACCCCAAAACCGGCGCGTGGTGGCAAGTGTCCGACCAAGGTACTCGGGCGGGCAACTACGTGGAGGCTTCGGCTTCGTGCATGTTCGTATACGCGCTAGCTAAGGGCACCCGCCTCGGCTACCTGGATAAGTCTTTCCAAAAAGTAGCCGATAAAGGCTATCAGGGCATCCTGAAGCAGTTTGTGCAAACCGAACCCGATGGACTGCTGACGCTGAATGGCACGGTGAGCGTAGGCGGTCTGGGGGGCAAACCTTACCGCGACGGCAGCTACGAATACTACCTCAGCGAGCCTATCCAGAAGAATGATTTCAAGGGTGTAGGACCGTTTATTATGGCCAGCGTGGAGATGGAGATGGTGAAGTAGAGTAAGCAGGTGAAGTAGACTAAGCAATAGTCGAGGTGCCGAAGAACGCATCTCGACTATTAAAAAGAACGTCATGCAGAGGTGGACCCGAAGCATCTCGCGTGCTGACATTGGATTAGTAATCCTGGTAAACACGCGAGATGCTTCGGCTCCACCTCTGCATGACGTTCTTTTTGGCTGTTATGACTAAGAGGATCTTGCCTTTCTCTGCTTAAAACAAATCGTTCTTGGCGGGGACGGTGTAGGGCTGGGGCGTGCCGGTTGTTTTGGGCAGGCCGAAGAAGAAATAAAGCGTGCGTTTTGTGGAGCCGTTGAGGTGGTTTAGCTCGCTGTTGGGACCCAGATTTTTCGTGTTAGCGTCGATGTTCAAGGCGAGCTTGGTGCCCAGGGGCGGAATGGCGTCGAGGAAGGATAAATTGCCCCCCGGCAGGTCGGGGCTGGACTTGACGCCGGAGAGGCCGTAGAAATCGAAGAGGCGCACGAACAGGCCTTTGTCGGGGCTGGCAACCAGGAACTTGCCTTCCACGGTGTTCATCTCCAGCCAAGTGATATCGGCAAAGTAGCCTTTGAACTCAGGGTAAATCCAGGGGGCGGCGCCCGTTTGGGTGTTGTTGTAGGCGTTTTCCCACACGTCGGTATTTACGCCCTGCAAGCGGTTTTTCCAGACGCGGTAGGGACCTTTGCCCAGCCATTTGGCCCCAATTACGAAGTTTTCGGGGTAGGTGAAACTCAGGCCGGCGAAGGGGAAATCGCCTTGCAGTGCGTACTCGTAATCGAGCTGGAGCCAACCGCTGCCGTACATTTTCCAGCGCACCGTTTTTAAGTCGCCCTGATAGCTGGCCTCGATTACTTCGCCGTCGGCCTCAGTGCGGCGCCGCAGACCCGTGAACTTGGCTTGACCGGCAGCTAAAATGGGGCCGTTGCCGAAGGAAAGCTTGTCGCCGCTGTTGCCTTTCAAGCCCGTGATGTGGCCGTTGGTTTTGTTGAAAGTGACGGTGATGTTACTGGCTTTGAGCGTGAGTGTGCTGTCGGTTTCGGTGGTTTCGATGGGCTGTTTTTCCTTCTCCTGAAGCGTGAGTATGTTGCGGAGAAGTTGCTTATTGGTGCCAGTTGACCACGTCCATTTGTACACCAGGTTTTTCTGCGGGTCGAAAGCGAAGAGTACTAGTGCATCGTAGTTTTTCCAGTCTCTGGGCAAACCGAGTTTGAGTTTGCCTTTCGCTAAAGGGGCAACTTTGGGGCTGTCGACGCGGTTTTTTTTCATGGTGGTCGAGCCCGTGAAGGTCTCGCCGGGCAGGCGGTAATTCACCAACTCCCACTGGAAAAAACACTGACTAAGGTTGTTGAAATGGTAGCGATTTTCCACCTCCACGGTGCCGTTAAACTTGTTAGGAAGTTCCTTCAAATCAATCTTGATGGGCGAGAAAATCTCGCGGATGGCGTAGAAGCTGCCTTCCTTTTCGCGGTGCGGGCCCACCACGCCGTCGGGGGCATTCACGCCGTTTACGTCTATGATATTGCGCTGGTCGGTGCGCACGATTCCCTCATCGACTAAGGCCCACAAAAAGCCCCCCGCCGAGCGTTGGGAAGCCCAGTGCAGCTCCCAGAAGTCGTGCAGACCCACGGCCGCGCCGCCGTCGTCTTGGGCGTGCAGAAACTCGGTGGGCATGTAAATCAGCGAGTCGGCCAGGATTTTCTGCGAGCTGTAGTAGTTCTCGTAGTGGTTGCAGTCGATGCCGTTGTGCTGGTTGCCTGGGCGGTGGTGGGCGTGAATAACGGGGCGGTTGGATAGGTCATATTGTCCGTAGTCGTCGTCCAGCTCTTTGTTGTGGCCGCCTTCGTTGCCGTTGCTCCAGAAGATGATGCTGGGATGATTCACGTCCTTCTGCACCATTTCCTTTACCAGCTTCGCGCCGGCGGGCGTGCTGTAGGCTTTCTGCCAACCGGCTAGCTCGTCGAGCACGTACAGTCCCAGCGAGTCGCAGAGGTCCAGGAACTTGGCGTCGGGCGGGTAGTGCGACATGCGCACGGCGTTCATATTCATCTCCTTCATCAGCCGCACATCCATCAGGTGAATAGAGTCGTTGAGGGTGCGGCCGGTTTCCGGCCACCAGCTGTGGCGATTGATGCCTTTGAATTTGACTTGCGTGCCGTTTACATACACGCCTTTGCCTCGGCGGATTTCGATAGTGCGAAAGCCAAAGCGCTCGGAAGTCTGATACAACTTTTGCCCCCCAGCCTGCATCGTCACGTTCACGCGGTACATATTCGGCGTTTCGGAGGTCCAGAGCTGCGGCTTGGTGACTGTAGTTTTGAGCTGCACCAGCGTATCCTGGGCGCTGGCTTGGCCCCGCGCCGTACCTACTACTGCGCCCTGCGCATTCACGATGTCGGCCTGCACGTCGGTAGCTTGGCGTAGACCCTTCAGGGCTACGTTCATCTTAAACGAGCCGTCGGCGCGGGCATCAATGGCTAGCTGGGGGGCAAATTGCTTGGGAAATGCTTCCAAGTATACGGGCCGGAAAATGCCACCGAAAATCCAGTAGTCGGCCAAGCGCTCGGCGTTGTTCACGGAAGCGTCGGCCGACATTTTGCTCACCGTTACTTCCAGCACATTGGGCTTGTCGAAGTTCAGCTTATCGGAGAGGTTGTATTTGAAACGGTAAAAAGCCCCCTGATGAATGGGCCCAGCCAGTTGCCCGTTTATTTTGACTTCGGTATCCGTCATGGAGCCCTCAAATACAATAAACACCTCCCGGTCGCGCCACTCGGCGGGCACTTGGAAGGTGTGCTTGTACAGGCCTTTCTCGTCGGCGAAGCGGAAGTTTTTGCCGTAGGTTTTGTAGTCGCGGCCGTAGTTGTAGCTGCCAAAACCCTGCTGCTCCCAGCACGATGGCACCTGAATCTTGGTCCAGAAGCCGCTTTTTCGCCCCCCGGTGCAGTAAAAATCCCAGGTGGCGGTGTGCATGTTATCGGTGCCGGAGAGGTAGCGAACCTGCTTTTGCGGGGGTGCTTGAGCGGTGGCATTGCCACCCCAGAGCAGCGTCAAACAGGTGAACCAGGTCAGCAGATTGGTTTTCATAATCAGTAGCTCAGAAGGGCAGAAGGGGCATTTAGGTAGCCAACTTAGGCCAGATTTCTTCTGCGTGCTACCTGTAGTATCCTGCTTCGTCCTGAACTCACCGCATTTTTCCTATCTGGGGGGCTTTTTTGTTCGTGCCGGCTTCCTCTTAGTGGTTTTACAAGCCACAAAAAAGGGGCGCTGACAATATCGTCAGCGCCCCTTTCTAACTTAATGGAGTCGATTATTCCTTGGATACTTGGATGGTTTGCACACCGTCGGTGGAGTGCACCTTCACCGTGTACAAGCCTGCCTTCAAGCTGGCCCCAATTGTATTCGCCGGCTCGCCCGCGCCCTGCTCTACTACTTGTCCGAAGTTGTTGTACACTTCGTAGGTGAATGCACCAGGGGCGTTAATGTGGAACGAGCTAGTGGTGGGGTTAGGATATACGGTGGCTGAGGTAGCCGCTTTTTCCCCTACCGGACTGCTGACGCTGGCCAGTGTCATGCCGTCGCCCAGGTAGAAGCCGGGATGCGGGGGCTGGTTATAGCCCACGTTCTGCCACGCAATGCTCAGGCGGTACACGGGGTCGTGCATGAGCGTGGTGAGGCGGTAAGTAGTAGGAATCGTAGTCGTAAAAATCAGCAACTCCTCGTTGTTGGTGTTGCGCCAGATAACTTCCTCCCGCCAGTCGCCAAACAAGTCGGCGCTCAGGTTAGGCGTTGCTTTTGTGCCATTATTTGAGCCGGCGCCAAGCGTAGCAGCGGGTAGCAAAGAGTTGGTACGGCTGTTCAGCCAGTCCCATTTGTTGATATCAGTGCCATTGAGTTGTTCACGCAGCAAGTCGCCATCCCACCACACGCCGAAGTTGATGCTGTTGGGCTTGACAGTTGAAATCTGAACCCCTTTGGCCGAGTACAGCCCGCCGCGGGTGCTCCACGATTCGGTGCCCAACGTGCGAGGGTCAACGTCCATCGTTACACCTCGGCCTACATCACCCTGATTAGGACCCGGTGCGCCCCAAATCAGGGTGCCAGTGCGCGCATCACGGAAGTCATTGGGAGCCGAGCCGTATTGTGCCTGGGTTTCGTGCACAGAGAATATTTCCAGGCCCGGCCGGTCTGGGTCGAGGTCCGATACGTGCATGGCGTCGCCGTGGCCGCGGCCTGTGGTATACAAGCCTTTACCGTCGTCGTCGATGGCGCAGGCGCCGTACACGATTTCATCTTTGCCATCTTCGTCTACGTCCGCAACGGCCAGGCTATGATAGCCCTGGCCGCGGTAGGCTAGGTTGCCGGGAGTGCCGTCGTTACTATCAAAGGTCCAGCGCTCGGTGAGCTGTCCGTTCTTGAAGTCCCAGGCCACCAGCACGGTGCGCGTGTAGTAGCCGCGGCACATAACCAAGCTAGGATTTACGCCGTCGAGGTAAGCCACGGCAGCCAGGAAACGGTCGATTCGATTGCCGTAATTGTCGCCCCAGATGGTATTGATTTGGGCTGGCGTGGGGTTGTCGCCCACCGTGGGATGGCGCTGCGGCAGGTAGCGTACGCTGGGATAAGCGGCGCCGGTAAGGCCATTAAAAACCGTCAGGAACTCCGGCCCGCGCAGAATGTAGCCAGCCGTGTTACGATGGTCAGCGCTGGCGTCGCCCAACACCTGGCCCGTGCCATCAATGGTGCCATCCGCCGTTTTGCAGGCTACTTCCGCCTTGCCGTCACCGTCCAGATCGTACACCATAAACTGGGTATAGTGTGCGCCCGCCCGGATATTTTTGCCTAGGTCAATGCGCCACAGACGCTCGCCGTTGAGCTTGTAGGCGTCCAGAATAACGTTGCCCGTAAAGCCGCTCAGCGAGTTGTCTTGCTGATTGGAGGGATCCCACTTTACTACGATTTCGTAGGTGCCGTCGCCGTCCATATCGCCCACGGAGCAGTCGCCGGGGCTATAGGTGTAGGCTGCGCCGTTGGGGGTGGTGCCGCCGGCTGGGCGCTGCAAGGGCAAGCGCATAAACTGTTGGCCCCATACTCCGGTGGTTTCCGGGTTCGAGGATTCCTGACCGTGTCCTGGTCCGCCGTTGCGCACGGCACGCACAAAGTACGTTGCGTCCTGGATGCCGGCCGCAGTTTCGTCTACCCAGTTGGTGCTCTCCGTAATGGGAGTGGTGTTCAGCTTAACCGTTTCGCCGTCGGCCGTTTTGCGAAACAGGTTAAAGCCGACTTCCGGATTATCCGTGGCTAACAGGCGCCAGCTCACGAATACTTTGCTCTCGTCGAGCTTGACGGCCACAATGCCGCGCCCGAGCTTTTCGAGTTGGCGTTGGGCGGTCTGGGGGGCTTTTTTCTTACCTTGCGCGACGCTCATAAAGGGCGTGCCCGTTGCAGCTAGCAAAGCGCAAAAGGCAATATTACGCTTGAGCCATGGTAGGTTTTTAAGCATAGTAATGGGGTTGGAAGTGGAAATTGGGTAGGTCGGAAATACATGCACACCGGGTGATAGTGCACTTATCAAAGCTGACCAATAAAATTCCACGATGTGTCCTGCAGTGTCCTGTCTATAACATTTTAATGATCAGTGTATTCTGACAGCCTGCTACAGGTGCCCGCTGCTTCCTGCAGGGCCCGATACTACTTTCCTGCTGGTCCAAAATCACGACGCGGAGGACTACAAAAGCTTTAATCTGGGCTGTCGAAGTAGTGCTTCGGTTGCTGGCGCACACCGAACAGTACAGGAGAGTTGCGGTAAGGCGAAGCTTTTCCTTGCTGATCGATTCATTTGCCTACTGGTGCGTTGTTTATGAAAAAGCTCGTCGTTCTGTTTGCGCTACTTGGCTGCCTGACGGCATTCGTTCAATCGGCCGAGACCAAGCCCACGCTCTACCTCATCGGCGACTCCACCGTCAACAATTCGCACTTGCCACAAATGGGCTGGGGAAGCAAGCTGGGGGGCTTTTTTGACACCACGCGCATTGCTATTGCCAACCACGCTATGGCTGGCCGCAGCACGCGCACCTTCGTGTCGGAAGGGCGCTGGCGGCGCGTCGATTCGCTGCTGCGGCCCGGCGACTTTCTCATCATGCAGTTTGGCCACAACGAAGGCAGCGAGCCCGACACTACCAAAGCCGGCCGGCGTGGCGTGCTGCGCGGCACCGGTGAAGAAACCAAGAGCTTAACTTGGCCCAATGGCCGCCAGGAAACGGTGCACACCTACGGCTGGTATCTGCGCTCTTTTATTCGGGGGGCAAAAGCGAAGGGCGCCACGCCCATTGTGGCCTCTATGATTCCGCGCAACCAGTGGAAAGACGGCAAGGTGAAGCGGGCCAATCAGGATTTTGGTAAATGGGCGGCTGAAGTAGCGCAGCAGGAAGGGGTGCAGTTCATTGACTTGAATAAAATCACAGCCGACAAATACGACAAAATGGGCCCCGAGGAAGTCGCCAAACTATTCGCCGGCGACCACACCCACACCAACGAAGCCGGAGCGCGCATCAATGCCGAATCGGTGGTATCCGGTATTAAAGAACTTAAGCGGCTGCCTCTGCGAAGCTTTCTCGCCAAACGCTAATTTATTCCTTCACTTAGCTATGAAAACGACGACGCCCGCTGCCGCTGTATTGTCAGTTTTTTCGAAGAAAAGAGGCCGCAAACTGAACGGCCTTCTGCTTCTTTTTGCGGTGTTTATCTCGTTGGCTTTTCTGCAAAAAGAACGGCCAAAACCCACACTCTACCTCATCGGCGACTCAACTGTGAAAAACGGCAAAGGCAACGGCGACGGCGGCCTCTGGGGCTGGGGGGCTTTTTTGCCCGCGCACTTCGATACTACCCGCCTTGCCATTCGCAACGCAGCTTTGGGTGGCACCAGCAGCCGCACGTTTCGCACTAAAGGCTTGTGGGCCGATGTGCAAACCAAGCTGAAGCCCGGCGACTTCGTCATTATGCAGTTCGGCCACAACGACAATGGTCCCCTGGCTGATACCGCCCGTGCCCGCGGCACCATCCGTAGCAATGGCAACGAAAGCCAGGAGATTTATAATCCCATTACCAAGCAGCAAGAAGTAGTGCACAGCTACGGCTGGTATCTGCGCCAGTACATTGCCGAGGCCAAAGCTAAAGGCGCCACCGTCATTGTATGCTCGCTTATTCCGCGCAACCAGTGGCAAGACGGCAAAGTGAAGCGCGCCGACGCCGACTACGGCCAGTGGGCAGCGGCAGCCGCTAAGCAAGGTGGCGCGTATTATATCGACTTAAACAACCGCGTGGCCGATAAATACGACGCGGAGGGCGAGCAAAAAGTACGCGCAACCTACTTCAACACCCAAGACCACACACACACCATCGAGGCCGGTGCGAAGCTGAACGCGGCCATCGTGGCGGAGGGAATTCGCGACCTCAAAAAATGCCCCCTACAGAAGTACTTGGTAAAAAAGGCAGGGTAGATTGTTAATCAGGCGGTCATGCCGAGCGCAGCGAAGCATCTCCCGTGCTGATGTGAGGTTACTAATCCTGGAAAGCACGCGAGATGCTTCGCTGCGCTCGGCATGACCGCCTGATGATGGCGGGTACATAATCGCATAACTGTTCTAGCAATTACTGCTTTAGCAGCAAATCCAGTTCCTTCTGCGATACTTGAATGACGGTGCCGTGGCGGGCGCCGGCCGGGAAGCGCACTTGATCGGAAACATCAGTCCAGGTTTTGAGGTCAGTGGAGCGAACGGCGCCGTACTTGCGCTCGGTGTATTTATCGAAGTACACCAGCCATTCTTTGCTTAGCTGAATAGCAGTAGGGCCTTCTGCCCAATACTTGCCGGTGATGGGAGCGGAGGCTTTGCCGTACGGGCCCAGTAAATTATTACTGAAAGCTACCTTAAGGTTCTTTTGAGCGGGCTCGCGGGTTTCGTCTTTCAGAATCATGACGTAGCGTTTGCCGTCGCGCTGGATAGTGGCATCAATGGAGTTGAAGCCCGGCTCGTACAGCAGCTTTGTGTCGCCGAAAGTCTTGAAGTCCTTGGTCGTGACGTAGTAAATACGGTGGTTGTAAGCTTTGTCGGCGGTGCTCTGTGTTTCGGGAAATTTGCCAGTAATGGTAGTGGCCCAGTAGATGAGATAAGTGCCCGTTTTTTCATCGAGCGTAATTTCAGGCGCCCAACAATTACGCGCTTCGGGCTCGTGCTGCATCACCGGAATAAACTGCTGCGCCGACCAATTCACCAGGTCTTTGGAAGTGGCGTAACCGATGCCCTTATCGTTCCAGCTCACCGTCCAGACCATGTGAAATAGCCCATCTTTGCCCCGAATCACGCAAGGGTCACGCATGAGCTTATCCTTGGCGACTGTAGGCCGCAGGAAGGTGCTGTCCTTTTTCAGCGCCGACCAGGTGTAGCCATCCTGGCTGTGCGCTAGGTGTAGACCATCTTGTCCGTTGCCTTTGAAGTAGGCAAAAACCAGTGCCTGTCCTTTCGGTAAAGCCTGCTGAGCAAGCGCACCAAAGCTGATAAAAAAACTGATGATAAGCGGGAAAGCCTTCGGGCTTTTTGAGGAGAAAAATGGCGGCATCTGGGGGGCTTTTTACAATCGTTTTTTCGGTTGCTTACCAGTTGGCTTGAGCTGAATATACGTGGGCTGGTCCCGGTCGCAGGTGAGCTTGCCGTTGGCGTAGTGCAGCTCAGTTACCTGAATCAGGCTGCGTTTGGTGGCTAAAGTGGCCGCTGCGGAAGGTGTGCCTTCGGTGCGCCCGGGGTGGGTGAAGTAGAACAGATACGCCCGGTCACCTTGCACTACCACGTCGGGGTGGCCGCCAATGGCTTGATCTTCTGAGCCTTTGCCGGGTAGCTCTACTAAGTGCTCTTCTTGCGGCTGCCACTGCTGTAAGTCGGTGGAACTGTACACGCCCAGGCCTTTCCATTTGTCGATGATCATCCAGTAGCGTTCGTGCCAGCGGAAAACTTTGGGACCTTCACCGCGCTCCTTCAGGGCCAAGCCTTTGTCTTGCCAATGGCAGAGGTCGGGGCTGTCGGCGTAGTAAATGGATTTGCCGTCGCGCTCATTGTTGTACCACATGCGCCACGTGCCATCGGGTTGGCGAAATACGCTGGCATCAATGACTTTGTCAGTGGTTAGGCTAAGCGTCGATTCGTATTTCCAATTCAGCAAATCTAAACTGGTAAGGTGCAGAATATGACGCGGGTGATTCCAATCGGTAAAAATGCCCGGCACGTAGGTCAGAAACATGTGATAACCGCCTTTTTCATCCTCCACAACATCGGGCGCCCAGTGCGTGTACTGCGGGGTCGGGCGGTAGTTGATGTTAGCTGTGTCGCGGTAGCTCCACGTGGCGCCGCCATCCGCCGATTCGGCAATACCGATGCGCGTACCGTGCACCCAGGTTACGCCCTCGGCAGCGGGGTCGGTGGCACGGCGGTTGGTGTAAAACATAAACCACTTTTTCTCCCGCTTATTCCAGATGACCACCGGGTCGGCAGCACCGTCGAAAATGGGGTCGCGGTACAGGGGCTTGGGCGCCAGTTTGCCCGCCGGCCGGGTTTGCGCCGCGGCATACGTGGGGGGCAAAAACAGGATCAGTAACAGGCAATACAGGCTGTATTTTATCATGCTAATTGCCATCGGGTTTTACAGTATCAGTGCGCGGGCTTTCGGCCCACTGCCAAGCGGCTAAGGCATCAGGTTGGGTAGGGGAGAAGGGTGGGGTGTCATTCCTGAGAAACTTCACTAAGCCTAGCTTATTAGCTTTGACGCCTTCCACTACGCACTTGGCAATTTGGTAGGCGCCATACGGGCTGAAGTGCGTGTTATCGGCCAGGGCTTGCTCCTGTCCCGGATAGGTGTTGGCCGGGTAATGCACGAAGGCTTTCTTCGACTCTTCCACGCCTATCGTTTCGTAGAGCGTTTGGGTCATGGCGGTGAGGTCAATGAGCGCGACGTTTTCGGCGCGCGCAACTTGGCGCGCGGCTTCTGGGTAGTCGCCAAGGCTGTTTTCAATCTTGCCATTAGCCCCAAATGAGCGGCGGCTGGTAGAAGTTAGAATGACCGGAATGCCACCCTTCTTTTTGGCTTCCCTTACGAACAGCTTCAGGCGCTCCGTGTAGGAGTTATAGGCGCCATCCTGGGGGCCTTTTTCCTTCTGGTCATTGTGCCCGAATTCGATAAATAGGTAGTCGCCGGGCGTCATCACGCTCAGTACTTTTTCCAGGCGCCGCGAGCCCAGAAAGCTGCCCAGACTCAGGCCCGATTCGGCGTGATTGGCAACGGCCACTCCGGACTTCAAAAAGCGCGGCAACATCTGTCCCCACGAAGCCCAGGGCTCCTCTTCCTGATTGACGACGGTAGAATTGCCAGCCAGAAAAACTGTTACCGCGTTTAGAGCAGGCGTTATTTCCAGAGAATTCAGACAGGTAGCGGCGCCGTTGAATTCTAGCGTGAGCTTGTTATCCCAATCGAGCTTGGTCAGTTCCCGCGGTTTCAAAGCCACCGAATTGCCCCCCAGAATCTGCCGACTTTTGATGTTAATAGTAAACGTGTGCGTGCTGAATTTGCCCGGCTCGGTTTCCGTCTTTTCCAGCAGTAAGCGGCGCGATTCTGCCTTTACGGAGGTAGCAGAGCGACCTTTTGCATCGCCAAGAGTAAAGGTCACATTGTAGTTTCCCTCCGGCAAATCGACGGAGAAGTAAAAGGGCTTGTCACTAGTTACAAAATCGCTCTTTAGTGCGTCTTTTCCGCCTCGGTCAACAGCTTTAACAGTGGTATTGAAATCGAAGCCGTAGCCTTTGTCTGCTGCGTACACAGCAGTCGGTAAAACCTGCTGGTAGCCAGCCGCTGTTTTACCCGATCCAAAATCGAATCTAAAGCTGGTTTTAGCTGGTTGCGCGGCTACGCTTTTGACTGTGAGCAGGCAAACAAGGCAAGCCAATAAGAGGCGAGTGCATTTCATAAGGGCAGTGCAGCGACAGAAACTTGCCAACGAACTAAATGTAAACGCCGCCTCGTAGTCAGCTTCCCTGTACTGTAGGGTGTGCTAAATAACGGCGTGCGCAGCAGCACGGCCGGCTACTCGGCCTGAGAAAAGGCAGCCACCGAGGAAGGTGCCCTCCAAAGCACGGTAGCCGTGCATCCCACCACCGCCAAAACCCGCGACTTCGCCCGCCGCATACAGACCACGCACAGGGTTGCCATCTTCATTCAGTACCCGCCCAGAAAGGTCGGTTTCGAGGCCTCCGAGGGTCTTGCGAGTGATGATGTGCAGGCGCACCGCAATGAGCGGCCCAGCCGCCGGGTCGAGCAGACGGTGGGGCTTCGCCGTGCGGATAAGTTTGTCTCCCAGATAGTTGCGGGCACCCCGCAGAGCCGTAATCTGGCTGTCTTTGCTGAAGGGATTGTCCAGCTGCCGGTCGCGGGCTCGAATTTCGCGCTCCAGAGAAGCGAGGTCGATGAGCGGAGCTTCTGTTAAAGCGTTCATGCCCTGCACGAGGTCGGCTAAGTTGTCTTTTACTACAAAGTCGGCGCCGTGTTTTTTGAAGGCCTCAACAGGAGCCGGCGCGGCTTTGCCAAAGGCGCGGCCAAGGGTCTGGCGCCAGTCTTTGTTGGTCAGATCGGGGTTTTGCTCCGAGCCGGAAAGGGCGAATTCCTTCCGCAGAATGCGCTGTGTTAGCACAAACCAGCTGTAGTCGTGACCTGTTTGGCGCAGGTGCCGCAGCGTGCCCAGCGAGTCGAAGCCCGGGAACAAGGGCACGGGCAGGCGATTTCCACGCGCATCAAGCCACAGCGACGAAGGGCCGGGCAGAATGCGGATGCCGTGGTTGGGCCAGATGGGGTTCCAGTTTTGGATGCCTTCCGGGTAGTGCCACATACGGTCCTGGTTGATTAAATTCCCCCCAGCGGCGGCGCTGATGCCCAGCATCAGGCCATCGACGTGGGCGGGCACACCCGACAGCATGCTTTTGGGGGGCTCGCCGAGGCGCGCGGGCCAGTTTTGCCGCACCAGCGCATGATTGGCCCCAATACCACCAGAAGTTACGATGACTGCCTGGGCATAAAACGCGAAGTCGCCGACGGCTATGCGAGAGCTTTTCTGCCCGCGCAGCACGTCGCTGGGTTCGAGGATTTCACCCAACACGCCATTCACGACGCCATTTGTTACGATTAACTCTTCTACTCGATGCCGAAATTTGAAGGTGATGAGGCCGCGTTTTACGCCTTCGCGCACGCGGCGCTCAAATGGCGCTACCACACCGGGCCCGGTGCCCCACGTGACGTGGAAGCGCGGCACAGAATTGCCGTGCCCGATAGCGCCGTAACCACCTCGTTCGGCCCAACCCACCACGGGAAAAAAGCGCATACCCTGCTGATAAAGCCAAGAGCGCTTTTCGCCAGCCGCAAACTCAACATAAGCTTCGGCCCAGCGCCGGGGCCACTTGTCCTCGGGGCGGTCGAAGGCAGCGGTGCCAAGCCAGTCATCTAAGGCCAGCGCGTGCGAATCGCGGATGCCGAGGCGGCGCTGTTCAGGTGAATCGACCAGAAAAATGCCCCCCAGCGACCAGAAAGCTTGTCCGCCGAGGCTTTGCTCGGGTTCCTGATCCAGTAGTAATACTCGCTTGTTCGCGTCAGCTAGCTCTGCGGCGGCTACCAGCCCCGCTAGCCCAGCCCCAATCACAATAACATCAGCTTCCATACGCAGAATGGAACAGGTACAAATACTGAAAGTTGACTATCCAGCTTAATTAGGGTGTAGGCTTTTGCGTTTGGAACCATGCATTGTATCGCCGTACGATCTGTGGAATGTCGCGATACCGATAACGTCGGGATTTTAAATCAGCAACTAATTCTGGGCATTCGCTGAAATAAGTGACGGCGTCCTTGGGGAATTTCCACGCATTAGTATGAGCTAGGCGATCCTGGTTTTCACGATAAATAACAAAGGAGCGTGCGGGGTTTCGACCTAATCCACGCCGCCTTGGTGCCGTAAACAAAGGATAGTTCGAGTTTTTTTGAGGGACTATATAGAAATAAACGTTAGGATTGTTGGGCATCGGTGTTGGCCCAGTATCATGCGCACTGTAGTAATAAAGTTGGGCCTCCCCGGTTATTAGCTGTTGCAAAAAACCGCGATTTGGCTTTGTACTGCCATTCTGCAAAAAAGGAAAGGAAATATAGCGTATTGTATCCTGGTCTTTAAAGTAAGTGTAGGAAGCAAGTTGATAGCCATCTAGAGTGAGCCGCTGGTTTCCTTGCACCGTTAGAAATTCTACTTGAATCTGTTGCAATAAAGGGTCGGTGGGATAGATGGCCCCCAGCAAGGTGTCGCCTCCTGTGGTGACTACGTAACCTGGCAATGGCTTTTTCTTCTGAGAAAAGGCGCTGATGCTCAAACTTAAGAAGCAAATAAGTAGAACCGGTCCACAGCGCTGACGGAGAGTGTGAGACATAGATGAGGTCTAGATAACATTAGATAACGAGAGCAAGTATCTAATTAAGTGTGAATTAGGTAGGCTTATCTAGACCTTAATAGGTAGGATGAAAAGTAATTCGTAAACAGCATCCATTCGGGTAGGTCACTAGGTACGCATATTGAACGTTAGCTAGTCAACTCATTATCAAGGAGCAGACTTGCGCGTAAGATGCCAGGCGTTGTAGCGCCGTACTATTTGTGGTAGGTCGCGGGCCTGGTACTGACCTGATTGAAGATCAGCGACTAGGTCGGGAAAATCGGCAAAATAAGCAGCCGCATCTTTCGGGAATCTCCATCCATTAACGTCTTCCAGCCGGCTCTTATCCGCGCGATAGATGACGAGGGTGTTGTCGGGATTGTACACTCCACGCTTACTCAACGGGCCGAATGTGGGGTATTTTGCGTTTTTCTGCGGTTTGATGCTAGGAGTTAATGGAGTGCTATTCATCAGGGAGTGGGCATAAGCACTCACCTGCTTTGAAGTAGTCGAATTGCTGGGGCTAGTACTGAGCAAGCCGCCACTGTTAAAGGAGGTCAGTTGCTGACCAGAATTGTGAAAGCTGTAATAATATAATTGCGCCTTGCCGGCCACTACCTGCTGTAAGAAACCCCGACAGGGCTTATCCATGCCGCGCTGTGCAAACAGAAGCGAAACGTAGCGTATGGTGTCCAGGTCTGTGTAGTAAGTGTAGGACGCGAGTTGATAGCCATCCAGAAAAAGGCGTTGGTGGCCCTGCATTGGAATAAACTCCACCCGGTATTGCTGCGTGAGCCTACTAGCCGGAACAATTGCCCCCCGCAGCGTGTCGCCGCCAGCCGTAACGACGTAGCCCGGCAATGGCTTTTTCTGAGCAGGCGCACTCAGGCTCAGCCCCAGCAGAAAAGTCAGAAGCAGGGAGAAGCGGTGCCAATGGAGTAGAAACTGCATAACGGAGTGGAAATGCAAGAGGGAGAAGCCTACTGCTAAGTAAGTAAAGTATAGCTATTCTCCTACGGTTTAGGCTAGCCATTTTGTAGCATGCTTATCTTTTGTAGAAACTAACCATGCTAAGTGAGGCTACGCTGTCAGTAAATTCCTGCGCGGATGCCGAAACTGCTCTATCTTTCGTCCCCTGGCCTGAAGAGTTCTGTGGTTGCGTAAGCCGCTGGCGGAGCTCAAGGCAGGCAGCATTGTTTCCAAATTTCCAGTATGAAGCAACTATCCTATTCAGCGGGCTTTGTGCTCGCATGTTCTCTCTTAAGTGCTTGTCAGATGCAACAAACGACTGATACAGACGACTCTGGGGCGGTGTGGAAGTCGGAGGCGTACGCCGTGTATCGCGATAGTGTGGTGCAGGGTAAGCACGTAGCCCGGGTCGTTTCACCTACCTCGCTCACCTCAAACTACCAAAGCCCTGCGAATGAGTTTCAGAGCCCGGAAATTAACTTTAAGTTTAGTATAAACAGCAAGGACAACGAGCTGGCGCCGGGCCAGGATCATCGGTTTATTGCGGTGCCGCGGGCGGGGAAAACAGCCCCCGAACTACCGGTCATTGTGTTTGGGCAGCGCTACGTAGACCCCGGAGCGGTACCAGCCAACTTGTATTTGCCCCCCAACACACCCATGAAGATTCGGCTGGATATGCGGCCGGTGTTGGCGGCGTTTAAGAAGCAAGGTTTCTACACCACTTTCAAAGGCGAGAAGATTTATAAGGAAGACTTCAAGAAGGTATTTGTAGCTGGCAACACGGCTCCGCTTAGCTGGGATTTTGACAACCTTGTGAACAAGCCCGAACTGGAGCTGAAAGACCCTGATGGCAACGGCATTTATGAGACTACACTGACCCTAAATGCCCCCCAGGCCGCCGAAACCACTGCCGGCAAGTGGGAGAAGTCGATTAACACGGATGATTTTCCGCAGTACACTTCTGATTATCCGATAGCCGATGCGCTGTATAATTTGGCGCTAGAGGAAGCCCGCCGCGCCGTGGAGCCGGATAGCACCTTCCGCACCGGTAAGGAGTGGGCCGGCGTTTGGACCCGCGACATCAGCTACAGCATCATTCTGTCGATGGCCATGCTACAGCCGGAAGTAGCTAAAAACAGCTTGATGCGTAAGGTATCGAAGGAGGGGCGTATTATTCAGGATACGGGCACGGGCGGCGCATACCCATGCTCCACCGACCGCATGATTTGGGCCACGGCCGCCTGGGAAATCTATAAAGTGACAGGCGAGGAGCAGTGGCTGCGCACGGTGTATCCCATCATCCAAAAGTCGATTGAGGACGATGTTCAGAACGCTTATAACGCGCAGACGGGCATGGTACGCGGCGAGTCATCGTTTTTGGATTGGCGGGAGCAAACCTACCCTAAGTGGATGCAGCCCGTGGACATTTATGAGTCGGAAACGCTGGGTACGAATGCCGTGCACTACCACGCCAACGTAGTGCTCAGCCAGATGGCCCAAATCCTCGGTGAGGCGGCCGTAGCCAGCAAGCACCAGCAGCTGGCCCAGCAGATTAAGCAAGGTATAAATAAGTACCTGTGGCAACCCGAAAAAGGATATTACGGCCAGTTTCTGTACGGGCGTACCTACAAAATACTGTCGCCACGGGCTGAGGCCTTGGGCGAGGCGCTCACCGTACTTTTTGGTATTGCGGAAGGCGAGCGTGCGGAGCAAGTGGTGCAAAAAACACCCACCACACCCTACGGCATTAGTTGCATTTACCCGCAGATACCTGGCATTCCGCCTTACCACAATAACGGCGTGTGGCCTTTTGTGCAAAGCTATTGGGCCCTGGCAGCGGCTAAAGTCGGCAACGATGCCTCTTTAACCGAAAGCATTGCCGCCATTTACCGCCCCGCTGCTTTGTTCTTGACCAACAAGGAAAATTTCGTGGCGGAAAACGGCGATTTCGCCGGTACTCAAATTAACTCGAGCAATATGCTCTGGAGCCTTTCCGGTAGCCTGAGCCTCGTGTACAAGGTGCTGTTTGGAATGGATTTTCAGGCCGATAAGCTCGTGCTGCGGCCGTTTGTACCAAAGGCATTTGCCGGACCGCGTAAGCTTTCAAACTTCAAGTATCGCGGTGCGGTGCTGGATTTGGAGATGGAGGGCTACGGCAATGAAATAACGACTATTACAATGGATGACAAGCCATTGGCCAATGCTACCATCCCTGCCACGCTTACCGGCCGCCATAAGGTTCGGATTCTCTTAGCCGGAAAAGCCCCCAGAAAGCCCCCGTGACTCAGGTAGCGAACCGATTCTCACCGGCAGCCCCCGAAGTAAGTTTTGCGAACAACCGCCTCACCTGGAATAAGCAGGAAGGGGTAAGAAGCTACCGCATCCTGAGAAATGGCCAGGCAATAGCCACGACCACCGCCTTGGAATCGCCGGCCGATGCCACCGCGTACGCTGAGTATCAGGTGATAGCTGTAGACGCGGCAGGCCTCGAATCGTTTGCCAGCGAGCCACTGGCGGTAAATAGCGAGAAATTCAGCCAGCTCTATCAATTGGAAGCTGTTGCGCCGAAGGCGACGTTGCCGTACAAGGGCTTCAGTGGTCAAGGCTTCATTGAAGTCAGCAAGACGAAAAACAAGACGCTGCCTATTCGCGTGACGGTGCCAGCAGCAGGTCTGTATGCTGTTGATTTTCGCTATGCCAATGGCAACGGACCCATCAATACGGAGAATAAATGCGCTATTCGCACCCTGCGCAACGGTCAGCAACAGCTAGGAACCATTGTGATGCCTCAGCGCGGCGTAGCCGAGTGGTCGAACTGGGGCTTCTCCAACTCCGTGCTGGTACGTTTGGAAAATGGCCCCCAGACGTTGACTTTAGCCTTTGAGCCCGCTAATGAGAATATGAATGGCGCGGTGAACCAAGCTATGCTGGACTATGTGCGCCTGACGCGAGTACAGTAATGGCAACTGCGGCAAAGGACAGTAAAGACTGAATCCATGATGCGGTCATGCAGAGCGGAGCGAAGCATCTCGCGTGCTGATGAGAGAGTAGTAATCTAACGACCGCACGCGAGATGCTTCGCTCTGCTCTGCATGACCGTCGTTTTGAAGTGAGTTGCTGCCATACCTATAAAAAAAGGGCGTTTGGTTCGTCGGTAAAATGTTGGAAATTGCCACTCCTACTTCCCACCCTATACTTTTTGCTCTTACACCATTTCTTATGATGACTGAACAACTAACCACACTGCGAGCCGGCGTACTTCACGGCGACGAAATTCAGGCCCTTTTCCGTCATGCGAAGGCCAATGCCTACGCTATGCCGGCCGTGAACGTGACGGGCACCAACACGGTGAACGCCGTATTGGAAGCAGCCAAGGCTGTGAATTCGCCGGTTATGATTCAGTTCTCAAACGGTGGCGCGCAGTTTTTTGCTGGTAAGTCAATTCCGAATGGTGACCAGCGCGCTAGCATCGCAGGGGCCATTTCGGGCGCTCAGCACGTGCACCTGATGGCTGAGCTGTACGATGTGCCCGTTGTTCTGCACACCGACCACGCCGCCAAGAAATTGCTGCCCTGGATTGATGGTTTGCTGGCAGCCGGCGAGAAGCATTTCGCCCAATATAGCCAGCCGCTGTACAGCTCCCACATGCTCGATTTGTCGGAGGAGCCGATTGAGGAGAACATCGAAATCTGCAAGCGCTATCTGGAGCGCATGAGCAAGATCGGGATGACCCTGGAAATTGAGCTTGGCGTAACTGGTGGCGAGGAAGACGGCGTCGACAACTCCGACGTCGATAGCTCAAAGTTGTATACTCAGCCTGAAGAGGTTGCCTACGCCTATGAGCAGCTGAGCGCCATCAGCCCCCGCTTTACCATCGCGGCGGCCTTTGGCAACGTGCACGGCGTGTACAAGCCCGGCAACGTGAAGTTGCAGCCGAAAATCCTGCACAACTCGCAAGAGTTTCTGCGCAGTAAGCACAGCATCACGGAGGCACTGCCCATCGACTTTGTGTTCCACGGCGGCTCGGGTTCTAGCCAAGAAGAAATCCGCGAAGCAATTAGCTACGGTGCCATCAAGATGAACATTGACACTGATTTGCAGTGGGCATTGTGGGAAGGCATCAAAGACTACTACCAGAAGAACGAAGGCTACCTACAAGGCCAAATCGGTAACCCTGACGGCGCCGATTCGCCCAACAAAAAGTATTACGACCCACGTGTGTGGCTCCGCAAAGGTGAAGAAACTTTCGTGGCGCGCCTGAAGCAGGCATTCGAAGACTTGAACGCCGTGAACCGTCGTCCCTAGTTCAGTAGCTTTGATAAATTTCACTAAAAAAGCCCCTCAGAAATGTTTCTGGGGGCTTTTTTGGCTCTGTATAGTTATAACGTCTTTGTGAAGCTCACCCGGATTTTAACCTGGAAATCGGATATCACTTTGAAGGTTTCCTTTAGCGTAACCTGCTCTACTTGGGTGAGTGTGCGCGGGTCGAGGTAGTTAGTAGGAGGGGTGCGGTCGTTGATGATTTGCTGGGCCTGCTTCTTGAGGCGAATGCCCATCAGGTAATAATAGGCGTGTAAAAGCTCTTGGTATTCTTTGTCGGTAAACACGTTTTGCTCATTGAGCAAGGCCATACGCTCACCGGTATTGGTGGTGAAAATCTGCTGGCGCAGAGCGTACACGCGCACCAGATCAACAATGGGCGTCATGGTTTTTTTTAAGTCGAAAACCTGCTGCGAGCCTTGCGTGAAGGTGCGGATGTTGCGGAAAAACGTGAGCGGTGGCTCGTATTGCAGAGCGTTATTGGCCATGTAATACAGGAAGCGGTCGAGGCGGCCTTGCAGCTCGGCGCGCAGATGATCTTGCAGCTCCGTTACCAAGCTTTCCTCGCCGTAGAGGTAGCGACAGTCGAAAAAGCTGGAAAACTTCATTACCGTTTCCTGGTTCGCCTCCGTCATCCAGGCCGTGTAGTTGCGCTTCCAATGCGACAGTGAATGCGTCCATTTCGGGTTCATGGCCATCAGGCCGCCTTCGCAAAAGGAGAAACCGATGTTGTTGAGCCGCTCCGAAACAATGCGCGCAAACTCCAAGAAGTATGCGCGTACCGCTTCGCGCTGCTCGTTGGCTTTGTCTTCGTAAATGATGGCGTTATCCTGATCGGTGAGCAAGGTTTGCTCTTTGCGGCCCTCGCTGCCCAGCACAATAAACGCAAACTTGGCGGGCGGCGGCCCTTGCTCCTGAATCACTCCCTCGATGACTTTGAGCGCAATCGTGTCAGAAACGCTGGAAATAATTTGGTTGACGATTTCGGGCTTCACGCCGCGGTCCAGCAGTTGATACACCATGTTGGGCACCTGCTCCCAACGCCGCTTCAACTCCCGTACCGACAGCGTTTGCTTGACGGCCTGAATGAATACAAACGGGGATTGTGCTTGGTCGCTGAGTAGCTTGTTGCGGCTGATAAACCCGATGTATTCGTCGGCCTTTTTCACCAGCAAATACCGGGTTTTAGTCCTGAACATCCGCAGCACAGCCTCATACACAAACGCTTGACTGTCAATGTCCACCACGGGTGCATCCATGATTGTGGCCACCGGCTGATTCGCGTCGAGCAAGCCAGCTACGACCTTGTCGCGCAGGGTTATATCGGTCACATAGCCTATGATGGAAGCGTTGGGTTCGTCGTTGGTAATGAAGTAGCAGCTGGTGCGCGCGGCGGCCATGCGGCGGGCCACTTCATGAATGGGCGTGCTGCCGGGGCAGGCTATAACATCGCGCAGCTCCACGGTTTCGAGGCGGCGCGAATACAGCTGGTCGGAGGCAATGTAATTTTGCCCCCCAGCCTTATGATCGGGCCGCAAAAAGTGGGCATACTCGGGGTTGAGCATTTGCTGCCCATACCGGTGCGTGAAGTATTGAAAGAAGTCTTCGTACGCCTGGCACAGAGCCCTAAAGTCGCGCCGATGCAGAAAGTACACGCGCGTGCCTTTGCGGGCTATGACGGTGCGCAACGACCGTTTTTTGTTCAGCAACACCGATACACCGCCGTAGCAGGAGCCCGGGGGGCTAATTTCGATCAGACGTTTGTTCTGTTGGCTGTCGTAGAAAAACGTCTCGTATTCACCCTCCACAATAAGGTCGATTCCGCGTAGCTTCGACACATCCTGCAGGTAAATAACGGCTTCCTTCGGGTGTATTACTTCCTGTAGCAACTCCGCTACTTCCTCCAGCACATCGATGGGAAGGCGGTTGAAAGGCGTTGCCGTTTTGAGAAATTCTAGGCGGTCGTTCATGTCAGAAGAGAAGGAGCAGAGCCACTAGGGCAGCGAGGGCCAGAACTACGATAAAATGCGTCAGAGATGGGCGCCACCGCCGCGAAACGGTTTTCCCGGGTTCACCAAGGGGGCGTTGGGCCATAATAATCTGTTCATCAATGTCGCCACGCTGCCACAGGGCAAAAAAGCAGCGGGCGGTGGCGTACGCATCGGTTAGAGCATCGTGCTCGCGCGCCATTGGCTCCCCAAAAAGCCTTTGGTGCAGCTCATTTAGCCGCAGCCCGCGTTTTGGCTGAGTCGAATACTGGAGAAAGCGGGCCGAAGTAAGCATGGTGCAAAACGTGGGCAGCTCACTCACCGGATTATCTAGCCCGGCGCGATAAAAGCCCACGCCCATCATATGATAATCGAGCTGCATAAAATGCGCCACCACTAGCGGCTGATACTGAAGGAGATCGTCGTATAAACGACGCATTACCTCGTGCCGCGGCTTGCCATGCTCCCGCAAAAATTCCGGCGTAATGCCATGAATGGTGGCGGAAGCCGGACTCATGTCGTAGTCGCTGGACAGGATGTAATGATTCTCGGCCTTCACTTCCTGCCCGTCGCGCGTGTACACCACCCACGCTAGCTGAGCAATATGGGGCCAGTTGTCACGACTCGAATACGGCTTATTCCAATCCTGCGGGATGCCGGAAGTCTCCGTATCAACAAAAAGCAGATATTCTCTCACGTTGCTCTGCTTTAGATAATGGTCGCGTAAGCTAGGTGTCGGCTAAACAAAGAAGTCTAGGGGCAAATTTACTGCCTACCGCTTCCCCGAATGCAGCGACGACTCCCGAATAAATAATTGCGGCTGCAACACCACCTGGCGCTGATAAAAGGGCGTGCCTTTGGCTTCCACCAATTCCATAAATAAGCGCACCGTGGCCTGCCCCATCTCTTCGCAGCGTTGATCGACGGAAGTCAGCATGGGCTCGGTGATGGCCGTGAAGCCTTCGTTGCTGAAGCCCGCCAGCGCAATATCCTCGGGCACGCGAATGCCCCGGCTTTTGAGTAGCTGAAGCGCCCCCAGAATAGCGGAGTCGCCGGCGGCAAAAACGCCATCCGGTGGGTTCGGCAACGCCAGCAGCTGCTTCATGCCTTCCGTGCCCTGCTCCAGGGTCATGTCGGAATAGATAATCATATCCTCATCCAGCGGCAAGTCAAAGCTGCGTAGCGCATCGACGTATCCCTGACGACGATTTTTGTAAATATTCAGGTGTTGGGGCCCCGCAAAGTGCGCCACTCGGCGGCAGCCCTGCTCCAGTAGGTGCTTAGTAGTTTGAAAGGCACCTTCCCTGTCGTTGAGCACCACGGCGTTTACGTTGTCGCCTTCCAGAATGCGGTCAAAAAATACCAAGGGAATACCTCGTTTTCGCACCTTTTCGAAGTGCTTGAAATCGCGCGTATTACGGGATAACGAAACCAAAATGCCCGCTACTTGCGCGTTAAGCAAGGTTTCGATGTTCTTGCGCTCGTTGGCTACATCCTCGTTCGACTGGCAAAAGATTACGCTAAAGCCTGCCTTGCGGGCCGCCGTTTCGATGCCATGTACCACCGAGGGAAAAAAGCGCCCTTCAATGTAAGGCACAATGACGCCAATAAGCTTGCTCTTGCCCTTGCGCAACGCCGCCGCCATCTGATTGGGCTGGTAGTTAAGCTTTTTGGCCAGCTTCAATACCTTCTGCTTAGTGGCCGGCCCAATGCTGTAGTGGTCACTGAGGGCACGAGAAACAGTGGTCATGGAAACGCCTAGCTCCTTGGCTAAATCGGCCATTGAAACTGGGCTGTCAGGCACTTCCTCCTTCTTGGGTTTGCGTGGGTTCATAATTCATATTCGTGATACTCCGTGGGGTAGTGCCCGCCCTAGCTCGTTCAGTTGCTTCCTCTGTCAACAAAGAGTCACAATGAATCTGCACAATTTTACTTATTTAAGCATAGATTACACAATCGTTAATGTAAATCAGATGCTCCTATGAAAAAACTTGTATACCTGAGCCTTCTGCTGCTAGTCGCTCAGTGGGCGCAGGCGCAGGCAAGCAAAGACCTGATTCCGGCCCACGATCCAGTGATGATTCGGCAAGATGGCACGTATTATATGTTCTGCACGGGGCCAGGCATTGCAATATGGTCATCGAAAGATAGGCAACAATGGCAGCGTGAGAAGCCCGTGTTCAGTGAGGCTCCAAGCTGGGCTGTAAAAGCCGTGCCGGGGTTTAAGAATAACCACATTTGGGCCCCAGATATTTCTTTTCAGAATGGGCAGTATTACCTCTATTATTCGATCTCAGCCTTTGGGAAAAACACTTCTTGCATTGGCTTAGCGACGAATAAAACCTTGAATCCAGCGTCGCCTGATTACAAATGGGTGGACAAAGGCAAAGTTATTCAGTCGGTGCCGGGCCGGGATATGTGGAATGCCATTGACCCCAATCTGGCGCGTGATGCGGCCGGTACGCCCTGGCTTAGCTTCGGCTCGTTCTGGAATGGAATTAAGCTGGTAAAGCTTCGCGACGATCTGACAGTTCCGGCCCAACCCGAGCAATGGCGCACCATTGCCAGCCGGCCCCGCAATGCTCAACTCACCGACTCCATGCCCGGCGACGCGGCCATTGAAGCACCCTTTATCTTCAAGAAAGGACCCTACTATTACCTATTTACGTCGTTTGACTTCTGCTGCCGTGGGCCGCAAAGCACGTACAAAATGGTGGTTGGCCGTGCCAAGGAAATTACTGGCCCTTACACCGATAAAGCCGGCGTGGGATTAGAACAGGGTGGCGGCACGCTGGTGATGGAGGGCGACAAGGACTGGTACGGCGTCGGTCATAATTCCGTATACACCTTTGATAACCAAGATTATCTGGTTTTTCACGGATATGACGCGGCCGACAAGGGGCGGGCTAAGTTGCGGATGGAAAAGCTAGTCTGGGATAAGGATGGCTGGCCAGTACCGGAGCAGAAGTAAGTGGTGAACAAAAAGCGCTATTTTGCCTACTTTGCACAAACGATTGTGAAATAATATTGTCGAATCGGTGTCAATAGTTGATTTATCCGATTCTTACCTTGAATTTGTCCGACCAGACAACATGATGAAGAAAGGTTGTTGTCCGTCTCATAACGAGGGGCACGGAGCAAATTTTACCTCGTTTCTACGAACCCGTTTTTAATAGTTCGTTTTGCTGAATTAATACGTAGACAGAATGTATGCTGGGGGGCATTTATCTTCAGCCGCTCAGAAAGACTGACACCTAAGCTTTAAAACCATCTTTCGCATGAACCCATTAGTAGCCATCCGCCAGTTTGACCAAAGCATCTGGCTCGACTTCATTCGGCGTAAAATTCTCATCAACGGGGAGTTACAGCGTCGCATTACCGACGAAGCCCTGCGCGGCGTCACGTCTAATCCGGCCATTTTTGAGAAGGCCATCGGGGGCAGCGACGACTACGACGCGGCTATTGAGAGCTTGGCTTTGCAGAATAAATCGGCAGATGAGATCTACACCGAACTGGCCATTGCCGACGTGCAGCACGCCTGCGACCTGTTTCGGCCCGTGTACGACAGCCACGATAATTCTGGCGACGGCTACGTGAGCTTAGAAGTATCACCGGCCTTAGTGAACGATACGGAAGGTACTATCGAGGAGGGCATACGCTTCTGGAAAGCCGTTGACCGCCCTAATGTGATGATCAAAGTACCAGCAACCCTGGAGGGGCTACCCGCCATTCGTCGGCTTATTGCCGAGGGCATTAATGTGAATGTGACGTTGATTTTTGGTTTGGAACGCTACAAGCTGGTAGCTGAAGCCTACTTATCAGGCTTAGAAGACCGCGTAAAGGCCGGCCAGCCCATCGATAAAATTGCCTCCGTAGCTAGCTTCTTCCTCAGCCGTATTGATGTGCTGATTGACCCAATGCTGGAAAAGATTGCGGCTGAAGGCGGCGAGAAAGGCGAGTTGGCGCAGTCGATGGTAGGCGAAGTGGCGTTGGCCAGTGCCAAGCAGGCCTACCAAATCTACAAGGAGATATTTGTGGGTCCTCGGTGGGAGGCTTTACAAGCCAAAGGCGCCAATACGCAGCGTTTGTTGTGGGCCAGCACCGGCAATAAAAACCCGAAGTACGACGACCTAAAGTACATCACCAACCTCATTGGGCCGCGCACGGTGAACACAGTGCCGGTGGAAACGCTGGATATTTTCCGCGAGAAAGGCCAGCCCGCCGACCATCTGGAAGAAGGCCTGGAGAAAGCTCAGGAAGTACTTCGGCGCTTACCGGAGCTGGGGCTAAATCTGGAGGAGTTGACCAATCACCTAGAGGTGGATGGCGCCAAGAAATTCAACGAACCCTTTGGCAAGCTGATGGAATCGTTGGAGAAGAAACGGCAGAAAGCGCTGGGCATCACGGTGGCTCCGGCCACAATGCAGCTAGGCGATTTCCAAGCGGCTATCGACGCTAAAACTCAGGAGTTCAACGCCAAAAACTTTACAGAAGGCTTCTGGCAAAAAGATGCCACCCTTTGGACCCAAGATGCGGAGGCCCAGCAGAGCGTTCGCAGTTTTATGGGCTGGTTGCGCGTAGCCGAAACAATGGTAAAGGCGGTGCCCGAGATCGAGCAGTTTGTGCACGAGGTGAAGGCTGCCGGCTTTAAGCATGTAGTTGTGATGGGCATGGGTGGCAGCACGATGGCACCTATCGTGTTCAAAGAGTCATTTCCGATGGGGGAAAATGGCTTGCCCATTTCGGTGTTGGATACTACGGATCCTGGCACAGTTAAGCAGATCGAAGAATCCGTTCCGCTGGCTGACACGCTGTTTATCGTAGCCAGCAAATCGGGCACGACGGCTGAGCCGCTGGCGTTTGGCGACTATTTCTATGACCGCGTTAAGCAAATCAAAGGCGATAAGGCGGGCGAAAACTTCGTAGCTATTACTGACCCCGGCTCCAAGTTCGTGACCTCGGCCACGGAGCAGGGATACCGGCGTATTTTCCTCAACTTCCCGGAGGTTGGGGGGCGTTTTTCGGCCTTAACTTACTTTGGTCTGGTGCCCGCTGCACTGCACGGCATAAGTATTGGCGAACTGCTGGCGCGGGCCATCGGGATGATGCGGGCTTGCGGCGCTTACGGCGCTGGGGGGCAAAATCCGGGCTTAGAACTGGGTACGGCTCTAGGCGTGCTCGCCGAGCAAGGCCGCGACAAGCTCACGCTAGTTGTTCCTAAGTCATTGAGCGACCTAGGCTTGTGGCTGGAGCAACTATTAGCGGAAAGCACCGGCAAAGAAGGCAAGGGCATTCTGCCTGTAGCCGGTGAGCCGCTCGGTGAGCCAAGCCTGTACGGCCATGACCGCGTGTTTGTGTACGTGGGCTATGAGAACGAAGCTGATGAAGCCAACCAGACCAAGCTGCAACAGTTAGCGCAAGACGGTCATCCGGTTATCACAATTCTGATGAAAGACGCGCTGGATCTGGGCGCTGAATTCTACCGTTGGGAAGTAGCAACGGCCGTAGCCAGCGCCGTGTTTGGCATCAATCCCTTTGACCAGCCCAACGTGCAGGCTGCCAAAACTGCCACTGATCGTTTGATGAAAGTGGTAGAGCAGGACGGGCAGATTCCGCAGAAAGAGGCGCCAAAAGTGACTGAAAATGGCGTAGCGTACTATACCGCCGTAAGTGGCAATGACGCCGCTGAAGTGCTCCAAAACTTCTTCGCGCAGGCCAAGTCCGGCGACTTTCTGAACGTGCAGGCATACCTCACGGAATCGCCGGCGATGAATGAGAGCTTGCAGCAACTGCGGGCTCAGGTGCAGGAGCAACTGCACATCGCTACTACATCGGGGTATGGGCCGCGTTTTCTGCACTCTACGGGGCAGTATCACAAGGGTGGACCCAACACGGGCCTGTTTGTGCAATTCACCGTCGATCATCCGCAGGATTTGCCGTTGCCGGGCCGCTCGTACACGTTTGGCACGTTCAAGAATGCCCAAGCTCAGGGCGACTTAGAAGCGTTGCAGCAAAACGATCGGCGCACTTTGCGCGTGCATTTGGGCCCCGATGCTGAACAAGGAATAAAAACCATGTTGGCAGCGCTGGCTACCGCGTCGCTCAGCGTACAAGAAGCGTAGGTAATACAACCAATGGTCTGCTCACCTAATGGGCAGGCCATTGGCCTTTACGCGTTAGTCATAGTCTTCTTAACCCCATCTAGATGAGAATAAACCTAACAGTTGCGGCAGCTTGCCTTGGGTTAGCTGCTTTTTTTTCTGCTTCTGCACAATCGATTGTGAAGCCTGAGCTCAACCCGCCGGGGGGCAATCCTATCATCAAGAACAAGTATACCGCCGACCCGGCCGCACTGGTTTACAAGGATAAAGTGTACATCTACGCTGGCCACGACGAGGCGCCCCCCAAGCAGGAGCGCTACGTGATGAACGAGTGGCTCTGCTTTTCGTCGCCGGATATGGTGAACTGGACGGAGCATCCGGTGCCGCTGGCTGCCAAAGATTTTGCCTGGGCCAAAGGCGACTCTTGGGCCTCGCAGGTGGTGGAGCGCAACGGCAAATTTTACTGGTACGTGGCCGTCGAGCATAGTACCATCCCAGGAAAAGCCATCGGGGTGGCCGTGGCCGATAATCCGCTGGGACCGTTCAAAGATGCGCGCGGCTCAGCCTTGATTACCAATGATATGACCACTAAAGCCACGATTAGTTGGGACGATATTGACCCTACCGTCTGGATCGACGAAAAAGGTCAGGCATACTTATTTTGGGGAAATACGGCTTGCTACTACGCTAAGCTAAAGCCCAATATGACGGAGCTGGATGGTCCCATCCAAACCATAGACGTGCCTAAATTCACCGAAGCCCCCTGGATTCATAAGCGCGGCGACTGGTACTACTTATCGTACGCGTCGGGCTTCCCGGAGAAAATCGTGTATGCCATGAGTAAGAAGATAGAAGGGCCGTGGGAGTACAAAGGCATTTTGAATGAAATAGCGGGCAATTCCAACACCAACCACCAAGCCATCATCGATTTCAAAGGCCAATCGTACTTTATCTACCACAACGGCGCTCTTCAAACGGATGGAGGCAGCTTCCGCCGTTCCGTCTGCATCGATAACCTTTACTACAATAAGGACGGCACGATTAAACGTGTGGTGATGACGACTGAAGGAGTGAAGCCAGTTAAATAATCGAGCTGTATTGACTACAGAAAGGGGCCGACTGCATGCAGTCGGCCCCTTTCTGTTGATTGAACGGACGTTAATCCTACTTTGATTTCTGCTTGGCAGAAACTCGATACAACCCAGCACCGTGACGCCGGATGTGGGGGGCAAATGTGCCGGTGAACGTGTCTATTTCTTTGCCCGTCCACATATTGCGAACGATACAAGCGGAGTTGAAACCCAGTTGTTGCAAGGCTACTTCCACCTGCGCTGAGTCGGGAGGCACCGGCTTAAATGGGTTCTTGGTAAACACCAGAAACTGCACCGTGCCGCCCGTATTCTGCGAAGCGCCCGCGTTGTCCAGCCCGACGGTGGCGGTGAAGCGAGTGAAGCCGGGGGGCAAATCGTACTCAATCATGGAGTTAGAATGGGTGCCGATGCCGTCGGTGTATTTTTTGCCCCCCACCAGCAAGTCAGCGCCCGACACGCTTTTGTTGGCCGTCACCTGGCCCCAGCCAGCGGAGGCTTGCTTCCAAGGTAAACTACTCAGTGCAACGCTTTTTTTGCCGTCGGATAGGGTAGGAGCCAGCCAATCGGCGTGATCCCAGGCAATGTCATCACCGCCGTTGCGCACATTTAGGTACAACTTTTTTGCCCCCCGAATGTCGATATCTATGGGTTGGCTATGCCCCGGCGTTTGACGCGTAATAAGGCCGCTCGACCAAGCCGCTTCTTTCTCTGTTGCAAGCTCCTGATCTTGGGCATTGAACAGCGCCAGGTATTTGTCGCCGGTTTTGGGGTCGTCGGCTACCCAAGCGATAAGGTCGTTTTGGCGGAAAAGCTGCCGGTTATTTGTGCTGGTGCTGTGCATGGATAACACTTCCTTATTCGTCAGCAACGACAGGGTAAAAGCATCGTTACTGGGTAAATCGCCCCCAAACATCAGCGGCGAACGGAAGATAGACCACAGCGACATGAGCGTGTATTGCTCGTCCTTGATGAAGCGCGACATACGGTCATCGCCCCGCTCCGCCCGAATTCCAATGCGGCCCAGCGGTAACATATCAGCATCGGGCCAGGCGCCCGGCATGCTGTAGGGCGCCCAGCGGTTACAGACTTCAAAGTGCTCCTTCAGCTGCTCCCAACTATCCCAGAAGTCGCCCACGGTGCGCCACATATTGGCGTGCTGCTGCACGTGCTTGGCTTGCGCAATGGGCGTTTCGCCCGGCGACGTGCTCAGCACAATCGGCCGACCCGTCAGGTCGATGGCCTTGCGAATCATCTCAACTTCCGGCGCGTGGTAGGGCGAAGAAAGGTCATCGACTTTCACGAAATCAACGCCCCAATCGGCGTACATCTTAAACAGCGAGTTGTAATACTCTTGCGCGCCCGGCCGTCCGGCCACTACAGTATACATATCGCGCAGCCACCCCGCCTGACCTTCCTTTGAGTAGATATCAGCTGCCGTTGCCTTGCTCCCCAGAATGGGCAGCTTCCGGTTGACGGCCACCACGGGTACGCCGCGCATAATGTGAATCCCGAATTTCAGCCCCTTACCGTGCATGTAGTCAGCCAGCGGCTTAAATCCTTGCCCATTCGCCGCCGAAGGAAACCGATTGACGGCCGGCACGAAACGTCCATACTGGTCAATGTTCCAGTCTGGATTCTTCTCGTTGTAGCCATGGGCTGTATCGTTGCCCACGTACCAGCGAATATCCACCACTATATATTCCCAGCCGCTAGCTTTAAGGTACTTAGCCATATAATCGGCGTTAGCTTTTACCTCGGCTTCCGTCACGGTAGGGCCGTAGCAGTCCCAGCTATTCCAGCCCATGGGCGGCGTAAGCGCCCACTGATAAAAAGCTGGCTTGGGGGGTGTTTTTTGCGCTTGAACAGATAGTCCCACGGCCAAAGCAGGAAGCAGCAGCTTAGCTAAGTGTTTCATTAAATAGGGCTTGAGTATGCGGCAGGGGCAAAAAAATAGGTGGGGAAAAAGAACCTGTTGCTTCCTTTTCCCCACCTATCAACTTCCGATTAATAGAACGCTTAGCGTTTACCAGGAACGCGTAAAACTGTGAAGGAATTGGGCGCCAAGGTGTAGCTGATAGTTGAAGATTTCACCGTGAATTTCTCCTCTTTTGGAGCAATGTTCATGGGCTGCTCAATGCTGTTTACTGCATTCAAATCGTTGCTGGCTAACACAATAGCTTTGCCCGACTTACCAAGTTTCTTCGCGCCGGCTAAGTTCAGGGTTACAGTGCGGGGCTGGGGCGAGTAATTCACCAGTTTCACCACTACCTCACCGACTTTATCATCGGCTACGGCGCTGGCGAAGAGGTTATCCTGGCCGTTTTTGGCGTTGTTGCCGAGCTGCACGGGCAGCATGGTGGTGCCGGGATTGGTAGCGAACAGCTTCTGCACGTAGTAGTTAGGCGTGCCGTATGCTTTCAGGTTGTCAAACCAGATAAGGTCCGGCGTCCACTGCCAGGCATCTACGTGGGCAAATAAAGGAGCATAGGAGGCCATCGTCACCACGTCGGCGTTGCGCTCCAGACCGGTCATAAAAGCGGCTTCCGAGATGGCACAATCCCAGTTGTTCTTGTTATCGGGGCTGCCGATGGCTACGCTTTGCGCGGCGTACTCGCCTGCGAAGATTTTCGGACCGGTGCGGGGATAGTTATCGTAGCGGCCTACGTTCTCGCGAAACCACTCGGGCTTCGCGTAGTAGTGCTCGTCAATCAGCTCGGCCTTCAGCTCCCGCAACTTTGCGCTGGCCTTATCAAATAGCTCACCGCCCGGCGAAGGACCCGCGCTGCTCACGATGCTCATATTCGGGTACTTCGCCTTCACGGCTTTGGCAAACGGCTCGTAGCGCTCCAAATACTGCGGCCCCCACTGCTCGTTCCCAATCCCGATGTACTTCAGATTGAAAGGGGCCGGATGACCCATTGCCACCCGTTTTGCCCCCCAAGTGCTGGTAGCGGGGCCGTTGGCAAACTCAATCAGGTCCAGCGCATCCTGGATGAAGGTGTCGAGGGTCGGCTCATCGTCGGCGTGGTCGTGGGCCGGGGCGCTGGGGCCACCGGCGGCGGTAATAGGGGCCAATTCAGCGGAGTTGAACTGGCAAGCCATTCCGACGTTCAAAATGGGCAGCGGTTCAGCACCCAAATCTTCGGAGAGTTGGAAATACTCGAAGAAACCCAGCCCAAACGACTGATAATAATCGGGTGTGAAGCGGTGCTTAAACTCGGTATTCCAGCGGTTGATAATGGGCGAGCGGGATGCTACATCACCAATAGTTTCCTTCCACTGGTACCGGTTGTCAAGCGTAACGCCCTCTACAATGCAGCCGCCGGGAAAGCGCAGAAAGCCGGGGTTCATATCTTTTAGCAGCTGCACTAGGTCGGCGCGCATGCCATTCTCACGCTTCATCCAGGTATCCTTTGGGAACAACGATACCACGTCCAGATCAAGCGTGCCCGTGCCATCTACGGTCAGCTTAAGGCGCGCTCTGGCTGCCGTAGCTGACGGCTTCAGTACGACACTGTACTTTTTCCACTCGTTCGTGAGGCCAGTGATTTTGGTTTGGGCCAAGACTTTACCCGAGGCAGGCGCTTCGGGACCTCCGCCCTGAGCACGCGCAGGCTCTTCAATCGTCACATTTAGCCCCCCAATGTTGCCGGGGCCACGGCGGGCATACACCGAAAATGTGTACTCGGCACCTTCCTTCACGCCCATTCCCCGAAAACCCTCGTTTACGAAGCCCGCGTCGGGGCTGGCGGTGGTAGCGGTCAGGTGGAGGAAGTGGCTGTTTTTCTCGCTGATGGGCTGCTGGCTGGAAACCGTATAGGTGGAGAGGGCCGAGGCGCCTTTGATACCTTTCCAGCCGATTAGGCGGTCATCGGTTTCAAACGACTTATTCTTAACGAGTTCTGGATAAAGACCACCATCGGCGCCGAAGTTGATATCCTCGAAAAACAAGCCGTACATAGTCTTAGCAACTGGGGCGCCGGGCTTGTTTACCTGCACTGTAATGGTACTGGGCGCGTTGGTCGTCTGGGCTTGTACTGAGTTGCTAATCAGCGCGCCAGATATACTTAAGCTTAACACAATCGATTGTGCTTTATGGGAAATAAAATGAGTTTCCATAAGTACGTTTTTAGGTGGGAAGTAGCCTTGTGAATTCATTATCTCAGATCATTTAAAAAAGCCCCCCAGAGAATAACTGGGGGCTTTTTTGATTACCAATAAACCGTGTAGAGCGTGGTAATTAGAACAAAGACCACGATAGAGCCAATGGCAAAGCTGCGGTTGGTCTTGAACATAGTCCGGTCAATTTCCAGCCCATTGGTTTTCACGCCCATGCTGTTCTCAATCAGGCTGATAATTATCATCATCAGTACACAGACAATGAACACAATGCCCATGCGGTCGAGGAAGGGAATCTCGTAGACGCCCGTGGCGCTTGGTACGGCAAAGCCGATAGGAGCCAGGAACGACAGGTCCATCATGTTTGGCAAGAACTTAAGCAGAACCGAGAGCAGGAAGCCGCCGATAGTAGCAAATAGAGCTGCCGTGGAGGTCGTTTTCTTCCAGAAGAAGCCTAGGATAAACATGGCGAAAATACCCGGCGACACGAAGCCCGTGTATTCTTGGATGTACTGGAAGCCGCCTTTTTTATCGATACCGAGGAAGGGAGCAATGAGTACGCCCAAAATCATGGCTACTACTACCGAGATTTTGCCCACGCGTACCAGTTGCTTCTCGGAGGCACCCTCATTGAACACTTTCTTGTATACGTCGAGAGTAAAGATGGTGGCAATACTGTTGGCTTTGCCGGCCAGCGAGGCTACCACCGCCGCCGTAAGTGCGGCAAAAGACAAGCCTTTCAGGCCCACGGGCAGAATGTTGAGCAGTACCGGATAGGCCCGGTCGGGGTTAAGCTCGCCGTCCTGCATCATCTCAGCACCGAATACATCGGCCTTAAACAGGACGTACGCCGCAATACCTGGCAACACCACAATTACGGGCATCAACATCTTCAGGAAGGCAGCGAATAGCAAACCAGCGCGAGCAGTGGGCAGATCGGCACCGAGGGCGCGCTGGGTGATGTACTGGTTGCAACCCCAGTAGTTCAGGTTTACAATCCACATACCGCCGAGCAGCACCGTTAGGCCGGGCAAATCGAGGTAGTTAGGGTTGTCGCGCTTAAAAATCATGTGGAAGTGGTCGTTGGCCTGGCTCGTCATCAGCGAGAAGCCCTTCAGTACACCTGTACTACCATAGTGCTCTGCCACCAGATTCAAGGCCAGATACGTAGTCGCTAAACCACCCAGAATCAGGAAGAACACCTGAATCACGTCGGTGTAGCCGATTACTTTCATACCACCCAAGGTGATGAAAATAGCGAATATGGCCAGCAGGTACATGCAGAGCGTAAGGTCGAAACCTGAGATACTGCTGATAGCAATTGCCCCCAGGTAAAGAATAGAAGTTAGGTTAACAACCACATACAGCATGAGCCAGAACACGGCCATAATCATGGCCACCGTGCTGTTATAGCGCTGACTCAGGAACTGCGGCATGGTGGCAATGTTGTTTTTCAGGTATACCGGAATGAAAAACACCGCCACAATAATCAGCGTGATAGACGCCATCCACTCGTAGGTGGCAATGGCCAGACCCATCTTAAAACCGGAGCCCGACATGCCTACAAACTGCTCGGCCGAGATGTTGGATGCGATAAGGGAAGAGCCGATAGCCCACCACGTCAGAGAGCCCTCCGCGAGGAAGTAGTCTTTGGAATCGCCGTCAACCGTTCCATCGTGTGTGTTCTTACGGCGATAAATCCAGATGCCATAGCCGGCAACAATGATGAAGTAGATAATGAAAACGATGTAGTCAATCGTTGCGAGCTGATTCATTTGAAAGTTGTAGGGCTTTTGGCTGACGAATAGTAAGGATTTGGGAAAGTAGCGAAATTATCGGCCGCCATAAGCTACTTCGTTGTAGCGCAACTCATTTTTAAATGTGCGCAACTTGGTATCGTCATCTATCAAAACGTATTCGATACCGGCCATCTCGGCAAAATCCTCTAAATATTCAGCCGTCAAATTTTGGCTGTAACCCGTGTGGTGAGCACCGCCGGCCAGAATCCAGGCCGCCGCACCAACTGTTAAGCTTGGTTTTACTTTCCAAAGCACGCGAGCTACGGGCAGCTTGGGCAGGTCTTGCTCGGGCTCTACAGCTTCCACTTCATTCACCAGCAGCCGGAAACGATTGCCCATGTCTACGATGGTCGCATTGAGCGCCGGACCGGCGGGGCAATTGAATACGAGGCGCACTGGGTCAGCTTTGCCGCCAATGCCGAGAGGGTGTACTTCGCAGCGCACTTTACCCGCAGAAATAGTAGGGCAAATTTCGAGCATGTGGGAGCCTAGCACTTGATTGTTGTTGGGGGCGAAGTGATAGGTGTAGTCTTCCATGAAAGAATTGCCCCCCGGTAGGCCGGCGCCCATCACTTTCATCGCCCGCACCAACGCGGCCGTTTTCCAGTCGCCCTCGCCGCCGAAGCCGTAGCCCTCCGCCATCAGACGCTGGGTAGCGATGCCCGGCAGCTGCGCCATGCCATGCAAATCTTCGAAGGTGTCGGTGAAGCCTTTCGCGCCGTTATCCTGCAAAAACTTGCGCATGCCGGCCTCAATGCGGGCCGCCTCGCGCAGCGACTCGCGCTGACTGCCGCCGTTTTTCAGCGTTTCGGCCAACTCGTATTCTTGCTCATAGGTTGCAAGCAACTTATCAATTTGGGCATCGCTCACGGCGTTGATAACTGCCACCAAGTCACCGATGCCGTACGTATTCACGGAGTAGCCAAACTTGATTTCGGCTTCTACTTTGTCGCCCTCAGTTACGGCTACGTAGCGCATGTTGTCGCCGAAACGGATGAATTTTGCCCCCTGCCAGTCAGCCCAGGCGCAAGCCACGCGTGCCCACACGTTCAGGCTCTGGTGCACGGCTGGATCCTGCCAATGGCCCACTACCACTTTGCGATTCAAGCGCATGCGGGTGCCAATAAACCCAAACTCCCGGTCGCCGTGCGCCGATTGGTTGGTGTTCATGAAGTCCATATCAATATCGGCCCACGGGATGTCGCGGTTGAACTGGGTGTGCAGGTGAGCCAGTGGCTTCTGCAGAATCTTCAGGCCGTTGATCCACATTTTGGCCGGCGAGAAAGTGTGCATCCAGGCAATCAACCCCATGCAATTTTTGGTGGTGTTGGCTTCCTGCATGAGCTGATAAATCTCATTGGGACCCGTCAAAACCGGCTTATAAACGATTTTGATCGGTAGCTCCGTGTTTAGGGCCGCCGCAATCTGCTGAGAATGCTGCGCGACTTGCTCCAGCGTTTCGGGGCCGTAGAGGTGCTGGCTACCCGTAATAAACCACGCTTCGTAGTGGGAAATGTCAATCATGATGGGAGAGAGTATACTTAGAGATTTTGTCATGCAGAGGCGGAGCCGAAGCATCTCGCGTGTTTAGTAGGGTTACTAATCCTGCGTCAGCACGCGAGATGCTTCGCTGCGCTCTGCATGACGTTCTTTTAGGGTGAATAGCAGGCAATTGCTATGACTGTCCGTAGTAAGAATTCACGCCGTGTTTGCGGTCGTAGTGTTTCTGAATCAGCGCGTCTTTCAGGCGTGGCACGTCGGGGCGAAGCGTGCAACTGAGGTAGGCCATGCGAGCTACTTCTTCCAGAACGGCGCTGTTGTACACGGCTTTCTCCACGGTTTTGCCCCAGGTAAAAGGCGCGTGGTTGCTGAGCAGCACCATTTCCACCTCAGTAGGGGAGAGGCCACGGCGCTGAAACTCATTGAGGATCTGCCAGCCGGTTTGGTGCTCGTAGTCGCCGGCAATCATGGCGTCGGCCATGGGCGGGGCGCAGGGAATGTCAGCGGTCAGGTGGTCGGCATGGGTAGTGCCCAGAATGGGAATATCCAGTTGGGCCTGCGCCCAAGAGGTAGCGTAGGTAGAATGCGTGTGCACAATACCGCCAATGTGGTCCCAATGGTTGAAAAGCACCGCGTGCGTCTTGGTATCCGACGAGGGACGCTTGGTGCCTTCCACCACTTTGCCCCCCAGACTCATAATTACGATGTCCTCAGGCCGCAAGGTGTCGTAGGGTACACCGCTGGGCTTGATGGCGAATACGCCCTGCTCCCTATCCACGACGCTGGCGTTGCCGAAGGTGAACAGCACCAGCCCGAGCTTGGGGAGCTGCATGTTGGCCTCGTAGCAGGCCTGTTTTAGATCCTGATACTGGCTCATGCGTTAGCGGGGATGATATGTTCGGCGTCTCGGGATTCGGTGGGCTCGGGTGCGTCATCTTTGCCCCCCAGCGTTACGGATTCCACAAATTGACCGAAAGTTTTGTACTCGGCGTAGCGGCGCTGATAGTCGGCCACGCGCGCCGGATTCGGTTCGTAGGTTTCGGCAAAGCCGCTGCCCATAACCCGCTGCGCGGTCAGCACATCAGGGTGCACACCGGCGGCCACGGCCGCGTACATCGCCGAGCCTAGGGCTGGCGCCTGCTCGGAGGTAGCAATCTTGATAGGCCGGTCGAGTACGTCGGCCAAAGTTTGCATCACGAACTGCGACTTTTTCGCCACCCCGCCGATACCGATAACCTGCTTAATTGGAATACCTTCCTGCTCAAAACGCTCCACGATTTGCTTGGAGCCGTAGCATATGGCCTCAACTAGCGCCCGGAATATCTGAGGAGCGCTGGTGCCCATGGTCAGGCCCATAATGGCACCTTTTAGGGCTTGGTTAGCATCGGGAGTGCGCCGTCCATTCACCCAATCCAAAGCCAATACAGACGATTCTTCGGGGTCAACTTCAGCGGCAGCTTTGGTTAGCTCAATTAGCAGCCGGTCGCTCATTTCTTCGCGCAGGGCCTCCTGCTGCTCAGGCGTCAGCACCTTCGATTGCGGCAGGAGCGTGAGTAGTGGCCACTCGATAATCTGGCGGAACCAGGCCAGCAGATCACCAAAGGCCGATTGGCCCGCTTCCAGACCCAACATACCCGGAATTACGGAGCCATCTACCTGGCCGCAAATGCCTTGTACCAGCTTGTCGCCTACCTCAGCGCTGGGCGCTACCACGATGTCGCAGGTAGAAGTGCCCATCACCTTTACCATGGAGTAGGCCTCAATCTCGCCAGCTACAGCGCCGGCGTGGGCGTCGAATGAGCCCACGGCAACTACCGTATTGGTGGTCAGGCCCAGGCGCTCAGCCCACTCGGCGGACAAGTTGCCGGCGGGTTGATCGGCGGTAAACGTATCCTGGTAAAGATGCCCGCGCAGCAACGTTAGCTTGGGCTCTAAGTGAACGATAAACTGCTCCAGCGGCAACCCGCCCCAGCTCTCGTGCCACAACGCTTTGTGGCCAGCAGCGCAGCGGCTGCGCTTGAAGTCATGCAAATTGCCCCCCGTGAGCTGTAGCGTCACCCAGTCGCAGTGCTCCATCCAGGAATAGGCGGCTTGAGCTACGGCCTCGTCCTCGCGCACCACGTGCATGATCTTCGCCCAAAACCACTCCGACGAGTAGATACCGCCTTCGTACTTGGTATAATCCTCGCCGCCCCAGGTACGGGCTTTGTGGTTGATTTCGGCGGCCTCGGCCAAGGCTGTGTGGTCTTTCCAGAGCACAAACATGGCGTTGGGGTTTTCCTCAAAGCCAGGCGTCATGGCAAGGGCGGTGCCGTGCTCATCCACGGCGCAGGGCGTTGAGCCGGTGGTATCTACGGCTATGCCCACAATTTGCTCAGCAGGCACCTGTTGAGCTACCTGCCGGATAGTGGTTTCCAGCCCTTCGATGTAATCCAGCGGGTGCTGACGGAACTGGTTGCGGGCGGGCTTGCAGTAGAGCAGCTTTTTCCAGCGGGCGTAATAATGCACTGCCTGAGCCACTTCGGCCCCAGTACGGGCATTCACCAGCAAAGCGCGCACGGAATCGGTGCCATAGTCGACTCCGATAACGTAGGCATCTGCTCCCGAATCAACGGATTGAGAATTTTGCACGATAGAGATAAATAAATCAGTTTCCAGGTAAAGTTGCAGGCCGAATTACTTGCGCACCCCAAACTGATGCACCGTAGACGTGCGCATGGTTTCGCCCGGCTTCAGGATGGTATTGGGGAACTTAGGCTGATTGGGCGAATCGGGAAAATGCTGGGTCTCCAGGCAGAAACCGCCATTTTTCACGTATTTGGTGCCGCCTTTGCCCGTGAGGGTGCCATCCAGAAAGTTGCCGGTATAAAACTGCACGCCGGGCTGGTCGGTGGTGATAGTCATGGTGCGGCCTGAAGTTGGCTCGTACACCATCGCCGCCTGATGCATGCCGCTGCCAGTGCCCTTCAGCACCCAGTTGTGGTCGTAGCCGCCTTCTACCTGCCCAATCCGCTCACCGACGGCGTGAGGAGTCGTAAAGTCGAAAGGAGTACCCGTCACGGGGCGCAGTTCGCCCGTCGGAATCAGTCCGGCATCTACCACGGTGTAGCGGTCCGCATCAAGGGTTACCTGATGGCTCAGGATGTCCTTGGCCGTGCCATGGTTGAGGTTGAAGTAGCTATGGTTGGTGAGGTTGACGGGTGTGGCCTTATCGGTGGTGGCCGTGTAGTCGATGCGGAGCGCGTCATCGTTGGTGAGCGTGTACACTACCTGCACATTCAGGTTGCCGGGGTAGCCTTCTTCGCCGTCTTTGCTGGTGTAAGTCAGCGTCAGGTTTTGGCCGTCGGCCGAGCTGCCGGGCTTGGCTTGCCACACTACTTTATCGAAGCCTTTCACGCCGCCGTGCAGGTGGTTGGCGCCATTGTTTGTGGCCAACTTATACTCCTTGCCATCCAAGGTAAATTTGCCCCCCTTGATACGGTTGCCATACCGCCCGATCAGTGCGCCGAAATAAGGACCTGATTTCACATATTCCGGGCTCTGGTAGCCGCTCACGTTGTCGAAGCCCAACACGATATCGCCAAGCTTGCCACTTTTGTCCGGCACCAATAAGCTGGTCAGCGTACCGCCATAATTGGTGATTTTGGCTTGCAGACCGTGCGAGTTGGTAAGGGTGTAGAGTTGGACTTCCGTCCCATCGGTCGTCTTACCGAAGGAAGTAGCGGTTGGGGTCATAGCGGTGGAGGCTGTTTGGGTGGAGTCAGCGGCGGCGCCGGAGTTGGCGTTTTCAGTGCTAGAGGGTTGCTGGTTGCAGGCTACCAGAAGAAGTACGCCGGCCAGGTTTCCGCCTAGCAAAGAGTTGCGGGAAAAAGATTTCATAGCGGGAGAAAAAGGGGGTTTAAATGGGCGATAACCCTAGGTGGAAGGTTAAGCAGGGAGTAGCGAAACGGTTGAGCAAGTACCACTGCCGGGGCGTTAGTTTACTACTAAATTGCTAGAGATAAATCTCTTGGAGCAAGCTGATAGGTACTAACGAGGGTAGATTATGGTAAGAGCAGCTTCAGATTTGGTATGTAAAGTAGAAAGAGTTGTTGAATTACACAATCGTTTGTGTCTTTGGCTCTCTACTTCACAGCCCCGCTCTACTCAACAGTCACCTTCTGATTCATGCGCTTACCCGCCTGCTGCACCTGCACCAAGTATACACCCGGCGCCAAAGCCGCGTCTATCGCTACCTTTTCCTGCTGGGGGGCAAATTTGCTTTGGTACACTGACCTGCCCTGTAGGTTGAAGATCTGAATCGTGACAGCACCGCCCATTTTTTTGCCCCCAGCTCTACTGTAAAGCTTCCTCGGATAGCTGGAATAGGGTAGATACTTACTTCCGTTAAGAGCGCTGGAGTACTGGCCGCAGTAAGTGTGCCCACTGGAGCCAATGTCCAACGTTGGCATGCGCATCCATTATAGTCCCAAAGGCCGAGCTGTATACCGGCCACCGCAGAAGCCGAAGGCACTTCCACCACCCGATTACCATTAACAGACGCGAAAACCAAGGTGCCATCGTTGGCCCGCTCCAGGCGAAAGCGCTGGCACGTTAAGCCATTATCGGTGAAGAGCTGCAGCTTGGCCCCGGCGTCGGGGGAACAGCCCGATACATCGGCGGCGAGGCTGCCCAGCGCATTGGTTATTTTGTACTCGCCGTTGCCCAGCGCCGTGAAATCCCATTGCTGGCAGGTCAAGCCTGATTTCGTGCCCTGCGCAATCATCTGGCCCGATACGCCAGTGCAACCCCAGGCATCCCACACAAGCCCGCTGTTTTTGTTAGCAATTTCATAGCGGCCCGGCTTCACCCAGTCGCGGCTAATGACGGGCCAATCGGTGGCGTCCCAGGTCAGATTTGCCAGCCCGAGCTTGGGGTTGCCGTTGTCATCCCGATCATAATAGTGGTGTGAAACGTAGCTGACGCCATTTTCCTCAAACACACCAATATGGCCCGGCCCAATGTAGCGACCCGAGGAGTTGAGCACAGTTGTGCCGCCGTTGTTATTCAAATCGACCCCATTCTTGTCGAGAAAAGGCCCGGAAGGCGACGACGACCGCCCAACCTGCGCGAAGTAGGTACTATTTGCCCCCCGGCAGCAGGCACCACGGTTGATAAACAGATAGTAGAAGTTGCCGTGGCGCATGATGTGGGCCGCTTCCACGTCACCATTGGCCACGCTAAACTCGGTGGTGCCTTGCAACTTGCCCGTGCTCGGGTTAAGCTGCGTGGTGCGCAGGCCACCGAAAAACGAGCCATAGGTAAGCCACACATTATTATTTGCATCCCGAAATACGGCCGGATCGATGGCATTGGCGCTGCTGCTGGTGGTAGTTGAAATGACCTCGCCTTGATCCACCCAGCGGTAGTTGGGGCTGCTGGGGTCCAGCGTCACGTTGGTAGCCAACCCGATGGCCGATACCTGAGAGCCGAAAGTAGAGCAAGAGTAGTACAGATGAAATTTTCCGTTCATGTAGAAGCACTCGGGCGCCCAGAAATTGCCTTGAAAACCTGGCACCTTGGTATTGATCCAGCTCGGATAGGCATTGTTGACGAATACTGCGCGCGGCCCTGGGGTCCAGTTAATGAGGTCCGTGGACGACATACTGTAAATACCCTGGCCGGTGGCAAACACCCAATACCGGTCGCCATCCTTAACAATGGTAGATGGATCGTGCAGCCCCGTAAGCCCCTGCAAAGCGTAGGCTTGGGCACTGATACACCCACACAGAGCTACCAACAGACAGCGCAGCCATAGTCGGGAAACGAAGTGCCGCGGATGGCAGAAGTTCGTCTGGGGGGCAAAAACACGCATAGCAACCACACTTAAGTATGTATCAGACAAAAACAGCCGCTCCAGCGGTGGGCCAGAGCGGCTGTTGGTCTAGTGATGAATCAATCGCTTAGTAGCCAGGGTTCTGTTTGAGATTGGGGTCGATACCTAGGTCGCGGCGCGGAATGGGCAGGAGCTTAGAAGTGCCCAAACGGAAGTTGGTGAAGTCCGTATCGCGGGTAATGAGCTCATTAATTCCTGCCTGATTATCCATCAGGCCCCAGCGCAGGATATCGAACCAGCGCGTGCCTTCACCGGCCAGCTCTTTAGCCCGTTCCGAATAGATAGCCTGGAGCATGGAGGCTTGCGTGAAAGTACCCGTGAGAGGACGCAGATCGACGCGGGCGCGTACCCGATTGACCAAGGGAAGCGCAGCGCTTATCTGACCGAGTTGGGTCAGCGCCTCCGCTTGCATCAGCAGCACATCGGCGTAGCGAATAACGCGGTGGTTAATGCCCGACGAAAAGTTCTCGTCCGTGCGGGTGCGGTCATTCAGATACTTGCGCCAGTACTGCTGGTTGGGGTTCCAGTTCCACTGCTGAAAGGTGCGGCCATAGAAGCGGTCGGGGTTGCCCGAGTGAATGATGCTGATGTCACGCCGAGGGTCAATCATGTGCTTTGTTGTGCTGCCTGGCGCAAACCCTACTGTCGAATCCGTGTAGGCGTTGAGTAGCCAGCGGCGGGGCTGCACGTCGGCAAACGTAGGACCGGGAGGGCCAAAGAAGTTGGGGCGGTCATGGCTTTCTGAGGCAGAGCCGTTGTCTTGTCCCTGACCAACTTCCAGCACTGAACCCGTAAACTGCACCTCAAACACCGACTCGCGGTTGTTTTCGTTCGTGTCGGTGAAGTTGTCGAGGTAATTAGGCACCAGGTCGTATTGGCCCGAGGCCGCAAGCTGCGTGAACAGCGCCGAAGCCTCTGCCCACTTGCGCTGCTGCATGTACACTTTAGCCAATAGTGCCTGCGCTGAGCCTTTCGTTGCCCGGCCCTTGTCGTTGTTGCCGTATGAAAGCGGCAGGTCAGGAATAGCTGATTGCAGGTCGGCAATTATCTGCGCTTCTACTTCAGCCTGCGACACTTGGGGCGCCCGGGCATTCACGTCATTTGGCTCTTCCAGAATCAGTGGCACATTACCGAAGAAGTAAGCCATATCGAAGTACGACAGCGCCCGCACAAACTTGGCTTCGGCCACCAGCTGCTTTTTCAGCGTCTCATCCATGGTAATGCCCGGCACGCGGCCAATTACCTGATTCGTCCGGTAAATCGTCCGGTAGTAGTCGTTCCAGGCAAACGACGAGATAAAGAAGTCCACGTCGGGCTGAATGAAGCGCGTAAAGTTGGCCAGCTCTACGAAGGGGCTCGCGCTAAACGACTCATCGGAGCGATGGGCCATAAAGTGCCAGCTGCGGTAGTAGCAGGCAAACTGCTGCAGGCCTGAGTAGCTTGCAAATACCCCCTTCACAGCATCACTCTCGTTTTGCCAGAAATTGTCCTTAGTGGGAGCATTCGGGTTGCTTTGGTCCAGTAGATCCTTCTCGCAGCCCGAGGTCATAAACAGACCGCTTGCGAGTAGAAGCGTGATTATTTTATTGCTTTTCATCTAAGTAAAGAAAACGATTTGGGTAGGGCACAGCTGAGTCTGCAACGCCCCGTCGTGATTTAGAAGTTGACCTGAATGCCCCCGTGAAGCTGCGCACATTGGGGTAAGAGCTGATATCGACGCCGCGGCTGTAGAAGCCTGTGCCAGTAATCTCCGGATCAAACCCTGTGTAATCGGTGATGGTGAATACGTTGCGGCCGGTTACATACACGCGTACGCTGCCCAGACTAGGTACTTTGCTGGTCAGTGACTGAGGCAGGGTATAGCCAAGCTGAATGTTGCGCAGCCGGATGTACGACCCATCTTCCAGCCAGCGCGTGGTGTTGAAAAGGGAGTTGGAAGCAGCTGCTAAGCCCAGGTTGCCAGCACCGCCACCCTGCAGCAGGCGAGGAGTAGAGGAAGAAGGGTTCTCCACGGACCAGGGCTCTACGTCGGCGTTGTAGTTATTCGGGCCAGCATACCCTTCCAGGTCTCTGCGGGCTTGGTTATAAATCTTGTTGCCGCTCGCTGAGTTGAAGAACACCGACAGATCAAAGCCTTTGTAGCCAGCGTTCAGGTTCAGGCCCATCAGCAGATTAGGAATGGATTTGCCCGAGTACACGGCGTCGCTATTATTAATCCGACCGTCATCGTTGGTGTCGCGGTAGCGCACGTCGCCGGCGGAAGCGAAGGGCTGAATAACGGTGCCGTTGGAGCTCTTATAATTAGCTACCTCATCTGGCGACTGAAAAATGCCGTCGAAGGGAATCAAGTAGAACTCGCCGAGCGAACGACCTACTTCCGAGCGAGTCAGAAGCTCGCCGCCCTCCAATACCTGGCCTACAACGGGTAGGGAGGTAACCTCGTTTTTAACAGTGGTAAGAGTAAAGTCGGCGCCGTAGGTAAAGGCGTTCTTGTTTTCGTGGTAGCCTAAAGCCAACTCGAAACCCCGGTTTTCGATATCACCAGCATTCTGGAATAGCGTAGCGCCAAAGTGACCCAGATAAGTAAGCACCTGCACTGGAGCCAAAGCGTTGCGGGTCTCGGAGATGTAGTAATCAGTGGAGAGTGTGAGGCGGTCGTCAAATAGACCAAGGTCCAGACCGGCATCTTTCGTGTACCGTTCTTCCCAGCGAATATCGGGGCTAGGCAGCGCCAATTGCGAAGAGCCGTTTACAATTCGTTGGTCAGTGCCGATTACGTAGTTAACATTTTGCCCTACAATAGCTTGCGTTAGGTAGCTGCCGCCGGCGGCGCCAGCTACGGCATCGTTACCATTCGCACCATAGCTAGCGCGTAGTTTCAAGTTGTTGACTTGTGGCAGGGAGTTCTTGAAGAAATCCTCTTCGCTGATGCGCCACCCAATCGAGGCAGCACCGAAGTTGCCCCAGCGGTTATCCTCCGTGAAGCGGGAGGAACCGTCGCGGCGTCCGCTGACGGACAGCAGGTAGCGGTTTTTGTAATCGTAGGTAGCCTGCGCGAAGAAGGAGCGCTTCGTGTACTTGTATGAGGTGCCCTGCACAACTCCCACCTTTGGGGCGGCGCTCAGCTCAAAGAAATATTGCCCCCCAGCAGGCGTATACCCCTGTCCGCCCGCTTGGATGTTGTGCGCCCGGAAGCTCTGCTCCGAAACACCTACCAGCGCATTCACCGTATGGTCGCCCAGGCGCTTGTTGAAGTTCAAGGTGTTCTCTCCCAATAGGAAGAGGTCATAGCCTAAAAACTCATTAAGCGACGAGGTATTGATGCGGGTGTTCTGCCGCAGGATACCAGACTTCTGGGCATCCGCATTGCTGTAAGTATGGCCATCTCCGGCCACGTTCAGGCGGTAAGTCAAAAAATCGAAGAAGGAATACTCGGCGCTGATGTTACCCGCCAGGCGGTTGTCAGACTGCGTACGCTGCAGCAACTCCTGGGCACCAATTGGGTTGGTGGCAAATGTGTTCAGAATGGGCGAGCCGGTACCATACCCCCCTTCATTGGCCGGGTCATACACCGGAATGCTGGGTATTATGGTCAGCACGTCGATGAAAGGATTGCCGTTGAGCAGGGTTGCGCTCAAGTGCGTCAGCTGCACATTCTCCTGTAGACGGAAGCGCCCACGGGTGAGGCCAGAGTTGAGGCGTAGGCTATAGCGCTGAAAATCGGGGCCTTTTACGATGCCTTCCTGATGAAAGTATTCGCCCGAAATCAGGAAGTTGGTAGCGTTCTTCTCCCCTGCGGAGCCGCCAGAGAAAGACAGGTTGTAATCTTCGACCCGGCCCGTCTGGAAAAACTCCTTTTGCCAATCGGTATCAATATCGGGGTTGAAAGCTCCACCTGGTCCTTTCACGGCGCCAGCCAAGCTGTTTTGGCCGTTATTCAATGGATCTAAGCCCGCATTCCGGTAAGCAATAACGGCCCGGTCGGCCCATTCGCTAGCGTTGGTCAGGTTATATTGCTTGTACACGCTTTCAACGCCCGTGTACCCATTGAAGTTAATAGATGGAGCACCAGCCTTGCCCTTTTTTGTGGTAATCTGAACTACACCATTTGCGCCTCTGGAGCCATAAACTGCGGTTGAAGAGGCATCTTTCAGCACCGTCAAGGACTCAATATCATTCGGATTCAGATCCCTGATATTATCCGTCCACAGCCCGTCGATTACATATAGCGGCCCGCTGCCGGCATTACCCAGCGTACCAATACCCCGGATGTTAACGATGGGTGCCGCGCCGGGGCCACCATTGCCAGTAACCTGTACGCCGGGCAGACGGCCTTGCAGGGCTTGTGTAGCCGTAGCTACTGGCGCCTTGTTTGCCTCTTTTACGTCGAGGCTGCTCACGGAGCTACTTACATTTTGACGGTCTTCTGTTAAGTAACCAACTACCACGACCTCGCTTAGCGCCTTGGCATCTGGAGCCAGGCCTATATTAATAGTGGTACGGCCGCCTACGGCAATTTCCTGCGATGTGTAACCTACGTACGAAATGACGAGGGTGCCATTGTCGGGGGCGGTTAGGGTATAACTGCCATCAGCACCCGTTTGCGTGCCATTGGTGGTGCCTTTCACCACCACGTTCACGCCCGGCAGGCCTTCTCCATTTTCGTCTGTCACCCGGCCATTGATGGTCACATCAGGCGTTTGGAAGGTGAGTGAGCTTGCCAGGAAATTAGCGTAAGAAGCCGCTGCTGCCGTGTAGGGCTGAAAGGGCAGGCAGCAAAGAAGAGCCGGAATAGCGAACCGACTCAGTTTGGGTACAGGCTTTTTCATGAAGTGGGGAATGGTGGGGATGAAAAATAATAAGATGCACAATCGATTGTGTCAAGCTTCATTCACAAACGATTGTGTAAAAGCTCAAAAAAAATGTGTGGCTACTGGCCTGACATCACCGGGCTACAAGGGCCAAATCAACTCGCAATGACGTTATGAGGGCATTCATAAGTTAGTAGAGAGTTGTGATGTTGGGCGAAATTCTTGTTAAGAGTACTATAAACTCCAACAATTTGCAAATAAAATCATGTGCTTTTACCGAAATAAGACCTTATAAATTGACCGATCTCAATCGATTGAGGTAGGTAATGGATGAGCCTGACAAGCGGAAAAGCCCCCCAGCGTAGAGATTTAGGGTTTTTGGAGGAGATACTTTCTCGTTTTCATGTATCTACGCTGAATCCTAAAAAATTAGGGCTAATTGTCGGCCAGCAACTTCTTCGATATCCAGATTTGACAGAGACACGCCCAGTAGTCGGACGCCTTGGGATAAGGGAAGCAGGCCGGTTAGTAGTTCTAAGCTTATCTGCTCGAGTATGGCTTTGGAATGAACAGAGGTTAGGGCTGTACGGCTGCGCGTGACCTGCTGGAAGTCAGCGTATTTTACTTTCACCGTAATTGTGCGGCCTCTGGTTTCGGTGCGCTCACAATACTCCCACACCGATTCTATGCAGGGGGCAATTCCTGCTACTAGTTCTTCATACCTGGCCAAATCCTGCTCGAATGTGGTTTCGGAGCCTACGGACTTACGAATCCGGTCGGCTACCACGGGACGGTTGTCCTGCGCACGGGCAATAGCATAGTAGTAGCTGCCCGATTTGCCAAAGTTCTGGCGTAAAAATGCCTCCGTTTGTTGGCGCAAATCGAGGCCGGTAAAGATGCCCAGCTGGTTCATGCGGGCCGCCGTAACCGGGCCGATACCGTGGAACTGCCCCACGGCCAAGCTTTCAACCAACGCCAGGCCCTGATGTGGCCGAATGACAAATTGCCCGTTTGGCTTGCGGTAGTCGGAGGCTAACTTGGCCAGAAACTTATTGTAGGAAATGCCGGCCGAGGCTGTGAGTTGCGTTTCGGCTAGAATAGCAGCACGTATCTGCTGGGCTACCTGCGTAGCGGATGCTATCTGCTTGAGGTTTTGAGTGACGTCCAAGTAGGCCTCATCCAGCGAAACTGGCTCGATTAGCGGCGTGTATTCGGCAAAAATGGCTCTAATCTGCCGCGAAACTGCTTTGTATACATCAAAGCGGGGCTTGACGAATACCAATTCGGGACATTTGCGCAGCGCTACCGAAGATGCCATGGCCGAGCGTACGCCAAACTCCCGCGCTTCGTAGCTGGCCGCCGCTACTACGCCCCGCTGCCGCGAACCACCTACGGCTACGGGCCGGCCGCGCAACGCTGGGTTGTCGCGCTGCTCCACGGAGGCGTAGAAGGCATCCATGTCTAGGTGAATGATTTTGCGATATTCGGGCTGGGGCTCCACTGCTTCGTTACTCTGCTTCCACGAAGATACAGCCTGTAAAGGGAGGTGCCAGCGGCATGTTTCTTATTTTATCTGGGCATGAAACCATCGTGAATGCAACCTGGGGGGCTTTTTTAGGCTCCACTAAGTACTTCCACCTCAGCCAGCTCAGAACCATGAAAAATGTATTATTCTGCTTCCTGCTAGTTAGTCTGATGGCCTGCAACTCCGACTCAGATCCGGACCCGAATTGCATTGACAAAGACAAAATCAGTTCGGGGCCATGCCCTGCGAATGTAGATCCGGTGTGCGGCTGCGACGGCAAAACCTACAACAACGCTTGCGAAGCTGGCCGAGCGGGTGTCATTTCCACGACGCCTGGCCCTTGTCAGCGTTAGCAAATAAGCGCCAATTAGTCACAGAAAAGCCTGACTCTAGAGTCAGGCTTTTCTGTGTGCGAGTGTTTTCAATCAGCTGCTAAATGTAGCTTCAAGGTATTTCTGGAATGATCTGTTTATCTTAGTCATAGCTGATCAACCTTCGTATGGTAAGCAATATCCGTGGCTGAACTGACCTGCATTGCTGAGGCCTAAAAAAGCCCCCCAGCCGTTTGGACGCGTATTCTACTCAAGCGCTTTCTTATTTCTAAGCTAGATGAAAGATCCCGAAGAGAACATTGAACAAAGTGCCAACGCGGGCCGGGGCCTGTCGCGGCGCGGCTTCCTGAAAGGTGCAGGCATCACGGCGGCCGGGGGCGTGCTTATGACCAGCGGCATTGCTGGCTTGTCGGGGGCGGAGGCCGCCCCGGCGCCCGACACCGTCGGTCCAGGGCGCACTAGCATCACGCTCAAGATTAACGGCGACAAGAAAAAAGTGGCTATTGAGCCCCGCCAGACGCTAGCCGAAGTGCTGCGCGTAGAGTTGAACCTGACGGGCACCAAAGTAGTATGTGACCGGGGTGCCTGCTCGGCTTGCACCGTGTGGCTCGATACTACGCCCGTCAACTCCTGCATGACCCTGGCCATTGAAGTAGGCAAGCGGGAAATAACGACTATCGAAGGCTTAGCCAAAAACGGCAAGCTGCACCCTGTGCAGGAAGCTTTTGTGGTTCATGATGCCAGCATGTGCGGTTTTTGCACGCCGGGCATGGTCATGAGCTGCGCTAGTCTCCTGCAGCGCAACCCTAAGCCTACACTCGAGGACGTGAAAACGGCTACCAGCGGTAATTTGTGCCGGTGCGGTACGTATCCGAAAGTATTTGAGGCGACGCTGGCCGCGGCCGGCATTGCTTACTCCCAAAATCAGGCTCAGGCCGCCAAAGGATAGATTATGGCCAGCTACCGTAAACTCAAAAAGTCGGCGAAGAAGGAGGGCAAGTTCGCCGCGCTTGCCGCCGCGCTTGCTGCTCCGGCTATCGGTTCGGCCGCGCCAGCCGCTACCAAGTCGCTGACAATGCCAGTGGGCATTCCGGGGGTGAATCTGAAAACCATCAGCCGCGAGGTGCCGGCCGATGAGCCGCCCGTGCTGGCCGTAAATGACAAGCTCAACGTGCTGGGCAAGCGTACCCGCCGGCTCGACGCGCATTTGAAAGTGACAGGTCAAGCCAAGTATACCTATGATGTGAATCTGCCGGGGATGCTGTTTGGGCGCATGTACCGCTCGCCGCATCCGCACGCCACCGTAAAGAGTGTGGATACCAGCGCCGCCGAGCGCTACCCGGGCGTGAAGGCGGTGTATATTATTGAAACGGTGATGGGCTCTGCCATTGAGCGCGACCCCAACCACAAAAACCCCAAAGTGCAGTCTACGGGGGGCAAATTTCCGAAGGTGCGCTACGTTGGCCAGCCCATTGCGGCCGTGGCCGCTACCACCCAGCAAGCCGCTGATGAAGCTGCCCGCCTGATCAAAGTAGACTACGAGCTGCTGCCCTTCGTGACCGATATGGACGAGGCCCGCAAACCCGACGCGCCGCTGGTGTACGGTGGCAAACAGGTAAGCATGGAGGAAAGTGGTGGCGGCGGCGGCGCGGCGGGTGGCTTGCCCCAGAAAGGCAACGTGCGCGGCCCATCCACGAAAAGCATGTTTGGCGGCTCGCGCGGCGACGTCGAGAAAGGCTTCAAGGAAGCCGAAATCATTGTAGAGGGCGAGTTCAGAACCCAAGTGCAAACCCACGCGCCGCTGGAAACCCACGGTATGGTAGCCGACTACCGCCCCGACGGCCTGACCGTATACCTCTCCACGCAGGACACTGCCGGGGCTCGTAGCGAAATGGCCGAGCTATTCAAGCTGCCCAAAACGCAGGTGCGCGTCATCACCGAGTTTATGGGTGGCGGGTTTGGGGCCAAATATGGGGCCGGTAACTACGGGGTAGCCGCCATGAATCTGTCGAAGAAAACGGGGGTGCCTGTGCGTATTATGTTGGATAGAAGGGAAGAGCATGTTGCCGTGGGTAATCGGCCCAGTACGGTGCAAACATTGCGCATTGGGGCCAAAAAAGACGGTACGCTCACGGCTATGCAGCTGGTTAGTCATGGGACTGCGGGTGTGGGCCTGGGCGCGGGCGTGGGCTGGATTGCGGAAACCATGTATCTGACCAACCCCAACTTCAAGGGCGAACAATACGACGTACTGACCAATGCCGGACCCGGTGCGGCTTTCCGTGCGCCGGGTGCCCCGCAGGGGGCATTTGCCCTAGAGCAGCTCATTGATGAGCTGGCCGAAAAAGTTGGCGTGGATGCCCTAACCTTGCGCGACAAAATTGACAAGAGCGAGATGCGCCGCGAGCAGCGACGCGTAGGCGCTGAGCGTTTTGGCTGGAGTAAGCGCCAAGCGCCCGGCGCTTCGCCCGGCGTGGTGAAGCGCGGGATGGGTGCGGCTCAATCGGAGTGGGGGCGCTTTATTGATATGGACTCGTCGTGTGAAGTGCGCTTACATCAGGATGGCTCCGTGGAGATTATGTCGAGCGTGCAGGACCTCGGCACGGGCATCCGCACGGTGCTGGCCCAAGTTGTAGCTGAAGAATTGGGTCTGCAACCCACCGACGTAACCGTGCGCATCGGCGACACGAATTATCCGCCTGGCCCAGGCTCGGGTGGCAGCAAAACCACCGGCTCCATTACGCCGCCCGCTCGTACGGCCGCTTATAAAGTTGGTCAGCAGCTGCTGGCCGCCGTGGCACCGAGTATGGGTGTGGCTGCTAGTGAGTTGGCGTTTGTGGGGGGCAAAATTGTGGCGAAGGGCAACGGCGGTAAAAGCATCAGCTTCCGCGAAGCGGCCCAGAAGCTCCCAACCCAGCAAATAGCAGCCACAGAAAAGCGCAAGGACGACTACGGCGGCTTCTTTCGGCCGGGCATTTCCTTTGGTCAATCGGGCGGAATTCAGTTTGTGGAAGTGACCGTAGATACGGAAACAGGTTACGTGAAAGTGGAGCGCGTAGTAGGCGCCCACGACTGCGGCCGGCCCATCAATCCGCTGGCGCTGGAAAGCCAGATCAATGGCGGAATTTTGCAGGGCATCAGCTGGGCGCTGTACGAAAACCGCCACCTGGACCGCAACTACGGCCACATGATGAACGCCAACCTCGACCAATACAAGATTCTGGGCTCGCGTGAGGTACCCCAAATCGACATCATCATGGTAGAGGAATACACGGCTACCAGTTCAACCGATGCGCTGGGTATTGCCGAATCTGCGAACGTAGCCACCGCTGCGGCCGTGGCTAATGCGGTGTATAACGCCATTGGCGTGCGTATTTACGAGTTGCCCATTACTCCGGAGCGGGTTCTGAATGCGCTGGCCAGATCCAAACAGAAACTAGGCAAGGTATAGCTTAGGCTACTTCACTTCCTACCTAGCAAATACTGCCTACTTAACGACTTAGCACGATGAACGCCTTTCAATGGACCGACGCCACAAGCGTCAAGCAGGCTACGGGCCAAAACACGACGCCGGTAGCCGACGCAATGCTGGTGAATGCCAAGCCGGAGTCGGCCACCATCTTCAAAGCTGGTGGCGTAGACGTGCTGGATTTGATGAAGGAGCACGTGTTGGTGCCCGCTCGCATAGTAGGGATTGGCAATTTGCCTAAGCTGGATGCGATTCGCAATGCCGGCAAAGAAGGCACGCACCTTGGCGCTTTGGTCACCTTAGCTCAGCTAGAGCGCGATGGCGACCTGCAAAAAGACTTCCGCGCCCTTACCGAGGCGGCCAGCCACGCGGCTACGCCCCAAGTGCGTAATGCGGCCACGCTGGGGGGCAATATTATGCAGCGTCCGCACTGCTGGTATTTCCGTAACGAGAATTTTAAGTGCCTAAAAAAAGGCGGTACCGTTTGCTTCGCGAACCAGCCTGGCGCTGAGAATAAGTACCATGCCATCATGGGCAACGCGGTGTGCTCGGCGGTGCATGGCTCCAGCATCAGCACAGCATTGGTGGCCTTTGGGGCGCAGGTGGAATTGACTGGTCCGCAAGGTGTGCGGCGCGTGCCGCTGGAGCAATTCTTCGTGACGCCGGATAAGGATGTGAAACGCGAAAACGCTATTCAGGCCAATGAGCTGATTACCGATGTGCTGCTGCCCGCGCCCGCGGCTGGTACTGGCTCGTGGTATATCAAATTCGGGGAGCGGGAAAGCTACGACTGGGCACTGGCCGACGTTGCCGTAGTGCTGGAGCAGCAAAATGGCCGCTGCACCAAGGCGAGTATCGTGCTGGGCGCCGCTGCCCCGTTCCACTGCGCGCCACCGCCGCCGAAGCCGCCTTAATTGGTAAACCCATAAATGAAGAAACCGCCCGCGCCGCCGGCCAAGCAGCGACTGCCGGTGCTACGCCCCTAGAACACAATGCTTATAAGGTGCCGATTTTTGCCGCCATCGTGAAGCGCGCTATCCTAAAAGCCGGGGAGGCGTAGGGGCCTCAACCCCTAGCCCCTTCTCCTAGGGGAGAAGGGGAACTAGCTTTAGTTTCTAGCAAACTAGTTAGTATTAGCCATCTAGTTATTAGAACTAGTCCCCCTTCTCCCCTAGGAGAAGGGGCTAGGGGTTGAAGCGCCGTTGAATAGCTTATTTATATGCCTACTTATATTCCCATTGAATTCGAAAACCACACGGGGATCTGTCGGTTTTTGCGTAGCAAAACTGGCTTAGGTACGAATGAAGGAGGAGAGCAGCCCTGGCTTTTAGTCGACGGAATGACCGCCACTTGTTGGTGTTTGCGTACAATGGAGTCGTTCGGTCCGGATGATGAGGTGGCGGAAGCTGCTGAGTGCCGCGTAGGCCGGGTATGTTATGAGGCGGCTGATGCTGAACAATAAGTTATTTTATGAGTGAAATACGCCGTTTACTTGCTGCCTACGACGCTTACCGTGCGGCTGGCCAAGCGTGCGCGCTGGCCACCGTGGTGCATGTAAGTGGCTCAGCTTACCGACGGCCGGGTGCGCGCATGTTGGTGACCGAAGATGGGCAGCTGACGGGTGCAATCAGCGGTGGTTGTCTGGAGGGAGACGCCCGGCGCCGGGCCCGTCAGGCCATTGTGCGTCGCCGGCCAGCGCTGGTCACCTACGACTCTATGGATGAGGAAGAAGACGTAGAGCACGGGGTGAGTTTGGGCTGCCAGGGAGTTATACAAATTCTGCTGGAGCCCCTCGATGTTGACGATCCAGCGAACCCCTTGGAAATGCTGCGCGTGTGCGCCCAGCAGGAGCAAACGGCCGTGCTCATAACTGCCTTCAGCCTGACCACAAATACGGAAGTGCAAGTGGGAGAGCGGCTGCTATTGCTGCGTGATGCTACCAGTCACGGCACGCTCAGCTTCGAAGCCGATACAGCGGCGCAACTATTGGAGCACGCGCACCAAACCCTGCAAAGTGGCCGGTCTGCTACCGCCGACTACGATACGGTAGCGGGCACACTGCGGATATTTTTGGAAGTAATTCAGCCTGCTGTGCGCGTTACGGTATTCGGAGCTGGTAATGATGTGCAGCCCCTTGTGCGCCTGGCCGCGAGTTTGGGTTGGCTGGTGCGCGTTGTGGATGGACGGCCGGGACAGGCCACCGCCACGCGCTTTCCTGAAGCGGAAGAGGTATGCGTAGTAAGCTTCGACCAACTCTCAAATTTGCCCCCCACGCAGCAGTTCGCCCTGCTGATGACCCATAATTACCACTACGACTTAGCGGCACTGCGCTATTTGTTGCCCACCGCTACACCGTATATCGGCTTATTAGGGCCCCGCAAAAAGGCTGATCGGCTGTTGGCGGAGTTGGAAGAGGAAGGCTTGCAGCCGACTCAGCGCCTCGTGCCGCGGTTGTACAGTCCGGTGGGGTTGAATATTGGAGCGGAGACGGCGGAAGAAATTGCGCTGTCCATCGTGGCCGAGATGCAGGCGGTGCTCAGGGGACGTGCGGGGGGCTTTTTGCACCAACTCGACGGCCCAATTCATGAGCAGACACCCGTGCTTCGCTCTTCCCTGGTACCAGTGGCAAATGCAACGGTTGCGGCCTCATGCTCTCTGAGTTAACTGCTTCCGCTGCGACAAGCTCCGTCGCTCTGATCTTGTTAGCTGCTGGGGCATCAACTCGGATGGGGCAAGCCAAACAACTGCTATACTTCCAGGGCCAAACCCTTCTACGCCGCGCCGCCGAAACGGCCGTGGCTACGGGTTGCCAGCCGCTGATGCTGGTAACGGGTGCTTTGCATGAGGAGCTAGTTGCAGAAATTGATGATTTGCCCTTCCTCGTTACCCGTAATCCTGATTGGGCGGCGGGCATGGGCTCCTCCATCCGGGCCGGGCTGGCTGCCTTGGAAAAAGCCCCCCAGCCGCCTTCAGCTGTGCTCATCATGCTCTGCGATCAGCCGTTGGTTACGCCAGCGTTATTGCTGACAATGATCAAGCAACAGCAAGCGAGTCAGGCGCCGGTAGTGGCCTCTGCCTACGGCGGTACCCTGGGTGTCCCAGCAGTTTTTAGTGCCGATTCGCTCCCTGCACTGCGCCAATTGGGGGGGCGGAGGGTGCGCGGCAAGTTATTGCTAGTTATGGTAATTCTGCTGGTAGCGTGCCGTTTCCGGGGGGCGTTTTTGATGTGGATACGCCCGCCCAATATGCCTCTTTGCTGGAAAATGACATGGGGGAGCAAGCTGCGGAGGATTCAGATTTGCCAGCTGAACCACTAGTGTAACCCGGACTGCGCGAAAACCCATTATCTTGCCCACTACCATTTCCTTTCCTTGATTTTATGCAGCAAGCTGCCGTGGCTACTTCGGCCCCAGTCGAGAAGAATAACCCCCGTACTACCAATGGCTGGGCCATGTACGACTGGGCCAACTCGGTGTACCCGCTGGTAATTACCAGCACCATTTTCCCCATCTACTACGGCTCAGTAGCTGTGAATGAGCGGGGTGAGGATGTGGTTAACTTCTTGGGTTTCAACCTGCCGGGCTCCTCCCTCTATACTTACGCCATTTCCGCGTCATTTCTCATTATCGCGGCGCTTAGTCCCATTCTCACCGCCATTGCCGACTTCTCAGGCCGCAAGAAGCTCTTTCTGCGCTTCTTCTGCTTTCTGGGCGCAGCCTCGTGTGCGGGCTTGTTTTTCTTTACCCAAGCCACGTTTGGGCTATCGATAGTGCTGCTCATGTCGGCCACCGTTGGCTGGGCGGGTAGCATTGTGTTTTATAACTCCTACTTGCCTCTCATTGCCACTGAAGACCAATACGATAGGCTCTCGGCCAAAGGGTTTTCGCTTGGTTACGTGGGTAGTGTTATTCTGCTGGTGCTGAGCCTGGTAATCGTGCTCAAGCCCGATCTGGTTGGTATCGATCCGGCGAATAAATCGTTACCGCCGCGCATCTCTTTCCTGTTTACGGGCTTGTGGTGGGCCATTTTTGGGCAGTTTGCGCTTTCCCGTCTGCCCGCTGATACCGGTCGCCCCGACCACATGCCTGCCGCGCAGGGCAATTTCCTGCTCAATGGTTTCCACGAACTAAGTAATGTGTGGCAGCAGATCAAGCAGTTGCCCATGCTCAAGCGCTTTTTGCTGGCTTATTTCACTTACAACATGGGCGTACAAACGGTGATGTACGTAGCCACAGTGTTCGGCGATAAAGTTCTCAAGCTGGAGTCGCAGGCGCTGATTATCACCATCTTGCTGTTGCAGGTAGTCGCTATTCTGGGGGCCTATTTGTTTGCCCGCCTGTCGGAGGCCATTGGCAATACGCGGGCGCTAAGCTGGTCGGTGGCCATCTGGGCGCTAATCTGCGTGGCGGGCTATTTTGTGCAGGCTGGCTGGAGCTTCTACGCCCTGGCCTCCGTCATTGGCCTGACCATGGGCGGCATACAGTCCCTTTCGCGCTCTACGTATTCCAAAATCATCCCCGAGGATACCCCCGATACGGCTTCCTACTTTAGCTTCTTCGACGTGACCGAAAAGCTCAGCATCGTGATTGGCACCGCCGTTTTCGGCATCATCTCCCAAATCACAGGCAACATGCGCAACAGCATTCTTGCCCTGATCGTGTTCTTTATTCTGGGTCTGCTTTTCCTGTTCAGAATGCGCGGCCAGAACCTGCGCCCTGATGCTGTCACTACGGAAGCGCCACTAAACCAATCTGTCCTGTAGAAGCGCGGTTTTCGGCTTGGTAACGGATCAATAAGCCCTATCGTGTTCGAGCAATGAGCCTGATGGGTAGACGCGCACAAGCGTCTCTACGCCTTTGTATCTAGTTTTCTTACTTTTCAATCCATCCCATGCACACATCTTCTCTCCAGCAAAACATCCTCGCTGAGCTCGATCATGAGTTGGTTACGACCCGCAAAATACTGGAACGGGTACCCTTCGAGCAGGCCGATTACCAGCCTCACCCGAAGAGCATGAAGCTGGTACAGCTGGCATCACACGTGGTAAATCTGCTGGCGTTCAAAACTCTTTTTGTTGAGCGTGATTCGCGCGATTTTCTAGACAAAAACGCCCCAAAACCAGGACCTACGCCGACTTCCAAGGAGGAGTTGCTGGCCCGCTTCGACAAGTATTCGGCAACGTTGCGCAAAGCCCTGAGCGAATCCGACGACGAGAAACTAACTCAGCCGTTTAAGCTCCATGCTGGCGACCAAGTATTAATGGAGCGCCCCAAAGGTGCCGCTCTGCGCATTATGGGTCTGAATCACAGCATTCACCACCGCGGCCAGCTTAGCGTATACCTGCGCTTGCTCGATATTCCGGTGCCGGCCATGTACGGCTCTAGCGCCGATGAGCAAGGGTGGAGTTAATCGTAAACGTCGCCACAAAAAAGCCCCCCAGATACAATTCTGGGGGCTTTTTTGTGAGTTTAATGCTTGATGGACTCCCGCAATAATGAAATAAGCACTACTTCTTTATCGAGAATACTTGCTCACCGGCAATCCAGGTTTGCTGCACTTGTGCACCACGCAGTTCGGGTGCCGGAGCCGTGAGCAAATCCTTGTTGAGCAACACAAAATCGGCGGCCATACCGGGCTGAATGCTACCTTTTTGCTTGTCTTCAAAGGCGGCGTGGGCAGCCCAAGTGGTCATACCACGTAGGGCGTCGGGGCGAGAAAGAGCGTTTTCGGGTTGGAAACCGCCTTCTGGGTAGTTCTTCGCATCTTGGCGGGCAACAGCAGAATGAAAACCGAAGAGGGGATTGATATCTTCCACGGGAAAGTCGCTGCCTAGGGCTACTTGGCCGTACTGCTTGCGCAGTTCCTCAAAGGCATAAGCCGTTTTTACGCGCTCCGGCCCCAGTCGCTCGCCCGCCCAGTACATATCGGAGGTAGCATGGGTGGGCTGCACCGAGGGTACAATTCCAAACTGCCCAAATTTACCCATATCGGCCGGCGTGATTACTTGCGCGTGCTCGATGCGCCACCGCCGGTCTTTCTGCCCCTTCAGCGCTTCTCCATAAATGTTGAGAATGATGCGGTTGGCCGAGTCGCCGATGGCGTGGGTGTTCATCTGGAACTTGCTGGCCGCAATTTCTTTAGCTAGCGCCCGGTATTCCTTTTCAGTAGAAAGGAGGAAGCCGGTTTCTTTTGGCCGGTCGTGGTAGGGCTCTACCAAGCAAGCACCACGCGAGCCCAGGGCGCCGTCGGCGTACACTTTAAAGGAGCGCACCGTAAGCCGGTCATTCTCTATGGGGCCGTTTTTGAAGTAGAATTGCTTGTTAGCGGCCGTAGGGTTGAGCATCGCATACAGGCGCAACTTGAGCTTGCCTTGTTTCTGCAAAGCTTCCATCTGGTCGATGTTCGCTTTGTCCAGACCGGCATCGGCGAGGCTGGTGAGGCCCACGGCTACGCATAATTGCTGCGCTTGCAGCAGAGCGGCGTTGGCTTCCGTTGCGGAAGGCTCGGGAATTTTAGCCGACACTAGGTCTACAGCATTATCTACCAACAAACCAGTGAGTTGACCTGTTACGTCGCGGCCAATAACGCCCCCACTGACGGGCGTGCTAGCCGTAACGCCAGCTAAGTCTAAGGCCTTCTGATTCACGATGGCGGCGTGTCCATCTACGCGCGTGATGAGCACGGGCACGTTGGGAAACAGCTTATCCAGCGTGTCTTTGGTCGGAAACTGTTTAGTGGGCCAATCGTTCTGGTCCCAGCCGCGGCCAATCAGCCACGCGGCCTGGGGGTACTGCTGCCGCTGCCGTTGTAAGGTGCTCACCACGTCGCCCCAGGAAGTAGTGCCCACCAAATCGGCGAAGCGCAAGCCCAAGGCATAGCGGTAGAAGTGGCAGTGCGCATCATAGAAACCGGGGTAGATAAATTGCCCCCCAGCGTCTACTTCCTGCTTACCCTTATACTTCTGCCGAATTTCGTCAGCCGTCCCGACGGCCAGAAACTTGCCATCCTGTACAGCAAAGGCCTGAGCCTTAGAAAACGCCGAATCGACGGTGTACACGGTGGCGTTGTACACCACTAGGTCGGCGGCTTGCTGCTGGGGGGCATTTTGACAACTACTGAAGCCTGCCAGCAACGGCATCAGCAAGAAAAGCGGGCGTAAAAGTCGAATCATGTAGGCAAGTTAAGGCACGCCGCAAAATGTACCGCGATATCTACTTGGCGCCGGGAAGTTATTAAGCGATAAAGACTGTAAAAAGAACGTCATGCAGAGCAGAGCGAAGCATCTCGCGTGCTGATATTAGGTTGGTAATCCTACTACCGCTGCCGAGATGCTTCGCTCTGCTCTGCATGACGTTCTTTTTAGAATGCCAGCTGTAAAAAGTGACAATTCTTTATGCGTCTACTCAAAGCGCATGTGCTTCACCGATTCGCCGGAGTTTTTCAACTCAATCAGCGAGTCAATACCGATCTGTAGATGCGTGTGCACGTACCCAAGCGTCACTTTTGAGTCGCTTTCGGCCGTTTTCACACCTTCGGGCGTCATCGGGTTATCGCTCACCAGCAGCAGGGCGCCATGGGGGATCTCATTGATAAAACCCACCACGAAAATGGTGGCCGTTTCCATATCCACGGCCATTGCCCGAATCTGGCGCAGGTATTCCTTGAAAGCTTCATCGTGCTCCCACACGCGGCGGTTGGTGGTGTACACAGTGCCGGTCCAGTAGTCCTTTTCGTGCTTCTTAATCATCGACGACACGGCCCGCTGCAAACGGAAGGAGGGAAGAGCCGGAATTTCCGGAGGCAGATAGTCATCGGAAGTACCCTCGCCGCGAATAGCCGCGATGGGGAGAATCAGGTCGCCGAGCTTGGTCTTGCTCTTCAAGCCGCCGCATTTGCCCAGAAACAACGCTGCTTTAGGCTTAATGGCCGACAGCAAATCCATAACGGTAGCGGCCATCGGTGAGCCCATGCCGAAGTTGATAATCGTGATACCGTTGGCCGTAGCCGACTGCATCGGCTTATCTAGTCCGCGCACTTCTACGTCGAACTGCTCGGCGAACATATTCACGTAATTGATGAAGTTGGTAAGCAGAATATACTGCCCGAACTCCTTGAGTGGCACACCAGTATAACGCGGCAGCCAGTTCTCCACTATCGCGGATTTGTCCTTCATAGGGTGGGGGTAAATGGTGGAATTTTGAATTGAAAAGATGAAGCAACTGAACAGCTTCCCGTTCGCTTACTTGCTTGTTCACAAACTGATACAAAAAAACCGTCGCACTTTCGAACGACGGTACAGCGGATGAAAAGCGGAAGCAGTGATTCCGGGCCGTACCTTTGGAGGTGATGCAAGCTCTCGACCTGCCGCCTTTCGAGTACAAACTTACAAAATCGGGCGCAAACTCCCTGATATGGGATGTATTGCGCCGCAAAAATGTGGTGCTCACCCCCGAAGAGTGGGTGCGCCAGCACGTGGTGCACTACCTTATGAACGAGTTGGGCTACCCGCGCGGCTTGCTCAGCTTAGAGAGAGGCCATGCCTACAACCAACGCCAGAAACGTACCGATATCTGCGCTTTCGGTCCTGGGGGCGCCCCGCTTTTATTGGTAGAGTGTAAAGCCACCACCGTGCCTATTACGGCTACCGTTGCGCACCAAGTGACTACCTATAATCAAACGGTTGGAGCGCCTTTCCTGCTGCTGACCAATGGCTTACAGCATTACTGTTGGCTGGTCGACTTCGCACAAAAAAGCAATCAGCGCCTAGCGGAAATTCCAAAGTATGAGCAGGCGCTGGCTCTTATTTCTTAGGAGTTTAAGTTAGTGCGTCATGCAGAGGCGGAGCCGAAGCATCTCGCTCGCTTCGTTGAGTTCACCATTGCAACGTTAGCAGGCGAGATGCTTCGCGCCGCTCTGCATGACAGACGAGTGAAGCTGCTTTTACTTCGATAGCTTGTACAGGGAATTATCCAGCAGTCCATTCGTTAGAAACTGCACGCTGGCACGCAGTTCTTGGCCGTACTGTTGGGCCTTGGCAGCATTCTCAACCGGCGTGGGGGGCAAATTATGGCGTTGGTAAGGGTAGAGGCGCACTTGGTCGTTGGCTGTCAGCTCCGTGACATAATCTTTGTGAACAAGGTAGTAGGAGCCGCCCGTCAGAAACAGTGCGCGCCCATTGGCTAGGGTATCAAATACGGAATAGCCGAAGGGCAGTAGCTTACCGTTGGCAGGCATACCCAAATAATCTAGCACGGTAGCCGGTACGTCGGCCTGCTGCGTGATGCGGCTTGTATTGGCGGGGGGCAATTTGCCGCTAGGGTGGAAAAGAAGCAGAGGTGTTTTGTAGCTACCTAAGGTGTTTTGATACTCGGGCGTGAGTGTTTGAGAGGTGTGATCCGCGAGCAGAATAAAGAGCGTATTGTTATACCAGGGCTGTTTAGCGGCAGTTTTGAAGAATTGTCGGAGCGCGAAATCGGTGTAGCCGATGGAGGCGTGAATGGGTAATTCGCCTGGTGTAAACCGGTTTTTGTACTTGGCTGGTACCGGGAACGGCTCGTGAGAGGTGAGCGTGAAAACAGTAGAGAAAAACGGCTGCTGTTGTTGGCTTAGCTGTTGCGCGAAATACTGCAAGTAGGGCTCATCAAAAATGCCCCAATGCCCGTCGTAGTCCGGACTTTTGGCTCCACCCGGATATTCATTGAGCCCAAAATACCGCTGCACGCCCACCATGCCGGCAAACGTATTGAAGCCCATCGTACCATTCTGAGCGCCGTGAAACACGGAAGTAGCATAGCCGTTCCGACCCAGCAATTCTCCTAGGCCATGCAGCTCGTTCGTTTGAAAATTGGAGGTGATAAATGGGCTTTCCATCAGCGCCGGCATGCCCGCCAGAACAGCAGGCAGCGCCTCAATTGAGCGCCGCCCGTTGGCGTAGTGGTCACGAAAAAAAAGCCCCCCGGTGGCCAACGAATCAAAGAAGGGTGTGTAGCCACGGCCACCATTTTCGATGCCGGTGTATTCGGAAGAAAAACTTTCCAGCAGCAGGATCACCACGTTGTCGCGAGGAGCGGTTGGGTCGGCCGCTGGCATCCGAGGTGCTAATGCCTGCCGTAGCTGCGCCTCAGACTGAAAATACGCGCGTCGTTCTACCGCTTGGTAGCCAAGGCTTCGCAGAAAGGTAAATGTGCTATTCAATGCCAGATGACCCAACACCGGCGGCAATTGTACAAAGGCGTGCCCCGTGCGCAAAGGCTTGAGCTGCAAGCCGCCCCGAATGCCAATCACCGCCAGCACCGCCACCAGTACTATCTCTAGCAGGGGCCGAATAAACTGGCGTTGCGGTGAGCTTGCCGCCGGAGTGGGGGGTAAATTTGCAGCGGTTGGCATCGGGTAGAAGTACCACAGCAGCCCAAATAACACGATAAACGGCGGCACCAGAAACCAGTAATGAAAAGCCAACTGGCCCGCCTGGCGCTGAATGTCGTCGGTGATGGTAAACAGCTCATCGGTTGTGCGGCGCCCTATAAACTTAAAGTACTGGCTATCAATAATATTGAGTGCCATGCCCGTTGCGTTCAGAGTCAGATAAACGCCCCGCACAAAGCCCTGCCAGCCTTTATCAACCCGCGGCACCAACGACAGCAACATAAACGGTAAATTCAGGAGGAGCAGCGCCGCAATATCAAACCGGAAGCCGTGCCAAAAAGCCCACGCTACCTCCGTGCCCGATGCTTCGCGAAACACTTCCTGATTAGCCCAGTAAAAGCCCGCGCGCAGCAGCACATACACGCCTAACAGTAAGGCAAAGCGGCGGAGCAACAGGCGCAGAAGGGGAGACGGCATTCTAAGAAATCTAATCCTGAAGCGGCTTGATGGTGAGCGACTGGCCGTTGGGCAAGTGCTTGATTTGACGGTATAAGTCAGCCAGAAAAGCCAGTCGCTTCAACACTGAAACTGGCGCTAGCGTGGCTTTATCAGTGGTGGCGGCAATACAAACCGGCGGATACATGTGCAGCAGCTGCCCGGGCGCCAAAACCTCACCCTGTTGCTGCCAGCGCCGCAAAGGCTCCAGCCCCAGCGCATCCACCGGAAACTTCTCGGCCCCAATCAGGAAATGCTTAAAATCAACTTCTAGCGGGGCAATTTCCCCGGTTTCGGTGTCCAGAAAGACAACCTCGCCCTGTCGCAGCAAAAACTGATTGCCCACGCAGTCCTGCGCGAATGGTATGTCGTTCTTCTGAACCGTGTCGTAAGTTTTTTGCAGCGCCTGCTCACCTTGCCACGCTTCCCGCAACGAGTGCCACGCCGGCTCAGTACAGCAGCCCCGAATATGCAAGCCACCGAAGTAAGCCACTACGCCATTGCGCTGCCGTAAAAATGCTTGCAGCTCTTTGGGCAGCATCGCCAGTAGCTTATGGTCGGTGATGGCCTCGCCGGTATAAATAATTCCTTTCATGTAGTAGAGTAAGAGCGTGCTGCAACCTCAGCTTAAGGTTTATTACATCACGCTATCAACCAAAAAGCCTTCCCGATAGTGTATCGGGAAGGCTTTGTAGCACTAATAAACAATTAAGCGTGAGCGGGCTCCAATACTGAATCAACGCTTACGAGGGGCAAGTTCCAGGCTTCGGCTACACCTTGGTATACCACTTCACCATTCACCACGTTCAGGCCCAGGCGCAAAGCTGCGTCGCGGCGGCAAGCTTCCTGCCAACCCAGATTAGCGAGGCGCACGGCGTAGGGCAACGTAGCGTTGGTCAGAGCCAAAGTAGACGTGTAAGGCACCGCGCCTGGCATGTTGGCCACGCAGTAGTGCACAATGTCGTCGATGATGAAGGTTGGATCTTCGTGCGTGGTCGGCTTGCAGGTTTCGATGCAGCCGCCTTGGTCCACCGCTACGTCCACGAGCACCGTGCCGGGGCGCATAGTTTTGAGCATGTCACGGGTAATGAGGTGAGGCGCTTTGGCCCCTGGAATTAGCACAGCACCTACTACGAGGTCAACGGTTTTGATGGCCTCGCGAATGTTGTATTCGTTGGAATACTGCGTCACCACGTTCTTCGGCATGAAGTCGTCGAGCTCACGCAGACGGTTCAAGTTGATATCCATGATGGTAACCTGAGCACCTAAGCCCGCCGCCACCTTGGCAGCCTGCGTACCAACGATGCCACCACCGAGAACCAGCACATTAGCAGGCTTTACGCCGGGCACGCCGCCCAGCAGAATGCCACGACCTTTCAGTGGCTTTTCCAGATACTTTGCGCCTTCCTGCGGAGCCATGCGGCCGGCCACTTCGCTCATTGGAATGAGCAGGGGCAGAGCACGGTTGGGAAGCTCTACCGTCTCGTAGGCTAAGCACACGGCCTTGCGCTCAATCATGGCGTGGGTGAGCTCCTCGCCGCTGGCAAAGTGAAAATAAGTGAAAAGCAGCTGGCCTTCTTTGATCAGGTTATATTCTTCCTTAATCGGCTCCTTCACCTTCACGATCATTTCTGCCTGCGCATACACTTCGTCGATGGTAGCGAGAATCAATGCTCCGGCTTCTTCGTATTCGGCGTCCTGAAAACCGCTGCCTAAGCCAGCAGTAGCTTGTACATATACGGTGTGGTTGTGCTTGCGAAGCTCAGCTACGCCAGCGGGCGTCAGGCCCACGCGGTTTTCGTTGTTCTTAATTTCTTTCGGTACGCCGATGATCATGGCAGAGAAGTGAAGATGGGTGGATGACGGGGGTGAAAACGGCCGCAAAGATAAGGGCTGCGACCTTTCTTATAGTTTAAAATAAAGTCAAAGCGCTACGCAAAGCGGATGAAGCAAGGCGAAGCGCCAGTTTTTACTTGAAGGGAACGGCGGTTGCGCTCTCTTTAACCATGCTGGCCGCGTTCAAATCGCGCACTACATTGGCTTTTATGGTAAGCTTAGCAGGACCTTCTACGGCGTTGGAGTTCAGTGTGGCTACATCCGTCATCGGGCCGAGCTGGCGCTGTGCGTAGAGCACCTCTATCACGGCGCTTTGACCAGGCTTGATGGGCTGGGGGGCTTTTTTGTAGCCTACGCAATTGCAAGGCGAGGTTATCATGCCTAGCAATAAGTCCTGCTTGCCTGTATTTTTCACCGTGAACCGAGCAGAAGGCTGCTGGCCCGCTTCCATCTTACCGAAATCATGGGTGGTGCGGTCGAGTACGAGGCGGGGAGCCTGGGCTTTTTGAGCGGGCGTGAGGCTGGCTTTTACTTCTTCAGGTCCAAGCACCGTGCCTTTGATGGTGAGTGTAGTGTTCGGCGTAGCGGCGTTGCTGGTCACTGTTACCGTTTTGTTGAACACCCCAGGCCGGCCTGCGCTGCTATATACGGCTTTCACCATACCCGTTTTGCCGGGTAGTACGGGTGTCTTGGTCCAGTCGGGCGTAGTACATCCGCAGGAGGCCTGTACGGTAGCAATAATAATGGGCTGGTTGCCGGTGTTTTTGAACTTGAACTCGTGCGTGGCCATCGTGCCCTCGGGCACATTGCCGAAATCATGCTGCTCTTTCTCAAACGTCATTACGCCTTGAGCTTGAGTTGAAAAGCATAGCAGCAGCAAAGCCAGGCTGAATAGGGGAGAGGCAAACTTTTTCATAAAATGATAGCAGTAAAGGTCGGAGAAAACAGAGGCAAATAATGGCGCAATGAGCGGCAAAAGCAGACTACAATTCCATAGATTACTCCCCAAAGATAGACAAAAACATACCGGCCTCGTAGGGGGCTGAAGGGGCCTGTAGCCGGTATCGCGCCCAAATCTGTACTTTTGTGCGCCGTTCGAAGAAACCCCCAGTTCTACTGATCGGCGCCATCTGCTTTATTTCTACTCTTCCCTATGTCCACTGCCGAATCTGCACTAGCCGCCACCCCGGCCACCCTCAGCAAAGAAGACCTGCTCCACGACTACCGCCTGGGCTGGGAAAGCCGCCACGCCTCTTTGGCTGGGCGGAAGGAGGTATTTATGGGTAAGGCCAAATTTGGCATTTTCGGCGATGGCAAAGAACTGCCTCAGCTGGCCATGGCCCGCGTGTTTCAGCCTGGCGACTTCCGCTCCGGCTATTACCGCGACCAAACCTTTATGATGGCCGCCGGCGAGTTGACGTTGCAGCAGTATTTTGCCCAGCTCTACGCTCACCCCGATGTAGAAGCCGAGCCTGCCACCGCCGGCCGGGCCATGAATGGTCACTTTGCTACTCGCCTGCTCGATGAAGATGGTAACTTCAAAAACCTCGCGGAGCTGAAAAACTCTTCGGCGGACGTGTCGCCGACGGCTTCCCAGATGCCGCGCTTAGTTGGTTTGGCCTATGCATCGAAGCTGTACCGTCAGAACCCCGAACTGCATGAGTTGACCCAGTTCAGCGTGAATGGTAACGAGGTAGCTTTTGGTACCATTGGCAATGCCAGCACCTCCGAAGGAATGTTTTTTGAGGCGCTGAATGCTGCCGGCGTGCTACAGATTCCGATGCTCGTGTCGGTGTGGGATGACCACTATGGTATTTCTGTTCCGGCTGAATATCAGACCTGTAAGCAAAGTATCAGCGCCATTCTCAGTGGCCTGCAGCGCGAGGCACCCGGCGAGCAGGGCTTTGAGATTTTTGTCGTGAAAGGCTGGGATTATCCAGCGTTGCTCGATACCTATCAGCGGGCCGCTGAGGTGTGCCGCCGCGAGCATGTGCCGGTGCTCGTTCACGTGACGGAAGTGACGCAGCCTCAGGGGCATAGCACGTCGGGCTCGCATGAGCGATATAAATCCAAGGACCGCCTGACCTGGGAGGAAGAGCACGACTGCCTGCTCAAAATGCGCGACTGGCTGCTGTCCGAAGAACACGCTACGAGCGAGGAACTGGATCAACTGGAGTATGAAGCAAAAAATACCGTGCGTGAAGCGCGCACGGCTGCCTGGGGGGCTTTTTTCAACCCCATCAAGCAGGAGCGCGACGAGGTAGTGGTATTGCTGGAAAAGCTGGTAGATGAAACCGGCCGTCAGAATGCCCTCCATGAAATGGTGGAGCAGTTGCAGCACAACCCCGCACCCATCCGCGCCGACATGGTGCGTACGGTTCGGAAAGCCCTGCGCTTCACCCGCGATCAGCAGCGTTCCGCCAGCCGCCGCGAACTAACCAATTGGCTCGATCAGGCGCTGGCTGAAAATGCTGACCGCTACAATTCCTACCTCTATAGCCAAAGCGAGCAGGCTGCGCTTAACATAGAGGTTGAGCCTATCAAGTTCGCCGATAATGCCCCCAGGTTGATGCTCGTGAGGTTTTGCAAGCCTGCTTCGACGCTAACTTCCGCCGCGACCCCACTATCTTCGCCATCGGCGAGGATGTCGGCCGCATCGGTGACGTAAACCAGGCTTTTGCTGGCTTGCAGGAGAAATTTGGCGAATTGCGCGTGACCGATACTGGTATTCGTGAGTGCACCATTGTGGGCCAGGGCATTGGCGCCGCGATGCGCGGCTTGCGACCTATTACCGAGATTCAATACCTTGATTATCTGTTGTATGCCATCCAGATTTTGTCGGATGATGTGGCGTGCTTGCAGTACCGCACCAAGGGCGGGCAGAAAGCTCCACTAATCGTGCGTACGCGTGGGCATCGGCTGGAGGGTATTTGGCACAGCGGCTCGCCTATCGGCATGATTCTGAGCAGCATTCGGGGGATGCATGTGTGTGTGCCGCGTAACATGACGCAGGCCGCAGGCTTTTATAATACCCTATTGCGAAGCGACGAGCCAGCGTTGGTTATTGAGCCGCTGAATGGCTACCGTCTGAAGGAGCGCATTCCGCAGAACGTAGGCGAGTTTACGTTGCCGCTTGGAGTGCCGGAAATATTGCAGGCAGGCACCGACGTGACTATCGTAACCTATGGCTCTATGTGCCGGATCGTACTGGATGCGGCCAAGCAACTAGGTGAAGTTGGGATTTCGGTGGAGGTGATTGACGTGCAGACGCTGCTGCCTTTCGACTTGCAGCACGTTATTGCAGACAGCGTACGTAAAACCAGCCGCGTACTTTTCGCCGACGAAGATGTGCCCGGTGGCGCTACGGCTTACATGATGCAGCACGTGCTCGACGACCAGCAGGCCTACCGCTTCCTCGACTCGCAGCCCCGTTGCTTAGCTGCCCAGCCCCACCGTCCGCCCTATGGCTCCGATGGCGATTACTTCAGCAAGCCCAACACCGAAGATGTATTTGATACGGTGTACGAGATGCTGCAGGAATCTGATCCGAAGCGCTTCCCAGCGATTTATTAAGCAACTCAACGAGCATGAAAAACCCCGACCAGAGTAATATCTAGTCGGGGTTTTCTCACCTTTCCTTAACGACGAAATTCCTTTAACGCGGAATCGTGATGGGGTCGGTGGTGACGGTGTTGCTCTGGTTCAGAGCACGGTCGAAGATGGATACGTTGAAGCGTACGGTCTGGCCGGGGGTAAATGGTGAGCCCACATAGAAATCGTAGGTGAAGTTTAGCTCGCCGCGCAGTGGCGCTTCGCGGTCGTCGGTAGCCAGCGGTGGATAGGTGCTGTTATAGTTGAAGCTAGGATCGGGCAGCTCCAACTCTACAAAATCGCCTTGAGCGTTGCGGATAGAAGGCGTGAGGTAATAATTGTTATAGTATGGGTTAGGCAATCCATTTTTAATGCGAGCCCAGGGAGAATCATCCGTTTTGTCCGCCTCATTCAAACCAAGGTCACCGTCGCCATCCCGAAAGCTAACGGTAATGGTAACTTTATCGTAAGTGCCGCTGGCATCAGATATTCGCTGCGAGGTAATGCGCTCAAAGTCGATAGTGGGCGTTTCCGGATACTCTGGCGGCTCCAAGCATGAGGATACTGTCAGGCCCGTGAGCAGGAGTAGGGCACCCATCCGAAGAGTACGAAGTAGGTTCATATAGAAGAAAAAAAGATAGGTCAAACGTAGCCTTCTCAGCCAGAACGGAAGATACAACTTCTCAACGAAGACGTGTTGCGTTTGTTATACCTTGCTTTTAACCCCACTGTTTTGCAATGAGTTTCCGCGATGAGCACCTGCGTGTTCTACCTTCTGTCTCGCCTACCAATTTTGAGGAAATCGCCCTGGCCTTATTTCGGTATCAGGCCCAAAATTGCCCCCCATACCACGACTATATCGCCGCGCTCGGGCGCAACCCAAGTGAAGCTAAAACGCTGACGGATATTCCGTTTCTTCCGATTGAGTTCTTCAAAACCCACGAGGTACGCACCGCACCCGCCGATTGGGTTCCGCAGGAAATCTTTCTGAGTAGCGGCACCACCCAGCAGCAGCGCAGCCGCCACCTCCTGCGCGACCCAGCGCTGTACAGGCGCAACGCCGCGCGAATTTTTGAGCAAACCTATGGCCCCCTGACCAACTGGATTTTTCTGGCGCTGTTGCCCTCCTATCTAGAGCAAGGGCAATCTTCCTTGGTGGCTATGGTTGAACATTTTGCCACCGTATCGGGCCAAACTCAACCCGCGTTTTTCCTGCACGACCATGAGGCGTTGTTGCAGGCGCTAGCAGCAGCTAAGCGCGATTCTGGTCGTCAGGTAATGCTTCTGGGCGTGTCGTATGCCTTGCTCGATTTGGTAACTGCCTATGCGGGGGCGCCCGAGCTATTGGGGCTCACGGTGCTGGAAACCGGCGGCATGAAAGGACGGCGCCGCGAAATGATTCGGGAGGAGTTGCATGCCGAGTTGCAGACCGCATTTGGACCGCAAGGTATTCACTCCGAATACGGCATGACCGAGTTGCTTTCTCAAGCCTATAGCACCGGCAACGGCCGCTTTTTTTGCCCCCCAGTCCTCCGCCTTCTGCTCCGTGAGCCGTCCGACCCGTTTTCTGTTGACGCTACACGTCCGGCCGGTGCTATTAATGTCATCGACTTGGCGAATATTGACTCCTGCGCTTTTATCGAAACCAAAGACTTAGCTCGTCAATATTCTGATGGCTCGTTTGAGGTGTTAGGCCGGCTGGACAACTCAGATGTGCGCGGCTGCAACCAGATGGTGTAGGCGCTAACGCACTAGCCCCGCCTCCTTTGGTTGGAAGAGGCGGGGCTAGTGCGTTAAACCTGTGGCTATTTACTTGCCGGAATACATTTTGGCGTCTGATTCCGTAATGGTATCGTCGCTCATGATTACCAAGCGCTCTACTACGTTGCGGAGCTCGCGTATATTGCCGCGCCAGTCGAGGCTTTTGAGGTAAGCAAGGGCTTCGGGAGCGACGATTTTGGGCTTGTTGCCGTAGTCGCGAGCAATATCGTCGAGGAACTTCTGCACGAGGTCGCCGATATCTTCGCGGCGGTCATTCAGCGGCGGAACTTGAATAAGGATAACCGACAGGCGGTGATACAAGTCTTCGCGGAAATTGCGGTCCGCGATTTCCTGCTGAAGATTTTTGTTGGTGGCGGCCAGCACGCGCACGTCTACCGTTATTTCCTTTTCGCCCCCCACGCGGGTAATCTTGTTCTCCTGCAAAGCTCGCAGCACTTTGGCCTGGGCGGAAAGGCTCATGTCGCCGATTTCATCTAGAAACAGCGTGCCACCGTGCGCCTGCTCAAACTTGCCAATGCGCTGCTTTACCGCCGATGTGAACGAGCCTTTTTCGTGACCGAATAGCTCACTTTCAATTAGCTCGGAGGGAATCGCGGCGCAGTTTACCTCAATCATGGGGCCGTTGGCGCGGTTGCTTTGCTCGTGCAGCTGGCGGGCCACCATCTCCTTTCCAGCACCATTGGGGCCGGTAATGAGTACGCGGGCATCGGTGGGGGCGACCTTGGCAATGGCCTTGCGCACCTGCTCCAACGCCGGCGAGCTGCCAACCATCTCGGAACTCTTAGCGATTTTCTTTTTAAGCGTCTTGGTTTCGGTCACCAGCTTGGTGCGGTCTAGGGCATTGCGCACGGTTACCAAGAGACGGTTCAGGTCTGGTGGCTTCTGCAAGAAATCGTAGGCACCTTTTTTCGTAGCATCTACGGCGGTGTCGATGCTGCCGTGGGCCGAAATCATAATAAAAGCGGCATCGGGGGCCAATTCTTGCGCGCGGCTCAATACTTCCAGCCCATCCATTTTGGGCATCTTGATGTCGCAGAGCACCACGTCGTACTTATTCTTGATAAGCATATCCAAGCCCGACGGACCATCTTCGGCCTGATCAACGGCGTAGCTTTCGTACTCCAGAATTTCCTTTAGTGTATTACGAATCGACCTTTCGTCGTCGATAATGAGGATTTTGGGCATAAGCTGAGAGCAGAATAGATTAATACTGAGGGTGTAGCGAAGGTAACGAAAAGCTTTACCCGTTTAGTGAGTAAAGTTATTGAAGGATTCGATGAGGAAAGAACACAATACACATGAAAAATTGTAATTATTTAATTTAAAGGCTCCTGCCAGAAATATTTACCCCCCAATTAGCTTTAAAACAAAACCGGTCGTCGCAACCGAAGTTACGGCGACCGGTGATGCGGTGGTGATGAGTCTGTAAGCCGGGTTTTGTCCGCCAAGCCCGAAAGCTCGGCGTCTCCACCATTTATCTAGGCCAGTCGTTGCCGAAAGGCTCCATCAACCTACCCACGGACGCCGGACGAGCCGCCCGGTGCTGCCTGTTGCCAAGCAGCGTGCCCGCTTATTTGGTCTTTCAACCCCTGAGGTTTACCCAGCCGACACGGTCGCCCGGCCGCTGGTGCGCTCTTACCGCACCTTTTCACCCTTACCGGCTGCCCGAAGGCAACGTAGGCGGTAGTTTTCTGTGGCACTGGCTGTCTGAGCCTTACGGCCCATCCTTCCCGTTAGGAAGCAGGGTGCTCTGCGTTGCCCGGACTTTCCTCGCCGCCCGAAGGCGCCGCGGTGGAGCGACTCATCACAAAAGCAAAGGTAGCAGTTTCGTTGCTTGCATACTTACCAATGAGGTCAACACCTATTTGTACAGAAGAGGTAAGAACCCAAAACCTGACTACTCTCAGCTAGGCCTTGAGGAGTCCAACTAACACCGAAAAACACATATAATTATCACTATGTCACAAATAGAGTATTTTCTTCCTGATTCTGCCGTGGCGCTGATATGAGGTGCATTTTTGGGGTTAAAAATGGGATTAAAAGGCTTGAGTTTGCCCCCCGAAAGCTCGCCCTGCCTTGGATGTTATTTTCGAATCTATACATTGGCCAAACAATCACCCCACTGGCCGCTGATAGTACCGAGGTATGCAGACCTCAGCAGCGGGCGGCGAATTCATCTTTTTCTCACCCATCATTCTTTTCAAAAGCATGCAGAAAAACCAATTACATCCGCGTCTTTCTTTTTGGGTAATGAGCGCTTCGCTCGTAGCTGCCTCAGCTGTATTCACCGCCTGCTCCGATAACTCTATCGATGCCGACGATCCATCGGTTGCCCAGATCAGTGCTGACGCAAAAGCATCAGATGATTTAATTGAAGGTCAATACATTGTCGTGCTGAAAGATGGCGCCGTTGATACCAATGGCGACGCTTCTTACGACGCAAAAGTGAATAAAGTAAAAGGCGTTGGTCAAGGCATACTGCGGGCCCGTGGCTTGAGTGCTGAGAAAGTAGGCCACGCCTATGGTCATGCACTAAAAGGCTTTGTAGCTCAGTTGAGCCCTGTCGAAGCGGCCGAACTGCGTAAGGATGCAAATGTAGCCTACGTGGAGCAAGACCGGATTATCACGCTTGGTAATCCTAACAATGGCGGCGGTAGCACCATACAGGCTGCTCAGGTAACGCCTTATGGTATTGCCCGCGTAGGAACTGCTGATGGTACTGCTGCTGGAACCGCTTGGGTTATCGATACAGGTATAGACCTGGATCACCCCGACTTGAACGTTGACGTAGCCCGCAGCAAGTCTTTCCTGACCAGCGGCAAAAACTACGCTTCGCCAGACGATGGTAACGGCCACGGCACGCACTGCGCTGGTACCATTGCCGCCAAAAACGACGCTAGTGGCGTAGTAGGGGTAGCCGCTGGTGCAAAAGTAGTAGCAGTACGTGTGCTGGACTCACGCGGTAGCGGTTCTAACTCTGGTGTAATTGCCGGTGTAGACTATGTTGGCGCCAATGGCAAAGCCGGCGACGTAGCCAATATGAGCTTGGGCGGCGGTGTATCCACGGCACTTGATGCGGCAGTATTGCGGGCTTCGGAGAAAGGGGTTCTTTTCGCCCTAGCAGCAGGCAACGAAACCGACAATGCGAACAATCACTCGCCTGCTCGGGTGAATGGAGCTAACATCTTCACGATTTCGGCCATGAACAGTTCGGATTCATGGGCTTCATTCTCCAACTTCGGCAACCCGCCGGTAGACTATTGCATGCCCGGCGTTGGCATACAGTCAACCTGGTTGAATGGTGGCTACAACACCATCAGCGGCACGTCGATGGCTACCCCACACATGGCTGGTGTACTGCTTATGCGTGGTAAGGGCTTTAATACCGTTGGTACCGTGAAAAACGACCCCGATGGTAATGCTGACCCGATTGCTCACTTGTAAGCTTGATAGTTGTTTATAAAAAAGGCTGCCTTCTTAGAGGCAGCCTTTTTTGTGTTGTAAGTGAATGAAATCACTCAACTTGAGAATCTACTTCAGTCGCACCAGCGTTGCGCCGTAGCCGAACTTCTCTTTCTGGGCATCCTCAAAAAACTTGATGTCGCGGTTGCGGCTCAGATTTTTGTGAATCTCCTTGCGCAAGGTGCCATTGCCGGTGCCGTGAATAAATACGATTTCGTGCATGTTGGTAGCCAACGCCCGACTTAACGCATCCTCAAACGCATCGAGTTGTAGGCGCAGGATTGCCGTGTTAGTAAGAGGCGGATCGAGCGTTGCAGCATCCGGGTTGAGTACCTCCAGGTGCAGATCAACCTCGTGCGAAGGTGGCAAAATAGTTTTGACCGGCTCTGGGATAGGCGCAACCGCCGCCGGCTTGGCCGGCGCGTTGCCACTTAGCTGGGCTTGCAGGCTTTCGGCGAGCTTCTCAGGAGCTACGGGCGCGGCAGGTTTCTCGTCGAGCTGAAATAGATAGGCTTCTTTCTGCAAGATCGGCGCGGGCTGCCGGCTGGTGTAGAAGCTATTAGCCCGGAAAGACAAGCGCTTGGTGAGCAGCTCAAACGCCGTGTCGCCATTCAGACGGTGTGGCAGTAGTTGCACCACGGCAGCGGGCCACTGCTCAAAATCCTTCAAGTGAAGGTGAGCTAACGGCTTGCTTACCGACTTTGGACCGAGCTTATCGGAGAGCAAGCCCCGGTATTTATCCTGCTGCTCTTCGCCGTACGTGAAGAGCAAATCGGTATCGGTGTTATTAATAAGCTGCACGGCCAGCAGTTCCGGCGACTGATGGCTAAGCGCCAGATACAAGCCCTTTTGCGCCTTCGGCAATTCTGGCTTTGGGCCTTTGTCTGCCTTTTTGCCCCCCGCGTTGTTGTTGGGCGCATCAGGCTTCTGGAGGGCAAAATTGGGCCGTGGGGCGCTGGCCGCGGCTTGGCGCTCGGCGGCTACGGAAGCGGCACTTTGCCCAAACGCTTTGTGCTCTTCGGCGGCAACTACTACCACCTCGCGCCGCAGCACGGGAATAGTGAAGTCGTTATCAATGGCGACCTCCACGAGGTCGTTGTCAAGCAAACGGGTGACGATGCCTTCTTCGCGGCCGGTGAGCAGGCGTACTCGGTCTCCTACATTCATATCGGTAAGGCGTGGGTTCAAATTGGGGTGAAAAGCAAAAGTAGCGCAGAGTTAGGTGCTTTACTCATGCGTAAAGGTATTATGGGATATAGGTTAGCTTCTTCTCAACCCTGCCGCCTGCAGTAACGTGCCCCCTACCTTCCAAACGGCTTACTTGATGTCACTTATCTTTCTAACAACAAAAAGCCCCGGCCCAAGCGACCGAGGCTTATAATAAGAAGAGAAAGCTAATTACCGATTAACCTCAGTGGGATCATACAAGGCCGGAATAGGCTGCGGTACATTAGGGTTAGTATTCACCTCATTCTGCGCAATCAAGTACCGCTGCGGAATGTTGGGTGCATCAGCACGTTTTTTGGGCACGCCGATCAGATTGTTGGTGCGGCGGATGTCATTGTAGGGTTCAATCTGACCAATCAAGCTCAAGTATTTCTCTGTCAGAATTTCCCGTAGCAAAGCCTGCTGCTGCGATTGGCCTGTATTCAGGAGTCCACCTGCGGCAAAATCGGCGAGCGTGTAGGCAGCATAATTGCCCCCCGTGAACGTGGTGCGGTTGTATGCCCGGATGTTGTTGAGAGCAGCCAAGGCGCCAGTCAGATCGTTGGCGCGGGCTTGTGCTTCGGCCAGAATGGCTTGCGTTTCGACATAGGTTATAAGCGGAAAGTCAGCATCGGCCGCGAAAGCTCCACCTTCCAATATGTTAGGATCAAGGTCACTGTAGCCAACCTCGGTGGAGTAGAAATACTCAAAGCGGGCCGACTCATTGGTGCGGGCATTGTCACGGAGGCCATCTAGCAGGCGCGAGCCATAGGAGCCATCCGCGCCCATATAACCCGTACGGTTTATGTCGATAAAGTCGTAATAGGGGTTGGCGCTGGTGCTCACGGTTCCGTCGTAAGGCACTAGCATATCACCAGCCGGACTGGCAATTCCTAGCCGCGCTTCGGCTGCCGCCTGCGGATAGTTGCGCACATGTAAATAAAAGCGAGCCTTTAGGGAATGAGCCGCAGCCTGCCATTTAGCTAGGTCGCCTCCATAATAAATGTCGCGCTCTTCAGGGTTGATGCCGTTGCGCCCCAAGTTGGTGATGGCCGTGCTGAGCAAGGTTTGAACGCTGGCGTAAATGTCGGACTGTTTGTCGAATGGAGCTGGTTTGCCTGGCTGAAAGGCTTGTGAGTAAGGAACGTCGCCCCAAAGTGAAGTTGCCATACCAATCATCTGGGCTTCGAGTACTTGGGCAATGCCGGCCAGTTGAAAATTCTGGACAGCCTCCGCCTTCTGGATCACGATGCGGGCGTTGGCCAGCACTAGGTAGTAGGTGTTGTTCCACATGTTATCGTAGTCGCCCGATACCGTGGTATAGTTCTGCAGGCCTTCGTATTGGCGGTCGGTGCCGGTGAAATAGTCGCTAAATATCCCAGCCGTGCGGGCCATCTCGCCGCTCAGCACAAAGCCTTCCGATACCTGCACCGCCGTCAGCTGTTGGTCAGCTGGGGCATCCTGGGGGCATTTGGGTTGATATCGTAGCCTTCTGTAATCTTTTCGCAACTACCTAGGCCTACCAATAGTAAGGCTAGCAGCAGATAATAACGCAGGGATGTTTTCATATGGTTGAACAAGCAAAAGCGTGGAGAAAGGTGCGGGGCTCAAGTCAGCACATCGGTAACCCGTTGGTGCTGGGAGCCTACTTGCACTGCTTAGAAGTTGAAGTTCAGTGACATGATGTAGGAGCGGGTACTGGGGTTGTTGAAGTAGTCCAGACCACGGCCATTGGATACACCTGTCAAGTTGGTTTCGGGGTCTACGCCGGTATAGTCGGTCCACAAGGCCAGGTTGCGGCCCGTCAATGACACGTCCACCGATTGCAACTTCGCGCGGTCTTTCAGCCAAGGCAGCTTCAAGCTATACGCCAGCGTGATTTCGCGCAGGCGGGTATAGCTCACGTTCTCAATAAACTGCTCAGCTGGACCAGTAAACCCATTGCCCAAACCATTCCGATACCACTGCTCGTCTGCTACTACCGGTCCGGCTCCAAAGTCAGTTACCGAACCGCGGAAGGTATAGGAGCCATCAGCATTGGGCTGGTAGCGCTGCGCTACCGTCTGGCTGTTCCACAGGCGCAAGGTAGCCGCATCCGCCGCCGATACTGTTGTTTCCACTTCCGTGTCTTTAGCGGTGCCGTAGGAGTAGAGCGCACCCTTCGTGCCGTTCCATACATCGAGGTTGTCAACGTGGTCGAACAGCACATTCAGCGATAAGCCTTTGTAGCTAAATGTATTGCCGAGGCCTGCTCGCCACCGGGGGTTAGGGTCGCCAATAATGCCTTCTGTAGCGGCCTGAATCGGGAACCCATTCGTGTCGAACACTAAGCTTCCGGTTTCAGCATTGCGCTCCCAGCGGCTGCCCCACAAAGCGCCCATTTGGTAGCCCCGCACGGCCCGCGACGAGGTGCCCGTGAAACCGTTCAGAAAAATGGACTCTGCGCCCGATAGGTCGGTTACCTCGTTGCGGTTGAGGGAGTAGTTAGGCGCAATGTTCCAGACAAAGCCATCAGGCTGATTGATAACGTCACCGCTAAGACTTATCTCCAGCCCCTTATTTTCGATTTCAGCTGCGTTGGCACTAGTCGATACAAAGCCTGTTGTGGCTGCTACCGGCACGGTCAAAATAGCGTCCTTGGTGCGGTTGGTGTATCCTGTAATGCTGAAATTGATGCGGTCTTGCCAGAAGCGGAGGTCGAGGCCACCCTCTAATTCGGTTTTGCGCTCGGGCTTGATTTCGGGGTTGCCCTGCACGTTGGAGCGTACGAAGCCCCCGCCGTAGTTGGCCGCATCCAGGGTGGTACCCCACCCATCGGCAATGATGTTAGCGTCACCTGGGATGTAGTAGGTGCGGGTGAGATAGGGGTAGGCTGCACTCCCACTGAGCCGTAGGCCAACCGAAGTTTACCGAAGCTCAACGCTTTGTTATCAGCGAAGGGCGCAAGCTTGGTAAACTGCCAGGCGAGCGTACCGGCCGGAAAGAAGAATGTGCTGCTGGTTTCAGGGCCAAAAGTGGATGCGGTTTCGGCCCGGCCGGTACCCGTGAGGTAGAGCTGGTTGAAGAAAGCCAGGTCTACTTGCGCGTAAGCGGCCGCCGTACGCTGCTCCACCACGAGGTTGAAGGGTTGGCGGCTGTCGGCGAGGGTGTTATCTAGCTGAGGCGGCGAGAAGGGGTTGATGAAGTTGGTCGCATTAGCGCCGACCTGCTCGCCCCGCCGGATGTTTAAATTGGTCCCCACCAATAAAGTGCCCCCCAGATTCTCGGAGAAATCATGCGTAGCTCGCGCAATCAGGTCGTTATTGATTTGGGTTTCCTGAATCGTCGATTGCCCGATTTGCCCGGTAGGCGACTGCCCCGCTCCAATTGGATACACCGTAGAGCGCCGGTCGGTATAGGTGTCGACGCCTGTACGATTAATAATGTTCAGCCAGTTTGTGGCATCATACGTCAGCTCCAAAGCCCCGATAAGCCGCTGCACCCGCGTCTGGTCGCGCACCTCATCAATAGTCCAGAAGGGGTTGTCAAACCCAGGATTAGTGCTGTTCCCTAATTGGTTACGATATGAGGATTGCCGACGAAGGAAGATGTTGCCTTGCGGATCGGTAAAGTCGCCGATATAGTAGGCATTGTTGAAATCGGCGGGGCTACGAAGGCCCCCCAGGAAAATGCTGCTGCCACTGGAGCCCTGCTGCACCCGATTAGAGAACGTGCGCGCATACGTGGCGTTTATACCTGCCCGAAACTTGGTGGCCAACTGCCGATCTACGTTTACCCGGACGGTAGTGCGGTCGTTATCGCTGTTGTTGCGCGCGATGCCCTCCGTGTGGGTATTGCCTAGGCTGATATAGAAATTGCTGCGTTGGTCACCGCCGCTGAGCGTGGCAATATTGTCCCAGGTATAGCCCCGCCCGAATACCTCGTCGCTGTGGTCATAGGTATCGCGACTGTTCTTGCCGCCGTGAGGATTCGCTGCTGTGCCCGCCGGAATAGCGTAGCGTTGCGTACCATCGGCGAAAGTGATAAAGCCTTGGTAGCCAGGTGCACCGGGCGTTGTAATGGCAGCATCCAGTCCGCCTGAGCGGTCGGCTATACGGTCGCCCCAACTGCGGGCGTTGCTCTGTGAAAACAGGCCATTCACACCTTGTCCAAAGCGTTGCTGAAGTTCGGGCACCTGGTTGATTTCGTCTATGCCATAGGTGGTGCGGTAGGAGAGATTGAGCTTGTCGGCGTTGCGGCCCTTTTTGGTGGTAATCACCAGCACGCCATTTGCGGCCCGTGTTCCCCACAGCGCTGCTGCCGCTGCCCCGCGCAATACTTCCATAGAGGCGATGTCATCGGGGTTAATGTCATTGAGGCGCGACTGCTGCACAACTCCCGCTATCTGGTTGGAAGCTGCGCCACCACCACTGGCCACAATGCCCCCCGAGCTACCCGGTGTATTCTCGCCCACAGAGGTATTCGATATCGGAATACCATCCACTACAATCAGGGGCTGCAAATTGCCTGTAATGGTACTGGCGCCGCGAATTTGAATGTTAGCGCTGGCGCCGGGGTCGCCAGTAGAACGGGTAATGAGTACACCAGGTGCCTTTCCTGAAAGGGCCGTAATTGGGCTGGTTTCGCCGGAGCGCACTAGTGCTTGGCCCTGCACGGTTGATTGGGCTGTGCCCAATCGGTCGCGGCTGGTTTCCAGGCCCAGCGCTGTTACGACTACTTCACCCAACTCGCGGGTAGAAGCTTCCATCGCTACATTAATGGTGCCTGCATCGGTGATAGGCCGCTCGACAGTGGAGTAACCAATGAAGCTGAAGGTGAGGGTGGTAGCCGAAGCTGGCACTGACAGATTAAAGCCCCCCTCCGAATCGGTCGATGCTCCGATAGTCGTACCCTTCACGAGTACGGTTACACCCGGTAGGCCGCTACCCGTAGCCCGGTCCGTTACTCGCCCTTGTATCGCTCGATCCTGCGCCGTCGCCACGCGAAAACCAGCCAGAATCAAAAAGAGTAGTAATAAGAATTTTTTCATAGTTACATTTCTGGTTTAAGTGCGAGATTTGATAGGTGCATGACGTAGATGGTAAAGGGTGAAAACAGTTGAGCTAGCATTTGATAATCAGTGTTTTGTAAAATAAAAGTCCCCAATTAATTTACTCACGAGTAGAATTAATGTCAAGAATATTTCTCTGACATGAGTATTTTAACAGAAGGAATTGACGAGCTTTTTGGTTGTATATATTGTATTATTGTAATATTGCCGTCGTTATAGGTTGTGTTTTATAGCTTTGAAATTGTAGACGCGATAGTCCAGCCCGGCTGTGTGGACCGAGTAATAATTACTCTGAAGTGAAGGATGGAGAAAGCGAGTTGCCTTCGTTTTTGAAGGCTTGCTAGGAAGAAATAGCTGGGACCAGAAGCCTTTTACTCGTAACGTGGGCCAGAAATGGACCCCGAGCCGATGAAGCCAGCTTCCAAGTGTAATTCTCTTAATAATATAGCCCGTGCACCACGAAACCCCGGCGAGAGTTATATTCTAAAGCGGGAGCGGGGAGGTGAAAAATGCTGGCCACATAAAACACGCGCTTCAAGAATTTACTGCGCGTGGGGATACGCATCAGGTTTATATCGAAGCTCAGATAATACTGCCGGTAATCATGGAGGCCCAAGGCAGCGTTGGCGGCAGAGTCGTTGTACACCATTTGCTGAGCGCCGTAGCCCACGGCAGGTTGCAGCCACTTGGGCCATTTGCTTTCCTGCGGTAGCCAAGCGGCTACGTCGGCGCAAAGCCAGTAAGTGTGGCCGTTATAGTCCTTCAGGTATTGCTCAGGCAAGCTTTTACCCAGCACATTGGGCCGAAGCGCTGCGTAGCGCGTGGTACGGAAGGAGTATTTAGGCATTATCCGAACCTCATTCCAGGCCAGTTGCTGGGCAATAAGTCCGGCGGAGCCCAGAAAATTGGCCCCCAGGTCGTAAGCCGAAGCGCCATACGCGGGGTCGCGGCCATCGAGCAGCTCTAGGGGACTTTGGAGCAGAAAGCCAACGAAGCCACCATACCACAGCGCTTTACGGTCAGGGACGCCCGCCCAGCGCAGCATATCCACTGCCCCGCGGCTTTCGTGAAAAGCCCCCCAGAAGTGTCCGGCCTTATCTACCTGCTTCCACTCGCGGCTATCATCGAACCAATGAAAGGAAGTGCGCTCGCCGGTGTACCAGCCCTTGCTCAATCCATAAACCAAGCCCGTGTAGCTCAGCGCCAGGCCGCCGGCCAAAATGGGAAGCCGACGGCTTAGGTGGGCCGAATCGGCAGGTTGGGTTGGCTGTAAGAGGGGAGAAGTAGGCGCTACTAAAGCCGAATCAGCGGAGCTTTGGGCCTGGCAAATGGCTGGCCGTAAACAGCTTATTACGAAGAGAGCCACCAGCCACCACCGGACTTCTGTAGAAAATCGAAAGAAAAGCGTCATGCGGAAGCAAATGGCCTCAGGAGCCGGAACCATCAAAGCTACAAACAAATGCGTGCGCCTGTGGACTAAGCTAAACAGTTCGTTGTGTACCTTTATTCTTCTGGCTTACTCATCCTGAATAAAATAAAGCCCAGTGCTCAGTTCGGCTTTCCTGACGTCCCACCATCAATCCATTATTAATGAAGAAACTTCGACTTTTATTTAGCCTGCTTGTGCTATTTACCGGGCTGCCCGCCGCGTACGGCCAGGTAACAACTCAGCCCTCCACTTTTCTGGCATCAGAGCCGGTTACTATCATTTTCAATGCTACTCAGGGCAATGGGGAGCTAGCCAACTTTACCGGCGACGTTTACATCTGGACCGGGGTAGTGACTGACAGTCCTACGGGCACTACCTGGACCAATGTAAAAAGCCCTGCTTTCAATCAGGCCGACGCGGCGGCGAAGATGACGCGCTCCGCCACCAATGCCAACATTTACACTATCACCTTCACGCCCAATACCTTCTATCCCATTGCGGCCGGCACTAAAATTTACCGGTTGGGCATGATCTTTAAAAATGCGGATGGTAGTAAGGTAGGGCGCGGTCCGGGAGGCGACATCTTCGTGGACGTAGCCCAGAACAAGTTTAATCTGCGCTTTACGGCCCCCACAGGAGCGGGGGGCAATTTCTTCGTGCTTAACGCACCCACCACGGTTACCGGCACGTCCGCCCTGCCCGCCACGCTGGCTCTGTTCCTGAACGGAGTTCAGGTTGGCGCATCGGAGCCTAATGCTACCTCTATTTCCCGAACCGTAACGCTAACCCAAGCTGGTGCCAACGTGCTTCGCCTCACGGCCACCGACGCTACTGTCTCCGCTGAAACAGAGCTAACGGTGCAGACCCGTGAGGCGGTAACCACAGCACCCTTGCCTGCCGGAGCCAAGAAAGATGGGGCCACGTACCTGAACGGTGGCACTTCTGTCATCCTGAGCCTGACGGCGCCCAACAAGCAGTTTGTTCACGCCATTGGTGACTTCAACGACTGGCAGTCCAGCGCGGCATCGGCGCTGAAGCGCACGCCCGTGAGTGCCACCGATAATGCTCCGGACAATAGCAGCAATGGTCGCTGGTGGATTCAGATTGACAATCTCACTCCCGGCCGCGAATATGCCTATCAGTACCTAGTAGATGGGAACCTGCGCATTGCTGACCCCTACACACAAAAGGTGTTAGACCCTAACAATGACCGTTTTATCCCGGATGCAACGTTCCCCACGGCTCGCCTCCAGTACCCCACGGGTAAGACGACTGGCATCGTGTCAACCTTCCAGTCGGGACAGCCAGAGTATCAATGGCAGGTAACAAATTTTCAGAAGCCCAAGCGTACGGATCTGGTAGTGTATGAGCTGTTGGTGCGTGATTTTATTGCCCGCCACGATTACAAAACTCTTACTGATACGCTTACCTACTTGCAGCGTCTGGGCGTGAATGCCATTGAGCTAATGCCCATCAATGAGTTTGAGGGTAACGAAAGCTGGGGCTATAATCCTTCGTTTTACTTTACTCCCGACAAATACTACGGTACCAAAGACGACCTGAAGCGCTTCGTAGACGAGTGCCACAAGCGTGGCATTGCCGTTATCGTGGATATGGTGCTGAACCACTCATTTGGGCAGTCGCCGATGGCACAGCTGTATTTTGCGGGCGGCAAGCCGACGGCCGATAGTCCGTGGTTTAATCCGGATGCCACGCACCCTTTCAACGTAGGCTACGACTTCAATCACGAAAGTCCCTTCACGAAGTATTTTGTGGAGCAGGTAAATGCGTTCTGGCTCCAGGAATACCGCATTGATGGCTACCGTTACGACTTATCAAAAGGCTTCACGCAACGCAATAACCCTACAGATGTAGGTGCCTGGAGCCGCCGCGACGACTCGCGCATTGCCATCTGGAAGAATATATACGACCAGCTTCGCACCATCGATCCTAACGTGTACTGCATCTTGGAGCACCTGAGCGATAACGACGAGGAGAAAATATTAGCCGACTACGGGATGATGCTATGGGGCAAAATGACGGATAAATACAACGAGGCTACTATGGGCTACAATACCGGCGACAAGTCGGATTTTAGTGCTACGTACTACCGCAACCGCAACTGGGAGCAGCCGCACTTGGTGAGCTACATGGAAAGCCACGATGAGGAGCGTTTGGTGTACAAAAACCTGTCATTCGGGCGGCCACCGCTACGCACAATACCAAGGACCTGAATGTAGCGCTGGCTCGTCAGGAAGCGGCAGCGGCTTTCTTCTTTACTGTGCCGGGCCCGAAAATGGTGTGGCAATTTGGGGAGTTAGGCTACGACTTTGCCATCAACCGCTGCCCTGATGGCACTAATAGCAACGACTGCAGGACGGCCAACAAGCCCATCCGCTGGGATTATCGTGATGTGCAGGAGCGGCGCAAGCTGTATAATGTGTATGCCAGCCTGATTGCGCTGAAAAAGAACGAGCCAGTTTTCGAAACCACCAATTTTACCCAGAATGTAGTGGGGGCCGTGAAAACCATCCATTTGCAGGATGACAACCTGAAGGTAACCGTGGTGGGTAACTTTGATATTGTACCTCAGGTAGTTAATCCACAGTTTCAGCAAACTGGTACCTGGTATAACTACCTTACTGGGGCTACGCTCAGCGTGACAAACCCCACAGCTAACCTGACTTTACAGCCTGGCGAATACGCCGTGTATACCTCACGCCTGATCAATCGGCCAACCAACGTGCTGGCTGCCCGCGGCCCTCGCAACACAACGGCTCTGCGCCTGACGGCCGCGCCTAATCCGGCGGCCACTACGGCTACGCTTAGCTACGAGCTGACGACGGCTGCTCCCGTTACCGTTTCAATTACGAACCTGATGGGAGCTACGGTGCGCACTCTGCCTACCACTTCCCGGCAGGCCATCGGTGCGCATGAGCTACCCCTTTCTCTCAAGGGGTTGGCTAACGGCGTATACCTAGTGCGGGTGAGCACCGGCAATCAAATTCAGACAACGCGCCTGGTTGTACAGCACTAAAAAAGCCCCCCAGCGCCCAACAAAAAAGCAGTTCCGATTTCGGAGCTGCTTTTTTGTTAAATGAAGGCGAGAATTAAGCCTGCTTAGTAAGAATGGTGTGGTAGTCTACCAGATCATCGATAGGGGAGCGGATGATTTTGCCCACTTCCATATCGTAGCTTTTGGCCACCTGAATCAGGGCATCGCGGAAGTTGTAGCCCACCGAGCCAATGCAGTTGAACGTATGATCCTGGTAATTAGGATACTTGGTTACGATATTATCGAAGAAAGCCTTGAAGCCTTCCACCACTATTTCGCGGCAGTAGCTCACGTTATTATGGTCGTAGGCGTACTTGCCGAAACTGGCCAGGAAGCGGTTAGGCAAGGGCTTGTTATAAAGCCGGTCCAAAACCTCATCGCGGGTGAGGCCATACGTTTCGCGAAAGTTCTCTTGTAAGCCATCAGGCAGCAGGCCCCGCAGATAGTCGCGCAACAGGCGCTTGCCGATGTAGGAGCCGCTGCCCTCGTCACCCAGGAAATAGCCGAGCGAATCGACGCTCATGGCTACGTCTTTGCCGTCGTAGATGCAGGAGTTGGTGCCCGTACCCAAGATGGCCGCAAAGCCTGGCTTGATCCCCAACAGGGCCCGCGCCGCCGCCAGCAGGTCATGGTCGACTACGACTTTGGCCTGCGTAAACACAGCCCGCATGGCCGCCGCTACTATCTCCGCTTTCTTCGCCGACGAAACCCCCGCCCCATAGTAGTGCACCTCAGTCACCTTATCTAGCTCCAGCGTGTCGGGAAGGCTTTTCTGCAGAGAAGCTTGGATTCCTTCCGTACCAATAAAATCTGGGTTGTAACCTTCCGTATTAAATTGGATGCGGGTACCCGCGTCGTCAATGAGGCACCAGTTGGTTTTAGTGGAGCCGCCGTCGGCAATGATTATCATAGAAGAAGTAGTCTGAGAAAGGGATGGTAAGATCGGGAAATGAGCTAGCTACCGTCGCAGTGCCCGGAGCAGCAGAAGCGAAGCACGGAAAAGAATTTGGTAGATGAAAGCATTGCGCTGGATTAGCATCGTTTGACCGATAATCCACCGGGGGGCTTTTTTACAAAAAAGCCCCCCGACGCTGTGCAACTTGGGTAACTGGTCTGTAAGGTGGTGATGCAAAAAAGGCCGCTGCGATGCAGCGGCCTTTTAAGAATGGTAGATAGAAGTAAGCCTACCTTAGTTCTTCTTCAGCGTGTACGTGTAGTTGCCAGCTCCTTTGCTAAGGTCCAGCGTGATGGTGTAGTTGCCAGCGCTAGGTACTTTGATGTTGTCGGCGCCGGATTCCAGCAAGCCGTCGCCACCCTTATCACCGTAGTTCAGATCCCAGCCATTGTTAGCGCGGAACTTAATTTCACCGTCCTGCGAAAGAGCCGTGGTGATAGTCCAAACGCCTTGGATAGGGTCGTAAGTCATGGGCGTCTCATTATCCCAGCCTTTAGCAGTACCCGAGCCGATTACAGCCCAAGTAGTTTTGGTAGCTGACCACTTCAGCGTTTCAGTGTTTGCTTTCAGCCAGTAATAGCCTGGTTCAGATACCTCTAAGTCGCCGGCACCGCCATCGGTTGATAGGTCAGTAGCGCTAGCGCCCTTACCATAGTTGACGTCATCCCAAGCGGGTTTGCTGGTAAACTTGAACTTCAGCTTATCAGCCGATGGGAAATAGATGTACCCTTCATAGGTCTTCTTGTTGTCCTTGTCGCCCGAAGCAATTGCAGGGGCTTTGTCGGGAGCCCAGCCTTGGTAAGCACCAGGTACCCAAAGAGATGGGTAAACGATAGCGGCATTGGCGTTATAAGGCTTGCCTGCCAACGTAGTTACGGCCGAGTATTTAGCCATAGCATCGGCAGTAGGGCTGGTGCCCAAGGCGGCTTTCGCGCGTACTTCCAGCTCAATAGGGCTGAACTCTTTAGTTTTAGCATCCTGCACCGCCCCCATCTCAATCATCAGACTGTTGATTTCGGAAACAGTGAAGGTTTTGGTTAGTGCTGAGCCTGTCTGATAGGTTTTTGCACCAGCAAAGTCATTGCCTTTCTTGGCAACTTCCAGCGTGTAAGAAACCACTTCTCCCAAGTAACCGAAGGAAACGGGAGTCCAGGAATAGACAACATATGTCTTGTCCTTGTCATCCAGGGTCAGCGGTACGTTAGTAGAAACGGTGGTGAGCGTGGTCTCTCTGCCAGGCTTGGCAACTACCTGCTCCTCATCCTTTTCGCAGGAAGAAAGCAGCGTTACGGCCATGCAAAGACCCAAGATTTGGGTAAGCCAGTTTTTCATTTGTAGAGAAGTTAAATTTTTTGAAGAGGGTGGGAAGGTCACTACCGAATACCTGATGCTGGACTCAACTTTATGCTGGGGCTCAGCATCAGGTATTCAGATAAGTAACTTCATCTAAACGCTTAGTAGCCAGGATTCTGCTTAAGCGTGGGGTTAGCGGTAAGATCAGAAGAAGGAATAGGGTACAGATTGAGAGCTTCCGAAACCGGACGACCCTGAAGTACACCACCTTTCCATGGCCACACGTAGTTGGCGCTAGGACCAGCAAAGCGGCCAAAGCGGATCAGGTCGGTGCGGCGATAGCACTCCATGTACAATTCGCGAGCCCGCTCATCCAACAGGAAATCCAGAGTTAACTGGCTGCCGGTAATATTGGAAGCCTTGGCCCGCTGACGCACGCGGTTTACATAGGTGAGTGCCTCGGTCTGACTGCCGCCGCTGCGCAAAAGTGCTTCGGCGTACATCAAATACACGTCGCCTAAGCGGAACAGGGGGAAGTCAGTATCGGGGTGGTCACCGCCGGTATCAGAGCCTTTCACGCCCGTGGAGCTCACATTGCGGTACTTCTGCAGAGCGTAGCCATCGGTAAAGGTGAAAATGTCATTGTTCTCACGCTTTTGGCCATCCGTTACAAAGTTGGCGGCCCGCTGGTCTGTAGCACCCGTCAGGTCGGGAAACTTGTCAGCCAAGGTAGACTTAGCCCGGTATCCTGACCAGCCTCCGTTAATGCCATAAGCTGCGGCATCCATGGAGCCACCCACACCAGCGTGTACAAGGAAGGTCATGCCACCGAAAGTCTTGGTGCGCAAACCATCGAAGGTAACTGGGAAGATGATCTCCGAAGCAGCAACCGTATTGTTATCGGTTACGAACAGATTACGGTAAGTAGGGGTCAGGCTGTAGCCTGAATCGATTACTTTTTTAGCGTAAGTAGCAGCTTCAGCGAACTTAGGCTGGCCCGTATATACCTGAGCATTTAGGTAAAGCTTCGCTAGCAGGGTTTGCGCAGCACCCCGGTCGGCACGACCGTACTGGTTTTGGCGGGCTGCCGCTAACTCAGGTTCAATAGCAAGCAGTTCCGACTCAACATAGCTGAATAGCTCAGCACGCGTTGTTTGCTTGGGCATGAAAGCACCTACCGGATCATTCTCCGTTACGAAGGGCACATTGCCATACATATCGAGCGCGTGGAAATAGCTCAGTGCCCGCAGGAAGCGAGCTTCGGCGCGATACTGTTTTACATTTTCCAGTACCGTGCCCGACACCCCACGTCCGCTGAGTTTTTCATCCGTGGTTTCACGAATGAACTCGTTGCAGATTGTGATTTGATAGAAAATACGGTTGTACATGGTGCGCACAAACGTATTGCTCGGCGTCCAAGTCAAACGATTCAGATCGGGGAGGTCACCGTCATTCCACGCAATAATGGCCTCATCTGTTGGCAACTCTTGGGTGAACCAGTACATGCGCAGGTAAGGAGAGGTGCCCTCATCAAAGCCCCGCAAGTCGGGTGCGCCGCTGGGGCCCTGCTGACCACTTACTGCCAAGCCAGAATACAGCTTGGCGAGAACAGCCTCGTAATTGGCAGGGTCAGTATAAACCAGGGCAGAGGTAGGATCAAATTCAGGCTCCCGGTCGAGGTCTTTTACGCAAGACGAAAGGCCAAGCGTGGAGGTAGTAACCGTGAAGGCTAATAGGCTCCTTATGAGTAGGTTTTTCATTATTTAGGAAGTACGAACTATTTAGAAGCCCAGATTTAGACCAACAGTAAAGGTGCGTGGACGAGGATAGAAGTTCCGGTCGATGCCGTTGAAAATCTCGGGATCCAAGCCTTGGTAATCGCTGATAACGAATAGGTTCTGAACAGCGAAGGTCAGGCCAAAGTTTAGCTTTTCATTGAAAAAACGTCCACCATTATATCCCAGCGTGATGTTGTCCATGCGCACGAACGAGGCGTTCTCTACATAGTAATCTGAGAAGAACTGGTTATTGGCAAAATTGGTCTCCAACACGTTCTCAGATACGTTGCCAAGGAAGTTGTTTGGGTCAAACAGACCACGATACGTACCCCGGTCGGAATACACGTTGTTGTACACGTAGTTATCGAGGTAGCTACGCAGTGTGAACGACAGATTGAACTTCTGGTACGATACATTAGAGCTCAAGCCCAAGGTAGTCTTAGGGTTGGAGGACTTGTAGCGGTACTTGTCCAGCTCCGTCACTTGACCGTCACCGTTCAAGTCGGCATATACGCCTTCCAACGGCGCACCTTCCGTATTATATACCTGCTTGTACACGTAGAACGAGTTAGCGGGGTAACCCACAGAGTTGATCTGAATCCGGTTGCCAGTACCACCCGAAATGTCCCCCACCAGATACCCGGCGAAGTTGGGGTCATTTACGTCGTTCAGGCTGGTGATTTTGTTCTCATTGTAGGCCACGTTGAAGTTGACACTCCAGTTGAAATTCTCGGAGCGAACAGGCACCAAGTTCAGTGCTACTTCAATGCCACGGTTCTCCAGACTGCCGATGTTGCGGGCAAACTCGTTGATGAGGTTAGAGCCAGCGGGCAGGGCTACTACAGCCAGCAGGTCTTCTGTGTTACGCTTATACACATCAATCGAGCCCGAGATACGGTCATCCAGAATGCCATAGTCGAGGCCGGCATTGTAGGTGGTCGTTTCTTCCCATTTCAGGTCGCGGTTGTAGCCTTCAGGGCGTAGCGTCGACACGAAGCGGGGCGTTCCATCAGGGTTGTAGCCAACCTGGATTTGGGTGTTCAAGTCACCTTGGGTGTAACGAGCCAAGAAAGGGTAGTTACCCACGGCTGTTTCCAGATCCTGTTGACCTGTAATGCCATAGCCACCACGCAGCTTAAGCTGGGAGAGAACGTTTACGTCCTTGAGGAAGGCTTCTTCTTTGATGTTCCAGGCAAGTCCCAAGGCAGGGAAGTAGCCAAACTGGTTGTTGTCCACAAAACGGGAAGTACCATCAGCACGAAGCGTAGCCGTGGCGCTGTAGCGGTCTTTCAGGCTATACACGGCGCGGCCGAAGAAAGAAACCAGCGTGTTCTGCGTTTTGAAAGGGAAAGGGAAAGGAGCCGGAGCGAACTGAGTCCGGTCTTCGCGAAGATCAGCGAAGCGGGGCTCTTCCCGAATGAAGTCCTGGTAAGAATAGCCCCCCGTGAGGTCGAGGCGGCTGCTACCAAAAGCCTTGACGTAGTTCAGATAGAAGTCAAGTAGCTTGTTGTAGCGGTCCTGAGCGTACTGGTTGTTTTCACCGCCGCGGGTGAACGAGCGAGCCGCAATAGCTGGAACAAAGCGAGTGCCTTCGCTGGAAGAGCGGTCCATACCCAAATTCAATACGGCGCGCAGATCGGGCAAGAAAGGTAGGCGGTAATCGAGCTGTACGTTGCCGATGAAGCGGTCAACGGTAGCCTCATCGCGGCGCTGCTCCAGCAAGGCTAGCGGGTTGCGGGTAGCAGTAGGAATAGGGTTGCCGCTTGGCTGAGCCCACTCGAAATAGCCGCCGAAAGCGTCGCCCGTAACGGGCTTTGTAGGGTCAAAATTGGTAGCAGCTCCGATGGCTCCTTCATCGGCGAAGAAGCTGTTTGCACGGCTGCCTTTCGCGTTTATGGTCAGGCGAAGGTTATCGTTGAGCAATACGGGCGTGAGGCTGATGGAACCCGTAATACGCTCTAGGTTGCTGGTTCTCAAGATACCATCTTGGTTCAGGTAACCCGCTGAAACCCGGAAGGGTAGTTTCTTCCAAGCTCCCGTTAGGCTGATATTATTGTCGTAGGTAGAAGCCGATTGGAAAATCACATCCTGCCAATCGGTACTGGCCGCTCCTACCAATGCCTTCTGTGTTTCATTGCCCCGCTCATTCACGACAGCGCGAAACTGGTCAGCGGAGAGAACATTGATTTCGTTTACTTTCTTCGAGCGTGAGTACTGGGTGCTGAATGTAACGGTCAGCTTCTCACCCTCTAAGCCTTTTTTAGTCGTTATGATGATAACACCATTGGAAGCGCGTGAACCGTAGATGGCGGTGGCTGAAGCGTCTTTTAGTACGGTGTAGGTTTCAATATCATTTGGGTTGATGGTGCTCAGAGGGCTGGCCGCGCCGCTGATGCTGTTACCATCAATTGGTACACCATCGATGATAATGAGGGGTTCGTTGGTAGCGTTCAACGAAGCACCACCCCGAATGCGGATGTTGCTGTTTGAGCCCGGAGCGCCACCGCCCGTCGTGATTTGCACACCGGCTACTTTACCATTGATGAGCTGCTCGGGGTTAGTGATTTGCCCCTGCACGAAGTCTTTAGAGTCAACGGTCGCTACGGAGCCCGTCACGTCCTGCCGACGCTGGGTACCATAACCTACTACTACTGCCTCGTTGAGCAGGGTAGTATTTTCGCCTAGGGTCGCGTTCAATTCGGTGTTTTGCCCTGCTGTAATGGCAAACGGCAAACGCTTCGTGGTGTATCCGATAAAGGATACGACCAAGGTTTGCTGGCCCGCCGGCACGTTTTGAATAGAGAAAGTACCATCAGCATTAGTGGAGTTACCTAGGGACGTACCCTCAACCAGTACAGTCACGCCGGGTAATCCTTGACTCTGTTCGTCCAATACCCGACCACTCACGGAGCCGGTCTGAGCGAACGCGCCGGTAAAACCGGCACAGATGAACAAGAGGAGAAACAATAGTTTCGCCAAGTAAGGGTGTTTCATTGAAAAAATGTTTGAGGTGGGAATAAACAAGCCGGCTAAGCCGGGTAAGCAAAAAGGCGTGCGATGAAGTGAGGAACTGATATAGCCGGCGGACTAAAAAATTCAGCACTAATCATTTCAACCACACATTCTAAAATGGTGAAAAAACTGCGCAATTTAAAGTTTTGACGTTAAAAAATGCAATTAATTTATTCATAGAAAAAGAGAAAGAAATTGTTAATACTTAATATACCGGTGAAGGATATACTTCAGTGTTAGATGGCCATAGTGGCATTAGAAACACCTTTTTGCTACAATACAGTGAATAAAATAGGCCTTCTCACTTATGAATAGACATTTTCTTGACTTACATCCTTTTTCTATAAGGTTAAGCTGCCGTATTGTATAAAAAACACAATCGATAATTCTTTTTGTCAACCATATATATGACAGGCTAAATCATAGAAAAAATAAATACTTCTGATCGGAAGAAAATTAGAAGTTGAATGACACTAGCTTCTATCATTCCTGTTTTTTACACAAACGCTTGTGTAGAACATGTCTTACTATCTATCACCGGGTTAAAATCTTTTATTGGGTCTTAAGCGTGAGCGTGTTAGCAGTTAAGCTAGCCGCAGTAGCTGTGAGTTGTGCTGTTCCCTGTTGGGGGGGCATTTTTAGCAGAATAGTGGCAACCCCGGCTTCTGCTCTCACCGGATTATCGCCAATCAGCTCGCCGCCTTTTGTGGTGAAGCGCACCGAATGAATCGCATCTGGTACAACCGTACCGTTTTCGTCTACTACAGAGGCATACACGAAAACGGCGTCATTCTGACCGGCTGCCAGATCTTTGCCGTGCCGGGCATACGTAAGCTTCAGACTTTTGGCAGCGCCCGACGTGCGGCGCTCAGTTTGGGCCGCCGACTTGCCTTTGTAGTAACCTACGGCTCGCAAGGTACCCGGCGTGTAAGCGGGAAGCGTGAAGGTGAACGGCGGATGCGGTAGCTGATCAGAAAAATTGTTCTTATCCGGCCGCTGGCGGGCTATTACCTTACCGTTGAGCGACAATTCTACTTCGTCGCAATTGCTGTACACCACTACTTGCTTGCTGGAAGTTGGCTGCCAATAGTTGGCGATGTATACCATGGGTTTACCGAAGCCGTGGGGGACATTTATGGGGCCATATTGGCTCTGGTAGAAGTAGTAAGCAAACTTCGGTAGGCGGAAAATGTCGGCTACGCCGGATGACTCAATATCAGGGGCATAGCCGCGCTTGTAGTCAAACATCAGCCAGTTGGCATCACCCATGGCGGGGCTGCGGTAGTTGTCGTTGTGAGCTTCCTGGAAGTTAAGGGCTTGTTGGGCCAATGCTCGCTCGCCCTGCCCGCGCAACTGGCGCGAGGTGCGCTCCGATTCTTTCAGGCCTGCGTAGGCAGTCTGATTGAAGCCAGCATTGTGGGCATAATATTCCCAGTCGCCGTATTCACACAGAAACAGGGGTTTTTTGCCGTCGTACTTATTCCAGTAATCGGGGGCTTTACGGTGCTGGCGGGCGGGAATAAATACATCGTAAGCGTAGTCCATCCAGCCGCAGGTGTACACGCCTTCCTTCCAGGGTAGCTCCTCGTGCACGGCCGCGTGGGTTTGCTCCATATAGGGCTTGCTCATGTCGGTTTCATTCAACGACGACTCCCAGAGCACGATGCTGGGGTGGTTACGGTCGCGCCGCACCATGTCGCGCACGTCCTGCAGGCTGTTTTTCTGGAAATCAGCGTCGCCAAAAAACTGCCAGCCCGGAATCGAGTTCATCACCAGAATTCCTAACTCGTCGCAAGCATTCAGAAATGCCGGAGAGGGCGGATAGTGGGAGCAGCGCACGAAGTTGAATCCTGCCTCCCGGATCTGCCACGCGTCGCGGTACTGCGCGTTGTCCGATAAGGCGTAACCCAGATAAGGATATTCCTGGTGGCGGTTGGTGCCGCGTAAACGCAGTTTTTGGCCGTTTAAGTAAAAACCATCAGTGGCAAAGCGAATGGTCCGTACGCCGGTTTTAACTTCCTTGCGGTCAATGACTTCGCTGTTGCGTAGCACTTCCACCATCAAACGATACAGATACGGGGTTTCCGGCGACCACAACTGCGGCTTCGCAATTGAAAGCTGCTGGTTGACTTTCCCAAAAGCACCGGCGGCAATAGTGGATTCTTGATTCTCCGTCTTGCCTACCGCGGCGCCTTTGGCGTCGAGCAAAGTAGCACGTACTTGCACCTTCTGCGCTTCGGCAGCATCATTCTGCACATCGGTTTGCACCTGTAGCGTCGCTGACTGCGGACTTACGTTTTCGTAGTGCAACAAAATGCCGCCACCCGCTGGCCGTCCGGCTTGTATGGGGTCGGTGATGTATACTTTATCCTGAACTAACAGTTGAACCGAGCGGTAGAGGCCACTGTAGAAGTTGAAATCTAGGTCCTTGAGGGGTTTGCCGGGCGGCACATCGGGGTTGTCCTGATTATTAAGTCTTACCACCAAACAGTTCTCCTCACCGAACTTGAGCTGACGGGAAATGTCTACCGTGAAGGGCAAATAGCCCCCCAGGTGCCGCTGGAGCCGCTTGCCATTCAGATACACATCGGCCGTGTGCATGGCCGCCCCGAAATGTAGGGCTACTCGCTTAGTGGAATCGGCGGCGGCTACTTGGAAAAACTTGCGGTAGAAGCAGGTGCCTTGCCACTGCTTTTTATCGGTGACAACAGGCTCAATTTGGGCAGTATGCGGCAACGATACGGCGGTCCACTGTGCCGCGCTATCGGCTGTTTTGGCAAAAAGAGAGGTGGTGACAACTGTATCAATGTCTTTGACAAACTGCCAGTCCTGGTTGAAGTCAACGGCTGGAGCTACGCTTTGGGGCTTGTCGGGTCGGTTACACTGACTTAGCGCGGCAACCAACAAAAAGCCTGCGCCGAGGCGTGAAAGAACCGGTGAGAGCGTCGGGATAGAAAACATGCAGCTTATTGTAAAGAGACTGATTCGAGATCAACGTGCAGCTGACCATTGGCCGGCGCAGCGCCTTGTACCACCACTTGCAACACCTCAGCGTCGGGGAGCTTAAATGCCGACTGGGGGCAAATTCATGCGTAAGCGGCAGAAAACCGGGGTAGGGGCGAGGCAGCAGCAGGAGCGCATCGGGACGGAAGGCAGAAAGCGGAATTCGCACTTCTTGCATTTCGGCGCCGAGCTGTACGGTAGCAGCGTAGGCCGCCGCGTCTTTGGTTTGGAGCACCACTTTCACGGTGGTTGCGGGCTGATTAGCGCGGCCCTTAACCACTACTTCTTTAAAGCTGGCCAACTCTGTAGCACGTCCCGCCAACTTGTGACCAAAGTAAGCCCGCAAAGCCGTCTTCGGACCAGTCGGTGCCGCTGATTTCAATTTATCGGGCTGCCCTACAACCAGTCGCAAAGCCAGTTCGCCAGTCGGTGTCGTGACGTAATCTGTCCAGTTGGTAGAAGCAAGGCCGCGCGCTTCTACATGGTCCTTATCTAGGGCCGCGGTAAAGAGGGGCAAAGGCGCACCTGCCGCCACAATGGGCACAGCGTAATTCTCGGCGTGATAATAATCCCAGTCGCGGGGCTGGCCTGTGAAACCGCCGGGAAACGTCAGCGCCTGCTGCCCTTTGCGCAGCACAATCCAGTAGCGCAACAAGCCCGGATACGCTAGCTCGGCGGGCACCGTAGCCTCGACCGTTGCATAGCTAGTAGTAGTCATGGCCAATGTTTGGGTGCGACCATAGTAATGCTGCGCCACCAGAAAAACGCTGTCCTGCGGCTCGGCTCCGGTGAGGCGAGCCGTAATGCGAACTGGTTGCCCCGCCGAAACTTGCGCCGTCGGCGTGTGCAGTACCTGAGGGGCAATTTTGGTATGAGCAGGAGCTGCAAACTCGCCTAGCTTAATCTGATTGAAAGCAGTTTGGGCCGTATAGCGACTGGTCGATTTGCCCCCCGCCGCCAGCAGATACACGCCGGGCCGCACGGTGGCGCGCCCATCACTTGCCTGCGTTTGCGTGGTGTTGTCTTCATTCAGGCCGCGTAGGGAAAAATTGCCCCCCAGCTCGGCTAGCGTGATTTGCAGTGGCTGGTCGTTCCACAAAATCTGCGTGACGGGCTTGCTCAACGAGGCTTTTTCGAACGGGTCGCGGATGGGCACGGCATCGGGCATTACTTCCAAGCGCCATACGCCCGCGGCCAACCGATCGAGGAAGTAGGCACCGGTGCCGCCGTAGTTTACAATTGGCGAAGAGCCAACGCCCGCTACATGGCGCAAACTGGCGGCCTTTTTCGGTTGGGTGTTCGTGGAGGAAGTATGGTAGAACTCCTCCGGTGTGTTCATCTCGCTGAGCTGTTGCCGGTAGCTTGCCCGAAACGCATCGAACACCGAGTCGGCCGGGTAGTTGGGAAACGACTGGCTCCGGCCCACGCGGTGAAACACTTTGGACGCAATCAGCAGGCTCAGGGCCTTGGCTGGCGTGTACGCCAGGTTCAGGTAATGCGTCTGGTACTCCGTGTTGGCAAAGGCAATAGCCATCGGGTCGTAGGCAAACTGCGTGGCCCACTGAAAACCAGCTTCCCGGAAGCTGCGCGCCATAAACGGGTACATCACCGGCTGAAGTATGTCGGCCGACTCGAATTCGTACACCATCTTGGCCTTGCTAGTGAAGCGCTTATCGGTGCGAAATGGAATCGGATAGTGGTCCACGTACGGCAGGAAGTTGCCGCGCAATGCGTGTCCGCTCACCAAGCCCTGCGGGTACCACTGAAAGGTGACGCCATCCACCTTCGCGTCCAGAATGGCATCGTACACGTCTGGGCTTTCGGCAATGTTGTAAAACACCGGCTTGCGGCAGCCGGTGGCGCGAATGGCTTGGGCCATGCGGTTAGCGAAGGCTGTTACGCGCGCCTCAGGCTTGCTGTATTTTGGTTCATTGCAAACCTCGTAGGCGATGATATCCGGGTCTTCGCGGTTGAGTAGCTTGGTGTACAGATTGCGATGATTCAGAAACTGCGTCAGATACCGTTCCTGGGCCAGTATTGCCCGTGGATTGGTGTAGGCTTGAGCTTTGGAGTAAATGCTGGAAAAGCCCGTGCCGGTGTCGGGCTCCGGGTAACCATTATTCCAGTAAGCAATCGGCGTCAGAATAATCTTAATGCCGCGCTGCTTGAGTTCAGCCACCAGAAAATCGAGTAGTTTGAGGTGCTCATTTTCCTGCAAATTGCCGAGTGTATCCGTGATTTCCACATCCCACACATGGACGCGAAACGCATCCAGACCCAACCGCGACAGGTGGTACACATCCTGCCTGATGGCTTGCTCGTGCGCAGCGCCCACGCGCTGGTGAGCCCGGTAAGCGTGGGCAAACGGGGTAGTATAGTTTACGCCAAATAAGGCTACCTCTTTCTTCGTTTTCTGCCACCGCAACACGCCTTGCTTGTCTACAAATACGTCGCCCTCCGGCCGGCGGATAGCTTCTTGCGCTAGTGCTGGGGTGAGGAAGGCATCACTCCAGAGTAGAAGAAAGAGTAGGAAGCAGCGTAAATAAGTATGCATAAAGTGGACATTATCAGCTCATAACAAAACCGCAGATAGCGCTATTTTGGCTGTTTTGCGCAAACGATTGCGTTGCAAAGGTAGGGCATTATTCTATTTCGGCGTGGTATAAAAACGGGACGATACGGTAGCCTTATCTTTACCAATTACTTAAGCTCGACGCCACGAACATCTTCGGGCGCCGACAATACTCTTTTTGCATGCGTCTTCCTTCCTTATCACTCAGCTTGCTCTTGTGCGCAGGCTCTCTACAGGCCCAGGTTACGCTGCGCGTTGACCACGTACCAGCCAATACACCCACCGATGCCGTGCTGTATGTGGCGGGCTCTTTCAATAATTGGAACCCCAAAAATGCCCCCCACGCGCTTACCAAAAATGCGGATGGCAGCTACCAGGTGATTTTGCCTCCCAGCACCGGTAATTTCGAGTACAAATTCACGCGTGGCACCTGGGAAACGGTAGAAACTGATGCTGCCAACAAAGCCGTCGAGAATCGGCGTTATTCGGCTGCCGCGGGCAAAACGGTCACGCACGTAATCAGCAATTGGCAGGATCTGGCGGGTGGCGCACCCGTGAAACAGCACACACTGACTCCTAATGTGACTGTGCTGACCGACTCGTTTGCTATTTCTCAGCTCAACCGAAAGCGGCGCGTGTGGGTGTATCTGCCCAACGACTACGCCACCAGCAACCGGCGCTACCCTGTACTGTATCTGCACGATGGCCAGAATGTCTTCGATGAATTTACGGGCTTCAGCGGTGAGTGGGGCGTGGACGAAACCTTGCGTCAGCTGCAACTAGCTGAGCAAGATGCAGGCTGCATTGTGGTAGCCGTGGACCACGGCGGCGACACACGCCTCGATGAGCTTTCGCCGTGGCGTAATGCAAAGTATGGTGGCGGGCAGGGCGATGCCTATCTCGATTTTATGGTGCAATCTCTTAAGCCGCACATTGATGCAAAGTATCGCACCTTACAGAATCGTCAACATACGGGTATAGCCGGTTCTTCCATGGGTGGCCTAATTTCGTTATATGCGGGCTTAAAATATCCCCGAGTGTTCAGCAAAATCGGGGTGTTTTCGCCGGCTTTGTGGTTCGCGCAGGATTCTATTTTTGCCTACGTGCGCCGCACTAAAGTGCGGAAACCCGTGCAGTTTTACTTAGTCGCTGGCGAACAGGAAAGCGTGACAATGGTGCCGCTGATGGCTGCCATGCGGGATTCTTTGCGAAAAGCTGGAGTGAAGACCGCGACCATCAGCTACCACACTGTGCCGGATGGCAAGCACGCCGAGTGGTTTTGGCGGCGCGAGTTTCCAGCGGCTTATCAGTGGCTATACCAATCGAATGCGCCGGGGGGCAAAAATGCGCGTGCAAAGCAATGACCTTGAGCAGGCTGTGGCGTTGGCGATTTAAAAATTACTTGCGCAGTGTGAGTTCGCCCGTATATTTGCGACACAAACGCCTTTACTCAGTGGCAATGAATTTCTCAATGACTTCGCAAGCATGGTGGTGGCCTCTCCGAAACTCCGGACGGGAAAACCTGTGCGTGCGGTAAGGTCATTTGTAAATAGAACCTCGCATCGAACATAAAGGAAAGCCCGGCCACCCGCCGGGCTTTTTTGTTTCCCGGTGGACCAAAACAGAAGGCATCGCTCACCGCCAAAAAGCCCCCCGCGTCCCATGAATAACTCGCCGCAACCTACTTACTCGCTCAAAACCCGCCACGTACGCCTGCTAGCCGATACCGTGACGCCGGTGGGTCTTTACCTGCGTCTGCGCGATCAGTATCCCAATTGCCTGCTGTTGGAAAGCTCCGACTATCACGGCCAGCAGAACGCATTCAGCTACTTAGCCTGCGACCCACTGGCGCGCTTTGAGCTAAGCCGCGGTAAGCTGACCCAAACCTTCCCGGACGGCACCACTACCACCGAAACGCTAGCGCAGCCCCGTCTCGCTCTCGACCGCCTGCGTGAGTTTGCCGGCCGCTTCCAAACGGAGAAAAGCGAGTTCGATTTCATTACTGGGGGGCTTTTTGGCTACATGGGCTATGAGGCAGTGCAGTATTTCGAAGACCTCACGCTGAACCCAGCTAAAGAATCTGCCGGCCAGATTCCGGACATTATCTACGGTACCTACCGCTACGTCATTGCCATCAACCACTTCCGCAATGAGCTGTACGTATTTGAGCACTCACCCGCCGATGAGCCTACCGACCACGACGGCCTTACGCGACTAGTGAACCTAGTGCGCAATCCGAGTTTGCCGGAGTTCGGTTTTGCGCCGGTAGGTGATGAGACCACCAACCTGACCGATGAGGAGTTCTTGGAGAAACTGGCCGCTGGCCAAAACCACTGCCGCAAAGGCGACGTGTTCCAGATTGTGTTGTCGCGCCGCTATTCGCAGGGTTTTGTGGGCGATGAGTTTAACGTGTACCGGGCCTTACGCTCCGTAAATCCGTCGCCGTATCTGTTTTATTTCGACTACGGCAACTTCAAAATCTTTGGCTCCTCGCCCGAAACTCAGTTGCTAATTAAAGGGCGCGCCGCCAGCCTGTTCCCAATTGCCGGCACTTTCCGCCGCACCGGCCACGATGCCGAAGATGCCGCCCTCGCCCAGAAATTAGCCGACGACCCCAAAGAAAACGCTGAGCACGTGATGCTAGTTGATCTGGCCCGCAACGACTTGGCTCGCCACGGCGACGAGGTGAAAGTGAAGGTCTTCCGCGAAATTCAGTATTACTCTCACGTCATTCACTTGGTGAGCGAAGTAACCGCCACGCTAGCTCCCTACGCCTCGCCGCTGCAAGTAGTAGCCGATACATTCCCGGCCGGCACGCTCTCCGGCGCCCCTAAGCACAGCGCCATGCAGCTCATAGATAAGCTCGAACCAACGGGTCGCGGCTACTACGGCGGCGCCCTCGGCTACTTAGGCTTCAACGGCGACTTCAACCACGCTATCATGATTCGCTCTTTTCTGAGTACTGGCAATCAGCTTCACTACCAAGCCGGTGCGGGCGTAGTAGCCGCTTCCGATATCAACTCCGAACTAAACGAAGTGCATCACAAGTTGGCTGCTTTGCGCAAAGCCTTGAAAATGGCCGAAGCAATAGGGGAGAAGCTGACCGCTACGCAAGCCACAACCGTTTCTAATTGAACTGAAAAAAACAGTAAGTGTCTGTCATGCTTGATATGGCGACCCTTAAATTTTCTGAGTACCATGAGCATTCTCGTTCTCGATAATTACGATTCCTTCACTTACAACCTCGTGCAGCTCCTGCGCGAGCTTGGCTACGGCGCGCAAACCACTGTTGTGCGCAACGATAAAATATCGTTGGAAGAAGTGGAGCAATACGATTCCATTCTGCTTTCGCCCGGCCCCGGCGTTCCTGCTGATGCTGGCCTCATGCCCGCCATCATCGAGCGGTTTGCGCCTACGAAACGGATGCTGGGCGTATGCCTTGGTCACCAAGGGATTGCCGAGGCTTTTGGGGGGCAATTGTATAACCTGCCCGCCGTGCTGCACGGCATTGCCACCGACGCCGATATCATCACTGGCGAGGACAGGTTATTCAAAAACCTGCCTACCAAATTTAAGGTAGGCCGCTACCATTCCTGGGTTGTAACTCCTGAGTCGATGCCGGTAGAACTTGAAATAACGGCCAGCGACGCTAATGGTCAGGTGCTAGCCCTGCGTCACCGTCAGTATGACGTGCGCGGCGTGCAGTTTCATCCCGAATCTATCCTGACCGAACACGGCCATGAAATGCTGAGAAACTGGCTTGTTGACTAAAAGCCCGTCATGCTTCGCATCGCTCTGCATGATATACCAACGAAACAGGTTAGTACAATCTCTATAAATCACCGATTTTGAAACAGATCCTCACCACCCTTTTTGACCAGCAAACCCTCACCCGTGAGGAAGCCCGCGAGGCTATGTTTCGCCTGGGTCAGGGAGGCGTTAATGCATCCGAAACGGCCGCTTTTATGACTGTGTATCGGATGCGGCCCATCACGGTGCCGGAATTGAGCGGCTTCCGCGATGCCCTGCTCGAACTCTGCCGCGACCCAGAACTAGGCACCTACGAAGTACTCGATATCGTGGGCACTGGCGGCGACGGCAAAGACACGCTCAATATCTCCACGCTGGCCTGTTTTGTCGCGGCCGGTGCGGGCTATAAGGTGGCTAAGCACGGCAACTTCGGTGTGTCGTCGGTGTGTGGCTCCTCCAATATTCTGGCTCACTTCGGCTACGATTTTGAGGCCCCATCCGACACCCTGCGGCGGCAGCTGGACGAGGCGAATATTTGCTTTCTGCACGCGGCAGCCTTTCACCCGGCCATGCGCCACGCCGGGCCCGTACGCCGCGAACTGGGCGTGCGCACTTTCTTTAATATTTTGGGCCCATTGGTAAATCCAGCGCGGCCAGCGGCCCAATTAGCGGGCGTGTTCAGCCTGGAATTGCTGCGCTTATATAACTACTTGTTTCAGCAAACCAGCACCCGCTATGCCGTCGTCCACGCTCTCGACGGCTACGATGAACTGTCGCTGACGGGCACCGCCAAAGTAGTGTCGGCGCGAGGCGAGCAGGTGGTAACCGCCGCCACGCTCGGCATGCCTACGTACACGGCTCTCGACTTGGCTGGGGGACAAACTGTAACCGAATCTGCTGCCTTGTTTCTGCAAGTGCTTGATAACGAAGGTACCTTAGCCCAGCGCGATGTCGTAACGGCAAATGCGGCGCTGGCTATTCAATGCGCTGATCCAGCATTATCGCTGCCCGCAGCTTTGGAGGTCGCCCGCGAATCGTTGGCGAGTGGGCGCGCTCGGGGGGCTTTTCGGCAGTTGTTAAACGTGTAGAGGCACGAATCTGCATTTCTACATCCTGCTCTACTTATTCATTTTCATCCTCACAGCCGACCAAACTCCGCGGCTTCTTGTTCTTAGCTCATGGCTACTATTCTTGATCAGATTATTCAACATAAGCGCGGCGAAGTAGCTGAGCGCCAAAGCTTGGTGCCGGTGAAGCTGCTGGAGCGCAGCTTGTACTTCAAAACTCAGCCATTATCGCTTCGCCACTACCTGTTGCGCGAAGACTTAAGCGGAATTATAGCTGAGTTTAAGCGCAAATCGCCTTCGAAGGGTTGGATAAATCCGCATGCGCCCGTAGAGCGCACTACCATTGGCTACATGCAGGCCGGCGCTTCGGCGCTGTCGGTGCTCACGGATAAAGAGTTTTTTGGGGGGCAAAATGAGGACTTGATAACGGCGCGCCGCTTCAATTTCTGCCCCATTCTGCGCAAAGATTTTGTGATAGATGAGTACCAGATTCTGGAAGCCAAAAGCATCGGTGCCGATGCCGTGCTGCTCATCGCGGCTGTGCTCACGCCCGCCGAAATAGCAAAGCTTGGTCGTTTCGCCCGCAGTCTAGGCATGGAAGTATTGTTGGAAGTGCACAATGCCGAAGAATTAGACCGCAGCCTCGACGCTGAAGCAGTGAACTTGGTAGGCGTCAACAACCGCAATCTGCACGACTTCAGCATGAGTCTGGAAACTTCCGCTGAGTTGGCTGAGCGCATCCCTGATGAATTTGTGAAAGTGTCGGAAAGCGGACTGAGCACCGCAGCCGCTATCCGCCAAGTGCGCGGCTACGGCTACCGCGGCTTCCTGCTGGGCGAGGCTTTCATGCGTCACAGCCGCCCCGAAAAAGCATGCGCCGCGCTGGTGCAGGAATTACGAGCTACCGAGCCGATTACGGCGTAAAACGCAGCGTCGATTCTATAACATGAAGCCTACTCTATATATAAAGGTGTGCGGAATGCGCGAGGCGAATAGCTTGGCGGCCGTGGCAGCGCTGCAACCGAATTTTCTGGGCTTCATATTTTATCCCAAATCCAGCCGCTATGTAGGGCAGGAGCTAAGCGCGGCCAGCTTAGAAAATTTGCCCCCCAACATCAAAAAAGTGGGCGTATTCGTGAATGAAGCGACTGAAGTTATCAGGCAGCGAGTGCAGGAGTTCGAGCTAAACGCCGTGCAGCTTCACGGCGACGAAACGCCTGCTCAATGTCAAGTGCTACGATCACCAGATTTGCTAGTAATCAAAGCGTTTGCACTGGGGGGCAATTTTGACTTCGACACGCTATTGCCCTACGTCCCGCACTGCGATTATTTCCTGTTTGACACCAAAGGCGAGCAGCCCGGCGGCAACGGCCTCGTCTTCGATTGGCAACTTCTGCGCGACTACTCTTTGACAGTCCCATATTTCCTCGCCGGTGGCCTCGACCTGACGCACGCCGAAACACTGCGGAACCTCCAGCTGCCCGGCTTGTTTGCCGTAGACCTAAACAGTCGGTTTGAAATTTCTCCAGGTATGAAAGACTCGGCTCGCTTACAACAGATGTTTCAGCAGCTTCGGGGCGCGGCCGTTGCCGAACTAATAGACACTAAGCACAAGAATGTGTCATGCTGAGCTTGCCGAAGCATCTCTCCCGCTTCGTTGATTTTACCATTGCGGGAGAGATGCTTCGGTAAGCTCAGCATGACACCGTTTTAACTAACTAATTCCAAAACCAGCATCCCAACCCTTCACCTTCGATATGGCTACTACTTCCGCTTTCCAACCCAATGCCCGTGGTTACTACGGTGAGTTCGGGGGAGCATTTATTCCCGAAATGCTCTACCCAAACGTGGAAGAATTGCGCGAGCAATACCTCACCATCCTCGCCGACCCCGACTTTCAGCGCGATTACCAGCAACTTCTGCGCGACTTCGTGGGCCGGCCCACGCCATTGTTTGAAGCCAAGCGACTGTCGGCTCGCTATGGTACCCGCATCTTCTTGAAGCGTGAAGACTTATGTCACACGGGCGCCCATAAGGTCAACAATACAGTAGGTCAAATTCTGCTGGCGCAACGCTTAGGTAAGACGCGCATCATTGCCGAAACTGGCGCCGGTCAGCACGGCGTGGCCACGGCAACAGTTTGCGCCCTGATGGGGATGGAGTGCATTGTGTACATGGGCAAAACCGACACTGAACGCCAGCGCCCCAACGTGGAGCGTATGCGCCTGCTCGGCGCCGAAGTTCGCCCTGTAACTAGTGGTAGCCAAACCCTGAAAGATGCCACCAACGAGGCCATCCGCGACTGGATTAGCAACCCCGTTGACACGCACTACATTATTGGTTCGGTAGTAGGCCCGCATCCGTACCCCGACTTGGTAGCGCGTTTGCAAGCTATTATAAGTGAAGAGATTAGAAAACAACTGCTCGAAAAAGTAGGCCGCGAACTGCCCGACTATGTGGTGGCTTGCGTGGGCGGCGGCTCCAACGCAGCGGGGGCTTTTTATCATTTCTTGGACGAGCCTTCCGTGAAGCTGATTGCAGTGGAAGCGGCTGGTAAGGGTATTAGCTCGGGTCATTCCGCGGCGACCTCAGTGCTGGGAAAGCCAGGTATTATTCACGGCTCGCGCACCTTGCTTATGCAGGACGAAGACGGCCAGATTACGGAGCCGTACTCTTTATCAGCGGGCCTCGATTATCCGGGTATTGGGCCGCTGCACGCCTTCCTTGGTGCATCGGGTCGGGCACGATTTATCTCGATTGAAGACGAGCCGGCTTTGCGGGCGGTAGCCGAGCTGAGTCGTTTGGAGGGCATTATTCCAGCCCTTGAAACGGCGCACGCGCTAGCAGCTTTACCCGAAATAGGGGCGGGCCCTGATGATATTGTGGTGCTGAACCTCTCGGGCCGCGGCGACAAAGACTTGGATACTTACCTGAAATACGCGGAGCAAATGCACTAATGTGGTTGCCGACTACTTACTGCACGAACTCACTAATTGATCGATGAATAACCGTATTCAACAAGCGTTTGCCGCCAAAAAAGGTAAACTGCTCAACATTTACTTCACCGCCGGCTACCCTACACTCGACGCTACGGTACCGCTGATTCAAACTCTTTCCGGTGCCGGCGCCGACCTGATCGAAATTGGGATGCCCTTTTCTGATCCGCTGGCCGATGGTCCCGTGATTCAGCAAAGCAGTACCGCCGCGCTGGCCAACGGTATGAATATGCGCGTGCTGTTCAAGCAGCTTCACGGTATCCGCCAAACGGTGCCCAACACGCCGCTGCTGCTCATGGGTTACCTGAATCCGGTGATGCAGTTTGGAGTGGAGAACTTCTGCCGCCAAGCCGCCGAAGCTGGCGTTGATGGCATTATTCTGCCTGATTTGCCGCTGGATGACTACGTAGCTGAGTATCAGGAAATATTCCGGCGCTATAACCTGCGCCCCGTGTTCCTTATCACGCCGCAAACCAGCGAGAGCCGTATCCGCCGCATCGACGAGCTGACCGATTCTTTCCTGTACCTAGTATCTGGTCCCGGCACTACTGGGGGGCAAAATACCCAAAGTGAAGGTGTGCAGGAAGCGTATTTCGAGCGTATCGCGGCCATGAATCTGCGCAATCCGCGTCTCATCGGGTTCGGTATCGGCGACAAAACCAGCTTCGACCGCGCGTGCTCTTATGCCGATGGCGCTATCATCGGCTCCGCCTTCATTCGGGCCCTCGAAGGTGCCGACGATGCGCCTGCCGCCGCCAAGGCTTTCGTTTCCTCAGTGCTGAATTAAGCACTCCAACACCTTTCTCAGCACCAGCAATCCATGCTCATCCAACTCGAAAAAGATATTGCCGCGAATACCAAAGCGGATATTATAAATCAGATAAAAGCCCTGAAGTATAAGGTTACGGAGGTGACGACCCAGCGCGCCCATTACTTGGTGGGCATCGGCAAGGCAGAAGTCGACTTGCGCGCTATTGGCCAGCTGCCCGGAATTCGGGATATTCATCAGGTATCGGACGATTACCAGCTGGTGTCGCGCAAGTGGCGCGTGCGGCCCACCGTACTCGACTTAGGCGACGGTGTATTTATCGGTGAAGGTTCGCTGAGTCTGGTAGCTGGGCCGTGCAGTATTGAGAGCGAAGAGCAGATGGAGAAAGTCATGCAGCACCTGCTCGATAACAACATGCGGCTGATGCGGGGAGGCGTTTTTAAGCCGCGCTCCTCCCCATATTCCTTCCGTGGATTAGGGATGGAAGGCCTAAAACAATTTCACCAAATGGCCCGCGAACGGGGCATCAAAGTGGTGACGGAGGTAATGCAGGTGTCGCAGGTGGAGGAGATGCACGACTACGTGGATGTGTTCCAAGTTGGTGCTCGTAACACCCAGAATTTCAACCTGCTCGACGCGCTAGGGGGAGTCGATAAGCCCGTGCTCATCAAGCGTGGTATTTCGGGAACAATTGAAGAGTTATTATCCTCGGCTGAATATGTGTTTTCAGGTGGTAATGAGAAGTTGATTCTTTGCGAACGAGGTATCAGGACTTTCGAAACCGCGTCGCGCAATACCTTGGATTTGAATGCGGTGCCCATTCTGAAGGAGAAAACGCACCTGCCCGTCGTGGTTGACCCCTCGCACGGTATCGGTATCCGCGACTACGTAGCGCCAATGGCACTTGCCGCCGTCATGGCCGGCGCTGATGGTATTCTCTACGAAGCCCACGAAAAGCCCGAAGAAGCAGCTTCTGATGGACAGCAAACGTTGAATTTTGATGAATCGAGCCGGCTTATTCAAAACCTGCGCCGGGTGTACGAGTTACGGAAGGAATTAGTGTAATGTCGTAACGGGCTGGTTGTGTAGATTTAGCGCATGTTCTTCGAATTCAGTCCTTATAGCTCGTTACTGCTGCCCTTCTTTGTGCAGGGCGTGGTGTTTATAGGGATATTGTTGGTACGTGGGTGGCAGCGCGGCTTAGCTTCCGATTGGTGGCTGGCTCTACTATTACTGCTCAACACGCTTCCCCTTACGCAGTGGATGCTGGGCTTCGCAGGTTGGTACGACTCCCACGATGCCCACTCCACCTTCATGTTTTATTTCCCCTTTAGTCACTGGCTGGCTTTGGGGCCTACCTTTTACTTCTATTTTCGAAGTCTTACCAACCAAGACTTTCGATTTGGTAAGGCCGAAAAGCTACACTTTCTGCCTGCGGCGGTGTACTTAGGCTGGCGGCTCATGGTATTTGGCCATGATGTTGTGTGGCAGCATTGGAGCCTGGGAGAGCCTTTTACTGAGCACTTTGGTACAAAAGGCAATCTCGCCAATGTGAGCGAAGTCTTAGATGGCACAGTAGAATTGCTGGGCTACCTATCGGTATTTGCGTACGGCTGGCTCACGCTTCGTGACTACCAGCGTTACCGCCGTTACCTCGACGATAATTACTCTAACACAGGTCCTATCAGCTTCCAATGGCTGCGCAATCTGATGGTAGCGGTGTTGGTGGGCCTGCTAGTTTCCTTTTTCTTCGGCTTGGTGAATAAAGTGCTAACGCCGCTGTCCTACATCCAGGTGTGGTATTCATTTCTGGCAACCGGACTACTAATTTATTACTTGGGTATTGCTGGATTGCTGGCTCCTTACCAGCCAGCGCCAGCCCTACATTTTCAGCCCACCAGTACGGAGGACGTTCAAGCGACCACAAGTACCGTCGCGGATAGGATAAGCATTGAAGCGCTCGAACCAGCAGGCCTAGAAAGCAAATTCGAAAAAAAACCCCAGGCGTCGGCTCCAGTTGCTGAGTTAGTCACCGCAGAGGTCGCGCCCGACCCAGACCTGACGCGGTGGGCCACTAAGCTCTCCCGTCACATGGAAACTGAGCGACCGTATTTGGCACCCGAACTTACCTTGAGTGAATTGGCTAGTCAGCTTCGTACCAATACTTCGCTGCTCTCGCGCGTCATCAATACGTATTTCGGGCAAAACTTCAATGACTATATCAACAGGTATCGCATTGCTGAAGCAGAGCGCAAGCTGCAAGACCCGCGCTTCCAGCACTATACCTTACTGGCGGTGGCGCTGGAATCGGGCTTCAACTCCAAGTCAACCTTCAACCGAGTTTTCAAAAAGCTGAAATCGGCGACGCCAAGTGAGGTGGCAGCTAGGCTCAATCCATAAGTTGGGACGTCCCAAGCCATGATGCGGGGCGTATGGGAGTAGAGTGGGGGGCAATTTTGGGTCGTTCAATCACTTACTCAACGACCATGAAAAAGCTTCTCTTTTCCGCCAGCCCGCTGGGCTCCCGCCTCGCCGACGTTGCCTGGCTGCTCCTGCGTTTACACATTGGGTTGTCCATCGCCGTTGGGGCCGGTTGGGCAAAGCTCGTCAGCATGACCACCGCCACTGAGGCGGCTAAGCTGGCAGGTGGGCAGGCCGCGCTGGGGCCACCCGATTGGTTTGTGCAGCAAGTGGCTACTCTGGGTTTTACGTTTCCATCACCCTATATGTGGGCGTGGCTGGCTACCTGGGGAGAGTTTGCAGGCGGCCTGCTGATTGCCTTTGGGCTGCTCACGCGCTGGAGCGCGGTCCAACTGGCCTTTCAGTTTTTCGTCATCGCTTTTTTGTGGTACGAAACGCCCGAACCCGTGCTGGGTATGTATTATCAGCAACTCCTGTTCTGGTGCTTTGTGCTTGTAACCGTAGTAGGTGGCGGGCGCTATTCGCTTGATTATGTGCTCACTCAGCATAGGAGCCGGCTCAGCGAATTGGTGCCAACGCGGCGGGTAGCTACGGCAACCGCTGCACTGGTGCTATTCCTCACTACAGCTTGCTTGGCTGGTGGCAGCTTAAAGTCCGACCTTTTGATTGAGCCCGGCAAGCAGTTCGCGCTGGGAGGCGGGCAGCCGGGCGCCTTTCGGGTAGTGGCTCGCAACACTGGAACCGTATCTGTGGAAATAAAGGAGCGGCCTCTCGGGGGTGGTATTTTTGGCAAGGCTACGTTAGCCCCTGGGCAGCGCGCCATACTACGGTTTTTGCCGGGCTCCACCGCGCTCCTCCTCAATCCGTCCGACAAGAAAGCTCGCCTCGACCTGCACGTTACCGGCGATACCAACCTGAGCATGGGCTATGAAGTAAATGGTAAGCTTTAAGCAATTTTAAGGTGACGCAGCTAATAGTACGCGTCGCAATGAAGCTACGTGCTAATCAGCTTGCTTCGGTATGGGAGTGTTTAGAAGTCCTGCCGAACGCAAAGGTTTACGTAAAATACATCGGCTACTTCTGGCTGTTTGGACAAAAATGCCCCCGATAACTATTTTCAGAAATTTGGTATCTATCTGAAAATAAGTTGGCTAGTGGCGTACAACTTATTATTCTGATTTTCTATATTTGTTCCATGTTACTGCAATCCGCCAAATGCATTATGCTAACCGTCAATCGCCCCAATGGAGGCGGAGTCGAGCTGCATGGCCGGAAAGGAAGGTAAGTAACCACTTCCAACCCCGAAAACCACAAGCCCGACTCCGTCAAGAGCCGGGCTTTTTTTATGACCTAATAATTCTACCTAGCGCTATGTTCGAACAAGCCCACGACCAGTACACCACGCAGGATCAACTCGTTTGGAAAGTGTTATTCGACCGCCAGACGGCTCTGCTGCATAAGCGGGCGGCGCAAGCATTTGGAGCTGGCCTCGCGCGCCTCGACTTCCAGCGCACCATTATCCCGCACTTTGATGCGGTAAGTGAGCAGCTGCAGCGCTACACCAACTGGGAGCTGGTGCCTGTGCCCGAAGCAGTGGATGATGCTACGTTTTTTGCGTTGTTGGCAGAGCGTAAGTTTCCGGCCGTCACGCGGTTGCGGGCAATGGAGCAGTTCGACTTTGTGAAGACACCCGATTTGTTTCACGACGTATTTGGGCACGCGCCCTTGCTCACCGACTCCGCCTTCGCCGATTTTCTGCACTTCCTAGGCATCGTAGGTCGGCAGCACCGCCACGATGTGGCTGCTTTGGTGCGACTACGGCGGTTGTATGGCTTTACCGTCCAGTTTGGGCTAGTGCAGGAAGGCGGACAGCCGCGCATTTATGGAGCCGGTTTGCTATCCTCAGCCGGCGAGATTCACCACTGCGTGCACGATGAAACCGTCCGCCATGCGTTTGAGCTTTCGACAGTGCTCGACACGCCCTATTCCGAGGAACGCTTTCAGGAGCAATACTTTGTGCTCAACTCTTGGGAGCAGCTCACGGCTAGCGTTGCGGAAATGGCCGCCTTGCTTGCGGATAGTTGGCAACTGAAGCCGGCGTAACCCGACTCTCAGCTTTCGCCGGAAAGCTGGTTGACACGCTTATGCCTCTTCCCACCACAGCTTACACAAAAAAGCCCCCCAGAAATGAATTTGGGGGGCTTTTTTGCATATTAAATCAAGACTTCAGTTTGAAGTTCTTGCGCGGATAGGCCACGGCGGCGGTGTGGGCATCAGCGGCAAACTTTTGGTTGTATTTGGGATTAGATGGGTTGGCAAACGCGTGGTCGGCGGCGTAGCTCTTGATGGTCACCTTCTTCTTGGCAGCCGCCATATCCTTCTGAAATTGTGCTACTACTTCCGGATTGATCCACTTGTCTTCGCTGGCGAAAATGCCTAACACGTCAGTGTTCAGGGTTTTGAGCTTGGCCACGTCCTTTTCGGGCATGCCATAATACATCACGCAACCCACGGCTTTGGGCCCCGCGAGCAACGCCGTTTGTAGGGACCAGCCACCCCCAAAGCACCAGCCTACAGAAGCAAACTGAGCATCCTGACCGGCGTACTGCATGGCGCCCCGGATGATATTCTGGGCACGGTCCGTCTTTACGGCTTGCATGTACTTGCCGGCTTCATCGGGCGTGGTGGCCACCTGGCCATCGTATAGGTCGAGCGCGATGATGTTGACACCGGGCAACTCACGGGCGAAAGCAGCGGCTTCCTTCTTGATGTAGTCGTTCAGGCCCCACCACTCATGAATCACGAACAGATACTTTTTGGACGGCGTAGCGCTCTTGATTTCGAAACCCTGACCAGTTTGGCCATCGGCAGTTTTGAATTTGACCATCGTGCCTTCGCCCTCATAAGAGTAGGGCAGCGGCGCATCGTGACCACCCGAGAAGTCAGTGTTGGAGGCTAGCATGGCGAATGTTTCGGTGGCTACGGCCGGCTTGGCGCAGCAGCTCAGCGCCGTGGTTTGGGCCGAAGCCGCGGTAGCCACGCTGAGCAGCGCGGCGCAAAGAGTCCAAAGTTTTTTCATGGAAATAGAGGGGAAAAAGAAAGTGCGTCCTGAGCTAGCGCCAACTCATGTTGCTACACGAATCGATGCCAGTTCAGGACGCATTAACCGGAAGCCCCAACTATAGTTTTGGTGGAAGCACCACCGCGGGTTTATTGCGTGCGAATGTGCGCTCCCAATTCAGTGAGCAGCGCATACAGGCCCACGTAGGTCCTGTTGAGATAAATAAAATGCTCAGAGCCGCGGGGCTCGCGCTGTTGGCGCAGCTCCGGTTCCTGCATCAAATCATCACCCAACGCATACAACGACGCCATATAAGCAGGGTCGCCAAAGTCGAAGGTAGGCTCCCGGAAAGGCCGCCCAACTAGCTCCAGCGACGCGCGCAACGTGCGCACATACAGGGCGCGGCGCTCGGCGGTATCAGTGGCGCGCAGAATGCCGGTTTCGTCGAGCAGGGCGGCAAGACGGGCTTCATCGGCCAACGTTTCGGGAGCCAGCAGCGCATTGAAAAGCCGATGCACATCGGCCGGAATTTCCTTTACGCAGCCGAAGTCCAGCACGCCCACGGTGCCGCCGTTGTCGGCGCGTAGCAGAAAGTTGCCGGGGTGCGGATCAGCGTGGACTTTCAGCAGCGTATTGAGTTGAAACATATAAAAGTCCCACAGTGCCTGCCCTAGTTGGTTGCGGATTTCCTGACTGGGGTTCGTGGTCAGAAACTCCTTCAAATGCTGGCCTGGCAGCCAATCCATCGTCAGGACGCGGGCCGAGGATAGCTCAGAATAGTAGCGAGCAAACTCCAGATGAGGCAGTTGCGCGCAGCTGGCGGCTATTTCAGTACCGCGCAGTAGCTCCAGTTTGTAGTCGGTTTCTTCGAGCAGGCGCGTTTCTACTTCCTCTAAGTAAGGCCGGACCTGCGCCTCATCGAGGCCCATCACGCGCAGGGCAATGGGCTTCACCAGACGAATATCCGAGCGGATGCTGTCGGCCACGCCGGGGTACTGCACTTTCACTGCCAGGGGGCTTTTTTCGTCTCGTGATAGGGCGTAGTGCACTTGGCCGATGCTAGCCGCTTGCCGAGCATTTACATCGAATTCCGCAAACAGCTCAAAGGGTGACTTGCCAAACGCATCCCGGAAAGTCTTGATAATCAAGGGAGCCGAAATCGGGGGCGTTTGATACTGGGCTTGGGCAAACTGGTCGGCGTAGGCGGGGGGCAAAAACTTCTTTTCCAGCGCCAGCATCTGAGCCACTTTTAGCACCGAGCCTTTCATCTCGCTCAGCGTGCCGTACAGCTCCGCAGCGTTGGCGGCGTGCAAGTCGGCCTCGCTGCTGGTAGCGCCCACCGAACGGCGCGCGTAGTGCTTCACATAATTGGCGCCCACTTTCAGTCCCGACTTGGCAAAACGAGCCGCCCGCGCCACTTTGGTAGTGGGCAGCGAATCAAGCTGACGGCCGGGCACGCTCTCATCCGCCAGCGAGGGGCTGGGGGGTAAATTGTCCACAGATTCAGCCATTAGCGACGCCGATGCAACAGAAAACGAGTCAGATCGAGGGCGGAGTCGAAGGAGTTGCGGCCCACTAGGTCGAAGCTGAGTGTAACCGCTTTCTCCACGGCCGCGTCGGTACGCTCGAAGTTCAGACTTTCGTCCTTGGCAAAGAAGGTGAGCACAAATAGCGCCTGCGTCCAGAACAGGCGTGGGTAGCTATCCTGCACCAAGCGCCGGGGGGCAATTTCTTCGGTCCGGCGGCCTTCGCGCAATAAATCAGCAATGAACATCTCGAACTCGGTCCGGAAATCGTCGAGCACACGGGGCGTGATGCCCGGTACGCGCGGCATCGAGCGGCGTAGCGCCATGAGCGCGTAGCTGCGGTTTTGCTTCAGGATTTCGAGCAGGGTATAGTAGAAGGATAGCAGCTTTTCGCGAGCACCGTACTCCTGCCAGACGGGCTCCAAAGCCGCTTTTTCGCGCGCCTGCCGGCCAAAGTCAGCCCACAGCTCCCGGTCGATAGCCTCAAAGTTCGGGTAGTGGCGGTAGAAGTCTTCCTCCGGGATATTCAGCTTGCTGGTAAGCTTGAACACCGACGCTGGAGGCTTATTTTTATCCAGCACGTAAGTCAGGTAAGCCTGCTTGATGCGGTCCTTTTCCGTATTTTCCATAGTACTGATACAACAGCAAGAAGCCCGGTAAAGTTGAGCCGTGAGCAGCAGTGTGGCCACGTAAAAAGTCGTGGGCGCATTTCGCTCGCTTATTCTGCCTGTCGGTAAGCCGCGCGCAGCGTTTCGATGGCCCGCTCGCGCGCAAACTTGTGATCTACAATTGGTTTGGGATAATCACAGGTGCCAAACTCGGGTATCCACTGCCACACGTAAGCAAACGTAGGGTCGTATTGTTCCTGCTGACTTTGGGGGCTGTATACCCGAAACCACGGGGCAGCCGTGGCCCCGGTGCCGGCCATCCATTGCCAGTTGCCCACGTTCTGCGACATATCATAGTCGAGCAGCTTATCAGCAAAATACCGGTCGCCCCAGCGCCAATCGATGAGCAGATGCTTCACCAGAAAGCCCGCAGCGGCAATACGGGCGCGGTTGGGCATGTAGCCAGTGGCGTTCAACTCCCGCATACCTGCATCAACAAGCGGGTAGCCGGTGCGGCCTTCGCACCAGGCAGCAAACTCCTGTTCGTTGTTGCGATACGGCACGCGGCGCAGCTTCGGGTCGTAGCTCTCAGTGGCGGTGAAGGGATAATGCCAGAGCAGCATCATAAAGAAGTCGCGCCAAATTAATTCGGATAGCAGCTTGGGGTTCAGCTCTTTGGCTTGGCGCATTACCTCGCGCACGCTCAGGGTGCCGAAGCGCAGGTGCACCGAACGCCTAGTGCTGCTATTCACCAAGCCGGGCTGGTTGCGGGTTAGGTGGTAGTTGCGAACCAGAGCCTCATCCGGCAATTCGGCGGCTGGCACAAACTGTTCAAAATGCTCGAACCCCATTTCTTGCAGCGTTGGCCGGGCTGGCGCATCAGGCAGCCGATATAAGTTCTCAGGGCGAAATAAATCGGCGGACGGATACGCGTGCAAGTGCTCATCGCGCAAGGCGGCCAACCAGGCTTTTTGATAAGAGCCGAATACTTTGGGTACTGTACCCGACTTAGTCAGAATCTCGCTTTTGGCAAAAATTACTTGATCCTTAAACGCGTGAAAATCAGCCCCGTGCTGCTGGCAGATTGCCGCTACGGCCGAATCGCGCTCTTTCGCGTAGGGTTCGTAGTCTTCATTCGTATACACGGCCGCGACTTCGTGCTGACTCAACAGTTGCTCAAATACTTCCAGCGGCCGACCATAAATAGCCAGAAAATTGCCCGCCGCCGCCTCTGTCTGCGCCGCAAGACGCTCTACTTGCTGATAAATAAACGTGACCCGCGCGTCGCGGCGGCTGGGGAGCAGATCCAGAATCTCGCGGTCATAAATAAACAGCGGCACCACTGGATAGCCACTTTGTAATGCGGCGGCCAGGCCCGCATTATCATGCAAGCGAATGTCGCGCCGATGCCAGAAAAGCGTGATTTTAGCCATAGTATAAAGGTTGCCTAACGTGAATCTGGCTATTTTACTTCAACCGACCCATGCCGCCATCAACGGGCATCACTTGACCGGTAATAAAGCTGCTGTGGTCAGAAAGCAGAAAGGAAGCCATGTACGCCAAATCTTCGGGCTGCCCGATGCGCTGTAACGGGTGGCGCTTGGCTCCGCCTTCGGCTTTTTCGGGGGTATTCAATAATAGCGCAGCCAGGGGCGTGTTGGTTAGCGATGGGGCTACCGCATTCACGCGAATGTTTTGGGGGGCAAATTCGGCGGCCAGCGCACGAGTTAAGCCTTCCAGCGCGGCTTTAGCGGTGGCAATGCTGGCGTGAAAGCTCATGCCCGTAGTGGCGGCTACCGTACTAAAGAGGATTACCGAAGCGCCATCCGCTTTTTTTAGCCGTTTCATGAGTGGTTGCAACAGCTGCACAGCACCCATTACATTCAACTCGAAATCACTGCGAAAATCATCCAGCGGAATTCGCTCAAATGGGCGCAGTTTGATGCTGCCGGGGCAATACACAAAGCCCTGCAAGGTATCGGGTAGGGCATCGAAGGCGGTGGGCGCGATGGGCTGCGTGGCGTCTAGCGCGAGGTGCGTGGTCTGCAACTCGGCTAGCTCGGGCGAAAGGTGGCGCGAAGCAGTAAACAATTGGGCACCAAGACCATGCAACAGCTTGGCCGTAGCCAGCCCGATGCCCGATGAGGCCCCGACAATGAGAATGTTTTTTTGGGCAAAATCCATGAAGGTAGTTCAGGTGAGAAGGGTTACTTCACAACTGAACCAAGCGGCCAAGGTTTGCGCGAGGTGAAACTACGGCTGCCCAAGATGCCAGTAATCGGAGTAAAGGCAGCAGCCTATTACTAAATCAGGCCGGCAGAAGCGCACCTTCTGCCGGCCTGAATAACATAGCGCCTAACAATTAATCCACTAACAATCAGTAGGTAAAATAAGGGACTTAAGTAAACTCAGTTGTCTGTGCGAAAAGTCAAGCGTGGAATTAGCGAGTTCGTCGCATCATAAAGACGAAGTGTATTGCCTTCTTGCTTGTAGGTAGTAATTTGAGGTAGTGCTGCCAGATAACGCCCTCCGATTACTGGGCTTGAGCAACTGCCGGCCTTCACCGTTAGCTGCGTGATATTGAGCGTATTGGTGGCCGCATTAAGCGAAAATTGCCCCCAATCTCGTCGCAGGCTGACAAGCCTTCTATCCGGTTGCCAGAAGCGACAAACTGGATATAGGATTCTCTATCCTGGAAAAAGCTGGAAACCTCAATGGGCGTTTCGCCTACGTCTGTTAATCGCCAGCGCCTATTCAGTAATTCGGCGTTGACGTCTGAATCTTCAACGCAGCTGCCGAGCATGAGCGCGGCTGTTAACCACAAAAAAGAGCGGGTCAAGGCTTGTACCATATAGCGAAAGTTGTGAGTAGTCTGTAGAGGGGAGGCACGTCCAAGGCAAATGGTTGCAAGCCGTTGGGAGCGAAAGTGAAAAATATTTGTCCCCCAGGAGCCAACATGCTGATTGTAAATACTATTACCGATTTTTTGTATCTGATTTCAGCAGCTAAATGAGTATATTATCTGCACTTTAGGCAACCCTTCGTGTGATACAGGCATCTACCTCAACAACTCTCAAATACTTATTCTACTCTATGAAAACCTCGACTCATTTCAAGGCACTCTTCCTACTGTTAGTTGCGTGTACGCTCCAATTTTGTGTGCAAGCCCAAACAAAGCAAACCCGCCGAACAGGCAACTTCGAAGCCGTGAGCGCCAGTGGCGCGGTGAATGTGTTTCTGCGCCAGGGCAGCGCTACGAGCGTGGTAGTGGAGGCATCAGAGGAAATCCAGAAATACCTGAAAACGGAGGTGCAGAACGGCACCCTGAAAATATACCGCGACCGTGATTTCAACTGGCGTGACTTGGTGGGCAGCAGCAAAGAGAATAGCGTGAATATTTATATCACCTGCCCCACACTCAAAGGAATTTCTGTGAGCGGGGCATCTGCAGTGAAGGGCCAGTCAGCTTTTACCACGAACGACTTTAAGATACAAGCCAGCGGAGCCAGCGATATAACCCTCAGCCTCACAGCGAAAAGCCTAGATGTAAACTGTTCTGGTGCCAGCGATGTGAAGCTTTCCGGTCAGGCCGATCGGCAGAAAGTGAACGTCAGCGGCGGTAGTGAGTACCAAGCATATGCGTTGCAATCCAGAGGCGCGCAGATAACGGCATCGGGTGCTAGTGAGGCTCAGGTGAATATCGATGGAGAACTTTCCTCCACCGCTTCAGGTGCCAGCGACATTCGCTACAAAGGCAATGCGCGCGTAGTAAGCAGCCGTGCCAGCGGTGCCAGCTCCGTACGAGCCGCTCGCTAGACCGGCTGAAATTACTTCCAATCAAATCCCCTGGTTAGCCAATAAAGGCTAACCAGGGGATTTTTGCATGAAGCAGGACACTACCGGGGGGCTTTTTTAGGAATGCTTCCTACCTTGAGTAGCAGCCTTTACGTCGGAATAACCAAAGGAGTCGATATTGCGAATAAGGCTCAGTTAGCAAAAATTCGCTGACTACGTGTGGCGCTTGTTGCGCATTTGCCTAGCTTCGTCCCGATTCGTTCTCCGCTTCTCCCTCATCTCCTGAACTATGAATATTAAAAAGCTACTCGTTGCCAACCGTGGCGAAATTGCTATCCGCGTGCTGCGTGCCGCCACCGAACTGGGAATCCCAACGGTGGCCGTGTACACGTACGAGGATCGGTATTCGCTGCACCGCTACAAGGCGGATGAGGCCTATCAGATCGGTCGCGACGATGAGCCGCTGAAGCCTTATCTGGACATCGAAGCCATTCTGCGTACTGCTAAGGAGAATGGAGCCGATGCAATTCATCCCGGCTATGGGTTTCTGGCTGAAAATGCTACGCTAGCCCGGCGCTGCCAAGAGGAAGGCGTCATTTTCGTGGGGCCGCGGCCGGAAGTAATGGAAGCCTTGGGCGACAAAGTAGCCGCTAAGCGTGTGGCATTGCAGTGCCAAGTGCCCATTATTGAAAGCAGCGAAGCCGATTTGGTTGATCTGGAAGTTGCTCTGAATGAGGCGCATCGTATTGGCTACCCCGTCATGCTCAAGGCAGCTTCGGGCGGCGGCGGACGAGGAATGCGCGTCATTCGGACGGATGAAGAATTGGAAAGAGGATTCTTTGAGGCCCGTAACGAGGCCCTAAAAGCCTTTGGCGATGACACTGTGTTCTTGGAGAAGTTCGTGGAGCGGCCTAAGCACATAGAGGTACAGCTGGTAGCCGACAACCACGGCAACATTGTGCATCTCTACGAGCGCGACTGCTCGGTGCAGCGCCGTTTTCAGAAGGTAGTCGAAATTGCTCCCGCTTTGGATCTGGCTGATCATCAGCGGCATTTGCTGTACGAGTACGCGCTGCGTCTGGGCCGGGCCGTGAATTATAACAACGTAGGCACGGTAGAATTTTTGGTAAACCCCGAGCAGGACCGCATCTACTTCATTGAGGTAAATCCGCGTATTCAGGTGGAGCACACCGTAACGGAGATGATTACCGGTATCGACCTGATCAAAACGCAGATCTACATTGCCGCCGGCTACAACCTCTCCTCGCCTGAGATAGGGCTGGAGCCGGGGGGCAAACCAATGCGCACGGGCTTCGCTATTCAGTGCCGCATCACCACTGAAGACCCCGAAAACGACTTTAAACCCGATTACGGTACTATTGTGGCCTACCGCTCGGCCGGCGGCTTTGGTATTCGTCTCGACCAGGGTTCGGTGTACCAAGGTGTGAAAGTGTCGCCCTTCTTCGATTCGCTGCTGGTGAAAGTGTCGGCCCATGCGCCTACGCTGGAAGGAGCGGCCCAGAAAATGGCGCGTACGCTGGATGAATTCCGTATTCGAGGGGTACGAACCAACATTCAGTTTCTGCAAAATATCATTGCCAACCCGGAGTTTGTAAGCGGCAAGGCCAATGTGGACTTTATCAAAGACCACCCCGAGCTATTTCAGTACAAGCCCCGCCAAGACCGTGGCACTAAAGTGCTGGCCTACATCGGCGATGTGGTGGTAAACGGCAACCCCGACGTTAAAAATCTGATGGACCCCGCGCGGGATCTGCGCAAACCCAAAATTCCGGCCGCTAATACCACCGAACCCCACCAGCCCGGCACTAAGAACAAACTGACCGAATTAGGCCCCGAAGCATTTGCCCAGTGGCTGCGGGCCGATAAGCCCATCCATTATTGCGACACGACGTTTCGTGATGCGCATCAGAGCCTTCTGGCGACCCGTATGCGCACCTTCGATTTGCTGAAGGTAGCGGAGCGCTACGCCAAAATGCACCCTCAAACCTTCTCAATGGAAGTGTGGGGTGGCGCGACGTTCGATGTGGCGCTACGTTTTCTGCACGAAGACCCGTGGGAGCGGTTGGCTAAAATCAGGACCGCAGTACCGAATATTTTGCTCCAGATGCTCATTCGGGGGGCGAATGGGGTGGGCTACAAAGCTTATCCCGATAACCTCACCGAGCGATTTGTGCAGCAGGCCTGGGAAACGGGCGTGGACATCTTCCGCATCTTTGATTCCCTGAACTGGATGCCGGGCATGGAGTCGTGTATTGGCTTTGTACGCAACAAAACCCAGGGATTGGCCGAGGCTAGCATTTGCTACACCGGCGACATTCTGGACCCCAAGCGCGCCAAGTACAACCTTGATTACTACTTGCGCTTGGCTAAGCAAATCGAAGACGCCGGCGCTCATATTCTCTGCATTAAGGACATGGCTGGCCTACTAAAGCCTTATGCCGCCACTGAGCTTATTCAGGGTCTTCGGTCTACCATTAGCTTGCCCATTCATCTACATACCCACGATACATCGTCCTTACAAGCAGCTACTTACCTCAAGGCGATTGAGGCCGATGTTGATGTAATTGATGTAGCCCTAGGCTCATTATCCGGTCTTACTTCCCAGCCCAACTTCAACTCTATTGTGGAAATGCTGCGTGGTACGCCTCGCCATCGGGAGTTCGATCAGCGGAGCCTGAACGAGTTTTCGAACTACTGGGAAACGGTGCGTGAGTACTACTATCCGTTTGAGTCGGGCTTGAAAGCAGGCACGTCAGAAGTATTTCAGCACGAGATTCCTGGGGGGCAATATTCGAACTTGCGGCCCCAGGCGGCGGCGTTGGGCCTAGGCGATAAGTTTGAACAAGTGAAGCAAACGTTCGCCGACGTAAATCAGCTGTTTGGCGACATCGTGAAAGTAACCCCTTCGTCGAAAGTAGTTGGCGATATGGCGCTCTTTATGGTGACCAACAACCTAACCACGCAGGACGTGCTGGAAAAAGGGGAAAGCCTGTCATTCCCTGAGTCGGTGCAGAGCCTGTTTCGGGGCGACATCGGGCAGCCGGAAGGGGGCTGGCCAGCAGAGTTGCAAAAGCTTATTCTCAAGGATGAGAAGCCCTTCACCGACCGGCCTAATGAGCACCTCGCACCCATTGATTTTGATAAAGAATGGGCCGCGTTTCAAACGAAATTTGGCCCCCAGACCAAGTTTACCGATCTGCTCTCTTATCTGCTGTACCCCAAAGTATTTGAGCAGTATTGGGCACACGTGCAGCAGTTCGGCGATGTGTCGCTGATCCCGACGCGTGTGTTTTTCTACGGCCTCAAACCCGGAGAAGAAACCATTATTGATATTGCCCGCGGCAAGTCGGTGATTGTGAAGCTGCGCTCGGTGGGCAACGTGAATGACGACGGCAACCGCACCGTGTTCTTCTCCTTCAACGGCCAGACCCGCAATCTGGAAGTGCGCGACCGCTCGGTGGAAGTGAAAACGGTGCGTAACCAAAAAACGGATAAGTCGAACCCGCGGCAGATTGGTGCGCCCTTGCAGGGAATGCTTTCCAAAGTGCTGGTGAAAGATGGCGAAACGGTGAAGCGCAACACGCCGCTCTTCATTATCGAAGCCATGAAGATGGAAACCACCATCACCGCCCCCGAAGACACTACCGTGCAAAGCCTGCACCTGGGCGAAGGAACCTTAGTAAACGCTGATGACCTTATACTTACGCTGAGCTAATCTTGTGTTTACAGCGCGTAGTCTGACTTTTAATCTGAAAATGAATATATTTTCGGAGCAATACTGCTGATTATTCAACTTCAATCTCTAAATGAGACGCTTTCAACTATTTATTGTTATCGCCAGCGCCTTGGTGAGTCTGCAAGCTACCGCCCAAAGTGCAGTGATCAACTCGGGCAATGCAGCCCAGGAAAATATTAAGAACCTGGTTGAGGGCTCAGCCTTTGTTCGATTCGATAATCGCTACGAGGGAGTACGGGGTACTCCTTACTTGATTCCTAGCTGGCTTCCGGGCAGCGTCCAACTCGCGTCCAAGGTGCCATTACCGGAGCTAAAACTGAAGTATGATGCCAATCAGCGTTTGCTGTTATTGCTTCGTAATGCTAAGGACTCCATATACCTGGATATGAACAGGATAGAGTCATTTGTTCTGAACGACCCGACCAAAACGCAGCCGCGAGCTTTCAAGCGCTTCTATGACGCGCCTGATCCGGCAATGCGCCGGGAGTATTTTGAAGTACTGGTGCCGGGCAACTACAGCCTTCTCAAGCTTCAGCGCAAAACGCTGCAAAAAGCTAGCTTCGCGGGCGCGTACAGCGCCGACCGGCGCTATGATGAGCTGGTTGACCAAACCGACTACTTCGTCCGTACGGCTGATGGTCGGTTGCAACCTCTCAAGCTGAATGCAAAAGCGTTGACGGCTGCTTTACCCGAACACTCGGCCCAAATTCAGGCAGAGCTTAAAAAGCGCCCGGCTCTTCGCACCGAAGCCGATTTTGTGGCTTTCATGCCCTGGCTAAATTCGTTACCCGCACTGCCCGCCAAGTAGGTCGTGCTATAGGCGCACAAAAAGCCCCCCAACGTAATTGGGGGGCTTTTTTGTGCGCCTATCTTAGATAAACGGCCTCAAAAATTGCCAGTGGCTCCTCACTTGTGCCTGCGTAAAGGCGTAGGGTATTGCCTTTTATTTGAAAGCGTGAGGCTTCTTGAAGCGCTTTTAAATAGTCGGTTTCTACTTGTTGTCGGGCTTCGCAGAACATTCTGGTCGAGCCAATATTCAAGAGGCGCAGCGAAGCATTTGTAGGCTGTTCGAAGCGGCCGAAATAACGGTTGCAGCCCGCGTAGCCAGCTATCTGGTCGGTAGTGGCGTTGAATTGCAGATAGATTTCCTGACTATTCTCGGGCGTGGTGATGGGGGTAGCACCTAGAGTTCGGAGTACCCAGCGCGTATTGCGCAGGCTGGCATCGGGGGTAGTGTCTTTCGCAGTTTTGCAGGCGCTAAAAAGAAAAACAGGGAGCAAAAACAGAAGCAAGCGGAGCGACATAGGAATAACGGTAAGTGAAAAGGTAAGCTAAAGGGAATTAGTGGTTTTGTGATGAGGCAAAATTCCTACCTTGAGCCATGAAAAAACTCGTCCTGATCATTGGATTGGCCTGTATAGGACAATTAGCTGAAGCACAAAAGAAAATAATTAAGCAAGCAAACGTTGAGCGCGTCATCCGCACCTTGGCGGCCGATGACATGCAGGGGCGAGCCGCTGGTAAGCCGGGCGGGTTACAGGCAGCTAAATTCTTGGCTGCTGAGTTTGAACGGATTGGGCTGGAGAAGATGCCAGGTCTTACCACCTACGAGCAGGTGTTTCCGGCGTACGAAGTACAGGTAGTTGCTAGTAGTGTAACACTTAATGGCTCGGCGGTAGCGCCCGAAAACGTGCTACCCGTATCGGGGCTGCCTACCCTTAGTTGGACCAGTGAAGATGCCGCGCCGCCGCGCGTGATTGTTATTGGCCCCCAGGATAATGTGCGCCAACAGATGGGCGCTTTGCTGCAGCCTACTGCTAACACCCTGGTGCTGGTCGATCCGGCACACGCGCAGCGTTTCAAGCAATTATCTGGCTATCTGAGTCATGGCGGTATGCAGGGTGAGCAGCCGAAACCTTTTGCCAGCGTCTTTGTGCTGGCTGCCGCCCCGGCCGCTCCCGTAAAATTTGCTGCTACGGCCACCACTACCATCAAAACGGTGGAGCTGCGCAATGTAGTAGGAGTGCTACCCGGACAGGCAGAGGACAAAGCTCGCGCAGCCGAAATGGTAGTGTTCTCAGCTCACTATGACCACATTGGCATATTGCCTGCCGTAGCCGGCGACTCCATTGCCAATGGAGCCGACGATGACGCCAGCGGTACGACGGCGGTGGTTGCTTTGGCAGAGTACTTCAAAAACAACAAGCTGGAGGTCGGCAAGAAGAAAAAGAAAAATCAGCGGACGCTGGTATTCGTGGCTTTCACGGCAGAGGAAATTGGAGGCTTCGGCTCTAAATATTTTTCCCAGCAGATTGATCCACAGAAAGTTGTGGCCATGTTTAATATCGAAATGATTGGTAAGGAAGCCAAATTTGGCCCCCAAACCGCTTTCATCACTGGCTACGAGCGCTCTGACTTTGGCAAGCTGCTTCAGCAAAAGCTGGAAGGCACGCCCTTCCGCTTCGAGCCAGACCCTTACCCCGAGCAAAACCTTTTTTACCGCTCCGATAATGCGACGCTAGCGCGTTTAGGCGTGCCGGCCCACACCATCAGCAGCGACCAGATTCCGACGGATAAGCTGTATCATTCGGTAGATGACGAAGTAGAAAGCTTGAACTTGACCAACATGACCGCCATTATTTCGGCCATTGCGCGTAGTGCTACCGGAATAATCGGCGGCGAGCAAACACCCACTCGCATTGAGCCCGCCAGTGTAGGTCAGCGTCCGTAGCCCTTGGGTTTGTCTGAAAAAACGGCCGCCCCGATACTAAATAAGTATTGGGGCGGCCGTTTCATGTTAAACGAATACTAGGTTACTATTTGGGAAGGCGTACGCTAAAGCCAGCCCCTACAGATAAGCCCTCGGCTTCGCGGGTGAAGCCTTGGCCAGCATTCAGGTCGAAGCGGAGGTTGGGCAGCGGCCGCCAGTAAACACCGGCCGTAGCCCCAGGCGCCAGCTTTGAATCGCGCTGCCAAGTGGTATAAGTTTCAGCAAAGAAACCAAAATTGCCCCCCAAGGGTCCATTCAAAGCCAGCGTGCCAAGGTAGGTGCCTAATTTTGTGTCGGCGGCCCGGAAGCCACGCTGGCGAAAGCCGAGGTTAGCTTCCAGGCCGTAGCGCTGCCCCAACTGTTGCGATACTAGTAAACGGGCTCCGGGCTCCAGTACTTTATTTGGGAAAGACGCATTGCCGTTGCGTAGCGTCAACTCCCCCAAAAGCACCACTTGGGAGCGGGCATTGGGCACGGTAGAAGCGAGAAATTTGGCACCTACGGTCAGAGGCATAAATCCACCAGGAAGCGATGCAGAAGGCAGTGGGACTTCAAAATCGTTGCCCGTGACCCTTGCTGATGCGGCGGCGAGTTTGTCGGTGGGGTGGAGGTAGCCCTGCGTCAGGCGCAGCTCAATATGACTAGGCAAGCCAATACGCAGCGTAGCCCCGGACAGCGTACGATTCGGGCCAAAACCTGTAGTGGTGGCCGGCTCAAAGCGGTTGGTGCCCGCATCTATCTGCACTTGGCCCAAGGGTACCATGTTGGTCGTGATGGTGCGGCCGGGCCTATCAGGACGGATGTTGCGCACGAACGGCGCATCGGCGTTGAGAGTAGGATCGGTAGTCTGGGCCAGCAGATTGGCTGGAGTAGCTAAAAAAAGCCCCCCAATAAGCCATAAAGAGGTTTTGGACATGGTCCCTCTGACACAGATTGGCCAGAGAAAGTTCAGTACCAACCAGATAACAACACGGTCTGTACTCTCAAAAAAGTACTGCTGACTTGCTTGCCTTAGGCGATATAACTGAATAAAAGCCCCCGAACGGCTTTAACAGGGGTTTTGCCAAAAGCAGGCAACTATTAATTTTGTAATGGGGGCACTGCTCAGCCACTGAATCTTGTACGAGGAGCTTTTTGTCGTTATATGGCAGGTAAAAACGCATTCTGCGAAACCACCCGGCGCGGTTCAGAGTACAAAGACCGGATAGAGTAAGCTACGCCTTTTACTCACAGAATGTATTCTATGTAAAACAGATAGCTGTTGATACAATAAGCTGTGTAGCAGTGTTATGGGGGCAGCAATGGGTATACAGTAATGAATGTAAAACAGCAACGTACAGCCGAAAGCATTTATCAACAGGCCGAGAATATAACTGGGGAGGCTGCGACGCTCTACTGTCAGCTAGCACCCGGTATAAATTACTGCGAAGGCGATGAGGAAGGTCGGAGAGCGCTGGAGCAGGAGATGCAAAGCCATCTGACGGCGCTCGCCAATGCCATCCTAATGAACAGTGCGGGCTTATTTGAAACGCATCTGTTTCATTCCCGGCACCATCCACCCGATCCTGCCCACGATCAAAGTCTGACACAGCAGTTAGCAGCCCTGAAGCAGGTGCTTGCCCAACGGCTGCCCATCACAGAGTATATTGCCGCAGCAGGCTATCTGAGTGCCGCTTTTAAAGAATTAGAGCACCCGCTGGTTGAAAAGGCCCCTTCGACGCCCGCCGTCTCGCTTCAGGAAACTCCGCTTAAAGACTTAGCTGATGCCTATCTAGCGCATTTATTAGCTGGGCAGCGTACGGAAGCTATTAGCTTACTCAGAAAAGAAGCGAAGGACGGGATTGATGTCCGGCTGCTCTATGAGCATGTATTTATGCCTGTGCAGTGGGAGGTGGGCTCGCGCTGGCACAAAGGGCAAATTACTGTAGCGCAAGAGCATTATTGCACCGCCGCTACGGAGTTGGCTATGGCCATGCTACACCCATATCTGCAAGCTGGCACACCCAATGGCTTCCGTTTTGTGGCTACCACGGTGTCCGGCGATTTGCATAGCATGCCGGTGCGAATGGTATCCGATTTTCTAGAACTTGATGGCTGGACGCCCTACTTTTTAGGTGCGAACACGCCGACTGATGGCATTTGGAAAGCAGTTGTTGGGTTTAAAGCCGATTTGCTAGTCATTGGTGCTTCTATGGCTCACCACGTGGGCATACTACGCCAACTTATTGACGCCAAAAAAAATACGATAGGTGCCAGCAACGTGTTTGTGTTAGTAGGAGGGGAGCCATTCAACGCCGACCCAACGCTGTGGCGCTCCATCGGGGCCGATGCCTTTGCTCCCAATGCCCGTATAGCGGTGGAAGCAGCTCGCGCGCTCATGCAAAAAAAATAAACCAGTCATTTTACTCGTCTTCGTAGTCTAAGCCGAGCAATTGGTTGAGAGCCTGTTGCAATTCGCTGGCCGCGTGCATCTGCCCGGCTTTGCGGCTCACCTGCAAGCCTTGACGGTAAACTTTTTCAGCCTCTTCCGGCTTTTCTAATTGCTCCAGCAACTTGCCTGCGTGGTAGTATGTGCCCACGTAGTCAGGGTGTTCATCCAGTAGCGTTTGATAATATTTCATAGCCACTAGCGGCTCCGTAGACCTATATTCAGTGGCCAGTGCGTAGATCGTAAATGCGTCGTTGGGGTCATCGGCGTAGAAGGCTAGGAGTTGCTGTAAACGGCTGGGTGAGGTTTCCATAGGGCAGGAGTTTTCTGTATCTTCGCCCGAAATTAGGGGCTTTCCCGTAGTTATTTGTCCATATAAGCACCTTCGATGAAGTTTCTCGTTTGTATCAGCAACGTGCCCGACACGACCACCAAAATCGCCTTCACTCCTGATAATAAGGAGCTCAACAAGGCTGGGGTGCAGTTTGTAATTAATCCTTGGGATGAATATGCCCTTACCCGCGCCATTGAGTTAAAGGAAAAACTGGGGGGCAATGTGACGGTGCTCAACGTAGGCGAAGCCGATACGGAACCCAATATTCGCAAGGCTCTGGCCATTGGTGCCGACGACGCTATTCGTGTTAATGCCAAGCCCACCGACGCCTATTTCGTGGCCCAGCAAATTGCGGCGGCCGCCAAAGAAGGTGGTTACGACCTCATTCTGATGGGCAAGGAAAGCATAGATTATAATGGTTTTCAAGTACATGGCATGGTTGGCGAGCTGCTCGGCATCCCAACAGTAGCACCGGCCATCAAGCTTGATGTAGAAGGTAATACGGCTACGCTGGAGCGTGAGATTGAAGGTGGCAAAGAAATAGTGGAGGTGGCTACGCCTTTCGTTGTTTCGTGTCAGGAGCCCATGTGTGAGCCCCGCATTCCTAACATGCGCGGTATCATGACGGCCCGGACCAAGCCCTTGAAAGTAGTAGAGCCAACCGGCGAAGCTCCCCGCACCCAGGTTACCGAGTACGCTTTGCCCCCCAAGAAGCAGGGTGTCAAGCTTATCCCTGCCGAATCGGCCGGTGACCTGATTAAGCTGCTGCGCAACGAAGCCAAAGTAATATAATACAGGATTGAGATTAGAGAACCACGAAGCAGACATGAGATAAACGTCTGCTAATAAGCTTCTCTGGTAAACAACTCATTTCTTGTAGTTCACTTCTTATGTCTAAATAAATGTCTGTTCTAGTTGTAGTTGAGTGTGATAACGGCGAGGTCAAAAAATCCTCATTGGAAGTAGCTTCCTATGGCAGCCAGGTGGCTCAGATGCTTGGCACCACGGCTACGGCTGTCGCCGTGGGTGAGGCTACTGAAGCTAACCTTGCCGCTCTCGGCGAGCAGGGCATCAGCAAAGTTTTATACGACAACGATTCCCGTCTGAAGGATTTCGTAAACGGCGCCTATACCAAACTGATTGCCGCCGCGGCCCAGCAGGAAAGTGCGCAGATAATTGTATTAGCTAACTCCAACATCGGAGCGGCTGTCGGTTCGCGCCTGTCGGTGCGTCTGCAAGCGAGCTTGGCTACTAACGTAGTAGAGCTGCCCAAAACCGATGGGGGGCAATTTGTGGTGAAGCGTGGTGCTTTCTCCGGCAAAGCCTTCTCGGACGTTATTTTGAGTGGCGAGCGCAAAATTATTGCTGTGAAGAAGAACTCGATGGAGCCTCTGCACAATGCTGGCCAAACCGCAACGGTAGAGAACTTCTCCGCTCAGCTCACCGACGCCGACTTCTCCGATGCACCAAAGCAGGTGATCATGCAGGAGCAGGCTGGTGGTATTCTGCTCCCGGAAGCCGACAAAGTAGTGTCTGGCGGCCGGGGCATGAAAGGCCCAGAGAACTGGAATCTGATAGAAGACCTAGCCAAAGCTTTGGGCGCGGCTACTGCCTGCTCCAAGCCGGTATCTGATGTAGATTGGCGCCCTCACCATGAGCACGTGGGCCAAACGGGTATCACGGTGTCGCCGAACTTGTATATTGCCTGCGGTATTTCGGGAGCTATTCAGCATTTAGCTGGCGTAAACTCTTCGAAGGTTATTGTCGTCATCAACAAGGATCCAGAAGCGCCATTCTTTAAAGCGGCTGATTATGGTATCGTTGGCGACGTTTTCGACGTATTACCGAAATTAACTCAGGCCGTTAAAGAGTTGAATTAGTGCGTCGCTACATTAAGTTTTGATGGGTTGCTGCTATTGTTTTATTTAACGCACTAACTTATTGATTACTAGTTTAGTAAACGCAAATCGACACACCTAAAATCAGCTTAATCGCTTGTGAAGAAAATTCAGCTCGAAATTCTCGGCCTGTCATCCAGCCAATCCCAATCGGGTTCTTTCGCTCTTATCCTGGGCGAAAAAACAGGTAACCGCCGGTTGCCCATCATCATTGGCATGTTTGAGGCGCAGAGTATTGCGATTCAAATAGAAAAAATTAGCCCCAACCGTCCCCTGACGCATGACTTGTTCAAGTCGTTTGCGGAGCACGTGCATGTGGCCATCATTGAAGTGATGATATCGGATTTAAAGGAAGGCGTATTCTATTCCAAAATTGTGTGCTCCGATGGGGCCACAACCTTCGAAATCGACGCCCGCCCCAGCGATGCCATTGCTATCGGCCTGCGTTTCGGCGTGCCGATCTTCACTGTGGAAAGCGTGCTGAGCGAAGCCGGTATCATTCTAAGCGACCTCGATGAAAATGCCGAAGATGCTTCGGACGATGATGACGAGGACGACGATGATGACGATAACGGCGGTACGCCGGCCTCAACGCCAACCCCTCGCGACCCCAGTGGTCAGGTGTCGTTGGACGAGTTGACGAAGATGCTGGCCCAGGCTCTGGAAAAAGAAGACTACGAAAAGGCCGCCAAAATTCGCGATGAGCTAAATAAGCGCAACGGCTAAAATTTTGGTCGTTCTAGAAAGAAAGCCTTCCTTGTATGGAAGGCTTTTTTTGTGCCAAACATCTTTCACCCAACCAACTGAAAATGCCCCCCAGCCCCGATCTTCGTTATCCAATTGGGCAGCCCACGCTGCCGGCCGGTAAGCTTTCCGTTACGGAGCGAGCTGCTCTAATTCGACAGATTGAGCAACTGCCAGCCCAGCTTACGGCTGTAGCCCGCGAAATTGGTGGAGTGCGTTTGCAGGAGCCATACCGCCCCGGTGGCTGGACTGGTCGGCAGGTCATTCACCATCTGGCCGATTCACACATTAATAGCTATACGCGTTTCCGCTTGGCTCTCACGGAGGAAAGGCCCACCGTGAAGCCCTATGAAGAGCACGCCTGGGCCGAATTGCTCGACGTGGAAGCAACTCCTATCACCGTGTCGTTAACGCTGTTAGAGGCCTTACACACCCGCTGGACGGTGCTGCTGCATCATCTAACGGAGGCCCAATGGCAACGCACCTTTTATCATCCCGGCAACAATCGGGATTATACGCTCGATCAGGCGCTGGTGCTCTATGCCTGGCATGGACAGCACCACTTGGCTCACTTAACTGGCCTTCGTGACCACAAAGCCAATCTTGATTAAACGAAAAAAGCCCCCCAGAATAATTCTGGGGGGCTTTTTTATGTAGAATAAACAAATGTATCAGGCACTGGTAGACTCGCCTTCTGTAATGGCCGCGAGGCCTCCTTCCGATTCGTCGTCCACTTTTTTGGCGGCTCGCACCAAACTGCTGCTGAAGATAAACTCTTTCAGCTCCGGTACCTGTGCATTCAGAATTTCGTCTTTGGTACCATCCCACAGTTTTTGCCCTTTATGCAAAAAGATGATATGGTCGCCGATTTCCACCACGGAATTCATGTCGTGGGTGATGATAGCGGTGGTGATGTTGTACTCGTGCGTGATTTCGTGAATCAGCTCGTCAATCTTGAGACTGGTGAGTGGATCGAGGCCGGAATTGGGTTCGTCGCAGAATAGATAGGTGCAGTTGGGCGCAATGGCGCGGGCAATACCCACGCGCTTCTTCATGCCGCCGCTAATTTCTGCCGGCATTTTGTTGCCCGCATTCTCAAGACCTACGCGCTTCAGGCAAAACTCAACCCGGTCGCGACGTTCTTCTTTGGTCATTTCGGGGGTAAGCATTTTCAGGGGAAACTCAATGTTTTCGAACACCGTCATAGAGTCGAACAGCGCTGAGCCCTGAAACAGCATCCCAATTTTGCGCCGGATTTCCTGCCTGATCTGCACCTTGTTATTGGTGAACACGCTGCCGTCATAAGTGATGCTCCCGATGTCGGGCTGCATCAGGCCCACAATGCACTGTAACAGCACGCTTTTACCAGTGCCTGAACCACCCAGCAACAAATTGCACTTGCCCGTCTCAAACGTGCAGGTGATACCCTTCAGCACTTGGTTGCCATTAAAGGATTTCTGGACGTTATGAATTTCAATCATGGTACTAAATGGTTGAATGATTAAATGGGTGAAGGGTGAATGGCCAAATGGTTGCGTTCAGAAGTTGGAACTATCAGCCAGTTAACCACTCAGCCATTCAAGCATTTACAGAAGAAGCGCAGCTAACACGAAGTCAGCTAGCAGAATAGCGATGATAGAGTTATTAACGGCGCCGGTGCTGGCTGCTCCTACTTCCAGCGCCCCACCCGTGGTGAAGTAGCCTTTGTAAGAAGAAATAGCAGACACCAGAAAGGCAAATACTACCGACTTGATCAGGGCGAAAGTGATATTGTAAGGAATAAAATCACTCCGTAGTCCTTCGATATATTCCTGAGCTGAAATGGCACCGGTGAGAGTGCCGGCTAAGTAGCCCCCTAAAATGGAAAGAAGCATTGCCAAAATAACCAGCAGCGGAAACATAAGAATGGCTGCTACGATTCGCGGGAGCACTAAGTAAGAAGCAGAGTTGATGCCCATTACTTCTAGCGCTGCTACCTGCTCCGTGATACGCATGGTGCCTAAGCCGCCCGCGATGCTCGATCCCACTTTACCCGCAAGCACGATGCTGGTGATAGTGGGCGCAAGCTCCAGAATAGTCATTTCGCGCACCATAAAGCCGATGGTCGACTTCGGAATAAGCGGACTAACAAGGTTATACGAGATCTGGACGCACGTTACAGCTCCGATAAAAGCGCTGACGATAGCGACGATAAAAACAGAATTGAAGCCGATAATTACGGCCTCTTCAAGGGTGCGATTCCAGAGCGTTTTGATGCGCTCGGTCCGCGTGACCATACTTTGTAGAAAAAGCAGAAACTCGCCGAAGTTTTTGACCATAAAGCGGAAGGAGGAAGGGAGAAATACAGGAACTTGCAGAGCAAACAGCTACGCTTAGGAAATGCTCGGCCCGTGTTTGATAACCCTACGTAAAAACGAACTCAACAAGTAAAGGAATGCAAAAATATATCATTGTTACCGGCGGAACGAAGGGAATTGGGCGCGCTGTGGTCATGCGTTTTGCGCGGGCTGGTTTCGCGGTGGTTACCTGCGCCCGCTCAGCCGCCGATTTACTAACGCTAGCCGCTGATGTGGAGGAGGAACTTCCGGGCAGTGAGCTGTACACCTTAGCCGCCGACCTAAGCCAACCTGCTGATACCCGCCGCTTCACCGATTTCGTGCTGGCGCTGGGGGGCAAAATCGAGGTCCTAATTAATAACACGGGAGCATTTACTCCTGGTCGCCTTCAAGATGATGACCAAGAAGGCTCAGTGCTGCGGCATATGATTGACGTGAATCTATATAGCACCTACGATGTGACCCGCGCCTTGCTGCCCAGCTTATTGGCGCACGGTGGGGGGCATATTTTCACGATGTGCTCAGTGGCCAGTCTGCGGGCGTATCCCAGTGGCGGCGCCTACAGCGTAGCAAAGTTTGCCTTGCTTGGCCTGACAAAAGCGCTGCGCGAGGAGTTGAAAGAGCAGAATATCCGGGTGACGGCTGTGTTGCCGGGGGCTACGCTCACGGCTAGCTGGGAGGGTGCTGATTTGCCCCCGAGCGGTTTATTAAGGCGGAAGATGTAGCCGAAGCTATCTTTGGGGCTTACTCCTTGTCGCCCCAGGCGGTGGTGGAAGAACTCCTGATCCGGCCTCAGCTAGGCGATATTTAACCGGCGGCAAGAGTCGATAATTAATCGCGCTTTACTGCCTTGCCTTTGCCAGTTATCCGAATGTCGGTGGCAGCAGGATTACCGCTGTAGTAAAGAATGCCGGTGCCGGCGTGGCTGCCACCCACAATGTCGGAAGCCGAAACGTAGGCCGACCCGTCGCTGTTGCGGGTGAGCTCAAAAAAGCAGCGTTTGGTTTGGAGTTCGGTAGCGCGCAGGGAGCCTAGTCCGCCCACGGTTAGGCTCAGTTCGTCGGCGGCCCCGCGCAGACGTACATCACCTAACTCATACATATCCAAAAAGATAATGTCGCTGGTCAGGTCGAGGTCGTAGTCGCCGGCCCCCACGAGGTGAAAGAAAACGGTGCTGACGCGGAAGTTGCCAGCCGTGCGGATATTACCGGCGCCTAATAAGGCGACATCGCGGATGCTGGCTACGTGCAAAGTTACTTCGCGGGGCGTGTCGTAGCGGCGCACCCAGTTGCAGCGGCTCGTATTTCGTATGGTGAGGCGCCCATCTTCAACTTGAAGCTCAATGTCTTCCTGCAGGTTTTTGCCGGTGCGTACCTCGGCGTAGGGTTCATTCGCTGTGCTATCCTGAACCAGTATCACATCTACGTTGGTGTAGGTAACTAAGTCCTGAAAGGGTGGAAGCGCCCGCCGCTCCGTTACAACGCTGCCGGTACTCTTAAAACAATCGCCCTCATGATCCTTCGCGCAGCCCGCCAGCCCTGACATCACGAGGAACAGACTTACCCAACTGCGCAAAAGCCGCGGCAGGCAGCTAACTTGCAACCAACTATTCACTCGCAACATACCCAAACTATGGACCTGACCGGCAAGGTAGCTATTCTAACGGGCGTCAGCAAAGGGATTGGACTGGCTACTGCTCAGGCACTGCTGGCCCAAGGGGCAGTAGTGGCCGGCTGGGGCCGCACCCGCCCGACGAATTTGCGGCACGAGCGGTTTCATTTTTTTGAGTGCGATGTACGCAAGCAAGCTAGTGTGCAGGTTGCCTTTGCCAATACCATCAATCAACTTGGCTCCGAAGTGCATGTGCTCGTAAATAATGCCGGGCTGGGCATTGCTGGTCCCGTTGATGGCTTCTCGGCTGAAGACTGGCACACAATGTTCGATACAAATGTGCACGGTACATTTTATTGCTGCCAAGCTGTGCTGCCTGCCATGAAGCGTCAGCAAATCGGCCATATCGTGAACATCTCATCCATTGCCGGAACTACGGGCATCGAAAAAATGGCGGGTTACTGTGCGTCCAAATTTGCAGTGCGGGGCTTTTCGCAGTCGTTGTTTAAGGAAGTGCGCAACGATGGTATCAAAGTAACCTGCTTGTATCCGGGCTCGGTGCAAACGAATTTCTTCGATGATATACCCGGCACCGACGCCAACGAGCACATGATGCAGCCCCAGGATATTGCCGATACAATCATTTATGCGCTGCAAACGCCATTTAATTTCCACATTGTGGACTTGGAAATGCGGCCATTACAGCCTAAAAAGTAAACTTGTGGCGCGAAGCTCCAGCTCCGTGCTTCCTCGTCCAAACCTATCGTTGCATCCCATTTTGGGCTTCGCAAAGATGCCCGAAGCTGGAGCTTCGCGCTACATTCTATGGTTGAAATACAGCATCTGACCAAAAACTTCGGTACTCAAGCCGCTGTGAATGACATTTCATTCTCAGTGGGCAAGGGCGAGATTCTGGGTTTCCTGGGGCCGAACGGGGCCGGCAAGTCCACTACCATGAAGATTGCCACCGGCTATTTGCCCCCCAGCGCCGGTACCGTGCGCGTAGCCGGCCACGACGTGCTGACCGAACCCTTGGAAGTGCGCCGCCAGGTGGGGTATCTGCCTGAGCACAACCCGCTTTACCTGGATATGTACGTGCACGAGTACCTCGAATTTATTGGCTCTGTGCACGGACTGAAGGGTACTGACCGGCGCCGGCGCGTGGCTGCCATGGTAGATAGAGTAGGGCTCGGCCGGGAGCAGAACAAGCAGATAGGAGCTTTATCGAAAGGCTATCGGCAGCGGGTCGGCTTGGCGCAGGCGCTTATTCACGACCCCGGCGTACTCATTCTTGATGAGCCCACTACCGGCCTCGACCCCAACCAGATCGGCGAAATCCGCACGCTTATCCGGGAACTAGGTGAAGACAAAACTGTGATTTTCTCAACTCACATTCTTCCCGAAGTAACCGCCTTGTGCACTAGAGTAGTAATTATCAATAGGGGCCAACTTGTGGCCGACAGCTCCGTCAGCGAGTTAGGTGCCCGCGCTGCCGGCGATACGCTTATTCGTGCGGAGTTTGAGCAAGCCATCGATCCCGCTCCTTTGCGGGCTTTGCCAGGCATTACGAGCGTCGAAATTGCCCCCCAGAATATGTACCACATCCGGGCCAGCGCCGGAACTGACGTTCGGGGAGCAATTTCGCGCCTTGCGGCTCAGGAAGGTTGGGTGTTGCTGGGGCTGCGCCAAGAAGAGCAGTCGCTGGAGCAAGTATTTCAGAATCTGACTAAATAAAAACCAGCAGGCGGTCATGCAGAGGCGGAGCCGAAGCATCTCGCTCGCGGTCATTAGATTAGCAACTTCACTAAACACGCGAGATGCTTCGGCTCCGCCTCTGCATGACCGCCTGCTTTCATTAATTGACCCAATGTTTGCCATTCTTCGCAAAGAATTCAATGCCTTTCTAAGCTCACCAGTCGCCTACGTAGTGATGGGCGTTTTCTTGGTGGCTACCGGGCTGTTCGTGTGGGTATTTCCCGATAGTAGCGTGCTGGACTACGGCTACGCTGACCTGCAAACCCTGTTTAATATTGCTCCCTGGATCTTTCTTTTCCTGATTCCGGCTATCACCATGCGTACCTTTGCCGAGGAAAAAAAGGCAGGCACCATCGAACTTCTGCTCACTAGGCCACTTACCGATGGCCAGATTCTGGGGGGCAAATTTCTGGCTTGCCTGCTGCTGACCTTGCTGGCACTGCTACCTACGCTCCTATATTATTATTCGGTGTATCAGCTCGGAAATCCGGAAGGCAATATCGATTCGGCGGCTACGGTGGGCTCTTATCTGGGGCTGGCGCTATTGGCTGGGGTATTTGTGGCGATGGGTGTATTTGCTTCCGCCATTACCCGCGACCAGATCATTGCCTTCTTAGTGGCTGTGGTAGGTTGCTTTTTGGTGTACTCGGGCTTTGATTCCCTAGCATCCGTTTTCGAAGGAAGCCCTGCTTATTATATCAGCCAGCTCGGCATCGCGGCCCACTACCGCGATATCAGCAAAGGCCTAATCGACTCCCGCGACCTGACGTATTTTTTTAGCCTAATGGCCGTACTGCTTTTAGCCACCCGGCTAGTGCTGCAAAGCCGCAATTGGTAATCCTGCTTACATCTTGACCCTACCAAAAAGCTAAGATGGAAGCCCCGCACAACATGCCCGAATCACCCATTCAACCTTCCCGCAAGCGCCGCGACCTGATCCGGTTCCTGTTGATCATAGGAGTGCTTTTGCTCTTCAATTTTGTTGGACAGCGGCTCTTTTTTCGCCTCGATCTAACGGAGGAAAAGCGCTACACCATGTCGCCGGCCACGAAGCAGCTTCTGCAAAATTTGCCGGAGCCGGTTACGGTCACGGTGTATCTGGATGGCGAGTTTCCGCCTGCTTTCCGCCGTCTCCAACAGGCCGTGCGCGAAACGCTGAATGAGATGCAGGTGTACGGGGGGCAAATCTGCGCTACGTATTCGTCGATCCTTCGGCTGCCAACTCTGAGAAGGCACGCAGCGAGTATTATGAAACGCTGATCAAAAAAGGACTTCGCCCAACCAACTTGGCTGCTACGGAAAACGGTAAGCGCGTCGAGAAAATCATCTTTCCCTGGGCTACTGTGGCCGTTGGGCCTCGCGAAAAGCAGGTGCTGCTCTTACGCGGCAACCAAACCGCATCTTCCGATGTGCGTCTTAATCAGAGCATTGAAGGTCTCGAATACGAGTTGGCTAGCAACATTCGCAAACTGTCGCCCGGTCGCCGCAAAATCATTGGCGTAGTCGAAGGACACGGGGAGTTGACCAACGCGCAAGCCGGCGACCTGATAGGCTCTTTACAGGAGTATTACGATGTGTACCGCGTCAACCTGGCCGCGGTGCCTAATTTGCGCACCCTCGACGCGGTGATTGTGGCCAAGCCAGAGCAAGCCTACACCGAAATTGAGAAGTTTAAGCTCGACCAGTTCATTACCCAGGGGGGCAAAGCGCTCTTTTTCGTGGATGCCATGCGTGTGAACCTCGATAGCGCGGCGCGCGGCGGTATGCTGTCGTTTCCGTATCAGCTGAACTTAGAGGACCTGTTATTTAAATACGGCGCCCGCATCAATCCCAATCTGGTGCTCGACCTGAACTCCGGCGTAATCCCGCTTGTGACCGGTACCACCGGCGACCAGCCCACCGTAGAGCCAATGCCATGGCAGTTTTATCCGCTCATCAATCAGTTTAGCCCGCACCCCATCACCCGCAACCTCGACGCGGTGTACACCAAGTTCGTGAGTACCATCGATACGGTAAAGGCAGTCGGCATTCGCAAAACGCCACTGCTTTTTACCTCTCGCTATACTCGTGTGCTGCCGTCCCCGGTGCCCGTCAATTTGAACGACGCCCGCATGGAGCCTAATGCCAAGCTGTACCGCGAGAGCTTTAAGCCGGTAGGATACCTGCTAGAAGGACAATTTCGCTCACTGTTTGCTAATCGTGCCCAGCCGGGTACCACGCAGTTTCAACCGGCTACTGCATCCAATGTCCATCCCGGTAAAGTGCTGATTATCGGCGATGGCGACTTTGTGCGTAGCGAACTGGATCCTAAAACTGGTCAGCCCTTCCGCCTCGGCTTCGACCGTCTCGCCAACACCGAATTTGCCAATCGCGAGCTGGCCCTAAACGCCGTGGATTACATGCTCGACGAAACCGGCCTCATCGCCGTTCGCAGTAAGCAAATTACACTACGGCCGCTCGATAAAGTGAAAGTAACAGAGCAGCGTCGCCGCTGGCAACTAATTAATATTGGCGCTCCGTTAGTGTTGTTAGGAGTGTTTGGAGTCTTGAGAGCATGGCGGCGTAAGCGGCGCTACGCGTCGTTTTAGAAAAATATTAATACATAAATTGCATTATCTCTTTGCCGAATACTTCGCCTGTTTCGGCATCAACGTTAAGCCTAATGCAGCCATCACAATGATTTTCTATTTCCCAATAGAATCTAGTTTTTTCCTCTTGAACCAAGTTTAATAAACCATTATTTTTATATATCGCATTGAGCGCTTCATCATATAAGTTATAGTTAGAAAGAAATGTAGCTGTTGCCTTGGCTCTATTTGAATGCAAATCAATTCCATTCTTTTGTGCAATGTTCAAAGCCTTTCGTTTAGTTATAGTTAGTTTTCCTTCTAAGAAATGCCGTTGACCAATGAATGAGTTTATTCGGCAATACTTTACTTGAAATGAGCTGTCTATTGAAATAGGGCTATTACCTATTGTGTCCCCATTGTAGATTAAATAATAAGAAATATGATAATCAGTTGGCGGCTTGTTGATTGAGTCATTATTATATTTTTGCTCATCATAATATTCAAAGTGATATTCGCAATGAAAATTGCCTAGCTTCTCAGGTGCTATTAATTTTTGGGCAATGGTATCTGCTATTGTTTTTGCTTTTATAAAATTATTTTTAATTATACTTTTCGACGTTTTAATTTGAAAATTATCAACAGTCTTTTCGCCAATATTCCCATTTTTGGTGCACGAATATAATAGCGTACTTAGTATTAATAATTGTTTTATAATATTGGGGTAGTATTTCATGAATCTGAGCTACTGTAAGCACCATGAATTTCGACGCAAGAAAAATTTAAGTCTGTAGATTATTTGCATTTCTTTCTATATGACTATTTAAATTCCTCGCAAAAAAGCAGAACGGTTTTCTGCGGGAAAGTAGACGTAAGTATTATCACTATACTTATTGTCGATTCCACTTAAAACCGGATTACATCCTCAGTTACAAACGAGGCAAGGAGCGAATGTAGAGATGTATCGTTTTGCCCAGTACTGGGGGGCAAAAAATCAGCTCGGTTAATATTCAAGTACCCAGCAAGATGCTCGAAGTCACTTATAGCTACAACCTTGAAGCCCATAGACCACTGGGAGAAATCACGCTGGTAGATCTCACCGTCGGCTAATTTAATCACGTTGCGGTGGCGGATATCCTGCTTAATTTTATTGAAGATATAGAACACCTCGTCTCTAGGACCCTCTAATACTTGCATGATATTATGCTCGCTGTAGAGCAGAACACCGGTGAGCTGATGCTGCGCATTCCAATCGCGCGCCTGCTTAAGTAAGGATTCCAATTCCTTATCATTCATGGGCAGGGTAGCGGTACTTTGATAAACTAAACGGTGTAAAGCCTCGGGAGCCATAAAGCAGAAAGTGATCAGGTTTTATGTGAATCAACATTAGCGAATTTCATGCTATACAGCATGGATTAGGCCACTTTCTGTATTGCTTTATAATTTGCACAGGCCCTGTCGCGCTTCTCTCGGAAGCGAAATTTTGGAGTTTTCATCACGCTAAACTTCGCCAGCAAATACTGACTAGCAGGTTATGTTATTCCCTGCTGCTGGCGCTGGCAAAGCCGGGTGCGTTTCCTATCTTTGTCGCCTTCCCCCAACCCTGGCCGAACCCCCACTATATGAAATTCATTGTCTCGTCTTCTGCCTTGCTCAAGCAGCTCCAGAGCATTAACGGCGTAGTCACGAACAACCCCGTAGTGCCCATTCTGGAGAATTTCCTTTTCGAGATTGAGGACGGCAAGTTGACTATTACGGCCTCCGATCTGGAAACCAGCATGATAACAGAGTTGCCCGTGGAGGCCCGCGAAACAGGTCGCATTGCTGCCCCCGCCCGCATTCTGCTCGATACGCTCAAAAACCTGCCTGACCAGCCCGTAACCTTTACGCTGGATGAGGAAACGTACACCATCGAAATAAGCTCCGCCAATGGCCGGTACAAGCTGGCAGGCGAGAATGCTACTGATTTTCCACGTGTGCCAGTAGTGAAGGGCTCGGCTCCGATTGAAATACCGTCCTCGTCGCTGGCGCGGGCTATTAACAAAACTATCTTCGCCGTAAGTACCGACGAGCTCCGGCCAGCCATGACCGGGATTCTGGTGCAACTTGCAGACAACCAAGCTACGTTTGTAGCTACCGATGGCCATCGCCTGCTGCGCTATCGCCGCCTCGATGTAGGTGCCGGTCAATCAGCTAACCTGATTATTCCGCGGAAAGCTTTCAATCTGCTTAAAAGTGCGTTGCCATCCGAGGCCACTACGGTGAAAGTAGAATTTAACAGCTCCAATGCCTTCTTTAGCTTCAATCAGATGCGCCTTGTGTGCCGCCTGATTGATGAGCGCTATCCTGATTACGAAAACGTAATTCCTGTAAGTAATCCGAATCGCTTGATCATCAGCCGCGCCGATTTCCTGAACTCGGTAAAGCGCATCTCCATCTATTCCAACAAGACCACTCACCAGGTTCGCCTGCGCTTAGCTGGTTCTGAGCTAACAGTTTCAGCCGAAGACCTTGACTTCAGCAACGAAGCCAGCGAGCGCCTGGCCTGCCAGTATGAGGGCGAGGATATGGAGATTGGCTTCAATGCTCGTTTCCTGGCAGAAATGCTCTCCAACATTGATTCTGAAGAAATTACCTTGGAGTTGAGTACGCCCAACCGAGCTGGCTTGCTCATGCCAACCACTGCCGACGACAACGAAAGCATTCTAATGCTCGTGATGCCGGTCATGCTTAATAACTACGTTTAAATTTCAAGGTTAAATAGCTGTGGGTTAAATACTTGATTGTTGTGCTGATATCGACGCAGCTACAAACAATCAGCTATTTAACCCACAATCGTTTAGCAATTCAAGCAATGAAGAAATCTGAAATTCGCTTTAGTATCGCCCTCGACGACCAGAAAGTGCCGGAAGCCATTAGCTGGCAGGCTACCGATGCTGGTCCCGATATTCACTTCGCCAAAGCTATCAACATCGCCCTTTGGGACCGTGATGAGCGAGGCACCATGAAAATTGACCTCTGGACGAAGGAAATGCCCGTTGATGAAATGAAGCGCTTCTACGTTGATACCATCGGTGCAATGGCCGAAAGCATTACCACGGCTACCAATGATAAAGTAATGGCTGCCAAAATGCAGGAATTGTGCCGAGCGCTTATGCAGCACTTGGAAGATGAGGAAAGTAAGAGTAAATAGATTGCCTTATAACCTGTACCATAAAAAAAGCCCCCCAGAGATCTTCTGGGGGCTTTTTTAGTATCAAAAATTAAGCTTATCTGTTGCCAGAACTCGAAGCTGAACGAGTAGGTGTGGTAGTTTTTCCTGGACCAATAGTGGCACCCTTGCTGTTAGCTGGTAGCGGGTTCTTCACCGAATTTACGAAAAGGAAATCGGAAGCAGTGGCCGCATAGTCTTTATCGTACTTATAGTAGGAACTGCGGGAGTTATAATAGTCACTGTATTGGTTGGTCGTCAACACAGCGGTCAACTCTTTATCGCGCTCTTTGCACACGCCCTTGCACTTCTCGTCTATAAGGGTGGGGTTGCCAGCGTGCTGCTGTTCAATGGCAGCCATTTTAGCCACTTTATCCTCATTGATGGCGCGTAGCTTAGTGGCTTGATAGCCATTGAGACGCAATTCCTTAGCCATCTGGTCGGAGAGGCGTTGGGCACGCTCCTGCACCGCATTTAGCCGTGGTGTAGGGCGGGTCTGGTCCTGGGGCATAACGGTAGCGACAGGCTTCTGTTGAGCCTGCACACCGAGAGCGACGGTGAGGGCCAGGGTAGCGGTGGCAAGTTTCTTTCTCATCAGTGTCAGTCGTTTAGCAACTCAATTTATCAAACTACCAATCGGACCAGTAAAGGTTTACGATAGCAGTTGTATAGGTTATTAACGAAAAACTGTGCCAGTGGGTTCAGGCTTGACTTGATGAACGCATAAGTTAGAGCCTAATTTTTATTTTTATTATGCAGTAAACGCACACACCGACGTAATTATTTGGCGTAGGCTCTGCGAGTCATTCTCACCATACGTTCTTCCACATCATCGACTCAACGGGCTTGTCGGTGCGCTCATTGTACTTGGCGTTGGCTTTGCGATTGTAGAAGGTCTGTACGTCGCCTTGCACGGCAAAATAGATAAGCTGACCGATGGGCATGCCTGGGTAAACGCGCACCTGTTGGGTCACGGATATCTCAAGCGTCCAGGTGTTGCAAAAGCCGACGTCACCCTTACCTGCCGTGGCGTGGATATCAATTCCTAAGCGACCTACGCTGGATTTTCCCTCTAGAAAGGGTACCTGCGCATGACTTTCTGTGTACTCCTCCGTTACGCCCAAATAAAGGGTGCCGGGCTGAAGTACGAAGCCTTCCTCAGTCATCTCAAACACATCAATCTTATTGTGGGCACGGGCGTCAAGTACCGCATCACGGTAAGTAGCCAGGTAGCGGCCCAAGTGGACGTCGTATGAGTTGGTACCCAAGCAAGCCCGGTCGTAGGGTTCAATCACGATGTTGCCCCGCTCTATTTCGGCCAGGATCTGCTGATCAGTAAGAATCATATTTCAAAAAATAAAATGAGTAAACAGCTTAGAGTAAGCAGGATGAGTGTGGGGTGTACACCACCTGATATATTCTTAGCTGTTAATTATCTTCCTCTTCGTAGCGGTCTTCGGGCAGGTCCATCGCATCGCGGCGCGGTGTGCGGCGCTGGGCCTGCGGATCTATCTGGTCGGCTAATCCGTCGAGGCGAGCCCGTAGGTCGGGCAGCACACTCACGATGAGATATACCAAAAGCAGGGTAGAAGTACCGGCCAGCAGCAACGTAAAGTAGTCAACCCAATCGTGGCGAGCTGGAGCGTCAGCAGAGCGGGTGGGCGCAGGGGAAGCTGACTCCTGGATACCAGCTTCTGGCTGCGGCGCAGGATCTACGGGCGGCTCAGCGGCTGATGCTGCCTCCGGGTCGGCATCAACATCAGCGGGGGGCACGGCTGCGCCATCAGCTGCTAAGTCTTCCGGGGCCGGATCTTCGGAGGCGTTAAATTGGGCGGTAGCTTGTTTGACAGTCCGTTGCAACGACCGAATAAGCGCCACTCGCTCGTCGCGGGGCAGCACGCGGATAAAGAACTCAAAGTTTTTGTCGATCAGAACGGAGTTAAGCTGTTTTTGAAACTCCGCCAAATCACGACGACCCTTACCAAAACGATTCTTATAGCGTTCCGATACGTCGTTGTAGTTCTGAAACAGCCGCTTTAGGTCGGCGTTATTGTTGAAGTCGTCAAACTCGCGGCGGGCCTGATAGGTGCGAAGCGTAACCGGAAACTTGCGCCGGGTAAACGACTTGTCGTACACGGTTTCCATGGTACGAAAGTTCAACTCATCAATGCTACGGTCAAACAAGCGCTTGTTGGCCTCCGCTGGCGTCTGGGCTTGTGCCCTCTGAAGGGCAGGCGCGAGCAGGCACCACAACACGAACAATGAAGAAAAGAGACGAAGTTGGGCCATAAGAGGAGCTACAGTTTGGCCGCAAAGGTAACCGCTAGCACATGGCTACGATAGAGAAAGAAAAGATTTGAGTAAAATGCGCCCAGCCCTACCGAATAACCGATGTATGTGGGAAGTGCTAAGACTGAGCCTTGCCATCGTCAGCATCTCTGTTTGTACTCTTTCAGGCTTCTTACTTGCCCAGTCTGCCGCTCTTTTTATGTTAAAAAAGCCCCCCAGATATTCTCTGGGGGCTTTTTTAGCTTGTAAATGGGGCCATTTATAACCCATGCGCTTCCCGCATAGATTCGCGGCAGGCTGTAAGATATAGATCTACTAACTCGTCGGTAATAGCGGTGCTTACAAATAGTGCTTCGTATTGAGCCGGAGCAAGATAGATGCCCCGGCGCAGCATCGCCTGGAAATAGCGGCCAAAAGCTTCTGTGTCAGAGGTTTTAGCATCTTCCAGATTATGAACTGGCTTATCCGTGAAAAATACGCTGAACATGGAGCCAACCCGGTTGACTGTATAATTTAGGCCGAGATCGGCAGCAATCTGGCGGGTGCCATCGGCCAAGCGGGCACTAATGCGGTCGAGTTCGGTGTACAGGCCAGGGTTTTGCTGCAAATACGTTAGCTGAGCAATACCAGCCGCCGTTGCGATGGGGTTGCCGGAGAGCGTACCCGCTTGGTATACTTTGCCAGCGGGCGCCACATTATCCATAATATCCTGACGGCCGCCATAGGCACCAACGGGCATCCCGCCGCCGATGATTTTGCCTAAGGTCGTCATGTCGGGCTTGATGCCGAACAGTTCTTGCGCGCCACCACGAGCAAGGCGGAAGCCAGTCATTACCTCGTCAAAAATCAAGACGATGCCATGCTCGGTGCACAGGTCGCGCAGGGCTTGCAGATAGCCAGGTGCGGGCTCTACCAGTCCCATATTGCCAACTACCGGCTCTAGGATAAGCGCCGCCACTTGGCCCGCGTTGGCCTCAATAGCCTGGCGCGCAGCCTCGGTGTCGTTGTAGGGAACAGTGATGGTATCGCGCGCTACGCCGGCGGTTACGCCCGGCGAATCGGGTGTGCCTAGGGTGAGGGCACCACTACCCGCCGCAATGAGGAATGAATCGCCGTGGCCGTGGTAACAGCCCTCAAACTTGATGATCTTGTCGCGCCCCGTATAGCCCCGCGCCACGCGGATAGCCGACATGGTGGCTTCCGTACCCGAGTTTACCAGTCGCACTTTTTCAATGCTGGGCACCATGGCTTTAATCAATTCGGCCATCTCCACTTCACGTTGGGTGGGCGCGCCAAATGACAAAGAACTGGGAATAGCTTTTTGAACAGCTTCCACTACCACTTGGGGGGCGTGACCCAAAATCATTGGCCCCAGGAGTTTATAAAATCAATGTACTTGTTGCCATCAACGTCTGTCAGCCAAGCGCCCTGAGCTGACTGCATAAATACCGGATGGCCGCCTACGGCTCGAAAGGCACGTACCGGCGAATTAACACCACCGGGAATATGGTTTTTGGCGCGGGAAAAAAGAGCTTCACTTTTGGCAAGCGTAAGCTCAGGAGCATGAGAAAGAGAAGTCGAATTCATACATGTAAAACAGGCAACGGGCGTAAAAGTCTAGGGAAAGTAGTGCTAAAACAGCGGCGGAGCTTAGCGGCTACCCACCGGGTTCTGCACCTCTACCTCCAATCGTTCAAGCTTGATAAGCGGTACGTACTGATTGTCGTGGGCACCATTAGGGTAGCCGATACCTTGAAATAGTGACCCCGAAATTGGACCCGACGTGGCCAAGCCCTGTTGAAACGCGGGGCCGTGCTGGTGAAGTTGGTGGCCGAAGTAATACAACAGTTCGAAACCTGAATGGGCAAAAACGCTGGGGGGCAAATTATGGCGTTGCACGTACAACTGACGAAAGCGGCGCACGCCAAAACTGGTCGGGTCAATGTACTTGCGATGAATCAGATATACGTCGCGCGCATCGAGGCGGCTGGGACTCACCGATGGATTTTCCAGCCATGAGCCGTAAGCAATAAGGGGCAGTTGGGCAGCCTGGGTTTGCAGCTGCTTGAGCGTAAATGCTCCGGCCTTCCGATTGTCGGAAGCAACAACTAGGTGGCCCAGGGTAGCGAAATCGATGCCCCCAAAGCCCGCTGCCAACGATTCTTCCATGTTGGAGTTGAGGCGCCGCAATACCTGTACTTTGCCCCCAGCGCTTCATAAGCGGTCTTGTAGGCCTGGGCGAAGGACAGATCGTCGCTGGTGTCCTCGTGAAGAACAGCCGCCGTGCGTCCACTAAAGGTGCGGAAGGCGTACTGAGCGGCCACTTGAGCCTGCGTAGCCATGCTGGGCTCGAACAGATAATGCCAGTTGTTACTGATGGTCAGGTTGCCATCCTGAGAAAGCGGATTGATGGTAATAATCTGGCGCTGTTGGGCATAGCGCGCCAGCAACTTACTGCCCGACTTATAAATGGGCCCAATAATCATATCCATACTGGCTAGCTCAGGCAAGGCCAGCACTTGCTTGAGCTGGATGGTATCGGCACCCGTATCGTAAGCAAAAAGCTGAACGGGGCGACCTTCGCGCTGCAGCGAATCCTGTGCGAGGAGCAAACCCGCATACAGGTCAGTCACAAATTGGTTTCGACGTACTTTCTCCCAGCTTGGGTCATTAAACTCGAAAGGAAGAAGTACCCCTACTCGATAAATGGCCTTCTTTTGAGCCTGAGGAATAGCCGAGTAGCGGGCCCGATCGAGGGAAAAATCCCTGATTAATTGCTCCAGCACCGGTTTGTCAGCCTCCGTGTACCACCCGCCAGCTATCAGCTTGTCAGCGTAGGCCCGACCTAAGGCTTCATCTTTAGGATAGCGCTGCAATAGAGTCTGAAACAGTGCCTTATCCTGAATACGAGCCAAGTAGGTAGCCTTTATAGCGTTCTGCTCGGTGGCAAGCGTCTTGTTCGGAATCTGTTCGAGCACTTTCAAAGCGTTGTCGGGCTCGCCCTGCTCAAACGATACTTGCGCCTGCAAGTACAACGCCTCGGGTAGATTCTCCCACTTGGCATATTCAGAGCGAATTAAATTGAGCATTTGCTCCGCTTCTGCCCATTTCTTGGCGCGAGTGGCTGCTACTGCGTATAAGTAAGCGGCCTCAGCACCACGCTCGAAGCGGGCGGCAGGCGGGGTAAGGGGTGCCAACTCCTGCATTGCCAGGTCATAGCGGCCCTGATCGAGCAGCACCTTGCCATTTTGGTAGCGCGTGTTCTGATCGGAGGAGTTAAGATTGGTAGGTAGGGCGGGGCGAGGCTTAGCCGTCGACTTTGGTGCCGTGGAGGGCAATTTGCTGCCCGTCGTTGTAGTCGTTGGCTTACTGGGTGTTGCAGCTTTGTTGGAAGCAGTGCTAGCTGGCTGGGGGGCTTTTGTGGTAGCCGGCTTCGTAACGGCTGGCTTGCTGACCGGTCGCGTCGGCGTTGTTTGGGCCATCGATGGCAGGGCGGTCAGCCACCAAAAACAACAAAGCCAGCTAGCGAAGCGAAGAGAGTGCAAGTGCCTCATAGAGGAGGGGCAATGGAATATAGGGGGAGAAAAAACGCGGTAGTGAGCGATGCCACCATGCGTGCCCTACAAAGGTACGCAGGATCGGCGGGGATGATATCTGCTTGCACTCGTCTGAGTTGCTGCTGTGGCCGCTGGGGGCAAGTCTGCGCAAGCTGCGCGAACCGTGGTTGCTGTAATAGAGCTGGGAGTTTCAGGGCCGTATCTTATCTTTAGCAAGGGTGCGGTACCCATCTATACCCAAACGGCGTGCTTGGTCGTTACGGTATTTGCCACATTGCTCTGCCTGCTTATGCCTGTTTCTCTGCCTCAGCTGCCCTCCGTATCTTATTTGCGTCAACGTCTGGGGCTGCTGTTAGTGCTAGGCGCGTCTATTACGCTGAGCGTCGTGCTGATTACGTTCCGGGTGTTTATGACGCAGGAGCTGACGTTTGTGTTCCTGCTCTGGAATCTGTTTCTGGCTTTGATACCCTTCGGCTTCAGCACCATGCTCGGCTTAGCTGCCGGCCCGGTTCGCCGACGTCTGCTACTGCCTACGGGGGCTATCTGGCTGTTGTTTTTCCCGAACGCGCCCTACATTCTCACCGACTTGTTTCACTTGGCGCCTCGCCCCGGCGTGCCTTATTGGTACGATCTGGCCCTCATCCTGACGTGCGCCTGGAATGGGCTGATGCTGGCCTATGCTTCTCTAATCGAAATGCAAGGCCTGGTGCGCCGCCGTATGGGCGCGGTCGTCGGCTGGGGGTTTGCTACGGCGGCCATTGTTCTGAGCAGCTTCGGAATTTATTTGGGCCGCTATCTGCGCTGGAATAGCTGGGATGTATTCACTAATCCGCTTACGCTCTTCTACGATATTCTCAATCGGGTGCTGCACCCCATGGCTCACCCGCGCACCTACGGCGTCACTATTCTATTTACTGCGTTTTTGCTGCTGGGCTATATTACTGTTCGCCAACTGGCAGGCCTGCATAAAGAAGAGCAGGAGCGGTAAGCACCTTGTATAGCCACCTTTCGGGCTTGCGAAGAGGTTTCCTTAATATATAAAGCAAAGGATATTCACGTTATTTGGCCGCGCTGTTTCCGCGCTTCCATGCAACTCCCTTCTCTCAACAACCTCGGCCGCGAAGCGGCCCGCGTGGTGCGCCGCTTTCCGCTTACGCTCCTCTGCGCGCTGATACTATGCGCCTCCATTATTTACGCAATCCGGTTTAGCGATACCGATACAAGGTGGCACGAGTGGCTTTTTCCGCTGGCTTCGGCGGCGGTGCTAGGCCTCACCCTTACGCTGAGCGCATCCCTGGCTGCTGAGCGTTACCGCTGGCCCATGTGGCTACGCCTACTGACGCAAGCCGGGGCCGTGGCGCTGCTCGCACTATGGTACGTTAGCTGCCCACCTGAGCCTACTCTGCGTTGGGGAATGCGGCTATTTCTTTTGCTTGTCGGGCAACATTTGCTGGTGGCCGCGGTGCCGTATTTGCTGGAGCTGCGTCGCCGCGCCGATACGCCTGGCTTCTGGCGCTACAACGAGACGCTGTTTTTGCGCATTCTCACCGCGGGCCTGTACTCGGGCGTGCTGTTCGTGGGTTGTTCGCTGGCTTTATTGGCAATCGACAACCTGTTTGATGTGAAGCTGGATGATAAGCTTTATGCGTACTTATTCGTCGTGTTGGCTACGGTATTCAATACGTGGTTTTTTCTGGCCGGCGTGCCCCGCGACTTCACCGCTCTGGAACTACAAACCGGTTACCCGAAGGGGCTGAAGCTGTTTACACAGTTTGTACTGCTGCCGCTGGTGGTGCTGTACCTGGCCATCTTGTATGCTTACCTCGCCCGAATTCTGGGGCTGTGGGAACTGCCCAAAGGTTGGGTATCGACGCTGGTGCTAGCCTTGGCCGTGGCGGGTATTTTTGCTTTACTGCTCATTCACCCCATCCGCGACGCCGCCGAAAACACCTGGATTCGCACCTTCGCGCGGTGGTTTTATTGGTCTCTGTTTCCGCTGCTGGGGCTGTTGGCTGTAGCCATTGGCACTCGCATCCGGGCGTACGGCATTACGGAAGAGCGTTACTTCGTGCTGGTGCTGGCCGCTTGGCTTATGCTAATTACCATTTACTTCCTGCTGCGGCAGGGGCGGGGCATCATCTGGATTCCGGCTTCGTTGGCGGTAGTAGCGTTTTTGGCCTCGGGTGGGCCCTGGGGGGCTTTTTCAGTGGCCGAGCGGAGCCAGTTGGCCCAACTGCGCGAAGTCAGCGAAGAGTACAAGCTCCTGCAAAACGGTAAACTCGACGGGGCCGGCAAGCGGGTACCCAAGTTGCCCAAGGAAGCAGGCCGGCGCATCACATCCATTTTTGATTTTTTCACGGAGCGCAATAATCTGGAGGCCATTCAACCCTTCTTCACCGCCTCGCTTACCCCACCTGATTCCTTACGGAGCAAAAAGGAGTGGCAGCAGCAGCGGTGGCAGGGGGAGCGGCTGTTCGCCGTGAGTGGGTTAGAGAGGGTTGACTACCGCTATTCCGAAACGGAAATCGAGGCTGGTAAAGAGATAGGCCAGAGCTTCAACTTTGAGCCTGATCAAACTATCGTGACAAAACTAAGCCCAGGGAGCTATCTGCTACGCGACCTTGAAAGTTACAGTAGCCGTGGTGCGGAAATAGAAACCTTTACCATAGCGGAAGGCACATTTCGGCTCCGGAATGAGGAAGATACTGGTCAAATCCATCTGGAGCAGCTTACCAAACCCGACGCGTGGCAACCGGTGCTTTCCGTCTCATCCGCCGCCCTGGCCGATTCACTGATTCGGGTTAAACAACCCACAAATTACATAAGCGTGGAGCTGCCAAGCCTTAGCCTTACGGCCTCCAACTCCACCATGCAATTACGCGTGTTGTTCACGCACATTCGCCGGGAGAAGCAGCCCAAGCAAAAGCCCACGTATTATTTCGAGGGCGATGCAATTTTAACCTTTAAGTAGACGCAGCTTGCACAAAAAAGCCCTCCTAGATAATGTCTAGGGGGCTTTTTTATGAAATTACTCTTTCAATCTATTCCCACTCAATGGTAGCGGGCGGCTTGGAGCTGATGTCGTACACTACGCGGTTGATGCCGCGCACCTGGTTGATGATTTTGTTGGAAACGTGGGCCAGGAAGTCGTAAGGGAGGTGAGCCCAGTCGGCGGTCATGCCGTCTACGCTGGTAACGGCGCGCAGGGCTACTACTTGCTCGTAAGTGCGCTCGTCGCCCATCACGCCCACGCTCTGAATGGGAAGCAGCATCACGCCCGCCTGCCAGATCTGGTCATATAGGCCGTATTCACGCAGGGAATCGATGAAAATGGCGTCGGCTTTCTGGAGCAGCTGTACCTTCTGGGGCGTGATGTCGCCGAGGATGCGGATGGCCAGGCCAGGACCAGGGAAGGGGTGACGGTTGAGGATGTTGGGGGGCAAATTCAGGGCCGCGCCTACTTCCCGCACCTCGTCCTTGAAGAGCATGCGCAGGGGCTCCACCACCTTCAGGTTCATCAGCTCCGGCAGGCCGCCCACGTTGTGGTGGCTCTTGATGGTCACGGCCGGCCCCTTGACCGACACCGACTCAATTACGTCGGGGTAAATGGTGCCCTGGGCCAGCCATGTGGCGCCTTCTACCTTTTTGGCCTCGCGCTCAAATACCTCGATAAACGTGCGGCCAATGGCTTTGCGCTTTTGCTCGGGGTCAGACAGCCCAGCCAGGGCCGAGTAGAACTCCTGGGAGGCATCCACGCCGCGCACGTTCAGGCCCAGCACTTCGTACGCTTCCAGTACGCCTTCGTACTCATCTTTGCGCAGCAAGCCGTTATCCACGAAAATGCCGTGCAGGCGCGTCCCGATGGCCTCGTGTAGCAGCAGCGCCGCCACGCTGGAGTCGACGCCGCCGGATAAGCCCAGAATTACCTGGTCGGTTGCGCCGATGGTGTTTTGCAAGGCCGCGACCATACTGCTTACAAAGTGCTCGGGCGTCCAGCTTTGGTCGCAGCCGCAAATATCGACTACGAAGTTGCGCATCAGCGTTTTGCCTTCTGTAGAGTGCGTTACCTCAGGGTGAAACTGGATGCCGTAGGTTTCTTGGCCGCTAATATGGTAAGCAGCTACTTCTACTTCATGGGTGCTAGCAATAACTTCGTAACCAGTTGGTAACACCTTTATAGTGTCGCCGTGCGACATCCATACTTGCGAATCGAGGCTGAGTTCACGCATCAGCGGGCTGCTCTTTTCGATATGATTGAGGCGGGCGCGGCCATACTCCCGGATGGTAGCAGGCAATACTTCGCCGCCACCTTGCTGAGCCAGCAATTGCGCGCCATAGCATACACCCAGCACCGGCACGCGGCCAAGATATTGGCTCAAATCAGGGTTAGGAGCTTCAGGATCGCGCACGGAGCAGGGGGAGCCTGAAAGCACCACGCCCCGGATATCCTCAGTGAGGGCCGGGGCGTGCGTGAAGGGATGAATCTCGCAGTAGACGTTCAGCTCGCGAATGCGTCGGGCAATGAGCTGCGTGTACTGGGAGCCGAAATCAAGAATCAGAATCTGTTGGGGCATGGGCAAAGGTAAGGAGGGTAGGTCGAGCTTGCAAAAAGTGCCGAAAGCATGGTTCAAAAAATACCAGATCAGTAATAAGTAGTGGCTTCTGATTCAAAACATGATCTAAAGCGAATAAAAATAGACCGCTAATGTTTTTAGTCATATTTTTTGTTGAGTAAATTGTATTATAATTTATGATCATTATATTTGTATAAGTTTTTTATGCACTATGTATAGAAGATGATCAATTCAGCTTAGTTACATTCTTTTCTGCTCCTTCTTAACAACCACCTTTGTGAAAATCTCTACCTACCTCCTCACCAGCGCGCTATGCCTCCTGCTACCTGCCTTGAGCAACGCACAATCAAAAACGGCTCGTAGTTCCCAACTATCGAGCAAAGCTCTAGCTGTGGCAACGCCCAAAGCAAAGGCAAACAAATCAGTTGCTCAGCCAGTCGCCGCTATCATTGTTGAACCCGAGGTTATTACACGGGTATTTACCGGTACTGTACTAGGTGCCTGGAACGACCCTTTGGCCGGCGCTATCATCACGGTTATTTCGGATCCTAAGGAGGGAGGCATTACCAATTCGTCTGGTGGCTACATGATCAAATCTACCTCTACTAGCCTTTCCTTGCGTGTAACCTACGCCGGCTACCAAGATGCGCTCGTGGAAGTGAATGATACAAGTCCGTTACTGGTGCAAATGACACCCATTGATCATTACGAGCGCCAGGTAAAGAAAAATCTGAAAGCGGCCGAGAAGGCGTACCGCAAACCGTAATTCGTTTGCACGTTAAGCAGTAGTTGACTACTAAAAGCAGCTAATCGCAACAGGAAGTAATTGATAATCTGCGATTAGCTGCTTTAGCTTAAAATAATCGGGGCAAATGGCTTCATCTGCAGAATCTGTAGGCTATCTTTGCAACGGCGAGTCAGAACGACCAGCTCCTGCTGAACTCCCCCAGGACCGGAAGGTAGCAAGGGTAGGCGGTTGAGCGGTGCGATTTTGGCTCGCTTTTTTTTGCCCATGCCCCAACGAAACTCAGTGCCGCGTTTGCTGGCAAATGGGTAGCTTTGGGGCATTCTTTTGTAATAACCTGCCGCATGAAATTCTTCATTGATACCGCTAACCTCCGTGAAATTCAGGAAGCCGTTGAACTCGGTGTACTAGACGGAGTAACTACCAATCCCTCCCTGATGGCCAAAGAGGGCATCAAGGGCATGGACAATATTATGGCCCATTATCGGCAGATCTGCGAGATGGTAGATGGCGATGTGTCGGCCGAAGTTATCGGTATCACCTTCGATGACATGGTCCGCGAGGGCGAGATGTTTGCCGAACTGCACCCGAACATTGTGGTGAAAGTGCCCATGACCCGCGACGGGGTAAAGGCCATCAAGCACTTCTCTGAAAAGGGCATCAAAACGAACTGCACCCTGATTTTCTCAGCTGGTCAAGCGCTGTTGGCCGCCAAAGCCGGAGCTACCTACGTTTCCCCCTTCGTGGGCCGCTTAGACGATATCGGGCATGATGGTCTAGTGCTGGTCCAGCAGATTGTAGATATTTTCAGCAACTATGGTTATCCAACGCAGGTATTGGCCGCGTCGGTGCGCCATGTGCCGCACCTGATTCAGTGCGCTGAAATTGGAGCTGACGTGGTCACTTGCCCGCTCAACGTTATTACCGGCTTGCTCAATCACCCACTTACCGACAAAGGGTTGGCGCAGTTTCTGGCCGACCATAAAAAGGTGAACGGATAATTCTGTTAGGCACTGGGGCGGTTGGGAGCAAAGAGGAGTACTTTCTGCTTCCAACTCTCCGTTTATATATCCTGGCTCTTCTCTCCATGTACATCATCAAAGTAAAAGGCAAGGCAAAAATCCCGGACTATATACAGCTCCGCGACGAGGAATTTGTGCTGATTGCTTACTTCCGCGCCGACCGCCCTTTGAAAGATCTGCACCGCTACGGGTTGGAAGGGAAGGAAACCGCCTTGGCTGGAGTTATTGCCGGGCTGGAGTTTGGAAAGCTACAAAAGCTGGAAGTTTGAGTTCTTAATTCGAAAAAAGCCCCCCAGCTCTCGTATTCACTGAGTTGCCCGCCGCATTCGACTCAGATTCATTTCGCGTTACCGTAACTATGTCAGATTCCGCCGTACCCGTTGTTGAGCTCCACGACGCCTACATTATGCAGGACGTGAATACGGTACTGCAAAAGATCACCTTTACTCTCGAGAAAGGCGAATTCGCATATCTGGTCGGGCGCACAGGTTCGGGTAAAAGCTCCTTGCTCAAAACCCTGTATGCCGATCTGCCGCTGGGTGGAGGCGTGGGTACCGTAGCTGGTTTCCCATTGCAAAAACTTAGCTCCAGCAAGGTGCCGTATCTGCGGCGTAAGCTAGGTATCATCTTCCAAGATTTTCAGCTGCTTTTCGACCGTACCGTAGCCGAAAACCTGATTTTTGTTCTCAAAGCAACAGGCTGGAGCGGCAAGGCCCGCATTCAGAATCGCTTGTCGGAAGTGCTGATGCGTGTGGGGTTGGCCAACTCGGCCAGCAAAATGCCCCACCAACTTTCGGGAGGAGAGCAGCAGCGTGTGGTTATTGCCCGCGCCTTACTCAACGAACCCTTATTGCTGCTGGCTGATGAGCCTACCGGCAACCTCGACCCCGAGGTGGCTGCTGATATCATGCGCTTGTTCGTGGAAATCAACAATGCCGGTACGGCCGTGCTGATGGCTACGCACAATTACCAGATTATTCGGCAGTACCCGAAGCGGGTGCTGAAGTGCGAAAACGGGCAACTGCTTGACTCAACGCAAGTTTCCTTCAAGCTGACTGAATAATAGGTCAGCCGAGAGCCAGTCCACAACATGCTCCGTTCACGTGTATGACCGGTCTGTCCATTCTGATTCCTGTTTATAACCGCGATGTCACCACACTGGTACGGGCATTATCGGAGCAGGCAACAGATTGGGCCGGACCCGTGGAGATTCTCTGTCTGGATGATGGTTCTGAGGAGCGCTATAAACTTCTTAACCGAGTAATAGCCGATTGGCCCCGAGTAGTTTATCAGGAATTACCTCACAACATTGGGCGCTCAGCAGCGCGGAATCATTTGGCGGCTAGCGCCAGCCAACCATGGTTATTGCTCCTTGATAATAATGTAAGCCTGCCAGATACGTGTTTTTTGGCCTGCTATAGTGCAGCTATTCTCCAGTTTACGGCACCCGTGCTAGTGGGCGGAACCAGGTATGGCCTAACCCCGCCGGCCGATGCCGCTACTTTTCTGCGCTGGCACTACGGGCGCAGGAGAGAGGCTTTTGCGGCAGCCTCGCGCCAGCAAAAGCCTCATCATCAATTCAAACTAAAGAATGTATTGCTGAGAGCGGAGGTGTTCAACCAGATAAAACTGGATGAAGCCATTACGCGCTATGGGCATGAGGATACCAAATTCGGGTGGCGCTTACAGGCGGCGGGCATTGCGGTGCAGCATCTAGATAATCCTGTGTTGCATGATGGGTTGGAAACGAATGAGGTTTTCCTGCGGAATTCGCGTCAAGCTGTGCAGAACCTAGTCCACTTGCACCAAACGGAAGCATTAGGCGCGGATACCAAGCTGCTGCGTACGACTCTGCAGCTACGGCGCCTTGGCATAGGCGCCGCTGCGCGTATCCTGTTGAGTATAGTAGAGCCGTTGTTGTGGCGGCAGGTGCTGGGCCCTGCTCCGCGGTTACGTAACCTAGATAGCTTGAAGCTACTTTGGGCGCTGCGGGCAATGAAACAGTAGGCATTTTAAACCAGCACAAAAAAGCCCCCTAGAATATTTCTGGGGGCTTTTTATTAACTGAAGACCTATAAAGTCAACTTAGTCGTTGTCGGTATTTTTGACCTCCGACTTCACTTCTTTGTAGGCGCCTTTCACGGCACTGCCTACTTTCTTGCCGACTTTAGCCGCGCCTTTACCAACATCTTTGCCGGTCTCTTTCACATCAGACGCGGTGTTGCTGACGGCTTGACCTACTTTGCTGCGCTCATCGGCGGTTTCTTCTTTCACTTCTTTAGCCTCGCCACTAACGGCATCAGCGCCTTGGGATACTCGGGCTTCGGTTTTGTCGTACGACTTGAAGGCCGCATACTTCAGCTTTTCCTTCTGAATAGCTGCTAAGTCATTGGCGCTGATATCACCTTTTACGGCATCATAGGCTTCATCCAGAGCACGCCACTCGGCGTTGATGTTGCGCCAATCGTCGATGTCGTAGCGGTCCTCGTTCTGCTTGATCATCTGCGTGAAGTTCTCATACGTCTGACGGGCGTTGGCGGCAGTGAGCTGAGCAGCCGGACTGGTAGGCTTGTAGTATTTGCCCATCTTCATGGTGCCGGCGCCACTGGCCACACCTGTCGTTGCATCGGTGCCGCCAGTAGTAGTGCCGGCCGTATTGGCTTTGTTGCGCCACGCTTGGTCGCGCTGATCGTAGGCGGTAGTGTAGCGGGTCCGGAGCTGCTCAATTTCCTGACGCCGGGTCTCGTCGTACTGGTCGGCGTATTGATCTACGGCCGCAACTTTAGCATCGTAATCGGCCTTCATCTGCGTGGTTTCACGCTCATAATCGGCCTCCGCTTGGTTGCTTGCCGCTTGAGCTTTTGCTTCCGATTCGGAGACAAAGTTCTTGAAGTCGTTATATGCCTGGTCGCTTTCCTGGGAAACCTCCGCACGGTCCTGACGCGAACAGCTAGCTTGCGTGAAGGTGATACCACCAGCCATCAGCAAGAGGGCCAGGGTATGCATGGTTATTCGTTTCTTAAACATGGCAGTAGGGAGTTAGTGCTGATGTGGAATGATCAGTGTGGAAGTCTGACCTTGCTTGGCTAAACGCAAGCATCAGGGCAGGGGTTGCGTGCCGCCATGGGCTGCTGGTTTGGGCGTTGCCGCTATATTTGATGCCTAGCACCCACTCTTCATTCGTCTCCCCATTGCCCACTGACCTTGTACCGTCCGCCCCCATTCGCATGTTGGATCTGGCGGCTCAGCACGCCCCCCTTCAGCCCGCCCTCGACGAGGCGCTGAGTACAGTGCTTCGGGAAGCAGAGTTCATCAATGGGCCGGCCGTAGCAGCTTTTGCGCAGGAGCTAAGCGCTACCCTTGGTGGCCCCCACGTAATACCCTGCGCCAATGGTACCGACGCGCTCCAACTGGCGCTGATGAGTCTGGATTTGCCCCCCGGCGCTGAAATTATTCTGCCCGCCTTTACCTACGTAGCTACCGCTGAAGCTGCTGCTGTGCTAGGCTTGCGTCCGGTTTTTGTCGATGTAATGCCGACTACTTTCTGCCTCGATCCAGCAGCGGTGGAGGCCGCCGTTACACCGCGTACGGGTGCAATATTAGCAGTGCATTTGTTTGGGCAATGCGCTGATTTAGAGGCGTTGAAACAGATTACAACCAGACAGGCCATTCCGCTGATTGAAGATAATGCCCAAGCTGTTGGCGCTACTTATCGGTTTGCCGACGGCCAGCAAGCTTACGCTGGTACAGTAGGCGAGGTGGGAACGACATCCTTCTTTCCGGCGAAAAACCTCGGTGCCTTTGGCGATGGTGGTGCTCTTTTTACCCGGGATGCTAACCGCGCCGCTTACTTGCGTCAGCTTGCCAACCACGGCCAAACCCGCAAGTACCATCACCAGCACATCGGCCTTAACTCTCGCCTCGACACCGTGCAAGCTGCGTTGCTGCGCGTGAAGCTGCCACACCTGCCCGCCTGGACCGCTATCCGCCAGCGCATCGCCGATTATTACGATGCCGCGCTGGAGGGCATTTCGGGTCTCCGTGTTCCACACCGCGACGCTAACAGCAGTCATGTGTTTCATCAGTACACCTTAACGCTGGAAAAAGCCCCCCAGCGCGACCAACTTCAGGAATACCTGGGGCAGCGTGGCGTGCCGAGCATGGTCTATTATCCGGTGCCTGTGCACATGCAGCCTGCCTATGCCTACCTTGGCTACCCTGCTGGGCAATTCCCGGTAGCTGAGCAGCTGTGCCGTACGGTGCTGTCGCTACCCATTCATCCGATGCTTACTGAGGCGCAACAAGACTATATCATTACGACTATCCGGGCGTTTTTTGCTTTAACCCGCTCTGCTGCATGAGTATACCGTTACACTCCGGAGCCGAGCAGCCCGAGGTAAGCTTTGCTATTTGTGGTGTGGGCCACATTGGTCGTCGCCACGCGGCGCTGGTGCAGCGTCAGCCGGGCGCAAAGCTTGCAGCCTTAGTTGATATCCGGGCTGAGCTGGAGTTGGAGCTGTCCGCCGAATTTGTGGGGGTTCCTTTCTTCACGTCTCTCGAAGAATATCTCACCCATGGTTCCGCCGCCGATGTGCTCACCGTGGCCACGCCTAATCATCTGCACGCGTCTCAGGCAATTGCCGGCTTACGCCACGGGCTACATGTGTTGGTAGAAAAGCCGCTGGCCCTGCGCACCGCTGACGCGGAACAAGTTGTGGCTACGGCCTCGCAGGCGGGCCGGTTGGTATTTGGAGTAATGCAGAATCGCTACTCGCCGCCGGCCGTTTGGCTGAAGCAAGTGATTGAGGAAAAACGACTGGGGGGCATTTTTATGGTCCAGATAAACTGTTTCTGGAACCGCGACGCCCGCTACTACCGCCCCGGCAGTTGGCACGGCACCCGCGCCCAAGACGGTGGCACGCTATTCACTCAGTTCAGCCACTTCATCGATCTGCTCTACTGGGTTTTCGGCGACGTAACTAATCTGCAAGCCCGTTTCCACGACTTCAACCACCAGCACCTCACCGAGTTTGAGGACAGCGGCCTCGTGACTTTTGACCTCGTGCGCGGCGGTACTGGCACTCTGCATTACAGCACCGCCGTCTGGGACCGCAACCTCGAAAGCAGCCTCACCGTCATCGGCGAGCACGGCAGTCTGCGCATCGGTGGGCAATACATGGATAAAGTGGAGCACTGCCACATCCGCGACTACGAATGCCCGCCGCTTCTGCCGACCAACCCCGCCAATCACTACGGCTTCTACCAAGGCAGCGCCGCCAATCATGTGCAGGCGATAGAAGAGGTGGTTGAGGCAGTTAGAAGCGGTGGTTTATGTGAAACGAATGCTCGGGAAGGAGTGAAAGTGGTGGAGATTATTGAGCGGATTTATGGCTTAAAGTAACGTGGAGAAGCGTAGGTAAAAACTACTTATCAGTTTTACGTAACTACTTACATGAACTCCCCCGACCAACAAGCCCTCACTGAACTCCGCGCCTGGCAACAGCGCATGCAGAAGTCGCCGACGCTGCTGAACCGCTTCACGCGCCGGGTACAGATTCGGTTGAATGCGTTGCTGCCCGAGCGGGTGCATGAGGCCATTACCACGGCTATTCGGCAAATGGTGCGCGGGGTGTTGTTTGGGTCGATGCACACTACGCGCCAGCCGCTGCTGGAAGCGCCGTGGGCGGAACGGGAAACGGCGGTGCGAACCCGCATTCGTTACTACCGCAACACCGCGTCGGCCGAAGGCGCCGTGACGGGGGCGGGGGGCTTTTTGCTGGGTCTGGCCGATTTTCCGCTGCTGCTGGGCCTCAAGCTTAAACTGCTCTTCGACGTAGCCGCCCTCTACGGCCACGACGTGCGTGATTATACCGAGCGGCTGTATCTACTGCACATCTTCCAGTTAGCCTTTTCCAGTCAGCACACCCGCAATGAGGTGTATCGTCGCATTGCTAATTGGGACACGTACCGCCACACGCTGCCCACCGATGTAAATGAGTTCGATTGGCGCACCTTTCAGCAAGAGTACCGCGACTACATCGACTTGGCGAAGTTGGCCCAACTGGTGCCCGTGATTGGAGCAGCGGTGGGAGCGGTGGCCAACTACCGCCTCATCGAGCAGCTCGGCGAAACAGCTGTGAACTGCTACCGCATGCGCCATCTTGAGCCGAAGGGTACTATTTTGCCCCCCAGCGCCGGTTAAGCCACACGGTAAATGAGAAAGAATAGCCCCATTTGCAAGTACGCATGCCGGCAGTCTACCTTTGCGACCCCAATTCTTTCTGATCAAAGGATTGTTTTTATACCGAGGCGTGGAGAGAAAGGCTCAATGAAACGCCGGCAACCCCCAGCACAACTGGAACGGTGCCAACCGAGGTCAGCGCAAGTATCGACTGGCTATATAAAAACAAATTGCCGTGAACATTCAGCTGCAACCTGCTCTATTTTCCTTCGCCACCCTGCCGCTCCACATGCTGAGTTGGGCTGCTTGTTTGGGTATGGGTTGTTGCTGTTGTTGAGCGTTCGAACATTCTCTCATTTTCCTGGCTTTGCCAATCTGCAGCTGTAAATAGCCGCTGGGGGGCATTTCTGCTCTGATTCAGCCTTTGCTTTGGCTGTGGATCAGGTAGTTGCCCAATTTGCCGAAGCGGTAGCAACGGCGTCAGCTTTGTGGTCTGTCTGCTCTATAGGCGGATATTCTTTCTCTTATCTCCATTCTTTTTATCCACCACGAGGCGCGGCTTCGTGCTACATTTTATGCTCAAAAAATCACTGGAATTACTGCGACAAGAGGCGGCCGAAACCGGCACCCACACCCTCAAGCGCAGTCTGAGTGCCTTCAACCTTGTTGCCATTGGGGTAGGGGTTATTATTGGAGCGGGACTCTTTTCCCTTACTGGCATTGCGGCCGCCAATCATACCGGACCAGCCGTTACGCTCTCATTTTTGGTAGCAGCCGTTGGCTGTGCCTTTTCGGCCCTGTGCTACGCGGAGTTTGCGTCCATGGTACCCGTCGCTGGCTCGGCCTATACGTATTCCTACGCTACGCTGGGTGAGTTGTTTGCCTGGATTATTGGCTGGGATTTGGTGCTCGAATATTCCGTGGGCGCCGCCGCCGTTGCCATCAGCTGGTCGCAGTACCTGACGCGGTTTTTAGCCAAATACGACCTGCATATTCCCGCTCAGCTGGTTATGTCGCCCTTCGAGACGTCTACTTTGGCCGATGGCTCGGTGGTGCACGGGTTCGTCAATCTGCCCGCTATTCTGATCGTGCTGGCCATCACAGCCATCGTGATTCGGGGTACGCAGGGCTCGGCCTGGGTTAACGCAACTATTGTGGCCCTGAAGGTATCGGTAGTGCTGGTGTTTATTGCGTTGGGTTGGCAGTACATCGATCCGGCCAACTATCAGCCCTATATCCCGGCCAATACGGGCACGTTTGGCGAGTTTGGCTTGAGCGGCATTCTGCGCGGAGCCGGCGTTATCTTCTTCGTCTTCATCGGTTTTGATATTGTGGCCACAATGGCGCAGGAAGCCAAAAAACCCCAGCGTGATATGCCTATCGGCATCATCGGCTCGCTGGTCGTGTGTACTATTCTGTTCGTGCTGTTTGGGCACGTAATGACGGGCCTGGCCAACTACACGGAGTTCAAAAATAGCGCCGCGCCGGTAGCCATCGCCATCGAGAAAACGCCGTATGCTTGGTTGAGTCAGGCCATTATTATCGCTATTCTGATTGGCTACACCTCCGTCATTCTGGTGGATTTGCTGGGGCAGTCGCGGGTGTTTTTCTCCATGTCGCGCGACGGCCTGTTGCCCAAGATCTTCTCTGAAATTCACCCTCGCTTCCAGACGCCTTACAAATCAAACATCTTGTTGGCCGGCCTAATCAGCGCTTTTGCAGGCTTGGTGCCCATTCAGGTAGTAGGCGAAATGACCAGTATCGGTACGCTGCTGGCCTTCGTGATGGTATGCCTCGGCGTACTTATTATGCGCAAGCAGCAGCCCGATGCGCCCCGCGCTTTCCGTACGCCGTGGGTGCCGCTAGTGCCCATTATGGGCATCCTGACCTGCTTACTAATGATGTTTTCGCTCCCCTGGGATACCTGGTTGCGCCTCATTGTGTGGCTTGCGGCCGGATTAGTGATTTATTACCTCTATGGTAAAAAGCACAGCAAACTGCGACTAGCACAGGAACAAGCCCAAGTGAAGGCTTAACGAATTACACTCCCCAAAAAAGCCCCCCGCATCATCATAGCGGGGGGCTTTTTTATGCCTTATGAACGGATGCCTTCCGACAGCAATACCGAATTTTTAAAACCTGATTCAAGCAAAGTAACACAGCAATGAAGCAGTTTTAGGTAGCTTTAAGCATCTATCTTTTCTATAGCTATCCGATGATCGAAACGCTACCCGAATCCGAAATTCAAGCTTCTATAAATCAACCTGCTGCGTACCCAACCGTGAAGGAAAGTTGGGGGGCGCTCGGCTGGTTTATGCTACTGGCACTCGTTTTAGGATTTCTGTCCATTCCCTTCCTTCGCTTTACAACCCACGCGCAAGCCATCATTGTGACTGTGGTAGCCAGTGATTTGGCCAAGGCTCTGATCATCGTATTTCTGCTCTGGAAAATTCCGTCGGTGCGCCGTCAGCCAATTCGGCTGCTGGCGTCGCGCGAAATTCCGTTGGTGTACCTATTGCTGCCGCTACTGGTGTTCGCGCAGATGGCCCTGCGCACGTTGGTTGTGTTCCTGCATCTGCCCAACTGGATGAGCGATTCTATGCAGAAGCTAAGTGCATTTCCTGGGCTATCATTTTTTGTTATTTGCATCTCGGCTCCCATTCTGGAAGAGCTACTCTTTCGGGGCTTGCTGCTGCCGGGGCTACTCAAAAACTACAGTCCCCGCAAAGCTATAATACAGTCCAGTTTATTATTCGGGATTATCCACTTGAATCCGGCCCAGGTTGTATCGGCGTTTCTGTTAGGGCTCTTTTTAGGTTGGCTGTACTACCGCACGCACTCATTGGCGGCGTGCATCGTGGTGCATTTCCTTAATAATGCTGTGGCTTGGAAGGCTTTGCAAAATCCGAAGTGGCAGAATGTAGACGACCCAATCGCCCTATTACCCGGTGGCTCGACACTACTTTTAATGATAGTCATAGCGGCCGTCATTTTCGCTGGCGGAACCTGGCTTATCTGGCGGGCCACGCAGCAGAGCGTTGCTATGAGAGAGACGTCGATAGACAGCCTAGAGCGTTAAAAACGGAGCCGTCGGCGCACCTGCTGCCACAGGTTGCTGACCTCTGGTACGGCCCGTGTCAGCAACAAAAGCCCCCCATATACACCCGTAAGCACTGTAGAGCGAACGAGCATCGTGACGAACACCGAGTGAGTAATCGGCACCAGCCATGCCGCTAAACCAGCAACTGCGGCAACTGCTAAAACCAGCGGAATCCGAAAATCGAAGGGCTGCAAACCGTAAGCGCGCCACACAAACCAGGTGCGCGCCACGTTGATGCCAGTCATGGCCAGGAGGGTGGCAAGCGCGGCGCCGGTGAGGCCGTACAACGGAATCAGGAGCAGATTGAGTAGCACCGTAGCTACGGCCAGCGACACATTGAACACCAAATCAAAGCGGTAACGGGGGGAGGTGACCAGAATCAAGCCGTTGACACCCGTTATACTATCGAAAAGGCGTCCGGCCAGCAGCAGCAACACGGACGTGGCGCCAGCCGCAAATTCGGGCCGCATCAGCGAGTAAATGAAGTCCAGATTCAAGCCAATGCCCAGCGCCAGCCAACACCCCACCACCGTGTTGAGCCGCGTAGTGCGGCGGTAAAAGTCGGCCATGCGCGGCATATCCTGCGCTTTCCAGTACTCCGCCAGCAGCGGAAAAGCAATCTTATTCAGCGAGCGAGCCGGAATAGTAAGCGCGGTGCTAATAAAAAACGCGGTGGTATACACGCCCGTAGCCGCCAAACTTATACTAGAACCTACCATCAGCGAATCGATGGAGCCAATGATGGTGCCCGACAAGCTGGACAGAATCACGAACCCGCTGAAGCTGAGCACTTCGCGCACGGGCACTACCCTCAATGCCGCCTTGGAAGGCCGCAAGTGCCACTCACCCAAGTACATCACATAGAGCGCCAGCAGCAGCGTAGCGAATCCATAGCTGCCAATAAAAGCCAGCACAAACTGATGAAAGGTTAAATACCCCAACGAGAATAAAAGCGCCGCTACCACCGTGAGCACGCGCAGAAGAATATCCTGCACAAAGGATGAAAAAGCCGTTTGATAAAGCGCCTTCAGGTACGCATCCTGCAAGGAATAAAACAGCGTAAACAGCGCCAGAATTGCCCCCAGAAGTAATACGGATTGAGCAGCGCCGCATCTCGTTCATATTGAGCCAACAGAAAGGGTTTGCCCAGTACGTAGATGATGGTCATGACGGCAAATCCCAGCAGCGGAACGCCCAACAGCATCGGCAGAAACCCTTGGTGGCCAGTGTCTTTATCGCGGAAATAGGGGAAAAAGCGAATGCCAGTGCTTGCAAACCCAAAGGCCGCCAGCTGCGCGTAAATGGTCGCTAATGACACCAGCACCCGAGTCAACCCAATCTGGTCGGCGGCCAGCAGGTTGGGCAGCACCAGCACAGTATTTACAAAGCCGAGGCCTAACCCGATGTAGGCAATAATGGTGTTGCGCAGTCCCTGCCGCTGAACGATGCCCAAGTGTGCTGTATACTAATTAGTTGATTTGTAGTTAATTGTCAGGCTGATGCCGACGCCGTAGGAGGATTCAGATGGGCTAGGATATCTGCGCCATTTACGAATGCTGTGTTGCGGCTGCGAAGGTAGTGTACTAGTTCTTGGAACTGCCGAGGCCCGTTTTTTTGATTCTGGGGGCAAAATTCTCGTTGTGCCAAAGCACGGTGCATACCCCGCCAAAGCGCTCAATTTCCTGAAACATGGGCACCAGAGCTGGCAGAATTTCGTGCGGGGCCAGTTGCAGATAGTTAGGATGATGTAAGGTGGCATCCATCACATGGAGCGGGATTTCCAGAAATTCAAACGCTTTGCCCACCTCGAAATTGAAGGGATAAAACGGTAAGCAGTAAGAATGTCGAAAGCCATAATGCTCCGCAAATCCTAGCGTAGAATCGTAAGCAAACCCGGCCGCTGCTACAGTGTGCGGCGACTGGTGCGGCTCCCAACTGAGGTAGTGAAAACGGTTGCCTAGTGCTGTTACGGGGAGCTTTCCCTTCTCTTGTTGGAGCCGGGGGGCATTTTGAGACGTCCCGAGGCTACCATGCACGGCTATTTCAGCACCGTTCTGAGCTAGGCGTTGAATGCGTTTTTGGAAGTGTGGCGTGGTCAGATCGTAGTCTGCATTGTGGATGCCGTTGGCGGCTCGCTCTGGATTACCAAGAAAAAAGAACGTGGATTTTGCCCCCAGCGCTCGGTTTCGGCCTGCACTTCTTCCAGGTTATTCCAGTCGTCCTGCCCTCGTAGCCGCCGCCACAATAAGCGCCCGAATAAGGCCAACTGCCCTTTATGCAGGGCCGCTTTGCCCTCGCTCTTCCAGGCGCTGAGGCAATTATCGATGTCGTGGGTTATAAACGTGGCGAATGGTGCCTGATTTGCCCCCCAGCCGCGTAGCTGTAACTTTTGGCCAGTAATATACTCTACGGCTGTGCGCAATACATCAAAATAGTAGTTGACTACCGGTACCGCCACAAATCCGTACTGCTGCTGCACGCTGATTGCGTAGGGAAACCGTCCGTGCTGGTCGCGCTCCTCAGAAAAATACTCCTGCCAGCCGCTGAGCAGATAAAAGGCGGCCGAAATTATATCCGCATGGATGATAGCCCGACCGCCGGGCAGAAGCTCCAACAGTGGGTGCTCTGGCTTAGTATCGAAAAAGAAGGCAATACGCTTACCCTGCCACTCGCGCCAGGTTGGTGCTGGTGGAAACGGTTGCTGGCGCTGAAAAAAGCCATCTGCTTGGTCTGCTATTTCGAGCTGTGGCTGCATCTCTGAGTAGCCAATTGTCAGCTCCGGCACCACCGAATAGGCTTGCCTGAAGTGATGCAGAACATAAGCCAGCCGGACTTCTCGTGAAAGCGCTCGACTGACTATGGGGGGTAAAAGGGCAGAAGGAGAAGCAGGCATCAGCACGAAAATACGAGTTGGAGCTGATGGCTACTGCATTAGGCATTTTTTAGCGAACTACTTCCAGCCACCCTTTAATGGCGCTGTTGGTGCTGCTGCGGCGCAGCATATAGTAATAAACGCCCGGCGCAGCACTGGTGCCCCAGTCGTTGAGGTAGCGCTCCGTTTGATACACTTCCTTGCCCCAACGGTTGTAAATTGCCAACGACCATTCGCCTACGGAATAAGAAGCAACTACGAAGGCATCGTTGCGACCGTCTTTGTTAGGCGTGATAATGTTGGGCACGCAGAGTTGAGCGGTCAGCGTTCTGCTGGCTGTTTGAGTGTTGCAACCACTACGCACTGTTACGCTATACGTGCCGCCCTGCCGGGCTAGAAGCGTGCTGCCCGTCGAGCCATCCGACCATAAGTAGGAATACGCATTACCTACTGGCGCTCGCAATAGCAAAGGAGTACCCTCGCATACGGTAGTATCAGGGCCCAAAGCAAAAGCAGGCACTGGACTGGATGCGCGCAATACCACCTGCCGACTGCGCGTAGTGGTGCAGCCAGCGGTAAAGGTTGCTGTTACGGTATAGGTACCCGGTTGTGATACGCTAATAGTGGGGGTAGTAGCACCGTTGCTCCACCGGTAGGATTGAGCTCCGGCAGCAGCAGCAGTGAGTTGCGTATTGCTGTTAAGGCATATTACAGAGTCGCCGCTAATAGCAACTACGGGTACGTTAAGCACAATTCCCGTCTGCATATACTCGGCACGGTAGGTCTGCTGCGTGGCAAGCACTGAGGTCGGGGTTGAGGTCGTTGTGGTTAGAGTTGACCAAATACCATCATTAGCTGGCCGCACAGAGAGACCTGAACAACCCAAACCGCCCACAGGACGAAGCCGAAAATCATAGGCGCCAGTTAGTCCTCGGCTAAACACCCCAAAGTACACAGCCGCACTAGTTACTGCAGCAGGCTTAATGGAAGGCTCCTGATTTACAACATACAGCTGTACGCCATCCGTTTGGGTTCTAATATTGTTGACGATGGCCGAGTCGCCGTTGGTCGCTTTTATGCGGAGACGTGTCGTCCGCAAGTCGGTTCCGTAAGCAAAGGTGCTGGCATCTCCGATGGCGGCTCCGGATGGTTGCCAGAGTGCAGCGCTAGCAAAGTTGCTTAGCGTACCGTTGACAGGGACGCTCCCTTTGTCAACCGCTATTGTGCCGGAGGTCTGATCGAAGTTATAATAGGCCACTAGCTCAGCAGGTACAGGCGAAATCTTGCGGCACATATTGGTCCGGATCTGGTCTTCAGTCAAGGCCGTGCGCCACACCCGGATTTCGTCAATGTCGCCTAAAAACAGGTTTTCTGCCTGTACAATATACTCGCCAATAGCTAGGGCTGAACTTGTAGTCAGGTCTGCTCGGGAGAAAGGATAGGTGGCACTGTTTTCCAGTACTCCATCTACATAGATTTGCCAGGAATTGATGTTACATACTCCTGCCAAATGATGCCAACGCCCATCGTCAACGCGCGTGCGTGAGGCTCCCGAGGACATATACAAACCTACACTGGTGCGTCCATTGAAATAGGCCGCACCATTGTTGGTGTACAAGTGAAAACCTTTTTCCTCTACTAGTGAGTTTGAGTATTTCCCCGCTACCCATTGGTAGCTACTGCTGGTGGTGCGAACCCATGCCTCCACACTCACTTGCTGAGTAATGCCGCGGTTACTGGTACCACAGTTTATGTATGTGCTAAATCCATTAAAATTCAGCTTGTTACCTGATCCAGCTAAGGTCTGAGCTTGTAAGCTAATGCTAAATAGGCCGGATGCGAAAAGTATGATAGCAGAAAGAAGTGATACTCTGAGTAAACAATTTCTCATAGAAATATTTTAAGGAAAAGACGGCTAAAAGTACGGTTTAGCTATCCAGTCTAACAATTTATCTAAAGCAATATTTTTACTGTGGCCCTCATGGGGAGTGCCCAAAGTTGAATTATAGTAAGCAGCCCGTTGGTAAAGGCTAGCAGGCTTGTGCTGTTCATAGCGCCACAATAATTCACCCAATTCCGGTAGAGTAGCCGCTCTTTCTACCAGACCATTCGCCACATATCCATAGTAGTCATCGGCAACAGTGTGGGTGCCAAAGCGATAGTATATACTCGCCAAATTGAGGAGGGTAGCCTCTAAATGCGTTGAAGTGTCGGCGGCGATAAGAGCGTCTTGGTGCTGCAAAAATTCAAACACGTTTTGCTGACGCGCATTTGAAAAAAGCAGCTGCGGGTGCTCCCGTAAAAAACCGAAATCACGGGTGTCGCCGGGATGAGGGCGGAAAGTGAATGTGATTCTAGGAAACGCTTGGAGTAAAGCAGCTACGGTTGCTCGTATTGCTTCCGTGTCATCCAGCAAATTGACGGCAATACCCACGCGCTGCACTACCGGAGCCGTATTGCGCTGACGTAGAAAAGCATCGGCTTTGGGCATACCTACTAGCTCTACGCGGCCCTGAACTGGGCCGCATTGCCGGTATTTATCCAAGGCATCCTGACCTTCCAGAAGGCTTAAATCGAAGCTCAGGGGCGGAAAGTAGGTACTTACGCTGGCGTGTTGTACATAAGCAGTGGGTATCCGGCAGGTGCGAGCGGCGAGTAGTAGTGCGCGGGCGTCGTCGTTGTGGTCATTGGCAAAGATGATGGCTTTGGGCTTGTAATGACGCAACGCCCGCACATACACTTCATAGTAGCCGATGGCATTAAAAATCAAATCGAAAAAGCGTAGCGCCCGGCCTCCTTCTGTGCGCCAAAGCCCCGTCAGGACCAATGGGAATTGCCAGTAATATAGCAGCTTGCGGCGGAGAGAAAGCCGGTTTACGTGGCTATTATACCGCCCGATTTGTTTGCTCTGACCAGCAACAAATACGCTGTTTGGTAAGCCTGTGCGAATAAATTCTAGGGCTTCGTAGTTGTTCTGACTTACGACATACAGCCAAATTGCCCCCCGCAGATTTTCGGCATTGTGCACGGGCTTCAGAGCGTTTCCGACCAGCCGAACACCCGCGTAACCCAACACTTTTATGAGTCGCTTTACGGGATTGAGCGGTGAAATGCCCCCAACATTGCGGGAGGCAATTGGGCAAACAAATCGGTGAAGCGTAGTTGCAAAATGTCGCGGGTGCGGGCAACGAGCTGAGCCAGATACGACATGATGTTGGGTTACAGTGCTTCCCAGGTGAGCGGTGTGCCTGCTCGCAAGTTCTGGCGCGCCGGCTTACCCAGCAAGGGCTCATAGTAGCGCGGCGGCAGGCCGTCGCCGGGGCGTACTACCCGCAGGTTTTCTTTCGTAAATACGTCTCCCGCTCGTATATCCTGAGCCACATATAAGGAGCGTTTGTACAGACGACTTTTCTCCTCGGCCCGCTGCACTCCATACTGAATCTGGCCCAATGCCTGCCAAGCCCGCTCCGTTTCAGTGACCAAAGCAGCTACTTCCTCGGGTTCCAGAGAAAAAGCCGAATCGACACCACCGTCGGCGCGGCGGAGGGTTACGTGCTTCTCAATAACGCAGGCGCCCAGCGCCACGGCCGCTACCGCAGCACCCACGCCCATAGTATGATCGGAGAGGCCTATGGGGCATTCTGGGAAAAGCTGGGTCAGATGGGGAATAGTGCGCAGATTGGTATTTTGGGGCGTGGCGGGGTAAGTGCTGGTACATTTTAGTAAGACCAACTCCTGACAACCGGCTTGACGGAGTACATCTACCGCCTCCGCTACTTCGGCTAAAGTGCTGGCACCAGTGCTCATAATTACGGGCTTGCCGGTGGCGGCTACGCGCCGCAGCAGGGGCCAATCCGTATTTTCGAAGGATGCTATCTTGTAGGCGGGCACGTCGAGCGATTCCAGAAAATCGACGGCTGTTTCGTCGAAGGGCGAGCTAAAGGCTAGCATTCCCAACGATTTCGCGCGCTCAAATAACGGCTGGTGCCACTCCCAGGGTGTGTAAGCTTCCTGATACAACTCGTGCAGCTCCCGGCCAAACCACAACGAGTTCGGGTCGTCGATGCGGTAGGCCCCGGGCAGCGTCATGGTATCGGCGGTATAGGTTTGGAGCTTTATAGCATGCGCGCCGGCGGCCGCTACTGCATCAATAATGGCAAAGGCACGCTCCAACGACTGGTTATGATTGCCACTAAGCTCAGCAATGACGAAAGGCGGTTGGTCGGGGCCGATAGGGCGAGAGCCGATATGCATAGATAAAGAGGTTAGGCGCTGCTACTCAATTCTTCTGTCAGCCGGTGCGTTGCTGAAGCCAGTTAAAGATGAGCGTCTTTTAAGACTAAAAATTTGCCCCCTAAAGAAGCCACACAAAGGTAACCGAATCGGGCTCGCCGGATAATGGGGTGGGTAGCAGCGTGTAGCCAGCGCGCTCAAATGCGCGCAATGAAGCTTGGTTTCGGCGCTGCACATGCCCCACTATTCGTCGTACCTGCGGATAACTTTGAGCCAGATGCGCTGTGCCCAGCGCTAGCAGCGGGGCCGCCCAGCCACGCCCCCGATACGTAGGGTCGAGCAGGTAGCTCAAAGTGGCTTCATCGTGCGCAACACTAAAGCGAATGAGCCCAATGGGCGCGCCCGTGGACTCCTCTTCGGCCAAAAGCAGCAGGGCATACGGATCAGTAAGACGGGCATTTAGCCACCGCTCATGAAACTCGGCGGGAACAGGCTGTGGGTTGAAAGAAGCCTGCCGAACGGTTGGCTCGTTCGTCCAAGCCAGCAGTAGATCAGAGTCGGCAGCGGTGACTAGGCGCAGATTAAAAGGCGCATCGGGTATGCATAAGGCATTGAATGCCTGCCGTAAACGCGCCGGTGCGTGGCCGTCGAAATACTGATTCTGAGCTGCTCGTAGCTGCTCAGCAATGCGCAGCACTTCTGGTGAAGTCAGTACGTTGGCGGCGCTGGGGTACAGTAGGGCCATGCCTGCTGACCGCAAAAATTCGTGCAGATCATGCTGATTGGCGGCAGTGGGCAACAGAAAAAGCAAGCCACCACCAGCCGCGCAATACTCGTAGCTGATAGTGCTGGGTGAACACACCGCCGCCCCACAACTTTGCATGAGCTCGGCTAAAGCGTCGGGGGCAAATTTCGGTGCAGCGTAACTTTGCCTTCGTGTTCCGCCCACTGACTCAACGATTCCCAACCGGTATAAGCACTGCCTACTACGATCTGCACCTGCTCAATGACAGGTAGCGTGAGCAAGGTGGCCGCCACGCGCTGCGTCTGGTGGGTAGGGTCAGCCCCGCCCAGACAAACCAGCACCGATGAGGGCGAAGCAATTGTGTGGGAAGCTGAATTGGAGCGGAATGCAGCCCGCAACGGCGCATATTTTGGGCCGCTCAGCAGTCGGGCCTGCGGCTGCCGCAAGTCGTAATTGGCTTCAGAAATGCCCCCCGCAGGGTTCAGCACCACGTCGGCGGCAAAGGGGAAGGCGTGCAAATCATCTAGGCAAACCAGCTTAGCTACGTAGGGGCGCACGGCCTCCTGGTAGCTGAATTCGAAGCCGTAGCCATCTAGTACAAGGATGTCGGTGGGGCGCAATACGTGGTGAGCCAGCCACGCCGGCTCACCGCCCGCCGGTTGCGGCGGCATTTCTACGACTTCCGAACAGGACTCTTGAAGCTGGCTGAGAAGCACATGGTCAGGCTCCTGAATAACGAATACGCACCCGAACTGGTCGCGCAGGATATCGGCCAAAGCCAACAGGCGCATCACATGGCCCAGCCCTATACGCGGATTTCCATCGGCACGAAGCACGAGGCGGGGCGAGGTGGGACTGGTGGTCATGGTTTTAGCTGCTCGTTTTCGTGATTTATCTGCGTAAGCCATGGATATTTCACTACTAATTCCTCCACTTCACTTAAACCGAAGTTGGTAGGCAGATGCGAAAAGAGTAGATGCAGCAATGCATAATCGCTGGGGTAATCCAAGGTTAGACGCAGGTTTTGAACTAAGCCGGGTAAAATGAATGGCATCGTTTGGATCCGAAAAAGCCCCCAGGGTTGCGACGCAAATAAGGTGTCACATGTTCGCGCTCTTCTGGCCGTGTAGCTTGCTCATGCGCGCGCCCCAAAGCTGGTGTGCTAATAACTTCCAAGTTTGTTCCTAGCGGCAAGCCCGTAGTCAACGTGTAATCAGCCTGTTCTGCAAAATGGTGGGCTATTGCTACATCTATGTAGGCAGGATCAATTACTGGATTATCACCGGTAAGGCGTATCACTACGTCTACTTCATGTAGCTCCGCCGCTTGGTAAAAACGGCTAAGCACATCCTGCTCATCACCACGAAAAACGGTAGTGCCTGCCTCCGTCGCCAGCTTTGCTAGCAAGTCGTCAGAAGGTTGGGTAGAAGTAGCTACAATAACCTGATGAACTGCGGATGCTTGCCGCGCACGATGAATAACATGGTGCAAAACCGTTGTTTCAGGAATATGGAGAGGCAATGCGAGCAACGCTTTACCCGGCAGCCGGGTTGAGCTCATACGAGCTTGAATAACAGCTCCGACGCGGGGCTTGGGGGGCAAAATTAGCGTATCGTCCATCCGCCGTCTACTACCAGATTGTGTCCGGTAACGAAATTAGAAGCCTGAGAACTTAGAAATACAAACGCCCCTTGAAGGTCCTCCGGTTGACCAATTCGGCCTAAAGGAATACGCTGTGTCAACTCCGCTACAAACGCTTCATGTGCTTGTACCGGCTGGCTTGGAAAGGCACCCGGCGTTACACAGTTAACTTGAATATTTTCTTTACCCAAATACGAGGCGAAATACCGCGTGAGTTGGATTACCCCTGCTTTGGCAGCGCCATAGTGAGGAGGATTTGTGAATTGCGGGGTACTTGTATAGGCACCAAAATCTGGAGCAACTATGCCGTACATGGAGGCCACATTGATGATTTTGCCAGCCCCACTCTCACGAAAAAAAGGAATAATAGCTTGAATGCAGCGGTAGGTGCTGCCTAGCGAGCCATCTAATCCAAAAGCAAATTCTTCATCAGTCAAACTTTCAGGCTGGTTGCCACGGCTGTAAAATGCGTTATTGATGAGTACTGACGGTAGTCCGACAGTAGCACTGCTATGCTTGAAAGCCGCCTTTACAGAATGTGTTGAAGCTACATCACATGGAATAAAGTGGGCTTTTGAGTTATCCTCAAGCTCTGCGAATGCTGCATTAAAGGAAGCCTCTTCACGGCCTAAAACAACTACTGTCGCACCCTGATCTAGCAGTCCTGCCACAATCGCGCGTCCCAAGTGCCCATAGCCACCTGTTATAAGAACGACTTTATCCTCAAGGGAAAACAGCGATTTTTTGGTTGTTAGCGGGGTGGCCATGTATAAGGTAAAATGAAAGAATCTGAGTTCTCAGCTAAAGGCTGGAAGGCAGCATACAGCGTTTTTACTGCATATACATACTGAGCGGCTGCAAGATTTTCGCGCAAATTAACTCTGGAATCCACACCAATAACCACCCGTGCTACTCCTGGTGTATAGGCTGCAAATAATAAGAGCGCTGCCGCTAATGGAACTTGAATCTCGTTTGCGATACGATGTAATAATTCAAGTTTAGGCCTCAAGGGTTCAAAAAATGGGGGCACTGTGGCAGGCTGCCGCAAAAGTAGGCCCTGTAAAAAAGCAGAACGTGCATGCACTTGAATTCCTTGATGGGCTAGTTCAGGCATCAGAGGAGCAAATCGTTGATCTAACGCATTAAATGGTACCTGCACTATGTCTAGTGGCCAACCCTTATCCAGCAACCATTCGGCCTCCCAAGGATGATAAAGCGAAACTCCCACACATTTAATACGTCCAGAGGCTCTTGCATCCAATAGGGCATCATAGGCATCAGGATGCTGCTGCAAGGCCGTAAAGCTATGGAATAGCACCCCATGGATAGTAGATTGACGCAAACGAGCTAGCGAATCATCAATTTGTCGAGTCACATTAGGTCGAGGAGCGGCACCTACTTTGGTAATGAGTTCGAATGTCAATGCATGAGCAGCTAATTCGGTACCTATCACAGTTTCGCTGTCGCCGTAAGCAGCCGCTGTATCAAGCGTCGTAATCCCAGCATTAGCTGCTTCAAGTAAAATCTCAGCTACGATGGCTGAAGCAGGCTTTCCAACGTTATTATTAATGCCGTAGGCAAGGCCAAACTGCGCTGTGCCAAGTGCTAGTCGTTGTACAAATGGAACGTCTATCATTAGCCATTTATAAACTCCCGCACACAGTCAATTACATACTGTTGCTCCTCGTCAGTCAGATCCGGGAACATTGGCAGGCTCAGACAGTGTGCATAATAGGCTTCTGCCCGGGGAAAATCACCCAGCCTCCAGCCCATCTCCTGATAGTGAGGCATTGTATGCACTGGAATGTAATGCACCTGGGCAAAAATCTGGCGCTCGCGCAGAAAGTCATATAAGCCTTTACGATTCTCAATCTGAATAATGTAGAGATGAAAGGCGTGACCATCCGTGGCAGCTAGCGTGCGTACGGGAAGCATTTCGGCAAAGGCTACATCATAGCGAGCAGCAAGCGCGCGTCGTCGGGCAAGTCCGGTATCAGCGCGTTGGAGCTGACTGATTCCCAAGGCCGTAAGCATATCGGGCATGCGGTAATTGTAGCCCAAGGTTTGCATCTCGTAGTACCAGCCGCCGGGGTTTTGGATAAGATGCGCCGGGTTCTTGGTGATGCCGTGCGTGCGAAGCATCAGCAGCTTTTCGTAGAGTGCCGCATTGTTGGTTGTTATCATGCCACCCTCGCCGGTGGCAATGTGCTTGACGGGATGGAAGCTGAAAATGGCCAGATCAGCAAACGCCCCGTTGCCGCACCGCTGCTCCTGGCCTGTCGAGTCGACAAAAAAGCCCCCCGGCGCGTGGCAGGCATCTTCAATCAGCCATAGCCCAAACTCATCAGCCAGCGCCCGCGCTTCCTCCATATTCACGGGCAAACCCGCAAAGTCGACAGGAATCAGACCATGAAAATGCCCTTTCGGATGACTTTCCAGCAACCGCCGCACCTGCTGCAAGTCGATGAGCGCGGAGGCGGGGTCGATATCAGCAAAATGAACTTCGCCACCGCAATAAAGCACGCAGTTGGCGGAAGCGGCAAACGTGATGGGCGTGGTAATGACGCGCTGACCAGGTTGTACGCCTAGGGCCAGCGTGCACAGATGCAAAGCCGCCGTACCATTACTCACGGCCACGGCATACCTAGCCCCGATGTAAGCCGCAAATTTCTCCTCAAACTCCGCCACCTTCGGGCCTTGTGTCAGGAAATCGGACTGGAGTGTATCCGTAACAGCTTGTATATCTTCTTGCGTAATGTGCTGGCGGCCATAGGGAATAGGACGCGTAGGCTGAAAGGTGACAGTGGCGTTGGTCATAGTCTGGTAAATATACACAGCCGGGGCGCTTGGCGTAGTAACCGGATCTGTACAATGATTAGGGTTAAGAAAGCTTATAGCGTAAAACAAAAAATGCCGCTCTTAGTGCAGAGCGACATTCTTGTGAAGTATCAGTTGGGTTTGCTACGCCATGAACGTTGGATCGACGTGCAGGCGAATTTCCTCCCGGATTTGCTCCGCATTCAACCAATGGTCGTTATTGGCTGAGTCGTAATAAAAGCCATCGGGAACGCGGCTCCCTTTGAAGTGCCGAATGAATTCCTCCACATCCCACTGCGGCGTGTAGGGCAGAATAACGTAGTAACGCTCCAATTCCACCGTGCTCAGCGCGTCGGTTTCGGTGATCATGGCTTCGTGCAGCTTCTCGCCGGGCCGGATGCCAACCACCTCGTGCTTACAATTGGGGCCAATGGCTTCAGCTACTTCCGTGATTTTGTAGCTTGGGATTTTGGGGACAAAAATTTCACCTCCCCAGGCGTGCTCCAGTGCGTACAGCACCAGATCGACGCCTTCTTCCAACGAAATGTTGAAGCGCGTCATATCGGGGTGCGTGATGGGCAGCACGCCGGTTTCGCGCTGTTGCAGGAAAAACGGCACTACCGAGCCTCGGGAGCCAATTACGTTGCCGTAGCGTACCACAGAAAAGCGCAAATCGCGCTTGCCTTTCATGTTGTTGGCGGCCACAAAAAGTTTATCGGAGCAGAGCTTGGTGGCGCCATAAAGGTTAATAGGAGCCGCGGCTTTGTCGGTGCTGAGGGCCACCACTTCTTTCACGCCGCAGTCAAGGGCGGCATTAATGACGTTTTCGGCCCCGAAGATGTTGGTTTTGATGCACTCCATCGGGTTGTACTCGGCAGCGGGCACCTGCTTGAGAGCGGCGGCATGCACCAATACATCAATGCCTTCGCAGGCCCGCTTGAGGCGCTCGGCATCACGCACATCACCAATGAAATAGCGAATAGCTGGGTATTTTGAGTGCGGAAATATCTGCGACATTTCGTACTGCTTCAACTCGTCGCGCGAGTAAATAACCAGGCGTTTTACGTGCGGAAATTTCTCGAACACGGTATGCACAAACTGCTTACCGAAAGAGCCCGTACCACCGGTAACCAGGATGGATTTGTTATTTAAATCAAGTGCCATAGAAAGACAAAGAGAGGTCAGCCATCCGGAAAAAGACGCTGGGGGGCAAAAGTAGGCAATCCGCGCCGGGGTTACGTACTTTTGCACTGTTGTTGGTTATTGGTCATGCCGAGTATTCCGCGCATGACCATCTTTTATTTTACTGCGTCTCTTCATGTCCGAACCTATCAAGCTCATTATTTGGGATCTGGATGATACTTTTTGGCGCGGTACGCTATCGGAAGGAGCCGTAGAAGCCATTGCTGATAACTTGGAACTAGTGCGCGCTACCGCGGCCTGTGGCATTGTGCATACCATCGTTTCCAAAAACGATTTTGCCGCCGCCGAGGCCAAACTGGTGGAGTTGGGTATTCGTGACTTATTTGTTTTCCCCCAAATAAGCTGGCAGCCGAAAGGGCCTATTATCAAGGAGCTACTGGCGCAAATGCAGCTGCGGGCCCCAAACGCGCTGTTTCTGGACGATAATCCGATTAATCGGGCGGAGGCGCAGTATTATAATCCTCAGCTTCAGGTGGCCGACCCAGTCGACTTGCCAACATTTGCCCCCAACTGCTGCTCAGCGGCAAACCCGACCCTGGCCTGACGCGCCTGGAGCAGTACAAACTGCTGGAGCGCCAGCAGCAGGCTCGCGCCGCTTACCAGGACAATCTGGAGTTTCTACGCGATTCGCAGGTGCGCATTGAGTTTCGAGAAGGAGCTGCCGTGCCGGCTGATCTGAGCCGAATTGAGGAATTGATTAACCGCTCCAACCAACTCAATTTCACGAAGAAGCGTGTTGCCAAAGATGAGCTAGGAGCCAGCTTCACGGACGCTGCACTTCGTTGGGGCACCGTACGGGTGCGCGACCGGTTCGGCGACTATGGTCTGGTGGGCGTGTACTGCCTGAATTTGCCGGAAAACCGATTGGAGCAACTGGTGTTTTCCTGCCGTATCCTGCATCTGGGCGTTGAGCAGTTCACCTATGCCTGGCTCGGTTTTCCGGCGTTGGAAGTGCAGGGCGAAGTGGCTACGGAGCTGAATGGGACGGATAAGCCCGACTGGATTACGCTGGATTCGCCGGGTGCTGAGAAGGATACGGCGTCAACCACAACCTCTACGGGCACTGGTAACGAGCGTGTTTCCGTTGGGGGGCAAATTCCAGATAAAAACCGCCCCAAGCTGCGGGTATTGCTCAAAGGCGGCTGTGATTTAGGGCAGCTGACGCCCTTCTTGCAGGCCTTTGCTATCGACGTACAAGAGGAGTTTAACTATGTAAACGAGCACCAAATCCCGGTGCATGTGGAGCATACGTCTCTGCTCCGCCTGACCCGTGAATTGCCCCCCAGCGAGCAGCAGCGCCTAGCAAGCAAGCTGCCTTTTCTGGGAGAAGAAGCCTTCTCTACTAACTTGTGGACGGCCGAAGTTGATGCCTTAGTGTATAGTCCGCTTATGGACTACACCCAGGAGCTATATCGCGAAAAGGCAACGGGCATTGCCATTCCTTTCGGCGGCTACCAGAATATCCTGGCTACTGATGCAGCTACGTTGGGGGCCAAATATGTGCAACGCCGCTTCCGGGGAATGGACGAGGACTTTCTGCGTCGGTTCAAATCTGAATTCGAGTTTGGGGGGCAAATTTCGCCTGCTGACTTTCAAGCGAATCTGCGCTGGCTACGGAGCCAGTTGCCGGCGGCTATTCCCATTTTCTTCCTCAACGGGGCTGAAATAGAAGTTCCCGGCTCCGCCGAAACGGGCGCCGCGCAGCGTCACGCGCAAATGAACCAAGCGTTGGCTAAGTTCATCGCCAGCGCTGATAATTGCTTCATCATTGATGTGCGCGACTTTGTGCGCACGCCGGCGGATGTCACCAATAATCTGCGCCATTATCAGCGCGCACATTACCGCACACTCGCCCAGCGCCTAGCTCAAGCTTTAGGTGCTTGGCATGGTCGCCAGCTGCCCCACTCTGTCTGGACCGATTTGCGGGCACAAGTAGCTAGCCACCTGTCTAGTAAGCTGCGCAATGCTTGGGAAAAGCTCCAAAAGTAAAAGCCTATTTGATCAGCTTAGATAGCTTTTGCGTAAGCGCCCGCCGCGAATACTGCGCGTGATTGATAGCCGGCAAATCAAGGTTAGAATTGATTCGCCAAGCCGCAAACAGATTGTCCAAATGGTCGAGCATACCGCTATAAGTATCGTAGGGCAGGGCGCGGCCGGCCCCGCACTCCTCCAGCAGATTATCGGCATCGGAACCTACGGGGCCAATGCAGATAATAGGTTTGTTAGAAGCTAGATACTCAAATACTTTGCCTGGTAGAATGCCGAAGTTGTGCGCTACATCCGGAATGGCCATGAGCAGTGCCGTGGACCGCAGCAAGTAGCTCACTGACTCGTCGTGTGGCACGAAAGGCACAAATTCCGTGTGCTTGCCTAAGCCTACCTCCCGGATCTGCTCCTGCACGCCCGCCGACACGGTGCCCACAAAGCGCAGCTTAAGTGGTACATCCGGATGGCGCGTGGTACAGGTGGCGCAGGCCGCCAGAAACAGTTCAATATGATACGTCTCGGAGATAGTGCCCGTGTGGGTAATGAGCAGACAATCAGTGGGTGGAGAGCTAGGTTCCCGAAAATCACTTTCATCGTAGCCGTTGGGCAGCACGTGAAATTTGCTGGCCGTAAGGCGCGGCGACTTCCCTAAAAACAGGCGCTTGGTATCGGGACTGGTGACTAGCACTTCATCGGCTTGCTCCAGCACTCGGCGTTCGTACCAAGCGTCGAGCCAACGCGCGGGCGGGGTGTGGTTGAGCTCTCTGTAGTAATAAATATCCGTCCAAGGGTCGCGCATATCGGCTATCCAACGGAGGCCGTAGCACTTTTTTAGCTCCAGACCAATAAGCTGCGTGGAGTGGGGTGGGCTGCTGGTCAGTACGGCGTCGAAAGTGTGGCCTTGGGCAATTAGCTCAGCGCACTGCCGCAGAACGTGTTGATTCCAGCCTCGGCGCGGATCAGGAATAAATAGGTTGCCCCGTAGAAACTTGAAAACCTGCTGTTGCAAGCTGCTTTTGCTTTCGTTGGCAAAGCCGCCGTGCGGAATCTGTTTGCGACCGGTGAGCTTTTTATAGGAGTCAAATGGCTCGCTTGTATTCGTGCGAAACACACGCACGCTAGCCGGCACTTCCGCCGCCAGCGACTCATCAATTACCGGATAAGCTCCCTGCGACGCATCCACAGTAATCACCGTTGGCTCCACGCCAAAGCTTGGCAGGTGCTTCACAAATTTCAAGCTTCGCTGCACGCCCGCCCCGCCGGATGGGGGCCAGTAATACGTAATAACAAGCAGACGCAGGGGCTTGGGGGCATTTTTACAGCAGGTTTGAGCACGCGAAGGTACGTAGCCGTGGGCTTTCAGGGTTTTTTGGGTTAATTTTGGGGAAGCGAACTTGCCGCTGCGACCCATTGTATTGCCTCAGGCCTCTTAATCAGGCAGTTCGGCATACTAGCACCTTACACATCACTACATCACAAGATGTTCGATAACCTCTCTACCAAGCTCGATCGGGCCTTCAAAACCCTGAAAGGTCAGGGTAGCATCACCGAAATCAACGTTGCCGCGACCATCAAGGAAATTCGCCGAGCACTAGTTGATGCCGACGTGAACTACAAGGTGGCCAAGGAAGTCACCGACAAAATAAAGGACGAGGCCATGGGCCGCGACGTGCTGACGGCCGTTTCGCCGGGCCAGCTCATGACCAAAATCGTGTACGATGAGCTAACGCTGCTCATGGGCGGCGAAAAAGAGGATGTAGTACTGAAAGGCGACCCGGCCGTGATTTTGCTATCAGGTTTGCAGGGCTCAGGTAAAACGACCTTCGCCGGTAAGCTCGCCACGTTCATTAAAAAGCAAAACCGCACCGTCTTGCTCGTAGCCTGCGACGTGTATCGTCCGGCCGCTATCGACCAGCTGAAAGTGCTGGGCGAGCAAGTAGGAGTGGAGGTGTACTCGGAGCCGGACAATAAGAATCCGGTTGAGATTTCGCAGAACGGCATTGCCTACGCCAAGAAAAACAACAAGAAAGTAGTCATCATCGACACCGCTGGCCGCTTGGCCGTGGATGAGCAGATGATGCGTGAAATTGAGCAGGTTAAAAAGGCTATCAACCCTTCCGAAACGCTGTTCGTGGTTGACTCCATGACAGGTCAGGATGCGGTAAATACGGCCAAGACCTTCAACGACCGCCTCAACTTCGACGGCGTGGTGCTCACTAAGCTTGATGGCGACTCGCGCGGTGGAGCAGCTCTTTCCATTCGGGCCGTGGTGGAGAAACCCATCAAGTTCATCTCGACGGGTGAGAAGATGGAGGCGCTGGACATGTTCTACCCCGACCGGATGGCCCAGCGCATCTTGGGCATGGGTGACGTGATTTCGTTGGTAGAACGCGCACAGCAGCAGTTCGATGAGGACGAAGCCAAGCGTATCAACCAGAAAATCCGCAAGAATCAGTTCAACTTCGACGACTTCCTCTCGCAGCTAGAGCAGATCAAGAAGATGGGCAACCTGAAGGACTTGGTGGGGATGATTCCAGGCATGAGCAAGGCCATCAAAGATGTTGACATCGACGACGATGCTTTCAAGCCTATCGAGTCCATTATCAAAAGCATGACGCCCAAGGAGCGCGCCCAGCCCGAACTGCTGAACGGCTCGCGCCGTCGTCGTTTGGCTAAGGGTAGCGGTACTGATATTCAGCAGGTGAATAACCTGATGAAGCAATTCGAAGACATGCGTAAAGTGATGCGTACCATGAATAAAATGGGTAGCACAAAAGGTGGCATGCAGCAAATGGCCAAAATGATGGGCATGCGCGGCGGCATGAAATAAGCAGCCTGAACTATGTAAAAAAGCCCCCAGAGAATTTCTGGGGGCTTTTTTATGCTCTAGTATTCCGTTCGTGCTTCATGTTCTGTCCAAGCTGTAAAACCTTCTTTAGCTTCAGTCCCCAGGAATTCCTGCATCGGTATTTGTCGCTCGCTCAGCGGCTTCTCTATTTCGTCGTAAATAAATTGGTCGTCGAAACCGATTGCGGCGGCATCCTGCTTGGTGTTACCATAGAATACGCGGCGCGGACGCGCCCAATAAATGGCCCCTAGACACATAGGGCAGGGTTCGCAGCTCGTGTATAGGTCGCAATCCTGTAGCTGAAAGCTGCCTAGGGCAACACAAGCTTTCCGAATGGCATCTACCTCGGCGTGGCAGGTGGGGTCGTTGGTACTGGTAACCTGATTAAAGCCGCGCGCGATAATCTGGCCATCCTTCACGACTACTGCCCCAAAAGGACCGCCGTAACCAGCCTGCATTTTTTCAACCGATAGGCGAATGGCTTCGCGCATAAATTCTTCGCGGGGAGCTTCCATAATATGAAGAGCGGGAGGAGAGAAACCGATGTGAGAAGGCCAAAAAAGCCCCCCAGTGATGAAGTTACAGTGTATTGAGGAAATACAGCTTAAATCAACTACCTGCTTTTAGATAAGCGGTTGGTTACTAATGGCAATTACATTAGATAACCGAAAGATAACGGCAATAAAAAGCCCCCGAGCATTCGGGGGCTTTTTATTGCCTAATGAACTGGAACTGCGATTTAGTTGCGAACTAAAGGCAGAGCCACATTCACAGCTTCTCCGCGCACTCGCACAATGTAGGAGCCATGAGGTAGCGCCTGCACTTGCAGTGGGTGTTCTTGCTGACCAGCGAGGGTAAGGATTTGTAGGCTGCGACCTGTCAGATCGAGTAGCTGCACCTGGTAGTCGCCAGCAGGTAAGCCAGTCAAGTCAAGCGTAGCACCGCCCTGCGTTGGGTTGGGGTACACCGACACATCTACTTTGATAGCATCAACAAATTTTACCGTCCGCACTGGGCTGAACGTTGCTGTTCCATCGAAGTCCAGCTGCTTCAGACGGTAGTAGATAAGCGTACCAAAGCGAGCCGCGCCAGCATCCGTGAAGCTGTATTTCGACTGCTGCGTGCTGGTGCCTTTGCCGCGTACCGTGCCGATAGTGCTGAAGGTCAAGCCATCGAGTGAGCGCTCTACTACGAAGCGGTCATTGTTCAGCTCCGAAGCCGTAGCCCAGTTAAGTTGAGCATCCTGGCGCACGGCCGTAGCAGTAAACTGCTTTAGCTCCACAGGCAACGGACGAACAATCGTAACATCTTCAGCGGTGTTAGCAGCGATATTGCCATTGTAGTTACTACCCGGTACAGTGCCTCCGCCAGCGAATGTATTCGCGGGTGATACTGTGCTCGTAGCCGTGAGACGAGTAGGATCGAGGAACCGAACAGTTGCAGAAGCTTGGTAAGCCGTGTTATTAACAGCAGTGCTGGCGATAGTGGCCCGGAAGGAAATTCTGAGCGTAGCGCCGGCCGGAATAGTTATACCGCCAAACGTGGGAGTGCTTGTGCTCGCCGTTGGAGCAGTGTAGCTGGTATAGGGCGAAGGGATTCCATTCGCAGGTGTCAGCGTCACAGTGGGAGTTACTGTGTTGTCATACTTGAAGAGGTCAGCGGTTAACACTGTTTCAATGCTTACTTCCCTGGCGGTTCCACCTGTGTTTGAGACAACAAGTGCATACGTTGCAGGATTTACTACATCACCACTACGCGTGACATTTGGTGTAGAGGTAGACAGTGCTGCAGCGAGCGTAGGCAAGCAAGAACCAGCCCCGGTAATATTATTTGTTGGAACAACAGTGGTACTAACAGAAGCATTCGTAACCGCAGTGCCAGAAGCTGCACCGAAACTGTTGCCATTTGTAATACCAGCCGCTCCGGCTGTTCCGGAAAAGCCGCCAGTGGCTAGGGTTCCGTTTGAGTAAGCCAAGCCGCCGCCGCCGCCGCCGCCAGGACCGAACTCTGCTCCGCCATTGGTTGCATTACCACCGTTACCACCCCTTACTTGTACCGAAATATTATTCAGCCCGCTGGTAACGGAAGTTGGAGGTGTAGCCCGCACAAGCACGGTGCCGCCAGCGCCGCCGCCGCCGCCGCCGGAGGTGTTACCATTTGCCGCAGGTGCATTACCACCGTTAGCTATCAGTAAGCCTGTGCCGCTTAGTGAACCAGTTTGAAGCATGATAATACCACCACCAACACCACCGCTACTCGCAGTAGCATTTGCATCGTTAGTAGAGCCTGCTCCACCGCCACCGCCTAATACGATGCGAGAAATAGAGGCATCGGTTGTGGTAGCACCGCTTTCTGCCCGGGTTCCAGAGCCATTATTACCAGAACCAAAGCCATAGCCACCAACGCCACCATTGGCACCATTGCCGCCACCAGCGCCACCAGCATTACCGGAGTTATTATAGGTAGTAACAGCATTCGCACCATTACCAGTCGTAACACCATAATCAGTAGCACCGCCGCCAGCATTTCCTGGAGCACCGGCCCCATTGCTGCCACCAAAATAGCCATCTGTAACTATACCATTGATAGTATTGGTAATGACTGCTGTGCCATTGTAAATGTTGCGTGGAGAGCCTGCTGTACCTTCGCCTTTCGAACCGTGTGCTAAAGCAGCAGCAGTAACGTAATCAGTTCTATTAGCAGCTGTTCCTGAGTAGCTAGCGCCACCACCACCACGGAATCCTTTGGCCGTCATATCAATGGAGGCATTAGTAGTAAAGCTCGTCTGGCCCGCTACGTCCAGCACAAGTACACCCCCTGTAATGCCGTTCCAAGCTGGTCCGGTAAGGGTGCCCGTGATTGTAACAGTAGAATATTGTGGTACACGGATAACCTGGAAGCGGCGCTGACTTGTAGTGCTAGTGCCAGCGGCGTTGCTTTCGTAGCGATTGGTTACTCCTTTAGCCAGCGTCAGAACACCGCCGGAGAGGGGTACGTCATTCGTAGCAATGGCATATTCATACTTACCAGCAGTGTATGCAGCATCGTTGGTAATTGTACCATAAGCAGTCGAGTTAGCCGTAGATATGGTAGCTCCCTGCATCTGCATAATCAATATTAAGTCACCGGCACGAATGGGCTCTGATCCTGCGGCTGATGCTCCGAGCGTAATGCTAGTTTGATCAACCGCAACAGTAGTAGGAATAGCGACGGGGAAATAAGTATTGGGTATAGATGTGCTAATAAGAGTTCCAACGCCATCCTTACCAGGAGTTGCGCAAGCAGTAGCTACGTTGGCAATACCGCTAACGGTCGTTGTTATAACTGCTGTGTTGTTAGCTGAAGTAGGATCAGGTACGCTAGAAGCGACGCCTGCTGTGCTTGTAAGGGAGCCAGAGCCGGGTGTAGTAAAGGTTACCGCATTTAAAATAGCCGGATCATTGGCCGCTAAGCTAGCCACCGAAGCAAATGTAACTACCTGCTCACTGCCGACAGTGGCAATGGTAGCACCTGTAGGCAAACTGATGTTAGTAACGGTAAGAGGCAAACGCAGGGTTGGCGCCACATTAAGCGCGGTTTCCAATCCCAAATTGCTAGTAGACACAGTATAAGTTACCCGAGAGCTTGGATTAGCAGTGGCTGGACCACTTACGCTGCTTGCTAAGTCGGCTCCGCTAACGTCTACCGTAATGGTGGCTTGATTAGAAAGAGTGCCTAGAATGTCACGGATGGTGTAAGGAATAGTGACGACGCCTGCAAAGGTATTGAGGGCGCTAAAGGTGACGACTCCTTGTGCATTTACTGTGAAAGTGCCTTTACCTGCAACAGTTAAGGTTTGCTCAACTGCAGAAGTAGCAGGGTTCAAATCCACACTAGCCCTATCTAGGCTGCTACCGGGTGCTTCATCGTTGGTAGTTAGGTCGAACGAAGCCGCAGTTCCGTAGCGTGTGCCAAACCGATCATTATTGGCGATAGTTGGGCGCACAATAGCGAGGTTGCGAATCTCATGCACGTTGTTTGAGCCACCAGTAGAACCCGAAAAACCGATACGGAGAGTGGGTGGCGGAGGCGGTAACTCAATATTGCTTAAAGCAGTGGTTACCGATGTGCCGTGCTGAATGCGAACCGTAATGCGGTAAGCCGTTGTGCCATTCGTATTGGTGAAGGGAATAAAATCGATGAAAGCACGGCGGTAATCTCCGCTGGTTTCCTGTGCTCGCGCTGTCGCTACGTCCAAGTCGAAACCTAGCTGACCACTGCTAGCAAGGTATGGGTATTCTGTTGCAGCCGTTCCATTACCCTTACCACGAATGGTGATGGCATTCGCGGTAAGGCCACTAGCAACTAAACCACCTGAACGGCCTTCGCTGGCATTAGAAAAGTTGCCAAACTCATCGATGCCGATGCCCACGTAGCCATTTGATACGCCTGGGGTTATAACGGTGGGTGCGTTAGCATCTCGAATACGCTGTGCGTAACCAAGGGAGCCGCCATCGGCACCAATACGGAACGTACTAGTATTACCATCAATCAAGTAGACGCTAAACCCATCAGCACCAGTAGTAGAGGTTTTGCCGTAGGAAAAGAACTCAAAAGAAATACTGAATCCTTGGGGAGCAGGAAATGCGCCTTGGTCAATAGCTGTTCCAGCTTGATTACCGACCGCATCAGTGAGGCGCAGATAGCCAGTACCGCCAGTGGTGCCAGTACCTGTAAGGATAGCAGTACCAAACAAGTCAAAACCGTTAGCAGTGCCATTCTTAAATGACTCTACTCGTGGAAACTGTGCTTGTGCTCGCTGCCCAAACGATAATAGGAATAGTGACGCACTAGCTATTCGTAATAGCTTTCGAACAGTATCCGACCGACTGTTGAAGGGGGTAAGAGTTGTTTTCATGAACGATAAAAGAATAGTTGAATTGATTTTTAATTAGAGCAAAGAAGGTTCCGAAAAATGGTCTTAAATTGCATTTTGCTGGAAAAATGCTGGATATTTGTTCTGGTAATCGCTTGCCTTCCAGGTCAGTATAAAATATTCTAAAGAAACTTATATCCTTAATTTTACTCCCAGAAATTATGAATGATTTAATAATTCAATTCATAATTTATTACATGATATTTTAAAATAAGTAATTAGAAAAAATGAAAAGACGGCTGTTTCTGGCCCGATGCTTGCTTAAAACATATCCGAAAGAATAGTTTTTTTAGGTGTTTTGGTTGTGGAAAGGGGCCTCGCTAAGCGGGGCCTTTTTTTGTTCCTCATTTTCTTGTGTCCCACGAAGTAGCGAGCGCAAAAAAGCCCCCCAGGTATATCTGGGGGGCTTTTTTGCGCTCGCTACTTCGTGGCTAATGAATTACCCGAAGATGATACTTAGTTTCTGTACCAGGGGCGTTAGGAACGGTGAAGGCACCCACGCGGCTGGGGCCATAGCCCAGATTAACTTTTACAAATTCGTCGCGGACGGGTAAAAGCTCAATAATCTCTTGGCGAAGCAGATCCAAGTCAGTGATCATGTTGTTGAGGCGCTGCTGCAGCTCATCCGATTGCTGATCGAAGCTGCCGGTGGGTGGGCGTTGCTCGAAGCCGTCGGTGGTGGAGGGCAAGTTGGTGGTTGCCAGCGAACGGGCTTCTATATGAGCCTTTTCCAGTTCTTCCTCGGCTTCCAAGTAGGCTTTGACTTTTTCTTCGAGTGGAATAAGCGCCGGATTCAGGTAATCAAGGTTGCTGGCCATAATAGGAAAAATGAAAGTGGTGTAGTCATTTCAACGCAAACCGGGAAGGCAAGGATGCGATATTGACACATGAATATCGTATTTACAACGAATCTTAGGCACCAGAAAATTAACCCGAAACCTTAGATGACTGATTATTTATTTTCGACATTAAGTATAGTTGATAACCAAATTATAGCGTCATATCTCACCTATTGAAGAATAATGTATCCTTTATCAATAGCTACTCGTAGGAAAGCAGTGGCATTAATTTTATTTTTTGTTGGTGTCGTATTTAATGTTTTCTTTTGCCTAAGAAATTAATTTATTCCTCTTTCAAATTCTCCTAAAATGGCCGCAGCAGATTTAAACAAACTACAGCAACTTCTCCAAAATGCAGAAGACAATGAGATGGTATTAGCCCAGGTTCGTAAGAATATGGAAAAGCTAACCAGCCTTATCAGCGAAACCAATGCGTTGCTGGATCCTTCTTATACCCCAGAGCGCAAAGAGCGCAAGCCCCGCGCTGCTGGCACTGGAACCGGCGGCCGTCGTGGACGCCCACGTAAAGAGGCTACGGCTGAGTAATTAAGCCGTTAATCGTATAGAATTAAGAAGCCCCGGTCTTTTAGCTAGACCGGGGCTTCTTTCATAAATTTTCATCGTTGTGCAAGAGTTTTTCGTTGCAATAAAATAATAAGCAAAGATCTGAAAATGTTGAAATTTCACTGATAGTTATGCCCTTACACTATTCAGATTTCTGAAATATCAGTAAAAATAAAGCTGGATTTCCACTCGTGTTAATAAAAAAGCAAACATAGCTAACTGCTGATTTATCCCGATTTTGGCCCCCTAAAGTGTGTTATAGCTTGCAAATAATTTATATCTCCTTAAAGCAACTGCGCGTATCATCAACTTATGACGTCTTCCGCTAACTCTGATCCGCTAGGTCGCGCATTAACTGCGTATTTGCGCGGCGATAAATCTGCTACGCTTACAGTGCACACCAATGTGAGCGAAGATGAGCCGTTGCCTGCTAGTTATTTTTTTCGGTCGCTTTGGGAAATGCCTGAATTAGAGCGCCGTGCTCTGGAAGAGTGTCGAGGCAGAGTGCTGGATTTAGGAGCCGGTGCGGGAGCACACGCATTAGAATTACAAAACCGAGGATTTTCGGTGCGCGCCCTCGACGTATCGGCCGGCGCGGTGCAGGTGATGGTGGAACGAGGCGTGCGCGAAGTAGCCCATCATAACCTCTTTGACATTCCGGCTACCGGCGAGCAGTTCGATACCATCCTGATGCTGATGAATGGCTTAGGCTTGGTGGGCACACTCGAAGGCTTGGCGCGTTTTCTAAAGCATGCGCGCAGTTTTCTGGCGCCTGGGGGGCAAATTTTAGCTACATCATCGGATGTTGCCTATCTCTATGAAGACGAAGAGGGCGCCCTGCTCATTGATTTGAACGGTCCTTATTACGGCGAGATAGATTACGCCATGACGTATGAGGGCGAAAGGGGGGCGCCTTTTCCGTGGCTTTTTGTGGAAGCCAGCATTCTGCAGGATTATGCCGAAGAAGCCGGCTTCGAGTTAGAAATCATTGCCGAGGATGATCAGCAGCAGTATCTGGCCTGCTTGACGCTAAACGCCGGTGCGCATGAGGTGAACTAATAATTGAAACAGCAGACAGCAGCTACTGCGCAAACGAAATTTTGCCCATCGATACCGCCGGAATACCTGGTCGGCTGTTACCGAGCGGAGCGTTGCTTCCGGCTAGGCTTTCATTTGCAAGTACGGCAAACAGCACAGCTTCTTTCGCGTCGGGATGAATACCTAAGTCGTGAGTAGTAAGAAAACGGCAGTTCGGAAGTTGGAGACGCAACGTATTCATAAGCACGGGATTGTGCATACCACCACCGCTGGCATAAATTGTCAGCGGTGCATCGGAGGTTGGAAAGCAGCGTCGAATAGCCCTTACAATGCCCGCTGCGCTAAATTCGACGAGTGTGGCCAGCAAATCGGCGGGGGAGAGGCCAGCGGAGCCACTGCGTTGCTGGGCCTGCACTACGTAGTCGCGGCTAAATAACTCAGGGCCAGTGGTTTTAGGAAAGTCTGCGGCGAAAAATGGATGGTCGAGCAATGCGCGCAGTAGGGATTCGTGTACCTGACCCTGGGCAGCGATGGCGCCGTCAACATCATAGCTTTTGTCGGGGAAATAAAGCTGCGTGAAGGCGTCGAGTAGCGTATTTCCGGGACCAACGTCGGTCGAGAACATCGCGCCAACATCAAGGGAGCCGGGCAAAAAAGTGAAGTTGGCGATGCCGCCCATATTGAGTAGGATGCGGTCTTCCCCAGCTTTAGAGAACAATAGATAATCGCCGTACACGGCCAGCGGCGCGCCTTCGCCCCAGCGGCCACGTGCTTTTGACGAAAGTCGCTGATTGTCAGAATGCCAGTGCGCACGGCCACATGGTCGCCATCACCAATTTGAAGCGTGGCGTTTGGAAAATCAGGTTTGCCATGCTGGCTTTTGGGGGCGTGAAATACCGTTTGACCGTGACTGGCAATACAATCCACTTCCTGGGGGGCAATTTTCCAGGTACGGAGGCAGTCCAGCACCATATCAGCGTGCAGCAGCGCTATCCAGGGGTTGAGGAGGCACAAATGCTCAAAGTCGATGGTACTCTTGGCAAATACCCGTCTTATTTCGGCCTTCACCGACTCAGCGTAGGGCACCGTGGCAAACTGCTCTATCTGCACCTGGGTTGCCGGTCCGCTGCCTTCAAACCGGCACATGGCTATATCAAGCCCATCAAGCGAGGTACCCGACATCAGGCCGATGATCCGCCGCTGGGGCTTTTGGGCAATCGTGAAGAGGTGGTGCAGATTGGAGTTCATAGACGGGTAAAAGTGCGGCAAACATTTAGGGAGTCCAAATTAAGATTAGCAAGAACAAGGTTCAATGGTCTGCTTCAACTGGAATAAGCCTAAAATCTTCGGTGTAAAATGCTAAGTGTCGGCAGTAGACGCTATCTTACCTATACCTACTTCGAGGCTTTCTCAATTTTTCCTTTTCACCAAACCCCCTTTTATGGTACACCTGTACTCACCCGGAGCCAATCGGTTTCGGCAGTTTGGCAGCACAACTGTTGCCTGGCTAGGGTTTCTGCTGCTGATACTTAGTAGCTCGGCAGCATGGGCTCAGAATGTTGCCTATACAATTCGAGGCCGTGTAACCGATGCTAATGGAAGCGCCGGCGTGCCCGGTGCCACAGTGCGCATCGCCAATACAGTGCTGGCCACGGCTACCGGCGCCGATGGCACCTATGAGCTACGCGCATCTGTTCGGCCTGGCACTTACCAATTGGCCATCAGCTCAGTAGGCTACGCCAACATTGCGCAGCCGCTGACCCTAGGCACCGAAACCCAGATAACTGCGGATGCTACGCTGCGCGAGGATTTGGTGGGGCTGAAGGAAGTAGTGGTGACCGGTAACTCCGTCGCCACCAGCAAACAACAGCTCGGCAATGCCATCAGCACGGTAAATGCGCGGGAGCTAACGCAGGGTGCCGCCGTCCAGATCGATCAGGCCTTACAGGGCAAGGTGGCCGGCGCTCAGGTGTCGCAGAACTCCGGCAATCCGGCGGGGGGCATTTCGGTGCGGTTGCGCGGCACCAGCACCGTGGTTGGTAGCTCCGATCCGTTGTATATCATTGATGGCGTTATCGTTAACAACGACTCACCCGAACTGCTCGACTTAGGCGGCTATGCTCAGAACCGCCTTGTTGACCTGAATCCGGCCGACATCGACCGCATCGAGATTATTAAAGGTGCGGCGGCAGCGGCCATCTACGGCTCGCGGGCTTCCAATGGCGTTGTCCAGATTTTTACCAAGCGCGGGAAGGAAGGCAAGCCCTCCGTCACGGTGTCGAGCAATTTTATTGTGTCTAAAATTCGCAAGACGCTAGACGTAAACACCTATCCATTTCGCTTCACTAATACCGTCGCAACCGACATAACACAGGTGCCGGCGGAGCGCTATGACTACCAGGATCAGATCTTCCGCACCGCCGTTGGCACCGATAATTACGTCTCCGTATCTGGGGGCAGCCAGGCCACGCGCTACTTCTTTTCGGGTTCGTATTTCAAGAACCAAGGCATTGTAGATGCCACTGACTTCGACCGCAAAACGGGACGTTTGCGCCTCCAGCAAACGCTGACTAACTGGGCCAGCTTGTCGGTTGGGGGCAATTATACGCTCAGCGACAGCCGCGAAATTCCGAATGGCGGCCTCGTAACTGCCTACGGCGCTCTCACGGGATTCATCTTCAGCAATAACTTCGTAAATCCTGCCCCCAACCCCGTTACGGGCGTTTATCCCAGCACTAGCCCCAGCAACCTCACCCGCACCAATCCGCTGGAGGCCATCAACCGCTTCGATTTTCGCCAGCGTACTTCCCGCATTATCGGTGATGTGCAGCTGAACCTGACTCCCTTCGAAGGCTTCACGGCTGACTATGTATTTGGGGTCGATTCTTATACCCAACTCGGTACGGCCTTTATTCCGCCCGGCAACACTACTCCCGACTATGCTACTGGTTTCGCGCGCCGCGCCGACCGCACCGTGTTCCAGTATAATAATGATGTGACACTGGGCTACCGCCGCAACTTTACGGAGTGGCTGGAGTCGACGACGAGTGTAGGCGCTACCTGGCAATACGATCAGGTGCAGAGTACCAGTCTCACCGCTCAGCAACTGGGCATTGGGGGGCAAACTATCAACAATGGTGTGTCTGTGGCATCGGAAAACCGGACGGAGCGCCGAATTGAAGGTTACTTTGCTCAACAAACCTTCGGGCTAGGGCAGCGTCTGTATCTGACGGGCGCGGTGCGCGTCGATGCCGCCTCGCCGTTTTATGACAGGCTCAACGACGATGCTAATTGGCAAACCTATTATAAAGGCAGTGCTTCCTATCTGTTATCGGAGGAAGGGTTCTGGAAAAATGGCGCCCTCACCAATTATGTGCCTACACTCAAGCTGCGCGCTTCCTATGGTCAATCTGGCAATCTGACTGCTATCGGGGCCTACGACAAACAAACGAACTATGTACCCTCAAGCGTCGGTGGTCTTCTGGGCGTGTTTCGGCCGGGACAGCTCGGCGACCCCCGGTTGGGCCCAGAACGGCAAGAGGAAATTGAGCTAGGCTTCGATGCCGGATTTTTTGGCGGACGCTTAGGTCTGGAAGCCACCTATTATAATAAGAAGATTAATGATCTTCTGCTCAACCGTACGTTTGAGCCTAGTACTGGCTTTCTCACCGGCCTACAAAACGTAGGCACCATGACTAATAAAGGCGTGGAAGTGCTGTTGCGGGCAGTGCCATTGCAAAAGGAGAAAGTAGTTTGGAACGTAACTGCTACCTATACCCGCAACCGCAACGAGGTAAACGGCATTGAAGGCAATGGCATTCTCCCATTTGCGGGTGGTTTCGGACAAGTAGCTGCTGTGAATGGGGCGCCTGTGGGCGTATTTTATAGCACCTACTACGCCCGCAACCCCGACGGCTCGTTGCTGCTGACGCCCGCTGGTTTTCCCCAGCGCGAGTTAGGCGTGAACGGCGTGCCCCAGCGTACACCCGAAGGTCAGCCCCGCGGCTCCGTGCTGAGCAAGATTATCGGCGACCCGAACCCAGATTATTTAGCGTCGCTTATTAACGAGGTAACTGTAGCTGGCAACCTGAGCTTCCGTCTGCAATTCGATGCGGTGCAGGGCTTCGATGTGTTCAACTTCACACGGCGCGTGGGTGAGCGCGACCTGTATGGCGGCCTGGCAGGCTACGAGCCCGAGTTGCGCGGCGAGGTGCCCAAAGGCACGAGCGCCGTGCTGTTTGGCATTTTTGAGGAATACATTGAGGACGGCTCCTACGTGAAGCTGCGCGAAGCATCGGTATCGTACACGCTCACTCCTAAGTTTCTGGGTTTGCAGAATATTCGGGCCAGCCTGACAGGTCGTAACCTGCTCGTCTTCACCGACTATAGCGGCTACGACCCCGAGGTAAATGCCGCTGGCCAAAGCACCGTGGTACGCAACTTCGACTTCGTGGAGGTGCCAATTCCGCGTACCCTCACCCTAGGTCTGAGTGCTACTTTTTAACCTAGTCGGCGCGCCTCATTTTTCATCTAGCCTTCACTACTATGAAATCATATAAAAGCCGTTTGGCTACGCTCGCCTTTTGTGGGGGGCTTTTGCTGCTTGCTCCCGGCTGCGACCTGGATTTGCCAAACCCAAACAACCCCACTGAAGCCGAGGTGCTGACTACCCGCGACGGGCTGCTCGCCCTGAGCGTCGGGATGCGCCAGTTTTATGCCAACAGCGCGCTGGAAGCCGTTATTCTGACACCCGGTGCTACGGCCCGTGAGCTACGGGGCATTTCAACCTTTACCAACGTGCTGGAAGTGGAAGCCGGCGGTGCCGACTTGCCCAATAACAACGCCAACGTAACTAACCTCTGGTCGCGGCTGTTGCGGGTGGCCGGCATGGCGGAAGATTTGACAGCTAGCGCCCCCACCGTCCTTAGTGCCGACCCTGCTACCCGTGACGCCGTGTTGGCTCACGCCAATCTGTTTCGGGCAATTGCCTTGGGCACACTGTCGCAATACTTTGAGCAGGCGCCGCTTACCACCAGCAGGCAGGGCGGGCCGGCGGCCACGTTTGTGCCCCGCGAACAGCTCTTAGCCGAAGCCATCCGCCTGCTCGACGAGGCTCAGCAGCTCATTGCCGCCACGCCGCCCTCCGCCGATTTTAATGCGAAAGTACTCGGCTCAACCTTCGATTTAGCTAATACCATCAAGGCATACCAGGTGCGCTACACGCTGCAAGCCGGTACTTACGCCGCTACGCTGGCCGCTGCCAACTCTATCGATCTGACTAAGCGCTCCGTTTTCCAGTTCAATAATCAAAACCCCAACCCAATCTATCAGTCGGCGGTGGTAGCGCGCAACTTTCGGCCCCGCGAGCTAACGGGCTTCGGGCTGCCGGCCGCGCTGGCTTATCCCAACGATGCGCGGGTGGCTTTTTATATTGGTCAGGAAACCATCAATAATGCCCCCCAGCCGGTAGTAACTGGCTTTTTTGCTACCATTAATACCAGTATCCCAGCCTATCTGCCCGATGAGATTCGCCTGAGCAGGGCTGAGGCACTGGTGCGCAGTGGTGGTAGCCTGACGGCGGCCGTGCAGGACATCAACGCCGTGCGCACCCAGGCTCCCGGCGCCGATCTATACGGCGTGGGCGCCAATTTGCCGGCTTATAGTGGCCCCGTAACCGCCGATGCACTGCTGCTGGAAATCTACCGGCAGCGCAGCGCGGAGCTGTATCTGACGGGTTTGCGTCTGCCCGATAGCCGTCGGTTTGGTCGTCCGGCGCCGCCCACCACTGGCACACCGCCTGCTTCGGCCGAGCGCAACCGCAATTTTTACCCGTATCCGCAGCAGGAGCGTTTGACCAATCCTAACGTGCCCGCCGACCCGGCCATCTAGCTTGCCAATTATCGTTTTTGAAAAAGCCTCCCAAAGCTATGTTGGGGGGCTTTTTCTTGATTTCTTGAACCATCACTAGTGAGCAGGTTATCGGTGCGATGCCCTTGGGGCAGGTCATAACCGAGGCCAACCAAAAAGCTCCTAATTTGCCCCAAACGAGTCAACCAAAACCCCTTTACAACTACACCTGAATGTCTATTTACGAAAAAACCTTCACCGTACGCTGGGCCGATATGGACCCCAATGTGCACATGCGTCACTCTGCTTATACCGATTACGCCGCCCAGGTTCGCCTCGACTTTCTCGCCGATCAGGGGTTTACTATGCGCCGCTTCGCTGAATTACGCATTGGGCCTATTCTGTTTCGCGAAGACACCCGTTTTCTGAAAGAAATCGGCATGAGCGAAACCATTCGGGTGACGGCCGAGCTGGCAGGCCTGAACGCCGACGGTAGCCGCTGGCGCATCCTTCATAGTATTTATAAAGCCGATGGCCGCCTAGCCGCCACCGTAACAGTTGATGGAGCCTGGCTCGATTTGCAGCAGCGCAAGCTCACGGTGCCGCCCGCTGAAATAGCAGCAGCCTTTGAGCACATTAGCCGCCACGAAACCTACGTCGACATCGTGCGCGAGAAGAAAGAGTAACGCTAGGTAGGCTGATTCGCATTATGGCCCACCGCGAGGGGCGGCGGGAGGAGCGCCACGGCATGCGCAATCCGGCTAATCTGGCGCTGGTGGTGCAGCACATGATCTACCATAAAATCCAGCGTTTGGTAGATGGTGAGCATGCCGGACCGAGGGTGTTTGAAAATAGCGCGGTTCAGCAGCTTAGAGGGAAATTCATTCAGGGTGCGCTCTAAATGGCGGCGCACGGTTTCCCACTCGGCTTGGAGCACAGCCAGGGTCGGCACTTCGTCTGGGGTTAGGGCTTTAAGCCTGGAGGGAGACTTGAAGCGTAAAAAAGGTAGACGTAATAACAGGCGCAGCAAGCTTGCCCGGAAAAATGCGCCCACCCCAGCTTCCTCCAGGTCTTCGGTTTGGGCCAGCTTCTTGTCGATATATTGATTGATACCTGTTTCGGCGACCAACAGATGGTGCACCACTTGCACTGCTGACCATTGCCCGGGTCCCGGCGAGGTACTCGCTCGTTCGCCCAGCAATTCTACCTGCGCTAAGAGTTGATTAGTAGCGCGTTCAAGCTGCTCAAAACGGATGTTCAAACGGTGATTCATGGTTGCAAGTGCGCGGGAAGGGAATGTGTCGCTCAGCGGCGTAGCTTTGGCAAAAGGTACGCAAAATCTGCCCCCCAAGTAAGTCATGCACTATTTGTCAGGGACACAAGCCGAGCTAAATAAGAAGCATCGCGTGCAAAGCCTGCGACTAAACCATGAGTTGGAATAACGTGCGAGATTTCCTGAATACGCCGCTGGCCGTTGGGTGGCGAGTAGCTTTTGTGTGGATTCTATACCTGACCTACCTACCCTTCAACGACTTTCAGGGTGGCAATCTGCAGCACGACGCTGTCCAATACTGGGTAATGGCGGTGAAGTTTCAGCGCCAGCATCAGTCATTTTCACTGCTGTATTACGACGACCCACTTCGGGGCTATATAGGACCGCTGATGATGTTTCCGGCGCTGGCGTTTCGCTTTTTTACCGATTGCTCCATGCTCACGGCCGCCAAGATGCTGGGCTCCGTGTGGGCCGCTGTATTGTTCGGCTTCCTCATTCCGGGTGTATGGACAAGCATCACTGGTCGTCAGATTGCGGCTGGTCGCTGGCTTATGTTGGTGTTGCTGGGCTTTCTTTTCTGGCGAGACTTTTTCAGTTTTACGCTCACCGATATGCCGGCGCTGGGTACATTGCTGCTGAGCCTGTGGTTGCTGAGCCGGCCGGGGCTGCTGGCGTGGTTGGTGGCTGGCCTAAGTATGGCAGCCACCTTTAATATGCGACCGGTGTATTTGGTGAGCTTGCTGCCGTTTCTGGGTCTGGCAGTGTGGTGGAGCCGTCGGCACTCGCCCCCCGCCAACGGCTGGCGCTGGAGCGCTCTTATTGTCGGCATGGCCCTTACTCTCGGTCCGCAGTGGGCCATCAACCGCATTCATTTTCAGGAAAATACGCCCCTGACTCTGGCTCGCATACCAGGCCAGACAGAATCATTTTACTTGAATCAGCTTGCCTGGGGAACACGCGTGCAGCTATTTAACGGCGCTCTGGCTTATCCCAGCGCCTTGCCTTACGCCGATGAGTCGGGCGTGAGGCTATTTGAGCGGTTGAAGCAACGCGAATACACATCGTATGCGCAGTATATACAATCGGTAGCTCAGCAGCCCGTCGATTTTCTTCTGCGCTATGGCCGCCACCTGTTCAATGGGCTTGATATCCGGTTTCCAACTCCTTACCGGCTGACGGCAGACAGCCCTGAATCACTTCCTCTGAAGCTGCTGAATTATGTGCTGATAGCGCTGGCCTTCACGACTATCCGCCCCAAGCAGTTACGCTCACAACACTGTCTGGTATTGCTAGCGCTTTTGTTGCCTTGCGCTGCGGCTATTCCTGTTGCAATGGAGAATCGTTTTTTGCTGCCGCTGCACTTGCTTTTGCTCTGTATGGTCGCCTTCCTGTTCTCGCCCGTCGAGTGGTGGCTTCGGTTACGCTCGCGGCCGACAGTTGGTGTATTAGCTGCGCTTGGGCTGGTACTGTGGGTAGCGGGTTGTTGGTGGTTGTCGGAAGCGGTAGGGCAAACAATTTGCCCTGGCTGCGTTGGTAAGCTGCTGTATTGAGGAAAGCGCATAAAAAAGCCCCCCAATAGCTGTTGGGGGGCTTTTTTCTAAATAACAGGAAAGACTAACTAAGCTTTCTGATACATAACTTCTTTTACTGCTTTCACCGTGCGCTCTACATTAGGCAACGACGCCTCAATGAGAGTAGGTGCGTAGGGTAGGGGCACGTCCATGCAGGTGATGCGTATAACGGGTGCATCGAGGTAATCGAAGGCGCGGCGCTGAATGGTGTAGGTTAGCTCGGAGCTGATGCTGGCCAGCGGCCAAGCTTCCTCCACAATAACGATGCGATTGGTCTTCTTAACTGACTCTATCAGCGTATCGTAATCGATGGGGCGCACGGAGCGCAGGTCGATGACTTCAGCTTCGATACCTTCTTTAGCCAGCTCATCGGCAGCGGCCAAAGCGATTTTCATCATTTTGCCGAAGCTCACGATGGTAACACTAGTGCCGGGCCGAACGATATTCGCCTTACCGATTTCCAGCAGATACTCTTCCTCAGGTACTTCGCCTTTGTCGCCGTACATCTGCTCCGACTCCATAAAAATTACGGGGTCAGCGTCGCGAATGGCGCTTTTTAGCAATCCTTTCGCATCGTAGGGGTTGCTGGGCACTACCACTTTCAGGCCGGGAGTGTTGGCAAACCAGTTCTCAAAATTCTGCGAGTGTTGGCTGGATAGCATACCGGCGCTGCCCGTTGGCCCGCGGAACACGATAGGAATAGAATATTGCCCCCCAGACATCGAGTACATTTTAGCTGCTGAGTTGATGACCTGATCGATGGCAACCAGCGAGAAGTTGAAGGTCATGAACTCGATGATGGGCAACAAGCCGTTCATGGCCGCGCCTACGCCGATGCCGGCAAAGCCCAACTCAGCGATGGGCGTATCAATGACGCGCTCGGCACCGAACTCGTCGAGCATGCCCTGGCTTACTTTATAGGCGCCGTTGTATTCGGCTACTTCTTCGCCCATCAGGAACACGCGCGGGTCGCGACGCATTTCTTCAGACATGGCTTCGCGCAGGGCTTCCCGGAATTGGATGGTCCGCATAGTTATTCTGGTTAACGAAATCGAGAGGTCAAAAACAGAAAAGCCGGCGCTACACCGGCCCGTAAAGCTACAACGCATAGGGCGCCGGGGCAAATGAAGGATATAAGAACGATGCTCCTAATTAGAAGCAATGCATTCTATCTCATCAAAGCCTTACCGCAGCGCCTCCAAAAACGTCTTGGAATTCGCATAGCTACTAAATTCCAAATCTTCCACGGCCCGCTGGGCATAGGCTCGATCCAGCGCTACGGCCTGTCGTAGCCGTTCCCCTAGAACGCTCTCGTTGCGGGCGCGGGCCGCCACTACGGCTAGGCAGTAATACGCCATCGCATCATCAGGTTTGATCGATAAAGCTTCCTGGTATAAGGTTGTAGCTCCGTCGTAGTTCTGCTTGATCAGATAGATCAGCGCCAGATTCATGGTGTTTTGGTAGGATTTGCCGCTGAAGCTGAGGCTGCGCAAGGCGTCATCGAGCTGACCAATCTCAATTTCCAGCGCCGCTTTATCTGCAAAAACCTTCTCCAATATGGGGCGCGGCCCTCCAAGCTTTATGGCGTAATCGTAGCTCTGGAGCGCCTCCAATTTATCTCCGGCGCGGTGATAAGCCGTGGCCACCCGAAAGAACAGCTCAGCCGTGGGGTTGCGATGAGCAGCCAACGTAAAATAGGTAGCGGCGCGGCGCTGGTAGGCGCGACGCGATTTGTCGGTTATTTCTTTTTCGGAGCGCTGTAAAAGCACCGCAGCTAAGTTGTAATAAGCCTCCCAACGTCCTGTGGTGGCTACCGCTGTTTCATAAATACGCTGTTTCTCAGCCAGCAGGGGCGTGAGCGTAGCAGAGTAACGCAGTTCTTCTGGGGTGAGCGCGTCAGCCTCGGCTGCCTTTTCGACGATCTTCTTAGAAAGCAGATAAACCTCGGAGTCGTAGCGGGGCGGGGCGGTGTACTGCACGGCTACTGTGCCAAAGCGCAGAACCGGGTAAACGTAATCTTCGAGGTAATCATAGAAGGATAAGGTGTGCAGCCGCTTCTCTTTCTGTGCAAATGAGCCCCGCGTATCATTCACAATCTGTACAACGGAATCTATCTGCTCGGGCTTGAGTGCTGACTCCTGCACTTTACTCAGAAATAAATCCCAGCGTTGGCGATACGCCTGCGTTTCAAATACGATGCTGCGCACCGAGTTCAGATACGAAAAGCCATCGACGCGCTGCTTGTAATACTTTGCCAGCGCCTGCACCCGCTTATCCGCTAGGCGCGGATCGTGAGCATCGAGGGAGTCGGGCGAGTGGCCGGCCACAATCATGACCCGCTCGGTGCGCTGGTTGGAGTCGATAAAGTCTTCCAGCGCGACCACGTTGGTGCCCAGATAATTGCGGATCGCCGACTTACCGGCATCAAAGAAAAAAGGTAGCACGCGCGTGCCGCTACGGTCGTTGCTGGCCGTTTCGGGTAGCACATGCAGGGTTGAATCCTGACGTACGACGAGGCGGGCAGTAGTCACGATGCCCCGAGCTAGCGGAAGCTCATTGCCTTTCACCATTTTGCCCCCCGGCTTGAGGCGACGGGCATCGGGCCGGGCGATCAGCGTGCCAGGGTTCTTGCGCGGTGTGTAGGGAAACGCAAACTGCTTCGTGATGACCAGCTTATTTTTATCCTGCTCATCATACACATACTCCCCCGATATAAAGGTGATACGACCCAGCGTGTCCTGTTGCAACCCATTATCGTAGCTGTAGCTGAGGTCTAGATTATAAGCTTTGCCTTTGCGTAAGTGCTTGGCGGGTACGCGGGCGGTTACTTCAAACAGCACATTTTCACCATTGCTTTCCAGCACTGCCGGCTGCACTCGCACTTCCTGACCTTCCTGCGCAACCTTTAACATCCGCGGTAGCGTACAAGCCGGTAGTGCTACGGTCGTCAGGCAGACCAGAACTGGTAGAAGTGAGCGCAAAGCATCTTTCATAGAGCTATTTAAGGGCGAAAAGCCGGGTTATCGAATCGAAGCAACTAAGGCAAAACTCGGTTTTGCCGGCTAAAATTGCTTCTAGTTACAGCACTGATCTTGATATTCGGTGCTTTTATCGTTATTTTGACCAATCATAGCCTGTGTAAGGGCTTCATACTGAGGTGTAATGAGAAAATTAACCGACTTCATCGAAAAGCAGAGCTTCGGGGTCTGCAATGCCTTGGGGAACCGGCTGGGCTTCTCTACCAGCAGCGTGCGGCTATCATTTATCTATGCTTCGTTTTTTACTTTCGGATCGCCGGTAGTATTATACTTTGCGCTGGCTTTCTGGATGAATGTGCGTCGTGCGCTTCGGCGGCAGCGGAGTACCGTCTGGGATTTGTAGATCGGCGAATAGCCTTTTTCCCAGCCCAAAATAAGCCCACACCAAGCTTCGGGCATATACGCCCGGACGCTCCGACACCTGTAAGTGAGGCCGAGCTGCCATTCGTTGCCGCCGCCAATAAGTACGGTTGCTGAAAAAATCACGATGCGCCCGCAGTACGGCGTGAGCATCAGCAAATGCACCTTGGACTAGCATACGCAAGGCCGCAATCCAATCTAATGCAATGCGTTGGATAAAAATGCCCCCCAACTCGTTCTGGGGGCATTCTTGTATAGTAAAGCCAATCCATTGCGGAAGTTGAGGTAGGTTTTGCGGGGATTGGATTTGTGCAGCGTGCCACCGCCCACATGGTACACCGTGCTGCTGCCCTCATACCACACTTCGTAGCCCGCATTCCAGAAACGCCAGCATAGGTCGATTTCCTCCATGTGAGCAAAGAATGCCGTTTCCAGTCCTCCCAGCTCATGCCAAGCGCTGGCCCGCACTGCCATACAAGCGCCGCTAGCCCAAGCTACTGGGCGCGAGTCGTTGTATTGGCCATGGTCGGTTTCGAGGGTTTCGAACAAACGACCCCGGCAGAAAGGGTAGCCTAAACGGTCAAGATAACCCCCGCCGGCCCCTGCGTATTCAAACTGGGTGGGCTCGGCGTAGGCCAGCAGCTTAGGCTGACAGGCGGCCACCATTGGCTTCCGATCCAGCAGCGCCACTAAGGGTTGTAGCCAGCCCGGAGTTACGGCTACATCAGAGTTGAGCAAAACATAGTAAGTCGCATCTACCTGAGCTAATGCCTGATTATAACCCGCGCAGAATCCCAGATTTTCGGAGTGCTGAATAACCTCAACTTCCGGAAAAAAGCCACCCAGTAGCTTCACCGAGCCATCGGTGGAGGCATTATCGACTACCACCACGCGGGCGCCATCGGAGTGGGCCAACACGGAGGGCAGAAACGTTCGCAGCAACTCGCAGCCGTTCCAGTTAAGAATAACGACGGCTACGTGCGGGAGCAAGGAAGTAGGTGACGAGTAAGGATCAGAGGCCAAAATTGCCAAGGTCGAGGCCCGGAAGATTGGGCATCAAACCGGCCGTTTTGTTCTTAAGTTCTTCTTTGGCTTTCTCACTTACTTCATCAAGGGCCTTATTAACTGCTGCCACTACTAGGTCAGCAAGCATCTCTCGGTCTTGGGGAGTGAGCAGCGACTCATCTATTTCCAGCTTCACCACATTGCGCTTCCCGTTGGCCGTGGCCTTTACCAGACCCCCGCCCGACTCGGCGGTGGCTGTCAGGAACTGTACTTCGTCTTGGGCCTGCTTCATCTTATCCTGAAGCTCCTTCACTTTACCCATCATGCCCATCATATCAAACATAAGCCAAAATAGTGCCCTGTGGGCGTTTAAATGAGGTTTCGGAATACTTAATAGTATCTGCTTATGTAATACAGCAGATGCCGCACATAGTTGAGATGCTGCCAGGATAGAAGCAGCAACCGTGGCTGTGTGCGTACGACAACTGAAATACAAAGGTACTTCGTTTGTCCACTTCAACGCCTGCCTGAGTAATTAGTAGAGTCAGGCCTTAGCTACGGTACTGTGAGTCAGACGCGCGGGTTAGCGTACAATGGTAATGGCGCCGTGCTGTATAAAAGGCTTGCCTTCATCGGTGAGAGCCTCAAAACGCCATGCGTAAGCCCCTGGCACTGGTGCGCGCCCATTAATGCGCCCATCCCAGGTTTGGGTGCGGTTAGTGCCGCGAAACACCTCCTGGCCGTTGCGGTCGATGACGGTGAAAACAAACGTGCTCAAAAAGCGCCCTTTCACTTCTAATACATCATTCAAGCCGTCGCCGTTTGGTGAGAAAGCTGTTGGCATTGCCAAGCGGGGCTGACGCGTAACATTTACCAGATTCGAATAGCTAGCCGTGGCCAGACCGCCACCTGTAGCTTCAATACGGTAGCGCACAGTGCTTTGATTTGTAGGAGGTTGAGTGTCTACGTAGCTCAGGCCGCTTACTGGAATAATGTCAATGGTAGAGCCATTAAGGGCAAGGCGTACCAGCTGATACTGTACAGGGATAGTAGCATCGGGGGCTCCCAGTGGCGACCAAGTGAAGCGCGCTCCTTCAGGCTGAGGATCAACAGAAAGTACCACCGGAGAGGCAGGGTTGCTGTCGCCCGATATACTGCCGCAGGCATCGCGGCGGCGCGCTACATAAGTTGGTGGACTTGTGATGCTTAGATTTTCGGGCGTATCGCTAATGGTGGGAGCATTTACCACGCCCAATTCAACGGGGTTGGGAGAGGTGCGCAGAAATGTAAGCTCATTAGGCAAGGGTTGACCAACTGCGTTCGTAGCATACAATTCTACCTTGTTACTGAGCGTAAAGCCTGCTACCAGACGCGGTGGTTCCGGAGCGGTTCCGGCCGCCGTTGTTACTGACGACTTGTTAGACGCCGAGGCAGCGCGGTCGACCAAAGCCGTCACCTGATACGAATAGGTAGTGCCGCAGCTCGCCGTATTATCGAAGTATTCAAAGGGGCGATTACCGGGTATAGTAGCTATAATCTGCTGATCTCGACGTATCTGGAAAGTGCTAATAACCGGATCAAAAGTTGTCCAGGTAAGTTTGTTTATACCGTTAGCAGATGTAGAAACCAAGCTGATTGTTCCCAAATCAACAGTGCAGACTTGATTGGAAGCAGGCAAGCCTGCACTTGAAGTAGCGTCGCAAGCGGAAGAAGGACGAATACGGTAGCAGGCGGGCAGGGGGGCATTTAGCAGCGTATACTCCAGGTCCCCGTTGCCGGTAATTAGGCGGGCAATGGTACGGTAGCCACCAGGGGCGCCCATCTCAGCTATCTGAATCTCATATTGAAAGCCTGCCTGAATATCACTGAATTTAAATACGATGTCTTTGTCGCGAACCTCAAGTTGTTGAAGAACAGGGCGGCGTGGCGCAGTAGCCGGCGTAAAATTTTGGGTGCTACTGTTGTTGCACAGGCTGTTGCCGGCATAATTGCCTGTCACAGTTACGGCCGTGACACCAGCAGGAACGGAAAACGTGCGTGGCTGGCTTCTATCCACGTTACTGAAAACGTTATTCCCAATCTTTACCGTGTAAAGATTAGCAGCGTATACCTGGTCCGTAATTGTAATCTGAACCACGTCGGGGGAGCACGAGGTAAGCGTGAAGGTGGGTGCTGGTGAAGCCTTTACCTCAAGGCGTTTAGAGAAAATGATACCCGACGCTCCAACTATCTGGGGGGTATTTTGGGTGATAACTACAAAGCCGCGCGTTGCGTCGGCGGCATTAGGAGTGTATGAGGCATTGGTGGAGAAGTCGGAGCCGGTGCAGGTGATAGCAGCCCCGGTGGCGTAGCGCACCACACTTGGGTCGAGTTGCCGACCGCTGTTATCCACGAGTCTTATTTCACGGCCTGCGCATAAAGTTGATATTTCTGTGCCCGTGGATGCATCCACAACTTTAAAATCGGCCCCTGAATTGGGCGTGTTCTCACAGGTTTGGGCCGGAGCCAGCGTAGCCAACAACAGCGCTGGAAGTAGAACAAAAAGACGATAGAAGTTTTTCACGAAGCTTATAACGTAGCCAGGGGGTGTTTGCGTTTTCGGATGACTGAAAGTAGGGAGATTTGCCTGGATTAAAGCCCTTGCACAATCCTGCACTAGTAAGTCAAGTTGCTGTATTGTTGAGGATTGGATAGACTCCCCTTAAGTAAAGAATATTTTTCCAATCCAGGTTCTATAAGATCAGTGTAGAAAAATAAGAGTTCCTTACTTATGGCCACTCGTAAGTGCGAACGAAGGCAGCGGCGGCCTGCAAATCGGGGTACAACACACGGTCGCGACTCACAAAAGCTACTTTTTGCCTAAAATCTTCAACTATCTGTTCCAGCGCGGCCGAAGTTCGGGCCGGGCGTCGAAAGGCGAGTGCCTGAGCCGCAGTAAGAAGTTCGATACCCAATAGCTGCTCTACATTTTCGACCACCCGGCGGGCTTTGGTAGCGGCGTTGGCACCCATGCTGACGTGGTCTTCCTGGCCATTGCTGCTTACAATGCTATCGACGGAGGCGGGCGTACAAAGCTGTTTGTTCTGGCTCACGATGCCGGCAGCGGTGTATTGCGGAATCATCAGCCCCGAGTTCAGGCCGGGTTCAGCAACCAGAAAAGGCGGTAAGCTGCGCTGCCCACTGAGCAACTGGTACGTACGGCGCTCCGAAATGCCCCCCAGTTCTGCTACAGCAATTGCCAGGAAATCCAGAGCCAAGGCCAACGGCTGACCATGAAAATTGCCCCCCGAAAGGATTGTGTCGTCATCAGCAAATACGTTCGGGTTGTCCGTTACTGCATTGCATTCTGTTTCCATCACCTGCGCTACATAAGCAAAGGCGTCGCGGGAGGCACCGTGTACCTGCGGCTGACAGCGGAAGGAATACGGATCCTGAACGGCGGCTTTGGGTTGGTCTTGTAGTTCGCTGTCAGACAGAAAATTGCGTATGCGTGCGGCAGCGGCTACTTGCCCGGCATGGGGTCGGATCTGGTGCAAGCGGGCGTCAAACGGCTGAATTTGCCCCCAAAAGCTTCCAGCGACAGTGCTCCAATCGCATCGGCGGCGTTGGCTAAGCGCTGGGCGCGTAACGTACAATGCACGCCGTATGCCAGCATAAACTGGGTGCCATTGAGAAGCGCCAGTCCTTCTTTGGCTTCCAGCTCAATGGCAGGCCAACTAAATAAGCTTAGGGCGTCGGTGGAGGCGAGGCGGTAGCCCTGATAATTTACTTCTCCTAGGCCCAGCAATGGCAAACACAAGTGCGCCAGGGGTGCCAAATCGCCGCTGGCACCTAGTGAGCCCTGTTGGTACACCACCGGATACATCTCTCGATTATAAAAGTCGAGCAGGCGCTGCACAGTCGCTACTTGCACGCCACTGTGGCCGTAGCTCAGGCTCTGCGCTTTAAGTAGAAGCATAAGCCGAACTACCTCTTCGGGCACTTCCTCGCCGGTACCGCAGGCGTGCGACATCAGCAGATTTAGTTGCAGCTGGCGGCGTTGCTGGGGGGCAATTCCAGTGTTGCAGAGCGCCCCGAAGCCGGTGTTGATGCCATATATGGGCGCATCTGACTGCTCCAGCCGGTTGCGCAGATACGTATAGCAAGTGGCAACGCGCTGCCGGGCTTCGTCGCTCAACACGACCGTGGGTCGTTCGCGAAGCAGATGGCTTAAAGTAGAAAGCGTAAGGTGGGTGGTCGGGTCGAGGGAGTACATCGGGGTGGGAGAATGCCGATTGTGAAGTGAGCGTCTGCAGTAATTCAGGCCGCTGCTGAAAGCTGGTAATTATCCTTTATTTATTGAGCCAGAGTGCTCAATACGTCATGCAAAGCAAGGAGCTGCTCCTGACCGGTACTCATGTTTTTGAGCTTGAAAAGGCTTTTCGCGCGCTCCTCAGAGCCTTGCAGCAGCACGTAAGGAATGCCCTTTTGGTCGGCGTACTTGAACTGCTTTACCAGTTTATCTGGGGTGTGATATAGCTCACTGGGAATGCCAGCCTCCCGCAACTGCCGAAGCACGGGCAGAGCTGCACGACCAGCTTCTTCGTCAAAATTCACGACTAGGCAACGCGTAGTCGTGGCCGCATTCGGCGGAAACAGGTTCAACTCTTCCAGGCAGTCATAAAGCCGATCTACCCCGAAGCTGAAGCCAACGCCCGACACGCCCGGCAGCCCGAACGCGCCCGTGAGGTTATCGTAGCGCCCACCACCGGAAACGCTACCAATTTTGACGTTGTTGATCTTGATTTCAAAGATGCAGCCCGTGTAGTAGGAGAGGCCACGAGCTAGCGTGGGGTCAAACTCTACTTTGTCGAATTGCGTGAAGCCGAAGCTGGTGAGATACTCCTGTACCTCGCGCAAGTCCTTTAGGCCTTTGTATGTAGGGCTGTGTAAGCCTTCACTTTCCGACGGTAAGCCCGCTTTTTGAAAAGCACTATTCAACTTCTCCAGCTTCTCTCCATACTTACCAGAGGTAGCCAAAAGCTCAAATAGCTGTTCCGAGGCCTGGGCCGAAAAGCCGCGCTCTGCCAGTTCTTTTTCCACGCCGTCGCGGCCTATTTTGTCCAGTTTATCGATAGCTACAAATAGATCCGACTCCTTGCCTTCGCTGCCCAGTGCCTGATAAATATTGCGCAGCACGCCCCGGTGGTTGATTTTGATCGTGAAGTCGGTGAGGCCAATACCGTTCAGTACCTCACACATCATGAGCACAATCTCCGCCTCACAGAGCAGCGAATCAGTGCCCACTACGTCGGCATCGCATTGGTAGAACTCGCGGTAGCGGCCACGCTGGGGGCGGTCGGCGCGCCATACAGGCTGAATCTGGTAGCGTTTGAAGGGAAAAGTGAGTGTGCCGCGGTTCATTACTACGTAGCGGGCAAATGGCACCGTAAGGTCGTAGCGCAACCCTTTTTCGGCAATTTTAGGCAGTACTTTGCGCGTGCCTTCGGCAATATCATCCGGCGCGACATCTTTGAGGAAGTCGCCGGAGTTCAGGACTTTAAACAGCAGTTGGTCGCCTTCGTCGCCGTATTTGCCGGTGAGCACGGAGAGATTTTCGAGCGTGGGCGTTTCGAGCGGGGCATACCCAAACAGCTCAAACGTGCGGCGGATGACGCCAAAAATGTAGTTGCGGCGCGCCACTACGGCGGGACCAAAGTCGCGGGTGCCTTTCGGAATGCTGGGTTTTTGGATACTCATCGAATGCAGATCAATAGGGCCGCGAAGGTAACAACGATTGGCCGCACGCCTCATCAACGACGTAGCCTGAACTGCAAATACAGCTAAGGCCGGAAACTGGATAGTAGATGAAACGCGACTAATTATTCATAAAAAAAGCCCCCATACATCTATGGGGGGCTTTTTTGTAGTGTAGAAATCTATTCGTTTGCGCCAAGATCAGCATCGAGCAAGGAGGATACCATCAGTGGCTGAGAAGCCGCATCTAAGTGCAGAAAGTGATGCTGCACCTCTTCCGGGACATGGCAAAGCACGAGTCGTCGCTCCTGGCAGCGCAAGTGGTAAGCGTAAGCTAATAGCAACTCTATAGCCTCGGCTGGCATGTGTTGCAGCAAGCTACAATCTACCCATACAGCCCGTTTGCTGCTTCGGCTGGCCCGAAATAGCGCCCGACTCAGCTTCTCCTCATCAGGAGTGTGCGAATCAGGAGCTAAGATCAGCAGGTAGCTTTCCGGTAATATTTCGCGATGTACATCAAGCATATGAATGGCAGACAGGGCAGCTGTCAGCGAAAGCCTAGCCAGTAGAAAGTAAGATGGATGCGGGTGCTTGCGGGTTAGGCCAGCGTAGGTTCAGTTGCAGTAGATAATAGAGTAGTCTGCGGCTAATACGTATTAGTTGTACAAAAGCTGTCGTTTTGCACTTTTTTAATTGAAATAAATTCAAATCCTTGTGCTTGCTAGCTGTATACTGTGAAATCGGTTATTGAATGAATTGATAAACAGGATTTTAATTTCAACAAAAAAGCCGTGCCGGATCATCCGGCACGGCTTTCTATCTGCTACAGCTCTAGTCTATACCACCTTCCGTAGGGTCTTCGGGGCCCTGCTGGGGTTGGTCACCGCGACGACGGCGCTCTGGCTGTTGAGCACCACCGAAGCGGTAGGTGAATCCTAGAAATGCCACGCGCGTTTCCCGCTTATTGCGGCTCACCGATTCAAAGCCAGGCCCAAATGAGTCGAAGTTGAAGCGAAGCGTATTAAACACATCGGACACGCGGAGCGTAATGCTGCCTTTGTCCTTCAACACGTTTTGCTTAGCGGCAAATTCGGTGAAGAAGAACTCACCGCGCCGGCCTTGAGCCGTAACGGCCGCTGAACGATAGTTAGCCGAGAATTGAATATCCAGCTTCTTGGTAACCGTAAAATTGTTGTTCAGCCGGCCGGTGTACGTGAAGTTGCGGTTGTCAATGTCAGTACCGGGAGCTGAACCTTCGATGATGTTTCGAAAGCCGGAGAGGTTGGCGTTGACTTTCCAGAAAGATGTGATGCTACCTGAGCCCACCAGTTCCAGACCATAAGCCGTGCCTCGCGCCAGGTTGAGCAGCGTTGTGTTGGTGCTAGGAGCCTGCAACTGCTCGTTAAAACCTAGCTGACGAAAGCGCTGCACCGAGTTGTTGGTCTGGCGATAGAAAGCGGTGGTGGTGAAGGAACTGGACTGCCCAAAAAACTTCTGGAAACCAAGCTCAAGAGAATTGATGTACTCCGGCCGCAAACCCGGATTGCCACTGCGGGTATCCAACGGCTCGGAACGGTCGATGAATGGATTGAGCTGGTTGACTCCCGGCCGGTTCAAACGGCGCGAGTAGCTCACCTGCACGCGCTGATCCTTGGTCAGATCGTAGGCCAGCACGGCGCTCGGAAACAGGTTCAGGTAATTGCGGGTGAAGGTCGTGTCTTGGGTGGTAGCAAACTGTCGCCCTTCGGTATTTGTCTGCTCTAAGCGCAGGCCGGCTTGGTAGCTCCACTTGCCCGTTGCGTTGGCATAAGTCGCATAGCCCGCCTGAATGTATTCCTCGTAGCGGAAGCGGTTGGAAAGCAGGTCATTGAGCGCGAGTGCGTCAAAAAACTGATAGTCGGCATCGAACTGACGCAGCACGCTTTTAAAGCCGCCTTCAAGCCGACCTTTCTCCCCGAACGGATGCACGTAGTCGATTTGAGCCGAGGCCTGATCGATGGCGTTATCGAAGCGCTGACGTTGTTGCACAAACGGTGCATCGTCGTAGGAAATCCGGTTGGAAATAATCTCGTTTTCGCTCCGAATCGGCGTATACACAACGTTGGCAGTCAGTTCGCGGCGAGCTTGTTTGTCCCAGGTGCGCCGGTAATCGATAGCATAGTCGGTGGAACGGTTAGAGCCATTCTCGTTCGCGTTCAAATTGAAACTGCTGCCGACCGGCAATTGCTCATTGCCCGGTGCCGACTGGCGCGTGGCTTGGTTTTCAGCCTCTTGCCCTCTATTAAAACGCGGCTGCACACTCAGCGTCAGGGTTTGATAGTCGGTAATAGCATAATCAACGCCGAAACGGCCCGCGTGGGAGGTGCGGTAGTCTAAGCTTATCTCATTTTGATCGAGTAAGCGGGTGCGCTGCTGATTGTTGTTATCCAGAAAAGTGGAAGTTTGGAACGAGGAGCCGAAGCCCGTGCGACGGTCGCGGCGGAAATCGTAGCTGCCAAACATGTTAAACTTTCCCTTGCGCGCATTGAGGCTCAAGGACGTATTATACTTGTCTTTGGTGCCCGCATTCACCGTTGCGAGGCCATTCACGCCGTCTTTGCGCTCTTTTTTAAGGATGATGTTAATGACGCCGGCCGTACCCTCCGCGTCGTAGCGAGAGGAAGGATTGGTGACTACTTCGATGCTCTGAATACTGCTGGCCGGAATTTGGTCGAGTACGGCCGAGCGGCCTCCGCCAGCGGCCCCAGTGGGTTTGCCATCCACGAAAATGGTGACGTTGCCCGAGCCGCGTAAGCTTACCGAGCCAGATTGGTCAACTGTTACCGACGGTACATTTTGGAGCACGTCCACCGCCGAACCACCAGTGGTTGTGAGGTCTTTCGATACGTCAATTACCTTTTTGTCGAGGTTGTCGGTCAGAATAGCCCGTTCTCCCTGCACGACTACCTCTTTGAGGCGAGTAGTGGTTGAACCCAACCGGACTGGTCCAAGCGCCACTGTTGGGCTGCCTGCGCTTAGCGTAACAGAGCGCCGCACGGGGCGGTAGCCGAGAATAGTGGCCCGCAAGGTATAGGCCCCGAAGGCCACATTCTCGATGGCGAAAGTGCCTGTTTCAGTGGTTTGGGCACCCGAAATAAAGGTGGAATCCTGGGCGCGTAGCAGCACCACGTTAGCGAAGGGAACCGGCTGCCCGTTGCTTTGCTCCACCAAGGAACCGGTTACGGTACCCGTCTGCGCCTGCGCTTGCCAAGCAGTGGTGAGAGCAAGAAATAGTGCGAAAAAGAAGAGTAATCGAGCTTGAGCGCTCCTTTTGGGAAAATTCAAATACATGAGAATCAATAACAACCAAACAAAATAAATCAGCCAGAAGCCCTAAGCTACTTAACGTAAAACCCGCTGCGCCGGCCGAAGCGGAGCAGCGGGAATCGAGCAAAGAACCGCTTTAGGTCTAATAGGTTGCAGCCTCAACAGTTAATCTGCTGGGAGTTGTCTGGGGGGCTTTTTAGCAGCGCGCCGAGCCTGATACAATACGGAGGCTGCAAAAGGAGCCTTCAAAGCGGCACGCAGGCCGCTGGTACGTAGGCCTCGGTTCGTCCAGTCATTGCAGGTGCGAAGAAGGTAATACTTACCTTTAGCTCTGACAAAAAAATCGTCGGGAGTATAGCCAGCCGCATTCAGTAGCATCGGCCGGCCCGCCGAATCGGGCTGCCACGACTGCTGCACGAAGGCCGATAGCTGGCGGTACTGGGCTTCGGAAATAAGCAGCTTAACCACCCGCTCGCCGGCCTGGGGGGCTTTTTTGTAAAAATCGACGTGTAAGAGCGTAGGGGAGGGGAATGCGGCGCGTAGCGTAGTGCCGAGCCCCGGAAATTGCCCCCCATACGAACCCAGATAAAAACCCTCATTGCCCCAGCCAAAGCCTACGTACTCATACAGGCCAAACTTGCTGACTACCACCGAATCGTGCAGCTTATGTAGCCAGTTGGTGGCCGTGCGCGGCTCACGTACGGGCAGCACGAGGTCGGAGTGCACGCCGTTTGAGACCACAAAAATCTGGATGCCATCGGGTGTCTGCCGAAAGTCGCTGTTTACTGGCACCAGCGTACCCGTCATGAGCAGTAACATAAAGGCGACGAAAGCAGCCATGAGCCAGCGTAGGAACATATTGGCCCAAGTAGCGGCTTTTTTGCCTAGCGCCAATTCTTCAATCGAAACTTCTGCTGAAAATGGCTGCTGGGGGGCTTTTTATGCCGCCGCCCGGCTTACTGCTCTGGCCGGAGAGCAACAAGTCGGGCGGATTGAAGAACACTGAAAGACAGTGGTCGGCTAGCGCACGGTTAAGGTGCTGGCAGTCAGCGTACGGCTAACCGAAGCTACACGAGCCTGACGAATGATGGCGTCTTTTTTAGCCGGCCGCACAGCCAGCCCACGCATCAGGGGCTGCATCTCCACCGAGCCAAGTGCAACTCTGCCCTGCAACATGCTGAGCGATACCACGGGCTTCAACGACTTGTAACCCAGTACTGTAGTGCGCACCGTGTAGTCACCCAGCGGTACATTATTGAACTTAAAAGTACCCTCAGCATCGGTTGCAACGCTGCGAACGAAGGAGTGATCATCGGCGCGTAGTAGCACTACGTTGGCGAAAGGAATAGGCTCCTGGGTTTCACCATCGAGAAGCTGACCGGTAAGACGGCCGTTCTCTGGACCAGAGGCGACTAATTGAAGGCTACCTAAAACGAAGATAAGTGCAGCAAGGAAGCGGTTGATGACAGAGGATTTCATGGCGATTTGAAAGTTTAGAAAGGAGAGAAAAAGGAGCCACCTGGGCACAGGGGAACAGCCGCGGTTCTGTTCGGGAGTGAGGCAGGTAACTAGAAAAAAGACGATTGGCGAGCCCAGATGGTCGGACGCGGGGGCGCGAAACCTAGTGGGGCGGGAGGCTCCAACCCGTCAGGCTGGAAGCAGCTCCGGTGGGTGGCTTACTCGGGGTGCTGGTTGAAAGAAGCACTACCACGAACCGGAAGAGAACACTGTAAAGGTAATTAACAGTACTATGTAAAGCAAGGTACTTGTTAAAATTTTTTTTAGGGTTGAGAAAGAGCGGGCTGGGAGAAAAAAGGGAGGCTGAAGGAGGGTGCGTAGGAGTTCGAGATCATCTTCGAATTGCTTTCAGGGGAATAGATGCAGAAGCTATTAGGAGGGCTGCCTGGCACCTGAAATATTTTTTAAAATGTGTTGAATACTGCGTTTGACTGGTTGAAACGCTGTTTTTTGGGATGAAATTTTTGACGAACTACATCTTCTATTCCAGATCATCGGGCGTACACTTGTTAAATCGTCGCAAAAGTTTGCTCATGAATTCAAGTAACAAGACTTTATACAAGTGACACCCGATGATCCGAAAGAGATGCAGAAGCTTAGCCTCCGAAACCACCACCACTCTGTGGTGCGGCTTCAATTTTTTTGGGGGGCTTATTGGAGCCGAAGTACCAGGAGAAGCCTACATAGCCAACCTGCGTTTCCCACTTGTTATTGTAAGAGGCCTCGAAATTATCTGAGTAGGCCGTAATGCGCTGGCGCTGAGTATTGAATACATCGCTGAGGCGCAGCGTGAGGGCGGCCCGATCTTGAAATAGGCGGTGGCGCAAAGCAATATCCACGGAGCCAACCGGAGCAAGGCGGCCCTGAGGCGTTAGCACTGCCGCCCGATAGTTGCCGGTGAGCTGTACATCGAGCTTGGGCGTGGGCATAAAGGTGTTGAGCAAACGTAGCGTGCCCGTAACGTTGCGTCGGCTGGCCTCGGTGCCCGTAGCGGCCGTGATGCTATTGCGAAACAATGACCCATTGGCAGTCAGCTTCCACCATTTAGCTAAGGGCTGATTAATTGACATTTCAGCGCCTAGGCTGGTGCTTTGCCCAAAGTTCTGGAAGTACTCAGCCGTGATAACGCCCGGTGTGTTGAGCAGGCGCGTGGCTGTGGTATCTATGCGGCGGAAGCGCTGAATGGCATTATTGGTTTGGCGGTAGAAGAGGGTGGACGTAACGGTAGCATCGCCCATCGTTATCTGGTGCCCCAATTCGAAGGAGTTAATGTATTCGGGGCGCAAGCTGGGGTCGCCGATGCGGTAGTTGCGCTGGTCCATATAGATCGGCAATGGCAGCTGCTGCATGAAGCCCGGACGGTTGAGGCGGCGGGAGTAGCTGGCTTGCAGGCGCTGATCGTGCGAACTTATTGTGCGAGCTACGGTAGCGGAGGGAAATACATTCAAATAATCGAGCTCAAAGCTGCCCCGTCCGCCGCGCACTTGGCCTTGCGTATTGGTGTATTCAGCCCGCAAACCGCCCTGGTAGCTCCAGTTGCCGACCGCGTGCTGCCCGGTGATGTAGGCTGCCTGCACATAATCCTTGACGTCGTAGGCAAAAGAGCGGTCGGCGTCTCGGGAATAAGTAGGCTGGTCGGAGGCCGTCTGCAACAGAAAGTCGTCCGTGCCTTCGTTCGTTTCCCACTCCGTTTTCAAACCGGCATCCAGCCGGCTTTTCTCGCCCAATGGATGGGTATAATCAACCTGGCCATTGAGTGCGTGAATATGGACCCGAAAATCCTGCTTCCAACCTAGCTGGGCCACTTCATCATTCGTAAACTGCTGGCCTACTACCACATCGGCCCACAGGCGGGTGTAGCCCATACTAGCCGTCAGCTCCCGGCCCTTCTGCTCGGCCCAGGTGCGCTTGTAGTCCGCCGATACATCGGCTGTCTTTACGTCCTCCGTCACCACTGAGCGCGTTTGCTGAAGAATAGGATCTTGGTCGCCCGTCCTGAGCAAAGCTGTTTGGTTCATCACATTCGGGTCGGCCCGGTTGAAGTTGGGCTGTACCGTCAGAGAGATGCTTTGCTCAGGCGAAATCGTGTAATCGAGACCTACGCGCCCACCGTGGTTGCGGCTGTGGCGCAAGCCCGTCGCCTGCTGATCAGTGGTGCGCAGTACGCCCTCCACAGTAGCCAACTGGTTCATCGTAGTGCGGCTGCGGTAGTGGTCGTCGCGGCCATCGTAGGAGCCAAATACGTTGAGTTTGCCGGTCCGGCGGTTGAAGCTCAAGGAGGTATTGTACTTATCGCGGGTACCCACGTTAGCCACCGCCGAGCCGTTCCAGCCGTCTTTTTTCTGCTTTTTGAGAATGATGTTGATGACCCCACCAGCACCAGCCGCGTCGTAGCGGGCCGAAGGGTTGGTCACTACTTCCACCCGATCGATGCTGCTGGCCGGAATTTGCTCCAAGCGAGTGCCCGTGCCCCCGGAGGCTGCGCCAGAATTTTTGCCATCAATGAGCACCGTAATATTGCTGGTGCCGCGCATGCTCACGGTTCCATTCTGGTCTACAGACACGGAAGGCACGTTTTGCAGCACATTAACGGCCGTACCGCCTACGCTGCTCAAGTCTTTATCTACGTTGATTACTTTCTTATCCAGATTGTCAACCACGGCTGCTCGCTCACCTTGTACCGTCACTCCGGCCAGTTGGGTGGCGGTGGGGGGCAATTTGAGGGAGCCCAGCTTTACTTCAGGCGCTGCCTCTGTAATAGAAACCAGCCGTCGGCCCGCCTGATAACCTATTACAGTAGCGCGGAGCATGTATTTGCCCTGCGCTACGGGTGCAACGACGAATGCGCCATCCTCACCCGTTTGGGCTCCAGCTACGAAGCTGGAATCCTGAGCACGGAGCAGCACGACATTCGCAAAGGGTAGTGCTTGCCCGTTACTGGCGTCGAGTAAAACGCCTGCCACAGCTCCCTGGGGGGCTTTTTGCTGGGCCTGCAGGCCAAATGGGAAGAGCATAAGAAGGAGCCCCAGGCACCGCAGCGCCCAGCGAAGAGTAGAAGAGGAGTTCATAAGAGAAGGAGAGGAGTGGAAAAATTTGGGCAATAGGAGACTGTTCCAGACGGCCGCGGTTCCGCTGTTTGCCCTAGTGCAGGCATTCACTCAAAAAAAAGGGGCAGGTACTGGTAGTGTGCCCTGAGGTGAGGAGTTACCTCACGTCGCTAGCAATAGTAAGTGCCCTTCAGCAGTTACCGCATACACGGGGAGTTCCCGCTGATGTGTCCCTGGCTCTGTCGTTCAGGAAGCCCCGATTGAGCTTATTGGAGCGGCAGGTAGTAGCTCTAATTGATGGAACAAATATATCAGAAGGTACTATGTGAAGCAAGGTACCTTGATAAATATTTTTGATAGTAGATAAGATTAAGTTTACTAGTTCGCTATAGGAGGTATTGGTAATCAGCAAAAAAAGCCCCCGAGTATATCCCGGGGGGCTTTTTGCAGGAGTAAAATGTAGACTGAAGTTACTTGCCAGTCGTTACCTCTTCGCCGTTTCGGAAGGTCTTTTTCTGCTTAACAGCCTTGCCATCAGGCCCGAAGTATGTCCAGACGCCGGTTTCCTTGTTGTTGCGGAAGGCGCCTGCTACCTCAGGGGTACCATCTTCGCGTAATTGGCGGTAAGCACCGGATTTGAGCCCCTTTACGTAGGTCGTTTCGGATTTCAATTTGCCTGAGGCGTAAAATTCCTGACCCAAGCCGGTAGGGCGGCCATTCTCATACACGAGCTTGGTTTGTACCGCCCCGGTGGGGTAGTAGGTCAGCTTGTCTCCGGCCAGCCTGCCATTCACATACGTCTCCTGGGTTTGCACCTGCTTGCCGTCGGGGTAAAAAGTGCGCCACGTGCCAGCAGGTACGTTATTTCTAAACTGCTGCTCCTGCTTCACCCCGCCCGACTCATAATAGGCAGTCACCTTACGGTCGCGGGCCTGGTTGCTATAGTCAGTCTGCTTTTCCAGCTTCCCAGACTCATAAAAGTCCTGGTTCTGACCAGTCAGGATACCGGTGCGGTAGTTCAGCTTGCTCTTTACAGCACCACTTTCATAATAAGCTTTTGCCGGGCCATCAAGGTTAGCGGTGCCGGCCCCGGGAGCAGCTCCCTTGGTCAGGTCGTCGCCGAGAGGGTTGGTCACACGGCGGGTTTGCAGCGTTGCCGCTACATAATTGCCTTCGGTGCGTAGTTTACCCGAGCGGTAGTAGCTTTTCTGCGTGCCTTTACCAGCCTTATCAATCACTACTTCGCTCTCTAGCTGGCCATTATCGTAGTAGGTTTTGTAAGGGCCAGCCAGCAAGCCATTGTTATAGGTCGACTCGCTTTGAACCTGACCATTTGGGTGGTAAGTTTTCATCGGGCCATTGGCCTGGCCATTCTTATACGTGGTTTCCACCTTGGGCTTGCCCGATGGATATAGCTCTCGCACGGCACCCACGGGTTGGCCATTTACCAAAGAGGTTTCCAGCTTAATGGCGCCGCTGGGATGGTACGTTTTGAGCGTGCCATCGGGCTGGTCGTTGGCGTATGTGCCTTCCTGGGCTAGTTTGCCAGAGGCGTAGTAGGTTTTGAAAGGCCCTTGGCGCAAACCCTGCTTGAAGGTGACCTCCAACCGCCGCTGTCCGTTCTCAAAGAACTCGACGTAGGCACTATCGCGCTTGCCGCCAGCATAGTTTGTCTGCGCTTCCACCTTGCCAGAGCGGTAAAACCGCTTGTAGGGCCCTTCCATAATAGTGTCGGCTGGGCTCACTAAGGCAGAATACACCTCGCGTACTACCTTATTGGTCGAGTCGCGGTAGCTCACCAAACGACGCAGTTTCTGGGCCTGAGCCGTGGAGGAGAGTAGCAGTAATAGAAAAATAACTCGTTTCATAGACGCAAGAACGCAGGAAAATGTGTCAAAGTGCATTGCCGCTTTATTAGCCGGTTTTTTGACCTAATTACGTCAATACAAGAAGACTCAATAAAGCAAAAAAGCCCCCCAACAATCATTGGGGGGCTTTTTTGCTTGAAATAAGCTAGCTCTACAGTTTTTCCAACACAATGCTGCTAGCGCCACCGCCGCCGTTGCAGATGCCGGTCACGCCGATTTTTCCGCCTTCATTTTGCATCACGTTCAGCAGCGTCGTCACAATGCGCGCACCAGAAGCACCCAGCGGGTGGCCCAGCGATACGGCACCACCGTACACGTTCACCTTCGTACCTTCCAAGTTGAGCAGCTTGTTATTAGCCAACGATACGACCGAGAATGCCTCGTTAATTTCGTAGAAATCCACCTCGCTGGCATTTACGCCCGCGTGCTTCAAGGCCTTCGGAATAGCCAAGGAAGGAGAAGTCGTGAACCACTCTGGTGCCTGCTCAGCATCAGCGAAGCCCCGAATGAGAGCCAACGGCTTAATGCCCAATGCATCGGCCTTTTCGCGGCTCATAAGGAGCACCGCAGCGGCGCCATCGTTCAGGGTAGAAGCGTTGGCAGCCGTTACGGTGCCGTCTTTTGTAAATGCAGGCTTCAAACCAGCTACTTTGGCGAAATCGACCTTCAGATATTCCTCATCATCTTCGATAACGGTAGTTTTGCCACGATTCTCGATGGTAATAGGAATGATTTCGTCCTTCTTCTTACCGGCTTTGGCTGCGTTTGCGCTACGGGTGTAGCTTTCAATGGCAAACGCATCCTGCTGCTCGCGGGTAAAGCCCATTTCTTTCGCTGTATGCTCCGCCGCGTTGCCCATGGCGTAGTCGTTGTAGGGATCCCATAGCCCGTCCTTCATAAGGCCGTCGATCATCTGCGAATGGCCGTACTTAGCGCCAAAACGAGCTTTGTCGAGATAATACGGCACATTAGACATGCTTTCCATACCGCCGGCCAAAATCACGTCGGCTTGTCCCAGCATGATGGCCTGCGCCGCAAACATGATGGCCTTGGTGCCAGAAGCACATACTTTATTGACGGTGGTGCATTCTACGGTATCAGGCAAGCCAGCTTTTTTGGCGGCCTGGCGAGCAGGTGCTTGGCCTAGGTTTGCCGAAATCACGTTGCCCATAATTACTTGCTGTACTTCCTTGGGATCAACACCAGCTTTCTCTAAAGCACCTTTCAGGGCAATACCGCCCAAATCGGTGGCTGAAAGCGAGGCGAGGCTACCGCCAAAACTGCCAATTGGCGTACGCACGGCGGCAACAATAACTACTTCTTTGACTTGCATAAAAATGGGTGGAAGTGGGAGTGGATCAGAAAAACGAAGCCGAGACTTCGGTCCGCAAAAGTACGAAGAACCCGAGTAGCGTCCGCTTTCTGGAGGTGTATTGCCAGCGTTTTTGCTGCCCTTACCAAGCTGGTTTGTCGCTGGATGGCTTACGAATCGACCGTCGTGGCAGCTGTTGTAGGTACTGTTGTTCTGCGGCACCCAACGACTCTAGTATTTGGCGGGCTCGGCCCGTGCTAAGCTGCATCTGCTGCAAGCGTGCCCGTTGCGTCTGGAGTTGGGTTTCGTCGAGGTTCGCTGCTTCGGTCCCTGCTCGCTTGCTGCGGCCGCTGGCAGCTTCGGCACCTCCGGGCTCGTCACTGAGGCCGCGCACACTGCCTGGTTCTGAGCCGCTGGCTATGTTTCGCTCAGCACCAGCACCAGGCTGAAAGCCGCCACGGGCCGGGCTACCAGGGTTAGCTCCCGGCCGATTATTATTGGATTGACCCGACTTGTTTATTTGGTCCTGAGGTGAGTTTCGCGGATCGGGGGGCAAATTCGGCTCGTCAAGCTGTCCTTTGCGGTCGTTGCCGGCCTTCGTACGGGGTTGATTGGCTGCCTGCTTTGGCGCTGTTTCCTTGGGTTTCGGGTTGGAAGCGTTGTTGGGAGATGGTTCGGGAATGCGCGGGGTATCAGGCCGCCGCGCCAGATAATCGCGCAGCACTTCGTAGTTATAGCGTGCCTCGGCATTGGTAGCATCAGCCAATAACGACTGTCGCAATAATGTTACGGCTTGGGCAAATTCACCTCTTTGCACAGCCAGCACAGCCAGCTGTTGTTGCGCCACGCTGCGTAAAGCAGGTGTTTTGCTGGTAACCAAAAGGCTGTAGTATGATCTGGCTGCGGCCTCGCGACCAATTCGGGTAGAAGCATGAGCCAGATTCAGGATTACTGCTTCATCCTTGGTTCCCAATTCTTCCACGGCCCGTTGGTAAGCCCGCGCAGCACCGGCAAAATTCTGGCGTGCATACGCGGTAGCTCCTTCCTGCACGGCTACATTCCGGTCACGGATGCGGGTGAATCCTCCCCACCCTCCGATCAGCAGTAAAACAAGGAGCAGCACATGTTTCATGGCCGTATTACGCGAACAGTAAAGATGATATCCAGCGCCAGCAGTGCTAATGCCAACAGCAGCGGCAGCCGGTAGCGGTTGTCGGCCACGGCCACGGTACGCACCTGCTCAGCTTGACCCTCAAGCCTATTCAGAGCATTAACTAACTGGGGAAATTCATTGCGCTGATCAGTCAGTTCAAAATATTGCCCCCCAGTTTGCTGGGCGAGGCGCCTTAGTGTAGTAGGCATTAGCCGCGTAACGGCCTCTCGGCCTTTGTTATCGCGGACGAAGCCACCACCACTGAGACGTGGAATGCGGGCACCTTCCAAGGTGCCAACGCCCACCGTAAACAGGCGTACCCCCGAGCGAGCCAGCAGGCGGAGAGTAGGCTCGATGTTCTCCCCAAAGTCTTCGCCATCACTTATGACAACTACCGCCGTTGCACGCGCCACTGAACCAGCCGGCCGGCTGGTTGCTTCCATGCGGGCAAGAATTAACTCTAGCGGTGGCACTAAGTCAGTACTGCCCACGGGTACTAAGTTGGTTTGCAGCGTTGAAATAAATAAGCGGAGCGCACTTTGGTCATAGGTCAGCGGACATTGCACAAAGGCATCAGCCGCAAAAACCAGCAACCCGATTCGATCAGCCTGAAAGCGGTTAATCAGTTGCGAAAGCTCCAATTTTGCTTTTTGCAGGCGAGACGGGATCACATCAGTTGCATCCATGGAGCGCGACAGATCCACGAGCAGCCATACATCTTTGCCTGCTGTACGTACGGGCTGCTGTGTAACGCCGTAAGCCGGGCCAAGCAAAGCCATTATAAACAGCCCAAAGTAAACTGTTCGCAAAAGTAGTTTCCAGCCCAAGTGCCAGCCCCGCTGACCCAAGGGGGCCGCCAAGCGCCTCGTGCGTAACGCATAGCCTAGATAGAGGATCAAGAAGATACCAAGGCAAATCAACTCAAGCCACGATAGGGGATATGCCCAATTCATAAAAAACTTCGAGGAATGCAGCAGGTATTGGAATGGAGTGTTCTGGCTGCCCAACTATGCACTGACTCAGGCTACTGCGACAAATATAACCGCCGATTGCCAGGTAAAAACTGATATAGTAGGATGCGTAAAGGAAGATATTTTTTTTGGAGAAGGCTGATTTTTCGCTTCTAGTTGTATATTTGCGCACTCTTCGACCGGAAGAGACCTGTTTTGGAGAGATGGGTGAGTGGCTGAAACCAGTAGTTTGCTAAACTGCCGTAGCTCTAAAGGCTACCGGGGGTTCGAATCCCCCTCTCTCCGCATTCCTTTTCCATGAGGAATACAGAATGAGCAATGAGGAATTGCAAACAGATTCTTCACTCTCAGTTCTTATTCCTCATTCTCTTTTCGGGGTGTAGCGTAGCCCGGTATCGCGCCTGCTTTGGGAGCAGGAGGCCGCAGGTTCGAATCCTGCCACCCCGACAATTTACCCAAAAAAGGCCTTTTGCAGTTCGCAAAAGGCCTTTTTTATGAGTTCATTTTGCCTCGTTAGCTCAGTTGGATAGAGCGGCTGCCTTCTAAGCAGTAGGTCAGGAGTTCGAATCTCTTACGGGGTACACTAACCAAAAGCCCCCTGGTATATATACCAGGGGGCTTTTGGTTTCAAATTCCAAGCTGAAATACGATTGCTCAGCTGATGTCAGCACTACCTCGACTTTGTTTTGAAGAATGCACTTTAAACTACTGCAGTGGAAGTTTGCTTCTTAATTTCCACAGGCTTGGCTCGCAAAAGTTTTTGCATTGGCTTCTCGACTAAGTGGTATAGGGTAATTGAAAGTAAAGTATACGCTACCAAACGTACCAACCAATGATCGCTCACATTATGAGTGAATAAAAAGTCTACTGCTCCCAAATGAATTAAATAAAATATATAGGAGCTTTTCCCTAATAGGATAAACAGCCGTGATTGTAAAATCGATTGTAACCAAGTGCGCTCCCGGATAAGTCCCCAGAATAATAAAACGATCGGAATAGGTAACAAAATATTATTAACAATAAATATCATGTATAAACTAGCTGGAGTATCCTTTTCAATAAAGTACTGAATTACTGCTAACAGCAATGCTCCAATGATAATACCGGCTACACCAAACGCAGTTGCGTGTGTGACGGGATTCTTGTGTTTATCCTCCGCTCGTCTATTCATCCACAACGCCAGTCGCATACCCATTAAGAATTCAATACAGCGTCCAAAAAAGGTCATTCCCAGCATAAGACCTATGCTATTCATTAGACCGTAATACGGTAAATATCGAGTACAAAAACCTGCTAGAGCCAACCCAATGATTAGCAAGATTAATGGATATAAATAAAGCGCTCTGGTATTGAATCGCAAACCCAAGAGTAAAAATGGCGCGCTCAAATAAAAGGTTTCCTCTACAGTTAGAGTCCACGCGGTTGGTATGCCTATAAATGCAATATCATAGAAATAAGCACGAGTAAGGGTAAGATTTAAGATAATGGTTACTACTTTATCAAAAGGTGTAAACGCAGCACCCCACTCGTACCAATTATTGCTATACTTATAAGTCATTATAGTAAAAGCAAATACTGTTAATATAAGGTAAACAGGGTAAATGCGAGCAAAGCGGTTTTGTAGGTAGCGTCTAAACCAGGATTTGGTAAAACTAAGTCCGTTTATGTACCGTGCTGTAATCAGAAAACCGCTGAGAACAAAAAAAATAGTAACACCTATATGTCCCTCTAAACCAAGCCGGGCTAGCCATTCTATTCCTGACGATTTGCCAGACAGGAAGCTCGCTTGATCGCTAATTACGATATGATAAATGAATACCATATAGGCGCCAACAGCACGAACCCCTGTTAGAGCAGGAAAATAGGAGTTAGCTGTAATTATTCGCTTTTCTGATTGCTCAGCCATGCTAAAATATTATCTGCCTTATTCATAGTTGTGTTGTTACCAAATTACTGAATATAGGTAGCGTTGAAAGAGACTCACCAAAACAGTTTAATAAACCTTTAAGATTAGAATGTACCTTAGATAAATCATAAAATTACATTCTTAAGTTTTAACTGAGTTGGTAAGAATTGAACAAGGTGAGTAAGGTATATATAGCAAAATATATCTCATAAATTCAATATTAAGGCGTATCACTACTATTTGAACTATAGCTGCCTTAATGCTGCTATTATACTTTATCATTTTTATGTATAAAATATCATTTAATCGGGTGAAAACGCTTCAAAATATCAAAAAAGCTTATCAAATATTCATATTAATATAGGGTAATCGGTATATGGTTTGCTAATCAGCTTTAAAAAAAGCAAGATGAGACTAACCACTACCCTTCTCCAGTTCATACTTCTCTTGATGTGCTCTCCTGTAATAGCGAGCACCTATTATGTAAATGCAACGGGAAGTGATAATAACTCCGGTTTGTCTATAAAAGATGCATGGAAATCTATCGAAAGAGTAAACTTAGAAACGTACAAACCTGGCGATCGTATTTTGTTCGCTGGTGGTGAGGTATTTAAAGGAAGCATCTGGTTAAGGGGAAATAGTCAAGGTACAGACCACAAGCCAATAATTATCAGTTCTTATGGCCGTGGTACTGCCACCGTAGAAAGCGGAAACTCATTCGGCTTTTACGGCTATAATATGGCAGGAATTGAGTTGCGCCGTTTGAATTTTGTGGGTGCGGGGCGTTTGATAAATAAGGATTCAGGAATCATATTTTACCTCGACTCGACCAACACTAAGCTTAACCACATTAGGATTGATAGTCTTGATGTTAGCGGTTACCAGTCAACGGGTATCTTAATTGGTAGTTGGAATGGAGGCAGCGGTTATAAGAATGTAAGAATAACCAATTCTAAAGCTCACGCTAACGGGGTAGCTGGCATTTCCTCCTATGCAGAAGATTTGGCTGCCCATGCAGATTGGTATGTAGCTAACTGTAAAGCATATGATAACTCTGGTCGGCAAGATATTACCTCACATCACACTGGCAACGGTATCGTTCTGGCAGGTATTGATGGCGCTTTAATTGAGCACTGCGAAGCTTACAATAATGGGTGGCTCAACTCGTATGCGAATGGGGGGCCAGTGGGTATCTGGGGTTGGAGTTGTAACAACTTGATAATTCAGGAATGCGAATCTCACCATAATCGCACTGGCATGGCATACGATGGCGGTGGGTTTGATTTGGATGGAGGCTGCACTAATTCAGTGCTGCAATACAATTATTCGCACGATAATGACGGTCCGGGTTACCTTATTGCCCAATTTCCTGGTGCTCCACCTCTTACGGATGTAACGGTTCGCTACAACATCAGTGTTAATGATGCTCAGCACAATAATCAGGGCTCTATTCAGCTGTGGTCTTCAGGAGACAATGGAGGTATCCAACGCGCTTCGATATACAACAATACCATTTTTCTATCGCCGCCTGCTAATGGCTCTAGGCCCAAAGCTGTGTATGTAATGAGTGGGGGCGTTAGCGATATCACCTTGCAAAACAACGTTTTGCATACTACTGGTGGTTTATCTATTATGAGTATTGAAGGAGCCGCAACAAATGATGTAAGATTTCAAGGGAACTGCTACTGGACAGATAATGCAGAAGTGACTATGTGGTGGGGTGGCACGCGCTTTACCACACTTGCTGCTTGGAGGGCCGCGGCAGGGCAGGAGCAAATAGGCGCAAAAGCCTGCGGCATTATCGCTAACCCAGAGCTTATACAGTCAGGCGTAAATCCAGTGGTCGCGCAACGCACTTTCACTACGGCTAAATATGCTGAGGTTGAATACACCTTACTTCCTTCGTCGAGCCTGCTTGGCGCGGGGCTAAACCTTCGTAGCGAGTTTGGCTTAGCTACAGGCTCTCGCGACTATTTCGGCAACCCTACTGCTCCATTAGGAACTACAGGTAACATTGGCGCATCTGAAAATAAAAACCTGGTTTTGTCTTCTCAATCAGGCTCGACGAAGGCTTTGAAATCATGGTTCACAGCTTATCCTACACAAGCAACCGAGAAGGTATATATCTCATTCGCTGCCGACGTTATTCAAAATAAGGCCGTTGATGCAAAGCTGTACGATATGCAGGGAAGACTGTGTCGTACTCAAAATTTCGGGCGTCAGGATACAAAAGATGCTACCTTCTCATTGATTGGCTTGGCCGCCGGACGCTATCTACTACGCGTAGAAAGCGGAACGCTTAGCTCGTCTCAATCTATAATCGTTGCTAACTAATAAGTAGAGCCCTAATATCCTAAAACCGAGGGCAGTATATATTCTTAGAGTGTCATTAATCATAGAAAAGCCCCCAGTATATTACTGGGGGGCTTTTCTATGATTTTGCGTTGAAAACGAATTGCCTAGTTCAACCAAACAGTATATAATAACTCGAAGCGATGTGGAGCAAAGGCGTTGAAGTATGGCGCTTCGGCTTGGAAGCCTAACACGTGCACTAATGGAATGCCTTCCAAATGAGAATCGACGACGCGCACGGGATAGAATTGTCCTTGCTCTGGCCAGTCGCCAATATGATTAAAAGGACGATCCTCGGCATTCAGACAGCGAGCGTACTCAATGTAGGGCGCGTGACGAGTAGCTTCAGCTAAGGTGATATTGGCGACTTCGTGTGACATACAAGCAAAGGTAGAAGGTTTCAGAACTAGTCCGAGAAGCTAGTAGTTCCGCACCCTGAGTTTTTGCCTTATTATCGTCCCTTCAGCATGCCATTGAGTTGCTTCTACTGCGGTAGTAATGAATAACTATGGGGACATTTTGGCCTGTGCGTACTAGCGTATATCGGGCTAACTGAAATGAACTCAAACAGCTTGGCAGACGAAATAGCGCTGGTAAGTTTGTGCACATAAAAAGGGAGGTGCGGCGGACAATCTGACGGTAGCAAAATGCGACTTTTAGTAGCATGAGTATGGGGGGCAAAATCCGGTCGTGGCTGGCAAAAACCGATTAAAAATGGTATCTTTGCCTATTAACACTGACGCTGAATTTACCCGCATTCCATGAGCGAAACGAAAGAGAAAAGAGTCCCCGCTGAGTACTCTGCGGATAGTATTCAAGTACTGGAAGGACTGGAAGCCGTACGCAAGCGGCCATCGATGTACATTGGTGATACTGGGGTTAAAGGCTTACACCACTTGGTGTGGGAAGTAGTCGATAATTCTATCGATGAAGCCCTGGCCGGCCACTGCGACCGAATAGAAGTTACCATCAACGAAAATAACTCAGTTACCGTCCGCGATAATGGTCGTGGCATCCCTGTCGACTTCCACCAGAAAGAAGGTCGTTCGGCTTTGGAGGTCGTGATGACCGTGCTTCATGCGGGGGGCAAATTTGACAAGGATTCCTATAAAGTTTCTGGCGGTTTGCACGGTGTAGGCGTGAGCTGCGTAAATGCGCTAAGCAAAGACCTGAAAGTAACCGTGCGTCGCAACGGTCACCTATACGAACAGGAGTATAAAATCGGGGTTCCGCAGTATCCGGTAAAGCAAATTGGTGATACTGAAGAACACGGCACGCAGGTAGAATTTCTGCCTGATGATACCATCTTCTCGGAGTCGGTATATAAGTACGAAACCATTGCTACTCGTCTGCGCGAACTGGCTTACCTGAATAAAGGTATTCGTATCACCCTCACTGATCGCCGCGACAACGACGTAGACGGCAAATTCCTTTACGAGGAGTTTTACTCAGAGGGTGGTCTGAGTGAGTTTGTTGGCTACCTAGATGCGGGTCGTACGGTGCTGATGCCGAAGCCTATTCACGTGATCAGTGAAAAAGGCGGCACGCCGGTAGAAGTGGCTTTGCAATACAATGACTCCTATCAGGAGCACATTTTTAGCTACGTCAACAACATTAACACCATCGAAGGTGGTACGCACGTTGCTGGCTTCCGCTCAGCCCTGACGCGTACACTGAAAGCTTACGCCGATAAGTCGGGTATGCTGGAAAAAGCGAAGGTGGAGATTCAAGGCGACGACTTCCGCGAAGGCCTGACTGCCGTTATTTCGGTGAAGGTGCAGGAGCCCCAGTTTGAAGGCCAGACAAAGACCAAGCTGGGCAACTCAGACGTTAGTGGCGCTGTAAACCAGGCCGTAGGCGAAATCCTGAACCAATACTTGGAGGAGAATCCCAAAGAGGCTCGCATCATCGTTGAGAAAGTGATTCTGGCGGCTCGCGCCCGTATTGCGGCCCGTAAGGCCCGTGAGATGGTGCAACGCAAGACGGTACTAGGCTCCAACTCTTTGCCGGGTAAGCTGGCCGACTGTTCCGAGTCGAACCCTGAAATCTGTGAGTTATACCTGGTCGAAGGCGACTCAGCTGGCGGTACCGCTAAGCAGGGGCGCAACCGGGCTTTCCAAGCTATTCTGCCACTGCGGGGTAAGATCCTGAACGTGGAGAAGGCGCAGGAGCACCGCATCTACGAAAACGAGGAAATCAAGAACATGATTACCGCGTTGGGTGTGTCGTTTGGTACGCCTGCCGATGTAGAGGCTGGCATTGAAGCGGATCCTAAAGGTCTGAACATCACAAAGCTGCGCTACCACAAAATCATCATCATGACTGATGCTGATATTGACGGTTCGCACATTCGGACCCTGATTCTGACGTTCTTCTTCCGCTACATGAAGCCACTGGTTGACAATGGCTACATCTATATTGCGCTGCCACCGCTGTATCTGGTGAAGCGTGGTAAGGAAGAGCGGTATTGCTGGACCGAACAGGAGCGCCAAACCGCTCAGGATGAGCTAGGCCGCGGTAAGCCCGAAACGGTAAACGTGCAGCGCTACAAAGGTCTAGGAGAAATGAACGCCGAGCAGCTCTGGACCACCACCATGCAGCCCGATACCCGTTCGTTGAAGCGCGTAGACGTAGAATCGGCTGCTGAAGCTGACCATTTGTTCTCTATGCTCATGGGCGACGAAGTAGCGCCGCGCCGTGAGTTCATCGAGAAAAACGCCAAGTACGCCAAGCTGGACGTATAGAGGCAATAGTAGCAAAAAAGCCCCCCAGCGTGCTGGGGGCTTTTTTTGTTTATAACTACATCAACCAAGGCATACCATGATCCAGATTTTGGAGTTATCTTTTAGTAACATCTAGGATAGATTCCTTCCTCTGTTCGGAATGACAAGTGTGGCGCTGTAACTTGCCACTTGCGCCTTATTCTTCGCTATGAAACTCTTCAAATCAGCTGACCTTATCCGCAAAAGCAAGTATATCAGCCGCGACTTAAGCTGGCTGCGCTTTAATTATCGCGTCCTCGACCAAGCCAAAGATCCGTCGCGCACCTTGTTTGACCGGCTGCGATTCATGAGTATTACCTGCTCCAACCTCGACGAGTTTTTCATGATTCGGCTGGGTTCGCTCTATAACTATATCGACTACGGTAAGGAGCGTATCGACTATTCGGGGCTGCGGGAAATGCCGTTTCGGCGCAAGCTATTGGATTTTGCGCACCGTTTTGTAAACGACCAATCCCTCACGTATCTGAATGAGTTGAAGCCCCAGTTTGAGAAAAATGGCTTCAACATTCTGCGGATGGATGAGCTGACAGAACTGGAGTTGAAGAAGGCGGATGGCTACTTCAAAAACACGCTGTTTCCGCTGCTGACGCCGATGGTGTATGATTCCTATCATGGCTTTCCCCTGATGATGAATCAGATGCTAATTCTGGGGGTGGTAACACGCACGGAAGCAGAAGGGGAGAAGGGGCAGGAACGCCTCACCTTTGTGCAGATTCCGCAGAATCTGTCTCGCTTTTTTGAGCTGACGCGCAAAGACAAGGTGATTTTTGTCCCAATTGAGGAAATCGTGCGGGCTAACTTGCCTAAGTTGTTTCGCAACGTCGAGATAGAGTCGGCCAACCTGTTCCGCATCACTCGTAACGGCGATTTTACGCTAGAAGAATCAGACGACATCGACGTAGATTTTATCAAAGAAATTCAGGTTGGTTTAAAAACTCGGAAGAAAGGCCGCGTGGTGCGTTTGGAGGTGGAGAAGGATGCGTCACCTGTCTTAATGACTGTCCTGAAGGAGCGCTGGAAAATTGATAATGGCAATGTGTTCGTTATCAACTCCATGATTGATATGAAAGGGCTTCTGCAAGTTATTAAGCACCCCAACTTTCGGGGAAAAGCGGCCCGTCAACCATCCCCTGTACCGCCACTTAGCTTGCCTGAAGGTGCTGAGGACAACATGTTTGAGTACCTCAAACACCACGATGTGCTTTTGCATCACCCCTATAACAGCATCGATCCGGTTGTGCGTCTCTTGGAGCGGGCTGCCGAGGATCCGCATGTGCTAGGCATCAAGCAAACCATTTACCGATTAGCCGACGACTCAAGGGTGACAGCGGCGCTGCTGAAAGCGGCCGAAAACGGCAAGCACGTATCTGTGTTATTTGAAGTGAAAGCGCGCTTTGATGAGGAGCGTAATATTCGGGAGGGGGCCAAACTGGAGAAAGCAGGCTGCTTTGTCATCTATGGGGTGAGCAAGTACAAGACGCACACCAAGATGCTCATGATTATCCGTAAAGAAGGGGAGAAGGTGACGCGCTACGTGCACTTAGGCTCTGGCAATTACAACGAGCAGACCTCACGCATTTACACCGACGTTAGCTTGCTGACGACCAACGATGTATATGGTCACGACGTGTCAGAATTCTTCAACGTAATCACTGGCCATTCTCAGCCCGATGATTATGAGTACCTGATTACGGCGCCGAAGGATATGCGTCAGCAACTTATACACCTAATTCGCGAGGAGGTCCGAAACGCGAAAAAAGGACTGCCCAGTGGCATTGTGATGAAGATGAACTCCTTGGAAGACAAGGAAATGATTGATGAGTTTTATCGGGCCAGCAAGGCGGGTGTACCCATTCGCTTTATTGTACGGGGCATTTGCTGCCTGCGACCGGGCCGGCCGGGCCTAAGCGAAAATATTGAGGTGCGCAGCATCGTAGGCGACTACCTCGAGCATTCGCGCTTGTTTTACTTTCACCACGGCGGCCAGCCAAAAGTGTATGCTGGCTCCGCAGATTTGATGGTGCGCTCCTTTGATCGTCGGATTGAAGCTTTATTCCTAATTGTAAATCCAGCTCTGAAGCGCGAGGCCATCAACATCCTGTATTTCAACCTTAAAGACAATCAGAATACGTACCTGATGCGCGAGGATGGGGCGTACGTACGTCGTAACCCAAGCCCGGAGGAGCCTATTTTCAACGTGCACAAGGAGTTTTATCACCGCCATTACGCGGCTGTGTCCGAAAACTCGTTGTATGAGGAATGGCTCACGCGCGCGGATGTGCAAACAGATAATGCGGCTTCAAATGAAGGCCCACCGTTAACTGCCCCTGATTTTCCATCAGATGCTGATATAGAGGACGCCGAAATGGAAGCTGAATTGGCGACTTTAAACTCAGAGGTTGATGAGGAATTACCTAGCGGGGAAGCTCCTCAAGATGTATAACTACCGCTGCTTGCCCAAAAAAAGCCCCCCAGATCGGATCTGGGGGGCTTTTTTTATCAACCTACTCAGCACCGCTGTGTGAGTTCTGAACATCGGGATGAGGTGGAATGCTGGAATGGTCATTTGGAGGGCGGAAGTCCTCAAAATGACGTTCAAATAGCGTCTGCAGCATTCCGTCCTTCAAGCCGATATCGGGCACGTGCATATTGTTGATATTTGCCCACTCCATGGCGGAAAGATAGATTTGACCCGCTGGCACAATAACGTCGGCGCGGTCGGGGTTGAGCATGGCCACATTCACCCGCTCATCCATCGTCATCTTGGTCAGGTTATCCAGCAGTGAAGCGATGCGCTTGCGGGTTATCGGCTTATCGAGCGTGGTTTGGGTTTTGGCTAAGCTATACAGCTTATTGATGTTGCCGCCGGTACCAATTGCTCGCGTCACATGATAACGACGGGCGTTTTCTGTCACCCATTTCTCCATCCGTTTCCAAGTACCGTTGAGGGCATCCGTGTTGAGGCCCGATTCTTCCTGTTGCATGCGCCGAATAGAGCCAACTTCAAACGACTGCGTAGCCACTTTATGGCGGTTATGATAGATGTTGAACTCCGTACTTCCTCCGCCTACGTCAATGTGCAAATAGTGCTTATTATCCTCCAGCACATGTTCAATCACGCTATTGATGTACATGGCTTCGTCCTGACCATCAATTACTTCGATGGTCAACCCTAGCTCTTTGCGTACCCGCTCAACCAATGCCGGCGCATTTTTGGCGGTGCGCATGGCGGAAGTGGCGCAAACTAAGTGGTGTGCTACTTCGTGCACTTCCATCAACAGCTTCAGGGAGTGCAGAAACTTAACGAACTTATCGGCCTTGGCAGGTGAAATGTCGCCGGTGGCAAACACATCTTCACCCAAGCGCATAGGGTAACGAACGTACTCCACCCGCTTCAACCGAAAACGCCCCCCATAAACCAGCACAGCCGAAATTTGGCACCGTACAGCATTCGATCCGATATCAATGGCAGCTAGCTTCAGTAGGGGATACTCCATCAGAAAAGTCTGTGTGGTGAAAGAGGAAATGGAATCCAAAGATAAACCTTTGCCGAAAGTAGGCTTAAAAGGAGGGAAAATTGCCTTTGAGCCTTGCGAAGCAGTCTAAAAGCCTACTTAGAAGCAAGCCGATGCAGCTTTCCTGAGGTGAAGCTAGTATACGCATCACCCACGTTAGTACTCAGTATTCCGATAGTAGTTCTGTGGCCACTCGAGGAACACCTGTGCTTGCGGGCTCCGTAACAAAGCGCACGTTGCGTCGGCCCATCAATGGCGGCTGATGTGGATCAATTACGATGATGGGGCAATGCTGGGGGGCAAATTCCAGGAGCCCGGCCGCCGGATATACCTGCAACGAGGTGCCGACCACCATAAATATATCGGCGGTAGCAGCTTCCTCAATCGCACGCTCCATCAACGGCACGGCTTCCCCAAACCACACGATATTGGGCCGTAGCTGGTAGCCTTTTTCACACAACTCACCTAGCTCAATACGGTCACTGGTCATCGGGTACACAAGCTGTTCATGGCGCGTGCTGCGTGACTCAAACAGCTGTCCGTGTAAGTGAATAACCCGGCTGCTGCCTGCGCGCTCGTGCAAGTCATCTACATTTTGGGTTACGATGACTACTTCATAAACTTTTTCCAGCGCTACCAAGGCAAAATGGCCGGGATTAGGCTGGGCGTTTCGGGCGGCGCTACGCCGCTGATTATAGAAGTCAAGTACCAGCTCGGGGTTGCGTGCCCAACCTTCAGGGGAGGCAACATCTTCAATTCGATGACCTTCCCAAAGGCCATCAGCGCCGCGGAAGGTAGCCAAGCCACTCTCGGCACTGATACCAGCGCCAGTTAATACTACTATTTTTTTCGACACGTTTGAAGCCGGTTTGTCGTGTTAGAAACGCATCCCTGCATACGGATAACCATTAAAAACGGCCAGCTGTCCGCCTCTACGTATGAAAGCTTTGGCAATTGTCTCCTTAAAGAATGAATGTAGCTGTGTTTTTATAAATATTTATATAATTTTTATGCCTTATTTAACACCTGCTAGTCTGTATGTCGCTATGTATCAGAAGCAAAAGTTCGTACAAAACATGGGCTAGAGGTTTTTGTAAGCTATAGCATGCTGATGCCATTAGTAGAAATAAGCATACAATTGAAATTAAACTGGACCGTAGTGAGTTTGCACTTTACAGTATATTCCATCTTGCTGTTCAGAGGACACTCAATATCTAATCAATCTCTGTTGGGGTTACAACAGCATTAGGTAAATTTGCTGCTCCTCCGATCTGTATTGCCTCTTTATGATCGACCTTTTGTTTGATATTAACCTCCAGCAGTTGCCCGACGACTACCTCACCGGCAACTGGCGGGTAGCCGATCGGGTGCTGAATCAAAATGACCCTAGCTCTACCTTGGCTCAGGCAACGCACCTACAGCTGCAGCCTGGCTTGCTGCATGTAGAAGCTCCGACGCAGCAGGATAATGGTCGGTGGACCGTGGAGCGTGATAGTTTGCTAAGTCGCCCTTACTTGCAATTGCAGTTGGCGCGGGAAGAAACCCGTGCGTTAGTTACTCGTCTGCGCCGCTCTACCGATGGCGCCCAGAGTCAGCTTAGTCTTTATTTTCAGTCAGGCATGGAAATGCAGCTTGCCCGGCCCTGATTTCGCTTTTCGTTATTTCCTCCATTATGTCATCTGTTGATACTGAATTTAACGCGCAGCAATTCCGCTTTCTGGCCGAGCTAATTCCTCAGCTTGTCTGGATTACGGACCCTGACGGCTACCACACCTATTTTAATCAGCGCTGGATCGACTACACGGGCTATACTGTGGAGCAAAGCCAGGGTAGCGAAATGTGGAACAACCTGCTGCATCCCGATGACCGCCAACGTGCGCGCGACCGGTGGAGCCAATCATTAGCAAGCGGCGAGTTTTACGAAATTGAGTACCGCTTTATCTCCAAGGATGGCTCATATCGCTGGTTTTTGGGCCAGGCCTTGCCGCGCTTCGATGAGCAGGGTAGGATTGAGCAATGGTTTGGTACCTGCACCGATATTCATGAGCAAAAGCAGCTTCAGCAACAGTTAGAGCGCTCTTATGCCGATCTAGAAATGAAGGTCACCTTTCGCAACTTAGAACTGGAGCGTGAAGTACAGAGCCTACGCCAGCGTTTAGGCGAATAACTGCCAGCACAGTTGATACAAAAAAAGCCCCCCAGATTCTTCCTGGGGGGCTTTTTTATGCATTAAAATGATTTGCTATTTTGCTTTGGCTGTTGCCTTCTTTGCGGGAGCAGCCTTCTTAGTGGTTGCCGCCTTTTTCGCTGCAGGCTTCTTCGTAGCTGGCTTTTTCTTTGCAATAGCCGGCTCATCCACGGTTTTCTCAGTCGTCTTTTTGGCGAAACGGCCGCCTTTGGCGGGCTTATCAAGTGTTAGCTCGGCCAATTCCAGGCAGCGCTCCAATGTGAGGTCCTGCGGCTCTTCACCTTTGGGAATTTTCACATTTTTCTTGCCTACCACGATGTACGGACCGAAGCGGCCATTGAGTACCTGCACATCCTCGCGCTCCGGGAAATCCTTAATCAAACGCTCCGCGTCTGATTTGCGCTTAGCCTCGATAAGCGCAATAGCTTCCGAAGCCGTAATGGTATGCGGGTCCTGCTCCTTGGTGAGCGAGTAAAACTTGCCGTCGTGACGGATGTAAGGACCAAAACGACCAAGAGAAGCCGTCATATCTTTCTCCTCAAACTGCCCCACGATGCGCGGTAGCTTGAACAGATCGAGCGCCTCTTCCAGCGTAATATTCTCGATAAACTGGCCTTTGCGAAGACTTGCGTACACTGCCTTTTCCTCGGAACCCTCCTTTGGCTCAATCTGCACATAGGGGCCATAACGACCCAAACGGGCTGTTAACTTCTGGCCAGTGTCAGGGTGAGTGCCAATCTCGCGGTTTGAGCCCAACGTACTGCGCTCAATATCCTGACCACGCTCAATGGTCTCATGGAAAGCTCCGTAGAAGTTGGAAAGCATGTCGCCCCATTTCTCCTGCCCATTGGCGATAAGGTCAAATTCGCCCTCCACTTTCGCCGTAAACTGGTAGTCGATAATAATAGGGAAGTGCTCGACCAAGAAGTCATTAACCACCATGGCGGTGTCAGTCGGGAACATCTTCGCTTTTTCAGCCCCGTACGTTTCCGTTTTAACCTCCGTCTTCACCTGCTCGCCTTCCAGCGTAAGCACTCGAAACTTGCGCTCTTTGCCTTCGCGGGTATCTTTTTCAACGTAGCCCCGCTTCTGAATAGTGCTGATAGTAGGCGCATAAGTAGAAGGTCGACCAATGCCCATTTCCTCCAACTTCTTTACCAGCGATGCTTCTGTGTAGCGAGCAGGCGGTTGAGCATAGCGCTCCGTGGCACGCAATAATTGCAAGGGTAACTGCTGTCCTACCGTCAGGGGCGGCAAACCACGAGAGAAGGTAGAATCACCATCTTCTTCCTCGTCGTCCTTCGACTCGCTGTATACTTTCAGAAAGCCCTCGAACGTAATTACTTCACCCGTAGCCGTAAGTGTGGTACCTGGCTGTGTGCTGATGCCAATAGTAGCTACGGTGCGCTCCACTGTTGCATCGGCCATCTGCGAAGCTAGCGCCCGCTTACGAATCAGATCGTAAAGACGCTGCTCTTGAGAGTCTGAACCTGTTTTTACTAAGGCAAAATCAGTAGGCCGGATAGCTTCGTGAGCCTCCTGCGCCGAGGCAGACTTCGTCTTGAACTGGCGCTTATGAGCATATTCCTCACCATAAGCCCGGCTGATTTCTGTGTATGCGGCTGCCAGCGCATCCTGCGACAGGTTTACCGAGTCAGTACGCATGTAGCTGATCTTACCAGCCTCGTACAGCTTCTGGGCCACACTCATGGTTTGAGCCACAGAGAAGCCCAACTTGCGCGAGGCTTCCTGTTGAAGCGTGGAAGTGGTAAAAGGCGGCGCTGGAGAGCGTTTGCCCGGCTTCTTTTCTAAGTTCTCAATCTGATAAATGGCCCCCACACAGCGAGCCAGGAAATCCTGTGCTTCAGCTTCAGTTTTAAAGCGCGTTGGTAATTCAGCCTCTAAAATTGCCCCCCGGCCCGCATCAAAGCGCGCCGTAACGCGGTAAGCAGAAGACGTTTTAAACTGATTGATTTCCCGCTCCCGCTCTACAACCAAGCGAACAGCTACAGACTGTACGCGGCCGGCAGACAGACCCGTTTTAACTTTTTTCCACAGCACCGGCGACAACTCAAAACCAACCAAACGGTCGAGGACACGGCGGGCCTGCTGGGCATTTACTAAATTCAGGTCAATCTCCCGGGGCGAGGCAATAGCATTGAGAATAGCGTTTTTTGTAATTTCACGGAATACAATACGACGCGTTTTGGCGTCGTTCAGATTCAGTGTTTCGGCAAGGTGCCAGCTGATGGCTTCGCCCTCACGGTCATCGTCACTCGCTAACCAAACAACTTCTGCCTCTTTCGCCAGCTTTTTCAACTGAGCAATTATCTCGCGCTTATCGGCCGAAACTACATATGTTGGCTTAAAGCCATTAGCAATATCTATAGCGTTATTATCCTTTGGTAAATCGCGTACATGACCAAAGCTGGACTTGACAATAAAGTCCTTGCCCAAATATCCTTCGATGGTCTTGGCTTTGGCCGGTGACTCAACTATGACTAAATTTTTGATCATATAAAGGGGATTGGCAACGAAATACAGGTGGGTATCAACTAAGAAACGACCTAAGGGGAGCAAAAGTTGAATTTTGCCGCAAAGATGATGGAATAATCCGGCCACTCACCTATACCATCTTAATTATCCTTGCAGCCTCCAGCCTAAATCTAGACTAGTTGAACTGTATAAGAGCAAATAATATAGGTAAGTAGTTCACCCGACGCCGGTTGAACGAATCCTATATGATGGCTTATTTCCATTGCTGCGGAAGCCGGTAGTTTATTACCTTTGTAAGTCTGGCTACCGGTTCACCCCCCGGTTTGTTTCAGCAGTGCCTTTTTAGCACGCTTCGCAATCTACATTTTGTATGGCTTCAGGTAAGACTACCAAAACCACCACCCGTCCGGTTACTAGTTCATCGGCATTGGCTTCGGAATCCACAAATGCTGCCGTTGTTGCAGCCGATAATACCCAGTCACAGCGGAAAGAAGCACCAAGTGGTGGCACCCTGACGCGCAGACGGGTTAGCACTCGCAGTATCGATAATACGCAGGATGATGGCTACGTAAACGAACAGCTTACGCGTGTGCTGTATGCGCTTGATGCCTTTAAAAAAGGTGACGTATCGGTGCGGCTGACCAAACAGAACGACGACATCTTTGCTGACATCGCTGAAGCCTACAACTCGATGGTAGAGATGATCGGGGGTGTGGGGGGGAAGTATCGCGCATCTCGAAAGTTGCTGGGGTGGAAGGCAATCTGAAAGCCCGCGCCTCGGGTGAGAATGCCTCCGGTTTCTGGCGCGACATGATTAATAATATCAACGGCTTGATGGATAGCATCGCCGTTCCGGTATTGGAAGTAGGTAAAGTACTGAAGAACATCTCCAAGGGCAACCTGGACGAGACCTTCCAGATTCCTGTTTCGGGCGACTTCAAAGTGATGGCCGAAACTATTAACAAGACCATCGACAACCTGAACCTGTTCGCCGGCGAAGTAACGCGCGTGGCGCAGGAAGTAGGTACGGAGGGTAAACTCGGCGGCCAAGCCTCAGTGCCCAACGTGGGGGGCATCTGGAAGGAGCTAACGGACAACGTGAACTACATGGCCTCGAACCTGACTAGTCAGGTTCGAGATATCGCCAACGTGGCTACCGCCGTAGCCAAAGGTGACCTAACTCAAAAAATCACGGTGGATGTGAAGGGCGAGCTGCTGCAACTCAAGCAGAACCTCAACCAGATGGTGGACTCACTTAATCTGTTCGCGGGCGAAGTAACGCGCGTGGCTCTTGATGTAGGTACGGAGGGTAAGCTCGGCGGCCAAGCAGCCGTGCCTAATGTTAGCGGTGTGTGGAAAGACCTCACCGACAACGTAAACAATATGGCCTCGAACCTGACTAGTCAAGTGCGTGACATTGCTAACGTGGCCACGGCCGTAGCCAAAGGAGATCTGAGCCAGAAGATCACGGTGGATGTGAAGGGCGAGCTGCTGCAACTCAAGCAGAACCTCAACCAGATGGTGGACTCACTTAATCTGTTCGCGGGCGAAGTAACGCGCGTGGCGCAAGAAGTAGGTACGGAGGGTAAACTTGGCGGCCAAGCCTCAGTGCCTAACGTAGCTGGAGTGTGGAAGGAGCTGACGGACAACGTAAACTACATGGCTTCGAACCTGACTAGTCAGGTGCGAGATATTGCCAACGTCGCTACGGCCGTAGCCCGCGGCGACCTAAGCCAGAAGATCACGGTGGATGTGAAGGGCGAGCTGCTGCAACTCAAGCAGAACCTCAACCAGATGGTGGACTCGCTCAACCTATTTGCTGGAGAGGTGACGCGTGTAGCATTGGAAGTGGGCACCGAAGGCAAACTTGGCGGCCAGGCCTCAGTGCCTAACGTAGCTGGAGTATGGAAGGAGCTGACGGACAATGTAAACTACATGGCTTCGAACCTGACTAGGAAGTGTTAACAGTCCGCAGCCAGAGGATGGTGGCGGCTACGTGAACAAAGGCTAAAAATGCGCATCGAGCTTGTCATAGCGGGTGGCTACGCGGCGAAACTGCTTGAGGCGGCTGAAAAGCCGCTCGATGGGGTGGCGCTGGGCATACCGCGCGGCATCATAGGCGCGTGGGTACCGGCGCTTGCGCCGGGGCGGAATCACGGCGCAGGTGCCGCGGGCGGCCAGCGCGGCCACGAGTGGGTCGGCATCGTAGCCCGGTCGGCACGAGGTAGGCTGGGGCAAGCCCTCGAGCAACGGCAGCGCCTGCGGGGCATCGTGGCGCTGGCCGGCCGTCAGGCCGACGCGCACCAAGCGCCCCTGCGCGTCGGCCACCACGTGCAACTGCTGGTCAGCCGCCGCGGCTGCGCCCGAGGCTTGCGGCCCGTTTTTTGCGCGCCCCGAAGCGTGCTGGTGCGCCCGCACGGTGGTGAGTCGACCAGCAGCGTGTGCAGGGCATTGTCCTGTGCACGGCGCCATACCGGGCCATACGCCGAGGCGGTCCAGCGCTGGAAGCGTGTGTAGGTCGTGTGCCAGTTGCCCACGTGGCGGGCAAGGCTCGCCAGCGGCAGCATTGCGCGTCAGCCAGAGCACCGCTTCCACAAGCGGCGGTTGTCCTGGCCCGGCCGCCTTTGTCCCTTCCGACCTGGCAGCAAGGCGCAATCCGCGCCCACTGCGCGTCCGTTAATAAATACTCCATGCCTAAACTTAACACCTACTGTTAACACCTCCTAGTCAGGTGCGAGATATTGCCAACGTCGCTACGGCCGTAGCCCGCGGCGACTTGAGCCAGAAGATGACGGTAAATGTGAAGGGCGAAATTCTGGAGTTGAAGAATATTCTGAACCAGATGGTGGACTCCCTAAACATCTTCGGTGATGAGGTTACCCGGGTGGCTCGCGAAGTAGGTACGGAGGGTAAGCTTGGTGGTCAGGCCAATGTGCCACGTGTAGGCGGTACCTGGAAAGAACTGACGGACAACGTGAATACGATGGCTGCCAACCTGACCCTACAGGTGCGTGATATTGCCAACGTCGCCACCGCGGTAGCGAAAGGTGACTTGACTCAGAAAATCGTAGTTGATGTAAAAGGCGAGCTGTTGGATTTGAAGGACAACATCAACCGCATGGTGGACTCGCTGAACATTTTCGCTGGTGAGGTAACTCGGGTGGCTCGTGAAGTAGGCACCGAAGGTATTCTGGGTGGTCAAGCTAACGTCCCGAGTGTGAGTGGTACTTGGAAGGACCTGACAGACAATGTAAATACAATGGCCTCGAACCTGACCAGTCAGGTGCGCGACATTGCTAACGTAGCCACAGCGGTAGCCCGCGGCGACTTGAGCCAAAAAATCACGGTGGATGTGAAGGGGGAGCTGCTGCAACTCAAGCAGAACCTCAACCAGATGGTGGACTCGCTTAACCTGTTTGCCGGCGAAGTAACCCGTGTGGCTCTTGACGTAGGCACAGAGGGTAAGCTCGGTGGCCAAGCTAATGTGCCGAGTGTGAGTGGAACCTGGAAAGCGTTGACGGACAACGTGAATACCATGGCTTCGAACTTGACCAGTCAGGTGCGGGACATTGCTAACGTAGCTATTGCGGTGGCCAAAGGTGACTTGAGCCAGAAAGTATCAGTAGACGTTAAGGGCGAGCTGTTGGACTTGAAGGACAACATCAACCGCATGGTGGACTCGCTGAACATCTTCGCTGGCGAGGTAACTCGTGTGGCGCAGGAAGTAGGTACCGAAGGCAAGCTCGGCGGTCAAGCCAACGTGCCGAGTGTGAGTGGAGTATGGAAGGATTTGACCGACAACGTGAATACCATGGCCTCAAACCTGACTACACAGGTACGAGGACTGGTAAAAGTAGTGACAGCTGTTTCGCAGGGTGACTTGACCCAAAAGCTGACCTTGGATGCGAAAGGTGAAGTTGCCGAACTAGCTGATACCATCAACCGCATGGTGGACGACTTGAACCGCTTGGCGGTGGAAGTTAGCCGTGTGGCCAAGGTGGCGGGTGTGGAAGGTAAACTAACCGAGCGCGCTACAGTAGGCGGTGTAAGCGGCTCTTGGAAAGAATTGGTTGACACACTCAACGAACTGCTCGAGTCAATTGCCTCGCCGGTTCTGGAAGTGAGCCGGGTAGTGCGAGCCATTTCGGAAGGTGACCTCACCCAGCGTGTAGAAGTACCCACGGCTGGTGACATCATGGCTATGTCAAATGCGTTGAACCTTGCCGTAGAAAACCTTAACGAGTTGCTGGGCGAAATCAATGATTCGTCGCAGGTAGTAGGAACTTCATCGGAGGAGATGGCCGGTAAGGGCCAGGAGATGAGCCGCGTAACGGTTGATGTGGCTCTGGCCATGCAGCAAATGGCTGAAGGCGCTCAGAACCAAGCTTTGAAAACCGATCAGGCCTTTAAGCTGATTGAGGAAATCATGCAGGCCACGAAGGAAACAGCTGGTAAAGCTGATGTAGTGAACAAAGCCGCTATTCTAGGTGAGCAAACCTCGCAGCTTGGTCTGAAGACGGTAGCTGAGGTGGTAAAGAACATGGAAGAGATTTCCAACGCTGCAGCCCAGACATCCAAAACCATTGAAGTACTAAGTACGCGAAGCCAGGAAATCAGTAAGTCGCTGGGTGTAATTACAGATATTGCCTCCCAAACCAACCTGCTGGCTTTGAATGCTGCTATTGAGGCAGCCCGTGCTGGTGAGGCTGGTCGAGGCTTTGCGGTGGTAGCCGAAGAAATTCGTAAGCTGGCGGAAGGCTCGCGTAAATCAGCAAGTGAGATTGCTACACTAGTTGACGACGTACGCAAGGATACAAGCTCAGCTGCAACGGCTATCTCAACCATGGAAGGACGCGTATTGAAGGGTAAAAACGCGACCTTCGAAGCCAGCTCCGCCTTCAAAAACATTGCAACGAGCAGCGGCGAAACGCTCCGTACTTCCCGCGACATTCTCACGGCTACTGAAGTGCAGAAAATCAGCATTGGTGACGTGGTAAAGTATGTAGAGGAAGTTGTAGCCATTGCTGAGCAGACTGCATCGGGTACGCAGCAAGTGGCAGGCACTGCCAAGCAACTGTCTACTTCTATGCAAGAATTGACGGCCTCCAGCCAGAAGCTGACTGATATTGCGGACGACCTACAAGTGGGTCTGTCAGCATTCCAGTTGATGGAGTATATGGAACCGGAGCCAGAGCCAGAGCCACGTCGGAGGAGCCAGCGCTTAACTCAGATGACGCAGCCTCGCAATGGACACGCTGTTGCGCCCAAGCCAACCCCTCAAAGAGATCGGCCTGTTCGGCGTAATGATGTTACTCAAGCATCGACAACGACTACTCCGCCAGCTAGACCCGCACGGGGGGCAAATTACCAGAAGCTCCTGCTACTGAAAAAGCGGTGGCGCGGCGTCCGGCTCCGGTAAATGGAAAGCCAGCAGAAACGCAGTCCTCAAATGGAGCCGACAAAAAAGCTCCCAAAGCTCGGACTAAAGCGAAAGCCAAATAATTCCTCTCAGGTCTATTTTCAGGCTTGCTCCTACCATTGACAGGTGGGAGCAAGCCTATATCAACCTTGTGCATGCCTGAAACAGAGTCGAATAGCGAAAAGAAAGTTGTTAAGCAGCAAGCGCTTATTCAATTGATTGTGTTCCGATTGGGGCGCGAAGAATATGGGATCCGCATCGAGCAAGTAAAAGAGGTAACTATTACCCCGGAAATTGCCCGTATGCCCAAAACGCCCCCCTTCGTGAAGGGAATTGCCAACCTACGTGGTGATATTATTGCCATCATTGATTTGGAAGAACGGTTCCAGCTGCGCTCAACCACGGAAGCACTGCCTGCCACCACGTATACTTTAGCGATTGAAGCCAAAGATTATACAATTGGATTGGTGGTACGTGAGGTGCCGCAGCCGTTGTCAATTCCGGTCTCGATTATTGAAAAAGCGCCCGAATTTATTCAAGACGCCAATATCCAAGACAAATACATTGAGGGAATTGCCAAGCTGGACGGTCGCATTATTATCGTGCTCGATATGCTGAAGCTCCTAACCCCGACGGAAATAATGCAGCTTAACCCCAAAGCCTAATCTTAGTGGGTGGCAACCCGTACAAGGGCTTACAATGCCGTTCAGCTTATTCCCCGTCTTTTTCTTCTACTGATTCTACTTTTATGAAAAACCGCATTCTCATCGTGGACGACTCCTTTTATATGCGCACGATGCTAAAGAATATGCTTACCGATGCTGGCTACGAGGTGGTAGGAGAGGCCGCCAATGGTCAGCAAGCTCTAGAAATGACCAGTGCTACTAATCCTGATCTGATTACGCTCGACGTTATCCTGCCTGATAATACGGGTTTAGATGTGCTGAAGGGAATCCGGCAGGTGAATCCTACCGTGAAAGTGGTAATGTGTAGTGCAGTAGGGCAGGAGATTATTGTGAATGAGGCCCTTGAAAGTGGTGCATCAGCTTACATAGTAAAGCCCTTCTCAGAGGAGAAGGTGCTCGAGATTGTAGGTAGTGCTTTACAAAACTCGGAAGAAACCGACGCATAAGTACAGATTTGCCCCCCAGGGTGCACACATACGTTTCGCTCTGTTTTCTTACTCTGCGCTTCCACCTATTCCGTGTCCTTTTTACCCGTCCCTTTTACTATCCTGCTTGATAAACTCCCTGCTTTAGTGCAGTTGGAGTTGACTCGCTTGCTGCAAGTCCAGCCAGGCTACCAAGTGGTAGGTTCGGCTAGCAGTGCCGATGAGCTAGTTATTCTGGCTCGAAGGTTTCGGCCTTCGCTGGTAATTCTGGATGAGCATAGCCTACCGGATCTAGATCGGCTACATCGACAGCACGCGTGCGCAGTGCTGCTTTATGCTACTGCTACCCCGTCATCGGGTGTGATGTGTGAAACCGCTCGCTGGGGAATATATGATCATATTGCGCCTTTACAGTTGGGTGCTGAACAAATATTTCGGCGGGCCGTGCTTCAGCAATTGCGGGCTATACCAGTCGCGCCGCAAATAACCACGTTTATTAGCCCGTTGCGCCATGTAGTCAGTGCTCAGCCTCAGAGCCTGACGGTGATAGGTTCCTCCACAGGCGGCACTGCCGCTGTAGAGAAACTTGTACAGGCATTAGATCCAGGCCTGACGACCACTTTACTGATTGCAGTGCATTTGCCCGCGTATTTTACTGCTTCATTCGCGAAACGCTTACAACGTTTGACTCCATTGCCAGTTAAAATTGGCGTTGCAGGAATGCCTCTCGAAGCAGGGCAGATCATTATTGCTCCTGGGGGGCAAAATATGGTGTTAAAGTCAGTACAGCGTGGGCCTTGGCGAGTATGGCAGATTGGATTCAGCTCGAAGCCAAACCTATCTGCCGATGCTCCGTCCATCGATATGCTGATGCGGTCGGCTGCTAAGGCCGCTGGCTCGCGGGTGCTGGGCATAGTTTTGACCGGCTTGGGGAGCGATGGAACCTTGGGTGCTCAGGCTATCCGGGCGCGCGGAGGCCGGATTATCGCACAAAGCCAAGAGTCTGCGGCAGTGTTTAGCATGCCCGGGTCCGTGATTCGGGCAGGTCACGCGAATGCCGTACTGCCGCTTGATCAGATTGTGGAGATCATAAATCAGCGTACTTCGCTGCCCGCTTCTACTACTCGTCTTTCTCCACCTCTAGCGACCGTTAACTAATGAAGTCACGGGAACAGGAGTACCGCGAGATCTTTATGGCCGAGGCGCTGGAATACTATGACGCCATGAGTCGTCATATCAGCGAACTAGAGAAGAACCCGGAAGACACAGCCGCCCTGAATGAGCTTTTTCGGCTCATGCACAACCTTAAGTCTAACGCGCGCGCGATGGGCTATAACCAAATTGGCGAAGTCTCCCATGAGATGGAAACCATATTTGGTTTGATTAGAGATAAAGAGAAAGCCTTTGCTGGCACAGTCGTTCCGGTCTTGTTTACCGGCGTCGATATGCTTGGCGCCATGATTCGGGCCGTAGGGGAAGAGGCAGAAATGCCTCCCACTGAGGATTTGCTGGCTAATCTCGACCGTTTAGTGCAGGGAGAGGAACCTATTCTTATTACTACCGAATCAGATACTGACGAGGAAGCGGGCCGTAAGCTTGAGCTGTCTGACCTGGTTTATATACAGATCAAGAAGCTGGACCACCTGCTCAACTTGGTAGGTGAGTTAATAATTGACCGCGACCGGATCATGACCTTGGGCCGGGAAATCGGACATCCGGCTCTACAAGCGGCCGCCTCACATCTGTTTCGCATTACCGACGAGTTGCAGTATAGTGTAATGGATGCGCGCCTGGTAAATGTAGGCTCGCTCTTCAATAAATTTCCCCGCGTGGTACGCGACGTAGCCGCTTCGGAGCAAAAGGAAGTGGCACTGCGGCTGGAAGGGCAGGATATTCAAATTGACCGAAATATCCTTCAAATTATCACCGATGCCCTGCTCCATTTGGTACGCAACGCCATTGCCCATGGCATTGAAACGCCACAGGAACGCGAACGGGCGAACAAACCCACTGCCGGACGTCTGACGCTCTCAGCCCAAACGGAGCGCGATGATGTCTTGATTCGGGTAACCGATGATGGCCGCGGTATTGATATAGAAAGTGTGCGGCGTAAGGCAGTAGAGCGGGGCCTAGTGAGAGCCGATGCAGCTGCTGGCCTCGACGCGAATGCAGTGCGGGCGTTCTTATTTGAGCCAGGATTTTCGATGGCCAAGGAGGTAACGGAAATATCTGGTCGGGGCGTCGGCTTAGATGTAGTGAAGCTGGCTATCGACTCGCTTGGGGGGCAATTACGAGTAGATTCGGAGCTAGGGCAGGGCACTACCTTTACCTTAGTGCTGCCTACCTCTATCGCTGTAAAAGGAGCCTTGTTGTTTGAGTTGGAGGAGCGCAGCTACGCCATCCCACTTATGCACACCGACTCGGTAGTGGCCTTGGAGCCTGAAGAGCTACATGTAGTAGGAGGGACGCTTATGGCGCGTATTCAGGAGGAAAATGTGCCAATAGTGAACCTGAAGACCCTGCTCCACAGCGGCGATGGTCCTTTGCCGGCCGCTACTCATGAGGAACTGGCGGGACGGCAGCGCATTATCATTGTGGATTACAATAATCGTAAGTTGGGTTTGATTGTCGATCGTTTTTTGCGACAGCAAGACATTGTTATCAAGCCTGTGAGTAAACCGTTGGATACCATTGACTTATTCGGGGGCGTGACGCTGCTGGGCAGTGGGCACGTGTGCCTTGTGCTCGATGTGCCAGCATTAACTCGACTATTCTTGGCCAAACGACCTTAAATCACGTATTGCAGATTTCGAAACTGCCTATAGTGGCTTTTTCGTACCAACCGACTGAATTGTATGGATTTGCACATGACGGAATTGGAGCGAGACATTATTCGGGAAATCCTGAATATTGGCTTGGCTCGCGCCGCCGATTCTTTTGCTTCTATTGCCCAGGAAACCGTGTTATTGGAGGTTCCTAGCCTTGACTTGGTACCCGGAACCAGCATTCTGGAGCGCGTAAAAGTGTACGAGAAAGACCACGTTGTTATTCAGTCCGATATTAAGGGCGAATTCAATGGCTCGACGCTGATGTTCTTCTCAGGGCAACATGTACAACGCCTGTCGCGGGTGTGCTTACGTCTGGCGAAACCTGAATCCGTTGAAATAGATGAGTTGCAGGAGTCGCTGTTGCTGGAAATTAGCAATATCATCACGGGCGCTCTGGTGACTCAGTTAGCCAACATTCTGAAAGCCAGTATTTATGGAGCTCCACCTATTGCTCCTAAAGGCCACCTCGATTCTTCCCTAACCCGGTTGGTAACGCAGAATCCGCTATTTCAGCCTATGGTTTTCTCCGTCATCACACAGTTCTCTGACAAAAATAATTCAGTTGAATTACCCCTAATGCTGTTCTTCGACCGCGAGACTTTCGTCAAGATCTTGGATATCATTCGGACCTACGACTTCCTGAACGGCCAGCAAGCCGCACGTTAATCCTCCCTTTTAGGGACAAAAGCTGTCATTTTTGGTAGATATCAACTGTCGCAAATTTTTGAATCGCGGCTCGTTGAAACACCCGAAATGACAGCTTTTTTATTGTTCAAGCACGTGTCTGATCATATAACACTGCTTTTTTAAAGCGCTAGCTTGGCGCTTATTTCCTTTTCTAATTCGTTTGTCATGTCAAATTCACGCTCATCAAATCTTGAAAAGAAGCTCGCCTCTTTCGATCCTAATGCATTGGGTGACACTGCGGGGGGCATTTTTGGTTTGCCTTTCACCGTTGAAGAGGCGCAGGTAGTTGTCGTGCCGGTGCCGTGGGAAGTAACCGTTTCGTATCGGGCGGGCACTGCGCTGGGGCCTGCTGCCATCCGCGAAGCCTCCTTACAAGTTGACCTCTACGATCCGGACATCGCGGACGCGTGGCGCTTAGGTCTGGCTATGGAAGAGGAAGACGAAACCTGGGCTGCTGAGAGCCGTGCGCTACGCGAGCAGGCCTCTAGTTACATTAGTTGGCTGGAGGAGGGTCAGCCAGCCGAGAAAGCCCCCCAGCATGCTACTGCTACCAGTCAGGCTACAGCTCGGGGGAAAGCACTGTTGACCTGGCTTAAGGGAAAAGCTGGCGCTCACCTCGATGCTGGGAAGGCGGTAGTCGTATTGGGCGGTGACCACAGCACGCCTTTAGGCTACATCCACGCGTTGGCGGAACGTCACGAAGAGTTCGGTATTCTGCAGATCGATGCGCATTGCGACTTGCGCCCGGCTTACGAGGGCTTCGAGTACTCGCACGCGTCTATTATGTACAACGCATTGCAGTTACCGCAGGTAAAAAAGCTGGTGCAGGTGGGTATTCGTGACTTTTGCCAACAAGAAGCGGAACTGGCTGAACGCAGCAATGGTCGTATCATCATGTTTGCGGAGCGTTTTCTGCGGGAAGAGCTGTATGCGGGCAAATCGTGGCGGAAAGAGTGCAAGAAAATTATCGCTCAACTTCCTCAGAAGGTATACATAAGCTTCGACATCGATGGCCTCGATCCGAAGCTTTGCCCTGGCACCGGTACACCCGTTCCCGGTGGTTTAGAATTTGAGGAAGCACTTTATCTAATTCGCATGGTGGTGCGCTCAGGTCGGGAAATCATAGGGTGCGATTTGAATGAAGTAGCTCCCGGCGACACCGACTGGAATGGTATCGTAGGTGCCCGTCTGTTGTATCAACTATGCAACTGGATGGCCGTATCGCAGGGGCGCATCGCGGCCCGCGACATGAAGAAAGTAGAAGACGAAGAATAGGTTCTCAACGATATTTGCTTTTTTGCGTACCGTAATCCGACTTCCGGTTGGGAGTCGGATTTTTTGCTCATTCATCATTCTGACTCTATGGGATTTTTACTCAAATTTATTCTCACGGCCATCGTTACCTATGCTCTGGCTTACTTTCTGCCCGGTGCTCACCTCGATGGCTTTGGCGATGCGCTGTTGCTGGTGTTGGTGCTAGCGGTGCTGAATGCTGTACTGAAGCCAATTCTTAAAATTCTGGGCTTCCCCATCACAGTTCTGACGCTGGGCCTGTTTCTGCTGGTTATTAATGCGGTAATTGTCCTGTTAGCCGACTATGTATTGCCCGGCTTCAAACTCGACGGCTTCTTGGCCGCCTTGCTATTCAGCATCGTTTTGTCATTGGTAACAAGCGTTATCGACATGGTTATTGACTAAAACACTAAGTCATAAAAAAGCCCCCCAGACATCGTCTGGGGGGCTTTTTTATGACTTAGTGTTTTCTTCTTTACAGCCGTTTGATCTGCGCACCCAGCGCATTTAGGCGTTTATCAATGAATTGGTATCCACGATCAATCTGCTCTACGTTGTCAATCACGCTGCGCCCGTCCGCAGAGAGGGCCGCAATAAGCAGCGCCACGCCGGCCCGGATATCGGGTGAGGTCATGCTGATGCCATGCAGGCGTGTGCGCTGATCAAGGCCAATAACGGTAGCGCGGTGTGGGTCACAGAGAATGATTTGCGCGCCCATGTCAATAAGCTTATCGACAAAGAATAAGCGCGACTCAAACATCTTCTGGTGAATCAAAACCGTGCCTTTTGCCTGAGTTGCCACTACCAGAATAATACTGAGCAAATCAGGCGTCAGGCCCGGCCACGTATGATCCGAAACTGTCAGGATGCTGCCATCTAGGTAGGTAGCAATTTGATAGTGGTCTTGGGCAGGAATAAAGATATCATCGCCCCGAAATTCCAGCTGGATACCCATTTTACGGAAGGTGTCCGGGATAAGGCCAAGCTCCCGAATCTGCGCATCTTTGATGGTGATTTCGGACCCCGTCATGGCTGCCAGACCAATGAAAGAGCCAATCTCAATCATATCGGGTAGCATACGGTGCTCCGTGCCGCCCAGGCTTTCCACACCTTCGATGGTAAGCAGGTTAGAGCCAATACCGTTTATTTTAGCCCCCATACGCACCAGCATTTTACATAGCTGCTGTAGGTAAGGCTCGCAGGCGGCATTATAAATAGTGGTGATACCATCAGCCAGCACGGCTGCCATCACAATATTGGCTGTACCCGTCACGGAAGCTTCGTCGAGGAGCATATAGGTGCCCTGCAACTTGCCTTCCGTATGGATACGGTAAAAATCCTTGCCTTCGAGGGTCAATTTGCCCCCCAGCTTCTGCAAACCTAAAAAGTGCGTGTCCAGCGGACGGCGCCCGATTTTGTCGCCCCCTGGTCTTGGTAGTTGACATTGACCAAAACGGCCCAACATGGGCCCCAGAATCATGACGGAACCGCGTAGGGCGCGGCCTTGGGCCACGAATTGCTCCGAGTCGAGGTAGTCTAGATTTACGCTGTCGGCCTGAAAAACGTACGTGTCCGTGGAGAGCTTGCCCACTTTTACGCCCATATCACGCAATAGCTCAATGAGCTTATTTACATCGCGGATATCGGGAATGTTACTAATCGTAACTGGCTCACTGGTAAGCAATACAGCGCACAAAATCTGGAGCGCTTCATTTTTTGCCCCCTGGGGTATAATCTCGCCTTTAAGCGGGTGTCCGCCAATTACTTCAAAAGAGGCCATCAAAAAAGGAGTTAAAATAGAGGAGCAAAGCGTTTGGAAGCGGAATTAAAACCCTCAACTAGGGAGTCTAGGGAGTTTTAACTGCGCCGCCGAACGCTCTGCTCTCACGAAAATTACTGAGGAGGTTGCTGGGGTTCCTGACGCTTTTTGCCACCGCGGCGCTGCTTATCGCGCCGATTGCCACCGCCGCCACTGCGCCGTGGGTCACGGTCGGAGCGGTCGTTGCGGGGCTGAGGTACGATAAATGGCGCAGGACGGCCATTGGTAGCAAACTCAAATAGGTTCTGCGCGTCAACCTGAGCCGGGTCAAGTTCCAATTTGCCCCCCGACAGCTCTTTTAAATGCTTAAGGATGGTGATATCCTTCGCATTCTCTTTACTGTAGGAACGGTACAGAAATTTCATTGTCCGCCCGATGGCGATAGTGGCCTGCTCACGCTCCGCCGGGTCCTCTAGCGTCAGCGCTTTCTCAATCATCGCCTCCACGCTGCGGCCATACGGCTTCAGCTTGGGCGACTTGCTGGGGTAGGGCACTCGCTTCGGCTGCTGATGCAGCTGGGCAAGACTGGTGAGCGGGAATGGGCTATCTACGTCTAGGTCCTCATCGGCCATTTCGTAAAGATGGTTCCATACTTTTTGCTGCGCGTCGGGCTGGTCGCGCAACGCGGCATTCAGACGAAAAATCAGCTGCACTATCTGATGAGCCCGGCGCGTACGTTCGGCTTTATCTTCGATAGTACGCAGGGTCTGCACGAGTTGAAAGGTGCTCTGGCCGTATTCGCGCTGGAGCAACTCGTGTTTATGAGGAGAGGGAAGAGACATGGGTAAAAATAAAATCAAGAAGATGCAGAGGCCTAACAGACTCTGGGATGGGCACTTAATGCAGCCAATTAGCTCAGCACTCGCAATTTGGCAAAACTCAGCAATAAGGTCTTCTCACCGACCTCTTCAAATTGAATAATTGCCTTAGTTGAGCCAGCCTGCGTTTCAAGCTTGCTCACTGTACCGAAGCCAAATTTGGGGTGTTCTACCCGCTGCCCGGTAGTAAGATTAGACGTGTCGGAAGGTTGAAAATCTGGCGAAGGCTTGTAGCTGGAGGCTACCGTCTTACGCGGAGCAGGCGGAATTAGGTTACTGCGCCGCTCCAAAACGTGCCCAAACGGCGACTCTCCACTGCCCGGACCAGCCGAGAACTTGAAATCTACGAATTGCGGATCGATTTCGTCTAGGAAGCGGCTTTTCTCGCAGCTTCGCAGGTTGCCCCACTGGTAGCGCGACGTGGCATAGCTAAGAGTTAATTTCTTCTCCGCCCGCGTAATAGCAACGTAGAATAGGCGCCGTTCCTCCTCCAAATCGGCCCGCGAGGTAATCATCATCTGGGAAGGGAACAAGTTTTCTTCCAAGCCCACGATGTATACGTTGCGGAACTCTAAACCTTTAGCTGAGTGGATAGTCATCAGCGTTACGGCTTCACCATCCTGCTGCGCATCTTTTGTATCAGCGTCAGTTACGAGGGCAATATCCTGTAGAAAAGATGCCAACGACTTATCATCCCGCTCAGGATCTTCGGTATATGCCTTAATACCGTTCAGCAGTTCCTGTATGTTCTCGTAGCGAGAGAGGCCTTCTATGCTTTTGTCAGCATACAGCTCCTCAATCATACCCGAGTTTTTGGCGATAAACTTTGCCGCCTCAAACGCATCTTCTTTGCCCGCTATTACCGCGTAACTTTTGATCTGTTCCGCAAACTGCGTGATGGCGCCTGAAAGCCGTGGGCCAAGGAATGAGGCAGCATTAGCGACTACCTCCCATAACGTATGGTTGGTTTCTTCCGCTGTGTTGATGAGCTTGCTTACCGTCGTGTCACCGATGCCGCGCTTTGGATAGTTGATGACGCGACGTAGCGCCTGCTCATCATTTGGGTTTACCGTTAGGCGCAGGTAGGCCACCAAATCCTTGATTTCTTTCCGTTGGTAGAAAGAAAGGCCCCCCACAATCTTATACTTGATATTAAGCTTGCGTAAGGCCTCCTCCATTGCCCGGCTTTGGGCATTGGTGCGGTATAGAATTGCAAAGTGGTCATAAGACAAGTGCAGGTTCATCTTGTCCTCAAAGATGGAGTTGGCAATCAGCTTGCCTTCCTCGTTGTCTGAGGCCGCCTTAAGCACTTCGATGAGTGTCCCTTCTTCGTTCTCCGAGAAAACGTCTTTGCGAAGCTGTGCTTTGTTATTCTTAATTACCGAGTTGGCCGCTTTTACGATGTTCTTGGTAGAGCGATAATTCTGCTCCAGCTTGAATACTTCCAGCTCCGGATAGTCCTTCTCAAAATTGAGAATATTGGTAATATCTGCTCCCCGGAAGGCATAAATACTCTGCGCGTCGTCGCCAACTACGCAAATGTTCCGCTCCTTGGCCGCCAGCTTGCGGGTAATCAGGTACTGCGAATAGTTGGTGTCCTGATACTCGTCCACCATCACATACCGGAAAATATTCTGGTACTTGTTCAGCGCTTCGGGATGGTCCTTGAACAGCACATTAGTGTTAAACAACAGATCGTCGAAGTCCATGGCACCAGCCTTGAAGCATCGAGACTGATACTGCTGATATATCACGCCGATTTTGGGTCGTAGAGCCGCTTCATCGTCCTGTTTAATAACCGGGTCGCTCAGATATTGCTGCACCGAAATCAGCTTGTTCTTTGCTGACGAAATACGCCCCAGTACCATACTAGGCTTGTATAGCTTATCGTCGAGGTCCAGTTCCTTCACAATCTGCGATACCAGCGTTTTGGAATCCTGGGTATCGTAAATAGTGAAGTGACGCGGGAAACCAATCTTTTCCGCTTCTGAACGCAGGATACGGGCAAAAATGCTGTGGAAGGTGCCCATCCAGACATTCTTCGCCTCAGGCCCCACTACTTTCTCAATGCGGGCGCGCATTTCCTTGGCTGCCTTGTTCGTAAATGTTAGGGCCAGGATATTAAACGGGTCGACGCCTTTCTCCAGCAAATGCGCGATACGATACGTTAGTACGCGCGTTTTGCCAGAACCAGCGCCAGCTATAATCATGCAGGGGCCTTCCGTTTGCAGCACGGCAGCAGCCTGCGAGGGATTCAATAAGGTATGATAATCTAATGCCATTCTTTCAAGTAACCGGCTCGTTGGCGAAGGAACAAAGGTAAGGTTTTGCCCCCCAGGAAACCAGGAAGCACCCGTTCGGGGTTATCTTTGTCAATTCATTTCTCTCGGGACTTTACTCGTCGCTGGCTTCACGCTTGCGACAATTAGACGGAGTTAAAAAGCCCCCCGTAAGGTTCTGCCCCTCATTCCCATGATTATTATCCAGAACACCGTCATCTCCGATGACGTTCGCGACAATTTCTTTGTTTGTAATCTCGAGGCTTGCAAAGGCGCATGCTGCGTAGAGGGAGACTTAGGTGCTCCTTTAGAAGAAGCCGAATTAGCCATTCTTGAAGCTGAATACGCCAATATAAAGCCTTTTCTTACCGAAGCCGGGCAACAGGCTATTGAGCAACAAGGTCTTTATATCAAGGATTGGGAAGGTGATTTCAGCACGACTACCATCAACGACCGAGAATGCGCATATGCTCTGTATGATGAGCGCGGCATTCTAAAGTGTGGTATCGAGCAGGCCTATTTGGCTGGTGCTACTAGTTTCAAGAAGCCTATCAGCTGCCATTTGTATCCCATTCGTATCAGCAAATACGAAGATTTTGAAGCCCTGAATTACGATCGTTGGGGCATTTGCAATCCTGCATGCGCGTTCGGCGCCGATCTGGGTGTACGCGTATATCAGTTTCTTAAAGAGCCTTTGATTCGCAAGTACGGCGAAGAATGGTACGATGAACTGGTGCAGGAGATAGAACATCCAAGCGAATAATCACTAAAAAGCCCCCGGATATTCTGGGGGCTTTTTAGTAGTCGCTGGATTAAGAAGTCTGACTAGATCGTCGAAAAGTCAAACGTATCGAGGAAGGCAGTAGTAAAATTTCCGTCTTTAAAGCTCTGGTTATCCATCAGAGCTAAGTGAAATGGAATCGTAGTTTTTACGCCTTCCACCACAAATTCACTTAGCGCCCGCTTCATTTTTACAATGCATTCTTCCCGAGTCTGAGCAGTCGTGATCAGCTTAGCAATCATCGAGTCGTAATTCGGCGGAATTGTATAGCCTGCATACACATGTGTGTCCACCCGAACGCCGTGGCCGCCCGGAATATGGAGCGTCGTAATCTTACCAGGAGCAGGACGGAAGCCATTACGCGGGTCTTCAGCATTAATACGGCATTCCATCGCGTGCATCTTGGGCTCGTAGTTATTGCCCGAAATAGGCACGCCGGCTGCTACCTTAATCTGCTCTTTGATTAGGTCATAGTTGATGATTTCTTCTGTTACAGGGTGCTCTACCTGTATGCGAGTGTTCATCTCCATGAAGTAGAAATCCCGGTTTTTATCTACTAAAAATTCAATCGTGCCTACTCCTTCGTAGCGGATAGACTTAGCTCCGGCTACGGCAGCGTTACCCATTTTCTTCCGAAGATCCTTTGTCATAAAAGGAGATGGCGCTTCTTCTACGAGCTTCTGGTGGCGGCGCTGAATGCTACAATCGCGCTCAGAAAGGTGGGCTGCGCGGCCAAATTGGTCCCCAACAATTTGGATCTCAATGTGTCGCGGCTCTTCTACAAACTTTTCAAGGTAAATACCATCATTACCAAAGGCTGCCTTGGCTTCGGTGCGGGCATCATGCCAGCCCTTCTCCAATTCTTCGTCGGTGCGAGCTACACGCATTCCACGTCCGCCGCCCCCGGCCGTAGCTTTCAGAATAACTGGATACTTGATTTTGTGGGCGATTTTCAGCGCATCTTGTAAGGAATCCAGTAAGCCTTCTGAGCCAGGGATAGTGGGTACACCGGCTTTTTTCATGGTCGCTTTGGCCGAAGCTTTGTCGCCCATGCTATTGATCATCTCAGGCGAAGCGCCAATGAATTTGATACCGTTTTCTTGGCAGATCCGCGAAAACTCGGCGTTTTCGGACAGGAATCCATAGCCAGGGTGAATGGCATCGGCATTGGTGATTTCTGCCGCTGCGATTAGGGTAGGAATGTTCAGGTAAGACTGGGCGCTGGAAGGAGGGCCAATGCATACAGCCTCATCGGCAAATCGTACGTGGAGGCTTTCCTTATCGGCAGTGGAGTATACGGCTACCGTCTTGATACCCATTTCCTTGCATGTGCGGATAATGCGCAATGCAATTTCACCCCGGTTAGCAATCAGTATTTTTTTAAACATGATGAATAAGCTCTGGAAGCAAATAATTGGAGTACCTGATCGAAATAGAAAGGTCTTGGTGACTTAGATCCATGTGCAGGTCTTTCAACTTGCCCATAACCTAAGCTACCAAGACCTCGAGGCCCAAAAATTACATTGGCTCAATCAGGAATAGGGGCTGATCGTACTCTACCGGAGAAGAATTTTCTACCAACGCTTTTACGATACGGCCTGAAGCTTCGGCTTCGATCTCATTGAACAGCTTCATAGCTTCAATGATACAAATCACCTGTCCCTTTTCGACCATATCACCTACGTTCACAAAAGCAGGGGAATCGGGGCTATTTGAACGATAGAAAGTGCCAATCATGGGCGCCTTCAGAGCTTGATAGTTAGCTTCAGAGGACTCGCTAGCAGTAGCAGCAGGCGTAGGAGTTGCAGCAGCTGGTGCGGAGACAGGCGCAGCAACTGGAGCCGGAGCCTGAGGGGCAGCAACTGGGGCTGGTGCAGACATTGAGGAGCTAATGACCGGCTTATAGCTGGGGTCGCGCTGCACTGAGATTTTAAATTCCTCAGTCTCGATGTTGACTTTATTCAAACCCGATTTGGCGATAAAATCGAGCAATTCCTGTAGTTCTTTGGCTTTCATAGCGGGCTGCTTCTGCGGCGACTTATTTAACTCTTTCGACATAGGAGTAGTCGCGGGTATCCACGCGAATTTTTTCGTCCTGGTTGATAAACAACGGTACCTGGATACGGGCACCCGTTTCCACTGTTGCGGGCTTAAGTGTGTTGGTTGCAGTATCGCCACGCAAACCAGGCTCGGTGTACGTTACTACCAATTCAACTGTAGTCGGCAACTCAGCAGTAAGTGGCTGCTCTGTTTCTGCGTGAAACAGAATCGTTACTTCCTGTCCATCCTTGAGCAAATCGGCGAAAGGCACCATTGCTTCAGGCAGCGTTACCTGCTCGAAATCCTCCTTGTTCATGAAGTTGAAGCCATATTCATCCTTGTAGAGGAACTGATGAGGCCGCTGCTCCACCCGGGCTGTTTCTACCTTTACGCCTGCGTTAAAGGTGTTATCAATCACACGGCCGGTTTTGATATTACGCAACTTGGTGCGCACAAAGGCTGGGCCTTTACCAGGCTTCACGTGTTGGAACTCAGTAATAACGTGTAACTCGTTGTTGTAATTCAGGACGAGGCCGTTACGGAAGTCTGCGGTGGTGGCCATTGTTTAAATACTGGTTATGGAATGTTAAAAGCTGAACGCGAGTCAATCAATTGAAAAGATGATTCTGTGGACAGAATCTACTCAATCGTTATCGTGCGAAGCTCAGCATTTCTGAAAGTGCAAGTATAGAGGTTTTCTGCGTGCAGTTGGCTAATCAGCTTATTTACTGGTTAGGCTTAGCGTCATATGCCCATTTGAGGTATAATGATCCCCAAGTGAAGCCTCCACCAAAAGCGGCAATAATAAGGTTATCCCCTTTATGTAACTGACTTTCATAGTCAGCTAGGCAAAGCGGAATGGTACCGTTCGTGGTATTACCGTAGCGATGAATATTGAGCATTACTTTTTCAGGGCCAACACCCATGCGATGGGCAGTCGCGTCAATTATACGCTTATTGGCTTGGTGCGGTACTAGCCAAGCTACATCAGTAGCCGTAAGCTGATTTCGCTCCATAACCTGAGCAGCTACATCAGCCATATTCTTCACCGCAAATTTGAAAACCGTCGCGCCTTCCTGGTACACGAAATGTTCCCGGCCCGCAACGGTTTCTGCTGAAGGAGGGCGGCGGCTGCCCCCAGCTTTTTGATGCAAGAAAGGCTCGCCATTTCCATCGGAGCAAAGCTGCTGATCGAGCAACCCAAGGCCATCGTTATTAGGCTCCAAAAGGACGGCACCAGCACCATCGCCAAAAATGATGCACGTAGAGCGGTCAGTGTAATCGATGATGCTCGACATTTTGTCAGCGCCCACTACTACCACTTTTTTATAAGTGCCGGTCTGAATAAACTGCGCACCAGTAGCCAAAGCGAACATAAAGCCGGAGCAAGCGGCTTGCATGTCGTAGCTAAACGCCTTTTTAGCCCCCACTGCCGCCGAGATGATATTGGCAGTGGCAGGAAAAACGAGATCGGGGGTAGTGGTAGCGCAAATAATTAGGTCAATGTCCTCGGCTCGAGTGCCAGTCTTAGCTAGCAGTTGCTCAACTGCTTTAATCCCCATAACGGAGGTGCCTTGTCCTTCTCCTTTTAGAATATGCCTCTCCTGTATGCCTGTGCGACTCAGAATCCACTCGTCGGTAGTATCCACCAAGGTTTCAAGTTCCTTATTAGTGAGCACATAGTCGGGCACATAAGCACCCACTCCGGTAATAGCGGCAGTTATTTTCATCGAGTAAGACGAACGAAGACGGCAAAAAAAGTCCGGCTCTGGCCGGACTTAGTCACTAGGACTTAAAGGTGCTCTTTATTTGGTCTGAAATACCAGACTCAGCCATTTTATACCCCTGTAAAAGCATATTACAAATAGCCAGCGGTGTACTCACTCCATGCCCAATGATGGCATTGTCATTTATGCCCAGAATAGGGCTACCACCAAAAGCCTCATAGTTGAAGTTGTCGAAGAAGGGGTCGTGCATCTTCTTCTCATTCAGAATCTCATAAATGGATTCCGCCATCTTCAATAGTACGTTGCCTGTGTAACCATCACAGATAATTACATCAGCTTTAGAGTTGAAAAGGTCGCGCCCTTCAATGTTGCCGATAAAATGCACGTGCGGATTTACCTTCAATAATTGATGAGCGGCCTGAGTTAAGGTAGTGCCTTTTCCTTCTTCCTCACCCAGGTTCATCAAACCCACTTTAGGGGTTTTAATCCCTAACACGTAGTGCGCATAGAGTGAACCCAATTCACCGAATTGCTCCAGCATTTCTGGTTTGCACTCTGCATTGGCTCCTACATCAAGCAAAACACCTTGCCCACCGGCCAGCTTCGGAACGAAATTAGCAATAGCGGGACGTAGTACACCTGGCACAGCTTTTACGCTGAACATAGCACCTACGAGCATAGCACCTGTGCTACCAGCTGAGCAAAATGCATCTAGCTCACCAGCGTGCAACATTCGATAACCCACGGCAATACTGGAGTCCTGCTTCTGCTGATAAGCTTTGGCTGGATGCTCGCCCATTGCAATCACTTGCGTGGCTGGGATAAAGAGAAGGTCGGCAGCGGCGGCACCGTGCTGTTGGAGCAAAGGGCGCACGGCCTCTTCCTGGCCGATGAGCACAATCTGAGCCGCACCGTTTAGCTGCTGGGCAGCCATTACGGCACCATCGACGGCAGCCTGAGGGGCAAAATCGCCCCCCATTGCGTCCAGGGCTATCTTCATGTACGGGAAATCAAGGGGAGTACGGAGTCGAAAAGGCGGACTAGCAGAAGTACACTACCAGCAAAGCGAGGCTTATTCTTCGTCCTCGGTCGGAGCAGCGGCAGCGGCAATAGGAGCGAAGTTCTTCACTGCCACTTTACCATTTAGATACAAGTCGCCTTCTACTACGTACGCTTTGTGACGTAAGTGAGTCTCACCAGTCGTCTGGCAAATAGAAATAGCCTTGGGAGTGAGCTTGTCGTGGGTGCGACGCTTGTCGCGGCGGGTCGAGGACTGGCGGCGCTTAGGATGTGCCATGGGAAATTATAAAAGTTGAATGTGAATTTAAAAAGGAGGATGTCAAACAGACAGGATACTATTAGTTCAGATTCCGTAACGCATCCCAACGTGGGTCGGGATTATCGTCATCGTCATCATTGGCCTGTCGGGTTGTAAAAATGAGCTTTGCGTCAGCATCAGGATTCTCATCGGGCTCATTCTGAAACCGTGGATGCAGCTTTTTCATCGGAATGGCTAACCCGATATAATCAAACAAGTGCTGAGCAATAGGGAGAGTTTGGGTATCAGGCGTGATTTGCAGCACATCGTCATCCAACTCTATATATTGGTCACCGAAGCGTACGCGCAACTGATGGCGTATATCAATGGGTTGGTCAAAATCTTCTAGGCTCCGGTCGCAAATGAGGCGCACCGTGCCCTTAATGTGAAAGTCGAGCGTTAAGAGTAAATCCGTTTTGGTTAGCTCCACATCTGCGTGAAGTTGCCCGTCCTGAATCAGCTCCTGATCAAATTGCTCGAAAAACGCCTTGCCTAACTCAAACGCAAAATGATGCGTTTTGGGGGCCAGTTTAGCAATAGCTATGTCGTATTGCGAGTCTTTCTTCACGGTTGAGATTTATTGCAGGGGGCAAAAGTAGTAAGATTTGGCCGCTTTTTAAAGCTAAGGGCGGCATTGGGGTGCTAAGCGTTCTTCAGAATAAAATCGGAGGGAATACCGAGTCGCTCATAGAGGCGTTTAGCTAGATCGAGTGTAACACGGCGCTTGCCACTCAGAATTTGCGAAAGGCGCCCAGCGGGTACTTCTAGTAATTGCGCTAAGTCCTTTTGCTTGAGGCGCATCTGCTGACGTTTGAGCTCGATCATCTCAGCCAGTGAAGTGGGCAGATTGGGAATGGGAAGCAATCCTAATTTGCTTTCGTAGGTGTCGATACTCATAATCAACTCCCGAAACTCGACCTCTAGCGCGGCATTTCCCTCCACTCCGGCTGTTGCTAGTGCGTCGAGGCGGCGCAAAGCAATACGATAGTCAGTAGGGGTTTGGAGCACCATGAAAACGAGATAAAAGCAAAGCGGAACCGACCCGGCTCCACTTATTACTGCTGCAAACTTACGGCTGAATTTTAAAAGAACAAACTATATTTCATTTATAGAAAGAAAATTTCACTTTGTTATAAACGTATTATGCTTCTTGACCTATGACATTGATAAGTAAAAAGCCCCCTAAATCAGATTTGGGGGGCTTTTTACTTGATACTTAACGCCGTTTCTCTACAACCTGCCCTTGTCGTTGGCGGACCAAGTCACAAGCTAGATAGAGCGCTTCACGGAAGGAAGTCTCATCAGCTTTGAATGTGCCTGCCAGACCATAGGCGGTGCCATGGTCAGGGGAAGTGCGCACGATAGGCAGGCCAGCTGTGAAATTAACTCCTCGTTCGAAGGCCAGCGTTTTGAATGGAATTAGTCCCTGATCGTGATACAAGGCTAGAGTCGCATCAAATTGATGATACTGACGAGTGCCGAAGTAGCCGTCGGCAGGAAAGGGGCCATAAACCAAATGCCCTTCCGCCAAAAATTGCTCGATGACGGGAGTCACAATATCGGCTTCCTCGGTGCCTAATAGCCCTTTTTCCCCAGCATGTGGGTTCAAGCCCAGTACCGCCACCCGTGGCTTCTGGATACCAAAATCCTGACGTAAGGAGGCAAGAAGAATCCGTAGTTTCTTGGTTAATAGCTCTTTGGTGACTCTGCTTGAAACGTCTTTTAATGGGATATGACCCGTTACAGTAGCTACGCGCAGATCTTCGCTGACCAAGAACATCAGGCTTTCCGACGCCCCGAAAAAGCTGGTCAGGAACTCCGTATGCCCGGGGTAGCGGAAGTCGTCGGCTTGGGTGTTCTCCTTACTTATAGGCGCCGTAACAATGCCATCCAGTAAGCCTTCCTTTAGGTCACGGCAGGCAGCCAACAACGATTGGCGGGCGGCTGCGCCACTAGCCGCACTAGGCTGACCAGGCGTGAGGGCAAAGTCTTCGTCCCAGCACGTAACTGCATTCGGCTTACCAGGAGCAATATCGGCGGCGGCCCGCACTTGGCGAAACGTTAGCGGCTCCGCTCGCTCTTCCGTAGGGAAATCGTCGAAGAGAACTGTGGCCGTGCCATAAACAACTGGTGTGCAATACTTAAGTAAGCGTACGTCACGCAGAGTTTT
>NZ_CP049908.1:0-302741 GCF_011305775.1 Hymenobacter sp. HDW8
CTGAAAACCTTCCTCACCTTCGCTCAGCACGGCCGGCTGAACCAGAACGAGGAAACTGGCCGGGAGATGGAGTCCCCCTTCGAAGAAGCTGTGTACCGCGCTCTCATCGCGCAGGGCTACACGGTACGTCCCCAGATTGGCTCCCAGGGCTTTTACATTGACTTAGCGGTCGTTGATCCCGATCAGCCCGGCCGCTACGTGCTGGGCATCGAGTGCGACGGAGCCATGTATCATAGTGCCCGCTCCGCCCGCGATCGGGACCGGCGCCAGCAGGTACTGGAAGCGGTCGGCTGGCGCCTGCACCGCATCTGGAGCACGGACTGGTTCCGGGATCCCGAGCGCGAGACGGCGCGCGTCGTGGCCGCCATCGAGGAAGCGCGCCGCCTTGCGGCCCAGGATGAGCCTGACGAGCCCGAGCTGGAAGTTACTGTAGAACCAGCAGCCTTGACCGGTTTGGCAAGAGAAGAACTGGTTGAACCTTCTGCGACCCTTGCTAGCCTCCCCTACCAGGTAGCGCAACTACCCGCCCTCGTGGGCCAGCAGGAGTTACATCTGCAGCCCATCGGGCGCCTGGCGGCCTGGGTGGCGGAAGTCGTGGCCGTGGAAAGCCCCGTGCATGTGGATGAGGTGACCCGCCGGCTGGCCTCGGCCGCTGGGGCCACGCAAGTAGGCTCGCGCATCCGCGCGACCGTCGCCGGGGCGATCCGGCTGGCGGGCAAACTGGGGCATCCGAGTTGAGCAGGACGACTTTCTGTGGACCCCCACCATGGGCCGACTGCCGTGCCGCTGCGCGACCGATCAGGGTTGCCTGCGGTCTCCCGGAAGCTCGCTTTCGTGGCCGAGGAAGAACTGGCTGCGGCAGTCAAAATGGTCGTGCGGCAGAGCTTTGCCATTGAGCCGGACGCCGTTCTGCTGCCCGCTGCCCGCCTGCTGGGCTTTAGCCGAATAAGCGAGGAGCAGCGCCAACAGCTGCAGGCTATCACGCAGAATCTGGTGGCTAGTGGGCAATTGCTGGAAGTGAATGGGGTTCTCAAACCCTGGACGCATAGCTTACTATCTGATTTATTCCCTCTCTATACTTTCCCCTTTCCACCCTTTCTATGCAAAGTACATTTTACAAAACGTGGTATCTCTTCTTTCTTTTGGTCGCCTTACTGGGTTGTAAAAAGGAAAGCGAAACGCAACCTACCCCACCCCACCGGTGACCATGGTCACGATTGAGAATTATAATCTTATCACTGCGGGGATGACCTATACCCAAGTGGTCACGCTCTTAGGACCCGGACCAATAGGGGTAGTAACGAGTATTCGTGGAGTGCTGACAACACCAACACGATCATCATCTATGTTGTCTTTGCCAATAACACGGTGGCAAACCAAGCGGCAAAACTGGCTTAAGCCAGCGGCAGTAGCGGGGGCACTACTGGTGGTACCACGGGCGGCAGTACGACGGGCGGCTCGTGCCCGGCCACCTACAATGTCGCATGGTCTACACGGGCCCCCGCGGTGGCTGTTACTATATAAACAGCAACGGCAATAAGACCTATATCTAGTCAAATACCAGCCGAGGCAGTAAGCCGGCAGTGGTAGCGCTCACTTCCTACCTGCCGGCCCACTGCCTCTTACCTATTCTCTTGCATCTATACCTTCCTATGAAAAAAATACTACTCCTTTTGCCTTGATCGCATTCGGCGGCTGCGGTGGCGGTGAGGCGCCTAGCCCCAAAACCAGCCAGTGCGGCTGTAGCAATACAACAAAGCCGACTGCCAAGCGCGAGGTACTTGTACCTGGACCGTCGGAAAGGCTGCGGCTGCTAAGGCCATGGGCTTCCGGTTTCGCAAGAGTTTCAAAATAGCCCCGGGTCTCAAGCTGAATGTCAGCAAGAGCGGCTTCAGCACGACCATAGGTGGTCGCGGCGCCAGCGTGAACATCGGCAAGAAAGGGGCTTACCTGAATACGAGCATCCCTGGTACGGTTTATCCAGTCGAAGTAAGATGGGGGGTGGTCGCTCGACGGCGCAGCGCAGTACGACTAGTGCGCCGGCTATCCCAGCTACCCCGCAGCCCGCTAGTACCCGTTGGTTTAGTTTTGGCGTCGCCTTTGCCGCGTTCGGGGTGTATACCTCCTTCACAACTATGTTGACCCGCCCGCCACCCTGGCCAAACCAGTAGACGCGTTGTGGGGAGTTCCTATCTGGGTGGGCCTTCGGCCTTATCTGGTGGTTTATCCGCAAGCAAAAACGCGCGGCTAAACAGGGGCGTTATGAGGCCTATGTCCAAAAGCAAGCAGCAGAGGAAGAAGCCCTGCGCTTAGCGATCGAAGGCCAAAAACAGCAACAGCAAGAGGTGGCTGAGATGGAACGGCAGCGCCAGCAGGCGCGCGACGCGGAAAAGGAGCAACAACGACTAGCAGAGTTTCGGCCCCATTTGGAAAAGGCCACTGCCTTATTTTCCGACGGGCTTATTGATGCGCGCAACTAGCGGAGTGGCAAGCAGTGCCGGAGCGAAAATACAGCTCCGCTTTCTCCCTCGGCCTCGAAATTGATTCGGCTGATTACCGGCTTCGAGCCGAGCGGAAACGCAAAGAAAACATTCGCTCTAAATACGAGGAGGCCGTATCGGACAAGTTGATTGATCGCAAGATTGAGACTGGGATGACGCGGGAACAAGTCCTGGATTCGTTTGGGGAGCCCACCAAAACCGAGCGAGTGCTAACAAAGGCGGGAGAACGGGAAACGCTTATTTATGGCAGTAAATCAGCCGGCAGCTATTTTCATATTATGGACGGTGTAATTACAAAAGCCGTTGTTCGCTAAGGACTAGCTGCTTCTAGCTATGCAGCAGTCGCCATGGTGAGATACACTTTTCATCCTACGGTTCAGCCCACTTCAACTAATGATGGTACCGTCCTCTCTTGATCTTATATGAGCCACTCGCGGGCGTATGTCTACCAGCTATTCGATGCTCAGGATGGGGGCCGTGGCCTGGAACGAGTCTTCGACGGCGTTATTCTAGGACTGGTATTGCTCAACGGAGCTGCCGTGGTCTTAGGCTCAGTTAAAAGCCTCTCTACCGCTTACCGGCCCTTCTTTGTCGGCCTGGAAATCGTCTCCGTGTACGCTTTTACGATCGAGTACGGCTTACGCGTCTGGTCGAGCGTGGAAGATCGACGCTTCCGAGATCCGGTGCGCGGCCGGCTGCGCTTTATGTGCACGCCAATGGCGTTGATCGATCTGCTGGCTATCCTGCCCTTTTATCTCTCCCTGGCTGGGGTTGATTTGCGCATTCTGCGCTTGCTGCGCCTGTTTCGGCTCCTGAAGGTAGCGCGCTACGTTCGGGCGCTGGACGTGATCGGGCAGGTGGTGAGACGGAAGCGGCCGGAGTTACTAGTTACGACGGGGCTGATTGGCCTGCTGCTCGTCCTCGTCTCCAGCCTGATGTACTATGTGGAGAGTGCCGCTCAGCCCGACAAGTTTGGCAGCATCCCGGAAACCATGTGGTGGGGCGTGGCGACGCTGACCACGGTCGGCTACGGGGATGTGTATCCTATCACGGTGGCCGGCAAAGTGCTTAGTAGTGTGATTGCCGTTTTAGGGCTGGGTCTGTTTGCCTTGCCTACGGGAATACTGGCTGCCGGCTTTTCGGAGCAGTTGGCTCAGCAGCATAGGTCGGCGGAAACGCTTCCGTACTGTCCACATTGTGGTCACAAGCTATAAGCGTAGTTTTTGTCTACCGGCTTTTCTGTAACAGCGCAACCGCCACGTACCCTATCCGCCCATTGACTGCTACTTTACAATAGGGGCCCTGCGGCTCACCTAAGACATACACCGTGGCTGTCTTCGGGCAGGTATAGACTTCCTCCGCATTAATGTCAGGCGCGGCGCGCAGCGGTGGATCCATCGGAGAATTGAAGGTCGTTATTAACCGATAGTTCAATTCTTCCGCACTTGAACTTGGTTTCCAGGTCGGGGCAAGCGGTGGTTTATGGGCCGTGACTGGTTCAGTAGCGGGAGCCATGTAGGGAGCAGATGTACTCATGGTACTGGTTAGCAACCGCTTCGATAGGTAACCGGTGTGACCATTTACCAGCACTTTACAGTACGTTTCATTGGTGTCTTCCAACACGCTAACCGTCGCGTTGCGGGGGCACAAATACACTTCGCTGGCATCAATGTTAGGTTGAGCCCGCACAGAAACCGGCATCGTTGCATCTAGGCGGTAGACGCCAGGCAGCATCGCGTACGAATTTGCTACCGGTTGATCAGTCGCCTGCCCCCTTACCTCAGGGCTCCTATTGGCTGAACCATTGGCATTGGAAGACCCGCTGCCGCCTGAAGACGGGGTGCTGGAGGTGCCTGCTTTGTTGGGATTATAATTGCCTGGATAGCTATAGTTGTCCGTGACGGTATGATTGGGACGCGTCCTTTGATGGGGCTGCACATAGGTGCCGTTTTTTCGGTAATAGCCTCGAACACTGACTTGCGCAAAACAGGTTGACCCAGCTACAATCACGAAGGTAAAATAGAGCACGCACCGGCTCCAGAATGTAACGAGTCTTTCCATATAGATCGATAAGTATTGTGAGCTTACAATTTAATGATAAGCTGCTTGGCATACAGCTTTTGTATATTAATAAATAGAAGATTTAGGAATATACTGGGTTTGACTTTTGCCGTAAGTGCAATGGCACATTTATGGTCCTTAGGTAGGGTACCCTTTATTCTTGTTCTCCTATGAGCCTTACCCTTCACTCTGTTACCAATGCCTCAACCCCGGCTGCTGAAGGCGTCTGGTTGCGTGCTTCAACAGCTGTAAATGCCAAAGGGTATGCAGTGATTGATAGAACATTCAATGGCGATGGAACTCCTTCTAATGAGTTTCGCCACATTTATCTCTTTCCAGATGTTGTCATCGGCAAAGATGAATGGATCCGTTTAGTAACAGGCACCGGTACTTATCAAAAGGCAAAGCCAGATAAAAATGGTCAGGTGGTGCACTTGTTCTATTGGGGCTCTGGCACCTGTGTCTGGAATGACAAGGGGGTGATACAGCTGCCTTAATTCAGTATACTACAGTCAATACTAAACCTGTACCTACTGAGCCAAAGTAGCTCATACTATTCATTCAAGTTTATCACTTGGTTTTTACGAACAAAGAGCCCCTCACATGAAGGGCTCTTTGGCTTTCAGCGACCCTGTTCGGTGTGCTGTTGGCAATGGTAACAAGGTCCTACTTCTGGCCTTCCATCAAACGGCACGGGTGAACTATGCGAACTGTGCTTAACGGCTCCGCATTGATCATTGAAATGATATACGCGGGAGTGCTCGGCAAGTATGGGCGGCTGAATAATAGATTTGACTTGGAACTCAGGAAACCATATTGGGTCAATTCGGGGCATACGCGTTTGATTTTAAATATGTGGTTGCGTATGAATAAACAGAAATTCCGCGATCTTTCAACAGAAGGGGGAAATTTACTCAACTATGATGCACCAGTTGCCCGAATGGCGCAACAGTTGAGTGAATTGTGCAATTGTTGCCACAGGTTGCGCAACTTTTCTTTCAAACTCGTATGTTTGTACAAGTCAGGACAGACAATCGGTCGGTCAACCCAAACGGCGGCCCGGGCCGAAGCCCGAACCGCCGCCATCCTACGGATGTCCGAGCCAGTGGCTAACCACCGCTCGAATGAATCCCCCTAGCGCGGCCTTGAACAGCTCTAGGGAAATGAGAAACCAACGGGCTTTGCCCCCCGGTTTCCCCTTCGCACGCACCTTTCTCATGAGTAAGAAGTCTAGGTGTTTGCCCACCTGCTTCTTGAAACCCCGGCTGGTACCAACAGTCCGGGGTTTCGCCATTTTCTGGCTCCCGTGTTGGCGAGGTGTTTACCGTACGCTTAAGCCAAAGGTAAGCCCAAAAACCCTGAATTTCTTGCGTTCTGACCGGTTTTAGCCACGCAGTGGCAAATAAAGCAGGGCTTTCACCTCTCGATTTTAGTGACTTGCTGCCCATAGCCAGCGCCCCCGTAGTGCCGCCAGTGGATTACCGAACAGCTTGCTGACGGTAGGGCGGGCGGCCCCTCGTTTCCTTGCTCCACAACGGTAACCACTGCTAATTCAGCTCGGATCAAGTCAAAGCGCACCAGCGGTCTTACTCCATTGGGGCACAACTAGTAATCTGGTCTGCCAGCTCGCACGAGACCTCTTGGCAGTCGGGTTTTCCATAGGTAGCGACGGGACATGAAACTGTAAGACCTACCGCGCGCGGTGCGGTCTACGTGGGAGCATATAGATATTGCCCAAGATCCGGTAGAAGTGGCCGTGGGCCGCAGGCTCCACCTGCTCGACTAGGTAGCGTTGCCCCTCCTGGCGCAGGTTTTTGGGAAACTGCACGTACCAGTCCTGGTAGCCGGCCGAGGCCACGCGCACGCGCAGCTGGCTGCCCACGCGCACGCAGCGCAGCTGCACCCCGGCCAGGGCGGCGGGGGCGGACTCCAGCACGTGGCTGGGCACCGTAGCCACCCGCTCCTGGGGAGCCTTGGTGGCCGTGACCGGCGCGGTGAGCCCCTGCTCGGCCTCAGCCAAGGCCGCCGGGCTCACATCCAGGCAGGCAAAGGCGCCATTGCTGGTGACCAGGTACAACCGCTCCTCGACGTATTGCATCGAGCAGGCCGAGCCGCAGCCTGTGGCCAGCTTCCACAGGCGCTGACCATCCTCGGCAAAGCAGTACACCGTGGAGTAACTATCGCCGGCGAAGACGAAACGCCCGTCGGGCGAGGTGGCGCAGGAAAACACGGCGGCATCAGCCTGGTAGGTGCGCACCAGCTGCCCAGCTTGATCGAACTTAAGCACCTGGTGGTGGGCCGTGGCCGCGTAGACGTGCGCGCCGTCGAGCCACCCGAATAGAACCGGCTTGGTAGGCTGGTACCACACCAGGGTTTCCTGCTCCCAGCCGTAGTAGCAGCGCACGCCCTGCGAGTCGCCGTAGTATACCCGGCCCACCGCGTCGCAGCGCACCATCCAGGCACAGTTGCCCCCGGTTTTTACCGCCCACTGCTCCTCGTCCTCGTAGTTGACGGTCGTCAGCTGGCCCCCCGCGTCGGCCACGGCCAGCAGGCCGTTGGCAATGTCGAGCCAGTAGATGTCAATGTGGGGGTTAATCTCGTAGGCTAGACGCGGGGTTTTGCCAGACAGGTCGTAGACGTTGCCGTCGTCGCAGCCCACGTACAGCCACGCGCCGTCGGAGACGATACACTTGACGCCCTCACTGAGCTGAAACTCCAGCTCTAGCTCCCCCTCGTGGCTGAGACGGTACACGCGCCCGTCCTGATTGCCCATCCAGCAGCCGTGCGCGTCAACGAAGATGCCGAAGGCGGGCGAGCCGGTATTGAAGCGCCAGCGCGTGGGAGCCATTTTTTTGGTGGTGGCCGGGCGGCTTTCCACGAGCCGCCGTGTCATGGTGCGCTTCTGGCGCACGCCCGGGACGGCCTCGGCGTAGCCTTTGCGCTTTTTCTCGTTGACTTTCTTGAGAGCCAGGCTGGTGGCGGCCTCCGGCGAGGGCAGTGTTGGGTACTGCTAGCGCCTGGCGTGCCGATGCGCCCGTAGCGGAGCGTCAGGGCCGCGCCATCCACAGTGGCTTCGTAGAATTTATGGGCCGTGCCAGTGACTTCGTCGTCGGAATATTCGAGGTAATAGGTCTGCATAAGGACGCAAAAAAGGAGGTCGCCTGCCCTGATTAAGGGAACGGGTGAAGGAGGGGGTAAACTACGCAAAGCACGGCAGCTACCAAAACCTAAGAACTGTATTTTTGCAGGATCCACACGCGGGTTATCCTAGGGAAGAGCGAGCCGTAGTACCCTGGAGATGCAATCGCTCGACCCATAAATGCTGTTTAAGGCAACAACCAACAGCGGCCTGGATAACCGGGTTTTCTTGCATTTACTTTAGGCTCCAAAGCCCCTTATAGCCGGCAGGGCTAGGGACGGTGAGCACTAGGCGGACGTTGCCATTACGATTACTCCTTCGCCCAGCATGGGGAGCGCAGAATGGCCTTCCGCTTAAGCGCCTTTGGTAACGCCCAGCAGGGTTAAATACCGATACACCGTGGAACGACCAATACCGAGTAGCTGGCCAATCTCCTCGGCTGTCTTGTCTTTTTGTAAATAGAGGGTTTTGACCGCTTCGGCTTTCCGCTGGGCTTCCTTGCTCAACCCGGGAGGCCTTCCCCCCTGCCGACCCCGGGCCCGCGCGGCCGCCAGTCCGGCCTGGGTACGTTCCCGGATCAGGTCGCGCTCAATCTCGGCCAGGGAAGCAAACATATTAAACATCAGGCGGCCCTGGGCGGTGGTCGTGTCCAGGTGGTCCTGCAGACTGACAAACTGGATCTGCTTTTCCTGAAAGCCGAGCACCAGCTCCACTAAGTGTTTGAGGGAGCGGCCCAGCCGGTCTAGCTTCCACACCACGACCGTATCGCCGGGCGCTCCTTCAAAGCCGACGCTTTTTCCTTGATCACCTCTTGACAGCCGTAGGCCCGCAGCGCATCGAGCTGTAGGTGCAGTTGCTGCTGCTGGGTAGACACCCGCGCATAGCCCCAAATCATCCGTTCGTCTAGCTAAGTCAATAAACCTTAAGTTACTGACTCATTGATTACTGAGACAACAATTCTAGACTTTATATTGTCCTTGGGAGCCATTTTAATGGACCCTATCCGAGCCCTAGACGAGTCCAAGAATACGGTGGTTTTTCAGGATACGTGACCGAAACTATGATGGGAACGAACTAGCCACTTGGCAGCATCCTGCAGCTTCTGTTTTAAAGCTGCAGGATGCCGCCAAGTGGCTAGAAAAATGGGGGTAAGCGTTCCTAGGCTCCTCGCTCTTGCTGTTTAGGGCCGATAAAAGCGCTCGGTGTAGTGCTCACCTTGGGTGGTCAGATGCACCACGTACCACCCCGTGGGCAAGATAGGTAAGACGACCTCGCCCGTCCGCAACGTAGAGCCCTGCTGGCGTAGCAGAAGTTGGCCTGTCGTGTTATACACAGCGAGCGTCACGTCCGCGGCGAACGTACCATCATAGTGGTAACGTAGATGGCCATCCGCCACGATGGTGGGATACACATGAAATTCTGGAGCGGCATGCATGACGCGCACGGAGCGCACGGGCAGCACCGTTTCCCGGCCATCGGTATCCACCTGGCGGAGGCGGTAGTAGATGACGGGAGCCGCATAGCGCGAAAGATTCTGATCCACGAACTGGTAGGCCGTAGCTTGGGTGCGCGTCCCCTGCCCGGTTTGCCGGCCGATTTCGCGAAACCGGCGTCCATCGACGCTACTTTCAATCACAAAGGCCGCGTTGTCTATTTCCTGCGCCGTGGTCCAGCGCAGCAGCGCATCGCTACCCTTGGCCTCGGCCGTAAAGCGCACCAGCTCCACGGGCAACGGATTTGTGCGCTGACTCAGGGTCCAAATGGAAAAATGCTCCACCCCGCTGGCCGTGACCGTATTGGCCGTGGTATTCTGGCTCAGCGAAGCAACGGCCTCCCAAGGCCCGGCCGGCCCCGTCGCCGAGCGCAGCAGGGTCAGGCCTTCTTCCGCCAAACCGTTGAGCTCCGAATCAAAATAGCCAAACTGCAGGACTACATCTAGGCCGCTATTGGTGGCGGCCTCAATGTTGTAAGAGCGCAGCACCGTGCTCCCGGTACCCTGCCCGGATAGGCTCGTTCCCGTCAGGCGGCGCACCGTCGTTGCCCCCGGCAAAATGGCCCCGCGAGGGGTGAGCACTAGGCCCAGATCCCCGAAGTCGTAGCTCCGGCCGGCCGTCGTTAACTGGGCGCTGCTGAGCGTAGTGCCCAGCACGTAGCTCTCCGGGCTTTCACGCAGCGTCGCGCCGGTCGTGGTTAGTTCATAGGTATTGGTCGCTAACGTTCCCGCGCTCATCGTTAACATATTGGTCACGACAGCTGCCCTTTCCAAGCTTAAGGCCCCCGAAGGTTTATTTACTTCCAGCGTGCCGAAACGAGTCAACGCGGTGCCGCCGACCGTTTGAACGCCGTCCCCCGAAAGACCACGGCTCCGGGCAAGGTGGTCGCCCCATGGTTCTGCCAGTTTCCAAACACCTCCACGGTGGCCGCCGCCTGCAACGTAAACTGAGCTCCTGCCGCAATGGTGAGGCTGTGGACGGCAATGCTGCCCTGGTCCACGACGGGATAGGTCGTCAGACCCGCTGGAATCGAGGCGTCGTCGGAACGAGTAGGGACGGCATTGCCCTGCCAGTTACCGGCCGTATTCCAGTCGGAGCTGACGGTACCCGTCCACACGAACACTGAGGCCTTGTTTAAATATACATGGGCACCTAAAGATCCCGTAGTCACTAAATCAAGCGTGCCGTTGCCGTCTATGTCGGCTAAATCAAGGCCAGCTGGGGAGCCCTTCACAGGATGATTCCGGGCAAGCATAAAGGAGCCCTGTCCATTATTCAAGCAGATAGAGACGTTGTTCGACGCCTGGTTGCTGGAGACAAAATCAAGATCGCCATCGCCGTCCACATCCCCCAGCTTTACATCCACGGCTCGGGCTCCGACGGGGACTGCTGCAGAGTTGGTAAAGGCCCCGGTGCCGGAATTGAGCAGCACCGAAACCGTACTGCGGCCGGCGGACAACTCATAGTTGGCCACGACCATATCCAAGGCCGAGTCCCCATTTAGATCCCCGAGCGCCACGGCCACGGGGCTGCCCCCGACGGACACGGAGGAGCCCTCGGAAAAAGTGCCCGTGCCGTCGTTTAAGCGGATGACAACCGTATTCGTGAGCCGACTACAAGCAATGACGTCCAGATCCCCGTCCCCGTCGATGTCGCCTGCCGCCACACTCTCCGTGTGCCCGGTGGCGAGCGTCGTATAGGGTAAGAACCTGCCATTACCTTGCCCCAGCGAAACGGAAGTGCCAGCCCCCACACAAGCCACGAGCAAGTCGATGTTTCCGTCGCCGTTTAGATCCGCTGGCACAATGGTTCTCAAGCCACCCGTGGCAGTACTGCCGGCCACGGGTACGGGCAGCCAATCCCAGCGGTTGAAGTTACGGAAGAAGTTGATGTTACGAAAAAGTGTTATTTCATTCGCCGAACCGGAGGTCGCCACGACGTAATCGCGGTGGCCATCATTGTCCAAGTCGGCACTGGTTATAAACTTACTTGCGCCCGCCGCCCCGTTGATACTATTAAAGACGCTGCCATTGAAGTAGCTAACCTGCGTCCACGCCAGCGTCTCAAAGGAGTACGCTAGATCCATGAAGCCGTCACTATCCATGTCCGTGGCGTGGATGCCCGAAACAGCCTCGCTGGCTAAGGTGTAGGTATCCCCAGTGAATGTTGCCGGGGCCGGGGCAGTTGCGGCCGTGACCTGGTAAACAAACGGTTTGGCCAAGGAGGTGCCATCCCCTGCCTGGGCGGCCGTGGTCACGGATATGTGGGCGGTTTCGCCGGCCCGCAGGTCATAGGCCGGATTGTAGGTCACGGTTGCCGTGCCGCTGCCCGAGAATGTGCCCGCGCTCAGACGGCTTTGTTGCCGGCCGTGCATCCGTATTGCCTGCACGGAAGCGGCTGTAGCATTCATGGCACGGGAAAAGGTAAGATTGAAGTTGACACTGCCTGGTATCCCGACGGCATTGAGTTGTGGCGCGCGCGCCGTCAGGGTAGGGGGGACGGCAAACGGGTAGGCGTTGCTAAGTCCATCGATTGTTGTTACGCGCACCGTGCCGCTTACCGCGCCCGGGGGTACCATCACCTCCAGCTGGGTGGGGGAGAGAACCGTGTAACCCGGCGCCAACACCCCATTGAAGCTTACGCTCGTCACGTCCCTAAAGCTTGTGCCCACAACGGTTACCCGCGCGCCAACCGGAGCGCGGGCCGGTGTAATGCCAGTGATGGCGGGCAGCACCGTAAAGGGCAGCTCATTGCTGCTACCGAGCGGAACCAAGACCTGCACCATGCCGCTAGTGGCCCCCGCCGGCACGCGTACCGTCGCCGTGGTACCGGCCGCATTTATTGTGAACCCAGGGGCTGTCGTTCCCTGAAACGTGATACCCGTGCTGCCCAGCAAACCAGTTCCAGTCAACGTAATGCTCGCTCCTTCCGCGCCGGCACCAGGGGACAACGCCGTGAGGGTGGGCGCGGGCGGCAGAAAGGTCGTGCTGCTCGTCGCCGTTCCGCGGGGCGTAACGACTTTAATCAGACCCCGAGTAGCTCCTTGCGGTACCAAGGCTTCAATCCGGGAGGAGGAAATAATTGTAAACGTGTTCGCCACCACCCCATTAAATAGCACCTGCGTTGCCCCGTGCAAATCGGTGCCGATAATGGTGACACTCGTACCTATAGGCCCACTGTCGGGACTAAAGGTGGTAATCAAGGGTGCGGCCGTATACAAGACGCCATTGCTAGTACCGATTGGAGAGGTTACCAGGACGGGGCCCGTGGTGACGCCGACCGGGGCAGACACCGTGATAGCCATACCATCCGCGCTGACGGAATAGCCCGGCGCCGGCGTCCCGTTGAAAGCGACCGCGGTCGCGCCCAGGAAGTTTTGCCCCGTAATGGTCACGGGGGTGCCCGGACCGCCAAAAGCCGGGGTAAGGCGGGTGATGCTCGGGCCTACGGTAAAGGGTAGCCCATTGCTGACCCCATGGGGGGCGGTGACTACGACGGGGCCACTGGTCGTGCCGACCGGCACCGTGACACTCATACTAGTGCCCGCCGAGTTCATCGAAAAACCGCCCACACGGGTGCCATTGAAGGTCACCTCCGTAGCGCCCCGCAGACTAGTGCCGGTAATCGTTATTCTACTGCCAATAGCCCCCACGTTGGGACTGAGCGCTGTCAGCTCGGGCGCCGGAACGAGGAACGGGGTGGTGCTTGTGACTGTACCCCCGGGGTAGTCACGTGCAGCGGCCCGCTGGTCGCACCATCGGGCACAAAGGCCGTTATCTGCGTGCTCGAGTTGACTGTAAAAGAGGGCACTGTCGTCGTGTTGAACACCACGCGGCTGGCCCCCCGAACTCGGTGCCCGTGATCACGACAGCGGCACCAATAGAGCCACTGGTCGGCGTAAAGCTGAGCAGGGTGGGCGGTAACGTAAACGGTAAGCTGTTGCTGGCCCCATTGGCGGTATAAACTACCACGGGGCCCGTGGTGACGCCCTCGGGCGCCGCAACGGTGACGCTCGTGCCCTCGGCATTGACGCTAAAGCCAGGAGCCGGGAGGCCATTAAACGTCACTTGGGTCGCCTGCGCGAGCCCGCGGCCCGTGATGGTGACGACTGTGCCAGCGGTCCCACTCGTGGGGGTCAGGGAAACCAGCGTGGGGGCGCCGGTGTAGAGGACGCCATTGCTTTTGCCATTGCGGGTAGTGACCACGACGGGCCCCGTGGTGACGCCCTGGGGCGCGGGAACCGTGATGCTGGTTCCTTCGGCGTTCACGGTAAAGTCAGGCGCGACGAGGCCATTAAACGTGACGCTCGTCGTGCCCAGGAACCCCGTGCCGGTCAGCGTGACCACCGTGCCGGCAGGGCCAGTCGAAGGAGTGAGCGTGGAGAGCAGGGGTGCTGGGATAAGGAAATTGCTAGGGCTGGTGGCCGTTCCGGCGCCGGTCGTCACGCGCAGCCGCCCACTGGTAGCCAGCTCCGGCACCACGACGGTCAGCTGGGTCGCGGAGGCGACAGTAAAGGTTGGCGCCGCGACATTATTAAAACTAACTTGGGTGGCATCGGTAAAGTCTGTTCCCGTGACGGTGACCGTTGTGCCCACGGCACCACTGCCGGGGCTAAAGCTGGTGATCGTGGGCGTCGCGGTAAACAGCAGGCCATTGCTGGCGCCGGCTGGGGTCGTCACCACCACGGGACCCGATGTGACCCCCGTGGGCGCGTAGGCGACCAAGCTGGTGGGTGAACTCACGGAGAAAAAGGACGTGGCCACACCATTAAAAGTAACCCCCGTGGCGCCCGTGAAGGCGGTGCCCGTCAGGGTTACGGCGGTGAAGGCGCCGCCGCTACTGGGCGCGAGGGCTGTGAGCACGGGGAGCGCGACCTGAAAGCTCGTGGCTGAGGTGGCAGTGCCGCCCGGGGTTCGCACCTGCACGGGGCCGCTGACCGCGCCACTCGGCACGGTCACTGTCAGCCGGGTCGAGGAGTTTACCGTGAACGAAGGCGCGCTTACCCCGCCAAAGGTTACTTGGGTGGTCCCCGTGAAGTTGGTGCCGGTAATGACTACGGAGGTGCCGACGGCGCCTGCCTCGGGGGTAAAGCTGCTAATAACCGGGGCGGCTGTAAACCAGAGGCTATTGCTGACGCCATTGGGCGTCGTCACGAGTACCGGCCCCGTCGTCAGGGGCTGCGGCGCCGTGACGGTGAGTGACGTACCGTCGGCATTGGCCGTGCCATCGGTAGCCGGCGTCCCATTGAAGGTAATGCTAGTGAAGCCCAGCAGGCCCACCCCCGTGATCACGACCTGACTGCCCCCCGGCCCGAAGCTTGGGGAGAGACTAGTGAGTACAGGGGCGCCGGTATAGAGGACACCATTGCTCATGCCACTGGGCGTGGTCACGACCACCGGCCCCGTGGTAACGCCGGCAGGCGCGGCCACGCTAATCTGGGTCCCCTCCGCGTTGACGACAAATCCCGGGGCTGAGGTATTGTTAAACTGCACGAGGGTCGTGCCCGCGAAGCCCGTGCCTTCAACGGTGACGGCCGTGCCGGCGGGCCCACCCTCGGGGAAAGACGGGTTATGGTGGGGGCGGGAATGGTAAAGGGGGTAGCGCTGGTGCCACTCACGCCGGGCTGGGTGGTGACCACGATAGGTCCCGTGGTTGCCCCAGCGGGCACCATAGCTGTCAGCTCCCCGGCGGCATTCACCGTGAAGCCGGGAGCGGGAATGCCGTTAAAGGTTACCTGAGTCGCCTGAGCCAACTGGCTGCCGGTGAGGATAACTTTTGTGCCGATCGGCCCGCTCGCGGGCGTAAACCCAGTGATGCGCGGGGAGGCGGTATTGAGGCGAACAGTGATTCCACCATTGCCCCCTAATACAAAGTAACTGGGGGCAATGACATCCAGGGTCCCATCGTTGTTAACATCCGCCAAGGCCGCATAATAGGCAGAGAAGGGGATACTCTCCCCGGCCGAAAAGATGCCCTGCCCATTATTGAGCCGCACATCCATCGTTGTTTGACCCGTAGCGAGCATATCTAAATCCCCGTCCCCGTCCACGTCGCCGAGCTTGACATCAGGCGGGCGGTTGCCGACGCGCACTGTGCTCCCGACCCGAAACGCACCTGTCCCGTTATTCTCGTTTAGTAAGACCGACACGCTGTGGGTTTCGACGCCCTGATTGGCAGTCACGATATCCAGGGCGCCGTCCCCATTAACGTCGCCTAGCGCGACGCTGTTGGGCTGCGAACCGACCGGCATGGTGGAGCCGCCGGAGAAAGTCCCTAGCCCATCATTGAGCCGAATATAGGCGCTATTCCCGCCCGCATTGGCCGTCACCATGTCTAGGTCGCCATCCCCATCTACATCCCCAGCCGCGATCCCAACTGGGACGGGCATAAACATAAACCTTGACCGAGTCATGGGGAAGGTGCCATCGCCCTGCCCAAAATAGATTCCCACTTCGCCCACGGCACTAGCTATCAGCAGGTCCAGATTCCCATCCCCATCCAGGTCCGCGGGCGCGATGGTGCGGGAGTCATTGCCTATTCTTCGCCCGGGCAGGGTGGTAAACGTGCCGGTACCATTGTTTTGCAGCACGTAGAGCATGCCGGCATTAGCCACCAAGATATCCAGGTCGTGGTCATTATCCAGATCGGCGGACGTTAGAAAATAAGCGGGCCCCATCACATAGTCGACGCTAGGGCTGAAGCGGCCATCGCCCTGCCCGAACCACACCTGGAGTTTGCTCGTGCTGCCCTGGCTGCAGGTTGCTAGGTCCAGGAAGCCATCGCCGTTGTAATCGGCCGTGGTGACTCCATACGTGTAGGAGGCCGACGGGAGCAGCACCCCGGGCGAGGCAAACGTGGCCGCGGAAGGCGCCGTCCGGGTGGTAAATTGGTAGCTATACGCCTGGCTCAACGCGGTGCCGCCAGCATCCTGGGCGGCTTTGGGTACCGTTACCTGGATTGTTTCCCCCGCCCGCAGCGCGCGCGCGGGGGTGAACCCCACAACGCTCGTGCCCGCGCCCGTATACGTGCCTTCGAGCAGGCCGCCGCGCTGGGCGCTATACACCCGCAACCCGGCCGCTGAGGCCGTCGGGGCCTGCATCGGCCGGGAAAAGGTGATGGCTAGATCGGTGCCCACCGCGACAGACGTCGCATTGCGGGTGGGGGTGACGCCAACGACTTGGGGCCCCGCGGGGAGTTGCGCCTGTGTGGCACCCGCTACATGCAGCAAGACCAGCAGCAAAAGCAGGCGCAGGGGAAGCGTAAAAAGACGAGGGAAGAAAAAAGAAGATAACGGTCGCGTAGTAGCTAAAAGAGATTGTAATAAAGCGTAATAAGGCATCATAGTAGCACGACATAGTTCAACTCAACCGGTAAAGCTACTAAACCAATTCGCACTTCGACTATCTTATATTCTAATAATTTGATATGCATAGGCGTCCCACGAGAATGGGCACCTAGGGGAGGCAAGGACTGTAAGCAAAAAACGCATCATCTACTCCAAAACAGAAGCATGGGCAGGAAAAGCAGGGGTATAAATACGAAGGGAACTCACTGGTTTAGGGGAGATGGCTCTAAGCTTATCCATACTAAAGTAGAGTGAGATAGGCAATAGCCAGAGGTCAACCACCTTAGGGATTTAAAAAATGTTCCTCTGTAAAATGCCAATAGATCAGTACTGATAAGTTAGGCCTGATCGGTACTAGGATCAGGTTCGCTACGAGCCGCTTCTGTTCGTCAACCGGTTGCTGGTTGCCCGCGCCGCTTGTTTACCTCCGTAGCCGGCTGCACTGATGGTGCTGGTTTTCCAGCAGACTACTCCTCAGCAGCCTGCTACCTCCTTTCCCGGGAAAGGGGATCGCTTACCGCACCACTTCCACCCACCCTTTGTACACCCTAGCGGCTTGCGGCGGGCGGAGGGTGTAATAATACAGCCCACCAATGGCCTCGGCGTCCCATTCGTGCTGGTAGTTGGCCGTGAAGTAGACTTGTTTACCCCACCGGTTGTACACGGCCAGCGTCCACCCCGTGCCGGCGACGCCCGCAATGTAAAACCGATCATTCTTGCCATCGCCGTTGGGGGTAATGATGGAGGGAATACGCAGGCTCAGCGGCACCGGGCCACAGGGCGGGCTGCTTTCGCGCACGAGGTGGGTGGCGCTGGCCTCCGCCCCATCGGCATAGGTAACGCGGACGGAGTAGGTGCCGCCGCGCGTAATGGTGACCGTGGCCGTCGTAGCGCCCGTATTCCAGGCATAGCGACTCACCGGCGCGGTGGCCGTCGCACTCAGTTGCCCGGCACGGCCCCCACACACCACCGAGTCGCCGGTAATGGCGACGGTGGGCACCGTGGGTACCGTCGGCACGGGGGGCACCGTCGGCACGGGGGCACAAACGAGCGCCCGAGCTTGACCACCCAGTAGTCCTGGCCCCCGCGGCTGGCCTCGGTTTTTTCGCCGCCACTGCCCGAGGTCGAACTACCGGCGAGGATGTAGCCGCCGTCGGGGGTTGGCTGCATCGCGGCCAGGTTGTCGAAGCCGCTCCCCCCCAGGGCTATATCCCCCAGTTTCGTGCCATTGGCCGCGAGCTGAACCAACCAAAAATCATTGCCGCCCCGGCTCCTCTGGGTTCGGTCCCCACTGGGCCCCTGGTTGGAATAGCCGCCCACGAGGGTTTCGTCCGGGGCCCCGGACGCCAGCGCGTGGGCGGTGTCGCCGGAGCTGCCCCCGTAGGTTTTGTCCCATTGCTTGCCGCCGCTCCCATTGAGTTTCACCACCCAGAAGTCATACTCCCCACGGCTGGCTTCGCTCTTATCTCCCGTGGCCCCGGACAGGGAGGAGCCCAGCAACAGATAGCCCCCGTCCGGGGTCTGCTGGACCGCGCTCAGCTGTTCATAGGAACTCCCCCCCACGGTGGTATCCCACTGTTTGCCGCCGCTGGCCCCGAGCTTGACGACCCAATAATCATTCTGGCCCTGGCAGCCTTGCGTTTTGTCGCCGCTTGGCTCGGACGACGAATAGCCCGCGGCCAAGTAGCCCCCATCCGCAGTTTGCTGCAGCGCCTGCAACTCGTCAAACCCAGTTCCGCCCAGGGTTTTGTCCCACTGTTGGCTGCCTTGCGCATCCAGTTTGACGAGCCAGTAATCATAACTGCCGCGACTGGCTTCGGATTTCTCGCCCGAGATACCCGAGCTGGACGACCCGCCGATGAGGCACCCGCCGTCGCGGGTAGGCGTCATGGCCCATAAAATATCGTCGCCCGTGCCGCCCAGGGCTTTGTCCCATAGTTTGGTCCCATTCGCCGCCAGTTTCACGAGCCAGAAATCACTCCTGCCCCGGCTGGTCTGGGTTCGATCCCCACTCAGGCCGGATTCGGATTTACCGGCGAGCAAAAACCCGCCATCCGCACTTTGCTGCAAGCCATAGAGCCGCTCGCTCCCGTTCCCACCCAGCGTCCGGTCCCACTCGGGCAGGCCGCGCGCGTCGAGTTTGACAACCCAATAATCGTAATTGCCTACATGGGCTTGGGATTTAGTGCCGGACACACCCGAGTCGGAGTAGCCGCCGACCAAGTACCCGCCGTCACGCGTTGGCAGCACCGTCGTGACGAAATCGCTCTCTGTGCCCCGAGCGTCTTGTCCCACTGGACTGTCAAGGCTTGAGCCGGGACCAGCAAGGGCAGCAACAGCAGACTGAGCAGCACGAGGCCCGGCGGCAGGAGCCGAAAGAAAGAGACCATAGGAGAGGGATACTGGGGGAACAGAATACGAAAGCAAGGGGGCACCTACCTTGGTAGCTTCGGCTTTAGTAGGCTAACTGGCCTGGGCACGTTAGTGAATCAGCACTCGCTTGGTCACCACGCCGGTAGGCAGCTGCAGGCGCAGAGTATAGATTCCCGCCGCCAAATGAGCGGTTACTAGCACCCCCTCGCGGGGGGAACCGCTGAGAGCCAGGTGGCCCGTGGCTACGACCTGTCCCAAGGCGTTGAGCAGGGTGAGCGCCGGGGCCGAGCCAGTCGGCGACACCCCATTCCAGCGTACGGTCACGGACTCCCGGGCAGGGGTCGGATACACCATCAGTTCGGCCGCGGCCGCGGGGGCAGAGGCGGCGGTTACGACCGCTACCTCAAAAGCCTGCGAAACGGCCCCGCCGCCCTCGACCAGGGTAAGGACGCGAATGGGGAAGGTGCCCGCCGTCGCCAGCTGCGGGGCGTCCACCGTGACGGTGAGTTGCGTAGCTGATACAACGGTTACGGGCAACGACGCCCCGCGGAAGGTGGCATACGTTTGGTTCGGGACGAAGTTTGTTCCCCAGATGGTCAGCCGCAGCGGCGGGCTGCCTACCACCCCACTACCCGGCGAGAAGCTTGTAATGGTGGGGGGATTACCAAGGATAGTGAAGGGCAGGTCACTGCTGACCGTCCCCATCGGGGTAGTCAGGCTGATCAGGCCACTGGTGGCTCCCTCCGGCACGACAAAGGTCAGGCTTGTGCCGCTGCCCTGCGTAAAGGACGCTACGGGGTTGCCGTCGAGCAGCACGGCCGTGGTTCCCTCCAGCCGGGTGCCTGTCACGGTTACGAGCGTGCCCGCCCGCCCACTGGCGGGAGAGAAACGCGTGATATCCGGCCCGAGGCGGTTGAGCCGGATGCTAATGTCGCGTCCGTTGAATTGGCTGGCGAGCAAATCTAAATCGCCATCCCCATCAACATCGGCCAAGGCTACGGCCGCCGGGTGCGACAAGGAAGGCGCCACCCGTTGATCATACCCTGTATCAAAGATCCCTTGGCCAGTATTGAGGCGCACGCTCACCGCCCCGTCCTCTGAGGAGCCCCCCGTGAGCAGATCCAGGTCCCCGTCCCCATCCATATCGCCGGTAGCAATACCGCACCATCCCCAGCCCCCCGCGATGGCCAGCGTGGAACCGGTACTGAATGTCCCGCTCCCGTTATTGAGCAGAATGACAACCCCCGTACCATTGGTAGTCAGCAGATCCAGGTCGCCATCCTGGTCTACATCGGCCCCCGTCAGTTCTCGCCCGTACGCCACCGTGACCTGGCTGCTTTCCTGGAAGCGGCCCTCCCCGTCATTGCGGTTGATACAAATCAGGGTGCCTTGCCACCCCGCCTGCGAAGTCACTAAGTCGAGGTCCCCATCGTTATCCACGTCATGAAGCTGCATCCGGAAGGGCGAACCGGTTATCTGGGCTATGATGGCGGGCGGAAAGGTGCCATCCCCGTTGTTTTTGTTGAAAGCCAGCCGGCCTGAGCCTGCGGCGGTGAGCACATCCAGGTCGCCATCGCCATCCACGTCGCCCGCGGCAATAGCCGAGGTCTGGTTACCTACGCTCAAGCTTGTGCCCCCCCAAAATAGCCGGTGCCATTGTTCAGGCACACGGTTACCTTGCCCGTTTGGGCAGTGAAGCCTTGCAACCCGGCGCTCACGAGCACATCGATGTCGCCGTCCCCATCCACATCCGCGACAGTCATGTCGCTGATGTCCTTGTCAACGGTAAAGAAGCGGCGAGTCGGGAATGTGCCGTTGCCGCTATTCAAGCTTACTATTACTTCGTTGCTGACGTTAGAACAGCTGAGCAGGTCCTGATCCCCGTCGTTGTCTACATCGGCCGCGAGTAGGCGAAAGGTAAACTGATTAACACTTGTCACGCTGCCCCCACTAAAGGCCCCGGTGCCCCCGGCCACTGCCGTGGTAAACTGAGACACGTGGGTGGCCGACAGAATAGGGTCCCCCAATGGGTCAATGGGCGTGGCGCTGATTGATACCCGCTCCCCGGGCTGAAAGTTAGTAGCGGGAACAAAGGTAAGTCCGGCCTCCTGGCGGGTCACCGTCCCGGCCAACCGGCCGCGCTGGGCACTGAACACCTGCAGGTGCGCCGCCGGCACGGCTGGCGGCTGCAGGGCCTGATTATAGCCGATGACCACCGGGCTGGCCGGCGCCACATGTAGCTGATGACGGCCCGGCGTGAGCGTAGCGACTTGCAACGGGGTAACCGGGATAGACGCGGGCGGCGACCCATTCCAGCGTATGTGCACCACATGGCTGGCATCGGAGGATACTAGATCCAGGTCCCCATCCCCATCCACGTCGCCCGTCACGAAGCTGTCGGGGAGGGTCGCAAAGGGCACATCAACGCTGGCGCCAAAGAAGCCCCCAGCACCATCATTGTGGCGGATTTGGACGGCAGCAAGGGGCGGGTTTGTGAAGGCCGGGGGCAGGTTAACCATATCCAGATCGCCATCCCCATCCATATCGGTCAGCGTGCGCGGCTGGACGAGCAGCCGCCACTTGGACGTGAAGACGCCCTGCCCATTATTGGTGTAGAGCAAGGGCCCTTGGTTGCCGTTTGTCAGCAGATCTAGGTCCCCGTCCTGATCGATGTCGGCGACCGTAATGTAGTCGAAGGTGGCGCCCGTGTTGACCGTGGCCACCGGAGTAAACGTTGCTTTGCCATCATTGAGGCGCAGCGACAAGCCAAAGGAGCCAACGGTCAGCAGGTCCAAATCGCCGTCATTATCTAAGTCCCCCCAGGCCATATCCTTGGCGGTATCCGTGCCTGAGATAACGCTGGGCGTGAATTTCCCCAGCCCATTATTCATGAGCAGGGTTGCGTCGGTCCCCTGACTGTAGACCACGAGCAGATCCAGGTCTCCATCCCCGTCGCCGTCGCCGACGAGTAGATTGTTGGGCCCACGCCCCGGGGCGATGGGGTAGCTGTAGCCCTCCCGGAACACGCCCCGGCCCTCATTCATGTGTACGCGCAGCCTCGTGCCGGTGCTGGTGCTGAAACTGGCTATGAAGTCCAAGTCTCCATCCCCATCCACATCGAGCGGACGCAGCAGCTGCGCTTGCCCGGTCGCGACCGGGTTCAGCCCAGCGGTGAAATTCCCCTGTCCATCGTTGAACTGCAGACCTACAGCGCGGGCGGTGGGGGAATCAACGGTCGCCAGCAGGTCCAGGTCCCCGTCGCTATCCATGTCCACCAGCTTCATTTCCCCCACGTACATGGGTTGGTTTCGCCGCCCCAGGGCCACCGTCGTGGTGCTGGTGAAGGTGCTGGGCCCCGCGCTCGTGGCAGCCGTAAACTGGTACACCTGCGGAGCAGTTAAGGGGATGCCGGCGGCGCTGTGGATAGTGGTTGGTACCGTTACGTACACGACTTCCCCTGGCACAAAAGCCTGCGTGGGGGTAAAGATGAGCGTATTGCCGTTAACGCTATCGGCACCACTTAGGCGACCGCGGTGGTCGCTAAGGACACGTAGTGTGTTGGCTCCAGCCCCCAAGGGTTGAGAAAAAGTGAGCTGAATGGGACCCGTGCGGCCCACGGCGACGGCGTGGGGACGCGGGGTCACGGAGGTTACCGTCAGGGCTTGCGCCCACGTCCGGGAAAAGCCCAGGAACCCGAGCAGCAAGAAGAGAAGGTATTTCATGCCCAGTAGGCCAAAAAATAGAACGAATCAAACTTGAGCAAGGTACGGCCTAATAGCGTGTACTTGTACAGTTTCCATAAGTAAATCTATTTTCAGCTTTTGATGGGTTGTAAAATTGACTAATGTGCTTTCCCTAGGGTTTGATCTGATTAGACATATACTAGACTATTTTCAGAAAAGGCAGCAGTTGATAGGCCGGAAACGATAACTTTTATAGCGGTGCCAAAACCAGGCCTGAGTGAGGTGGTCCGGTTAAACCGGACACAAGTGGGACATGGTTTAGAATTTGGATTCGAAGTGATTGGGGGCTAAATAGCCGAGGGCGGAATGTCTGCGTTCGGCGATATAGTGGCTGATTTCAAACTAGGTTTCCTCGAGTTTAGGAAAGCTTTACTCAAGATTACTAACACACAATCATCTATCACCGAAAAAATAACAACTTTTTCCGGACGACACCATGGTCAACTTTTTTAGGACGACACAAGCAGGTTAGTTGTTCATTTAAACGAACCTATAATTGAACAAATCATCCAGTGACGTCCGCTGGGGTAAACCAAAGCCAAAACCAGCTGATTTGGTACAGAAAACTTGTTCAGCAATCAAAGTACGGTAAAGGCTATCTTCGGCACGGATAACCTGTACTTTGCTCTATGAACATCGGCTATGCCCGCGTCTCCACCCGCGACCAAAACCTGGAACTGCAACTCGATGCTTTAACCAAAGCGGGGTGCGAGACCATCTACCAAGAGAAGGTGTCCGGCGGGGCCAGCGCCAGTCGCCCCGAGTTAGAGCGGCTGCTCACACAGCTGCGCCCCGGTGACACCCTTTACATTTACAAGCTCGACCGATTGGGGCGCTCGCTCAAGCACCTACTGCAGGTAGTGGGCGACTTGCAGCAGCGCGGGGTGGGGCTGGTGTCCCTCACGGATGCCATCAACACCACTTCCGCCCAGGGCCGGCTCGTCTTCAACCTGTTTGCCTCCTTGGCCGAGTTTGAGCGGGAGTTGATTCGCGAGCGCACCCATGCCGGGCTGGCCGCGGCCCGGGCGCGGGGCCGGGTCGGGGGCCGCCAGCGGGGCCTCTCGGAAGAAGCCGAGCGCACGGCCATTATCGCCGAAACGCTCTACCGCGAGCAGCAGCTCGGCGTCAACGAGATTGCCCAGCGCCTGCGCATCTCCAAGGTCACCCTCTACAAGTACCTCCGCCATCGTAAGGTGGTCATTCACGCCCACCGCAAACCCGCCCCGGCCAATCCACCCGTTTAACCTTGGTACCAACCTTTACTCAAGGCCAAAAACTTGGTAGCAGCTTGGAGGCAAGATGGCCAAACCAATAGCTTTCGGAGCCGTCGATTCCGCCGAGGTAGGGGTGGTTTTTCTCCGCCTCCGCCCGCAGAACTCGAGTAAGCCGTTCGCCCGCGCAAGGCTTACGGCCGACATACGGGAAAATGCCCAAAAAGCCGTACGTTCGTCGCGTGTGCCTACGCCGCATCGTCCCGGCCTGGGTGTCGATTCAGGTGTTGTATCTACGAGCGCCCCTTCCTTCTCTTCCCTGGTGTTTCATCCTGTCAGTCCCCATGACGCGTTCCGAACTCGAAGCTGCGGGCTTTATTTATGCGGATTATCTGCCCCAGGGCACGCGCTACGCGCAGGGGGACCTCTATGTGCTGCTCACCCCGGCGAAAACCGTGCGCCTCTACCTACCCGACGCTTCCGATGTGGTGGAGATTGCCACCGGCGACTTGTTCACCCCCGACGTACATTACCAGGGCCCCATCCAAGATATGGAGGAGCTGCTGCGTTTCGTGCACGGGGCCTTACGGTAAGCCTGCCCACGGGGTGGGCAGGACCTTCAGAAAATTCAGTTTTTGGCTTCACGCTTGCTTTGGGGCCGCCGTCCTCCTCCCTCTTCCTGCCCACCCCCCGTACATGCTCCTCCACCAGCCCTTTCAGGGCGCCTTACGCACCGAGTTAAGCTCCCTCGAGCCGGGCAACCCCGTCGCCCAGGCCTACGCCCTGTATACGCTGGCGCAAGCCGCGCAAGCCGCGGAGCCCTTTACGCCCACCAGCATCACGGCCCGCCCCCGGCTGGTACCGACACGCTGTGGATTCCCCCGCTATGGTGCCGTGCGGGGGCCATGATCGCCCCCGCACGGCACCATAGCCACCCCGGCAGGAGCGGGGTAGCGAGGAGGGAAGGAGAACCAGCCCGCCCAGCGTGCTCCGGGCAACGTGGCACTGGCTTTGCCAAGAAGGAGAAAGCACCCGGCCGGCAACCCGGGCGTCGTTGTTCTGCAGGTGATTATCGGTGCTATTTCGTAGCTATTAGGTGATGAGTAACGTCTATTTTCCCCTTCCCCCCGCCACCCTGGCCCCGGCCGCGCAAGCGCAGTGGCTCGGGCGCCTGCAGGAGGCCGAGCGCATTAGTGGCCTCCGGGAGGCCGGCGGGCCGCTAGTGAGCCGCGAAACGCTGGCTTTCCTGCAGCGCTATGTGCAGGGCGAGCTGAGCTTGGCCCAAGTCGTGCGCCTGCAATCCCAGCGCTTACCCGGCAAATAAGGCCCAGGCAGGCAGGCCCCATCCGGCGGTAGCGCGAGCACGGGCGGCGAGCAAGCTGGCGACATTCTTGCGGGGAAAAAGCACAAAATGCCCTAGGGTAGTGCGCAGGCACGGTGCTTAGGGTAAGTAGATAAGGGGGTTAGTCAGAAGAAAATGCTTACGTGGATTAGTCTTCATCAAGCTTGGTTGCTGAGCATGGCGGGCATTCTGACTGCTATCCTTATCATCAACCGGGTGCTCCGCACCTGGGCCACGCATGCCGGCGGGCCACCGCGTACCGGGCACTCGGGGGCGGATGGCTCCGTCATCGACCCCAGCACGCGGCCTGCCAAACAGAATAGGGCTGCCAGTAGGCGTGAGGCGGCCAGGGAAATAGTGTAGTCTAGGGCAGCGATGATAGGCATTGCCCTGGAGCAACAAGTGGAGCTGCGCCAGCAGCCCACTAAGCTTGCAGGCCTACCTTCACGACCAGATTAGGTCCCCAGCGGCAGGCCTGGCATCACTTATCGATATTAAAGCCCAAGCCAAACTGAATCAGGCTGTTTTCGGATGACTGCTGGTAGGACACCGAAAAGGCGAGGGTTTCGACCACGGGCGCAAGGTAGAGGCCGCCGCCGTAGCCCGCATGCCAGCCCCCAGGCGAGTTGCCTTGGTAGTATACCCGCCCCTGATCGTAAAAGCCAAACACCCCGAAGTAAAACGGCAGAAAGCCGTTCTTGACCTGCCCTAAGGCCAGGCGCAGTTCGGTATTCACATAGAGGCTGGCGTCGCCGGTGAAGCGGTTGCGGTAGTAGCCGCGCAGGTTTTCGCGCAGGCCCAGCGAGGTAAGCTTGTAAAAGGGAATGTCGTCGACGGGCCCGTAGTTTTTGGCCCCGCCGCCCTTCAGTACCAGGGTAATGGGCAGCCCGAGGCGCGTGGTGCCGTAGTACTCGGTAAAGCCCTGAGTGAGGCCAAACGTGCGTTGCGGGCCGCGAAGCTGGCGGTAGCTTTCGTGCCGGGCCTGCAGGCGCACCCCGCGGCGGGCAAACCTGGGCCGGTCGCGGAAGTCCAGGTCCAGCAGGCCCTTGACGCCCAGCAGCTGCTGGGCGCTGGCGTTGGGCCGGTTGAATGCGTCCGGCGGAGGGGTCTGGGTCGAGAGGCCCAACAGGCTGTTGTCGGCAAAGTTGGAGGTGTAGTCTTCAAAGGCTGGCCCCAGGCGCAGGGTGCTCCGCTGCAGGAAGATGCGCTCCAGAAAGGCGTTGAGCGTGAAGCCCCGGTAGCGGGCAGTGTAGAACCTGTCGTTGTAGCGGTCCTGGCTGATGTCCGTATCGTTGCCGATGCCGAAGAAGTTGTAGTAGGGAAAGTAGTTGCCGAAGCTGGCCTCGGCGCCCGCATCGACTTTGCCGATGGCATAGCGGTGACGGGTGCTGCCGGTAAGTAGCAGCAAGCCGTTGCTACTGCTTTGAATATCGAAGGCGTAGAGGTTTTTGAAACCGGGCTTGCGGAACCCCTGGCGGAGAAAGCTGACCCCAGCGCTGACGCCGAAGCCGTCGTTGCGATTGTAAAACAGCATGAAGCGGGGCTGATATGAGTTGTAGTCGAAGGCTTCAAAATTGTACTCATTGATATTCGACCGCGTCGAGGTGCGGTTGTCAGCTTCTTTACCCAGCTGCAGGTCCGTGTCGGGCACGTCATACACCTTGGTCAGGGTGCGCAGGCCTTTCACCCGCGATTCATCTACCATATGGTCCTGGCCCGCCCCACCAATGAGGCGCACCAGAATGCTCCTGGAAGCTTCGCCACGGACGTAGAACACGTCCCGGCCGTCAAACCCGTAGACGCTGATTTCCTCGGTTTCGGCGGGCTTAAAAGTGCGGTCATACAGGGCCAGACCGTCGGGGCTTTCGCCTTCTTTGGACCGGTCGAACACCTGCACCCTCACTTGCCCAGCAGGCAGGCGGTCCACCTGAAATACCTCCCCCTTGTTGCTGCCGTGCACATCCACGCGCCGGGCCAGCAGCCGGTAATAGTCGTCCACGGCCTGGGGCAGGTCCTGGATACGGGCCTTGAGCTTGCGGTTAATGTCGTTGCCGGACAGGGGCTGTATTTCCGGGGGCAGCTTGCCAGTGGCCTCGTCAATGACGGCCGGCGTCAGTTGGGTTTGCAGGTAGCGGGCGGCCTGCTGCCACTGCTCGCGGCTCAGGCCCTGCAGCAGGAAACGATCGAGGTCCTTGGCGGGCCAGTTGAGGCTTTTCAGGTCGTGGAAGTGGTCTTCAAACCCCTCAATGCTGCCCACGGCCCACTCGCGGTCGGACAGGTACGTGAGCAGGCCGTTCCACTGGGTAAACGCCTGGTCGCGGTCGCGCGGAATGGGGCGGTACAGGGTACCGCCGTCGGGCTGCTTGAAAGCGGCCCACTTCCAGTTGTCCTCATGCTTGCCGAAGTCGGCAATAAGCATATCAAAGGCCCGGGCTTTGGCCAAGCCCAGGGCATCGACCTGGTTGTCGTGGTCTTTGTAGAGTTGACGAAACAGCCCGAAGCTGCGCTTTACCTCTTCACTGCCCCCGAAACCGGGCAGGTTGGGCTTGGCATCTGAGGGCCGGTCCTCCAGGGTGCCGAGCAGACCGGCATACTGCTGGCGGTAGGGGCCAAGCTGCTGATTATCGGGCAGGCGAAACAGCCGTGGCCGGGCGTGCAGGATGTCGGTGTGGTCGAGTAATGAGCCGGCCACCAGGGCCGAGTAAGGATGCGCCGTGGCCGTGACGTCGCGCAGGATGTCGGCCGCAATGGAGTGGCGCAGCTGAGGCGGCAGGATGTTGGTCACGTCCTTGTCCACCGAGCGAAAAACGTACTCTGAACTGTCCGCGGCAATGAGCTTAAGGGCCGTGGTCTGGCGGCCTCCACCTTTACCGAAGGGGCGCAGGCCGCCTTTCTCGGAGCGCAGGTCCAGCGTAGGTACTTCTACCGGCTGGATCCACGAGGTGCGATAGACCGGGCCTATGAATAGGCGCTTGCTAAACGTGCCCCGATACTGCGGGCCCGGAGCGACGACCGTGGATGATTGAAAAGGCGCATCGGGTTTCGGGGTTTTGGGGAAATGGCTTTCAGTAGCGCACGTGAGCAGAAAAGCGTTGGTGGGGGCCTCCTCCTCCACTGCTCGTTTTTGGAGGGAGGGAGAGCCAGGGCCGGCAGCCAAGCAGGCAGAGCGGAAGAGCGTGGTAGTAAAGGGGGCCTTCGGAGGGGATTCATCCCCGCTGAAAACATAAAAAGAAGCTTTCACGGTACCATCCGCGAAGTAGTCCAGACGGGAATAGCCCTCCTCCCGTTGGTTGAACAGCGACTCGCCTTGGGCACCGATGTGGTGCCCTTCGACCAGGCTGCCGGAGACGAGATGATAGTTGCCCTGAAAGGGGGTGAGCTGCAGGCTGTAGTCGTGGGCGGCAGCGTATACCACGCCCGGGTTGCTTTGCAACGTATTCAGCAGCTCCTTGCGGAGTTCCTGGTAGCGCGGATTGGCCATGTCGCGTGGGGTGCCTACGTTCTGCCGGTAAGCGGCGTACACCGTGCCCAGCACCGGGGGCAGCAGGTGACGGGTGAGAGGCGGGTAGCCACCATACTCGCCGTTGCTCACAACGGGATGGTGGCCGGCCAGCAGCACGTTCCTGCCCCGGGTTTCGTCGAGAATGTCATGCAGCTGCTCCCGAAATTCCTCCGCGGTCAGGGTTTTGCAGTCCGTATCGGGCGCTTCGGGTCGGTCGTAGGGGTGGGTAAACCAAGGCGTGTTGAGGGCCACCAGGCGCACCAGCGGGGCTACGTCCACCACTTCAGGGCCCGGACAACCGTTGCTCGGCAGGAAGGCGTTTTGGCCGGGCAGCTGCTTTTCAATGTACTTCTCCAGCCGGCGCACAGCCTTCAAGCCATCGGGGCCGGAGTTGGACCAGTCCTTATCGCCGGGCAGGAAGTAGATATGACCCTGGGGCAGGCCTTTTACCAGGGAAATGAGCGCGTCGGCGCGAGTGCGGGCGGGCTGAGCCAGGACACTATCAGCTTTGCCCGCCAGACCGGTGTTGCCGACGATGTCGCCCAGGTGGACAACAGTAAAAGGCCCTGTCTGCTGCTCCAGCACCTGCCGCAGCTGGGCCAGGCGGGCAGCCGGTACTTCCCGCTGGGCCGTGTTGCCAAATAGAAAAACCCGATGCTCAGGCACCTTTTCCTGCGCGGCGGCGGGGGCGATGGCCATTACGGCCGCGGCCAGCAAATAGGTATAACGAGTACACATTGGAGTAAACCATCTATGTTTTTTTGATTGTATAGCGCTGGGAGCAAGTGAATGATCAACTCTACCCCTTGATTTTGTGGCTACGCTCGTAGGCGACAGCTCACAAAATGTGTAAGTCGACGTGCAGGGCCAGGAGCAGGAGAATGGTGAGACCCACCAGTACCCGATAGACCCCGAAACTTCGAAAGCCGACGCGGACCACCACGCGCAGGAAGGTCTTCACGGCGAGCAGTGCCACCCAAAAAGCTATTACGTTGCCAAACAACAGCAATCTCAGTTCTTCGCCGTTGGGTAACGTCGTATGGTAGACTTTATAGAACTGATAGGCGGTAATGACGGCCATCGTAGGCACGGCCAGCAAAAACGAGAAGTCGGCGGCTGAGCGCCGGTCAAACCCCTGAGCTAAGCCCCCGATGAGGGTGGCGGCCGAGCGCGAGACGCCCGGGACCAGGGCGACGCACTGAAACAGGCCAATGTTAAATGCCTGCCCCAAACTGGGCGTCGTGACCTGCTTACGCTCCCTGATAAACCACCTGTCAATAAAGAGCAGCACAATACCCCCCAATACCAAGGATACGGCCACCACGGTTACACTTTTCAGCAACACCGTAATCACATCCTTGAGCAAAAAACCCAGTAGGCCAAAGGGCACAAAGGCCGTGATTAGCTTTAGGTAAAAGTCTAGGCTCTGCACAAACCGCCGCCAGTACAGCGCCACCACCGCGAGAATAGCCCCAAACTGAATCGAGGTAATGTAAACTTCGGTAAAGGGCACTTGCCCGATGCCGAGCAGATTCGCCACGATAATCATGTGACCGGTGCTCGACACCGGTAAAAACTCTGTCAGGCCCTCGACAATAGCGAGGAACAGCGCTTGCCAATAGGACATAGGAGGCGATAGTAGCTGGCCGCATGAACGGGCCGCGAGTGAAGGATTCTAAAATTCGAGCAGGTGCGGTGGGCTCACCAGCAGCGGAATGACGACCAGCGCAATGGCGGACACGAGTAGCTTGTTCTTACAGCAGGAAGCAGGTTAGTAATGCCTGTTTCCCGGTAATTAGGAGGGCTTAGTGACGCAGATATACGGAAGCATTCTGTAGTAATTCTGAAGGCTAGGGGAGTGGCCCGCGCCGGGCCAGTCAGCAGGTGCGGATAGCACTCCCCTGGCAGTTAAAAGCCTAAACGTAGCGGTCAAAGAGCCGGTGCATCCCTTTCACCCCCAGCTTGGCGCCAACCTCGCCGGCCAGCACGTCGGAGGGAAAGGGCACGACCCGGGTAGAGGCCACCACTGGAAAAGCTATTCGGTGATTCCCAAAGCGATGGGTGCCTGGAAGGCCGGGCTTGAAACAAAGCATCTCATATCCACCGTTGGCTCGTAGAACCGCGTGTGTCCTACCCGAATCTCTATTTTGTGCATTAGCTAGCTTCCTTAGCCCCTTTCGCGCGCCCGAAGGCCCAGTATAAGGCTGGCATACCCAGCAGGTTCAGCACCGTGGAGGTAATAACGCCCCCCAGAATTACCACCGCCATCGGGTGCTCAATTTCTGCGCCCGGCTCGTTGCCCGCCAGGATGATGGGCAGCAGGGCCAGCACCGAGGTCAGGGCCGTCATGATAATGGGCGACACCCGTTCCAGAGAGCCACGGATGACTAACTCTCGGCTAAAGGGCATTCCTTCTTCCCGCTCCAAATGCTGGTAGTGGCTCACGAGCATGATGCTGTTGCGGGCCGCTACGCCCAGCACCGTAATAAAGCCCACAATGGAGCCGAGCGAGAGCACGCCGCCCGTCAGAAATGCCGCCAGCAAACAGCCTGACACGGCAAAAAACAAGCTCAGGATGCCCAGGGTGGCCAGCCGAACGGTGCCGAAGTCGGTGTAGAGCACCAAAAAGATGCCGATGAGCGAGAGGCACACCAGCAGGGCCATGCGGTTTTGGGAGGCCTGCCGTTCGGCGTACTCGCCCAGAATTTCCGGGTGGTAGCCGTTGCCGAAGGCCACGCCATCGACCTGCGCCTGCACGTCGCGGGCCACCGAGCCCAGGTCCCGGCCGCGCACGTTCAGCGTGACGTCGATGCGGCGGGAGGACGCCTCGCGGGTGATTTCGTTGGGCGTGGGCACAATGCGCACGTCGGCCACCTCCTTAAGCGGCACGGCCCCGCCGCCGGGCAGGCCGATGAGCAGCTCGCGCACGGCCCCGAAGTCGGAGCGCACCGCCGGCTGGCCCCACACGGCCACGTCGAAAATCTTCTGCTCCTGGTAGATCTCGCCCACCTTGCGGCCCTTCACCAGCGTGCTGATGGCCTGCAGCACCGTGCCGGGGCTCAGGCCAAAGCGGGCGGCGGCTTCGGGCTTCATCTTCACCTGAATCTGGGGCACGAGGGTTTGCTGCTGCACTTTCAGGTCGACTACGCCCTCCACGCCTTCGAGCTTACTGCCCACTTCCTTGGCCTTGGCATAGAGCTGGTCGAGGTCGGGGCCAAATATGCGGACGACGATGGTAGCCGAGGTACCCGTCAGCACCTCCTTGATTCGTTCGCGCAGGTAGGTCAGCAGGTCGCGGTAGAGGCCGGGGTAGCCGTCCACCACTTCCTGGATTTTGGCCACGGTGCCTTCGTAGTCCACGGTGGGGTCCACGGAAATCCAGAGCTCCGTGAAGTTCGGGCCCACCACTTCATCCGCTACTTCGGCCCGGCCGATGTGGGCGCCGAAGTTGCGCACGCCGGGGATGGCGCGCAGCTCCTTGCTGGCCCGCACCGTGATGCGCGACATGGCCTGCAGCGAGGTGCCGGGCTTCTCCACCCAGTGCATCAGAAAGTCGTATTCCTTGAAGTTGGGCAGGAACTCCTGCCCAAAGAACGGCACCAGCAGCATCGACACCACCGCCACGCCGGTCAGCGACCAGGCCACGCGCTTGGGCCGGGCCAGCAGGCCGGGCAGCACGCGGGCGTAGCGGCGCTTGAGCCAGGCCACGACGGGCGCATCCTTGGATTCTTTTTCCGCGGCTTTGGGCAGGAGTAGCAGCGCCAGTGCCGGCGTCAGCGTCAGGGCCACGAACAGCGAGGCCAAAATGGCCAGCACGTAGGCAAAGGCCAGCGGCTGGAAAAACGCGCCCGACAAGCCCGGCAGCAGGAAAATGGGCAGCAGGACCAGCGCCACGATAACCGAGCCATAGATAACGGCCGAGCGCACCTCCATCGAAGCTTCGTAGACCACGGCAAAGGATGTTTTGGGGGAGCCGGCCTCCTTGTTGAGCCGCAACCGGCGCATGATGTTTTCCACGTCGATGATGGCATCGTCGACCACCTCGCCCAGGGCGATGATGAGGCCGGCCAGCACCATGGTGTCGATGGTTTTGCCGGAGTAGCGCAAGGCCAGCGCCGCCGCGATGAGGGACGTGGGCAGCGCCAGGGCGCTAATCAGGGCCGTGCGCCACTCGTAGAGGAAGAACAGCAGCACCAGCACCACCAGCACGCAGCCGATGAGCAGCGACTTGTTCAGGTTGCTGAGCGACATCTCAATAAAGGTCGCGGGCCGGAAGATGGTCGAGTCGATTTCCAGCCCCTTCAACCCTGGCCGCATGGCATTGAGCGCGGCTTCCACCTGGCGCGTCACGTCCAGGGTATTCGCGCCGGGCTGCTTTTCCACGATGAGTAGCAGGCCCGGCCCATCGTTAATCACGGCGTCGCCGATGGGCGCGGGGAAGCCTTCGACCACCTGCGCCACTTCGCCCAGCTTCAAACTCACGCCGTTGCGGAAGGTTACCGGCATCTGGGCTAGGTCGGCGGCGGTCTGGATGGCGGCGCTTTGCGAGACGGCCAGGCGCTGGTTGGGCGAATCGATGAAGCCGCCGCCGGCCAGCGTGGTGGCATCGGCCGCGGCCTTTTCCACTTCGACCAGGGTGAGGCCCAGGGTGCGCAGCTGCTCGGGGTTCACCAGTACCTGTAATTGCCGGTCGCGCTGCCCCCAGATGGCCACGTTGGCCACGCCGGGCACGGCCATCAGGCGCGGGCGGATGCTCCAGCGGGCCAGCGTGGTCATCTCCACCTGCGTGAGGCTGTCCGACGACACGCCAATCTTCAGCACCCGGCTGGTAGAGGATAAGGGCGAGAGCATGACCGGCGGGCGGGCCACGCCAGGCAAGGTAGGTGCTACCCGCGCCAGTCGTTCCTGTACCGCCTGCCGGGCGTTGTTGATGTCGATGCCCTGCGGGAAATACAAGACTACCGACGAGAGCCCCAGCACCGACTTCGACCGGATTTTCTTCACCTCGGGCGTGCCGTTCAGGGCGTTTTCCAGGGGCACGCTCACCAGGGCTTCCACCTCGGCCGTGCTTAGGCCCGGCGCTTCGGTCTGCACCTCCACGTAGGGCGGCGCAAACTCCGGGAACACGTCCAGGGGCGTGTTGCGCACCACCTGCAGGCCGGCCACCAGCAAGACGCCAAACAAGATGACGACCACCAGCCGCAGCCGCAGTGCCGATTCGATTATCCACTTCATAAGTCTAGGCTAAAGGGCTGAGCAGCGAGATGGGCGAAGGGGAAAAAACTCCACTGAAGCTTTTACCCACGCCGCCATTCGCGCACGCAACCACAGGGTTAATGGCTGCCGCCAAATTCGGTTCCGAACAACTCCGCCGCGCCGTCGGTCACAACCTCCGCGCCGGCTTTTACGCCCCGCGAGATGACGATTTGGTCCCCCACCGCCCGCTGCACTTCCACCCGCTGGCGGGTGTACTGCCGGGGCTTGGTGCGCACGTATACCCACTGCCCGCCCGAGGCGTCGTAGAGCAGCGCCGCCGCCGGAATGGTCAGCGCCGGCGTACTGGCTGCCGCTCCCGTAGCCCCGTTCGTGGCGCCGCCGGCCGCGTTGCCCAGCCTCACGTCCACGGCCACCCGCTCGCCGGGCCGGAACGCCTCGTCGGAGTTGTCAATTTCGTAAAACACGTCGGCCGTGGCCGTCCCGGCCGTGCCCCCGAGGGTGGGCGCTTCCACCGGCCGGGCCTGGCGGGGGGCACCCCCGTTCAGGGGCCGCACGGTCACGGATTGCTCCTTGCCCAGCCGGCGCAGGTCGCCCACAAACAGCGGCACGCGTACCCAAACCTTCGTAAGGGACGCTAACTCCACTAATACCGTGTTGGCTGTTACCACTGAGCCAGGCGCTACTGTCACGCGCTGCACCACCCCGCTCAGGGGCGCTTTGATCGGCAAGGCTTGTCCACCACCAACGCTACCGTTCAGCGCGCTCTGGCGGGCGCGGGCATCGGCCAGGGCCCGTTGGGCCAAGGCCACGTCGGCGCGGGCATCGTCGCGGGCGCGCACGCTGCCGGCGCGGTCGGCCAGCAGCTCCTCGGCCCGCTGCAGGCGGGCCTGGGCTACCTGTAGCTGCGTGCGGGCCTGATCCGTGCCCTGGTCCAGGGTGAGCAGGTCGCGCTCGGCGGGCAGCGGCACCAGCTGGTAGAGGGTCTGACCCTGCCGCACGCGCTGGCCGGCCGTGATCGTGGCACCCCCGCGCAGCGTGCCCTGCACGGGCGCCACGATGGTAACGGCCTGGCCCGGCACGGCTTGAATCTCGCCGCCTACCTCGCGGGTGGCCTGCACGTTATCCGTTTTGATGGCCACGGTTTTAATGCCCAGCCGCTGTTCCGCCTGCTCGGTGATGGTCACGGTGGTCAGGTCCGATTCCTTGACCGGGTTGGCGATCTCGGAAGGGCTGACATGCTTAACGGCTTCTTCTTTGACACAAGCAGTGACTAGGCCGAGCAGGCCAGCCAGCGCCACGGCGCGGGAAGCAACAAAAAGAGGGAATACGGGCATAGGAGAGGACAATTAGAGATTAAAACCGGCCGCCCACGGCGTAGCGTAGCCGGGCCAGGGCGCGGCGCTGGTCGGCGCGGGCGTCGGCGACGCGCTGACGAGCGTCGAGCAATTGGCGGGTGGTTTCAGCCACCTGCACGTAGGGAAAGTCGCCGTTGATGAAGGCGCTGGTCGAGCGGCGCAGCGCGTCCTGCAGGCTGGGCAGGTAGCTGCGCTCCCACAGGGCTACGCTCTGCGCAGCCTGCTCGTACTGGGCATAGGCTTCACGTACGTCCAGGTTCACGGTCTGGCGCAAGGCCAGGTACTGCCAGGACGCCTGCTCCAGTTCGGCTTTCACCCGGGAGATGCGGCCTTGGTTGCGGTTAAAAATGGGCAGACCGATGGCCGCGCCCGGCCCTAGGTGCACCGGATTGGGGTCGTTGAGGCGGGCGTTGAGCGAGAGCACGAAGGAAAACACCCGGCTCCGCTCCCACCGCAGCCGCTTGCCGATGCCCTCAATACCGATGCGGGCGGCCCACAGGTCGGGCCGGGCGGCGTAGGCCGAATCCAGCAGCACGGGCAGTGGTGGCACCGTGGTAGCCGCCGCAGGGGCCGCCGTGAACCGCACGGAGTCGGCATTTACCGAATCCAGCCCCAAGGTGGCCAGCAGACGCAGGCGAGCCACTTGGGCGTCGCGGCGGGCGCGGTAGTAATCATCCACCGCGCGCAAGGAGTCGGCACTGGGGGCCACCGTTTCCAACTCACTGGCTTCGCCCACGCGGTAGCGGGCGCGCACAATGCGCGCCACTTCGGCCCGCATGGCAATGCCCTCGCGGGCGATGCGCAGCCGCTCGTCGGCCAGGGTGATGTCGATGTAGCTCACCTGAGCGTCGCGGCTCACCAGCAGCCCGCGGGTCACCAGGCTTTCGGCCACGCGCTGGGTTTCGAGCTGGGCCGCCCCCACCCGGCCGGGGCGCTGCCAGAGCAGGTCGGAGGCAAAGTTCAGGGCCAGAAACACGGGGGAGGTGCCGTAGGCCGTTACTCCCGAGAGCACGGGGTTTGCGAGCAGGCCGGCATCCTGCAGGTCAGCCTGCGCCAGAGCCAGCGCACTTAGGTCGGCCTGGAAGGCGGGGTTGCGCGTTAGGGCCAGGTTCACGGTTTCGTCCTCGCTCAGGCCGTCCTGCAGGTTGGGCAGCGCAGGAGCCGGGGCGCGGGCCGTGCGGGCCGCGCCCAGCTCGTAGCCGGCCCGGGCCCGCAGGCGCTGGGCCACGTGCTCACGGGTGTAGGTGGACTTGGTGCCGGCGCAGCCCGTCAGCAGCAGGGGCAGCGCCAACAGCCAGAGGCCGCGCCAGCGGGGTGAGGTAACCAGGGGAACAGGGGTTTGATTCAGGGAGGTAACGGTCACGGCAACGGGTAGTGGGGCATCGGAAAAAGAACGTGCAACGGCTGCATCGCGGGGCATGAAATAGGACTACTAATGAAGGTGGCAGGTTAGAATTAATTTTAATGCCATTTTAATCTCAGTGAAGTAGCACTATAGGCAGAGGTAGTGGATGCAGGAAGCGGCAGTACGCACAAGGTTAGGCGGCGTTTCTGAAGCAAATCTGTAGGGGCCCTAGAGGCATCTTAAACACCGCTTTAACCCGAAAAAAAGCCTGAACAATCGCACCCTCATTGCCTCGTTCGTCATTGCTCTATTTCCTCCACCCGCAGCCCTTTGATCTCCCGACGCAGCAGCACCACGTTGCGGGCATACACCACGATGCCCGGTACATTACCCAAAATCAGCACGTAATCCACGGGGCGGCGCAGCACGGCGTAAGCCAGAATAAGAGCCGAGCCAATAAGGCTAACCAGCCAGAAGCTCAGCGGCAGCACCGACTCGCCCTTGCGCTCGGAGTATAGCCACTGGTATACGAAGCGCAGCAGAAAGATGGTCTGGCCCACGGCCCCTAGCGCCAGCACCCCACCCGGAATCCGGGTAGTGAGCATCGTTTACAGACTAAAAAACGAGGTGCCGGCCACAAACCAGCCAATAGCAGCTAGCGGGAACGTGTAAGCGCCCGCCCGGAAAGCGCCGTGGAGCTTGCCCCATTCGCCCAGCAGCTGCAGGTTGCGGATATAGATAGCGTAGCTGATCAGTTGAGCCGCCAGAATAATGGGGTCGTGGCGCATCATGCCGTACAGGATCATCAGCAACGAGGACACCAAGCTGATTTGCCAGAACAGCACGGGCACCAGCACCCGCTTGGCCCGCTCGCTCTCAATCCACTGCAGAATAATGCGGCTCGAAAACAGCAGCTGCGCCATAAACCCGAGGCCCAAGGCAGCGGTTTGGGTGCTCACTAGCGCCATTGGTCCAGGCAGTTAGTAGCCCGAACAGCAACCGGTAGCAGGGAGAGAGCAAGCCAGGCGGTAAGGGACGCTAGACGTCGGCGTAAAAGAAACATTGTTTATTTCTTATAGTGCGCGTGAAACCTGCGCGCCGGCCCCGACGCCCGGACCCAACCCTTGGACCCAACCCCGGTTGATTCGCTTAGCAGCTTAAAAAACAACGCGTAGTGTGTGCAGGGCCTGCTCGGGGGCGTACGCATAGTGAATGTCAAAACCGTATAACTCGCCGATGCGCTGCACAATAGAGAGGCCCAGTCCCGGCGAATCGGAGGCCATATTATGCTTGCGAAAGCGCTCGAAAAATTGCGCCGGCTGCTCCTTTGCGCGTAAAGCCGGACCCGTGTTGGTTATTTCCAACTCCGTAGCCGTGAGCAGAACGCGCAGTAGCCCGCCCTCATGATTGTGGCGGATGGCATTGTGTAGCAGGTTGCTGACCAAGGAATCGACCAGAGCGGGGTGGAGCGGAAGCGCTGGCACGGCGGTTAGCGATACTTCCAAGCGCAAGCGCTTGGCGTGTATAAAATCTTCCAGCTGGTGCAGTTTCTCGCGCAGCACCTCCTCCAGGCGGACGGGCTCGGCGGCGACAAATTGCCGGTTTTCGATTTTGCTCAGCAGCGTCAGGCTCTGGTGCAGCCGGGTGAGCCGCTGGGTAGCCGTGTACAGGTCACGAATCAGCGGCGCCGCGGCGGCCGGTAAATCCGGGAGTTGGAGCAGCTGCTCGAGTTTGGCCTGCATGATGGCCAGCGGCGTCCGCGTTTCGTGGGCCGCGTTCTCGGTGAACTCTTTGAGCGTGGTGTAGTCGTTGGCCACGCGCTGGCTCATGCTGGTAAGCGCGCGGTTGAGCTGCGTGAATTCCTCGATGCGGGTATCGGGCAGGTGCAGAACCTGGTGGTGCCGCACGTCATAGCCTTGCAGTTGGTGCAGGGTGCGCTCAAACGGGGCCCAGAGGCGGCGGGCCAGCCAGCGGTTCAGCACCACCATGCCCCCAGCAGCGCACCTAACACCCCTACTAAGAGCAGCAGTATAAGCTGCCGCACATCCTTGGTTTCCAGCAAGGATTTACTCAGGGAGACCCACTGGACGCGGCCATCTAGGGTGAGCGGAAAAGTTAGTTGCCGGTAAGGCTCCAGCTCATTCTCCAGGGGCTCCAAGAGCAGTACGTCACGCAGGCCCGTGGGCTGGGGCGTGGCGCTGACGCTTGTGCGCCCTTCAAAGGGGGTATTGGGCAGCTTGCCGGTACGCTGCACGGCCCTCGTGAGGTACTCCCGCTGCTGAAACAGGCGCTCTTCTACTTCTTCCCGAAGCGCCCACAGCACACCCACGTACAGCAGCACGCTGCCCACCGTGAACAGTAAGCCCGCGAGCAGCAGGTAATAGCGGTTGGTGGCGGCCAGCAGTTTCATTCGGCGCTCAGCTTGTAGCCCATTCCATAAATGGTGCGGATATAATCGCCTGCTCCTTTCTCCTGCAGCTTTTTGCGCAGGTTCTTCAGGTGGGTATAGATAAAATCAAACGAGTCGGCCGCGTCCGCCGCGTCGCCCCAGACGTGCTCGGCAATCGATTCCTTGGTCAGGACGCGACCAGGGTGAGCTAGTAGATACAGTAATAGGTCATACTCCTTCCGCGTCAGGGCCACGGGCTCGCCCTTTACCAGTACCTGGCCCTGGTCGGGGAAAACGGTTAATTCCTGAAACAGGATGTGGCGGTTGCCCTGAAAGTTGCGCCGCCGAATAATAGCTCGGAGGCGGGCACTGAGCTCGGACAGGTGAAAGGGCTTAGCTAGGTAGTCATCGGCGCCCAGCTCCAAGCCCAGAACTTTATCATCCAAGGCATCGCGGGCGGATACGACCAGCACGCCGGCGGGGGAGCTATCGGCTTTGAGCGTGCGCAGTAAGTTCAGGCCGTTGCCGTCGGGCAGCGTTAGGTCGAGCAGCACGCAGTCGTACTGGTAGAGCTTGATCTTTTCGTGGGCCTGCGCGTAGTTGGCTGCCAGCTCAATCACGTACCCGTCCTGGCGCAGGTAGTCGGCCAGGGAAGTGCGCAGGGTGGGCTCATCTTCCACAATCAGAATTTTCACAATAGCAGGGCTTAGGGGAAAGGCGAAAAGTAGCGAACGAATCTGAAGACTTTCTGAACCCACTGCTCTACTGCCTCCGGATACATTCTCTTGGTGGCCTAGCTACAGATATTCTTCAGAATCGGCCGTCACCTTCGCCCCCTCATTGCCGGTGTTAGTTTTTAGTCGAGTATCCCTCTTTGCTTATGCCTTCGGTTTTGGTTACGGGTTGCGCCGGCTTTATTGGGTCCCACCTGTGTGAGCGGCTGTTGGCCGACGGCTATCAGGTCGTGGGCCTGGACAATTTTGATCCGTTTTATGCCCGCTCCCTGAAAGAGGCGAACCTGGGGGGCTTTTTGGCGCATCCCCGGTTTCGCTTCCACGAGCTGGACCTACGCGCCGGCCCTGACGCGTTGACCCACGCCCTGGGCCAGACGACCGTAGAGGTGGTGGTGCACCTGGCGGCCAAAGCTGGTGTGGGCCCCTCGGTGCGCGAGCCAGCCGCTTACCTGGAGAACAACGTGCTGGGCACTACCCACCTGCTGGAATGGATGCGGCTGCAGGGGATCGGTAAGCTGTTTTTTGCGTCCTCGTCCTCCGTGTACGGCAATTCGCCCCAGCGGCCCTTTCGGGAGGATCAGTCGTTACTGCAGGCGTGTATCTCCCCCTACGCGGCTTCCAAGCTGGCCGGCGAGCAGCTGACCTATACCTACCACCACCTCTACGGACTGAGCGTGCTCAACGCGCGCTTTTTTACCGTCTTTGGCCCCCGCCAACGGCCCGATCTGGCCATCCACAAGTTTGTACGCCTGCTGCGAGCGGGTGAGCCAATACCCGTATTCGGCGACGGGACCACGGCCCGCGACTACACCTTTGTGCTCGATACGGTCGAGGGCATTACGCGGGGCGTCGCTTATCTGCTGCGGGAGCCGATAGGTTATGAAACAGTCAATCTGGGCAACAGCCACCCCATCCCACTGCTGGAACTGATTCAAGCCGTGGGTGAGGCGGTGGGAATTGCCCCCCAGCTGGTGTTCCAGCCCCTGCAGGCCGGCGACGTAGACGTGACCTACGCCGACAGCCGCAAGGCCCGCCAGCTGCTGGGCTACGCACCCCAAACCACCCTGACCGAGGGCCTGAAGCAGTTTGTAGAGTGGCTGACCCGATGAAACGCACCAGGCTTCTGCTCCCTCCTCGACCGCGCGGCGCGGTCCGTGCCGTCCGCTCACTAGCCGTGGCTTCTGCTTTCCCGCTCCCGATTCGCGGGCTTCGCCCCTGGTCCTGCTGGTGGTGTGTCTGTTCAGCTGCTTTGTGCACCTGGGGGCCCCGGAGGCCAGCCTCATGGAGACGCGCAATTTTACGGCCGCCCGCGAAATGGCCGCCGGCGGCTCCTGGCTGTTGCCCACCATGAACGGCGAGCTGCGGCTGGCCAAGCCGCCGCTGCCCACCTGGGCCGTGGCGGCGGTGATGCGCGTGACGGGAACGACGGACAACCTCGGGGTACTGCGCCTGCCGGCCGCCCTGATGGCCACCCTGCTGGTCTTCTTCTTCTGGCAGCTCGCTCAGGAGCTCACCACCGAGCTGCCCGGCGACGCGGAAGCGCCGGGCCGCACCGCCTGGCTCGCGGCCCTGATTTTGGCCAGTAGCCTGCTGCTGCTCACCGTGGGCCGCGATGGGCAGTGGGATATCTTCTCGAACAGCTTCTTGGTCGGGGCCTTATGGGTGCTCGTGCGGGGCTGGCGGCAGCGTGCTCCGGGCTACGGGTGGTTTGCACTGGGGGGCTTATTCCTGGGGCTCAGTATCCTGAGTAAAGGACCCGTGGCCCTGTACAGCCTGCTGCTCCCCTTTCTGGGCTGCTTGCTCTCGCCCCTATCGCGCTGGCGGGCCACGGTCCGCACCCAATGGCGCGGGGGGCTCGTAGCCATGGGGGTAGCGCTCTTGGTTGGGGCGGCGTGGCCGCTCTATGTATTATACCATGTGGCGCCGGAGGCGCTACGCGTCGCCCAGCTAGAGGTGGCGGCGTGGTCGGATCGCCACGTCAAGTCCCTCTGGTACTATGGGCAGCTGCCGGTGTTCACGGGCGTCTGGGTGATGGTGGCCCTGGCCGCGGTCCTGGTGCCCTATAGCCAGCCCCGCCTTCAGCGCTATGTGCCGGTGGCGTTCACCCTGGGCTGGCTCGTCACCACCTTGGTGTTGCTGAGCGTGGTGCCCGAAAAGAAAACGCGCTACATGCTACCCCTGCTCCTGCCGCTGGTGTTACTGATGGGGGGACTCCTGCGGTACTGGGAGGTTTTGTTTCGCACGCAGGTCGTGCCGCGAGCTGACCGGTTGGTGCTCAGAAGTTGGGCGAGCGTGCTGGCGGTGGTGTGCGTACTCGTACCGGCGGCCATGACGTTCTTCCCGCTACCTGGCTTCGATGGGCACAGTGTCCGCTTCTGGGTCGCCGTGCCCGCGTTCGGATTACTCGGGGCCCTGGCGCTATTCTATGGCTTCCGCCGCCCCCACCCGGGCCGATTAAGTGGGATCTCCATCATGCTGCTCGCGCTGGTGGTCACGCTCCTCCTGCCCGCGTACCCGGTGTGGGAAGGGCGAGACAAGGCTGGCCTGCGGCGCTTAGCGCAGGTGCGCCACCATCCCGGCCTGCCCCAGCTGCCCTGGTATAGCCTCCAGGAGGTGCCCATCAAGCAGGTGTGGCAGGCGGGGCGCTCCATTCCCCAGTTACAGCCGGAGTGGCGGGCCGTTCCCCACCACCCGATCGTCGTGTTTTCGCTCTCGCCGGTCGCCCCCCAGCTGCCGCTTTTCTGGCAACGGCAGGTGCACGTGCAGCTGGTAGATAGTTTTTACACGGGCCGTACCCGCGAAGCCGGGCGCTGGCTGGTATCTATTGTGGAGCCCAACGCGACCCCTACCCACTAGGTAACTTCTGGGGCCTGCGGGGGCTTATGGGCTGGTCGTTTTCTTCAAGAACTTACGCGGGGGCACCAGGAATATTTCCACGCTGGCATACGGGGCGCCGCCCAGCGTATTGTCGATAATACGCGGGCGGGGGCTGCCGCGCAACAGACTAAAGCCCTTGTTGCCCTCTTCATCCAGCGCGTTGAACGAGGCATTGTAGCGGTAGCCCGCTTCCAGGCCCAGCCACACGAAATCATAAATTTCCCGCTCCAGCCGCACCCGGGGCTTGAGCTCAGTCTGGCGCAGAATCAGGGTTTGCAGGCCATTCTGCAGCGGCTCGCGCAGCTTGATGTTGTAGTTATAGCCGTCCACGGTATAGCCCGCGAACAGCAGGGTGGTGGGTGACAGGTTGTAGCGCACCGACACGCGCGCTGGAAACAGCGACTCCACGCCCCAGTGGTTGTTCCAGGTCCGGTTGTACAAGATCACGGGGTAGATGCTCTGCCGCCCAAACGTGTAGCCTAGCTGCGCGCCCACGCCCCAGGCGAAGGTAGGGGACCGTTTCCAGCCGTAAATAAACTCCGCCGACACCTTCAGATAGTCGGATACCGACAGCTCGCTGGAGGTATAATCGCCATTTAACTCGCCCTTCACCCGCGCGATGTACCAGTGGACCTGATCAACCGGCCGAATAGCGGCCAGTTGGGCCCCCAGCACCTTTAGGCCCTTGTCTTCCAGGTCGCGGTAAAACGTGGAGGCGTTGGGGTTCTTAAACTGAAACTCCTCCCGGTCATAGTTCACGCCCAGAATCAGCTTGAGATGCGGGTGGTTGATCAGGGGCGCATAGGCCTTGATAAAGGCGCGGGCATTTTTCGTGACGGTGGTCGTCGCCCGGGCTTCGGGGTTCTGGTCCCGCAGCTTCGTGCTAATAGAGAAGTTGCTGAGCCGTTCGTAGTGCGCCACGACGCCCTTGCTCGGGCCGCTGCCCAAGACCGAAGGCACCGCGAATTCCTGGCTTTGCCCGACCTGGTTGGCCGCCGCCGTATCGGTGGCGAGGGGAGCAGGAGGCGGGTACACCGGGGTGCGCGGCGGCTGGACTTGCGCGCCCGCAGGCAGACTTAGTAGGCAGACAAGGCTGATCACAGCAAGTTGCCCGCAGCGAACAGGAAGAGCAAGGGGTCGCATAGCCGGGAAAAAGGGGTTAGAAGAAAAGCTAGGGTGGGCTGTGTTGAGCCCAGCCCAGCCAAATAGGTTCTACGCGGGTGTGCGGGTTAGTGGTCGACCACTAACCCGCTAGCTCGGGTGAAGGAATAGGCGCGTGTTTCGCCCCTGGGGCTGGTTAGGTGCAGCCGGAAGAAGCGCTTGTTGCCGGTTTCTACCAAGCGCAGCTGCCGGACCTGATACGATGGATACTGGTGCTGCTGCGCATCCCACAACGCTGGCGGAACGTCGAGGTCCTCTACTTCCAGTTCCGTTTCTGCGATCACGCCGCCGCGCGTCACCTGGCTCCGCATCGGAATCGTCCGCCAGCGAAAAGTGGCGGTCAGACCCGTTGGCGTCGTCTGCCAGTGCAGCTTCTCCAGCGGCCCCTGGAACCGTTGATGCAAGGCCTGTTGCGCAGCTTTCGGCACGAGGACGGATGCTGAGGTGGGTGACTGCCGGTGGGTTGAGGGCGGGTCCGCGTCGCACCCTGCCAACCCCGCCGCGAAACTGATTAGTCCCCAGGCGAGGCCCGTGGTACAACAAGAAAGCTTCTGCAAAACAAGGAATTGTTAAGTAAGCATGGGGTGCGCCAGCGCGCTAAGGAGCTGCCATAGTACCCTTCAATTCTGTCGTAAATCTGTGCTTCGGCGTCCAAAAGCCGCAGTAGATCTTTTTTCCATGTTGAACGGCTACCAGCAGTCCGGTCGTTGCGGGCGCCGTCCTTTTAGAAGCCGTGAATGTGGCAGCCACGGCCGGCTTCCAGGGGGCCGCACGGGCGTCCGCATCCACCCCGATGCTGCCTAAGCCGCAGTAACACCGCTCATCCGGGGCCCACTGCTTTCGTTAAGGTACTCAGGTAGGTAGCTGTAGCTGACCCTAACAATCCTAAAATTAGGTAGACTACGTATAGGAGGCTCATGCGTAGTGCTCCTTTCTGTTCGATGATCTGCTTACTTGGATGGTAACTCAACAAGCCTCCGTCTTAGCGCTACTTGGCATTGGGGCCGCTATTGTCGTGATCAACCGCCTGCTTTATCGGGGGCACACCCCGCCCCGCCAGTGCTGCAAGCCAGGCGAAAGCCAGCAACCCTGCCCCCAGCCGCCGTTGACCCTCCCCCACCAGCAGCTTCCCTTTCCCTTGATGCGGTCCGGCAATCTGATACCGACGTAAGGGCACCAGTGCCCTAGACTTGGGCGCTACGCCCGCAGATCCGGTCGCTAAGGGTTGGCATAAGTCTGGCGCTAGACAAGGATAAGGTCCGATAAGCCGGCCTTATCAGTACGGACTGTTGACGCTGCACAGGTGTGCAACGAGCGTTCAACAACTGTTCAGCCTCCCGTATAGGGACCGAAAAGACCCTGTGGCTGTTGCAAAAGTCGGTCAGTGGGCGGAAACCAGGTTATTCGTGCCTCCATACGCCACCAGTTAGGGGCGCTACCAAGCCTTTTCGCCTCTTACTAGTGATTGATGCGACCGAGTAGATTCACTAGAGGGGGTTTTGCAACAGTCACGGCCATTACGTTAACTACGATTCCCAGAATCCAGACGGCTTGCTGCTGGAAGTTCCTTCTTGCTTTCGTCTAGTCGAAGGGAATCATTAATTAGGAAGCGTCTATGCTTCGTTCTCCTCGGCTGTCGCGTATAGCCACTGGGAAGGCCGAGATCCCGGCTGTACCTTTGCCTCGCTTCGCTCTTTCGTGCCTCTGCTTATGCTCCCTGCCCCCTGGTTGACAGCTGATCCCTCCGCTCCTTTCGACCTGCTGCAAACGGTGCTGGACGTCTCGCTCACGGGCATCGGTGTGCTACGCCCCATTTATGACACCACCAGCGAACTGGTCGACTTCACGATTGAGTACCTCAATCCCCCTGCCCAGCGCATGATGGGCCTGCCGGAGCAGCCGGGAGGGCGGCTGCTCACCCATTTTCCGCATACCCTCGCCGCCGGCATTTTCGACTACTACCGGCGCGCGTACCAAGACGGGGCCCCGACCGGCACCAAGTCAACTACCAAGCGGACGGCCTCGACAACTACTTCCACATTGTGGCCCAGCGCAGCGGCGAGCGGCTGGTGGTCAGCTTTACCGATACCAGCGACCAAGACCGGAGCCAGGTCGAGCAGGCCTTGCGCGAGAGCCAGGCCCGGGAGCAGGCGGCCCGCGCCGAAGCCGAGGCCCAGCGGCAGCGCCTGCACGACATTCTGATGCAGATGCCGGCGCAAGTGGCCCTCAACCGGGGGCCCGACCACGTGTACGCCCTCGTTAACCCGCGCTACCAGCAGCAGTTTCCCGCGCGCGTGGTGCAGGGCCAGCCCGTGCGCCAGGCCCTGCCGGAGCTGGCCGGGCAGCAGTTTTTTTAGTTGCTCGACCAGGTGTACCAGACCGGCGAGCCGTTCTACGGCCGCGCCATGCCCGCCGCCGTGGATTATGCCAACGCCGGCCAGCCGGAAGTACGCTACTTCGACGTGTTCTTTCAGGCCCTGCGCGACGCCCAGGGCCGCATCGACGGCGTCCTGAACTTCGCCTACGACGTGAGCGAGCAGGTGGAGGCCCGCCAGCAGGTGCAGGCCCTGAACGAGGAGCTGGCCGTGGCCAACCAGGCGCTGCAGGCCCGCAACGCGGAATTGCGGAACAGCAACCAGCAACTGCTGCGCACCAACATGGACCTGGACAACTTCGTCTACACGGCCTCCCATGACCTGAAGGCCCCATCGCCAACCTCGAAGGCCTGCTCACCTCCCTGCGCCAGGAGCTGCCCGCCCCGGCCGAAGGCAGCGCCGTGGCCGTCCTATTGGAGCTGATGCAGGACTCCATCGCGCGCTTCACCCATACCCTGGCTTTGCTCACCGACATCACCAAGCTGCAGGATTCCTTCCGTGAAACGGCGGCCCCCGTCGCCGTGGCCCCGCTCATTGAAGCCGTGCGCCTGGACCTAGCTAGCCTGCAGCAGCAGGTGGGCGGCCAGCTGCGGGTGGACGTGGCGGCCACGCCCACCATCACGTTCGCGGAGAAAAACCTGCGTTCCGTCCTGTATAACCTGCTCAGCAATGCCTTCAAGTACCATGACCCCACCCGGCCCGCCCAGGTCACGGTCCGCAGCCGGGTGGAAACCGAGTACGTGGTGTTAGAAGTGCAGGACAATGGCCTGGGCCTGGATTTGAGCGGCGAGTACCAGTTGTTTGGCTTATTCCGCCGCTACCACACCCACGTGGAAGGCTCGGGCGTGGGCCTGCACATGGTCAAGAAGCTGGTGGAAAACGGGGGCGGCAAAATCGAAGTCGCCAGCATGCTGGGCCAGGGCTCGACCTTTTCCATCTACTTCCCGCGCTAACCGGCGGTCGGCCACCCCATGCCGTTCCCGGCCGGGCCCTGCTGGCCGGCTATTGCTCCGCGACGACCTGACGACCCTATTTTAGGACCGATACGACCCTTTATTCTTATCGGTCCTTATGTAGCCATCTTTACAACTTGTAGCAGGTCGTTTGCAGTACCTAAAAGCGCTTGCACCTCCTCGAAACCACCATTTTGCTTTCCCTCACGATCGATTCCCCCAAAAGCGCTTAGTTAGGAAAAAATGACGGGCAAAAGGTTTACACCGTTTCCAGTGTTGAAAACCGGACGGCTGACATTGCGGCAACTCAGACGCAGCGATGACCAGGAAATATTGGCTTTGCGTTCGAACGAGCACGTGAACAAATACCTGGACAGGCGACCCAGCAAATCAATTGACGAGGCCAGGACCTTCATCCACACCATTAACGAAAATGTCCAACGCGACGATTTAATTTATTGGGCTATTACGCTGAGCGGGGCTGACAACGTAATGGGAACGGTCTGCTTGTTTAACTTTTCGGACAACGCTTCGAAGGCAGAAATTGGGTATGAATTATTACCGGACTGTCAGGGAAAAGGGTTTATGCACGAAGCGATTGCAGCGGTAATTCACTTTGGGTTTCAACAGGTCGGACTACAGGCAATAGAAGCCTATACCCACTTCGAAAACCACCGTTCTACCAGCGTTTTGGAGAAATTCCATTTTAAGAGCGACCGTGCGGCCGCCGAAAACGTCACGCTGTTCAACTTGACCCATAATGGCTGGAAGAAAGAATAACGGACCGCCAATCATGTAGTTGTAAGACCCGGTGCGCCACCGCCACCCCCTGGCCTCCACCGCTTACTGTAATTTTCCCACATGTTCTATGCGGACCCTCCTGTCCGTGAACGCCTGGCAGTTGGCCGGCACCAAGTGCCAGCCGGCCGCTGTAGGGCCAGGGGAGTGTACGAAACTCGTCTGCGAATCCACGTGTACGAAGTACTCCGAAAAAACGAGTTTCGTAAACGCCCCTATGGGAGCCTAGTCCCCGCCAAAGTACCACGGTTTGAGGCCAGAGACAACAGGGCCAAAACCGCACTTATTCTAAGACAGCTCTTATAACCTATCTTATGTTAAGAAAGGATTCCGCGAAACCCGCCAAGCTGACAGATGCGCCTTTTCTGCCTTTTGTCTAACTAGCGTACCTTTCACAAATGCAACCCAAGCGCCATTATGGGACTAGACATTTACTGGCAGGCAGGACAAAAGAAACAATACCTCGGTAGCTTGGCAATTGATACTCCCTTGGAGGACTTACTCTATGCGTATGGGCAAACCACGGGTATTCCGGTTGATCCCTATGGCAAGGCCCGCTTATACCTTACCCAGTGGCAAAAGTTAATCGAGATGGCCCAGCAACGGGGCTACCCAACTAACGCGTTGCAGGAGATACAAGCGGGCGTATCATCTCCGGAAACAGAAGGGTTTTTGATTCTGCTGGGCGATTGAGTTAACGCAGAAGATGAACTAACGCTTTTGCTTAATTATACTTCGCGAATACAGAGGTAACGGTCCCCTGGCGAATGCCCTTCAAAATAGGCTACTTTGCCCGCGATGAAGGAGATAAGCGTCGTGGAGCTATCCCCTACGATCGTGTCCAGCGCTTCGCTGATTGTCATCGTTTGCTCATGCAACGGTGCGTAAGCCGACAGCACATAACAGGTGGTCAGCTTATACCGGGCAAGGGCTTGGTTTACGAAAGCAATATCCTGCTGCTTGCTTCCTTTGGCTAGTTTGACGCAGTAGCGCTCATCGAATTCTCGGGGTAAGGCATCCATCCCCCGAAGCAAGTTATCACTCGGCTTGGCCCGGTTCACCTGGTCCAACCATTGCTTCTTGGAATGCTTGTTCAGAAAGGATTCCAGGAACAGGTAAAGGTGTTGATTCATACGTAGCAAATTGCATGAAATAGTGATAGCAACCGCTGCTCTCACACCAATACAAAATTTAAGAAGTCACTTATCATAATGGCCATTATACGACGGCAAACCTATCCTCTTGATCAAACCCGTTGCGGCTCGGTACCTGGTCAATCATAGATGTAATACTGCCAGTGCGGGGCACCGGCGGAAGAGAGCGTGGACAGCTCGCCTTGCGCCCGGTGATGGTCGCTCGGGTCATAGGCCACTACTTCAAAGTTAAAGCCTAACAACACGTTCTGGGCGAAGGTGAGCTGGAAGCAGTCCGGATGCGTCTCATACGCATAACCTGCGATGCCCATCACGCCGGGACTAGGAAGCTGGGGTAAGTAGCGCGGACTTAGTTCGGTTAAGTGAACCGGATAGCGCTGGTGCTTTGCCTGGTAGGTTGCCAACGCAGCCAACAGCGGCGCACTGCGGGTGATGGCTCTGCTTCTGCTCCACGAACGAAGCACTTGGGCACTGCCGATACTATGCACGAATAGCATCACGGGTAGGGTACACACGAGCAGTGGGTAAAAGCCAAGGCGCGTGGCCTTAGCTTGCCGCCGCTGGTGCCACAGCCATAGCAAGCCGACGGGCACGAGGAGCAGGCAGGGCAAGCTTAGGAGCTGAAAAACACTAAAGAGGGCATTCGTCGCTTGGCTAAAGGCACTGGGACCGGGCAAAAACGGGGACAGGATTAGCATCGCGGTAAGCAGATGAATGACGAGCAAGCGGATGGCATCGCCTGTTGTCAGGCCGAAATGCCTTTTGTCCTGCATAACTAAGTTCATAGATGCTCTTTTTAACATAACGTTACCTTCTAAGACCGATGAAGTCTAGCGGGTTTTTCGCGGACGCATCCATAGTTGGGTAATAGAATCACCCCGGATCAGATAGAAGTTGTTGTCCTCGCCCGGGGCAGGAATGGATATAGCCTCTAATGCTACCGAATCCTGCCACAGAACCCGGATGCACTTTGCTAGAAAAGGCACCCGCGCGAATACAGTATCCAGGTTAGGCGTCTCCCGCAGTTGGGTGCGAAAAACGGAGGCATTGACCAAGGTGTCCTCGTAATCCACATTGGCTCCTCTGCGAATGTCGTTCTCTAAACTAAAAAATTCTTCTTGCCTATAGATTGCTAGACGATAGCCGGCTACTAAACCTACAAGTGCAGCACCAAGGCTACACCCAACGGCGACATAAATCGTTCTTTTCATAGTAAGATCTTGAGAGGCATAATTAGACCTTAACGAAGATCTTCCTTCGTTAAGATCGAACTTATGTTCGCAGAAATATCGCTTGACATAATCGGAGTTATAGGCAAGGTCTGGGAATAGTGGTAGATACCATTCAACTTTTCAGCTGACGCAATGCATAACTTTACTGCGATAGCCTCGGCATTTATCCACTTAGCTTATAGGCGAAAGCAGCGGGCGCATCTTGGCCATCATGCTTCCTGCACCAAGCAGAACGTCATGGTCTGTTTCGCACAATAGCCACGCATACTTTTTAGAGACGAGATAATACTCAAAGGCGTAATGTTCTTGAATCAGAAGCTGGATGGCTCGGACAGTGCCTTCAAAGAGCCAGAACTTCGTGTCACACGCTACGAACCATACCTTCTCCGAGTCCTCAACGAGGCTCGGTAAAACCTTATAAGCCTGCCCATTCGCAAAGGGCACTTGGCAGTACGGTTTTTTTAGGTTATCCCAAGACCAAGAATAGGAAGTACTAGATTCGGATTGGATAAAAAAGGTGGTTTTTATCCGGTGCATAATAGCAGGCCAAGAATGAATACCAACGGCAGCAAACTCCGCCTCGGCTATACCCAAGTGACGCGCGAGTTGAAGCAAATCGTTTTTGAATTCAGTCATGGCAGTCCCCTAGTAAAGGCGGAAAAGATACCGTCTTTCGCTGTAATTCCAGCGGAAAGGTGGATTGCTACTCTTAGGATAGGGACCGATAAGAATAAAGGGTCTTATCAGTCCTTATCGCGGGTAGTTGATCAGGGCTTACGCATCAAACCTAGCGAAGTGCCTTTGCGGCGCTAGTGCCGTTTTCCAATCAGCTATAGCATTCAGGTTTTCGAACTCAGTATGCTCTCACAAGCTAGAAAAGAAGTCTAGAATTTTTGATGCGTACGCCCTGGTCCATACACTGGGATAAGCCAGTATTGGTGCAGCAGGTGATACCCTACGCTGCACCGGTTGGGATCAACAATTGGATTGGCCAGCAGGTGGTCTAAGTCTATCAGGATCCCTGCCAGCAGCAACAAGGTGGCTCGCTTGAATATTGACTGATAGAACAACCACGCAATAGCCATTGGAACAACCACCTGCAGCACCCTATGTAAAAGGAAAGCGCCGCTCATGCCAGTACTTTTGCCTATCTAGGAAAGGAACTCTAACTGTTTGCCCTTGCCACAATACTTAGTAGAAGTTCGTGCTTACTGGCAAGGAAACTTGGACTTTCTCCCAAGAAATGGTGATTGCTCCTTCTTCGGTAGTAGTAGCATGTATCTCGTACTTAAGTCTTTCCTGGTGTTGATCAAGCGTTTTCGGCTTTACCTTTACCCGCAGAACGTCTTTTTTCTGATCATAGTCATCTGCCAGGTGTTGCTCATAATCTTTGTTCAGGATGATGGTCCACTCTTCTCTCCCCGGTATAGTGAATAAGGCATAAGTACCTGCTGCCACTTCCTTTCCGTCAATTTTTACTGCCTTATCAAACTTGACAGCAGTTGCTTTGTGTGCCCCAGTCACCCATACTTGGTCAAATGCTACTAGTCCGCCCCAGATTGTCCGATCTTTCACACCCGGTGAGTGATAGTTAATCTGCACGTTGGCCTTGCCTATCTTTCCGTTGGTTTCTGACGGAATACTTTTCTTGATGGTATCTGGCTGAGATTCCGTAGAGGCAGAGATTTGTTCCTTATCATCTGCTTTTGTAGTCAGCTTGGCCTGGGTTTCATCTCTGTGTTGGCTGGGATTGTTACAGCTTACAACTGCTACAACTGCCAAAGCACCTGCTAATAGGTTTAAATAGGTTGTCTTCATTATTTGTTGATGGTTACCAAAATATTCTCCAGGTGAATGTCGGAAAGTTTTTTAAGGCTCTCGGTTAGAAAAGCTTTGTCCAAGTGTTCCAGCGAAGCGGTGTCAGACAGGGGTTCAAAATTTATATAATCCTGAAACACCACGCCGTTGATTTCCCTGTCGTTAAAAGCTTCCCTGAACCGCAGCCCTCCTCCATTGACTTTATAGCTATAGGCCAGATAGTGTACTTTATATGTTTGGGGGTGTATCCAATACACAAACTCATCATCAAAATCAATTCCTCCCCCTTCCGGGTTGAACGTTACCTTAATTTTATGGAAAGGAATATTTTTCAGCATAAACTGCCCCAGGTACTGTTTGTGGACAGAGGCATCGTTCAGACCATAAGGCAATAAGGCAAAATAGATAACAGAGTTTACAGAGTTTGAGTAGGCCAGTTTTTTATCTTCTGACAGGTCAATCCTTTTGCCATTCACTTCACGGTAAAAGCCGTTGTTCTGCAGTACGTCCTTCACATGGCCAGAAGAATCTCTAAAAGCTCTTGTATAGGTAAAAAAGCCATCATTTCTAAAAGCTGTATACTGCCTTTCTCTGAAGGTGAAGCGAACCAAGATTTTATCAAACAATTTGCCGCCGTGCGCTTTTATAGATAAGTCTACCACCTCCTGGGCTTTGCTTTTAGCCTTTATGGAAACGGGTATTTTATCGACTCCCTTCTGGCACGAAAGAACCGCGACTGCGTGTATTACAGCCAAAAAAAATTTACAACCTCGAAACCAATTATTTCTCATAAAATCAGCTAATCATTTTTTTTATTTTTCTAAATTCCCTTTCCTTTTGCAAGGAGAAGGCAATGAAACATCGAAAATGTAACCCCTAGAAAACCATATTCATCCTTGACACCGAAAAAGCTTTTAAAGCAAGTTTCCCAAGTTGCCTCGCCTTTATAATCCAAAATGTGCAGCATCCACAGGAACTCATACAATCTCTATTGGTTGAGCCGAATGGCCATCCCATTCAAACTTCATTAGGTTTGAAAAATCTATATTATCAGTCCTTAACTGATAAATAGCAGGTTGTGATAAGACTTCCTAATTGCTACCTATAATCCCAGGTTGAGGAGCTGTCATTTTAAGCAGGTTTTGGGATACTACATGACCGGCGTCCCTCCAATGCGTCTTCGAAATGGACGAGTCTATTGTTAGTGCCATTGTATCTGCCAGGATTAGGGAAACAGCCAGCGACACTTTCTGAGGGATTACAAAGAGAAAAAGAGGAGCCGGTAACAAGCGTGGGCTCCTCCTTTTCTCTTTGTTGCCTGACTTCCGGAATGACTGTTAAAGTACTGCCTCCATTCAAGCCTTTCTTCTGTTCTAACCTACTCAACCACCTCCCGGCCCAGAAGCTTCCGCACCCAGTTGCGCAAGGCATAAATACGGGAGTTGAGGTAGCACTCGCGGCAGTGGCTGAAGTTCCACAAGCAGTCCACCGTATCCGTGAACAGGTGGAACAGCAGCCCCACAGCCACCATTTGCGTCGCCGGCAGCAGCAGCAGTAGCGCATACACCGGGATGGCATAGAAGGAGTGCAGCGGGTGATACCCGATGCTGCAGCGCAACGGGTCGAAGATGGGTTTGGCTAGTAGGTGGTCCAAGTCAATGAGCATTGTAGCCAACATAATCAGGTAAGCGGTTTGCCACATCACGGGGAAAAACACCAGCGCCAATACGACCGGGAAAACAAAGTGCAGGCTATAGTGCACCAGCGTCTGGGCGCGGAATAACTGGGGGGAGGCGTACTGGCGGGGCCCGCGCGGGGCCACCGGCCGGGTAGCGCTGCTCACGGTATCCCCGGGCGTTGCTCTGGCATACCGGCGGCCCGGCTCGCCCGCTGGCTCTTTTTTCGCTCTGCGCACGTGGTCCCCCGTGTCCGCGACTTGGGGCCGCCCTTCCGCCTTTACCCGCCTGGGCAGGGTGGTGGGCTGCTCCTGGACGGTGACGGCCGTCGTCGTGTCGACGCGCGGTACTGGCCGCGGGGGTGGTACCCGCCCGTATGTAAAAACGTAGGGACGATAGCGGAGGACCGGCAACCGGTCACTACCAGCACCAGGCCGGTAGCGATGGATAGGATGAGGCGGACAACAGGCAAGGGCAGCATTGGACTACAATAGGCCGGATTAGTAGTGAATGGTCAGGCCGGCCCCCACTTGTAGTCGCTGTCGTAGTTGGTGCTCAACGACACGTACTTGCTGACCATGTAGCGAAAGGTAAGGTTGTACTCCCGGTCCGTGTTCACCAGCAGGTCAGCGAATAAGTTGTTGCTCAGAGGCAGGTCCGTGCGTTCCAGCTGCAGGCGCACCTGGCCGTTGCTGTCCAGGCGCAGCTCCGAGCGCACGAGCAGGGGTAGTAGGTAATAGGCTCCCACGTCGAATACCCGTCGGTTGTTTTTGGTGTTGCGTTCGCCTTCCGCGAGCAGCGTGCGGTTGTTGCGGTAGTCGAAGCCGACGAACGCGGCGAGAAACTGCCGGTTGTCGAGGTAGCGCAGCAGGTGGGTTTCGGTTTCGAAGTTGCCCTGGTAGTTCACCCGGCCCTCGAACTCCAGCGCGTGGCGGTTGTTGGAGAGGGTGCTTTCTAGAAAAGTGCCTTGCGAGTGCGCCATCAGGTCGGCCCATAGGTAGGGCCGGTTGTCTTCCTTTTTCAGTTCCTTGTAGTCGGTGCGGGCGTACTCGTTCTGCGGACTTCCCTCGTAGCTGATGACGCGGGCCATGCCAGCCATCATGTGGTAGAGGATGTGGCAGTGGAAAAACCAGTCCTGCTCCTCGTTGGCGTCGAACTCGATGGTGACCTTGCCCATGGACTGAATGTCGAAGGTGTGCTTCATGGGCGAGTAGGCGCCCTGGGCGTTGACGAGCCGAAAAAAGTGCCCGTGCAGGTGCAGGGGGTGGCGCATCATGGTGGTGTTGGTGAAGGTCATGCGCACGTTCTCGCCCTTGCGGATGGGAATCTTGTCGGCCTGCGACAGGGTCTTGTTGTCGAACGACCACACGTAGCGCAGCATGTTGCCGGTCAGGGTCAGGTTTATTTCCCGCCACTGCTTGGTGGAATCGAGCGTGGTAGGGTTGAGAGCCCGGAGCATATTGTAATTGAAGTCGCCGGCGCTGCCGCTCATGCCGGCCATGCCGCCCATGTCCATGCCCGACATGCCGCCCATGTCCTGCATGCTGCCCATGCTTTTACCGGCTTTTTCCTGGGCATTCTCCGGCCGGTTCTGCGGCGAGGGCGCCGTGGTGGCGGGCGGCGCCCCGTGCTGCATGTCCATCCCCGGCATCGGCGAGCCACTGGCTGGCTTCTGGCCCGACATGTCCATGCCTTTCATTTCCCCACCGCCCTGCTGCTTGGTCATGCCGGCGCCGCCCATGTCCATGCCGCTCATGCCCTCCATGCTGTTCATTTCGCGCATCATCTGGAAGTAGTTGATGCGGGGCAGGTCCGGCGCTTTCATCGGCTCGCCCTCCCCGATGTAGGTGGAGGTGTAGCCCGTGATGTCGTTGGCCGTGGCCCGAAACTCGGCCGCGCCCATGGTGGGCACCGTGACCAGCAGGTCGTAGGTCTCGGCCGTGGCAATTTCGAGCTTGTTGACCGGGAAGGGCTCCACGTTGATGCCGTCGGCGGCAATCACCTGCATGGGGCCGCCGGCGTACTGCAGGAAAAAGTACGAGGAGGCGCTGCCGTTGATGACGCGCAGGCGCACTACCTCCCCGGGCTTGGCGTCCTTGAAATACCCTTTTTCCTGCCCGTTGGTCAGAAACTTGTTGTAGTAGATGTCGGTCAGGTCCATGGCCGGCATGCGGCCCCACTCCTGCTTGAGCTTGTCCTTGAAGTAGCCGGCGGCCAGGGCTTCCCCGTAGCTCTGGGTGGCGCCTTTCTGCACGGCAAACCACTCGCCCGTGCGCTTGAGGTAGCGCAGCACCTCCTTGGACTTGTGGTCGGTCCAGTCGGAGAGCACCAGCACATACTCCTTCATCTCGTAGGGAATACGCTTGGGGTGGATGACAATGGAGCCGTAGACGCCGTCCTGCTCCTGCAGCATAGTGTGGGAGTGGTACCAGTAGGTACCGCTCTGAATCAGGGGGAATACAAACGTGTGGGTGCCGCCCGGCTCGACCGGGGCCGTGTTCAGGTAAGGCACGCCGTCCTGCTCGTTAGGCAGCAGCAGGCCGTGCCAGTGAATGGAAGTTTCCATGTGCATCTGGTTGTGCACCCGAATCACGGCGGTGTCGCCCTCGTTGAAGGTGAGCGTGGGGGCCGGAATCTGGCCGTTGATGCCGATGGCCCGGCGGGTGCGGCCGGTGAAGTTGACCAGGCGCTCGTCGACGTATAGGTCATATTCCACCCGCTTGCCCACGTAGCTGCTGCGGGGCGTCACGACTTTGCCTTGTAGCTCGGCGGCCGGGGGTGCGGACTGGGTCAGGTGGGGTTCGGTGCCCTTAGCTATGCGCATGCCGGACATGCTTTGCGCCCAGGCGGGCAAGGTAGCCAGCAGCGCAGCCAGTAGAAAGAGTATTCTCATTGTCAATTAGTTACTGCTTTTGGGTTGGTTGCGCGCCGGGTTGTTGTCCTCGAAGCGAAACTTGTCCAGGGGACTGGGCATCGCCATGCCCGGCATTGTCCCCGCGCCCTTCCCTTCCATTCCCTTCGTATCGCCCATACTAGGCATGGGTTCGCCCTTTTTCATGCCGGGCATGCCCGGCATGTCGTTCATTGGCTGGCGGGTCGTGGCGGGCTTTTGGCCGCCGGCGGGCGGCATGCCGGGCATGTTCTCCATGCCCGGCATCGTACCCATATTGCCCATGGCGGGCTGATTCCGGGGCGTATTTTTAGAGCGGGCAGGACCCATGTCCATGCCCGGCATGTTGCTCATGTCCATCGGTGCGGGCTGTGCTTTACGGCCGGGAGCCGGGGCGGAGGAACGCGGCGTGCTCATCCCGGGCATATTCATCCCCGGCATATCCGCCCTGGCCCCTGGCCGCGGGGCCCCGGCCGCCGGTGCCCGCGAGGGTTGGCCGCCGCGCGGTTGAGGGGGCATGTTCATGCCCTCCATTCCGGGTTGGGCCTGGTTAGGCGAGCCGCTGGCCGACGGGCCCGCGGGCGGCGGGTCGTGCGGTACAGGATCCAGGTGGGGCGCGTCGGTGCCGGGCGACGGCATGTCCATAGCGGGCATAGCTTCCTCCCCGCCGTGGCCGTGGCTTTTATCGAGCAGGTTGCCCTTGGGGCCCACGCCCTCCACGTATACTAACTGGGCACCCCGGTGGCCGGCCACGGAGAGCGCGCCGGCCGCGGCCACGGCCACCACCAGCACCAGCCCTTCGTAGGACCGGCGCTCAATCTTAAAGTATCGGCCTACGCCAGCCAGCAGCAGGGTGATGCCCGATAGCCACAGGGTATAGCCCGCGTACTGCTCGTGGGCGGCGTAGACCGCGGCCGCCCGGGGCGACAAACCAGCCGCCGCCGCGTGGAACACCGTGCTAGCCGCCAGGGCCCCGGCAAAGCCGCCGGCCATGATACCCAGCGTTATCCAGCGCACCGGGGGCCAGTTGCGATACACCAGCAGGCCCTGCAGGGCGGCGGCCAGCATAATCAGAACGATGGGCACGTGCACCACCAAGGGGTGCAGATTGGGAAAATCTGAAAACATAGAGCCGAATGGGATAAGGCTGGTACACGAGAAAACCCCGGCTCACCGCAAGCAGCAGCGCGGGGGACCGTTCCCGGAGGGCGAGGGAGAGAAGCGCTGACCGCCAGTTCTAGCCAAGTGGTCGGTGCTTTTCCTTGTGCTTCCATACGTGGTCAGCTCGCCCCAATGTTTGCATACACAAGGTCGCCCGGTTGCATAATTTCAAGCGCGCCGGACTCGGCTTTGAGCGGCTTTGGTGGGCCGCTAAAAGAAAAACGCCCGGCACAGGGCCGGGCGTTTCATCCAAGCGTGGAGCCGCTTACTTGGCGGCACAGCAGGCGGGCACTCCAGCCAAGGTGCAAGCGGCTGTTCCTTTATCGGGACAGTTTTGCACCAGTGGGCACTCTGGGGTGCCTTTGAGCGGGCAGTCCGTCGTGTTGCTGGGGCTGGCAAAGCCGAACAGGGCCCGCCGGCCAGCAGAACCGCAGAGGTGAGCATCAACACTTTCTGTTTCATACAATAAAGGGTTTGAGTGAGCCGGCCGGATACGGCAGCCAGGCCGATGAGTAAACGCAGGCCGGGCCCTGCAAGGGTGAAGTGGCTAAGCCGCCTGGCCAATTCCAGCGGCCTCCAAGGCTTCCTTGGTGATGGCCCCGGTTTGGCAGCAGGCCAGCAGGGTACCGTTGACGGCCACGGCGGGCAGGCTTTGCACGCCCAGCAGGCGGGCGCGGCGCAGGGCCGGGTTGCCGGCTTCGGTCTCAGTCAGGTTGTGGGTGATGATGTCGCAGCTGCTGCAGGCGGTGCTTTTAACCAACTCGACCACGGGGCTGCACAAGGGGCACCCGGCGGTGAAAACTTCTATAATGCGTTTCATGGAAGGGCGTTGATAAGTAATAGTACAAAGCTCGGCCCGCTCCCCGGGTATCGGTCAAGCGTTACTTCCTGTTTTTTTCTCCCCCTTGGAATTGTGCTGCTCCAGCCGGCCGCCAATCTCGCGCAGCTCCTGCATTTTCTGCGTCAGCTCGGCATTCGTCAGGTTCGGGAACTGCTGCCGCAACTCCTCGATGCGCCCGGCGTCCTGGCAGTTGCCGGGGCAGGCGCTCACCACGTCCACGAGTTGCAGGGCTAAACTTTTGCGAAATACCTCGTCCAGCAGCAGGTGCTCGGCGCTGCCCAGCCCATTGGTCACGGCCTTAAACTGCACCAATATTTGCTCGGGCTCGGTGGCTTCCGCGTCCAGCATTTTGACAATGCCGTGCAGTTGGCCGGCCAGCATGTTCAGGCGGCTTTTCAGGTCGCGGGTGAGATCTTTAGGGAGCATAGTTCACGATTTTCAGCAATAACCACGCCCCTAGGGGTGTCCGTCAAGCAAAAAAAAGAATGCCCAATTCGTGTTTGGACATTCCTTCTCATTCATTAGCGCAGTCACGCTTTGGGTTCACTTACTTGGCGGCGCAACAGGCTGGGGCGCCCGCCATGCAGGCCGGGGTACCGGCCTGCACGCAGTTTTGTACCAGCGGGCAATCGGGGGTGCCCTTCAGTGGGCAGTCAGCCGCAGTGGATGCGGGGCTGGTGAAGCCAAATAGGGCTCCGCCGGAGAGCAGCGCCGCGGCGCCGACCAGCATCATCTTGCGTTTCATCGGTTCTAGTGGTTAAGATGGGCCCGCCGGTACGGCCGCGGGGTAGTTGAAGAAAAGCCACGGTCCGTACGTCGTGGGTAGCACTCAAAAGAGAGTTTAGGCCTTCTCGGCTTTAAAGCCGGCATCTTCCACCAGGGCCAGCACCTGCTCTTCGGTGATGTCGCCGGTCACGGTCAGCACCTTGTTGGGGTTGGCCGTATCGACCTGCCAGGAGGTGATGGCTTTCTCGCCGTTGAGGGTGGGCGTCACGGCTTTAATGCAGCCGCCGCAGTTGATGTTGGTGTTGAATTGGAGCGTTTTCATGGAAGGAATAAGGTAGCGCCCTAGGCGGGCGGGTTCGATATAAGAACACCCAAAACTAGCGCGGGGTGCGCCGGCAGGGGTACAGAATTAAGCTTGGGGCTTGCATGATTTGTAGCCCGCGTCGGACCACAGGTTAGGTTGAGGCTGTATTATGGTTGCTGTGCACCCCTGGCGCGGTTGGCAATTAACTCTTAAGGACGGCTGTCTTCAAATCGCAGGAGCTGGAATTGGGTGTACAACCGGTACACGCAGTACAGGGCCAGCGCGTCGAGCCAGTGCCAGAGGGCGTGGCCGGAAATCCAGTGGTTAGTGGGGTCGCACACCAGGTGCTGCACATCCAGCAGCCACAGCCCGTAGCCGAGCAGAAACGAGGCCCAAAAGGCTCCGAACCAGCGGTAGTCCGGCCGGACTTTCTGGGTGAAGAACAAGATGGCTTCCAGCACGACGCAGCAGGCAAAGCTCTGCAGGGCGTAGAACTGGCGGGACAGGTCCGGGTCGATGAGCAGCAGGGCAAAAGAGACCCCGAAAAAGAGCAGATACACGGCCCCGATGCGCCCTTTGCCCCAGCGCGTGAGCCGGCGGATGTTCATGGCAAACATGTAGGCCGAGCCCAGGTAGATGCCGGAAAAGTCGAGAATGGCCCCGAGCCGCGTTTCCGACGCGTGAAAAAAGGCCGAGGTCAGGCCCGTGACCACCGAAATGTAGGCCAGCAACACCAGGTGCGCGTGGCCGTGGCGCCGGGCGTGGCGGTAAATAAGCCAGCCCCCGAGTAGAAATCCCAGGTTGGAGACCGTGTTGCCGGGCTGCCGCACCCAACCGCACACCGACTCCTCGCAAAACGCAGCGGCGGTGAATTCGAGGCTGTGCCAGGGGCAGGCAGTGGAATCCATGGAGATAAGGGGGAGAATACTTACTAACGGTCAGGACTGCACGCCGGGCCGGTAGATTACATCTTCATACCGGCCATAGCCCCGCCGCCGCGCCGCAGCTCCCGCTCACTTTCCAGCAGGTACGCCCCGGAGGAAACGACCCGCTCGCCCGCCGTCACGCCACTCAAAATCTCGACGTTGCCGCCGGCCTGCAGGCCCGTGCGGACCATGCGCCGCTCGAAAACGGTGGGGGCCGTTTGCACCCACACCGTGGTCATGTTGCCGACGTTGAGGGCCGTCGCGGGAGCGGCGGTGGAGGAACGGGCCCGCTGGCCCACCAGTACCGTGGCCATCATGCCGGGGCGCAGTTGCCCGTCGGGGTTGGCCACCTGCAGCCGAACCAGGTTAATCTTGCGGTCTTCTTCCAGCACGGGCCGCTCGTCCACCAGCCGGGCCTCGAAGCGCTGGCCGGGGTAGGCCTCCACTTCCACCTGCAGGCGCCCCACCCGGCGCAGCACCTGCAGCTCCGAAGCGTAGAGCTGGGCCTCCACCCACACCGTGGCGGCGTTGGTAATGCGCAGCAGCGGCGTGCCGCGCGTCACGTACTGGCCCTCGCGCACCAGCAGCTCGCCCAGGTAGCCGCCGGCCGGGCTGTCGAAGCGCAGCGTGGCCGGCAGGGGGCCGGCGTTAAGGGCGGCAATCTGGGCGGCGCTGACCCCTTGCAGGCGGAGCTTGGCGGCGGCGGCTTTGCCTCCCGCCGAGGACGACGCACCGCCCATGCGCACGTATTCCTGCGCGTCACTCAGAAGCTGCTCGCTGTAGAGGCCGTAAAGGGGCTGGCCGCGCCGGATGAGCTGGCCCGGGGTATTGGCGTACAGGTGGTCGAGGCGGCCATCGACCCGGGCGCTGACCACCACGGTGCTGTTTTCGTCGGCCGCCACGGTGCCCAGTACCAGCAGCTCGGCGGGCAGGCTTGTCGTCGTTACCAAGCGGGTTTGCAGGCCCGCGCGCGCCTGCTGGCCCGCGTCGATGCCCAGCGTGTCCCGTGTCGTTTCAGATTTGCCGTGCTGCTGATGGGCATCCGTAGCCATCCCGGCGTGTTCCGGTGCTTGGGCATCCGGTGCTGTTTTGCGCGATCGGCAAGCCCCCAGCCCGCTGGTCAGGGCCAGGAGTAGCGCCAGCCACCGCAGGCCGCGTGGCATTCGAAAGTCGGCTTTTAGGTACGGGCTCATGGCGTTTGGGGGTCTAAAAAGCTTTCACTGTCGACCAGGTAGCCGGCTTCCCGCGCCACTTTTTCCTGGGGGCCGAGGCCCGCCAGAATGGCCACCATCGGCCCGCCCAACGGGCCGGTGGTGACGGTACGGGCCTCAAAAAGGCGGCGGCCGGCGGCGGTCGTGCCGCGGTGCACCCACACCAGGTGCCGCCGCCCGGTGTCGTATACGCTGGATGCTGGTAGCTGCAGCCCGCGCGGGGCCGGGGCTTCCAGCGTGCCGGTGAGCAGGGAGTTGACTTTGAGTTGGCCGGCGGCGTTGTCCAGGTACACGCGCACCTGCAGGAACTTCTGGTCCGGGGCGAAGGCGGGTTCAATGTAGGCTACCCGCGCTTCGATGAGCTGCCCGGGGTTCAGCTCGCTGCGGAGCCGGACCCGCTGGCCCGGCCGCACGCGGTCCACGTAGCGGGCTTCGACGGCCAGGATGCCCCACACCTGCCGCAGGTCGTTGATGGTAAAGAGCGGGTCGCCCACGGCTACGTAGCCGCCTTCGCGCAGCCCACTCCCCGCGGCGGGGGCGGTTGCGCCGGCGGCCGGCGCGGCCGGCGCGGAACCCATGCCATCGTCAGTGGCCGTAGCCCCCATGCCCCCGGCCGCCGCCGGCATGGCCGCCGCTGGGGCCACTTGGCTCGGCACGACGTAGCCGGCGTAGGGGCTGACAATGAGCAGCGTAGGAGTGGCGTTTTTAGAGTCACTGGCCAGTTGGCTGGCGGACACGCCCAGCAGCTGCAGTTTGGCGCGGCTGCGCTGCTGCAAATCCGCGTCCACGCCCTGGGCCACCAGGTACTGGTATTCGCGCAGGGCCGTGTTGAGTTCGGGGCTGTAGAGGTCGAGCAGCCGCTGGCCGGCCTGCACGCGCTGGTAGTTGTAGCGCACGTACAGGCGCTCCACGCGGCCGCCCGCGCGGGCGCTCACCTGCCGCTGCCGCCGGGGGTCGGGAGCCACGTAGCCGGTCAGGGCAATGGAGTCAGCCATGCCGGCCCCAACGGGTGCCACCAACGCTTGCGCGGATACCACTAGCCGGCTGGGTGACTGCAGCAGATGGTCAGCCGAGGCAGGCAGCCCCGACACCGTGACTGGTTCAGGCTTAGCACCGGAGGCAGCCAGTGGCTCATCCCGGCCGCAGCCAGCCAGGACGCTGACGCCCAGCACGAGGGCCGTGCGCCAGCCGGTGAGGTTGGCGGCCGAGAATAGCGAGTTATTGCTCGGTTTCATAGTCGTAGGCTGCTTGCAGGGCGAGGACCTGCCCGTAGGTGTCCCAATAGTCCATCTGCTTCATCAGCAGCATCTGCCAGGCATCGAGCAGCACGAACAGGTTGCCCGTGGTTTGGCCGTAGGCCAGGTTCTGCACCTCGAAAGCGCGGCGGTAGGCGGGCAGGATGGCGGTTTCGTAGTTGTGCAGCTGCTCGTGGCCGGCCCGGAGCTGGCTGCGCTTTTCGGCCACGGCCCGGTGGGCTTGTAGGCGCAGGGCCTGCTGCATGAGCTGTTGCTCGTCGAGCTGCAGGGCCACGGCCTGCTCTTCGGACCGGTACAGGCGGGCCGACCAGGGCGCGATGGGGACTGTGACCATACCCATCAGGGTGTAACGGTTGGCCATGCCCGGTGTCATCTGCATGTGCTCGAAGCGGACGCCAAAGTCGGGCTTGCGGCCTAGGCGGGCAATTTTCTGCTCTAGGCGCGTGGCTTCAATCATCCGCTCGCCGGCGGCCAGGTCGCTGCGGCGCGCCACCGTGGTGTCGGCGAAATCAGGGCGCAGCAGCTGGGCGGTGTCGAGGGCAAACGCCCGGTCGGTGGGCTGGCCCAGCAGGGTGTTGAGCACGATGCTGCCTTCGCGAATAAGCGAGAGCAGGGTGGCGTCGGTGTTGTCCAGCTCCTTGAGCTGGGCCTCGGCTTTGAACAGGGTACCCAGCGCGGCCTGGTTGTAGGTGTACCGGTCGCGGGTGAGGGCAACCACGCGCTGCAGGGTGCGCCGGCTTTGGCTTAGCACGCGCCGCTTGCGCTCGGCCACGAACCGCTGGTAATACGCCGCCTTGGCCCCGGCGCGCAGCTCGTTGAGCTGCCCGCGCTGCTCGGCCCGCACCACCTGCCCCTGCGCCCGCAGCAGGTCGCGCCGGGCGTTGAGCTTGGCGGGATTGGTCAGCATCTGCTCGACAGACACGACCATACCAGCCTGATTTTCGGGTGAGTCCATTTCCTTGAGGATGGCCGTGCGGTAGGGATATTGGGCTAGCCCGAAGCCCACCTGCGGCGGCATCTGGCTGCGGGCCCCCGCCGCCCGCGCATCCAGGGCCTGAATGCGGCGCTGGTAGGCCGTCAGCGAGGGGTAGCTGGCTTCCACCCCGGCCAGCACCTGAGCCAGGGAAAGCGTGGGCGCGGCGGGAGCTTGAACTTGGGCGCGGACCGGCGCGGGCCCGCTCAGGGCCGCCCCCAGCAGCAGGATACACAACAGACGAGGCATGGCGTTAATCATGGAGGGTGAGGTAAGTCAGCTGCCCGGTGCGGCGCCATTCCCATTCCTTCACCAGGGCAAAGAGGGCGGGCACCACCACGAGGGCGTACAGGGTGGCCGTGACCAGGCCGAACACGTAAGGCAGGGCCAGCGGCCGCATCAGGTCGCTGCCCACGCCGGTGGCAATGAGCACTGGAAACAGGCCCAGCATGTCCACCACTACCGTCATCAGCACCGGCCGAATGCGCAGCACGGCGCCGGCGTACACGGCCTTTTCAATGTCCTGCTGCGTGATCGGTGGCATTGGCGGCGCGGGGGCCACGACCCCCGCGGGCACTCCGGGCATTGCTGCATCGGGTGGTGGCGGGGCAGTGAGCGGCGGGGCCGCCCCATCTGGCAGAGCCGGTGGCTGGCGGGAGCGCACCAAGTCGCCCAGGGCCTGGTTGAGGTACACCACTACGAGCACCCCCGTTTCCATAGCCACGCCGAACAGAGCAATGAAGCCCACGGCCACGGACACCGAAAAGTTGACGTCGAACAGGTGCAGCGAGTACACGCCCCCAATCAAAGCCAGGGGATGCCCGAGAGGATGATAAGCACCTCCCGCATGGCCTTGAACGTAAAATAGAGAATGAAGCAGATGACGAGCAGCACCCCCGGAATGATGAGCTGGAGCCGCTTTTGGGCACTGACCTGGTTTTCGTACTGCCCGCTCCACTCGATATAGTAGCCCTGGGGCAGGCGGGGGAAGTGGGCCGCCACCCGTTCCTTGGCCTCGTTCACCACGCTGCCCATGTCGCGGCCGCGCACGTTGAAGAGTACCGTGCCCCGCAGCAGGGCGTTTTCCGAGTTGATCATGGCCGGCCCCTCGGTGATGCGCAGCTCGGCCACGGCCGAGAGCGGCACCGGGCCGTACTGGGCCGTTTGCACCGGCACGCGCCCCAGCTCCTGCAGGTTGTTGCGGAAGTCCTGGGCCAGGCGCACGTTGATGGTGAACCGCTCCCGCTTTTCCACCGTGGTGCCGATGCGGGCTCCGCCCAGGGCCGTTTCGATGAGCACGCCCACGTCGTCCACGTCCAGGCCGTAGCGGGCCAGCTCGTGGCGCCGCACGGCAATTTCCAGGTACTTGCCCCCGTGAGCGGCTCCACGTAGAGGTCGGCCAGGCCCTCAATGCCGCTGATGGCCTGCTTTACCTGCTGCGCCAGTACGTAGATGCTGTCCAGGTCGGCGCCGTAGATTTTCACGCCCACGTCGGTGCGGATGCCGGTAGAAAGCATGTTGATGCGGTTGATGATGGGCTGGGTCCAGCCCACGGCCACGCCCGGAATGCGCACCCGCTGATTCATTTCCGCAATCAGCTTTTCCGTGGTCATGCCGTCGCGCCACTGGTCGCGGGGCTTGAGCAGGATGATGGTTTCAATCATGCTCAGCGGGGCGTTGTCGGTGGCCGTGTTGGCCCGGCCGGCCTTGCCCAGCACGTTGGCCACCTCCGGGAAGCCCATCAGCAGCTTGTCCTGCACCTGCAAAATGCGCTTGGCCTCGGCGTAAGACACGTCGGGCAGCGTAGTGGGCATCATCAGCAGTGAGCCTTCGTCGAGCGGCGGCATGAACTCGGTGCCGGTGCTCAGCACCAGCGGAATGCTGCCCAGCACCAGGGCCAGCACCAGGGCCAGCACCGTCTTTTTCCAGCGCAGCGCCAGCCGCACCACCGGCCCGAACACCCCGGTGAAGAAGCGCGACACCGGGTTGCGGCTATTAGGAATCAGCTTGCCCTTGAGCAGCACCCGCAGGGCCATGGGCAGGATGAGCACGGCCACCAGGGCCGAGCCCACCAGACAAAAGCTCTTGGTGAGCACCAGGGGCGTAAACAGCTTTTTTTCCTGGCCCGTCAGCAGCAGGATGGGGGCAAATGAGACGAGCGTGATGAGAATGGACGACACCACGGCGCGGCCAATGGTGCGGGCCGACTGCTCGATGAGGCGGATGCGCTCGGCTTCGGGCAGCTCACGGGTGTGGCCAATGCGTTGTTTCTCCATCATCAGGTGGCGTCGTTGGGCTGGTCCGGCCCCACCACCCGGTCGGTGAGCTGGCGGTAGGCATTTTCCGCCATCACGATGCCCGAGTCCACCAGGTCGCCCACCGCCAGGGCCACGCCGCCGAGCGACATGAGGTTGGACGAGACCCCGAACAGCTTCATCAGGATGAAGCCGATAAGGATGGAGAGCGGAATGTTGACGATGGCCACCAGCCCCGAGCCGAAGTGAAACAGGAACACCAGCACCACAATGCACACCACAATCAGCTCCTCGGAAATGGTCTCCTTCAGCGTGCCGATGGCGGCCATAATCAGGTCGCTGCGGTCGTAGGCCACCTTGAATTTCACGCCGGGCGGCAGGCCCTTGGCCACGTCAGCGAGGCGGGTTTTCACCCGGTCAATGACCTCCTTAGCGTTTTCGCCGTAGCGCATCACCACGATGCCGCCTACCACCTCGCCCTCGCCGTTTTCGTCGGCGATTCCCAGGCGCAAGTCGGCGCTCATCTGCACCGTGGCCACGTCGCGGATACGCACGGGCACGGACTTGTACTGGCCCAGGGGAATGTTCTGGATGTCTTCGACGCTCTTGATGTAGCCCAGGCCCTTAACCAGGTAGCCGGCCCGGTTGCTCTCGAACAGGCTGCCGCCCACGTCGCGGTTGTTGCGGTTGATGGCGCTGATGACCTTGGTCAGGGGGATGTCGTAGTAGAGCAGCTTGTGGGGGTTGATGCTCACCTGGTACTGCTTCTGGAAGCCACCGAAGGAAGCCACTTCGCTTACGCCCTCCACGTTTTGCAGGGCAAACTTGACGTACCAGTCCTGCAGGGCGCGCAGCTCGCCCAGGTTGTAGTCGGGGGCCTGCAGCGTGTACCAGAACACGTGGCCTACGCCCGTGCCATCGGGCCCCAGGGAGGGCGTGATATTGGGCGGCAGGAACTTCTGCGCGTAGTTTAGCCGATCCAGCACCCGCGAGCGGGCCCAGTAGATGTCCACGTCGTCCTCAAATATCATAAAGACGAAGCTCATACCGAACATGGAAGCGGCGCGAATGGACTTAACCCGGGGCACGCCCTGCAGGTTGGACACCAGCGGGTAAGTCACCTGGTCCTCCATAATCTGCGGGTTGCGCCCCATCCACTCCGTGTAGATGATGACCTGGTTCTGCGACAAATCCGGTAGCGCGTCCACCGGCGTCGTGTAAATAGAATACACGCCGCCCGCCACCAGCAAGCCCGCAAGCAGACTGACCCAGAAGCGGTGGTTCACCGACCAGGAAATCAGGCGTTCTAACATGTAAGATTGAAGTGGTGATTCATAAAAAGTGGGCGCTGCGCTTTGCCAGCAGCAAGGGCCCGCCGCTGTGTCGTTGGATAGGCGCTCAGTGCGCCGCTCCCGTCCGGCTTTGCTGGAGCAGCCAGTTGATTTTGGTCATGCGGTGCATCTGGTCGTAGGCGGTGAGATTGCCGTGCGGAAGCTGCGCGTCGAGCAGGTCGTGAAAGCGGTGGTTGTTGGGGAAGGCCTTTTTGACAGCCAGCAGCGTCAGCGGCTGCAGGGGCGCTTCGGCGTTGGGGCTAAAAAACAGGCGCACAAAGCCGGGGCTCTTGCCCACGGTGGGCTGCTCCACCTTATAGAGTAGCAACTCCTCGCCGGGGTTTAGGATGGGATAGTGCTGATTATTGGAGGCAAACCGATAGTCGCGTCCGTCGCAGTCACGAAACCCAAATAGGCTGTCCTTGGCTACCTGATACGATCTGCCCCCGTGAATGACCGTCATGGTGGGCTTGCCGCTGAACTCATGTAGGCGCAGCTTGTGGGTTGCCGTTTTGCAGTCCACGCCCAGCGTGAGGCGGTGCTGGCGGAAGTCTTCGGCCGAGCGGTACAGTCCGCTGCCCAGCCGGGCGGTCTGCCCCCGGGCACTGGTGGCCACGGCCATCAGCAGGCTCAGCAGGGCAAAAAAGTAAGTTTGCATGACAGTGGACAAGAGGCTTGGAGGAGGAAAGGGCGGAAAGCAGCAGCCCCACCTTAGAGGCGGGCGACCACGACGTGGCCCCACCAGTTGAGGTAGCGGTACGGGCGGGGAAAGGCCTGAAAATCGAGCTGCCTAAAGCCCGCTTGCCGAAAGGCTTGGTGCAGCTCCGACTTGTCGTAGAGGTTGGCGTGCCACCACCGGCCGATAAACGGCACCATGTACGGGCTCTGCCGCGTGATAAACACCACGAGCGTGCCGGCCGGCCGCAGCCGGAGCCGCAGGCTCTCCAGCGCCGCCGCCAGATCGGCCTTGGGCAGGTATTCGAGCATGGCCGAGGAGATAATCAGGTCGTAGTCCCACCAGCCGGCCGGCAGCGTGCCTAAGTCCAGGGCATCGGCTACTTCCAGCTCAATGCCGACCACAGGGTGCTGGTCCAAGTGCCGGGCGAACCGGCGGAGCATGCGCGGCGTCACATCGAAGGCGTGAAACCGGGCCGGCAGCAAGTGGCGCCCCGCTAGGGCCGTGTGCAGGGCTATGGTGGCCGCCCCAGTGCCACAGCCCGCGTCGAGCACCTTCAGGTCGGGCCGCAGAAAGTCGGCCTGCGCAAAGTACCGGGTCAGCCCCTGCGGGTAGCGCAGCAGCCCGATCATGGTCTCGTAGAGACCGGGGCGGCTGGAATACAGGCGCCGGGTCGAGGTTGTGCGGGCCGAAGCGGTGGAAACGGACATCAGCAATAGCGTAGAAAGAGTGGTGGAACCCAACTACCCTACCGAAAACAGGCAGGGCAAGAGTCCGCAGGTGGCGGGCCGTGGAGGGCTCAGGCCCCGGCTTTCGCGCCTTTGCTCAAGAAGCGCGGGTTCTTCATGATTTTGCCATTCTTCATCATGTGCTCCCCTTCTTTCATCTGGATGACGGTGCCATCCTTGCGGGTGCAGCTACCATTAGTTCGGCAGACGGTGCCGTCGCGCATGGTCATGGGTTGGGTCATCGGCAGCAGCTGGCCGCCCTGAACGAACATCATCCGGCCGTCCTTCAGCACGCAGTAGTCGTGCAGCGGCAGGGCGGCCGCCGGGCCAGGGGGACTGGTCTGCGCGTGGGAGGCGCTGGCGAGCCCCAGCAGCAGGAAAACGAACAGCAGAAAGGGTAGCTTCTTCATAACGGGACGGCAGGGCGCACGCGGGAGAGCGTAATAAGAGCGAGCAAAATTCCGGCTTTGGGGAGGCCCTCCCCATGATCTTCGTGCCCGAAGCACATGACCTTTATCATAGTCTACCCAGCAGTGATGGCTTACCCCCTGCCGAAAGGCCCGGCACGAAAGCCCCGCCGGGCCGGTACTTTGAGGAGTGGAAATGGATATCTGGGAACCAGGGCAGTCGCCTAAGCGGCCCTGCTAGTGGCCCGCGCCACCCAGTCAGGCGTTAGCGGGCAGGCGCTAATGATGCCCCATGCCCCCACTTAACAGGTGTTTGAGGATAACCAACAGCAGGCCCGCCCCCAAAAGGATGAAGAGCACGTACCGCCCCCACGGCGTGGGCGCCGCCGAAGCGCGCCCAGCGGCTACCCGCTGGGTGTGTTCGCGTTGTTGCCGGCGCCACTGGCCGATCCGCCCCCAGGGCTTGTACACCGAAATAGCGGTGGCCGCCAGCAGCACCACCAGCGCGGCGGCGGCATCGGCCAGCAGTTGCAGGCGCAGTCCACGCAGATCGGTCGCGGAAAGATCCGTTTTAGCGGCCACTTCGGCCAGGTAGCTGATGGGCTGCATGTGGAGCAGCAGCAGCAGCGTAGCCCCCACCGTGAGCACCAGCTTCACCAGCACCCAATAGTGCTTGAAGAGCCCCCACGGCGTACCCAGGGCCTGCACCACGCCCGTGAGCAACGCCCCCAGGCTGGAGGGCACAATAATCAACCAGCCGCTGAGTCCCATGGCCAGGTACGCCGTGCGCACCAGCAAGGCATCCTCGCTGGTCAGCCCGGTGATGGCCAGGGCCAGGAACACGGCTACCGCCCCGAGCCAGCCCACGGAGAACGTGATATGGGCCGTGAGCATGAACTTGCGCAGGAGCGGGGATAAAGTCATCGACATGGAATTGAGAGACGGAGATGGCCCGCGAATTTACCGGCCCTGGGGTAGGCTACGCTACAGAAGTGCGCCAACCACCTGCCTGTTTTTTAGGCCCCGAAAAACAGCAGCAGCCAGCTGGTACGAATACCGGCTGGCTGCTGGAAAGTCAGGCGGGGTAAGCTAGGCGGCCATGCCCTGGCGGCAGGCTTGTTCGCAGCGGCGACAAGCCTCGGCGCACTCGCGGCAATGCGCGGAGTGGGCGCCGTGCTGCTCGCACTCATCGCCGCAGGCCTTGCAGATTTCGGCGCACTCTTTCAGCAAATGGGCGGCGTGCTCCGAGCCGCGGGCCACAAATCGGGCGGTGAGGGCACAGATGTCGGCGCAGTCGCGGTCGAGCAGGACGCAGCGGGCCATCATCTGCACGTTTTCTTCCTGCAGGCAGGCGGTGGCGCAGTGCTCGCAGGCGGCGATGCAGGCATTGAGGGCGTCGAGCAGAGATTGGTTTTGGGTATGCATAGGAAAGAGGGTTAGGTAAGGGAATAAGCAACCCAACCGGGCCGCTGTATAGGTATACCCCCCCCTTCTATCTGCGGTTTTACATATTATCCCCCTTCCCTTGCATCATTTAGGGCCTTTGTGGTCTTGGCCGGAAGCAACTCGGCGCCGAGCCGCCGGCGATACGTGGAAGGCGAACAGCGGGTCAGGCGCCGGAACTGGCCGGAGAAGTGCGCCAGGCTGCTGTACCCCAGCCGCCGGGCAATGAGGCCCACGCCGAGGGCTGAGGAGGCCAGCAGCTCCTGAGCATAAGCCAGGCGCTCACCGAGGAGGTAACCCGCCAGGGTTTGGCCGGTGCCCAGCCGGGCAAAGGCCGCGCTGAGCTGCGGATACGACAACCCCAGCTCCTGGGCAACCGCCTCCCCAAACGCTCGGTGCCGCAGCACCTCCCCCGGTTGACGCAGCCGCCGGTTTACCGCCTCGCTCACTCGCTCTACCAGCGTCTGGTGCCAGGTTTCGAGCAGCGCGAACCGGGCCGCGGCCAGCGTGGCCCGCACCCGGGGCCAGTCCACCGCTTCCGCCGGGCCGGCTACCGTAGCGGCGCCCAGCCGCACGTCGAGCACCTGCAGGCCCAGCCCTTCCAGCTCCCGGCGCACCACCCGAATACCGCGCGCGCAGACCATGTGCTTGATGAAGAGCACGGTGGTAGGCGAAGCAGCGTCGGGGTGAGGGGCCATCAGTACGCGGCGTTAAGGCAGGTAGATACCGCGTTGCCAGCACTCGGTGTAGTCCAGCACCATGTGCAGCAGAAAGCCCACGGCCCACACCCGGGTGCGGGCGGGCACGAGCAGCAGCCCGTAGGCGCCGATGGCCCAGTAGGTGTGGAAGGTGTGGAAGTTGATGCTGCACCGCTCCGCGTCGTAGAAGGGCGTGGCCCACAAATGATCCAGGTCGAGCAGCAACGCGGCGGCCAGCACCAGCCAGACCCGCCGCCAGTGGGGCCGGTAAAACCCCAGGGCGACGAGGCCGGGCACCGTGATATGGAGAAAAGCGTGCAGCATCCCTTAGCGCACGGGCAGCACCGGGTTGCGGTCCCCGGCCGGCGTCAGCGGCTGGGCATCCAGTTCCTGCGGGTGGTCGTCGAGGCCTACTTCCTGGTGGGAAGCGAAATACTGGGCCAGGGCTTTTTCGCCCACCAGCCAGAACACCACGGGCGTGACGATGATGTCCAGGAACGTGGAGGAGAGCAGGCCGCCCAGAATGACGGTAGCCACCGGGTACAGGATTTCCTTGCCCGGCGCGTCCTTGGCCAGCGTCAGCGGTACCAGGGCCAGGGCCGCCACCAGAGCGGTCATCAGCACGGGCACCAGGCGCTCCAGGGAGCCGCGCACAATCATGCGCCTACCGAATTTCTCCCCCTCGTGCTCCACCAGATGGATGTAGTGGGAAATCATCATGATGCCGTTGCGCGAGGCAATGCCCGTCAGGGTGATGAAGCCCACGAGCGAGGCGATGCTGAACGTGCCCCCGGTGAGCAGCACCGCCACCACCGAGCCAATCAGGGCCAGGGGAATGTTGAGCATGATCTGCCCGACCATGTAGGTGGACTTGAAGTGCGAGTAGAGCACCAGGAAAATGCCGGCCAGCGAAAACAAGCTCAGCCACAGAATCTTCTGGGAGGCCGACTGCTGGCTCTCGAACTGCCCCCCGTAGGTCAGGTAGTAGCCCGCGGGCAGCTTGACCTGCTGGCTGACTTTCTGCTGAATCTCCTTCACGGTGGAGCCCAGGTCACGCTCGGCCACGTTCAGGGAGATGGTGATGCGGCGCTGGGTATTTTCGTGGTTGACGGTGTTGGGGCCGGGCTCGTAGAGAATGTCGGCCACCTGGCTGACGGGGATTAGGGCCCCCGTGGGCGTTTCAATGCGGGTCTGGCCAATGGCGGTCAGGTCGTTGCGCTGGCTTTCGGGCAGCTTGACGATCAAGTCGAAGCGCTGCTGGCCGTTGAGCATCTGCGACACCACGGCGCCCTGAAAGAGGGTTTCCAGGTCCTGCACCACTTCGCCCCGCTCCATGCCGTAGGCGCGCAGGGCGTCCTCCCGGGGGCGGATGAGCAGCTGGGGGATCTGCACCTGCTTTTCCACCTGTAGGTCCACCACGCCCGGCACCGTGGCCGCGGCGGCGCGGACTTCGTTGGCGTAGCGGCGCAATTCGAGCAGGTCGTTGCCAAAAACCTTGATGGCGACCTGGGCCCGCACGCCCGAGAGCAGGTGGTCCAGGCGGTGGGAGATGGGCTGGCCAATGTTCACGTTCACGCCGGTGATCAGGCTGAGCTTGTCGCGCATGTCGGCCAGGATCTCATCCCGGCTGCGCATCTCGCGGCCCTCCTTTGCCAGCTCCTCTTCGGTTTTGAAGGCCACCTCGATTTCCGAGTTGTTGACGGACTCGGCGTGCTCGTCGAGCTCGGCGCGGCCCGTGCGGCGGGCGGTGTAGGCCACTTCCGGAATCTTGAGCATCTGCTCCTCGCCGATGGTGCCCAGGCGGTTGGACTCGGTGAGGGAGGTGCCGGCGGGGGCCGAGAAGTTCACCGTCAGCGAGCCCTCGTTAAAGGGCGGCAGAAACTCCGTGCCGAAGAAGGGCACCATGGCCGCCGCCATCACAAAGAGCAAGGCGGTGGAGGTGAGCACCAGCTTGGGATGCTGCAGCCCCCAGCCCAGCAGGCGGGTATCTTTTTTCTTGAGCCAGCGCACCAGGCCCCCGTCGGTTTCGGGGTGGTCCATCTGCTTCATCTTCGGCAGCAGGTAGTAGCACAGCACCGGCGTGATGGTGAGCGAGACAAACAGCGAGGCCACGATGCTGGTGATGTAGGCGATGCCCAGGGGCGCAAAAATGCGGCCTTCCATGCCCTCGAGCGCGAATAGAGGCAGGAACACGAGCACCACGATGATGGTGGCGTACACGATGGAGTTGCGCACCTCCGAGCTGGCGGCATAGATGACTTTCAGCACCGGCCGCGGCCTGGGCAGCTGCCGGTTTTCCCGTAGGCGCCGATACACGTTTTCCACGTCCACGATGGCATCATCCACGAGCTCGCCGATGGCAATGGCCAGCCCGCCCAGGGTCATGGTGTTGATGGAGATGCCCGCCGCGCGAAACACGAGCGCCGTCACCAGCAGCGAAAGCGGGATGGCCACCAGCGAGATGAAGGTGGTGCGCACGTTCAGCAGAAAGGCGAACAGCACGATGATCACCAGGATGGCGCCGTCGCGCAGGGCCTCCTCCACGTTGGTGATGGACGACTCAATAAACTCGGACTGCTTGAACAAGCGGGTGTTGACCTGCACGTCCTTGGGCAAAGAGGGCTTGAGCTCCACCAGCGCTTTTTCTACGGCCTCGGTGAGGCCCACGGTGGCCGCGCCCGGCTGCTTCTCGATGCTCAGAATTACGGCCGGCTTGCCGTTTACGCTGCCGTCCCCGCGCTTGAAGCGGGCGCCGAACTCCACGCGGGCGATGTCGACCACGCGCACGGGCGACTGCTCGCGGTAGCCCACGATGATGTTTTCGATGTCCGTGACCGAGCGCAGGCGGCCCAGGTTGCGGATGAGCACCTCCGAGCCGTTGCGGTCGAAGAAGTTGCCGGTGGTATTCAGGTTGGAGTTGCGCAGCGCGTCCTCCACCTGGTTAACGGTGATGCCCGTCGCGTTCAGGCGGGCCATATCCAGCAGCACCTGGTACTGCAGGTTGTCGCCGCCAATAGGGATGACCTGGGCCACACCCGGAATCGAGAGCAGGCGCTGGCGCACGGTGTAGTTGGCCAGGGTGCGCAAGTCGGCGGCGTTGGTTTCCTTGCCGCCCGACAGGCCTACGAGCATGATCTGGCCCATCACCGAGGAGATAGGACCCAGCACCGGGGTGATGCCCGTGGGCAGCTGCTCGCCCACGGTCTGCAGCTTTTCGCTGACGATCTGGCGGGCGGTGAAGATGTCCGTGCCGTAGTCGAACTCCACGAACACCATGCCCAGGCCGATGGCCGAGTTGGAGCGCACGGCCGACACGCCGGTGGCCCCGTTCAGGGCCGTCTCCACGGGCAGCGTCACCAGCGCCTCTACTTCCTCGGGGGCCATACCCGGGGATTCGAGGAAGACGGTCACGCGGGGGCGGTCCAGGTCAGGCAGCACGTCCACGGGCAGCTGCTGGGCCGTGTACGCCCCGGCCAAAAGCAGGCCTACGGCGAAGGCCAGCATGAGCAGGCGGTTCTGCAGGGCAAAGCGAATTATCTTATCAAGCATCGGTTGTTAGCGCAAAAGAGGAAGAAGTGAAGGCGGCCGGGTGGCACCTCCCCTCCCGAAATCGGCAGCGTCCTAGGCCGCAGTCCGGGCCCACCGGACAACTTATTTTTTGACGCGGGGCGTGCGGGCCGAGGAGTGGGTGGTCATGATTTGCCACTGGCCGGCGGCGTTTTTGCGCAGCACGGACGTGGCCACCCCGCGGCGGACGATGGGCGCCTTGGCTTCCTTCTCTTTGGGATCGGGTTTCAGGTTGATGGTATAGGTGTAGGTTTCCGTGGCGAAGGCGTAGGGGCCATCCACCTGCACCGCGGCTTGGTAGTCGCTGAAGGTGAAGGCCTTGAACTCCTTCAGCTCCGGCGCCAGGTGGTGGGCGGCGTAGTGCTGGTAGGTGCCTTCCACCCCCCCCGACTCGAACACCTGCGAGTTGGCCGTGAACAGGCGGTGGGTGCCCGTGGTGTCCAGCTTCTGCACGGCCTGTTGGTACTTGGTCAGCGTTGCTTTGACGGCGGCCTCGTCAGCCGCCGACCCGGGGGCAGCAGCCGGGGTGGTTTGGGCCTGCGCCGTGGGGGCGGCAACAGCAAGGGTAGCGGTCAGCGCCGCGAAGGCAAGAACATGTTTCATGGGAGGGGAAGAGAAGGCCCCCGGTGGGGGCGGGTGGGTTACTGGTTGAGGTAAATGGATTTGAGCTGGTAGGTGCCTGTGGTGACGACCCGGTCGTTTTCGTTGACCTCGCCCTGGGCTAGCACGGTCTGCTCGCCGTTGACGGCGCCGGGCTGCACGTACTGAATCTTAAAGCGCTCGGGCGCGGTGTGCACGAACACCACGGGCTTGCCGTTCAGGTCGGTGACGGCCGAGGTAGGCACCACCAGCTGGGGCTCGCTGCCGCCACTTTGGCCGACTACCTGCACGTTCACCGCCTGGCCCGCGCGGTAGGCACTGCCGGCCGCGCCGTCGAGTTCGAGCACCAGTTGCCGGGCTTGATTCACGGGGTTCACCACGTTGCTGAACACCACCAGGCGGGCCGCTACCCCGGCCTGGCCCTGCAGGCCTTCCACCCGGAACTTCGCCCCGGGCGACACCTTGGCCAGATCCTGGGCAAACACCTGGGCTTCGACGCGCAGCTTGCGGGGGTTGATGACGCGGAAGAGCTCATCCCCCTGGTTTACTTGCTGGCCTACGGCCAGCGAGAACACGTCCACCGTGCCGCTGATGGGCGAGAGGATGGACACGCGGCGGTTGCTGGCCTGGCCGTTATAGATGCTGGCGTTCTGCCGGGCCTGGCGCAGGCGCAGCTCGGCGGCCACTACGTCTTTGCGCGCGGCGATGTCGGCAATGCTTTGCAGGCGGGCGTACTCCTGCTGAGCCGCGCGCAGCTCGGCCTGGGCGTTGGCCCGCTCCGTGCTGAGCCCGATCTGCTCGGTCGCGGCCAAGGTTTGCTCGATGACGGCCAGCGTCTGCCCGGCCCGCACTTGCTGGCCTACCCGGGCGGGGAGGCTGACAATGCGGCCCGTTTGAGGCACCACAATCGGCCCTTCGCCGCCGGCGGCGGCCGAAACCGTGCCGTAGAGCGTGGCCCGGCTGTAGGTTTGGGAGTAGCTGGCCAGGCTGGTGCCCACCTTAAACAGGAACTGGCTTTCCTTGGGCAGCAGCACCTCATCGGTGAGGGCGACGCCGGGGCTCGCGGGGGCGGCGGCCCCGTGGTCTTCCCCCCGTGGCCGAGCACCGCAGCGGGTGGGGGCAGCAGCACGGTGAGCACCAGCGTAGTGGCGGCCGCGGCGGCGAGGAATTTATGCTTGGTTTTCATAGACTGCAGGGGTAGGCGTGGAAATGGACTCTTCCGCGCGGCGTGGGCGGCGGCGCAGCAGCAGGGCCGTCAGGCCAATGCCGAGGGCAAAGGCGCCCACCAGGGCCAGCACGGTCTTCCAGGAGGAAAACGGAGAGGCAGCTACCGGCGCGGCAGCGGCTACGGGCAGCTTTTGGCCGACCTTGATGCCTTCGAGCAGCAGCAGATCCGCTTGCTCCCCGGCCACGATGTTGGCCGTGAAGCTGTAGGTCTTGTTAGCCGGAAACTCCCCTTCCACCAGGTAAATGCCGGGTTCTTGCTCCGTCACGGCCCACTTTAGGTTCGCATCTTCCGGGTTGGTCAGGGTCAGCTTGGCGCCCTTGATGGGGGCGTTGGTGGCGTAGTCCGACAGGAACAGCCGCAGGTCGGCGGGCTGGCCGCCGTCCAGCGGCGCGTAGCGCAGCAGCACTTCGAACTGTTCGGACAGGGCCGCCACGGAAAAGGAGGTGGCCCCGGCGGGGGTGCCGGCTTGGGCTCCCTCGCCGTGGTCTTCGCCCCCGTGGGCGTGGGCGCGGCTCACGAGCAGCAAACCCAGCAGTAGCATCAGCAGTTGTTTCATCTTATTCGCCTCGCAGGTAGTTAAGCTCCACCAGCGCCTGCTGGTAGTCGCGGATGGTCGTCAGGTAAGTTTGTTGAATGGTGAAGGCCTGATTCAGACTTTGGATCAGGAACAGGTAGCTGATTTCGCCCGCCCGAAACAGGCGCTGGGACTGGCTGATGATGGCCTGGGCCTGGGGCACGCCGGTCTGCTCGTAGTACGCGAGGGAGGTCGAAAACTTGCGCGTGTCCGCCAGCGCCTGCTGGTACTGGCTGCCCAGCTCCAGGCGCTGGGTTTGCAGCTGGTAGTCGGCGGAGCGCGCGCGGGCCGTGGCCGCCTGCAGCTGGGAGCGGTAGGTCCAGAACCAGATCGGCACCGACACGCCAAATTGAAAGCGGTACTTGAGAGCCGAGTTTTCAAAGGCCTGATTCTGATAGCCTACCGTCAGCGCCGGCGTGCGCCGGGCCCGCACCAGGCTGATGCCGGACTGGCTCAGGGCCACGCCCTGGGTGGCGTAGGCCAGGGCCGGGCTGCGCAGCAGAGCGCTGCTGTCTTCCAGGGGCAAACTGCTAAGCAGGGCTGCTCCCGTTTGGGTGAGCGCCCGGCCCGTTTGGCGCAGGTCGGTGCTCGCCACCAGCGTCGCCGTGGGCTGGCCCAGCAGCAGCCCCAGGCGGCGCTGGGCGGCGCGCAGATCGTCGGTGGCCTGCTGCAGCTGCACGGTTATCTGCCGGGCCTCGGCGTCGGTGCTGATGCGCTGCAGGGAGGTGACTTCCCCGGCCGCGAACAGCCGGTCCGTGGCCAGGCGCAGGGCCCGATACAAGCTGTCCTGGGCCGTGAACTGCCGCACTTGCGCCGCGGCGAACTGCAGGTTCAGGTACGCCAGCCGGGTGTCGCGCAGCACGCTGGCGCGGCTGACCTCGCGGTTGCGCTCGGCCAGGGTGATGCCGGCCTGGGCCACTTGGCGCTGCCGCCGGTACACGTTGGGCAGGTCAATGGTTTGCACCACGCCCGGGGCCCACATCTCGCCCGTGGGCGCCGCCAACAGAAAGTCGGGGTTAGCGGGCGCGAAGGAGCCACGTTTGAGGGCGCGCTGCTCGGCGATTTCTTCGTCGGCCTGGCGCAGCCGCGGGTGGCGGCGCAGGGTCTGGGCCTCGGCGCTGTCCAGGCTAAGGACCGTTTGCGCCCGCGCTGGCCCGGTGCCGAAGCCCAGCAGCCCCAGCACGAGCCCGAGCAGGGGAAGCCTCCTCCAACCTATTCCTTTCATTTCAGGGTACTTCATACAATCAGGTTTTAACTCGCCTGCGCGCCGTCCCCTGCCAGCAGAGGACGGCGCGTGGCCCAAAGGCCGGGGTCAGGATGCTGTCCCCGGCCGACGTTGCTTAGCTCTTTTTAACCAGGGCCATGCCGCACTTGGGGCAGCTGCCGGGCTTGTCGCTGGCACTGCCTTCGCACTGCATGGGGCAGAGGTAGGCGGCCCCCACGGCCTTCGCCGGCGCGGCCGTGGTCGCGTTCAGCTTCTCAAACCGCGCCGACAGGGTCTTGCCCCCGCTTTCAGGTTGACGATGGCCGTGCGTAGGGCCGTGCCGGCGGGCAGCTTGGCCACCAGGTGGTCCCCGGTTGGGGTGAGCGCCACGGTGCTGGTTTTATTGGCCGTGGTCAGCAGCATAACCGAGCCGGTCGGCCGGGTGGTGGTAACCGTCGCCTCGTTGGCGTCGAGCAGGTACACGTGGAGCTCCGTGGGGTGCTGCACGAGTTCGATGTGCAGGGTGCCGGCCGTGCGTACGATGCCGCCGTGGGGGGACTTATGGGCGTGCGATTCGCCCGCGGCTTTGTGGCCGTGCGGCGCGGTGTTGGGCTTGTGGCTGTGCTGGGCCGACAGGGATAGGGGAGCGGCGAGCAGCGCGGCGGCTACCAGGAGGTGGGAGAATTTCATGGAGAGGGGGGTAAGAAAGGTAAAGAGAGGTGAGGGGCCGCAGGGCCTACATTTTGTCGCCGTTTTTGGCGTGCCAGTCCTTGAACTGCTGGATTTCTTTCTGCTGCGCGGCGATCATCTGCTGCGCCATTTCTTTGAGCTTGGTGTCCTTGCCGTGGGCCAGCTCGGCCTGGGCCATGTCCACGGCGCTCTGGTGGTGCACCGTCATCATCATGTTAAAGTTCATGTCCGGGTCAGCGACCGGCTTCTGCATGTTCTGCATCATGCCGTCCATCGACGCCTTCATCTTGCTGGTGAAGGGGTCCGTAGGATCAGTGGGCTTATAGTTGGTCGGGGCGTTATCGAGGCGGGTAGCTACGGCTTCGAGCTCAGCGATTTCCTTTTGCTGGTCAGCTTTAATTTTCTCCGCCATCTGGCGCATCGTCGCGTCTTTACCGTCGCGAAGCTCGATGTCGGCCATAGCCACGGCCCCACGGTGGTGCTCCAGCATATGGTGGGCAAAGTCGTGATCCGTGTTGCCCTTCATCGGAATGGCTTCCATCTTGCGCATCATCTCGTTCATGGACGCCATTAGGGGGGAAGTGCTGCCCGCGGCGGCGCTGCTATCATGCCCCATAGCTGAGTGGTCCATGCCGGCCATGTCCCCGGAAGCGGCGCCTTCCGTAGCCGTTGTTTCGGTCGTCGTGGCCGAAGAATCAGCCGCCTTGTCGCTGGTGCAGCTGGCGACCAGCAGGGTGCCTGAGCAGAGGGCGGCGAGGAAAAAGGTGGAGTGTTTCATACGGGTTGGTTGAGTGAGGTGAAAGGGAGCCCAGGACGAGCCGCGGCCCGTTAGCTGACGGCGGGGCCGCCGACGTTAATGGTGAAGTCGCCGGTGTGAATCTTGCCCCCGTGGTTGAACTGCAGGAAGACGCGGTAGAGGCCGGGCTTCTCGAAGTTGGTGTTGAAGCCGATGGTAGGGCCCTTGTCAGCCTGGTCGTTGGGGTGCACGTGCAGGTACTGCTCCGTGTCCTCGCTGATCACTACCACGTGGCCCAGGGCGCCGAGGTAGTTCTCCAGGTTCGTCACGGGCTGCCCGCCCCGGGTGATGTTGATTTTCATGCCCAGCAGCTGGCCCGTTTGCAGGGGCTTGTCAAAGGAGAGCGTGGCCTGGTAGCCGTCCTTGTCCCACTGCATGTCGTCGTTTTTAAACTTAACCGGCGTGTAGGCCGGGCCCTTGACCGTCAGGGGCTGACGACCCAGCTGGTGGCCAGCGCCCGTGGGCGTGTAGTCCTGAAACAGCACGTAGTCGCCGCCCTTGGGGAAGGTGTATTGTACCTTGTAGTCGCCCTCGGCGGTGTACTCGGGGTGCTCGTGGTAGAACTGGCCCAGGTCCTTGGAAACGATGATTAGGTGAATCTTCTTCTCGTGGACCACGGCCAGCGGCACGGGGGCCGACTCATTACCCGTTTCGCGGGGCGTGAACGCCAGCGTAGTGGGCTGCCCGGCGGTGACCTCCGTGGGGGTCGGCACGAGCTTCATCTCGTAGGCTTTACCATTGGCTACCTGATCGTTGTGCTCCAGGTTCATGCCGCACTTGGGGCACTTGTCCCCCTCCTTGGTGCTGGTCACCTCCGGGTGCATAGGGCAGGCGTAGGTGTGGCCGCCGCTGTGCTCGGCAGTACCTTCGGCCGGGCCGTTGGTGGGCGTAGTGACGGTGTTGGTGGCGCTGCTGGACGCGGATTCGGACGAGCAGCTGGCCGTGGTGAGCAGGCTGGCTACAGCCAGCAGGGAAAGCGGGTAGCGGTACATAAAGAGGGGATTGAGGGTTAAACAGGGGGCCACTTAGAAGGTAAGCAGCCCGGGGCTCCGCCGGGGCGTTAAGCCTGCCATTGCTGCCAGAGCACGAAGCCCAGCACGGCGGCCACCCCAGCGTAGAGCAGGTAGGAAAGTAGGCGGCGTACCGGCCCCCGGGGGGGAGGAGCGCCCGCTTCTTGGCAACAACTCTTCATTGTCGGGCGGGTAAACCAGGAAGAAAAGGGGAAGGTGGGGGAGCGCACGTAGGCGCTCGGAGGACACGCCAACGCAAAGGCTCGCCCCGGACATAGCATAGCTATCCCGGGGCGAGCCTTTGGCACGTCAAGGAATCAGACCGTCAGGGACTGAATGAAAATCCGGATATCGGGTATTTTGGGGGGCAGGTGCTCGCGGAGCACCAAAACGACCGCGTGGGTGCGGTCCCACTGGCCGGCGGCCGGCCGGAAAAAGAAGTCGGTGCTGGCCGGCAGCAGGGCCGGAGCGGACGATACTAGGTGCTTTTCACCGGGCGTCGCGAGCGCCTTGAGGATAGCGGCCGAGTTATCCTGGCAGCAGTCCTGCTGGTCGGAAGACTTGGTCGACTGGTGGTCGTGCGCGGGCTTGGCTTTCACCAGTACTTGCCCGGCCGCTGCCGGGTCGTGGCCGTGGCAGCCGGGGTGCGTGGGCTGCTTTGAAGCAGTAGCCTGGGTTTGTGGCGCGACGGGCCCCGGATTTATCGCTGCGCAGTAACACTGACCCACAAACACGTTGACGAAGACGAGCAGGAAGCTCGTCGCCAGCAAACGGCGGAACAGGAACAGGCTACGAAACATAACAGGTGCTAAGCAGCTGCAAAACTAGGCTTCTGCGCATAAAGTGCAGCACTACTCCTTTACTGTTATTTCCTGGGAAGAGTTCCAGCGCGGGCCGATCGCCCCCTGGATCCAAGGGTCAAATATGCTTTCTACAAGGCGTATGACAAGTTCCTGCCTATTGGATAATCCGCGAAGAGCGTGGGCGACCGCAAAATTATGCAAGCGTGAGACCCAATTATATAAATCGGTGTCGGCGAAGAAAGACCCCTTGCACCCCGTAACTCCCCGGCTGCAGCCCCTTTAATTAATGCTTCAGGGGCCCGCCGGCCGGTAGTTTCCCCTTGCCGAGTTGGTCCAGGGCGGCTCGGAACCCAGCCGCCAGTTGCGCCGCCGGGCCGCGACCGTAGTAGTGCAAAAACATCATCCGGGGCTGGTCGAAGAGCATGTGGTTGTGCACGGCCACCACTTCCAAGTTGTGGGCCCGCAGGACCTTAATGACGGGGTTCACCTCGTGCTCCAGCATAGCGATGTCGCCGGCAATGTGGCTATCGGCTTGCTTGCCGGCGAAGGCGGCCCAGGAGTTGAGCCCAATGGCGGCGGTCATCTCGGTGCCCATCATGATGGATTGCAGGTCGGCCCGGCCCACGGTGTACTTGTAGGTGGAACCGTTTACTACACCCGGGTAGCCCACGAGCTTATCGAGGGCCGGCAGCTCGAACAGCTCCTTGCCGGTGGGCGGACCGGCGCTGGGCGTGGCGTTGTTACCCGGCTGCGCGGGCGTGGCCGCCACGGTAGACTTCGGTTGATTGGCCGGCAGCAGCTTGGAGTCTTTCAGGGCCGCAGCAAACTTTCTGGCTAGCTCGGCGGGGCTGCCCATGCCGTGGATGTGCATGTAGAAGATGCGGGGCTCCTCGTAGAATAAGTGGTTGTGCACGGCCCCAATTTCCAGCCCCTGCGCCTGAGCCGCCGACATCAAGGGATTCACTTCCTCCTGCAGCAGCACCGTGTCGCTCATGAGCATGGCCGACTTGCCGTCGAGGGTGTGCTTAATGGCCACCCAGCCGCCAAAGCCAAACGAGATGGGCACGGGCTCGCCTTTGATGGTTACCTTCAAATCGTTACGCGGCAGTGGGGTGGTATGCGTGGCCTGGGCTTCCACGTAGGTGCCTTTCTTGCCCGGCGCGGCTTCAATGGCCGCTATTTCCGCGGCCGTGAGGGTCGGGGTTTTAGCGGCGACCGGGGCCGCTCCACTAGCCGGAGCTGGCAGGGAGCCCAGCAAGACCGGGGTGGTAGCCAGCGCGGCCGTCTTGAGCCAGGCACGGCGGGAAAAGCGGGAATCAGTTATATAGCAGGGCTAGAACAGCGTTACACGGCAGTTTATACTCAGCCTACGTAGAGCACCAGCAGACAGTACAGCGGATTGGCTTTAGCCCTACCCCTATCCACCGGAACAGCACTTCAAATTATGCAAGTTTGAGGAAGGATTTCGTACCAACTCCGGGCGTAACCCGCCGTTCCTTTGTAGGGTGTTTATGGGGCCCGTTCAGTTGCTACGTTGAACCTGTCCGGCACCCTTTGCCTCTACCCTCTTATGGAACCTACCACTAAAACCGAGACCCTCGACATTGAAGGCATGACCTGCGCCTCCTGCGCCTCCTTCGTCGAAAAGTCCCTGACCCGTACGCCCGGCGTGCAGCGGGCTGTAGTCAACTTTGCCACGGAGAAAGCCACCGTGGATTACGTGCCCACCCAGGCTACTCCCGCCACGCTGAAGGAAGCCGTCGTGAACGCCGGCTACGGCGTCACCGAGCGCGCCCCCGACACCTCGGCTGCTGACCGGCAGGCTGAAATCGACCAGCAGAAGGCGCTGGCCTACCAAAAGCTTAAGCGCCGCTTCTGGGTAGCGACCGCCTTGGCCGTCGTCATCATGCCCCTGAGTATGCTCATGCTGTGGCCGGCCCTGATGGCGCGCATCAACATGCAGTGGCTCAACTACGGCCTGCTCGTGCTCACCCTGCCCGTGCTCTTCTACAGCGGCCGCGAGTTCTTTACTTCGGCCTGGAACGGCTTCAAGCACCGGGCCGCCAATATGGATACCCTCATTGCCGTGGGTACGGGCGCGGCTTTTCTCTATAGCCTGGCGGCCACGGTAGCACCCGACTGGTTTATGCGCCGCGGGCTGATGCCCGAAGTGTACTACGACACCACCGCCACCATCATCGCCCTGATTCTGCTGGGCAAGGTGTTGGAGCTGCGCGCCAAAACCCAGACCTCGGCGGCCATCAAAGCCCTGATGGGGCTGCAGGCCAAAACCGCCCGCGTGGTGCGGCCTGGGGGCCAGGAAGTGGACGTGCCCATTGAGCAGGTTCAACTTGGCGACCTCGTCGTGGTGCGCCCGGGCGAGAAGGTGGCCACCGATGGCCTCATCGAGGAAGGCCACTCGGCCGTGGATGAGGCCATGCTCACCGGCGAGAGCCTGCCGGTGGAAAAGAAAACGGGGGACCCCGTCTTCGGGGCGACCCTCAACAAAACGGGTTCCTTCCGCTTCCGCGTCACCAAGGTGGGCGCCGACACCATGCTCGCGCAGATTGTGAAGCTGGTGGAGGATGCCCAGGGGAGCCGGGCGCCTATCCAGCGCCTGGCCGACAAGGTCAGCGCCATCTTCGTGCCCACGGTCGTGGTCATTGCCATCCTCACCTTTGTGCTCTGGTTTGATCTGGCGCCGGTAGAAGCCCGTCTGCCGCTGGCCCTGGTCAACTTCGTGGCCGTGCTCATCATTGCTTGTCCCTGCGCGCTGGGCCTGGCCACGCCCACAGCCATCATGGTCAGCACCGGCAAAGGGGCTGAACACGGCGTGCTGATTCGCAACGCTGAAGCACTGGAGAAGGCTTATAAAGTGAACACGGTGCTGCTCGATAAAACCGGCACCATCACCCGCGGGGAGCCGGCCGTCACGGACTTTGTGCCGGCGGATGGGCAGGACGCGGGCCAGCTCCTGCAGGTGGTAGCGGCCGTAGAGCGGCAGAGTGAGCACCCGCTGGCGGAAGCCGTGGTGCGCTACGCCGATGCCCAGCAGGCCACGGTGATTTCCGCCACGGGTTTCCAGGCCATCGAAGGCAAAGGGGCGCAGGCGTCCGTGAATGGGCAGGCGGTGCTCATCGGTAATGCGCGCCTACTCGCGGACGCTGACATTACCCTCTCTCCGGCCGTGCGTCGTCAGGCTGAGGAGTTGCTCACCCAGGCCAAGACTGTGTTATATGTCGCCATCAACAAGCAGGCCGTGGGTCTTATCGGCGTGGCCGACACCGTGCGCGAGTCGTCAGCGGTGGCCATCAAACGGCTGCAGGCGATGGGGATTGAGGTGGTGATGATGACGGGTGACAACCCCCAGACGGCGGCCCAGGTGGCCGGACAAGTCGGCATTAAGCGTTTCTTCGCCGAGGTGCTGCCCAGCGGCAAGGCCGGCAAAGTGAAAGAGTTGCAGGCCGAAGGGCGCACCGTGGCTATGGTCGGCGACGGCATCAACGACGCGCCCGCCCTGGCGCAGGCCGACATTGGCCTGGCCATGGGCGGGGGCACGGACGTGGCGATGGAAGCAGCCGGCATCACGCTCATGCGCTCCGACCTGAACGGCGTGGTCACGGCCATTGACCTGTCGCGGCAAACCATCCGTACCATCAAGCAGAACCTGTTTTTTGCCTTCATCTACAACACGCTGGGTATTCCCATCGCCGCCGGGCTGCTGTACCCCTTCTTTGGGCTGCTGCTCTCGCCTATGCTTGCCGCCGCCGCCATGGCGCTAAGCTCGGTGTCAGTGCTCACCAACTCGCTGCGCCTGCGCGGCTTCTCCCCCGTTAAAAACTAAGTTTATGGATATCGCCGAAATCATCGTGACCCTGACGGGCGTGGCCCTGTCCGGGTTTGTCATCTGGTACTTCTTCTTCTCTGCGCGCCAGACGGCCAGCGCCGTCTCTTCCTCCAGCGGGGTGCAGGAGGTGGACATCACCGTCAAGGGTGGCTACTCGCCCGACGTGATTGAAGTGGAGCGCGGCAAGCCCGTGCAGCTGAGCTTCTACCGGGATGAGGAAAACTCCTGCTCGGAGGAGCTGCTCATGCCCGACTTCAGCATCCGCCGCGACCTGCCCGCCTTCAAGACCACCCTGGTAGAACTGCTGCCCCAGCAGCCTGGCACCTTTCCCTTCACCTGCGGCATGGGCATGCTGCGCGGCAGTCTGGTCGTTAAATAAGTGCGTATTCCTGCCATGTCGCACCACGTGAACCCCTCGCACATGCTGCCAGCGCCCGGCACCCGGCGCTTGCTGATTAAAAACATGGTCTGCCCCCAGTGCATCCGCGTGGTGCGCGAGGACTTGAGTGCACTGGGTTTGCAGGTGCACCACGTGGCCCTGGGCGAGGCCGACGTGACCGTGCCCGGGGAGGCCGAGCCGGACTGGGACGCGATTCGCGCGACCCTGCTGGAAGCGGGCTTTGCCCTGCTGGAAGACCCCCGGGCGCAGCTGGTGGAACAAATTAAAACCCACCTGGTCACCCTCATTCACTACCCACCACCGGGCCCGCGCCTGCTCAACTACTCGGACTCCATCGTTGAGCAGCTGGGCCGCGACTACCACTACCTGTCCCACCTGTTTTCGGCGGAGGAAGGCCTCACTATTGAGAAGTTCATCATCCGCCAGAAGGTGGAGCGGGCCAAGGAGCTCATCGGCTACGGCGAGTTGACCATCGCCGAAGTGGCCCAGCAGCTGGGCTACAGCAGCCCGGCTCACCTCTCGCGGCAGTTTCGGCAGGTGACGGGCCTCACGCCCTCCGAATTTCAAAAGCTGGGACCGGCCAGCGCCGCCCGCCGCAGCCTGGACTCCTTGGTGTAGGTCGCTAAATTATGCAAGAGAAAAGGCCGATGGCATAAAAACCGGGGCAGTAAGCGGGGGGTTTGTATGGCTCACCCTTATCCCCCCCTTTCCCGTGAATATGTTCCGCCTTTTCCGATTGCCCTTGTTGTCACTGCTCGTTATTAGCGTCCTGTGCACGGCCTGTCAAAAGGGCCACGACATGGACGACATGGCTATGGACAGCGCCTACATGAACATCATGATGGACATGATGACGCAGATGGATGCGCAGGGTAAAACGCAGGACCCCGATCACGACTACGCTGCCCAGATGGTCCTGCACCACGAGGCCGCCATCTTGATGGCGGAAGAGCAGCTGCGGACGGGCACCAACCAGGAAATGAAAACCACGGCTCAAGCCATTATTACCAAGCAACGCGCCGAAATCGCACAGTTCAACGCCTTCCTGAACGGGCACCAGCCCATGCCGCCCTTAGTTTCGCAGTTCAACCAGCTGCAGAAAACCAACATGGACAAAATGATGGCCGCCAGCGACGCCCGCAGCATGACTGGTAAGCCCGACGTTGACTTTGCCCAGCTCATGGTCGACCACCACCAAGCAGCCATCGACAACTCCGAGGCCCTGCTGCAGTACGGGCGCAACTCCACCACTCGCGCCCTGGCCCAGGCCATTATTGCCGACCAGCGCCAGGAAATTGCGGCGCTCCAGAATTGGCTCACGCGCAATCGTTAGTCCCGGCTTACCCACCAACAAAGGCAGCTCCCAACGAGCTGCCTTTTTGCGTTTGGGGTGCTGGTAATGCCGCGAGCGTTGCGCCGCTCGGCCACAGCGACTGCGTAAGCGATTGATAGCCAGCGGGAAATTATGCAAGCAGAAGTGGGTAGAAAATAAATCCACGGCGCTGTAGGGCCGTTTTGGTAGGTATCTATGTCTCACTAATTTACTACCTGCTATGAATAAGTTTTTTCGCTTCCCCCTCCTCGCGCTGAGTTTACTGAGCGTCAGCCTCTCGATGGTCAGTTGCAGTAAAGATGAGGGGGGCTTGGTCCTCGTCACTCCCCACGATGCGAGCCCGTACATGCGTAACATGCACGAGGGGATGGCCCTGATGGAGTCAATGCAAAAAACCCAGGATCCGGACAACGATTATGCGAGCATGATGATTGTGCATCACCAGATCGCCATCAAAAACAGCCAGGAAGAGCTCCGCAGCGGCAAGGACAGCGAAATGAAGGCCATGGCGCAGATGATTATTGCCAAGCAGGAGGCGGAGATCGCCCAGTTTCAGGCTTTCCTGGCGGGCCACCCCGCGCACGCCCCGGCCGTGCCGGCGTTCAATATGCTGCAAATGATGAACATGACGCAGATGATGCAGGCCGTCGATCTGCGCCCGCTAACGGGTAATCCGGATTTTGACTTTGCCCAGCTCATGGTCGATCACCACCAGGCGGCCATTGAGAACTCGGATGCGCTGCTCAAATACGGCCGGGAAAATGCGACCAGGGCCCTGGCCGAGCAAATCATTGCCGACCAAAAAATGGAAATCAAGGAATTGCAGGAGTGGCTGCTGGCCAATAAGAAATATTAGGCCCACTTTCCTCCTTTTTCAACGGCAGCGGGCTTTATAGCTCGCTGCTTTTTTTCATGTTACCCTTCTGCCCATGAACACGCACAATACCCCGTGGGCCCCCGCCTGGGCGCTCTGGCTGTGGTTCGCGCTCACGCTGGTCTCCGTGCTGTATGTGGCCTGGGACCTGTTTACCCGGACCCCGGAGATGAAGGTGATGAAGTGGGGCTGGGTGCTGGTGACCCTTTATACGGGGCCGGTAGGCCTGCTTATCTATTGGTTTTCTTGCCGCGAGTCGTCGCCCGGCACGCACGAGGCGTTTGTGGCACCGCTCTGGAAGCAGGCCGTAGGCTCCACGATCCACTGTGCGGCGGGCGACGCGACGGGCATTATCGTGGCCGCCGCTATCACGGGCTACTTCGGCCTGAGCATGGGCGTGGACATTTGGATCGAGTATGCCGCCGGCTTTGCCTTCGGCTTGTTCATCTTCCAGGCGCTGTTTATGAAGGACATGATGGGCATGAGCTACGGGCAAGCCCTGCGCCACTCTTTTCTGCCGGAGTGGATGTCGATGAACGCCATGATGGCCGGCATGCTGCCTACCATGGTCATTCTGATGAGCCGCGACATGCGCGCCATGGAAGCTGCCTCGCCCTGGTTCTGGGCGGCCATGTCGGCGGCAACCCTGGTGGGCGTGGTGGTTTCTTACCCGGTCAACTACTGGCTCGTTAAAAATCAGCTCAAGCACGGCATGGGTACCGAGCGGGCGTTGGGCAAAGGCGGCACGGCGGAAGAAGAAGTCAGTTTGCCGGCGCATGCTGGCCATTCCATGGCCAGCATGTCGCCCGCCCTGCCCCCGGCCGCTGCGCACGCGGGGCACACCAGGGCCGCGCTGCCCATGGATATGGCGGGCGGCGCCCAGGTATCGGGCTTGCGCAAGGCGATTGTCACCTTGCTTACGCTGCTCATGCTCGCGGTCGGCTACTGGCTGGCGGCCCGCTACGGGGACCTGTCGATGCGCCCGGGGACGCCCATGGAGGCCATGCCGGGCATGGACATGCCGGGCCACCGAATGTAAATAGCCCGCGGCCTTCTTTCTGGATAGGCCCTCCCGATGTTGGGCGCCTCGGCCGAGCCGGCCGAAGGCTGGATGACGCCCCTGCGCTTACTAGTACCGAGCCTTACTGATCCCACCACACCTTGTCCCGCAGGCCATCCAACGAGCCCTGCTGGGTTACTTCCGGGCCGGTGGTGGCGCGTTCGGTTTTGGGGTAGAGCAACCACCGCCCGCCAAGTGCTGCTGATCAGGCTGGTCTTGATTTTCCTGTGTAGCCTGTACTACTTGTTTAACTGCGCCCTAAAGTGAGCCCTGCGCCATTCCACTACGCCTACGGCCTAAGCTGTTACAGTGAGCAGCTGGAAATTATGCAAGCCATAGTTAAACTTTCTTTATTTGTACAAATTCTAAATAAATCTACCTTTGTGCCATTATTACCCCTAAGGCACTCTAATGACCCGTTTCGCGTACCCTAACCCTGCCTTTATTCTCGGCAGTCTTGCGCTTTCCACCCTACTTTGTTTGCCGTCGGCCCTAGCGCAGCAAACCCCCGTCGCGGATACCACCCGCCACCAGACCCTCAGCGAAGTCACCGTGACTGGCGCGGCTACGCACTTTGCGCCCCCAGTCGATGGGACGACGCTGACCGCCGGCCGCCGCAACGAGCTCATCAAGCCCCGCGAGGTCAATGCCAACCTGGTGCAGAACAACATGCGTCAGGTGATGGCCCGCATTCCCGGGCTGATGGTGTGGGAAAACGACGGCTCGGGGCAGCAGATCAACGTCGCCACGCGGGGCCTGAGCCCCAACCGCAGCTGGGAGTTCAACACCCGCCAGAACGGCTACGACATGAGTGCTGACGCCTTTGGCTACCCCGAGGCCTACTACAACCCGCCCATGGAAGCGGTGGAGCGCATCCAGCTGCTGCGGGGCGGGGCGGGCCTGCAGTTCGGCCCCCAGTTCGGCGGCCTGCTCAACTATGAGCTCAAGCGCGGCGCCCGCGACAAAAAAGTCGAGTTGGAAAGTAGCAACACGGCCGGCGCCAACGGCTTGTTTAACTCCTACAACGCCGTGGGCGGCACCGTGGGGAAGGTGAACTATTATGCCTACTACCGCCACCGCCAGGGCGACGGCTGGCGCCCTCATAACCAGTTCACCGTGGACGATGTGCACGGCAACGTGCACGTGGCCCTCACCGAGCGCCTGACCCTGAACGCCGAGCTCACGTACCTGACCAACCGGCTGCAGCAGCCCGGGGGCTTGACCGACGCGCAGTTCGCCCAGGACAGCCGCCAGAGCACCCGCGCCCGCAACTGGCTCAGCACCCCCTGGCTGATTCCGGCCCTCACGCTGGATTACCAGGCCAGTGCGCGCACCCGCCTGAATTTGAAAACCTTTGGCCTGGTGGCCTCGCGCAACAGCGTCGGCTTCGTGGCCGGCCTGCCGGCCCCGGACAGCGTGAACCGCCGCACCCGGCAGGTGGCCGCCCGCCAAGTGGACCGCGACGACTACCGCAACCTGGGCGCGGAACTGCGCCTGCTCCAGGACGTGGACCTGCTGGGCCGTACCCACACGCTGGCCACGGGCCTGCGGGCCTACCGCGCTACCACCGGGCGCCGGCAGCGGGGTACCGGCACCACGGGCGCGGACTATGACCTGACGCTCACGGGCGACGGCCGCTTCACCAACGAATTTGACTTTACCACCACCAATGCCGCCGCCTTTGCTGAGCTGCTGCTACACGCCGGTTCCCGCCTGAGCTTCACGCCGGGCGTGCGCTACGACTACCTGCGCAACACCGGCACCGGCTACCTGGGGCGCGCTGCCAACGGCAGCGAAAACCGCATTGCTGATCAGTCCAGCCAGCGCAATGTGCTGCTTTACGGCCTGGGCAGCGAGTTTCAGGTGTCGCCCACGACCAACCTGTATGCCAACTATTCGCGCGCTTTCCGGCCCGTGCTCTTCGGCGATTTGGTGCCCCCGGCCACCGCGGACGTCATCGATCCCAACCTGAAGGATGCGCGCGGCTATACTGCCGAGATCGGCTACCGCGGCAACTATAAGAACTGGGTGCGCTTCGACGTAGGTTACTTCTTTCTCAACTACGAAGACCGCATTGGCACCGTGCGGCGGCCCGTGCCGGGCGGCACTGTGGGCCAGACCCAACAGTTCCGCACCAACCTGGGCCGCACCCAAACGCACGGCCTGGAAGCCTACGCCGAGCTGGACTTGATTCATTCGATTACGGGCAACTTCAACTTGCCCCACCTGGACCTGTTTGCCGCGCTCAGCCTGCTCGACGCCCGGTATGGTAACCTGCCCGTGACCACGCTCACCGGCACGGGCGCCAGCACCCAGATTGTGGAAAGCAATCTGGAAGGAAAGTACGTGGAAAATGCCCCCCGCCAGACCCTGCGCACGGGCCTCACCTTCGCCCACCAGGGCTTGTCGGTGACGGGGCAGTTCAGTTACGTGGGCAAAGTGTACGCCGATGCTAGTAACACGGAGGAGCCGACGGCCAATGCCCAGACCGGGGCCATCCCGGCTTACCAGGTCGCCGACTTCTCCGCTACCTGGAAGCTGGGTCAGGAGGGCCGCTACCGGCTCAGCGGTGGGGTCAACAACGTGTTCGATGCCCGCTACTTTACCCGCCGGGCCGGCGGCTACCCCGGCCCCGGCATCCTGCCCGCCGATGGCCGCACCTGGTTTGCCGGCCTCGGCCTGACGCTGTAGCCGTGCGGGCGAACAGCGCAATTAAGCCAGACGAGGTGGGGTGAGGCTGAATCCGCGGGGGGTAGGAAATGGCCTGGGATGGGACCGCACGGGAGAGCCTACCCAGAAGCTGCCAGATAGCGGTGATGCCCTTTTGTTGAACAACATTTATGGATGCCCTGCCTACTTACTTACCCAGAAAACGCTTATTCCTGTCTGGGAACCTTTGCCAGAGCAAGACAATCAAAGCGTTAGCCGCCGTCCTCTAGCGGTTTTTGGGACGACATAAGAACGAGGCTGCCTACCTCAGGAGCTAAACAGAACAGAGGACCAGCGCCCCCCGCTGGTCCTCTGTTCTGTTTAGTAGACCGGCAAGGAGTAAAATCGCCAACGAACGAATTTGCCCTTAGTTAGGGGCGTTGCCCTTGGCGGCGACATGCCCGCGAAAGAGCAGGATATCTTTGTCGAAGAGGTAAATGCCGCTTTTGTCGTCGCCCACCAGTTCGAGCTTGTCGTTTAGCGTGCGGGCCAGGGCTTCCTCCTCCAACTGCTCCGAGACGTACCACTGCAAGAAGTTATGGGTGGCGAAGTCGCGCTCCTGCAGCGTGAGGCCCACCAACTCGTTGATGCTGGCCGAGACGGCGATTTCGTGCTGTAAAAAGTCCTGAAAGACCCGCTGCAGGGATTGGAAGGTAATGACGGGTTGGGCCAGGGCGGGCACGATGGCAAAGCCACCCCGTTCATTGACGTAGCGGATGAGCTTGAGCATGTGCACCCGCTCCTCCTGGCTTTGCTGGTAAAAGAAGGTGGTCACCCCGTCCAGACCGGGCTGAATTTCGGCCCAGGAGGCCATGGCCAAGTAGGCCTGGGACGATTGCGCTTCCATGGCAATCTGTTGGTTGAGCGCGTCTTTGATAGGGGCAGGGAGCATGGTCAGGCGGAGGAAGAAGACGATGAAGGGGGTCCTACGGGCGGGTCACGAGCCGCCTTTTTATCCCTACGTAATTCGCGCTCAAAGGGCTTCGGGCCTGGTCCAGCGCAACTCCTACCCCACTATTAGGCCTGATCATATGTACGACGATGGTCGGGCGACGTCCTGCTGGATTTGGTTGCCCTAACCCATGAACTATACGTCCTTCGTCTGCCCATCCTTCTTAAACCACCCCCTTCCGCGTTTACTACCCCTTGTTCCACGCGGCCTTCGCCGAGCGTCGCGCATTCGAAAAATTACTCTGGCAGCAACTCCTCGGAAAGACACAGTTTAGCAAACCCGAAACAAATTTTTAGATTAGTCTAAAAATAATTGATAGCTTTGGGAGTATCTCGGCCGAACCCCTGCCTGATACCCTCTTTAGCGTATGCGCCAGACCCGTTCTCTCTTGATTTGGCTGGCCCCAGCCCTCGCGCTGCTGTCTTCCTGCGAAACCCTGATGACCGGCCCCCCACCCGAGGACTCCCTCCTCGACGGCCCGGTGGCGGGCCTCACCACCGAGCAGTCGGGGCAGTTTTTGCGCGGCGACGTAGCCTTCAACGATGAGGTGTTTACCAGTGCCAACGGCCTGGGGCCGCTGTTCGTGAGCAACAGCTGCGGCAGCTGCCACGCCGGCGACGGCAAGGGCCACCCTGCTACCACGCTCACCCGCTTCGGGCAGGTGGACAGCACGGGCAATCCCTTCGCCGGGCGCCAGGGCCCCCAGCTCCAGCACCGCGCCTTGCCCGGCTTAATGCCCGAGGTGCTGCCGGCCGGCGTGGTCCACAGCCGCTTTACCCCCCCGGCTAACACCGGCCTGGGCTTCCTCGACGCCGTGCCCGACGACGCCCTGCTGGCCCTGGCCGATCCCAACGACCGCGACGGCGACGGCATCAGCGGCCGGCCCAACTGGATAACCGTGCCCGACTACGCCACCCTGCGGCCGGACGCCCGGCCCCGGGCGGGCAAGTACATCGGCCGCTTCGGCAAAAAAGCCGCCGCCTACGATTTGCTGCACCAAACGGCCTCGGCCTACAACCAGGACATGGGGGTCATCTCCTTTTTTGAAGACCGCGACCCGAACACTCACAACGTGCTCGACCCGGAGGTGAGCAACCAGAAAGTGCAGGACGTAGTGGCCTACCTCAAGTTCCTGAAAGCCCCCCAGCCCCGAGAAACCGAGCAGGCAGCCGTGCTAGCCGGTGAGCAGCTGTTTGTGCAGGTGGGCTGCGGCAAGTGCCACACGCCCGAGCTGCGCACCGGCGACTCCCCGGTAGCGGCCCTGGCTAACCGGCCCGTGCGGGCCTACACCGATCTGTTGCTGCACGACATGGGTCCCGGCCTTAACGACGGCTATACCGAAGGCAGCGCCCAGCCGGCCGAGTGGCGCACCCCGCCGCTCTGGGGCCTGGGTCTCTCACCCAACTCGCAGGGAGGCAGCTATTTCCTCTTGCACGACGGCCGTGCCCGCAGCATCGAAGCCGCCATCGCGCAGCACGGCGGTGAGGCCACGGGCAGCCGCGACCGGCACGACCGGCTCAGCGCCGCCGAGCAGCGCCAGCTGGTAGACTTTCTGAAAAGCTTGTAATCGGGCTCCCTTAACTATCACCATCCTTATGAATCGTCGGCAATTTATTGGACGCGGCTGCGGGGCCTGCCTCGGGGCGGTGGCCCTGGGCACCGGGCTAAGCGGCTGCGCTACCACCCGCTACGCGGCCACCACGCTCACCGCGGACGGCGTCCGGGTGGCCCTGCGCGAGTTTGTCATTGAGGGCAGCTCGCCGGTGGCGTACCGCCCCTTCGTGGTGGTGCGCGATGAGGCCCTGCGCTTTCCTATCTGCGTGTTCCGCTTCGGCGAGACCGATTACTCGGCCCTGTGGATGCAGTGCGCCCACCAGGGAGCCGAGCTGCAGGCCAGCGGAACGGCCCTGCAGTGCCCGGCCCACGGCAGCGAGTTCGACAGCCGCGGCCAGGTCACCAACGGGCCGGCCGCCGCGCCGCTGCGCAGCTTTCCGGTCCGCGTGGCCGGCACTGACTTATTCCTGGACTTACGGGCCGCGTCATGAAGAAGCTCCTGACCCTGTTGCTGCTGGCCGTGACGGGCCCGGCCCTGGCGCAAATTGACCCTACGCTGCTGCGCGACCCCGGGCTGCTGCGCCGCGTGCCCACTGACACCACGGGTCGGCCCCAGCTCAATATGGACGCCGTCTACAACCGCCCGTTTCTGCAGGCCGGGCGCCTGCCCGTGGCCCTGGGCGGCTACGTGGAAGCAAACTATCAGAACGGCCGCACGGACGGCATCGGCGAGGGCCACCAGTTTCAGATGCGGCGCGTAACCCTGTTCGTGTCCTCGGCCATCAGCAAGCGGGTCAAGTTTCTGACTGAAATTGAGTTCGAGGACGGCACCAAGGAAATCAACATTGAGTTCGCCTCCGTCGACTTTGAGTTCAGCCCCCTGCTCAACGTGCGCGGCGGCATCGTGATGAACCCCATCGGGGCCTTCAACCAGAACCACGATGGCCCGAAGTGGGAGTTCGTGGATCGGCCGATTGCGGCCACCCAGCTGCTGCCCGCCACCTGGAGCAACGTGGGGGCCGGCTTCTTCGGCAAAAAGTACACTGACCGCTGGGTGTTTGCCTACGAAGCCTACCTGACCAACGGCTTCGACAACTCAGTCGTCGACAACGCCGAGAGCCGCACTTTTTTGCCGGCCAGCAAGGCCAACCCCGACCGCTTCGAGGAAAACTTCAACGGGCAGCTGCTGACCACCGCCAAGGTGGCTTTGCGGCGGCAGAAGGTGGGCGAGCTGGGGCTCTCGCACATGGGTCAGGTCTACAACAAGTTCGAGGATGACGGCCTGGTGCTGGATCAGAAGCGCCGGCTCGACGTGTGGGCCGTGGACGCCAACACCACCCTGCCCGGCTCCGGCACGGCCCTGACCGGGGAGTGGGCCTGGGTGCGGGTAAACGTGCCCGACAACTACGCCCCACAGTACGGGGGCCGCCAAATTGGCGGCTTCCTGGACCTGGTGCAGCCCGTGCGCAAGGGCCGGGTGTTCGGCTACGAACACGCGGTGCTCAATGCCGGCCTGCGCTTAGAATACGTGGACTGGAACCGGAACCGGTTCACGGAAACCGGCGGGGCCATCGGCGACGAGACCTGGGCCCTGGTGCCGGCCCTGAGTTGGCGGTCCTCCCCCTTGACGGTGGTGCGCCTGAACTACCGCCAGCAGTGGGCCCGCGACTTTCTGGGCAACCCCTCGGTTCGGTCGGCCACCGTGCAGTTGGGACTATCTTCTTATTTCTAATTCGGAACCGTCGCGGGGCCCGCGTCCATACAAGTACAATGTATGCATTAGTGTGAACGCTTACTTTACCATCCGTAAGTCTACCTGTCGTTGGCCACACGGTCTGGCCCAGACAATCTGGTGCGACTACTAACCAAACCTTATCGGGCTGGCACACGTGTTAATTACGACCAGCCGTTACTGATGCATGCCCTTTCCAACCTTTTTTTGCTAGCGGCCGCGCTGGTCTTGCCGGCGCTGGCGGTGCCCTTGTTGCTGGCCGGGGCGCCCGCGGGCGAACCAAGCCGGCCTTCCTCGGTTGAAGCTGACGTGCGGCAAACCCTGCTCGCGTATCGCCACGCTCGCCAAGTCGGCGACTCCGCGGCCGCCCTCGTGGCGTTTACCCTCTCAGCCTGGACGGTAGACCGGGCGGAACGCCCCGGGCACGCCCGCTTTGTGCGGCTGGCCGGCTGCCGCGGCTGGTGCCGCCCCGCCCTACCCCTGCAGGACTACCGGGTAAGGGTCCTGACCGATTCAACCCGCTCGCTGGCCGTGGAAACGTATTGCCTGTCCGAGCCTGTTTCTGCGGCAGCGCGGCGCCAGGTGCGGCGCTGCTACACGGCGGTCTCCGTGCTTACCTGCCAGCAAGGCCAGTGGCTGATTGATTCGCAAACCTTGTCCGGGCAGTTGCCAGATTAACCCCTGGTTGTATCCTTATTGGTGCGCATTTCGTAGGTTTGCACCATCCCGTCTTGCTTGCATGCGATTCCTCTCCATCTTTTTTGCCTGTTACCTAGCTGTGTTGGCTTGTCTGCCGTGCGTAGACCGGGAGCCAGTGCGCGCGGATAGCCTGCAGACGTTGGTCACCGCGGCCTCTCAGCAGGAGGCAGGTTCGCATGCGGGATTGGATTGGTGCACCCCCATGTGTCAGTGTCAGTGCTGCGCGAGTACCTCGCTGCCGCTTGCCCTGGGTGTTCCCTTGGTCGTGCAGCCCCGGACGTATTACGCGCCCAGTCGCTTTGCCCGGCTAGCGCCCCCCGGCCCCCGGCACCTGCCGGGCACCATCTGGCAGCCTCCGCAAGCCTAGTTTCCTCTTTCTTCCGGTCCCTTCTGGGAACGGGTGCCCTGTGGTGCCCGCTCCCCGTGACGCGTGCACCCGTTTCGCGGTGCTCGGACCCTGCCGTCGTTGAGCCTTCCGGTGCTCCGGCCGCCCTAAGTCAGGATTTCTAGCCTTTTTCCCCAGCCAGCATGTTTGACCGGCTCATTCATTTTTCCATCCACAATAAGCTCATCATTGGGATACTGACCCTGGCGCTCATCGCCTGGGGCGGCTACTCCCTGAGCCGGCTGCCGATTGATGCGGTGCCGGATATTACCACCAACCAGGTCGTCGTCTACACCGTGGCCCCTTCCCTGGCCGCTAGCGACATTGAGCGGCTGGTGTCCTTTCCCATCGAGCAAAGCCTGGCCACCATCCCGGACCGTGAGGAGGTGCGCTCCTTCTCCCGCTTTGGCCTCTCGGTGGTCACCATCGTCTTCGAGGACGGGGTCGACATCTACTGGGCCCGCCAGCAGGTGGCCGAGCGCCTGCGCGAAGCCGAAAGTCAGATCCCCGCAGGCATCGGCCGGCCCGAGCTGGCCCCGGTCACCACCGGCCTGGGCGAAATCTACCAATACCTGGTGCGGGCCAAGCCCGGCTACGAAAAGAAGTACGGTGCGCGCGAGCTGCGCACGATTCAGGACTGGATTGTGCGGCGCCAGCTGCTGGGCACGCCCGGCGTGGCCGACGTGGCCAGCTTCGGGGGGCTGCTCAAGCAGTACGAAATTGCCCTGGACCCCACGCGCCTGCGCTCCCTGAACGTGACCATCGAGCAGGTACACCAGGCCGTGGCCGCCAACAACCAGAACGCCGGCGGCGCCTACCTCGACCAGAAGCCCACGGCCTACTTTATCCGCACCGAAGGCCTGGCCGAGAACGCGGCCGACCTGGGTAACATCGTCGTGCGCAACACCCAGGGCGGCCTGCCCGTGCTGGTGCGCGACGTGGCCGACGTGCGCCTGGGCTCGGCCGTGCGCTACGGGGCCATGACCCGCAACGGGGAAGGCGAAGTCACCGGCGGCATTGTGCTCATGCTCAAGGGCGCCAACGCTAACGACGTCATTAAAGATGTGAAAGCGCGCATGGCCACGGTGGAGAAATCCTTGCCCGAGGGCGTGGCCATCGACGTGTATCTGGACCGCTCCGAGCTGGTGGGCCGGGCCATCGGCACCGTGAAAACCAATTTGATTGAGGGGGCCCTGATCGTGCTCTTCGTGCTCATCCTGTTCCTGGGCAACTGGCGGGCGGGCTTAGTCGTAGCCTCCGTCATTCCGCTGGCCATGCTCTTTGCCATTGCCATGATGCAGCTCTTCGGCGTGTCGGGCAACCTGCTCTCGCTCGGCGCCATCGACTTCGGGCTGGTCGTGGACGGGGCCGTCATCATCGTCGAAGCCATCGTGCACCGCCTGCACGGCGGGCAGCTGCAGGTGCCGGGTAACCGCCTGAGCAGCGACCAGATGAACGAGGAAACCTATACGGCCGCCGCCAAAATCCGCTCCTCGGCCGCCTTTGGCGAAATCATTATTCTCATCGTGTATTTGCCCCTGCTGGCGCTCGTCGGCATCGAGGGCAAGATGTTCCGGCCCATGGCCCAGACTGTGGCCTTCGCCATTATCGGCGCCTTTATCCTCTCGCTCACTTACGTGCCCATGATGGCGGCGCTGGCCCTTAGTCGCAACACCGCGCACCAACCGAACTTCTCGGACCGGATGATGCGCTGGCTCGAAGCCCGTTACCGCCCCCTGCTCGAGTGGGCCCTGCGCCGCAAGGCCGTGGTGCTCACGGCCGCCGTGGCTCTGTTTGCGGGATCCCTGCTGCTGTTCCGCACCCTGGGAGGCGAGTTTATTCCCCAGCTATCGGAAGGGGATTTTGCTGTGGAAATGCGTACGCTCACGGGCTCCTCGCTGAGCTACACCGTGGATAAAAGCCTGCAGGCGGGCGCCATTCTCAAAGAGCAGTTCCCCGAAGTCCAGGAGGTAGTCGCCAAAATTGGGGCCGCCGAGATTCCCACCGACCCCATGCCGGTGGAAGCGGCCGACGTGATGGTGATTCTGGAAAAAGACCCGGACAAGTGGACCTCCGCGGGCAACCGCGAGGAGCTGGCCGAAAAGATGGCCGAAGCGCTGAGCGTCATCCCGGGCGTCACCTTCGGCTTTCAGCAGCCCATTCAGATGCGTTTCAACGAATTGATTTCGGGGGCCAAGCAAGACGTGGTGCTCAAAATCTACGGCGAGGATCTGCAACAGCTGGCCTCCTACGCCGAGCAGGCTGCCCGCCTGGTGCGCCGGGTCGAAGGGGCCGAGGACGTGTACGTGGAGCAGGTCACGGGCCTGCCCCAGATTGTGGTCAAGCTGGACCGCAATCGCCTGGCCCGCTTCGGCCTGAATGCCGACGACGTGAACCGCACGGTGCAGACCGCCTTTGCCGGGCAGACCGCCGGCCTGCTCTTTGAGCAGGAACGCCGCTTCGACGTGGTGCTGCGCCTGGCTCCCGAGCTGCGTCAGAACATCAGCCAGGTGCGCCAATTGCTCATCGCCACCCCGGCGGGCGAGCAGGTTCCCCTGGAGCAGGTGGCCACGGTGGACCTGCAGGAGGGCCCCAACCAGATTCAGCGCGATGATGCCAAGCGCCGCATCTCCGTGGCCTTCAACGTGCGGGGCCGCGACGTGGAGAGTGTGGTCACGGAGTTACAGGGCCGGGTGGAGCAGCAAATCAAGTTCGCGCCCGGCTACTACACCACCTACGGCGGCCAGTTTGAGAACCTGCGCGAGGCCACCGAGCGGCTGAGCATCGCCGTGCCCGTGGCCCTGGGGCTCATTTTTACCCTGCTGTTCTTCACCTTTGGCTCCCTCAAGCAGTCAGTGCTCATCTTCACTGCCATTCCGCTCTCGGCCATCGGCGGGGTGCTAGCGTTGTGGCTGCGGGGCATGCCCTTTAGCATCTCGGCCGGCGTGGGATTCATTGCCCTGTTCGGCGTGGCCGTACTCAACGGCATCGTGCTCATTGGTTACTTTAATCAACTCAAGGACGAAGGCCACAGCGACCTTTACCAGCGCATTCTGGAAGGCACCCAGGTGCGTTTGCGGCCCGTGCTGATGACGGCTACTGTCGCCTCGCTGGGCTTCCTGCCCATGGCCCTGTCGCAGTCGGCGGGCGCGGAAGTGCAGCGCCCCCTAGCCACGGTAGTCATCGGGGGATTGGTTACGGCCACCCTGCTCACCCTGCTCGTGTTGCCCGTACTGTATGCTCTGTCCGAGCGCCAGTCGAAACCAAAGGGAGAAGAAAAGCGACACGCTACGGCCACTATCCCCGTGTCGGTGGTGCTGCTCGTGCTGGGTAGTTTGCTCACCGCGGCGCCCGCCCGGGCCCAAGGGCCGCTGACCGCCAACCAGGCGGTGGGCCAGGCCCTGCAGGCCAACGGCACGGTGCAGGCCGCCCAACGTTCCCTGGAAGCCCAGCAGGCCCTGCGCCGCACGGCTTTTGACGTGGGTCGCACCACCCTCCTGGGCAACTACGGGCAGGTGAACTCCCCGCTCGCCGACAACGTGCTCAGCATCGGTCAGTCGCTGGCCCTGCCGGGCTACTACAAGGCCCAGGCGGGCCTGAGCCAGGCGCAGATTGCCACCCGCGAGCAGCAGCTCCGGCAGGTACAGGCCCAGCTGCGCCGGCAAGTGCGGCTGACCTACGAGCAGGCCGTGCACGCCCGGCACCGCCTGCGCACCTTGCGCGGGCAGGACAGCATCTATACCGAGTTCTTGCGCGCCGCGAACCTGCGGTTTAAAACCGGGGAAGTAAACCGGCTGGAGCCGGCTAACGCCCTCATCCAGCAGGGGGAAACCCAAAACCTGCTGGCCCAAGTCCAGGCGGACCTGGTGGTGGCCCAGCGGCAGCTCCAGGCCCTGCTGCAAGCTCCCCAACCCGTGGCCGTGGCGGACAGCACGCTGCAGCGCCTCGCGGCCCCGGTAGCCTCGCCTGACTCCGCCCAGCTAACCGCCACGCCCCAGGCGCTGGCGCTGCGGCAGCAGCTGGCCGAGCGCCGGGCCGAAACCCGGGTGGAACGGGCCCAGGGCTTGCCCCAGGTAAACGTGGGCTACACCAACCAGACCTTGCGCGGCACCTACGAGGTGGACGGGCGCCCCCAGACCTACGGGACCGGCGACCGGTTCCAGAGCGTGCAGGCCGGCGTAGCCATCCCCCTGCTGCGCGGGGCCCAGAAGGCCCGGGTGCAGGCCGCCCAGCTGCAGGAGCAGGTGGCCACGGCCCAGTACCAGCGCTACCAAGCCGAGGCCGCGGCCCAGCTCGACGAGCTGCGCGTGCGCCTGCAGGAGCAGCAGCGGCGGGTGCAGTTTTACGAGCAGACGGGCTTGCCCCAGGCCACGACCATCGTGCGCCTGAGCCAGCTCTCTTACAAGGCCGGCGAAACCACCTACTCCGAACTACTCCTTAACCTGGAGCGCGCGCTGAGCGTGCGCACGGCCTATCTCGACGCCGTGCTTGAGCACAACCAAACTGTTATCGACCTGGACTACCTGCTCGGCACGGCGGTCCAGTAACCCTTCTCTCGACTTACTACTCATGAAGAACCTAGCATCCCTAGCGCTGTTGCTGGCCCTGACCTTGGTCGGCTGCAGCAAGGAAAACGAAACCGCCGACGCGGACCACGCCGAGGCCACCACCGCGGCCGGGGGTCATGCCGGGGAGGAAGGCGGGGAGGAAGCCCACGAGGGCGAGGAAGCCGCCGATGTGGTGACCCTTACCGCCGCCGAGCAACAGGCCGGCGGGCTGAAAACCGGCCCCCTGGCTTCCCGCCCTATGGGCACGGGCCTGGCCGTGACCGGCACGCTGGACGTGCCCCCGGAAAGCGCCGTGTCTATCACGGCTCCATTGGGCGGCTTCGTGGACCATACGGAACTACTGCAGGGCGCCCGGGTGCGCAAGGGCGAGGTGCTGGCCACCATCCGCAACCCCGAGTTTGTAACCCTGCAGCAGGACTACCTGGAAACCCGCGCCCGCCTGGAGTATGCCCGCACCGAGCTGGCCCGCCAGAAGGAGCTTTACGAGCAGGAAGTGGCCCCGCAGAAAAACTACCAGCGGGCCCAAGCCGACTACAACGCCCTGCAGGTCCAAACCAATGCCCAGGCGGCCCGGCTGCGGCTGGCTGGCCTGCCGGTAGGCGGAAAGATAGTCACCACGGCTAGCATCCGCGCCCCGCGGGCGGGCTTCGTGCGGGCCGTCAACGTGACGGTGGGCCAAGCCGTGACGGCCACCGATGCCCTGTTTGAAATTGTGGACCCCGAGCACCTGCACGTGGAGCTCACCGTGTTTGAGCGCGACGTAGCCCGGGTGCAGAACGGGCAGCTCATTCGCTTTACCCTGGCCAGCGACTCCACCGGTACCCGCCGCGAGCGCACGGCCCGGGTATACCTGGTGGGCAAAGCCATCGGCGCGGACCGCACCGTGCGCGTGCACGGCCACCTGGACGAGGAAAACGACCCGGCCCTGCTGCCCGGCCTCTACGTGCGGGCCCTGATTGAAACCGGCCGCAGCCAGGCCCCCACCCTGCCGGACGCGGCCCTGGTGCGCTTTGAGAGCCAGAACTACGTTTTTGCCGTGGAAGCCGCCGGGCGCTACCGCCTGGTGCCCGTGACGCTGAGCCGCAGCGAGGACGGCTATACCGAAGTTATCCTGCCCGAGACCGTGGCAGCCACCACCACTTTCGTCACGGACGGCGCCTACTCGCTGCTGGCCAAGCTGAAAAACGCCGAGGAGGAAGGCGAGGGCCATTGAGGCCTTCGCCCGCTTCCTCCAGCATTCCACCTTCTTCCCGGAACCATGCAGTACCTACAACCCTTGGCCGCCTTTATTCTGGCGGGACTCTGCGAAATCGGCGGGGGCTACCTGGTCTGGCAGTGGCTCAAGGCCGACCGACCCGGGTGGATGGGGCTCCTAGGCGCCATCCTGCTGGTGCTGTATGGCTGGGTGGCGACGTGGCAACCCACTGCCTTCGGCAAAACCTACGCCGTCTACGGGGGCATTTTCGTGGTTATGTCCATTGCCTGGGGGTGGTACTTCGATGGTTACCGGCCCGACCGATTCGACTTGCTGGGCGGGTCGATCGTGCTGCTCGGCATTGGCATCATGCTCTTCTGGCCCCGGTCCTAATTCCTTACTTGGCAATAGCTTAACCCCAGCGCTTTGCGGCTCGCTACAATGCAAAAGCGGTGGCTCCTCGCTACTCACATCCGTTCCATCGTATGGCTCATCCCCTCGAAGATACCCTGATCGCCAAGCAGATAACGCCCACGGCCATGCGCCTGCTGGTGCTCGACGTGCTGGTCCAGCACCCAGCGGCGCTAAGCCTAACCGACGTTGAGGCTTTGCTCCAGCCCGCCGACCGCATCACCGTGCACCGCACGCTGAAAACCTTCACCGACAAGGGCCTGGTGCACCGCATCGAGGACGGCAGCGGCGCCGTCAAGTTTGCGCTCTGCGAACCCAGCTGTACGCCTGAGCACCACCAGGACTTGCACGTGCATTTCTTCTGCACCCGCTGCCGGGAAACGGCCTGCCTGCCCACGGTGGCCGTGCCGGTCATTGCCCTGCCCGGCGCCTACCAGGTGCAGGAAACCAGCCTGGTGATGAAGGGCCTGTGCGCCCGCTGCGCGGACGCTACTTTACCCCCCGCCTAAACAATGCAATAGCATTGCATCGCCCCTAGCCCGAGGTTTGTCCTCGTAACCGGCGGTGCGCTTTTCCTGACCCCGCTTCCCATGTTTGAACTACTCACCGGTGCCTTTGTGCTGAGTCTACTCCACGCCGCCATTCCCAACCACTGGGCGCCCGTGCTGGCCGTAGCGCGGGCCGAAGGCTGGCCCCTGCGACGGGCGGTGGGGGTGACGCTGGTGGCCGGCCTCGCGCACGTGCTCAGCACCGTAGGCATCGGGCTGGCCCTGGGTTTGCTGGGTTGGCGCCTCTCGGCTCGCTTCGAGCAGTTTGCCGGCGGGGTAGCGCCGCTGCTGCTCATTGCCATTGGCCTGCTCTACGCCTTTTCCGGGCCCGGTCATACCCACCCTGACCTGCGGCCGCTCAGCCGGCGCCCGCCCCGCCGACGCGTGGTGCTAGGGCTGGCCGCGACGATGTTCCTGGCCCCGTGCCTGGAGATTCAGACCTTCTTTTTAGCTGCCGGCACCCACGGCCCGGCGGCCCTGGCCCTGCTTATGAGCGTGTACCTACTGGCTTCCGTGTCGGCTATGTGCGCCCTGGTGGCGCTGGCCCACCGCAGCCTGCAGGGCCTCAACGTCGACGGACTGGCCCGGCACGAACGGCAGCTGACGGGCGCGGTGCTCGTGCTGGTGGGCGTGGCCAGCTTTTTCGTGGACTGGTAGCCGCCGGCTGGCCGCTCCTGTATTTTTTTAACCAGACGCTTCTTTTCCTATGCCTGACCCAACCTCCTCCAACACCGACGAAGAGCTCAACACTGCCAAGCAGGTGCAGCTCGAAAACGTGGGCGCCCTCACCCGCGAGCAGCTCACGCCCGACGCGGCCGCCAATCCCGAAGGCCACGACGTGCCCGGTCACGACCACACGGGCCACAACCACCCCGTTGGTAAAAAGGTCGTCGACCTGGGTGGTCAGGCCACCGAGGCGCACGCCGGCCACGACCACGGCGATGGGGACCACGACCACGGCCCGGCCAGTGCCAACCCCTACCTGTGGCCCGGGGTGAGTTTGGCCCTGCTGCTGGGCGGCCTGGCCATGGACTATTTCGACGTGGCCTGGTTTGCTGACTACGTGCGCCTGGGCTGGTATGGCGTGGCCTTCCTGCTCGTGGGCTGGAAGGTTATCCGCTCGGCCCTGCAGAGCATCCCCTCGGGCAACATCTTCAACGAGTTTCTGCTCATGAGCCTGGCCACGCTCGGGGCCTTTGCCATCGGCGAGTACCCGGAAGGCGTGGCCGTGATGCTATTCTACACTGTGGGCGAGCTGTTTCAGGACGCGGCCGTGAACCGGGCCAAGCGCAGCATCCGAGCCCTGCTCGAAATCCAGGCCACCGAAGTCACCGTCATCCGCAACGGGCAAACGGTGGTCCTGGACCCCAAGCAGGTCGTGGTGGGGGATACCATCGAGGTCAAGCCCGGCGAGAAAGTAGCCCTGGACGGCACGCTGGCCAAAGGCCCGGCTTCGTTCAACACGGCGGCACTTACGGGGGAATCGGTGCCGCAGACCAAGCAGGCCGGCGAAGTGGTACTGGCCGGCATGGTCAACCTGGAGTCGCTGATTCAGGTGGCGGTTACGGCAAGTTATAAAGACACCAAGCTGGCCAAGATTCTGGCCATGGTGCAGGACGCGGTGGGGCGCAAGGCCAAAACCCAGCAGTTCATCACCAAGTTCGCCAAGGTCTACACGCCCATCGTGGTGGCCCTGGCCGTGCTGCTCATCGTGGTGCCCTACTTCGTGGTGGATGATTACGTGTTTCGCATCTGGCTCTACCGGGCCCTGGTGTTTCTGGTGATTTCCTGCCCCTGCGCGCTGGTCATCAGCATTCCGCTGGGCTACTTCGGCGGCATCGGGGCGGCGTCCAAAAACGGCATCCTGTTCAAGGGCTCCAACTTCCTGGATTTAATGCGCGAGCTCGACACGGTGGTCATGGACAAGACCGGCACGCTCACCCAGGGCGTGTTTGCCGTGCAGCAGGTGCAGCCAGCGGCCGGCCTCGACGCCCCGCAGCTGCTGCGCCTGGTGGGCGCGCTGGAAACCAAATCGACCCACCCCATCGCCAAGGCCGTGGTGCTCCACGTGGGCGCCGCCACGGCCGGGGTACCCGTCGAAAACGTGGAGGAAATCAGTGGCCACGGCATGCGCGGTCGGGTTGACGGGCGCGACGTGCTCGCGGGCAACACCAAGCTGCTCACCAAGTTTGGCGTGGCCTACCCGGCTGAAGTCGACCAAATCGTTGACAGCATCGTGGTAGCGGCCGTAGACGGGAAGTACGCCGGCTACCTGACCGTAGCCGACGCGCCCAAGGAAGATGCCGTCCGCACGGTGCAGGAGCTGCGGGCCGATGGCATCACCAAAATCGTGATGCTCTCCGGCGACAAGGACAGCATTACGCAGCGGGTGGCCAAGGAACTCGGCATTGACGAGGCCCACGGCGGGCTGCTGCCCGAAGACAAAGCCCACTACGTGCAGCAGTACAAGGATGCGGGCCGCAAGCTGGCCTTCGTGGGCGATGGGGTCAACGATGCGCCGGTGGTGGCCCTGGCCGACGTGGGCATTGCCATGGGGGGTCTGGGTTCGGACGCCACCATCGAAACGGCAGACGTCGTGATTCAAACCGACCACCCCAGCAAGATTGCCACCGCCCGGCGCATCGCCCGCGCCACCCACTCGGTGGTGTGGCAGAACATCTGGCTGGCCTTTGTTGTCAAGGGCATCGTGCTGGCCCTGGGCGCCGGGGGCCTGGCCACCATGTGGGAAGCGGTGTTTGCCGACGTGGGCGTGGCCCTGCTGGCTATTCTTAACGCCGTACGCATCCAGCGCATGGACTACGCCACGCCCGGGGTGGTAGCTAGTGGTCCGCCCGCGCTGGCTCCGCCCCCCGCCGCCGCGCCCTCGGTTATTGAGAAAATGCCCGCGGAGCTGCGGCAGGGCCCCCACCACCATAATGACTCGACTTTATGAGTGGCGCCCACGGGATGAGCGGCAGCGCCGCCGGGCGCAATAAGCGCCAGTTGACCATCGTCTTTTTTCTGACCCTGGCCTACCTGGTCGCCGAAGTCATCGGCGGCTACTTCACCGGCAGCCTAGCCCTGCTGGCTGACGCGGGCCACATGCTCACCGACGTGGCCGGCGTGGGCCTGGCCCTGCTAGCCATCCGCTTCGCCGAGAAGCCCGCCACCCCCGAGCGCACCTACGGCTACTACCGCTTTGAAATTTTGGCGGCCCTCACCAACGCGGTGGTGCTCATCCTGATTTCGCTCTACATCCTCTACGAGGCTTATTTCCGCTTTCTCAATCCGCCCAAGGTGGAGAGCACCACCATGCTGTGGGTCGCCAGCGTGGGGCTGATCATCAACCTGTACTGCATGTATTTGCTGCGCCAGGGCAAAAGTGAAAGTCTGAACATGAAAGGCGCCTACTTCGAGGTGCTCTCGGACATGCTCACCTCCATCGGTGTCATCGCGGCGGGCATCCTCATGCTCACCACCGGCTGGTACTATGCGGACCCGCTGCTCTCGGCCGGCATTGGCCTGTTCATCCTGCCCCGCACCTGGACCCTGCTCAAGGAAGCCGTGGCCGTGCTGCTGGAAGGCACCCCCACCGACGTGAACCTGGCAGCCCTACGCCAAGGCCTGCTGGCCGAGCCCGGGGTAGCCGGCGTGCACGACCTGCACGCCTGGGTGCTCACTTCCGGGGTCAACGCCTTTAGCGCCCACATCGTACTGGCCGAGGGCGCCCAGCACGACGAGGTGCTGGCCCGGGCCCACGCCTACGTGACGGGCCAGCACGCCGTGCAGCACGCTACCATTCAGGTGGAGCGCGGCGAGTTTGCCCAGCACGAAACCCACTTGTAAAGAGGCCTGCGCTACTTGCGGGCCGGCTGACCTACTCCTACGCGCCTAACCATATGACCCCAACTGCCTCTCCCACCAACCGTGAGCGCGCCGAGCGCGGCCAGGCCTCGACGCTGCTGGGCATTGGGGCCAACATGGCCCTGGTGCTGGGCAAGGGCACAGCCGGCGTGTTGGGCAACTCCTACGCCCTGATTGCCGATGCCATCGAGTCCGCCACCGATATTGTGAGCTCCGGCATTGTCTGGCTGGGGCTGCGCACGGCTGCCCGCGAGCCCGACGAAAATCACCCGTACGGGCACGGCAAAGCCGAGCCCCTGGCGGCCATTTTGGTCGCCACCGCCCTCGTGGGTGCGGCCGCTTTCATCGCCTACGAAAGCATTCAGCGCATTCAGACGCCCCACGCCCTGCCCGCGCGCTTTACGCTGGCCGTGCTGGCCGTCATCATTGCCCTCAAGGAAACCCTTTACCGCCGGGTAATGCGCGTGGGCCAGGAAGTAGACAGCGCCGCCGTCAAGGCTGATGCCTGGCACCACCGAGCCGACGCCATTACCTCGTGCACGGCCTTCGTGGGCATTAGCATTGCCCTGCTGGGTGGGGCGGGCTACGAGAGTGCCGACGACTGGGCCGCGCTGGTGGCCTGCGGCTTTATCGTCTACAACGCCTACCACATCTTCCGGCCTGCGTTCGGGGAAATTATGGACGAAGCCCCGGCCGGCCCCTGGGTCGCGGACGTACGCGCCCTGGCCGAAGCCGTGCCCGGGGTCGTGGGCACCGAGAAGTGCTTCGTGCGCAAGATGGGCTTTGAGTTTTTTGTGGACCTGCACGTGCTGGTGGACGGGGGCATCAGCGTGCGCCAAGGCCACGCCATTGCCGGGGCCGTGAAAGCGGCCATCAAGCAAGCCCGGCCGGCCGTGTACAACGTGCTGGTGCATATCGAGCCGGACCACAAGTAGGTCCACGTACCCCCTCAGGAATACCCTGTCTTTCCCCACCCCTTCTCTCCCTTTACCATGCCCCCCTACGACGTTCCCCTCATCGGATCCGGTATTAACCAATAACCGCGGCTTGCCATGCACCCCGACCTGCTTTCCACGCGCTGCACCCCGGCGCCCCGCCCCTACTTCCGTTCCGGCGGGGCGCTGCTGCTGGCGGCCCTACTCCTGGCCCTGGCCGTAAGCAGCTGTAGTTCCGAGACCGCTGATTCGGCGGCGCACGAAGCCAAAATACCCGGCGCGGCCAAGCCGGCTCCGGCCTCGGTGGCCGGGCTTCCGAATCTGGCCGACTCCCTGCAGCTGCTGGTGCGCCAATTGGACACGGTGCGCCGCATTGGCTGCTGGGACGAAGACTTTGCCCGCCTGATGGCCGTGCACCACGCCGGGGCCCAGCGCTTGGCGGCGGTCGAGATCTCCCATGGCTTGGACTCCACCCTACGCACCATGGCCCAGCACGTACTCAAGGGCCACCGACGGGACAAGCAGGTGCTGCTGCTGGCGCTGCGGCGGGATCCGCCCCAGGGCCAGGAGTACCGACCCGGCAACAACCGCGACCCGTTTGTGCGGCGGATAGCCGCGGCGCTGGCCCCGCTACGGCAGCTGCCGGTGTTACCCGGCACCGTTGACGCCGACTTTGCCACGCTCATGCAGGTGCACCACCGCAGTGGCGTGGCCCTGGCGCAGACTGAGCTGGCCTTTGGCCGGAACCCGGAGTTGAGGGCGGAGGCCCGCCGCATTGTGCAGGACCAACAGGTTGAAATCAACCAGTACCAGCGCTGGCTGCAGGCCCACACGGCACCTGCTATCGAGTAACCAATCCTTATCGAAACCATGCAAACCCTGTTACTTCCTCCCTCCCTGCGGCCCCATTTTCAGCAGGAGCTGCAAGCCGCCCGGGCCGCCTATGCCCGGCAGGATGCGGCCAGCGCGTTTCATCATCTGGAGCGGGCGCATGTGCTGGGGCAGCGCTGGGCCGTGTCCCACACGCACGTGCACCTGCTCATGCTGTGGCACGGCTGGCGTACCCGTAACGGGCGGGAAATTTTAGGTCAGCTTCCCCGTATTGTATTTGGGTTCCTCGGTTCGTTAGTCGGCCGGGTGCCGACGGGAAATACCGGGGGTGCCAACGTGAGAGCAGAGCAACCGATGCCCCTGCCGGCGGACCTGCAGCGTCTGCTCGACCAGCAAATGTAGCGCAACAGGCACCACCTAACGCAGCACCAAAGTGTAGGCTTGGGTCTCGAAAAGTATCCAGCCGCCCAGGGCGATGAGAAAGAAGGGTAAGATGATGTGGCCGTAGCGAGCCAGTACTTTGTGGACGCCCGGGTGCTGTACTAGGTAATAGCTTACCAGGCACCACAGGCCTACCAGTACGGCAAACACCCCGCAGTACAGCCCCACGGTCACCGCTGGCAGGGTGGCAAACAAGGGAATGTAAACGCTGAGGTTATCTGCCCCATTGGCAATGGTGATGGCGGCTACCTGCAGTAGAGTAGAGCCCACGTTTGGCTCCTTCAACTCTGCTATTTCAGCGGCCGCCGCTTTCCGCAGGCGCCACGCTGCCCGTAGCCCCAGCGCCAGGGGCACTAGGCCGAGCCAGCCCATCACCTGCGGATGGCCCCATTGGCCGAGCAGCAGCCCGAATAAGCTGACCCCCACCAGAAAACCAACCCCGAGGAACTGGCCAGCCACGACTGAGCGGGTCGGATAGCGGGGGTTGCTGAAAAATAAACCTAGTAAGAGCAAGTCATCGACGTTGGTAACGGCAAAGGTCAGCACGGCCAGGCCCACGTGGCCCACGAGTCCATCCATGGGGTTGAATTAACCAGCAAAAAGCAAAACGAAGCGGCGCGGGTAATTAGCAGCAGCCGCAGGCGCCTTTGCCCTGCTCCTGAATGGGCGGGCAGGGCACCGTACCATAGGAGCAAAACACGCAACAATCGCCGGCCAGCGGCTTGAGCACGGTATGGCAGCTGGGGCACTCGTAAAACCACTGGCAGGCATCAGTGGGCATCTGCTCGGCTTGCGCGTGCTGGCAGACCGGGCAGGTGAGCACCGAGGTCAGCGTGACGGCTGGCGTAGCAATAGCAGGCGTTAGGGGAATCATAACTTGGACACTTAACGGGAAGACGTGGGATTCAGTACCGAGTAGCCGGTACCATTGATGGCTTGCTCTACCTGGGCAGCAGGTGTCACGTTTGGGTTAAAGCGTACCTGGGCGGTGCCCTGGTCATAGGAGACCTGCACGCGCTGCACGCCCGGCAGCTGCTGCACGTCGTGCTCCACGTGGCGGGCACAGGCCTCGCAGGTCATGCCCCCGATGCGGTAGGAACTTGTCTGCCACACCGGCCCGGCGCTGGTGGCCACCACCGGTTTGGGTGCCGCCGACGGGTAGAAGCGGGCCCCGTAGTACGGAAAGGCTAGCAGCAGCGCGGCCCCCACCGTCACACTGGCCAGGAAGCCACGTGACTGCATCAGCGACGGCTTGGCCGGCACGGGGCAGCCGCAGTCATCGGCCGCTACGACTATGGGCCGGAGTTGCTGGTACCAGGCAAAGCCGAGCACCCCCACCGTCAAGGCCACCAAGTAGGGTCGCAGGGGCTCCAGCCACGAGAAGGTAGAGGCCACGCCACCCAGCCCACCGACCAGGGCCAGCAGGGGCGTGATACAGCACAGCGAAGCCGCCAGCGCCGCCAGCAGGCCCGTGCCGGCCAGGGACTTGGGTGAAGTGGTAGCAGGTTGGCTCATACAGCAGCGGTAGTGAGGGGGGTGGAAACGGACGCCAGCAGGGGCTGCACCAGGGGCCGCAGGGCGGGCGTCAGGGTGTAGAACACGGTCTGCCCGACCTTGCGCGCCTGCACCACGCCGCCGTCCTTGAGCTTGCGTAGGTGTTGGGAAATGGCCGACACATTCATCTGCAGCACGTCGGCCAGGTCGCACACGCAGAGTTGCTGCTGGTCTAGTAGCAGAAACAGCAGCTGCAGGCGCACTTCGTTGCCCGTCAGGGCTAGCACCGCGGCCAGCGTCTGCAACTGCGGTGCGGCGGCCTTCAGGCGCTGCTGGCTGGCCTCGATGTGGCCCGTATCGGCAAAGACCCGGATGCAGGAAGGGGAAGTCATAGGGCTATTTTCCCCAAAGCTACTGTTTTCGTATTTAAGCAACTACTTAAATAACTATTCGCCTTTACCTTGATTTCGTCCTTGCCTGGGTGAGCGGTCCGCATAGGTTGTGCAGGCTGCGTCTGACTGGACGATGTACCTAAAACTAGCTGGAACGGCAGGCTCAGAAAATCATCGGATTTGGGGCCTCCCTCCTCCCCTACCCCCTGACTACAAAAACGACTACCACAGGCCCCCAAGTCAGGCTCAGAAATCAAGCGGTGCTTTTCTTTCTGAGCCTGACTTGTTGACCCTTCTGCGCTGCTGCGATGACTACGCCCTCCGCTTCCCGGAGAGGAAAAAAGGTCGATGGGCGGTATACTGTTCGCAGTAATGCTATAGGCTGGCTACCCTTTCCTACCCCAACCTATGGCTTATCTACGCAAGCTTCGGCGGCGGTTCGCTTCCTCGGCCGCCAAGGCATCCGGTACCTGCGCGTTTGCTTTTTCCTTCAGGCTCTCTTTCAGCTGGTTGTTCCAGTCAGAAGCCCGCGACTTTTCCAAATCCATCTTCACGCTCATCGGGTAGCTTTGCAGCAGGGCCCGGTTGAAAAACGCGAGTGCCTCCACTCGTTTCGGGATGTGAAACTGATAGCGGTTGTCGGCTTCTTTGCCGGCCAGGATCAGCTCGCTTTGCAACGTGTGGGTGGGGGGCGCATGGCGGCCAGCCAACTGGAAATACCCTTCCGTTACCTGCTGATTATAGTTTTTCGTCTGCTCGTGTAGCTTCCGGAAATAAGACTCCTGATCCGAGTTGATGGTGACCGTTAGTTGGCCCGGCAAGCTGCGCTCGATATGCATCGGCGTGAGTACGTGCGCCAGGCCCGTAATCAGCTTAGTATCGAATACATGACCCGCCACCGTATGGTCGAAGGCGGGCTTCACCGTCTTCAGGTTCTGGTTGGTAATGAGCCGCCGGATTTCGACCACCTGGTTATCGGTCAGCGGGCCCGACGTGGAGGCGTACATCGTGTTGGTGGGTTGCTTGAGCTGATAGTGCGAGAGGGCGTCAATGGCGGTCTCCGTCACTAGGAGGGTGTTGGTCTTGGGCCCACTATTGGAGAGCCACAGGGCTGACGAATTCAGCGAATCAGCGGCCTGCCCTTGGAAGCCCTGGGCCTTGATTTCCAGCCCCACAATCTTGTCATTGTAGACCTGCGGAAAAGCCGTGTTCACAAACTTATACGGCTGGCCGGTCTTACTGACGCCCTCGTGCACTTGGTTTAGGATGCGCCCCTCAAAACAGCCGTTGCTTAGCGTCTCATTGCTCAACCCGCGCGCATTCAGGTGGCGCGTGTCCGTCAGGGGCATGGTCTGGCGCAGGAAGTCGGGCACGTACTGATCCCCCCGCTGTACCGGGATAATTAGCTGCTGCAACTGCGGGCTCGTCTTGCGCTGAGGCTCCGGCAGATTCAGAAAGCGCCGGGCATTATCCAGGACGCTGCCCCAGATACTTTTGCCCCTGCTGGCCTGAATTCCCGCAATGCGCGGGTTTTCCAGCCGGTTTTTCAGGAAGTCAATGACACTGCCCTTGTCGCGCTCGTCGGCCCGGTTGAAATACAGGTAGTCCCCAGAGGGGGCTTTGTAAATAATCACCTGATCCAACTTCGCCTTGCCGCGATAATTAAAGGTGTGGAACTTGCCCTGGTCGAGGGCGGGGCCGCTTTGCTGGCGGTTGTGCTCGTAGCCCAGCGTCAGGACTAAATCGACCAAGTTAATCGCCTGCTTGACCTGGTCGAACGTGAGTTCGGGCTCACGGGGCGTCTGCATGGACAACGAGAAAACGGGACTGCTGCATTATTGCGGTGTGTGTGTGCGTGGGTATTGGACTGGGGCGGGTACTCCTTACTGTAAGAAGAAAATCAGCTCCCGGAAGGCTCGGAAACTGATTTTCACAAAACTAGTAGATTTACCTTCGCATTTTGGGCCGGGGGGCTACCGCCTCATCCTTTTCCGTTAGCTGCTGCGCGACGTGCGGCTGGACGTCGCGGAAGCGGAGCGTTCGCTTGACGGGGTCGAGCACGACCGTCGCGTCGAACAACTGGCTTTTCTGGTTGGTCATCCCCGTTACTTTCGTCGGGTAGCCCCCCAGGAGCTGCTGGTTCTGCTGCGGGCTCAGCGGTACGCCCAGCAGCTCTTTGGGCACCGCGATACCCTCCCGGCGAACGGCGACCACCCGGTTCATTTCCTGATCGATGGCCACGTAGGCGGCAAACGTCTGGCCCTTGCCATCGCGGAAGCCTTCGCTCAGCGGTACTACCCCGTGCGTGGTCAGTTGCTCTTTCATGGCCGGCGTAATCTCCTTGCCTAGAATCTGCTCGGGAATGACTAGTTGCTGTTTGGGCAAATCAAACTGCAGGCTCGGCGCGCCCGCCGCGTCGCGCCGCAGCACCAGCTTGGCGGCAAAGGGGATTTCTTCCCCGTGCGCATTGCGTAGGGAGAAGGACGAGAGTAGATCGGTTTTCTGCCCACTCAGCAGCTTCTGCAACTGCCCGGACTGCTCCAGCTCGGCTACCTTCACCCCCATTTTCTCCAGCAGCGGCAGCGGCAAATCCTCCCTCGTGAAACCGGCCCTAATAGGAGCCATTCCTAGCTGGTTTTCCTGGTAGAGGGCCTTGGCTTTTTGCAGGACTTCCGGCGCGAGTAGCGAGGTAGGCTTTGCCGCCGCCGCAGGCGCTAGCGCCGGCGCGGCTGCCGGCTGCTCCCCGGCCGCGGGCTTAGCCGTTGGTGCCGGTATCTGAGCTGGGGCTGGCTGCTGCGCCCCAACTGCGGCAGTGAGAGAAGGCCGCACTAGGTTTACCTGGGGCCTCTCGCCGGGCTTCCCTACGGCTTTCTGGGCCTGGCTGAAGTTGTCGGCAAAGTTGCTGACGAAGCTCACGATTACGCCATCGCGAATGGTGATGTTGAGCAGCCCCGCCCCGTCCAGCGCCAGACCCGCCTTCCGCAGGTTCTGGGCCTGGGGCAGCTTCTGCAACGCAGGGTCTTTGTCAATAACGTCCCAGATATTCTGGAGTACCTGGCTTACTGATTCGCCCTTCAGGGCATCACCCGGGGTGGCCTGCCGCGGGGCCCCAACGGCTAGGGCAATCACGTGGGCGGCCTGCTCGAGTTGCGTGGCCTCGGCTTCTTTGCCCCGCTGGCGGAGGGCAGCGGCCACGGGCTGGGCGTTTTTGATGAATTCATCCCGCGTTTCCTCGACGTTGAGAACGGCGGGTTTCTTCGGGACCGCTGCTGGCCCTACGGCTTGGGGATTGGGCTGCTCTCCAGCACCGGACGTTGGTTCGGCTTGCTCAGTCATATCGCTGTTTGTTAATGAGTTACACCACCTGACGCCACCCTGGGGCCAGCCTTAGCAAATATAACAATTCACGCCTGCGATATTGGTATTTCAGGTATTCATTTCTAAAATAACTGATTATCTTACTAAAGCAAAGTTTCAGGCTGCTATGCCTCCAACGCTTTAAACGCCGTATCTATCTCTCTCTCAATCGCTTCTCGCATATACTGGAATTGATTTGCTACACTTCGCATATCAACGGTTTTAACATCCTCCTCCAAGCGCTTTTTGGAGACACTGGCATTATCGGGCAGGATGATCCAGTTGAGGTTATAGCCCCGTCGATAGAAGAAAAGCAGATACGAAATGAAGATTTCAATGCCGCCGGCCCCGCTACGCTCCATCTGGCCGACCATATTCTGGGTCAAACCGGTTTCCTCGGCCACCATCGCGATCGTCCACTTCCTTTCTCCTGGACCTGCGAGCTCGTCCCGCAGGGCCGCCAACCTTCTACCAATTAATTTTTTATTCATGCTTTTGCCTTCGCCTTTTTGGTGTGGAGTAAGTGCTGCAAGTTGGGTTCGCTGGCAATCCTTTCCAATTCCGTCTTCACAATGGCCGCAATATCGTCCTTGATGGCCTTATAATTCGCCCGGATAACCTGCTCCGTGGTATCCTCCCCCGTCGCCGGGTCGACGAAGCTAGTGATGTCGGGAATGTTGGCGTAGGCCGCTTCCTGTTGCTTCGTTTTCGCTACATCGACCAGAATTTTGGCGTGAAACACCTTCTGGTTTATCTCTTCGCCGAAATTGTCGGCCACGGCGCCCACGAAGGTGCCTTGGCTCAGGCCGGCAATCGTGCTGGCGGGAATCATGCTGTCGAGCTGGGTGGCCAGGGTGTAGCTCGTGTCTCGGCTGTTGCTGGTCAGCGACTGCCGCTGCTGCACGATACGGCCGAAACGCTTGCTCAGGGCCTCGGCACTCTCCCCCGTAACCTGGCCCGAGAGTACGTTCCCCATCGTGTTCTGAATCACGGTGGATTCGGCCTTGCCATAATCGCGGTCCAGCTGGCTCTTATCCTGAATGCCCAGGCAAGTAGAAACCTTGTTACTACGGGCCGTGGCGATCAGCTTATCCAATCCTTTGAAGTAGATGGTCGGCAGCTCGTCAATAATTAGGGAGGTTTTAAGCTTGCCCTTCTGGTTAACCAGCTTGACGAGGCGCGCATTATACAGCCCCAGGGCAGCGCCGTAAATGACTTCCCGGTTCGGGTTGTTGCCCACGCACAAGACCTTGGGCTCGGCGGGGTTGTTGATATCCAGGGTGAAATCGTTGCCGCTCATCACCCAGTAGAGCTGAGGCGAGGCTAGGCGCGAAAGCGGGATGCGCGCGGAGGCAATCTGGCCCTCCAACTGCTCCATCGCGTCGCCCTGGTAGGCACTGATAAACGGGCGCACGTAGTTTTCAATCTCGGGGTAGGAGGCCAGAATCGGGAACATTTCCTGGTACTCGCGGCCCAGAAACTCGATCACGTGGGGGAAGGTGCAGTACTTGCCATTTTCATAGAGCTTGAGAAACCAGATGATGGCCGCCACGAAGTTGATGGGTGACTCGACAAAGAACTCGCCCTGCTTCTCGATCCACTTTTTGTTTAGGTTGAGCATGATGGTGGCGGCACTCTCGTAGGCATCCACGATGTCGGTCATCATCGCGGGTAAGAGGGGATTGCAGCGGTGGCTTTTGCGCGGGTCATCGAAGTTGATCACGTAGAAGCGCACCGGGTTCTTGTACTTGTCCTGGTGCTTGAGCAGCTCGTTATACACGATGCGGCTCAGATCATCGAACTTAAAATCATACACGTACATGGTAAAGCCCTTGGCTAGGTGCTGCTTGATGAATTGGTTGATTATGGCGAAGGACTTCCCCGAGCCCGGCGTGCCATACACCACCGTCCCGCGAAACGGATTGACGATATTGACCCAGCCCTGGTGCTGCTTGCCCTTCAGTTGGTACGAGGTGGGCAGGTTCACGGAAAACTCGTTCTCCAGCTTCCTTTCTTCCTGGGGGAAGGTTTCGTTTTCCGAGTTGAAAATATCGCTCATCAGGTTCATCTTCAGTAGGCGACTAATCAAGTTGCCGGCACGAAGCAGCAGCAGAAAGCCGACGACCGTGGTGCTACTATACAGGGCCGTGAGCACGGCCGGTGAGTAGACCAGCTCCAAGAGCCGCCCACTCCCAAAGAATAGCGCCGCCCCCACCACCAGGCTACCCACAATGGGCGTCCAGGTTTGGCCCTCTTTGGGCCTGCCACGCGTACCCAGGCACGAAAGCGCTAAGAATACTGCGGCCGCCAGCTTCGTCACGTAGGGGGCGTGAAAAAGGGCCGTTTTCGTGCTGAACCGGGTCAGTAGCTGACCCGACCAGGTAGCCGTCAGGTGCTGCTCGGCAAAGAAGCCGTAGCAGTAGTAGTAGACGTGCAGCAGCACGAGCAGCACACTAATTAGGCGCATGAAGTCCATGATCTTCCGGAGTCCTTTTTCATCTTCCATGACCGGGGCTACTTAACTAGTGAGGGATGGGTTGCTTATGTGACGGCTAGGTAACTGGGGGCAACAAAGAATGGGCTGGGGCCCTGCTTTGGGCGCTTTCTTAGGTGACGGCTAGGTAACGGATGGGACTTAGAGCCTGGGCCGACGCCGGCGTCGGCGTCCCTCGTTCTCGTTGCGCTCGGCATCATCGAGGCCAGGGCTGAACCCAGCCGGCCTGCTCGCATCGCTCAGGCTAAGCAAGCTGCCTGGTGCCCCATCGTCGGCCCGGGCCAGTGCCGGCCCTGCGGCCCGGGTACTGCGGTGGCCGGGGGTGAGCTGATTGCTGGTGCGCAGGGCCTCGGGCCCAAAGGGGCGGAAGTGGTCGCGCAACTGCTGGGCCCGTACGCCCACGTCGGTGCCCTTCACGCTGGTTTGCTGATAGCGAAAGCTGGTGCCAACGAGTACCCCCTTGACGTCACGCTTGAGCACCACTTCTATCTGCTGCGCTTGGAGCCGGGCGATGAGCTGGTCGAGGAAGCGAATGCTGGCGTCCTGCAGGGCGGCCGTCAGCTGCTCGCGCACGTAGACGCGGGCTTCTTCCTTCCGTGGATCCACGTCTTTGGGAGTGACCCGGCGCTTGGGCAAGGGCTTCATACCCAGCTGCTCCCGGATCTGGCGGGTAGCCATCACATTGCGGGCGTAGTTTTGATCACTGCGCAGCGCGGGGCCCCCATCCAAGGGCACGCGGTTGAGGTAGATATGAATATGCGGATGGTCTTTATCCTTGTGCTCAAACACGGCCACTTGGTGGCGCTCCAGGCTGGCCCCCATCAGCTCGCAGTAGAGCTTGGCCGCCGCCACTTTCTGCGCCCGGCTTACCGTTTCGCCGGGGGCCCACGACAAGACGGTGTGCCACACGGGCAACTGAATCCGGCTGCTCATCTCGGCCACGGCCCGCATTTCCGCCGCCATGCCGGCCGCCTCCTGGCTACCCAGATTAGCCACGCTCAGTAGCTCGGCTTGCTTGTTGGTGCGGTCCGAACGCAAGCCCGCTCCGTACTCCAGGGCGCCGCTGAAGTCATTGCCGGTAACTGTTTTGGCGATCATTTCAGCGTTTCCAGTAACCGGGTGAGGAGTTCGTTCAACGTCTGGAGGCTGGCGCCACGGAGCTTACCCGCGTTGGCCAGGCGCGTGAGCTGATTCAGATTGCTGCCCGTCGCGGCCAGCATACGCCGAAATTCGGGCGGAATCTTGCCCGTAATCTGCCGGCCCAGCGCGGCGCGGCGCATGTACTCGCCGGTCTTCAAACCCGCCTGGGCCGCCTTTTCCTCGACTAGTTTCTTGTCCGTAGTGGAGATGCGCACGTTGATGTGCTGGTCCTTTTGGCTGTTATCGCTTCCCTCGGGAGCTAGCTCCGGTAGTGCTTCTACTTCCATTTCTGCTTCGGCTTAGGTGGGGTCTGGCAAGACAAGGGGAAATAGCTTGCGTCCATTTCGCCAGAGTCATTGGGGGCACTTACCCGCCGGGTTTGTGCGCACAAAGACATGGCTTGCTGACCAACATGAAACATATAGAAAAGCTAATTTTATAAGATAAGTCACTCTTGAAAAAACAATACTTTTCAACAAGCCTCACTCGTAGCCCACCCGCACTACTAAACCCAATTTCAACTGCCCGCCACCTTCCTTGATACTCTGATAGTCTGATAAATAGTTGGTTTGATAGGTTGATAAATAACTAGTCTGATAAGTCAATAGTCTGATAACTAACTAAGCTGATCATTAAACATTCATTCTGATAGCTATCCATCTACCTAGTGCTTTAACCCACTAGCAACCTATGCCTGTAGCTGCGCAACTATTGCCAACTCCAACAAATCGAATATACGATAAAATCGTTTTTTACAATTTTAAATTAATATTTGTTGGTTTATTCAACTACAATTATAAATTTGTAAACAGCGAAGGAGTTACATGCTTTCTTCGCTAAGTGCTGCCGGTTGTCGCGTCCCCTCTCGCCCCTACTCTTCCTTGTCTACCATGAGCACGACCAAGTTCATCTCGATCTCAGCCCAGAAGGGGGGCGTGGGCAAAACAACGGTCAACATCCTGGCCGCCTCCCTCTTTCACTTCTTGGGGAAGGAGAAAGTAGCCGTCATCGACTGCGACTATCCGCAGCATTCCCTGGAGGGGCTACGCGAGAAAGAGCTAGCCCAACTGCAGGCCGATCCAACGAAAGCTGCTGATTTTCAGGCCCTAGGTATTCAGGCCTACCCTATCGTGGGCTGTCAGGTACTTGAGGCCTTGGACGTGGCCAAAGAGATGGACGGACACTTCGACCTAGTGTTTATCGACACGCCAGGCACCATCAATGTCCCGGGCTTGCTGGCGCTGTGGCGGCAGCTGGACTACGTGTTCATGCCCTTGGAAGCCGACGTGTTGAGTGTCGAGGCTACCCTGCCTTTTGCCGCGGCCCTGGAGGTCTTCGCCAAAGGCCAGCCCGGCAGCCGGCTGAAGCAATACTATGCCTTCTGGAACAAGCATATCAAGAGCGAGCGGCAGGAATTCTACCGGCGCACGGAGGAGCTGTTTGCCCAGCAACAGATTCCCTTCCTGCAGAGTCGGTTAGAGCACAGCGTGAACTACAAGAAGGAGGCCATGCGCTCGACCATTTTTCCCTTATCTAGAGAGTTTATGCACCTGGGTATCAGTGGCCTGGTGCAGGAAATGGCGCAGATCATATTTGCCGACGAAGCATCGACTCCCGCGAAAGCCATCGTATCCACCGAGGCGGTCAAAGCCCGTTAATCCTTGACCTATGGCCGCCTTCAAGAATGCTCCCGACGTGAACGCCTTTATTAGCTCGTTTGCCCGCAACCGTCAACCCGCGTCCCCTGTGGTTGCCGCTGAAGCTGATTCCTCCTCTGAGTCCGAAACTGCTATGCAAGCACTACCCATCCTTGAAGCCGCTACTGAAACGGCTCCTGTCGCGCCTAGCCTGAAAGTAGAGCGCACGGAAGAGCCCGAACGAAAGGGAAGAAAAGAAACGGCCCCGGCGGAGCAAGGCGGCCGGGCTGACTACGCCGAAACCTTCCTCTATCGGGGGCGCGAGAAGAAGAATAAGGCAGTGTATATCACCGAGGATGCCCACCGTACCCTGAGCGCGATCATCCAGGCCAGCGATAATACCCCCCTGGCTGATTTGCTGGCCAATATCATCACCCACCACTTTGAAACCTTTGGTCCGGACATTCGCGCCTTCCTGGTCGAGCAGGAAAAGAAGAATAAGAAGCGCCTGCTGATCTAACCTCCCCCCTCGCCTATTGCTTAAGTTACTGATTTACAAACCCCTAAAACAGGGGTGCTAGCCACCGCTTTGCCCCTATTTATCCTATATCGCTACCGCTATGTTTAAAATGATCACGTGGCCCCAGTTCTTCGGGACAATGGCCGTCCTGCTCGTCATATACTACGCGTACGTGGCGCTGGTCTATTACCGGGCAGAAGTACTGGGCCTGCTGGCGGGCCAAAAGGGCAAAGCAGCTGGCGCCCAGGCCTCACCTACGCCCCCTACCTCGCTGCTCAACCGGGGGCCCTTGATTCCGAAAGCGCCCGTCGTGCTTCCCACTCCCGCTGACCTCGCTCCCGCCAACGAAGAGGCCCCACCAGCTACTGAAGCGGTCACCGATGAGCCAGGCGAAGTGTTGGGAGAAGAAACCGTGGAGAAGGTGTCGGCTCAGGCTCCCGACCAAGCCGATGATCAAGCTCAACGAGAGATCAACGAAGAACCCGACGAAGAACCCCAGCATAATCAAGGAAATGATTTTGGCAATAAAGAAAATTCTATTATTAGAAATTCCGTTAATCTTACGGAAGCTGAGTCTGGCGATTCAGCCCCTCCTGTGCCAGTAGGAGAGCAAGAGACGGTGGAAGAGTTTGAAGAGAATTTTACGGTCAGTGTGACCCAGCTCAACAACGTTTTTGAGCGCGCTGCGGCCGGCGAGATCACCCACCAGCAGCTGACGAAGGAAGTACCCGCGCTGGTGGGCACCCAGGTCCTCGAAGCTTTCTACCAACGGAGTAAAAAGAGCGCCCAGCAACTTACCGCTGCCACCTATCCCGAGGTGGCGGAGCCTGCTTAGAACTAACGTTTTTAGTAGCCTTTTTTCACTTTTTCTTTCACGCTATTCTCTTACCACTATGTTTACCAAACCCTCCCTCTTTCATTCTCGCCGTTCCCTCCTCACGAAAGTCCAGGCGCTCGGTACCGCGCTGCTTGTCCTGGCCACCGCTACCCGTTCGCTCGCCCAGGGCAACGGGGCCGCCGGCATTCAGGAGGCCACGGCCCAGGTGACCAGCTACTTCGAGCCCGCCACGACCCTGATCTACGCCATCGGCGCCGTCGTGGGCCTGGTGGGCGCCGTCAAGGTGTTCAGCAAGTGGAACTCGGGCGACCAGGATACGCAGAAGGTAGCTACCTCCTGGTTCGGCAGCTGCATCTTCCTGGTAGTGGTGGCCACCGTACTCCGCGCCTTCTTCCTCTAGGGCCATGAGCCACTACCCGCTGAACAAGGGCGTCAACAAGCCCGTCGAATTCCAGGGGCTGGTGGGCAGCCGCTACATTTTTCTGCTACTTGGCGGGCTCGGCGGCGTGTTTCTAAGCTTTATCGTCCTGCACGTGGCCGGCATTAATCCCTACTTCTTGGTATTCTTAGCGCTTGGCGCGGGCTTTCTCTGGGTAACCCGGGTGTTCGCCCTCAGCGCCAAGTTCGGGGAGCACGGGGCCATGAAGCAGCAGGCCAAAGGGCGACAGCCCAAGCGCCTGGTCAACCGATCTGCTCGCCTGTTTAGAGACCTAACCCGATGAGCCAACTACTACAATCAGCCGCGACACTGGAGGAAAAGCAGCCGATCTACCAGGTGGAACAGGGCTGCCTGATCAGCAAGAATGGCGACGTAACCGTCGCCTTCCGCCTGGAGCTGCCGGAAATCTACACCCTGGCCCAGCATGACTACGAGGCCCGGCATTCGGCAGTCGTAAAGGCGGTGCGCCTGCTGCTCAACCATACGGTGCTGCACAAGCAGGATTGGTTTGTGGAAGATAAGTATACGCCCTCCTTCGAGGAGGAGCGTTCCTTGCTCTCGCACGCCTATGAGCGGAACTTCTACGAGCGCCCCTTCCTGCATCACTCCTGCTACCTGTTTATCACAAAAACCGCCTCCAGCCGCGAGAACTGGACTAGTTTAAGCACGCTGCTTTCCCGTCCCAGGATCGTCCCCAAGGAGATGATGAATGAGGACCTACTGAGCGCCTTCTTCAACTCCGTCGGCCAATTCGTGCGCGTGCTCTCGGATGCTGGGATTGGGTTCAGCCAGCTGACGGATGAGGACCTATGCGGCACAGAAGTAAAGACGGGGCTACTGGAAAAGTACCTCTCGCTGAACCTAAGCGACACGGCCCCTATGACCGACCTGGATTTCACCCAGGGCCTGAAGGTGGGCAGCAAACTCTGCCAGTGCTTCTCGTTGGGCAACCTGGATGACTTGCCTGCGGCGCTGACAACCAGCGCCCGCCACGGTAACCTGAGCACGGACTACACGAACTTTTTTGTGGGCTTCACTGCCCCCGTCGGTCTTAGCCTCAACTGCAACCACATCTACAATCAGTACCTGTTTGTCGATGATCCGGCCAAGACGCTAAAGTCTTTCGAGAAGAAGCGCGACAACCTGAATGCCCTGGCGCTGTACTCGCGGCAGAATGCCATCAACAAGGAGTTCTACGACCGCTACTTGAATGAGGCACATTCCGAGCAGAAGCTGCCGGTGCGGGCCCACGCGAACGTGTTTGCCTGGACCGAACGCGAGGCGGACGTAAAGGAGCTCCGGGAGCAAACGGGGAGTGCCATTACGCAGATGGGCTGCAAAGTACGCCAGAACACGGTGGATATCGGAGCTTTGTTCTGGGCCGGCATTCCGGGCAACGCCGGCGACTTTCCCAGTGAGGAAACCTTCTATACCTTCGCCGAGCAGGCCTGCTGCCTGTGGAGCATGGAAACGAACTATCGCGACTCCTCTTCGCCCTTCGGCATCAAGCTCAGCGATCGCCTGACGGGCAAGCCCGTGCACGTAGACATCTCCGACGAGCCCCGCCAGAAAGGCATCATCGCCAACCGCAACAAGTTCGTGCTCGGTGGTTCGGGCTCGGGCAAGTCCTTCTTCACCAACGGGATGGTACGCCAGTACCACGAGCAAGGGTCGCACGTGCTGATTGTGGATACGGGCAACAGCTATAAGGGACTCTGTACGCTACGCAAAGGCGTGTACTTCACGTATGAGGAAAAGCAGCCCATCAGCTTCAACCCTTTTTTTGTCGTTGGTAGCCCGGACGTCGAGAAGCGCCTGAGTCTGCACAACCTGCTGGTGATGCTCTGGAAGCGGGAAAACGAAGCGGTTTCGCAGGCCGAGTACGTTTCTATTTCGACGGCGCTCACCCACTACTACCAGCATTTGGCGGCTGACTCCAGCATTCGGGCCAGCTTCAACACCTTCTACGAATTCCTGCAAGGGCCTTTCACAGCCTACCTGGCCACGGAGAAAGTGCGGGAGCAGGACTTCGATATGCACAATTTCCTCTACGTGCTCAAGCCCTACTATCGAGGCGGCGAGTACGACTACCTGCTCAACTCGGAAAAGCAGTTGGACCTCACGCGGGAAAGCTTCATTGTCTTTGAAATCGATAACATCAAGGATCATCCGATTCTGTTTCCGGTGGTGACGCTGGTCATCATGGATACCTTCCTGCAGAAGATGCGCCAGCTCAAGGGCGTGCGCAAGATGATCCTGATCGAGGAGGCCTGGAAAGCCATTGCCACCCCTGCGATGGCCGAGTACCTGAAGTACCTGTTCAAGACCGTACGCAAGTTTCAGGGCGAAGCTGTGGTCGTCACGCAGGAGGTGAAGGATATTCTGGATAATCCCGTGGTGAAGGATACCATTATCACCCAATCCGACTGCATGATCCTGCTGGATCTGCGCAAGTTCATGGGCCGCTTCAACGAAATTCAGGAAGTGTTAGCCCTGTCGGAAAAGCAAAAGGCGTTGGTGCTCAGTATCAACCAGGACCGGCGCCCGGGCGTGCGCTACAACGAGGTGTATATTGGCCTAGGCACCACCGTGGCCACGGTCTACGGGGTGGAAGTATCGGCGGAGGAGTACGTGACCTACACGACGGAGGAAGCCGAGAAGAAAGTTCTGTTCGACAAAATAGAGGTAGGTATGAGCATCGAAACGGCTATTCAGGCTTATGCTCGGGAGTTGCGCGAGGCCGGCTAACACCAGAGGAAAGACAAGACAATCACCACCCATTACCTCTCCACTATGAAAGCAACCTATCTGATCGCTCTATCCGGCTTACTGTTATTCCCCAGCTGCGGGCAAGACGCTGCTTCCAAGGAAGCGGAGGCCCGCGTCGTCGCCTCTATTCAGCAGACGCTGGGCACCACGAACGCTAGCTACGTGAACGAGGTGCATACCTGGTATAAGAGTGATGTGCCGAATCTGATCAAGCTCCATCCCAAGACGGAGACTATCTATCAGACGCATGCAGCCATTTTACAGGAAGTGGCCGCCAACGAACCCAAGCTAGTGAAGCATTCGATCCTGACGCCAGAGCAGGCGCAGGGGATCAGCGCCAAGTATCAGCAGCTGGTCGACGAAAGCGCAGCCCGGGTGCAGGAGCTCTCGGCGCTGGCCACCAGCAAAACTACGATGAGCGAGGCCGAGCAACTCAAGTTCGTATCGGACCTGGCCGACAAGCAAACCCACCATCTGGCCCTCGTGCGCTACTACACCAAGAAGACGGCTAACACACTGGCGCTGAAAGAGCAAGAGCAAAAAGGCCGGCAATATCGATTGGAAACCTTCGGCCACAATTAAGCGGCTCTAACCTACCTCTTACTAAACATTTTCAGGGTATGAAAAAGACACAGAAACTGCTGTGCGTGGCCGCGCTTTGCCTGTTGGGTACGCCCGCTGCCCAGGCCCAGGCCGTGATTTCCGCGCCCGTGTTGGAAGGCACCAACTTCATTCAGACGGGTTTGCAGGCCACGCTCAAAGCCTTGAGCACCCGAGCGAATACGCTGGTCAATAGCGGCGTGGTGGAGCAGGTGCTGACTAAGGGCTTCACCGAGAAGAATATGCTGCTGGCGAAGAACTGGTACGATGGCTTGATGCAGGTCAGTCAGACCGTGCGCACTTACCGCCGGGTCCAGCACATCTTCGAGCGGCAGACGGCCATCATCACTATCTACTCGAACTACATCGGGCGCTTCAAAGCGGATCAGAACCTGACGCCGGCCCAGGTAGCCGGCATGGTGCGGGGCTATACCACCTTGATTCAGGAGTCGGCCGGCTACCTGGATGAGCTGACGGCTATCGTCTCTCCTCTCGAGGCCAAGATGACGGATGCGGAGCGCCTAGAGCTGATTGATGCCCTTGATGACAAGGTGACCCATCAGTACGAGCTGGTCAGCTACTTCACGCGCCGCAATCTTGCCATTGCTCAACAGCAGGCCCAGGCGAAGCAGGACAGACAGACCATCAAGCAGCTCTACGGCCTAGCCAACTAGGGATGAAAAAACTACTTACTCTCCTCCTGCTCGGTCCGCTGCTCTTGGTGCCGGGCCTTACGCGGGCCCAGCTCGTGGCGACGCTTCCCATTGCCGAGGGGCAGGCTACAAAGCAGGCCAACCACCAAGGGTTTATCACCACGCTCCGGGGGATTGGCAATACCATTGTCGAAAAAGGCACCAGTACCCAGGCCGTCATCAAGCAGCTCACCGACCAGACAGCCGCGATGCACGAGGAATGGTACGACGGGTTATTCAAGATTAATTCCGTGGTGCGCGACTATCAGCGCGTGCAAACGATATGGTCCTATCAGAGTCGAATTCTGGACTTGTACACCCAGAACATGACCCAACTCCGGCAGAACCCTTACCTGACGCCCGTTCAACTTCAAGGGATTGCCAAGGGCTACACGGTGCTCATGACGGAGAACGTGGCGCTGCTCGATGATCTGACCGTCATTCTTACCCCCGACGCTGCGAAGATGACCGACGCGCAGCGCCTGAAGTTCATCAACAAGCTCTCGGATAAAGTAGTCCATCAGTACCAGCTCGTGGCCTACTTCACGGCCCGCAATCAGGCTATTGCTGCCCAGCAGAAACAAGCAGTTAATGACACGCAAGTACTTAAGAAGCTCTACGGGCTCCCCAACTAACAACGGCTATGCATTTACTTTCCCTCCCGCTTCAGGTATCGCTTCCGGTTGAATCGCTCAACCAGCTGCTCGACAACCTCTACAATGAAATGCTGCCCCTGTGTTCGGACCTCATCAACGTGGGCCGGGCCCTGGGGGGCTTGGGCGCCCTGGTCTTTATCGCCAGCAGGGTGTGGCGCAGCATGGCGGAGGCCGAGCCCATCGACGTGTTTCCCTTGCTGCGGCCCTTCGCCATCGGCCTCGTGATTACCTTTTTCCCCGCGATGCTGGGTGTACTCAACGGCGTGCTGGGCGGTATTTCGGGGGCTACCAGCGCGGTCGTGCGGGTGCAAAACCAAAGCATTATTCAGTTGCAGGAGCGCAAAGAAGCCCTGCTGGCCGCGCGGCCGGAGAATGCACCGTATGCCTCCGATGAGGCGTTCGAGAAAGAGCTGGGAGCCAAAGATATCCTTGACGTCGGCGGCAAGACGGCGCTGTATTTTAATCGAATCTCCTACGATGTGCAGAAGAACTTCCGCGAGTGGATGCGCAATGGTTTAGAGCTCCTGCATGACTCGGCGGCGCTGGTGATCAATACCATCCGCACCTTCTTTCTGATTATCCTCTCCATCATTGGGCCCATCAGCTTCGGCTTTTCGATCTGGCCCGGCTTTGAGGGCACCTTAACCAACTGGTTTTCCCGCTACATCAACACCTTTCTGTGGCTGCCGGTGGCCAACATCTTCGGGGCCATCACGGCCAAGATCCAGGTGATGATGCTCAACCTCGACATTACCCAAATTCAACAAGGCCGTGATCTGGAAGCGGCGGATGCCGGCTACATGATCTTTTTGGTGATCGCCATCTGTGGCTACCTCACGGTGCCCTCGGTAGCCAACTGGATTGTCGCCGCTAGTGGCATGGAGAGAATTACCCGTCTGGCAACCCGAGGGGGCAGCACGGCGGGCAGCATGGCCGCGAGTGTCGCTGGCGCAACGAGTGGGGCCGCCGTCGGTGGGGTGGTTGCTGTGGGGCGGGCCATGGGCACGGCGCCGGCAGGGCCTTCCATGAGTAACCCGACTGGCTACAAGAACACGACTGCCTAACCACCCTTAGCCTCTACGACTATGTTCCGTTCCCTGAAGAATATTGATTCCGCCTACCAGCAGGTCAAGACCCTGGCCCTGCTGTTCATGCTGCTCTGCTTTTCCGTGTCCGCTTATGCTATCTACGCCGCCCGGCAGACGGCCCGCGAAGCCCAGGGCCGCATCTACGTGCTCGACCAGGGCACCCTGCTGACCGCCGTTTCCCACAACGTCAAAGACAACCGCCCGGTCGAGGCGAAGGATCACGTCAAGCGTTTCCATGAGCTCTTTTTCACCCTTGACCCCGACCCCAAGGCCATCGAGTACAACGTCAAGCAAGCCCTGTTCCTGGCCGACGCGAGCGCCCAGCGCGCCTATGATAACCTGAAGGAGAACGGCTACTTCAATGACCTGATTCAGGCCAACATCAGCCAGGATATTCGGGTCGATAGTGTCGCCCTTAATACCGCCGTCTACCCCTACTATGCCCGCTGCTACGCCCAGCAGCGCATCATCCGAGCCTCCTCGGTCAGCACCCGCCGCATGGTATCGGAATGCTACCTGCGGGACGTCTCGCGCTCGGCCAATAATCCGCACGGCTTTCTGATGGAGCGCTGGCGGGCAATAGAAAATGTTGATCTGCGCACCGAGCGCCGCTAGCCTTTCTACCATATGGCTACCTCCCCCAATCTTTCGCCGGAACGCATCAAGCAGCGCCGCTTGCTGCTTTTCATTCCCCTGCCCAGCTTTATTTGCTTGACCGCGCTCTTTTACCTGAGCGGTGGGGGCCAAGGCGTGCCTACCGTAACAGCTGATACGGGGGCGAATGGCCTCAACCTCTCCCTGCCGGCGGCCGGCCCCAGCAGCCTGTATGAGGATAAGCTCGCGGCCGCGATGGCGCCCACGGACAGCAGTTACCGCCAGAGTCTGGCCTTCGCGCCGGGAGAGGAAGCAGCTGGTACCCCTGCCCCCGATGGCCTGAACTACGCCGTGCAGCCGGGCGACCCCGCGCAACGCTACGACCCAAACAATGACCCCAACGTAGCGGCCGTGCACAGTCGCCTGCAGCAGCTGCAACAGCAGACCACCCCGCCACCGCCTGCTACCGACAGGAACTACAGCCGTGGGGCGCCGGCTACCACGTATGCGCCCGGCCCCAGTTCCCAGGATGTGCAGATGGACCAGAGCTTACGCGAGCTAGCGCAGCTCAAACGCGAATACGAGCAGCGCTTACAGGCGATGAACACCCCCGCCACAACGGCACCCGCCGCGAAGGCTGCTCCAGCCAAAGCCAAACCCCAGCCGTCCGTTGTAGCGGCCGCCCCGGTCTCGGTAGTAAACCGGCTGGATAATAGCCAGCGGCCCGTCACACAAGGTAATAGCTTCCATAGCCTGGGGGGCAGCAGTGCTCGCTCTAGCACAGCAGCGGCGGTGAATACCGTGCCCGCCGTCGTGCATTCGGACCAGGTAGTTGTGCAGGGGCAAACGGTGAAGCTGCGGCTGCTCGCGGATGTACAGTTGGAGGGGCGCGTGATTCCCCAAAACACCGTGGTGTATGGCGTGTGCAATCTTAGTGGCCAGCGCCTGACGATCAAGGTGGCCTCCATCCAGGCGGAAAATAGTATTGTCCCCGTGAGCCTGTCGGCCTATGATCTGGACGGCGGGGAAGGGCTGAGCATTCCTGGCTCAGTCGAACGAGACGCGGCGCAGCAAGGCCTGGCAGCTGGTGCCAGCAGTGCCGACCTGCTGACCCTGTCGCCCAGCTTAGGGGCGCAGGCCGCGGGCATTGCCATTCAAACGGGTAAAGCCCTGACCAGCCGGAAACTCAAACAGGTCAAGATTACGCTAAAAGCGAACTATAAACTGCTCCTGCATTAATGAAAAAGCCCCTTGTTGCCCTCGCCCTGTTCGCTTCTCTTGGCTCATCTACCCTCACGCTGGCCCAGCTAAAACCGCTCACCTATCTGGCCATCGAATCCGAGCACCTGATTGCCTCTTATCATTTAGGGGTAGGTTTTCAGAAAACGACGCACCTGATCTTCCCGTCGGCCGTCACCTACGTGGATCTGGGTAGTGGCAGCATCATTGCCGAAAAGGCCCAGGGCGCGGAGAACATCGTGAAGGTGAAAGCCAATGCGGCCGGTTTCGCCCAGACCAACATGACCGTGCTCACCTCGGATGGCAAGCTCTACTCTTTCCTGGTGGACTACGAGAAAGACCCCAAGATTATCAATCTCAACCTCGCCGGCGTTGCGATCGGAGGTGGGGCGTCAGTCGTGCAAGCCAGTAAAGCGGTGCCGCGCAAAAACACCATCGAAGCCACCGCGGCCGAAGTGAGCAGCAAAAAGCGCACGCTGCGCCGCAAGGTCATGGCGAAGGATGATATGGTGCTCGGCTTGCACGGCTTGTATACAGTCGATGATCTGTTCTACTTCCAGCTAACGATGCGCAATAAGTCGAACATCGGCTACGACATTGACTTCCTCAAATTAACGGTGCGCGATAAGAAGCTGGTTAAGCGCACGGCCATCCAGGAATCGGAGCTAACCCCGCGCTACGTCTATAATGGTCAGAGCACGGCTATTGCCGGCACGAAGCAGTTGGAGCGCGTGTACGTGGTACCGAAGTTCACGATTCCGGATGATAAAGTACTGATCATGGAGCTATTTGAGAAAGGAGGCGGGCGGCACTTGTCGCTCAAGATCACCAATCAGGATATTCTGCGGGCGCGGGTGCTCCCCGCTTCGCCGGCAACCGTGGCCACGCAATAGCCCTACTCGGCATGGCGTTCTACTATTTGCCAAAAAACGCGTATGTTTAGTCAGACCTACTTCTCAGATGCAATCATGAGAAATTTTCTGTTCCTGCTGGCCCTGGCCATTTTTCTCTACAGCCCCTATGGCCCTAGCTGGGGACAGTTTGCGGTGAATATGAGCCTTATCGTCACCGTTGGCTCCTACCTCATGAAGAGTGTATCGAAGCGGCGCTACTACTACGATGACGAAGAGTATCGCTAAAAGCCTATGCTCTCTACCTTCGATCCGCTTGTTTTTGCCGGCATCACGGCCGGCTCCTTCGTGCTGAGCTACCTAGGGTGTACTATTCTGCAGCAGGTTTTTGGCTACCACATCGGCCGTCGTAAAGACAAAGAATAGCGCTGGTATTGTGCAGCTTGTTTACACAAAAGCCTCACTGCCTTGTGCGTTGGGGCTTTTTCGTTGCTTTACTACTCCCTCCAACCGGTGCTAGCTGCTTGTCAGCCACGTGCGGCAGCTCATGCACCGGGTGCACCACATCCGTAGCTCCGTGACGGTTTCCGATTTACGCAGCACTTCCTCGTGGGTGTGCAGGGTGGTATCGGCACAGCTTGCGCAGTCGAGCAGCTCGGCATTGTCCAGCATTTCTTCCCTAAAGGCGAGTTCGTCCGCATTCATGCCGGTACCGGGTTAGTTGTCATCTTGGGTGTCAAGATAAGAAGCGAGAGCTACGCCGCACTGTACGCGGCTATCTCCCCTATTCCGGGCTGTTCGACACCCCCCATCGATAAACGCAAATCCTGATGATGTAGCGCGGCCTTTTGCTCAGGGTCTACTTAACTACGCGTACGCCAGCGGTAAGCCCTGAGCGAAATTCATCCGTTGAGACTAGACAGCCCCACCCCAACATCACCCTTAAAACTATTCAATCCCAGTTATTGCCCAATTGGCACCCACACTTTTTGATGCTCTCCTAGGGTGGGGTTGCGTTAGTAACCGGACAAAGAATTACGGTAGAGCGGCCGTTTAACCTCTGTACCAAACCCGGTGGCTACTGAGTCGGAGGTCGTATCCTGGTTGGTTAAAAACCGGCCTATTTCAAGCGGACAATCGACTGTTGGAATTGCGCCCAGAGCTGGGCGTCTTGGTCTTTTGACAATGCCCTGCTGGGCGTATACTGAAACTCGTAGCTGACCTGGTGGAGCAGGACAATGCCCAGGTAGTGCGTGCCCTTGCCCGGCACATGGTAACGAGCACAGGCAGCCGTATAGGGGCCATGCAGGAGAATAGCTTCGGCCAGCAGCGTACCCCGCGTCTGGTGCATCGCGAGGTCGATCACGTCGCTGTAAAACGCATGATCGGCGTCTTTCGCGTAGCGCTTATCCCGGGGCTTCTCCAACCGCATCAGCGTGTACGTGCCGGCTAGGTCGGTATACCGGTACCCACGCGCCTGTTTGGGGGGTACATTCGGCGGCAGCGGGGTAACGGCTACCGGCTGCGGCTGGCCTAGCACGCGCAGCGTAACGGCCGCATCGACCGGAAAGCCCCCCCAGGGCAGAACCTGCGCCTGAGCGGCTACCAGGTAGAATAACGGGAATAGCATAGCGGCTAGTTTTTTCATGCCGGCCCCTTAGCAAAAGGCCCGCCAGGGCCGGGCCTAGCGTAATTTTACCCCCCGCTGCTACAAAAATGCCTGCATGAGCCAATCATCCGCTGCGTTTGCTACGGCGTATCTCCCTCCTATTGCCCAGTAAAAAAGCTATGAGGAGTGATACAGTTAGTAATCAGCTTAAAGCAGCTTCCGCCGCCGCTTCTCCTCGGCCGGCAGTTCGCGCTGGGACTCGGGATGTTGCGCAAAAAAGGCCAGGAGCGCCTGGTCAAATACCGTCGCCAGGTCTTTTCGCTCCCAGAAGGAATACTGGTGCAGCTGGCGCCACGTCTCCACCGGCAGCTGATTCGAGAACTTGATCTTAACCGCTTCCGCTTCGGGCGCTACGCTTGGGGCCGCGGCAGCCTTGGTCGCTTTGGGCTTCAACAAGAAATCGTCGGGGTTCGCGGGTAACAGCTGATCGAGGTCAAGTTTGGGTTTGGATGCCATGCTGGTTGGTCTTTATAATATTGACTTTCTTACTAACCATGATTATCTATCTTATCTTGACAGTCATGATTATCAAGATGAAATAGATAATCAGGCCAGGATTTCCTGCGTTAGGGCCTCATAATCCACGAGTGCATTCGAGTGGGGCGCGGTTTCGTGCAGGGACCGCCGTTGCACCTGCGCTTCGGGGATCGCCACGTTATCGCGGATGGTGGCTTGCATGACCAAGGCGCCAAACTGGTCCCGCATGCGCTTGACGAACTGGTGGTGGAGGCCCTTGCGGTAGGTGGCGGCATACTTGGTGAGAAAGATCCCCCGACTTCCAGCTCCGGGTTGTAGCTGTCCTGAATTTTCGCGACCAGCTCCAGCAAGCTATTCACCCCATCGAAGCTAAACAGCTCGGGCTGGGCCGGCACATACACTTTTGAGGAGGCCGTCAGGGCCGCCACCGTCAAGGGGGAATTGGGGCTGGGGGGACTATCGATCAGCACGTAATCGATATGCGCCGCCAGGTTTTTGAGGGCTTTCTTGAAGAGCAGTGGATAGGCCAGGTCCGCGCCGAGCCCCTTCTCGGCCACTACCAAGGATTCATCCGCCGCCACCAGCCACAGGTTGGGGCCCACGGGCTGCATCACGTCGAGCAGCGTGGCCTTGTGGTCGATGACCTGCGTTAGGTTCTTAGTGGGGGCCACGGCGGGCAGGCACCGCGTCAGATTCGCTTGGCTGTCGGCATCCACCAGGAGCACCCGATGGCCCGCCTGCGCCATGCAATGCCCCACGGCCCAGGCAGAAGTACTCTTGCCGGTTCCCCCCTTGCGTAGCGCGAACGTGTAAATTTCCATAGGATCTTGATTATATATTGGACAAAGAAGGTCTATATAAACTAGATTAACAAGAAATAGTTGACGTTCTGGTTTATCTTCTTTATCAAGATAATCAATATAAGCCCGAAGATCTGCGGCCATCCGGCCAGGCTTCCCAGCGTATAAAAGCGGGACTGGCCCCTTACCCCCAGCGGGAGCGCCCCGAGAAGAGGACCAGCTATACCAGGGGAGATGTTGGCTTGCCCTAGTTTTAGCACCTAAGCAATCAACCTTCGCTAGCCTGACTAGCTGGTATTGCTAAGCCTTTGCATAAAGAAAGCATTGTTTGTCAAGACAATCTTTCTTATAAATTTTATGTTGATTGTCTTGATAATCTTCACAAACAGGATAAGCTTACTGTGCTGGACTGCACTCCTACTACAAGGCGATGCGGTAAGCGGGGCTGCCCCCCGGCAGGGGAGGGGCCCCGGTACCGGTAAGCTGGTCGTCGAGGCTACGGGCGTTGCGCTCCTGCCCGTACGGCTCTCCTTGCTCCCGTCCGCGAGGAGCCTGGATTCGTTGAGTGCCAGCTGCGCGGCCCGGAACGCGAGCAGGAGCCCGGCCATGCGGCTCGGAGGTCTGCACCCGGGCGCCCGAGAGGGTAGGGCTGCCCTCTGCCCAGGGCAGAGCGTAGCGGCGGCGGTACGCTAACGCGCGCCGCCGAAGGGGGCAGGACATCAGGCGCCCCACGTCCCCGCTGCCTCCGGCTGGGGTGAGGACAACTTCTTCTGAGGGCGCAGGCAAGGCACCGCTGACAGGCTACCGGCAAGCCTAGCCGGGAAGCTGCTTACCCTTGTTAGCCTTGTCGGTAGCCTGTCAGCGGAGTTAGCGCTTCTAGGGAAGACAGGGCACCGCGCGGGGAGAAGGGAGGCCCCCGGGGCAGTGCCATTTTTCACGCAGATGATGCTCACCCCGCTTTCGGCACCCACCCCAGGCGGCGGGTGCCATTTTTCACGCAATTGCCCGGGGAGATAATACCCTCCGCGCCAACGGGTTCGCCCGCTTGGGCGGGGGCCGTTCCCGGGCGTCAGAACCGCCCTAAAAGCCTTCGTTGTCTCCTTTTAACCTTTTTCTGACCCTTACTGGAAAGTCACTTTCACTCAAAAAAAAGCCGAACCTCTTCTGTTTTCTAAAGCTATTCTTTACTATTCTATATTCAGGGCGCCCTAACCACTTGACAATCAGTAAGTAAGCCCCAATATCTGCGTGAAAAATGGCACTCTGCAGCGTGAAAAGTGGCACCCATGTGCGTGAAGGATGGCACCTTCTGCGCGAAAAACGGCACCTATTTGCGTGAAGAATGGCACCCCTACGTGAAAAATGGCACCTTCTGCGTGAAAAACGGCACTCGCGGCTCCGGCGAACCCCAATTACGTGAAAAATGGCACCTCTGGCGGTGCCCGCCGCTACCTGCGTGAAAAATGGCACCCGGGAGTCCGCTGCTGCGTGAACGGATTTTGCAGTCACGCATTTTCGCGTATCTTAGGGCTTTCCCGTTACTGCTGCGTTGCGTATGTTGCCCCCGCCCCCCCCGCCGCCTGCCCTCTACCCGCGTGCCTACCAGGCCAATGCCCTGGTGCGGGCCCCCCTGAAGCTCACCCACGTAGAGGCCCGCATCTTCGCCCTGGCCCTGGGCTGCATTCACCAGGACCAGACCGAGCTGCCCGGCATCTCCATCCCCCTGAGCCGGGTGATGACCCAAAAAAAGGGGGGCAGCGTGTACGAGACCATCCGCGACGCCTGCAAAAGCCTCATGTCCAAGGTGGTCAGCATTGAGTCCCAGACCGGCAACAAAAAGCGTTTTACGGCCTACTCCATCATCAGCTACATTGACCTGAACGAGGGCACGGGCTTTTTGACGGGCAACTTCGCCCCCGAGATCAAGCCCTTTCTGCTGCAGCTGGCCGAGCAGTACACCCACGTGGAGATTGAAACCCTGCTCACGCTTAAGTCCGCCCACGCCCACCGCCTGTACTGGCTGCTCAAGTCCTGGGACGACGTGGGCCTGTGGGAGGTGGACTTCGAGACCCTGCGCAAGCAGGTGCTGGGCGATGACAACGACGTGACCTACACCCTGTTCTACGACTTTAAGCGCTACGTGCTCGAGCCCGCCCTGCGCGAGCTCCACTCCCTGGGCTGGGTCGTGAGCTACCAGCCCCTGAAGGAAGGCAAAAAAGTGAAGGGCGTGCGCTTCACCATTCCGGGCCCCTTGGCTCAGCTGGGGGAGGACGCGCTGTCGGAGCCCGCCGCGCGGACCACCAACCGATCCCGGTCCGCGGACAAGCAGATGAGCTTGGCCCTGGCCGCCGAGCTGCCCACCCTGCAGCAGCGCATCGTCACCCGCCTGCAGAAGCTGAAAATGACGGCCGCCCAGATTCAGCATGTGCTCGAGTTCATGGGCGACGACGAGGCCCGCATTGCCCGGCTGATGAAAGCCACGCACCCCCTGCTGCGCGACTTTGAGGCCGGCAACAAGGTCTTCGATAACCTGGGCGGGGTAGCCACCAACCTGCTCAAGACCGAGTTCCCGGGCTTGTATCCCGTGCTCAAATAAGCGCCTGGTAAGCGCGGGCGGGTGGGGTATGATCCACCGGAGGACCCTCCCGGCTAGGAGGCGCTAGGTCTTGCTGGAGGGGATAGGGCTGCCCGGCCATAGCGAGGCCCTAGTATATAATTTTGCCAAGGAATAGACTACTTGAAAAAAGTAAAAAAATGCTGGTTCTCCGAGGAAATAAAGGTGTTCTTAAAAGTCTATTTTGGTATAAAAGGTGTTATAGTATTTGTGCTAAAATGTACTCTGATTGGCAACCGCGAATGTTTTTTGTGCTTTGATTCCGTAGAAAAAAGGGCTCAGCCCGACCAGCTTGGCCGCAGTAGATAGCGCGCGTACTTCGCAGGCTTCTGCAATAGAAGGAATAGTAGGTTTCCTCTCTTCCGCTTGAACCAGCGGAAAAGAGGGTAGCATAGGCCACCTGCAGGGGCTGGGCGCCCGAGTAGGCAGCTAGGACGGCGGCTTTGTCGGTGGAGAGGCCCGTGCGCTCGTACAAGGCCGAATCAATGGCGCGCTGGAGTGCGCGCACCGACCAGTAGTTTTTTATCGATTGCACCTCGTAGAAGGTGCGCTGAAGCGGGATGGTGAGTGCCAGCAGCTCAATGAAGTAGGAAAAGCTGAGACGGGTGAGTAGCAGGGGCAGGGCTACGCCGGGCCCGTCCGTAGCCAGATTAGATTGGTCAGACAGTGTCTGACCAATAGGAGGGAAAGCCAACCCGGCCGCTTGCAGGGTGGCTGCTTGGGCCACGAGCAGGGCGGGATAGGTCTGGTAAAACTGGCGACAGAGCTTGAGATTGGTCAGCGAGAGGCCGGTAACGCCCCGCGTGCGCAGGGTCTTAGCCAATTCGGCCAGTATGCGTTCCCCATAGTTTGCCCGGTCCTGACCGTGCTGCTCGTACTCAGTCAAGTAGAAACCCACCAGCCAGTTGCGGATAGGTAGAAGTTCATCTTGCCCGCGTATTCGGGCCGGAACTCGGTAATCTTGAGTTCGATGGCCACCAGGCATTGCAGGCCCCGGTGATAGAGCAGCAGGTCAATAAAGTACTCGTTGCCCGCCAGCTCCAGCCGGTACTGGTTGCCGATAAAGCTGAAGTCGCCGCCCATCTCCTGCAGAAAGCGGCGCACGTTGCCCAGCAGCGCCTGCTCTAACTCGTATTCGGAGTGTTCGCTGCTCAGTTCCAGGAAGCCGAAGGTGTACTCGTCCTTCAGGGCCAGGGCGGCCTGCTCCACGCGCGGGGTAGGCAGCGTCGTGGGAAAATTATGTTGAGCCAGGACCGTGCGCTGGTAGGTCTGCGCCTTCAGCTGCTGGGCCAGCACGGTTTTGGTCCAGCCGTGGCGCTGGGTCTGTACGGTATAGAAGTAGCGCTCCTGCGGGTCTTTGCAGCGGGCCATGATCAGCAGGTGCTTGGCCCAACTGATTTCTCCAACCAGCGGTTGGAGTAGTTCGCTAGCGCTGTACTCGAGATAGAACTGGCGCATGTACCACAGGTTCTGCACGGAAAAGCCACTCACGCCCGCAAACTCGCGCTGCAGGTCGCGGGCCAGGGTCTCGACCACGGCTTTGCCCCAGCCCTGCTGCTGCTGGCGCTCGGCAATGAGCTGGCCCAGGTCCCAGTAGAGCTGCATCTGTTCGCGGTTGACTTGTTGCAGGGCCCGGTACTGGGCCGCGCGCACCCGGTGGGTGAGGGCGGTGAGCAACTGGGCGTAGTCAGAGGGGAGCGAAGTCATACGCACAAGGGGGCAGGAGGAGGGAAGGCAAGGGGGCGCGGAGCCCGGGGGCAAAGAAAACGTAATCTGGGCAAAGGCCGACCGAGTACCCAGCTGGGGGGCGAAGAAGCAAGGCCGAACTCACCAGCGCACAGATCGCTTACTCTTTCCATTGCTGTCACATTTATTAAACGGTGCTTGACAAATGCTACAGGACTAATCGCTCAACCCTTTCGAAACCCACCTCAACTTACGTCCTCCTTCTGGGCGGCTTCGCTAGACCACTTCCGTAGGGGCGCCGGCTGAGGTGGTCGATGAGGTAGCGGATGGTGTCGGTGGGCGAGCCCGTACCCAGCCCGAGGCGGAAGCCGGCAACAGGTGGTGCTGCCCGCTGCTGGCACCGGCACAGCGCTGCCTCTGCGGGGCTTCGTGCCGGGCCTATGCCATGTGCGGATGCCGGCCGACGCCCCGCAGGTGGGCCAGCGACTGGTGATGGAGTAGGAGAGCGCAAACGGGCAGCACCACAGGGGGCAGACAACTTTTCTGCTCTATATTCGCTCGGAATACTAGGAATCTATTTCCTGAATTTGAAACGGCGCTGCTTTTTCTTCGCAGAACTTAACATAAGTATGAAAACCTCGAAATTTCATTTCGTTACCGTCGCTTGTCTTTTGTTTTCGGTGCTTTCCGTTTCGGCTCAGAAACCGACAGGTAAGCCCCTTTTCAAAGTCGAGTACGAGAAGTTCACGCTCCCAAATGGGTTGGAAGTGATTTTCCACGTCGACCGTTCCGACCCGGTCGTCGCCGTTAATCTTACTGCCCACGTTGGCTCGGCGCGCGAGAAAGCGGGACGAACCGGATTCGCGCATCTTTTCGAGCATCTTCTTTTTCTCGAATCAGAAAATTTAGGCAAAGGCGGACTTGATAAGATGACCGCCCGCATCGGCGGTTCGGGCGCGAACGGCTCGACGAGCCGCGACCGCACGAACTACTTGCAAACCGTGCCGAAAGACGCGCTCGAAAAAATGCTGTGGGCGGAAGCCGACAAGCTCGGCTGGTTTATCAACACGGTAACCGAGCCGGTGCTGGCCAAAGAAAAACAAGTTGTTAAAAACGAGAAGCGGCAGAGCGTCGACAATAATCCATACGGGCATACGTCTTACGTGATCGACAAGGCGCTGTATCCGGCCGACCATCCGTATAACTGGCAGGTCATCGGCTCGCTCGACGATTTGCAGAACGCGCAGCTGTTGGACGTTAAAGAATTTTTCCGCCGCTGGTATGTTCCGAATAACGTAACGCTCGTCGTCGCGGGCGATTTCGATACGGCGCAGGCGCGCAAATGGGTTGAAAAATATTTCGGCGAAATAAAACGCGGCGAAGTCGTAAAATCGCTGGCGAAGCGCCCGGGAACGCTAAAAGAAACCGTCAAATTTTATCACGAAGACAACTTTGCGAAATTGCCGGAATTGACCCTGACGCGTGTCGGCGTCGAGCAGCTTCATCCGGACTCCTACGCGCTGAATGTGTTAACGCAGTACCTCGCCGACGGCAAGAAAGCGCCGCTTTACCGCGTTCTGGTTGAAGATAAAAAATTGACTTCCGACATTTCGATGGTCAATTACAATTCGGAACTCGCCGGCCAAATAATGCTCGAAGTGCGCGCGTTCGCCGACAAAGATCTGGACGAAGTGATGATTGGCATCCAGGAGGCGTTCGCTCTTTTTGACCGAGAAGGCATTTCGGAAAAAGATTTGAGCCGCATCAAAGCCGGCCAGGAAACGAGATTTTACAATTCGTTGTCGAGCGTTCTCGGCAAAGGCACGCAGCTTGCGCAATACAATTATCTGACGGGCAATCCGGGATTTGTCGAAACGGATATAAAAAATATACTCGCCGTGACGGCCGCAGACGTGCGGCGCGTGTATCAGAAATACATCAAAAACAAGAAGTACGTAGCGACGAGTTTCGTGCCGAAAGGCAAATCGGCGCTCGCGCTTGACGGGTCAAAAAAGGCGGAAGTCACGGAAGAAAAAATCGTGCAAGGTGCCGAAGACGCCGTTGACCCGACCGCGGCCGCCACCTACGAAAAAACGCCTTCGACTTTTGACCGAAGCATGGAGCCGCCATACGGGGCGGTGCCCGAGGTCAACGTTCCGGCGATGTGGGAAGACAAGCTTACCAACGGCTTGCGCGTTCTGGGCATCGAAAACAGCGAAGTGCCACTCGCCCAGTTTGAAATCATCGTCGACGGTGGTTTGCTGCTCGAGGATATAAACCGAGTCGGCGTCGCCAATTTGATGGCGCGAATGATGACGCAGGGGACGCAAAAGAAAACCGCGCAGGAACTCGAAGAAGCAATTCAACAATTAGGGGCTTCCATAAATGTTGTAGCCGGAGCCGAAGACATCCGCATCTCGGTCAACACGCTCGCCAGAAATTACGAGCCGACGCTTCGGCTGGTCGAAGAAATTTTATTGGAGCCGCGTTGGGACGCCAAAGAATTCGACTTGATAAAACAATCCGTCGTCAGCCAAATTCGCCAGCAGGAGGCGAACCCGAACGCGGTCGCGCAACTAAATTTCAACCGTTTAATTTACGGTAAAGACAACATTCGTTCGCGCAATATTCTGGGAACGGCCGAATCGGTTGCGGCCATCACGCTCGACGATGTAAAGGCTTTTTACGGCAAAAGTATATCGCCGTCAGTCGCGCGAATGCACGTCGTCGGCGCGCTGAACAAAGCGGCGATTATGAAGCCTTTAAACGAAATCAATAAAAAATGGGCGAGCAGAACCGTTGCAATTCCCCCCTATACAACGCCGTCGGCACCGGCCAAATCGCAGATTTATTTCTACGACGTGCCGGACGCCAAACAATCGGTCATTCGTTTCGGCTATCCGGCTCTGGCACAAACCGACCAGGATTTTTATCCGGCGACCGTTATGAATTACATTCTCGGCGGCGGCGGTTTCGCCTCGCAGCTAACGCAGCAGCTGCGCGAAGGCAAAGGCTACACCTACGGCATCACTTCGGGTTTTTCCGGCACTAAAAGTCCGGGGGCCTTCGTCATCGGCAGCAGCGTTAGAACCAACGTAACGCTCGAATCGGCGAAGTTGATAAAAAGCATTTTGCAGGATTATCCGAAAAATTACTCGGAAAAAGAGTTGGAAACGACCAAAGGCTTTCTGATTAAGAGCAATGCCAGGGCGTTTGAAACGGCCGGCGCGAAACTGAATATGTTGGAGAACATCAGCAAATACGGCTGGAAATACGATTACGTCAAAGACAGAGAGCGAACGGTCAAAGCAATGACCGTCGCGCAGGTACAGGATTTGTCGCGTAAATATCTCGACACGGACAAAATGTTCTGGCTCGTCGTCGGCGACGCCAAAACGCAATTGCCGCGTCTGAAGGAACTCGGGTTCGGCGAGCCAGTATTAATCAACAACCGAACTTCCGAAAAGTAATCGGCAAGAACCAGCCGTTGCCCTTAGCCAGCTGCTCGCGGTTCGGTCTTTCTCCCGCAGGTGGCGCCGGGCGGCGCTGTCTTTTCTGCTTCCCTTCGGCGCGGCGGCGCATGCCCCGGCCTGGCAGGCGGCCCTGAGTTCTGACAGGCCCGGCGCCACTTACCGCAGCGCCACCTTGCCGGCGGCCGGCGGCGCAGGCACCGTGCTGAAGCTGACTGACACGGGCAGCGCCGCTCCGCTGGGCTAGGCGCCGCGCGGCGGCGAGGGCTGGCTATGGAGAAGAAACCGCGGCCTTCGCTGCCGCCCCCGGCAAGCACCGCATTTGCGGAGACCCCGGACGTAGTGCCCAGCCCGCGCCTTTCCTTTACGGTGTCGGTCGCCGTGAAGAAGGGAAGCTACTTCTATACGTTGACCGATATTGCCAACGAAGCCACGGACACGACTCATAGTCAATTGCCCGTTCGAGTGGAGGCCATCCTGCGCCTCACTAAGGCCATGCGGAAGTTGGACCCCACGAGTGAAAACCTACCCGACCTGTTGGCGTATTTGCCCGCGGTCCACGCCGAAATGCTGGCCGTCACGCAGCGCCTCGAAGCCGCTATGGTGGCGCCTACGAAATAGCCCGCCGCAGGAGCGAGTACGTGCCGGCTATGCTGTTTGCTAGCCCGTAGACCAGCCTGCTGAAGTTGTGTCCCCTTTCTTCAACGCTCCCTTGAGAAAAGTGACGAGTACCGGCTCTGGTTGAGGCTTACCTGGAATAAGCGGAGAACTGCGACTGCATGGGGTACAGGAGAAGACTGCAGGAGCGGGACCACATCGGGTGCTGGCGGGCGCGTCGGCAGTCGGCGCCCGCCTTCGCCCAGGGAAGTCGGGTAGCCAGGGCGGATTTTGTTATATTTAAGTATTGGAATATATTATTAAGTTTGGAGGATCGAACCCGCCCTCCTCCTCCTTGTATGCGCTACATTGCTCAACTCGATGCCCTGCGGGCCCTGGCTATCCTGTTTGTGTTGATCAATCATACGGTGCCGAAAAGCCACCCGCTCTTTACCCTTTCCGATAAAGTTTCCGGGCCCGATATCTTTTTTACCCTCAGCGGCTTCCTGATCACGGCCCTGCTGCTGAAGGACCGCGAGGCGGTGGCGCTCCAGCGCCTCACCAAGTTCCGCGTCTTCCTCCACTTCTTTGTCAAACGGGCCTTGCGCCTCTATCCTGCCTATGTGTTGCTGGTGGGGCTGGATTTTTTCTTGCGCGGCCTACCGGCCGCTAGTTATGGCCCCTATGTATCGTTCACCTCCAACCTGGTCATCTACCAGCAGCAGGACTGGGGGCCGCTGGCGCACCTGTGGACGATGGCGGTGGAACAACAGTTTTACCTGTTGTGGCCCTTTGTGCTGCTGCTGCTCCCGCGGCCGTGGTTGCCCTATGCGATAGCGTTCTTTGTCAGCGTGGGCCTCTACAGCCAGCACGCCGTCCCCGCCACCGACTTCAGTCATGTGCTGCCGCACACGTGTTTGGATGCCTTGGGTCTGGGCGCGTTGCTGGCCTGGGTAGTCCTCGAAAAACCCCAGTACCTGCCCCAACTATACCGCGGCCTGTGTGGGCTGGCCTTCGCCAGTATAGCCCTGATGGTGGCTCCGAGCGCGTTTGGGTTCGCGCCGCCGCTGCCGCAGCGCACGTTGGTGGCCGTGCTGGTCGTGTGGCTCATCAGCTACTTCGTAGTGCGGGGAGAGAAGGAAGGCGGGATGGTGAACGCCGTCTTGACGACGAAACCCTTACTGGTTATCGGCAAGCTGAGCTACGGCATTTACCTCTACCACCTGACGGTTCTGTCTTGCGCGTACCCCGTGCTCGACCGGCTGAACCGCTACCTGCCCTTTTATGAAAGTAGCGCGTATGGCTATTGGCTGGTCGAATCCCTGCTACTCATCGGGGCCGTGGCCTGGGGCTCGTGGAACTACGTGGAGCGGCCGCTTCAGGCCCGGAGTAAGCACTGGCTGAGGAAGAAGACAACCTCCCCCACGCGGTCCCCGCGGCGGCCTAACCGAGGGGAGGTGGTGGATTCACGGCGGGCCCTCTTCCCGTTCGCCGTTCCTGAAGGCGCTAGCGCGTCCTGACAGGATTGGGAAAACGGACCTACCACGGCGCCCACAAACCGCCCTTGTAGGAGCTACTGATAGCGACGTAAAGCCTCCCCTAAGGGTCCGTTTGACGGACCCTTTTACCCCCCCCGCCAAACCTCCGGTTAACGGACACTTTATCGATCCTTAAAATCTGCTCAGAAAGGCTGTTTCAGGCAGGTGTTTGCCTACCCATTTTCTGGACAGACTAAACCGACTAGGACGGGGACGTTTTTTGGGTCCAGATCAACGCCGCTTATCCTCCCTGTTGCTGGTTGACCAGACGCGAGGACGAAGGAGGCTAGCGCTCCGAGTGCTGATGAACGAGTTGGTGGAAGTAGGCGTGCAAGGTCGTGGTGCCCCGAATCGGGTGCGGGGGTAGCTCGTATTGCTGATCGAGCGTGATACCCGTCATGTGGGCCATCGATTCGGCCGCCGGCGCCGAGAAGCCCACCGCCTGCAAGGCCTGGGTCCACTCGGCCCGTGGGGTTACTTCCACCGTTACGGGCCGGTGCAGCACGTCCGTCAAGGCCGCGGCTACCTCCGCCGCGCAGTACCGCGCGGGGCCTTCCACGTAGTGCAACCCCGTCTGCGAGAGTGGTTCAGTCAACAAGCGGGCCGCGATGCGGGCGATGTCCACCGGAGCCACCATCGGCAGCTGAAAGTCGGCGGGATACAACGACGGCACTGTTCCTGCTTGCCGGGCGCTGGCCAGGGCCGGGTCCCAATTACTCATGTAATAGGCGGCGCGAATAATACTGGTGGGAATCGGCTGCGCGGCCAAGGCTTGCTCCATGGCGTAGAGCACCCCTAAATCCCCTGCCTGGGTGCCCGGCTGCGCCCCGTACGTGGATTCGGCCACTACCTTGTGCAGGCCCGAGTCGGGGAGGGCAGCGAGAATAGCGGCCAGGCTTTTCCGCTCTTCGGCGGCCGTGTCGGTGGCGGGTGGCGCCGGCGGGTTCAGCAGAAATAAGCGCTGACCCTGGCGAAATATAGCGTGGAGGGCGGACGTGTCGTGCACGTCCGCCACCACCGTCTGGGCGCCGTGCTGCTGCCAGTGCGGGGCGTGGTCCGGGGTGTGCAAGACGAGCGTAACGGGCTCGCCGCGCGCTAAGAGCAGGTGGGCGAGCGCCGACCCAATATGGCCCGTAGCACCCAAAATGATATGCATGGGAAAAAGACTAGGGTAGAAGAAATACCGGCAGCCCCCCGCTGCGCCGAAGCCAAGGGGAAGACCTGTAATTGTGTACGGAAAGAAACCAAGAGGTGGCTAGTCGTCTAGTTTTACCCAAGGGCTAGCATATGCGACAAGGCCTTATCCTAGCTGGTCAACGGGAAGAGGAGATGTTTGAAGTAGACCCTTTATTCGAACACGTTATGTACCCTCACGGCTGCCCGCGAAAGCACGGTTTTCGGGCGGCGTTTTTACCCCATAGAGGGATCCTTCCTTTTGAGCGGATTTACCCGCTAATTCCATGAGGACCTGTGTATGGCCCTCAACATGCAGAGATACCAAATGGAACAATAGGGGCCTTATAGGTCTTTAAATAAGGTCCGAAAAATCGGCGTTCCTAAACCTTGTTTTACCGCGCCCAACTAAGGATACGATGCAGTCTTTACCAGGCGAATCCATCCTCGCTGGAAGTGTCCGAGGATCTTCCTCACGACGGCAGGAAAGCAGGCGGCTATTCATTCGGGGGATAAAGTTTATCGCTTGACGAAGCTGTTAGCTGCCACATTAGCTTCTCCTCGGCAGCCACAAAAAGCCCAGACCGAACAGTCGATCTGGGCTTTTTACTACACACCTTGCTTTATAAACGTATTCCTTACAAGCTACTGGGAGCAGTGGGTGGGGCTGACGGAGGCAGCGTAATCGCATCCACACGCTTGTCGCGAATGAGCTTGTTCAGGGCCGGCAGATCCTGCTCCCGGATCATTTTGAACTGATTGAGCTGCTGATTAATCTGCTCCGTCACTTCCTTCTTGAAGGCCACGGCCTGCTCGGTGGGCCGGTAGTCGCCGGTGCTGGCCTGCCCGACCAGGGCCGCTAGTTTGTTGTTCAAGCGGATAGGAAAGTTCAGGGGGTCCTGGCCGCTCTTGTTCTTGGTTTGATAGAGCGCCTCCTCAATCTGGGTGATTTTCTTGTCAATGGCCGCGGCCGATTCCACGATATCCTTGGCATTGGCTTGATCCTTCAACGGGCCGGTAATGGCAGTAAGCTGCCCGCGCAGGGTACGGATATCGCGAATGGCATTGTGGGTTTCGGTGAGCTTCTGCTGCACTTCCTGCAGAAAGGTAAACTGCGCCTGCAGATCCTCCGGGGTGGCTTTACTGCGCGGGTCAGGCAATACTTTAAAGGTCGCTTCCTGCGTTTCCTGGTTGAGCGTCAGGCGGGCTGTGTAGGTGCCCGGCACGGCCCTAGGCCCCTGCGTGCCGCCCCCCCACAGAATAAGCCCTTCAAACTGGCTTGCATCGGGGTAGCTTAAATCCCAAACGTAGCGGTTCAGGCCCTTACGAGTAGGCAGCAGCTCCCGTTTTACCTTGGCTTTTTCGGCCTTCGTCAAATTTTTGCCCCCCAGCTCCCGCTCCGTGTTCGTGAACGTGCGAATACGCTTGCCGCTCGCATCCAGGATTTCCAGCTTCACCTGGCTGGTCGAATCCAGCTTTTGGGCGAAGTAATAGTGTAGCATGACCCCACCCGGATGGTTTTGGCCCGCAGTTTTAGGTATCGTGGGGGTGCCGCGTCCCTCCATCTTATAGCTCGCGGCCGGCGTGTAGAGATGAAACTTGCTGGCGGCCACCGGCGCACTCAGCTGGTGCAGGGGGGTAAGGTCGTCGAGCAGCCAGAACCCGCGGCCCTGCGTGGCGGCAATGAGGTTGTCGTTTTTAATCGTGAGGTCCGTGATGGAAACCGGGGGCAGATTGAGCTGCAACGGCTGCCACTGCTGCCCGTCAGTAAAGGAGACGTACAAGCCGTATTCGGTGCCCGCGTAAAGCAGCCCGGCGCGCTTGGGGTCGGCGCGCACCACGCGGGTGAAATGCGTGTCGGGAATGCCGGCGGTGATTTTTGTCCACGTCTTACCGTAGTCGGTGGTCTTGTACAGGTAAGGCCGAAAGTCGCCGGATTTGTACATAGTAGCCGCTACGTAGGCGGCGCCTTTCGTGGTGGGGTGGGCGTCGATGCTGTTAATCTGAATCCAATCGGGCATGCCTTTGGGCTGCACTTTCGTCCAGGTTTTGCCCTGGTCGCGAGTTATGTGCAACAGTCCGTCGTCGGAGCCTGTCCAAATTACGCCTTGCTCTATCGGCGATTCCGCGATGGCGAAGATGGTTCCGTAGTATTCCACGGCCGTATTGTCCTTGGTAATAGGTCCACCCGAGGGTCCCAGGGTTTTGGGGTCATTGCGGGTCAGATCCGGGCTGAGTATTTCCCACGACTGCCCTTGGTTGGTTGTGGCGTGCAAATGGTTGGAGCCCGCGTAAAGCTTTTTGGGGTCATGGGGGGAAAACAGCAGGGGAAAATTCCACTGGAACCGGTATTTCATGCCCTCCGCGCCGTGGCCCATGGGGTTATCGGGCCATACGTCAATGGTGCGTTCCTGCTGGGTGCTATGATCTACGCGGGAAAGAAAACCGTCGTAGCTGCCCCCGTACACGATATCAGGGTTGCGCGGGTCGACAGCGATGTGGGCGCTTTCGCCCCCGGCCGTCGGCTCCCAGTCGCGCTCCTCGATGCTGCGGCCCGCCGTGCGGTGCGGAATGCGTACGGTCGAGTTGTCCTGCTGGGCCCCGTAGATGCGGTAGGGGAAATGGTTGTCGGTAACCACGCGGTAAAACTGGCCCGTGGGCTGGTTGTGGTACGTGGTCCAGTTCAGGCCCCCGTCGGTGCTCACCTGGGCGCCGCCGTCGTCGGCCATGACCATGCGGTTAGGATTCTCGGGGGCAATCCACAGATCGTGGTGGTCGCCGTGGGGCGCATCCGCGGCCTGGAAGGTGCGCCCCCCGTCCTTGCTTTTGTGGTAGGACACGTTCAGCACGTACATCACGTCCGCGTCCTTGGGGTCGGCATAAATGCGGGTATAGTACCAGGCCCGCTGGCGCAGGTTGCGGTCATCGGAAAGCTTCTGCCAGTGCTTGCCCCCATCGTCGGAGCGAAATAAGCCCCCCTTTTCCGCTTCCACCAAGGCCCACACCCGGCTAGAGTTCACCGGCGACACGGCCACGCCGATGATGCCTAAGGTGCCCGTCGGCAAGCCTTCGCTGCGGGAGATATCCTGCCAGGTGTCGCCCCCATCGGTGCTTTTCCACAGGCCCGAGCCCGGCCCGCCCGAGGAGAAGCTGTAGGGGGTGCGCCGCACATTCCAGGTGCTGGCGTACAAAATGCGCGGGTTGCTAGGGTCCAGAATCAAGTCGACGGCGCCCGCGTCTGGGTTAGCAAACAGCACGCGCTCCCACTTCTTGCCGCCGTCTTGGGAGCGGTACACGCCGCGCATTTCGCTGGGCGCGTACAAATCGCCCATGGCTGCTACATACACCAGATCCGGGTTTTTGGGGTGAACGCGAATGCGGCCGATATGACGCGAATCCTTGAGGCCGACGTTCACCCAGGTCTGGCCCGCGTCCTGCGACTTCCACACCCCAAAGCCCGACGACACGTTGCCGCGCACCGTTTGCTCGCCCTCGCCGGCGTACAGCACGTTCGGGTCCGATTCGCTGACGGCTACGGCCCCGATGGAGCCGCCAAAGTAGCGGTCGGAGATGTTTTCCCAGGTGCCGCCGCCATCGGTGGTGCGCCACACGCCGCCCCCGGCCGTGCCCATGTAGTACAGGTTGGGGTTGCCGGGCACGCCCGTCGCCGTGCCCGCCCGTCCGCCGCGGTAGGGGCCAATGGAGCGCCACCGCAGTCCATTGTACAAGGTGGTGTCATAGACTGCGGTGGTGCCTTGGGGGGCTTTCTTTCGCTTGGCGCGCTGCTGGGCTTCGGCAGGGGCTGGGAGCAGCAGCAGACCAAACAACCCGCCAAGCAAAGCGGCATTCAGGGGTAGGGGAAGTTTCATAGGCAAAAGAAAAGAATAGCAAGGGGTGAGTACCGAGAGTCGACGCGCCAACCTGCCGGGGGAAGTTTCCATCCAGTCAACTGCCTCTAAGGTAATAAGCTTCGCTTCTAAATCAGCCGGGAAGGTGCCGGCCACTAGGACGCGCTGGTTCAAGGTCCGGGGGTACTCCTGCTTGCCCCCACGCCGGCGAACCGAGCGGAGGGGTTAGCTCCCTGCTTTTTCTACGCGAACCTGGGCTAGGTAAGCGGCCACGCCCACCGCCATGACCGCGGCCACGCCGAAAGGCAGCGCCACCCCGCCCCACTGCCAGAGCAGGCCCGCCCCGGCACTCGCGCCTAAGGCAGCCAGGCTGCTCAGCCCGCCCAACGTGCCCAGGGCCGCGCCGGTGTCCCGCGGGGCACACAGGGTGCTGACCCAGGCTTTACTCACCCCCTCGGTGGCGGCGGCGTACACGCCGTAGAGTACGAACAGGGCCCCAAACGTCCACCGGTCGTGGGCCAGCGCGACCCCGCCATACACCCCGGCAAACACCACGAAGCCCATCACCAGCAAGCGCCGCGGCCCCCACCGATCGGCCACATGGCCTAAGGGCCAGGCGCAGAGCGCGTAGGTGAGGTTGTAGAGAACATACAGCCCAATAACCGTGGGAGCGGGGAGGCCCCGCGCTTGCGCCACCAGCAATAAAAAGGCATCCGAGCTGTTGAATAGGGCAAATACCAGCAGCCCCCCGACGACGCGTCGATACGCGGGCGGGGCCTGCCGCCAGTAGCGGAACGCCACCCAAAAAGGCACGACCGGACGCCCCGAGGGCACGGCCCGTCCCTCGCGCAAGCCGAAAGCGAGAAGGACTGCCACTGCCCCCGGCAGGAGGGCCCACAGAAACAGCGACCGGTACTGCCCCGGATACGCCGCCAGCCACCCAAGGGCCGCCAGCGGCCCCAACACGGCGCCCACCGTATCCAGGGACCGGTGAAATCCGAACACCTTGCCCCGATTCGCGGGGGTGGCTTCGTGCGCGAGCAGGGCATCGCGGGCCCCGGTACGCAAGCCCTTCCCGAGCCGGTCCACGGTGCGGACCAGCAGCACCCCAGTCGGGGTAGTCAGCCACGCTAACAGGGGCTTTGACAGGGCGCTCAGGCCATAGCCCCACTGCACAAACGGCACCCGTCGGCCCAGGCGGTCGGACCACTGCCCGAAGTACCCTTTGCTCAGGCCGGCCACGGCTTCCGCCATGCCTTCGAGCAGCCCGATGTACAAGACCGAGAAGCCAATAGATTGCAAATACAAGGGCATCACGGGGTAGAGCATCTCACTGGCCAGGTCGGTGAACAGGCTGATAAGCGAGAGCAGCCAGACGGCGCGGGTCACGAATCGCATGGGGCAGCGGAGAAGGTCTAGATTAGAACCATAAGGTAAGCCGGATGGCAAGACTTTGGCTACCAGCGTTGGTAGCAGGAGTAGTGTTATCAGGGATTACCCACCCATAAACAACGCGCTAACCTTGAATAGGCGGCTAGCGCGCTTTCCAGGCGCAGGTTGGAAACCCTGACTAAACTACTGAGTGAAGCGCAGCGCCAGCACCAGGTTGCGGCCGGGAGCACTGATGCCGGAAGCGAACTGCCGGTAGCTCTGGTCCAGCAGATTCTCGACGGCCGCCTGCACCGTCCAGCGCGGGGTGAGGCGGTAGTCGGTGCGCACCGTTACCGTGTACCAGCCGAGCGCGCCCGCGGGCGTGGCCTGCTCCAGGTTGTCTTCGCCCGAGGGGCTAAACTCACTCGGGCGCTTGCGGCCATTACATAACACCGATGCTTCCCCCGTGAAAGCGCGGCGGCGGTAAATAATTGCCCCCCGGCCGTACAGGGGCGGAATGTGGTCGAGCGGAGCGCGCCGCGTGAGGTCGCGCCCTTTCGTGTACGTGAGGCTGCCTTGCATCGACCACCCGCCTAGCTGGGCCTGGGCACGGGCACTGAGTCCGTAGATACGCGCCCGACCCGTATTGGTCGTGGCGACGGTCGTGTAGGTCTGCCCGTTGAATTCCACGGTTGCGGCCCCGCTGGGGGTAGCGTAGGGCTGCACGGTCAGGGCGTCGTGCAGCTGGGTATAGAAACTCGTCAGGGCGACGTGCAATTGGTTCTCGAGCGTGTGCGACAGCTCTACTTCCGCCGTACGGACGCGCTCGGGCCGCAGGGCGGGGTTCGGCAGGAGCAAGGTGCCATTATTCTGCTCGAAGGTCTTCCCGGCGTCATCCACGTTGGGATTGCGAAAAGCGGTGCCGACCAGCCCGGTGGCGCGGAACCCTCCCCGCAACTGCGCCACCAGCCCTAGACTGCCATCAAGCGAGGCCGAGGACTGCCGGAGGTGGCGGACGGCGGTCTGAAAGAAGCGCGGATCGAACTCGCCGCGCAGCCGCACGGTGCTCACGCGCAGCCCCGTGGAAAGGCGGAAGATGGGCGTCAGCGGCCAGCGGTGCGTGGCATATACACCGGTGGTGGCGTAGGTAGCCCCGTGGGGGTAGCGCGTGACTATGGCCTGCCATTGCCCGGTGCTGACGTTCCGGCCGGTACCCGTGCTACGCACCCGGTTATGCGTAACCTCCGCCCCGTAACGCAACTGGTGGTGGCCCAGGGTTTTCTGCAGATCCCAGTTCGCTGACCATACCCGGACCTGCTCCCGGTTCTCCTGCCGCAGCTCCTGGCCAAAGTCGCGCACGAGGCGGCTTTCGGCCAGGAGTTGCAGGGCCGGCGTGAAAGTTAGCGCATCAAAAAAGCGCGTCGGGTGGCTGTATTGAACCTGATAGCTGGCCAGCAGCCGGCGCTGCGGGCCGTAGTTCCACTCCGCATAGCGTGGCAAGCCGTTGGCACGCACTACCTGGAGGCGGTCGTAGCGCGGCACAGTGGTGGTCGTCGAGTACTGCAGGTTCAGCAGATGCTGCTGCTGGGGGGTGGGCCGGAACACGACCTTCTGCAGCACGTCGAGTTGACTGTACCCCGAGTCGCGCTGCCGGTGAGGATCTGCGTTCACGAGTACACTATCCCGCTGGCCCAAGCGCCGCACGTAAAAAGGCTTGTCGCCAAAGCCCGGAAAGGAGGCGTAATCGCGGCGTCCCTTGCGCAGGTCGTCAAAGTCGGTGGCGGTCACGCTGGTCAGCAGCGCCAGGCGCTGCCAGCCCAGGCTTACATCCGCGTGCGCGGTCTTCTCCCGAGCGGCCGTAGCATATCGTAGTAGACTGGTGGTCCGCGCCACGGGCGCGGCGGCGCTGCTGTCCGCTAGCTGGGGCTGCTTGGTGTGCAGGCTGATGACCCCGCCCAAGGCATCGGACCCGTAGGGCACGGCCCCCGCGCCGCTGAGTATTTCCACCCGCTCGAGCACGTTGGCGTCAATGCCCAGCACATTTTGCAGGTGGCCGCCGCGAAAAATGGCATTGTTCAGCCGCACCCCATCGACGACCAGCAGCACCTTGTTGGCTTCAAAGCCTCGCAACACCGGGCTCCCCCCCCTAATTGGGATTTCTGTACATACACCCAGCCACTCTGCTGGAGCGCATCGGCCGTGGTGGGCGGGTTCAACAGCCGAATAGCCCGAGCGGACAATACGTCCACCTGCTGGGGCACGGTAACGCGCGATTCTGCCCCCGAGTGGCCGAGACAATGACGCCCTGTAAGCTGATAGGGCGGATACTATCCGGTACGGCTTGCTGGGCGCTGGCCGGCAGACAGCCAGTGACGAATAGTCCCGTGAACAGCCCACGTAAATAGAACACAACGATGGCAGGGTGAACGGGTGGCGAGTGAACGACTAATGTAGATAAAAAGCCTAAGTATGATAGCCGCAGGATGGAAAGTCGCTGCTATTCCTGAACGAAAATATTAGCTTGAACCAAACCGCGCCGCGCCCTTGCAACAGGCTCATTTGCAAACCGCTAGTCTCTAGGTATAGCGATGAATCGAGTTAAGGGCAAGGCCCAGCAAGTCATAGAATAAGGGCCCTACGGGGAGTGACCGGTGAAGTCGCCCCCTCCGCTCGCCCGCCTGGTCCCACAAGCCGGTTCAGAAATGAAAGCTCCCTGCGCTTTCGGGCCCTCGCTTGTTGACCCGCTTGCAGGAAAGACTCTTGCCTTCCTTCCCTCGTGCGCCGCGGTGCTCTAGTTGAGAGCACCAGCTTTACTTAGCGCACCTATCCAAGGGAGCCATGCACGGTCGGATGTGGTTACTAGCGGCAGGCGCTGCGGCAGGTTTGTCGCTCCGGATGGCCCGCCCGCCAGCAGGCCCCATTAATTAAAGTCCATTAGGCTAACGTATGGCCCCTACGTGATGCTCATCGTGACGGCCGCCATCTGAGCGCATCGGGTTGAAGGATCTTTGCACGCGCCGGGGCAACCGGTCGCAGGACTTCCTTCCTGCAACCGGTTGCCCCGGCCACGCTGCTTCCCTTGGCCCGACGAAGCCCCTCCGTTTCTACCCTCGCACCGCGGCGGCTTCGTGAGCAGGCCCTCCGGAACACGGCCCCACAGGGCTTATCTTATGGGCGCTGTTGCGGCCGACTGCGCCACGACTCGGCGCAGCTGCGCCTGGTGCTCATCGCCCCAGCGGCCCAGCGCCGTGAGCAGGGGCAGCAAGGATTCGCCCAAGCCCGTGAGGTGGTACTCCACCGTGAGGGGGCGCGGACACGGTTTGCTTGCGCAGGAGCTCGTGGGCCAGGAGCTGTCGCAGCTGCAGGTTGAGCATGCGGGGGCGGCGCCGGGCAGGCGCTGATGCAGTTGACTAGGCCGGCGCAGGCCCTGGCCAATGAAGTAGAGCAGGCTGATTTTCCACTTACCGGCCGTGACTTCCCGCAGCAGGTCGAGCCCTCCATCAGGACTGCTACCCCTTATTGCTTACGCTTAGCTCACGGGGTAGAAGATCTGACGGGACATGGCGTGGGGGGGCGCGCGCTCAGATTCGACCAAGGGCCCGTCGTTGCGGAGGAGCGACTTGGACTACCCCCGATGAAAAAAAACGCCTGAAACCAAAGCAGAACACAGGCGTTCCCTTAGCATGAGCAGAAATGAACATTTTGTGAGAAGCCTATCGAATGTATAGGCTAGTTATCTTACATTAGGGAATATTATGCTTAACCCCCTTTAAATGGAAGGCCTGTTGCCCTTAATTTTTGCTTCTGTAGCCGGAATGGGTCATGCGTTTGAACCCGACCATATTTTGGCTGTGGGCAACTTGATTTCGCGCCGGGATACCTTGGCGGAAGCCCTGCGCGAGGGGATTCTATGGGGGTTAGGTCACACCACTACCTTGGTCGTCGTGGGGGCCATCATCCTGCTGGGCAGGCTCACCATTCTTACGGGCGGCTACTTCGAGGCCACCGTAGGCCTGCTGCTGGTGCTCATGGGCCTCAGCCGGCTGCGGGAACAGCGCAAACCCGCGCCGCGGCCACCTACCGCAGCGGCGCCGGGCTGGGCCTTCGCCGTGGGCCTGCTCCACGGGCTGGCGGGCAGTGGGGCGCTGGTGCTGCTGGTGATGAGTGAGTTGCGGGATGTCAGCCTGAGCCTCCTGTATTTCCTGTTGTTTGGCGGGGGCTCCCTGGTGGGTATGTGCCTGGTGGCCGGCTTGTGTCACGTGCCCTTCACCCGGCGCATGCGCCTCAGCCGCCGCCTGCAGGCCGGCACCGTCACCTTGTCGTCCCTGCTTTGCGTGGGCTACGGCAGCTGGATGATGTATGTGAATCTGTGAGCATACCTTCCCCCATCCCTACCCGTTTCCCTACCGAAAACAAACGCCCGCCGTGCATCTCTCCCCCAAAGACCTTGATAAGCTCGTTCTCCACCAGGCCGGCTTCGTGGCCCAGAAGCGCTACGCCCGGGGCCTGCTCCTCAATTACCCCGAAGCCGTGGCCCTGCTGGCCACCCAACTGCTGGAATTTATTCGTGACGGCGAGCGGGTAGCCATCCTCATGGACAAAGGCAAGCAGCTGCTCGGCCTCGCTGACGTGCTGCCCGGCGTGGCCGAGCTGGTGGACGAAGTGCAGGTGGAAGGTACTTTCCCCGACGGCACCAAGCTCGTAACCGTGCATCACCCCATTTGCCGCGAGACCGGCAACCCAGACTTAGCACTTTACGGCTCCGGCCTCACCAAAAAAGCTCCCCAGTCCGCCCCGGACACCGACAGCGCCGCCCAACCCGGCGAGTACCTGCTGCTACCGACGGATCTGGTCCTCAACGAGGGCCGCGCAACGGTACAAATCGAGGTGGTGAACATGGGCGACCGGCCCGTGCAGGTCGGCTCGCACTATCCCTTCTTTGAAACCAATGCCGCGTTGCACTTCGACCGCGCCGCTGCCTACGGCTACCGCCTCAACATCCCGGCCGGCACCGCCGTCCGCTTCGAGCCCGGCGAGCGCAAGCGCGTGACGCTGGTGGCGCTGGGGGGGCAAAGAATCGTGTACGGCGGCAACGGGCTGATTGATGGGGAATTGGGAGAAGAGAATAAGCAGGCGGCACTAAATAAGCTTGCCAATAACTGACGAATGCTCTTGTCATCTGATTAATATGGTAACCCCAAAAAGCACTTGGTCTGACAGAATTCTGCGTGTAGTTGGAGTGATTATTCTGGCCTTTTTTGCCAAGTATTTAATTGGAATTGGCCTGCTATTAGGAGCCCTATTCGTTGCTATTGGAATTTTAGCGCTAATCGGTTTTCTAATCAGTTCATTTTTTTCAAACAAGAAATTTCAGGAGGAATACAAAGAGTTTTTGCACCGCGCAGATGGAAGTTGTTTTTTCTTCTACAACAGCCGGAAAAGTAGTGTTGAGTTCGCAAAACATGCTGTTGTTCCGCATCTTGATCCAACTACGAGAGTTGTTTTTGTGGATGGAGAAGAAATTGATTGTGGGCCTGATAGCAAATTTATTTCCCACATGCTTTATGGTGTAAAAGAGAAAAAAGGCTTTCCTTATTTAATTAAAGTAATTGATGAACAAGCGCTGGACTGCTCAGTCAATAATCTATTTTACAATACAATGACAGGTAAAAAGCCTTTGATTCCCTTACTGCAAAGAATCAATGCTTTTTATGAAGCACCTGCTACCTCTAAATGACTCTTGTGTCCTGATATGTCTTTTCCCCTCGACCGCCGCGCCTACGCTGAGATGTACGGCCCCACCACGGGCGACCGGGTGCGCCTGGGCGACACCGACCTGCTCATTCAAGTCGAGCACGACTTCGCCGTGTACGGGGAGGAGTGCAAGTTTGGCGGCGGCAAAGTCTTGCGCGACGGCATGGGCCAGGCGGCTGGCATAGCCGAAGCCGACGCGCTGGACTTGCTCATTACCAACGCCTTAATTATCGATTACACCGGCATCTACAAAGCTGACGTCGGCATCAAGCACGGGCGCATTGCCGCTATTGGCAAAGCCGGCAACCCGCATATCATGCCCGGCGTGACCGCGGGCATGATCGTGGGCGTGACCACCGAAGTCGTGGCCGGGGAAGGTCAGATTCTGACTGCCGGCGGTATCGACTGCCATATCCATTTCATCTGCCCCCAGCAGATTCCCGAGGCCCTGGCCTCCGGCGTGACTACCATGCTGGGGGCGGCACCGGTCCGGCCGCCGGCACCACGGCCACTACCTGCACGCCGGGGGCTTTTATCTGGCGATGATGCTCAAAGCCACCGAGGCCTATCCGCTGAACTTCGGCTTCCTGGCCAAGGGCAACTCCTCCAAGCCCGAGGGCCTGCGCGAGCAGGTGGAGGCGGGGGCGCTGGGCTTCAAGCTGCACGAGGACTGGGGCACCACCCCCGCCGCCATTGATATGTGCCTCAGCATCGCCGAGGAGTACGACGTGCAGGTGTGCATTCACACCGATACGCTGAATGAAAGCGGCTTTGTGGAAACCTCCACGGCCGCTTTTAAGGGGCGCACCATCCACGCCTACCACACCGAAGGCGCCGGCGGCGGCCACGCCCCCGACATCATCAAAATCTGCGGCTTGCCCAACGTCATTCCCTCCTCCACCAACCCCACCCGCCCCTTCACGGTCAACACCCTGGACGAGCACCTGGACATGCTCCTGGTCTGCCACCACCTGGATAAAAACATCCCCGAGGACGTGGCCTTCGCCGAAAGCCGCATTCGGGGCGAGACCATCGCGGCCGAGGACATCCTCCACGACATGGGCGCGCTCAGCATTATTTCCAGCGACTCCCAGGCCATGGGCCGGGTAGGGGAAGTCATTACCCGCACCTGGCAAACGGCCCACAAGATGAAAGCCCAGCGCGGGCCGCTGCCCGAGGATGCGGGCCGCGCGGCCGATAATTTCCGCGTGCGCCGCTACGTGGCCAAGTACACCATCAACCCGGCCCGCGCCCACGGCATTGCCCACGAAGTCGGCTCGGTGGAGGTGGGCAAGCTGGCCGATCTGGTCTTGTGGAAGCCCGCCTTTTTCGGGGTGCGGCCGGAGATGATTCTCAAGGGGGGCATACTTGTGCAGGCCCAGATGGGCGACGCCAACGCCTCCATTCCCACGCCCCAGCCGTCGTTCTCGCGCCCCATGTTCGGGGCCCTAGGCGGCGCCGTCGGGCCGGCCGCGGTGGCGTTCGTCTCGCAGGCGTCCCTGGCCCGGGTGCAGCAAACCTACGGCCTGCACAAGCGGGTGGTGGCGGTCCGGGGCTGCCGGGCGGTTTCCAAGCACGACATGGCGCTGAATGACTACCTGCCCAACATTGCGGTGGATCCGGAAACCTACCGGGTCACGGTGGACGGGGAGCACCTGACCTGCCCCCCGGCCGAGACCCTGCCCCTGGCCCAGCTCTATAACTTATTTTAATATGCACTTCGCCCGCCTCCTGCACCTGGTGGATTCGGCTATTCCGACCGGCTCGTTCGCGTACTCGTCCGGGCTGGAAAGCAGCATCGCGGGGGGACTCATTAGCTCGGCCGCCGACTTGCGCCAGTACCTGTACGCGTACCTGCAGCAGGCGGCAAGTGCCGAGTTGCCCTACCTCACCGCCAGCTTCCGGAGGGCGGACCTGGGGAAGGAGTTTGACCTGGTGGCCGCCGACTACCACGCCCAGCTGCTGGTGCCCAGCCTGGCAAAAGCCAGCGCCGGGCAGGGCCGCACCTGGCTGCGCCTGCTCACGTCTTTCTACCCCGAGGCGCCACTCCCCGAAATAGCCCTGTGGTTTGCCCACCGCCACCTGCCGACCCACTTCACGCTGGTATTTGCCCTGAGTTTGCAGCGCGTCGGGTTTGTCCTACTCGAGGTGCAGACCATGTTCTTGCACCTGCAGCTGCGCGACCAGCTCAGCGCCGCCATCCGCCTGGGGTTTTTGGGCCCGCTGGAAGGGCACCGCCTGCAGCACGACTTCTACGCCGTCTTCGACCAGCTGCTGGCCACCTCCACCGGCCTGGACTACCAGCAGGCCACGCGCACGGCCTTCTTGCTGGAGGCCGCCCAGGGCCTGCACGCCGACCTCTACTCGAAGCTATTCCAAAACTAACGCTATCGGTTTGCCATGGCCTTTGCCGAAAAACTTGCCCTGCTGCTCCACGGTCACCGCCACGAAGCGTACGAGTCGCCCGGCGACTTCACGGCCCGCGAAACGCGGCGCCTGCCGTCCTACCGCAACTTCCGCCGCCGCGCCTTCACCGTGGGCATCGGCGGGCCGGTGGGCACGGGCAAAACCGCCCTGCTCAAAGCCCTGTGTGAGCGGCTGCGCCACGAGTTTGCGCTGGGCGTCGTCACCAACGACATCTTTACCCGCGAAGACGCCGAGTTTCTCATCCGCCACAGCGCCCTGAGCGCCGACCGCATTGTGGGGGTGGAGACCGGCGGCTGCCCGCACGCGGCCATCCGCGAGGATATTTCCCTGAACATGGATGCCCTGGAAGGCCTGATGGCGCGCTTCGACTACGCCCTCGACTACCTGTTCGTGGAAAGCGGGGGCGACAACCTGGCCGCCCACTTCAGCCGCGAGCTGGTGGACTATTCCATCTACGTGATCGACGTGTCGGGGGGCGACAAAATCCCGCGCAAGGGCGGCCCCGGCATCACCCAGTCTGATTTGCTGGTCATCAACAAAATCGATTTGAAAGACCTGATCAAGGCCGACCTGGGGGTCATGGCCCGCGATTCGCAACAGATGCGCGGGGAGGGCCCCTTCCTGTTTGCCCGGGCCACCGACGGCCACGGCCTGGACGAGATCATCGCCCACATCCTCGCCGCAAAAGCCCGCGCATTGGCTGCCGTGCGGGAAGACCGGCGCTAATTTAGGAGGATTAATACTTTCGCTTGAGCGGATTATAGCCCAGCAGTTCCTCCGCTGCCAAGGCCGCTAGCAGTGCGTCGCACAGGGGCTGCAGCGCCGCCCGGCTGCGGGCAGCGGCGCGCAGCACATACACGTTATCCCGAGCCCGCACGACCGATACCAAGCACTCCACCGCGTCGACCCGGAAATGCGGCTGCTGGCTACCCGCCATTTTTTGATTTTCCAGCACGCGGCCTAGGTGGGCAAAGCGGCTATCGGCCGGGCTGCCGACCAGAAAGACCGACAAGAAGGTGTGATAGTCGGCGAAGTGGGCCGGCGACGGGGCGATGTGCTCCGCGGGGCGAAAGGAAAACCGATCCAGCACCACCAACTGCTGGTTGACGTGGACCCGCAGCTCCGTCTGCAGGGACGTGAAGGCAAACCGCTCCCCCTGCTCCAGGCGGCCGGCGTGAAACCAATCCAGCAGCAGCAGCAGGGAGTCCGGCTGCAGGTGCCAGTCCTGGGTTTGGCGGTAGCGGCTCTGGGCCTGCAACACCACCGGATCGGGAAACACCACGGCCAGCGCTCCCGCCCCCAACACCCCGGTGGTATGTTGCTCGGCCACGGCCCCGTCGGGGGACCGAAAGACGCGGGTGCTGGCCTGGGTGCTGAGAAAGAGCCGCGTGTGCACCTCCCCGGTGAGGTGGAGGCGCAGGCTGTCCCCGGCGACCAAGCCGCCCCCGTAGCTGGAGAGCACCACGTGGCAGGTCGGGGTAGGAGAGGCGGGGTTGAGCAGCTTGAGTGGTTGCTGGCTGAGGCTGACCACCAGGCGGCTTTGGCCGCGCACGACCCGGACCGTCAGCGCACTGACCCCCGGCTCCGGGAGGCGGGGAGCCGACGGAGCGCGGGCAAGGCGGGGGAGCGGAAAGGTTGCTGGTGGCTAGCATGTTGACTTGTATGTGCTTTTTGTTGACGGCAGTCCTATAGGTGAGCAGCTTCTTACCCCTTAGGAAAGCCTACCCTGCCGTTACCCCTCATATCGACAGGGGGGGAAGCAGCGGCACCACCGCAACCAGGATTGGGTAAGAGGATGAAGCCCCCGGGTGGGGTAGGAGGAAGGATGGCCCCTGAACTTAAGACGAAAATATAATTAAAGTCGAGTAGCGATTAAAAGTGAAGGGCAATCCTAGATTATTATGGTTTCATTGGTGTCAACGCCCTTGAAATATAGGCTATATTGTAGCAATTGTTGCTTTTTTTTGACATGCCGCCTTATATTTAACACTCGCTTACTAGTTGCTTTATGGCCTAGTCCCCCTGTGACCATCCTGCTGTGGTCGACGGATGAGAAAGGGTGGATATGTGTTTCTTCCCCGCATCCGTCCCGACCCGAACAGGCCGTGTAAACTGGTTGGGGAGATCTTTTTAAGCGGTAGAAATTCTTATCCTTCCTCCATGCAGCTCTATACCACGGATACGCACATCGATGGGGCACAAGCCGTGCGCTTTGTAGGTCTGCTCGATGACCACATTATTTCCTACGCTACCCTGGGCCTGACTCACTACCCCAACACGCCGCAGCAGGCCCTGTTAGCCGATGTTCATGTGCACCCGGCTTACCGCGGCCGGGGCTGGGGCAAGCTACTACTGCAGCGCGTGTTGCAAACGGCGTGGGAGCGCGAAAAAAAGGTGGTTGCCCTGCACGTGCGCTACAATAATTGGGTAGCCCGCGCCTTGTACCAGCGCCTGGGTTTTCACCGCTACGATGCCGTCACCCCGGATGGGCTGCTGAGCTATTACTATCAGCACCCAGCTCCTACGCCGGGTCGATGACCGCATCAGGTCTAGGCTCCGCGGTAGGTTGGGCGCTTTCGCGTATGTTTAGGGTACGGCCCCCGGGCGCCCTTTCCTTTTGCGGGCCTACCCCCCGCCTAGAAAATATGACAGTTCCAACGTTATTCCGCCGGCTGACCGCACCTTGTCTCGGGCTGCTGCTCGGCCTGGCGCTGAGCAGCCGGCCCCGGCCGGCGCAGGCCCAAGCCCAAGCCGATTTCACCCCCACCTGGAGCAAGGGCGTGGTCTGGTACCAGATTTTCCCCGAGCGCTTCCACAACGGCGACCCGAGCAACGATCCGCAGGCCGCCGACCAGAACGGGGCTTACCCCTTCGATGATTCGTCGGCCTTTCAGATTCACCCCTGGACGAGCGACTGGTACCGCCTGCAGCCCTACGAGCAGCAAAACGGCAAGGACATCTACTACAACCTGCAGCGCCGCCGCTACGGGGGCGACGTGCAGGGCATCCTCGACAAGCTCGACTACCTGCAGCAGCTCGGCGTGAACGCCCTGTACTTGACGCCCGTGTTTTGGTCGCCCTCCTCCCACAAGTACGACGCCTTGTGCTACCACCACGCGGACCCCACCTTCGGGCCCGACCCGGCGGGGGACAAAAAGCTGATGGCCACGGAAAACCCGCTGGACCCCCAGACCTGGGTCTGGACCAAAGCCGACTTGCTGGTGCTTAAACTTATTGACGAAGTGCACCGGCGGAACATGCACCTCATTTTCGACGGCGTCTTCAACCACCTGGGCGCCCAGAGCTTTGCCTTTCGGGACGTCGAAAAGAACCAGCAGGCCTCTCCCTACGCCGACTGGTTTATGGTCACCAGCTGGCGCAATGCGGCCACGGGCACCCCCTTTGCCTACAAGGGCTGGTTTGGGGTCAAGACCCTGCCCGAGCTAAAAGAAGACAGCACGGGCATTGTCGCCGGGCCCAAGCAGTACATTTTCCACGCCACCCAGCGCTGGATGAACCCCATGAATAAAGGCGCGGCCCATGGCATTGACGGCTGGCGCCTGGACGTGGCCTACGATGTGGGCCATCCCTTCTGGAAAAGCTGGCGGCAGTGGGTAAAGCGCCTGAACCCGCAGGCCTACCTGACGGCTGAGCTGGTGTTTCCGGTCGAGCAAACCCGGCCCTACCTGCGCGGGGATGAGTTTGATGCCACCATGAACTACAACTTCGCCTTCGCCGTGCACGACTTTTTCGTGCAGGAGGCCACCGCCTCCTCGGTCACCCAGCTGGACGCGCGCCTGCGGGCGCTGCGCGAGGCCTTCGGCCCCGGCGTGCCCCTGAATATGCAAAACCTGGTGGACAGCCACGACGCGACGCGCATCGGCAGCGCCGTGGCCAACCCCGACGGCAAGAAGTTCGGGGACTGGGGCGCCTATTTTTCGTGGAGCCAGAAGAGTAACAACAAAAGCTACAATGCCCGCAAGCCCACCCCGGCCCAGCGAAAAAAGCAACGGCTCATTGCCGCCTTCCAGCAGCTGTACGTGGGCTCCCCCATGCTTTTCTACGGGGACGAAGCGGGCATGTGGGGCGGCAACGACCCGGATTGCCGCAAGCCCATGGTCTGGGCTGACCAGCGCTACGAAGCCGAAACGTTTAATCCGGATCAGAGTACCCACGCCCCGGACCCCGTGGGGTTTGAGGCTGACCTGTTTGCCTGGTATCAGCGCTTCATTGCCCTGCGCCGCAGCTCGCCGGCCATTCAACGCGGCGCGTTTACCACCGTGGCCACCGACGATGCCCGGCAGCTGTACGCCTTCCGCCGCACGCTCGGGAAGGAAGACGTGCTGGTCGTGTTTAACCGTGGTCCCCGGCCGGCGGCCTTCACCCACGCCGTGCTCACCGAGCATACCTATCAGGATGCGTTCACGCGCCAACGGGTGACGCGTCTCACCGTACCGGCCATGGACGTGGTCGTGTTGCGCACCAAGTGAGGGCCTGGCCGCCGGCTGCTACATACCAATCCCTACGCCGCCCAATACCCTACCCGCTGCGGGCAGTCGCCGGCCGATAGAATTGTCCCAGGTGGGCAGCGACAAAGAACTAGGTAACCTTACTCGGAAGTTTAGGGAACGTGCCTAATCCTTACTTCTTACCAGCTAACCCTTCGCAATTGGCGGAGCGAGCTAGGATCGGTAGGGAGGTGGTAGCGGACCCTACACAGAGATTTTATTGTATCGTAGCGCAGGCTGGGCTTTCTGCTTAATCAAGGGCATGCAGAAGCTCATTCATCACCTCCGACACGATTAAGGAGAAGTAAGGGGGCTACTCTGGCTTCCAGCCATTGAACCCGGCCATCACATTTTTCTGTTGAAAGACGCTCCTAATCCATAGTAGGCAGGGTGTTCACCGCGCCGGGCGCAAATCCGGATAATCCGTAATAATGCCATCTACCTGCTGCTGGATGAGTTGCTCGATTGCCGCGGCCGCGTTCACCGTCCAGGGAATCACCTGGATCTGCTGGGCGTGGCAGGCCGCCACCAACTCAGCGGACACCAACCGGTAGGCGGGGCTATAGATGGTCGGGCGGAAGCTGAGCCGTTGCAGATTCTTGTCCACTCCCAGCAGATTATCCACGAGCAGGGCGGTCTGGATAGGAGGGGAGCGTTGGTGCACCTGCTCCAGGGCCCGTGGGTCGAAGGACTGAATCGTCGTCCGCTCCGCAATGCCTTTGGCCTGCACCACGGCCAGCAGCAGCTGCACGAACTCGGCGGGCGCGGGGTGCAGGGTGCCGTCGCCCGCCGGGGTCATTTTCGTTTCAATGTTGTAGCGCGGCGCGGGCCGCCCTTGCTGCTTGGCGTACGCTTCGGCCGAGTCGATGACTTCGGCCAGCAGGGGCTTGTAGGTGCGCAGCTTCTGCTGGCGCGCAAACTTGGGGTTACCCTGACTGCCTACGTCATAGCGCCGGATGTCGGCGTAGGGCATGGCGTACAGGCGCAGGCTTTTTTCTTGGGCTTTGCTGATGGGCTGCCCGTCCGGCGTGCGCACGAAATCGGCGTTCAAGTAAGGGTCGTGGGAGAGCAGCACCTGCCGGTCCTGGCTGATGGCGATATCCATTTCCAGGGTCGTCACGCCCAGATCCAGGGCCTTGCGCATGGCTGGAATCGTATTCTCGGGCATCAGGCCCCGGCAGCCCCGGTGGCCCTGCCAGTCCAGCGGGGGCCGCTGCGCCGCCGCGCTGAGCATAGTAAACGTAGTAGCCAGCAAGGCCAGGATAGGTCGTCGCATCAAGGTCAACATACGCAAATAAAAAAGCCCCCATGCCGTCGGCGGCGTTTACCCTGGGTGGACATAGCCAAAAAAGCCCCCCGCCCGCGGGTAGGCCCCAGCGAGCGGAGGGCCAAGCAATCTTACGCCGACAGCGTTTCCGAATATACCTGCCCAAACCGGTCAGTGACTTCCACCCGAATCTCCCGTGCCGACGCCGCGATGTTGGCGACAAACAGATGCTCGGTGAGGGTGGGGTCCACCCACTTGTGCTTGGCGGGCAGCGCCGGGCCGGCGTGCAGCTGCACCGACAGCGGATCGAGGCCGGTGTACTGCTCCATCTCGCCCCGGCGTACGCCGTCTTCCAGCCAGGTCACTTTCCAGGCGGGGTCCCAGTTCCAGACGTTCACGACCAGGGCGTCGGGGCGCTCGGGCAGGCTGCCTTTCGGGTACAGGCGAAACTGGTGGGTGCGCTCCTGCCCGATGGATTTGTAGTACCACCGGAGCTCACTGCCCCGCGCCTCGTACACGCCGTAGCCGGCGGGCGTGCCGTCGGTGCAGATGGGGCCCGTCCACCAGGCCCCGCAGATGGTGCCGTGCACGTGCTCCACCACGTTTTCCTCGGTCACGAGGGTTTCGTTGAAGTGGGTGTGGCCCGACATAATGTGGGCCTTGAAGGGCTTGAGCAAGCGGTACAGCTCGCGGCGGTTGGCCACCGTGCCGCCCATAGACTCCTCCTTTTCCTTGTTGCGCAGGTGCTGGCGGGTATAGGGCGGAATGTGTACACTCACCACCACGGTTGTGCCGGGCTTGACGTAGCTTAAGTCCTGCTCCAGCCAGGCCAGCTGCTGCTCGGTGAGGTAGCCGATGTACTTCTTGACGGCGCCGATGAAAAACACGTCATCCAGCACCACGTAGTGAATCTCGCCCCGGTTGAAGGAGTAATACGTGGGCCCGAACAGTTGGCGAAAAGTAGTGGCCGAGCCTTCGTCGGTGCGGGCCGTGAGGTCCATGTCGTGGTTGCCGATAACCTGAAAAAACGGGATGCCCGTAGCAGCTACGCCCTGCTGGTAGTCCTCGAACAGCTCGAAGTGGTCCCAGACCAGGTCGCCGCAGCCGATGCCGTGGAAGAGGGCGCCGGCGGGGTAGCTGGAAATGAGCTTCTGGGCGTCGGGCACGGCCGTGGCTTTGAACTCAGCAGCATCGGCCTTGGATATCATCTGCGGATCGGCCCACACCATAAAGTTGTGCTGGGTGTCATCCTGGCTGAGCTTGCGCAGCTCGAAGTCAGCCTTAAAGCGGCCGCGGACGGGCTCTTTGCGGCGGTAGAAGCGGGCCACGCCCTGCTCCTGCGGAAACTCGTAGCCGCGCGGCACGGAGATGTACACAAACTCGGTGGCGGCGCTGCTGTCCAGCTCATACTGCCCTTTGGCGTCGGTGAGCGTGACGGTGGTGCCATCCGTGACGGCGACGCCCGCCAAGCCTTGGCCGCCGGCGTGCACCTTGCCGCTAAGCGTGGTGACGCTTACCCCTTTGCTCGTGCGGGCGGGCGCTTTCGAGCGGGCCAAGCCCGTGCTTATGTCCAGGGTGGCACCCAGCCCAGCCAGGCCCACGGCTTTGAGAAACGTCCGGCGTTGTTGTGCCATAAAGCGAAAAGTTGAGGATTCTCGGTAAGGGTGATGCTAGGGTTTCAAGCTATCCGCTGGGGGGCTTTTTGGGGCAGGCGTGCTAGCTCCCGCCCCTGGTTTTCCGGAAGCCGGCAAGCTACTTTTCCCACCACACTTTGGTGTTCACGTCGTCGGGGCCCTGGGCCTGCACGGCGGCGCGGTAGTTGTCGCCGTTGTTGGTTTGCACGATAAGCGGGTACTTAAAGCGCACGGGCATCACGCCCCCGTTCTGCAGGTCCTGGCCGCGGGGTAGGCGGGGCAAGCCCGTGCGGCGGTACTCAAACCACTGCTGGTAGTCGTTGAAAAACAGGGCGTAGTACTTTTGCAGCAGGATGCGCTCGAGCGTGCCGTTGTAAGCGGCGGCCGCGTTCTGGAAGTAATCGGCGGGCAACACGGCCCCCACTGCTCCACGGCCGCCTTCACGCCCCGCTCGTAGTGCAGGCGAGCGTCGGCGGTGGTGTAGCCGCGCTGCGCGGCCTCCGCTTTGATAAACTCCACCTCCGCGTAGGTCATGATCACCAGGGGCATGGGCGCCGCCACGGTCGCCGTTACCAGAGCCACGTTGAAGTTGGATGGCTGGTAGGGAAACTGGGCGTCGCTGCCGGCGTAGGCGCTCGGAATGCCGCGGTAGCCAATCGTGGTGCGGCCGTCGCTGGACCGGGCCTGGGTATTGAGCCGGGCCAGGCGCGGGTCGTTGAGCATGTTCAGGTTATCGATAAAAAAGCCCCCCGCAGCCCGGAACGTGGTAAAATCGACGGCCCGGCCCCAGGGCGACACGCTGGGCGCGACGCCGGTGATCCGCAGAATAGCCGCTTCGCTGTTTTGGGTGAACACCGGATAGGTAGCGGGGTCATTAATCATGGCCGCCAGTTGGGCCGTAGCGTTAGTCTCAGTACGCTTGGAGATGCGCAGCAGCAGGCGCATCCGCAGGGAGTTGCAGAAGCGCCGCCAGGCGTCCACGTTGTTGTTGAAGAGAATGTCGCTGCCGTAGGGCATGGTGCGGGCTTTGTCGAACATCCCGTTGGCCGTTTCCAGGTCGGTGAGCAGCTGGGAATAAATCTCGGGCTGGGTGTCAAACTTGGGGTAGAGCACGCCTTCTTCGGCCCGCCCGGCGTCGGTCATGGGCACGTCGCCGAAGCAGTCGGTCAGATTGGCGTAGGCCCAGGCATTCAGGGTCATAGCAATGGCCTCGTAGTTGGGGTCCTGGGCGGCTTGGGCAGCGAGGCGCATCTCCCGGATGTTGGCCAGCAAGCGGTAATAAGTCGTCCAGGTGGAGTTGCCGGCGCTTTCGCTGACCACGTAGCGGTGCACGCCCCCCGACACGCTGGGAAACGGCAAGGCCACCTGCATGATATCGAAGGTAAACCCATCGGCCCGACTGGTATTAAACGCGGCCAACTCGTAGAGAATCGGGTTGAGTAGGGTGCCCGGGCTAATGCGCTCGATGCGGTTGGGGTCGAGGTTGAGCTCGTCAAAGTCCTTGGTACACGACACGAGGCTGCCACCCAACGTCAGCAACAGCAGGGTTAGATATTTTTTCATGGAAGACGGGAGGTCAGAAAGCGAAAGAAGGAGGGAGGCCGCGCTAGAACTGGAGGGTGAGGTTCACGCCCATGGTGCGGGTGCTGGGCAGCTGCCCGATTTCCACACCGGGCAGAATGGTGCCGCCGTTGAGGGCCGCCGTCTCGGGGTCGAACAGGGGGAACTTGGTCCACATGGCCAGGTCGCGGCCGTAGAGGCCGATGGTAGCGCCGGTCAACGCCTTGGTGCGGGCCAGCAGGGCGGGGGCAGGGTGTACTCGAGGCGCGTTTCGCGCAGCTTCAGAAAAGACGCATCGAAGGAGTTGGACTCGATGTTGGCGCGGCGGTAGTACTCGGCGTAGTAGGCGGCCGGAATCACGCTCACGGTGTTGGGTGAGTAGGTGCCGTCGGCGTTCAGCACCACGCCATCGCCCACGATTCCGTTCTCCGCGCGGCCCGGCAACGTGGATTTGAGCTTGCCCTGCTCCATCATTTTGTGGTGGGTTTGGGAGTAGATAATGCCCCCGTACTGTCCATCGACCAGCACACTCAGCCGGAAATTCTTGTAGCTGAACTCGTTTAAAAAGCCCCCCTTCCAGTCGGCAAAGGCCCGGCCGATGTATTTGATGTCGGCCGGCTGCACGGGCAACCCGTCCTTGTTGTAAATGATCTGCCCATCGGGGCTGCGGTCGAAGCCGAAGCCCCAGATGTCGCCGGTGGTGCCTCCCACGGTAGCCAGCAGCGTGGCCGTGCCGCCCGTCCCGATTACCTGCTGATCTTCCAGGCCGTCGGCCAAACTCAGCACGCGGTTGCGGTTGCGGGCCCAGGTAACGGTGTTGCGCCACTTAAAGGCGTTGTTGTCGATGGGCCGGGTGTTGAGCACCACTTCCACGCCCCGGTTGCGCACCTCGCCGGCGTTAAGCACGGCCCGGCCGTAGCCGGTGGTGGGGTCGAGGGGCACCTCCAGAATCTGATTGCGGGTGGTGTTCTGGTACACCGTCAGGTCGGCCCCAATGCGGCCCTGAAACATCAGATACTCCACGCCCGCCTCGAAGCTGGTCGTGATTTCGGGCTTGAAGTTGGTGTTGTAGAGGGTGGTGGGCAAGGAGCCGGCCCCGGCAAAGTCGCTGCGCCCGTAGTACTTGCGGGTGCGGTAGGGCTCGGTGTCGTTACCGACCTGGGCGGCCGAGAGGCGCAGCTTGGCCAGCGAAATCGAGTTAGGCATGGGCACCAGTTCGTTCAAAATAAAGCTGGTGCTGACCGCGGGGTAGAAAAACGAGTTGTTCTGGCTGGGCAGCGTGCTCGACCAGTCGTTGCGGCCGGTCAAATCCAGGAAGATCTTATCGTCGAAAGACCAGGAGGTGAGGGCGTACACGCTGTTGATGCGCCGATTGGTGGTGGTGGCCGTCAGCAGGGGGCTGCTCACGCCGTTGGTAAGCTTGTACACGCCCGGAATCACGAGGTCGCGCACCACCCCATCGATGCCTCGGAAGCGGCGGTCCATGCGGTTAGCCCCTATGGAGGCGCGCACGTTGAAGTGCTGGCCTAGGTCCTGGTGGTAGGTGAACAAAGCGTCGGTATTGACTTCGTAGTTGCTGATGTCCTGCTGCTTATAGTAGCCGCGCTGGAAGTTGGCCGTGCTGTAGGGGCGACGTTGCTCACGCTCCTCCTGGGTCATGGCAATACCCGAGCGCACCAGCAGATCGAACTTGGGCGAGAACTCATAAGTAGCCGACAGGTTGCCCACCGTGGTGCGCGTGTCCACTGAGTTAATCATCTCCTGGGCAATCAGATACGGATTGTCAATAAAGGAGCTGAACGGGTGCACCTGGTCGAGCTCCTCCTGGCCGTACTTCCAGATGGTGCGGTAGGCGTCGAGCGGCACGTTCGGGTTCTGGAAAATCATGAAGTAAGATACCGACTGGTTGTTGTAGCCGGTGGCGGGCAGGTTGTCACTGGTGCGGTTGGTGAAGTTCACTTTGCCCCCCAGCTTTAATTTCGGGGACACGGCGTGGTTTAAACTCAGGGCGGCGGTCAGGCGCTCGAAGCCCGTGTTGGGCATAATCCACTCGTTCTGGGAGTGGGTCACCGACGCCCGCGCCGAGGTCGTTTCGGTGCCGCCTTCCAGGGCCACACTGTTGGTGAGCGTGGAGCCAGTCCGAAAAAAGCCCGTCACGTTGTCCTTATAGGGCCGCCACGGCCGCCGCTCGGCCGATTGGGCCTGGGTAACCGGGTCGTACTGAAAGTACTCCTGCCCCTCGAAGCGGGGGCCGAAAGCACTGCTGGTGCCGCCCGTGCTGGCGCCGTCTTCGGAGGCCCCGTAGGAGTAATAAGGCTCGCCGGCCGCGTTGAAGGAGCGGCCCGTACCCTGGCCGTACTCGTACTGGAATTCAGGCCACTGAAGCACGGTGTTCACGCTGTAGTTGGAGTTGACCGTCACGCCCAGGCCTTTGGTTTTGCGGGCCCCGGTTTTGGTGGTGATAATGAGGGCGCCGTTGGCGGCCCGGCTACCGTAGAGGGCGGTGGCGCTGGCCCCCTTCAGCACCGTGATGCTGGCAATATCGTCGGGGTTGATGTCGGCGATGCCGTTGCCGAAGTCCACGGGCACGTCGTTGCCGGAGCCGGCCCCGTAGGCGCTGCTCACCCCCGAGCTGGTCAGGCCGCTGTTCATAGGCACGCCATCGAGCACGATGAGGGCGTTGTTGCCGTTGGGATTCAGGGAGTTGTCGCCCCGCAGGGAGATGCGGGTGGAGTTGACCGGTCCTGAGCCCGGCGAAATCAGATTGAGGCCCGCCACCTTGCCCGCTAAGGCCTGGGCGAAGTTGTTGGGCCGGGCTTCCAGCAACGCTTCCCCGCTAACGGTCTGGGTAGCGTAACCCAACGACTTTTGCTCGCGCTTGATGTTGAGCGCCGTCACGACTACCTCGTTTAGCTGCCGGCTGTCGGGCGCCAGGCGCATATTGAGCTCTGAGTTGCCGTCCACGCGCACTTCCTGGGCCAGAAAGCCGATGTAGGTGACTTGTAAAATGGCATCGGGCGCAACGCTGAGCGCAAATTTGCCCCCCACGTCGGTGGAGGTGCCGGTGGTGGTGCCTTTCACGACGACCGTGGCGCCGGGCAGCGCCCCGCCCTGGTCGTCGGTCACGGTGCCGGTAATGTTCTGACTCTGAGCGAAGACGCTACCGCCGTGCACCAGGATAAATGCCACGACAACGCTTAATTTAAGAAGCGAAGCCAAGTAGTTGTTTTTCATAGGTTTGCCTAATCGATTCGGCTGCAAAACTATGGGGGTGGCATTACCGGCAGGTTAAGCCAAGACTATGAAAATGTGTACAATAAAGAGCGTTATGCTGAGCCACAAAACCTGGGGGTAATAAATTCATTCTAAGAGAAATGCCCCTGCTTCAGGGAAATGGGTTTTGCTTTCTGCGGTGAATCGATTAATAAGCCCGAGCAAGTTGCCTTCGTAAATACTCCTGATCATTAACGCATGCACTACATTGTCAATCCCAGCAGGCTAAAAAATCTACTTCGACTCGACGCTCTGCTGGGCGGCACTACTGCCGTGGTGGGCTTAGCATTTTCCTCTGCTTTGGCTAAGCTGTTAGGCTTAAGTACCCTCGTGGTCATCATCGTAGCGGGCATCACGCTCCTCTACGCTGGGCTGGGTGGCTGGCCGTGCTACCCTTGACCTCTGTGCGGCTCACGCGCTGGCTCATTCAAGCCAATTGGCTGTGGACCTTCATCAGCTTGGGCTTATGGCTGGCGCACCTTCACACGGCCACAGGGTTGGGAGTGGTGTTTTTGCTGCTGCTGGTCATCGTTGTGGTTGGCCTAGCTTATCTGGAGGGACAGCAGTTATCGCGCGAGCCCTAATTGGCGTGGTGGCCACGTCACGGACGGCTCGGTCCGCGCAGGCTGGGCAAACCAGTTAGGACGTTCTTTTTTACGGAGCAAGCTATAATAACGACCGTATTGTGAGACGAGAAGCTGACCCATATGCGGCATGAGTTCTACCCAAAGAAGAGCGATAAAAGTCTAGAATTGTTGTCTCAGAAATCAATGCGTCAGTATCTTAAGACTTATTGACTTAGCGAGACGAACGGATGGTTTGGGGCTATGCGCAAGTATCGACTCAGCAACAACAGTTGCACCTACAGCTCGATGCCTTACGGGCCTACGGCTGCCAGGAAGTAATGAAAGAAAAGGCCTCCGCCCTGAAAGAGCGGCCGGCTTTGCGCGAATTGCTTGACCAAGTCCAGTCCGGCGATACGGTCGTCGTCTGGAAGCTGGACCGACTAGGCCGTTCCCTGAAACACCTAGTCGAATTAGTGCTTGGGTTTCAGGAGAAGCAGATCCAGTTTGTCAGTCTGCAGGACCATCTGGATACGACCACCGCCCAAGGTCGCTTGATGTTTAATCTGTTTGCTTCGTTGGCCGAGTTTGAGCGCGACCTGATCCGCGAACGCACCCAAGCGGGACTAGCGGCCGCGCGAGCCCGGGGCCGGCAGGGGGACGACCTCCGGGCCTAAGCAAAGAAGCCCAGCGGAAAGCCGAAGCGGTTAAAACCCTCTACTTGCAAAAGGACAAAACGGCGGAAGAGATTGGGCAGCTGCTCGGCATTGGCCGCTCCACTGTCTATCGCTCTTTGCGTTTGCTGGGGGTGCGCGGTAGTTCACGTGCTGCAACGTAAACTCCCCGTAACAGAGAAGCGCGATTAGCAGTAGGGGTGGGCAGCGTTGCTCGCTAGCTATTCCCCTAGGTTGTAGCTTCGCCGCCACCTTCTTGGCCGCTGCGACTTTCCCTCCCCGACTATGCCCCTTTCCGTTGATCCCGCTGCCTTCGGCTCCCTGCTCGACCACCTCAAGCGCGAAATCCACCGCGCCCAGCTGCGCGCTATCCGCGCCGCCAATGGGGAGCTGCTGGGCCTCTACTGGCGCCTGGGCCGGTTGATCCTGGACCAGCAAGCCCAACAGGGCTGGGGCGCCAAGGTCATCGACCAGCTGGCCAAGGCCCTGCAACAGGAGTTTCCCGCCATGAAAGGCTTGTCGGCGCGCAACCTCAAGTACATGCGCCGCTTTGCCCACACTTACCCCGACGCCGAATTCGTGCAAGCCACGCTTGCACAAATTCCCTGGTACCACCACCTGACCTTGCTCGAGAAGGTGCCGGACGCGGCCACCCGCCAGCTGTATGTGGGAGCCACCGCTCGCCACGGCTGGTCGCGCGACGTGCTGGTGCACCAAATTGAGAGTGGCTACCACCTGCGGCAAGGGCAGGCCGTCACCAATTTCGCCCGTACCCTGCCCGCCGCCCAGTCGGAGCTGGCCCAGCAGACCCTGAAAGATCCTTATTTATTCGACTTCCTCGGGCTCAGCGACGAGGTCAAAGAACGCGACCTGCAGCGGGGCCTGCTGGAGCACATCACCCAGTTCCTGCTCGAGTTGGGCCGCGGGTTTGCCTACGTCGGCCAGCAGGTACCCCTGGTCGTGGGCGGGCAGGACTACTACCTGGATCTGCTCTTTTATCACCTGCAGCTGCGCGCCTACGTGGTGGTGGAGCTCAAAATCACGGAGTTCAAGCCCGAGTACGCCGGTAAGCTCAACTTCTACCTGGCGGCCGTCGACGATTTGGTGCGCCACCCGCAGGATGGGCCCACCATCGGGCTGCTGCTCTGCAAGAGCCGCAACGACGTGGTGGCCGAGTACGCCTTGCGCGACGTGCACAAGCCCATTGGCATTGCTGAGTACCGGCTGACCGAAGCTTTGCCCGCCAGTTTACAGGCCGCACTGCCCAGCATCGAAGCGCTGGAAAACACCTTGCGCGCGCGCACGCCGCCCCCCAACAGCCCAGAGCAAGACGGGTAAGCTAGAGCGCAGCAGGGCCGCCTACAGGTTTTCCACCTCCTAGGGTTACGCCTCCAGCTTTTGCCCCTGAATCGCGGCGGCCATCAGGTCCGGAAACCGGGCCGGGGTACAGGCAAAACTAGGAATACTCAGGGCGGCCAGCTGCTCGGCTACCCGACGATCGAAGCTCGGAGCCCCGTCATCACTGAGGGCCAGCAGCACCACCAGGTTCACCCCCGAAGACTTGAGCGCCGCCGCCCGTTTGATCATCTCCCGCTCGTTCCCGCCTTCGTAGAGGTCGGTCACGAGCACCAGGATGGTATCCGTGGGCCGGGTGATGAGCTGCTGGCAGTAAGTGAGCGCCAAGTTAATGTCCGTGCCCCCGCCCAGCTGCACGCCGAAGAGCAAATCCACCGGGTCGCGCAGGTTGTCACTGAGGTTCACCACGGCGGTATCAAAAACGACCATGTGCGTTTTCACCGCTTTCAGCGAGGCCAGCACCGCCCCAAACACGCCGGCGTAGACCACCGAGGAGGCCATGGAGCCACTTTGGTCCACGCACAATACGATTTCCTTCAGGGCCTGCCCGCGTCGGCCGAAGCCCACCAGCCGCTCGGGAATCACGGTCTTGTGCGCCGCCTGATAGTGCCGCAGATTGGCCTTTATCGTGGCGCCCCAGTCGATCTCGTGGTAGCGGGGGCGGGGGTTGCGCACGGCCCGACTCAGCGCTCCCTGCACGGCCTGGCGCAAGGGGTTGGCCAGCTTCTTCTCCAAATCGCGCACCACTTTCGTCACCACTTCGCGAGCGGTGACTTTGGCCTTCTGCGGCATCACGCGGCTGAGGGAGAGCAGCGTGCCCACCAGGTGCACGTCGGCCTGCACCGTGCGCAGGATTTCGGGTTCAAGCAGCAGCTGGTTCAGGCCCAAGCGCGTCATGGCATCCTGCTGCATGACCGCCACCACGTCGGTGGGGAAGAACTCGCGGATGTCGCCCAGCCAGCGGCTCACCCGCGGGGCCGAGCCGCCCAGCCCCCCCGCCTTGCGCTCCGTCTTATCGCCATCATACAGGGCGGTGAGGACATCGTCCATGCGACCATAATCGGGCGGCAGAGGCACGGCATTATTCGCATCGGCGGCGCTGCCGAGGACAAGTTTCCAGCGGGCTTGGGTAGGCATAGTAGCTTGTGATTTAGTATTCAATCCGGCGCTGCTGGCTAGTTCGCAACGCCTAACAACGCGCGTAAACCCGGCAATACCCGCCGCCCGCGTTCCCAGTCAATGCCTAGTGTCTTCAAACTCCCCACCGGTGCCGCGGCGTCCCGTCCTGCCAGTTCCAACAGCTGCTGCCGCTCCGGCAGCGAAAAGTCAGTGAAGGCCCGGCGCAAGAGGGGCACGGTTTCGCGGAAAGTGTCTTCGTTCAAGCTGCCGAGCCAGGTATCGAGTAAGCCAAATAGCTCGCGGTGATGAATAAGCAGCAGGCCGCTGCCGCGCAGAAAGCCTTCTATCCAGGCCGTGGCGTAGTCCGTGGGCTGGGCGGGCGCCAGGGCCAGGCCGAGCACCGTGGCCGTATTGACTGCATCGGCCTGCTGGGCGTCGAAGAGCAGGCGGGCCGCCGCCCCGGCCAGCAGGCCGTTGCTGGCCCCGTTGCGCTGCACGGCCGCCAAGGCGGCGTACCAAGCAGCTTCGTGCTCGGGGTGTTGCAACAGCCGGATGGCCTGGTGGGTAGCTTCGATGCGGGTCAGCAGCGGACGTGCCGCGTCATAGTCGAGGCCCACGCCGGCCGCCGGTAGGCCAATGCAGAGGCGCGGCACGAGCTGGTTTACGACCTGCCCGACCTGGGCCGTATCGGTGCGGCGCACGTTGCCGTAGCGCAGCACCTGCACCAGCGGGGGCAGTGCGGCCAGCAGGTGGGTCACGTCGCGGGTAGCGGCTCCGATGGTCTCGAGCCGGCTGACCAGCGCCGGAATAGCCGGGCCGAGGTCGGCACGCAGGGCCTGTTCCAGCACCTGGCTGACGGCCTCTAGGCTCGTGGCTTCGGTGGCCCGGGCGGTGGCCCGCGCTGCGGCGGCCGTGAGCACCGTGTTGCCCCAGCGGCCAGCCTCGATGACCGAGAGCGCGAACTCCGGCTCCCAGCGCAGGCGCCAGAGTTCGTGGAAGGTGCCGCTCTTGCCCCCTACTTCCTCCGGTTCGCCCCAGGGAATGTCGAGCAGGCGCAGGCGGTGCAGCAGGTGGCTACGCTCGCGCTGGGCAGGCTGACGCAAATCCAGGTCCAGGGGCCTGAGCAGGGCCTCAGGCTTCAGGCGCAGCGATTTTTGCTGCTGGGTCAGGTCCTGCTGCAGGGGCGTGGCGGGCAGCCCGGCGGGCACTTCGCCCAGCTTCTCCCCAATCACGAGTTCTTGATGAATAAGAGCTAAAGGTTCGGCGTAGCCACCACCCAGGATGGCCACGGCGGCCTCCTGCAGCTCGTCGATGCCGGGCAGGGCCAGCCCGCGCACGGCCGCCAGGGCGGAGGCCAACCGCACCCCTTCGATGGCGTGGGCCGAGGAGGCATCCCCGTCCTGGCTGCGCAGCAGGCGCGTGGCCCGCACCATCCAGTGGGTGAGCACCTCGGCGCGGGGCTCAGCGAACAGCAGCTCGTACCAGGCTGGCGAGAGCACGCCCGCCCCGTAGCCCGAGCTAAAGGAGAGCCGCTCGTAAGTCCAGGGAATCCAAGTGGTTTCGGTGGGCACTTTTTTCAGGCCTTTGAGCCGGGCTTTATCTTCTTTTTTCAGCAGCTCGGCGCGCAGCACCGGCGCGTGCCAGGCCCCGCACACCACCGCCACCCGCTGGTAGCCCTGGGTGAGCGTAGCTCGTAGTGTTTCGCGCATGAAAGCCTCGCGCAACAGGGTCTCCTCGGTTTCGGGCCGGGCCAGCTCCTCGCGCAGGGCCGTCATCAGGTCCAGCACCACAGCAAACGTGTCGGCGTTGCCGGGTGCGTGCTCAAGGTGGGTTTCCCACCACTGCTCCGAATCAGTGTAGCCGGCCAGGCGGGCAATGTAGGCCACGGGGTCGGCGTCCATAGGGGGCGGGGCAGGTGGGGAATCAGCTAGCTCGCTCTCAGCAGGGGATTGGGTGTCAACTCCTTCCGGGCCGGGGTCGGGCTCATCTTCCCTGGCGACCGGTTCCACTTCTCCCATCTCCCGCATGCCAAACCGCAGGGCCATGGGGAGATCCATGCAGCGCACGTGGGCGTCGTTTCTGGCGCACCACTGCACCGCCTGCCACTCCGGCGAGAACGTGGCAAACGGGAGAAACGAAGCCTGGCCTTGCTGCTTGGGGTTATACACCAGCAGGGCCACCGGCGGCAGCAACTCCGGGTGCGTGGCCCTAGCTAGGGCCGCTTCGGCATCAGCGGGGCACTCCAGCAGCACGATGTCAGGCCGGAACGCCTCGAGCGCCGCCACGAGGCTGGCGGCGCTGCCGGGCCCATGGTGGCGAATGCCAAAAAGGCGCAGGTCAGGGGTGGGCATAAAGGGCTAAGAATTCTGGACGGCCAAATCGTTGCTATTTCGCTCCTGCAGGAGTTCACGGGCCGCGGTCACTGCCGCCGGAACCATCTTTTGCTCGGTCACGATCAGCCCGAGGGCCTCATCCGTTTTCCGGGCAAACGTCTGTTTGAATTGATCTACGCTCTCCCGCCAGCGAGCCGTGCGGTGAGCCGGCGACGGCTGAGGCAGGAGGGAGTGAAGATGCTTCCGGAGGAAGGAATCAGCCGCCGTCTTATGCAGGAAATAGTAGGCCAGCAGCACGACGAAGGATAGGGGGTCAAATCCGACGGTCGCTGACCCGAAGGTGAGCCCCACGCTCATCCTGAGCGGCATGAAATTCACTAGGTTGAATAAGCCTAGTAGAAGGGTTATAAGCAGGGCATACCAGAAGAAAGGCCGAAAGCAGAGATAGAGGACCACCGTTCCCAACAGGCAGGCAAACCCCAGATAGTGGGCAGCAGTCACACTAAAATAGGAGTACCGTCCCTCCGCCAGCAGTTGACTGATCAGGGGGCTGCTGATGGTGTAGGCGCTCAGGATCAGCAAGCCTACCACAGGAGCTAGATTGCGATGGGGGCGAAGGAGAGAGGGTGAAATCATAACGATATTTTTGGGCCGGTAGGACGTCCCCGTGAAGCGAACCTTAAGCTACGACCTCTCGACAAGCCCGGTATAAATCCTTCCACCCGTCGCGCTCCTTTACTACCGTTTCCAGGTACTCCAGCCACACCACTTGGTCCGGCCCTGGGTCCTTGATGACGGCCCCGGTTAGGCCCGCGGCCAGGTCGTGGGCGCGCAGGATGCCATCACCAAAGTAGGCGGCCAGGGCCAGGCCGGAGTTCATGACCGAAATGGCTTCGCCAGTGCTCAACGTGCCGGTGGGCGACTTGAGCTTGGTCTTGCCGTTTTCCGTTACGCCGGACCGCAACTCGCGGAAGATAGTGACCAGGCGGCTGATCTGCTCCAGCGCGGGCGCTTCCACGGGCAGCTGTAGCGCCTGGCCTTGCTTGGCCACGCGCGTTTGCACGATGTGTACTTCCTCGGCCAGCGTGGCCGGCAGAGGCAATACCACGGCGTTGAAGCGGCGGCGCAGGGCGCTGCTCAGCTCGTTTACGCCCCGGTCGCGGTCGTTGGCCGTGGCAATGACGTTGAAGCCCTGGGTGGCCTGGATTTCGGTGCTCAGCTCCGGAATGGGCAGCACCTTTTCCGAGAGCATGGTCAGCAGCGTGTCCTGCACGTCGGAGGGAATACGGGTGAGCTCCTCAATACGCACCAGCTGGCCCGTTTCCATGCCTTTGTAGAGGGGGCTGGGCACCAGGGCACCCAGGGAGGGGCCTTCGGCCAGCAGGCGGGCGTAGTTCCAGGAGTAGCGCAGGCTGTCCTCGGCGGTGCCAGCGGTACCCTGGACCAGCAGGTTGGTGTGCCCGCTGATGGCCGCCGTCAGGTGCTCCGACACCCAGCTCTTGGCCGTGCCGGGTACGCCCAGCAAGAGCAGGGCACGGTCCGTAGCCAAGGTAGCCACGGCAATTTCCATGAGCCGCCGCTGGCCAATGTACTTGGGCTCCACCGCGAAGCCACTGGCCAGCTGGCCGCCCAGCAGGTAGGTCACCACGGCCCAGGGCGAGAGCTGCCAGCCCGGCGGCTTGGGCCGATCGTCGGCGGCTTTCAGCGCCGCCAGCTCTTCGGCATATAGGTCTTCGGCATGGGGGCGGAGTAAATCAGTGGGTAGAGGAGCAGCCATACATTGGGTTAGGCAAGAGAAGCGGTGGAAGGTTCGGTGAGGCTGGCCGTGAGTTGCTGGCGGAACTGCAGCGAGTCCAGGAATTGCTCTAGGAGCGGAGCTACTAAGGGATATCTTTCGCCCACGGGGCGCAGCGCCGCAGTGCACTGCGGTGCCAAGGGCAGCGGCACGTAGCTCGCCAGGCGAGACAGCAGCGTGGAGAGGCGCTGGTACGGTTCCCCATAGGAGTTGGTCACCAGGGGCGCCAGCACCTTGGCACTGCACTCGAGGGCGGCGTTGACGATATCAGCGGGCCAGGGGAGGAAGATGCAGTTTAGAAAATCGGGCAGGATAAATGGTGAGCCCTTGTCCTTGAGCGGCAGCATTTCCCGGAGCAACGCGAGTTTTTCGTCCTCGCTCAGCACCCAGCTCAGGTGGGTGGTTAGTTGGTGAAACCAGCGGGTGGGTTGGGCGACATGACGCACTAGCAGGGGCGCCGCAAAGGCCTTGTCCTGGTGCAGATACGCCGCCCGGGACCAGGCCTGCAGCAGCAAGCGCGCCCACTCGGTGGCTTCGGCCAGCGTCAATAGCTCCTCGGCCGACACCTGCAGGTGCGCGGTCCACCGACTCGGCGGCAACAGCGTGAGCAGCTGGCCCAGCCAGCCGGCCCGCTCGCCGCCCTCAAACCGGTCGTCGCGCTGCTCGATGCCATCGGCCAGCCAGGTTTTGTCCCACCCTTCGGGCAGCGTCACTTCTAGCTTGTTGCGTCCGATCAGCGGGCGTTTCAGGGTAAGCAGGGACGCGGCCCGCTGCCAGAGCCGCTCCACTAGGACCGAGTGGGGCAGGCGCACGAGCAGCGGCACCACCGTTTGGCGCACCTCTTTGCTTTTGGCGGCGAGGTAGGTTTCCAGCAGCGGCTCGTCGGCCGCCGTTACGGTGTGTTCCAGCTCCCCGAGCAGCGCCGCTTGGGTAGCCGCCCGTTCCGTGGGCAGCGTGGCCGCCAGCAGCTCCCGGGCCTGTTCCGGGTCCGACTGGTGGAGCTGATGCAGGAAGAAACGGCGGTCGATCAGGGTGCCCGTTTCCCAGGTCGCTCGGTCCTGCAAGGGATGCACCTGGGCCAGCACTGGGTGCCACTCCGGGTTCTGCTGGGCCAGCCAGCGGCCCCGTTCTCCTAAAATAGCGGAGAGGGCACCCGGCAGGTGCCGCCGCAGGTCCGCGCTATTCAGTGCCGCCACCAGCAGGGCCGGGGGCACTAGGCGCTGGTGCTGCGCCATCTGCTCCCAGTAGGTGGTCCGGAAAGCCACGTAGCGGTTACTCGCCAGCAAGGCCCGAAAACACTCCGTGCCCCGGGGACCGAGGGGTTCACCGATTTCGGGGGGGGGCGGGGCCGGCGGGGCGACTGGTGTAGTCGGCGCCAGGAAGCCGGCTCTCTGCACCAGGGCCAGGGTGCCGGCCGCAAGCAGTAGTTGCTGTTCGGGGCCGTCGGCCGGGGTGAAGCCGGTAGGAATTGCCGGTACGGTTTCCCCACTTTGCCGCGTGCCCAGCAGCGCAATGCGCAGCAACTGGGCAGGGGACGGCAAGGGTACTTCTTGCGGATCGGCGGCTGGCGCTGTGCCCTGCGGCACCACCGCCGCTATTTCAGGATTGCGGAGGGCCGGCGCGGCGGCCGCCTCTTCCCCAGGCCAGTGGCTTAAGGGGCGGAACGCCCGGCCGTCCCACTCCCCGAACAGGGTAAGCGGGTGCCCGCCGGTGTCGGCCAGCAGTTGCCAGGGGGCATCATCAGTGGCAAAGCGCAGGGGCAGGGCCCCGTCCGTAGGGTGATGCAGCACCCAACGCCCATCGGGCTGCAGCATGGGCACGACCTGAGTCACAGCGGCGGGCCACTCGCGCAGCCAGGGTTGCCGGGCCAGGGCATCGGAGTAGTCGCTCAACAGCTCGCGGGACGGGCCGGCGGCCGGGGCGTCAGTAGCTGGAAAAGAGCCAGCATAGGTCAGCGCCACGGGCGCCGCGCGTAGGGGCAGGGGACCAGGGTAAAACAAGAGCGCGCCCTGGTAGCGCCCCTGCGGCACCAGGGGGGTGGCAAAGGGTTGGCTGCCAAAGGCGAACTCCAGCACCCGCGCGTACCGGCCCGTAGCCTCGCCTCGCAGCCAGCTGCGGCGGGCGCGCAGGCGGTCCTCGTCCCAGGTAAACTGGCCCAGCACCCGCCACACATCCGGCACCGGCGCGGCGTAAGCGGGCAATTCTTCCTGCTTGAGGGATACGCCGACCTGCTGCCATACTTCCTGGCGGGTGGCCAGGGGCAGCTGCTCCCGGTTCTGGAAGGCCCGCACCAGCCAGTACAGCTCGCCCAGCCGGGCCAGCAGGCGAGCGGGCCAGTCGGCATGGGCGTGGCGCAGGGTCGCCAACTCGCGCACCGTGCCCGCTAGGCCCGGCAGCTGGTTGTCCACCAGCCGGGCGGCCTGGCTTTCCCACAACTTGCTTGGCTGCTGGTCCAGGGTCGCCAGGCCATGGCGCACTAGGTCGAGCAGCCAGCGCTCCAGCTCGTCCACGCCCTGGGCCATGCGGGCCAATCGGGCAGCGGAAACCTCGCTGTTGGGGCCGCCAGCGGCAGTGGTTACCGCCGCCGATTCGGCTAACCCTTCGCCTAGGCTAACTGGCGTTGGTGTTCCAATCGCCGCTCCGGCCGCTTTCGCTACCGCCAGGACCACTTTATCCGTCTTTTTACCTTGGGTTTGCTGGCGCTTGGCTAGCCATTCTTCCAGCCAGGCCGGCGGAGTCGCCTGGGGAAATAGCGCCGGTTGACGCGCCAGCAGCAGGAGCAGACCGGCCCCATGCTTGCAGGGAAACACCCGACTAGGGCAGGAGCACTTGAAGGCCGGCTCAGTTAAGTCGATGCCCGTCAGGTAGGGCTTGGCCCCGCTGCCCGCGCACTCGCCCCAGGCCACCGTGTCGGTTTGGCCCAAGTTGCCCCACTTCGTCGGGGTGGCCAGTTCCTGGCCTCGTTTTAGGGTACCCGCATCCGTGACCAGCGCGCGGACCTGCTCTTCCGTCCAGGTCACGCGAGGATAATTTTAGCACTCAACTGTCTAGCTTATAATTTCCGGCAAAGTACAAGTTCAGCTAATAACGTGCTAATTTCCTCTCTCTCGTTTCCACTTTCCTTCAACTAGATGATCTTTCCCGATGGGAGGGTAAAAACGTAGTGCATACCCACCCGTTTAAGCCGAAAATCTTGCGTTAAGACCATAACTGCATACCAAGCTGGGAGCAGTCTCGCAAGGAGCCGTGGGAAGAGAGAATGTAGTCGACGGCTAGCTTATCGCCCCTGCTAATGGTCTATTATTACCGTCAGCAGGGGCATTTTAGCTAGGGGACGATTCCACGTAGCGAGAGTGAATAGCTGGGTTACATGCTTAGGAGGAACGTGCTCAAGACTTAATGTGCACTTGCGCCGGAAACGGTGAAAAGCTGCGCTCGCTCTGGGGAGGCTCACCCTGGCTCGCATCCCGGGATCTCCGCCACGTGGTAGTACACGGGTAAGCCCCGCTGCTGGGCCCGGCGCACCTCCTCATCGGCTCCTTGCGAGGCGCCGGGCAGCCGCAGCACCGCGTCGCACTTGGCCAGCAACCGGTGGGCGACGGGGTAGAGGATTTCCTCGTACGGGGCATCACCCGGCCGCGTGGAGCCGGCCCGCGCGAGCAAAGGCAAGGCGACCCATTCGCCAATCATGGGCAGGTGGCCAGCCCGGAACATGGGCAACGCGGCGGCTTCGAGCTGGTGTAGGTTGGCGGCCATGCGGGCCGGGTCGTCGTTGGTGCCGCTCCGGTAGGGGCCAGCAATGAGAATCATCATGAGAAGGGGAAAGGAGGGTTAAGCGGTCAGTTGTTGCAGGCGCAGGTGTTGGAGGAGCATGATGGTCTTACCGTCCTGAATCTCGCCCGTGGCCACCATCCCCAGGGCTTGGGAGAGCGGCAGCTCCAGCACCTCGATTTCTTCTTCGTCGATGCCCCCACCCCCGCGCCGCTCGGTGTCCGGGGAGTATTCGGCCAGATAGAAGAACAAGCGCTCAGTCACCGAGCCCGGGCTCATGTAGGCCTCCATGACTTTCTGCACCGTCGTCAGCCGGTAGCCCGTTTCCTCTTCCGTCTCGCGCCGGATGGCCGCATCGGGCTGCTCATCGTCCAGCAGCCCGGCACAGGTTTCAATCAGCATCCCGGTGGGATTGCCATTGATGAAGGTAGGCAGCCGAAACTGCCGGGTCAGAATAACGGTGTCGGCGGCCGGGCTGTGTAGCAAAATGGTGGCCCCGTTGCCCCGGTCGTAGGCTTCGCGCGACTGGGTTTCCCAGGTGCCATTGCGGCGCTGGTAAGCAAAGGTGAATTTGCGCAGCGTGTACCAGTTAGCGGACAGGATTTCGGGTACCTGCAGGCGGATACGTTCGTTCATACAAAAGTAATCGTTCGTTTGTGTTCGTTTCTGTTTCTTTGTGATTGGATAGCAGCAAGTAACACGAAACCCATGAATTCTCCTTTGCGCAAGCAGTATTTATTGTCGGCCCTGGCCCAGTACGGCAGCCTGGAAGTAACCGCTGCCGCCCAGCAGTTACGGACCACGCCCCTCACGATCCGGCGCGATTTAGCCCAGCTCGCGGCGGCGGGCTTGGTCGTGCGCACCCACGGCGGGGCCGTGCTGCCCGGCGCGGTGAAGAACCCGGTGGCCTTTGCCCGCAAATCCACGGCCCACGCGGCCGAGAAAGCGGCCCTCTGTCAGCTGGCCGCCACGCAGATCAGCGCCGGGGACACGATTTTCATCGACTGCGGCAGCACTACTTTCCCGCTCTGTCCGCTCATCCGCCACCTCCAGATTCGTGTGGTCACCAACTCGCTGCCCGTGCTCTTCGAATTAGTGGGCTCCGCCGTGCAAGTGGTGCTCGCCGGCGGAGAAGTAGACGCCGAGCGGCAAGCCTTGCACGGCACCGTGGCGGTCGAGCAGTTGAAGCGCTACCGCGTGGACAAAGCCTTTCTCGGCGTGGATGGACTTTCGCTACAGCGGGGCTTAAGCGCTAACAGCGAAGCCGAAGCCGCCATTAGCCTGGCGGTAGCCGGTGCCGCGAGCCACGTGTATCTACTGTGTGATGCGAGTAAACTCGAGCAGGACAAGTATTTCCAGTTCGCCCCCCTCTCCCTGCTTGATACCCTGATTACGGACGCCCGGGCATCGGCGGACCTGCTGGCGCAGTATCGGAAAGCGGGACTATCGATCCTGACCTAATCGGAGGGAAGTCTAGCAGTCAGTCCTCCTAGCTGACTGCAGGCAGCAAAACCACCGCTGCACGCTCCCGTCACATCTCTTAAACGGTGGCTAAGAAACGTGACACCGGTGTGGAGCGATGAGGAAGAACACGAGGCGCCAACACTCAAATTCGAAGAATAGGTACGATAAGTGTTCAGTGCGACCGCAGCTTGGAGGCTATAACTATCCTTCTATTTAGGTGAAGTGACGATGTATACGATTATAGGAAGTTGCCTGCTGCTCAGTGCCAGGCTTGCTTCGGCGGCCGCTGCTCAAGGGCTACCGCTGGGCCTAAAAGCCGGCATCGGCGAAGCCACGGTACACGGTCAGCGCCGCGCCGTGTTGCAGGAGCTTTACCAAACGGAGGTGACGGCTATTCACCAGGTGGTTGGGGGAGTCAGTCTCACCCTCCCTTTTCCGCACAGTCGCGCTTTCAGCTGGCAGCCGGAACTGCTCTATGTGCGCCGCGGCTTTCGCATTGCCCACCCGAGTCAACGCGCTACGCGGCGGGAGCGGTATGATTATCTCGAGGGGGCCTTCTTCGTCCGGTATACCCAGCAGGGCTTCTTCGCCGAAGCCGGACCCCAGCTTGGGTACTTACTGCACAACCGCACCGACGGGGCAGATGATTCGGGCTCGCGCCTCACGTCGCAGCGGCTGCGTTCGGAGTTTAGGTTCAGTCTGGGGGCCACCGCAGGCGTCGGCTACCAACTCGCGTCGGGTCCGCTGGTGGGAGCACGCTACACGGTCAGCTCGGCATATTCGGTCTGGAATGCGGTCACCCAACTCTATGTGGGCTATACCTTTGGCCAGCAGCACCGGCCACCAGGATAGGCCTGTCGCTGGGTGAGCCGACAGAGTAGTGTGTGACAAGCACCTGTACGATGCGTTGCTTACAGCCGCGAGCACTGGCTGGCGGTTTGCTGCTGGGCTTTGGCTGCGGCGGACGTCTATTTAAAATATAAGGTATGATAACCTTCACTCGTCATAACTTGACGCCGAAAGCTACCAGATCAGGTGGCTTTTTTCTATGCCCCGATAAGTAGCGATAAGATTTGCCTACCAGCGAGGTAAACATAGACGTCGTTATTTGTACATTAAAAGTACTTTGTATTGCAAAGCAAATAAAAGGAACCTACCTTGCACCCACTAAAATGTAGGTCGGCATCGGCAATAGGGTACTAGAAGCGCTAGTGGATGTCAACGTCGCCCACGATCAACTGTGAATTCGGATTACCTAGGGATTCAGCAGATTACGAGTGGGCTGTTGCAAGCCCTGGTAACATGTTCTCGCCTTGCGTTTTACCGATCATGTCCGTGTGTTTCGGCTGCTACCAGTATTTATCGATGATGCCTGCCCTACAGTCCTGCCGACCCTATGTTTCGTTGGTCCTGCTCTTTATTCCCCCTTATTATTCGGGGTCCTATTGCTCGTGTTTCGCGGCAGCGACCCCTTGCAACTGGCCGCTGAATGGCCCTACCTGCCGTGGCAGTTCCTGGTGATGGGCGTGGCGGGCAGTGTGGCCACCTTGGGCGGGGTACTGGATTGGCGCTACCACCGCAACCCCCTGAACATGAAGATTCCTAAAAAGGAGCGCGACGCGGAAGCCGCAGCGCTGGGGCTGGGGGGCGTACCCATGTTTGGGCTGATGTGGGGGGCCATGATGCATCCCCGGCCGACGGCGTGGTTAATTCCCATCCTGGTGGTGCTGATGTATACCGTGGTGGCCATCAGTTACGACGAGTTCGTGTTCCACCGCAAACGCTGCGGGCCCTTGGAAAACACGTATCATCGACTGCTGGTGGGGGGCAATGGCGTAGCCTGGCTGGCCTGGGTTCACTTTATTTACTGCTAAGCCCATGATAGTCCGGGCCTTGATCCGCCAAAGTGAACGGCAGTTTGACCAGCAGCCCCGCCAGGTGCAACCGGTCTTCTCTCCTCACCTTTTTACTTTGGGGGCGCGGTGGATGTTCAGCCAGCTGCCGGTAAAGGAGCCCACAACTGCATATAGGGTTGACGCTTCCCCTAACTTCGGCTGGTATGGCTGCTTCAAATATGGCCTGAGTTTGCTGGCCTTTGCCGCTTCAGGCTGGGCGCTGGGCCATATAAGCCTGCTGCTGACCCCGCTCGCGGTGCTGGGCTTCTACGTGATGGAGGTTCATTTCCTGTTTCTGTTTCCCCTGCTGCTGGATGGGGCGCAGAATCCGCTGCGCACCAGTATGAAAGCAACCTACCGAATCGGCCTGCTCAGCGCCCTGCTAGGGGTGCTGCCGATCGGCGGGTACATGCTTTCGGGGCTATTGAACCGGCAGCAGCCGTTTCGGCGCTGGCATATTGGCTGCTTGGCCGTACTCCTCTGGTATCAGGATGAAGTTAGAGATCGGCTATAATCACGCCTTCGAGGTGCGGCACGCCTGCTACGTCGCCCCCAGCGGGCTCGAGTTCACGGTGCTCTACCTCTCCGACTTGCACCTGAACCGGTTCAGTGGCCCTACCGTCCGACGGCTGGAGCAGACCATCGCGCGGTTGAACCCACGGGTGATCCTGCTAGGGGGCGACTACGTGGACAGCGCCCAGGGACTGCAGCACTTCACCCGCTTGGTGGAAGGTTTGGCGAAGCGCGAACATGTTTTCGCCATTGCGGGCAACCATGACTTGTTTTTTGGCGTGCAGAAAATACAGACGCTGATCGAAGCCCACCATCTGGTGTGGCTGGCGGACGAGCCCGTCGAGATTGGTATCGATGGCCGCCGGGTCCAGATCACGGGTAACATCGCCCGTGAGCGCGCCGCCGGCGTGGATTTCAGCATTTTATGCCTGCACCAGCCCGTAGACCTGACGGCGGTCCACCCCCATTTCGACCTCGCTTTTGCTGGCCATTTGCATGGCAGCCAAGTCGTGTTATGGCGTTCGGCCCAGGGCCTGTTCCCCGGCCGCCTATTCTACCGGTGGAATCGGCTCCAGGCCCGGGTGGGCCATTGTCTGTACCTGATCAGCAAAGGCCTGGGCGACACGCTGCCCCTGCGCTACAACTGCAAAAAAGACGTTGTGCTCGTCACCCTGACGGCGGCCCCTCATTCCCTTCGTTAAACTTACTTAGTTACCCACCCTATGAAGTCTCTATTGGCCATTGCGCTGGCCGCCGTGTACGGGTTACTCACTCGGCTCTTGTTTGGCTCCGCCAACGGCTTGCTGGAAATCATGAGTGTCACGTTCCTGTTTTTGGTGCCTGTACTCATTGGCTTTTTGACCATTATCCTGACGCCGGCCGCGAAAACCACCTCAGCTACCGCCGCCTTCTTCCGGCCTTGGCTGACCAGCTTGGTATTGCTGCTCGGCACGATCCTGTTCAAGATCGAGGGCACGATTTGTTGGGTCATGATTTTCCCGATTTTCGCGACCTGCGCCGGCATTGGCGGCCTGCTCGCCTTTGCGCTGCGCAAGGCCAGGACCGATGGACCAAACAGCGCGGACGCCCCTGGCTGGCAAAAGCCCACGGGCATGAAGGTGTCGCTGCTCGTGGTGGTGCCGCTGGCGCTGGGGCTACTCGAAGGCGAGAACGCGTTAGTCCGCCAGCAGCTGGTTATCCAACGGGCCGTGACGCTACCGGCGCCCCCCGCAGAAGTCTGGCAGGCGCTGATCGCCAGCAAGGTCGTACGCCCGCCCCAAAGCCCCACGTCGTTGTCCACCCTGCTGGGGTTTCCTAAACACGTGCGGACCACGCTAAATACCGCGGGGGTGGGCGGCAAACGAACGGCGTACTATGAAAAGGGCTTATCCTTTGAGGAAACGATTACCCAGTACCAGCCCGCGCGCTTGCTCGTGTTGCGCGTCGATGCAAATCCCGCTGCCATCCCGGCGGCGGTCATGGATGAGCATATTCTGATTGGGGGCAAACACCTCGATATTCTGGAGGACGTCTACGCCTTGCAAGCCTTGCCAGCGGGCGGCACGCGGCTCACCCTGTCGAGCCGGTTTACGATCAACACGCCCTTTAACTGGTATGCCCGTCTGTGGGCGCATTACCTGATGGCCGATATTCTGCAGGGCGAGCTAGACCTGCTGCAACAGGAGATACCCCACCGGGCGTCACGCCCGTGGGCGGTGATAAACGACGGGATGAAAGACGTGGAGGAAGGGAAAAGCTATTAAACAGCTGGACCACGTCTTCAGCGTGGTTAGTTTACCAGGCCACAGCACCCGCTTCAGGCGCTGCGCCGACGCGGCCAGCGCGAGCGCAACGGGTTGGGCAGGGGCTGGTTGCCCGTCCATTCCCTGCCCTCGGTGGACAGGTACTGCTGGTAACGCTCGGGCTCAATGCGGCGGCGGTCGACGAAGTACAGGCCACCGCGGAAGCCCCGCCGCCGCACCCAGCTGTTGATCAGGTAGGCGTGAAGGCGCTCGAGGGAATGAAAGTCGCGGGTCGGCACCCCGAAGTCCCCTTGGAAGTAGCTGCCGCCCATCACCGGCGGGCGCACAATGCCGGCCGCGTCGCCATGGCGCAGCCGGCTGATGTCCGCTACCCAGGCCCCATTGATAATGTTCACGGCCGGGTAGGGGGAGGGGTTGCCCCACATGACTTTGCGCCCCGCCCCGTTGACATTGGCAAACCAGGGGAGGTGGGACATAACAAAGGCGGAGAAATAAGCAAACTCCTGGGGGTCATAGTGCCGCTCGCGAAAGACGAGCGTGACCTCGCGGCGCTCGACGCGGATCAGGCGGCGCAGCTCCCGGCGAAAGCGCGGGTCCGCCAGGTACTGCATGGCTTCGGCAAAGGTGTTGAAGAGCAGCGTCAGGCCGTTATAGTGCACGGCGCCGTGCAGGTAGTTAATGGCATGGGGCATGCGGCGCTGCGGTCCATGGGGAATCTCGGGCGTCAGGATGGACTTACGCACCATGCTGGCCAGGAAACGGCCGACTTTGCCCACGATGGCCTCGTCTGGTTCGGGCACGTAGTCTGGCGTAGCCCAGAGGGTGCCCACCGGGGTTCGAAAGACGATGTTACGCGGCCATATCAATTCCTCTTCCTGCGGTATCAGGCCGGTCACCCAGGGGTGATCGGCGGTGAGCAGGCCGGCCGGCAGCTGGTGGATAGACAAGAGGCGGAGCACGTGAAAGGCCCCGCCCGTATTGTGAATCAGGTTGCCGCGCACGATGTTTTGCGTCATGAAAAAGGCTTCTTTCAGCCGGTCGCGCTTCCGGGCATTCACAGAAGAAGCTGTAATAGTCGGCATAGCGGGGGAAGAAATACGGGTAGCAGTTGACATGGCGGGGATGGGGGAGGAGGAGCAGACGGAGCTCAAGGTACGCATAACGGACAGGCGTGAGCAGCGGAAAAGCAACGAATGGCCACGCTGGCAATAAAGCTTCAAAAGTAACATTTATAATTTTTCATAATACTATATAAAGTTTTTTGTGTAAAATTATGGCATGGAAAACTTTTTCGTGCTGGTAGTACTCGTCGTAGCCGGTGTTGTTTACCAAAAATTCTCCGCTCGCTTGCTCGACCTCGAGCAACGCTTGCGCAGCCGGGAGGAGGAGTATACCCGCCTAAGAACGATGGTGGATAGCCTGCGCGAGCAACTCCAGAACCTACGCACGGCCGGGTCCTCTCGGGAGCCCGAACCGACTATTCCCACGCCACTTATACCCCCCGTTGCGCCACCTATCGTTTCCGTGGCTCCCCCCACCGCTCCGCGCGTGGTCCCCTCCGTGGAGCGGCCGCACCCAGCAGCAACCGCGCAACCAGCTTCCCCCGCCATTCCCGCGCCGACGCCAGCTCCGCGGCCAGTGGAGCCCCTGGCTTCCCCGCCGCCGCTCACATCTCCAACTTCCGTCCCGCCTCCGTCGCCCCGCGGCCCCTTACAGCACCCCAACCCAAACCACTACCTGTGCCCCAGCACCTCCCGCTGTACCACCCCCGCCCACGTGGTGGGACCGCACGGAGCAGCTGGTGCTCGACAACTGGACGGGAATTCTTGGGGCGATCGTGCTCGTCACCGGCGTGGGCTTTCTCGGGGTGTATACCGCCTTGCAGGTAGCTCCCCCCGTGCGCTTTGCGATGATTGGCAGCTTCGCCCTCGCTTTACTGGGGGTCCAGCACTACCTGCGTGCGAAACCCTTCGCCTACCGCCTCCACGTCTGGCTGCAGAGCAGCGCGGCAGCCATTTTCTTGTTTGCCTGCGTGGGCGCGGTGAGCGTCCCGGGCCTGCGCTGGGTGGAGCCGCCCTTTTCATACCTCGTGCTCCTGGTGGGCATTGCCGCTAACCTCTGGCTCGCCTGGGCTACCAGCCGCGAGGCGGTCGCTACCTTACATGGGGTGCTGAGCCTGGTGGCCCTGGCCGTGCTGCCTCCCACGCTGCTACCCCTGGGCGCCGCCGCCGGGGTCACGGCCTTTAGCATTGCCATTACGTACCGGCAGCGCTGGAAATTTCAACTGCTGCTCAGCATCCTGAGCTTTTTTGCCTTTCACCAGTTCTGGATCTTCCAGCAGCAGGCGCCGGTGCTGGGGGCCGCCCGCTGGGGCGCGATGGCGCTGGTACTACTCGTCGGCGCGGCCGCAGCGGTGGTGCAGTACCGCCGCGTGTACGCCCACCAGCAGTTTGATGCCCTGCTCTTCGCCGCCCACGTGCTGAACTGGACCGCCCTGGGCATCAACCTGTATAGCTACAGTACCGGCTCGCCCTGGAAGACAGTACCGCTGGGCCTGGGTGCCCTGCTTACCTTCTGGGTAGCGCGGCAGGCGCGGCAGCTAGGCATTCAGTGGCTGTTTCAGACCGACACCATCATCTCCCTGCTGCTGGCCTTAGCTACGGCCTTTTCCCTGCAGGGCTGGCACGCCACGGGCAGCATCATCCTGTTGTTTATGCTGCTGGAAACCCTGCTCGTGGCCTTTATCATGGCCCGGGAGGGGGAAACCCTGGTGTTTCAAGTAGCTTCCTGGGGGCGCTGGCCTGCGGGGCGCTGCTGCTGGGCCTCAACCTGTTCTACCTGCGCGACTACGCGGCGGCGGAGTTGCCCCGTAATGCGTGGCTGCTGGTGGGGGCGGGCCTGGCGGGAGCGGCCTATTTTCGGCTGGTTGCCCTGCCCGATAGGCTCACCGACGGGACCGAAGGAATGGGCGTGACAGGACAGGCGTTAGCCCGCCGCTTTGGCTGGATGGTCGGCGTCCTCTACGGGGGCGGGGCGCTCCTGCTCGCGCACGCCTTATTTGGCCGCGCGCACCCGCCGGTCGCGGGCTTACTAGGGGCCGCCGCCGCGGCCAGTGGGGCAATCTTTGGGGTGGCCTGGTGGCTGGGCCGCACCTGGCCCTGGTTTCGCCTCCTACACCTGCTGCTGGGGCAGACCATGCTGCTGGTCGTCCTGGTCGGGTTGCATAAAGCGGGCCTGAGTTGGCCGGCCACGGCCCTACTCGTGTACCTGGAAACGCTGCTGCTCACCGGGCTGCTGGCCCGCGGGCAGGAGCAGCCCGCCGCGTTGATCTACCTGAGTACTGCCCTGCTGACGGGCGGCTGGTTGATGCTGGTCAGCCTGCAGGACGTGGCCTTTTTACCTATCGAGTCTCTGGGCCGCAACGCCAGCCTGCTCGCGCTGGCCGGCGGCGTGACGACGCTCTTCGTGCCCTTCTGGAATCGCTTTTCCGGGGAACAGGAAGAGGAGGCCGTCCCCGGTGGTCCGTGGCCCCGCGGCTCTCGTACGCCACCGGCGGGCTGGCGGGGGGCCAATGGATCGGGTGTGCTGCCCTGTTGCTGCAAGGCTTGTTCGGCCTGGCTCACCCACCCGTAGCCGGGCTGATGGGGGGGGCAGCCCTGGCCGCGGGCTGCGTGTTTGGGTTGGCCTGGTGGTTGCGCACCACCACGGCCTGGCTGCGCGCCGAGCACCTGCTGGTGGGCCAACTACTGCTGACGGTCGCTCTTTTGGGCTTGCACGAGGCGGGCCTCAATTGGCCGTTGACGGTGACGCTGCTTTATGGAGAGGTACTGGGGATGTTGCTGCTGCTCGCCTGGCAGCGGGAATGGCTCGTGTACCGCGTGCTGCTCTACGGGTCGCTGGGGCTGGCTGGTCTGCTTCCCCTCCTCATTTACCGTGGCAGCCCGGGCCTGCTCAGCCCCGAACAGCGGGCGCTGCTCTTGGTGCTGGCGGCCGGCGCGACCACTGCGACCCAAGCACTGCTGCACCGGCAGGCGGCCCCGGCCTACGATGCGCTGCCCTTCTCGTATCTGCCGATTTACCGGCTGCGGCTGCTGGGCTTTGCTGGCGGCGGGCTGCTGCTGGCGGCGGGCGGCTTGGTCTACCAGCACACGTGGGCTAGTGGGCTGGCCGTGGCCCTGGGCGCGGGCGGGCTGCTGGTGCGGCGCAGCCGGCCGGTGCCGGGCTTATGGATGGGCCTGCTGGTGGCCGCCAGTGGCTATCATCTGCTGCAGTGGAGCTACGTGCTGGGGGGCGACGCCGCCGCGTGGCGCAGTGGGGCGCTGCTCGTTTACCTAGGGCCCCTCTTGGCCTTGCCCGGGGTGGGCCTAGCCTGTTCCTGGTGGGAGGCGCGCCAGCAGCACACTCGCTGGCCGTGGCTTTACCTGCTGGGCCTGCACGCCGCCGTCCTGGCGTGGGCTGCCCTCGCGCCTCACTCCCCGGCGCTGCCCGTGCTGGGCTGGCTGGGCCTCGCGGCCGGCGCGGCGGGAGCCGCCCACTGGCGGCGGCCGCGCGGGCTGGCGGCATCGCCGCTGCGGCCGGATGGTAGTCCCGATCGCTATTTACTGCACCTGACCTATGGCTTGATTGGCCTAGCGCTGGCCTATCACTTGGGGCGGCTGGTTCCCAGTCACGCCCTGCTGCTGCAGGTACCCGCGCGCCGCGTGACGGCCACCGCCCTGGTGGTCCTGCTCGCGGGCTTCGCGGCCCTGCGGCCGCCCGGCCCGGCCGCCCCTACCGGAGCTGGCGCCTGCTGCACCCCTTGCTGCCGGAGGTCACGCTGCTGCTGGCGTCTTTCACGTTCGGCTGGGAAGTGCGGGCGCCCTGGCAGCCGCTGCTGTGGAGTATGGCCGCGTTGCTCTTGACCCGCGGGGGGCGCCTGCTACCCCCGCGCCTGGCCCGGGTGCGGGTCTATGGGCTGCTGTTCTATGGAGCTGCGGTGCTGAGCAGTTGCTTTGTCTCCCTAACCTACCTGAGTCCCGGGCAATGGCTCCGGGTAGACTGGCTGGTGAGTGCGGCGGCCCAGATGGGGCTGTTTGCCTACGCGGCCCTGGCCCTGCTCGGCGCGAGCCCGCCCGCGGCCGCCGTGTGGTGGCCGGCGGGACTGCGGTCTCTGGAGCCCTTAGAGCAGCTGCAACGCCAGCCCCGGCGCTTAGTACCCGTGCTGCTCTACCCGGCCTTTGGCGCCCTCACCCTGCTGCTGGTGCAGTCCTTCGATCAGTCCATCCTGACCGTGTTGCTGATGCTAGAAGTGGTGGGCATCTTTGTCAGCAGCTTGCTGCTGCGCCGGCAGGACCTGCGTTACGTGGCTCTGGCTGGCATTGCCTTTTGCTTGGTGCGCTTGGTCTTCTTTGACCTGCGGCAGAGCGGCACGATCGCGCGGGCCGTCGTCTTTATCCTGATGGGCCTGTTGCTGCTGGGCATGAACGCGTTGTATGCCCGCTTTAAAGATCGCTTTGGGGCGGTCGCCCTCACGGCCGAGGTCGCCGCCGAGGAGCCTACCCTACCTCCAGAAGAAGAGGGATAAACTCCGTCACCACCGGCTCGTGGCGGCTGCCCTCCGCCCGCTGGTCATCGTCTACCTGCTTATCTTTCCCCATGCCTTTGCTTCCTAGTTCCGATTCCCCTCCGGCCGCCACCCTGGGCCTCCAACAACCAACTCCTGCCCCCGGGCACCCGGCTCATACCCCCTCGAGTCGGCGGGCCCAGGTGGGCGGAGCCGTCGTGGCGAAGCTCCTGCCGCTGCTGGCCCTGCTCGACACTATTCAGCCCGCCGTGGCCAGTGACTCGGTGTTCCGCGTGCGCCGTAAGAAGATCCAGGCCCACCTGGCGGAGGTCCGCGCCGAGCTGCACCAGCCCCGGCCCAAGCGCCAGGTGCTGAGCCATGCCGTGCAGGCCCTGACGGAGCTGGTGCGGGAGGAGGCGCGCGACATCAGTCCCGATGAAGTCAAGCAGGCGGCAAAGGAGGTGGTGCTGGCCACCCTGCTCAATGCCCCGACCCTGCTCAAGGCGGCCCACCAGGCCCGCCTGCTCTCCTAAGCAGGGTAAGCCTCGCGAACCTTAGGACGAACACGGCTTGCTACCTAAGCATGATCATTTTTTACCAAGCAGTATACTCCGTGTACCTGAACTTCCTCTTTTCCTTTCTGGCTGTCCTACTACTCAGCTGCGGGACGCGGTCGGTGGGTCCGGTCATCACGGCTCAGCAGATTGCTTGCCTGAATAAAGACAAAGCCTGGGTGCAGCAGTCGATTACCGCCCAGCAGCAAACCTTCGTGGGCAGGGAACAGGACGTGTATCTGTTTGCCACGCCGGAGGGGGCCGTGCTCGGCTACCTCTTCGAGCAGGGCGAGTGTTCAACCGTCATGACCCAGGTGCCGGCGGGCCGCTTGGCGCAGGCCGAAGCGTTTATCGCGGCCGAAGTCAAGAAAAACTTCGGACCCATGCTCATCAGCCCGGCCAACGTGCACTACAAGCTTTACACGGCCCCCATCTGGCAGGACACGGAAACTTACCTGGTCGCCCAAGCCCTCCATTAAGCCTATGACGCCACCCCAGCGTCCCACCAGCCCTTGCGAGATGGGCGGCTGGAACCAGCGCCACCCCAGTTCGGCTCCCCGCCCTTCACTGGGCCCACCTGCCCGCCTACGGGCCTGTATTACAAGAAAACATGTGCTCGGTTCACCTTGCCAAGATGCCTTTCGTTTCGCTGTTTCTTACGCCTCGGTTTCCGACGCCACACTACTCTCAGGCATGCATCCTTTCCTCCTGGAAGAGAATATGGTGTTTGTCTTTTGGGGCCACGTGGTGGCGGCTGGCGGGATCCTGCTCGGCATCCTGCTGCTGGTCCTCGCCATTAACCGGATCCAGCCCGACCCACCCGCCAAGGCCCTCGCGCTGGTGAGCACACTGGCGGAGGTGGCCGCGCGCCCGCACGGTCCCCGCACGCTACGAGCTTGGTTTCGCTACCAGTGTCAGTTGAATTTTCAGGCGGGTCTCACCCCTGCGAGCCTCGAAAAAGCGGGCGAACCGGGCAGCCACCGACTCGTGGAGATTACTCAAGCGCTGCAGCAGGCGGGCCACCAAGCCGTGCTGGTAGCCCTGCTGGGCGATGCGCTGTACTTCATCGATTTATGGGCCGCCCACCTGCTGCTCGCCCAGGCCCGGCCGAGCGAGCCCATCCGCGCGCAGTGCTTGGCCGTGATCCGGGCGTACGCAGCCTATCCGCAGCTCGCTGCGCTGGCCCGCGAACAGCAGGCGTGGCTAGCCCAGCAGGGGGAGGAGGTAGTAGCGAACTCCACGGTTCGAAGCGCCTAGCGGGGGGCGATCTTCCTGGTGGTGGGTACCAGTACCATTTACTTATCGGAACCTATCAACTCCCATCGCTAAGGACTGATAAAGCCCTATTATAATGCTGCTTTATCCTTTTCTTTAACGCATAAAAAAGCCCCAACCGCAAGGAAGGGGCTTTCTCTTTTAAATGTGACTTACTATGCCTCTTGCGGCCCTGGCTCCGCGTTTGTTTTCGCCTTAGTATTTTAGTTTCCGGCGTGGAAGCCTCAACAGAAGCGGTTTCTGGCGGATTCCCTGTAAAAAGGCCGCTATTGCGAACTGCGGCCTTTTTTTATGCTACTTCATGCATAGGGGCAGCCCTCGTTACTAAACGCTTGGTATATGAACTACTCTATCGTTTTCTATGCGCTTAGGCTTTGTACTTGGAGGTGTGATATGCCCACTGGATGCCTAAAAAGAGATAACGCAGCAAGATGCCACCGGCGATAAACCTAGATGTTACTGCCATGCTGGAAGGCCGGCGGCGTGTCCTGCTGCGGGGGCCTCGTAGTTAAGGGGCTGGTACCACCGCTAAGGCGACATCCGCGTGGAGGGCGGGCAGGCGAATAACTAGGTGTTGCTGGTCGGCTTGTAAGAGTAGCTGGCTGCTGAGGTGGCCATCCTTGGTGTCCCACACATACACGCGGTAACGACCCGGCGCAAGCCCCGGCAGGGTGAGTTGGACGGCCAACGGCTCGAGCGGCCGCGGACGGCCGGCCCGCGTCGTCAGGGCATCGGGACGGACGAGCCAGACGACGGCTTGGTGCGCATCACCACTAGCTATGCACTGGACGGCCGTCGTCGACAGCTGCACCGCAGGCGGCACAGTGCCCCGCTGAAACTGCGCCCAATTCAGCAGGTTAACAAAGCCGGCCAGGCTGCGCTGGGCCGCCCGCATGCCCTGAGTGAGCACGTGCGGGGAGCGGTAGGGCCAGCGCAGCCCGCCCCCTACTCCCCCGGCCGCCAGGTGGGCCCACTGCATGCAGCGGAAATACTCGTCGTCGAAGGCTTCGGGCAGCTGTCGGCCGCTTTTGAACGTGTCCAGGGGCCCGTGCTCGCTGTCGAGGAAAGGGCGGTTAGCGGGCAGTTGCGCGAGGGCCTGGTGCACGAGTGCCGCGGTCTGCAGGGCGGGGTCCAGCGCGTTTTTGGGCCGGCTGATGGTCGCCGCATCGTAGAAATGGGAAGTGGCAAAATCCAGATCGGGATGGCGAAACACGAGGTCGTCCAGGCCGGGGTGCGCCGCCAGCAGGGGGCCAAAGACGGAAACAGTTTGCAAGTGCGCCCGCCCAAAGCAGCGGGTTTCTACGGCCCGCAGGTGCTGGCTCACGTCGTGCATGAAGTCGGCCAACCCGGCCGCGTGGTGGGTGGCTCGGGCCGGGGGCAGCTCGTTCCACAGGTCCCAGGCAAAGAGGACCCCACTGCCGCCCCAGCGCTCCGCCGCGAAGGTGAGGCGATTCTTGATCGCGGCCCGCATGCGGGGGCAGCGCAGCCACTGCGTCCGGCTGGTACCCGGTCCCCCGTGCGCCTGATGGTAGGGATGGTGGCGCCAGCGCCGCCCCATCCAGTAGGTGTCGAAGGGCGTGAGCAGCACCCGCAGGCCAGCCTTCGCGCACAGGGCAAATAGGTCATCCCACAGCTGTACCATATGCGGTTGAAACCGGCCGACGGGTCGCTCCAGGTAGCGGTGCTCGGTTTGGCAGTACTCCAGCATCAGGCGCAGGCAGGTCACGCCGTGGGCGGCCAGCCAGGCGAAGTGCCCCTCCACGGCCGCCAGGTTGCGGCGTTGAAACAACCCCGCCAAATCGGGCCACGTGATGGCATCGTTCTGCCCAATGGGTGTCCACGGCTGACCCTCTTCCGTCAGAAAATAAGGGGCCGTAGGCGCCACCCGAATCCAGGGCAAAAAAGCATGTTCACTCATTTAAAAAAGCGGCCACTACAAAGCGGCTCAGGTGAGCGCGGCCCCGTGGTTCCGAGGAGGGCCCGGGTCAGGAGCGAAACTACGGAATGGTTGTTCAAGCAAGGGGGAGGAGTCGACGGCACAAAGAAACGATGAATGAAGAGTAAGGGGTAGCCTGTTCCCTGTTTATTTATGAGAGTGGTGGAGGGGAGGCAGGAGTTCCGGCAAGTGGATTGCACATTTCTTCAAAATATTGCACCAAATTATTAAGTAGCCAATTTGCACTCGAAAATATGCAATGCTATTAATTAATTAAACATTATTAAGATCTGTATCATTATTCCGACTAGTACAAAAGGGTGATTATATACTTTGCATTCAGCAAAGTTACTCTTGCATATTTCGGTTACCCTGTACAGTTGTTGAAGGAACGTTTAACAAGTGTACAGGACAATTACCTTTGGTGTATCTTTGCTCAATCCCAAATTCATAAGTACATATATATTAATCTATACTAACAAAATCCTGGGTTAGTCAGGGAGGAGCGTCTATCCTTTTTCCAAGTGTCCTCCTGTACATTCATTGTTCACCTTTACTCTATATATAATAGGGATGCGTAAATACGTCGCGTACTACCGGGTCAGCACCGCCCGCCAAGGGGCCTCAGGGCTCGGGCTGGAAGCGCAGCAAGCGGCCGTGCAGACCTTTGCGAAGGATGGCCTGATCCTGCAGGCGTTCACGGAGGTAGAAAGCGGCCAGCAGAACCAGCGGGTGCAGCTGCTCGACGCCATTGCCGTGGCCAAGGCCGCCCGGGCCACCTTGCTCATTGCCAAGCTGGATCGCTTGTCCCGCAACGCGGGCTTCATCTTCGCCCTGCGCGACAGCGGGGTGGACTTTACCTGCTGCGACATCCCCGATGCCAATTCCCTGACCGTGGGCTTGTTTGCCATCCTGGCCCAGCACGAGCGCGAGACCATTTCCACCCGCACCAAGGATGCGCTGCGGGCCAAGAAAGCCCGCGGGGCCACGCTGGGCACGCCGGCCAACCTGACCGAGGTGGCCCGGGCGCGCAGCATTCAGGTCCGGCAGCAGAAGCGCCAGCAGGAGCCCGCCCTGCGGCAGGCGTTGAGCTTGATCACGCTCCTGCACGCGCAGGGGGTGGCCTATGCCGCCATTGCCCGCCGGCTGAATGCGGCTGGCTTTACCACCCTCCAGGGCAAGCCTTACTCCCACGTGCAGGTCCAGCGCATGCTGCAGTACGCGCACGCCGACCAGGCCCGAGACCAAGGTACGATTACGCCGCCCGCCTAGCTATCTTATCCGGTGGCTGTCAAAGCACTGCCAAGACGGGCAAGGAAGACCACAGACATAATCCGCCGCTACACCCGCCTCGACAACGTGCGCCAGCAAAATCCCTCGCAGAAATTAAGCCTCTAATTAACAGTAGTTAAAAATGGAGCAGAAAACTAGCCTTTCTGGCCTAACTACATTATATACATTCATCTATCAGTATAAGTCTCACATAACCATTCGGCTTCCTATAATTTTAGTTCAACTATCTAAATCATAGGAAGCTGATAAACTAATTAAATAAATCAAGTATTGTCTCAGTAATATATGGCGTACAATTATACATGAATATGTATAATTGTACGCCATATATTATATAATATTTCATTAAACTAAAGCTTCATCAAACACTTCTGCTCTTATCCCATTAAATGAAAATAGAAGTTTGACTTTACATCGAATACCTTGCTCAAATTGAGAGGATTGACCTTTAACAAATGGAAACCTTTCTTGCAAAACAGGAATTTTAGCAAGCGGAAAGCCTTTATCAGTTCTATGGACGATAGCTTCAAATATTTCATCTTCGCCTGTTGTCGACTCTTTCCATGTATAGTGAAAATCAGGATTAATTTGCGCATAATTACCTTTAAGGCCTCTAAGGTATCTCTCAGCTTGTTTAAAATGTCTACTGTAGGAGTCTGCTATGAACATAAAGTAATCATATCTCAAAGTGTTATCATCAGCTAAACTACTATAATCTTTAGCTATTCGATAAAATTTAATTCTAATATTAATGTTATGCAGGTTCCGTCCATAGTATTTAAAGAGAAACTTTGTTACTTCTTCAATATATGAATATGCTTCAATTTCATCGATTAAGTTTTCAGCTTCTCCTTCTTTTCCATCACTAATAAGATAATTGAATTTTAAGATTAAAATGTACGGTCTAATCCTTTCATCTTCATATGCTTCATCTAAATATTGAAGATAACCTGATCTACTTTCGAACCCATAATATTGAATATATTCTTGTTTAACTTCAAAAACTTTATTTAAATTATCCGTAACCAGTTTTTCAGCTAGGTCTAGGAGGTCTTCGATTTGAACTTGAATTCTGACAAAATTTAGATCGGCTTCAGTTAGATGCCCTAGTTTCCACATTAACATCTTAATATAGTCTACGTAACTATAGGAGCTAAATTGGTCAATAACTTGTTTCAGCTTGAATAGTGCCTCAGCTTCTTCCAGGTAAGTTTCTACCTTATAATAATCTTCTTGCTCGTCGTATAGTAATTTTGCGATCTCAAAGTTAATTACTCCTCTCCTATGTAAGAATCTATGGTTACGCTTTACCAAAAGTGACTCAGCATATAGAAGAGTAGAGATTGCTTTTTTAAGGTTTTTTACATCTCTTCTATATTGTAAATTCATTGCATAATGTAAAAGAAAGTGGGGGTCATCAGATAAGGAATCATGACAGGTATCGTATAGATAATTTATTTTGCCAACCGGAAAAACCTGCTCTAACCTAAGACTTTTAAGCAGGTCAATGCTAAGTTTAGAAGATTTTTCGCCTGGAATGATATTAGAAAATATCTTTCGATACATGTCAAATCTTTCATCTTCACGACCCAAAAACTTTTGAACAACTTTTTGAGCAATTAAAGGATGTTTTGTTTTAAAGTATAAATCTGGGTCTAGACCAGTACTTTTTGCATCTACCTGAAGTAGTATTCCTTTGCAATCAGTTTTTAATACTTCTTTATTAAAAACTTCCCAATCTTTAGCAACTAATGATTTCAATAAGCTTACAGGCATATGAATCTTATATTGATGCACAAGACAAGTATAGAGGAATGCCTTCTGAGCAATAGGTGGTAAAGCCCGATACGCTTCATATAGATCATTTTCATGCGCCCCGCCTTGAATCAGGTTCATTAAAGCTAAAAATGTATCGCTTGAATATGACTTCTTTATTTTTTTTACTAGTTCTTCCTTTTCATCGGTATCTCGGAAATTAACTAAATCCGATCTTTTTAATTTATCTAATAAATTATTAATCTCATCATGTGATAGTTTAGAATCAACATTGACTTCGCAACTATTAGTAATTGTTTTATTAAACTTAAATCGCTCTAATACGTTTTCTCTAATGGGAGCAACTATTACAATATTAACTTCACTTAGCTGAACTGAGCTTAATTGAAAGCGTATTTCTTGCATTGAAATAAAAACACTATTTACTTCAACATTATTAAAAAATATAAAAACATACTTAGGATCTAATTTTTTAATTAATTCTACAATAGAATTGACCTCAATCTTTGTGTGATCGAGTACTTCAAAAGCAACAGCTTTTAAAGCTTTGTTTTGCATAAACTCATTAATTAATCTATATGCAAATGTCGATTTTCCGGTCCCAAATGATCCTTTTAAAAATACTACAGGAACTATCTCAGATTTGCCTTTATTAATAAATTCTAAAATTTCATTACAAGATTCGGATAATTTATCCCGTCTGATGACATCGAAGAACTTTAGGATTGTTTCGTATGATGGTTCCTCACCCTTATAAAATTCTTTTTCATCGACAAACTGACCACGATATTGCGCATTCAACTGCGTAATCGTATGTCCTATTTTAGCCTGGAGTTGGGCTGGTAAATAAACTTTTGATTCGTTGCTATCAGTATATTGGACTCTTAACGCTTTTGCAATATGTACACTATTTTGCTCAACCCATTCTTCATACATTTTGAAGAAAATGCTAAAAGAGGTTTTTATAACAATAATTTTATTTGATTTAAGAAAATCTAGTTGGCTATCATTTACATAGGGGTCGACACTATATAGATACCTTCTTTCTTTGTAATTATATTTATCAAACTCTTTTAAGAGTTGTTTAGCAAATGGATCAGAATATGAATAGCCTATGCTAATAAATTCGATCGCATCCGACATATTTTTTAATTCGCTTAACGCTAATTTATAAAACCTACGTGCTTTGTTAAAGTCGTCGGTAGAAAATACAAGAGGATATTCCTTTTTGTCTTGAATACAACCATTAAGCTTGATGTATTTGACTTCATTCTGCGCTGTATGATAATTATATGCAGAATGCTTCCTAACTGGCACAAGCTTATATTTTTCTTTTAATGTTCCAACTATAGCATCATATGCTTGCTCTACGAGCAAATCATAGTTGGTTGTGATTATATTCCTCCATGGAACGGATGCTAGTGTTTTATGCGCTTCAGTAATGCGTATTTTACGTAGTACGTCATCAACGATATTATCAAAGTCTCGTCTTGTAACACCTTGAGTTTGTTGTAAAATATCAACAAACTCAATTAAATCTCGTGTACCAAAATCTTTCTGTACTTTTGCTTCAAAAAGATCAATTAGTTGTGGACCTAAGTATTTACTTTCATCAGTAACTGATGCCCCTGCTCCTAAGAATAGAATTGTATTGCCCTCAGCCATTTTAGCAAATAGTCTATGTAACTGCTGTAGCTGCTCTCCTTCAAACTCTAAGATGTGGTTCTGCATTTAAATTTATTATATTAAAAGTTTAGCTGTGTTTAATCAAAAAAATTAGTACAGCTGTTAGTTAAACTCGCCCTTTCATTCTTATTAAGTTTACAAGATAACTAAATGCCTTGATGGTACTATCCTAGGTTAATAACTTTGATGATCATCATTGACCATCTCTTGGAGATGGATTCCGGTTTGAGTTAGTAATAAGTATCCGTATGAATCTTTCCTCGAACCACCTTTTCCTTTTCTAAATTGATCCCAAAAAGACTTATAACGAGGGCCCTTTTTCGTCTTGTATCCCTACATCAACGCACGTTCATTTGATGAAATATGTAAGGTACGATGGCCCACACGCCAATTGCTAAATTCAATACTCTACAGTACCTCTGTCCACCAGTTCTTAGCACCTACCTAATGACATACCCTAGCCCAGTAGCTTATAGGGCGTCTATGGTGCTGGTACGGGTCTGTCTCCCCTTATGCTAGGCAAATGCAGCCAGCAAATGAATTGTCAACTCGTCGGCGTAAGTAGTGTCCACGGTCTTGAACTTCACCCGTCTTTCCATCAGGGGGGCAATGAACCACCCGTTGCGCCCCAATCGGTCGAGCATGGCAGTGGTCAGAATGGCTTTATTCTTGTGCTATTAATTAAGCGCAGCCAGCAGTTGCTGACGTCTGTTTTTCCTGTCCCCCTCAATCTAGGGGTCAGGGGGTCAGAAGTCGTGACCCGATAGCCCGCTCCGCAAACAGACGAACCGCCTCCTGCCGGTCAGTCAAAACTCGGTAATAAGCGATAGCAGTTTTCAGGTTAACTAATTTTTTTATCTTTGATTTATTCCATTCAATAGCGAGAAGGCATTCTATTTCAAGGTCTTAAAAACAAGATTTAACCCTAAAAACCACTCCTTATCATGGCTATTAAACCTGGTCCAAAACCGAAAAAAGAAGATGGTACCCCTGACAAAAGAAGACGGGTTACTCCGGAAAGCCAACCGAAACACCCCGCTTTAAAGCCCCATAAGCATAAGCCAGGCGAGTAACTGGATTACGTAATTTGTTAAAGCCGTACCATAGGGATTTCACTTGCAATCCTTCTTGGTTGATTAATCAAGAACTCTCGCACCAACTCCTAGGAGTTGGTGCGAGAGTTCTTAGGTTTTGGAACCTTCGCCAGTGGCCGCGTTTGTCGGGCAGCCAAAGTGCAAGCCTCCGTTACTTACTTACCTTACTACTCGCTTCTTTTGTCAGAAATAAACAGTCGTGTGCTCTTGAGCTGCTGGCAGAGAAGATGCTATTGGACTTATTTCTTACTAATATTCTATTTTATTATGCTTTTGCTGAAGGTTGTGTAACCGGAGCCAGTGCACTACCTTGTCAGCCCGGCGTATATACCTTTCTATTGTTATTCGTGGAATTAGAATCTTTACCCTCTCCCCTAGCAGCCTCTTCCCTCTCCACGAAACTCGAAGCATCCCGCCAGGAGCTGCTCGACCTGGGCCTGCGCAACCCCCTGCTCAACTTTCGGCTGTCCAAAGCGCAAGGCGTGGCCATTGTCCAGGAAGAGGCCGCCCCCGCCTACGATGTACTGGTACGACAGGGCAAAACCATGTATTTCCAGGCCGCCCCGGAGCCCAAAAAACAGGGCGATAAAGCCCTGGCATTGGATGTATCAGTCGGCAACACTACGGAGGAGTTGGCACCGACTGATCCGAAAACCGTTAGCCCAGAAGCGAATCAGCGCACGGAAGCCGAGCGCCAAGCCTTGCTCACAGATACCAAGCTACAAACCGCCGAGCCGCTAGCCAAGCTGGAAAGTCGCCTCCTGGCTACCTACTACACGGCGCGCACCAGCCTGGAAGAACAGGGCGTGAACATTCTCTACCTGGCCTTGGGCATGCTGACCTGGTACGAGGCGGAAAGCAGTGAGGAGCCCCGCCAGGCCCCGCTCGTACTCGTGCCTGTGCTGCTGGAGCGCGGCACGGCCGCCGAGCGCTTCAAGCTGCGGCACACGGGCGCCGAAGTAGAAGGCAACCTCTCGCTGCAAGCCAAGCTCAAGGCCAGCTTTGGGATATCCTTACCCCTGCCGGAGCTGGACGAGGAAAGCAACCTGGCCGACTACTACGCCGCCGTCGCGGCCGCTATTCAAGGAATGCCGCGCTGGAAGGTTAACATCGATAGCCTGGCCCTAAGCTTCTTCTCCTTCGGCAAATTCATGCTCTACCGGGACCTGGACCCGGCTACCTGGCCCGCCCAGGCCAATATTCTGGATCACCCGGCTATTGGCGCCCTGCTGGGCGCGGACACCGGCTTTCGCGATGCGGCCCCCTCGGTCAGTGATACCGCCTTCCTGGATACGGAGAGCCCCGCTGCGGAGCTGCACCAAGTACTCGATGCCGATTCCTCCCAGCTGCTGGCGCTCTTGGCCGTGCACGAGGGTCGCAACCTGGTGATTCAGGGACCACCCGGTACGGGCAAGTCCCAGACCATTGCTAACCTGCTGGCCGAAGCCATCGGCGCGGGCAAGAAGGTGCTGTTCGTGGCCGAGAAGATGGCCGCTCTGGAAGTCGTGAAACGTCGCCTCGATGCCCTCGGCCTAGGGGTTGCCTGTCTGGAGCTGCATTCGCATAAGGCCAACAAGAAGGCCTTACATGATGAGCTCAAGGCCACCTTACAGCTGGGCCGCCCCGCCACGGCGACGGCCGTGGAAGACCAGATGGCCCAGCTGCCCCGCTACCGGGCGGCCCTCAACGACTACGCGCTGGCCGTCAATGCCCCGCTGGGCCGCAGCCGGCGCACGGCCCAGCAAGTGGCGGGCGAGCTGCTGCGGCTGCGCGAAGAGCGCGGAGCAGTAGAGCTACCGCGCCTGCCCTTTGCCCAGCTAACGAGTTGGACGGATGCGGACGCGGCCCACGCCGAAGCGCTGGCCACCCGCGTGCAAGCTACCCTGCGCAAAACAGGCGCGCCGAAAGAGCTTCTCTTCTGGGGCAGTGAACTTACCGTGCTGCTACCCGCCCAGCAGCAGGCGCTGATCCCCTTGCTCAGCGCCGCCACGAGCGCCGTCACCGCGCTCCAAGTGGCGGCCGAGGCCCTAGCTCAGCACCTAGGCTACCCCATGCCCCCGGACCGGGCGGCGGCGGAAGCATTGCTACCCTCCGCTCGGCACGCCCAGCTGGCACCGCCTTTGGCTGGCACGGCCGTCGCGGATCCGGCGTGGGGGCAGCAAACTGCCCACCTCACCGAAGTGCTCCAAACTGGGGAAGCCTACGCGGCCTTACACGCGCAGTACGAGGCCACCTTACTACCTGAGGCCTGGGAGAAGAATTTACTGCCAGAACGGGCCACGCTGCTGACCTACGGGGACAAATGGTGGAAATTCCTGAACGGAGAGTACCGCCGGGCGCGCAAAAACCTGCAAACGCTGTGGCGCGACCCGCTGCCCAAGGCGGCCGCGGACCTGATTCCGGTGCTGGATGCCATCCACGAAGCCACGCGCTACGAGCTGCTACTCACGGAAGCAACCCCACTACTGAGCCGCCTATATGGGGCGGCTTGGCAAGGAGTGCGCTCGGAGTGGAGCACCCTGCACCGAGTGAAAGAGTACGTCACCCTTACCCATCAGCGCATGCAGCGGCAGGAGTTGCCTAGTGCCTTACTCGCTTATCTCGGGGCGGCGGCCAGGACGGAGCCCGGCCAGGGTGCGCAGCTCACCGAGCTGCTCATCCGGCTGGAAGGGGCTCTTACCCAGCACCGGGGCACGGTGCAGGCCGTAGCCGATGCCCTCGAGATGAATGAAGTGCGCCGCTTTGGCGCTGAGGGCCGCTTGCAGTTTCAGTCCTTTGCCTATCAGGTAAAAACGTTAAATGCCTGGGCCGCCGACTTGCCGGCCCTGCGTCTGATGACCGAGTGGAACAACGTGGCGGCGACCATTGAGGCCGAGCAGCTACCTGAACTCCTGCTGCTGGCCGAGAGTTGGCCGGCAGCTGTGGACTTGCTCGGCGTCGCTGTGCGGCAGACCTGGCTAGAGTATTTGCAGAAGCTGGCCTACGAGCAGCACCCGGCGCTCCGGCAATTTGAGCGCGCTGGCCACGAGGAGCTAGCCACCCGGTTCCGCCAAGCTGATCGCGACAGCCTATATCACAATCGCATCCGGGCCATGCGCTACCACCACGAGCAGCTCCCCAATCCCTTCGCCGGGGGGCAGATGCTGCTGCTCAAAAATGAGTTTGCCCGCAAACGCGCCCACCTGCCCCTGCGCAAGCTCATGCAGCAGGCAGGCCACGCCGTGCAAGCTATTAAGCCCATCTTTATGATGTCTCCGCTGTCGGTGGCCAGCTATCTGCCGCCGGGGGCCGTGGAGTTTGACCTGGTCGTCTTCGACGAAGCCAGTCAGGTCAAGCCCGTTGATGCCCTGGGCGCCGTCGCCCGGGGCAAGCAATTAGTCGTCGTGGGCGACTCGAAACAGCTGCCCCCCACGTCCTTCTTTGACTCGCTGACGGGTGCCAGCGAGGCGGACGAGGAAAACGTGACCGCTGATATTCAAAGCATTCTGGAGCTGTGCAAGGCTCGCCAGATGCCCGAGCGCATGCTGCGCTGGCACTACCGCTCCCTGCATCAGTCCCTGATTGCTGCCTCCAATCACTTGTTCTACGAGGACAAGCTGGTGATTTTCCCCAGCCCCGGCGGCCAGGGGCAGTTGGGCCTGGTCTACCACCACCTGCCCACCACGTACTACGAGCGCGGCACGACCCGCACCAATCCCGCGGAAGCCGCGGCCGTGGCCGACGCCGTCCTGCACCACGCCCGCACCACGCCCAGGCTGACCTTGGGCGTAGTCGCCTTCAGCACGGCGCAGCGCCAGGCCATTCAGGATGCGCTGGAAGTGCGGCGCCGACAGCACCCCGAAACCGAGGCCTTCTTCAACCGCCACGCCCACGAGCCCTTCTTTGTCAAGAACCTGGAAAACGTGCAGGGCGATGAACGGGATGTTATCCTAATCAGCATTGGCTATGGCCGCACCAAGGATGGCTACCTGACCATGAGCTTCGGGCCCCTGAACGGGGAAGGCGGGGAGCGCCGCCTTAACGTGCTGATCACCCGCGCCAAGCAGCGCTGCGAGGTCTTTACTAACCTCACGGCCGATGACTTGGACCTGAATCGCACCCGCGCCAAGGGCGTGGCCGCGCTGAAAACCTTCCTCACCTTCGCTCAGCACGGCCGGCTGAACCAGAACGAGGAAACTGGCCGGGAGATGGAGTCCCCCTTCGAAGAAGCTGTGTACCGCGCTCTCATCGCGCAGGGCTACACGGTACGTCCCCAGATTGGCTCCCAGGGCTTTTACATTGACTTAGCGGTCGTTGATCCCGATCAGCCCGGCCGCTACGTGCTGGGCATCGAGTGCGACGGAGCCATGTATCATAGTGCCCGCTCCGCCCGCGATCGGGACCGGCTGCGCCAGCAGGTACTGGAAGCGGTCGGCTGGCGCCTGCACCGCATCTGGAGCACGGACTGGTTCCGGGATCCCGAGCGCGAGACGGCGCGCGTCGTGGCCGCCATCGAGGAAGCGCGCCGCCTTGCGGCCCAGGATGAGCCTGACGAGCCCGAGCTGGAAGTTACTGTAGAACCAGCAGCCTTGACCGGTTTGGCAAGAGAAGAACTGGTTGAACCTTCTGCGACCCTTGCTAGCCTCCCCTACCAGGTAGCGCAACTACCCGCCCTCGTGGGCCAGCAGGAGTTACATCTGCAGCCCATCGGGCGCCTGGCGGCCTGGGTGGCGGAAGTCGTGGCCGTGGAAAGCCCCGTGCATGTGGATGAGGTGACCCGCCGGCTGGCCTCGGCCGCTGGGGCCACGCAAGTAGGCTCGCGCATCCGCGCGACCGTCGCCGGGGCGATCCGGCTGGCGGGCAAACTGGGCAGCATCCGAGTTGAGCAGGACGACTTTCTGTGGACCCCCACCATGGGGCCGACTGCCGTGCCGCTGCGCGACCGATCAGGGTTGCCTGCGGTCTCCCGGAAGCTCGCTTTCGTGGCCGAGGAAGAACTGGCTGCGGCAGTCAAAATGGTCGTGCGGCAGAGCTTTGCCATTGAGCCGGACGCCGTTCTGCTGCCCGCTGCCCGCCTGCTGGGCTTTAGCCGAATAAGCGAGGAGCAGCGCCAACAGCTGCAGGCTATCACGCAGAATCTGGTGGCTAGTGGGCAATTGCTGGAAGTGAATGGGGTTCTCAAACCCCTGGACGCATAGCTTACTATCTGATTTATTCCCTCTCTATACTTTCCCCTTTCCACCCTTTCTATGCAAAGTACATTTTACAAAACGTGGTATCTCTTCTTTCTTTTGGTCGCCTTACTGGGTTGTAAAAAGGAAAGCGAAACGCAACCTACCCCCACCCCACCGGTGACCATGGTCACGATTGAGAATTATAATCTTATCACTGCGGGGATGACCTATACCCAAGTGGTCACGCTCTTAGGACCCGGGACCAATAGGGGTAGTAACGAGTATTCGTGGAGTGCTGACAACACCAACACGATCATCATCTATGTTGTCTTTGCCAATAACACGGTGCAAACCAAGCGGCAAACTGGCTTAGCCAGCGGCAGTAGCGGGGGCACTACTGGTGGTACCACGGGCGGCAGTACGACGGGCGGCTCGTGCCCGGCCACCTACAATGGTCGCATGGTCTACACGGGCCCCCGCGGTGGCTGTTACTATATAAACAGCAACGGCAATAAGACCTATATCTAGTCAAATACCAGCCGAGGCAGTAAGCCGGCAGGTGGTAGCGCTCACTTTCCTACCTGCCGGCCCACTGCCTCTTACCTATTCTCTTGCATCTATACCTTCCTATGAAAAAAATACTACTCCTTTTTGCCTTGATCGCATTCGGCGGCTGCGGTGGCGGTGAGGCGCCTAGCCCCAAAACCAGCCAGTGCGGCTGTAGCAAATACAACAAAGCCGACTGCCAAGCGCGAGGTACTTGTACCTGGACCGTCGGGAAAGGCTGCGGCTGCTAAGGCCATGGGCTTCCGGTTTCGCAAGAGTTTCAAAATAGCCCCGGGTCTCAAGCTGAATGTCAGCAAGAGCGGCTTCAGCACGACCATAGGTGGTCGCGGCGCCAGCGTGAACATCGGCAAGAAAGGGGCTTACCTGAATACGAGCATCCCTGGTACGGGTTTATCCAGTCGAAGTAAGATGGGGGGTGGTCGCTCGACGGCGCAGCGCAGTACGACTAGTGCGCCGGCTATCCCAGCTACCCCGCAGCCCGCTAGTACCCGTTGGTTTAGTTTTGGCGTCGCCTTTGCCGCGTTCGGGGTGTATACCTCCCTTCACAACTATGTTGACCCGCCCGCCACCCTGGCCAAACCAGTAGACGCGTTGTGGGGAGTTCCTATCTGGGTGGCCTTCGGCCTTATCTGGTGGTTTATCCGCAAGCAAAAACGCGCGGCTAAACAGGGGCGTTATGAGGCCTATGTCCAAAAGCAAGCAGCAGAGGAAGAAGCCCTGCGCTTAGCGATCGAAGGCCAAAAACAGCAACAGCAAGAGGTGGCTGAGATGGAACGGCAGCGCCAGCAGGCGCGCGACGCGGAAAAGGAGCAACAACGACTAGCAGAGTTTCGGCCCCATTTGGAAAAGGCCACTGCCTTATTTTCCGACGGGCTTATTGATGCCGCGCAACTAGCGGAGTGGCAAGCAGTGCCGGAGCGAAAATACAGCTCCGCTTTCTCCCTCGGCCTCGAAATTGATTCGGCTGATTACCGGCTTCGAGCCGAGCGGAAACGCAAAGAAAACATTCGCTCTAAATACGAGGAGGCCGTATCGGACAAGTTGATTGATCGCAAGATTGAGACTGGGATGACGCGGGAACAAGTCCTGGATTCGTTTGGGGAGCCCACCAAAACCGAGCGAGTGCTAACAAAGGCGGGAGAACGGGAAACGCTTATTTATGGCAGTAAATCAGCCGGCAGCTATTTTCATATTATGGACGGTGTAATTACAAAAGCCGTTGTTCGCTAAGGACTAGCTGCTTCTAGCTATGCAGCAGTCGCCATGGTGAGATACACTTTTCATCCTACGGTTCAGCCCACTTCAACTAATGATGGTACCGTCCTCTCTTGATCTTATATGAGCCACTCGCGGGCGTATGTCTACCAGCTATTCGATGCTCAGGATGGGGGCCGTGGCCTGGAACGAGTCTTCGACGGCGTTATTCTAGGACTGGTATTGCTCAACGGAGCTGCCGTGGTCTTAGGCTCAGTTAAAAGCCTCTCTACCGCTTACCGGCCCTTCTTTGTCGGCCTGGAAATCGTCTCCGTGTACGCTTTTACGATCGAGTACGGCTTACGCGTCTGGTCGAGCGTGGAAGATCGACGCTTCCGAGATCCGGTGCGCGGCCGGCTGCGCTTTATGTGCACGCCAATGGCGTTGATCGATCTGCTGGCTATCCTGCCCTTTTATCTCTCCCTGGCTGGGGTTGATTTGCGCATTCTGCGCTTGCTGCGCCTGTTTCGGCTCCTGAAGGTAGCGCGCTACGTTCGGGCGCTGGACGTGATCGGGCAGGTGGTGAGACGGAAGCGGCCGGAGTTACTAGTTACGACGGGGCTGATTGGCCTGCTGCTCGTCCTCGTCTCCAGCCTGATGTACTATGTGGAGAGTGCCGCTCAGCCCGACAAGTTTGGCAGCATCCCGGAAACCATGTGGTGGGGCGTGGCGACGCTGACCACGGTCGGCTACGGGGATGTGTATCCTATCACGGTGGCCGGCAAAGTGCTTAGTAGTGTGATTGCCGTTTTAGGGCTGGGTCTGTTTGCCTTGCCTACGGGAATACTGGCTGCCGGCTTTTCGGAGCAGTTGGCTCAGCAGCATAGGTCGGCGGAAACGCTTCCGTACTGTCCACATTGTGGTCACAAGCTATAAGCGTAGTTTTTGTCTACCGGCTTTTCTGTAACAGCGCAACCGCCACGTACCCTATCCGCCCATTGACTGCTACTTTACAATAGGGGCCCTGCGGCTCACCTAAGACATACACCGTGGCTGTCTTCGGGCAGGTATAGACTTCCTCCGCATTAATGTCAGGCGCGGCGCGCAGCGGTGGATCCATCGGAGAATTGAAGGTCGTTATTAACCGATAGTTCAATTCTTCCGCACTTGAACTTGGTTTCCAGGTCGGGGCAAGCGGTGGTTTATGGGCCGTGACTGGTTCAGTAGCGGGAGCCATGTAGGGAGCAGATGTACTCATGGTACTGGTTAGCAACCGCTTCGATAGGTAACCGGTGTGACCATTTACCAGCACTTTACAGTACGTTTCATTGGTGTCTTCCAACACGCTAACCGTCGCGTTGCGGGGGCACAAATACACTTCGCTGGCATCAATGTTAGGTTGAGCCCGCACAGAAACCGGCATCGTTGCATCTAGGCGGTAGACGCCAGGCAGCATCGCGTACGAATTTGCTACCGGTTGATCAGTCGCCTGCCCCCTTACCTCAGGGCTCCTATTGGCTGAACCATTGGCATTGGAAGACCCGCTGCCGCCTGAAGACGGGGTGCTGGAGGTGCCTGCTTTGTTGGGATTATAATTGCCTGGATAGCTATAGTTGTCCGTGACGGTATGATTGGGACGCGTCCTTTGATGGGGCTGCACATAGGTGCCGTTTTTTCGGTAATAGCCTCGAACACTGACTTGCGCAAAACAGGTTGACCCAGCTACAATCACGAAGGTAAAATAGAGCACGCACCGGCTCCAGAATGTAACGAGTCTTTCCATATAGATCGATAAGTATTGTGAGCTTACAATTTAATGATAAGCTGCTTGGCATACAGCTTTTGTATATTAATAAATAGAAGATTTAGGAATATACTGGGTTTGACTTTTGCCGTAAGTGCAATGGCACATTTATGGTCCTTAGGTAGGGTACCCTTTATTCTTGTTCTCCTATGAGCCTTACCCTTCACTCTGTTACCAATGCCTCAACCCCGGCTGCTGAAGGCGTCTGGTTGCGTGCTTCAACAGCTGTAAATGCCAAAGGGTATGCAGTGATTGATAGAACATTCAATGGCGATGGAACTCCTTCTAATGAGTTTCGCCACATTTATCTCTTTCCAGATGTTGTCATCGGCAAAGATGAATGGATCCGTTTAGTAACAGGCACCGGTACTTATCAAAAGGCAAAGCCAGATAAAAATGGTCAGGTGGTGCACTTGTTCTATTGGGGCTCTGGCACCTGTGTCTGGAATGACAAGGGGGGTGATACAGCTGCCTTAATTCAGTATACTACAGTCAATACTAAACCTGTACCTACTGAGCCAAAGTAGCTCATACTATTCATTCAAGTTTATCACTTGGTTTTTACGAACAAAGAGCCCCTCACATGAAGGGCTCTTTGGCTTTCAGCGACCCTGTTCGGTGTGCTGTTGGCAATGGTAACAAGGTCCTACTTCTGGCCTTCCATCAAACGGCACGGGTGAACTATGCGAACTGTGCTTAACGGCTCCGCATTGATCATTGAAATGATATACGCGGGAGTGCTCGGCAAGTATGGGCGGCTGAATAATAGATTTGACTTGGAACTCAGGAAACCATATTGGGTCAATTCGGGGCATACGCGTTTGATTTTAAATATGTGGTTGCGTATGAATAAACAGAAATTCCGCGATCTTTCAACAGAAGGGGGAAATTTACTCAACTATGATGCACCAGTTGCCCGAATGGCGCAACAGTTGAGTGAATTGTGCAATTGTTGCCACAGGTTGCGCAACTTTTCTTTCAAACTCGTATGTTTGTACAAGTCAGGACAGACAATCGGTCGGTCAACCCAAACGGCGGCCCGGGCCGAAGCCCGAACCGCCGCCATCCTACGGATGTCCGAGCCAGTGGCTAACCACCGCTCGAATGAATCCCCCTAGCGCGGCCTTGAACAGCTCTAGGGAAATGAGAAACCAACGGGCTTTGCCCCCCGGTTTCCCCTTCGCACGCACCTTTCTCATGAGTAAGAAGTCTAGGTGTTTGCCCACCTGCTTCTTGAAACCCCGGCTGGTACCAACAGTCCGGGGTTTCGCCATTTTCTGGCTCCCGTGTTGGCGAGGTGTTTACCGTACGCTTAAGCCAAAGGTAAGCCCAAAAACCCTGAATTTCTTGCGTTCTGACCGGTTTTAGCCACGCAGTGGCAAATAAAGCAGGGCTTTCACCTCTCGATTTTAGTGACTTGCTGCCCATAGCCAGCGCCCCCGTAGTGCCGCCAGTGGATTACCGAACAGCTTGCTGACGGTAGGGCGGGCGGCCCCTCGTTTCCTTGCTCCACAACGGTAACCACTGCTAATTCAGCTCGGATCAAGTCAAAGCGCACCAGCGGTCTTACTCCATTGGGGCACAACTAGTAATCTGGTCTGCCAGCTCGCACGAGACCTCTTGGCAGTCGGGTTTTCCATAGGTAGCGACGGGACATGAAACTGTAAGACCTACCGCGCGCGGTGCGGTCTACGTGGGGAGCATATAGATATTGCCCAAGATCCGGTAGAAGTGGCCGTGGGCCGCAGGCTCCACCTGCTCGACTAGGTAGCGTTGCCCCTCCTGGCGCAGGTTTTTGGGAAACTGCACGTACCAGTCCTGGTAGCCGGCCGAGGCCACGCGCACGCGCAGCTGGCTGCCCACGCGCACGCAGCGCAGCTGCACCCCGGCCAGGGCGGCGGGGGCGGACTCCAGCACGTGGCTGGGCACCGTAGCCACCCGCTCCTGGGGAGCCTTGGTGGCCGTGACCGGCGCGGTGAGCCCCTGCTCGGCCTCAGCCAAGGCCGCCGGGCTCACATCCAGGCAGGCAAAGGCGCCATTGCTGGTGACCAGGTACAACCGCTCCTCGACGTATTGCATCGAGCAGGCCGAGCCGCAGCCTGTGGCCAGCTTCCACAGGCGCTGACCATCCTCGGCAAAGCAGTACACCGTGGAGTAACTATCGCCGGCGAAGACGAAACGCCCGTCGGGCGAGGTGGCGCAGGAAAACACGGCGGCATCAGCCTGGTAGGTGCGCACCAGCTGCCCAGCTTGATCGAACTTAAGCACCTGGTGGTGGGCCGTGGCCGCGTAGACGTGCGCGCCGTCGAGCCACCCGAATAGAACCGGCTTGGTAGGCTGGTACCACACCAGGGTTTCCTGCTCCCAGCCGTAGTAGCAGCGCACGCCCTGCGAGTCGCCGTAGTATACCCGGCCCACCGCGTCGCAGCGCACCATCCAGGCACAGTTGCCCCCGGTTTTTACCGCCCACTGCTCCTCGTCCTCGTAGTTGACGGTCGTCAGCTGGCCCCCCGCGTCGGCCACGGCCAGCAGGCCGTTGGCAATGTCGAGCCAGTAGATGTCAATGTGGGGGTTAATCTCGTAGGCTAGACGCGGGGTTTTGCCAGACAGGTCGTAGACGTTGCCGTCGTCGCAGCCCACGTACAGCCACGCGCCGTCGGAGACGATACACTTGACGCCCTCACTGAGCTGAAACTCCAGCTCTAGCTCCCCCTCGTGGCTGAGACGGTACACGCGCCCGTCCTGATTGCCCATCCAGCAGCCGTGCGCGTCAACGAAGATGCCGAAGGCGGGCGAGCCGGTATTGAAGCGCCAGCGCGTGGGAGCCATTTTTTTGGTGGTGGCCGGGCGGCTTTCCACGAGCCGCCGTGTCATGGTGCGCTTCTGGCGCACGCCCGGGACGGCCTCGGCGTAGCCTTTGCGCTTTTTCTCGTTGACTTTCTTGAGAGCCAGGCTGGTGGCGGCCTCCGGCGAGGGGCAGTGTTGGGTACTGCTAGCGCCTGGCGTGCCGATGCGCCCGTAGCGGAGCGTCAGGGCCGCGCCATCCACAGTGGCTTCGTAGAATTTATGGGCCGTGCCAGTGACTTCGTCGTCGGAATATTCGAGGTAATAGGTCTGCATAAGGACGCAAAAAAGGAGGTCGCCTGCCCTGATTAAGGGAACGGGTGAAGGAGGGGGTAAACTACGCAAAGCACGGCAGCTACCAAAACCTAAGAACTGTATTTTTGCAGGATCCACACGCGGGTTATCCTAGGGAAGAGCGAGCCGTAGTACCCTGGAGATGCAATCGCTCGACCCATAAATGCTGTTTAAGGCAACAACCAACAGCGGCCTGGATAACCGGGTTTTCTTGCATTTACTTTAGGCTCCAAAGCCCCTTATAGCCGGCAGGGCTAGGGACGGTGAGCACTAGGCGGACGTTGCCATTACGATTACTCCTTCGCCCAGCATGGGGAGCGCAGAATGGCCTTCCGCTTAAGCGCCTTTGGTAACGCCCAGCAGGGTTAAATACCGATACACCGTGGAACGACCAATACCGAGTAGCTGGCCAATCTCCTCGGCTGTCTTGTCTTTTTGTAAATAGAGGGTTTTGACCGCTTCGGCTTTCCGCTGGGCTTCCTTGCTCAACCCGGGAGGCCTTCCCCCCTGCCGACCCCGGGCCCGCGCGGCCGCCAGTCCGGCCTGGGTACGTTCCCGGATCAGGTCGCGCTCAATCTCGGCCAGGGAAGCAAACATATTAAACATCAGGCGGCCCTGGGCGGTGGTCGTGTCCAGGTGGTCCTGCAGACTGACAAACTGGATCTGCTTTTCCTGAAAGCCGAGCACCAGCTCCACTAAGTGTTTGAGGGAGCGGCCCAGCCGGTCTAGCTTCCACACCACGACCGTATCGCCGGGCGCTCCTTCAAAGCCGACGCTTTTTCCTTGATCACCTCTTGACAGCCGTAGGCCCGCAGCGCATCGAGCTGTAGGTGCAGTTGCTGCTGCTGGGTAGACACCCGCGCATAGCCCCAAATCATCCGTTCGTCTAGCTAAGTCAATAAACCTTAAGTTACTGACTCATTGATTACTGAGACAACAATTCTAGACTTTATATTGTCCTTGGGAGCCATTTTAATGGACCCTATCCGAGCCCTAGACGAGTCCAAGAATACGGTGGTTTTTCAGGATACGTGACCGAAACTATGATGGGAACGAACTAGCCACTTGGCAGCATCCTGCAGCTTCTGTTTTAAAGCTGCAGGATGCCGCCAAGTGGCTAGAAAAATGGGGGTAAGCGTTCCTAGGCTCCTCGCTCTTGCTGTTTAGGGCCGATAAAAGCGCTCGGTGTAGTGCTCACCTTGGGTGGTCAGATGCACCACGTACCACCCCGTGGGCAAGATAGGTAAGACGACCTCGCCCGTCCGCAACGTAGAGCCCTGCTGGCGTAGCAGAAGTTGGCCTGTCGTGTTATACACAGCGAGCGTCACGTCCGCGGCGAACGTACCATCATAGTGGTAACGTAGATGGCCATCCGCCACGATGGTGGGATACACATGAAATTCTGGAGCGGCATGCATGACGCGCACGGAGCGCACGGGCAGCACCGTTTCCCGGCCATCGGTATCCACCTGGCGGAGGCGGTAGTAGATGACGGGAGCCGCATAGCGCGAAAGATTCTGATCCACGAACTGGTAGGCCGTAGCTTGGGTGCGCGTCCCCTGCCCGGTTTGCCGGCCGATTTCGCGAAACCGGCGTCCATCGACGCTACTTTCAATCACAAAGGCCGCGTTGTCTATTTCCTGCGCCGTGGTCCAGCGCAGCAGCGCATCGCTACCCTTGGCCTCGGCCGTAAAGCGCACCAGCTCCACGGGCAACGGATTTGTGCGCTGACTCAGGGTCCAAATGGAAAAATGCTCCACCCCGCTGGCCGTGACCGTATTGGCCGTGGTATTCTGGCTCAGCGAAGCAACGGCCTCCCAAGGCCCGGCCGGCCCCGTCGCCGAGCGCAGCAGGGTCAGGCCTTCTTCCGCCAAACCGTTGAGCTCCGAATCAAAATAGCCAAACTGCAGGACTACATCTAGGCCGCTATTGGTGGCGGCCTCAATGTTGTAAGAGCGCAGCACCGTGCTCCCGGTACCCTGCCCGGATAGGCTCGTTCCCGTCAGGCGGCGCACCGTCGTTGCCCCCGGCAAAATGGCCCCGCGAGGGGTGAGCACTAGGCCCAGATCCCCGAAGTCGTAGCTCCGGCCGGCCGTCGTTAACTGGGCGCTGCTGAGCGTAGTGCCCAGCACGTAGCTCTCCGGGCTTTCACGCAGCGTCGCGCCGGTCGTGGTTAGTTCATAGGTATTGGTCGCTAACGTTCCCGCGCTCATCGTTAACATATTGGTCACGACAGCTGCCCTTTCCAAGCTTAAGGCCCCCGAAGGTTTATTTACTTCCAGCGTGCCGAAACGAGTCAACGCGGTGCCGCCGACCGTTTGAACGCCGTCCCCCCGAAAGACCACGGCTCCGGGCAAGGTGGTCGCCCCATGGTTCTGCCAGTTTCCAAACACCTCCACGGTGGCCGCCGCCTGCAACGTAAACTGAGCTCCTGCCGCAATGGTGAGGCTGTGGACGGCAATGCTGCCCTGGTCCACGACGGGATAGGTCGTCAGACCCGCTGGAATCGAGGCGTCGTCGGAACGAGTAGGGACGGCATTGCCCTGCCAGTTACCGGCCGTATTCCAGTCGGAGCTGACGGTACCCGTCCACACGAACACTGAGGCCTTGTTTAAATATACATGGGCACCTAAAGATCCCGTAGTCACTAAATCAAGCGTGCCGTTGCCGTCTATGTCGGCTAAATCAAGGCCAGCTGGGGAGCCCTTCACAGGATGATTCCGGGCAAGCATAAAGGAGCCCTGTCCATTATTCAAGCAGATAGAGACGTTGTTCGACGCCTGGTTGCTGGAGACAAAATCAAGATCGCCATCGCCGTCCACATCCCCCAGCTTTACATCCACGGCTCGGGCTCCGACGGGGACTGCTGCAGAGTTGGTAAAGGCCCCGGTGCCGGAATTGAGCAGCACCGAAACCGTACTGCGGCCGGCGGACAACTCATAGTTGGCCACGACCATATCCAAGGCCGAGTCCCCATTTAGATCCCCGAGCGCCACGGCCACGGGGCTGCCCCCGACGGACACGGAGGAGCCCTCGGAAAAAGTGCCCGTGCCGTCGTTTAAGCGGATGACAACCGTATTCGTGAGCCGACTACAAGCAATGACGTCCAGATCCCCGTCCCCGTCGATGTCGCCTGCCGCCACACTCTCCGTGTGCCCGGTGGCGAGCGTCGTATAGGGTAAGAACCTGCCATTACCTTGCCCCAGCGAAACGGAAGTGCCAGCCCCCACACAAGCCACGAGCAAGTCGATGTTTCCGTCGCCGTTTAGATCCGCTGGCACAATGGTTCTCAAGCCACCCGTGGCAGTACTGCCGGCCACGGGTACGGGCAGCCAATCCCAGCGGTTGAAGTTACGGAAGAAGTTGATGTTACGAAAAAGTGTTATTTCATTCGCCGAACCGGAGGTCGCCACGACGTAATCGCGGTGGCCATCATTGTCCAAGTCGGCACTGGTTATAAACTTACTTGCGCCCGCCGCCCCGTTGATACTATTAAAGACGCTGCCATTGAAGTAGCTAACCTGCGTCCACGCCAGCGTCTCAAAGGAGTACGCTAGATCCATGAAGCCGTCACTATCCATGTCCGTGGCGTGGATGCCCGAAACAGCCTCGCTGGCTAAGGTGTAGGTATCCCCAGTGAATGTTGCCGGGGCCGGGGCAGTTGCGGCCGTGACCTGGTAAACAAACGGTTTGGCCAAGGAGGTGCCATCCCCTGCCTGGGCGGCCGTGGTCACGGATATGTGGGCGGTTTCGCCGGCCCGCAGGTCATAGGCCGGATTGTAGGTCACGGTTGCCGTGCCGCTGCCCGAGAATGTGCCCGCGCTCAGACGGCTTTGTTGCCGGCCGTGCATCCGTATTGCCTGCACGGAAGCGGCTGTAGCATTCATGGCACGGGAAAAGGTAAGATTGAAGTTGACACTGCCTGGTATCCCGACGGCATTGAGTTGTGGCGCGCGCGCCGTCAGGGTAGGGGGGACGGCAAACGGGTAGGCGTTGCTAAGTCCATCGATTGTTGTTACGCGCACCGTGCCGCTTACCGCGCCCGGGGGTACCATCACCTCCAGCTGGGTGGGGGAGAGAACCGTGTAACCCGGCGCCAACACCCCATTGAAGCTTACGCTCGTCACGTCCCTAAAGCTTGTGCCCACAACGGTTACCCGCGCGCCAACCGGAGCGCGGGCCGGTGTAATGCCAGTGATGGCGGGCAGCACCGTAAAGGGCAGCTCATTGCTGCTACCGAGCGGAACCAAGACCTGCACCATGCCGCTAGTGGCCCCCGCCGGCACGCGTACCGTCGCCGTGGTACCGGCCGCATTTATTGTGAACCCAGGGGCTGTCGTTCCCTGAAACGTGATACCCGTGCTGCCCAGCAAACCAGTTCCAGTCAACGTAATGCTCGCTCCTTCCGCGCCGGCACCAGGGGACAACGCCGTGAGGGTGGGCGCGGGCGGCAGAAAGGTCGTGCTGCTCGTCGCCGTTCCGCGGGGCGTAACGACTTTAATCAGACCCCGAGTAGCTCCTTGCGGTACCAAGGCTTCAATCCGGGAGGAGGAAATAATTGTAAACGTGTTCGCCACCACCCCATTAAATAGCACCTGCGTTGCCCCGTGCAAATCGGTGCCGATAATGGTGACACTCGTACCTATAGGCCCACTGTCGGGACTAAAGGTGGTAATCAAGGGTGCGGCCGTATACAAGACGCCATTGCTAGTACCGATTGGAGAGGTTACCAGGACGGGGCCCGTGGTGACGCCGACCGGGGCAGACACCGTGATAGCCATACCATCCGCGCTGACGGAATAGCCCGGCGCCGGCGTCCCGTTGAAAGCGACCGCGGTCGCGCCCAGGAAGTTTTGCCCCGTAATGGTCACGGGGGTGCCCGGACCGCCAAAAGCCGGGGTAAGGCGGGTGATGCTCGGGCCTACGGTAAAGGGTAGCCCATTGCTGACCCCATGGGGGGCGGTGACTACGACGGGGCCACTGGTCGTGCCGACCGGCACCGTGACACTCATACTAGTGCCCGCCGAGTTCATCGAAAAACCGCCCACACGGGTGCCATTGAAGGTCACCTCCGTAGCGCCCCGCAGACTAGTGCCGGTAATCGTTATTCTACTGCCAATAGCCCCCACGTTGGGACTGAGCGCTGTCAGCTCGGGCGCCGGAACGAGGAACGGGGTGGTGCTTGTGACTGTACCCCCGGGGGTAGTCACGTGCAGCGGCCCGCTGGTCGCACCATCGGGCACAAAGGCCGTTATCTGCGTGCTCGAGTTGACTGTAAAAGAGGGCACTGTCGTCGTGTTGAACACCACGCGGCTGGCCCCCCCGAACTCGGTGCCCGTGATCACGACAGCGGCACCAATAGAGCCACTGGTCGGCGTAAAGCTGAGCAGGGTGGGCGGTAACGTAAACGGTAAGCTGTTGCTGGCCCCATTGGCGGTATAAACTACCACGGGGCCCGTGGTGACGCCCTCGGGCGCCGCAACGGTGACGCTCGTGCCCTCGGCATTGACGCTAAAGCCAGGAGCCGGGAGGCCATTAAACGTCACTTGGGTCGCCTGCGCGAGCCCGCGGCCCGTGATGGTGACGACTGTGCCAGCGGTCCCACTCGTGGGGGTCAGGGAAACCAGCGTGGGGGCGCCGGTGTAGAGGACGCCATTGCTTTTGCCATTGCGGGTAGTGACCACGACGGGCCCCGTGGTGACGCCCTGGGGCGCGGGAACCGTGATGCTGGTTCCTTCGGCGTTCACGGTAAAGTCAGGCGCGACGAGGCCATTAAACGTGACGCTCGTCGTGCCCAGGAACCCCGTGCCGGTCAGCGTGACCACCGTGCCGGCAGGGCCAGTCGAAGGAGTGAGCGTGGAGAGCAGGGGTGCTGGGATAAGGAAATTGCTAGGGCTGGTGGCCGTTCCGGCGCCGGTCGTCACGCGCAGCCGCCCACTGGTAGCCAGCTCCGGCACCACGACGGTCAGCTGGGTCGCGGAGGCGACAGTAAAGGTTGGCGCCGCGACATTATTAAAACTAACTTGGGTGGCATCGGTAAAGTCTGTTCCCGTGACGGTGACCGTTGTGCCCACGGCACCACTGCCGGGGCTAAAGCTGGTGATCGTGGGCGTCGCGGTAAACAGCAGGCCATTGCTGGCGCCGGCTGGGGTCGTCACCACCACGGGACCCGATGTGACCCCCGTGGGCGCGTAGGCGACCAAGCTGGTGGGTGAACTCACGGAGAAAAAGGACGTGGCCACACCATTAAAAGTAACCCCCGTGGCGCCCGTGAAGGCGGTGCCCGTCAGGGTTACGGCGGTGAAGGCGCCGCCGCTACTGGGCGCGAGGGCTGTGAGCACGGGGAGCGCGACCTGAAAGCTCGTGGCTGAGGTGGCAGTGCCGCCCGGGGTTCGCACCTGCACGGGGCCGCTGACCGCGCCACTCGGCACGGTCACTGTCAGCCGGGTCGAGGAGTTTACCGTGAACGAAGGCGCGCTTACCCCGCCAAAGGTTACTTGGGTGGTCCCCGTGAAGTTGGTGCCGGTAATGACTACGGAGGTGCCGACGGCGCCTGCCTCGGGGGTAAAGCTGCTAATAACCGGGGCGGCTGTAAACCAGAGGCTATTGCTGACGCCATTGGGCGTCGTCACGAGTACCGGCCCCGTCGTCAGGGGCTGCGGCGCCGTGACGGTGAGTGACGTACCGTCGGCATTGGCCGTGCCATCGGTAGCCGGCGTCCCATTGAAGGTAATGCTAGTGAAGCCCAGCAGGCCCACCCCCGTGATCACGACCTGACTGCCCCCCGGCCCGAAGCTTGGGGAGAGACTAGTGAGTACAGGGGCGCCGGTATAGAGGACACCATTGCTCATGCCACTGGGCGTGGTCACGACCACCGGCCCCGTGGTAACGCCGGCAGGCGCGGCCACGCTAATCTGGGTCCCCTCCGCGTTGACGACAAATCCCGGGGCTGAGGTATTGTTAAACTGCACGAGGGTCGTGCCCGCGAAGCCCGTGCCTTCAACGGTGACGGCCGTGCCGGCGGGCCCACCCTCGGGGGAAAGACGGGTTATGGTGGGGGCGGGAATGGTAAAGGGGGTAGCGCTGGTGCCACTCACGCCGGGCTGGGTGGTGACCACGATAGGTCCCGTGGTTGCCCCAGCGGGCACCATAGCTGTCAGCTCCCCGGCGGCATTCACCGTGAAGCCGGGAGCGGGAATGCCGTTAAAGGTTACCTGAGTCGCCTGAGCCAACTGGCTGCCGGTGAGGATAACTTTTGTGCCGATCGGCCCGCTCGCGGGCGTAAACCCAGTGATGCGCGGGGAGGCGGTATTGAGGCGAACAGTGATTCCACCATTGCCCCCTAATACAAAGTAACTGGGGGCAATGACATCCAGGGTCCCATCGTTGTTAACATCCGCCAAGGCCGCATAATAGGCAGAGAAGGGGATACTCTCCCCGGCCGAAAAGATGCCCTGCCCATTATTGAGCCGCACATCCATCGTTGTTTGACCCGTAGCGAGCATATCTAAATCCCCGTCCCCGTCCACGTCGCCGAGCTTGACATCAGGCGGGCGGTTGCCGACGCGCACTGTGCTCCCGACCCGAAACGCACCTGTCCCGTTATTCTCGTTTAGTAAGACCGACACGCTGTGGGTTTCGACGCCCTGATTGGCAGTCACGATATCCAGGGCGCCGTCCCCATTAACGTCGCCTAGCGCGACGCTGTTGGGCTGCGAACCGACCGGCATGGTGGAGCCGCCGGAGAAAGTCCCTAGCCCATCATTGAGCCGAATATAGGCGCTATTCCCGCCCGCATTGGCCGTCACCATGTCTAGGTCGCCATCCCCATCTACATCCCCAGCCGCGATCCCAACTGGGACGGGCATAAACATAAACCTTGACCGAGTCATGGGGAAGGTGCCATCGCCCTGCCCAAAATAGATTCCCACTTCGCCCACGGCACTAGCTATCAGCAGGTCCAGATTCCCATCCCCATCCAGGTCCGCGGGCGCGATGGTGCGGGAGTCATTGCCTATTCTTCGCCCGGGCAGGGTGGTAAACGTGCCGGTACCATTGTTTTGCAGCACGTAGAGCATGCCGGCATTAGCCACCAAGATATCCAGGTCGTGGTCATTATCCAGATCGGCGGACGTTAGAAAATAAGCGGGCCCCATCACATAGTCGACGCTAGGGCTGAAGCGGCCATCGCCCTGCCCGAACCACACCTGGAGTTTGCTCGTGCTGCCCTGGCTGCAGGTTGCTAGGTCCAGGAAGCCATCGCCGTTGTAATCGGCCGTGGTGACTCCATACGTGTAGGAGGCCGACGGGAGCAGCACCCCGGGCGAGGCAAACGTGGCCGCGGAAGGCGCCGTCCGGGTGGTAAATTGGTAGCTATACGCCTGGCTCAACGCGGTGCCGCCAGCATCCTGGGCGGCTTTGGGTACCGTTACCTGGATTGTTTCCCCCGCCCGCAGCGCGCGCGCGGGGGTGAACCCCACAACGCTCGTGCCCGCGCCCGTATACGTGCCTTCGAGCAGGCCGCCGCGCTGGGCGCTATACACCCGCAACCCGGCCGCTGAGGCCGTCGGGGCCTGCATCGGCCGGGAAAAGGTGATGGCTAGATCGGTGCCCACCGCGACAGACGTCGCATTGCGGGTGGGGGTGACGCCAACGACTTGGGGCCCCGCGGGGAGTTGCGCCTGTGTGGCACCCGCTACATGCAGCAAGACCAGCAGCAAAAGCAGGCGCAGGGGAAGCGTAAAAAGACGAGGGAAGAAAAAAGAAGATAACGGTCGCGTAGTAGCTAAAAGAGATTGTAATAAAGCGTAATAAGGCATCATAGTAGCACGACATAGTTCAACTCAACCGGTAAAGCTACTAAACCAATTCGCACTTCGACTATCTTATATTCTAATAATTTGATATGCATAGGCGTCCCACGAGAATGGGCACCTAGGGGAGGCAAGGACTGTAAGCAAAAAACGCATCATCTACTCCAAAACAGAAGCATGGGCAGGAAAAGCAGGGGTATAAATACGAAGGGAACTCACTGGTTTAGGGGAGATGGCTCTAAGCTTATCCATACTAAAGTAGAGTGAGATAGGCAATAGCCAGAGGTCAACCACCTTAGGGATTTAAAAAATGTTCCTCTGTAAAATGCCAATAGATCAGTACTGATAAGTTAGGCCTGATCGGTACTAGGATCAGGTTCGCTACGAGCCGCTTCTGTTCGTCAACCGGTTGCTGGTTGCCCGCGCCGCTTGTTTACCTCCGTAGCCGGCTGCACTGATGGTGCTGGTTTTCCAGCAGACTACTCCTCAGCAGCCTGCTACCTCCTTTCCCGGGAAAGGGGATCGCTTACCGCACCACTTCCACCCACCCTTTGTACACCCTAGCGGCTTGCGGCGGGCGGAGGGTGTAATAATACAGCCCACCAATGGCCTCGGCGTCCCATTCGTGCTGGTAGTTGGCCGTGAAGTAGACTTGTTTACCCCACCGGTTGTACACGGCCAGCGTCCACCCCGTGCCGGCGACGCCCGCAATGTAAAACCGATCATTCTTGCCATCGCCGTTGGGGGTAATGATGGAGGGAATACGCAGGCTCAGCGGCACCGGGCCACAGGGCGGGCTGCTTTCGCGCACGAGGTGGGTGGCGCTGGCCTCCGCCCCATCGGCATAGGTAACGCGGACGGAGTAGGTGCCGCCGCGCGTAATGGTGACCGTGGCCGTCGTAGCGCCCGTATTCCAGGCATAGCGACTCACCGGCGCGGTGGCCGTCGCACTCAGTTGCCCGGCACGGCCCCCACACACCACCGAGTCGCCGGTAATGGCGACGGTGGGCACCGTGGGTACCGTCGGCACGGGGGCACCGTCGGCACGGGGGGCACAAACGAGCGCCCGAGCTTGACCACCCAGTAGTCCTGGCCCCCGCGGCTGGCCTCGGTTTTTTCGCCGCCACTGCCCGAGGTCGAACTACCGGCGAGGATGTAGCCGCCGTCGGGGGTTGGCTGCATCGCGGCCAGGTTGTCGAAGCCGCTCCCCCCAGGGCTATATCCCCCAGTTTCGTGCCATTGGCCGCGAGCTGAACCAACCAAAAATCATTGCCGCCCCGGCTCCTCTGGGTTCGGTCCCCACTGGGCCCCTGGTTGGAATAGCCGCCCACGAGGGTTTCGTCCGGGGCCCCGGACGCCAGCGCGTGGGCGGTGTCGCCGGAGCTGCCCCCGTAGGTTTTGTCCCATTGCTTGCCGCCGCTCCCATTGAGTTTCACCACCCAGAAGTCATACTCCCCACGGCTGGCTTCGCTCTTATCTCCCGTGGCCCCGGACAGGGAGGAGCCCAGCAACAGATAGCCCCCGTCCGGGGTCTGCTGGACCGCGCTCAGCTGTTCATAGGAACTCCCCCCCACGGTGGTATCCCACTGTTTGCCGCCGCTGGCCCCGAGCTTGACGACCCAATAATCATTCTGGCCCTGGCAGCCTTGCGTTTTGTCGCCGCTTGGCTCGGACGACGAATAGCCCGCGGCCAAGTAGCCCCCATCCGCAGTTTGCTGCAGCGCCTGCAACTCGTCAAACCCAGTTCCGCCCAGGGTTTTGTCCCACTGTTGGCTGCCTTGCGCATCCAGTTTGACGAGCCAGTAATCATAACTGCCGCGACTGGCTTCGGATTTCTCGCCCGAGATACCCGAGCTGGACGACCCGCCGATGAGGCACCCGCCGTCGCGGGTAGGCGTCATGGCCCATAAAATATCGTCGCCCGTGCCGCCCAGGGCTTTGTCCCATAGTTTGGTCCCATTCGCCGCCAGTTTCACGAGCCAGAAATCACTCCTGCCCCGGCTGGTCTGGGTTCGATCCCCACTCAGGCCGGATTCGGATTTACCGGCGAGCAAAAACCCGCCATCCGCACTTTGCTGCAAGCCATAGAGCCGCTCGCTCCCGTTCCCACCCAGCGTCCGGTCCCACTCGGGCAGGCCGCGCGCGTCGAGTTTGACAACCCAATAATCGTAATTGCCTACATGGGCTTGGGATTTAGTGCCGGACACACCCGAGTCGGAGTAGCCGCCGACCAAGTACCCGCCGTCACGCGTTGGCAGCACCGTCGTGACGAAATCGCTCTCTGTGCCCCGAGCGTCTTGTCCCACTGGACTGTCAAGGCTTGAGCCGGGACCAGCAAGGGCAGCAACAGCAGACTGAGCAGCACGAGGCCCGGCGGCAGGAGCCGAAAGAAAGAGACCATAGGAGAGGGATACTGGGGGAACAGAATACGAAAGCAAGGGGGCACCTACCTTGGTAGCTTCGGCTTTAGTAGGCTAACTGGCCTGGGCACGTTAGTGAATCAGCACTCGCTTGGTCACCACGCCGGTAGGCAGCTGCAGGCGCAGAGTATAGATTCCCGCCGCCAAATGAGCGGTTACTAGCACCCCTCGCGGGGGGAACCGCTGAGAGCCAGGTGGCCCGTGGCTACGACCTGTCCCAAGGCGTTGAGCAGGGTGAGCGCCGGGGCCGAGCCAGTCGGCGACACCCCATTCCAGCGTACGGTCACGGACTCCCGGGCAGGGGTCGGATACACCATCAGTTCGGCCGCGGCCGCGGGGGCAGAGGCGGCGGTTACGACCGCTACCTCAAAAGCCTGCGAAACGGCCCCGCCGCCCTCGACCAGGGTAAGGACGCGAATGGGGAAGGTGCCCGCCGTCGCCAGCTGCGGGGCGTCCACCGTGACGGTGAGTTGCGTAGCTGATACAACGGTTACGGGCAACGACGCCCCGCGGAAGGTGGCATACGTTTGGTTCGGGACGAAGTTTGTTCCCCAGATGGTCAGCCGCAGCGGCGGGCTGCCTACCACCCCACTACCCGGCGAGAAGCTTGTAATGGTGGGGGATTACCAAGGATAGTGAAGGGCAGGTCACTGCTGACCGTCCCCATCGGGGTAGTCAGGCTGATCAGGCCACTGGTGGCTCCCTCCGGCACGACAAAGGTCAGGCTTGTGCCGCTGCCCTGCGTAAAGGACGCTACGGGGTTGCCGTCGAGCAGCACGGCCGTGGTTCCCTCCAGCCGGGTGCCTGTCACGGTTACGAGCGTGCCCGCCCGCCCACTGGCGGGAGAGAAACGCGTGATATCCGGCCCGAGGCGGTTGAGCCGGATGCTAATGTCGCGTCCGTTGAATTGGCTGGCGAGCAAATCTAAATCGCCATCCCCATCAACATCGGCCAAGGCTACGGCCGCCGGGTGCGACAAGGAAGGCGCCACCCGTTGATCATACCCTGTATCAAAGATCCCTTGGCCAGTATTGAGGCGCACGCTCACCGCCCCGTCCTCTGAGGAGCCCCCCGTGAGCAGATCCAGGTCCCCGTCCCCATCCATATCGCCGGTAGCAATACCGCACCATCCCCAGCCCCCGCGATGGCCAGCGTGGAACCGGTACTGAATGTCCCGCTCCCGTTATTGAGCAGAATGACAACCCCCGTACCATTGGTAGTCAGCAGATCCAGGTCGCCATCCTGGTCTACATCGGCCCCCGTCAGTTCTCGCCCGTACGCCACCGTGACCTGGCTGCTTTCCTGGAAGCGGCCCTCCCCGTCATTGCGGTTGATACAAATCAGGGTGCCTTGCCACCCCGCCTGCGAAGTCACTAAGTCGAGGTCCCCATCGTTATCCACGTCATGAAGCTGCATCCGGAAGGGCGAACCGGTTATCTGGGCTATGATGGCGGGCGGAAAGGTGCCATCCCCGTTGTTTTTGTTGAAAGCCAGCCGGCCTGAGCCTGCGGCGGTGAGCACATCCAGGTCGCCATCGCCATCCACGTCGCCCGCGGCAATAGCCGAGGTCTGGTTACCTACGCTCAAGCTTGTGCCCCCCCCAAAATAGCCGGTGCCATTGTTCAGGCACACGGTTACCTTGCCCGTTTGGGCAGTGAAGCCTTGCAACCCGGCGCTCACGAGCACATCGATGTCGCCGTCCCCATCCACATCCGCGACAGTCATGTCGCTGATGTCCTTGTCAACGGTAAAGAAGCGGCGAGTCGGGAATGTGCCGTTGCCGCTATTCAAGCTTACTATTACTTCGTTGCTGACGTTAGAACAGCTGAGCAGGTCCTGATCCCCGTCGTTGTCTACATCGGCCGCGAGTAGGCGAAAGGTAAACTGATTAACACTTGTCACGCTGCCCCCACTAAAGGCCCCGGTGCCCCCGGCCACTGCCGTGGTAAACTGAGACACGTGGGTGGCCGACAGAATAGGGTCCCCCAATGGGTCAATGGGCGTGGCGCTGATTGATACCCGCTCCCCGGGCTGAAAGTTAGTAGCGGGAACAAAGGTAAGTCCGGCCTCCTGGCGGGTCACCGTCCCGGCCAACCGGCCGCGCTGGGCACTGAACACCTGCAGGTGCGCCGCCGGCACGGCTGGCGGCTGCAGGGCCTGATTATAGCCGATGACCACCGGGCTGGCCGGCGCCACATGTAGCTGATGACGGCCCGGCGTGAGCGTAGCGACTTGCAACGGGGTAACCGGGATAGACGCGGGCGGCGACCCATTCCAGCGTATGTGCACCACATGGCTGGCATCGGAGGATACTAGATCCAGGTCCCCATCCCCATCCACGTCGCCCGTCACGAAGCTGTCGGGGAGGGTCGCAAAGGGCACATCAACGCTGGCGCCAAAGAAGCCCCCAGCACCATCATTGTGGCGGATTTGGACGGCAGCAAGGGGCGGGTTTGTGAAGGCCGGGGGCAGGTTAACCATATCCAGATCGCCATCCCCATCCATATCGGTCAGCGTGCGCGGCTGGACGAGCAGCCGCCACTTGGACGTGAAGACGCCCTGCCCATTATTGGTGTAGAGCAAGGGCCCTTGGTTGCCGTTTGTCAGCAGATCTAGGTCCCCGTCCTGATCGATGTCGGCGACCGTAATGTAGTCGAAGGTGGCGCCCGTGTTGACCGTGGCCACCGGAGTAAACGTTGCTTTGCCATCATTGAGGCGCAGCGACAAGCCAAAGGAGCCAACGGTCAGCAGGTCCAAATCGCCGTCATTATCTAAGTCCCCCCAGGCCATATCCTTGGCGGTATCCGTGCCTGAGATAACGCTGGGCGTGAATTTCCCCAGCCCATTATTCATGAGCAGGGTTGCGTCGGTCCCCTGACTGTAGACCACGAGCAGATCCAGGTCTCCATCCCCGTCGCCGTCGCCGACGAGTAGATTGTTGGGCCCACGCCCCGGGGCGATGGGGTAGCTGTAGCCCTCCCGGAACACGCCCCGGCCCTCATTCATGTGTACGCGCAGCCTCGTGCCGGTGCTGGTGCTGAAACTGGCTATGAAGTCCAAGTCTCCATCCCCATCCACATCGAGCGGACGCAGCAGCTGCGCTTGCCCGGTCGCGACCGGGTTCAGCCCAGCGGTGAAATTCCCCTGTCCATCGTTGAACTGCAGACCTACAGCGCGGGCGGTGGGGGAATCAACGGTCGCCAGCAGGTCCAGGTCCCCGTCGCTATCCATGTCCACCAGCTTCATTTCCCCCACGTACATGGGTTGGTTTCGCCGCCCCAGGGCCACCGTCGTGGTGCTGGTGAAGGTGCTGGGCCCCGCGCTCGTGGCAGCCGTAAACTGGTACACCTGCGGAGCAGTTAAGGGGATGCCGGCGGCGCTGTGGATAGTGGTTGGTACCGTTACGTACACGACTTCCCCTGGCACAAAAGCCTGCGTGGGGGTAAAGATGAGCGTATTGCCGTTAACGCTATCGGCACCACTTAGGCGACCGCGGTGGTCGCTAAGGACACGTAGTGTGTTGGCTCCAGCCCCCAAGGGTTGAGAAAAAGTGAGCTGAATGGGACCCGTGCGGCCCACGGCGACGGCGTGGGGACGCGGGGTCACGGAGGTTACCGTCAGGGCTTGCGCCCACGTCCGGGAAAAGCCCAGGAACCCGAGCAGCAAGAAGAGAAGGTATTTCATGCCCAGTAGGCCAAAAAATAGAACGAATCAAACTTGAGCAAGGTACGGCCTAATAGCGTGTACTTGTACAGTTTCCATAAGTAAATCTATTTTCAGCTTTTGATGGGTTGTAAAATTGACTAATGTGCTTTCCCTAGGGTTTGATCTGATTAGACATATACTAGACTATTTTCAGAAAAGGCAGCAGTTGATAGGCCGGAAACGATAACTTTTATAGCGGTGCCAAAACCAGGCCTGAGTGAGGTGGTCCGGTTAAACCGGACACAAGTGGGACATGGTTTAGAATTTGGATTCGAAGTGATTGGGGGCTAAATAGCCGAGGGCGGAATGTCTGCGTTCGGCGATATAGTGGCTGATTTCAAACTAGGTTTCCTCGAGTTTAGGAAAGCTTTACTCAAGATTACTAACACACAATCATCTATCACCGAAAAAATAACAACTTTTTCCGGACGACACCATGGTCAACTTTTTTAGGACGACACAAGCAGGTTAGTTGTTCATTTAAACGAACGTATTTCTGTACAAGTCGGTCAACCGCCCGTGGCCTGGTGAAGCGAAGCCAAAACCAGCCGATTCGGTACAGAAAACTTGTTCAGCAATCAAAGTACAGAAAAGTGTATCTTCGTAACGGATAACCTGTACTTTACCCCATGAACATCGGCTACGCCCGCGTCTCGACCCGTGACCAGAACCTGGAACTGCAACTTGATGCCCTGACCAAGGCTGGCTGCGAAACCATCTACCAAGAAAAGGTGTCCGGGGCCAGCACCAGCCGCCCGGAACTCGAACGGCTGCTGACTCAGCTGCGCACCGGCGACACGGTCTACATCTACAAGCTCGACCGCCTGGGACGCTCGCTCAAGCACCTGCTGCAGGTGGTGGGCGACTTCCAGCAGCTGGGCGTGGGCTTGGTCTCGCTCACCGACGCCATCAACACGACCACCGCCCAGGGGCGGCTCGTGTTTAACCTGTTTGCCTCCCTGGCCGAGTTTGAGCGCGAACTGATTCGCGAACGCACCCACGCCGGGCTGACCGCGGCCCGCGCCCGGGGCCGGGTGGGCGGCCGCCAGCGGGGCCTCTCGGAGCAGGCCGAACGCACGGCCATCATCGCCGAGACGCTCTACCGCGAGCAGCAACTCGGCGTCAACGAGATTGCTCAGCGCTTGAACATCTCCAAGGTCACCCTTTATAAGTACTTACGCCACCGAAAGGTGGTCATCCACGCGCACCGCAAGACGGTTGCGGCCAAGACCACCGATTAACTTTTGTACCAAACTTTTAACCAAGGCCAAACATTGTCCCAACCCACTGCCGACCAGCTTAAACACCAGATTGAGGACTCGCACGCCCAGCCGGGAAGTGGGGTAGAGCAGCCGGGGAATGCCGGGTGGCAGGCGCTGAACGGCTTCCACGAAAGGCCGCAGCCGCGCCTCGTAGCGGGCAAATGCGGCCTCGTGGCTGGGCTGGGTGGCCAGCTCGCCGGCCAGCAGGTAGGCCCCGACCATGGCCAGCGTCGTGCCGCTGCCCGTCAGCGGCGAGGCGCAGTAGGCGGCGTCGCCCAGCATGGCCAGCCGCCCTACCCACCAGCGGGGTGCCTTCAGCTGCCCCACCCCGTCGAAGTACGGTACCTGGCCGGCATCCAGCGCCTCTAGCAGTCTGTCGGCTTCCCAGCCGGCACCCGTCAGTTTTTCGCGCAGCACCCGCCCGTAGTCGGCTGGGGTAAGGTGGGCGTAGGTGGCGGCGGGCAAGCGGAAATTGAAGCCGGCCCGGGTAGTGCCCTGTTGGTCAGGGCGCAGGTACAGCACCCGCCCGCCCGGGGCCGTGTAGTAGCGGGCCCAGGCCGAATCGGTAATCTGCCGGGGGATGGTCAGGTAGGCCGAGCACAGCCCCAGGTACTTAACGCGGGGCTCCTGGCCGAACATCAAGTGCCGGGTGGTGGAGCGGATGCCGTCGGCCGCCAGCACCACGTCGAAAGCTTCCACGCGTCCGCTGGCAAAGGTCACCTGCACCTCGGTAGCCGTTGGGGCCAGGGCCGTGATGAAGTCGCCGAAGCGGTACTCGGCCTGCTGGCAGGTGTGGTCGTAGAGCAGCTGCACCAGGTCGCCGCGCAGGATTTCCAATTCCTGGGTCAGGCCGTTGGGGTTGTCGGCAGCCAGGGTGGCCTGCACCCGGTTGGCCGCGTCAACGAACTGGGTGCCGGCTTCCCCCGTACCGCGGGCCCGGATGGCCTCCTCCAGGCCCATGCGTCGGGCCACCTCCCGCCCGGGGCCGTTGACGTCCACGTTTTGCCCGCCCAGGCGCAGGGTAGCGGCGCGCTCCACCACCACCACTTGCAGGCCGTAGTGCCCCAGCCAGTAAGCCAGCGTGGGCCCGGCAATGCTGGCCCCAGCAATCAGTACTCGGTGAACGGTTGGCATACAGGAATGGGGAAGAGCAGACAGTAACCCTGGACCGCCCGCCAGCACCCCGGGCGGCTGGCGGGGCCGCAAGGTAGCAGCGCCCACCCCGAAAGCCAGTTGGCTTCTGCTGGGTGCCGACCCGCTGCCGGGCCTGAAATACTATCAGCGTTTACTACTGGCTCCGAAAGACACACCTTTTGGAGCTAGGTGAACCGTGATAGGCTACCTCATTTAATGATTTGTAAAGGGCATGGTCTTTTTGTCCATCCACTGGTTGCGCCCGTCCATGTTAGTCCTTCAGGGAGGGAAGGACCTTTGTAGTGTCAATTCACCTAACCCCCCACTCCCATGAAGCATGTAGGATTGCTGGTCCGGCTCGAAGCCAAGCCCGGTAAAGAGCAGGCAGTACGCGATTTTTTGACGGGCGCTCTGCCTCTGGCTCAGCAAGAGCCAGCTACCACAACTTGGTATGCCCTTCAATTAGCGCCGGCCACCTTCGGTATTTTTGATACCTTTCCGGATGAAGCGGGTCGGCAGGCGCACCTTAACGGTCCCATTGCCGCTGCCTTGATGGCCCAGGCGGCTGACTTGCTGGCGGTGGAACCCGTCATCGAACAAGTAGCCATCTTGGGTGTTATTAAACAAATAGGGCAAAACCTCCGACTCGGCCTTACAGCTACGCTATTTTTCTGTTTAGCGTCTTGAAAGTCAGTATGCTACTAAAAGCATAGGTGAAAGTATAGTCTTAACGTTCGTTTTCACCATCGACTTTCGATGGCCTTAAGGGATGGGTAAGGCTACCGGTTTTCGCTGCTCTTATACCGCATTTGCACCTTATCACGGGTGACAGAGTGTTTCGAACACCGAGTCGGAGGTTTTGTCCTATTTGTTTAATAACACCCAATGTTGAAGTCACTGGTAAGTCAAATGACGGAGGGATTGACGGCAAGGGAATGCTGCGGCTGGGGGGTGTTCTCTCTTTCCATGTAATATTTCAAGCAAAGAGATACAAGGGCAGCGTTTCGCCTTCGATTGTTCGTGACTTTAGAGGCGCAATGGTCGGTAGAGCTGATAAAGGGCTGATAATTACAACGGGAACATTCACAAGAGAGGCTAAAAAAGAAGCTCAGCGGGACGGCGCTCCACCAATTGACCTGATGGACGGCAATGACCTTGCTGAAAAACTTAAAGAACTTAAACTTGGTGTTGATATCGAATTAGTCGAGAAAGTAAGTGTCAAAAAAGACTGGTTCAAAACTTTTTGATGCTCTCAAACAATGCCAAAACAGATGAATTCAGCAATATTGAGATTGAACCTGTTGCCCACGCGCTGGGTCAAATCTGGAAGTAGCGCTTAACCAAGCGTTGAGGGACATCACAGCAGCCAGCATAGCTGTTCTCCTATTAGTTGCTGCCATGAACTGCATGGTGTTCAAGACCGAAGGCTCTGAGACAGGATTGTATTGCTGGGCTCCTAGCCGATCGTCTACCCATGACGAGAAATGATTAGGTTTCATAACTGGTGCTCCATAAGTTTCCACCCAGCGGGCCTGCCAGCCGGAAAGCCGGAACAGCTCATAAACGCACAGCTCCGCGAACAGCGGTCGCCCGCCAAAATCAATCAGCGGCTTGCCCCAAACGTATGGGCGAATGGCGGACCTTCCCAGCGCCGCAGGGAGAGCTCCGCCTTGGGTATATTCAGAATCTGGTCAATTTACGTTCAGCGCCTCCGTTGTCGTTGGCCGCAGTAGGCTGGGGTAAGTTTGAAGCATTATTGATAGTAGATTGGAGGCGCAACGAGGATGCAGAATTCGTAGTAGGATAGTCCCTAGCCTGCTGTCCCCCAGGGCGGGTTCGGCAATTCTACCGCTGGTTGGGCCAGGACTGCAAATAACGAGGTCGTACCTCTTCATCCTAATGCCGATTTACCATGCCCAGATCCTATCAGCCGGAAGAAACGCCGCCGATGAAATCGGAGGACATGACGCGCGACCTGGTGAAGCTGCCGCTGGTGTTGCGCCGCCTTGCCGGGCAGCCTACCGAGTGGCAGCCGCTGGCGAAAGTCCTGCTGGCCGTTGACAGCGAAACAAGGGTACCAACAGGCAGGCAGCTGCAACAGGAACTGGGCATCCCTCCCTCCCGCTTTAGGCGCTGGCTGGAGACCCTTTACGCCGCTTACCTGAATCAGCTGGAAACCGATGCCGATGCAGTAGAATTTAAGCAAGTCGAGCACCAGCTCATCCTGACTGGCAGTCGGGCTTCGCAGGTGTTCAGCTGCCGGCTGCCCGTGACGCCCCGGGTGGGCGAGCAGCTGCAGCTGGATTTCCTGCGGGCCGTCACGGGGGAGTACATGTTCTACGTGGAGAGCATCACCCACGATTTCACCGACGGGCGCTACGTCGTGCTCGTGTACCTGAAACACGGGTATTACAACGCGTATCAGCACCAGCTGCGGGAGCGCTCCCGCTTTGAGGAAACCATCAGTCTTTCCGTTGGCTATCATGCGCCGGACTACCTGCTGGATGACATGCTGCGCGAACGCTACCCCCGCCGCCGGAGTCGTCCAGGGCGGAGGAGTTGCTTGATCAAGCCGAAGCCCGCTACGGAGGTCGTTCACCATTTGGAAGACGCCGTAGGTAAGGCCAACTGCGCGATTACGCAGTGGAGTATCTCAGAATAGCGGGTTATATAAGGTGGGTGTTCGTCCACAGAGCATTTACTTCCTCCTCTTTAGAAAGAAAAGTATGTCTGTTAACGAGTTGTCTTCCAATATTGTGAAGGCGCACGAGTTCAACTGAGACTTTACCTTGGAGATCAGCAAGTGTCCATGTTACTGCTGGGTAGGCATCGAGCGGCAGCCGTGTCCCACAATACGGTAAACAGGTTCTGCATTATATATCGTTGTTACTAATAATAGTAGGCAGCAATAACTAATATAATTAGTAATCACGTATACTTGCAGCCCACCTTTGCTGCCTGCTCGATGCGTGACGTTGACCTGATCCCGGTATTCGCGACCGATCTACCCTTTTTACTGCCCCTCTTTAGCTGCACGGTCCCCGCCGGCTTCCCCTCCCCGGCCTCGGACCACGTGGAGGAGACCTTTGATCTGAACCGCCTGCTGCTGCGCCACCCCGACGCGACCTACCTGCTGCGCGTGAGCGGGGAGAGCATGGCGGGCGCCGAGATTCACGCCGGCGATTTGCTGGCCGTCGACAAGCACCTGGAAGCGGACCACAATCACATCGTGGTGGCCGTGATCCACGGGGAGTGTACGGTCAAGCGCCTGGTGCGCGAGGGCCAGAAATGGTGGCTCAAGCCCGAAAATCCGGCCTACGAGCCCTACGAGATTACCGACACGGACGAGCTGCGCATCTGGGGCGTGGTGACCCACGTGGTGCATGAGCTACTGCCCGGCAAGCTGACGGCCTTACTTAAAAGCCAGGACTAGCGCTATGTTCGGATTACTAGATTGCAACAATTTCGTGCGACGTGAAAAGTCGTATGCTGAACTGTTTTGCCGGGGGAAGCCCCGGACAAAACCAGCCATTCCACTGGCTGTACGCTAGGAAGACGTGCGGACGGGTAACCGGCCGTGCCAAGCCTTCTGACAATGTACCGAAACCCACCCAACCCGCGAGGCAACGGTGGTTCCGCGAGCATCACGCGGAATAGGGCTAGCGTGGATGACAAGGCTAACACATGTGAACCTTCGCTAAACGCCGTTATGCAGACCAAGCCAAAGGATGCCGACAGGCTTGACCCAAAACGGGACCGTGGTCGGTGTTGGGGTTGAAATTTCCCCAACCGTGGACAAGAAGACCACCGGCGGAAAGAAGGAGCCTACCTCATTCCTTGTTCAACATAGGAAACACGGTAAGCCCGTCGTCTTCCCTTCGGGGTAGGCCGGCCGTAAGGCCGCCCGATGAGGCGGCGGGTAAAGGATGGTGGAGAAAGCGAAGGCCGGGCGGTAATGGCCCGGATAGGGGTTGCAACATCACCCCACGCGAAAGCGGGCCCACTTCCACCGGGTCTCACCTCACGAGAAAACTTGACTAACCTCTGAAGGAAACAAAGCAGATGACGGAAGAACAAACAAGTTCGACTGGTGCGGTTTCCGGCGTTGTGGCCGACTGGCATGCCTTGGACTGGCAGCACGTCAACCACCACGTCAGGCGGCTTCAAGCGCGTATCGTGAAGGCTACTCAGGCCGGCCGGTGGGGCAAGGTGAATGCCTTGCAACGCCTGCTGACCCGCTCGTTCAGTGCCAAAGCCTTGGCTGTGCGGCGAGTGACTGAAAACCAGGGCAACCGCACCAGCGGCGTGGACGGCCAACGATGGGCCACCCCCGCCCGCAAAGCGGCGGCCATTGGGGAACTGAGGCAACGGGGGTACCGCCCCCAGCCCCTCAGACGTATCTACATTCCCAAACGCAACGGCAAACCCCGCCCGCTGAGCATTCCCACCCTGAAAGACCGCGCCATGCAGGCCTTGTACCTGCTGGCGCTGCAACCCGTCGCCGAGACGACGGCCGACCGTTCCTCGTTCGGCTTTCGACCCGGCCGGCAGGTGGCCGACGCGGTGGAGAAATGCTTTTCGCTGCTCAGTAAACGCACCAGTCCGCAATGGGTGCTGGAGGCCGACATCGAAGCCTGTTTTGACCGCATTAGCCACGAGTGGCTGCTCCGTCACGTCCCGATGGAGAAAGCCATTTTAGGCCGGTGGCTGCAAGCCGGACACGTTGAAAAAGGCCATTGGCACCCGACCACCGAAGGCACGCCGCAAGGGGGCATCATCTCCCCCGTGCTGGCAAACCTGGCCCTGGATGGCCTGGCCCCGCTCTTACAAACCACCTTTGCCAAAAGCCGCCGCAAACCCAACCGGGGCTTTAATCCGAAGGTGCACCTGGTGCGCTACGCCGATGATCTCATCATCACCGGCTACAGCCGCGAGGTGCTGGAAGAGCAGGTCAAGCCCCTGGTCAGCGCCTTTCTGGCCGAGCGCGGACTGCGTCTGTCGGAGCAGAAAACCCGGGTTACTTCCCTCCCAGAGGGCTTTGACTTTTTGGGCAGCACTTTCCGGACCTACCACGGCAAGTTGCTGATTACGCCCGCCAAAGCGCGCTTGTTGGCTTTCTTACGGTCGATGCGCCAACGCATCGGCCAGCACAAAGCAACGGCCGCCGGCGAGCTGATTGCCTACCTAAATCCCCGTCTGAAGGGATGGGCCTACTTCTATCGCCACGTGTGCAGCGCCAAAACCTTTCACCGGGTGGACGCGGAGCTGTTCCGGACGCTCTGGAAATGGGCCGGGAGGCGGCATCCACGAAAAGGCAAGCGCTGGATTCGGCGGAAGTATTTCGCCCGCGTGGGTAGTCGAAACTGGGTCTTTAGCGGCGAGGCGGTCAAACAGGACGGCAGCATTATTCGCCCCCACCTGTTTGCCCTGTCGGACGTGAAAATCCGACGGCACATCCGCCTTAAAGAAGAAGCCAACCCGTTTGACGTCCAATGGGAACTGTATTTCGAGCAACGACTCACCCAGCAAATGCAACAGACCTTCCGAGGTCGGCGGCAGTTGGCGTATCTCTGGCAGCAGCAGCGCGGGCGCTGTCCCGTCTGCACCGAGCTACTCACGGAACAGACCGGGTGGCACAACCACCATCGGCAACCGCGAACGCTCGGCGGCCGAGACACGTCAGAAAACCGGGTGTTGTTGCACCCCGACTGTCATCGTAAGGTGCACAGTCAAGGTATTCAGCTAGAGAAACCGCGTCCGGTCAAAGCCGGGCGTTAGTGAGGCTTGAGCCGTATGAGGGGAAACTCTCACGTACGGTTCTTAGAGGGGTGGAGGGCAGCAATGCTCTCCGCCTACTCGACTACGTCTCCTGCGAGCGGGTCTTCCAGCCCAAGCTCGAAGGTCGGCCCGTGGTGGTGCTGAGCAACAACGACGGGTGCCTTATTTCACGCAGCAGCGAGGCCAAGGCCCTGGGCCTGCAGATGGGCGACCCCTACTTTCAGGTCAAGCCCCTGTTGCAGCAGCATGACGTAGCCGTGTTTTCCTCCAACTATGCCTTGTATGGGGACATGTCGCGGCGGGTGATGTGGTATCTAAGCCAGGTGGTGCCCGAGGTGGAGATCTACTCCATCGACGAGGCTTTCCTGGACCTGCACGGCCTAGAGCGCTTTGTGGTCGACAGCCTGGAGGCCTTCGCCCGCCAAGTACGTGCGGGCGTGCTGGCTCGTACGGGCATTCCCACCTGCGTGGGCGTGGCTCCCACCAGGACCCTGGCCAAGCTGGCCAACCGCCTGGCGAAAAAGAAACCGGAACTAGCAGGGGTGTGCTACCTAGATACGGACGAGCGCCGGCGCTGGGCCCTGGAGCAAGTGGCCGTCGAGGACGTCTGGGGCATCGGCCGCCAATACGCCACCAAGCTCCACCGCTTGGGCATCCCGACGGCGGCAGACTTGGCCCGCTGCTCCCCGGCCTTTGCCCGCCAGCACCTGGGCGGGGTCGTTGGCGAGCGCCTGGTCCGGGAGCTGCAGGGCTTCCCCTGTCAGGGCCTGGCCCCAAGTGAGGACGGCACGCTGGCGCGCCGCAGCTTGTGCTGCTCGCGCACCTTCGGCCGGCCCCTGACGGCCTTCCCCGACGTGCTGGGCGCGGTGAGCGCCTTTGCCGCCCGGGCCGCCGAGAAGCTGCGTCGCCAAGGCGATGCCGCGCATACGATGACTGTGTTTCTGAGCAAGAGCCGCTACGGCCTGGAACCTCCCCCCTACTCCTGCTCCACCCTCTTCACGCTGCCGGTGGCCACCAGCGACACGGGGGAGCTGGTCCGCTACGCCCGGGCCGCGCTGAAGAAGCTCTGGCAGCCGGGCACCCGCTACACCAAAGCGGGCGTCATCCTCGACGGGCTGGAGCCGGCCGGCCAGACCCAGCTGGGCTTGTTTGAGGCGGCACCCGTCTCGGAAAAACGCCTGCGCCTGATGGCTGAGTTGGACGCGTTAAACCGCCGCTTTGGCAAAGGCACGGTGCAGCTCGCGGCCACCGCCCTGCCAGCTGGTCAGCACGTCGCTCCCTGGGCAGGGCAAGCGCAGTGGCGCACGCCGCAGTACACCACCCGGCTAGAGGATTTGTTACTGGTTGGCTGAGCAGACAAAAGCCTCTAGCTGGGGTTCGCGGCGCTTGGGCGATGGCGCTTTTTACGTACCCGCTGCTTTCGGTGAGGTTGGATTAGGAAATTAGGTGGCTCGCCGACGAAGCCGACCAGCAGGGGAATGTTCAACCAGTTACGGTTTCCGACCATGAAGGAGCATAGCGGAAGGGGGATGACCGAGTAAGACGGGTTTGACGCTATCCTACCCGAGCCGATTGATTCAGAGGCGCATTCGGGGACGACTAGCGGGTGACTGCTCGACGGTCGCTTGCTGCCGTTGGGCTACGTGCGGCTGGACGTCGCGGAAAGTGAGCGTACGCTTCACGGGGTCGAGGACTACCGTGGCATCAAAAAGCTGCCCCTTGCGGTTGGTGAGGGCTTCCATCTGCGTCGGCCGGCCCTCCAGCAACTCTTTGTTCTGCTGCGGATTCAACGGGACCCCCAGTATTTCCTTCGGGAGGGCAATACCCTCCCGCCGCACGGCCACCACCCGGTTCATTTCCTGATCAATGGCCATGTAAGCGGCAAACGGCGGGCCCGGGCCATCGCGGAAGCCGTCGGCCAAGGGCACCACGCCGTGCCGGGTCAGCTGCTCTTTCATGGCCGGCGTAATTTCCTTGCCCAGGATCTGCTCGGGGATCACCAGCTGCTGCTGGGGCAAGTCAAACTGGAGGCTAGGCGCGCCGGCCTCGTCCCGGCGCAGCACCAGCTTGGCGGCAAAGGGAATCGTTTCGCCGTGCCCGTCGCGCAGGGAGAACGAAGAAATGAGGTCGGTCTTTTCTCCCCTTAGTAACTTGTCCAACTGGCCCGTTTTTTCCAGCTCGGCGAGGGGCACGCCCATCTTGGCGAGCAGCTCGCCCGGAATGTCCGCCCGGCGAAAGGCCCCCGCCGGGGGCGTGAGCCGTTGCTGATGCAACGCCCGGGCCTTCTCCAGCACCGCCGGACTGAGCAAGGAGGCGGGTATCGAAGCAGCCGGGGCGGGCTGCGCCAGGGGGGCTGGCGCAGCCATTGGCTGGGGCAGCGTAGGGGTTGGAAGCGGCGCCCGGGGTGGGGCCACCGTGGTTGTCCGGAAGGCGGCGCCCGTCGGCCTTGGCGGGAGGCCTTGCTGCGCGGCCGAAAAGTTGTCGACGAAGTTGCTGACAAAACTCACCACGACGCCATCGCGCACCGTGATCTGGAGCAGGCCTGCCCCCTCCAAGGCTTGGCCCGCCCGCCGCAGGCGCTGGGCCTGGGGCAGCTGCCGCAGCGCCGGATCCTGGTCGATCACGTCCCAGATATGGCGGAGCACCTGGCCGACGGGTTGACCCTGCAAGGCGTCGCCCGGGGCGGGCTGCAGCCGGGGCGGAGCGCCGAGGACCCCAATCACTTGGGCCACCTGCTCGAGCTGCGCGGCCTCCCCTTCCCGGCCGCTTTTGCGCAGGGCGTCGGCTACGGGCTGCGCATGGCGCAGGAACTCGTCCCGCGTTTCTTCGACGTTGATCGGGGCGGGCTTCTTCAGGGTCACTGCGGCTACCAGCGGGGGTGCGGGCGGCCCGGCCGGGCTAAGGTTCGGGTCGGTTTGCTCAGGCATATAGCGAAGGAGGTAGATGACGGCAGGGAGCTAGCTAGCTTCCCTAAGGTACCTATTGTCGATTGATTAAATCAACAAAATTCCTAAAATAATCACCTTATCAATTTCTCCTACGGTTTGCTTTCTTCCTCAACGCCTGATAAAAAGCCTTCTAACTGCTGCTTGATCGACATAATAAACGCCCGACTGCTGGTTGTTTCCGCTTTCTCGCCGATATAGAGCGGCTCGGCGGTATTGTCTTCCAGCAGCAGCCAGCGGATATTGAATCCCTTACTATGATAAAACAGCAGAACACAGAGGAAGGCATCAAACGTGCCGGCACCGGTGTGTTCTATCCGGGTAATCATGTTTTGCTTCAACCCCGTCTCTTCCGCTACCCTGGCTTGCGTCCAGTTGGTTTCAGGGTCGTCGGCGGAGAGCTGCTCGCGCACATAGGCTAAGCGTTTACCAATGGTGTGCTTCATCCAGGTTTGTTGCGTGTAGGTGTGGACTTCGGGCGGGGCGGGGGCGATGAGCTGCGCGCCAGGCGTTGCAGCTCAGCGTGCACAATATTCTGGATTTCCACTTTAATTCTGGTATAGTTGGCTTTAATAATCTCCTCTGCCCGGTCCTGCCCGGTCTGCGGGTCGGTGAAATTCGCCAGGTCCGGGATGTCCTGGTAGGCCGCTTCCTGCTGCGTGGTTTGGGGAATATCAACCACGATTTTAGCATGAAACACCTTCTGCTCGATCTCCTCCCCGACGTTGTCGGCCACGGCGCCCACGAAGGTGCCCTGCGTGAGACCCGCAATCGTGCTGGCCGGAATCATGCTGTCGAGCTGGGTGGACACGGTGTGGCTCGTGTCGCGGCTGTTGCTACTCATTGACTGGCGGCGCTGCACGAGGCGCCCGAAGCGCTTGCTCAGGGCTTCCGCGCTTTCCCCCGTTACTTGGCCCGCGAGTACGTTGCCCATCGTGTTCTGAATCACGGTGGATTCGGCCTTGCCGTAATCCCGGTCCAGTTGGCTCTTATCCTGAATGCCCAGGCAGGTACTCACCTGGTTGCCGCGGGCCGTGGCGAGGAGCTTATCCAAGCCTTTGAAATAGATGGTGGGCAGCTCATCCATAATCAAGGACGACTTGAGCTTACCCTTCTGGTTGACCAGCTTCACGAGGCGGGCGTTATACAGGCCCAGCGCGGCCCCGTAAATCACTTCCCGGTTAGGGTTGTTACCCACGCACAAGACCTTGGGCTCCGCCGGGTTGTTGATATCGAGGGTGAAGTCGTTGCCGCTCATCACCCAGTAGAGCTGGGGCGAGGCCAGGCGCGAAAGTGGAATGCGGGCCGAGGCAATCTGCCCCTCCAATTGCTCCATTGCCCCGCCCTGGTAGGCTGAGATAAACGGGCGCACGTAGTTCTCAATCTCGGGGTAAGAGCTCAGGATGGGGAACATCTCTTTATACTCGCGGCCCAGAAACTCGATCACGTGGGGGAAGGTACAGTACTTGCCTTTCACCCCCTCTTCCTCATAGGTGCGCAAAAACCAAATGATGGCGGCCACGAAGTTGATGGGCGACTCGACGAAAAACTCGCCCTGCCGGTCAATCCACTTCTTGTTCAGGTTGAGCATGATGGTGGCCGCCGATTCATAGGCGTCGACAATGTCGGTCATCATGGCGGGCAGCAAGGGGTTACAGCGGTGGCTTTTGCGCGGATTGTCGAAGTTGATCACGTAGAACCTGACGGGATTTTTATACTTGTCCTGGTGCTTGAGCAGCTCGTTGTAGACAATACGGCTTAGGTCCGGAAATTTAAAGTCGTAGACGTACAGGGCAAAGCCCTTCGCAAGGTGCTGCCGGATGAACTGGTTGATGATGGCGAAGGACTTGCCCGAGCCAGGGGTGCCATAGACCACCGTGCCGCGAAACGGATTCACGATGTTGACCCAGCCCCGGCGCCGCTTACCCCGCAACTGGTACGAGGTGGGCAGATTCACCGAGTACTCGTTCTCCAGCCTTCTTTCCTCCTGGGGGAAGGTTTCATTTTCGGCGTTGAACAGGTCGCCCATCAGATTTACCTGCAGCAAACGGGTCATCGAGGTGCCCGCCTTGAGCAGCAGCAGGAAGCCCAGGGCTGTTGTGCCAGCGTACAGGCCTGTCACCGGGGCGGGGGCGTAGGGCAGGTCCAGCAACCGTCCGTTGCCGAAGAACACTAGCGCGCCCAGCGCCAGATACCCCAGGATGGGCGGCCACGTCTGGGCCTGATTCGGTTGGCCGCGCGTGCCTAGGCAGGAAAGGGCCAGAAAGACCACGGCCGCCAGCTTCGTCACGTAGGGGGCCTGAAACAAGATGGTTTTGGTGCTGAAACGGGCCAGGACCCTCCCCGACCACGCCGCCGTTAGCTGCTGCTCGGCAAAGAAGCCGTAGCAGTAGTAGTAGAGGTGCAGCAGCACGAGTAGCACGCTGATCAGGCGCATAAAGTCCATGATCTTCCGAAAGCCTCTTTCGTCTTCCATGAGTGGAGCTAGTTAATGGTGGGGGCTTAGGTGATAGTTGCGGGGAGATGGGTTCCGGTGCTGGCTGGCTTCTTTTCCTGCTGCTCATATCTGAGCAGAACGCTCTATTTTTTGGGGGATAAGTAGCTAGCTGGGGCGCTTTAGAGCCTTGGCCGACGCCGGCGCCGGCGAACCTCGTTTTCGTTTTGCTCGGCGTCACCCCGCCCGGGGCTACTACCGGCCGGGCCGCTTTCGTCGCTCCCTCTGATCAGCCTACCTGGTGCTCCATTGCCGGTACTGACCGGCGCCGTGCCGGCAGCAATACCACGACTACTGCCAGGGTGATAATGAGGCGGAGTGCGCAGGCCTTCATAGCCAAAGGGGCGGAAGTGGTCGCGCAACTGCTGGGCCTTTATGCCCACGTCAGATCCCGTCACGCTGATGTGCTGATAGCGGAAACTAGTGCCCACCAGCACGCCCTTGCCATCGCGCTTGAGCTGCAGCGCTATCTGCTGTTCTTGCAGGCGGGCCACCAGCTGGTCGAAGGAGCGAATGCTTCCGTCCCGCAGGGCCGCCGTCAGGTGGGAGCGCACATAGCGGCGGGTGATTTCCGTATTTGGACTCAGGTCGTTCGTGCTTTGCCGGCGCGCGGGCAACGGGGTCATGCCCAGCTGCTCCCGAATCTGGCGCGTGACCCTCACATTGCGCGCATAGTTATGATCACTACGTAGGGCGGGGCCCCCATCCATGGGTACGCGGTTGATGTAGATGTGCAGGTGGGGGTGGTCCTTATCCTTGTGCTCGTACACGGCGACCTGGTGGCGCGCCAGGCTGGCCCCTATCAGCTCGCAATAGAGCGCCGCCGCCTGCAGCTTCTGCGCCCGGCTCACCTGCTCTCCGGGCGCCCACGACAAGACCGTGTGCCACACCGGCTGCTGAATCCGGCTGCTGAGGGCGGCCACGGCCTGCATTTCGTCGGCAATGCCGGCCGCGTCGTGGCTGCCCACATTCGCCACACTCAGGAGCTCCGCCTGCTTGTTGATGTGCTCCGTCCGCAGGCCCGCGCCGTACGCCAGGGCTCCTGCGAAGCTCGACCCGGTAATAGTTTTGGCGATCATTTCAGGGTCTGCAGCAGAAGCGTTAGGAGCTCATGCAAGCGGTCAGCCCGCACCGCGCTCAGCTGGCCGGCATTGGCCAGCCGGGTCAGCTGATTCAACTGGTGGCCGGCGACACTGATCTGGCGGCGCAACGCGGGCGGCACCAGCTCGACGAGGGGCTTATCCAGCGCGGCCCGCCGGCAGTATGCCGAGCACGAAAGACCGGCCCTGGCCGCCTTGGCTTCGATCTTATTCACTTCGTCCGCCGTGGCCCGAAACCGGATCACCTTCTCTTTCTTGGGCTTCGGCGCGGGGGCATTCTGCTCGATGTTTTCCATGAGTTTAGGGACTAGAGGCAAGGGCAGCTGGCAGTGGCAGCAAGGGCAGCTGGCAGTGGCAGCAAGCCATGTCTTTGTAGCTACAAAGACATGGCTTGCTGCCTAAATTCAGGGGCTACAGAAGCAGGTAGCGAAAGCAACGCTACCTGCTTCTTGGTTGTAAGGCAGTAACCTAGTAAGGCTGTAAACTTCAAGTGGTAAGGGATTTATAATCGGCACGGCGAAAGACCGATCGCCAATTGATAAAGCAGTAAGCCTCCTCTTTTACAAGGCAGTAACGGTAGAACTTTACTGCCCTGTAGGATTAGTAAAAAGTAAGATCGCAGGCTTATTGTATGATAAGGCAGTAAGCTTGCAGCGTAGTAATCCAGTGCGTTTGCAGCGTCATAAGGCAGTAGTCGGGCAAGACTGTAGGGTTACCAGACTATAAGCTTGCCCCGGCACGAAAGAGCTTAGCGGATAGTCTGCCCGACAGACGTCGACAGAGGCTACGCAATAATATCAATAATTTTAATAAAAGATTGATATTATCAATTGAGTGTGTTAGGTTTGTTAAGCGCCGCTGCAGCGCCCTTGGCTACTCCCTTTCACTCCGTGTTCTCCCCTCCCCCGCACATGAGGCAGACGAAGTACATCTCCATTTCTTCCCAGAAAGGGGGCGTGGGCAAATCCACGATCACGGCGTTGGTCGCCTCTTATCTGCACTTCACTACGGCGCTCACCGTGGCGGTGGTGGATTGCGACTATCCGCAGTGGACCGTGGAGAATTTTCGGCAGGACGAGCTGGAGCTCTTTAAAAAGACGCCCGAGAAAATGGCCGAGTTTAGGGCGTTGGGCAAGAAAGCCTATGCCATCCTCACGTGCCAGGTCAAGGAAGCGCGCGCACTCCTGGAAGAGCTGGAGGGGCCGTGGACCTAGTGCTGGTCGACACGCCCGGCACCCTGAATGTGGCGGGCCTCCCCGAGTTATGGCGAACCCTGGATTACATCTTTATTCCCATTGAACCCGACGCGGCCACCATTAACTCCACCCTGGCTTATACCGATGTGCTGGGCGCCTACACCAACAAGGCCGACAGTAAGCTGAAGGGGTTTTACTGTTTCTGGACCAAGTTTGTCAAGAGCGAAAAACAAACCTTTGTCCTGCAAACCGAAAAGATTTTCCTGGAGGAGGGCGTGCCCTTGCTGACGTCCCGCATCGAGCAAAGCGTGGCGTACCGCAAAGGGGAAGTGCGCTCGACGATGATGCCCATGCGCAAGGAGTTTCAGCACCTGGGTATTAGGAGCCTCCTGGACGAGATTCAAGCCATTGTGTTCCCGGTGACGGAAGCGGCGGCGGTAGCCCAACCCACGTAATCCATGTGTTGAACCCCCTTCCTGTCCGATGCCATGGCTACCAATGACGACGAACTGGTGGATGTGCTGCAAGCCGCCAGTAGAAGAAGACACCCTGGGGCGCTGCCCACGCCGGAGCCCGCTGCGCCCACGCCTCCCGTAGCAGCGCCGGGTGTTGCCCTGAGCGCCCCGTCGGCGGATGCAGCCTCGACAACCCACCGGCCTGAACTGACCCCCTCTGAGCGGCCGCCAGGAAAGCGGCCACATGCTGCCCCCCCGCCCCCACCAGCGGCCCCGACCCCGGCCGACTACCGCCGCCAGCTGCTCCAGGCTCATCGCCACAAGAAAGGCAAAACCATTCAACTGGATCCTGACAACCACCGGGCTCTGACGCACATTGCCAACACGATGGGCGGCATTACGATCGCGGACTTATTACACAATATCGTCTGCCTGCACTTCCAGGAATACGGGCCGACCCTGCAGCAGATGCTGCAGGATCAGGAAGCCCAGAATAAGAAAGAGAAATTACCGTTTCAGCGGCCCTAGCGCCGGCTGCCTCCCTTTTCCTTCCCCTCGCCGCCGGCCCTGAGTAGGCAGGCGCCAGCTACTGCTTTGCCTTTTTTCGTGCGACCAGTTACCCTGCTTTGTCATGTTCCACGCTATTTCCTGGAGCCAGTACGGACTCACGGTGCTCCTGCTGCTGCTGGCCTACTACGCGTACGTGGGGGCCGTCTATTACCGGTCTGAAGTACGCGCGTGGCTGGGCCGATCGGTGGAGGGAGCGGGCCGGCAGCCCACCGCCCCGGAGCGAACCGCGGCCACGGGGAGGCCTTCGCTGATCATTCCCTCCCTGGTCGCGGGGCTTTCACCCGAAAACGAGGCGAAGCCGGAAGCTGAAACGCCGGAAATCAGCCCGTCTGATGAAGCAGCGAAGGCGCTGTTGTTCGACGAAGGGGCTGCTGACGCGCAGCCTCGCACCGGAGGTGAGGCTGCGCCGACCGAGGAATCAGGACTGAGCCCAGCGCCCGAGCCGGCAGCCACCGAATCCCTCATTGAAGTCCAGCAGCTCAGTGAGTTCCTGAATAAAGTGGAAGCCGGTGAATTCACCGAAGAAAATGCGGAAGAAGTTCCGGCGGCCCTGGAAAACACGGCCCTGCTGCAAGACATTTTCGCCGCCGGCCTGGCGCGGCGCCGCGCGTCGCTGGCCGTTTTAGAAAGGTTATAGCCTACCTGTTCGTGCCTTTTCATCCATTTCTATTCTTCCCCGTCATGCGCAAACAACCCGCTTACTCCGTCCCAGTAAAACGTCTCTTTACCGCCGTGCTGCTGCTGGCCACCGCTACTAGCTCGCTCGCCCAGGGCAACGGGGCGGCCGGCATTCAGGAAGCCACAGCCCAGGTGACCAGCTACTTTGAGCCCGGCACCACCCTGATCTACGCCATCGGCGCCGTCGTGGGCCTGGTGGGCGCCGTCAAGGTGTTCAGCAAGTGGAACTCGGGCGACCAAGACACCCAGAAGGTGGCTACCTCCTGGTTCGGCAGCTGCATCTTCCTAGTGGTCGTGGCCACGGTGCTGCGCGCGTTCTTCCTCTAGAACCATGGGCCACTACCCGCTGAACAAGGGCGTCAACAAGCCCGTCGAATTCCAGGGGCTGGTGGGCAGCCGCTACCTCTTGCTGCTGCTGGCGGGGCTCGGCACCGTGTTTCTGGGCTTTATCGTCCTGCACGTGGCCGGCCTCCGTTCCTACCTGACCTTGCCCCTGACCCTGGGCGCCGGTTTCTGCTGGGTAACCCGGGTATTTTCCCTGAGTGCCAAATACGGGGAGCACGGGGCCATGAAGCAGCAAGCTAAACAGCGGCAGCCCCAACGCCTAGTCAACCGCACGCCCCGTCTGTTTAAAGACCTGACCCGATGAGCCAACTACTACAGCCAGCAGCGACCCTGGAGGAGAAGCAGCCGATCTACAAAGTGGAACAGGGCTGCCTGATCAGTAAGAATGCCGACGTGACGGTAGCGTATCGGCTGGAGCTGCCTGAAATCTTCACGCTGTCGACCGATAACTACGACTCCCTGCACGAGGCATTTAGTAGGATCGTACGGCTGATGCCCAACCATAGCGTCCTGCACAAGCTCGATGCGTTCGTGGAGGAGAAGTACGCGCCAGGCTTCGAGCCAGATTCCTCTGTGCTCACGCACGCCTACCAGCAGTACTTCCACGAGCGGCCGTTTCTAAACCACACCTGCTACCTGTTCCTGACCAAAACGGCTTCCAGCCGCGAGCACTGGAACAGCCTGCGCACGCTGCTCTCCCGCGCCAAGATTGTGCCCCAGGACATGCTGCAGGAGGAGTTGCTCACTGAGTTCTTCACCGCGGTCGGGCAAGTCGTGCGCGTACTTTTGGATGCCGGGATTGGGTGTACCCAGCTCACGGATGAGGACCTGTGCGGGACGGAAACCAGGAAGGGGTTGCTGGAGAAGTATCTGAGCCTGGACTTTCGCGACCAGGCACCGGCGGTTGATATCGACTTTACTGATGGCTTGAAAGTAGGCGCCAAGTCCTGCTGCTGCTTCTCGCTGGGCCGGTTGGATGATCTGCCGGCGGCGCTGCAAACCGACAACAAGTATGGGCCCCTGAGCAAGGACAACTCCCCGTTTTACGTCGGGTTTGCCGCGCCCCTGGCCCTGCTGCTGCCGGTCAACCATCTCTACCACCAGTACATCTTCCTAGATGATCATAAAAAGACGCTGAAGTCTTTTGAGAAGAAGCGCGACAACCTCAATGCCTTGGCGCTGTATTCGCGGCCCAATGCTATCCACAAGGAATTCTACGACCAGTTCCTGAACGAAGCCCACAGCCACCATAAGCGGTCGGTGCGGGCGCACGCGAACGTCTTGGCCTGGACGGAAAACCCGTATGAAGAGAAGGCCCTGCGTGAAACCGTGGGCTCGGCCCTCACGTCGCTCAACTGTCCTTCGGCCCGGCAGAACACGGTGGATATTGGGGCGCTGTTCTGGGCCGGCATTCCCGGTAACGCCGGCGACTTCCCCAGCGAGGAAACCTTCTACACCTTCGAGGATGTGGCCACCTGCCTGTGGAGCGTGGAAACCAACTACCGCGATTCTTCCAGCCCCTTCGGTATCAAGCTTTCCGACCGCATTAGTGGCAAGCCCGTGCACGTGGACTTGTCGGATGAGCCCCTGAAAAAAGGCCTCATCAAGAACCGCAACAAGTTCGTGCTCGGGCCCTCGGGCTCGGGCAAGTCCTTCTTCACCAACGGGATGGTGCGCCAGTACCACGAGCAGGGTACGCACGTGCTCTTGGTCGATACCGGCAACTCCTACAAGGGCCTGTGCGAGCTCAAGGGCGGGGTGTATTTCACGTATGAGGAAACCAAGCCCATCAGCTTCAACCCCTTTTATGTTGTGGGTAAGCCCGACGTGGAGAAGCGCCAGAGCCTGCACACGCTGATTCTAACCCTGTGGAAGTTTGCCGATGAAAAGGTCACCCAGTCCGAATCGGTGTCCATCTCCAACGCCATTGCGCAGTACTACGATCTACTGGCCACTGATGCCACCATTAAGCCCAGCTTTAACACGTTCTACGAATTTCTGCAAGGTCCTTACCGGGCGCACCTGGAGACGGTGAAGGTGCGGGAGCAAGATTTTGACCTGCACAACTTCCTTTACGTGCTCTCCCCCTACTACTGCGGCGGCGAGTACGATTACCTGCTCAATTCGGATAAGCAGCTCAACCTGACCCAGGAAAGCTTTATCGTCTTCGAGCTCGATAATATCAAGGATCACCCCATTCTCTTCCCGGTGGTGACTTTAATCATTATGGACACGTTCCTGCAGAAGATGCGGCAGCTAGGTGGCGTGCGCAAGATGATCCTGATCGAGGAGGCTTGGAAAGCCTTGGCGACGGCCAACATGGCCGAGTACATCAAGTACCTGTTCAAAACCGTGCGCAAGTTCTTTGGCGAGGCCGTGGTCGTGACCCAGGAAGTGGACGATATCATTGGCAATCCCATCGTCAAGGATACGATCATCAACAACGCGCACTGCAAGATCCTGCTGGATATGAGTGACTTTCTGAGTCGCTTCGAGGACATTCAGCGCCTACTGAGCTTGTCGGATAAGGAGAAGGGTCTGGTGCTTTCCATTAACCGCCACAACCGCCCTGGCCCGCGCTACAACGAGGTCTTTATCACGCTGGGCGGGCGCATTTCGAAGGTGTACGGGGTGGAGGTATCGACGGAAGAGTACGTGACCTATACCACCGAGCAAACGGAGAAAATGCGGCTCTTCCAGAAGATAGAACAGGGCATGGACATGGAAACGGCTATTCACACTTTCGCCCGGGAACTACGCGAGGCTGGCTAAAATCAAGAATAAAATAAGAACGGCGCTATTACCCTTTTGGCTTATAAACCAACATAACCATCCTGCCTCTACCATCCGATCCTTATGAAAACAGTCTCCCTATTTCTATTCACTGGGTCACTGCTGCTAAGCGGCTGTGGGCCGGATGCCGCGTCGAAAGAGGCGGAGGCCCGCGTCGTGGCTACCATTGAGCAGACGCTGGGCACCACCAATACCAGCTATGTCAACGAAGTACATACCTGGTACCAGAGTGATGTGCCCAACCTAATCAAGCTGCATCCTAAGACCGAAAGCGTTTACCAGACCCACGCGGCCATCCTGAAGGAAGTGGCCAGTAATGAGCCCCAGTTGCTGAAACATCCCGTCGTAACGCCGGAACAGGCGCAGGGAATCAGCGCCAAGTACCAGCAGCTGGTCGACGAAAGCGCGGCCCGGGTGCAGGAGCTGTCGGCGCTGGCCACCAGCAAAACCACGATGAGCGAGGCCGACCAACTAAAGTACGTATCGGACCTGGCCGACAAGCAAACCCGGCATCTGGCTTTGGTGCAGTACTACTCAAAAAGGACGGCCTCCATTCTGGCCCGCAAGCAACAGGAGGAAATCAACAAGCGCCTCACGCGCGACATGTGGGGGCATGACTAAGCCCTGTTTTTAACCGAGCTCACTCTTTTTTTAACGATGAAAAAGACACAGATACTCCTGTGCGTGGCCGCGCTTTGCCTGATGGGTACGCCCGCCGCGCACGCCCAGGCCGTGATTTCCGCGCCCGTGTTGGAGGGCACCAACTTCATTCAAACGGGCCTGCAAGCTACACTCAAAGCGTTGAGCACAAGAGCAAATACGCTGGTCAACAATGGCGTGGTGGAGCAGGTGCTGACCAAGGGCTTCACCGAGAAGAATATGCTGCTGGCTAAGAACTGGTATGATGGCCTGCTGCAGGTCAGCCAGACGGTGCGCACCTACCGGCGGGTGCAGCACATCTTCGAGCGGCAGACCGCTATTATCACCATCTACTCGGATTACATCGGCCGCTTCAAGGCGGATCCGAACCTAACGCCAGCCCAGGTGGCGGGCATGGTGCGGGGCTACACGGTGCTGATACAGGAGTCGGCTGGCTACCTGGATGAGCTGACGGCCATCGTTTCCCCCCTCCAGGCCAAGATGACGGATGCGGAGCGTCTGGAGCTCATTGATGCACTCGACAACAAGGTGACCCACCAGTACGAGCTGGTCAGCTACTTCACCCGGCGCAACCTGGCTATCTCCCTGCAACAGGGCAAGGCCCAACGGGATAGGCAGACCATTAAGCAACTCTACGGCGTGGCCAACTAGCGATGCGAAAGCTACTCCTTCTACTTCTGCTCCTATTGCCAGACCTCACGCGGGGTCAGCTCGTGGCGACGTTGCCCATTGCCGAGGGGCAGGCTACCAAGCAGGCCACCCACCAGGGATTTATCACCACGCTCCGCGGTATTGGCAATACCATTGTCCAGAAAGGCACCAGTACCCAAGCCGTCATCAAGCAGCTCACCGATCAGACCGCCGCCATGCACGAGGAATGGTACGATGGGTTGCTGAAGATCAACTCCGTGGTGCGCGACTATCAGCGCGTGCAAACTATCTGGTCCTATCAGGAGCGTATTTTGACACTCTACGCTCAGAATATGATCCAGCTGCGGCAGCATCCTTATCTGACGCCGGTGCAAGTGCAGGGTATGGTCAAGGGCTACACGGTGCTCATGAGCGAGAACGTGGCACTATTGGATGATCTGACAACGATTCTCACTCCCGATGCGGCCAAGATGACCGACGCGCAACGCCTGAAGTTTATCAACCGGATTTCAGATAAGGTGGTGCATCAGTATCAACTCGTCTCCTACTTCACCGCCCGCAACCAAGCGCTGGCCGCCCAGCAAACCCAAGCCGCCAAAGACAGGCAAGTACTCAAGAAGCTTTACGGGCTCTCCAACTAACGACGACGATGCATTTGCTTTCTCTCCTACTCCAAGTCTCTGTCCCGGTTGAATCCCTCAACCAGCTTTTGGACAACCTGTACGCCGAAATGCTACCGCTGTGTGCCGACCTGATCAACGTGGGCCGGGCGCTGGGGGGCCTAGGCGCTCTGGTCTTTATTGCCAGCAGGGTGTGGCGCAGCATGGCCGAGGCCGAGCCCATCGACGTGTTTCCCTTACTGCGGCCCTTCGCTATTGGTCTGGTAATTACCTTCTTTCCGACGATGCTGGGCACACTGAATGGGGTGCTGGGCGGTCTCTCGAACGCGACCAACGCGGTGGTGCGGGCGCAAAACCTAAATATCATTCAGTTGCAGGACCGCAAGAAAGCCCTTTTGGCGGCCCGGCCCGAAAATGCTCCCTATGAATCGGACGAAGCGTTCGAGAAAGAGTTAGGAGCCAAGGATGTGCTGGACTTCGGCGGCAAGGCAGCGCTGTACTTCGACCGCCTGTCCTACGATGTGCAGAAGAATTTCCGCGCGTGGATCCGCAATGTGCTGGAGCTGGCCCACGACTCGGCTGCGCTGGTGCTTAACACCATCCGCACCTTCTTTCTCATTATCCTCTCCATTATTGGGCCCATCAGCTTCGGCTTCGCCATCTGGCCCGGCTTCGAGGGCACCCTGACCAATTGGTTTTCCCGCTACATCAACACGTTTTTGTGGCTGCCGGTGGCCAACATCTTCGGGGCCATCATTGCCCGCATTCAGGTGATGATGCTCAACCTGGATATCCAACAGATTCAGTCGGGGGCGACGCTGGAAGCGGCCGATATGGGCTACATGATTTTCCTGGTGATTGCCATTGCTGGCTACTTCACCGTGCCCTCGGTGGCCAACTGGATTGTCGCCGCCTCAGGTATGACCAATATCACCCGCTTTGTTACGAACCGCAGTACGAGCATGGCCAGTGGGGCGGCCAGTGTAGCGGGTGGCGCTACGGGGCAGTTGGCTGGGCGGGCCGTGGCCGTCGGGCGGGTCATGGGCACAGCCCCTTCAGCTCCCTCCGTGGCCAATTCCACCGGCTATAAAAACACGAATGCCTAACCACTTTACTCTACGACTATGTTTCGCTCCCTGAAGAATATCGATTCGGCCTATCAGCAGATTAAGATGCTCGCCCTGCTGTTCATGCTGCTCTGCTTCTCCGTGTCGGCCTACGCCATCTACGCGGCCCGGCAGACGGCCCTGGAAGCCCAGGGCCGCATCTACGTGCTCGATCAGGGTAATCTACTGGCCGCCGTTTCCCACAACGTCAAAGAAAACCGGCCTGTCGAAGCGAAAGATCACGTCAAGCGCTTCCACGAACTCTTCTTCACCCTGGATCCCGACCCCAAGGCTATCGAGTACAATGTCAAGCAGGCCCTGTTCCTGGCCGATGGAAGCGCCCAGCGGGCCTACGACAACCTGCGGGAGAGCGGCTACTACAACCACCTGATCCAGGCCAACATCAGCCAGGATATCAAGGTCGATAGCGTAGCCCTGCAAACCAGTGTCTACCCCTACTACGTTCGCTGCTTCGCCCAGCAACGCATCATCCGCGCCTCGACCGTGACGACCCGCCGCTTCGTCTCGGAGTGTTACCTGCGCGACGTCTCGCGCTCAGCCAACAACCCCCACGGCTTTTTGATGGAGCGCTGGCGGGCCGTGGAAAACATCGACCTGCGCACCGAGCGCCGCTAATCCTACCGTTATGACAACCCCTCCCCGCTTACGCAGGACTTTATTAAAAAGCGCCAGTTGCTGCTCTTTGTTCCCCTGCCTACTCTCCTCTGCTTCACCCTGCTTTTCTACCTGGGCGGTGGGGGCCAAGGCGTACCCTCGGCCGCGGCAGAGACCGGCTCAGAAATCAGTGGTCTCAACCTGTCGTTGCCCACGGCTGGCCCTAGCACGCTATTCGAGGATAAGCTAGCGGCCGCAAAAGCGCCGCTGGACAGCAGCCGCCTGAGCCTGACCTTCCAGCCGGTGGAGGAAATAGCGGCCGCTGCCTCTGCCTCTGCCTCTGCCTCTGCCTCTGCTTCTCCGGATGGGCTGAACTACGCCCTAGAGACGGGTCAGTCCCCCCAGCGATACGATCCCAACCACGACCCGAACGTGACGGCCGTGCAAAGCCGGATGCAGCAACTCCAGCAGCAGACCGCCACGCAGCAAGGGTACGTTGCGCCGGCCAGGAGTAACGCGGAAACTACGCGCTCGGGGGGCGTGCCCAGCTATGCTACAGTAAGTCCGCAGGATGAGCACTTGGAGCGAAGCGTACGCGAGCTGGAGCAACTCAAGCGCGACTACGAGCAGCGCTTGCAGGCCCTGAATGCCCCTGCGACCCCACCGGCGTCGGGCACCAAGGCGGCCCCCAGCAAAGCCAAACCCCAGCCGTCCGTTGTCGCAGCGGCGCCGGTCTCGGTCGTCAACCGCCTGGATAACACCCCGCAGCCCCCAGCCAAGGCAACAGCTTCCATAGCCTGGGGGCACCGGTACCCACTCTGGCACAGCGGCGGCAGTCAATGCGGTGCCCGCCGTGGTGCATTCGGATCAGGTCGTCGTGCAGGGGCAAACCGTGAAGCTGCGGTTACTGGCCGATGTGCAGCTGGAGGGGCGGGTGATTCCGCACAACACCGTCGTGTATGGCGTCTGCCAGCTTAGTGGCCAGCGCCTGACCATCCAGGTGGCCTCGATCCAGCACGAAAACAGCTTGGTACCCGTGCGTCTGTCGGCCTACGATCTGGACGGAGGTGAAGGGCTGAATATTCCTGGCTCGGTGGAGCGGGATGCGGCCAAGCAGGGCTTGGCGGCGGGCGCCACCAGCGCTGATCTGCTCACCCTGTCGCCTAGCCTGGGGGCGCAAGCCGCGGGCATCGCCCTCCAAACGGGTAAGGCACTATCCAGCCAGAAGATCAGACTAGTCAAAATCAACTTGAAGGCGAACTATAAACTTTTGCTGCATTAACATGAAAAAACCCCTTGTTTCCCTCGGCCTGCTGGCGCTGCTCGGCTCGTCTACTCTGGCCGTAGCCCAGCAAAACCCTGCCGTCGCCCCACCAAAGCCGCTGCTGTATCTGGCTATTGAGTCCCAGCACCTGATTGCCTCCTATCACCTGGGCGTGGGTTTCCAGAAAACCACCCACCTGATCTTCCCTGCGGCCGTTAACTACGTCGATTTAGGGAGCGGCAATATCATTGCCGACAAGGCCCAGGGGGCGGAGAACATCGTTAAAGTCAAAGCCAACGCGGCGGGCTTCACCCAGACCAACATGACCGTGCTCACGACGGATGGCAAGCTCTACTCGTTTCTGGTGGACTATGAGAAGGACCCCAAGGTGATCAACCTCAACTTCGCGGGCGCCCCGGGCAATGGCGCCGGTGGGGCAGCCGTCGCCTTGGCCAGCCGGGCGGCCGCCCCTCGCCATTCGGTGGAAGCGATGGCAGCCGGCGTGAGCCGTAAAAAGCGGACGGTGCGCCGGCGCCGCAGGGCCAAGGACGATATTGTCCTGGGCCTGCACGGCCTGTATACGGCTGATGATCTGTTTTACTTCCAGCTACTGATGCGCAACAAGTCGAACATCGGCTATGATATCGACTTCCTTAAATTCACCGTGCGTGACAAGAAGCTGCTCAAGCGCACGGCCATTCAGGAAGCGGAGCTGACCCCGCGCTACGTGTACAACGGCCAAGTTAGCGCGATACCGGGCCACAAGCTCCTGGAGCGAGTATACGTGACTCCTAAGTTCACCATTCCCGATGACAAGGTCTTGATGGTGGAACTGTTCGAGAAAGGCGGCGGGCGGCACCTGGCGCTGAAGATCACCAACCAGGATATTCTGCGGGCGCGGGTGCTCCCCGCCTCGCCGGCGATCGTGGCCACGCGCTAGCCTATCCAATTGGTAGGTACGATCATATCCAACCAAACGCGTATATTCCGGTATTGCTACCTTCTCTACTTGCACCCATGAGAAAGTTTCTGTTTTTCCTCGCCCTGGCCATTTTCCTCTACAGCCCCTACGGCCCCAGCTGGGGGCAGTTCGTGGTGAATGGTATCATCGTGTTGAGCATCTTCGCCTTTTACAGCAAGGGGCACCCAAAGCGACGATACTACGACGAAGAGGAGCAGTACCACTAAGCGCCCATGCTCTCCACCTTCGACCCGCTGGTGTTTGCTAGTATCACGGCTGGCTCGTTCGTGCTAAGCTATTTGGGGTGCCTGGTGCTGAAGGAAGTCTTGGGCTACAACATCGGCCGTCGTAACGACAGAAAACAATAATATAATCGTGCATCTACGGTATATAAAAGCCCCCACACATAACGCATTGGGCCTTTTTCGTTGCTGTACTTCTGCATTAAACCAGTGCTAGCTGCTCTTCGGCCATGTGCGGCAGGTGGGGATAAGAGAGATTTGCGAAAAGGGCCTTTGCAGCCCGTTTACCAGCCACTGTCAGTAGAAGGCCAGCACTGACCGCACACGGATGGTTGTTGTGGACGCCTTCTCGTTCATTACAACAACCATCCTATATCGCGGACAGGCCCCACAGGCGGAGCCTTTCTACGCTTAGCCTCCCCGCTTTTTGTAGCCTTTTATTTTACCTTGATTGAGCACTTCCTGCAGGACCTTGGGCGGCAGCGGAGTATTAGCTCCCTCAAACTGATCCAGGTAGTAATTCAGGGCCTCGTCGGTTAAATCCTTGATTTTAACCCGGTCATAGAACTGGGCCTGCTTGATGCGCAGGTATGTATCAAATCGAATCTGCGAGTTAAAGGGGACCTGAGCGGGCACCTCCAGCGCGAGACTTGCTGGGGTTTCGGGTGCCGCCTCCCCTCCCCTAGTCGGCAATGCAGTTCCTACTGGGGTCGGCAGGGGAACGGCAACGGCCGGTGGCGGCTCGGGCAGCGTGTCGCGCAGTCCTTCAATGACGGGGACCGGGGGGGCGTGCCGGCCGGATTTTCGGACAGGGTGGGCCGGGGTTTGTTTTTGTAGCGGTCCAGGGCGGGCCGGGGCGTAGTCTTAGCAGGCTTAGTGGCCATTGTTCAGGTGCTGCAAAATTTCGTCGGTGAGGGATTCATAGTCTTCGGCGCCGGGGGAGTCGGGCGCGTAGTCGAACAAGCCAGCGCCGGCCATTTGGGCATTCGGGATGGCCGTGCTTTGGCGAATGGTAGTGGTAAAGACGGGTACGTCCTTGCCATAGTGGTCCTTAATCAGGTCCACGACATCGTGCCGCAGGCGCGCGCGATAAGTAGGTGAATACTTGGTGAAGAAGATACCCCCAACCCGTAGGCCGGGATTGATGCGGCGACGCAGGCGCGTACAGGTGTTGATCAGGTTGGTTAAGCCCTCAAAGCCATAAAACTCAGGATCCACTGGAATGTAGAGCACGTTGGTGGCCGCCAGGGCAATCCAGGTTAAGGTACCGATGCTGCCCTTGGTGTCAATAATGCAGTATTCGTACTCGGGAGCCACCAGTTCCAGAATATCCGCCAGGCGGGTGGAGTGCTCGGCATCCCAGCCCGGAAGCTGCGCCTCGTTGGCTTCCATCTCCGCGCTGGCCGGCAGTAGGTCCACGTTTTGGCCGACCGGGCGAATGACCGCGTGAATATCATCTAGGCTAAACTCCCCCTTGCGCATGAGCAGCAGGCCTACGTGCTCGGGGGCGTCCGCGCCCTCAAAGGAAATAGTCAGGCTGCGCTGCGGGTCACAGTCACAGAACAGCACCCGGTGACCGCGGCGGGCGAGTGCTAAACCGACGTTCAGGGCGGAAGTGGTCTTGCCGACCCCTCCTTTATTGTTGGAAAAGCAGAGTGTTTGCATGCACCATAGAGTTAAAGCGACGAGAAGCAAGGTAGTATATTTTACGCAGAGGCGTTACGACATCCAAATGTTGTTGCATTTCTACGTTCATACATTTTTACGTTTATACGTATAAACCCTTATTTCTCTGAGTGGATGAGTACTGGTAGTTAACCGGCTGAAAGGGGCAGAGCGATCACATTATCATAATGCCTTCGTATCTAGGCAGTATGATAGGGGCAAGATTTGAATTAATACGTACAAACATCTTTATGTATTAACGTTCTTACGTACAAATATACTAATACATATATACGTAAGAGCGTATAAAGGCATACTCAGAAGAGCAACCAGATTACTGCTGTCTCCAACAAGGCAGCACAGCCTGGCAAGCAATGAACATAGAAACGTATTTATGTATGTACGTTTTTTCGTGACTACGTATATATGTACTTAGACAGCCTGTCGGGGTGTAGTGGGCAGGACAGGTAAGGCTGAGCAAATAGCTAGGGGGGCAATAAGTTGTGAATTGCCCTCTAGCCCTTGCACCGACGAGATAGGTAGCGGGTCGCTGGGATCGGTCCTGCAGGCCCCCTGAGCGGGGCCCCGCGCAGAAATAGTCGACAATAGCGGACGAAAGCGCCTTTGGAAGTACTTTTTCAGCCCGGGATCATACGTCAGCTTGGTCCGGATTGCTTTACTCGGTAGGGGAGGAGCTGATAGCCTCCGTCCGGGGGCTAGCTCCCAGACGCGATGGGCAACCGTCAGGAGGCGTAGGCCGTCCAATTGAGGCTAAGCTTTAGGCTCTTCCTCTTTGACTAGCCAGTCCACCCCTACACTATCCTGCTCCTGCCGAAAGCCCTGGGATAGGTATACCAGCTGCAGGTGTTCCGCAAAGGTGGCACCCTTGGCCGTTTGCTTGCGCTGCATCAGCTCGAAGGCAGCTTGAGCCTCCTGCAGGCGATAACGGATCACGGGAGCAGGGCCACTTGCCGCTTTACGAGCCGCTGGTTTCTGCCGCTGCAACAGGGCCTTGCGGTATTCCTCCATGAGGTGACTTTTGGTGATGGCCGTAAAGACGGCCCCAGCCAGGCTCTTGATTTTGCCCTGGTTGCTTTTGCCCCGCTGCTGCTGTACCACGAACTGCACGTAGGCGGGTTCCACCTCCCCTTTGTCAATAAGCTCCCCGATGGTGGCAATGCTGCTGGCCGAGACACCGACTTCCAGCAGGGCTTTTTGCCACTCCGTGGTCGCCGGTAGCGAGGGCAGGAGCACCTCACTGGTGACGGGTGCGAAGCGGAAGCGGATCTCCTCCACGCTGTTGCCTTTGCCGCGAAGCAGGTCGTACTGAAAGGCCAGATTGGTTTGCGAGAGTTCGTGCTGGGCCCGGTCCAGCACGCGGAGTTTAAACAAGGGAAACTGCTTATACTGGCCTTCTAGATCCAGCACGCGCTTGAGATCGTCCACGCGTATGGTCCGCGTCCCGAAGCTGCCGTATTGCTTGAGCAGCCAGTAAATGCGGTAGGAGTGGGCGCTCTTGAGCTTAAGCAACTGCATGAGCTGGGCCTGGGTGAAGTTGCCGTCGTTGAGCTGCAGCAGGTGCTCGCGCACCCGGTCGTTGAAGCGCACGACCAGCGCCCGTTCCTCGCTGCTGTAATCGGCGTAGGCCATCAGGGGCGTGTTAGAGAAGGAGGGGGCTTCCTCCGTGAGTTTGCCCGCCCGCTTTTTCTTGTTCGGCCGCTCGATGTACAGCACCCGGGAAGCTAACAGGGCGCACATATCCTTGAGCTGCTGGTAGTCGTTACTGCTGGGCCGCCGGCCGGATACGGCCACAACCTCCGTCACGGGTATGCGCAGTTCGTGGAACTCCGTATCCTCCCGGTTGATGCGGGCCAGCATGGCCATGAACAAGCGCATCTCCAGGGTAGTCAGCGCAAAGCGGGCATTGACCAAGTCATTCCGCTGCACGACCAGCTTGCTGATAGATTCGGTGGTCTCGTGGGCGAACAGATCTCCTTGCATAACAAAAACGAATCGGCGGCTAACTAAGAGCAAAGTATTACAAAAAACATTTCTGTAATAGCCTTTCGTGCTTTTGGTAATAGGCCACTGCCTCGCTTTCGTGCTTTTAGTAAGGGGGAGTTCGTGCTTTTGGTAATACCCTTTCGTGCTTTTGGTAATAGGCCTTTCGTGCTTTTGGTAATAGACTTTGCTCATAACCTGTTGCAATCCAATAGGTTATGACACCTGTAATAGTAGGTAATATTACTAATAAGGAAAACGACCGTTTAAAGGGGACGTATTTTTTTTATAATTGTCTTGAAACGAGGAAGCTACCCTTCCTTTGCTAACCAAGCACTCGAAAGGTCGTTTACCGGGGGCGCGGGGCAAATTTCGTGCTTTTTGTAATAGACTTCTGAAGTTTATTAATTTATAACTATCTATTCTACAATGAATTAATGAATTTATGGGTTTATCTCATTAGAGATTGTACGGGGGAGTGCCTATTACAAAAAGCACGAAATTCGCCTTAACCGGTACAGGGGTGCTACCCTATTACAAAAAGCACGAAGCCACGAGGTACGACAAGGGATGCGCTTACTCTAATGACAGCGTGTGATTTCGTGCTTTTTGTAATAGGGCTATCGAGATAAGGGGGTGCCAGTAGGCCGTCGCCAGTGAACCATGAGTAACTGTTCAGCTTACCGCTGACATGCTAGGGTGGAGGCTGCTGTTTTCTGGGATGGATGTACGTGTGTTAAAGTTGGAATACCTACCCCTTTTTACTGGTCAAGGATAGTACTTAAACCTAATCAGCTAAAGTATAAAAATTTTGAGCCGGGAGAGAGAAAACGAAGAATTATTGATGGTATATTTTAGTATTAAATGGATATAAGCCTTTATGCTAAAATATACTCTGACAGGAAGTGATTCCGGTAGTTTGTGCTCTGATTTTGGAAGGGGATGGGCACCTGTCCGGGCGTTCATGCGCTTGGCTGAAGTGGTGGAGGAACTACGCCGCGTCCGCCAGAAATTGAACGAACGGTAGAGGTAAACGCGGCTGCGAGCCGACCCGCTTATGGCGCCTAGCAAGCAAGGGCTGCTTATTCCACTCCACTACGCCCAGGTACAGACAGAGCAGGTCTGGGGCGACCAGAACGACACGATCTGCGCTTGAAAATAGCGGACCAGCGCTCCTTGGCCATCCCCGCCTATTCTAGCAGACGGGGGAGAGGGGCAGTCCGTTTGGTTCAAAAAGAAAAGCACTTATTCAGTTCCGGTCCTACTTGTTAAGCCCCTGTTCTGCGTGTTTTGGACGCCGGCAGCAGGGGAGGAGGGAGGGGTCCGAAACCGATATCTTTTGGGGCCTAGCCATGTAAGCAGGTAAGACAAAAGTAAGCCGTGAAACGGTCTTGATTTCTCCGGCTACCTCCTCGCCCCCGCAGCACCGTCCGGGGCATGATTTTTTCCCTACATTTCCGCCGTTTTTCGCTTCCCCGATGGGCCAGAAAGTCAACCACGCCGTGTTCTACCTGGAATTTCCCGCCACCGATTTACCGACCACGAAGCCGTTCGATCAGCACGCGTTTGGCTGGACCTTTCAGGACTATGGCCCGGCCTACGTCGCGTTGGAAGAGGGGCCGCTGGCCGGTGGGGTTTACCCAGCGCGGGGGCCCAGCGCTTGGGGGCGTTGGTCGTGCTGGGGGCCGATGATGTGGCCGCCGCTCCAGGCGCCGTGGAGCACGCGGGCGGGGTGATTACCCCCCCCCTGTTCGCGTATCCGGGCGGCCGGCGGTTTCCTTTCCCCGACCCCAACGGCCATGAATGGGCGGGGTGGGGGAAGCCGAACGGGGTTATCTTCTCGTACAAGCCCGCGTTACACCCAGCTGATTCGCTCTATGGCCACGGACCCGAAGTTCGTCGATTTTATCCTCGACCAGTTGCAGGGTCTGGGGCCGATCATCGGCAAGAAAATGTTTGGCGAATACGGCCTGTACGCCGGGGACACGTTATTTGCGCTCGTCTGCGACAACAAGCTGTTCGTGAAACCAACCATAGCGGGCAGGGCCTTCCTCCAGCAGGTGGTGGAAGCCGCCCCCTATCCTGGCGCAAAACCCAGCTTTTTGATTGCGGAAGGCGTAGAGGACCGGCAATGGCTGCAACAACTGGTCCGGCTTACGGTGGCGGAACTACCGCCGCCCAAAGCGAAGAAACCGAAGCAGAAACCACTCTAACGCGGCGTTACGAGGGGGACGTAGGGTGCCGGGTGCATTTGCCCCTGAAGGGAGCGAGTGGGAGCCCCCAGCCGGCCCGCTCGTTTACCCTTTGTACCAACCGTTTACGCAAGGCCAACCTTACGCCCAGGCGGGCAGCACGCGCCGCTCGGGCGCAAAAGCGGAAGCCTCCACGTGGGTCAGCACCTGATCGAGCGTGAGCTCGCCCCGCTCAAAGCCCTCCAAAAGCAGGCGCTCATAGGGCTCGAGCGCGAGGTGGGGAAGGCGAGCCAGACGCAGGGCTAAGCCCAGGGCCTGGCGCTGGGCCGGGAGGAGCGAAGGAAGAGAGGCCATACCTAGGAAACGTTTTATTTGCTAGCGCAACTTTCTAGCCACACCTGCTTGTAACATCCTTGCTACGGTGTTCGTGTTGAATACGTTAAAGTAAAAACTGATCGGGCTATCGCCCGTTCACTGACTATCCATGATTCATACAACTTAAAATAGTATAAGTTATAGCCTGCCAACGTGCCGCGTCACCCCGGGCGCCGCGCCGTACAGGACTTTCTCCGGGCGACGCAGGCACCAGCTATGAACGGCGCCTACTCATCCCGTACCTTGGGGCGAGCAGACCAAGGACCAACTTGGCGGCCTGCTCGATGACCGCTGCTTTCGAAGTTCTATCCCTCTTTACCTCCTGATACGCCCTAAGGCGCTTCCCCCCGCACGTCGCGCACGAGCCGCTGGTAGGCGTGGATGAGCTCGATCGTGTCCATGCTCGTGGCCACGCTCGAGAAGCCTTGCTCCAGTCGCTGCCGGGCCCGGGTCCGGTCGGCATAGATAAAGCAGTACTTGCCCGCCGCCTGGCAGGCGGAGAGAATGCGACGCAATGCCGCCTGCATGACTTCGGCCTCAAACTGGGCCGGCACGCCCAAGGCGATGGACAAATCAAAGGGCCCAATGAAGAGACCATCCACCCCGGGCACCTGCACGATCTCCTCTACTTGTTCCAGGCACTCGCGGGTTTCGCACTGGGGCAAGAGCAGCGTCTCGCGATTGCAGCGCTCTAAATACTGCCCTAGGTCGTGCAGCGCCGGCGCGTAGGTGAAGGCCGAGGCCCGGGACGGGCCAAAGCCGCGCTCACCTAGGGGTGCGTACTTGCCATACTGGACCAGGCGGCGGACCTCCTCGACGGTTTTGATGGCCGGAATCACCAGCCCCTGCGCCCCCTGATCCAGCAGGTTCATGACGGAAGCGCGGGAGGCATCTTTGACCCGTACCAGCGGGGTCAGGCCGTGGCGTTCAGCGGCCAGGATCTGGGCGGCGGCCCCCGCCAGGCTGCCGGGACCATGCTCCAGATCCAGGACCACATAGTCGAGCCCGGCCAGGGCCAGGCATTCAATAATAGCCGGATCCCCCAGTTGCACGAAGGTGCCCAGCGTGGGGATGCCCTGCTGCAGGTGGGCGCGCAGGTGGTTGTGCATGCAGGTGAGGGGTTAGGTGAGGCGGCCGGTGGGGGCCGGCGTAAGATGGGGATTTTGCGCCAACCCGCGCGTCTCCCGCCCGCTGAAAGGTATCCGCCCCGTAGTCCATCCCGCCCGCGGAGCCACCGTCGGCTATCTTCCGCTGGTGGCTTTTGATAACCGTCGGGGTGTACAAGGGGAGCCGTTGGGAATACCCGCAATCGTCACGTTTCACAAGGGAGCATTTAAGAAAGGTGACACACGGCAACTCTCAGCGAGGGGTGATAGGTCAAACGAAGAGCCGTCATGCCGGTCGCGACTGGGCTAAAGAAGCACGGCTTCGGCGCAGACGTGTATTTTTGGTTTCCCGCCCGTCGGGGCCCACCGCTTTACCCTCCCGGATGATGTCCTTCGCCCACCGCCGCAACGCCCTGCGTCCCCTTGTTTTCCTGCTGCTGCTCCTCGTCGCCTGCCGGGCTGCCCCACCGGCCCCGCTGGCGTACCAGTCGGAAACGCTGCTCCTGCAGCAGGTCTCTCCGCATGTCTACCAGCATACCTCGTTTCTGGAAACTATTAGCTACGGCCGAGTAGCCTGCAACGGGATGGTGATTGTCCAGAACGGGGAAGCGATTGTCTTCGATACGCCCGCCACGGCCAGCGCTTCGCGCGAACTCTTAGAAGTGATCGAGCGACAGTGGAAAGCGCGGGTGACGGCGGTGGTGCCCACCCATTTTCATGACGACTGCTTGGGGGGCTACGGGAATTCCACCAACGCCGTATTCCCTCCTACGCCCATGCGCTCACCATCCAGCTGGCGGGGGCCCAAAACGCCGTGCTCCCCCAACAGGGTTTCACGGATCGGCTGGTGCTACGCGTGGGCCGGCAGGACGTGATTGCGCACTTCCTGGGCGAAGGCCATACCCGGGACAATATCGTGGCCTACTTTCCTGCCGAGCAGGTGCTGTTCGGCGGGTGCTTGATCAAGGAAGTGGGCGCGGCCAAGGGCAACCTGGACGATGCCAACGTGCCGGCCTGGCCGCAGACGGTGACCCGGCTCCGGCAAACCTACCCCGCGACCAAGGTGCTGATCCCCGGCCATGGCCAAGCCGGCGGGATGGAATTGAGTGACTATACTATCCACTTGTTTCAGTAGGAGTGGCTACCCTGCCCGCTGCGGGGCCGCGCCGTGTGACCGGCCTTAACACCTCCTGCCGGAAAGGCTAAGGTCCGATAAAAAGGGTCTTATCGAACCTTATTCTAGCGTCGTTCCCTTGGTTAGATAGCCCAGCAAAGAGGGTACAGCCCTGTTTAGGACTGCTTACTTTAGTGCTTCGCCAACCACGCGTTGAACATGGGCTGCCAGTCCGGCAGCGCCACGACCAACACGTCCTCAGCATTCGGGTCGTTGTGGTGATTCTCGTTCCACATCGCCCAACACTGGGTGTGCTCGGCTAGGAACCGCAAATCAGCCAGCTCTTCGGGGTCAATGAGGCGGTTCCATCTTCGCTGCAGGCCTCCTCCCAGGTCATCGCCCATCAGCAAGGCCCACAGTTCACATTCGATGGAGTCGTACCACCCGGCGGCATAGTACTCTTCGCTCATGTCGGCAATGTAGTCGACCAGAAGCTGTTGCAACTCGGCAGCGCTATAGTGAGCCTTCACGTCCATGGCACGGGCAATGGCAGTTTCAATCCGTTTGTGGCCCTTCGCCTTGGCCAGCTCCAAGGGCAATTGCCCGTTCGGGGTCAGTTGTGTGAGCAACTCCGGCTTCGTGTGAACGAACGCCCGCACCTGCCCTACGTGGGTGTGGAGAATAGCGCTGATAAGTTCATTCATGGGCCTAAGAACAGTCAGTGTTCCCGAGGATTGCCCAATCAAAGTGCCAATGCGGTTGTTCTAAAACCATCCTACGAATCAATACTTTCCCGACACTGCGCCTATAACGCCTCTTTCATTAAACCTTATCGGGGCTCGATGAGCTCACCACCCTCTACCAATATTCTCTCCGCCTCATAGCGGAACTTCATGAAGGCGGCAATCGCCGAGAGATAGGCAAGTTGCGTCGTGTCTGCGAGCCGGTGCCGATTCAGGTAAGCGGTATAATCAGCTAAGATGCTTTTTACGGAGCCATTGGCCAGAAAAGTAAGCGTGCCTTGCTGGTGAAGGAATAGTCGGCCCGGGTCGTGCGATCCCCAACTGAAGTAATAGAGGCCATCCCCAAATTGTTTCTGCTGTGGCTTGAGTACGTTGAACACGGGCAGGTAGGGATAGTCCTTTCCAATGGGTTGCTGCGAAACCTTATCGTGGGTTTCGACATAGTGGCGGATTTGCTTCAGGGGTACCTCGGGTACTTTGACCGCATCTTTACCCGCGAACTGAAAGTTTTGCGCCAGTACTCCGCAGCTGGTTAGCAGGAAAAACAGGAGACAGCCGATCAGACGGTGCATAGAGAGGGAAAGTAAGAGGCAGAACAGGAAGAGAAGGGCTAGGCTTAAAGGAGCGACTAGTTTATTTCACGAGCTTAAATCTACCCTCTTTCCAAGGTCTTGGGTATAGAGACACGTATTGGCACTTCCATAAGGTCCGATCAGAGCAGCTGATCGGACCTTATGGAAAAACTTACTTTTACTGTTTAGGTAAGTCGTATTCTATAGGTGAGCGAACATTAAGGACTAAACGCCAGCCTGCTTGCAAATGTGAGTAGGCCTGATGGCCGACGTAGAAAGTATCCACTCTAGTCTGCTTTTTGACTCTTCTCGCGAGGCTGCCAAACAGGGCAAGAGAGGCGTCATCCGTCGCGAGTGTACTCGCCCCACTGGCCACTAGTACGCCTGGCTGGAATATCCCCCCAAGCTTGAGTACAAACCCATAGGGATTCGCTAATTGGTCAATCATGTACCGCACGCCCCCTGCCAACTGGTCCACGGGGCGAATAACTAAGGGGATGTCCGAGGGCAGCACCAAGACACCCCTGGCATGTATCCAGTCACCATGGTGAACCGTACCCAAGTTGGGCACGTCCAGGAGAGAGTGGTACGTGGGAATGGTACTGCTGGCGAAAGAACCCGTCTCGAAGTACTGGCAGCCGGGGGCTAGTGCTTCAAAGGCGGAGATGAGTTGCCGTAAATCCTGTTCCTCGGCAAAGAAGTGTACTCTTTTTCCTCTCATGTATCGGGTTGATTGGCTTCCACTGGAACTCGCCTACCACGGGACGACGATAGGGGCCGCTATCAATGCTTTATCGGATCTTATCCATGTTTAGCGCATGATCTGGGCCGTGTTCCCAATAAGTTGCTGGCCAGGTAGTTCGTACCGGCTCGCCAAATGCGGGGACACCAGCAGGCCTGTTTTATGTACCCCTTGCTTGTTAATTGCCTCCACACTAGTTACTACGAGTGTTACTTCGGGTTCAAAGACGAGCCAATTACCCGGATCAACCTGTCCTGTTACCTCCCCTACGAGTACCCACCCGCGGCGAGTGAGGTGGAAGGCGTCTTCCACGGCGAATATGCCCACTGGATTGTGCATAGGAGCGAGGACTGGAGTTGTTAGGAGCCACACAAGGTAGTACCGAACCGTACAGGTCTAGTGCTGAAGAAGTCAACGGGGGCAGTCAAAGAAGGGTGGTATTGACAGGATGTAACAGGAGTTTCCCTTACGTAAACCACCATTTCAGTAAACGCAGCTACCGGAAAGGCTCACTTTCCGATAAAGGAAAAGTACCCCCTGTCCTGCTGTTGCGCCTGCTGCACGGGCTGTAACGCGGCCGCTTCCAGCGCCTGGCGGCAGCTAGCCTCTTGGGCGGCCGTGGCATTGGTACGAGCCAAGTTAACTGAGTGTACCTTCCCGGTCGGGCCGATACTAAACTCAAACTGGGCGTACTCCCCGGCCTGTAAGGGAACGACCGGTTGAGGCGGCACTACCCAGCGCCACCCGCTACGGGCCATACCCAGGGTATCGGTCAGTTGCGGGTGTAATCCCCCGGTAAAGAACGGCTCGGCGTAGAACCCGGCCGGGCCCGCGAACACGAAGCGCAGGCTCGTAGACGAGGACACAGCATGATCATTCTGCCGCACCAGCTGCCACCGCGGCATGGCTGCCACCACCCGGTCTAGGTTCAGCTGTTGGACCTGCGGGTGGGGCGAATCGGTATAGTTCTGCACACTCCGACAGCAGGGTACCCCCTCGTCGTCGATATCGATATGCACCAGCACCATACCGGTCAAGGCATTGGTTTGCGGCAACGGAAGCGCCTGCCGGAAGTAATCGGTAAGTCGGAGACTGCCTACTTGCACCGGTACCGCCGCGCACTCCAAGCAGGCCACGTCTTGATTGCAGACCGGATACCGAATGAACGAGGCTTCGATTTGCGCGATCACCGCCGGTGAAATGGGCTCAGGGGCGTGGCCTATCTTCCTGGTTTGGGCGGTGCTGACATGGACACTTACTGCACTGGCAAGAAAGAGTAAACAAAGACGAGGAAAGGACATGGACGCAAGAACAATAAAATGGGGTTGTGCGCTGCCGTCGAATGTAACAAGCCTTTTCTTACATGAGCGGTAGCTACCTGGCCTCCGCTACCTGGGCTGCCCGCACCGGTACAAGCAGCGCCAGAAATGCTATCTGTTCCAGAGAAGCCTTTTACGAAATCCCGTTGTAAAACGCCCGACATAAGGCCTGATAAGAGCAGCTTATCAGCACGGACTGTTGACGCTGTACAGAAGTTAACCGAGCGTTTAACAACTGTTCAGACTCCCGATAGGAACCGATACGACCCGGCTTATCGGTCCTTATCATCGGGCACTCTGCTATGGATTCGTTGAGGTGAACCCACAGTTGCAGCAAGAGGCCTATCGTCAGGTGGCGCAGCAGCGCGTGCGTCAGGCCGGGCAGCCGCACAGCAGAGGCGTCGGGGTCAGCAGGTAAAGCTCTCCCTTGCTTCAACCACCGTTTTCCTGCAACTTGAACTGGTTCCTGCCAGGACCGTGGCGTACGTTAAGGGAGGGACAAGAGGGCCTTAACCTAGGTTTGTGCAAAACCGGTAGTAATGAATACTTTATTCCATTCGATTGCGCTCGTACTGTTGTCAGTTGGGGCATCCCAGGCGCAATCCTTGGTGGCCAATGGGGGCTTTGAGCAACTAACCATCTGTCCCAAAGCCGTGGGTGACATTGATTGCGCGAAAGGGTGGAAAAACGGTGGGTTGACGCCCGACTTGTTTAGCACGTGCACCAACGGTACAGAAAACGGCCTGAATGTACCGGACAACTACGTGGGTTTCCAACACCCCGCGGTAGGGCGGTGTTACGCCGGTATAGCGCTCTTTACCGAACCTAAACACCTCAGCATGAGCAAATCGTTGGAGGTGACCGAGTCTATTTGGACGCCGCTCGCTACTCCGCTTCGCCCGGGGAAAACCTATCGGTTCAGCGTCTTGCTTGCGTTGGCCGATTCGTCTGTTTTTACCAGTCAGCACCTGACACCCCTGTTAAGGAAAGGGCCTTTTAACCGAATGGGAAAAAGAGAAACGAGTCAGGCCCTGCTCCTGGACATTGCGGCTGTGGACACTGCTTGGCGGGAAGTGTCAGTTACCTTCACCGCCACTGATCGGTGGGCCTACTTGTCCCTGGGCCTTTCGCGGGAGGTATTGACGCTCAAAGCCTATAAAGACAGGTTGACTCGTCGGCGCAACGCAGTGACGTACAAGGGCCAGGCCGCCGCCTACTATTACGTGGACGAAGTAGAACTGCTGGAGATGAAGTAACAAGATAATTCGCTCCTTTCCGTGCAGCCCTAGCAGCGAGCCGGCACCAGGTGCCCGTGAGCCCTGCAGCATGTGGGTGTTTACGAAACTCGTCTACAATTCAACGTTAACGAAACGCGCCGAGGGGATGCGTTTCGTTAACGTCCAACCCGGCACTCGGTCTCCTGCCAAAGTACCACGCCAGGCACAGCAGCTGGGCGGGCCGAAACCTACCCTTATTCCGAGACCCCGTGTATAACTGCGATTACGTTAAGCGACTTTTCCCTGAATCGAAGAGAAACAATGGTATTCCCTTACTGCCTCAAAAATCCTGTTTGCTGTGTCAATGAAATCGGCTAGCTAGGTGTAGGGCGAGTTTCTGTGGTTTGCTGAAAGAAGGGTTTCTTTGCACATGCCTAGTTGGAAAACAATTGTGCTCGTCAGCTCCGTCCTGTTGGTGGATATCGTGGCCTACCTTCTGCTGGCAATGCTGTCGATGAGCTATGGCGATGTTACCCACCTGCTTGAGGACGAAGCATATCAGCGGTTCGAGCGTAGCGTAACGGTGGGCTGGTGGCTTTGGTGGGGGATTAATGTAGGAACACTTGCTGTGCTGCTATACCGGTTATTTAAGCAGCATGCAGCGGCCCCGTCAGCACCTCCCATGGATTGATTAGGTGGTATCCCGTTGACGAAAACCAAACTGGTGAGAAGCGCTTACGGCTTATTGCTGTCTTAGAAGGTCGGTTATGTTAATTATAGACCTTAGATTGATCTAAAAAGTCCTTTATTATACTAGTCATGAACGAGATTACAGAGAGCGTTTTGGCCTATCGAGAATGTGTCCGACACCTCTGGAACAGCTATTTCCTTCGAGTTAATTGGGTTGAAAGCGAATGGGACTATCGAGAGTACTTCGACGACATCAGTCGCAGGCTCTTTGAGCAGACGGTTGTCAAACAAGTAAGCGAAGGGTCTTCCGTCGAGCAGACGTCCACGGGCTTCTATCCCACTATCCGAGTGGTGCCTTGCCTAGGTCCTCTAGGGCTAGAAGCCTTATGGGGGAAAGCCCAAGGGACGACGACGGAGTGGCAAGTAATTCAGTTAAAGTCTGCCGAGCACGAGTTTCACTTCATTGATTTCTTTGACTGGACGGTGGAGCGAACCATGGACCACCAGTACTGCCGCGTTCGCCTGACTAAATCACAAGAGCTAGCCGCGTATCTAGGCTGTGATTTTTTGCTGGAGTCACCTCACGTGCAGTTCTTTACCTCGTCCTAAATCCAACCAAGGAAAATGCTTATCCTTGTCGCTGTAGCCAGATGGCTTGTGCGAGAGGTGTCCTAGAATGGCCATTATGGTAAGCAACGAAACCAAGAAAGCAGTGGGAAAGATTGCACTTCCCTCTGCCCCCAAAATCTTGTTTGTGCAGGCCCGAGAAAGTACCTGGTTTTGAGTTTACGAAATGCCCCGAAGGGATGCGTATCGTAAACGAGGAATCGTAGACCAATTTCGTACACTCTCCCAGCTCGGCAGTAGCCCACGGGAAGTTGGTGCCGAGCAGCGGACGGTTACCGAAAGTAGCGTTTGCAAGCAATGGACGCTAAGGTTACACCATGCCCCAAAACCTCGCGTTAGAAGTCAAAGTCAGCAAACCGATTCAGCACGAAGAATAAGCGCGAACGGCATCTGCAATGTATGACCTCGAGCAATAACCGGAAGAAGTGTATTGCCATTCCCCGTTCAGCATAGGATAAGCAAAAGCACAAATTTGGTAAATTTCATTAAGTTAAGAGATGCTAAAAAAACACTTCTTTGGGTTTGTTCTTTTTGCAGGCTTAAGTGCCACCTGCACGCCAGGGGTGGAGTCAGAGTCCGTCGTCCGCTCCGTGCCCGTGGAGGGGATATGGGAAGGCCAGAGTTGCTACAGTGTGGAAACCAATGGTTCAGGACGCCAGGTGTCTACCCGAACGGACCTCTACGAGCCCGGGCGGGTGGTGTGCGAATTCACCCCCACCGAAGTGCTCCACTACCAAGGCGGGAAGGTGTTGGTAAGGGCTCGCTATACCCGCACGCCCACGGGGTTTCACCGCGAGCAAGGGCAAGGACTTGGCGCGGTAAGGATACCGGGCGACAGCGGGAACGTCACCATTGACTCGTTGACGACTACACGCTTGGTGGTACGACAGGCCCTGCCGTGGTCCGATACCACGACTCTCACCAGCATTATTACCTATTCTCGGGTGGCACGAACGACAGGTTCTAACCGCTAGACTATCAACCCGTAAATCTAGTTGGGGAGGTCGTTCTGAGGCGGCTAGTCCAAGTAGCATAAGCCCCGACTATGTTAGTCTAAGTTAATCCGAGAAGGTCGGTTATGTCAAATGACAAAGTGCAGGATCTGGTCGGGAAAGCGTGCTGTTCTGCTATTCCGTCGGATTCTGTTGCTGGTAGGCAATGGCGGCCGGATTGAGCTTGCTATACACTAGTTTCCCTGTGGGGTAATTCCAAAAGTCCATAAGGGAGGGAGCTGTTATACCCCTGCTGGGTTTCATACACGCAACAGCTCGACGCCACCAGGAAGAAACGGGCCGAGCCGGTTTGCAGCCGATAGGGCTGGTAGTCGGGCATCGGCTCCTTCACTTTCTGGCAGCGTCGGAGTAGACGTTCCTCCTCTTCCGCTGTGGGCGTTCCGATCACTAGTCCATCAAACCGATTGGGGATGTCCAAGTAGATCACCGCGGAAAAGAGGATGTCCACGGTAAAGGAGGAATCTGCCTCATGATGCCGGAGCAGCAAGGTGCTATGACTGACGGTATACTCCCACAGGCGAAAGCGTAACGGAGATTGAAAGCTGTCCATAGTTGTCTAAGCAGTTATATAAAACAGCTTCTCGTGGCATCAAGTACGCCCTTCCTTTTTCCTTCCTCCTCCTACCCTTCGATCTGCTCGCTCCTAGGACTCGGGGCCGCTATGCCCAACCAGATGCCGTCCCCCATATCGGGCAGGCGGTTCAAGCGGGAAAATAAGGCGGCAATCAGCTCGCTCACGCGGTCGGCACAGTGGGGTAAGGGCAATTCCGTGCTAGGATCAAACAAGTGGATCGGATGCTCCGCCATCCGGTCGAGGACTACGTGCTGGGTTACCGCTTGGAGCTCTGTCAACGAGGCATGCGGATAGAGCTTGTGAATTTCGGCCACCAGAAACCAGAGTTCGGTAGGATCATCTTCCAGAATACGGAGCACCACGTCTTTGGCAGTGTCAAAGGGACGCATGGGCCAGATCACGGAGATAGAGTTAAAAACAGAAGGGTCGCGTAGGGAGCTCGTTGCGAATGTACGGGCCGCGACGAAACACATTGCGTCCTAGAATGGCCATTATAAGTAAGAAGCACCATCAAGAGCTGATAGAAAGGTTATTTGTTCTAGTATAGCGGTATTATGGCTTGATGCTGCTTCCTTACCGAGAATGGTAGAGCCAGTTAGTACGCGTAGAACCATCGGAATAGCGTGACCTTTGCTCGACAATGAGGCGGTGTGGAGTCAGGGTGGTAATCAAAAGGGTATCGGGGCCAAAAATTACTTTGCCCACTTTGTCTGGGTGGATATAGTGCTGGTCCACTAAGTGACGATCCCCCACCCGGCTCACCAGCAGCGTATCTCCATGGCGGGTGTACACATGCTCCTCTCGCATGCTGCCCGCGTAGCGCCACTGCGCCGAGTCAATCAGCAGCACAGCCTTGGGTGGTATCGGATCTAAAAACGTATTCTCCACTCGCTGAGCAGCATCAGCGAGGGTTGTTCGACTAGAATCATAGCGCCAACGGCCCGCCAGCGGGAGCGACTGCGCCGCTCCGAGAGTAATGGGGTGGTCTACTGGTTCACAATAGCTCAGCAGGATAGCTCCCAGACTGATACCGGCCAAGAGGCAAGCGCGCGTGTACCCTTGTTGCATAGCGTGAAGATAGAGCAGACCAGGCGTTTGCTTTTTAGAAGAAGCCGCTAGTTAGACAAAAGGCAGAAAAGGGGCGCCTACCATTTTGGCGATTTTCTGAGAATCCTTTCTTAACATAAACGGTGTTAAAAGTCCAGCAGCAACGCCTCAAACTTGGTCGTTCCCCTCGCTTACTGCCGGGAAGAGGCTAACAACTGCAGCGACAGCAAATAGTCGGTTCCTATCTCTAGGATCTTAATCCGTTTAAACAGAAAGCTATCGTGTGCCAGCCACTGGCCTTGCGGGCTCAGCAGCAGTACCCGAAACGAGTGGCGATACACGGCTTGCACGACCCCCACCACACGGGAATCATCACGCACATAGAGCGCGAGCAACTGCTGACTGGCCCGGAAATACTCGAACAGATCCGCGTCATTACTTAGAGGAAAAAGGGGATGCTTGTGAGTTATTTGCCCTTTCAGTCCGATGACGGTTTCTATTTGCCGCTCCCATTCCGCCCGTTCGGTCCGGAGCACGGCCTCGTTGCGGACAAGTCGGTAGCCGTCCAAGACGTAATCCACGGGGATGCTGTAAAGCAACGTTCGAACTGTTCCCGCGGTAAGGACCAAGCCGGTAAAAGGCGTGTAGCTTCTTATCTTAAAGGAGTATACGTGCTTGTGCTCAATCATCTTACGGGGGGATAGTTGCCTTATTTGCCTGGGTAAGTGATCCACTCACCGGCCGTACGGTAATTAACTCTTCAACGAAAAAAACCGCCTTTTCACTTGGCTGCTCCACCCGGTACCCCAACCCGAGGCGCTACCTGCCCGACCCAGATCCAGCCCATCTGCACGACTACGTAGGGCTGCCCGTCTGCTGTTTCCTCGCGCCACTGGGGTTTGCGCACGGCCCGCTTGCCGAGCGTGGCCACGTCTTCCGGCCACAAGGCCTCCACGTGCGCATACGCCCGCCAGCATAGGTCCTGCACGCCCGGCAGCGTTCGGTACTCGGGCGGCAGGGCCCGCTCGTGGGCGACCCCAAACAGCCCGTCGTAATACGGCTGTTGGTCGGCCACGGCGGCGACCAACTGGGACATGCCAAATCGCGGCTCGAACAGCCACACCCCCAGATAGAAGTTCGGGTACTGCGCGGCGAGTTGCGCGTGCCAGCGGTGCAAATCCGTCACCAGCCGGCTCACCCACAACTGCCGGAACCGCCGCGGCGGCTGTTGGTGCGTGAACCAGGGCGCGAGGCCGAGCTTCACGTACTCCCGCTGGCAGCGGGCCAGGGCCGGCAGATGTAACTCCAGTGGGGGCGCAGCACGCTGCTGGTGACGGCGCCAGTGACGACGCAGGCCGCGAGGGGCTTTACGGCTCATACAACAAGGTAGAAATGGGTGGCGGAGCCGGTGAAGGTACGGCCTTAAACGCCGTTCAGGGAGCTTAGAAGGCCATAAGATAGGTTACGTTGGGAATGACCAACTGCCGTTACCTAAGGAAGCTTGTTTCGCTCTAGTAGCTACTTACCCTTCTCGCAACCCCGGCTAAATAGGCACTTAAGTCCTTGTTTTCCTTCGCTTGCGCCGTGATGGTAGCAAGTCCCTCGATAAAGGCGCGCGCATCACGGCTGGCTATATACCGCTCCACGAGCTTGTTCTTGTAGGGATAAAAGACTTTAAAGACGTGGTCGCGATAGGGTATGGTGGGTTTTTCTTTTCGGAAAGCCCCGATATAAGCAATGATGGTTGCATAGGAGCTAGGCGAGACCGCGTAGGGCATCACGAATTCTTCCCCAGTGGTGCACGCGTTGGTTTTGCCAATCAACAGGGTCAAGAACGGTTTGTCTGACTGCGCTCGAGCATCCTGAATGCTGATACAGTCTTGCCTGGGTTTGTCGGGGAATAAGCCGTCAGTAGCTGGACCGTTGTCCTGCTGAAGCAGGTAAGCACCCCGAGAAAGGGCTTTTATCGATCCATCGGTGCAGATGTCCTGGAGATCCGATGGTTGTCCGAATAATGGATAGGTTGCGCACAGGCTTATCCAGCTAACGCATACCACGGGCAGAGAGAGACCTTTCATAAGGACTGATAAATAGCCGAGGAAGGTACGCCGGTCAGGCGGACCTAAGCCGATGAATAAGCGTTACGGGAAAGGTCTAGTGGATTCGCCCTATCTGCTTGATAAAAAACGGACGCCGTTACCATTTAGGAACGGCATAGGTGGTATCGACAAACCCCTGGCAGAGGCGGGTAAAGGTCTTGTGCGGCGCGTCCAGCGCCCGCGCCTGCGCGGGCGTCACCACCCAGAGGGCAAACTGGGAGGTGGGCAGCAGGGTGTATTTGCTTACACTGGACACCACGTTCACTACCCGGTACGGCGACGCCTGATCCGCCAAGACCTGGTTGAAGATAGCGTAGAACGCATCTTGGTCGACGCTGTACTGCCGCCGCCCGTCCGGGCTTTCCTCCAGCCACACGGAACATCGGTGCGCATAGCGCTTACCCTGGACGCGGAAGCGCACGATCGGATCCCGATTGTCGGGACAGCCCCCGCGGCAGGGCCGAAAGTCCGGGGGAACCTCGACCCGATAGTGGAAGTCCGTGTACGCCACCTCGGGCAGCAGCCGGGCTACGTCGGCGTAGAGGCGCCGCAGATAAGGCCCCAGGGCCACCGGATAGGTTGGCCGCGCGAACAGCTGGGAGCGGGAAGTCAGGTACGGCAGAACCTGAACCGGATCCAGCACCTGTCCCGCGGCCAAGGCCTGCTCCAGCGCGGAGGCCCGCGCCGGCAGCAGCAGGCCGGCGCGGCGTAAGGCCGGCACCAGCGTGGAATCCGCCGCGATGGCCTGAGCCTCCTGTCCCAGGCCCGCCAGGGCCCAGAGCAGACGGGGCCGATCCATAAACGGGCGGTCCAAGGTCTGCGGCCCCACCAGCTGCTGCCAGGGGCTCGGTAACAAGCCGGCCTGGCGTAAGCGGCGGACCAGCTCCCGGACACGTGCTGCCTCTGGCGCCGGTTGCTGGTGGTGGTCCGGAGCCGCGGGGGTGGCGTAAACGAGATTGCGGTTTCCCGCGGGGGCGGCACATGCAGCGTATCCGGGATCCGGGCCGCGCGGGCGAGCTGGGCATACACTTCGGGCGGGGTCGGAAAATCGTTCTGCTCGGCCCGCCGGTAATAGCCCGCCAGCCAGGCCCAGACCTGCGGCAGGGTATGGCCGAGTTGATGCGTCGGTAGACGGGTGGTATCACCGAAGGTGAGCCAGGGCTGGTGCTCGGGGCCACCAGTCCTGACTGGGCCAGCACCGGCGCATAGGAAGCGTGTTGCGCGGGGTCGTCCCTCGTTGCCTTCGGCGGTAGTGGGTGCCTCGTTTGCGGCAGACAAGCTGCCCGCGCGCCGGCCAGCAGAAGGACACCACTCAGCAGCGGAAGTAAGCAAGCCATAGCCTGTATAAATAACGTGAGGAGAGATACGTAGCCCAGCAGCGTTACGACCACTATCCGTGGTGTCAAACGAATAACTACGAAGGTTCGTGTCGACGAAACGACTAGCCAGCCGAGGGGCTCATTCGGCCTTGTTGGGTAAGTCCTTCCAAGAGGGTCTCCAGCTCACTCGCAGCGTCGAACTGGTTGGTTCGGCCGGGATCAAATACCTCCAATAAGGCATTTACGGCCTCAGCCTTCCAGGGGTCCGGGGTCTGGGTGGCATAGTGACTCAATGTGGCGTAGGTGAGGGGGCGCCAATCTCGCGCTGCAGGGCCGCCACCAACTCGTCTACTTCCTGCAAGGCCGTGGGCCAATCGGTGAGGGCATTGAGGACAAACCCGGCCCGTACGGCGGCCGAGGCCTCGGCGACAGGATCCTGCGCGACGCGCTGCAGTTCCTCAACCGACAGATAACGGGGCATCATAACTTATAAGAGCGTGAAGCTAGGCCTTTGTCAAGTAGGGTAAAAGTAGCCTGCTGCGAACACAAATGCGTGACCGACTCGTTCACTTGCTTACTCTCGCGGCTGGCTTTGGCCTGACAGCCTTGGCGCGAGAACCTATGTGGTGATTACAAATTTTGCTAGTGGCATGGACGAGCTTATTCGATCCCTTTTGTAGTGCTCTCGCTGAGTTCCGAGGTGGCACGCAGGGCAGCGTGCGTAGCAGCGACGTTGTGCTCTAAGGGTACCATGGTTTTTAAGATGGCGAGCGTGACGACCGCACTCGCCATAATAAGTGCTTGATCGAGTAGAATAACTAGGGCAAAGCGATGCAGCGCGGCCAGGTTATCTACTGGCAATTTAGCCATGGAACGCACCACGGGGCCCAGAATGAAAATGCCAATGTGCAGAATACACCAACTTAGCAGGAGTGCTTTCCAGCGTGGGGTATGCGCCATAGCCGAGTTGGTGAACCGGCTGAAGTAGTGCCCGATCTCTTGCAGGATCAGGTAGGGATACCACAGGTTCAGGAGGGGAATGACCCAGCTCCAGCCCGCCATGCTCTCGCTATGCGCGGGGTCGGTCTGCGGCAGCCGGTGCACATTTTGGTAGGCCCGATAAAGCCACAGCGCGAAGGCCAGGAAGGCGAGCAAAACGATGACAAACTGCACGCCTTCCACGAGTTGGAAGCCTCCGTCAGCCCGAACCATTTCTTCGGGAGAAATTGCTTCTCCGAGCAGAATGCGGTGTAGGAGCCAGTAGTAATACCCAAAATAGACAGCGCCCAGCAGGGCCACCCCGAGGCGCAGCGATTGAGTCAGTTGCGCGGCGCGCCGGCGGGGCCGATTATCCAGTAGGGCGAGTTTAGTTTTGGCAGACAAAGGAAGGGTAGCGTTAACGTTCTCTAATTGGTCGGGTGAATAAGATGGGGTCTTGGCGTCGAATCGGACTAGAACCGAGTAGGGCGACGGTAGCGGACGTAATGTGTGTGCATTCTTACTCCACAATTAAGCGCCGCCAGGCCTGAGACGCGCCGGCTTTGATACTCACCGCATAGAGGCCCGGAGCCAGCCCACTTAAGGTAAGGGTATACCCGTCACCCTGCGGCGCGATCCGATAATGGTGACGCCGCACCAGCCGGCCCGTGGCGTCCCAGAGTGTCAGCTCCCCGGAAACCAGGCCCACACCCGCTGGAACGCGCACCAGCACCCGGTGCCGGGCCGGATTCGGGTACAGGGCCACGTCCGCGAGCGGGCCCGGCGCGCCCTGCGCCAGCACGGCTCCCTCCGTCAGGGCGGCCAGGAAGCCGGCCTCCCCACTGCCATCGGTGCGCAGGCTGTGCTCCCCAAAGCGGGCTTGCGGGCCGGTAAAGGCCCCCGCCACGTACACCCGAGTCCCGGCTATGGCCAGGGCCCGCGCGGCGTCCGGACCCGTGCCCCCGGCCTGCTGAGTCCACTGAACCGCGCCGCTGGAGCCGGCATCGGTCAGCTGGGCCACGTAGACCGCAGTCGGGTCCGCCCCGCTCGGGCCCCGCCCCACCTGCCCGGCCACGTAGAGATGGGGGCCGCGGACAGTCAGGGCCGTGGCCCCTTCCCCCAGCGGACCGCCCACGGCCTGCGCCCAGGCAAAGGCGCTGCTGGGCCCACTATCCGTGAGCTTGGCCACAAACACGTCGCCGGCGCCGGCACTGCGCAGCGTGGTCGCCCCAAAGCGGGCCGCCGACCCGGAAAATTCGCCCGCCACGTACAGGCTCTCCCCCTGCAGGGCCAGAGCCGAGGCATAGTCCTGGCCGGATCCGCCACCCCCCTGCGCCCAGGTAAAGCCGGCACTGGCCCCCCGATCGGTGAGCTTGACGACAAACACGTCAAAGGCCAACGGGCCGGGCCCCGTATTCACCAAGGTGGTCGTGCCAAAGGTGACCTGGGGACTCACAAAGTGCCCGGTGACGTACACGCTCGCGCCACTGACCACCAGGGCAGTACCGTACTCGTTGGCGTCGCCCCCGGCACTCTGGGTCCAGATGAAGGTGCTGCTCGGACCCGCGTCCGTGAGTTTGGTGACAAACAGGTCGTAGCCTACGCTGGTCAGGGTGCGCGCCCCGAAGCTGGCCGTGCCCACAAAATGGCCCGTCAGGTACACGTCCGTGCCCTGCACGGCCACACCCCGGGCCACCTCAAAATTGGTGCCCCCCGCCCGTTGGGCCCACGTAAAGCTGGCGCTCGGGCCCGCATCGGTGAGCTTGGCGACAAACACATCCGTGCTGCCCGCTCTCGTCAGGCTCGTCGCCCCAAAGTCGGCGAGGGGCCCTTCGAAGCCGCCGGTGATATACACACTCGCCCCACTCAGGGCCAGCGCTGTCGCTTCGTCATACTGCGTGCCCCCAGCCCGGTAGGCCCAGACAAACTGCTGGGTCGCGGTACTCCACTTGGCCACGAAGGCGTCGGCACTGCCCGCACTGGTCAGGGTCGTAGTGCCAAAGCGGACGGTGCCGGCAAACCGGCCGGCTAGGTAAACGTTGCCGCTGGCATCCGTGGCCGTGCTGGCCACACTGCTGCCGCCCCCGGCGCTGACTAGCCCGCTGGCCACGGCGAGCTGCCAGCTGGGCGCCTGGGCCTGGACGGAGGAAGCCAGCAATAGGCTCAGCAGGAGGCTGGCGCAAGCATACAGCAGGGGGTGGGTCAGCCGCCGTGCGCGAAGCAGGAAAAGCGTGGGCATGCGAAGATTGAAGGGCGCGGAAAACAAAAGGACTTAGAAAGACGCAGAAGCAAACCCGGCCCCAGGAGGGCGGGCGCGTCGTTCCCCTTACTGCAGCTGGAAGGGCAGGTTGAATTGGCCTTCGGTGGCCATCTTGCTGGCCTTGTTGGTCTGGGCCCCGAAGCCGGCGCACATCTTGCCGCTGAAGCGGCCACTCACGGTGCGGGCCGCCGCGTTGTAGGTGAGAATCTCGATCTCCCGGCCCACGGGATTACAGTCGCGGGAACTATAGTAGAGCCCGCCGGTGGGTAACTCACTCAAATCAATCACGCTCGTGGACTGGGAAGGCAGGGTAAACTTCTCGGGCCGTTGATGAAACTCGCTGAGCACCATCACCACCCGTGGGCCAGAGGGCTGACTGGTCTGTAAAATGACGGCCAACTCGCCCGTGGAGGCCGTCAGCTGTACTTTCGAGCGGCTGATATCCACGGGAAAGGCCACCCCGTCGATCTTAACGGACGCCGAGTTAGCCGGCACGGCGTTTTTGGGGGAGGCATTCTCCCCGCCGCAGCCGAGCAGCAAGAAGAACAGGGGAACGAGAAGAGCCGGTGAACGCATCAGAAGAGCAGGATAGGGGGAAGAAGACGGGCAAAGAAACCACCTATTTTTAATAAATAAAATTATTCATATATGTAATTCTCATATTATAAAATACCCAGGATTTCGAGGCGATCAAAGGCCCAATAATGTGCCATCCGAGTGTGCCAGGGTCCTTAGGATGTTGCCAAGAAAAGGCCTACCCTATTTTATGTTAAGAAAGGATTCCGCGAAACCCGCTAACCTAGCAGAACGCCGTTTTCTGTCTTTTGTCTAACTAGCGTACCTTTCGAAAAAGCAACTAAAGGATCGACTTTCCGGCTATACTCAACGGCTGACAGGGGACCTTTAATGACTTACTACCTGATCTACTTGTTATGCTGAAATGGCTTGCTATTGTGCTCTTGCTAGTCTCTTGTGCCAAGAAGCCTGCCCTACACTATGCCGTGCTGGACAATGCCACGGTGCAGCAGCACCTCACGGCGTATATCCAGCGCAATCCCATCGATCACACGAAAGTGTACTACCTCGAATTGACGGAACAGGGCGACAGCACGGAAGTGCGGATGACCTCCTTAAGCACTTTAGATGTCGTGGAGTTCGTATCGCCTTGTGATATGGTACAGATTGGGTCTCATCAGGTGTTACTGACCGCTCCTGCCTGTGCTCAGAACAAGCCCTTTGACTTGGAGGAGCTAAGCAAGCAGTATGCGCTTGCTCCCACTCTTGATCGTACGACTCGTTCTATCGCAGCCAATGGCGATACCATCATCTCCCATAATGTTACCTTATACTGTCCACCGACGCTTCGAATCAAGCTGTATCATAACCAGGTTGTACGAGTCAGATAGTGTTTAAGGAATAAGACAAGATTAGGCTGGGCATAGCTTATGTCTTGAGGTACGTTATAGGGAAGAAGCCCGACTAACTACCCAACACCGTTTCTTGAAAACGGTCCTTTACATAATGGCCATTCTAAGACACTATCTAAAAGACGTTGGTTGTTTAAATCACCCTATCGCTAAACTGGTGATCCAATTACACGCTATACCCAGTGAGTGGCAAACAGCTACTTTCGATGTTGACTCCCACCCCTATGGCTAAAAGCTCTCCGTATCCCCTAGACATAAAAGTGTATGGCGGCTGGGCCCTGTGTTGTTTTCTGTTATTAACAGTCGTTCCTGTGCTGCTGGACGCCACCCATCCGGGAGGCGAAGCGAAGGGCTTGACGTTTGCGTCCACCGTGATTGGCTACGCGCTATGTGGGTTTAGTGCCTTGAGTTGCTTTTTTCTGACGCAACGCCGCAAGTGGACACCTCCCTACCTACTGCGCCAAGTGCTCGTGCTGGGGTGCTCACTGTACCCACTCCTGTCCTTTTGGTACGAGTCTCACCACCGCCCACCACAATACGATTTTAGCAGCGACCTCACGATTACCGGGGTGGACACCTTGGAAACGCAGCTCGAATACTATAGCATGAACCCCGATACGCTGCGCAGCCGCACGGTCTTTCACCGGCACCAATCGGACACTGTCCGGACCATATACGACCGTAAAGGGCACATTATTAGCGCTAACCGGCCGTAAGCAACAGGCTCCAAAAGCGTTTCCTGTCTCACCAGGCAGACAATCTGGTCGCTACGACCAGTTGAATAACGCTTCTTTCGGTAAACGCTTGGCAGCTGATCGGCACCAGGTGCCAGTGGGCCCCTGCAGCACGTAGAGGGGTTTCCCAAGCGTGAGCAAACAGGATTTTAGGGGCAGTGGTGAAGTACAAATAGGGCAGTGCCCATCTAGGTTTAGTCGCTAAACATAAGATTAGTGGCTGTTGCAAAAGTCTGGCAGTAGGCTGACAACAGGCTATTCGAGCCCCACCCGCTGTCCACGAGTGGCGTTACAGGGGGGCTTTTAGCCTCTTCTCGTCGCCGATGCAACTTGGTAAATGCACTATTGGGAGTTTTGCAACAGCCACATTAGTTATAAGCACAGTCTAGAAAATAGCGTATTCTCCTGCGTCACCTATAGAATGAAGGATAGTAGTATTATTTCTGTAAAGATCGCTTATTCATACTGCTCTAATTCATGGAGCAAGTGACTTTTCATCTCCTGGGCCTCTACTACTACTCCCTGTAAATCTTCTTTTGGAAAAGCTGCGATGTGAATTCTCTCTTCTTGTAGTTCCTCTAACCAATCCAAGAAGTCTTCCAATCGCATTTCCTCTACTAGATAGCTCTCCCAGTCCCCGGTTATATGTTGTTCGGCAAATGCCTTTTCAGGCCATACGGGAAGGCACTGACTGCCTGAATCATCCCCCAGCATAACTACTCCCTCCTTATCTTTCACTAGCCACACCGCTTCGAAATCAACAGCCTTTCGGATAAAGTAGCCATAACGCTCTTGCGCAGGTAGATTTAAGATGTTTTGCAGCTTATGGGTATTCATGAGGACAATGGTCTAGGATCTGTTCGGCAAGCTACATAAAGGGCTTACACAGTAGGATGAACGCATTGTCAAATCTGTAAATAAGGTTCGATAAGCCTTCTGTTATCGGACCTTATAGGGACGCTGTACAGTTGTTGAACGCTCCTTTCACACCGGTACAGCGTTAACAGTCCCTGCTGATCAGGCCTTAGTTATCAATACTTCTCTTGAGCGCAAATCTACCTATTCTCACCGCTCGACTGAACTGAAAACACGCACCTTACCAGCTACTTGATGCCTCTTTCCGGCAAGGGGCGATACCTACGCAAAAAGTATCCACAAAATAATATTCTTTATTTTGTACTACTAAAATAAGTGCTTAACGTTGCGCCCGGAAATGCCTTGTCCTGGCTTTCCGTCCGCCGAGCCCTTCCTACTGCAACTTCTTGACTTGCCTACGCTCTCGTCGTTTTGACGGTAGCCCGGTTGTTTTGCGCCTTATTTTAGCTTGCCCTATCCCTATGGATGCTGCAACGCGGGCACGTGCCCACGTTGCGTCGCCCTACCTGTAGCTCGACAGGAAATTATGTTACTCGACCGCGACGCCATACGCCGCGACCCTATTCTCGTATTTGTGTATGAAGCACTCGCTACTCGCTTGCTTTGGTTTACTGGTTTGTGTTATGCTACCCCACCCAGGGCGGGGACAGGCCACCACGTTGAAGCCGGCTTTGCCGCTTGCCCCGGCCACGGCCGCCTTGGAGCGCTACGCCTTTAGCCCCGTCAGCGAACACACCGGCACGCCCCAGATTGCGATTCCCCTCCTCGACATTCAAAGCCGGCAGTTGCGCGTGCCAATCAGTTTGAGCTACCACGCTGCGGGGGTGCGCGTCACAGACGATGCGCCCTGGACCGGCCTGGGCTGGAGCCTCAACGCGGGGGGCGTCATTACTCGCTCCATGCGGGGGCGGCCCGACGAGGAACCTGATGGCTTTCTAGCCAATGGAGGTACTATCCCCTCGCCCCAAAGCGTAAACGAGGCTAATGTAGAGTACCTCAAATCCATTGCCGATGGCTACCGCGACTTTGAGCCGGACTTGTTTTCCTACAACTTGGGCGGCAGCACGGGCCAATTCATGTTCGATAAGGACGGCATGGCCCACACCATTCCCTACGCGCCTGTTCGCATCACCTCCAATTTTAGCAACGCCACGGGCGGCTTCTTCGAAATTACCAATCCGGCGGGGGAGCGCTACTTCTTTGACCAGACGGAGCAGTCCTCCGTGGACTTAAAAGGGCAGAATACGCCCGATTATACGTCCAGCTGGTACCTGTCCCGCATCGTGTCGGCGGACCAGACGGACACCATTTACTTCGACTATACGGCCTACACGCTGGTGGCCGGCGCCACCCAGTCCCAGCAGCAGTCCATGCTGATCAGCAAAACCAAGGATCAGCCCGACCCCCTACTCCCCACCATTGGGGTCCCCGACCCCCTGATCACCACCACGAGTGCCGTGCGCACCCAGGCCCGGCGGTTGCGGCGCATTCGCTTTGCCACTGGAGCCGTTGTATTAAAAGCGGACAGCACCACGACCACCGGCCGGCAGGACTTGCGCATGGACGCCCGCCTCACGGCCGTGATTCTATACCGCAAACGACCGGATCGCAGCCTGCAGGAAGTGCGGCGTTTTACGTTCACCCACTCCTATTTCACGACGGGCGCCGCTAGCGAGCCGACCACCTGGCGCCTGCGCCTGGATGCCGTCACGGAAAGCGGCGGGGGCAGTAGCAAGCCCCCCCACCGGTTCGAGTACGCCACCGCGACCCTGCCGCTCAAAACATCCTTTGCGCGAGATCACTGGGGCTACTATAACGGGCGCACTGCCAACGCTGATCTGCTGCCTACGCAGGAAGTGTCCACAGTCTATGGTATGCGCACCATTGGGCGGGCGGACCGGCGGCCGGACCCGGCGAGCGCGCAGGCGGGCCTGCTGCGCAAGATCGTGTACCCCACCGGAGGGCATACCACGTATGAGTTTGAAGGGAACACCATTGCGGAGCGCTACGAAGTGCCCCGTGTGCTGTTCCGTCACGAGCAACGCGTGCAGGGGGGCGCGGACGAGATTGGGCGCAAGGTGGAACAGGTAACCATCACCACCCCTTCGGTCGAGGGGACGCTCGTGCTCAGTGTTTCCCGCGGCGCTCCTACCGAGACAACGATTCCGCACCATGCCACGGGCTTTGCCGAATGCTACGAAATCCGGGCGGGCGTGCGCACCCGCGTGGCGTATCTGCCCCCCGGTCCCGCCTCAACCAGCTCCTTTGCGTCCCTCACTTTCGCGCTGCGGCTGCAAACCGGCGCGACCTACGAGTTCGTGACCCAATCCGGGGACTATAGCGTGCTGGTAACGGCCAAGCTGGAGTGGTCCGATGGCAGTCCCCCGACTTATGCCTTTCGTAATACGCCCGCCGGGGGCCTCCGGGTGAAGCAGACCACGCTCGTGCCGACGGCCCCCGCCCCGCCCCTCATCAAGCGCTACGAATACGACCAGTTGGAGCAGCCCGGGCGTTCGAGTGGCTACTGGACGAGCCTCCCCCCCACGTATTCGTATCAGCACCCCGTGGCCGTCGGCCTGCTGTTTACCCCCGAAGGGTTCCCCGCCCCTGAATGCGTCATTCAAGCAGCCGCTGGTACCAAGATCGTGGTTACGTCTGCTCCGATTGGCCAACTCAGTGCCCAATCCCAGCCCATTGGCTACTCAGCTGTGACGGTATATGAGGGCGAAGCGGGCCAGGCGACGGGCAAAACCGTGAGCCGCTACTCCGCCGAACAAGACTTTGGCAGCAACGACAAGCCCTTCCCACCCCCCTCCAGCAATGCTTGGCAGCGCGGCCAACTGCTGGACCAGTGGCTATACGCCTCCGAGCCGAACGTCTACAACGCGTATCGGCTCCTGCAGCACACCCGTAACCAGTACTCGCTGGACCCGGCTAAGGCCCTTGCCATCCGGGGCTTCAAAGTGGGCACGGGTACGGAGTACCAAGGGGAGCGGTGTCAGCCTGAAAACCCCATTTATTATGAGGGCTTGTATGCCTTTACCAGCACGTACCAATTCTCGCAGTGGCAACACCTCGATTCGACCATTGTCACGCGCTACCCTGCCACGGGCAATGGTCCAGCATGGGTGAGCCGCACGGGCTATCGCTACGAGAATCCCGCCCACGCCCAGCCTACGCAGAGCACCACCGTCACGGGTGCCGGCCAGGCGCTGATCACGCGCTACCGCTACCCGCTGGATTATACCAGTACAGGTCTCCTGCAAGGCCCAGCCCAGGGGGTCGCGGAACTGGTAGACCGGGGCGTCGTGACGGCCCTGATAGAGCAGCAGCAGTGGCGCCAGCGCGCCACCGGGGAGCTGGTGCTGGTTGAGGGCGCGCTGACAGAGTATGACGCCCTTCGTCCCCGGCGGGTGCTGACCGTGGAGACGCCCATCCCCGTACCGAGTAGCGCCTTCCAATCCTCCGCCATCCTGAACGGCACGCTGCGCCAGGATGCCCGCTATCGGGAACAGCAGGTCGTGGATGCCTACGACGCCTGGGGCAACATCGCCCAGCAGCATCGCCCGGGCGAGCCGACCACGGCCTATCTCTGGGGCTACCACGGCGCCCAGCTCGTGGCGACTATTGAACATGCCACCATCGCAGAAGTGCGCCAGCACCTGCAAGCCATGGGCATTACCCTGGCCACGCTGGAAACGGACGCGCAACACCGCGACGCGATGGCTCGGTTGCGCCAACGCCTGCCCCAGGCCCGCGTGACCAGCTTTACCCACCTTCCATTGGTAGGGATGAGCTCACAGACGGACGCGAGTGGCCGCACTAGTTTCTATGAGTACGACGCGTTGGGCCGCCTGCTGCGGGTGCGCGATGAGCAGGGGCGCATTCTCTCCCAGCAGGAATACCAGTACGCCGCCCAGCCCTAAGCCGGCCTTCTCTTTCTGCTATCCTTTTATTTGTTAGCCTCTCGCTTATGCCCCCTCTATACGGCCGTCGGCTCCTCCTATTCTGTATTTTACTGCTTACGTTTACTAAGGGCTGGGCCCAGACGCCGGGACCCGAAGGGCTGGTGCCCGACTCGACGGAAGCGCGGGTGCTACGCCAGTTATACGCCACTACCGGGGGCGATAACTGGACTAACCACGCGAACTGGAACCAGGGCACGACGGCCGCCGACCTGGCCACCTGGGCCGGCGTGGTCGTGGGCGAGGGGGATGTGCGGGGCCTATATTTGAACAGCACCAACCTGCAGGGGCCGTTACCGGCTTCACTCGGGCAGCTCACCCAATTGCGGGAGCTGTACCTGATCAACAACCAACTCACGGGTTCTTTGCCCGCCGCGTGGGCGAGCCTGACACAACTCCAGCAACTAGGTCTGAGTTATAATCGCCTGAGCGGCTCCTTACCTGCCTGGATAGGGCAACTCTCCCAGCTCCAAAATTTAAGCCTCGAACAGAACACCCTCACTGGTTCCTTGCCCGCTGCGCTCGGGCAACTCAGTCACTTGCGGGGGTTGAATGCGGCGTGGAACCAACTCAGCGGGGCCCTGCCCGCCGCGCTGGGAGAGTGTCGGCAGCTAACGGCCTTGCAGGTTGAGCAAAATCAGCTCAGCGGGCCCTTGCCGGCGGAGTTGAGTCAGTGCACGCAGCTACAGTTCCTAACCCTGGGCGGCAATCAGTTCACGGGCAGCCTGCCCGCCAGTTGGGAGCAGTGGCGGCAGCTGCGCTATGTAGGCCTGAATAACAACCGGCTGACCGGCTTGTTGCCCACCGGCTGGGGGCAGTGCCCGAATCTGTATGTGCTCAGCTTCGAGAACAATGCCTTCACCGGCCCGCTGCCCGAGAGCTGGGGCCAGTTGGGCGGGCTCTACTATCTGTATCTGGGACGCAATCAACTCACGGGGGCCATTCCCGCGAGCTGGGGGAATCTGCGCCAGCTGCAACAGTTGTTTCTGAGCAGCAACCGCCTCTCAGGCCCCTTACCCGCCTCGCTGGGCCAGTTGCGCACGCTTCACATTTTTGACGCGGATCACAACCAGTTCACGGGCACCATCCCGGCCACCTTCAAGGGCCTGCGGAATCTGGGCCGCCTGTATCTGGGTCACAATCAGCTCAGCGGCCCCGTCCCTGACTCCTTGAGTGCCAGTTACCTGAACCTGGATCACAATCACCTCAGCGGGGAGATTCCCGCCACGCTGCGCTTCTACCAGCTCACGCTCGACAGCAACAACATCACTAAGATCCCGGACTACAACAGCCGCATTGGCTATCCCTATCTGGAGCTGGGCCTGTCGGGTAATTTCCTGGACTTTGGCTCCTACGAGCCCAACCAGTGGACGCCGGGCGTCTACCAGCACTGGGACTACGGCCAGCGCACGCCGGGCCCGGCCGATACGGCGTACTTCGTGCACGGGGCTTCGGTGACGGCCACCCGCCGCATGGCCGGCGAGCACAACCTCTACCAGTGGGAGCGCAGGGTAGGCCAGTACTGGGCCGAGCTGCCCGGGCGAACCGATACCACCCTCACCCTGGGCGCGGGCGACGAGGCCCTGGAGGGCGAGTACCGGGCGCGGGTGACCAATACGTGGGTGCCGGGCATCACCCTCTACACCCGCTCGCTGTATCTGAGCCAGCTGCCCTACGCGCCGCTGGCCACCAACACGCCGGATGCGACGAACTGTCCCCCGCTGGCGTCCACACCCGTGCCGGCGGCGCGCGCCGGGGCGCAGGATACGGTCAACTACGTGCGCACCTACGCGGCGCGCACCGCCTTCACCGACCCCGCTCTACTTACCGCCGCTGCCAAGGAGCAGGTGCAGGTGAGCACTCAGTACTTGGATGGCTTGGGGCGACTCGTGCAGACCGTGCAGCGCCAAGCCTCCCCACTGGGCCACGATGTCATCCAACTCACCGAGTACGACGCGCTGGGCCGTCAGCCTAAGCAATTCTTACCCTACGTGTCCACTACCGGGGCCGATGCCCTGGGCTACTATCCCGACGCGCGGCGCGAGCAGCATACCTTCTACGCCGGGGGCAGCCCCGACCCCGCGGTGGCGGGCCTGACGGCCACCCTGCCCAAGACGGGGGTGGCCTACGCCCAGACGGGCTTCGAGCCCTCGCCCCTGAACCGGGTGCTGGCCCAGGCCAGCCCCGGCGAGAGCTGGAGCATGGCCAGCGGCCGCGCCGTGACGGCCCAGGAGCGGCCTAATACCGTCGCCGACTCCGTGCGCCGCTGGCAGCCCGGCTACGGCAGCGAGCGCGAAGATCTGGTCTATGCGGGCTATTATGCCCCCGGTGAGCTGTGGATGAAGCAAAGCCAGGACGAGCAGAAGCAGACGGCCCGCGAATTCACCGATAAGGAAGGCCGGGTGGTGCTCAAGCAAGTGGCCCAAGTCGGGGGCACCGCCCCAGACCAGTGGCTGAGCACGTATTACGTCTATGACGACTTTGGCCGCCTGCGGGCGGTGGTGCCCCCCAAGGCCTACCAACTGATTCGCCAGAACAGCGGCCAGGTGACGGGCGCGGGCACGGAGCGTCTGCTCTTTCGCTACCACTACGACGCGCAGGGGCGCCTGACCGAGAAGCAGATCCCTGACCAGCAAGGCTACCAGTACACCGTCTACGACGCGTTGGACCGGCCTATCCTCACCCAGGATGTGACCCAGCAAGCCACCAAGGAATGGGTAGCCACCAAGTACGACGCCTTGGGCCGGGTGGTGTACACAGCCCTGGTGCGCTTTCCCGCCTTGACGGGCTCGGCCGACCAGCAGCGCCAGGAGCTGCAGCGCCAGGCTGATGCAGCGACCACGCAAAACCAGCCCCTGTTCGAGACGCCCAGCGCCAGCCCCGTGCTCGCCCGCGCCTACTACTCGCACATTTCCTTTCCCGACGTAGCGGCCCAGGCCGACGCCCAGCTGCTAAGTGTCAGCTACTATGACAGCTACGACTTCGACCAAAACGGCCAGGCGGACGTGACCTACCAAGCGCCCAGCGCGGCGGATCTGGCCTGTGCGGCCAGCGATGTGCCCCAGGCCGATGACCGGGTCACGGGCCAGCTGACCCGCAGCCTAGTGCGGGTGCTGGGCCAGGCCGACGGCGCCGTGGGGGCGTGGCTGACCACGACCACCTTTTTTGATGAGAAGCTGCGGCCGATTCAAGTGCGCAGCACCAACGCCCGTGGGGGCGAGGATGTGATCTCGACCCGCTTTGACTTCACGGGCCAGGCCCTCACGTCCTACACGGTGCATACCGATCCGGACCAGCCGGGCCAGCCGCTGCCCGTGCGCGAACAGCGCGTGTATGACCACGCCGGCCGGTTGCTGACCCTGACTCAGGAATTGCAAGGGGCCAGCCCCCAGGTCTTGGCCCGCCACACCTACAACGAGCTGGGCCAGCTCGAGGAAAAGCAGCTGGGCGGCACCCTGCCGCTGGCTGCGGCCGGGTCGGCCGTTGCCGTTCCTTTACCCACCACGGGGCCAGCGCCCCTGCAGCGGGTGGACTACCGCTACAACGTGCGCGGCTGGCTGACCCAGATCAATGATTTGGCCCAGCCCGATCCCCAGGATCTGTGGAGCTTTGCGCTCAGCTACGACTGCGGCTTTACCCTGCCCCAGTACAACGGCAACATCAGCGGCCAGCGCTGGCGCTCGGCCCAGGATGGCATCGAGCGAGCCTACGGCTACCGCTATGATGACCTGAGCCGCCTGCTGCAGGGCGACTTCGTGGCCCGCGCCGGTACAAGCGCCACGGCCAGTTGGAGCGCGGAGCAGCAGAACTACCGCTTCTGGGCCGCCAGCTACGACGCGGGCGGCAACCTGCTGACCTTGCGCCGCCGGGGCCTAGTGCAGCCCGCCTCGCGCCTGGCGCCCGCTCAGTACGCCGAGACCGACAATTTGCGCTACCGCTACGCGCCTGCCTCGGGCAGTGCCGACCCGCAGAGCAACCGCCTGCTGCGGGTGGACGATCTGGCCCCCGCCGCCACGGCCTTTGGGGCCAAGGTGCCTCAGCGGCCCGACTTTACGGACGGGACGACCAGTGGCGCCACCACGCCCGACTACGGCTACGATGCGGCCGGCTCGCTTACGAGCGATCGCAACAAGGGCATCACCAGCATTCGCTACAACTTCTTGCATTTGCCCGAGCGCATCGAGTGGAGCAACGGCAACGCGCTGGAGTACCGCTACGCGGCCTCGGGGCAGAAAACCGCCAAGCTCGCCTTCGAAGGCAATAAGGAGCCGATCCAGACCGACTACGCCAATAGCTGGCAGTATGAGCGCGACTCGCTGCGCTGGCTCACGCACAGTGAAGGCCGGGCCCTGGTGCAGTACCGGAAGGACGCCGCGGGACAGACGCGCTCGCAGATCGCCTACGAGTACACGCTCAAGGATCACCTAGGCAACCTGCGGGTGGCCTTTCGGCCCGGGGAGCGCAAAACCTATATGGCCATGCTCGACTCAAATCCCGACCAGCTCAAGCGGGAGCAGCAGCAGTTCGACTCGGTGAGCGTGTCCTATCCCATCCGCCAGACGGTGGGCATGCAGTTCGCCTACGGCGGGGACGGGGCGGCGCTCTTGAATGCCGGCGGCACCCAGCCCTGGCCCCTGGGCCCGTTGAAGCAGCTGGTCGTGAGCCGGGGCGACACGGTGGAGGTGACCGCCTTCGCTATGTACCAGCAACCGGTCACCAACACCCAGTGGAGTTTCCTGTTGGCTTCCTTCGTGGCCTCGACGCTCCAGCAGCAGCCGGCTACCATGCCCACTGGGGACGGCGGCACGCGACAGGTGCGGGTGTTGCCTTTGCTCAGCATCGGCCTGGCGACGGTGCCGGCCGTGCAGCAGCTGGTGCAGGGCGTGCCCCGGGCCTATCTGCGGGTGCTCGTGTATAACCAGGACTCAGTTTTGATAGATCACCACGAGGTGCCGTTGAACGCTACGGCCCAGGGGGGCTACCAGCGCCTCTACAAGCGCGTGCTCGTGCCCCAGGCGGGTTACGTGCAGGCCTACGTGGCCAATGAGAGCGACACGGACGTGTTCTTCGACAACGTCACCGTCGAGCACCGCCAGGGCCTGCAGGTGCAGGAAAACCACTACGATCCCTTTGGCCTCGACTTAGTGGGCCTGAGCCGGAGTGGCATTCCTGAGAATAAGTATACATTTAACGGTAAGGAAAAACAGGAAGAGTTTGACCTGAACTGGCAAGATTACGGGGCTAGAATGTATGACCCGCAACTCAGCCGCTGGCATTCAGTAGATCTACTAAGTGAGAAAATGCGGCGCCATTCTCCCTATAATTACGCTTTTGATAATCCTGTACGTTTTATCGATCCTGATGGCATGGCTCCTGGTGAAGGTCCTGGACCCGGGCCTTTTCTCACAGGAATTGGCATAGCCAATGCACTCATTAAAGCTATAGGTACAGCTTTAGGGTTTGAGATGCCGAAAGAAGATAACGATTATAATAAAGAAGGTGGATCTGGAGGCGGGGTAGTAGAATATTCTGAAACAGGTCGGGGTGATGGGCGTGGACGAACACTTACAATTAAGCCCGGTGAGCAAACGGCGCCGTCATTGAATATCGATCCTATATTAAAAGCCACATCAGTGGGTGGAGGGGCAGCTAAAGCTGGTTCTCTCTTAAAAGGTGCAAAAGCCCTTTTAGATCCTAAAGTAACGACTTTAGGAAAAACTCAGACCGTTCTTGAAATGGGTGCACAAATTAAGGACACAGGCGAGGCTACTTATGACACTTATAAGGCAGCAGAGAAGCTTTATGATGAAGGTGCTGCAGCGAACGAGAAAACTAAGCCCATTGAAAGCAGGTCTTTACCTGATACTATTGAGACAGGCCCAAGTAATGCTATCAGGCCAGGAGGGACACGCCACGTAATTATAAGAAAAGATGGAATTGTCACTAGTTTTGAATAACCAGTAGTTAGAAGATGAAAATAAAAAGAGTAAGTTTTTACCTTCTTCTTTTATGGAGCATCTGCTCTTGTGGTAAACAAGAAAAAGTGGTCTATTTTCCAACTGGAGAGGTTAAGTCCCGTGCGCCGCTAAATGATAGCCGTAAATACGACGGCGATGTCATAAACTACTATAAAAGTGGCTCAATAGAGAGGGTGGTCCCGTTCCGTAATGGAATTGTCCACGGCGTCGTGAACTCTTATTATCCTAACGGAAATTTATATGTAACTGAAACTTGGAGACACAATAAGAGAAGTGGAGAAACAGCTTGGTACTATCCAAATGGTCAAATAAAATATTGGGCATTATTGGATGGCAATAGACGTATCGATTCGGCGAAATGGTATCATACTAATGGAAAAATAAGTTATCGAATGCTTTATGATAAGAAGGGGCGGAAAGTCGACTTTTTTGCTTATGAGCCGAACGGTAAAATTAATTTAAATCATGTGCGTCCATTGTTTCTTAGTGATCAAGACACACTAGCTGCTGGCCAAGACTACACCTTCGAAATTGTATTGGGGAACAGAAGGTCGAACTCTATTAATATCAAATTTTTGGAGCCTCGCACAGGAGTTGACAGTACTAAAGGAGTTTACACTAAGACACGCTATATTATTCGTCGCCCCTCTCCGGGTAAACAGCTGGTGAAAGTGGTGCTATATCAATACAGAACGAATGGTGACACGTTGTGGATTGACGATTGGCAGATTCAGCATACTTATTATGTAAAGGGTAAAGCCTAAAGGCTAGCTTTGTGAGAGGGCTGCCAATGAGTCAAGAGTAATTTATTCATAAGATTAAGTATTATCACTAAAATCTTAGACCCAGCTTGGTACTACCCAAACCAACAGCGTAGTCGGCTGCACTTAGTGTAACTCGTTGCATCTCTACTACCTGATGCCGCCCAACATCTTCGTGGAGGGGGTGGTTTTGTAGAATCGGTCATAGTGGTCATAAAGAGGCACTGCCAGCCCGGGAGAACTACGAGCGCCTATACAAGCGCGTGGTGGTACACTAGGCGGGCTATGTGCAGGCCTATTTCGCCAACGAAAGCGACACGGACGTATTCTTCGACAACGTCACGGTTGAGCACTGCCAAGGCCTGCAGGTGCAGGAAACAATACTGATACTCGTCTACAGAAATTAGCGTTTTAGGAGATAAAAATCGAGTACACCTGTAGATCCTCTACTTAGTTGAAACGATGGAGTTGACGTCTTGTAATATCGTCTACTAAATCAATGTTTCATTATCTCGAATTGCAACGACTTGCTTGGATAGGGAATACTTATAAATAATCGAACCCTGTAAGAATATCATAGGCCGACTTCAGAAGTATATAATAGGGAAGAGGAAGGCCCCCTACTTCATAGCCTAGCAGAAAGTCGACTGCCTTGTCGTATTTATGCACCACATCAAATACTCCAGCTGGGTGGCTGCCACCTAGATTATTAGCGACTCGTTTGATCAGCATAATTCGGCTGATCAATCTCTCCTCCCGTTCCCCAACTTCGTCGGTAAAGCAGACCCGTACCACCTCTGATTCCAGCCACTTCTTAAACGAAGCATCACTCGTTAGAAAGGCAGTTTCCGGTTCGTACTCATATTTGATTTTATATTCAGCAAGCAATAGGACATAGTTAATCCAGGCCCCTCCAGCCGATGGCGGACGCATACCAAAGGACATAACTGATGGGCCTTGACCGATGCCGCGGAAAGATACGAGGGGTTTATCGGTAGAATACGTTGTAAGGCCACCTACAAAGTAGGTCACTAAGTACTTGCTTCCACAGCAAGCTTTTTCTAGTTCGGGCCGCAGCGTATAGACCCTAAACTGTTTTTCCGACAAATGCTGCGTTAGGTAGGACTGTACATGGTCCTGCATATCTACCCACATGCGTAAGGCATGCGATAATTCTAGCAGCGATACTTCGTCGTATTCGTTAACGGATATGTCGTATTGACGCTTGAGGCGCTTGAGGTTAAGGTCTATATTTCGTTTAATAGTTTGCTCGTCTACAGCGAGGCGGTGCTGCATTGCCATAATAAAATACTATTGTTATTAAGAAAGTACATAGTTAAGTAGAATCTACTTCCTTCTAGCTAATCGTTACGGCGAGCATTCAGCCGTTAACTACTCTGTATATTCTGATAGTGACCTCAGCATTAATGGTAGTTGCTCGGATATGCGAGCGGAGAAGGCCCGCGATAGAGTATTACGCGTAAAGCAGGTGGCGGAGAAGCGCTAAAAAACAGAAAGCTCCTCAGGTGAGGAGCTTTCATCAAATGAGAACTTTTAGGGCTCAATGTAGCTAGTCAGCGTCATGCAACTGCGCCACATCGGCCATGTATTTCTTCAGTTGCGCTAGTTGCGCTGGCTTGTAATTGGTCAAGCGAATTCGTTTGAAACCATCCATTCCCATATCTTCATAAAGCGCACCAAGGGATGAGTTTAAGAATGAGCTGGAGAAACCAATAACACCTTGCAAAGATAAAGTGACAACCCCCTGTTGTTGGCGAAGGCCCTCCTTCATCGCAACCAGCAAGGAAAGTCCATCGGTATTGCTGTACGTACCGGTAGTGATAGCAGAAATATTCAGTACCACCCCGTTTGATGCTGTATTGCTCATGGTGTGTGAGTGCAAGTAGTAAAGGGGAATTTTAAGCAGTATACGAAACTAGCCTTAGAATAGCGCAGCCTCCTCCTGGATTTCGTCCATACTGTCTTGTTCCAGGTCTCCATAAGACAGCTTGATGGTCACCGTTGTTCCGGGGAAATCAATTCCGGGCAAACTATGTAGGCTTTCCTTTCCATCGCGGCTCAAATGGTAGAGAGCGTGGGAAGTTTGTATGGTGAGCGTACCCCGAAGAGCGGTAAGACCAACCCGAAGGGTATCCAGGCCACGTCCTTTGTTATGAGGACGAGAATGAGAAGAGAAATGCAGTTCCGTGGCTTTTCTAAGCGCCTCCATGGGAAGTAGCTCCGACTCCTGACGACTTCTTAAAAATCGGTTGACCGAGGTGGAAATACCCATCCCAAAATCAGATACGGAGGCAAATAGCCGTTTGGTCGTGGGGTAGTACTGAAGCATACCAAAAGCAGAACGTTCCGTAGCACCTTCAGCAAACGCGTGATCAAATACATTATTGAATAGCTCCGTCAGATAAGTGGGCAGGAAGCTGATGTCCTTATCCTCGAAGAAGCGATACTTGAAGTGGTCATAAGCGCTTAACACGTAATCGGTCATGAGCTCTGGTGAAGCTTTCCATACGGCAAAGGCTGTAGGATCATCCATGGGTGTAAACCCGGTATGCGCTGTTGGCCTCTCGGTGCCCCACATATCCAAAAAACCAATGTTTTGGAGATAGCCATAGGCTGGGGTAGCGCAGGGAGTAAAAGCGATAGGGATGCCCGCTGCGTAGTATTCTTCCAACAGGCAGGCTAGCGAGACCACATGGTGGGGCTTGACTGTGTGCGTACCCTCGAGCGTGATTCTCACACTCGTGAGTTCAGGCGCGGTGGCGTGCACCCTGACGTAGCGGTTCTCAAGCAGGAAGGCAGCAAGATCCGGGCTGGTGAGATAGGCATTAAAGGGGATTATATGCTGCATTCCGATTTAGTAGGCCAATAAGTCAGCAAGATAAAGGGCTTTGCTCATTCCTGTTGTCTGAAGGCATCGTTGCGTCACATGAGCTACTGCCCTACAGATCTAACACTAGAGTCTAAGTAGAGTCAATTGCCCATCGGCGGTAGATTGACAGCCGAAATGAGTCTTATACCTAGGAGCTGTTAACGATAATAAAATTTAGTACTCAATCTCAAATATATCATATCATTTATCCTGGGTAGGGACCTAACTTATCTACTTGGTATTTATTCTAGTTTCATCTTGGTTAGCATTTGGTGCGCCCCACCTCAAGTGTATATTGCGAATATTTTATCTATCCATTAGCTTATGGGATTTTCATTTCGCAAGTCACTCAGTATCGGCCCCATGCGGGTCAATCTATCCAGCAGCGGTATTGGGTATTCAGTAGGAGTAAAAGGTGCCCGCCTAGGGGTCAACAAGCGGGGCACCTACGTTTCGCTCGGTGCTGGTGGTATACAATACCGAAAGTACATCCAAAACAATACTACTAATAATCCATATAGTCCGCCCGCGCCCCTTCCAGCCACCGCGCACGGCCAATTACACACCATTACCTCCGATGAGATATCCCAACTCAGCGACAGTGACTCCCAAGATTTCATTAATGAGCTGACCGAAAAGGCATCTAAGATTTCTTTTGCCAAGTGGGGTTCACTATTGCTGGTATTGCTCTTGAGCACTTGTTTATTTGGCTATTTCGGGCAAGTCACGCGCACGAAGGAAACTATTGTTCCGAAAGTGGAAATAATCGCACCTAGCGGGCTTAAAATCCGACAACAGCCCGATCCAGAGGCTCTAGTAATAGGTTCAGCTGTCTATGGAAGCATACTTCCCTTAACCGACAGCACGATGAAGCACTGGTATGGGGTTTCGACGGGTGGATATGTCTCCAAGAAATTTGCACGCATTACGTTCATACCTGAAACCAAGCAATTTCTACGCATCGATGATCACCCCCAGTGGTTTTGGACAGGATTCACTTTCTGTTTAGCCGCTTTATTAGGTGCCTACATCTATCTTGCCCGCATCGATAAAAAGCGCTTGACACTGGAGATAAACTATGAATTCAATGACGATTTAGCCCAGGTTCACACTGGCTTTTTGAAGGCATTTGAACAGATATCTACCTCGCATAAAGTATGGCAATACCTGCATTCTGAACAGATCGACGACCGCCGCCGCAATGCTGGAGCCAGCAGTGCTATTACGCGTATTGCCCTTAATGGCGTTGCTTTGAACCGAAAACCGACTAGACATCTGGTTACTAATGTTCCGATCCCGTACTTAGGCTTACGTAACACCGAACTATACTTTTTTCCAGAGCGTCTGGTTATTCGCCGCAACAACCAGTTCGCCGCTGTTTTCTATAAAAACTTGCACCTAACCTCGCGAGACTCATCTTTTATCGAAGAAGGCAGTGTACCATCGGACGCCACTATCATCGGCCATACGTGGCGTTATGTGAACAAGAGTGGTTCCGCCGACCGCCGCTTCAGCAATAACCGTCAAATCCCAAAGTGCGCTTATTCAGAATATGCCTTCCGCTCTGGTACCGGTGTGTATGAAGTCGTCACCACTTCCCGGCGGGGAGTGCTCGACCTGTTTACCCAATACATTGCGAGAATTGGTGAAGTGCAGCAACGCATGTGTATCAACTAAATAGCCGACAGTAAAGTCAGCTTATATACCCTTCTATTATCGTTCGTGGAATTAGAACCATTACTCTCTCCTCTAGCACCCTCTTCCCTCTCCACGAAACTCGAAGCATCCCGCCAGGAGCTGCTCGACTTAGGCCTTCGCAACCCCCTGCTCAACTTTCGGCTGTCCAAAGCGCAAGGCGTGGCCATTGTCCAGGAAGAGGCCGCCCCCGCCTACGATGTACTGGTACGACAGGGCAAAACCATGTATTTCCAGGCCGCCCCGGAGCCCAAAAAACAGGGCGATAAAGCCCTGGCATTGGATGTATCAGTCGGCAACACTACGGAGGAGTTGGCACCGACTGATCCGAAAACCGTTAGCCCAGAAGCGAATCAGCGCACGGAAGCCGAGCGCCAAGCCTTGCTCACAGATACCAAGCTACAAACCGCCGAGCCGCTAGCCAAGCTGGAAAGTCGCCTCCTGGCTACCTACTACACGGCGCGCACCAGCCTGGAAGAACAGGGCGTGAACATTCTCTACCTGGCCTTGGGCATGCTGACCTGGTACGAGGCGGAAAGCAGTGAGGAGCCCCGCCAGGCCCCGCTCGTACTCGTGCCTGTGCTGCTGGAGCGCGGCACGGCCGCCGAGCGCTTCAAGCTGCGGCACACGGGCGCCGAAGTAGAAGGCAACCTCTCGCTGCAAGCCAAGCTCAAGGCCAGCTTTGGGATATCCTTACCCCTGCCGGAGCTGGACGAGGAAAGCAACCTGGCCGACTACTACGCCGCCGTCGCGGCCGCTATTCAAGGAATGCCGCGCTGGAAGGTTAACATCGATAGCCTGGCCCTAAGCTTCTTCTCCTTCGGCAAATTCATGCTCTACCGGGACCTGGACCCGGCTACCTGGCCCGCCCAGGCCAATATTCTGGATCACCCGGCTATTGGCGCCCTGCTGGGCGCGGACACCGGCTTTCGCGATGCGGCCCCCTCGGTCAGTGATACCGCCTTCCTGGATACGGAGAGCCCCGCTGCGGAGCTGCACCAAGTACTCGATGCCGATTCCTCCCAGCTGCTGGCGCTCTTGGCCGTGCACGAGGGTCGCAACCTGGTGATTCAGGGACCACCCGGTACGGGCAAGTCCCAGACCATTGCTAACCTGCTGGCCGAAGCCATCGGCGCGGGCAAGAAGGTGCTGTTCGTGGCCGAGAAGATGGCCGCTCTGGAAGTCGTGAAACGTCGCCTCGATGCCCTCGGCCTAGGGGTTGCCTGTCTGGAGCTGCATTCGCATAAGGCCAACAAGAAGGCCTTACATGATGAGCTCAAGGCCACCTTACAGCTGGGCCGCCCCGCCACGGCGACGGCCGTGGAAGACCAGATGGCCCAGCTGCCCCGCTACCGGGCGGCCCTCAACGACTACGCGCTGGCCGTCAATGCCCCGCTGGGCCGCAGCCGGCGCACGGCCCAGCAAGTGGCGGGCGAGCTGCTGCGGCTGCGCGAAGAGCGCGGAGCAGTAGAGCTACCGCGCCTGCCCTTTGCCCAGCTAACGAGTTGGACGGATGCGGACGCGGCCCACGCCGAAGCGCTGGCCACCCGCGTGCAAGCTACCCTGCGCAAAACAGGCGCGCCGAAAGAGCTTCTCTTCTGGGGCAGTGAACTTACCGTGCTGCTACCCGCCCAGCAGCAGGCGCTGATCCCCTTGCTCAGCGCCGCCACGAGCGCCGTCACCGCGCTCCAAGTGGCGGCCGAGGCCCTAGCTCAGCACCTAGGCTACCCCATGCCCCCGGACCGGGCGGCGGCGGAAGCATTGCTACCCTCCGCTCGGCACGCCCAGCTGGCACCGCCTTTGGCTGGCACGGCCGTCGCGGATCCGGCGTGGGGGCAGCAAACTGCCCACCTCACCGAAGTGCTCCAAACTGGGGAAGCCTACGCGGCCTTACACGCGCAGTACGAGGCCACCTTACTACCTGAGGCCTGGGAGAAGAATTTACTGCCAGAACGGGCCACGCTGCTGACCTACGGGGACAAATGGTGGAAATTCCTGAACGGAGAGTACCGCCGGGCGCGCAAAAACCTGCAAACGCTGTGGCGCGACCCGCTGCCCAAGGCGGCCGCGGACCTGATTCCGGTGCTGGATGCCATCCACGAAGCCACGCGCTACGAGCTGCTACTCACGGAAGCAACCCCACTACTGAGCCGCCTATATGGGGCGGCTTGGCAAGGAGTGCGCTCGGAGTGGAGCACCCTGCACCGAGTGAAAGAGTACGTCACCCTTACCCATCAGCGCATGCAGCGGCAGGAGTTGCCTAGTGCCTTACTCGCTTATCTCGGGGCGGCGGCCAGGACGGAGCCCGGCCAGGGTGCGCAGCTCACCGAGCTGCTCATCCGGCTGGAAGGGGCTCTTACCCAGCACCGGGGCACGGTGCAGGCCGTAGCCGATGCCCTCGAGATGAATGAAGTGCGCCGCTTTGGCGCTGAGGGCCGCTTGCAGTTTCAGTCCTTTGCCTATCAGGTAAAAACGTTAAATGCCTGGGCCGCCGACTTGCCGGCCCTGCGTCTGATGACCGAGTGGAACAACGTGGCGGCGACCATTGAGGCCGAGCAGCTACCTGAACTCCTGCTGCTGGCCGAGAGTTGGCCGGCAGCTGTGGACTTGCTCGGCGTCGCTGTGCGGCAGACCTGGCTAGAGTATTTGCAGAAGCTGGCCTACGAGCAGCACCCGGCGCTCCGGCAATTTGAGCGCGCTGGCCACGAGGAGCTAGCCACCCGGTTCCGCCAAGCTGATCGCGACAGCCTATATCACAATCGCATCCGGGCCATGCGCTACCACCACGAGCAGCTCCCCAATCCCTTCGCCGGGGGGCAGATGCTGCTGCTCAAAAATGAGTTTGCCCGCAAACGCGCCCACCTGCCCCTGCGCAAGCTCATGCAGCAGGCAGGCCACGCCGTGCAAGCTATTAAGCCCATCTTTATGATGTCTCCGCTGTCGGTGGCCAGCTATCTGCCGCCGGGGGCCGTGGAGTTTGACCTGGTCGTCTTCGACGAAGCCAGTCAGGTCAAGCCCGTTGATGCCCTGGGCGCCGTCGCCCGGGGCAAGCAATTAGTCGTCGTGGGCGACTCGAAACAGCTGCCCCCCACGTCCTTCTTTGACTCGCTGACGGGTGCCAGCGAGGCGGACGAGGAAAACGTGACCGCTGATATTCAAAGCATTCTGGAGCTGTGCAAGGCTCGCCAGATGCCCGAGCGCATGCTGCGCTGGCACTACCGCTCCCTGCATCAGTCCCTGATTGCTGCCTCCAATCACTTGTTCTACGAGGACAAGCTGGTGATTTTCCCCAGCCCCGGCGGCCAGGGGCAGTTGGGCCTGGTCTACCACCACCTGCCCACCACGTACTACGAGCGCGGCACGACCCGCACCAATCCCGCGGAAGCCGCGGCCGTGGCCGACGCCGTCCTGCACCACGCCCGCACCACGCCCAGGCTGACCTTGGGCGTAGTCGCCTTCAGCACGGCGCAGCGCCAGGCCATTCAGGATGCGCTGGAAGTGCGGCGCCGACAGCACCCCGAAACCGAGGCCTTCTTCAACCGCCACGCCCACGAGCCCTTCTTTGTCAAGAACCTGGAAAACGTGCAGGGCGATGAACGGGATGTTATCCTAATCAGCATTGGCTATGGCCGCACCAAGGATGGCTACCTGACCATGAGCTTCGGGCCCCTGAACGGGGAAGGCGGGGAGCGCCGCCTTAACGTGCTGATCACCCGCGCCAAGCAGCGCTGCGAGGTCTTTACTAACCTCACGGCCGATGACTTGGACCTGAATCGCACCCGCGCCAAGGGCGTGGCCGCG
>NZ_CP049909.1:0-86511 GCF_011305775.1 Hymenobacter sp. HDW8
GCGTAATTGCCAGTCGGATGAGTGGCAAAGAGTTTGTTCGGCAGCCGGAATTGGTGCTTTTAGGCACGACAAGTCTATACCACGTAGGTAGTAGCCAATACAATAGAATTAAAATACCGACGGAAAAGGGCGCAATTAGCTACATCGGTGTAGGGCGGACGGAAGGATTTGGCCACGTTCACCTTTCGCAGCATTCTTATAATCTGATTCAGGAAATGCTCCGCGACGACCAGTCCGAACAGAGCTATACGTTTGCGGCGGGGGTAAATTACAAGATGCGTAGCATCGCTTCAGCCTTGACTTTGCTAGGTCTACAGCGCCTGCAAAATCACGCTAGCCCGCGCTTAGTTTATGCCTTACCTATTGCAACTAACTGGCGCCAATTCCTTCTCGGAATGGACAGTGAACCAAGTTGGCACTTTGCTCAGGATACCCCCCAACAAGGCACTGACGAAATCATCGACTTCTGGAAAAAACGGTGGTTTGTGAACCGGGCGCAACGTCCCGAGACGCTGGCCAAACTGCATTACAGTTCCGTGCTACCATCACTAGCCAGCTACGGGGATGGTACCACCTTAAGTAAAGACCCTAAGCAAATCGCAATTTTTTTTTCGGCCGACCACGTATGTCCAGAATAGATTGGAAAGTGTTTGCCAGTCTTCATGATGGCAGAGCGAGTTATGCAGAAAAGCTTGATAAAGACGAGTTAAAGACTCTTCATATCAGGGACATCGTCTTGGAAGAAGGCATCATTGCCTTGCTGAATCGGGGCTGCCGGGTCTACCTGACCGGAAACCCTGGTGACGGAAAAACGCACCTGATTCAGTACCTCGTAGCGCATGAGGGGTTTCCGGCCGCAACCGAACTCATCCTCGACGCCAGCGCCACGCACAAAACCCACCTGCTGCATCAGATTGAGCAAGCCCAGCATAATTCAAAGCCGGCCCTTATTGCCATCAACGAAGGTCCGTTGAGGGCATTGGTTGCCGACTTACCACTCGCCGACAGCGAGGCCCTGGCTGCTCAGCTAGTTGGCCGTACCAGCGAGGTGGAAGAAGTAGCGCTTATTCCTTTGAACGCTCGCCCAACATTGGGCTCCATGTTCCGGGGAGCACTGGACCACCTGCTAAATAAAGTAGATTTTGAATCGGCTCCTGAAAAGGTGCAGGCAAATATTCGAGCACTGCGGGAGCCGAGGGTACAGGAGCGTTTGACAACTCTGTTACGTTTGGTGGCGCAAGGGGGAGTACAGCCGACCATGCACCAATTGCTGGGCTTGCTAGCAAAAGCAGCACTGGGGAAGACTGACTACTATGATGCCTTTTTCCAGTTACCCCGCACGGAAGCTAGCCCTCTGGACCGTGAGTTACGGGCCCTGGACCCGGCCGATTTTGTCCATGCTCATCATGATACCCATGGGCTCTGGGATGCTCCCCGCGAATTAGGCATATGGCTAGCTAACCGCATGCCTAAACTTCCGAATCCAGGTCTTTCGCGGTCAGAACAAAAAAGACAATTCCGGTCCCTTAAGCGCCAATTCTACTTCGAGAATACGCTGGGTGATGAATTGCTCATGGGGCTGCCTCAGGACAGACAAAGCTTTTCGGAGCTCTTAAACCAGGTTCAAACGCTTGCGCCATTGGCAGCTACCAAAGTGTGGCAGCAATTACGTCTACTCACGGGCGCCCAGTCGGCTGATTCCGACATTTGGCCGCTGTACCAAACCCATCGCTACGATACGGATGCTCCCGCTACGGCAGCCGTAGCTGGCGCCCTACTCCGAGCAGACGATGTGACGGTGAGCGTGCCAACCCTGCCTTGGCCGGCAGTTGACCTAATCGAGTATGAGCCCTCTTATTTAACCTTCACACTCTTGGCCGAGCGGTGGAGGGGCTCGGACCAACCGGTGCCAACCTTACGCATTGATTTGCCCGTGTGGCGTGAACTCAGCCGGGTTGCCGCGGGCATGCCCGCGGCCTATGCCAGTGAGGAAGTTCAGCGCCGCGTTGGAGCCTTCCGGTCAGCACTCACGACGGGACTGCCACCTACCGCGGACCGCGTTTGGGTACTCAATCTCGAAACTGGTGCGGAAGAATATGTACGCTTAGTCCAGGCTACCGACGGACAATTCACTTACTTATTTCATACCTGATGACCTTATTCTCTATTAATTCGAGCAGCACTGTTACGACCCCACTGAATCTGTCCCAAGTTGCTCGAAAAGCGGCCGCTCGATTGTGGGGGTTTGAACCTAATCGTGATATCAAGCCAGCTCATTTAGCGAATGGGTTTTTCAGAGAATTGTGGAAGAGTTCTATTCCTGAATGGGAGTTGGTTGGACAGGTCTTCGCGGCTCATCCCGGCCGGAATGTCAAAGACCCAATAACTGCCCAACACCTGACCGAACTGCCCGCTTTTCAACGCGCGGTGCACGGCCGCATGCCACGCCAAGTAGTACTTGATACTTGGCGGCAGCGGATTGACGATGTTCTTTCACAAGATGGCTCTTTCTACAAAGGAATCTCGACGCTGCCGTTTACTCACTGGCGCCACCTCAGTTCAGATTGGTCGGACCAGGGAGTTGGTAAACTACTAGCCCACTTAGTAGTCGAAGAAGAGAACCCGGGACCAGCTGTTGCCCTTCGCAACGCGTTATGCCGGGAAGAAGACCCCTTACATCGACTGTTGCTTCCGCTGCTGCGGACCCCTACGCCGGAACAGCAGAAGCCTGGGCCCCTGCCGCAAGCAACTTCGGCTGAACAAGAATTACTTGCGCGCTCTCCTACACTGCAAGCAATAGTAGGCGTACTACGCCATTTGGCTACTGCCCCATTAACAGGCCCCGAGTTACTGAGTCGCTTTACAACCATGGCCACCTTGGGGATCTGGCTGCATCTACTTAATGGCAACAGCCCCCAACCGACTCCTCTCTTATTGTGTGCAGCTAATTCAACGGATGGCGCCCGCTCCGGTAGCCAGCAGGCATTAGCACGTGCGGGTAGCCGGCTGCAAAAATGCTTTACGGCGGCGTTGATGGAAGAATTGAGCAACCGCGGGATGGACGATTTATCTACCGACGCTTATGCCGCCTGGGGCCAAGAGATATTCGAGGCGCCAAAGTCTCCCAAGAAAGGCCAAGCCCCTAAACCGCCCAAAGTAGATCAAGAAGCAAAAGCTCGTTTTGAGCTGGATTTCGAGCAATTCACTATCAGTGAAGCGTCTTTATTTGCTGCTGCTTGCCGGGCACTGACACCTCCCGCGTCAGAGCGCATAGCTAAGAAGAAAGCTGCTTCTACTCCGTTGGGAAGCGTTAACGACCTGGGGCGGCATCTGGGCTTGTACTGGCCCCGGCGGCAGGGGGCCGGTGCTCGCTCCCTCAGACCGACTGCGGCGCTCTACGACGCGCTTGTGCCTTCACTCCTGCAGGACAAGACGCCGGTATCTGCTCGAGAATTTTGGCGCTTAGCGACCACCAAATTAGGATTGATAAGCGGTGAAGGAGGACCCGAAGATTTGGCCTTGCTCACCCGCGCGGGGATAAACGGGGTGACCTTGGCTGACTTGAAACGCAACGCACACGATGTGCGCGACGAATTGACTCGCCTAGGGTATGCCCGAACCTATGCTGACGACGTGACTATGATCGCTACCTCCTGGTAGCCAGCAATACCCTTCTATGATTGATACCCTGCTTTCCCCGGCCTTATCCGACCGTCTGCTTCAATTACTCGCCGATTTTTTGCCGACCTATGCGGCTGAAGGTGGGGCTTATAGCGGCTTGCTTCTGGAGGGGTTGCCCATTGGGCAATGGCTACCGGAGTTGCTCGATAAATTGGCTGAAGATGACCGGTGGCATATCACGCTGGTTGGATTCACCGCAGCAGAAGAAAAATCGCTACTAACAAATCCTGCTTGGCCACGGGTAAAGATGGGCGTCGAGCAGGCCATTGCCACGCGTCACAACCGCCCTTCTTCCTCGTGGCATCTGGTAGTGCTCCGCGGAGCTCGCGAGCCGCGGTTACACTCGCTCACGCAACGGGGATACGGTATTATAGGACCCGATGAGGTGGCTCGCTTTGGGGCACAACAGCAATCGGAACGGAGCCCCAACGTTCCCCAAGCTAGGTTCTGGCATTTTCTGGCCCAGCCCTTAGGTGGCATATCCCTGCCTTTGCTGGGCACTCTGGAAATGCTGAATTATGCTGCCAGCAGCGACCACCCGAACCTTTACACTACCCTGCCGCTGCTTGATTTACTACCTGACAAGCAGCTTTTTGAAAACACCGAAAAACTTCCGGTTCGGTTGCATGAAAATGCGGCCCTCGTTGCCCGTTTACAGGAGCAGGACCCCGCTGACCTTCGCCGGGCCTTCGAGGTTGGCCGCTCAGTGCTGGACCCTCAAGAGGCAGTTGAGCTACGGGAGGCGTACGCAGCTTTTGCCCGATTGGCGCCTGGTCAAGCAGTTAGGGAGTGGGCAGATTCTATGCCATTAGAGCGAGCTCGGCAGTTACTGCTCAGTCCACTTAATGGCAAACCGGCTCCTCCCTTTCCGCCACTGCCCGGCACGCCACCTATAAATCCGGCGTCAGAATCTGATGATCAACCTGGCAATGGCGGTCAGGAGCCAGAAGGCGGCACGGTCACACCTCCTGGAGGCTATGAGCCTGGCTCAGGCCCCGATGGCCCTGAAACCGATGATGATAACGATGATGACATCACAACACTCGGAACTAGAACCCGAGCAAAGGTTAATGCTAGACCAGCCCGCCCAAAGCTAGAAGCCTCTTTGGACGAAGCTGTTATCCGTCGGGCAGCCGAAATCTCCCCGGCTGAATTGATGGTTGAAGCGACGCTACTAACCAAGGACTTACGCCGTAACCTGCGCAAATTTGCAGATGGAAAACTGGCCAAAACGAATTGGCTTTTGCAGAGCACCTCATGCTATGTAGACCATCCGCATGAAAAGGTGAGTGCCCGTTTAACGCAAGCTTTTTGCGGCCCAGACCTGCTGGGCGGCCGATTGGAACTTCCGGCCGGAATCTCCCTTTCGACCATTGCTCGGGCAGACTTGACACCCGTAACCACCGACATGTTCGGTCCAGCATACCAAAACAAGTTGCGTCAGGCTTTGACCAACTTGGCGCCTCTACTGGCGAAGGGAATTGATGCAGCCAGTTTGCTAGACAAATGGCTGGCGGCTCGCGAATTACTGGCCCGTGAAGCCGACCTGTTAACGGCTGCGCCCTTGGCAACGCTTTTGACGGACCCGAATATGCGAGTAGCTGCTCGTGCTAGTCAGGATGCGTATCGGGACCTGTGCCAGATACTAGCTGACCATTATGATGTTCTCCGCCGCGAAGGAGCTGACGTTGTGCTACCTGATGTACTTCGCGTAGATACGGTTGAAGTTCGTACCAATGGGAAGGACGCTGGCATAGGTGACTATGTGCTATTGGCGCCGCTGCATCCGTTGGTTTTGTGGAAATACGCTGAATTGGCAGATGTTTTAGAGGACCAGGCCAATAACGGCGCCGGCAAAAACCTGCATGACCTGTTGCCCGAGTGGCCAGAGTCCATGGTTGAACCGCTTCGCGCAGTCGTTATCCCCGATGCCGTGGGTCGGGTTCAACAGTTAGCTTTTGCTGGAAGGTGCGGAACGTGGCCCGAGTATCAGCCTAGTGGAACGATACGGGAGCGAAGCAGCGGAGGCCTACTAGTCGTAGCGGCTCACAAGTTGGCGTTGCTGTATCCGGCCATCGCTGACCAGTTGCGGGTAATAATTCACCATCCATCCCGGTTGGAAGGTTTCACTCGTGACTTGCGTACGTTGCTGGCTCCCAAAGCCCGGCCTGAAAAACCAGTCTTCCGCCGCCTGCACCTGACCCTTACTTATCCTCCTGGTGGACGTCCCTTCCCACTTCCAATAGAATGGGCAGGATGGTTGCGAGAGGGAGAACTTATTGTTGAGCAGACGGAGCGAGGCGACTTACGTCCGGGCATTCAAGTTGCGCCAGCCCATTTACTTTTAGTACCCGCTACCTACCGTATCGACAACCTTCAGGTCGCCCGTGAGCCGAGTTCTCTTCACCCGCTGAGTTTGCCGCGTCGGCTCCGCTATCAAACCTATCGAGAGCGTCCGATTCTGGAGCCCCGCAGCCAGCAATCCGACGATACCAAGCGTTACCCCTTTGGGGCTTTTCACGAGTTGGTATCCCGGTTTGGCGGCCGCCCGGACCAAGAAGCCTCCGGTATGTTGACCCCAGAGGTACCGCCTGAGCACCTTCCCACGGTGCTCACGGGAACCGTTTGGGCAATTCTACCCGAACATCCCTATCCATTGAGTGATGAGCAGTTAGCGCTCAAACATGACACCACGCAGCATGGTCAGATGGTGATAACTGGGCAGGGCCGGCGTTTTCGTGACCGTGTGAAGTGGATGCTCGAGCAAATGGATTATGTTCCTAAATCGGACAAGCTCACGACGTTACTTCGCCATTTAGACGGGGTAGGGCAGACGGGGCTCTTCCATCTAATCAGTTCTAAGGACCCTAGTGGCTTTTCTGATACCGCGCTAAAAGGCCAGTTCGGCCTTGCGGTAGCACTGCGTTGGTACGAGCAAAACGAGGCCAAGTCGCCTTACCATGTTGTACTCAGTCTGGACTCGGCTTTGGCGCGGCGCTGGCTGTGCAAACGGGAGACCAACCAGCGTACTGACCTTTTAGGAATACGCTATGATAGTGAGGGCAATTGGCACGTTGATTTGATTGAGGTAAAAGCCTACGCCGTTCCAAACCCCGACAATGGTTCAGGCTCACCTGGGGAGCAGTTGCGGGCCATGGCGAAAGTGCTGCTGCCAATCCTTCGGCAGACGGGGGGCGACTTATTGACCGATTGCCGGCGCGAACTCCTGCGCGAGCAGCTTTACCTAGAAGGCAAAGAGTACCTAAAAGGTCCGGACAACATTGAGCCCAAGGAGTGGGCAATGTGGATTGACCAATTGGATGCATTGCTGAATGGTACGCAAAAGGCGAGTTTGAATCTTTTGCTCCTTGAAGTTAACCTGAACCTCAATGAGGACCCAAGAAGGGATAGTATTCCGGGTGACCTGGCTACCTGTGATGAAGCGTACCGTCGGGAGTTGATACACTGGCACATCAACCAGCCCGATATCAAGTTGCTGGTGAGCGACCTGGTTACGCCTACTCCCCACCAACGCCCCTTGCATTTCCTGCCCTTCCTACGGCTCCGACACCACCTGAACCATCATTTCCATCGGGCCAAGGACTGCAGCCTATTGCAAATTCATCGGCCACTGATAAGTCTTCGCTTGGTAAGGAGGCAGTTGCCTTTAATGGCTCTAATACTATTGTCCAGAACGCCACTACGGTAATTCTGCCAACGTCTTCATCTCAGCTGGAGACTAAGGCTGCCGCTTCTAAAGATATTCAACAACTGGCGCACCGGCTGTATGCCGTGTTGCAAGATTTTCAGTTGCCCCCAGCTGAGCCCATCGACCCCAATCAAGCGGATATTGGTCCCAGCATTATTCGGTTCAAGGTCCGGCTGGAACGCAACCAAAAACTGCCTCAGATTCAAGCCCGGGCTGTCGATTTGCAACGAGAGTTGAGCCTAACGGTAATACCACGCATCGATAATCTGCCCGGCACCCCGTTCGTAGCCGTTGAAATTCCGCGCCCCGACCCAGAAATATCGCCGCTCTCCCCCATCTTGCTTAAGGGAGTTCCCGCAGATATTGGTCCGTTGCCCATACCCGTAGGCGTGGCTCCCAATGGACAAGTGAAATGGCTTAGTTTGGCCTCCCTGCCCCACTTGCTAGTGGGTGGCACCTCAGGATCAGGTAAAACGCGTTTCCTCTGGAGCCTGCTGCTCTCCTTGCGTCATTTGAGCCCGGCAGGGTCGGTCGAATGGGTGCTTATTGACCCCAAGCAAACTGACTTTGCCATTTTCAACAACTGGCCAGAAGTACGGGGTGGCCGCGTTATCATCGAGCCCGAAGAAGCTGTAGAAACCCTGCAGGAATTATTAGCCACCGAACTTGTCAGCCGCACCAATTTACTTCGGCAGTACGAGTGCGTAAATCTTCTGGAGTACCGGGCCAAGGCTGAAGCACCTCCTTTACCGTTCCTGGTCGTCGTCATAGATGAGTATGCCGATTTGGTAGAATCACTAGCCAAACGTGAGCGTGCCGGATTTGAACTTGCGGTCGGCAGGTTAGCCCAGCGAGCTCGCAACGTGGGAATTCACTTGGTCATCGCCACGCAGCGGCCAGATAGCAAAATCATATCCGGCAACCTTAAAAACAACTTGGGTGGCCGCATTGCTTTCCAACTGGCTTCTGGCGTTGACAGTCGAGTTGTATTGGACCAGAATGGGGCAGAGAATCTTCTGGGCCAAGGGGACTTGCTAGTCAAGCACGTTGGAGCGGTGCAACGTATGCAGGGCTTTTTTGTAACGACCGACGAATTACGGCAAGAACGGAAGGCTTAGTTTTCCTACGTTACTCCTTCCCACGAACGAAGGCCCCAGTTGTATAACGCAACTGGGGCCTTCCTTTTTAATGGCAGCAAGATGAGTCGAACCTCAAGCTTATTCGCTTCCCTCCTTTTTGATAGCGGTTGCTGTCCGAGCCTCTGGCTGGCTTTGGCACTGTTCATATATCAGACGGGTTAAATCTAAATAGGGTATTCCTAGCCCATCGGCCAGCCTAAATAACTCATCTAACGTGATGTCCCCTGGGTGCTCCCGACGCTTATCGTAAGTGCGGAAATTGAGGTTCCACAACTGAATTAGCTCTTTCTTTTTCATCCGCGTTCCGTCCAACAACTCACCCAAGGTGTTTGCCTTGATGGTCATTTCCGTGTTAATCAGCTTTACATGGAATGTTAGGGGCTTCGGGACGGGCTTGGAGGCCATAGTGTAACAGGCAAGGTTGTAATAAGCCCGAAAGGTAGCTTTTTAGCCTGCCAAAATCGGATTCTCCTTATTACGACCTAAGGCGAGTTACTGTGTTCAACCTTGCGCATCTGGCCCGAAAACAACAAGGGCTAGTTTGTGACATACCATCATTAGGATTGCCATTGCGCCTTTCCCTATTGAGTTGGCGGTCTACCAGGAGCAAATTTGAAATCATACCAATCCCTTACCTGCTCCACGGTTAGCAATTCCAAACGAGGAAATGCTGGCGCTAATACGTGGTTAGCAGCCGTCTCTACATAATACCGACGCATACCATCTTCTTCTTGCCACAGTGTGACGGTACCGTGGCTTTGTTCCTTTTCAACAGCAGCCCTTCTGCCTAAGAGATAAGCATAAGAATCTATGGGTTGCGCAGACAAACCCAAGGACACGAGTTCCCAAGGTGATGTCCTAGTTGTACCTGCTTGTTGCTCGAAAACGAATAGGGTTAGTTTTCCCTGTTGGTCAACAGTGCGTCCACTAAACTGCTCAGCGATGCTTTGGAGTCCTTCCAAAAGTGCGAGCAAAGAGTTGTATTCACGTCCTGATAGGCGAAAGGGGCCATTATACAAGTTGGTTACATCTGTTGCTTGGTCGCTTGTCTTGGACGCGAGATGTAGTATTCGACGCTGGTAATGATCATCAACTTCCACGAGAAAAGCATCTGTGAACTGCTTCCAAAAACTCATATCTAGCAACTGTGCTGCTTCTGCATCTCTGGCACCAGTACCAGTAAAGGCTTCAACACGAGAAAGAGCATAGTAATTGGCCAGTTCGCCACGTACCACTATTATGGCTTTCGTATCGCTATGACGAAAATGCCGCACTATCGGCTTAATCTTGAGAATGTTGGATTGCTTACTCATCAGAGTTGATTGAGAAGTGAGAGGCCAGTTCTCAACTCAACACTTGGCCAATTCTTGTTTGTGATTTCCTAAAGCCAATTGCCTAATTTCTCGATAACCCAAGAGTTAAAAACAAAGGGCGTGTAGCAAATTGAGAGCGCAATCTACAAACAAATTGTGCATTTTTAATTGCATACTATACAATAAATACTGCACGATTTATCCTTCTTTAGTAAAATACTATGTAGAGCGAGTCCAGAAGCCTGCTACTGGCCAACAACTAGACTTGTTTGCTACGGCCCCTGCGGTTAAGCCCATCGGAAAGCCAGTCCTCGTTACCAAGCGGCCAGCCTTGGTGGCAAGCCTCGACGCCTTAAATCAGCGGTTCGGGCGGGGCACGGTGCGTATCGCTACGGCGGTGCCGTCTTCTGGCCACTCGGCCACAACGAGCGGCCACAACCCGCCGCCCTGGACAGGAAAAGCGCAATGACGCTCTCCTTTCTTACTACTAGACTGGAAGATTTGATGGTGATAAATTAATCGGAGGGCGCTACAATGGCCCATTATTTTATGCAAACGCATCTACTTGGTGCCGCGACAATAATGTTGTAGAAAGTGCAACTAAAGGCACAGCCTTTACGTAGTGGCAGTTTAGATAGATAGTTACTATATTGTGAAGCGTACTTTATATTACTCCTATGCGTACTTTCCTTATCCTCGGCGCACTATTCTTCTTTTTGCACAGCTCCTGGGCTCCTTCCTGGGGCCAACACTTGGCCAATTGGGGCTTGGTTCTCGTGGCCCTTGGTTTCCTCGGGGGCATGGCCTCTAAATCCAAGATCCGGTACCAGCGCAATCGCTACTACGATAACGATTTCTACGACCAGCAGCACCGCTAATGTGCTCACCAGATAGGCAACTCAATAGCCCTCGGCCCTTTGGCTCGGGGCTTTTTGTTGTCAGGAAGTCGTGCGGACGTTTTCCCCTCTGGTTCTCTTGTTTGGCTGGGACCTAGTGCTAGTTCGGCGCAATGCTATCATCTGTATCTGGCTCGATGGCTAAGATATGTTTTCGCCCTTCGTCCAACCCATTTACGCCCGCACCAAAGCAGAGTAAGTTGGTCAGGAACTTTGCTGGCAGGATTTAAAAAAAGCAACCCGTGCTTGAAAAGCGGCCAGTGCGGCAGCATCTGATAACAGAAAGTTATCGCTCGGACTATCGAGCGGGTACCGTATCAACTCAGTAGGTACGGCAAGGTGACGCAGTAGCCGCTGGAGCAGGCGGGGTTCTTCCCGCTTCAGCTTGCCGTTTTTGAGGTTGATAACGGTTGTATAGGTAAACCCCCTTGCCTCACAGAAAGGCTTCAATTCGCCCCTCCCAAACATACCTAGGCGGCCCTGCACGTAGTAAAGCGCTTCGTTGTAAGAAACAATTAGCTGTAGGTCAGGAAAGCTTCGGGGAGCTAATTCCGGTCGGCGTTCTTCTTCCATGCTTTGTCGCTTTTAATCATGTCGGCGCACTAGCCAGCACTGCCGCTGGTACTTCTCGCGCAACTCGGCGGCACTTACATCCTCCCCAATGATTTGCAACCATTGAGTCACGGTTTCAAGGTCGGGGGCTTCGGCAAGAAAGGCGTTGGGAGTAGGCAGGGCCTCAGCGGCAGCTAGCCGCTGGGCCTCGTCTGGATAGCGTAATAGTAGGTCAGCCATTTGATAGCGCATCGACCGAACGCCGGTAGGGGCTGCAAAGTCAGGTAAGATGCTCATGGGCGGCTAATGCTGACGAGCGGGCCGCCCCAAAGCGGGCGCTGGGGGCTCAATCGGGTTTTTTATCTGGTGGTCGGCTAGCATCGTTACCGTAATAAGATCGGTATGACCGTACTCGGCAACTCGTTGCAACTCGGCTAAGGTGAAGGTGGCCGGGTTCTCTAAGCGCGTTGTCAACGTGCGCGGGTTGATGTCGAGGGCCTTGGCCGTTTTGCCGCGTTCTCCCAGGGAATGAATGAACTCGGCTATGTTGTCAAAAGGCAATTTCTTAGGCATTTTTCAGCAGCGTTAGGGGTAGTGAGCCAACATAATCTATGCAATTTTAGCAACATTACGGCCCACTGCTGGCTGAAGGTTCAACTATTTCAGGCGGGGGTGTTCCACTCTTGGTAAGCCGTCGTGTTATGGTCGGCGATAACCGCCAAGGGCTCGGGCTGGTCGTCACGTTTTAGCCAGACGTGGGAACTGCCGCAGTGGATGGTGTACCCGCCGCCCATCACCTCGCGGGCCTGCTGGGCAAAGTCGCGTAGGTCGGCCACGTTGGGAGCCGCTTTAATCGGCCGCCGTAGCTGCTCTAGGCGCTCGGCCTCGGCTTCTTCGGCCGGTTGCTGCTCAACGGCTAGATAGGCCCACTGTGGGGCAAATCCGGCGTTATTCTGGCTATTCTGATGGCTGGTGCTCATAGCAAAGAAGGAACAAAAGGGAAAAGCTACTCGGTGGGGGACAAAGGAAGGTTCAGCGACTGCACCACTCGGAGCACCTGGGCATGGTGGAACGCTGGGCTAAAAACGCCGCGCTCAAAGTCGCGTGCTAGCTGGGTTACGTTCTGAAACTGGTAGCTCAGGCCCGAATGGCCCAACGGCTGCAAAAACTGGTCGGCTTCCTCGGGGCTGAATCCGCTAAGGTCTTTGCCATTGCTCAGCAGCACTTGCACCCCTGGGCGCTCGTTGCTGCCCCGGCTGTACGTTTCGTAAATGATGCCTACGGCCTGCTCTCGCGGGTAGAAAATGGCATCGCCTATGGTCAAATCCTGGGGCTTATTCATGGGAGTAAAGCTTAGAGAAGACGTAAGCAGAACTGCCCGCCGTGGTCTTCTTTCGTGGCCCGGATAGCTTCGCGGCCAACGTGGCGAACGGCTTTCACTAAGGCTGAAAGCACGTCAAAATCTTCTTGGTCGATGATTTCTAGTTTCAGCAGCTCGGCTACCTCGTAGGTCATGCCCTCGGTGTTGACGCTTTTTCTGAGGTGATGCATCTGCGCCTCAACATCCGTGATGGCGTTGATTACTTGGCTGCGGTACTGGTTCCAAGTGAGGTCGCCAAGAGTGGGGGCTTCTACTGCTCTCATGGCCTTACCACTGCTTTACCTCGTTGCTGCTCTCATTGAACTCTGCATCAAGCCAAAGGCGCTCGTACAACCCTTCCGGCGCTTCAATGCTCAATTCCTCCAAGTGGTCCGCTAGGCTGTCCACATCCGGCAACCCGCCGCGCTCCATCAGGGAAGTATAGAGCACGTTTTCAGGCACGGCCTCACCGGCAAAGACGGTCAGGTAATGGTGCTGCAAGGGGCGGTCCCAACCACACTGTACATTCACTCGCTGGCCGGCGCGGGTAGTCGAAGAAAATAGGTGCTTACTCATGTTAAAAGGCTGTTTCATAGCTGCGTTGCTACTACTTATAAAACGTAGTCGGCTGGAATAATGTTGTAAAAAGTACAATATTATTTATGTAGTTTTTACAGCTTTTTTGGGACGATTTGTAAATTTTACCCTTTTGTTGGGTGTTGTTAAACAAATAGGGGAAAACCTCCGACTCTGTGTTTGAAACACTCAGTCACCTGTGATAAGGTGCAAACACGGCTTAAGAACAGCGAAAAACCGATAGTCTTATATATGCCTTAAGGCCATTGAAAGTCGATAGTGAAAACGAACGTTAAGACTATCGCTTTGTCCTATAGACGAGTAATACATTGTCAGACAGGTTACTAAATCCAAAAGTTGGGCAGCTGTGTGGCAGAGTAGGAGGTTTTCCCCTATTTGTTTAACAACACCCTTTGTTCTTCTTTCTGTTGCCGTGCGCCTCATTGTGGCCACTAATTCTTGCTCCTGAGCGTAGCTTATGGGCGGGTTAGTTTTTCTCTGATTTGCGGTAAGGATGGTAAGGGAGCGACTATTGGGGGCTGTGCGCAGCACCAGAGCGCAGCGCAGCCCTGACAGCGTGGTCACTGCCCGATATTGGTTAGTAATTTCAGTAATTTGGAAAGAGGAAAGGAGTATAAATCAAAAGGAGGTTATATGTAAATAATAGTATAAAATAGTAGAAAAGTGCAATCCCGTTTTTTTACCTTTTTGGACTTTGTTTTTTGTTCCCCTTGTGCTGTGTGGTACATCCCTACGAGCCTTATATGCTTTTTTACTCCTCCAAACTATGTAGTTGTCTTTTTACTGAATAGTTAAAAAGAACATATTAGTTTACTATAAGGAGTAAACGGCCAAAGGCTAAGTTCTGGACAGGTAAAAGCTAAGGTTCGGATAGGTACTGAAGCATCTTAAGCTAAGGTTTGGACAGGTTATCCCTTGAGAAAAGTAAAGTTTGGACAGGCAAAAGCTAAGGTTTGGACAGGTACTTATCCACACTCATAGGTCACAAAAAGTAAGGTTTGGACAGGTGTTATCGCAGGGAATCCGTGAGGTATCTTACTTCAAAAGCTAAGGTTTGGACAGGTAGTTGAGCCCATCAAACTGCGGAGATGGAGGTCCTCATATAAAAGGTAAGGTGGCAAAATCTACACCTTAGCGTTTTAGACTTTGTTTGCTAACTTGCGTAGCAAAGGACCACTGCTGCAGCTATCCTCCCTATGGCCGATAAACGCATTTCCCGCGCCCCCTCCACGCCCATGCTGGAGTTGGGTCTCAAGTACGAGCCCGAATACCGGGGCGAAGTCAAGCAGCACTGGAACGTCACCTTTGCCCACCAGAAGAAGATTTCCGTCTACGGTAAGCGCATCATGGCGCGGGTCATCGACCAAATCCGCGACAATGACTACCAGCTGCGGGAGTTCTACCAGCTGCATATATCCTCCATTATCGAAGGGACGGACATCGATGCCGATACGGCCTACTCGAAAATCAAGGGCGCGCTCTACGAGCTGGCCGACATGAAGTGGGAGTTTGAGAGCATTGACCGCAAGGAATGGTACTTTCGGCACCTACTGGATACGACCAAAGAGCAGCGCGTGGGCTACAAGGATGGCATCATCACCATCCTGCTTAACCCGCAGCTCGCGCCTTACTTGGTGAAGGCCGCCCACTACAGCAAGTTTCCGCTGCACGGCTACATGAATCTGAAAAGCTGGTACAGCATGCGCTTTTTTGAGATCCTGGCTGCCTGGCAGGATAAAGGGCGCTGGGAGGTCCCGGTGGAGGAATACCGGCAGTACATGGATTGCTGGCACGAGTACGACAAGCGCGGCCAGGTGAAGAAGGGCAAAGACGGGGAGCCCCTGCTGAAGTACCCCAACACCAAGCTGCTGATTGATAACACCATGAAGGAGCCGGAAAAGGAATTGGCCGGCACCGACTACGAGTTTACCTTCACCCCCATTTATGAGACGACCCGGCCCACCCGGGGCCGGAAGAAAATCATCCGCTTTCGGTTTGATTTGAAGAAAGGGCCGATGCTGAAGGACATTCCAGATTCCTGGCTGGAAAACTCAGCGACAGGCAGCATCATTCAGCGGCTGCGGGAGTGGAAAGTGACCGACGCGAACATCGTCAAATACGCGCCCATTCTCAAGCAGGAAGGCGCTTTGGAACTGCTGCGGGCCTGGGACCTGAAGAACCGTTCCAACCGGCACATTGACGACAAACTGCGCTACTGCAACGCGGCGTTTGTGCGGGCGGGCAAACAGGCGCTGGAAGATGCCAAGCAAGCCAAACTGGAGGCGAAGAAGGAGGCCACAGAGGCTCATTTGATTGTGCAGCAAGCCCTAAACCTGTAGCTTACTCATTGCCCCGTTTATGCCACCCACGGCCGTGCGCCACTTGGGCGAATTAGCGAAGGGCGGGTACCTGCAGAAACACGGGACCTGCGGGGCCGGCACGGAATACCGGTTGATGGGTTCATGATTGGCTTACCATGAGTCGGCACTCGCGTGCAATTCATTGAATGAGCGCTGTGAAGGCAGTTTTGCCAACAGATGAATTGGCTCACTATTGGCTCAAGCAGTTAGAATTCTGCCGGCTTGGCTTTCGAGGCTGCTACTCGGGGTATTCCGGTATCCAGTCGCCGGGGTCGTTAATCGCCGGGTTGTTGCCGTTGGCCTCGTGCGCCCGGTCGATGGTATCCGACCACTGCGCCAACTGCTGCTGCTCGTTTTCCGGCGCGGGGGCCGCTGCTACGGCGGTGGGGGCGGGCTTGGGGCAGTAGGGCTCCAACTCGCGGCCGAAGATGTGAACCAGCGTCACGCCGGGGCTTTGGCGCTGGAACCAATCAGGTAGCCCCTCGGGAGTACAAAGCACCCCCAAATAGCCGTCGGCGTGGAAGTATGCCTTCACCACGGCCGGGCCGAAGCTGTTCATGTAGATATGAACTTGGGCACCAATAGCGGGCACCTCCCCCTCGCCCGACCAAATGAGGTTAGCGGGTAACCCGTTGCGGGTCGGAAAGCCAACGTACTTCGGGCACTGCTCCGGGTCGCCTACCCAATCTAGGGGGCTGATTTCGGGCTGTTTTGGGGCCGGGGCTGGGGTCTTTTCCATGACGAATAATTAAGGGAGAAGAAAGTAGTTAGCTGCTGGGGGGCCTATTCGTTGTCATCCTGCTGCAAGTGCCACTCTCGCAAGCCTGCGGGCATCCTGTCGTAATCGAGCTGATAAGTGAATAGCCCTAAGCCCGCGAACATGATTAGCAGTTCCCCCTTCTCATTGCTCCACTGCGAGTAATGCAGACCGTCTTTGCTGGTTACCCCTCCCCCGCCGACCGGCACAAAGCAGCTCGGTACATCGACCTGTCCTAAGCAGGCGATGATGGTAATATGGTGGCTGTCTTGAATGTTCTCCTGCGCTATGGCTATGGCTTGGTCAGGAGTCAGGTAGCGGGTGGCGTAACTCATGGTGAAAAAGGAAAGAGGTAGGGGAAAGGCTAAGGGTAGGCCGGGCGTTAGCTGCGGGCATGCATCGCGGCCTCGGCGGCGGCGCGGGTAGCGCGGCGGGCCTGCGCTACTAGCCGAATCATGCTAGTTATGGCTTCGGCCGGGCTGGTGGCCTCGGCGGTCAAGCCGGCTGCACCGATTTTCATTCCAGCCGCTTTCAGCCGGTAGTAAATCAAGCCGCTGACGGTGGCCGTTTCCTTGTCGTAAAGCATCACCGAAACGTTCAGGTCGGGGAAAGCGGCGCGGGCTTTGGTGCGGAAGTCAGCAAAGTCAGACATGGCTAAATAGCTGTTTCTGTGTGCGTTGATTATACTTATTAAACGTATTTACCTTTATTATTGTTGCAAAAAATACAACATTATTTATGTAAGTTTTGCAACTTTTTAGCTCCAACGAGGCCGATTTTTCCCGTTCGTTCCTGACTTATAAAAGGTGGTTTTCCCCTCTTGTTCTCCTTTTGCAATTACAAAAGCAACTCCCTATCTGGCACCTTTACCTACCTCTTTGCAATTGCAATTTCCTCTTGTCGCGGCGCCGGGTCCGGCCGGATTCCTCCGGCCGGACCGCTGGCCCCACCCCTACTCGGTATGTACTTCGGCCTCTCCGGCTTCGTAGCTGGGAACGATGCCCCGAATCAGGTTCGCGGCCTTCTGCCCTTGGCTGGCGGCGGATATAATCAGGCGCTTATCATTGCGTAGGGCTTGCAACCAGCTAGCAACGTAGCTGGCGCTTCCGGCCGTGGTGCTGGCTAAGTCTAGGCCCGCGGCATTGCCTAGAAAGGCGGCGGCTAGCTCGGCTACCAATTCCTCCTTGGCGTAGGTTTCACTACCAAAAGCGGCCTTTTCTGTCAGCGTGGCCCGGTTTAGGCGTTTACTGTGGCCGGTGCTGTGGGCCAACTCGTGAAACAGGGTCAGGTAAAAATCCTCGGCCGTGTGAAAGTCGCTGGCCTCGGGCACCGTCACGGTATCGGTGCTGGTCCGGTAGTGGGGTTCGCTGCCGGCGTACACGATGCGCGGGCCGTTGGTGTAGCTGGCTAGTATCTGCTCGGCTGCTTCCTGTGGGGTATGCTCCCGGCTGGGCAGTTCGGGCAACTTCCACTCCACCCCGTCAATCTGCGCAATGTTAAAGACGGTACTATACTGTAAGATGGCTACCTTCTTCTCTTTGCCTTGCGCGTCCTCCTTCTTGCCGGTCTTATAGAAAACTACGGGCATCCCCTTCTCGCCCTTCCGAACGCAGCCGCCCAATTCGCAGGCCTGGTTGAAAGTCAGGTAATACGGCTGCTCGTACTGCTGCATTCCCAATAGAAAGGCGTTGATGCCCTGGTAAACGTGCTTGCTTTTATAATTGCGTGGTGCGCCGTGAGCAGTATTCCAGCTTACTTTCCAAGGGGTTACTCCGTTCTCTAGCGCAAGAATAATACGGTTCGTGATAACTTCGTAAACGTCGGAGTGGGGGGCGAAAGTGGCGGCGCTTTTCATGGCTAAGGAGTTGTATATTTGCTTGTTAGTTATATTATTTAAACGTATTTGCCCTATTTAATGTTGCATAAATTGCAACATTATTTATGCATTTTCTGCATCTTTTTTGGCATAGTTTGTGATTTTTCCCCTTTTGTTCTCTTTTCGGCTCAGCTGCTGCCTAAAGGATAGATTTTGTAAGCCAGCCGTTGGCCATTGTAGTTACTTACTCCTACCATTGGGGGGTACTGCTGATGCTGCGCTTCTGCGCTGGGCTTTTCCTTTGGTTCGCGGTAGGAATAGTAAGGGAGCGACCATCGGGAGTTGTGCGCAGCACCAGAGCGCAGCGCAGCCCTGAACAGCCCAGCCACCGCCCGAATGAAAGGAAGGGCAAAAAAAAGGCCCCCACCACATCGGCAAGGGCTTTTCTACCAAGGGAACAAAAGGGGAAAATGCGCATTTAGAGCTTGGGGCCACGTCTGCGCACTTCCTGTACATGTGGCTCGGGCTTTTGTTGCTCCTGCTTTAAAGGGGCCACTACGGGCGGTGCTAAGACCTGCTCGGCGTGGGGCTGGCGCTGCTGCGTGGTCTTGCCAGTGTCTATTTTCTGAGCTTCGTCAATACTGCCAATCTCGCGCTTGACAACCTTTTGCATCTGGTCCTGCTTTAAGTCCTCGTTCCAATCCTTGCCCTGGCTCTTAACCAGTTCGATTTTCTGGTCATACTGCAAGTGCTGGCCGATGGCTTGATTGAAGGAACTGAGCGCCTCGCGGTTCATGGGAACATGAAACTGGTAAGTATTAGGACCTTGTCGGGCCGAACTAATCAACTCATCACGCAAAGTCTGGGGAATCGCTGGAGAGATGGGTTCACCACTTTCCCGGTGGTACTGCTCAGTGATTTTGGCATTGAAAGTTTTGAGCTGCTGACTAACTGCCTGGACGCTGGGTAAGTTGGTTGTATTAATTTCAATAGTCAGCAAGTGCTCATGCTCTCGTACAACTTTCATTGGATTTTGCTCACTGGCGAAGCCAGCAAGCAACCTAGTATCAAAGTGGTGGCCCTGGGTATCATTGTCGAAAGCGGATTTGATAGCCGGTATTCTCTCCTCGCCCATCAGCCGCTTCAATTCAAAAATCTTATTCTGCGTCAACGTACCCGATGTGGACGCATACAAGGCTCTTTCTCCGGGATGCATCTGTGCGAAGGAAAGCGTATCAATGGCCGATTCACTAACTACGAGGTGCGTAGGCGGCTTACCTTCGGGCAGCTTACTCAGCCACAGGGAACGCGCAAACTGACTTTCAGCCGCTTGGCCTTTGAAGCCTTCTCCTTTCAGTTCTAAGCCCACTACCCGACCTTCATGGTAGGCTGGAAAAGCAGTGTTTACATACGTTATGGGCGGCATTTCCCCACGCTGCACGGTATGAAATTGGTTCAGGATGCGGCCCGCAAACAGCGGATTCTCCAACGTGGTTTTGGTAATACCACGGCCTTCTAAGTACGCTGTATTTTCAAGGGGCCGGCAGTCTTTGGTGAAGATGCTTTGAAACTTCTCTCCGGGGGCGGTTTCACTAATTGGGGGCAACGTGAGCTTGGGGCGCTCAGCTTCGGGCAAGTTCAGGTAGACCCGGAAATAGTCATTAACACTCTGCCACAAGTTGCGGCCGGGTAGCTGCTCGATGCCGACGACGCGGCCCGTACTCACCCGGTTTTTCATCCAGTCAACGACAGTGCCCTTATCCCGGTCGTCTTGGCTGTTGAAGTACATCCAATCCCCTCCCCTTCCCTTGAACACGACGAGCTTATCATCACCCTCAAAAACATGCCACCTACCTTTCGCTAAGTCCTCACCTTTTTGGAGCTTGTACCCATAGTGAGTAAGCAGTTCGGGGAGTTCTACGCGCTCCTTGATTTGCTGAAAAGTAAGATCGTGTTCCATTGTAGCAGTAGGGAAAATATAGAAGCCCGGAAGTTCTATTTCCGGGCTTCTGAGGTCAGAAAAATCGGCCAACTGAGGCCGGGCATTTTAAAGCTTTGGGCTGCGTACCCTGGGCGTGGGTGCTTCTACTGTAGGCGTTTCTGCTTTAACCGTTTGCGTAGTTGACTGCGCAACCCCGGTCGTTTGCTTTTGCATCGGCTGCACGGGGGTAGGCTTTACAATGATGCTGGCCTTAGCGGCTACAATTTGAGCCGTTCCATCATATGGTTTACCGCCGTCGCCTCGCGCCATATTGGTTAGAGCCACGGCTTTGCCCTCGCGCAAATCCTTACTTTGTTCAGGTGTCAATTTAACGCCGGCTATGGTGTCCTTGATTGATACCTTATTTTCCGGTAATACTACAACTTTATTCATCTCTTTGTCAACCCCTACATAACCATTATAGGTATTACCCTTATCATCTTTTAGCCCACGCATCAAGCCCGCGGTGCCTTCAGTCTCAAGCCGCTTGCGCTGCTCAGGTGTAAATGGCTGCCCTCCTATCTCATTAGGAATTTCGAGTTGACGCTTAGGCAATTCCATTTTCAGAGTGGCCGTCCCGTTGGCCTCGCGGTGCAGCACCATCTTAGCATCAAACTTGACTGGCTCCTGTCCTTCCTTGCCGCTCGCCTGCATAGCCAGCAAGGCGGTTTTCTCGCCACTGAGCAGTTTTTGCATTTGGCCATTGGCTTTCAAGTCGGCCACGGTTAGGCCCATCGTAGCGAGTACCTTTTGAGGAATGTCGGCTTCCGTAAACTTGGGAGTTTGAGCAGGAGCGGTGGGCGGCTGGGCAACAACTATTGGTGCGGGGGTGACCCCTGGTCCTGCTGCGGGGGCGGTTGGTAGTATTTGCTCGGCGCGGGTGCCCTGCTTTAAGGATTCGGTGGGCCTGGAATCACCCGCTGACTTTGTTAAGCGTGCTTGCAATTCCTGGCGGGTCTTTTCATAGTCAACCTCCAACGTCTGCCGAGTTTTAGGTGCCCCGTTTAGCTGCTCATAGAAGTTTTTCAGGAAAGCTGATACCGGGTTGCCGCTGGTGTCAATGTCAAGTAAGTTTTTGCCTTCCTGAATAACTTCTTCTTTGGCAATACCGCGCTGCTTGGCTACTTGGCCTACGCGCTCCACTCCTGCCGCCTGCTGGGCCTGCTCCGGGCCGGTGAGGGCTTGCTTAGGAGCTTGACTTAGCTGGGCGCTCAGCGCGTCCCACTGCTTCACGCCAAAGGCTTCTCTAACTGAATAGCCTAGGTCGGTAGCCTGGTCCTGCCCATCCACCCCAATACTGCGGCGACGAGTTGCTACTTGCTCCGGGGTATCAACTATCTCAACGCCGTTTCCTACTCGCTTAAGGCCTTGAATAATGCCCTCTAGCTTGGTCAGATCAGAACTTGCCGGGTCATAGCTCACGCCGAAGCTGCCGCTAAGTTTACCGTCAGCCCCCCGGTCAAATTTCATTGGCCCAACGGCAACCCCGGAGTCTTTAAGCTGGTCTAGGAAGGCCCGCATTTCTAGCATCGGTGCTACGGCATCGCCCTGCTGCTTCCACCGAATTTGCAGCTCACTGCCTGCTGATTCGGTTACTGGGATTGGAGCCTGCGTGGGGGCTAGTTCAGGACTGGCTGCCTTCTGAGCTGCGGCTGCTGCCGGCGCTTCGGTAGGTAAAGAGTATCCTCCTGGTACTTCCTCAATCAGTTGCGCTCGACTTTCCCCCTGGTACTGGGCAACTTGCTCGATGCGCACGGCTGCGGCACTCTGTTGCACTTGCTTCGGGTTGGTAAGATGCTCCGATGGCACGGTGATTAGACGCGCATTCATGCCTTCCCACTGCTTAGGATTGAAAGCTTCGGCTACCTGCGCCGCACCGGGCATAACCTTTTGCTGGTCGTCAGTGCTAAGGGAGTTCCAACGAGTAACGGTCTGGTCATGTTTCTCTACTACCTCTACCCCACTTTTTACCTTGTGAATACCTTGTAAAGCGCTTTCCAATTGTACAAGCTGTGGGCTTTGGGGGTCGTAAGTCACATCAAAGCTGCTGCTCAACTTTCCATCAGGCTGTTGCCCATAATTCAGTGCGCCTACGGCTATTCCTGCTTTGTCTAACTGAGCAAAGTAGGCTCGTAATTCTAGCATTGGTGCTACTTCGGTATCCTGCTGCTTCCACCGGATTTTTAACTCCCCGGCTCCTGCCCCAGCATCGTTTGTAGCCTGGACGGGTGCTATTGCTGGCCTGTTGCTCAGGTGGGTTGGGTCCACCTCATCAGTGGGTTTCGGCATGCCATTCAGATAGCTAACCTGGGGGTTGCTAGGGTAGGCGCTTTGGCCTCCGGGGTGGGTACTACGTCCTGCTCTGCCATTGGGAAAGATGGATTTATGTAAATAAGATAGGCTTAGAAAAAAGAAAGGCAGGAGCCTCTAAGGCTCCTGCCAATCAATATACAGCTTATTGAAAATAGAATACCATATTGAATTCAGGAGGTGCGAAAATGCGCTCCTATCAGTGCTGTCAACTCATGCATTTTCTCTTCTAGCTTCTCGTCAACGGCGATTAGGTGGCGGTCTAGAAGCTTTTGAATAGCATCCCGAATTGGCTCTGGTGCCTTCTTCGTCACATCATCCATTTGAAGCTTACCTACCCGGCCGTTATGCTTCGTTAAAACCCAATTTAGGTTGTAGCCCTCGGCCTCGTAAACGCCCATCACTTTGAGCCAATTCTCAATTTTTCCTCCCTCCCCTTGCTCAATGCGCCAAATAATATTCTGCGTTAAGCCAGTCCGTTTTGCTACTGCGGCCTGCGTCCATTCTGCCTCGCCGTAGTGCTTTCCCAATTCCTCACGAATAATGGCCAGACGTTTACCTACACGTTGGCTATTGGGTGTGGTGTTCTTTGGGCTGGGCTGGTCGGCTTCTTTCATTTTACTTTTCGGCTTTCTCTTTGATGAGGTGCTTTAGGTCAGGGTCACTTTTAATACGGGCCAACTCCCGCGCACAAAGTGCTTTTACGTCGGTTTTGATTTGTTTGAAATTAGCCTGTATTATCTCGTCGGCTTCATCCTTGCCCGTAGCAGGGTTCATAAAGGTGGTAATGTCGGGAATTGGCTGGTAGTTTTTCGCCTCAGCAGTGACAGTTTTTATGTCTACCTGAATCTTAGCATGAAATACCTTCTGCTCTATTTCCTCCCCGAAATTATCCGCCACGGCTCCAACAAAGTTTCCCTGCGTGAGATTGGCAATTGTGCTGGCCGGAATCATGCTATCCATCTGCGTAGATAAGCTGGTGCTGGTTTCGCGCATATTGATACTTAGGCTCTGGCGCTTCTGCAAAATCTTGCCAAAACGCTCACTCAGCCATTTGCCACTGTTACCGGACACTTGGCCGCTGAAAACGTTGCCTACCGTATTCTTAATTACCTCGGCCTCCTTCTGGCCGTAGTCGCGCTCTAGCTGAGAGAAGTCCTGGAAACCCAAGCAGGTCGAAACCTTGTTGCTCCGGGCCGTGGCTATCAGGTTATCAAGGCCTTTAAAGTAAATGGTGGGCAGCTCGTCAATGATGATAGAAGTTTTTCGCTTGCCCTTTTTGTTTACCAGCTTCACCAGGCGGGCATTGTAAAGCCCAAGGGCCGCGCCGTAGATGGCCTGGCGGTCCGGGTTGTTACCTACGCACAATACTTTGGGTTCCTCGTTGCTGTTAATATCGAGGGTGAAGTCATTGCCACTCATCACCCAATAGAGTTGCGGGCTGGCCAACCGACCCAACGGAATACGAGCACTGGCAATCTGCCCCTCTAGCTGCTCTATCGCGTCCTTCTGGAAGGCTGAAACGAATGGCTTTACCAAGTTCTCAATCTCGGGGTAAGAGGCCAGTATGGGAAAGATTTCTTCATAGTCCCGGCTTAGAAATTCTATGACGTGGGGGAAGGTGCAATACTTGCCTTTCTCGAACAGCTTCAGAAACCAGATGATAGCGGCCACAAAGTTGATCGGGCTTTCCACAAAGAAGTCGCCTTGCTTGCTAATCCAGCTCTTATTGAGGTTTAGCATGATGGTAGATGCACTCTCGTAAGCATCTACTATATCTGTCATCATTTCGGGCAAAAGCGGATTGCAGCGGTGGCTCTTGCGTGGGTTGTCGAAGTTGATAACATAAAAGCCCACTGGCTTATCGAACTTGTCTTGATGCTTTAGCAGCGTGTTGTAGCATATGCGGCTTAGGTCGTCAAACTTGTAATCGTAGATATACATACAGAAACCCTTGGCCAAGTGCTGCCGGATGAACTCATTTATCACGGCAAAGGACTTACCACTACCAGGAGTGCCCAACACCATCGTGGCTCGGAAGGGATTCACCACGTTCAGCCAGCCTTGGTGCTTCTTTCCCCGTAACTGGTACTCCGTGCGCAGGTTCACTGAGAACTCATTTTGCATAAGCCGTTCCTCCTGGGGAAACGATTCATTATCCTTGTTGAAAATATCTTTCATCAAGTCGTTATTGAATAGTCTACTCAGCCAGCTACCAGCGCTCAGCAGCAACAGAAAGCCCACTACTAGAAGTAGCGAGTAAAGCACGGTGGCTACCAGCGGCGACATTTCAATGCTGCGGATAAGATCAGAGCCATAAATCAGGGCTAGACCAATAAGGCCGTATCCTACCACGGAAATACCCTTTACATTCTCATCCTTCCGGCCTTTGGTGCCAAGACAGCTTAGCAAAAGGAAAACTACGGCTAGTGTTTTGCTCACCCAACTAGCCTTGAACAAGAAGGAATTTTTGGTTAGCTGACCCATGATGTGCTCTACCACGGCCGCGCTCCATCCCATCGAATTGAAGTAGCCGTAGCAGTAGTAGTAGATGTTTATACCTAGCAGCACTATGGCAAAGAGCCGCATAAATTCCATTATCTTTTTAAGTGCTTTCTCGTCCTCCATGCTACTACTATTTAGTTGGGTAGATTAAATAAATACAATTCTATAAACGGGGTCCTCGCGGCTTCTGCTTAGGGGCTTTCTTGGCCTCGTCCTCGCCCTGGCTGCTGGGCAATGGTAGCGCGGGCACCTGCTGCTGACCAGTCGGGAATAACTCGCGAAGCTGGGCCGCTTTGTAGCCGACCTGCTGGCCCGTTACTGCTATTCCCTGTAACTCGAAGCTGACGCCTCGTAAGATGCCACCCTTATCATGACGGTATCGAGTAGCAATACCTCGTTGCTTTAATTGCGTTTGCAGCCATACAGGGTTGTTGTTACCCAGTTGCGCTACGAGTTCCTTTACGGCCTCCCGTACCTGCACTCTCGCAGCTTGTTTGATGGGGTCCACGTCAGCCAAGCTCTGCCGGCGTTCAGGTATCGGCTGCATCCCTAGCTCCTGACTTATTTGCTTGGTGATGGCGGGCTGACGGTAGAAATTATTATCCGTCCGTAAGGCTGGGCCTCCATCTATCGGCACCCTGTTTAGGTAGATGTGAATGTGTGCGTGCTTCTTATCCCGGTGCTCATAAACGACTACCTGGTGACGGTCAATAGGTGCGCCAATCAGCTCACAATATCGTCGTGCTGCGGCTACCTTTTGCGCCTGGCTAACTACCTCGTCGGCCTTCCAGGATAGCACCGTATGCCACACTGGTTTCTGCACTTTCTTGCTCAGGGCAGCGGTGGCTTGCATATCCTCAGCCATTTCTTTCGGGCTGCCTGGAATCACATTAGATACGACCAGTAGGGGGCATCATCCGGCTCTTTTGCCTTGGCTCGGCGCATACCTGCACCGTACATAAGAGCTCCTTCAAAGTCGCTGCCGGTTACAGTTTTAGCTATCATTTTAGAAAGGAGCGAATGATAGCTAAGGCTTGTTTCAAGTGGGCCTCGTCGGTATTGTATAGGACGCTGGACTGAACGCGCCGCGCTATCTGATTAAGGTTAGTCCCAATGCCTACGAGTTGCCGTCGTATCTCCGGCGGCATTATTTCCTTTACCTCTCCCTCTACTCCAAGAGTGCGCAAATAATCAGAATACTTTTTATAGCCAGCCGCCTTAGCGTTGGCTATTATTCTATTCTTCTCCTGCTCGGTTACTCGAAAGTTGATTTGTTGGTCGCGGTTTGGCTCTACTGGTTCAAGGGTTGTTTCATTGGTCATAGGGGCTTTCGTTCGGGAGTGAAGCTAAGCTACATTTAAATAAACTAGGGGGCTATTTTATGTTGTTCGCTTTAGCAAGCCAAGCCAAGTGAGCCTGCGAACTTGGCGATGTCATTGTAAGATATAAACGAAGTTTGTATATACAATGACATGGCTTGCTGTACGGTCGAACGGGTTAGCAGAACGATGGCACTGAACGGTCGTTGAATGGGGCTAGATCAGTAAATATTTAGCGGCTTTGCAGCTAAGCAGCTTTGCAGCTTAGCTGCATTAAAAATAGATCGAATGCAGTGCATTCATTTAATATGTAGTCTTAATATATAACTAGGAAGTGTTAACAGTCCCGCAGCCAGAGGATGGTGGCGGCTACGTGAACAAAGGCTAAAAAATGCGCATCGAGCTTGTCATAGCGGGTGGCTACGCGGCGAAACTGCTTGAGGCGGCTGAAAAGCCGCTCGATGGGGTGGCGCTGGGCATACCGCGCGGCATCATAGGCGCGTGGGTACCGGCGCTTGCGCCGGGGCGGAATCACGGCGCAGGTGCCGCGGGCGGCCAGCGCGGCCACGAGTGGGTCGGCATCGTAGCCCCGGTCGGCCACGAGGTAGGCTGGGGCAAGCCCCTCGAGCAACGGCAGCGCCTGCGGGGCATCGTGGCGCTGGCCGGCCGTCAGGCCGACGCGCACCAAGCGCCCCTGCGCGTCGGCCACCACGTGCAACTTGCTGGTCAAGCCGCCGCGGCTGCGCCCGAGGGCTTGCGGCCCGTTTTTTTGCGCGCCCCCGAAGCGTGCTGGTGCGCCCGCACGGTGGTTGAGTCGACCAGCAGCGTGTGCAGGGCATTGTCCTGTTGCACGGCCGCCAATACCCGGGCCCATACGCCCGAGGCGGTCCAGCGCTGGAAGCGTGTGTAGGTCGTGTGCCAGTTGCCCCACGTGGCGGGCAAGGCTCGCCAGCGGCAGCCATTGCGCGTCAGCCAGAGCACCGCTTCCACAAAGCGGCGGTTGTCCTGGCCCCGGCCGCCTTTTGTCCCTTCCCGACCTGGCAGCAAGGGCGCAATCCGCGCCCACTGCGCGTCCGTTAATAAATACTCCATGCCTAAACTTAACACCTACTGTTAACACCTCCTAGTAACTATACATGTGTTTCATGCTGCTTTGCTGCGAAGCGGCTTTGCTACATAGCAGCTTCGTAGATTAGTGAGAGAGTTAGGTAATCTGGAATAGACAGAAAATGCTTATGAGCTGCTTTGCGGCGAAGCGGCTTTGCAGCAAAGCAGCTCTAAAAATAAATTTTAAGAAATTTATATGGTCTAATAGGGCTATACAGTTTTGCATCTTTCCGGCTTTAGGGTTTTGCAGCTTTGCGGCTTTGAAGTTCTGCCGCAAAGCTGCTTAGCATCTTTGCGGCTTTGCTCTTTAGCTTCTATACAGCTCTGCAGCAATGCGGCTTTGCGGCTTTGTAGCTGAACTGCTTTGCTGCATAGCTGTTTTAAGGCTTTGCGCCTTTGCACTTTTACAGCTTTGCTGCATAGCAGCAAAGCTGCGAACCGGCTAAGCGGCTGAGGCGCTTAGCTGGTTCGCAGCTTTCCCGCTTCAGAATTGATGCTATCTTTAGCATATCGCCAACTTAACTGCATCCCAATGAATGAACCTAAAGTTATTGCCTTTGCTACCCAAAAAGGCGGTGCTGGTAAATCTACTATAACAGTACACGTTGCCTCCGCTCTGGCCTATGTCTATGGTTACAAAGTGGCCATTCTAGATTGTGACTACCCGCAAAACACGATTCAGGTCTACCGCCAGCAGGAATTGGAGAAAGTAAAATCAGAGTCTGCTTTTAGCAATCGCTTGCTCACTCAGGGAATCCCGCCCTACCCGATCAGCATTTCGAGCGTGGAAAAGTCGGTTGATGCTATCGACGCCCTGGAACAGCAGGGGTTCGACTTCATTTTGGTGGATACGCCCGGTACAATCAACGTTGCGGGCCTTCCTGACCTGCTGCGCATGGTGCAATACATCTTTCTGCCGATGGAAGCCGACCAAGGCACCATCGCCTCTACCGCAGGGTATATGCAGATTCTAAGCAGCTTTCTTAAGTCAGCTCAGCCAGATCCCGACGAATCAAACTTGCTAGGCTACTATGCTTTCTGGAATCGCTTTGTAAAATCGGAGCGGAAGGCTACTTACGATAAGATAGAGGCGTTTTTTCAGGAAAAGAGCTTACCCCTACTGAAAAGCCGGGTAGAATTGCTGATTGGCTATAAAGAGAAACGCTCTACTCTATTCTCCCTGCCTGAGCGGGAGCTAGAAAAGCTGGGCCTGGGCAGGTTGCTTATGGAAATGCTCTGTATTGTCGTGGGGCCTGGCCAAGTTACGCCTTCCGGCAAAACCATTGAGTTGCCTTTTGCCACTACTACTCCAATTGAAGCCGGTTCGACTTCGGATGAATTGCTCTAATACGTACTGAACACCTTTTAAAGTCAAATTCACCAATGGCGAAACCTAAAGCAAAAAGCGAGGAAGAAAAGAAAGCTGCACTGGACCAAATGTTAAAATTGGGGGCAACAGCTAATCACTTAACCGGCGAAGGGGTTGTATCGTCTTCGATACCCCCGAAAAGTGCCCCGACTGCTCTTTCTGTCTCGGAATCCACGACTGGAAATCAAGAACAAAAGGGAGAAAAATTTTCGGTGGCCCCGCGCCTGAAACTACTGCTACTGCTACATCAGAGGTAGGCCTGCCAACACAAGAAAATGCCCCAGAACCGGCACCGGCCGTTCAAATGCCTGCTACTGTGTTGGAGCCTACGCCAAGTCCATCACCTGAAACTAATTCCGAATCAGAATCTATCGAAGATTCGACTGTTGACCCTACGGCCAGTGTAGAAATGACCGCAGATAGAGAAGCAGCAAGCTTTGACTTAACATCGCTTTTCGTGCCCTCTAGTGAAAAGAAAACTTTCTCGCTTCGCATACCTGACCGCCATTATCAATACTTATTGCTGCTCGGGACAATAGTAGGAGCGGGAGCTTCACCGCCTGACATTATTTATAACCTAGTCGAGCAATTCATAGATAAGCACGATGCCGAAGTACAGAAGGCTATTCAAAAGAAGCTTCGTCAACGGCTTAAAAAATCCTAGACACCAAATACGCTAAGCCTCCATAGCGGTTTGCGCCTTCTGTCATCGAGTAAGCCATTACCATTTGTGTAATGGCTTTGCAGCGCGTTGCCCAATTTCTACCATTCACCAAGTTCTTTAACCCTGGCTACATCCTGGCTCTAGCTTAGTCGCTAGGATATAGCCTCCAATTTGTACAGCTATGCTTAGTCAATATTCATGGAGCCAGTTTTTTGTATTCGTCCTAGTGCTGCTGGTGCTCTATTATGTAGTAGTCGGCTTCCTCTATTATCGCGACGACATTTCTAATATACTGAAAGGCAGGAAACCTAGTGGCGGTTCTCAATTGGCCGGCGCAGGTACTACGGCAACTGCTCCACCGCCCCTAGTGCGGTCGAAGTCAGCCTTCGTTGCTACCCCTGCGGCGACTGAATCAGCTACTACGGCTAAAACTCAAGCTGAAGCAGATACTGAAGCTCCCGAAGCTGGGGCAGTTGAGAATCTACCTGATGCAGCGGCTATAGTAGTAGGAGGGGAGCTACCAGACTCTTCAGCTACGGCGACTGGTCAGTATGATGGCGAAAATAATGGCCCAATGGATGCCGCCGCGTCAGTTATCGGTGCTACGGCGGAAGCAATAGCAGCCGACGAATCCCGGCAAGAGCAGGAGGACCGCCCAAACCCTCAGTTAGAAGCACTTATCCGTCAGAAAGCTCGACAGATGCCTACAGAAAATGGGGAAGAACCTAGTAATGATGTACATACACACAATACAAGCACAGAAAAAAACTCTAAAAATCTTATTGCAGAAACCAATACGGAGGGGGTACATATTGAAACTATGTGTACCTTGGTTGATGTAGCAGCCGCAGAAGCCGAAATTGTGTACCAGCCTGCTGTTGCTGGCCTCTATGAGCCTCTAGCAGACTTTGAGGAACTAGTAGCTTCAACAGCAGACATCACCCCACTAGAAACTGAAGAATTGTTTGAAGTCAACACGGTTGCTGCTTTCATATCTCAGTTACACGCCGGGAGCAACCCCAGGTACCGGCTCAACTGGTGGACACAACTTTAGGAGAGCAATTGGCTCTTAGAACAAAGGAAAATAGCAGTGAAATAGCGGGTCTGTTCGCGTAGTTTTTTTTATAGTCTTTTAATAATCAATAACTTAAATCCTTTTTCTTTCCTCATTAATCATTCTACAACTACATGAAAAAGAAGCAAATACTCACGTCGGTAGCCATTCTCGGGCTAGTGCTTTGCACCCAAGTAGTGTTCGCACAAGGCGGGGCTGCTGGTGGTTCCAGCGGCATTGCGCAGGCAACTACTCAGGTTACTAACTACTTCGACCCGCTTACTCGACTCATGTATGCTATCGGGGCGGTCCTTGGTCTAATTGGCGCTATCAAGGTATACAGCAAGTGGAACGCTGGCGACCAAGACACGCAGAAAACAGCCGTGTCTTGGTTCGGCTCAATGATTTTCCTGGTGCTAGTAGCTACTGTAGTTCGTTCGTTCTTCCTGTAAGCCTAAGCTGCCATGCCTCAATACAACTTGAATCGCGGCATCAATAAGTCTTGGGAATTTAATGGGCTCATTGGGAGCAACGTGTACTACCTGGTTGCAGGAATCGGCCTAGTGTTCGTGTCCTTCGTGACAATGTATCTGGCCGGTATGCCACTGCTGCTATCGGTTATTATAACGCTTGTGCTAGGGGGGGTATGTGGGCCGGTGTGTTCGCCTTAAACACGAAATACGGGGAGTACGGCTTGATGAAAGCTGGTGCTCGGCGTTCAGCGCCAAAGCGGATCACCAATCGGCAAAGTCGGTTATTCCAAAACTTAAATGAGGATCGGACCGGGCGCTAGTAGCGCCCGGTCTTAAGTTATAACCCGATTATGAGCAGTAAAATACTACCATCTGCCTCGCTCGAATCCAAGCAGCCGATTTATAAGATTGAGAAGGATTGTCTTATCTCGAAAAACGCCGACGTAACGGTGGCCTTTCGCCTGGAGCTACCGGAAATTTTCACGCTTTCCCGGGAAGATTACGCGCAACTGCAACAAGCCTTTGTAAAAGCGGTGCGCCTGCTTCCTGACCACTGCGCTGTACACAAGCAGGATTGGTTTGTAGAAGATAAATATGCGCCCGGATTTGAAACGGATAGAACCCTGCTCTCGGCAGCCTATGAGCGGCACTTCTTCGAACGCCCTTTTCTAAATCACTACTGCTACTTATTCATTACTAAAATGTCCTCGGAGCGGCCTAACTGGAACAGTGCTTCGGGGCTCCTGGCCCGGCGTAACATCGTACCCAAGGATATGCTCGATGTGAAGGTGATGGAGGCCTTCTTTGACAACGTAGGGCAGTTCGTGCGAACGTTGGAAGGTGTAGGCCCCACAAATGCCCCCTACATCAGATCTCACCGGCTCACTTCTGACGAGCTAGCTGGCACCCCGGAAAAAGCGGGCCTGCTGGAAAAGTATTTTGCGCTCAACCTATCCGACCAGGCCCAACAAGTGGACCTGGACCTTACCGATGGGTTAAAGGTGGGTCAACAAGTCTGCAATATGTTTTCCGTGGCGAATCTGGATGATTTGCCATTGGGCGTGGAACCAGATATTCGCTACGAGCAACTGAGCACCGAACACACCGACTTTCCGATTTCGTTTGCTGCACCCTTGGGGTTACTGCTGGGCACTAGTCACATCCTGAATCAATATGTATTTCTGGATAACACGGCCAAAACTCTTAAAACCTTTGAGCAAAAGAAAGACCGGCTTAACTCGCTCTCGCTCTATTCGCGGCAGAACACGGTCAACTATCAGTTCTACCAGGAGTACCTCAACGAAGCAGTAGCCGCCAAGCGCCGGCCAGCGCGGGTGCATGTCAATGTGCTGACCTGGGCCGAAAGTGAAGATGAACTGACCGAAATCCGCAAGCTGATAAATGCAGGCTTCAATACTATGAACTGCAAGCCTCGGCCAAACACGGTAGACATTGCTGCTTTGTATTGGGGTGGCGTGCCTGGTAATGCTGGTGACTTCCCTAGTGAAGAAACCTTTTACACCTTCATTGAGCAAGCAGTATGCTTCTGGGCAACGGAAACCAACTACCGCAGTACGGGCGCCACGAAAGGCATTAAGCTCTCCGACCGCCTGTCCGGTAAGCCAGTACAAGTGGATTTGTCGGATGAGCCGATGAAAAAGCAGATCATTTTCAACCGCAACAAATTCATCCTGGGTCCTTCGGGCTCGGGCAAGTCGTTTTTCACTAACCACATGGTTAGGCAGTATTTCGAGCAAGGAGCACACGTATTACTGGTCGATACAGGCAACTCCTATAAGGGCCTCTGTGAGCTGAAAGGAGGCGTGTACTTCACCTACGAAGAAGATAACCCGATTGCCTTTAATCCCTTCCTGGTGTCGGGCAAGCTGGACGTAGAAAAGAAGGAAAGCATCAAAACCTTGCTGCAAGCTCTCTGGAAGAAGGACGACGAAAACGTAAGTCAATCGGAGTACGTTTCGCTCTCCACGGCCGTAAGTCTGTACTACGTGATGCTGGAGGAAAACCCGGCTATCAAGCCTAGTTTCAACACATTCTACGACTTCGTAAAGGGACCGTACTCGGAAATTCTGCGCGAGGAAAAAGTACGGGAAAAGGACTTTGATATAGACAATTTCCTATACGTACTCAAGCCTTATTATCGGGGCGGTGAGTACGACTACCTGCTCAACTCGCCTAAAGAGCTGGACTTGGTGAATGAGCCATTTATTGTGTTCGAGTTGGACAACATTAAGGACCATCCAATCCTGTTTCCAGTAGTAACCCTCATTATCATGGAAACCTTCATCTCCAAGATGCGCAAGCTAAAAGGGGTACGGAAGATGATCCTGATTGAGGAAGCCTGGAAGGCGCTGACTACGCCAGGAATGGCAGAGTACATCAAATACCTGTTTAAGACGGTGCGTAAGTTCTTCGGTGAGGCAATCGTAGTGACGCAGGAAGTGGACGACATTATCGGTAATGCAATTGTCAAAGATGCCATTATCAATAACTCCGACACCAAGATTCTGCTCGACCAGCGCAAGTTCATTCTCAAATTCGACCAGATCCAAGCCCTGCTGTCGCTGACCGAAAAAGAGAAGGCTATCATTCTCTCCATAAACCGGGACAATAAGCCCGAACGAGGCCGCTACACCGAAGTCTTTATCTCCCTGGGGGGCGTGGTATCCAAGGTGTACTCCATCGAAGTATCCAAAGAGGAATACATCACCTACTCCACCGAAGAATCGGAGAAAGTGAGGCTGTTCGACAAGTTCAAAAAGACCAACGATATGCCCACGGCTATAAAGCTGGTTGCCGCCGAACTGCGCGAAGAAGCCTTAGTTAAGAGGTAATTGAACAAAAGGGGAAAATATGAAAACCACCTTGCTCTCTGTGGGAATGTTGCTGGCCTTAGCGGGCTGTGGCAACTCTGAATTATCTACGTCTGGTGCTGCGGGCAGCGCGCCTGCAACGGCCGCCGCCACATCGGCCCAAGCCCCGGCGGCTACGGCCTTTGCAGATAGCGTAGCGGCCTTGCCTGGGGCGCCGGCCGACGTGGCGGCGGGACGCGCCTACGCCCAATCGGTCAGCGACTGGTACGGTAGCGAGCTTGGTTCAGGTATCAAGGAGCACCCGCTAGCCACTGGCATATGGCAGAACTACCGCGCTGTTATTCGCAAAGTGATTACCGCCCGATCCCTGAAAAAATTTAAGCCCGGTGAGGAGGCCAAAATTTGGGACAAATACACGCCGCAATGTGAGCAGTTGGCCAAGATGCTAGTTCCCCTCACCCAAGACAAGCCCGCGCCCACTTCCGACAAAGCAGTGCCTCAAATGCAGATGGTTTGGGATGGAATGCAGCACGTCCGCCTGAACGCTGAGCGGGAAATGTCCTACCTCGAACCACTGGCTAAAAAGTAGCCGCCTATTCCACTATTCTATTCACCCTCTTATCCCACTATTATGAATAAGAAACTTGGAATCCTGAGCCTGGCACTACTGGGCCTTAGTATCACGCGGGCCTCGGCGCAGCTCGTCGTAACGGCCCCGGTATTGGAAGTACAAAGTGGGGTGCAAACTGGCCTGCAAGGCACCATGAAAGTACTCTCGAGAGCAGCTAATAAGCTCGTGGCGGCGGGGGTAAAGGAGCAAGAACTAACTAAGATGTTCTCGGAGAAGAATATGCTCATGGCCCAAAACTGGTACGATGGCCTACTGTCGGTTAGCTCTGCGGTTCGCGATTATCGCCGCGTAAAGAACATCTTCGAAAAGCAGACGCAAATCATCCAACAATACTCATCCGCTATCGAGGTGCTGCGCCAGTCACCCTTCATCAAGCCGCAACAGTTGGCGGATATGACAACCATGTACGGCAAGATGCTCCTGGAAAGCTCGAACACCATTGGTGACTTGCAAACCATTGTGAGCCCGGCTATGCTCAAAATGACGGATGCCGAACGGATGCGCTTTATCGACCAACTGGATAAGAAGATTACGGATCAATCCGGCCTGGTCAACTACTACACGCAGCGCAATCTAACGATGATGCGGGTAGCCAAAGAACAAGCGCAAGACCTGGAATCGCTTAGAAGTCTCATGTCGAAACGGTAGGGTAGGGGTAGGATGCTCACATAAAAGCTACAGCTATTTTGAAAACCTTCTCCAAATTTTTCGCCCTGGCCCTGGCCCTCAGTGCTCACCAAGCATACGCTCAAGTACCGGCTGTTATCTCGGCTCCCATCTCCGAGAAGATATCTCGCAGACAAATTACGCATCAGACCGTATCGGGCACCTTGCTCGCGCAAGGCAAACTGCTGGCAGCGGATATGAAGGTAGTAAGCGGCCAGATTAAGGGCGTAATCGACAAAACCCAACAACTACACGACCAGTGGTATAGCAGCTTGCTACAGATCAGTTCCGGGGTGCGCTCCTATCGTCGGGTGCAAGAAATTTACGACCATCAGGCGGCGATGATTACGCAGTACGCCAACATTATGCCTGAGCTGCGCAACAAAGGACTGGATGTCAACCAGCTTGCCGGGGCTGCCTCGACCTACGGCAAGCTGCTAAATGAGAATATAGGCCTGCTTAGTGAGCTGGTGGGGGTACTCAGCGCTGGCAAAGCCAAAATGACCGACCCCGAGCGTATCGAGTTCATCAACAACATAGCTGACAAAATAGAAGGTCAGCATGACTTGATGAACTACTATACCAGCAAGTGCCGAGCAGTTGCCCGTTATCAGGCCCAAATCACCCAAGATAAAGAGTCGGTGCTAGCCCTAATGGGCAAAAAGTAACGACTGCATTTCTGTTCCATTTCCGTTCCGCCTCTTAGTCCCACTTTCCTATGGACATAAATTCTATCCTCGCGCAAGTAGACGCGATGGAAACGATGTTGGATGATTTATACACCAACATGATGCCCCTAGTATCTCAATTCACGAATCTAGGCCGGGCTATTGGTGGGGTAGGCGCGCTTATCTACATCAGTGCCAAGGTCTGGGGGCACATTGCGCGGGCAGAACCTATCGACGTGTACCCGTTGCTGCGGCCGTTTTTGATTGGCTTGTGCATCCTGTTTTTTCCGGCGCTCTGTCAGGGCCTACGGGGCTTTACGGGCGCGCTCTCTCATAGCACGGATTCCGTTCGCTACGACCAATCCGCGAAGATTATCCAGTTACAGGAAGAAAAGAAAACCATTCTGGCCAATAAGCCTGAAAACAAGGATTTCGCTACTGATGAAGCCTACGAGCGCAAACTGGCTGACTTGGCCGGACCTACGGGCATAGGTGGTATTGGTGACCGAATGAGCCTCAGCTTTCAGAAGGTTTCATACGATGTAAACCAGAATTTCCGGGAGTGGATGAAGAATACGCTTGAACTGTTCCACGTCGGGGCACGGCTGCTGATTCACTTCCTTTCCACCTTCATCTTGGTTGTCCTTTCCGTGCTCGGACCAATAACGTTCGGCATTGCCATTTTCCCCGGCTTCGGTGGCGGTATTCAGAAATGGCTTGGGCACTTCATTACAATTTCGTTGTGGGTGCCGGTAGCCAACGTGTTCGGCGCAATGATGGCCACGTTCCAGGTGCAGATGCTGCAAGGTGACATTGACCGCCTGAACGCCCAACGGGGGGTTGACTCAGCCGATTTCGGCTACCTGGTCTTCCTGCTTGTTGCCATTGCTGGTTACGTGCTGGTGCCCTTCATTACGGATATGCTCATTTCAGCTAGCGGTGCTGGCCAAGCAGCTGGTGCCTTCGTGGGCGCGGCTACGGGCACTGCGGCAGCTGCCGGCGCGAGCATGGGTGCTGCGGGCCGCATGGGTGCTCAGGGCACTTCGGCTGGCGCTACCGGTTTGGGGGCAACGGTTGGCGCTGCTCAGGGCGGCTTTGGTTACAGCGGCGCGGCCAATATGACGCGGGGTGAACAACTAGGCCACCGGGCCGGCTCTGCAATCCGGGAGCGAGTAGGCGGATACTTAGGCCGCAACAACGGCAATTCTTAATACCAAGGGCGAGCACTAGGCTGGTCCTATAACCATTACCATCATGTTTGAATCCCTAAAAACCATTGATTCCGCCTTCAAACAGGTTAAAACTTTGGCTATCATTTTTATTATCTCCGTCCTGACCCTGGCAATTACCATAGCCTATTTCTCCTTTCAGAACTCGGCGGCGGCAGCGAATCGAATTTATGTATTAGAGGGGGCCAACTGCTCACGGCTGGCGCAACCGATGCCCGATCTAACCGGCCGGTTGAGGCCCGGAGCCACATCAAGCGTTTTCATGAATTGTTTTTCACCCTGGACCCCGACCAAAAGGCCATTGATGGCAACATTAACCAAGCCCTCTACCTAGCGGATAACTCTGCTAAGCGGGAGTACGAGAACCTGAAAGAGCGCGGCTTTTACAACGACCTGATTTCTGCTAACATCAGTATGGAAGTCACGGTGGATAGCGTGGTCCTTAGCACTACCCGGCCGATCACGGCCCGCGCTTACGCCCATCAGCGCCTGATTCGGGCTACGTCGTTCACCAACCGGGACTTGGTTGCTGAATGCACACTTCGGGATGTAACGCGGTCGGAAAACAACCCCCACGGCTTCATAATGGAGAACTGGCGGGTACTACAAAACAATACGCTATCCACCCTTGCCCGCTAAGTTGTATGGCTACTACCACGAAAGATGCGCAGTTCTACCGAACGCGCAAAATGGCCACCTTCATCCCGATTGTTGGAGTACCTTTCATGGCCGCTATATTCTGGGTGGTGGGTGGGGGAGAGGGCGCCGAAGCGGCGGCTACTGCACCAGCTAGTACCGGTATTAACACGGACTTGCCTAAAGCGGGCAACAGCAACATTACCAGCAGCAAGCTAGAAGCGTATGCCGCGCCAATAGATTCGCTCCGTAACCGGGGCTTGGTAACGGGCAAGGCAGATACGGCAGTAGCAACGGGACTGGCCTATGGAGTGGCGGCGAACGGCCAACCTAGCTCAGCTCCGGCTGACGCGCAGGTACTAGCTGCTCAGCAGCAGTTGGCCGCGGTGCAGGCGGCTCAGCAAAGCAGTGGACAAGTGGCCGCGCCGGCTACGTCATCCTTAACGCCGGAACAGCAAATGGAGCTAATGCGCTCTCAGCATCAGCGCGAGTTGGAAGCGGCCCGCACCCAAGCCTCCCTTGAACGCATCAATGCGCAAACTAACGCAGGAGTAATGGCTTCGACCAGTGCGGGGGGCGTGGCCGTGGCCGTAACGAAACCAGCTGTACCGGCTAAGAAGAAACCGGCTACCAAGGCAGTAGTAGAAGATAACGATGCTATTGTATCGCGCCTGGGCACTACTGGTGGCTTGAAGCGCACGGCCTCTTTTCAAGGGCTCGATGATGGCAACTCAGCTAATGCTGATGCCAATACCCTGCCTGCTGTTATTCACGAATCACAAGAAGTGGTTAGCGGTTCGCTGGTGAAAATGCGGCTTACGGAACCTGCCGTAGTCAATGGCCATAAGCTGGCGGCCAACACCTTCATCTATGGTACGTGCAGCCTGAGCGGCGAGCGGTTGAGCATCAGCATTGAAACGCTGAAAGCGGGGGGCAATATCTTTCCCGCTTCGCTGGAAGTATACGATGTGGACGGCCTGGCAGGGCTCCATATTCCAGGCACTATTACGCGGGATGCAAGCAAGCAAGCGGGGGCTGACGCTATGGGCGCGGCCGACATGATGACCATGAGCGCCGACCCGGCAATGGCGGCAGCTGGGGTAGCGGTTACTGCGGCTAAGAGCCTGGGGCAGAAGAAAATTCGCCTGGTCAAAGTCCGACTCAAGGCGGGCTACAATGTCATGTTGAAAGTTGATAAAGAGTAACCTAATATTTCCCTGTTATGAATAAGGTCCTCCTTTCCGTAAGTGCTGCTTGCGCGCTGACCCTCCTCAATGCTTCGTCCGTTGTGGGCCAAGCAAAAAACCCTCAAGGTCGTGCTGCCCGTGCTGGGACCATGTACCAAGGCAGGGGGCAATATACAGATGCGCCGGCTACCACTTCGGCCAGCCAAGACGCGCCCAAGATGCTAGAGTATTCGGACGCTAATAAAATGGCTTCTTACCCGCTGTTCATCAGTGACCAGAAGACTACCCACCTAGTCTTTCCTTTCCCGGTTACCTACGTTGATTTGGGTAGTAATGGCCTGATCGCGGCCAAAGCAACGGGCGCGGAGAACATTGTTCGCGTAAAAGCGGCTGCTAAGGGCTTCGCAGAAACCAACATGACGGTACTTACTTCCGATGGAAAGCTGTACTCGTTCATCGTCAACTACAACCGCGACCCTAAAATCTTGTCGCTGAACCTGGGCGCAGGTACTACGGCTGCTCGGTCAGGCTCGCCGGCTATTGCCTCTAGCTCGCGCTCAACCACTGAGGCTATTCTATCGAACTCGCCCATTCCACAAGGTAATCTGGATGCCTTCTCGGTTGAAGCATTAACGGGCAAGGGCACAGCGGAAAGCAAAACGGCTAATCAACTCAGCCTGCGGGCGGGGTCGGTAGGATATCAGAGCGAAACGCTGTTTTTCCCGTTGCACATCGCCAACAAGTCGAATGTGACGTATGATATAGACTTTGTAAAGTTCTACATTCAGGACAAGAAGGTAGCGAAACGCACGGCCGAACAAGCCATTGAAATAGCGCCTATTTATGTCTATAATGGGCCTCAGCAAAAGGTTGAGGCTCAAGGCAAACTGGAAAAGGTGTTCATCTTCAAAAAATTTACCATTCCTGACAAGAAGCAGTTAGTGATCGAGCTGTACGAAAAGGGGGGTGGGCGTAACATCAAGCTCACGCTGGCCAACTCGGATTTGTTGAAGGCCCGCACGTTTAATGGCAATGCTGTGGCCAGTGGCGATGCGGTGGGTGCTGTTGGGGCTAGATAGCCTGCGGCCTTCTACGCTGCCGGGGGTTTAAACCTTGGCCGTTCACGGCATAGTCGCTAGCACTACTCGTTCTAACCTCCCACCCACCATGAACGAATCCCGGTATCCTCGTCTGGCCGCCTTGGCTACGTCCTTGTTTGCGCAACCTATCTCGAAGAACTACCTCGGCCTGTCAATAATCTTGATTGTGCTAGGGGGGTTTGTGGTTTACACGGACAACAACTTTCCCGATGTAGCGAAGCACCTGGTAATGGTAGCCATTATGCTAGGCATTGCCCGGCTGTTCAATCCTCAGCCGATGCGCTGGGCCTGGGTAGGAGTAGTAGGAATTATGAGCTTACTCTTAGCCCTCGACGTGGCCATTCTCTTTGTGTAGCCGCTAAGCGCAGCATTACGGCAGTTGCGAAGCGGAGCATCAGCTGTAATGCTGCGCGTTGGGGATGATAGTTGCGAAAAGTAATTTAAATGCCTAGTCACTTGTGGCCGGGCGTTTTGATTACTCTAAAAAATACTCCAGCATGGATTTCTCGAACGCTTTAGCCAACTTGCCTGGTGCTCTTTATTTCACCCTCGGCGTAGGCGTTGCTACCTATCTGGTCCTTTACCTGCACCGCTACTTTATTCGTCCTCTCTTCCGTTGGGCTAAGAAAAAGATTTCATCCAGAGAGTAGACGAGCTGCCCCTATACTACCTGCACCAAGCGGTAACCTTATATGTATTTCCACGCGAAGAGCTGGTAGTGTTTCCAGTGTTTCTTCTCCGCCGTAATGATGTTTTACAATTGCAAAATGATAGATACCTGCTCCTGTGCCTACTTCTAGGCAGCGCTACTACTGTGGCTAAAAAAAGGGCCTACTTATACAACAGCAGGGCCTTTTAATTCATATTGGGGTCTTATGGAAGTATGTAGCTAGCCACTGGCTGCGGGTTAGGTCCGGGGCCGGACTTGGTATCAACCGTTTTCCCATCGAGCTGAATTACGCACGTCACGTTGGCCGAAGCATCGCCTTGGGAAGGGAAAGCACCTACACTCAGTATATCAGCAGATTTCATCGTCCGCTTGAACGAGTAGGTCTTGGGTAGCGGTACGTTTTCCTCCGTAATCAGCGCGCCGGTATTATCGCGGTAGATGATGCGGGCCTGAGCGTAGTTCACAGCCGTTACCTGATACGTAACCTGGTATTCCTTGGGAGTGGTATTGGGTTGGGGATCCGAATTTTCATTATCCTTGGAGCAACTGATTGCTACTAGCGGCAACAGTAGCAGGGTAAGCAGTTTCTTTCTCATAGTCTGATAGGGTAATGGGACGTAGTGTAATCGAAAGGTAAGCGTAACGATTAAAGTTTGGGGCCGCGCCTCTGCTTAGGGGGAGTTGGTAGCTCAACCTTGGGGGCTGGGGAATGCTGCGCGAGCGGCTGTTGCCGCTGGGCAGTTTGACCTTTCTGCTGCGTGACGGCCTGTTCCATTCGTTCGCGCACGGCGGCGGGCAAGTATACCTCAACGCCTACTGTGCCGGCTGCATCGCGGTTCAGCTTTAGCTGCATGGGCACTTGCTGTGGTCCGCCCTGCGGATTAGGCATCGGGAATGGCAGTTGATCAGTGCGCTGGCCCTGCAGGAGCTTTTCCATTTGGCCACGTTTCCATAATTCCTCTACGGGCTTACCCACCCGCTCCAACTGGTCGGCTGGTACTTCCTGTTCCCGAAAGGGTGGGTTCAGCGCCTGGTTTTTATCGAGTTCAGCCCCGGCCCGTTTCAGATCGGCTAGATGGGCTAATGACCCTCGGGTAATATTGGGGTCGGTTTCTACCTGCTTCACTTGCTCAAGCAGATGTTGGCGAAACTCGGGCCACGTCGCGGGCTCTCGCTGTACGGTCTGTGCCCTGGCAACCAAGGCGGCTTCCTGCTCTTTCGCATTCAGCATGTACTCCGACGTGACGTTAAAGTCATGCTTGGTTATTCGCTGCATAAGCAGTTCTTCCGAAACCTCCCGGCTTACTACTATGATAGTACGTAAGGCCTCGGCCTGCCGCATGGCTGGCGCCAATCCCGGTAGGGGTTGCGCAAGATTCGGGGCGCGCAACTGTTCAGCCTGGGCTCCGGGGGTAGGCGAGGTAGCCTCGCGCAGCAGCTTGCGTAGGGGTGCAAGGTTTTCATCTGGGTTCACGGCGTTTTTGCGTACAATAGCTGCATCGCGACACCTATTGAATTGCTCTCTCACCTGCTGCTCGCTTAGGCGCACATCGTAGCCAGCACCCCGGCCAAGCTCAGCCACGACTACTTGCAAGGTTCGGCCGTTGCCCTCCCGGAACGCATGGACAAAATTGTACTGGTCGGCGTAGTACGCTAGGCGATGTACAAACTGGTCTTTATCCAGTCCTCGAAGCTTGTTTTCCTGTTTGAGTTGGTCGCTTAATAGATTAAGCCGCGTATCAATCTGCTGATAAGGAGCAAAGAATAACGTGCCTTGGGGTAGGGGTTTCTGGCCCTGAAATTGGCCCCAAGCGCGGGTCTCGCCCGCCCACGGATAGATGTTGCCTAACAGTTCCTTGTGAATGCGTTTGAGGTGGGCCGCGTCAAAGTCACCGGGCATTGGCTTAATCCCATAGACTAATTGACCTATTAGACCCACGTTGCGACCTTCGGCTACTCTTAACTCCTTGTCTGTCGTTGCATCTATGCTGTTAATCAATACTTCATTGCCCGGCCGGCTGTACCTGGGGTCTTGAAATAAATCCATAGTCGATAGGTTGGATAGCCACGAAGAAAAAAGGGCCTACTGGTAACAGCAGGCCCTAATATCGCGAATTATAGAAGGTTAGCAGGCTTACGAATGAGCAGGTTGCTTCTGGTAGATACTCATAGCGGCATCCACAGCTTGTTGCAAAGTGATTTCACCGGCAATGTAGCGGTTGTAGGCAGCCTTGGCATCGTCGGGAATGATGGCTCCCTGCGCCTCACCCGCTGCATAGGAGAAGTTAATGATTTCGCGGCGCTGGGCCTCTGTTGCTTCCTGAGGTAAGAAAGTAGGCTTTTCCATACCCGAAAAATACGCAATATTTCCTGTAAGGATAGGGCGCACAATCTGGCTGCGGAGCATGGTCAAGGAAGCTTTCATAGTTGGGATAGTTTTGCGGCTAACGGTAGTGCTGGTCGTTCGCGTTGGAATTAGTCAACGTGCGGCACAGGTCATTATATATACGTCAAAACAGGCTTATAAGGTCCGCGAAGGCCGGTGGCTGTTGCAGAACGCCCGGCGGGGAATCTGCTAGGTCACATGCGCGCCTCGTAAGCCCTAGAAAGACGTAAGCCGCGCCCCCATGCACGGCGAGCGGGGCTCGACTAGCCTGGTTTCCTCCACCTACGAGACTTTTGCAACAGCCACGCCGGCTTATCGGACCTAACCTAGACCTTTTACCAGGCTGGCACGATAGTAGAAACGGGAAATAACGCTCAGCCTACGATGGGGCGAGCACGCAGCGTAGCTAGTGGTAAGCTGCGCTATTATCTTATCTAAGCTGGTCTTTTAAACTTCTCCGCATGCGAGCAGGGCTATTCGTGGGTGTTTTGCTGTTGGTGCACCTGACTGCGAAGGCGCAGACTACCCCTGACTCAAAGCTTGAGTATCTTGAAACAGATGCCCTACGGGCCAAAGACCGAATCAACGAGCGGCCGCGCTACGGGGGGCTGACCAAGACGGCCGCGCATTTAGAAGCCGACGAACTCTTTATTGCGCAGAGCCTGCGCCAGTACGGTACGGCCCAGGCCGCCAGGCAGGCCCATGTCAACTTCGGGTGGCACTACCTGGCCACCAACCATGCGCCCACGGCCATCAAGCGCTTCAACCAGGCCTGGCTCCTCGATTCCACGGCCGCCGACGTGTATTACGGCTTCAGTGCGTACCTGCTCCACCAAGGCCAAGCGAAGGAAGCCGAACAGTTTAGGCAGCTCGGCCAGCTTCACGACAAAGGCAACGAAGCCCTACTCCAATACTACGCCAGCCTAGCCTACAATCAGTCCTTGCGGCGGGACTACCCCGGGGCCATAGCCACGAATGAAAAAATTATGGCCCTGGCCCCCACCAATGCGTTTGCGCATAGTAGAACCGGCTATTGGTATATGCTGCAACAGGATACGGCCCGCGCTGCCCACTACCTGGGTCGCGCGGTGCAGCTGGACCCGCAGGATTCGGTTTCCTACCTGAACCGGGGCTGGTTGCGCTACGGACAAAAGCAGTATCCGAAGGCCGTGGCGGATTTCACGCAGGCGATCCGCATCAACGCGCACTACATCGGCGCCTACGCCAACCGGGCCTTGGCCCACACCGCTGCGGGCAACCACGCAGCGGCCATTGCGGACCTGCAACAATGCCTGGAGCTAGTCCCCCCCCGCGACAAAGGCCAGTTCTATTACTATATCGCGCAGGCCCGCCTAAAAACCAACGACGCCAGCGGGGCCTGTGCGGCGTTGCGGCAAGCCCAGCAATGGGGCGGAACCCCGGCGCTGGAAAAGGAAATCAAGCACCTGCTGAAAAGCGCCTGCCGGTAAGCGCCTTTTTAGTACTAGCCTGTCAGGCACGAGCAACCTGACCGAAATCTACTACTTGTCCCAGCGGGCGCTGATTACGCCCGCTTATCAGTACTGACTTTTGACGCTAAACAGGTGTGAAAGGAGCGTTCAACAACTGTTCAGCCTCCCCCTATAGGAACCGCTGGTGGCTGTTGCAGAACTTCCTCTCGAGCGCTGATTGGTTCCAAAGACAGACCACAGCGGCGGGGTTAGCACCAGCCAGGATGGAGGTGGGTTCTTAAGGAGAAGTCCGACCCAGGCGACAGGGTGTACGGGCAGCGACGGAAGAAGCCGACCCGGTACCAGGCCGGCAGGGGATTTCTTGCCGCTGTTCATTTCTTGATGTAGATCAAGAACCGAGCGCGACGGCCACCCTACCTTTACGCTCCTTCCACCCCACTATGCCCTCCCGTATCCGTACCTGGCTGCTTCGCCTCCTGCTCCTGCTGCTGCTGGCCGCGACGGCCTTCGCCCTGTTACAACGCTACTTCTTCCAATCTCATCTGGATGTGGCGCCACGCCTCGTGGCCCTGCGCGCCGATCGGTTTGTCCCCACCACACCCAAACCCCTGTTTTACTGGACCCACGACAGCCTGTACTACGTGCCGGCGGGCCCCATTACCTTCCGGGAAAAGCCCATTTGGCAGGGGGCGGTAGAGCAGGCCTACGTAGCCCCGAATGGGCAGTACATTCTCGTGTATGCGCAGCGGACTCTGCTGCTGCTTAATCGGCGGGGACAGCCGTTGTTTACCCTGGACAACTGCACGAAGGTGATTGCCTTGCAGGAGGATCGCCGCTCGGGCCGCTTCCTGAGCGGGAATATCCAGTGGAGCCCGGACTCGCGCAGCTTCCTGATTGCGCAGGACCGCACGTGGGTGAACAACTTTAGCGATCAGAATACGACCACGATCTGGCAGTATACCGTGGCCAGCCGGCAGTTCACCCCCCTCGTGCACGTAGACGAGGAAGTGGTCGACGATTTTTACCCGACTCACGCGGGACAAGGGCTCTACTACCGAGCCGCTACGCCCGAGGGTGATCTAATCTATAAATATATAGCGCTGGCCACGGGGCGCTCGGTGGCCCTGGCCCAGGAAGATAGCCTGGCGGGCATCTTTGTCAACTTTGAGGACTACAAGTTTCAGTTCGCCCAGAATAGCTACGATCTGGCCAAAGTCGTCTACGGCACGAACCAGCAGGATACGGTCGTGGTTTACTCTCAGGCCAGCGACGGGAGCCGCCCGCAACCCTTACTGGTAGGCACAGCCGGCTATAACGCCTTCAAGAACCGATCGTACAGCTACTTGGCCAACGGGGGGTATTTCTTGCCTGGCAACCGCTACTTTGTGGCCGAGTTGCACGCCGACGGCCAGGTTCGGTTTGTGGTGCTCGATACCGAGCAGCCCCGCGTGCGCCGGTTGGCGGGGCCCACTACCTTTTTCTTTAGCATCACCTCGCTCGACCAAGCGCATTTCGCGGCCAACCGGACGAATGGGATAAGCCCGGCGGTGCAGTACCCCAGGTATTAGGAGGACGACACTATCGTTAAGTTGGATGCTATGCCTACCCCCCGTCTACGCTGGGCTTTACTACTTCTCTTCTGCTTGTCGTCTTGCTTTGACCTGAACACTAGAGAAACCGTTATTTATGGGCCGTACTACGTTGCCTCAGACCCCGCTGCATCCTATAAAACCCTGTTCTATCGTACTCAGAACGTGGATGTAGACCGATTCCAAAACGTATCGCGAGTGGGATACAAAGCCGGCTACATCTTTATAAAGTCAGAGAATTCATTCTACTGGTTTGCCGTGAAGAATGATAGGCCGACGGATGTAGGGGATAGCAGGATTAGGGGCCTGATAAGCAAGCCGCTGACGGAGGCAGAGTTTACTCGGCTACTAGCGACGTTGAAGATCGGAGCGATCGATTATCAGTTCATGAGTGAGTAACCAATTCGTAAAGCTGCGACCCCATATTTTAGGTTAACTCAGACGAATGGAAACGGAAAAACACCACGTTTTGGCAGTTAGATAGTGGAGATAAAAACTGTACTTATTCCGAGGTCAGTCCGATATCTAATCTTATGTCAATCAACTTTTCTGAGATGAGAGCTATGCTTATTGCACTTCCCCACTGCCCCAAAAATCCTGTTTGTCTAGGGTCGTAGAGGTATTGATTTTGGCGTTATAAGGCGCGAAGCGTACCTTGATTTTTTCTGCGAACTATGATTGCCCAAACCAAGGATACGCCTAGGAACCGGCTTCGGCAGGAGGAGCTGTTTAAAATCGCCGTGCTTTTCCTAGGCTCGCTGTTGTTGGCCGTCTGGTTTAAAGCCGATTATCTGCTGTTTGCTCAGCCCGTCTACACGCCCGCCCGCATCCTGAAGATAACGGACTACGCCGTGGACTATAAGTTCTACGATTCGCTAGCCGACAAGACGCTCACGTTTCGGCACGAGCTATTCCCGGAACAAGCCCAGCGTTTGCGCGCCCGCCCCACATTGGAGGTGGTCTACGCCGCTTCCAATTCCGACATTGTGGTGGTACCGTCCCTGAAACGGCCCTTGCCAGTGTGGGTGTTTGCCTCCATCCATCTGGCGTGTGTAGCGGCCCTATTTCTAAGCATCCGGGATTGGTGGCGGTTGCGCAGCGCCCGGTAATAGTTTATTATCAATAACTCAGTCCTGCAAGTAGAGGCCTAATTTGCGCTAACCCGATACTTTCACTGGTTACGCATCACAAGGCTAGCAAGCGAGATGCTTTTGTCCGAGAAGGTATTTTTATGTTAAGTAAGTCGTTGAAGGTTAACATAAAAATACCTTCTAAGACAAGTATTTAGTAGGTCGACCCATTTGTGTTTCGTGGGCGCCGTTATTTTGGTCGGCGCCACCCAGTTAGTAGAAACTTGATGAGTTGTAGTAGGAATTTGAGCAGTTGCAGTAGATTATCTACTAACTCTTGCCAGTGTGGGGAGGTAAAGATGCCCCACATGGGAGGAGTTGGCTTTCCTAAGGGCATCATGCTACCTAAGACACCGAAAAATGCGGAACTCAGGAAAAGAACACTCCCAATAGTAGTCTGACTATAATCCTTTAAGTCCGATGAGATAACGGACAGCACGAGTAAAAACACGAAAAGGCTCCAAAAGAACCACCGGTAACCTTGAAGCAACACCCGCGATTTTATCAGCCCGGTAAGGCGCAACAACTGGTACAGTAGTATCACGGGGGTGCCATAGAGCACCGCGACCATGAAGAAAGCGAAAAAGATCATCTAGAGAGGCATCTTACCACAGATTCTCGAAAGATAGGAAAGCTTATATAGCGCACTTGCAGTAGCATTAAAATAATATCAGCTCAAAGATTATAATCGGTGCTGATTCTTTGTTTCGTCGTTAAACATAAGAGTAGTGGCTGTTGCAAAACTCCCGGCAGGGAATCTGAAGGGTCACATCAGTGGCAGTAAGAGTTTAAAAGACTGGATGATGGCTCCTCGTTAACAGCGGATGGCGGCTCAAGTAACTGGTGTTCAACCTGCTACCAGCCTTTTGCAACAGCCACAGTAGTTATACCCCCGACCGCGGAATAGTGACGGTTTTTGGCTTAGTTAAGCGTGCGTAAAAGTTTGGTACTTTGTCGAGTTATCCGCATGCGTATGCTCCTCTTCGACCGCTTTCTTGTCGTCGCTTACGGACTCCTGCCAATGGCGCTTCTTTAACTTACTCTAGGCGTTCGCACCGGTATTTACAATTGTGGGAGACGGGTATCCAGATCTAAATGCCTTGGTTGAAGAGCATTTCAAGCGCGCACTAGTTACAAAGCCTGTTCGAGCAGAAGTATAAGACACTAACTTTCAGGTAGTACTATACTACCGACATAGCAATACTATCCATGCTTTTTATTAACCTAACTAAGGGTGTCTCTAAACAACATCCGCGCTACGGCATTTCTGCCGTTTTTACCCTAGATTGCCCCTATGAGAACTTTTTCCTCCTTATTGTTGAGCAGCGAGGCTGGTGGTATAGGCTACTTCTTTGCGTTATTAGCGATTGTTGTAGTTATAATCTTCGTTTTGGTACTGTTAGTTGTTCTAAACTCAAGTAAGGGCAAATCTCGTGATACGATGAAGACGTTCATGGGCGTCGTCGGGGGGCTAATTGCCCTTGCCATATTATGGCTATTTTCACAATGGGAGTAGCAATCGTAGCAATGGAGTAACCTGTTTTTGTTTTACTCTGGTTGCTATGGACAACGGGAATAAGTGGGAGTCAGAAGATTAGTAGCTGTGATAACATTTCTTTTATCTACTCCTCCAACAGTGTCTACTTGGGAAATAGGGTCAGATACCAAGGGTCTTATCAGCCCTTATACGGGACGCTGTACAGTTGTTGAACGCTCGTCTCACACCTGGACAGCGTCAAAAGTCAGGACTAATAAGGCGGGCGTTTGCTGCTTAGCGTAAGGGGGACTATATAACCAGTCAGCTTACTAAAATGGATAAATTCATTATCAAAGATTCAAGTATTCTAAATGAGGGAAACCCTGTTTTTACATTTCCTTACCCTATCAAGAATGTTCTTCAACTGACTCACTGCTGTATAGTACTGCTTTCTATCCCGCATCAGGTTAAGTATAATGAGAACGTCTTTTGTCTCGATCATCTGGGTAGGCTGCTATGGCAAATTGAGGCCATACGCCATGTGTATGAGGATAGCCCGTACGAGAGCATCCGTATTAACGGGGCAAATGTGAGACTAGAAAACTTTGATGGCACGCTACTAGATGTTGAGCCCTTAACAGGCAAAATAATAACAATGGATTGGACTAAATAAGATACAATAACTCGCTCTTACCGGACTTTATCCAACTAGGAATACCTGAACGTTGCCACTATTCATTTAACTGATTATGTCCTTGTAACGCGTGATACTAGCAACGACTTAGCGCGCATGCCATCTAACCTCCGCTGGAACATACCAAGTGCGCCCGCCACAGCTTCTGCTAGCTGGTATTATGCCGAAGGGGTGCTCGTCTTGTCCTTAAATAAAGTGATCACAATCACTATAAGGGGAATTATGAGATAGAGCATATCCCGAATGGCTCCCATGACAAACAGGAGAAACACCAGCAAGAGGGTTAGGGAGATAATACAGAATTTCTTCATAAAATCGGCACCCTTCATCAGCGTACTGATAAACAGAGCCCCGACGACAAAGCATAGGAAATAGACTAATGCGAAGGCGCCTTCTACCCACAACCCCATGAGATTATTTTCTACTAAGAGGGACGTGAACATGCGGGAGATATGCATAAAAGGGTAGTAAATTTTGCGTTAAGTTAAGCGGTATACCAGGAAGGCGAGGCTAGCTAAGAACAGGAGAAACGGGACGAGTAGGGAGAACTACACGCAACTCGTACAAGCCATCGTAAACCGGTCTGGGTACTGGTTGAGGAGGTCTAAGTTAACCGGACAGAAGAAGCACGTGCCTTTCTGCTACCCTGACTGCAAAAAAGCGTGGAGCGTCGTTCGCTAAACGGCGCAAGTACGATGCCGCTTTCGCTGCGGGAAAGCCGAGGAGGTAACCTGCGGGTAGCTTCCCTCCGTTACGTCGGCGCCAATGGGAGCTAGATAGACTCTTCGGATAAAGGCGGCATCCGCCGGCGCTGGCTTTCCTTCTGCTCCACCCGTCCCGTCTCGGGCAAAGATTAGGTGTCATAAGACTTCGTTCTCACTACCTAATGCCCAAGAATAGCCCCAATAAATTAGGGTCGATATGTAAGTACTACGACCCTAATGCATGGTTGCTGCTTTTGGCGAAGTTTAGGTACGATAAGACTTCCTTATCGGAGCCTATCCATCGCAGGTGGGCAGAAGAATTTTACGATTGTATATCTTTCTCTAGAATGACACGTCCTTCCATTGCCTTAATGCTTCGTGCGCTTAAGCTAGCTCAAGCCGTTCACTTAACGGGCCTCGTCGAGTTCTTGCTTTCTCTCGCTGCTCAGGTGCTGGACGAGGGTCTGCCACGGGCGAGCGGTGGTGATAGGTCCCTAGTAGGAGCGCGTCGGGTCGCGGTACCGGTTCCCTACCAGGATCAGCACTACGACTATGTTTACTAGGGCTAAGGCTGGTACAGCCCACAAACTCGGCGCGGTAGTATCCATAAACAGCGGATCCTGCATTACATCGCGGAGCGGGGTAGTAGGTAGATAGTGGGAACGAGCCACGGTAAATTGCATATAGATGACAGCTCCCACCATCGCATAAGGCAGCCACATAAGAGCCCAAAGTAGACGCTTACGCCACAAGGCTACCAGCAACGCCACCAGCACCCCCGCCGCCAGCAGGGCCCACATGACTTGGGGAGTCCAATAGATAAGGTGAACGAGCGATTCTGTGCGCTCCTTTTCAGTCGTTGTCAGGGCTAGTAGCATGGGAAAAGCAAACACTGGAAAGCAGTAAGGCGACAGGGGCATAGAAAGTAGAGTTCCATATCATCCCCATGAAGCCCTGGATCTACGAAGGCAGCTAATAAAGGGCGCAGCATAAGGTGGTGATTTGACTTATGTTCGATCAGGGTTTTTGCTTGTTGCTCGCTGTTCCTCCCGGCGCGAAATGCTTTTTACTACGAGCCAAATCAACAAGATGACAGCAATGACAGGGAGGGCCATGCCAGCCATAATCACCCACATTATTATGTCAAACTCCGTACTATCGATAAAGGCAGCCAAGAAAGGACGCATGATGTAGGAGTTATTTATCAGGTAGTTTTCTATCATTCCAGACTTGGCCGTACTTAAGCAGATGGACGAGCATTAGCAGAGGAAGCATCCATAAGCTAGGTAACATCATATCCTTAAACATCGCCCGGTGAAGCCCTTGGTTATAGTCTTGAGGTCTGATAGGACCCAATTTTAACCCGTGGGCATAAGCGAGAAAGCCCAGCACGACTACGATCATCAAGTAAGGCACCAACACGGATCCCCAGTGCGTTTCGCCCCGCTCCATGCGGTCCACGCGGACAACTATTTGCCACGCCGCAAGCAGTCCCCAAATGATCTGAGGCGTCCAGAACAGAAAATAGCCTATCTCCGCAGCTCCTGCACGAGCCCCTTGATTGACGTCAATATCCGGAGTATAATAAAGGGAGTCGAGTTGCAGCAACAGCATGGAGAATAGCAGGAGGAATTTGAGGGTAAGCAGGACAATATTATCACCATTAGCAAACATGGTACCCAGGGCAAAAAGAAACCCCAGCTACGGTGGTTGCTAGGGTTGTCAATGCTAAGTAAGCTAGCTATCTACCTTATCTTTAGTCTCCCCGCCTTTAGGAAAGTGGTGGCGTTTAGGTACGACCGCCAACCAAATGAAGAAAATGATGAAGAAAATAGCGAGAGCGATTCCTCCATACTTTAGCCACGCAATCATCTCGAACTGTTTGTCCAAGTCGGTAACTAGGAAAGGACGCAGGGTATGCAGGAGTATCATGGAATACATAAGAACTTGCTCCGGTTTGTTAGCTAGTTGTTTTTTATAATTGATTTAATTCTTGTAGCCATCATCACCACGAATGCAATAAGAAAAGATGGTGCAAAAGAAACACATACCAAGGTGACTGTTGTAGCGCTATCATAGTTGCTTATTTCATATATAAACAAGCCTATCAGGCTATTTATGACACAAATTGACAATAATAGAAATCGTAAAAAACCTGTGGGCTTCAGAATGTAGAATATTATTAATGGTATAGCTGCGATGTCAAGAATCACGGAAGGACCATACATTATCTCATAGATAAGAGAGGAGACGTCAACTTCTAACAGCATAAGCACACGAGGAAATGGTTTGGGATAGTCTGGGGAAGGTAACAATTTGCCAGGGGCCACTACCTCATAGTATTCCTGCCTTATCCGTAAGGAGGCCAAGGGAGCAACAGCCGCCATTTCGCTTTGGGGTATACTGCGCAGTAGACTGAGAGAGCGACCACTAGAGGTAGGCAAAAAATAGACCCATTCCGCTATGCCGGGCTTACCCCCGCTGGCCGGCCCCGCTATCAGCCCGACCGCCCCTCAGCCGTACTTAAACGAGCTACGCTCAACTGAGTCAAGAGGCTCTGTTCGCCCGTTAACGATAAAGAATGAGCTTCATCCCAAGGAAAACGTAGCCCTAGGCTTGGTAAATATGGGGTGCTCGCCAAGGCGTCGTCCCGCAGTATGAACAGTAGTTTAGGTACGATAACTGTTCATCACCGTACCCACGTGTCGTGCATGAAAGCGGTGCGCTTGTCAAACAGCAGATATAATAACGTAGACTTGTCGTAGTAGAGCCTCGCCGCTTTGGGCCACGGGCCGGGCTTAGAAGCGCACGTCAAAGCGCCCGTCCGTCACGTGGACTTGCCGGCCCGTGGTCTTATCCGTGCCCACGAAGTGAAACCGGCCGGCCAGGATCCCGGTCGTGCGGTCGAAGCGCGTGATCGTTAATTCCCCCGTATCCTGCTCGAGCTTCTGATATTGATTGCCTCTCGCATAGAAGGCTTGGGCACTGCCTTTGCTCGTCTGAAAGGAGTAGGTCTTTCCTTCTTCCACCAGCAGGCTGTCGGCCGTGACACTCACGCGCTCGATGGGATTCAGCCGGAAGTCGCTGGCCGGGATATTTAGATAGTACCCGCCCCCTTTTCCCTCTCCCAGATGAACATAGTGCACTTCCAAACCCGGCTTTCCGCGCCCATCGCGGGGCCCGAACACGCGCCCGTCGATCTTACAGCCGAAGGTCATGGCCCCCGTCCTCGTCTCTAGGGGCAGCGGTGAGGGGTCCTTTTTCTGGCATTGGCTTAGTAGTAGCAGGGCAACCAGCGGCAGGGCGCGCCACGCGCCCTGATAAGCCGGGCATAAGGAGCGGAAAGGGGCTAGCATAAAACAGCTGAATAAGATAAAAGGCAGGTGGGGGCGAAAGATAGAGCACGGAGCGAGAACAGCCCAGCCTACGCTGGCGTGAAGCCGCGCGGGGAGCGGCCACCGAGCAGGCGGTTGGTAACCTGGCGTCTACCGGCACGAGTAAGCCCTACCTTCAACAGCCGCACCCTTGAAAAACAAAAATTGGACGCTATGTAGCAGAAAAGAAGTGGCGGTTGCAAAACTCTTGGTAACGAATCGGTTGGGTCGCTTCGACGCTTGGCAGGATTTAACTAGGTGGGAGGAGCGCCACTAGGTTCCGCCCAAGGAAGCTTAACGAGCTGTTGTTTGTCACCTATAAGACTTTTGCAGCAGCCACCTTCCTTATCATACCTAAGTTGTCGCGCATGAAGTGAGTGTTCTTTTCACTCAGCAGATACAATAACTAAAACTTGACGTAGTGGTGCTTAGCGTACTCGCCGCGCTGGGCCGCGGTCCTGGCAGGTAGCGTCGAGGGCCGGCCAGCGCTGCCTGCACTGGGCGGGCAAACCCGGGAAGCAGCGCGCTTTCGTTTCGTGCTCGCAGCCACCAAGTGGAACCACGGGGCGAGCTTAGAAGCGCACGTCAAAGCGCCCGTCCGTCACGTGGACTTGCCGGCCCGTGGTCGGATGGGTGGCCACGAAATGGAAGCGCCCGGACAGGATGCCCTGCTGGGGGTCCAAGCGCGTGATGATCAGCTCGCCCACGTCCTGGTCGCGCTTCTGGTACTCGACACCCCCATAATAAGAAGCGTGGGCGCTGCCCTTGCTATTTTGAAACTGGTACGTCTGGCCTTCTTCTACCAGGAGGCTGTCGGTCGTAATATTAACGCCCTCCAGGGGAGTAGATCGCCAGTCAGTGGCGGGAAGATTCAGATAATAGCCCCCGCCTTTTCCCTCTCCCAGGTTGACGTATTCTACTACTAGGCCCGGCTTGCCACGCCCATTGCGGGGGACAAATACCCGCCCGTCGATCTTACAGCCGAAGGTCTGGGCCCCGGTCCGGGTCTCGGGCGGCAGGGGCTCGGCCTCCTGTTGCCGGCACTGGCTCAAGGGGAGCGCGAGCAGCAGCCAGCTGAGCAGCGGCAGCAGCGGCAGCAGCCGGCGGCGCGGGCTTGGTAAACGCAGGCGGTGAGCAGACAGGGGCATAGGCGGCAGTAAAGCGAGGGGAGGAGCAGGGGGGACCGATACCCCCGGCCCGACCAGGAGGAATCCCGGCGCGGGCGCGGGTGAGCCAGACCAAAAAAAGGCGCGCTGGGCGGCGCGCCTTTTCTGCTGGTCCCCGCGGGGGCGGGCCCTTACTGGGCCGTGTAGGTCGTGGTTTGGGTGTAGGAGTCCCCGTCGTCGGTGAAGCTGAACTTGATCTTCAGGGTCGAGGCGCTGAGCTCGAGCACGTCGGCCACGACGGCCAGCGAGCCGTCGGCCATCGTGAGCTTGGTCTGGTCGCTGTTGAAGTCCCAGTTGCCGTCTTTCTGCGACTGCGGGTCCGCGCTCGTGTCGGGGCACTTGCTGGCGCCCTGGTCCTGGGTGATGGTCTTGTCGGCGTTGAAGCGGATCAGGTCGTCCTTCTCGCAGGCGCGCAGGTCGGTGAAGTCATCGTTGGTAACGGTGGTGCCGCCCGAGACGACCACACTCTGGTCGGCCGTAATGCGCCAGCTCTTGGCCGTGAGCAGGGCCGACTTGTTGGTGGCGGGCGACGGATCGTTGTTGTCGTCGCCGCAGCTGGTCAGGCCGCCCAGCAGGGCCAGGGATAACGCGAGAATCGTACGTGGGTACATAAAGGGAAAAGATAGATAGAAAAAAAGGATAGAAAAAAGAATGCTTTCCCCCGCCGGGCACGCTACCCGAAGGCTCGGCCACCCCGGCGGGGGGTGGGCCGCCGGGGGCAAAACCAATGCCAGAATAGGACCTGGGCTATATAGCTATTGCTCGCGAGCAGTCGGCAGACCGCCCGGCTGGGTCCTGCGGCGGCGCCGCCCCCCTGAGGGCCACCCATTTACACGCTTCCTGGCGGACCGAGGAAATAAAAGGGCCGACGGCCGGCCCCGGCGCTTTTATTCCTGGCGCCGATCCCGCACCTTTGCCCTTCTTGGCAGGAGTCAATTTATTCGCCGTTAAATTGATTTTAAACAAGGTTATCGTTTCCTATCCGTGTCGCTACTTTCCCTCGTCCTCGCTATGGTTACTCCCGTACCCGTCCTTTCCTCCCCCCGCCAGTCCGCACGGCGGCCCCCGGTCCATCCGCTAGGCTGGGTCCGGGGGCTTGCCCTGCTAAGCCTCGTCCTGACCCTGCTGGCTCAGCCTTTGATTTTACACGCGCAGGCCACCTACTGCGTGCCCCAGCACCCGGCCTGCGCCAACTCCACGGCCACGATCACGAGCCTAGCCATCGAGCCCCGCGACTTCGACTCGGTCGAGCCCCACCTGCTCCAGACCACGGCCTGCGCCGCCTCGCCCACCCCGGGCTACACCCTGGTGGCCCCCAGCGGCCCGCGCGCGACCCAGCAGCTGCGCGCGGGCCGCCGGTACGCCATCCTGGTCACGACCACGGCCCCGGCCACGGTCTCGGTCTGGATCGACAACGACCAGGACCAGCAGTTCGAGGCCGACGAGTGGCTCACGCTGCCCCCCTCCACGATCGATCCGGCCAGCGCCCACCGCTACGTGGGCTTTCTGACCGCCTCCACCCTCAACTCGCTGGGTCCGACCCGCCTGCGCATCCGCACCCGGGCGCAAGGGAAGCCCAACGGGGCCCGCGACGCCTGCACGCCCTTCGACTCGGGCGAGACCCGCGACTACTCCGTCACCCGCGTGCGCTGCCCCAACCTGCAGGGGGTGCTCATCAACGCCTACGCGGCCTGCCCGGGCGAGACCCTGCGCGCCCAGTCGGGGCTGGCCACGGGCGAGCTGCAGCTGCCCGTGAGCTACCGCTGGACGGGCCCCAACGGCTTTACGGCCACCACCAGCGCCATCGACATCCCCCACGTGGGGCCCCGCCAGGAGGGCCAGTACATCGTGCGGGCCCGCGTGCCGGGCACGGGCGGGGAGTGCGAGTACATCAGTGGCTTTACCTTTCGGCTCTCCACCCCGCCCTCGCCCCGCATCGAGGCCGAGGGGCCCACGACCTTCTGCGTGGGGGGCAGCGTGAGCCTGCGCGCCCTGGGGCCCGGGCTGACGGGCCCAGGTACGAGCAGCCTGATCGCCTACCGCTGGAGCACGGGGGCCACGAGTGAGCGCCTGAGCGTGAGCCGCAGCGGCACCTATACGGTCACCATCACCAACCCCTGCGGGACGGTGACCTCGGCCCCCGTGGAGGTGACGGTCGAGCCGCGCACGGCCCCGCCCGCCCCCACCGTGACGGCCCGGCTGGAAGGGGCGGCGGGCACGCTCCTGACCTCGAGCGCGGCGCTGGGCAACCAGTGGTATAAAGGCGGGCAGCGGCTGGTGGGGGCCACGGCGGCGACCTACCGGGTAGGAGCGGGCGAGGCCTGGGACGCGTACACGGTCATCACCACGTCCTCCTGCGGGCTGGCCTCCCCGCCCTCGGTCCCGCCCGGGCTGGTGACGGCCACGAGCCCCCGTTCTGCGGGGGAGGGCAGGGGCTGGAGTGTGCATCCCAATCCGAGCCCGGCGGGGCAGGCGCTGACGCTTTCCTGGCCGGGGCCGCGCCCGGCTACCACGCTCACGCTTACGGACGTGCTGGGACGGCCAGTCCGGGCGTGGAGCTTGCCGGCCGCCAGCAAGGGCGCGAGCGCGCCCCTGGAGCTGCCGGGCTTGCCGGCGGGCGTGTACTGGCTGCGCCCGGACCAGCGGCAGGGCGGCCCGGGGCAGCGCGTGCTGCTGCAGTAGCGCAGGTCTACCGTACCCATCCCCCCGCTCTTCGCTTGCCCACCTGCGCTTCCGTCCCATGCCGCTCCCTGCATACCCAGTTGACCAGCCATATATCTACGCCATCAGGGCTTTAGCACGCGTGAGCAGGCGTTATGCCCCTCGCGTTGGTGGTTTTCCCCTGGTTATTTCTTCTTACCCGTCGTTATGAAAATATCGTTTTACCCTTCCCTGCTGCTGCCATGGCTGTTGCCGTCGCTGGTGCTCCCCTGCCTGCTGACTAGCCCCCAACCCGTCGTCGCCCAGACGCGGCCCCACCAGCCCCCGCAATCCGTGTACGTGAACGTGCCGCACATGCCGGAACTGCCCACGGGGGGCGGGCTGGCGGCCCTTACGGCGGCCGTGCAGCGCCAGGTCAAGTACCCGGTCGCCGCCCAGCGCCAGGGCGTCCAGGGCACGGTGACCATCGCCTTCACGGTGCTGGCCGATGGGAGCCTGACGGACGTGTACGCGCAGGGGCTTGACTACGGCTGCCCGGAAGCGGCAACGGCGGCCCTGCGCGGGCTGCCGCGCCTGAAGCCCGGCCGCCGCCAGGGGCAGGCCGTGCCGGTGCGCATGAGCCTGCCCGTGCAGTTTGTGCTCGCGGGCCTGCCCGCCGAGGGGCGCGCGGAAGCCCGCGCCACCCCCAGCCCTGCGGCACGCCAGCAGCAGCCCGTGGAGCCGGGCGATACCAGCCGCGTGTGGCCAACGGCCGACCAGATGCCCCGGCTACCCGACGGCAGCGGCAGCTACGCCGTGGGGGCGCTCCTGCAGCGGACCCTGGTGCCCGCGCCCGACGTGCAGGCCGGCCACATCGAGGGCCGCGTGTTTGTGCGCTTCACGGTGGGCACCAGCGGCGTGGTGCGCGACGCGGTGGTGGTCAAGCCCCTGTCGGCCGGGGCCGATGCGGCCGCCCTGCAGACCGTGGCCCGGCTACCCCGCTTCCTGCCGGCCACGCACAACGGCCAGCCCGTGGCCATCAGCCTGACCGTGCCGCTCACCTTCTACGGGCCCAACCACACCTACAACCGGGCGCCGGGCAGCCAGCCCGTGCCCCCCATGCCCGATGTGGACGCCTACCTGCAGCAACAGGTACGCGTACCGGCGGTGGTCGCGGCCCAGCAGCTCAGTGGCCTGGTGGGCGTGGGGGCGGTCGTGATGCCCGATGGCCAGCTCGATTCCTTGAAGGTGGTGCGCCCCTTGTGCGCGGCCTGCGACGCGGAGCTCTTGCGCCTCGTGCGGGGCCTGCCCCGCTACCAGCCCGGGCGCGACGAAGCGGGCCGGGCCGTGGCCGTGCGCACGTACCTGGAAGTGCGCATGCCGCCCAACCCACCCGACTCCATTAGTCGGGTGTATACCTATGTCGAGCAGATGCCGCAGCTGCCCAACGCGGCGAGCATCAGCGCGACCATCCAGGAGTTGTTAGGGGAACCCGGGGGACAGGCCGCCCCCGGCCAGCGGCGGGTGTTCGTCAGCTTCACGGTGGGGCCCCACGGCGGGGTCTATGCCGTGAAACTGCAGAAGGGCGTGGGCGGAGCGACCGACGCGGCGGTCCTCGCTGCCGTGCAGCGCCTGCCCCGCTTCGTGCCAGGCAAGCAAAACGGGCGGCCCGTGGCCGTCTCCTTCACGGTGCCCGTGGTGGTAAAATGAGGAAAAAATGCGTGCACCAACCATTCATCCTGCACAAACGGGCAGGTCTTCCGGGCACCCCTACTTATAAAGCACAAACCACATGAAGTTGCTTTTTACCCTGGCGGCCTGCTTTCTAGTCGGCTGTAGTCGCCCTGTTGGCGTTATCCTCGCGGCCCCGGACCCCACGATCACCGCCCAGCAGGTCGCTTGTTTAAATAAGACGAGGGACGTGGTCAAGCAGTCCATCGCGGAGCACAAGCAAACGTTCCACGCGATGGAACAGGACGTGTACTTGTTTAACACCCCTACGGGGGCCGTGCTCGGCTACCTCTTCGAGCAAGGCGAATGTACCGCCGTGATGACCCAGGTCCCGGCGGGCCGGCTCCAGCAGGCCGAAGCGTTCATCGCGGCCGAAGTCCAAAAGAACTTCGGGCCCATGCTGATCAGCCCGGCCAACGTGCGCTACAAGCTCTACACGGCCCCCATTTGGCAGGATACGGAAACCTACCTGGTCGCGTCCTCGCTGAATTAGGCGTGGGCGGCGAGCCCGCGGCCCACTAGCCCGCAGGCCCGCCTTTTTCAAGCGGGAAGCTTTCCGCCTTCCCGGCCCGCTCCAAGGCAGTTTACCTTGCATTCCGCGAAGACTCCTCTTCCTTCCTTAGCACCTGCTCACTACTTGTCTGCATGCCCTCCTCTTCGCTGCCCCGCTTTTCCCGCGCTACCGTATCGCTTGGCTTGACGTACGGATGGAGCCTGTGCGTGCTCCTGACGTTTATCGATTGGCTGACCCCCTTGGAGTTTGCTAATCAGGCTCTCGTGACGGCCCTCCACTGGGTTATTTGGGGCGGCGCGATCCCCCTCGCCCGGCGCTGGCCGGCAATGCGCTGGCTGCCGAAGCTGTTGTGGCGGAGCGTGCTGCTGCCCCTGCCCCTGTGGGCGGTGTTGAGCCTCTGGCCGGTAGGGATTGGCTTAGTGCCGATCAGCTTTCTTTACTTCTTCTTTTTCGGCACCAATGCCAGCCCCGCCTCCTGGCAGACGACGTACGTGTACGCGCGGCAGCAGCACGCGCTGGTCGCCGAGCAAACGGCCGAGCCCTGGGCGGGCTTTGCAAAGCCCATAACCAGGACGGTAAAGATTACGCCTGTGACCCCGCTCTTTAACTGGGTGATCGGGGCCGCGGGCGAACAACATCCGGCGGGCTGGAAAGTGGTAGAGAAAGCCGGAATCTACCTCGGCCCGGACTCGACCAAGCAGCTGTTGGCGGATGCCTACAAAGCCGGCCAGCAGCGCTGTCAAGCGGAGCAGCACGTCCAGGACAGTATTGCCCGGATCTCGGGGGGACCTGCCTTTACGCTGCCCCCCATCACCCGCCACGGCGCGGGTACGCTGGGCTTTGTGCTGGGGGACGAGGTGTGGCGCAACTATCGTACGTGTTTTACGGGCACCGGCTGTACGAACCACTGTCCGGTGCAGGCCAGGTGCGTCGTACAAGATAAAGCCAAAGGAATTTATTCCCTGCAACTGGAGGCCCAGCTGCAGGTCGGGGATCGCCAGCAAGACTTTACGCTCTGGGTGAGACGGATCACGGGGCCGGGCGTGTACCAAATTGCCCATTATGCGCCCAGTGAAGCGCGCGGCACGTTCGAGCTGCTGCTCCACGACCGGACCCAGGATAGTAGCTACCGACAATCGACGGCCCTGGCTGATCAATCGTTGCGCGAGGGCCCGAGCCAAGCGGTACACGGGCTTCCGGTTGCCGCGCAGCTCCTCATCACGCGCTTTGATACGACGGCTCATATCATTGCGGGCACCTTTACCGGCCAACTGCGCAACACGCACGGCTGGTCGAAGCCCATGCTGGTTCGGGAGGGCCGCTTTGATGCGCGTTATCGCGTGGTAAAGCCTTGGTAAGGGGTGTTATCATACGCCCTGCTTCTTCTGAATGTAGTGCTCTCCTTTCGACTTTCGTTACCCTCCCTACCATGCTGTTACTGAATGAGAATACGCCCATCAGGCTGGGAGGAAATATGATCCTGGTGATCATCGTCCTTCTATTCTGTGGGCTAGCCTATGCGTCATCCATCCGTAAGCTACCGCGGGTGATACGTCTTGCCGGAAGTTTGGCAACCTGGGCATACTTCGTTGCCTCTTGCCTCTTTTTGTCGGACCTGTTGGAACGGCAACCGATGCTCTTTCCCATCCCGCTTTTCTTTTTCGTAACGTGTTGCCTTGTCACTTACCGAGCAGTACAGCGATAAAGGAAATCATCGCTTGATTCCACCTTCTACCCTTTATATCTCTTTAGTCTCTTATGACGGCTTTTATACCGCTATTTTTGAATGAAACGGCTGCAATAGACCTTTTCTTGGGTATACTCCTTATCGCTGCGGTAATAGGAGCTATCTTCTTAGGTATCTATTTGGTGAATAATCTTGCTGGAAATGACAATCCAAGTCAGTTTCGTCTTAAACTATATAGATTTGGGCGCAGGCTTCTTATCGCAACCATCCTCTATGTTTTAGCTATAGCTTTAGCTAATTACTTCAATTAAAGTATAAGATATATGACTCCACTCGTAACGCTACTTCTTGACGAAACTGCTGTAATAGGACAGTTTTTCGGCTTGCTTTATATAGGTGCAGTGATTGTTGGTTTTCTTTTAGCAGTAATAGCTACTCTCTTTTTAAGTGTGTTTTTGTACAGGCTTATCACAGACAGACAAAATCAATACAAACACAGAATGGTGAGGGTAAGCGGTATTTCTATCTCCTTGATTTGTTTGTTAATATTTAGCGAGAGGTTATTGAGAGAAATCCGTAGTTGGTACTAAAAAAGAGGCTACTGAATCATCGGTAGCCTCTTTCATTTCTGATGATGTAGCTAATATGCTACTTGTATATCATGAGTAAGTTAACCAACTTTGCCACTGTGAGCATAAAAATAGCCGATACCATAGCGGCACCGGCTACTTTTCTTACAAAAACATATTGAGCGCAAAGGAAACAATGCCTCGACATACACCACCTAGCGCTGCTTTCATCAGTTCTAGCTGGATGCGGGTGATTTTGAGCTTCTCAGGCTTTCCCGCTGGTTTACTCTTTTCCATGCTCGGTTGTTAGGGTGAACCCTAGCTTCCTGAAACCCCAAGTGTTCCCGCATTTGGGGTTTCGCCGTTCATAGGCAGTCACCTGGCAGGGTGTTACCAAGCGACTAAATAAATGTAGGAATAGCACCCGGCTTCGGGTAAGGATTCTTTAAAGTATTTAAAAGAATTTATATAATTTTTATTTAAATATTTATTGCCAGAACGCGTAAATGCGATATTTAAAATTATTTATTGGATTTAAATAAGCAACCACTCAAGGCATGACCTTATGGCATTAGGATGATTCTTGCTGTACTCGAAAAGGAAAACCAAGCCACAAGCTAGCGTTATACCCACTAGAATCTTAGATGCCTGTGAGAACTTAGACCAATGTTTTATTAGTAGGTAGAGAAGTCCACCTGTGATTGCTGTAAAACCAACGATTAAAGCTATACCAATCAAAAATAGTGTAAAAAGTCCCCTTGCTGCCTTAAGATTCTCTGCATGAACAGACATCGGTAAGAGAATAAGACTTAGCAGTCCCAGAAGCTTAAAAGATCTAAATCGCATATATGGCTGGAAGGTAGTAGATCGTTCCTAAAAGTCCCGATGCTGCACTAACAAGTCCCTACTCTGCTCTCGAACTATCGGACACCGCACCCGAAATTCCCCGCGCTCAACCGAAAAGCCATGGCTAATCAGGAAATGTCAAATCGAAAAATGAGGGGATTAAGTTCGGATAAGCGATGGCTAGGATGAAAAACGAAGCTATCGCTAAAAGCACCACTATCTTGTAGGGAAGTGAAAACCTAGACCAGTAGGTAATCAGCAGGTAGGGGATGCCAATCAGGACGGCTAGAAAACCGATAATCACTCCTATAGAACTGAATACGAGCTTAAATAGGATGTCTATTGACTTAAGATCTTCTGCCTGGGCGTAGAGGGGTAAGAGGGTGAGGCTTAGCCCTCCGATAAGCCTGAATGCTTTACGTTTCATTTGAGCAGGCGAGTAGAGCAAATCTAAGGGATAATGTTGTAGTCATTATTATAAACATTCTCGGACTTGGTTACAAGCTATCCTGTCACTTGACTTGAGGCTTCGAAGGCCGCTTATTGTCGTCCCGTTACCTTAATTTATTTAAGCCCAACGCGGAGCCGCCGATCCTGAGACGATTACTTTGTATTCTTGCGCTACGAAAAGCGCCCCCCGTTGAGCATCAGCAACATGGAGATTGTTATTATTACCTGTACTGGCTTGTACCTCGGGGGACCCTATTTTGTGGGTTCCTGCTTGCTGCTGGGATGGCTGTCGGCACCGTCGGGAGCCCAACAATTTAGACGACGAGTACCGGCTGGGGTATGGGTGAGTTGGTTGCCCCTTGCCTACCTGCTCTTTATTTGCTTCTGGGTGAGCGCGCTGGGGCTGGGCCACCGGTGGCCCTTGAGCAACTGGGAGCAGCTTTTCATCCCGCTGCTGTGGCTCACCTGTCTGCCTGTGGCCTGGCTCCTGGCCTTTGGGACGTGGTACGGGGTACGTACCCTCCGCAGAGTAAGGACCTAACCGTTGAGCCGGTCGGCGAGTCCCAATCACGGAGTTCAGGGCTAGCTGCGCCGGTTCCCATAACAGTTCCTGGCGCCACCGGTCCGGGGGTTAGGGGTTATCCAATTCCTCCTGCAGGCGCTCGAAGTCACCCGGCGGATACATAGCCCGCAGTTCCTCCTCGGTGGCGAACAGGCTGTCGGCCTCCGGCAGCTGCAGATTGCGGATATCGCGGTCGAGCTCCTTCTCGGTGATGTTGCCGTACAGGCCGGGCGGCACTGCCGGCCTTTCTTCGGGAGCAGGATTCAGACTCATAGACACCGGATATAGGAAGGAGCAAGAAAGGAAAAACACAGGGATCGTCGGGCATGCAAGCTACACGGCACGCTGGACAGCGACACGACGGGTAGCCCTCAACCATCACGGGGGATTTGTACCATGCCTGTTCCTGCTGCTAGCCCTCGCTGGTGGATGCTCCCGGCAAAGCGTAGAAACAAGAACGGAGCATAATGATAGCTATTCAAGAGTGATGATTTTTAGCAAGTTTAGGTACGATAAGTCTTCAGCACTGGTGCGGAGTGAGATAGATTCTGTAGCTAAGGCAACCCTGTTCGCCGTGATGGCTTCAGGTGTAGTTAGTATGTTGGCCGGACTCATTGTGGAGCGCAATCCGTTTCGATAGATAAGGAGTGCCCCTTCCTGTCTTCAGAAACATTATCCACACCATCGACTAAGAGTTTAGCTAGCCTTTACAGAGCCTTGGGTGACACTTTCACTTTATTTATAATTAAAAACGAAAATAGCGTAGAAAAAAACGAAATCATCAAATCCATATAATAAGATATAATAAAGGTTCCGACATTCAATTTATGCACCCGAATTTCGTTTTTTTGGTGATATTTACAATAATACTCAGTTGTAAATTTATAGATATTAAGGCTGTGTATATCTTCCTCAAATGAACTTGAGTACATAATGAATAGTTTAGCTATATGTATAATTATAAATAAAACACAAGACAAAATATATATGCGACCAAAGTGATTTTTATCTGTTCCTCTGAATAAGACCATATAAAGGAGGAGGAGAAAAAACGCGTTTCCTACAAGTAGACTTATTATCGTGAGAAGATCAAAAAAGTAATACATCGTATAGGGTCATTAAATATTGTATAATGCTACTTCATTTACTACTGGAAACCTTCATCTCTTACCAGGGAATGAACCTTTTCACTGGCTGTTAATATTCCTGAGGGGACACGTTTTCCCAACGGAACAATTTGATCTGACGGAACGGGAATTGGCATTTCAGAAAAAATCGGGCCATGACGGGCGATCATCACCCGGTAAGACGCTACATCGAGCATGGACAGCGCGTCCGGAATTAGCGCGCACGGCCTAAATAATACTGCCTTTGTCATTCATTCTAGCAACAGGGATTCCTTGAACGTCACAAAATGACCCTCCGCTGGAGGTCAGGGGATAAGAGACACTGAGTGGCACGCCCATGAATGGGGAGCGAGGAAAACCAGCCGGTTAGGGATGATAGCGGAGCCTTATCGCACCGCTTCCTGTTTTGGGTACAGGGGCGATTATAAGGTATGTATACTATTTAGGTTTAATCGTAAATACTATAAAAGATATGAAGGTTGATAAAAAGGATATTATAAAGTCAAAATAGTAGGAGAATAAGAAATCGCCAAGAGACACTCTCATATGGGGACTATTACTATAATACACAATCGAATTAAGGATTTCTTGATTTACCATATCTGAGTACATCATACAAATTCTTATGACATGAATGAATATAAATAGTCCACAAGAAACAATATAAATCCGATTTGCCTTAGCTGTATCAGCTTTTCTAAACAGGGTAAAATAAAATGACACTACTAGCGCTGCATTCAATACCAGCATTATTAGAAGATTGAAAATATTAATAAAATAATACATACACAGTTTTTATGTTGCGTTTTTTGGTTTAGTACAGCCTAATTTCTCTTCTATAAACTAATTATATTCTATAATCCTTCTGATTCTTGTAGCCATCATCACCACGAATACAATAATTAAAGATGGCGCAAAAGAGACACATGTAAAGATAGATGTTATAGATCCATTAGGATTAGTTATTTCATATATAAACAAACATATCAGGCTATTTATAACGCAAATCGATAATAATAGAAATCGTAAAATCCCTGTTGGCTTCAGCAGGTAAACCATTAGCAATAGTATAGCCGCAATATCCAGAATCACGGAAGGGCCATACATTATTTCGTATATAAGAGAGATGTCAACTTCTAACAGCATAGTCGTAGGAAGGAATGGCTTGGGTCTGTCGGGGTAGGCACCACGTTGCCGGGGCCAGTACGGCCTGTTATTCCTGCGTGGTCCGAAACATTACTCGGTAGCGCGCAGCATGCTGCCAAAGTTATTCCACACGCCCTGCCCACTAGTGGCTAAGTAGTACTCCAGCGGTTGTTGCGAGGGGGTAGTGTACGTCACGAGGAGCAGCGGCGAGCCGGCAGCTGATACCGTTCCCTTGATCGCTCCTGCCGTCACGGCAGCAGGGCAGGTCCCACGGGGAGTTGCACGCGGTACTGTTCCTCGTGGGACCTAGTCTCCGGCCGATCGGGCTGTAGCGACCACCCAGGGCTTACGCATCAAAATTCCTAGACTTCATCTCTAGCTCGTGAGAGCCTATTTAGTTCGAAAACCTGACTTGCACAATTGGTTGTAAAACGGCACTAGCGGCCGCAAAGGCACTTCGCTAGTTTTAATGCCTAAGTCCTGTCAATATAGAAGTTACCAGTACCCGGTACAATACTTCGATTGACGTTGTAGTTTTTATAAAATACACCTTGCACTGCTTCGCTAGCACCCGTGCTAATAAAGTCAAGTTCTTGAGGCAGGAATTGAAGGTCGAAAAGGGATGAGAGTTGAGGAAGCAGGTGCATAACAATAAAATAATTTTTATATTAATTTGTTTTATAATCTAGTGTGTCCCCAAATCTTCTATACTGCCAAAAGTGATTGCAAACAGTGTGATAAATACTAATACTATACCTGAGGTAAAAACTAATATTTCATAGAGTAATATCAAAGCCTTTTTTTTGTTTGCTCTTGCATATTTTAATGCCTTGCGGCCACTTAATAGAAGTATGATATGAAAAACAAAAAAAAATACAAGATGAAAAACAGGCCCTAAATTATGTAAATAGTGTAATGGCGAAAGCATCGTAAAATATATATAAAAGTAGTTCATAGCTACTAATACTGGCAGCATGTACATATAAAACATTTTACTCATTTGCATACAGTTTACGTTTGTTAACTATGAGCTGCTTCTCCACTGCCCTGCGTTCCTATTGGGTTTGGCTTAGCTACATTACTTCAATGTAAGGTGGTCCGCTTACGCAGGACAGCTTAGGGCGTTAGATTATAATATTGCTAATTAGTTAGCGGCGCGGCGCGCGAGAAAAAGACGAATCCTGTTAACACGAGCGGAAGGAATAAAAGGAAAACTATAGAATATTCACTTGTACTAGTGCCCTCATATACATCAGGTTCGGGCCACCAGCTGCATCCAAAAACTTACCTCTGTTACAATAATTAGAGAGCTCGCTCCTTTTGGATAGCGCTATAAATCACGCGATACAGGAGTAAAATCACGCTGCATGTACTCAGGGAAATAGCCCAGAATTTTAACAAACCTAAAAAAAAGTTTTCCTCCAATACCGAGTATAAAGGTTTACTTACTTTAAAAAGCCATGGATATTCATGATTTCTAATAGACATTAACACAAACAGAACGAAAAATATGATCTAAGAAATTAACATCCCGCCATGAAACCAATTAGATCGCCCAAATCGCCTAGCTAGCGGAATAAGCAGGATGGGCGCATATACCAAATAGGTCATAACGAGTAATATCAGCCCGATATAGAAACCAAATGCAAATTCCATATTATTGTATGACGGATGTATGAGGATGAAACTGCCGTTTTTCCAGTACTTCTTTATTTAGATTTAGAGTATTAGTGTTTATGAGTGATGGTATAAAACAAAGACCCACCCAGGGCGTGCCCTCTACACTACGTCTTGGAGACTACTAGCTAATAGTAGGCAATTAAACCGAATAATTTTGGGGTTCGATAAAGGGGCCTTCGCGGACCTTATTGGGGTACTGATACGGCCACGATAACGCTAGGCTTCCCTTACAAGCCCGGAGTTGCCCGGCGGTAGCGTTCCAGCAGATAGCCGATCAGAAAAGCGGCCGCCGCGGGCACCAAGGGCAGTAGCACAAACAACAGATAGTCCCGGCCCTTGCCTCGCCCTATTTGACCAACGACCCAATCAACGTCTCCGATCAAATCGCCTATCATGCGATAGCCATTGCCACTGATCAGGGAGTAGGGATAGATCCGCCAAGGCTGGCGCGTGCACGTTAAATAGAGCAGTTGGCCAAAAAAGTAGATCGCCCAGGTCCGTACGGCCAGCCGGGTACTGAGCTTCGCCGTCTGCACGAGCCGGTAGGGAATCCAAAGCACGAAAGCGATGAAAAATATGGAGAGAAGAAAGAGCAGGATGAGCAGCATTGGGGAAGGCTAAACGGATGGGTAAAACCGCATACCTGCTCTATTGTCGCAAATTAGGCACCACTCTTGACCTGCTACCAAGGGCTGCACGGAGCTATGTTTAAGGAGTTGATGCTCCCTCTGTGGACATTACTTGTGCTGCCTACCGGAGAATATATCTTCAATCCTTGATGGATGACGATAACGAATAAAAGGACGGGTCCATTAGCAAAGCAGTCGGCAACAATTTCATGTTCCTATAAACCCAATAAATATGCTTAGCATCCTGCTGCTCTCCGAAGAACTGGTATTAGGGTTTGCTTCTACGGTGCTTGCCATTTTATTTATCGGCATAACCTTATTTACGCTCTATTATGTGTTCAGAAAGTATAAAACATTCAATAAAATAACCGTTGTAAGGTTTTTGGTTGGGTTTCTGGTGGCGTGTTATCTATGGAGATTGTTTCCTATGAGCTGGGTTAGTGTGATGTTTATTTATATGCCTGTTTTGGTGCTTATTGGGTATCTATTGCTCCAGCACTCCCTAGAAAAACGGATCTAATTCCGTCTGTAGAACCAACCACACCCATTCAACACTACAGCTCCATTCTGCCCGGCGTAGCTAGACCACCTCAGTTTTGGACATGCTCTGCTGAAGGAGTAGCGGGCAGCTCTACTTTAAAAACTCGGGTGATTCTTTCGCACTCGCTACCGCATCTCTCTCTCTCCCTATAGGTGCCGGTGACAAATTGCGTAATGCTCGCCGGGGTCAGGGTCACAGGCTGTCCGGCGGCCGGCCGTGCCGTGACCGCTTCCCAATCGAGTGGTGGCGTAGTAAAACGCCGCAGAAAGGCTTCTCTACCCTGTCCTAAAACAAGGCTATCACCCGCCTCCAGCGTGCGCACCATCACCAGCTTCCCTTCTGGTTCCGTCAGAAAGCAAGTATCGGCGTGCAAAGCCTCTTGCACAGCGCGCAGGTCGTCGAGCTTTAGGCCTTTCCAATCGCCTGCCACGGTCTTAGCAGTGCATGTAATCGTTAGGCGACTGGTGGAGGTGTTTTTCAGCACGGTGCTGGTATGACCCGAATCGGCGCAGGAAGTGGTGAGTAGCAGGAGGAACCAGAGCAGGTGGTGGGGGCGCATAGAGTAAGGCAACTGCTGTGTTAGGATAAAACTATCCTAATGCCCGGCAATCAACTAACCGCTTGATACGCTTACCCGGAGCGAAGTAACCCGACATAGGGTGGAGCATTAGAATCTCTCCGTTCACGGAAAGGCGTTTCAATTCCTCTGCGAACAAAGTTAAGGTTCTGAGAGGCCATCCCACTGTTCTTCTAGCAGAGTTTAGGTACGATAACACTTCATTATCGTACCTAAACTTTTACCTATATATTTACCCCGCCAACCCCTAAATTTTCGGCTGCTCCCTCATCTTTTACCAGCAACCGTGGTCAGGCAGATCTTCGCGGGCCTCGCTTCGGCCGGGTACCCGGGTCGGGTCCTACGCTGCTACCAAACCAACCTCTGCGGGCGGCTACTTCACCGCCACCCAACTGTCTACCATGGAACCAAAGGGAAAGAAAGAGTTGCTGCCGGTCGTCGGGCAATCCGTGCCGGAGCTGGCCCTGGCCGACCTGGCCGGCAACGTCGCCCCGGACGTGGCCCGCTTCCTCACGCTGGGCCTGGAAGGGTCCGACAATACCCGGCTGGCCTACGCCACCGACTTGGTCAGCTATGAAGCCTACTGCGGAGCTAACCAGCTCCCGGCCTACCCGGCCGCCGTGGCCACCCTCGCCGGCTACGTGGCGCACCTGGCCAACCTGCCGCGCAAGCTGGCCACCATCCAGCGCCACCTCTCGGCCATTGCCAAGAAGCACCAGCTGCTCGGGCTCCCGTCGGCCGTGGGGTCGCCCGCGCTGGAGGTGCTCTTGAAGGGCGTGGCCCGCGCCGTGGGGAAGCGCCAGAAGCAGGCCCCGGCTTTTTCCGTGGCGCACCTAAAGCAAGCGGTTAGTGCCCTCGACCTGGAATCCGCGGCCGGCGTTCGGGACCGGGCACTTTTACTACTCGGCTTTGCCGGGGCGTTCCGGCGCTCGGAGCTGGTCGCCCTCGATTTGGAGCACCTGGAATTAAAGGAGGAGGCCCTGGTGCTGCACCTGGCCAAAAGCAAAACCAATCAAGCCGGCGAAGTAGAGGATAAAGCGGTGTTCTACGCTTCCAACCCGCTGTTCTGTCCGGTCCGGGCCTTTCAGGCGTGGCACCGGCTGCTGGGGCGCACCTCGGGGCCGGTGTTCGTCTCGCTGGTGCGGGGGCAGAAAGCCGGGGAAAGCAAACCCTCGACCAAGCGCCTCTCCGACGTGCGGGTCAACCGGCTGGTCAAGCAACACCTGGGGGAAAAATACTCGGCCCACTCGCTGCGGGCTTCCTTCATTACCACGGCCAAGCTTAACGGCCAGTCCAACGAGTTCATTAAGAACCAGACGAAGCAGAAAACCGACGTGATGATCAGCCGCTACTCCCGCCTGGATGATGTGATCAAGTATAATGCGGCGTATTCGCTGGGCTTATAATCCAGGCTGGCAGCATTTTCCCTATGTGTCGTCCTAAAAAAGTTGACCGTTGGGTGTTTTAACCAACTAGAGGGAAACCTCCGACTCGGCGGCTAATCAGCTTGCCTGTTACCAATAAGGCACCATCGCCCTATAAAGGCAGCGAAAAAACAATCGTTTTATACGCTCCTCCAGGCAATCGACAAGCGCGGCTAAATACGAAACGCAGAGTCGGTGCCTTTTTTTTCGTTTCCTCACCCGCTATCTTGCTTGCCCCACTTCCCGTCACCTATGCGTACCGTCTTCGCAGTGCTTCTTCTGATTAGTGCTGGCGCGGCGGCGCGGGCTCAAGAAGTGACGCCGGAAGCTTATGAAGCCGCGTTGCGCCAGGAAGTGGAGATCTTGAAACAAGGCGTGGTCCAGCGGAGGGCCGGTGAAGCAGATACCACCTTCCTCAAGCGCTTGTTCCCCGCCTCTTATTATGGGGGTGAACCCATTAAATACGCTTGGCGACCGAGTGCGTACGGCCCCCAACTGTTCTTCTCTCATGGCGAGCGGGACGAATCACACACCTTAGGAGAAGGGACAGAACTCTTCGTGCTTGACCCCATCGAGCCTACTAGTTACGCCGTACAGGTGCTGCTGTTGGAGTCCATTGGAGATATCACCAACCTGGCGGCTTTCTTTTTTGCCGACGTAGACCAGGATGGACAAAAGGAGTTGCTGGCGTTGGTGTATGCCGAGGTACAGAAAGTGATAATGCTGTCAGTCGAGCCAGGTAAGAAAAAACAGCGGGCGTACGGCCGCTTCTCGCACTGGCAAACGCAGGTATTCCGCTATGCCGGGCTTACCCCCGCTGGCCGGCCCCGCTACCAGCCCGACCGAACCCCCCGGCCGTACTTAAATGAGCTACAGTCCGCCGCCGAGGTGCGGCAGGCCCTGGCGCAGCAGCACGGGTCGAAGCGACGGCCGGCCAAAGCAGTAAAGTAAGCGGCAGAGGAGCCGTTGAGGGGCAGGGAGAACGGTTAGCGGGGTGGCCTAAGCGCTTGTCTAGTGAGGCGCATACGCTACGCATCCGGTGGCCGTATCCCAAGTATCCGGTATCACTCTACCTCATCCTACCTTATAGTCGCCACTGTACCCCGGACAGGATAATTTACCTTCTCGGACACGTTTACAAAAAAGCCCCCGAACTCAATCGAGGGGCTAAGCTGTTGCCGCTGGATACTATCGTTACCTCACCGAAGCCAGTAAAACACTCCCGCTACCAAGCAACTCGCCGCCACGGCTGCCGCCCGGTGTGGCAACCGCCTACCCAGTAAGAAAGCGACCAGTACCGCGTTGGGTAATACATAGCGCACGACGAACCCGGCGTCGCCCCAGCCATGACCATGCCCGAAGGTATGTGGGTCAAATACGTACAGCAGCAACAGCCACAAGCCGTTGAAAAGCAGCCCCAGAACTGCGACGATAACCAACTGCCTTTGGGAGGCCGGGGTAGCTTTGGTGTCTTTCGCCGTCACTACTAAGCCCCAAAGCAAGAGCAGTAGCACTGGGCCACCAGCTACCATAGCAAAGCCTTCTTCGACAATACCGTTCCCCAGCGCCCACGCGGGCTGGGCCGCGCTCAGGAGGAGTAGGCTGAAAGCTATTCGTCGTAGTCCGTTTTTCATAGGTGGCCTGTAAATTCCTATTGGGGAGAGGTGCAAAATAGGATAAAAACCAATAGGCGGGCGTGTGCTCACCACTTCGTACTTCTCGAAATCCTTTCCTTACATAGGGTTAGGTATACCAGAATTCTTGAAATAATGACGATTCTTTGCTTAATTAGCTATTGTGCTTGGCGTAGTACTTTAGTTAGCCGCCTCGCAGGCTACGTGTCCCGATGAAGTACTCTGCTACCTGTTCCCGCTATTCCGTGCTCTTGCTGAGCCTGCTCTGTTGTTTCTCTTGCCTAGCCGCCGTTTCACCTGGCTTACTCCAAGCAGACCACGTCTCCTTTGTGCCTTCTTCACCTCCTAACGGCAGTCTCTCAGCTGATTCCACGGAGGCTCGCACGCTACGTCAGGGCGTGGCGCAGCGGCAGCCCGCCGAGTCGGTCGAGGCCTTTGTACAGCGGGTGCTTCCGGCTTCGTTCGCCAACCCGGATGACCCACCGCAGGTCATTCAGTATGCGTGGCGGCCGAGCGCTTTTGGCAAGCAGCTTTTCGTCAGTGCGCACGATCCGCACGAACACTACCGCGTGTACGTCTTTGTGCTCGACCCCTATCAGGCCGATGCGTATGCGGTCGAGCGGTTTGAGGTACCGCGGGAGGATTCCGATTTGGCTAATGTCGCGGCCATCTTCTTTGCCGACGCCAACCACGACGGCCGGAAGGAACTCCTGGTGCTCGTGAATTCCTCCGTCGTGACGCCCACGGTGATTGACGGGATGATGTGGTGGCAGGCGCACACCGATCACTACCATACGCGCATCTACGGGTATAGGCTGGCAGACCAAGGCCAACGCCCGCACTACCAAGAGTACCCGCATCGCGACGACCTCGATGAGCTCGAAACAGCCGCGGAGGTGCGCCAGATTTTAGCCATCCCCGAACCGAAGTATAAGGTTCGCAAAACGCCTCGCTTTAAATAAGCTGTTGAGTAATCAGTAGCTTTTTACGTTCTGCAAACCACCTTATAGGGGATGTAATGAGCCTTCGGATAAAGTCGGACAAGGCCGGCTTCGTGAATCGTATCGTAGGATCAGTACATGTCGTTAAAACGCCGACCTCGAACAAGGAATAGCTTTCGGTCAGGCAGTGTTTTTTGCTTCCCTAGGCTACTTGACGTGGTTGTTTGCCTTTACTTTTGAAGCCTATGTTCCTCTCCGTCCGCCTTCTGGTCCTCGCGTGCGGTCTGCTTTTGGTGGTGGGATGCCGCTCGTCTCGGCGGCCGGTCACAGACCCACGGGAGGGCGCCACCGTGATCTTACTGGATCTATTACGCCCCCTGCCGCCTACTCCCCTGCACTTGGCCAAGCCGGTGCTGGCGGCCCAGGGATTTACCGTCGAGTCCATGTCCCCCAACCTAGCCGCCCGTCAGCTTCTCACGACCCCGCGACCCTTACCACCCCCGGCGCAGGGTACGTTTCAAGTGCGGATCACGGCCAGTGACGAGCAGCTATTCCTCCAAGCGCACTTTCTAGAACAAACCCCGACAGGCGAGCAGAAAGGCTATGCCCGGTGGCATGAGGCAACGAATCGCACGCCTAAGGCGGTCTTTCAAGTACTGGAGCAGTTGGCGGCGGCCGTCCCCCACAAGACGTTAAAGTATATACCTATTCCCTTTGAGCAGCATGCGCGACAAGCCGCAGAGTTGCGACAGGCCGAAGAGTGGAAACGAGCCCAGGGTAAGGACCGATAACGGGGCCTTAGCAGACCACATCGTGCTACGATACGGCCACGATAACGCTAGGCTTCACTTGCTGCCCTTGGTGCCGGCGGCGGCCGCTTTTCTGGTCGGTTATCTGCTGGCCCGCTATCGTCGGGCTACTCCGGGCTTGTAAGGGGCGTGCGGCCGCAAGGACTGGATGCTAGAACCGTGCGGACCGATCACTGGCTTGCTGGATAAACTCAAGGCTGCGATGTACGGGCCCCTCCGCGCTGAGGAGGAACTGCGCCTTATGTGAGCGATCAACCAGAGTGGGATTAGCCTGGCCCACTTTTGGCGGGTTACCTAAGGGCTGGCAGCCGCTAAGCAACGCTGAGGAATTAAGCAGACAACTATCGGCGCGGTATCAACCTACTTGACTTCTCCTCATTTCTCAATGGGTATCATCTTCCTGCTCTTCTTAGGCTGTCTGGCCGCCCTGCTAACCATCCCCTATCTGCTCGCGGCGCGCTGCCGCTTGCCGACCCGCTTAGCACTGAGAACCTGGGCAATCAGTTTTTTCGGCGAGCTGGCCTACCTTACCTTTCTGCCGGAAGAGAAAGTGTATCAATTAGGGCTCCAAAAGGTATCGGGAAGCTCCTATTTAATGGGCTTCCTGGAGCTAGAGGCCTTTTTTCCACTGGTGAAGGCCATGTTGCTCGGGCAAGCGAATGATTTTCTCGCCTTGGTGCTCCTGCCGGTAGTGCCCGCCCTCCTGGCCTTCCTAGTAGGATGGCTGCTGATGCGTTTACGCCATGATCGTGGGAAAGAAAAAAGGCTAGCGAAAGCATAGACGCCCGTACCGGGCAATAGAATCGAAGTTCTCGAGTAACTCAGGACAAAATAGGGTCTACCGTTTGCAAAAGGTCCAAACGACTGACCAAGCTAGAGCGGTCGTTTAAGTTAGGTTTGCTGTCACGCTACTGCTCAAAATTTGCTATCTAGCTAGGTAAACCAAAATATTAACCCATTCGAAAAGCTTTCAGCCTTCATTGCTAAAGCTTACTAACTACTAATGCTTCAAATAAAGGACTTGGATACGATCAAAGCACAGAAGGTCTCTATCAATTGCGCTTCAGATCATGTGTTTGTATTGCTTATGAATACTCAGCTCTATTACATGGATTTTGTTAACCTTGCTAAAGAACTGAAAGACGTACCAACTGTATATAGCTTTGAATGGCATAAATCTTTATGGAGCTCCCACTATTCAGTTCAAAACAACAGCATTCTAAACTTTTCCTATGAAGCTACTGCCTATGGGAAGCCGATTCTTCTGGAAAGGGACATACTCGTTGAGCAGCGTAAATTAATAGTCAACCATGTGTGTTTAGCGATGCCTAAAGAACTACAAGGCAGAGGCATATCAAGGAAGCTAAATACCATTCTCTACAATCAGTATAAGCTGTCCGGAATAAAAGCCATAAGGCTAAAAGCAGGTTTAACGGATGGTGGCTATGTTTGGGCGATAGCTGGATTTCATGCCACTAAGAGGGAAGAGGTTGAAATAATCTTGCAATCTGCTCGGAAGAAAGCTGATGAGAATGCAGCTCTTGGGCGAACCTCCTCATTGACTCACGCGTTATGCGATGACTTACAGGAGTTGGTCAGTTTTCATTACAGCATAACACCTGAAGCTTATTTCCCAATGCACACCTTCTCTGATATGGAATGTGGGGAAGAAATTTTAAAGGGGACTCAATGGTCTGGAGAACTTGACCTTGCGTATAAGCCTCAAACCCATATCTTTGACCAGTATTTAAACAAGTAGAAGATGGAACACACCGATACTATTCATCCAGACATGATTTCGGAGTTCACTCATACTGAAGAATTTGCGCTTAAAATGAAAGCATGGTCATTTCTAAGGGCTAAGCGCTTCGGTATGACTGTTGCCAAAGTAGAAGCACTTTTTGGAATCACCAATGATGTAGCAATGCAATATGAACGAGAGTGGGCAGAAGTTCACAACTACGTTTACGCCTAGTTCGTACGTTGCAATACTCTTATAATCAACAGAAAGCCTGGTTTAAAAACCTTAGCCTTACCCAAACTTTTCAAAGCGCCGCCCATTGAGGCGGCGCTTTTTTTTGGCAGATAGGTTATCTTCTCTTCATGCATATCTCCACGCATTTTAGTGATCCGTTACGCTGGGCCCAGATCCACTTCGGGGGTGTCGTGTTAGGCGATAAACGGCGGACGCAACGCGTCCAAACCATCGTCGCAGGCTGGGCTCGGCAGCCTGGTGTTAGCATTCCCCGACTAAGTGCCGGCCAAGCGTATGCTAGCAAAGCAACCTATCATCTGCTGGCCTTACCACAAGCGGTGCCGGATGCCTTGCAAGCAGCGCATCGTCACTACGTTCGCCAGCATCTGCAGCAGGAGGGCACCTTCCTGCTCATCGAGGACACTACGGAATTGATCTGGTCCACGTCACGGCAGGGGCGGCGGCCTGGCCTTGGCCCGGTGGGGCAAGGCAAAGACCATCGGCAAGGCGTATTATTGCACTCCTTGGTAGCTGCTCAGTGGCCGGCCTTTGATCCCAAGCCGACGGCCAAGCGCCCCACCCTGCCGTTACTGGGCTTGGTGGACCAGCAGTTTTACTTGCGCCGACCGATCCCCTCAGCGGAGAAAGCGGCCGGCTCCGGACGGCAATATCACTTGCGCCAATCCCGCACGAGGGAGTCCGACTTATGGTCTCAAAGTTTGCGCGAGGTGGGTCGCCCGCCGACGTCGGCCCGCTGGGTCGTAGTAGCGGATCGGGGAGCCGACGTGTTTGAGCATTTACAGCGCTGTCAACAGCAAGGATTGGGGTTTGTCGTGCGGGCGGCGCAAAACCGGGCGCTCGTGGACCCGCCAACGGGGGCCTCTGGTGGCCGGTTATTTACCGTCGCGCGAGCACAGCCCAGCTGCGGGCAGATCGAATTTGGCGTACCCGCCCGCCCAGGGATTCCCTCGCGATCCGTGACGCTGCAGGTAAGTCGTGGTATTCCCCTAACCCTGCGAGCCCCGCAGCGGCCGGGACGGGCCACGGGGCAAGCCGCTGGGATCCCGTGTAGTGTGGTGCGGGTGTGGGAAGCGCAGCCGCCCACCGCTCGCCCTGGCTTAGAATGGATTCTGCTGTGCGATACCCCGGCCGCGAGCTTCGCCCACGCCCACGAGTGTGCCCAGCAGTACGCCAGTCGCTGGATTATCGAAGACTTCCACAAAGCCCTGAAAACAGGTCTGCGCGCCGAAAAGCTGCAGTTGCAGACGGGACCTCGCCTATTCGCAGCCGTCGCCCTATTAAGCGTCGTCGCTCTGGCTTTAGTCGATTTACGCGAACGAAGCCGCGTCGAGCCAAATCGAGCAGCGTGTGATGCGGGCCTGGAATCCACCTATTTACAAGTTCTCGTAGCGCAGAGTCGCCGCCCCATACGGACGGTAGCTGAGGTGTATGGGGCTCTGGCAGCACTTGGGGGCCATTTGGGCCGTACCAGCGATGGACCGCCGGGCTGGCAAACTCTCTGGCATGGCCTGACTTACCTGCGCTTCCTTGTCGAAGGCGTATACCTCGCAGCGCAGCTAGCCAACGAGTCAGCACCAAAAAAAGCGCCGCCCTAATGGGCGGCGCTTTGAAAAGTTTGGGTAAGGCTAAGGTTTAAAAACCAGGCTTTTTTGTTGCTCTGAATTATCAAGTTCTAACCCATCCTAGTCTCTGTAGGCATTTCGTCATACGTACGACCGTTCAGTTCGCGACCTGCTGCTTTCTTATTTCTACCACCCCACTGCTTAAAGAAGAAAGCCACACCAGCTGCTTCACACTGTTTACGAATATCCTCTACCCACTCTTCTTGTATTGGTCGGGGCTTGCGCCCTGATTCTCCTCCTACTATAACCCAATGAATACCTGTTAGGTCTAGACCTGGTAGAGGTCCCAACAATGGCTCTAATGATAGGAATTTTGTCTTAGCTCCACATTTGCGTAACCCATCAATCCTATGACGTACACGGTCGTCTTCCACTGATACACCCATCCAGATGTTATCAGTCCAATGGAGTTCCGTAGAGAATTGCTCTAACAGCTCCGCACGTTTGGTAAGTACCTGAAATTTGTGTTGAGGACACTGATTCATGGTGCTAAATACCCTCTTAATAAACGTGAGAGGCACGTCTACATGGAAGAGGTCACTCATCGAATTAACGAATACAGTAGTTGGTTTTCTCCACGCAAAAGGGCGTGAAAGCTCCGATTCATGGGTCCTAATCACCTTGAATCCATCAGCATACTTTTCAATACCCATAGCTTGAAGACGTTTCGACATAACCTCTGCATAGCAGAACTTACAGCCAGCCGAAAGCTTGTCGCAGCCTGTTGTAGGATTCCAAGTTACTTCCGTCCATTCAATGCTTGATTGCGCCATTATCCACGTATTTAAAGAGTACGTCCCTATCGGAGTTGTGCTGCAAGTAATTAGCTGTTTTAGTTGGTATACTTTTTCCGTCAGATGCTTCAACAACGACTTCCCCTGCTCCTTTTAAATGGTTTAATGCAGCGTTCGTTGCTTTGGTTAAGTATCCATTAACTACACCGAATTCATACACCTGTCTATTATTTACATGTCCACTTCTAATTAGATCTCTCACTTGCTGGATATGTGCCACCTCGGGGCAGTTGAGCAGCAAAGCTAGTTGATTTGGGTTTTTACGATAGAAGTATCCCCGACCAGAGGCCGTATCTAACTTCCATCTTACTTGATTGAATACATCAAGCCCTTTAATATGTGGCGTAAAAAAGAATAGCGAATACTTGTTGCGTTTGGCCGTTTCCAGCGCGAAAGAGGAGCTATACTTGGCTCCCATTTTTCCTGTTAAGCGTTTCAGGATTGCACTTTCAAACTCATCAAAAACTTGAAAGCGAGGAACATCGTTGTCAAACAACTCTTCTAACAAGCGTTTCAAGGGTTCGGAACCACTTGGCACTTTCTCTTCCAAACCGCTTGCGGTAGCCTTGTTTGCAAAACGGTACATATGAGTTGTCGGAAGAAACAACAGTATTTCACAACGGTCACACGCAAAGAGTTCTTTCAGCTTTTGCGGTTTAATTGACTTATACCCCCAAGGGTCAATAAATACTATTGACTTCTCATTTCCCCTTAAAGTATTGAGCTTACGGCCTACCTCCTCAAGGATTACACTGTATTCAAGGTCCGAACAGGTAAGCTGTATTTTGCTTTTTGGAATGACCAATTTGGAGGCAAAACTTTCTACCCGCTCAATCTTTTTATAACCCTTTTCCACGGTTGATTGACCAAAATCATTAAGCCTTACACTCAATTTCAATTTGGTCAGAGGAGTCGAGGCATAGTATTCGATTATAGTCCGGAGCCCTTGCAAAGCACTACCCTCTTCCCCGTCTTTGTATCTACCTTCTCCACAAAGAATGTCGAAAAGGTGTATAGTATCCATATAAGGAGTATTACCAAGAATCTTCAAATACGCTGACAAATAGCCAGTGTATAACTTGACTTTTGCTTGTGAATGGTCCTGTAACACGTCCTTAGTAGAGGCACTTCTGCTACTCATATTGGTAGACATTTAAATATACTCAAAATTTTAGCAATTACTGCAAGGACATGTTAATATTTAGCTTTCAGTATTATGGTGAGCATTAATCCAAGTTATGGATACTTTGAGGTTTAATAGGGGTGTAAATTATAATTATCATGTGAGTGTAGCCTTATTGATGTAGCTAATTTACTTATCGCACATTCTTCCTTTAAAAGCAGGAAGAAGTTTTGCTGCTAGCAGTTGGCCAGAGCACCAAAAGGGCCAATAACTAAGCCGTAGTTCGATCGATTGCCCAAGTCTTATAACAACAGGACGGAAACGTCACCTTGGACTAAGATGAGACCGATAGCTCGATAGGGCTGTGGTGCTCAGATGTCCGTAATCATAGTGTAGATAAAGGAGAGGAAACGGACTAGAAGTGCTTGTTCCGCTCTGGTTACCAGCATGGCACAACAAGTATACAGGGCTTGCTGCCCCAGCTATCGCTAGGCGGATTACCACGTTGTACTCGCTGTACTTTTTTCTCGGAATGTAACCAATAGACAAAGAGCAGCCATACGTAGGAAAATAGCTGTGACATACTAGCAACAGGTGTTCCTATTATGTCACAAGATAGCCACCCGCAGCAGGTCCGCGGATCGAAGGCACTGAGCGGAATGACTAAGAAACGAGAACCAAGCAAACCAATACTTTAGGTATCATAATTGTTAGTTATGATACCTAAAGTATTTTGGCTACTTTCGGCCTTATGAGCACCGACCTCACCCGAATTCCGGACGAGCCTTACGCCTTAGGCACCCAGTTATCTACGGCCGCCGGCAACGTGGCCCGCTACCTCAAGCTCGGCCTGGAGGGCGCCGACAACACGGTGCTCGCCTACTCGGCCGATTTGAAAAGCTTCGGGGCGTACTGCACCCTGCACGGCCTGTGTCCGCTGCCGGCGGAGGTGCCCACCGTGGCCCGCTACGTGGCCGACCTGGCGGATATCCCGCGCAAGCTCTCCACCATCCGGCGGCACCTGGCCGCCATCCACAAGCACCACCAACTGCGCGGCTACCCCTCGCCGGTGCCCGCCGACGAGCTTGCCCTGGTGCTGGACGGCATCACCCGGGCCCTGGGCAAGCGCCAGAAGCAGGCGCCGGCCTTCACGGTGGAGGAACTCAAGGAGAGCATCCGCCGCCTGGACGTCACCACCACGGCCGGGCTGCGCGACCGGGCCCTGCTGCTGCTGGGTTTCGCCGGCGCCTTCCGCCGCTCCGAGCTCGTGGCCCTGAACGTGGAGCACCTGGAATTCACCGAGCGGGCCTTGGTGGTGCACCTGCCCAAAAGCAAGACCAACCAGGCCGGCGAGGCTGAGGACAAGGCCGTCTTCTACGCGGCCACGGCCGCCTTTTGTCCCGTGCGCTCCGCCCGCGCCTGGGTCCAGCAGCTCGGACGCAGCACCGGTCCGCTGTTCGTCTCGCTCCAGCGCGGTAAAGTCAAGGGCGAGGCCCTGCCTACGCTTAAACGCCTGTCCCCCCTGCGCGTCAACGGCCTGGTGCAGCTGCACCTGAACCACGACGAGGAAGGCTACAAGATTGCGGAGAAGAATTACTCGGCCCACTCCCTGCGCGTCTCCTTTATCACGGTGGCGGTGCTGCGGGGCCAGTCCAATCGCTTTATAAAGAACCAGACCAAGCAGAAGACCGACGCCATGATTGACCGGTATTCCCGCCTGGATGATGTGATTGTATTTAACGCCGCGCAAAACCTGGGTCTATAAGTAAGTGATAGCGTTTTATTCACGCCTTGACCCAGTACATTGTCATCTCATCCTATTAGTTTTGATTCCACCACTACATAGATAATTACCCAAAAAATGGAGGTTTTATTCGTTTGGATTGATGACTTTAGGAATATACGCCATCAAGGCCTCAATACTAACGCAGAATATCGTTTCGATTATTCACTTAATAATGCGACAATAACGATTGTTAGAAATGATAACTATATTGAAGGTTACTTCGGAAACGAAGTAAAGAATGTAACAGCTATTGTAGGTGAAAATGGCACAGGTAAAACATCAATATTAGAATTCTTTAGAGATAAGCTTGGGCAAAGTTATGACTTCAATCAAAAGTTAGTGATTGTATACAGAACCGATTCGAATGAGTTGCGAATTGTACTGCATAACATTGACAAAACAAAGTTAAAAATAATTAATGAATCAAATTGCTCCTATTTAATAGAGTCAATTCGAAACCTCAAAGTGCAAAACACTCCTGCTCTGACAATTGAAGAGGCTGAAAGCACAAAAAAGTCTCCCGCGAGTGGTTCCGCAGCAAATCCTAAATCAGTTTTACAAACGATCTCAGGTCTTAAAGAATCGGTAATCATATTTTATTCAAATATTTTTGATTACAGAAATGAAACTAGCTCCCAGTTCGTTTATAACATTTCAACTAATTACATATTGGGAAGAGAACTCGGAAAATTTAGAGTCCATGAAATAAAATCACAAATTGATTTTGTAATTCAGAGTAAGCATATATCAAATTTAGAAATTTCATTACCCAGCGTAGTGAGGGTAGCTTTCAAATCTCGTCCAAGCGGCTGGCTTGGTTCTATCTATAAGCGAAGAACCGATAATATTGAAAACAAGCGCAGAAGCAATAATGAAATTCTTGAAATCGAAGGGTTTATCAAACTACTATATGGTAAAATCAAAAAAGCTAATCGAAATGAAAAGCTGAGAGATACATTAATTCTTGTATTATATCACAATTTTTTAATAGAACTAAGCGAAACAACATCTGAATCCTACTTCACCGCTTTCATCTCTGAGAGCATTGCTGATATAAAAGACATTGCTACAATAAATGAGGGCTATTTTCTCAAAGTTTTATCTGGCTTTGGCTATACTCCAAAGGAAGATAATTATCCCTTTAAATCCCGTAATCAAGAACTAATAACAAGCCTTACTAATCTTTTTGTATTTATATACAAGAGGGACATTTCCTTCAAGAACACACAAAATTCAGCTAGTGTGCACTTTGAATTACCCATTTCAGATGAGTCAACACTTAATGCTAAAGTCTTTTTCGAGTCCTATTCAGGGGCATTCCGTTCGGAAAGCGTTTTAGAATTTGATTGGCAGGATATGAGTTCAGGCGAAAAAGCAAGACTTGCTTTTCTTTCTCGCCTGAATTCGCTCAAATCAGATACCGTTTTCAGAAAGCACGGCAAAAACAAAAATATACTTTTGCTTATAGACGAGGGCGAACAGTATTTTCATCCTCAATGGCAGAAGGAATACATAAAATTTCTAATAACTAACATACCGAAAGTAATACCTAACGTTAGTTTTCAAATAATACTTACCTCCCATTCACCCTTTATATTGTCTGACCTGACCCGCGAAAACGTCATTTACTTGGCTAGGAACAGAAGAAAAAGCAAAGTTGAAGTCATAGACAATGCCAGCAAAGAGAGAACACTGGCTGCTAACATCCATACTTTGTTCAGGGACGCCTATTTCATGAAAGATGGACTAATAGGAAATTATGCTCAAGACAAAATGAATGAGGTCTTAGCTCCACTTGTAAACAAGAGCATGGATGAAAAAGACTTTTTACCAGTCTTAAAGTTCATCAATAATATTGGCGAACCAATTTTGAGAAACCGGCTAACGGACTTATTCAACGAGCAAGTCCAAGGAGCATAATATGATAAAGTACACCTCTGGTCACACCAAACCTTTCGCTCAACTTGCACTTGATTTTTATCAAGTACTTAACCCACGTTCAAAAACCCACTTTAAGAGTGGCTCTTTAGCGCAAAGGCTTAATAAACTAGTAGTAGCTTCGGCTGAGCCGTACAAGAGCTTTTATTCTATTTTCTTAAAGAACGACTGCAGTCTTTTGAAAAAAATTATAACGAGTGAACCTATCGAACTAGAAAGTTTGATGGTCGATGTTGAATTTATTCGCACGTCTCTTCAACTCCCAGAAATGAGCGCAGAAAAAGACGGTCAAAAAATACTTACTGAATTTGGGAAGGAAGTTTACTCCATATTTAATTATAACACCTTCAGAAGTCATTCTAAATGCGACTGGCTTTTAGAGTCACTAGATATTCCAATATGCCCTTACTGCAACAGGAAAGACACTATCTCAATCGCTCCTAAAGGGAAAGCCAAACACCTCTTTAGTATCGACCATTATTATTGTAAAGTGATGCATCCCTATTTGGCCCTATCATTTTATAACCTTATTCCTTCTTGCTACAGTTGTAACAGCACATACAAGGGCACCAAAGTATTCAGCATTAAAACTCATACACATCCTTACATAGATGATTTCCATTCATACTATCGGTTCAACTTTTTACCCCCAGCCACTTATTTAAATGATCTAAACTTTTCAATTACACTTGAAAAAAGAAAGCACGTGGGTGGCACTAGCCTAAGCCGAGGACAAAAATTGATTGATGATTTAGGTTTAGAAGAAGTGTATCAACATAACATATACAAACGCGAAGTAAAGAGAATCTTCGACATTGTAAGCACTTATCCACAAAGCCAAGCAGAAGAAATTATTAATATTGAAATTGCTGGTCAGAAGATAGTCAAAAACTATAGAGACTTTAAGCTTGCAGAAATGAATTTAATATTGGATAGCGTTGATATAAGGCATACATTGTTCGGCAAGCTCAAAAATGATATGGCTAATTATAGTTAGATTAATGAAGGGTGTATAGATTCGTACTAAGCAGCATCAAGAATGAAGTCAGCTGGAATCTGAAGTTTGTGGTATAGCCGCCTAGCCAAATCAAGGTTTATTTGCCTTTTACCCTTCAACACTTCGTTAAGGCGTGAAGGTGTGATTTCCAGAAGGGCCGCTAAATCTTTTTGCTTCAGCCGTCGCCGAAACATCTCAACCTCGATACGTCCTGCTATGGTTTGAGGAGGACCTGGATGGTAATCCTGGGATTTCTCAAACGCATGAATGGCATCCCGTAAGGGCAGTAATGCCGCGGTATTCTCAGAGTCTGTGTCAAGCAACTCATCAAAACGGCGCAGGGCGTCCAAATACTCAGCTTCGGTGTGTAGCGTCATGGCTAGGCGAAGTTAAATGGTTGAGGCATTGACTTTATCGTAGGCTGCGTGGGTACCGATGAACCTAATATATACCGTGCGGATATTGAAATGAATTCTGGCAATGAGGCGGTAGCGGTTACCGCGGATATTGAATACGTAACGGTCGTTGCCAACATAGTCTGCGGTTGGGTAGCTAGCTTTGACATCCGACCAAGAGCCCCAGTCGGCTAGGTCAACCTGAGCATACCATACTCTCAACGCTTCAGCAGCATCGGCGTGCTTTTCGCCGAATTCCCGAAGCGTTCGCTCAGTAAGTATGACCATAACGCAAATCTAATGGGTTTGATTACATGAACCGAAATTTTATTCCGTTTTGTGTAATCAATCTGTTATGTTTGTCTGTCCTTAATCACGAGGGTAAAGGTCAGATCAACCGCGTAAACACGGTATTTGGCTTGGATGAGCAGAGTCATCTGCTCGTGACTTTATTGCCCCCAAACGTCTACTTGTGTACGATTTAACTCCTCAACTTCCTGACACAGCAGCGAATGCATCGTTGTGGGCTGTTCTGGCAGCTGATTGGCTTCCTCTTGACCAACATGCAGCACTACGGCATTGGTTGACGGAAACCTTACCAGCTGCTGCGCTGCCGCGGCCTGAGGAACTACGACTAGCCGTTTTTGCCCGAGTACTTGCCGATTTAGCTGGGCAAGGCTGGCATTTTCATTCTTCCCGGCCCGGTCGGCTTCGGGCGTATGCCCCGGATACAACCCCCAGGACCGCACAACCCGGTTACGTTCCGCCGGCCCCGCTTGAAATAAAGCAGCACTTACGCCAAGGACTCGTCGCACACCGCGATGAACAGTTGGCCGACCCACTCAACCAACGGTTCATCCAACGGATGGAGCGGGTTCGCTACCATGAAGGCCGGCGCGTTAGTGTACGAAATTTATTGGCGGACCCTCAGGTATTGGCGAGCGATATAGAGGCCACGTTGCGGGTCTCCGAGCCAAACCGGACTGCACGGCTAATGGATGTCGTCAAGCCTTACCTCCAGTTCGTTTCCGAGGATTTGGATGAACATACCGGGTTGCGGCTTCTTGACATTTGGCGTTACTGCCGGTATACCTGGAGTTTGCCCTTTAACACCCAGCCCGGCCGGCGGATGTTCTATTTGGTTCGGGATGCTGCCCGGCCGAATCATCCCGTAATGGGCATTGCGGCCTTGGGCTCGGCGGTAGTACAGATTAGCTGCCGAGACGAGTTTGTCGGTTGGACGCTCTCGGCCCTTCGAATTGCTCCTGACCCCGTTGCTCGCCTTCAAGCCTTGCGCGCTGAATTGCGTCGAGCCATTGATGAAGTTTACTGTGATGACTTCGTAAGTGAAGGATTGATAACCCCAACGGACCTTCTTGCCCCGACCCTTGAGGTTGGCCTACGCTTACGGGAAGCAGCTGCCCTGCTGCCAGTGGCCAATCGGGGCCAACACAAACTTAGTGCGAATCTGGAAGGCGACGCACGCACCGACTTATTCCGACGTAAACGAGCGGTTACGCTGGCCGAATTGTTCAACGCCCTGTGCGAATTTGATAAGGCAGCGCAATTAGAGGAAAGTCACCAATTGGAGAGCTTGCTTTCCTACAAAGACGGTAAAAAAGCCCTTAGCATCGCACTACGCAGCATTAAGAAGCGGCATGTGGCGGCTTCCATGATGGAGATAACCACCTGCGGGGCTATTCCTCCTTACGGTGACTTGCTCGGCGGCAAACTTGTCGCTATGCTGATGGCCAGCCCACAGGTAACGACTGAGTACCGGCAGCGCTACCGTAGCTTGAGCA